>NZ_CP017468.1:0-25678 GCF_002442935.1 Staphylococcus nepalensis | reverse complement strand
CTTTCGCTCGAAATCAGTTGCGAGAAAAAGCACGTCTAACAAATATTAAGGGATTAGAAATTCCTCGTATCTCATACACACTGGATGACGATGATTTTATTACAGATACAGAAACAGCTAAAGAAATGGAACTAAAAGGTGACACAGTTAAATTCGAAACATACAAATTTAAAGTATTTGCTGCAGTTTCTGATACTGTAATTCATGGTTCAGATGTTGAATTAGTTAGTTGGGTAGAGAATGCTTTACGTTCAGGATTAGCCGATAAAGAACGTAGAGACGCTTTTGCTGCTAGTCCTAAACCTGGAATTGAACATATGTCATTTTATAATGGAAGTGTAAAAGAAGTGGCTGGTTCAAATATGTATAAAGCTATCATTAATGCCTTAGCTGATTTACATGAAGATTATCGTGATAATTCAGTGATTTATATGAGATATGCAGATTATATTAAAATTATTGATATTTTATCTAACGGTACTACTAATTTCTTTGACGCTCCTGCTGAAAAAATATTTGGTAAACCAATTGTATTTACTGATGCAGCAGTTAAACCAGTAATAGGAGATTTCAATTACTTTGGTATTAACTACAATGGTACAACGTTTGATACAGATAAAGATGTAAAAAAAGGCGAATATCTATTCGTTTTAACTGCTTGGTATGATCAACAACGTACATTAGACAGTGCGTTCCGTATCGCTAAAGTTGATGGTGGTTCTGAAGACACGAATACACCCTAACAAGCCCCAAAAGGTAGAAGTAGAGACGAGAGCAAAATCCGTCTCTATTTCTGCTGAATAGGGGTGGTTTTGTTGAATCAAAATGAATTATTACGCATCAAAAGATGGTTAAACATAGATTATGATATCGAAAATGATACGTTAGAAGATATGATTCTAAAGTGCTAAGTCTGAATTAAGTTTAAGTGGTGTGCCTCAGTACTATCATAGTGATGAGGCATATCCTTTATATTGCCAAGCGATTAATTATATTGTTTCGCGTGATTATGAGACTCGTGGCTTTGTTGAGTATGAACGTGAAAATAAAGGATTTAATGACAGAACCTTACAATCATTTATTCTTAAGTTGAAAGTTTGGTGATTTAAGTGCAATTTAAAAACTTTAATACGTACTTAACTTTTTATGACATGGTTAAAACTGGCCCTTACCCAGATGATTTAGAAGAAAAAGAGGTTTATAGTTGTAAAGTTGAAAAATATGATAATTCTATTAAAGACAGACAAGTTCTAACGACAAACGGTAAAACCCAAGGTTTTACATTATAATGAGAGACGCTCAACGACAATTTATCCCAAAGTATCAACATACAATCAAAGTGAAGGATTATCGCTTTGAAACGCAACTATTTAACATATATGATATTCGATTTGATAAGCCGAAAGCAGGCTATATTACGGTGGTGGTGGCTGAAAATGAGTAAACCTAAAATCAATGGTATATATGATGTAAAGCTTAAAGGCGAAAAAGAGTTAATGAAAAAGATGGAAGCAAAATTTGGTCAAAAAGCAATGCAAGTAAAGAATGATAAAGCATTAATTGAAGCATCTGACTTTTTAAAAGAAGAACTCAAATATCAATTTGAAGATTTTAGAGATACAGGCGCGACCATTCAAGAAATGAAGCGAGGGAATCCTGAAACGGTTGCTGGTCAAAGACGGATTATGATTCATTGGGAAGGTCCTAAGGAAAGAAAAAATATCATTCATCTTAATGAACATGGCTATACACGTAATGGTAAAAAGTATACACCTCAAGGTTACGGTGTCATTGCCAAAACATTAGATGCATCACAAACCAAATACCGTGGCATCATTCGAAGAGAGTTGAACAAAAAGTGAATATACTCAAATATATTACGAATATCATTATTAACGACCCTATACTCGCATCAGAAGTAAACAACCGCATTTATTATTACGAAGTAACAGAAGTGGATGATACGAGTGATGCGTTTGTCGTTTTAACCCCGATATTAGATCGTCCAAGCACATATGTTTCTGATAAATATCTATCGGAAACTTATTTTTTTCAAGTCGATGTTGAATCTTATAATCATCAACAAACGATAGATATAACGAAACGGATTCGTTATTTACTATCAAATGAAAATTTAAATCAAGCATCATCACAATTAGATGACTATTTTAAAGCAACACAAAGGTATGTGATGTCACGAAGATATCGTGGCATACCTAAATACCAATATTACAAAGGTGAACGTGTCGAATAGATGCGTTCTTTTTAATTCAAGGAGGAAAAATTATGGCAGTAGTAGGATTTGAAAAAGTACACGTAGGTATTTTTGATGAAGATGAAAAAATTAAGAAATTAATGACATGGAAAGATGCAAAAGGTGGTACGGTCAATCTTAACATTTCAGGATTAGCCCCTGAAAAGTTGAAATGCGTGCTTCAAATAAGACGGTATGGTCTAAGAAACAAGGAACAGGCGAAGTTCAGTCAGAACTGGATGTATTTAATGTACCAGATAAAGATTTAGATGCCGTTTTAGGTCGTGATTCAGATGAAAATGGGACTTCATGGGTTGGTGAGAAAACACGTGCGCCTTATGTTGCGTTAATTGGCGAGTCAGAAGATTTATTATCAGGCGAACCTGTATATCTTGCGTTAACTAAAGGAACAATGAGTCTTGAATCTATTGAATGGAAGACAACGCCAAAAGAAGCAGAAGAACCAGAACCACAACAACTTACAGGTGATTGGATCGCACGTACTATTAATGGCGAATCACGTACTTATGGTTATCATGTTGGTAAAGAAGGGTCAGATGAATTGTTCCAAAGTGTATTCCCTGGTTACGAAAATGTTGGAGAAGGCGAAATGCCAGACAATGACAATTCAAATGATAACGAAGCAGTAGAAACACCCTAAGGCACCCCAAAATGTAGCGATAACAGCTAAAAGTAAATCGGCTGTTATTTCTGCAGAATAGGGGCTTTTTAAATTAAATTACTAGGAGGCTTTTAAATGGCAGACATTTTAAAGATTTATAAAAATGATGAAGTAGTCGCAAGTGCTGAACGTGGTGAAGATGGTAAAGCTAACGTTACGATTGAAGGTCTGGACGCAGATACAGCATATGAAGCAGGCACGCATCAAGCTGCTTTTAGTAACGATAACGGTGAATCTGACAAAACAGATGTGCCAGGATTTAAAACGAATCCAATTAAAGTCACAGGGGTTTCCCTTGATAAAGAAAGTTTAACGCTAAATATCGGAGATACAGCAACCATTCAACCAACGGTTGCGCCATCGACTGCGACTAATAAAGGTGTAGCTTATGCATCATCCAATAGAGATGTAGCTACAGTAAATGAAGACGGTACAATTACAGCGATTGCAGACGGTACAGCTAACATTGAAGTTACTACTGAGGATGGTAATAAAAAAGCAACATGTGCTGTCACTGTTGAAACTGAAGAAGAACCTACGCCAGAAGAACCCGATAATGTAGAAGTAGAAGCAAATGAAAACGATGCAGATGTATCAGCAGAATAAATAAGCAAGGCGACTTCGGTCGCCTATTTTTGTATACAAAAATAATTAACTTTAAGGAGACAATAACATGATCAAATTTGAAATTAAAAACCAAGAAACAGGTAAAGTAGAAAGCTATTCAAAAGACGTTATCACGATGGGCGAAGCAGAACGTTTTTATGAATGGATGGAAAGTCGAGAAAAAGAAGTGAATAAAGAAAAACCAGATATGAAAAAAGTGAGAAAAATGGAACGTGATTACTTAGTTAGTTTGTTTGAAAAACAAGGTTTAACAGAAGAAGACATTTTAAATAATATGGGTACAAAAGCATATTCTTATGTGTTAGGTGAAATATTTCGAGAAATCAGCGGCGAAGACGAAACAAATTCAGAAGATGAAGCAAGCCAAGAGGGAAAGACAGAAGAACACTCTCAATAAGCGAAATTTTATCAAACATTAAGGACTTACAAAGGTTCTGTATGATGCATTACGGTTGGACTTTAACAGAAGTTAAGGCACAACCGTATTTTCAACTGTTATCGATTTTAAATGAAGATGATAAAAAAGATAAACAAAAAACTAAATCTAAAAAAGAACAAGAAGTTATTAAAGGTAAAGACTTAATCAAACTATTCGGTGGATAGGTAAGAAGGGAGGTACATATAATTGGAAAATATTGAAGGCTACGCGATAAAGAACACCATGGATAATACGGGCGTTGAAGAAGGCATGAAAGGTCTTAAACGTCAAATGGGCGTATTGAGTTCTGAAGTGAAAGCGAATATGTCTAGTTTCGGCAAAGCTGAGAAATCTGTACAGAAGTATCAAACACGTATTGAAGGACTTAACAATAAAATGAAAGTCCAAAAGAAAATGTATGATCAAGCTAAAACCAATTTAAATAACGTTAAAAGTTCTTATGAAAAAGCAACGAATAGTATTAAACAACAAGAACAAAAAGTTAAAGAGCTTGCCGAAGCACATAAGAAGCAAGATGAAGCGATGCGTAAATCTAATCAAGAGATGAAAAAATCTAATAAGGAATTAGATAACGCTAAAATGAAACAATCTGTATTAAGTGCTGAAAAGGCCAAAGCTAAAACAAAACTCGATGACTTACGTTCTGCAGAAAGACGTTTAAAAGAATCAGGCAAAGCCTCTACTGAACAAATTAAACAAGCTTCTAATGCGACCAAACAACAACGTGAAGTCCATCAAAAATTAATTGCTAGCCACAAAGAAGAAACTGCAAATGTTAAGAAGTTAACCCAATCTAATAAAAGCATTACAGAAGAAAATAAAAAGGTTAAAGCTTCTTACCAACAATCAAATGACGCAGTTAAAACTGCAGAAAAAGAATATGACAAACTTTCTAAAACAATCAAAGATTATCCAAAAGACTTAGCGAAAGCCGAAAAAGCTGTTAATAATGAAAAAGCTTCAATGAATGGTTTGCAAAAAAGTATTGATAAAGCTGAACAAGAGCTAAAGCAAATGAACAAACAACAAATGATTGCTAATAGCTCATATACAAAACAAGCAGACCATTTAGACAAAATGTCAGAGAAGTATGGCAAGATGTCTCAAAATATGCGTTCAGTAGGACGTAATATGTCTATGTATGTGACAACACCGATTGCTGGCGCTATGGGCTACGCAGGTAAACTTGGCGTTGAATTTGACGATGGCATGCGTAAGGTACAAGCCATCTCTGGCGCTACAGGTAAAGATTTAGACGCGTTGAAAGCGAAAGCCCGTGAAATGGGTGCGACTACTAAATTCAGTGCGAGTGATAGTGCTGAAGCTATGAACTACATGGCTATGGCTGGTTGGAAATCGCAAGATATGATGAGTGGTTTGCCTGGGATTATGGATTTAGCTGCTGCATCAGGTGAAGAATTAGGTACTGTTTCTGATATTGTTACTGATGGATTAACAGCATTTGGGCTTGAAGCTAAAGATAGTGGCCGTTTTGCGGATGTCTTAGCGTCAGCTAGTGCAAATGCGAATACTAATGTTCAAATGATGGGTGAAGGCTTTAAATACGCTGCCCCTGTAGCTGGCGCATTAGGTTATAGTATCGAAGATACTTCAACAGCTATTGGGTTGATGAGTAATGCGGGTATCAAAGGGCAAAAAGCTGGTACAGCATTGCGTACGATGTTTACAAACCTATCAAAACCAACGGCAGGCATGAAAGACAAGATGGATGAACTCGGTATATCTATAACAGATAGCAAAGGTGAAATGTTGCCAATGCGTGACGTTATGGATCAATTGAGAGATAAAATGGGTGGTTTATCTAAGGACCAACAAGCTGCAACTGCAAGTACAATATTTGGTAAAGAAGCAATGAGTGGTGCATTGGCTGTTATTAATGCTTCTCAAGAAGACTATGACAAACTATCTAAATCTATTGATAACAGTGAAGGCTCGGCTAAGAAAATGGGCGACACAATGGAAAAAGGCTTAGGTGGTAGTTTAAGAGAATTAAAATCAGCTGCCGAAGAGCTTGGGTTATCTGTTTTTGAAACTATTCAACCTGCTTTATCGGGTATGGTTGGCGGTTTGAAATCAACGGTTGATTTCTTAAATGATTTACCTAAAGGTGCAAAAGTAGCAGGTGTAGCTATTGCAGGCGTAGCTGCCGCGATTGGTCCCGTAACTTTAGGTGTAGGCCTATTATTAAGAGCGGTTCAAGCAGCAGCTGGTGGTTACGCACAACTTAATCGACGTATGGCTGAAAACTCTGCAGAAGCTGCAATTAATGCAGGAGCAACTAAAGCGAATGCAGGCGCAATTACTGCGTCAGGTAAGAGTGCTAAAGGTTCTGCAGGTTTATTTGGACGTTTCGGTAAATCAACAGGTAAAGCAGCTGGAAAAGTTAGTTTATTAGGTCAAGCGAGTAAAGTTTTAGGTAATGGTATTAAAATTTTGGGCGGTCCAATTGGCTGGATTATTACAGGTGTTACGTTATTAGGTGGCGCCTTTATTAAAGCATACAATAATGTTGACTGGTTTAAAAAGGGTGTTGATGGTTTATTTGATGTCATCAAAACGTTTGGTGGCGGCGCTATTGATCAACTTAAAAACTTAGGTGGTTGGTTCTCGAAAACAGGAAGTAAAATCAAAGAAACTTTCTTTGATGAAATGAAACAAGGCTATAAAGACTTAGACGATGACGATTTATTAAAAAAAGCTGGCGATGGCTTTAAAAAATTCATGGATAAAGTTGGTACAGCCTCAGATAAAGCAACCGATACAACTAAAGTTTTAGGTAAAGGCGTTTCTAAAGAAACTAAAAATGCTTTAGATAAATATGTTAAGTATTCAGAAGATACAACGCGTGTTTTATCAGATATCAAACTAAATCATGGCAAAATCACAGATGATATGCGTGAAAAACTTGAAACTTCAGTTCGAAAAGGTGGAGAAGAAGCCTTAAAGCAAATTCAAAAACGTAATAAAAAAGTATCCGATGAATTGAATGATATGCTTGAAAACAGTGAAGCGTTTACTGCCCAAGAAAAACAAGATATGATTCAAAAAAATCAAGAGGCATCTGATGAAAAAATTAAACGACTTGAAGAGCTAAACCAAGAAATCGAAGAATTAGAACTAAAACAATTTAACGACGGGAAACTTACAGCTCAAGAAGAAAAAGACCTAAAAGCTAAATTGGATGAACGTAATCGTATCACAACCGAAAGTATTGCGAAAGGACAAAAAGAGCAACAAGCTATTTTATCAAGAATGAACGCTAACACAGGTGCTATTGATACACAACAAGCAAGTGAGGCTATTAAAGATGCAGTCAAAGCAGAGAAAAAAGCTAAAAAAGAAGCTAAAAAACAACGTGAAGATGATGTTGTTCAAGCTGATGATTTACTTGCTTACGGCGAAATTGATCAAAAAGAACACGATAAGCGAGTTAGAGAAATCGAAGATGCTTATGATGAAGCGATAGATACTGCTGAAGGCAAAACTGGTGACATACGTAAATCAGTTAAAAAGAACAATAAAGATATAGCGGATGACATAGATTTATCTAGTGGTCATGTTTATTCTAATTCTGAAAAATGGTATAAAAAAACGAAAAATTTTATAAAAGATGATTGGAATAGTTTTTGGCAAGATGTAGGTTCACAAGCTTCTGGAATTGGCACTTGGATAGGCGATCAAACCGATGAAATTATTGGAGCTTTCAAAAAAGGTTGGGGCAAAGTTGAAGATTTCTTTACAGAAACGGATTGGAAAGAGCTTGTTAATGGTTGGTTTGAGAACATCGGTGAATGGATTGCTTCCCCATTTAAAGCGATAGGTGAAGATATTGGCGATGCCGTTTCTTCTTGGAAAGAAAATATTTCTGAAGCTGGCGAAGATATTAAGAGTGGTTTTGATACTATCACTGGTTGGTTCTCTGAACAAGGTCAAGAATTCTGGGATGCCCTTAAAGAAGGTTGGAATATTGCTATAGAAGCTGGCGGAGATCTTTGGAACTCTTTAACTGGCTGGTTAGGTGAGACTTATGAAAATGTTTCTGGTTGGTTTGTTGAAAAAGGCAGCAATATCTGGTCAAGTTTGAAAAATGGTTGGAATACAGCGATTGAAACCGGCGGTGATTTGTGGCAATCCTTAACAGGTTGGTTATCTGAGAAGTGGGAAAGTACGAAAGAATGGTTCTCAGAAAAAGGCGGCCACATCTGGTCTAATATTAAAACTGGCTGGAACAATGCTTTAGAGACGGGCGGTAATCTCTGGTCTTATTTAACAGGTTGGCTTGGCGAAAAATGGGAAGATACGAAAGAATGGTTTTCTCAAAAAGGTCATCATATCTGGTCTAATATTAAAACAGGTTGGAATGACGCGCTTGAAATTGGAGGCAATCTCTGGTCTTCATTGACAAGTTGGCTCGGTGAAAAGTGGGAGGAAACTAAAACGTGGTTCTCTCAAAAAGGCGGTCATATTTGGTCGAATATTAAATCAGGATGGAATAATGCGCTTGAAACTGGCGGTAATCTATGGTCATCGATTACTAACAAACTCGGTGAAAGTTGGGAAAATACCAAGGGTTGGTTTAGTGAAAAAGGTCAAAATATTCAACAATCATTCAAAAATGGTTGGAATTCAGCTTGGGATACAGCAGGTAATATTTGGGGCAAAGTGACGAAAGGTGTATCTGATACCTGGGAAAATGTGAAGACATCAACCCGTGACAAACTCGAAGAAGCTAAAGGTACTGCGACCGATAAAACAAAAGGTATTTGGAAAAATACATCTAAATGGTTTGGAGATACTTACAATTCAGCGAAAGATAAAGTAACAGGTGTTTATACTAAAACGCGTGATAAATTTACAGACGCTGCAGGTAAAGTGTGGGATAAATCCAAATCAGCATACGACGGTACGAAAAAATGGTTTGGTGAAACTTATGAAAAAGCTAAAACTAAGGTCACAGGTGTTTATAATCAAGCAAAAGGTAAATTTACCGATACCGCGAGTACAGCTTGGGATAAATCGAAATCTACGTGGAAAGGCACAAGCAAATATTTCGGTCAAGCTTATAGTTCTGTTAAAACTAATGTAAGTAACATGTGGGGTAAAGCTAAAACAAGTTTCGGTAATATTGCTGGTGAAGGTTGGAAGAAAGCAGAATCTGTTTATAAAGGCTTCAAAAAATGGCTGGGCGATACGCTACAATGGATTAAAGACATTGGTGCCGATATGGGTAAAGCCGCAGGCGATTTAGGTAAAACAGTTGCCAATAAAGCTGTAGATGGTTTGAATGGTATGATTGGCGGCGTTAATAAGATATCAAAAGCCATTACGGGTAAAAACGAACTTATAAAAAAAATACCTCATTTAGCTACAGGTACTTATGACGGTTCAACGCTCTCTACGGATTCAAATGGTGGGTTAAGACAACCTACGGTTGCAATGGTTAACGATAAAGGACCAGGTAATGGACCGGGCGGACGGACACAAGAGCTCATTCAACGTAAGGATGGTTCAATTGATGCGCCACAAGGTAAAAATACGATTGTTGGATTAGGCAAAGGTGACGGTGTTATTAACGCTAGGCATACGCACAAACTTCAAGAACAAGGCATAATACCTAAACGCTTATCAACGGGTACAGGAACTAAAATACCTCGTTTCTCTAAAAGTAGTAAGAAGAAAAAAACATATGAACAAATAGCTGATAGCATCAAAGATGTATCTGGTGGTTTTAAAGATAAAGCATCTAAAACAGCTCATGGCATCAAAGATAAAACAGCAGATGCAATGGAAACTGTTGGAGATAAAATGAAAGATAGCGCATCTTGGCTTGGTGAAAAAATCGGTGATGTTTGGAAATATGTTAAACATCCGGGTAAATTAGTGAATAAAGTTATGGATAGTATAGGCATCAACTTCGGCGGTGGCGATAACGCTACCGTTAATTTAGTTAAAGCTGCTTATAAAAACTTGAAATCTTCATTAGTAGACAAAGTGAAAGACTGGTTTACAGAAGCTAAAGGTGGCAATGGTGATGCTAGTTGGTTGCCATGGGATAATATCTTGCAAACATTTGGACATTACACTGGTGGGCTTATGTTTAATGGTGGTCGCCACTATGGTATAGATTTTGGTATGCCTATAGGAACACCAGTAAAAGCTGTCGCTGACGGTAAAGTTTCTAAAGTTTGGAACGATTACGGTGGCGGTAAATCGATTGAAGTTCAGGTTGGTAAGAACTTATGGAATTGGTACATGCATTTATCTGAACAGATGGCTAAACAAGGTCAAAAAGTAAGTGCTGGTGATGTCATCGGTAAATCAGGTGATACAGGTAACTTTGTAAATGGAGCTCACTTACACTTCCAATTAAACAAAGGTGATCACTCTGGAAACGATACAGCTATCAATCCTAAGCAGTGGTTAGAGTCATTAGAGAGTAAAGGCGGTAAGAATTCAGGACCAAAAGCAGTTCAAGCATGGAAACCAGAAGTAATGAAAGCATTAGGTCTAGCAGGTCTGCCACAAACATCAACATATGCAAATGCTTGGTTAAGACAAATCAACACTGAATCAACTGGCAATCCAAAGCAGTAGGACCTGGCAGTTCAGAAGGTAATCCTAAAGGGTTAGTTCAAGTTAAACCTGGTACATTTAACGCATTTAAGTTAAGTGGACATGGAAATATATTCAACGGACTTGATAACTTAATTGCAGGTATGCGATATGCTAAAGAGACATATGGTGGAAGAATGCTAAAAAAAATTGGTGTAGGTGGTCCTTACGCTAATGGTGGTATTGTAACTAAACATCAAATCGCTGAGGTTGGTGAAAAAAATAGAGCAGAAGCTATCATTCCACTTCATAAATCTAAACGTAATCGTGCGGTTGGCTTGATGGAAAAAGCAATGACAGCGATTGGCATGGATAATGGCTCTGCGAACGTGACAGTAAACAATGACAATTCAACAATTGAGAAAATGCTAAGTCAGCTGGTAAGAGTGAATGATCAAAATAATAAACTTACACAGACAATTATCAAACTGTTAAGTAATCAAAAACAAGGTTCACCTAAAGATGCAGCGAATATCCTTTCTCAAATTTTAGGAAGAAGATATGAGAATGGCTAGCTTTAATCAAGGAGGTTAATGATGATAGACGGCAGATGGTTAAAAATTATTGATGAAAAATGGAACAAAGGATATCAATGAGTATATAAATAACTTTATTTTTCTTGATGCTAAAGCCCTCTTACCCCTGTATCAGTCGAAGACAGTATAACTATGAAAGGAGTAGATGGTGAGCTACCAGGTGTAGCTTCATTTGCTCCTTTTAATTTAGTGGTTAAGTTTGGTTTTGATGGTATCGATGAAATAGATATTAATTTAATGGAACAAAAACTTAGAAGTATATTTTACAAAAGAACACCTTATTATATCGTAACGTCTGACAATCCAGGCATAAAGTATAAATTAATAATCCAGACATAAATCCCAGCTCGTTTTGATGAAATGACTTTTAGTGTCAAAGATGGCTATTCAGAATCATTAAAAGACACAAGTGAATTTAGTTTATCTAGTGGAGATGGCAATTTGAAGGTGGCGTTTTATCAGATAATGAAATTAAATACACACATAATACAACAGCTTTAAAATTTACAATGGTTCATCAGATACAATCAACCCATTATTAAGACATCAATTTAAATTACTAGTTAATATGATGCACCTAAAGGCTTTAAACTTAATAATAAAACCACTGGAGATGTATTTGAATATAAAAAAGGTATCAAGAAAAATCAACAATTGGTTATAAATGGTGTCCACCCTTTCATTAATAACAAACGTGTAGGTATCGATACAAATTGGCAATGGCTAACGTTGGATAAAGGTTTCAATGACATCGAAATAACAGGAGAAAATATCGGTAATGTTCAGACTCGATGGATATTCCCATTTATATATAGGTAGGTGAAGATATTGAAAGATATGGTATTAAAGAATAAAAAGGGTACGTTTGGAGAAATACTTGTAGATTATGACTTCGGTTCTTGGAAACTTAATTATGAAAAGAATAACGAACGCTCAATTGACTTCACTATTTATAAAACCTATTCAAATTCCGATTTATTCGATGCTTTGCTTAATGAAATGTTGATAGTTTGGGAAGGTCAAGAATATGTTATCAAATCGACTTCTATTAAATATGATGGCGCAGTTGTATCTAACGATGTGACTGCTAAACATATTTTTATGGAGTTTCAAAACCATTATATTCAAAAAGATTTAGAAAATGAAGAAATGAACAGTGATGAAACTACAGATGAAGATAACAAGCCCACAATGACACTTGAACAATATCTTGAATTTGGTTTCAGAGGTAATAAACTTGGATTCACTTATGAAATAAAAGGTAAATTTACTAACCGTGTATCTATTGATGAATTAGGTAACAAGAATGGCATGGAGTTCATAACTGAAGGCGCAGAATTATTTAATTATATTTATTTTGCCGACAATAAGAAAATTTATATCTATGATGAAGAAGCGTTTTATGAAATGGCAGATATACCATTGATCTACAAATATAATTCAAGTGAAGTACAAGCTACAGTTACTAGTACGGATGTTAAAACTTATATTCAAGGCTATGGTAAAAAGAAAACAAAAGCTGAAACAAACAATTACAATCCAGTTAAACCTAAAGATATAAGTTACTCGGGTACTTTCATCAAAGATGGTACTTGGAGAACAGAAGTAGTTGGAGCAAGTTACACAAAAACATTTGAATGTAAACATGGCAATGAAAGACTTGAATGGACGTTGAAGAAAATGGCTAAAGGTGGTTTGCTTGATGTTTATTTAGACGATGAATTGGTTGGACGATATGAATGTTATAGTAAAACAGCCACGAGTGAGAAAATAGTTATCTCGAGAAATTTATCAAGAGGTAAACACACATTCAAAGCAGTATTTAGAGGTGCTAAACCTGGTATTGATTATAAAAACTCAAAACCTTGTATGTATGTCGGTACAGAGAAATCAACAGTATTAAACATCACAGCAGTATTGAAAGGTACTGACATGTATCATGCTTATGCAGAATGGCCTTCACCTAACATGGGCGCGTTTGGTTTTGCAGAAGCTCCTACAGTGTTTGATGATAATGCATTAGACGAAGATGAACTACTTAAGAAAATAAAAGCCGAACTCAACGATCAACCAACTGTCGAGGTATCAACTAACTACTTAGGTTCCGTTGAAGAAAAACATTATATTGGTCATGATGATATTAAAGAAAACAACACCATAAGGTTTATACATCAACCACTTGGATATAACTTAGATTTAAAAGTTGTTAAACTCACTGCTTCGCATCCGTTAGTAAACGAACCAATAGAAGTCGATTTTAGTAACTCACCAACAGATATAATTAAAATACAACAAGGTATCAGTAGGAATATTAAAAAAATGAATAATTTAGTTAAAGGCGGTTCACTTGGTGGGTCGTCTTTTACTATGCCTAGATTAGCATCTGATTCAATAGGGAGCGTGTTAATAGATGAATGAACCAACAGAAATTAAATATCCATTAGATGAAAATGGAGAGCCTTATTATGCAGCTACTCATATACAAGCGGTACAAGGTTTAAATTTTAATGAAGATGAAGATTTATCTACTGTTATTTTTAATCTTCAAAAAGAAGTTAATAGAGTTTCAGAAGAAAATACAAATTTAAGGAATTCTTTAGAAGATTCAAAAACGAAAATTTCAGAATTAAATACAAATATTGGAACATCTAAAAACACTATTGAAACACTTAAAACTAAAACTGGAAGTTTAGAAGTGACTGTTAAAAATTTACAAGATGAAATAGAACAATTAAAAGGCTCAAGCACAAATGAAGGAGGTAGTGGTGAATGAAATTAAAAAAAGACTTGCCTATACAAATCGGTCAAGCATTTAGAAGTATGTTGGTAGAAAACTTTAATAGATTAGAAAATAAAATATATAATAAAGATATTGAAGATAGAAAACACCGTACTAATGAATTTGCTGCTCATAATTCAAAACAAATAAAACATAATGAAACAAATGTAGAAAAGCAATTGAATTACAATAGTGGTCGTACGAGCAACTTGGTAGTGGGTTCAGATGAATATGGTCAAAAAGAAGTTATTGACGCAAGAGTCGACAGAGAAGGTGAAAGTCACGAATTACTATCAGAACGTTTGTTGAGTGATTTCAACGATGTATATAACACAACTTCATTTGTACCTAATATAGATTTTCAAAAGTTACACTACAGAGTTGGAGATACAGACACGGAATACTATTTGATGGACGTTCCGACATATGACAATCAAGGGAATAAATTAAAATTAAAACATGGTTTTGCTGCTGAAAAATTTGGTGATGGAAACAGAGAAACTGCCCGAACATTTAGTGATAGAAATTACGCAAGTGCAGTTTTCAACGGTAGTGTATTCAATACATCTAACTTCAATCTAATTGGTAATCAAATTAAAGACGGTAAGATATATCAAAGTGATAGTTATACCGATAGATCATATCGATGGCATTTAGGGTTTAAAGAAGATGGAACGATGAAAATATACCCTAATGGTACAAGCGCTACCACAATGTTAGAAGATGGGATAGTAAACTCTATTACAGCGTTTTATCCAATCATACTTAATAAAGAACACAGACCAGATATTTATCATCAACATGCTGATTCAAAAACATTCCACCCTAGACAAGTTATTGCTCAACGTGAAAATGGCGATTATGTTTTCTTAAGTTCCGAAGGAAGAAATGTAAAACACAGAGGTTTATCTATTGATGACTGTTACGAAATATTAAGTGCCAATTATAACGACATCACGAATGCTTATGTGCTTGATGGTGGAGGTTCTACTTCATCGGTAGTAAATGGAACTATGATTAATAGACCTAACGACAGTTCATTGACGGCTGAACGTAGTGTGCCAGATTTCTTATACGTATCTAAGGAAGTTATTTCAGAAAGTGATAAACATTTATATAGTGTGATGAAACAGGTAGGCTATGTAAGAAAAGAATTGTCTAACCTTGAAAGTGCAGTGCTTTATATGAGAGATATGAACTTAGGTCATATTAGATTATATCAAAATGCACCGTTTGATCAATATGGTATTGAAATTAGAAGGAAAGAAAACGGAGAAGATAAGTATTTAGGTAAATTAACAATGAATGATGAGATTATTAGCTATAAACCATATCCTTTAGAAGTTGGTAATGTGCCGTTATTTCAAGTCGATAAAAACGACGTATGGTTTAATGGTCAACGTCTTGGTAATTCATATCATGTAACTAAAAATATAAATAAAATAACTGAAATTACTTATAGTGGTTGGTATTACATGGATAAAGATGCGTCAGATAATCCTTATAAATCAGAGGATACAGGGTGTTATGTTCTTTACATGACAACAGATAATCACAGTGGTATGGCAATAGCAACGCCTTTAAGTAACCAAAAACAAAAAAGAAGGTTAAAGCAAGATGATGCTTGGCAAGACTGGATATCTAATGTTTAGGAGGATAAGATATGAATAACTTAGAAAAAATCGGACGTTTAAAGGCAAATATACTACCTAAAGAATCAACTATAGGTAAAGGTATTCTAGCGTATTATAGTGCAGATAATAATACATCTGTTATAAGGTTACAAGTTAATAGAGAAAATGGAAACTTATTGTTAGGAGAACCCAATGTTTGTCCAATGATAAGTTTATTTTTTGCCGATAAATCGAAATATATTAATCAAGAAATGAATATTGTTGATCCATTCACAGGAACAATTGAATACACTCTCACAGATGAACAATTAGAAAAAACAGGAGATGTAAAAGTTGTTGTGACCATTGAAAGGAAAGGTTCAGAGGATAGGGTTTATGTATGTGATTTTACAATTGCTATATTAGATAGTGGTATTGAAACACTCGAACCTAACGAAGTAGTCATACAAGTTGGTAATGTTGTTCAATTGCGTAAACAACTACAAGAGTTAGAAGGTAAAATTAGTTTAGCAGAAGAATCGCTTTTACGAGTTATCAATGATGGGTTATCACAGTTAGATAATAAAAAACAAGAAGTTAATAAATCGTTTGATGAAACTTTAGAACAAATTGAAACTAAAAGAGCGAATGTTTTAAGTGAATTTAATGGTGCGATTACAGATGTCGACAATGTAGCGAATAACGCAATAGAGATTATCGAAAACAATCAAGCAGTTAAATTAAATGACTATAACAATGACAAAAAAACTATCAATAATGATATTAATGAAAGTTTAAATTTAAGCAAAAGTTATACTGATGAACAATTAGAAAATGCTAACACAGAAATAAGTACATCTATAGAGCAAAAATCGAAAAACGCTGAATCTAACGCTAAAGTATATACAGACAATCTCATATCAAGAGTTGATAGCGATATAGCAAATAATCGTGTTAGTGTGACGCCTTTCACAGATATTACATTTAAGAATGGTTTTAGCAATGTGACTGATACAGTGAAGTGGAGTGTTTATAGAACTATTTCACACGGTAATGGTTTGATTGAAATAGAGTTATTTATAAATGTTAAAGGGCCATTTGCAGTGGGCAGAAATGTAGTAGGTGTTTTATCAAATAATATCGCTCCAAAAAAAACCTTTAGTGTAGGTGGACGTGGAAGCGACAACGAACCTTTAAGTTTACAAATCGGTGTAACTGGAGAAATTGCAGTATATGTTAAAAATACAACGACTTATGCTGATGGTAAAATTAATTATTATCTAATTTAGGAGGGATATTATGAAAGTAATATACAACTATTATGACGGAACTACTTATTTATTGTTCAACGATGATGAAGAATGGCCAGAGGGTGACTGGACTGAAGTACCTCCTCCAACAGGTATATACGAACCTTATTACTTCGATGGGGAAAAGTGGATTGGAACATCAAAAGAAGAATACGAAAAGAATAATCCACCTGACCCATATAAACCGAGTGATATTGAAATGGATGTTGCGAGTATCATAAAGAAACTTTATTTAACTGATGAAGAAAATAATGCTCCTGACTTTGATACTATAAAACGTTATTATGAAAAAAATTGTTATACAAAAGAAGATGTGATTTTTTATACTGAAGAAAATTGTATAACGGAAGAACAATACGAAAAAATAACCGGCGAGAAATATCCAGAACAACCACAGGCTTAGGCTTGTGGTTTTATTTTATAGAAAGTGGGAGGTTCAATGTTGAATGAAAGCGAACTAACTTATTGGATTATCTTTACTGTTTTACCACTAACAGTAACTGTAGTGGGGCTGTTTACAAAAGTAGGTAAAGATAAAAAATATAATGAAAATAGAATTACACGTATAGAATCAGAGGTTGAAGATCATAATGCTTCATTAAAAGATATCAAAGAAGAACAAAAACAACAACGTGAAGATACAAAGGTTATCTTAGAAGTTAGTTCAAAGATTGATAGTTTGAATAGTCGTTTTGATAAATTCGAAGACCGATTTTATACACATCAAAATAATCAATTAACTAAAAAGTAAGGTCGTCACAGAGCAGTGACGGCCTTTTTATATTAATTAGGAGGAATTATAAATGGAACAAATTATCGCATTTGCAGGTGTGATTTCAGTAATCACAATAGCATTAGTACAAGTGTTAAAGAAATTGAATGTAGTACCTAAAAATTGGCTACCTGTTGCAGGTGTGTTTGTCGGTGTAGTTATTGGCGGTGTCACAAACTTCATTCCTGAAATAGTTTCAGAATTGTCTATTGGTGGTCGCTTATTGGCTGGTTTGATTAGTGGCTTAATGGCAACTGGTATTTGGGAAACATTCAAAAACCGTGAAGGCAAAAACGTAAATAAATTAGGTGCGGGCAGTGAATCTAAAGCCCCTAAGAAATAGGAGGTTAGAGTATGAAAAAACAAGACGCTGTAAATTGGGCAGTTAAGCAAATAGGCAAGTCAATAGACGAAGACGGTGCGCATGGCGCGCAATGTATGGACGAAATTATCGCTTTTTGTAAACAACATTTTGATTGGCACCCAACAGGAAACGCGATTGATTTAAGCACACAGAAACTGCCTGAAGGGTTTCAACGTATTAAGAACACAGATGACTTTGTCCCTCAACAAGGCGATATAGGTATTATAGATAGTGGCGAATATGGGCATACGAATATCATCGTTGCTGCTAACGAGCATTATTATGATAGCATTGACCAAAATTGGTATAACGCATCAGATCAGGGCAGCCCTGCAGCATTTGTTCAAAACCATAACTATGATGAGTTTTGGGGTGTCATTCGTCCGCCTTATGAGGACGCAGAGCAAGGTGTAACAACTGAGTCAACAAAACTACAAGTCATCAATGACAACATTAACTACACAATGAATAAACGTGTGGGCTCTATTGACGGTGTAGTTATTCACAATACAGCAGGTAGCCGAACAGCAGTACAAGATTATAATGCTTTAAGCAACGCATCTGTAGCACGCTATGAGGCAGGCATGGCACATTACTATATTGATCGTTTCACGATTTGGCGTGCCATTGACACTTACCGTGTTGCGTGGCATGTCGCAGACACATACGGCAACGGTCATTATTTAGGCTATGAAGTAGAAGAGTCAATGAGTGCAAGTAATAAAGATTTCATGATGAACGAGCAGGCAACATTCAAACAAGCAGCCATTGACATGTTGTATTATGGCATTGAGCCGAATACAAAAACGGTCAAACTGCACAATCAATTTGTTGCAACAGCATGCCCTCACAGAAGTATGGCATTGCATGTTGATTTCGACCCGATTAAGCAAGGCGCACCGAGCAAAGCCAAACAACGAGAAATGCAGAATTATTTCATTAAAGAAATTAAGAAATATTACGACAACCCAACACTTATTATCGGAGAACCTAACAACATACCTGATACCGTAACTATCCCAAATGAAGAAGATAAGAAAACGCCTGTACAGTCTAAAAGTGAGAATGTTGGTAATAAATGGCGCAGAAATGCTCACGGTATCTTATGGAAACCTGAACAAGCTACATTTACATGTAAGGCTACAGATTCCAAAGGTAATGAAAGTTTTATCTACACAAGATATTATGGACCTTGGGCGGGTTGGCCTATAGCAGGTCAATTACATTATGATCAATCTATCAACTATGATGAAGTATATGACTATGACGGCTACATTTGGCTTGCGTGGACGGTAAGTAGTGGAGATAGAGTCTACATGCCTATAGGTTACAGTAATGGACAAGGTCAACGTGTCGGTGATGCATGGGGAGATTTTAGCTAATATACAAGGGTAGGCACGTATGTGCTTGCCCTATTTTTTATGGTATAATGTAGGTATAGATACATGAGAGATACCATGTATCGTAACAATCGGTCCCGACTGGTGACTTCTTCCAGTCCAGTATCTACAATTCATCCCGCCATAGTGGGCTTGCTTCTTGTCTGAAGGTAGTATAAGACTATGACTTTGGCAGTTAGATAGAAACTGCAAATATGGCACGCAACCGTATAAGTTATATTTTATAGTCGCGAATATAAAGTGTAGTAGTGGTTGTGATACATAATGATTTATTGGAACAACTCTTTTGAGAATGTTCCCACGCAAACCACCCACACATGTCACTGGGTGGTTATTTTTTATGTTTGTATGATATAGTTTCGTTAGTTTCTTAGACAGAGAAACTTCCTTATTGTGTATAGGCAGTCGTTAATTCGGCTGTCTTTTTTTTTTATTACAGTTTTCGCTCTTTTTGAGATAACTATTTATGATTGCTTCTTTTTTTGTCTGATAAGTCTCAGATATTGTTTGATATATAAACTAATAAATATATACAATTATCTTTCTTATTGCTTTATGGATGTTTATTATTGTGTCATATATAACTAAAGATAAGCAACAGAAAACTAAAATGAGAAAAACTAGGGTAGTATTGAATGGACATGATATGTTAGATTTAAACTGTACTCTCTTTCGAGATACGTTTTTATATCAAAAAAGATGGGCACCTCTTTATGAGGTGTCTTTTTTGTTACTCTCCAGTGCATTTGTATTTCTAAAGTATTCTACATAGATAATTGTAATTTTTATTTTATACTTAAACCTGTTTGAATAAAACGTAGTGTTGGATAATCTTATTTGTTACTATTTTTATATTCATTTTATTCACTTTTTAAACTGAAGTTGTAATTTTTGGAAAACTTTGTTACTATGCATAATATTGAATTCAAGGGAGGTAAAATTATGAATAAAAACGAATCTAACTATAGTGGTAAGAGATTATCGCCAGTTTTTACCTTTAGTATTATAATTATCACAATTGTAGTACTTTTAGGGGCTATATTTCCTAATCAATTCAATAATATTGGGAATAATATCACCGGTTGGATAACTGAATATTTTGGTTGGTATTATATGGTTATTGTTGCTGTCATGATATTTTTCTGTGTTTTCTTAATATTTAGCCCAATTGGTAAATTGAAATTAGGTAAGCCTGGGGATAAACCAGAATTCAACACTATTTCATGGTTTGCAATGCTATTTAGTGCTGGCATGGGTATTGGTTTAGTTTTCTGGGGAGCAGCTGAACCTATCAGTCATTTCGCTTCACCGCCAACAGGAGATCCACAAACATCACATGCTTTTAAAGAAGCTTTAAGAGGAGCGTTCATGCAATGGGGCTTTCATGCATGGGCAGTTTATGCCGTAGTTGCTCTAGCGTTGGCTTATTTCCAATTTAGAAAAAATGAACCAGCATTAATTTCTAAAACACTACGTCCAGTTTTCGGGAATAAAATTGACGGTCCACTTGGAACGGTTATTGACGTGATATCTGTCTTCGCTACGATTGGTGGTGTAGCAGTATCTCTAGGTTTAGGCGCTATGCAAATCGCAGGCGGTCTAAACTATTTATTTGATATCCCAAACAATATCCTAACACAAGGTATTATTATCATTATTGTTACAATATTGTTCTTAGCGAGCGCATGGTCAGGCTTAAGTCGTGGTATTCAATATTTAAGTAATGCGAATATTGGATTAGCAGGGATTATCTTATTGTTTGTTTTCATCGTAGGGCCAACAGTTCTAATTTTAAACATGTTAACAAGTTCTACTGGTGAATATTTAAATACTTTACTATTTAATATGTTTGATACAGCACCATTAGATCCACAAAAAAACGAATGGTTGAATTCATGGACATTCTTCCAATTAGCATGGTGGATTAGTTGGAGTCCATTTGTTGGTATATTTATCGCACGTGTATCTAAAGGGCGTTCAATTAGAGAATTTGTTTCAGGGGTTATGTTAGCTCCAGTACTTGTAAGTTTAGTATGGTTTGCAGCATTCGGTGTATTGGGTATCGAAACAGCAAAAGACCACCCGAAAATTATAGATATGCCACCAGAAACAGCTTTGTTTGGTGTATTTAATGAAATACCACTTGGATTTTTACTATCAATTGTAACATTACTATTAATAGCAACATTCTTTATTACATCTGCAGATTCGGCAACATTTGTTTTGGGAATGCAGACTACATATGGTTCATTGAATCCGTCAGTAATGGTTAAGGTTATCTGGGGTATTGCACAAGCGTTGATAGCGTTTATTCTATTATTCTCAGGTGGAGATAATGGTTTAAACGCCCTTCAAAATATGGCGATTATGACTGCCTTACCGTTCTCTGTTATTATTCTAGTTATGATGGTCAGTTTCTATAAAGATGCTAACCAAGAACGTAAGTTTTTAGGGCTTACTTTAAGACCTAACCAAAAACGTATGGAAAGTTATATAAAACAAAGTTATGAAGAAGAGATTATTGAAAGAAGAAAGACATCTAGAAATTCGTAATTATAACTATATAGTTTCTGTTCCTAAGGAAGATTGAATAAATTAATAATTGTTATACTTAATAAAATTTGATATTATTGTTTTGTTTCCTTAATAGGGAACTTCCTTATAATAAAGGCAGCCGTTAATTCGGCTGTCTTTTTTTTATGTTCGCCTATACGTTCGTATCCAAGGAATATTAAAATGTTTTATATATTGTTAAAAATATTTTTAAAGGGGTATATAAATGGCATACGAAAATTACTATTCAGAAACAGATAAAGAAGAACAAGAAGATGTAACAATTTTTGATGAAGAAACAGTATATATTAATTCTATAGAAGTTATGGCAGGAAAAAATGATGGAGTTTTAATTATGAGGTCGAATTCACCTCGTGGAATAGAAAAAGAGTTAAACATCATGGTAAGTCCTGCTACGTTAAAACATTTAGCTGATACTACAAGCGACATTGTTGCTAAATATGAAAGTGCTTTTGGTAAATTACCTGAAAGTGAAATTAACTTTTTAAGAACTCCTGAGGATGAGTAACTAATGAACGACGATTATATTTTTAGTACTACTGATCCACTTAATAGAGAAGTGCGATTAAAGAAAACTACTTGGGAATTTCATGTAATGAATGAACACGAAGAAAGAAAACATTTTAAGGGCAATGAAGATTTTTTTGAAAATTTAGTATCTGACCCAGATTATATTTTCTCACAAGAAAGTATAGGGCCTAATGTTAGGTGGAAATATTCTTCTTATGGTAATATTAAAGAAGAAGGAAATCCAAAGATTTATAATATTATAGCTGAAGATAATTCAAATCATATGGACATAGTTACTATACTTGAAACTAGTAAGACACAATTAAAAGAATCCGAACGTAAAAAGGAGGCCAAAATTTATGATCGCAGAAAGAAGAATAAAGATTGACGTGGATAAGCAATTAGACGCGATGTATATAAATTTCCTAGATGCTTCAAGTGATTCTGATAGTGATATAACCAGTGAAGAATTAAGTCTTGGTGTATATAGGGTCTATGATGATACTCGCCCTTATATTACATTTAGATATGTTATTTTGGACTTATCTTATCAAGATTTAACGCAAATAAGTAAAATGATAAGTGTGCCAAATCTGAAGAAGTATATATAATGGCTTTTTAAAATAAATGTTTGAAAACACTCACTCAACTAGTGGGTGTTTTTTGTGTTATAATATATTCACATGTACATATTATAAAATGATAATGATTATTACCTATTAAACTACCTAAACATGTCACTGGGTGGTTATTTCATGTCAGTAAAATTGACATAAATTTTTCAGAATTAAGTCTTTGTTATATACTAATTTTGGCTAGTATAAACTAGTACATTTTGCCACATGTTTAATGATATATTTTTAACAGTCTGTTTTCCTCAGACTGTTTTTATTTATTTAAAAATTCATTAAGTACAGGGTTGTTGTCTTCTTTTTCAATAACTGTCGATACATCGTCAGTTAATTCATCTTTTGTATCTATTATTTCTTCTTCGATTAAACTTTCCACTCTATTAGCAACTTCTTTTTTATTCCAACCTATTTTTTAATTTCACTTTTGTAATTCATATACACTCTCCTTGGTTGTCTGAATTTATGTTAGGATTAAGTATAATTTATTATAAGAAAAAAAGAAATCTAAATTAAACTGAATTTAGTGAAATTCAAAGAAAAGATATAAAGGAGTTAAGACAGACCTGCCAATTCAATATGAGCTTAATCACCGATTTTATTTAAAATTTTATGTTTACAAACTAGGATGTTACAGATTACAAGCGCTTTCTTAGATGAAAAAGACTATATATGATATTATAAAGTTAGTTAAAAAATTATAATATTGGAGGATGATTTATGATGAATAAAACAGCTGTTATTACGGGTTCTGCAGGTGGTTTAGGTAAAGGAATAGCAGAAAGACTGGCAAATGATGGTTTTAATTTAATAATACAAGATCTTAATGAAGAACTCCTTTTAGAAACAGAAAAAGAATTTAAGAACAACGGTTTTAATGTTGCCGCATTCAAAAGTGATGTTTCGGTAAAAAAAGAACAAAAAGAATTAGTACAGTTTGCAGTTACGGAGTTTGGTCAGATAGACGTTTTTGTTAATAACGCTGGAGTAGATGCTGTTTCTCCATTTTTAGAAATAGATGAAGAACAGCTTAGTAAACTTTTTAATGTAAATGTTTATGGTACAGTGTTTGGGACGCAGGCCGCAGCAGAGCAATTTAAAAAACAAAATAGAGGTGGTAAAATTATAAATGCATGTAGTATTGCTGGGCATGAATCTTATGAAATGTTAGGAACATATTCAGCTACTAAACATGCGGTTCGTTCTTTTACACAGACTGCGGCTAAAGAATTAGCTCAAGATGGTATTACAGTTAATGCATATTGTCCTGGCGTTGCTAAAACGAAGATGTGGGATCGTATCGACGAAGAAATGGTTAAATATAACGATGATATGGAGCCTGGAGATGCATTCGAAGAATTTTCTTCTGCAATAAAATTAGGAAGATATCAAGAACCAAGAGACGTAGCTAATTTAGTATCTTTCTTAGCTTCAGAAGGTTCTGGTTATATTACAGGTCAGTCTATTCTTACTGATGGTGGGTTAGTATATAGATAACATGAACTATATTTGACGCATCTTTACGAGTTGTCTTTTTTATGATATAAATATTTTAAGCAATATACTATTGCTAACCAACGCAAGTATACCTTACTAAAAAGAAGCAGTCACATTGTCCCGTGTCTGCTCTTTTTTTATTTGATTAAACGGAAAAATATGTTAAATTATAAATAGGCTTTAAAGCCACGCAATCCACTGTGATTGGCCTTAAAATATATTCAGCGTCTCTTTGCGAGGCGCTTTTTTATTGTATATTATAGGCACGATCATTATTAACCATACAATGGATCAGACGGACTTTCGGGTCTGTCTTTTCTACGTTATAACTATGGTTAATAAGTGATTACTATGATTTCTTGGCAACACGTTATTATACTAGGGTAGGCACGTATGTGCTTGCCCTATTTTTTATGGTATAATGTAGGTATAGATACATCAGAGATACCATGTATCGTAACAATCGGTCCCGACTGGTGACTTCTTCCAGTCCAGTATCTACAATTCACCCCGCCATAGTGGGCTTGCTTCTTGTCTGAAGGTAGTATAAGACTATGACTTTGGCAGTTAGATAGAAACTGCAAATATGGCACGCAACCGTATAAGCTATATTTTATAGTCGCGAATATAAAGTGTAGTAGTGGTTGTGATACATAATGATTTATTGGAACAACTCTTTTGAGAATGTTCCCACGCAAACCACCCACACATGTCACTGGGTGGTTATTTTTTTACATAAATAAACCCACCAATTAAGGTGGGTATTTTTAAGGGCAAAAAAAGGGCAGATTATTTATAAATTAATAAAAACCTATGGAACTTATAACCACTAATATACTCTGAAAATATTGATATAACAGTCTTTTTGTAAAATAATAGAAACCTGTAAAAATAGCATAATAATTCTCAAATGATGATGTAGAATGTTATTGTAAGTGGCTTAATTGCAGTGTTTATAAGAGTTTGCTAGTTGTTAAAAATTAACTAAGGGCAGAAAAAGGGCAGATAGTTTAACTTGGGATGTTTTCTAATTTCTCAGTTAACTGTTTGTCCATTTTT
>NZ_CP017467.1:0-40183 GCF_002442935.1 Staphylococcus nepalensis | reverse complement strand
GAAGACCCTTATTTTCCGAGCCAATCTTTTGAAAAGTTGCAACCTAAACACTTAGGGCGCTATTCAAGAAGAATAAATCATCAACATAGAGTTGTTTACACAGTTGATGAAGATGATAAGAAAGTTTTTATCCTTTCTGCATGGTCACATTATGAATAAAAGCAGCTAATTTTTAGTTATGGGTTATATATTATAAATAGCATATTGGGATTTATGTAATACACGATGGCTTTTCAGTAAATTAATGAATAACCATCCTACCTACTCGGTTAAAAGTTGGGAATGGTTATTTTTTTGGTCTTTATTACTAAATAATCACTTAGTAAATAATAAATCGAAATTTAAGATATGAAAGATTAATTAATCATATTGATGTATTTGATTATATATCATTACTAAATTGCTTGGATAAAATAAATATAACAGAACCACATGCTATAATCGGAAAAATAAAAAGTGGTTTCAATTCATATATGAGTGTTAATTTTAAAAATGATGCAGTAAAACAAATGAAACGGATTGATGAAATTATTTAGGGAACTATTAATATAGTTCTCTTTTACTTACAAGTGATATAAAAGATGCATTAAGTTAATAAAGTATATTTCAAATATCTTTAGAGGAATTTATATTATGTATAGATTCCTCTTTTTTATAACATTTAATTAGTATTTCAAAAACTAAACCTCCTGCATTAACTTATAACTAAGTTTAATTGCATTTAATAAATCAAAAATAAAAATGTAGTTATTTGATTTATTAAAGTATATCTAACGTTCTTAATTAGCGTCACATTTTATATACATTAATTGGTTGTTTATTAATAAACGAACTCAATTAAGATGATTAAAGTTTATTAATATAAAACTTATAACATTATATTAACGGTAATTAATAGAACAACTTATATTGTTTATTCTTACCTATTAAATATATCAGCGACTCCTTTTAGACTCCCTGATAACAGGATAAGGAGGAACGATGCCATTGCCATGGCACCCAGCATAGCTGGGGTTCTCTTAACTTATCCTTAAACACTGTAAACGCTGGTATAACAGAATTTATATAATAATTTATAACGCGGTAACAATAGAGTTTGTGTATTTTTACATGGCATTTTTACGAGCATTTACCGAACGGCATATCCCTTGTCCCGCAAGAGGTTTAAAAACGAGGACTCTTTAGAGTCGTTATAGACTCCCTAAAGGAGTCTGGATTTTATGTATTTTATTTAAATTAACGACTATTTGTGAAATACTTAACATGTATTATTTCCATAATTTATTCATCTTAAATTAACCTTTGAAATTATTTTTATGCAGTAACTTATGTTTATACATTAACGGTACCAGAATAAAAAAGTGTTCAGTTAAATATTTTAAGCGAACACTTAATGTTTAAATAAATGTATTTACATCTTCATTTATTTGGTTATCTTTATTGTTATTGTCATTAGTTATTGATTTGTTTGTATCATCTTCATTGATTAATTGTTTTATGAATTGAGCATTTTCTCAGTAGTTTTTTGTGATAGATAATCTTCTTTATCTAATATAAAGTTTGAGTTTTTATCAATTTTAACTTCTCCATAATTCAATTCTTCAAAGTTAATGTTTTTATATAACTGATTTAGTTTCTTTTATATACCTTCTATTTGTTTAATTTTTCTAGGCGCTACCATAATAAAGTGCTCCTTCCTATTTTGGTTTGTCGTTTGATCTGATTCCAGCCTTACTACTTATTGATGATAATTCATAAATTTTATCAGTACTAAAATTATTAAGTTGTTTTTGCTGAGCTTTTAGTCCTTCTTGAATATCATTTTTAAAATTTTCAATATCAGTATTTGAAATGTCTGTACTTTCACTTGCTGCGTTATCTAAATCAGTCATAGAAATAGAATTACTAGCTCTTTTTTCCTCATCTTCATCTAAAATAAGCGAATGTATAACGAGTGAAGATGACAGAATTTATAGAGTGAGAAAGCCCTCGGTTTTAATTGTGTGGATGAGAACGAAAGTTTCAAAATGTAAGATAATATACATACAGATAAAGGGTATATTAGATACAAGGGAAATAAATATAGAAGAACAAGCACAACAGTAAGTCTAATTAATTATCATTTTATGTCTTGTCCAAGGTATAGAAGGAAACTACTTTTAAATAATGGATTAGACAAACGCTTTAAAGCAATATCAAAAACTAATGATTTTAAAATAATTGCCATCGAAACAGACAAGGATCATTGTCATTCGTTCATTAACACATTGCCAACATATAGTCCGTCATATATTATGGCAAAAATAAAAGGTGGAACAAGTAAAATATTAAGAGCGGCGTTTAAAGAATTTCGATTCATGCCAAGTTTGTGGACTAGAAGCTGTTTTGTGTCAACAGCTGGCAATATATCTAGTGAGACAGTTAAAAATTATGTGAAAAATCAAAGAAAGAGGTGATTAAGATGGGTCAAGCAATGACAGTTAAATTAAAACTAGAACCAAATAAAGCCCAATTAGAATTAATTAAGTCGGCCTCACAGGAATATATTAATGTAATTAATACATTAGTAGATGAAATGGTTAAATCACAGGCACCAACACAGAAAACAACTAAAGATATTGACGCTTTAATAAATAGCGCTGTTAAAAATCAAGCAATTAGAGATGCTAAATCAGTATTTAAGAAAGCTAAGAAAACCAAATACAAAACTGTGCCTGTTTTAAAAAAACCTATCATAGTATGGAATAATAAAAACTATACAATTAATCATGAAAGCGTCAAAATGCCATTTGTTGTTAATGGAAAGTCACAAAGGATTGAAATTAAAGCAAATATTTCTGACTATGAAAGACATCTAATTGAATCAGCTAATAAGCTAGGTACATTGCGTATCACTCGTAAAGGAAATAAATATGTAGCGCAAATAGCCATTGAAAGAAATGTAAAAGAGCATACAAGCACTAGACTAATGGGTGTTGACTTAGGTATTAAGATACCAGCAGTCTGTTGCACAGATGAAAATAAAGTGAAATTTGTAGGTAATGGACGCAACAACAAGTATGTTAGACGCTACCACAATCAACGTAGAAAGAAACTAGGTAAAGCTAAAAAATTAAACGCTATCAAAAAATCACAAAACAAAGAGCAACGTTGGATGAATGATAAAGACCACAAAGCAAGTCGTGAAATTGTAAACTTTGCTATTCAGCACAATGTGGGTATCATTCGACTAGAAAAGTTAGCAAATATTAGAAAACAGACAAGTAAAAGTCGTAAAAACAATCATTCATTAAGTAACTGGTCATTCTACAGATTGGCACAGTACATTGAATACAAAGCGAATTTAGTAGGAATTAAAGTAGAATACGTTGATCCTAAATACACAAGTCAATTATGTCCTAAGTGTAGTAGAAGAAATAAATCGAAAGATAGACAGTATAAATGTTCTCATTGTGGTCACTTAGACCACAGGGATATTGTAGGTGCTAAGAATATAATAAATGCACCTGTACTTGATGGTAATAGTCAAGTAGCCTAGTTAACTATACGTTCTGAACTAGGATGGGGTATTGGCATACCCCTAACTTTAGACAAGTACAAACTAGAAATAGATGCGTACGATTTTGTACTAAAGAATCCCATTGCTTTAGCTTTGGGGGTGTCAAATAGTCACGTTTTAAAAGCCCTTCAATGACATCTGCTCTTGTTGCTTCTGTTCCTAAGCCTTTCGTTTCATTTAATATTTATTTACAGAATTTAGTGAGTGATAAAGCCCACGGTTTTAATCGTGTGGATGAGAACGAAAATTTCAAAATGTAATATAAATTATATTCGTATGTTTTATATCTTTGAAAAATTAAATCAGTTTTCAAAAAAGGATTTAATAGCATCTTTCATATCTTCTTTAAGCTTTTCATCATTCTTATATCCATTCAAATTAATATATTCCGCATCCTCTTGTACATACTGTAAGAACTGCTTAAACGTATCAATATAAGTTTTATAATGTTCGCATTGTGCTTCTAAAAGCTCAACATCTTCTTTTGGTACGCTTGTCTCTAAAGCCATTTCAAGTTTTTGTTTTTCTTTTTTTAACTGTTCAGTATGCTCATCTGTGTTATAGACAACTGTAGGTTTGATACGATTACCTAAAGCCGCAAGCCGTGTATAAGCTGTTGGATTTAAATCTCTATCTTCTGCTAACGCTTTTACCTTTTTATATTCTTCTTCAGTCAAATTGATATTGATTGTTTTAGCTTTTCTATGACTTTTATCGGTCATTTTTGACCCCTCCATAACTAAGTAATTACTCATTTATTCATCCGATAATATGGTTAATAATCACTCAATATTTTTACAAAAAATAAACTAAGTAAATACTCATCTATTTTAACAAGTTTTTGACTTAGCAATTACTTAGTTTTATCGTATCATATTTAACTTAGTAATTACTAATTAGTTATGTACTGAAATATTCATTAATTTTGGATGAACATAAGGAATTCTTCGGGGAATCTTTAGGGATTCTAAAGATTCCCTGTTGTGAGATCCCTTGCGCCCCAAAGGATAGAAGAACCACTATTTTCCAAAGAAAATGCCATGTAAAATTTCATGGATTCCTTTGTGTCCGTCATTAAACATGATCCATAAATACTGCAATATCAGTATTTAGATCCTTTAAGGATAAGGAGGAACAATGCCATGGCAATGGCATTGTTCCTCCTTATCCTGTTGTCCGGGATTCCTTTTAGATTCCCTGTAAATTTAACAAACGATTTAAATAATTTACAACCTACAATGCGTAAGTCTTAGTTTGGTATTAATGTAAAAGTTAAATAAACATCCATTAATAAAATAAAATTTATAGAATTAAAAAAAGACTTCGATAAAGTGAATTATAAACTCAAAATGATTCAATTGGTAATACAGTAGTAGGTGAACATATCGTTAATGAAATGAAGATATAGCAAAAGTATAGTTAGGTTAACATTTGTTAAAAGAAGTATAATGATGAATTTCTAAAAGGGTAAAAAATAAAGCTCCTAACAGTATTAATCAATCTGTTAAGAGCTATTACATCACTAATTAAAGCGTTAATAAACTAAATTAACTTTTTAGGAGGAGTCGCCACTCCTCCTTCAATACATCTATATTATAACATTTTATTACTACCTCTAAAATCATTAGGGTTGACTGAAATAACGAAACAAGAAGTTCTATTATCAATATTAGATATCACTCTATCAATTTTATTAATATATTTAACACATCGATTCTATAAAATGCGGTATAGATCGTTGAGACGCATTCTTTTTGGCATAAAAGTATTTGAATCCTATGCTAGAATTTTAAAATGGATTAAATCAATCTCCCCATTATCAAGACAAGAAGAAACTCGTTTTCAACTCGTTTCTTAAAACCCTAAAAAAGAGATGTGAAAATATTTTCACATCTCTTTTTCATATTAATTGATATCTATTACTTTTCTTTGACTATTTTCTGTTTTTGGTAAATCTACAGATAAAATACCATCTTCAAATTTAGCCTCAATATTATCTTCATCTATATTATTAAGTGAATACATTCTCTTCACATTACTATAAGATCTTTCTTTTTGAATAACTTTACCTTCATCATCTTTTTCTTCATTTACCTGATTATTTTCAGCAGAAATTATTAGCATACCATTTTCATAAGAAATATCTATTTGGTCTTTTGAAAATCCTGGAAGCTCTGCTTTTAATTCATATCTATCGTCTTTTTCACTAATATCAGTTTTTATACCTTGTTCATCAGGAAAATTACTAAAAAATTGTCTTCCAAAATCTCTAAACAATTCACTAGGTGTCATATCAAAATAATCTCTTCCAAATGGTTTTAAATCATAAGTCATAACGATCACTCCTTATAATATTTAACCTATTTTTTGATTAATATTTTTGACATAATCCAAATCATTTAAATACTCTTCCCAATTACTGTTGAATTCGAATTCAACAAAAGGGCTAAATTCAAATACACCATCAAAATTAGACATATTCTTAAAAGGAATTAGTTTTTTTGAATTTTTATCTAAACTCATATCAACCCCTCCCTACAAAGTATATAACTATTTTCACTATATATATAACATAAAGGTCAAAGTTGGTCAATAATTTTCGCTTTATTTCAATTACTTTATTGACATTGAGCCACGGAACCCTTAACAATCCCAAAACTTGTCGGATGGTCGGCTTAATAGCTCACGCTATGCCGACATTCGTCTGCAAGTTTAGTTAAGGGTTCTTCTCAACATCAATAAATTTTCTCGGCATAAATGCGTCTTCTATTTTTTCTTTTTCAAATCATATTTCTTTGATTCTTCTTTAGTTTCATCACTTATGTTAAATAATAAAAAATAAACTACGATTCCAATTGGAATACCTAATAATGGTGTTGTAAATATACTTGCTATGACAATCATAAGAATTAACCAAATTAAGTCTTCCCAACCCCATTTTTTATTTAATAAATTATCCAACATTTGTTTAATAGACATAAAATAAACGACTCCTTTTTAACAAACTTTATCACAAGCAGTATTAAAATTTTAAATGCTTTATTTTGAATTTTAAGGGGGTATTTTAAAGATTTAGGGTAAATCATATAGTTTTTTACCTAAAAAATTATATAAGCTCTTAAAACGCAAATATGAGCTAAATAAATATATTCTAACTCCACAAATAAAAATTTGAGCAAAACCAGTAACTAATTTTTTAGACACTGCCCAGTTATATGCAAATTTAAAAATTAACATGAAAATTGGGCAACCATGCCGGTTGAACGCTATAGTTCCCGCAGGGGCAAAAATACATAAAAAAACGCTAGCTTAAAAGCTAACGTTTCAAAACTTTTAAGTAATAATTTTGTTTTTCAAAATTTCAAATTGCAGTAATTGAATGTGCTTTTTCTTCTTCGTCTGTCGTTTTATCTTCATCACTCGTATTAATCAAATTTCCATCTTCAGCATCATCTAAATTTAAAATTTTATGTTTTTGTTTAAGCAATCCACCATAACTCAACATACGTTTTCGGTATAAACCTTTTTCCAAATCATTAACAATCTCTGAATCTTTTTCACTATCTCCAGTTAAGTAATCCGATGATTTAACCGAATATTTTGAGGTTTCTTTGATTGCTGTAAGTTCATTTGAATTATTCGTTAAAGATATTGTACTTAGGCATGTTTTGACGACGCATATTAAGTGCATGTATTTCTTCAAGTTCAGCTTTAATCGATTGCATCAAATAACCTTGCATAGCTTCAACCGTTTCATTTTTCTGTAGCAACATCGCTTTAAAGCGTTTTAAGACGTTGACAAGTTCGAACTCCACGTCTTCTAAACGATAATATGTATCATGGGCGTTATTAAATGATTTTTTCCCTTTAAGTAAAACACTTTTAATAATACGAATTTCTCTAATTTCAAAATTACTTAAGTAATCTTTGATTTGTTGTGGCAATTCTTCCAGTACTTGGAATTTTAAAGCATCATTATTAAATTCAGATTGTTGATGATTTGTATGATTCGAATGAACGTTTTTAGAAATATTGTTAGATGTATCATTCAAATCATTCGTATCATTAATCTCAGTCTCTATATAATCAGTATCATTTGCGTATGATTTTGATATGTCTTGATGTATCATATTGATATTTCCAGACGTATTATTATCATAATTCTGGACGTATGATTTTGATATGTCCGTGTCATTACGAGATTCTACATCGTTTTCTTGTTGTGATATGTAATATATATCAGTCTCCGTTACTTCAGGTTTTTTAATATATAACTTATTTGGTTTATTCAGACCTACTCTTATTTGATTAAATAAATCAGCTTGAGTTAATTCTTTTTTAATTTTAGATAATTTATTGGGACTGCTGATATTTAGAATAGATTTAAGCTTTTCGTTGGTATAAATAAAGAATATATCTCCATTTTCGTCTATCCAATTATTCCTTATAGATAAATCTAAACGATCTCTTAGTAGTGACCAAGTTATTTTTGCATCATTAGATAATTTAGTGTATTTAGGATTAGTAAAAAATACTTTAGGTAATTGATAAAACTTCTCTTTTTGGATTTCCTTAATATTAAAGTTGGACATGTAAAAAACCTCTTTCACATTTAAATTTTAAAAAGAGGTAATAAAAAGTTATAAGTATGTTTATATGTATTCGACTTGCACTAATAATTCTTAGTATATATAATAAGAATATAACAACTATATAAACAAACAAAGCACTTGTTTTATTACCTAAGAAACCCGACTATTCCCGTAGTCGGGTTTCTTTATATATTTATATTAACACTTTTGAAAGGTTTGTTAAATTGTTTGTACGCATTTGATTGTAAGCTTTTTCAAAATAGTGAACCTCCTATATAACCAATTTATACGGATATATTATATAACCCTATATAAGCTCTTTCATATCAGGTATAAACGGTGTATAATCGTTTAAAAGTATTGTTATATACCTCTATATAGCTTTATACATATAATGGTTTATACGATGTTGGATTTATAAGTATAACAGGTATATAACAGCATAAACATTATATATATAATTATATGGAGGGCGTTATATGAAGAGTATGAAACAAATCGCCGATGAATTAAACGTAACAAAAATGACTGTTTACAATAATGCGAAAAAAGCAAATGTGAACTTTCAAAAGGTTGATAATGTAAATTATTTATCAGGTGAAGATGAAGTTATAGTAGTAAATAGAATTAAAAAAAACCAAAATAAAAATGAGTATTTTGTTAATGAAAAAAAAGAAGAAAGTAAATCCAACGATGATAATCTTGTAAAAGATGAGACGATTAAGCATTTATATAATCAATTAGATATATACAAAGAACAGTCAAATAGAGATAAAGAACAGATAAACACACTGAATAGACTTCTAGAAAACCAACAAATATTAGCTTTAGAAAGTAATAAAAAAATTCAAAAGTTAGAGAATCAATTAGAGGAAGAAAGACAGCTTAATTATTCTTTTGATACGTCTGTTAATGATAGACAAAATGTTAATGTACAAGAAGCAACATTTACTGGAGAGTCTAAAGATACTGATCAACAACAAGAATGGGAACAGCCTACAGAGGCGCAGCGTAAAGATATACCTGAAGAGAAAGAGAATGAAAATCTCAACGAAGAATCATCCACAATAGACGATAAACAATTCGAAGAAATAGATAGTGAAGACGAAGATAAGGAAGAAAAACCACCTAAAAAAGGTTTCTGGAGTCGGTTGTTTGGTAATTAACACAATAAAAAGCGCTACAAGCTTATGAACTTGTAGTGCTTTTTTATGCCATAACTTCTGATAATCATCGATTATGTAAATTTAGGTTTAATTTAGATAAATTAAAGGTATTAATAAAATAAAGCTCCCCCATATAACTTTTTAATTACACACTTACTACAGTTAGAAATATTTCTAACTGTAGTTTTAAATTTAAATATGCGTATAAGATGATGTGATTAAATATATGATTCATATATTTAAAATCAGAAATGATAGTCTTGAGACTTGCATAAGTCTAAAAATAACTTTTTATGCAATCAAAGTTGTATTCAAATTTACTATAAAACAGGAGAGAGTATAAATGGATATATTAATTAATTTAAGAAAAAGACATGAGCTAACACTTAAACAACTTAAAGATGAATTAAATAAAATTTCTGACTTATCATTTGATGAAAAAAGATTATGGCAATTTGAAAAGGGAGAAAAAACTCCTACAGAAATAGAAGCAGAAGTGTTAGGACATTATTTTAATTTGCCTTATGAAGAATTTATATATTTTAATTAAATACTAATATTATATAAAGATAATAAATTTATTATGCGGCTCAATAGGATATACACTACCAGCCACCCTTGGTATAAAAATTGCAGATAAACATCGTAGAAATGTGTTATTAATCGGTGAAGGTGCATTACAATTAACTGGACAAGCCTTATCAACAATTATTAGTGAACATTTAATTCCTGTTATATTTATCATTAACAATGATGGTTATAAAATTGATCGTAAGATTCATGGTAAAACAGCACTTTATAATGATGTTAAAACAAATAACGTCACAACTAGTTCAGAGTTAAAAAGGTATTAAATGAAATTAATGATACGCCAAATAAAATGCATTTTATTGAAGTTCACATGGATGTAAATGATGCACCAGAAAAATTAAATAAAGTAGCTCAAGCTTTTTCAAATCAAAATAGTTAACAGTTGAAAAATTTAATAAGTATTACCATATAAGTTATACTAAAGTAACAATAAGATAACTAAGCCACAAGAAGTTTTAAAACAAAGGAGAGATTCAAATGACAGTAGATATTAAAAATTATTTGGATGAGAATTATGGTTTGTTTATAAACGGAGAATTTGTGAAAGGGCATAGTGATGAAACACTAGAAGTTAAAAATCCAGCGACAGGAGAAACATTATCACATATTACCAAAGCTAATGAAAAAGATGTAGATACAGCTGTAGCAGCAGCTCAAGAGGCATTTGAGTCATGGAGTTTAACATCTAAAACAGAACGTGCTAATTTATTAAGACAAATTAGTAATAAAATGATGGAAAATAAAGAAAAAATTGCAACAATCGAAACCTTAAATAATGGTAAACCAATCCGTGAAACCTCAGGTATTGACATACCATACGCTGCAAGACATTTTAATTATTTTGCAAGCGTTATCGAAACACATGAAGGTTCTGTCAATGATATAGATAAAGACACAATGAGCATCATTCGCCACGAACCAATTGGTGTCGTAGGGGCAGTTGTAGCTTGGAACTTCCCGATGTTATTAGCATCTTGGAAGATAGCACCAGCAATTGCAGCAGGTAATACAATTGTTATTCAACCTTCTTCCTCAACACCCTTAAGTTTATTGGAAGTTGCTAAAATTTTCCAAGAAATTTTACCTAAAGGTGTAGTCAATGTAGTAACAGGTAAAGGTTCAGAATCAGGGAATGCTATTTTTAATCATGAAGGTGTTAACAAGCTTTCGTTTACAGGCTCAACAAATGTGGGATATCAAGTTGCTGAAGCCGGAGCAAAACGTATTGTACCAGCTACTTTAGAACTTGGCGGTAAAAGTGCCAATATTATCTTAGATGATGCTAACTTAGATTTAGCAGTTGAAGGTATACAACTTGGAATTTTATTTAACCAAGGGGAAGTTTGTAGTGCTGGGTCTCGTTTGTTGGTTCAGGAAGGCATATATGATAAATTAATTTCACGTCTAAAAGAGGCCTTTTCAAATATTAAAATAGGCGATCCATTGGATGAACACACACAAATGGGTAGTCAAACAAGCCAAGAACAGATGGAAAAAATCCAATCTTATATCACTTATGCAGAACAATCTAATGCTGAAATTCTCACAGGGGGTAAACGTATTACTAACGATGGTTTAGATAGTGGATACTTCCTAGAACCAACATTAATCGCTGTTAAAGATAATGCTGATAAATTAGCTCAAGAAGAAATTTTTGGTCCTGTTTTAACAATTATAAAAGTAAAAGATGACGAAGAAGCAATTAAAATTGCTAATGATTCTGAGTATGGTTTAGCAGGAGGCGTATTCTCCCAAGATATTACACGTGCGTTAAACATTGCGAAAGCTGTAAAAACAGGTCGCATTTGGATTAACACATATAATCAAGTGCCAGAAGGCGCGCCGTTTGGTGGTTATAAAAAATCAGGTATTGGCCGAGAAACATATAAAGAAGCCTTAAGTAATTATCAACAAGTTAAAAATATATTTATTGATACAAGTAACGAGTTAAAAGGGTTATATTAATAAATAAAATGTTATACGACACATTGATATTGCAATTTTAAGAAACAAATAAATTAGGTCGCAATATTCTACTTAAACCACGGTAGAACTCGAAATTTAAGTAGTGATTGAAAACTGATTTTTCATTTAGATAACTGTTATTTTATATCAGTTAAAAGACTCCTTATTTAAAAGGAGTCTTTTTATAACCATAAATTAATACATAAAAATCATATAACAGAAGATGTTTGTTTACATCTGGGAACACCCTATTATGTTAACTATATGTTTTATTAAATAAAGGAGAGTATATATGGGAGATGTAAAATTATTTAAACTGAATAACGAAATAGCATATGAATTATATGGAGAATCAATGGCTATAGAAAAATCTCTTCAAACCGTAATAGAAAATAATTCTGAAAATCTATTGGGCATTTCGTTCCTCGCATCCGAGTATTCTACGGGCAAAAAACATGCTGGAAGAATCGATACCTTAGGTATTGATGAGAATTATTCTCCTGTTATTTTAGAATATAAAAGAGCAACAAATGAAAATGTAATTAATCAAGGCCTTTTTTATTTAGATTGGTTAATGGATCATAAAGCAGAATTTGAATTACTTGTGATGAAAAAGTTAAATACAAATACTGCTGACAAAATTGATTGGCAGACACCCAGATTATTATGTATAGCAGGTGGATTCACAAAATATGATGCACATGCAGTACAGCAAATAAATAGAAATATTGAATTATACAGATATAAACAATTTGAAGAAAACCTATTTATGTTAGATTTAGTAAACGCTTCAACTTTACATAAAGAAAAAACAATTATAAATAAAAAAACAAACCCAGATTTTGACAAGGATACTTCAATTATTTCCGAAAATATTAATAAAGCAAATCAGCAAATTAATAATTTATATAATGAAATATATAATTATCTTTTAGCTTTAAGTGACGATGTCCAAGTTAAAGAGTTAAAATTTTATATTGCATTTAAAAGAATTAAAAATTTCGTGTGTATAGAAGTATTACCTTCTCAAAATAAAATACTTCTTTATATAAAAGTTAATTTAGATAGTGTGAAATTAGAAAAAGGTTTCACTCGTGATGTAACTAATATTGGTCATTATGGAACTGGAAATTTATCTATTACTATAAAAGATAATAATGATTTTGAAAAAGCAAAACCTTATATTTTAGAAAGTTATAATAATAATTAATTACTAGAAACCATCCCTTAAAATGTAAAAAAAAGGCACTATAAAAACAACGGTAAATTTACACAAAGCCGTAAACATGAGGCAGACATTGTTATATTAGGTATGTAAGACAATAAAGAGAGGAGGCAAAGACCGATGAAGATGAATAATTATGAAGATTATGTAGTCATTGAAAGAAGTGGTAGTATCGTATTGGTATGTTTAACAGATAAGAGAAAGACATTAACAGTATAAGATATTAGCAAAAATACAAAGTTATGTTCATTAAAGAATCTTTTGTTATAAGGTTCTTTATTAAAACAACATTTCATTTTGAAACGATTAATAGACTCCTTATGCATAAAGGAGTCTATTTTGTACTTCTGATAATCATCAATTATGTTAGTTTAAAGATGTACAATTTTGTACATAAAAAAAGCTCTCACTACGGCAATAGTGGGAGCTTTCGGTTTGTATAATGTTAATGTACTTGTTAATTACACTATAACATCGTGTTGTATGCAATTGCAAAACAATTAATTAATCAGCATTAACAACGATTTATACTATATACATAAAATAATAGTTTCGACGTTCATAAATTATTCTCTCAGCTTCTTATTTTAATGAGCCTTGAGGTAATTTGTATATACCCATATTTCCGTCCACTAGCATAATAAGAAACATTAAAAAAACCTTGATTTAAATTAGACCAATATAATTCATTCTCATCTCCTGAAACCTTCATATCAGTACTATAAATCATAAGAAGATTATATCCTTGCATAAACTAGCCTCTTTTTCTTCTGATTACGGCATACTTTTTCATATTTTATCACAAATATAAAAATTGTTGTGACAGGAAATTAATTGTAGGAAATTATCTATTTTATTATATTTTATAAATGAAAAAAGCTACTTTCAAAGTAGCTCCTTAGAGTCTATTAAATAGATTCTGCTATGACAGTGGTCACAAAACGCTTCCCATAATTAGCAGCCACTAATCTTACAATGAAATACTCACATAAAATAACAAGGACATGTAACCAAGTGCCAGACAGAAATAATGTATTTAGTATAGAAAAGAATAAAATTATAATACAGATAGCAGTCATATCTCTAGTCATTAAAAACTTTTTGTGAATATCTTGTATTTTTTTTGAATCTTGGTTAGGTTTGTAAATTTTTTGATACCAATATACATTTTGCTGTTTTGAGTCATCAGGTATGGGGCCAAATTTCTCTGAAACTTGGTCAATTGATACCCTTTGATCATTTTTTAATGTTTTTTGTAAGCGAGATGCAGGAAGAGGATTATTCATTTTCATAAATACTAGCTTATGCTTAAAATCACTTGATAAAACTCCATTTAAAATGACCGTAGATAATAGAATGATGGAAGCCAAAGAGATAAATTTAATAAGTTTTTTAGTATTAAAATTATCCAAAATTAAAGGTAAATAACTATCCAATAATCCTACTAGTACTACATTTAAAATTAAAAAAGAGAATAGTATTGTATTATATCTTTTTAAGTCCTCCATTTTTTCCTCCTCGGATATCCTTCAACAAGTTATCTTGGTTATGAATTGAATAGAATATTCTTATTATAATGGGTGAAGTTCGTCATCCTCGCTATGATTGTCTTCGCAATACATTTTCAGATCGCCATTACTTGATATTTCAGCAACTATATTTCCTCTAAACCTTGTAGACAGTACTTTTTTATTAGTATAATATTTATATTTATTAGAAGAGTCTTGAGCAGGCTTTTTTCCAACTGAACAGATTGTCCAATCAGGTTTCATAACACTAACTGCCTTTTGGCTGTAACCTGAGTCTCTACCGTGGTGCGATGCTTTTAATATAGATATATCATTAAGAAAACTCTCATCTGATTCTACCAATTCATCCCATACTTCTGCATCAGCGTCTCCACCTAAAACTATTTTATGTCCTGCATACTCTATTAGTAAAACATAAGAGAGTAAGTTCCATTTTTCATTTTCGTTAGCCTTATGTATGATATCTTCAGTGGGAGAAAGTATATTTATGCCGTCCTCATTAAAAAAGTCCCTTTGCTCACCCTTTAAAACTTTCAAAACTTTTGGGTTCTCGTTTGATATTCTTAATTCTTGATAAGTTTCCCAGTCTCTATAATCGAACGATATAGATAATACATAAATTATGATTGAAAAGTAAACCAAAATAATAATAGTCCCCCCTTATTTAAAATAAGGAAGCAACTATGCTAGTAATATAATTTGTAAATTGTTTTTTATAAAGTTTGTTGTTTTGTTTTATTAAAATCTTCTAACATTTCATACCATGCTTTTTCAATAATTGAGTAACCTGGTTTCAAGATATATAAATCATTAAAACAATTATTCCAATAATCAACCAGATATCTTTTCAATTCAATTTCTTAGCATTATATCTATTTAGATTTCCAACGATTGTCATAGAATCAAAACTTAAATTTGGATGGAGAGTATACATAAATGGTATATCTAACTGGCTATTAGGTTTCTGGCATCGATTATTTAAAAGAAATAGAAACAGCTATTGATTAAATGTAAAACAATAAGTGGAACGTGTATGAACGTAATAAAATAGGTACCATCATACATTTCAATAAACTAGTAATATGCTACAATAGTCCTAGTTTTAATATTTAAAGGGGGCTTTTTAATGCTAAAGATTCACTTTTTAAACGTGGGACATGGCGATTGTACATTATTAGAATTTCCTAGCGGGAGGACCACTCTAATTGACATAAATAACTCTAAAGTAGTCGATAAAGAGACCGAGAAGGAACTAGCGTCGGATTCAAACATGTATAACCAGTACCAGTTGATGGGCTATCATGGAGTAGAATTATTAAAAAAAAGTGTTGTCAACTTTGTGGAACCGGTAGATCCCATAGATTATATATATGATAATTTAGGATGCGGTGAGTATATTTTTAGATTTATTTTGACTCATCCTGATATGGATCATATGAATGGTTTATACAAATTAAAAGATGAGCAAATAAATATTATGAACTTTTGGGATACAGATAATAAAAAAGAAGTGAATAAAAGTGAAGTTTCAAATAGGTTCGTTTTTGACACAAAACCTCTTAAATTAAAATTAAGAGGTTTTTCTTGGATATTTAAGTCTATAAACTTGTGCTATAATCAATGTGTCGAAAATATCAAAAATCATGAGTTTTCAGACGATGAGAGACGTGCTTATTTGCATCGAGAAGTAGATTTTATTAATAAGTATAAGCACCCATAAAACAATTAGTAAGAGGTGGTATTCAAATGGCTAAAATTGGTTATGCACGTGTATCAACACAAGATCAAAGTCTTGATGGACAAATTGATACACTTAAAGACTATGGTTGTGAACGTATCTTTAGCGAAAAAGTGAGTGGTCGCAAAACGAAAAGAACAGAACTTGATAAGTGTTTAGACTATTTACGTGAAGGAGACATCCTAGTTATCTATAAATTAGATCGTCTTGGACGTACAACAAAACAATTAATTGATCTGTCTCAATGGTTAGATGAAAACGGCATTGATTTACATATTATTGATATGAATGTGTCAACCAAAGATGCGATGGGAAAAATGTTTTTTACAATGATGAGTGCATTTGCAGAACTTGAAGCTAACTTATTAAGTGAACGTACGAAAAAAGGTCTAGAAGCTGCGAGAGCAAGAGGGAGAAAAGGCGGCCGTCCTTCTTTGCCAGATTATAAGAAAAGAGAAATCAAATTCTTATACGACGAACAAAAACTAACTGGGGAAGAGATTGCTAAACAGACAGATGTTAGTCGTTCAACGGTATACAGAATAATAAAAAATAATTAGTTTAAAAAACTGGTAACGTGAAGAAATAATAAAAAGGGAGGAAATTTATTGGAACTTAGACATATGCAGTATTTTGTAGAAGTCGTAAAGCAAAAAAGTATGACCAAAGCAGCATCTAATCTTTTTATCACACAACCCACAATTAGTAATACAATTAAATTATTAGAAGAAGAATTAGATGTAAATTTATTTAATAGGTATAAAAACCAAATATACTTAACTGACGCAGGAGAAGCTTTCTTTTTCCAATGTAAAGAAATGCTTAAAATGTATGATAATATCCCTAATGAGTTAAGTAATTTATTAGAATTAAAAAAGGGACATTTGAAAATTGGAATCCCTACTATTATTAATATAAGAATATTAATTGGCTTAATTTCGGAATTTCATGAAATGTATCCTAATATAACTTTTCAACTTTTTGAAAATGGTAGTAAAAAAATTGAAAACGATGTATATTATGGTGATTTGGACATGGGAATTACTGTACTTCCTACAAATAATAAAAACTTTGATATATTCTCTTTTTTAGAAGAAAAATTAAAACTGGTCGTTCATAAAAATCATGAATTATCTAAAAAAACAAAGATTGATATTGAAGATTTACAAGAACAAGAATTTATTTTATTCAATTCTGATTTCTATTTAAACGATAAAATCAAAAATACATGTAGAAATTATGGCTTTAATCCTAATATAATTTTTGAAACCACCCAATGGAGCTTCATAGAAGAAATGTTATTAAATAATCTAGGGATATGTATATTACCCGAAGGAATACTAGGCTTATTAGATAATAATTTACAAGCCATCGATATTAATGAACCTTCCATGAAATGGGAACTTGGTATTATTTGGAGAAAAGATATTATAGTTGATTCTTTAACAAAAAATTGGATTAAATTTCTCCAAGAAAACTTCTTAATTAACTATTAAATATAAAAGTATTTGAGAAATTTATAGCTATATAAAAAAAGGATATTTTATATTTATATACTCTCGCTCTATAATTAGAACGTAAAATATTATAGAAACGGGAGTTTTTTATGGAAAATTATAAATTTCCTAGAGATAGTAAAATAGTCAGTACGGATCAAGTATTAATTAATGATTTAAACAATTATAATACACTATTTGGGGGGGTATTAATGAAAAAAATTGATAATAACGCAACGCTATCAGCTAGAAGACATGCAAGAGTTAAAGAATGTGTTACAGCTTCTACAGATTCAGTAGAATTTTTATATCCAATCACCCAATCTGATTCAGTTTGTATAGAATCTTATGTAGTTTATACTGGAGAAAAATCTATGGAAATATTTTGTAAAGTCATTTCAGAAGATATGATTACTGCAGAAAGAAAAATTGCTGCTGTAGCTTTTCTTACTTTTGTAGCTTTGGATGAAAATAAAAAACCAATTAAAATACCCAAAATCTCTCCTCAGTCCAAAGAAGAAAAATTATTATTTATGGATGGCGAAGAAAGAGCTAAAATGCGAAAAATTAAACGATCACAAACTAAAAATATAATTGACTCTCTTGATATCAATAAGCCATGGGAATTGGAGTAGTGATAAAATGATTAATGAAATGGAAGAATTAAACCAAATTAAGTTAGATTTGAAAAAACTAAGAAACGAATTTCCTAGTATGTATGAAAAGTTAGAATATATAGCTAGTTTGACAAGACAATTAAGTATCCATTATAAATATTTAGGAGTACTTATGTTTTCAGATAACCGTGAAAATATTCAAAATGAGAGACCAACTTTAATAAGAGAATCTGTTTTAAAATTATATGAACAAGAAGTTGCAAAAGTTAAAAAAGATACTAATTTTGTGTTTTTTAAAGATATGATATTAAAATTCCAAAATGTGGACTACTCACAAATATTTCTTATCATTTTAGGTGCCGAACCTGGTTTTGTATTTAATAATACAATTATTAAATAATAAATAATAAATTCATTAAGAATGCTTAGACTAACAAATTATAAAAATTCACAAATTATTTGACTAAATGAAACTATATTTTAGCTAATAAAAGAGCCACTCTGATTTTTTAGAGTGGCTCTTTTATTAGCTTTTATAACTTAACGAGAATTTTTGCTTGTGATTTATCGTTTACAAGTTGTTTAAATCCTGACTCCACAATATCATCTAACTCTATCTCATCAGTAACGACATCTTTAACTTTTAAATTACCTTCTTTAATTAAATCTATTGTTTGTTGAAATGTAGTAGGTGTATAAGCAATTGTCGAAGTGAGCTTTACACCTGTATTTGTTAATTGCATTGGATTCCATTCAATAGGATGACCAAATATAGACACTATAACGACAGTACCTCTTGCTTTAGTAACGTCTATAGCAGATTTAAGTGTTGATGCTACACCAGCTACTTCAAATGCTACATCAACTCCATTATCTGTATGTTTATTAATAACATCACTTGGGTTTGATTCACCAGAATTAATAGTATGAGTAGCACCTATTGCTTTAGCTTTATTCAATCTTTCTTCTGATAAATCAAAAACAAATATCTTACTCGCACCTGCAGCTTTGGCTGCTATAGTTGTTAATAAACCGATTGGCCCTGCACCAAAAATAGCAACAGTATCGCCAAATAGAACTTCGCCTTCTTTAATTGCTTGAACTGCAACAGCCGTCGGTTCTACAAGGGCGCCTTCTTTATCAGAAACATTATCTGGTAATTTATAAACATTCTCTTCTGGGGCGTTTGTAAATTCTGCAAATCCACCATCAGAACCTAAGCCTATAAATGAATAACCATCATAAAGATCAATATTTTCTTCTTTTTCACGATTTGAAACTGTAGGATTAATGACAACACGATCGCCTTTATTAAATTTTGTAACCTTAGAACCAATATCATATACTACACCTGCAAATTCATGGCCTAATGTAACGGGCGCTTTTTGGCCAAGGAACGGGTCAGGTTTGTCTGTTGAAATAAATATAGGGCCTTCTAAGTATTCATGTAAATCTGTCCCACAAATGCCAGCCCAAGACACTTTAACTTTAACCTCATTATCTTGTAACTCTTTAGATTTTCGATCTTCAACTCGTACATCCTTTTGACCATACCAAACTGCTGCTTTCATTGATAAAACCTCCTTGTTTTAGTTAATTTAATAGTATGCCATTTAAAAGTTACTTTGCAACAGAACCACTTTTATAATAACTTATGTTTGCGTAATAATTCTTCAATGAATGTGCCATGTATTTTTTCCATCGCTTTTTTTAGAACTGAACGTTTAAGAAAGTTCTTATTAACTAATTCAGGTAATGATTTACGATCGTTTAATTGATAATAAGCATCCATAAGTACACGTACATCAAATTCAGAAGCATACACTTCAGGTACACCTCTGTCTACTTCTAATAATTGATATACAGCTTCCATAGCCGTACGTACAGAATATTCAGTTGTGAATACTGTATCACGTTCTGTTTCAGCAAAATTACCTATAAATGCTAAGTTTTTAGAGCCATTAGGAACAACCAATGGACGATCTTTGTATGCTCTTGGCATAAAGTAAGCTGTCACGTAAGGCATATAAACAGGAATTGTATTACATTCTGTTTGTGCCAATTCAACTAACTCATCTTGTGGCACTCCCATATGATATAACCACTCTTGGCATATTTCACTACCTGTACATTCAGTGATTGGTTTTTTAATAAAATCACCTTTGACGTCAGAGTACAATGCATATATCCATATACTGGCTTGATTTTTAGGCTGCTCTTTAAATTGTTGTTGGCGGTTGACTGTAAAACTAAGTTGCCAACTAGAGTCAGCTACTGTTACAATCCCCCCTGTAACGGTACGACCAGATAACACATCACGTTTACTTAACTTTTCAATATAAGAAATAACTTTTTTATTATTAGTTGTTGTTGTTGCAGATACTAGCCAACTTTTATTTGGAATATAATCACAGAATTTTTCAGGTCTTCCAAATTCTGGACTCTGATTAGCTAGATTCTTCCATAATGTCCAACTACCTCCCAATGCTTTCGTTGGTGGAGCAGGATGGTCATTATTCCCATAAGTTGAGCTTTCAGTAATACTACCATTTGTTACAAAAACAAGGTCATCTAAAGTTAAGGGTATAGACTCTTTTTTACCATTTTTGTTTATAAGAAGTTCTCGTGCAATTTTCTTAGATGATGTTGAATCGACCAATATATTGTCAACTTGAACACCGTATTCAAAATGCACACCATATGACTTAAGATATTCTATCATTGGCAATACTAAAGATTCATATTGGTTATATTTAGTGAATTTTAAAGCACTAAAATTTGCCAAACCACCAATATGGTGAACAAAACGCATAAGATATCGCCGCATTTCCATTGCTGAATGCCAAGGTTCAAAAGCAAACATCGTTTTCCAATATAACCAAAAATTAGAGTTTAAAAAATCTTCAGTGAAAACTTCGGAAATTTTAACATCTTCTAAATCTTCTTCTTTTTTCATGCATAAACTTAAAATTTCTTTAATTGCTTTTTTAGATAATGTGAAATTGCCATCGGTCTCAATACGTTTTCCCCCACTATAAATGGCTCTACATTTTGAATAGTTAGGATCTTCCTTATTCAACCAATAAAATTCATCTAACACAGATGCTTCAGGTTGTTCTAATGATGGAATACTTCTAAATAAATCCCATAAGCATTCAAAATGATTTTCCATTTCTCTACCACCACGTACAACAAATCCATGATGCTCCATATTAATACCGTCTAAACTTCCCCCTGAGATGTTTAATTCTTCTAAAATATGGATATTTTCACCTTTCATTTGACCGTCACGAATTAAAAAACATGCTGCTGCTAGTGAAGCTAAACCTGATCCAATCAAATATGCTGATTTTTTATCAACGTTTTCTGGCTTTTTCGGACGCGCAAAAGCTTCATAATTACTATTAGTATAATACATAAGAACATCACCCTTTTAATAAGTATAATTTCTCAATATTCTAATTCTTTATACTTTTAATATACGCCTCTGAGCATTAAAATACAAAAAATGATAAAATTTACTATTTTACTTTTATGATTTTTTGCTTTTTTAGGTTTTTATTGTAATTTATTAAAATAAGAGTATATTGTGGTTTTCAGGATTATATTAAGGAGAATTAACGATGAGTTTCAAAAAATTCATAATAGTTGATGGGGCAACATAAGGAAGACAAACCACTTTTCATATTACTTTCTCTGGTTTTGATGTAGCAATTTATGAAACGAAGGTTAATATGCGTTTTAGAATGCTGTGAGAAACGCTCAGTTGCATTGACAATCCATTTACCAAGATAATCCCTTATCATGTTTAATTCTATAAACTGTTTGTCTTGTAATATTAACTTCTTTCGCAATTTTACTAATTGCTCGCCCTTCTTCTAACATTTCCACCACGCGATGATAAATAACACGTTTCTGAGGGTCTTTCGCGTTCGGCGAATAGAGTAAAGGCCGTCCTTTATATATTCCTTTGTCTTTCGCGACTTGAATCCCTTGTGCTTGTCGACGTTTACTTTCATTTCTTTCTTGTTCTGAAACCATTGCTAATATTTGAATGATTAGATCTTTCATAAATTTATCTAATAATGGATTGCCAATCACTTCATTCATCATAGGTAAGCTGGTAATCATTAACTGAACGTCTTTTTCTTTTAAATAATTCACAGTTTCAATAATTTCATCATAGTTACGTCCTAAACGATCAATAGACTCCACAATAAATCGATCTCCCATTCTTACAAAATTAAGAACTTCTTGAAGTACGGGTCTGTTTTCTATAGATTTCCCAGACTGTTTTTCTGTAAAGATTTTCTCTACGCCAAACGTTTTTAAATTTTCCAACTGTCTTTCTAAATTTTGATCTATCGAAGATACTCTCGCATAGCCAACAATCATTGATTTCCACCTCGCAATTAATATATTTATTTTCTATACGATAAAGTAGAGTCCATTAATAGCTTTTATCTTTATGATCCCTTCATTCAAAAACAAATGAAATCAAAAAAATAGAAAGGCAATGAAATATAATTGAGTATAATCACATTTCATTGCCTTGGAATATAGTCATACACCTCTGCTAATAGTTGAAAGAAGTCAATTTCTAGAGCAGTTGATAATATTTTCAAAGTTGATAAACTAGGTAAATTATATCCATTTTCAATATTAGTTAAAGTCTTTACAGATAGATCTTCATATTCTATTAATCCTTGTCTTACTCGATCATCTAAGAAATAACTCCTTGTATCTTTTTTTAAAGATAAATTCATTCTATGTTCTCTTATAATTGATCCAAATTTTATTAAGTCTCTATTTTTTCTTTAGAAAAAATCCTAAAGGAATTGGGAATATTCACCAGCAAGCTGACCAAACTTAAATTTTACATTGTAAAATTTAAAGGTTTATAAGTATATAAAATAGTAATAAAATATTATTTTATTTTTTAATATAATAATATTTTTATAAGGCCGTTATAGGGGGATTTTATTAAAGGTGGGATAGATAATGAATGTATTAACGCAAGAAGATAGAATACAAATTTTATCTGATATTGTTGAAATTAAAACCGTAAATGATAATTAATTAGAAAGGTTCTGTGTCAAATAGTGTTGGGGACCAAAAGTAAATAATCACAGTTAAGATTTAAATGAAATTTTTAATAACTGAAAGGCCATGTTTATTTTCAAGATAAGCATGACCCTTTTCTCGCCCTTAGGCGAGAAAGTCGGATCAAGAGTTGGATAATTAATAATGAAAGCTAACAAGTGTCATCGTCTAATATTTAAGCTGCAACTGGTTGGAAAGTCGCAGGTAGTGGATTAGATGGTTTAAAGATCAGTTTAAATTGTAATAGAATTCTGGCTCTGAAATTTCTAAAGCTTGCGTAGCCATATCCTGTACGTTTGATTAACTTAATCTTGTTATTCATACCTTCGGTAGGACCGTTAGAAACACGATAAATTAAAGCATTTTCGACATATGGTAAGAATCTTTCCAGTGTATTAATCGTTTTTCTTACCTTTTTATTTAATCTGACTTTCTTTAAATCTTGTAAAGTGGCTAATAAGTAACTGTAGTCTCTAGTTTCTGTCGCAAATTTAAGGTCATTCATCACTTGGTAAGCTTGTTGTAATTTCGGAGAAAGACTTAATAAATAATCTACCATACGTTGCTCAGTCATCTTTTCATGGTATAGGCGATGATAATAATAGTTTGAAAAATCGAGATAATCAGCATTTTTTAATATCAATCTCTATTGATTTTTTAGTTTTCGATAATCTGTAGGGCGACTTTTTTTGATTTCATTCATGACTGCAATCCACATTGAGTTAATTGTATTATTTAGTAATTGTACGATATGAAAACGATCAATAACAATTTTTGCATTAGGGAAAAAAGCCTTAACAACACTTATATATGGAGAATATAAGTTCATTGAAATCGTCTTTACTGCAGCTCGTACTTCTTTAGAATAGCGATGGAAATACCGAATTAACGACTGCTGTTTTCGATCCTCTATAATGTTTCCTGCTTTCAAGTATATTGTGGTAATTTACTTTATTTTAGGATTTCATGGCCTTTTTGTATACCCAAAAAACCGTGAGAGTATTATCCTCTTACGGTTTTTTCGGCACTTTAACTTGATGAAAATAATAATTCATCTAAATCAAATATCTCAATATATTTATGCGTATGTTGTTTAATTAAACCTTTTTCTTCCAATGCTGAAAACTTTCGACTTATTGTTTCAGGAGTTGTACCCAAATAAGAAGCTAGATCCTTTTTTGACATTGGTAAGGTCACATAAGTATGATTTTCTTCATTCTCAACGTATTCTGATAGAAAATCAATAATACGAGACTCTACTTGCTCCATACCAACCTGCATCGTTTGCTTTTCTGATACCTGTAAACGTTTCGTAACGTCTGATAGGATTCTTCTCATAATTTCTGGGTAAGCATCTAAATAGTCATTCATATCCTTTTTATGAATTCTACATATACTTACTTCTGATATTGCTTCAGCATAATTAGAATGGTAACTTTCAGTTTGAAAAATAGCCACTTCTCCCATAAAATCACCAGGATTTAGTATGCGTACAGTTTGTTCACGACCGGATTCATTTAAGTTATAAATACGTACACGCCCATTATTTACGATATATAGTGTGTCATCTTTATCACCACTTCCAAATAACAACGCATTCTTTTCATAATGTACTTCATGCGCTGATTGTGCAATTAAACTCATTTGTTCTTCATTTAGGTGGTTAAAAATCGGAACTAAACGTATACAATCTACATGACTATGGTGATGATGGTGTGCCATACAACTTTCCTCCTAATTAATCATTATCTATATAGTCATCGTCTTCTAGCGCATCCTTGTTAACAAAGGCTTGAAGTTGCCAAATATTTACATCTAAATAATCTTTATAACTAATTAGTAAATCCTCTAACGCATCATCTGCTTCTTCTTGGGCTAAACGCATTGCACGAACGGTAAATTCACGGTTAGATCTAAAATCCTCTACTAACTGTAAGACCATTTCTTCAGCAGAATAATATTTTTCAGACGGATCTTCAGAAATTATTGTAAATTCCTGAAATTCAGTAGTTGTTGATGCTGGCATAAATCCTGAAGCTAGTAAACGTTCTGCAATCTTATCAAACCATGTCTCATTCTCATTATATAAATTCTCAAAAACACTATGCAATGAATAGAAATTTGTGCCTTTTACATACCAATGATATTGGTGTAATTTTACATGTAAGGTATGGATATTAGCCAGTACATGATCTGTGACAGCTGCAGCATTAATCTTGGTATGATGAATGTGTTCTTTATATGCTCGTTCAGCAGCTAATTTTTCTTGTCTTTCATTTGCTGTTGTCATTTTATACACCTTCCTTTACTTTTGAACTAATAACTGAATATCCTAGGTTTTCAATAGCCTTTTCAATTGTACTCAAATTGACTTGTTCTTCATCAAAATCCACTTTTACCTTACTTGCATTGAACAGTACTTTTACAGAATCTTTTTCTACACCAGCTGTCTGTTTTAAACCACTTTCAATTTTTTGTAAACATGATGGACAAGTTAATGTTTCTAATTTTAATGTTGCTTTAGTCATATCTATCACTCCTTTAAATAAATTATACAGGACATTTCTTTTAAGATAATTGACATAGATCAATTATCTTAATTGATATCTTCTTAATCTCATCGCATTTAAAATAACTACTAAAATACTTGCCTCATGAACTAACATACCAATCGACATAGACATCCATTCACTAAATATTAAACTAACCAATAATATTATCACCACACCAACAGCAATTAGAATATTTTGTCGCATATTCGCATATGTCCCTTTAGCTAAACCTAAAGCATGGGGGAGACGATTAAAATTGGAATTCATTAGAACAATATCTGAACTTTCAATAGCCACATCTGTCCCATTTCCCATAGCAATCCCTACTTCTGCAGTAGCTAGAGAAGGGCTATCATTCACACCATCACCAATAAAAGCAATAATTTCACCAGTAGACTGTCTTTCTTTTAGAAACGCTTGCTTATCCTCAGGTAGCATATCGCCATGGGCCTCGGTTAATCCTAGCTCCTTTTTAACTAAATTAACTGTACCTTGATTATCCCCTGATAATACAATGAGATTTTTAACACCAAGTGATTTTAATTTTTGTAGGTCTTGTTTAACGCTTGGTCGAACTTGGTCACGGATTTCCATTAAAATGATTAACTGACGATCAACTGCCGTTAATACAATTGAACTACCGGCTCTTTCTAATTTATCTAATTCTTTAAGAACATCATTAGATAGTGGAATACTTTCTTGTTCCATTAAGGTTTTATTCCCTACTGCAACAATGTGTCCGTCAACGTGAGCAATTATACCCCCACCTTTTATAACCTGTGTACTCTCTACAGGTCTTAGTTTATATTGCGCTAATTTATTTGTAATAGCGACAGCTAAGGGATGGTCAGATTCCCTTTCAATCGAGTATAATAAAGATAAATCCTCCTCTTGATTATTTCCATAGTAAACGAATTCGCTAACTTCAGGCTTTCCTTCAGTTAAGGTACCTGTTTTATCAAATAGGACTGTATCTACATTCGCAAAATGACTAATCACTTCAGAACCTTTAAACAAAATACCATTCTTTGCACCATTTCCTATACCCGCGACATTTGAAACAGGTACACCAATGACCAAGGCCCCTGGGCAACCAAGTACTAATACAGTAACTGCAAGTGCTGTATCTTTAGTTAATACCCAAACTAATAGCCCAATGATAAGTACTACAGGTGTATACCAACGAGAGAACTGGTCAATAAATCGTTCAGCTTCCGATTTAGAATCTTGTGCTTCTTCTACTAACTCAATAATTCGACCAAATGTAGAATCTTCCCCAATTCTATCAGCAACTATTTGAATAGTCCCATTATCCATAATGGTACCGGCAAATACTTCATCACCTTTCTCTTTCTTTAGAGGTAAAGATTCACCGGTGATATTAGCCTCATTTACATGTCCTTTTCCAGTAGTTACCCTACCATCTACTGGAATCTTAGCCCCAGTTTTTACTATGAGAATATCTCCTTCCTCTACTTCATCAATATCTACTTCTTCAAATTGTCCGTCGTACAATTGCTTAAAAGCAGTCTCTGGAGCCATTTCCGTCAACTCTTTAATAGCAGACCGTGTTTGCTTAAGTGTACGCTGTTCTAAATATGATCCAAATAAAAATAAGAAAGTAACAATAGCTGACTCTTCGTAATTTTGAATAAAGAAAGCACCAATAACCGCTATAGTTACTAAAACATCAATACTCACTACTTTTACTTTCATAGCCTGATAAGCCTGTATTGCGATTGGTATAACACCCAATATAGAAGCAATTATAAAAGCACTATTAAAGATAACCATATTGCTAAAGATAAAATGTGCAATAAAACCTATAATAATAAGTAAACCACTAATAACAGTAATATGATTTTTATGTTTCAAAATAGTCTGTTGCATATAAACCTCTCCTACACTTTAGTTTAATCATAGTGTATTCGTTTTTAAGAAATATAAACTTGACCCATATCAATCTTATCTAATAAATATAGCGAATAATATTTAGGCTTAAACAGATAGATATATAAAAAGAGTCCAGAAACTTTATGTCCCGGACTCATGAAACAGAAAAATTTAATTATATATCGAGAGAAAAAGATATATTTGAAAATCTCTATGAAAATGTCTTGCCTTATAACCCATATATTTATGGAATTAATGAAAATCAAATAAACACTTATTATAATAACTATGAATTAGTTAAAAATAATAAGGATTTATTAAAATTACTAAAGTTAAAAGGAATTCATTTCGAAAATTCTTTAAGAAATGATCCTCTTTATAGCGAACAATACGAAGTATTTAGAAATTTACTTTAGTGTGATTAGTCTGAATACATGGTTTTGCATTCCTCTACCAGCCAGTGTTATAATTTAATTAACAAATAGTGTACTAACATGATAAACACCGAGCCCGATAACTACTGCGAATAGTTATCGGGCTCTTTTGGTGTATTAGCTATATGTCGCCGCTAAATTACTTTTCACGATTATTCAGCCAATGAGAAAATAACGTGAGTATAACTCCTACTATGATAGGAGCTATAATAGTTACAAATAGTGTACTGAACATGATGTCACCTCCTTCCATGCTAAATACAGCACAGAAGTGAACGACAACCTTTGTATTATATCATTTCTAATAATTGAGTTACAGATGACTTCCGATAAGTCATTTTATGTTATATCTTTGCTTATTTTTATAGTATCAAGACAAGAAGAAACTCGTTTCACTCGTTTCAAAAACCCTTCTGATTTTTAGAGAAAAACTCTCTTATTTCATCGTCTTTAATAAAATAATATGCCATCTTTCCATCTTTATAAAAATCAAGCACCTCATTTTTATATAAAAGTCTTAAATGATGTGAAGTTGAAGCAATACTCATTTTCAATATCAAAGAAATATCACAAACACACAACTCATCTTCTTTAATCAAAGATAATATGATTTTCAATTTTTTCTCATCACAAATTTTTTCTAAAATGTTAAGTAATTTCTTAGATTTATCATCTTCTAAAAAACTTAAAGCATTGTTAACTTTATCCTCATGTACACAGATCACAGCATAAGCATTTTCATAGCTCATATAAAATCACACCCTAAATTAAAATATAAATCCTAAAATTGTTCCAATAGTGTCATTTTCAATAATAATAAATAAACCTAAAGCTATGTAAATAACAGCTATAATCCAACGACTAAATTTCTCAACAATTTCTCCAACTCCTGGAATATTAGCTAATTTTTGTGCAGTAAATACCAAGAAGAAAATTAAAATTAAAAAGACAAACAAAGTAATTAATAAATCAGTAACACTTAATGTCACAAAATACGGAACAAATAAACCAATATTATCAGCACCACAACTTGCTATCGTAACAATTGCAACCGTACCAACTAATTTAGACAATCCTTTTTCATTCAATTCTTTTTTAGCTCTCTTTTCTCCTTCACAATCATCATAAATAGCTACTTTAATTCCTAAATAAATCGGTATTAACCCTAATAATCCTAATATCCATTTTTCAGGAACATAATTTAAGACAAAGGCAAAGAATAAACTTACGACAATCAATGTCACAGATCCTACATATTGACCAATATAAATATCTCTATATTCTTTTCTAGTCTTTGCTCTAGCAAAAAATATTAATAAAATTACTAATAAATCAACTGCTGTAGCAATATAAAGAACAGCAGCAGTGACAACCGTTTGAATCATACATACACCTCATTCAAAAATATTTTTGAATGTATTATAACTAATATTTTTAAATAATCATAGGTGCTTTATTCCAATTGCTTTATTGACGTTGAGCCTCGGAACCCTTAACAATCCCAAAACTTGTCGAATGGTCGGCTTAATAGCTCACGCTATGCCGACATTCGTCTACAAGTTTAGTTAAGGGTTCTTCTCAACTTCAATAAATTTTCTCGGCATAAATGCGTGCCTAATCTTTTTAGAACGACTAATCAAAAAATAATCTAAAAAATCACAAACCAAAATTAAAAAAATAAAAAAGCCTAAATACTCTCTCAATTTGTGAGAAAGTATTTAGGCTTTTTGAATTAATAAATTTCTTACTTCTTATGTTTATTTAACAATTAGTACTGGGACAGAACTTCTTTTAGCAATCTTATGTGTAACATCTCCTAAAACATGTTTAATATTCCAATCGACTCTATGATTACTCATAATTACTAAATCAAATTCACCATTATTTATATCTCCAGAAGTAATTTTTTCTAAGATTGTATCTTTAATATGCCCAAAATCTACATCTATTTTATATTGAATATCTCTTTTTTCTAATTCACGTAAAAATGGAGTAAGTTTTTTTTCTTTTTCTCTAATAATATCTTTTTTATGCTTATTATAATATTTGACATTAATTGCAAGATCATTTTCTGTTACAACGTGATAAATTACAACAACTGAATCTTCATCGGTGGCTTTTTCTAAATAGTCAGGGATAGCACTAAAATCATTTTCGAAATCATAGGGTAATAATATATTTTTGAACATCTACACCAGCCTCCTATTACTTATTATTTAGATGTCTATTACTTATATATACCCTGAATATATATGCTTATTCTGGTTCTGTTGCAAAGTAAAAAATATAGCTAACCACTAATTTATCATGTCAGTGTTCGCTTAACTTGCTAGCATGATGCTAATTTCGTGGCATGGCGAAAATCCGTAAATCTGAAGAGACCTGCGGTTCTTTTTATATAGAGCGTAAATACATTCAATACCTTTTAAAGTATTCTTTGCTGTATTGATACTTTGATACCTTGTCTTTCTTACTTTAATATGACGGTGATCTTGCTCAATGAGGTTATTCAGATATTTCGATGTACAATGACAGTCAGGTTTAAGTTTAAAAGCTTTAATTACTTTAGCCATTGCTACCTTCGTTGAAGGTGCCTGATCTGTAATTACCTTTTGAGGTTTACCAAATTGTTTAATGAGACGTTTGATAAACGCATATGCCGAATGATTATCTCGTTGCTTACGCAACCAAATATCTAATGTATGTCCCTCTGCATCAATGGCACGATATAAATAACTCCATTTTCCTTTTATTTTGATGTACGTCTCATCAATACGCCATTTGTAATAAGCTTTTTTATGCTTTTTCTTCCAAATTTGATATAAAATTGGGGCATATTCTTGAACCCAACGGTAGACCGTTGAATGATGAACGTTTACACCACGTTCCCTTAATATTTCAGATATATCACGATAACTCAATGCATATCTTAGATAGTAGCCAACGGCTACAGTGATAACATCCTTGTTAAATTGTTTATATCTGAAATAGTTCATACAGAAGACTCCTTTTTGTTAAAATTATACTATAAATTCAACTTTGCAACAGAACCAAAAATTGCAAAGAAACATGATTTAAAAAAATCACAGGTTTTAAACTTATTTTTATCTCATTATTTTAATGAATCTCTTTAAAATTAAACTATGTAAACTTAAACGAGCGATATACTACAATAATAATTAAATTACTGTAGTGTATCGTTTTATTGCCTAAGTGTATATATAAAATTTTTTCAGTTTATATATTACTATTAATCGAGCAATTTTACCATATGTTTTTTTAAAGTAATATATATAAAATTTAAAATTATTGCTTTTGCATTGACTAAGAGTAACTAATACTTATAACTTACATGTAAAAAATATTGTTGTCCGACATATTTTCCCTTCTCATAGCTGCCGAATGTACTTCTTCAAGTTCAGCCTTAATGGACTGCATTAAATACCCTTGCATTGATTTAACTGATTCCTTTTGCCCTTTAACTCCTTTATCGTGTATAGCTTTTTTAAATCTTTTTAAAGAATCTACAATTTCATCTTCAATATCTTCTAGCATGTAATACGCTTTATCGTGGCTGGAATTAAAGGATTTTTTTGCTTTTAGAATAACGGATTTTATAATCTCTAAATCGGTATAACTAAAATTTAATAAATAATTCGTTAATTGATCTGGAAATTCTTGAAGTAATATTTCTTTATAATCCTTTTCATCAAAATTATGTGAAAAATGACTTGAATGATTTGGATGATTACTATCTATATTTTTGTATTCTATATCATTCAAGTCATTCATATCATTATTCTCAGTATCAATATATTCAGTATTACTTAAATCAGTATCATTAGTGTGCGATTTTCGCATTTCTTGTTGTGCGATTTCAGCATTTCTTGAAATGCGATTTTCACAATTCTTGAAATGCGATTTTCGCATTTCAGCGTCATGACTAGGTTCAACACTTGTTTCTTCTTGTTTTTTAATTTCATAAACATCTTCTTTAGTAATTGTAGGATTCTTCAAATATAATTTATTTGGTTTACCTTGACCACATCTTACTTGTTCTAAAAGATCAGCTTTAGATAATTCTTTTTTTATTTTTGTTAATTTGCCATCATGACAATTTAATATATTTTTAAGTTTTTCGTTTGTGAAAATGAAAAATATATCGCCATTTTCATCAAACCAATTATTTTTAATTGATAATTCTAATCTATCTTTTAACAAAGCATAAGCAATTTTTGCATCATTACTTAATTGCATATATTTTTCGTTAGTAAAAAATACTTTCGGTAGTTGGTAAAATTTTTCTCTATATTGTTGTTGGATATTAAATCTTTGTTCAAACATAATAAAAACCTCTTTCCATATTTTAGTTTGGTAAGAGGTAATAAAACGCTTTTATTTAGCTTTACATTTATTTAATGATTTAGGTGCTTGCACTAAGAAGTTATTCATTATATAATACAAGTATAAATTTGATATTAAATAAACGTCGGCTAAACGTTTTATTACCTAAGGGCAACTATTTCCAGTAGTTGCTCTTTTTTCATTTCTTATAAATTAATAATAACATGTTGCTGTTATTTGTAAAATTTATTTTTGAATCTTCTTACTGTCTTTCCTCGTTATTCTCTTAATTACACTCTAATCTTTTCCACTTGCAAAAAGCATTGCCGTAAATACTATGAAAATCAAAGATACTAATGTTCCTAATAGAATAAAGATTGCACAAACGATATTCCACATAATAAATAGTGTTTTTTTGACACCACCCCACCAATTCATTTTATCAATAATGAATGTAGCAAGACTTATGAGTAATACAAATATGATTGTAATAGAAATCATTTCAATAGATTCTATATTCATATAACCCCCCTCCCCTGCTAGTGAAATATTTATTTATTGCTTATAGTATATACTACAAATGTAAATTACACAAATGTAATTAACACATGTGTAATTTACATTTGTGTAATTTACACATGCGTGATATCATATAACTATATTCAAAAGGAGGGATATAGTTATGACAGAAGTAGTATCTATAAATAACTTTAAAGGTGGTGTATCAAAAACATCATCAACTGCTGGAATTGCTTATGTATTATCTGAAATTAAAAAGAAAAAAGTATTAGTTGTTGATTTAGACCCTCAAGCAGATGTTACTGATCTACTATTAAAAACATTTAAAGAAAACAATAACAGTTTATTAAATGAGATAATGAATTCTAATAATATTGAAAGTATTTTAGATGAAAAAGAAGATGAAATACTAGATTTACTTTTAAGAAAATCAACGGATATAAACGAAAATGATTTGTACCATACGTTGAAAGAGCAAAAACATTTAAGTGAATCAATAATAGAATTGAGTAATAATTTATCAATAGTACCATCGGATTTTAATATGATTGGTTATCCATATTTATTAGAAGATTTAAAACTCAATAGAATTGATGGTGCAAAATACTTCGATAGCTTCTTAGAAGAAGTAAAAGAGGATTATGATTTCATATTAATAGATACACCACCTACATTATCTGATTTTGCTAATAGTGGAATTTATTCATGTGATTATAGTTTGATTGTTGTACAAACTCATGTAAGAAGTTTTAATGCAGTAGAAAAACTTATAAGTCATTTATCTGATTTTCGAGATTTACATGATAATGATTTTGATATAGTTGGAATTTTACCAGTTATGTTTAAAAATCAAGGTAAGATAGATAGCTTTATTATAAAACTACTTAAACATGTGTATGGAAACTATGTATTTGAAAATAAAGTGATGCAAAGAGAAAGAGTTAAATTTTGGGATGCAATAGGTATTCAAAATGAAGATATGCATGATAGAAATGTACTTACAATGTATGAGAATATTGCAGATGAATTACTAGAGAAAATGAGGGATCGTAATGGAAAATAAAGAAGATAGCTTGTTAGATAAAAAAAGAAATAGAACTAGCAATTACGAAAATACAATGTTAGATACTTCTGAAAGATATAGTGTTTTACCTACTCATAGTTTAAGAGTGAAAGGTACTATTCATAGTAAGGCTGTAGCACTAAAAAAAATTGGTCTATATGATAATTTAAATGACGTTTTGGAAGCAGCTTTAGAGAAATTCATTGAAGATTATTCTGATAGTGAAAAACAAGAAATAAGAGAGCAAGAAAAAGAAGAAAATGAACAAAAGTTAAGACGAGTAAAAAACAAAAAATAATGTGTAATTTACACAAATGTAAATTACACAAATAAAAAGCCGTAGGTATTCTTGGCAGACCCTACGACTAAAGCATTTATAAAAATACTTACAATCATAGAATAATTTATAAATGCCTATAAATCAATAGGAGGCGTTTAAAATGATAGAAAACTACGTTGAATGGTTTTGTGAATTTATCAATGTTCCATATGAAACAAATGAAACATTAGAATTATGGATAATTAATAAGAAGCAAAATAGAGAATTTGAAATAGAAATTGTGTCTGTGGTAGAAACCGATACAAAACAATTATCATTATTTGATTTTGAAATTGCTATTTGATACGTGTAAATTACATTTGTGTAAAATGGAGGTTTGGATATGAACAAAAACTCGTTTGAATTTGCTACAAAGAAACAATATGATTTAGCTGAATCAGTAAAAGAAAGAATAATCAATGATATTAAATATATGAATAATTTAAACGAACTTAATCAAGTAGCAAATACCAATTTTGAAAAGAAAGAATTAATAAAATTCTATAAAGAAAAAGATGATTTTAAATACTTCATTAATCAAAGTAATATAAATACACATGGAGTAGTAGTATCAACATTAATGAAATTAAAAAGGAGTTTTTACAATTAATATAAACTTAGGTTTAATAATTCAAATTATGTTATTAATAATAACGACAGCATTTATAACAGTTTATGTAATAACTGTTATAAAGAATTATGAACAAAATATAGGACTGTTAGCATTAATTATCTTCTTACTCTTATATCAATGGGCTGTTTATTATTAATTCTATAAATGATGATAACGGTCATTATGTTAACTATAAACAAAGGCTTAAACGTTGTTAAATCAACGTTTAAGCCTTTTACTTATGATTATCGTTTATCCATTTTTTATACATCATTGATTTGACACGTTTTCATTTATTTTCATTCTTTAGTATATTGTATAGTTATTCCGTTAGTAAAATAAAAAGCAAATATCCTAAAACGACCGCAATTATAACAATTTTGTTAACACTGCCCATATTACCCTACTCTATTGAATAGAACGCCTTCTGAAGGGTAAATATAAATGTGAAGAAAATTAAATCAGCTTTTAAAATAGATAAAGAAGAGCGGAAATGCTCAACCAAAGGAGGACTTCACTATTATGAAATACGTAGTAGTCGGAACATCACATGCAGGCTATGCTGCAATCGAAACATTATTAATATCAGATCCAGAGGCGGAAATCGAAGTATTTGAAAGTGCCGAGGCACCTTCATTCTTATCTTGCGGTATTCAAAGTTATTTAGAAGATGTTGCACCATCATTACAATCCTTACATTATGCAGATGCAGAATCATTAAAAGAACAAGGCGTGAACTTGCATCTTCAAACAACGGTAACGGATTTAAATACCCAAAATAAAACCGTGACTATTAGAAAAGATGGCCATACTTCAGAAGTCTCTTACGATAAATTATTCTTAAGTCCAGGTGCTGTACCAAACGAACTACCAATCAATGGTATCAACGACTACAATAATGTCTTATTTATGCGTGGTGAAGATTGGGCTGGCAAAATCAAAGAACGCATACAACATGCGAAGAAAGCCATTGTAGTCGGCGGCGGTTATATCGGTATCGAAGCAGCCGAAGCCTTTACCAAAGCCGGCATCGATACAACACTTATGGATGACCACGATCGTATTATCAACACTTATTTAGATAAAGAATTTACAGATATTCTAGAGAAAAACATTGCCGAACACGGCTTAAAATTTAAAGGAAATGCGAGCGTTAAAGCCTTGAAAGCAGACGATAACAACAATGTTACAGCCGTAGTCACAGATGACGGCGAATACGAAGCAGATACAGTATTATTTGCTGTCGGCGTTAAACCTGCAACAGAATGGTTAGACGGCAAAGTTGAACTCGGCAAAAAAGGCATTATCAAAATCAACGACCGCTTAGAAACATCAGAAAAAGACGTTTATGCAAGTGGCGACGCAACGCTTATTCCATTCGCGCCTATCAACGAAGACCGCTATATTGCACTTGCAACTAACTCTCGTCGTCAAGGTTACGTAGCAGCACGCAACATGGCAGGCAAAGACATGAAGATGCCACGCGTTTCAGGCACATCTGGTCTTTCTTTATTCGATTACAAATTCGGTCAAACAGGCGTACATGAAACAGAAAAAGACAGTTACGACGGCAACTTAGGAGCAAAATATATCGAAGTACCTGTGCGTCCTAAATTCCGTCAAGACGATACAACAGTTCACCTTAAAATCATATTCGATGAAGATACACATCGCATTCTAGGCGGACAAATTATGAGTACGGAAGACTTAGTAGAATCTATCAACACACTATCGGTTGCAGTCAATGCAGGCTGGACATTAGAAGAACTCGCATTAGTCGACTTCTTCTTCCAACCAGACTTTAACCGTCCATGGAACTACTTGAACATCCTAGCACAACGCGCATTAGGCGACGATGTCTTCCCTAAAGACAAACAACTCTTCTAAACCCTTACGGACAAAAAAAGGTGCGTCTCTCCTCGAGAAGAGACGCACCTTTTTAATGATCTCAATATTATTTTAAAGAGACTCCAATCCTTTGAGAGCATATAAAAGAATCGATAAGTCTGCATATCCACTTATCGATTCTTACTTTATTTAGAGATACATTTCTTTAATGTGGCGAGTTTGATTAACCTTCTTTTCTTTTTCCAATTCTTCACGATTTGCTTGATTTCACTAGTAGCTTTTTTCATTTTTAAAATTTTAAATACCTTTATTTTGAAATTTAAGGGGTATTTTAAAGATTTAGAGGCAATTTTATATAAGCTCTTAAAACGCAAATATGAGTCAAATAATTGTATTTTAAGTACATCAACTAAAATTTGAGACAAACCAGTGAGTAATTTTTTCAATATTAAATATTTTTAAATTTTCTAGTTGTTTTTCTAAACTTTGATTAAGTGATGATACTCTCGCATAGCCAACAATCATTGATTTCCACCTCGAAATTAATATACACCCTAACCATACGTTCTAGTTACTATAACTTCAATAACTACATCTGTATGATTAGGGTGTACCCTTAATAGTATAATCTTTTTGACAATATATACACTTTTTATAATTTAAATAGTATCAATATCACACAATACTATATATTTACAATTGTTTGTTTGATAATATTGATATATAAGTCACAAAACCAAAAAGGGGGAATACTATGGAATTATTAACTTTGAACGAAATTAGTAAAAATATCAAAAGTAAAAAAATTCTAAAAGATGTATCTTTCACACTAAACAGTGGCGATATTATTGGATTAGTAGGTGGGAATGGTGCAGGAAAGACAACATTAATGAAGGTTATTTTAGGTCTATCCAGCTATCAATCTGGGACTCTAAAATCACATACTTTAAATAAAAGTAATGATATAGGTGCTTTAATTGAAAATCCTGGATTATATCCATTTCTTACTGGTTTTGAAAATATGAAGCTTATTAATGAAGATAAAGACACAAGTAATATTCAGCAAATTGTTGATAAGTTAGAAATGAATGATTTTATACATAATAAAGCAAAAACTTATTCATTAGGAATGAAACAAAAGCTAGGTATCGCTCTGGCACTTTTAAATCATCCTAAATTAGTTATTTTAGATGAACCAATGAACGGTTTAGATCCAAAAGCCGTAAAAAATGTGAGAGAGACGATTATAGACTTTAAAAATCAAGGTGTAACTTTTTTAATATCTAGTCATATTTTAAGTGAACTTGTAAAAGTTACAGACTCAATTTTAATTATTGATAAAGGTAAAATTATTAAAGAGACTACTATGGAAGAATTGAACCAATCAAATGAAAGTGATTTAGAAAATATATTACTTAATATTATTGATCAAAAGGGGGAACAATCATAATGGGCACTTTAATTAATCAAGAACTTTATAAGATATTTAAAAAGAAATCATCCATTATTATCCCAATTATAATATTTATTCTAATGATTGCTATGGCAGTTTTAAGTAATAATTATGAAGATATACTTAAGCCAGAATCACAGTTCAAACAAGGGTATACAGGATTTTCTTGGATCTTCTTCTTAATGATTATTCAAGCAGCAACCATAATCACTATGGAATTCCACTATGGTACAATTAAGAACTTACTTTATAGAAACTACTCAAGAATGAGTATTATTTTAAGTAAATTTAGCGCTTTATTTATTTATTCATTAATATTATTTATTGTTACTACTTTGATAAGCTTAGGTTTAAAATTAATCCTATTTTCTGATATGGATATTTTAAAACAATCTGGTGACAATTTATCACTGTTACAAGAGCACTTGTTAACTGCTTTAGCTACTTATATTGGTATGTGGTTAATATTGAGTTTAACATTATTAATTTCTTGCCTTTTAAAATCACCAGGTGTTTCGATTGCTGTAGGAATTGTCTTCTACTTTGCTTCTTCTGTTATTTCAGGCATACTCTTTGCGGCAATTGCTCAATGGGAATGGTTAAAATGGAACCCTATCAACATGTTAAATTTAAGTACACAAGTATTAGATAACGAAGTATTCAAAAAAATGACTAAACTAGAGTTACATGAACTATATATTGGGAACATTGTTTATATTATTATCTTTTTAGCATTAGTTATTTTCGCTTTTAAAAAGAAAAATGTATAATTTTAGATATGCGATTTTGCATTCCTACCCACTATGGTGTTATAATACAATTAACAAATATTAGACTCATGAATCACCGAACCCCCAATCTACAGCCATAGATTGGGGGTTCTTTTGATGGTGAGGCTCTGTCGCCTTATTTATTGCGATTGTTTAGCCAAAACGTAAAAATCGCAACTATACAGCCTGATATTATGGGTGCAATTATGCTAACAAATATTAAACTCATGATTTCACCTCCTTCCGCCGAAAATACCGCCGGAAGTTAAGGCGACTCCATTATTATATCATCTGTGAATGTACAAGCATATCCACTTCCGATAAGTTGAATTATGTAAAAATCAAACTTATAATCCATTATAGGCTATAACTTTACGTACGTTTTTAAGTACGTTATAATATAGAATAAAGAAAGGACGTGACTAATAATGAATATTAAAACACCTACTAATGCTAGAAAAGAATTCTATGAACTACTTAAACAAGTTAATGATAGCCACGAACCCGTTATTATAAGCAGTTCTAAGAGTGAAAATAACGCCGTAATCATAAGTCAAAAAGATTGGGATAGTATTCAAGAAACGTTATATCTTGAAACAACAGGGACTATGGATAAAGTACGAGAGCGTGAAAAGGATAACAGTGGCTACACTAACGTTGATGATTTAGACTGGGATAACCTCTAAATGGATAATTACAGTATTTCTATTAAAAATTCAGCAAAATCTGATTTAAAGAAAATTAAACAATCACAGTTGAAAACACAATTCTTAAAAATTGTAGACACGTTAAAA
>NZ_CP017466.1:0-2941886 GCF_002442935.1 Staphylococcus nepalensis | reverse complement strand
CAAAAAATAACCGTTTTGTACGGTTGGGAAATAATTTATATAAAATGTATGAAAATTGTATAACTGAAACTGCGTATGCGTAGTTAAGTGAAAAAACAGGGAGAAGGGTTGCAAAACTTCTATATAATAGATAATTTAGAATGTAGTGTGATTAGGGAAGTATCAAAATTACATTAAATGAGGTAATAAAGTGCTTGAAATTGATACTTGCTTTATAAAAAAGATTTTGTTATATTGTAGTAGTTGCTTGAATTATGACTAGAAATTAATAATATTAAATCAAGACTTGAAGCAAAAAGCTTATATTAATTTATCTATTATAATGTTTAGATAACCGAATACAGATGGAGGTGTTTTTGCATGGTAAAACGTACTTATCAACCAAATAAACGTAAACATAGTAAAGTTCATGGTTTCAGAAAACGCATGAGCACAAAAAACGGTCGTAAAGTTTTAGCGCGTCGTCGTCGTAAAGGCCGCAAAGTATTATCAGCATAAGATCACTGACTCATCAGTGGTCTTTTTTTTGGTTTAAAATTCAGTGAATTAGTATGGATTTATTGTTATTATTTGAAAAAGTTTAAAGTACATGCTATAGATTGAAATATTTAACAGTAAATGTAATGAAATGATAAGTGAGTGATGTTTCTTGGAGAAGGCATACCGAATTAAAAAAAATAGTGATTTTCAATTTATATATAAAAAAGGGAAATCTGTTGCAAATCGACAATTTGTAGTTTACACAAAAGCCAATAAAGAATTAGAACATTTTAGACTAGGTATTAGTGTTTCTAAAAAATTGGGTAATGCTGTTGTAAGAAATAAAATCAAACGTGCTATCCGTGAAAATTTCAAGGTACATAAAGAAGATATAATACCAATGGAAATTATTGTGATAGCAAGACAGCCAGCTAAAGATATGAACACACTACAAATCCAGGCGAGTTTAGAACACGTGTTGAAAATAGCGAAGGTTTTTAATAAACGAATATAAGTAGAGTAGGGGAGTTATTTTAGTGGTAGCGCAGTCTTACCTCAGACAACCCTAAGGCTGACATTTAGAATTTTTCAGTTAAGATATTAGCTTTTTAGCTTAAAACTATTTACAATATTATAATGATAAATTTTAGAATAAAAGGAGGCGAGATGGATGATGGATTTAGATACGATAACGAGTATATCCACACCTATGGGCGAAGGTGCAATTGGTATTGTACGTTTATCAGGTGTTGATGCCGTAAGTATTGCAGATAAATTATATAAAGGAAAGGAATCATTAGATTGTGTGCCGTCTCATACAATTAATTACGGGCACATCGTTGATCCTGAGACAAATGAAGTTGTCGAAGAGGTTATGGTTTCAGTTTTACGTGCACCAAAGACTTTTACTAGAGAAGACATCGTTGAAATTAACTGCCACGGCGGTATTTTAACAATCAATAGAATTTTAGAGCTAACAATGACACACGGAGCACGAATGGCTGATCCTGGTGAATATACAAAACGTGCATTCTTAAATGGACGTATCGATTTATCTCAAGCTGAAGCAGTGATGGATTTTATTCGTTCTAAAACCGATCGTGCATCTAAAGTTGCAATGAATCAAATTGAAGGTCGTTTAAGTGATATGATTAAACGACAGCGACAGTCCATTCTCGAGATCCTTGCGCAAGTCGAAGTTAATATAGATTATCCTGAATACGATGATGTGGAAGATGCCACAACTGAAGTTTTATTAGAAAAATCAAACCAAATCAAAACAGAAATTAATAAACTATTAGATACAGGCACACAAGGGAAAATTATGAGGGAAGGCTTAGCTACTGTCATAGTTGGTAAACCAAATGTTGGCAAATCGTCAATGTTAAATAACCTTATCCAAGACAATAAGGCAATTGTTACAGAAGTGCCTGGTACTACAAGGGATACATTAGAAGAGTACGTGAATGTTCGCGGTGTGCCATTAAGACTAGTAGATACAGCGGGCATACGTGAAACAGAGGACATTGTTGAACGTATAGGCGTAGAACGTTCTCGTAAAGCACTAAGTGAAGCAGATTTAATTTTATTCGTTTTAAATTATAACGAGTCTTTAACAGAAGAAGATCGTAAATTGTATGAAGTCATTAAAAATGAAGATGCAATCGTTATAATTAATAAGATGGATTTAGATAAGCAATTAGATATTTCAGAAGTTGAGTCAATGGTTGGCGACATGCCGATTATCCAAACGTCTATGCTAAAACAAGAAGGCATTGATCAGTTAGAGACTCAGATTAGAGATTTATTCTTTGGTGGAGACGTCCAAAATCAAGATATGACATATGTTTCTAACTCAAGACACATCTCATTATTAAAACAAGCAAGAAACTCTATTCAAGATGCAATAGATGCTGCTGAAGCAGGTGTGCCAATGGATATGGTTCAAATAGATTTGACGCGAACTTGGGAAATTTTAGGTGAAATTATTGGAGAATCCGCAAGCGAAGAATTGATTAACCAATTATTTAGTCAATTCTGTCTCGGAAAATAAAAGGGAGGAAAAAATATGGCTCAAGAATATGACGTAGTAGTAATAGGAGCCGGACATGCTGGTATTGAAGCAGGGCTCGCTTCAGCACGACGTGGCGCTAAAACATTAATGCTGACAATTAATTTAGATAACATTGCATTTATGCCGTGTAACCCATCAGTGGGTGGGCCGGCAAAAGGAATTGTAGTACGTGAGATAGATGCTTTGGGTGGTCAAATGGCGAAAACAATCGACAAGACGCATATCCAAATGCGTATGCTCAATACTGGTAAAGGACCAGCAGTAAGAGCGCTTCGTGCACAAGCAGATAAAACGTTATACCAACAAGAAATGAAAAAAGTAATTGAAGATGAAGAAAATCTTGATATCATGCAAGGCATGGTGGATGACTTAATTATAGAAGACGAAATAATCAAAGGCGTACGTACGAATATTGGTACAGAATATTGGGCAGATGCAGTTGTTATTACAACTGGTACGTTTTTACGTGGTGAAATTATATTAGGTAATATGAAATATTCAAGTGGTCCAAACCATCAATTACCATCTATTTCGCTTGCTGATAATTTAAGAAATCTTGGATTTGAAGTAGTGAGATTTAAAACAGGTACGCCACCACGTGTTAACGCGAAGACCATCGATTATTCAAAAACAGAAATACAACCAGGTGACGATGTAGGTAGAGCATTCAGCTTTGAAACGACTGAATATATTCTAGATCAGCTACCATGTTGGTTAACATATACAAACGGTAATACACACCAAGTCATAGATGATAACTTACATTTATCTGCTATGTATTCTGGAATGATCAAAGGTACTGGCCCTAGATATTGTCCTTCCATCGAAGATAAATTTGTAAGATTCAATGACAAACCAAGACATCAACTTTTCTTAGAACCAGAAGGTAGAAATACAAATGAAGTTTATGTACAAGGTTTATCAACGAGTCTTCCAGAACACGTCCAACGCCAAATGTTAGAAACAATTCCTGGCTTAGAAAAAGCAGATATGATGCGTGCAGGCTATGCTATCGAATACGATGCACTTGTGCCAACCCAGTTATGGCCAACATTAGAAACTAAAAAAATTAAAAATTTATATACAGCAGGGCAAATTAATGGTACTTCAGGTTATGAAGAAGCGGCAGGCCAAGGTATTATGGCTGGAATTAATGCAGCTTCTAGAGTATTAGGAGAAGAAGAAGTTATTTTAAGCCGTTCAGATGCTTATATTGGTGTTTTAATTGATGACCTTATTACTAAAGGTACAAATGAACCTTATCGTCTATTAACATCCCGTGCTGAATATCGCTTATTATTAAGACATGACAATGCAGACTTACGTTTAACAGATTTAGGTCATAAACTTGGCATGATTTCTGAAGAACGCTATGCAAGTTTTAATAAAAAACGCCAAATGATTAAAGACGAACAAGCACGCTTGAATGGAATTAGAATTAAACCTCACGAACGTGTACAAGAAATTATTGAAGCACAAGGCGGATCACGTTTGAAAGATGGTATATTAGCCTTAGAATTATTACGTCGACCTGAAATGACTTATGACTTAATTCTAGAAATTTTAGAAGAAGCACATCAATTACCTGATGATGTAGAAGAACAAGTTGAAATTCAAACGAAATATGAAGGCTATATCAATAAATCATTACAACAAGTTGAAAAAGTAAAACGTATGGAAGAAAAGAAAATACCAGAAGACTTAGATTACAGTAAAGTTGAAAGTTTAGCGACTGAAGCACGAGAAAAATTAGCGGAAGTTAAACCGTTAAATATTGCTCAAGCGTCTCGTATTTCTGGTGTAAACCCAGCAGATATTTCAATCTTATTAGTATTTTTAGAACAAGGTAAAATTCAAAGGGTGGAAAGTTAAGATGAGTGTAGAATGGTTAACTGAGCGACTCAGCACACAAGGTATAGCACTTACAAAGAAACAACAACAACAATTTCAAACGTATTACCAAATGCTCGTTGAATGGAACGAAAAGATGAATTTAACTAGTATTACTGAAGAACATGAAGTGTATTTGAAACATTTTTACGATTCAATTGCGCTGAGTTTTTATACGGACTTGAGACAAGCATTAACAATTTGTGACATTGGTGCTGGTGCTGGTTTTCCAAGCATTCCATTAAAAATAATTTATCCTCATTTAAAAGTTACAATTGTAGATTCATTAAACAAGCGAATACATTTTTTAAATCAATTAGCAGATGCATTAGATTTGGAAAATGTGAGCTTCGTACATGATCGCGCAGAAATTTACGGAAAGGGAGACTACAGGGCGTCTTATGATATCGTAACTGCGCGCGCAGTTGCTAGACTTTCCGTATTAAGTGAGTTATGTTTACCGCTAGTTAAAAAGGGTGGACAATTCATTGCTTTAAAATCAGCTAAAGGCGAAGAAGAATTAGAAGAAGCGCGTTTTGGTATAGGAGTCCTCGGAGGTAAAGTTCAGGATGTCATTTCATATGAATTACCGGAAGACGCTGGTGAGAGGCAAATGATAAAAATAGGTAAACGAAGTGAGACACCTAAAAAATATCCTAGAAAGCCAGGAACGCCCAATAAGTCTCCGTTACTTGAAAAAGAAAAGTAATTCAATACAACTAATTTAGAGGGAGCGCATAGACTATGAAGAAACCTTTTTCTAAATTATTTGGTTTAAAAAATAAAGATGACATTGTTGGTTATATTGAAGAGGATCATAATAATGGTGTTGAATCTATTCATACTGAACGTATTGTGCCCAACCGTTACCAACCAAGACAAGTATTTGAGCCAAATAAGATTAAAGAACTCGCAGAATCTATAGATGAGCATGGATTGTTACAACCGATTGTAGTACGTCCTATAGAAGAGGGCATGTTTGAAATCATTGCAGGAGAGCGTAGATTCAGAGCTTTACAATCGTTAAACAAAACGCATGCAGACGTTATCATAAGAGACTTAGGTGACGAAGAAACAGCAGTTGTCGCATTAATAGAAAATATCCAACGTGAGAATTTATCTGTCGTTGAAGAAGCAGAAGCTTACAAAAAACTTTTAGAACTTGGAGAAACGACACAAAGCGAATTAGCTAAAAGTGTAGGTAAAAGTCAAAGTTTTATAGCAAACAAATTGCGATTGCTAAAATTAGCGCCTAAGGTCATTGAACGTTTACGTGAAGGTAAAGTTACGGAGCGTCATGCGCGTGCAATGTTGAGTTTGTCAGATACTGAACAAGAAGCTTTAGTTGAAACGATTATTAGTCAGAAATTAAATGTGAAACAAACTGAAGCTAGAGTAAAACAAAAAGTGGGCCCTGAAAAAGTGAAAGCACAAAGATTCGCATTTGAAAAAGATCTTACTGATGCACGTGAAGCTGTAGGCAAAAGCTTAGAAGAAATAGAAAAAAGCGGCGTGAAGTACGAGCATCAAGCGAAAGACCACGATGACTATTATGAAATAAAAATCAAACTATATAAAAGGTAGTATTTAGCGTTTACGCATATATCTATTGCCTCACAAAGTACAACACCGTTTAAAGGTCAGAACGGCGTTGTACTTTTTTATTATCATTTTTCATACTATTGAGTTTAAGTTATTTAGAAAAAGATATGTAACACTATTTTATAAAAACAAAAAGCCTATAAAATTCTTTAAGTAGCATTGTAGAAAAGCAAAATATGTGATTAAATTAAGAAAACGCTTACATATATACAAAGGGGGACTATAATATGATTACGTTTATTGTATCTATTATTTTATTAGTTATAGGTTATTTCACCTATGGGAAATATATCGATAAAATGTTTGGAACTAAAGAAGAAAGACCAACACCAGCTTATCATCAACGCGATAATGTTGATTACTTGCCTATGAAAACATCATCCAACTCATTGATCCAATTGCTGAATATTGCAGGAGTAGGGCCTATATTCGGACCAATCATGGGGGCGCTATATGGACCCGTGGCATTTATTTGGATTGTTGTAGGCTGTATATTTGCGGGAGCAGTACATGATTATCTGACTGGAATGATTTCAATTAGAAACAAAGGGGCACACTTACCTGAACTGGCCGGGAAGTTTTTAGGTCAAGTCATGAAACACTTTGTCAATATCTTCTCTATTTTATTATTACTACTTACGGGTACTGTTTTTGTAACAAGTCCAGCACTGTTATTACATAATTTATTAGATGGACGAATTGCATTAGGTATTATTATCTTTGTTATTTTTGTTTATTATATTTTATCTACGGTTTTACCTATAGATAAAATCATTGGACGCGTTTATCCAATTTTCGGCGCATTGTTATTAATTAGTGCAGTAGGTATAGGATTCCGTCTTATTCAAACAGGTGCACCGATACCTGAAATTAACCTGAAAAATATGCATCCAGATGGCGCGCCAATCTTTCCATTGCTCTTCTTTACGATTACTTGTGGTGCTTTATCTGGTTTCCATGCTACACAAACGCCTATTATCTCAAGAACGACAAATAAAGAGAAAAATGGGCGTTTTATTTTCTATGGTATGATGATTGCTGAAGGTATTATAGCGATGATTTGGGCAGCAGCAGGTATGAGTTTATTTAATGGTTATAATGGCTTGAACGAGATCTTAGCTCGTGGTGAAGCGGCGCTTGTTGTCAGCGAAGCCTCACATCTTCTATTAGGTTCTGTATTTGGTACGATCGCAGTACTAGGCGTTATTATTTTACCAATCACAAGCGGTGACACATCCTTCCGTAGTGCGCGTATGATTATTGCTGATTATTTAAATTATGGCCAACGTAGTATGTTAAAACGTGTAATAGTAGCCATACCTTTATTTATTGTGAGCTTTGGTTTAACTCAAGTAGACTTTACAGTACTTTGGCGCTATTTCTCATGGGCAAACCAAACAACAGCGGTAGTTGCTTTATGGGTAGGCGCGATGTATTTACTCATTGCAAAAAAGAATTTTTGGGTCGCAGCTATTCCTGCTGTATTTATGACTTGGAATATTTTCACGTACATTTTAAGTCAGAAAATTGGATTGGGGCTGGATCTTAATTTAAGTTATTTCATAGCATTTGGTTTAACAATATTGTGGATTGGTTATTTTGCTTATCAATATAAAAAATTAACTGCAGGCGCTACATTTGAATTAGACCATCCGATTCAATACCAACAACAAACAGTATAAAATATTGAATTTTAAATTATAATCATAATTATATCTGAAATGTGCGATAGCATGATACGAGCAATCTAATCCATTTTTGGAGTGGTATACGCGATTAAATGAATTGTTTTAATTGCTATTCTACTCCTTTTATGTATGTCTAAGGTGAGTCTTAAAATGCTGCTATATCAATGTGTCAAAGGATTTTGTCACTATAAAAAGTGCGCATGTTGAAAGATTTTGATAGTCTAAAATAAAGTACCATTATACTCTCTATATTGAAGGAGCTAAACAAATGAACCTAGGCCATCAAATTAAGTATTTCAGACAACGTGATCATTTATCATAAGAAGATTTAGCTGAAAAATTATATGTTTCACGTCAAACAATTTCTAATTGGGAAAATGATAAAAGCTATCCTGATGTACATAACTTATTAATGCTTAGTTCTTTGTTTCAAGTTTCTTTAGATGACTTAGTCAAAGGAGACGTGGAGATTATGGAACAAAAATTAAAACAAGCTAAATTTAACGTATGGGCACATTTAATGACATGGCCTATGCTGTTAGTAGCCATTTTAGCAGGCCCAGTTATTTTATATTCGAATCTTTTAGGCGTAGTGGTTGAAATTTCACTTATAGCACTTAGTATGATTGCAGCATTTAAAGTTGATTCGTTAAAAAAATCATATCAAATTCAAACATATGATAGAGTTGTGGCATTTATGAAAGGAAACGACCCTAACGAAGTGCATAGTAGCAAATTACGGAATACTTTAACATTTATTTATAGTTTTGTACTTTATGTAGGTTCGTTTATTATCATTATGCTGCTCAGTATATACATAGTTGGTTTACTCTATTAAGTTATGATTAAGACGCCTTATAATATGAACTGTACGTTTATTATAAGGTGTTTTTATTTAATATTTGGCTATGACATCTACAAAAGATAACTATTCTATCAGTAGTATACATATTAAATTAGTAATAAATTTTTTCTAGGAGAAGAATTTTAAAATATGAAACTTAGTATTGCTTTACCTATCAAGAGTGATTAATATAAAGTTAATAAATTATTAATAAAATATTAGAAGAAATGATTAAAAGTGAGATAGGAGTGATTGTATGTTTAACTTTTTAAAACCAGCAAAACATGTTGATCCATTGCCATCTGAGCAAGTAGATGATACCTATAAAAAACTTCGTTTACAAGTCTTCTTAGGTATTTTTATCGGCTATGCGGGTTATTATTTATTGAGAAAAAACTTTTCACTAGCGATGCCTTCATTAATTGAGGACGGGTTTAGCAAAGGAGAACTTGGTATCGCACTTTCAGCGATTTCGATAGCCTATGGTTTTAGTAAATTTGTTATGGGAACTGTAAGTGATCGAAGTAATGCGCGTATCTTTTTAACGTTAGGCTTGATACTTACAGCAATAGTAAACTTATTATTAGGGTTTGTCCCATTTTTCACTTCTAGTATAACAATCATGTTTATCATGCTATTTTTAAATGGATGGTTTCAAGGTATGGGATGGCCACCCTCTGGGCGTATACTTGTACATTGGTATAGTGTAAGCGAACGTGGTAGCAAAACATCTATTTGGAACGTGGCACACAATGTGGGCGGAGGTCTTATGGCGCCCATCGCAACTTGGGGTATCTCTATGACAGCAATGTATAATTTTGGTTATTTAAAAGGCTTTGAAGGCGTGTTTATTTATCCAGCATTGCTTGCTATCGTTATCGCAATTATTTCGTATTGTTTAATTCGAGATACACCTCAATCACAAGGTTTACCACCGATTGAACAATATAATAACGACTATTCAACATCTTCACGTGAAACGCTTGAAACAGAATTAACAACAAAAGAGATATTATTTAAATATGTATTAAATAACAAATGGGTATGGGCCATTGCCTTTGCTAATATCTTTGTATATTTTGTACGCTATGGTGTGTTAGATTGGGCGCCTACTTATTTAAGCGAAGAGAAACAATTCAATTTGAATGAATCTGGTTGGGCTTATTTCTTATATGAATGGGCGGGTATACCAGGAACACTACTGTGCGGTTACCTTTCAGATAAAATATTTAAAGGTCGTCGTGGACCTGCGGGATTCTTCTTTATGTTAGGGGTAACGATCTTCGTACTTATATATTGGTTAAACCCTCCAGGTCATGCTTGGCTTGACAACTTGTCTCTCATTGCAATAGGCTTTTTAATCTATGGTCCAGTGATGTTGATAGGTTTACAAGCATTAGATTATGTACCTAAAAAAGCGGCTGGGACTGCTGCAGGATTAACAGGATTGTTTGGTTATTTATTCGGTGCAGTGATGGCTAATATAGTTTTAGGTTTTGTCGTGCAACATTTTGGTTGGGATTTTGGGTTTGTCTTGTTAACAGGTATTAGTATTCTAGCAATGCTCAGCTTTATCCTAACTTGGAATAAACGTGGGCAAGAACAATTACATTAAGGTTGGAACGATTTATAAAAATTTGAATATCTGCTTAATATTTAGATTATAAATTAAAATGCATTATGGTATGAATAATATAAAAAACTTTTACATTTAAAAAATATCGAAAGGGGCGTAATAGTAATCAATGTTTATTAGTTGATTTCTATCTCGCCCTTTTTTGTATATAAAATAAAAAAATTATATAAGTTTCTATTTAACTTATTAGAATTTTCTGATAATATAAATAACATATGTAATCGCTTTCAGATAAAGGGGGATTTTTATGAAAAAGTGGGGGATATTCATAATCGCACTGTTAATCACGCTTTCTGCTTGTGGAAAGCAGAAAGAATCAAGTGCTGAAAAAGAACAATTTCCTAACGAAACAGTAGAAATTGTTGCACCAGCTTCTCCAGGTGGGGGATGGGATACAACTGCACGTGCTGTTCAAAAAATTATGATTGATAATGACTTAACTGAACAAAATATTAATGTGATTAACAAACCAGGTGGCGGTGGCGAAGTCGGCTGGCAGTACTTAAAATCACGCTCACCTAATACGATTTCAATTAACTCAAGTTTATTGTTATCAAATAAAGAGTTGGGGCTTAGTGATTTAGGTACAGAAGATTTTACGCCAATCGCTATTTTAGCAACAGAATGGATAAGTTTAACCGCTTCTAACCAATCTAACTTAGATTCGGGTAAAGAAGTGATGGAAAAACTTAAAAAAGATCCTAAATCATTAACGATTGGTGTTGCACCTGGATTAGGTAATAACGATCACTTAGCATTTGTCCAAGCGGCTAAAGCGTATGGTGTTGACGTTGATAAACTTGACTTTTTAGTTTATAAAAGTGGCGGTGATTTACAGACTGCATTATTAGGTGGTCATGTTGACGTTGCTTCAACTGCTGTATCAGAAGTTAAAGAACAGCATCAGACTGGTAAATTGAAAATGTTAGCTGTTACGTCAGATAAACCAGTTAAAGGTATTGAAGATGTGCCAACATGGAAAGATCAAGGCATAGATGTTGTATTCCCGCATTGGCGTGGTGTGATGGGTCCTAAAGATATGACACCTGCTGAACGCAAGTACTGGGATGAAACGATGAAGAAAGTCGTTAAGTCAGATAGTTGGCAAGAAATAAGAAAAAATAATGATTGGGAAAATTTTTATAAAGATAGTGAAGAAAGTGAAAAATTCTTAAAATCACAACAAAAGAAATATAAACAACTTGTTAAAGACTCAGGTTTAAAATAAGGGGGGAGAAAGGATGTCACGACTTGTATTTCCAGTATTATTAATTATATTTGGCATCGTTTATATCACGTTGACATTAAATTTACAGAAATCAAATATTGGTGATCCTAATAGTCCAATGTATTTTCCAATGCTTTTAGGTATATTGCTGACGGTGATGAGTTGCATCTATTTTATTCAAGAATATAGAAAAAGGCATTTAACGTTTAAAGCTTTTTCTCAACTATTCGAAAAAGCGACGTTTATTCGTATTATCTTAACGATTATTTTAGCAGTTATATATGCTTTTATATTTGAACGCTTAGGTTTCCTAGTTTCAACGGTTCTCTTTTTAGGCGCTATTATGTTTTTAATCAACGGATATCAAAGATGGCTGCAAAATATTTTAGTGACAGTGATTTTTTCTGGTATTGCATGGTACACATTTTCACAATTATTAGACGTAAGTCTACCATAAGGGGGTAAATAAATGGGGATAGATATCAATAGTTTTATAGATGGATTGTCAACCGCATTACATCCAATGAACCTTCTCTGGGTTTTGATTGGGGGATTTTTAGGCACTGTAGTTGGTATGTTACCTGGATTAGGGCCTGCGACAGCAGTAGCAGTGTTAATACCTGTGACCTTTGGTATGGAACCAGTCAGCGCATTGATTTTAATGGTTTCGATATACTATGGCGCAATGTATGGAGGTTCAAGAAGTTCGATCTTGTTAAATACGCCTGGTGATGGATCAGCAATCGCTGCCACATTTGATGGGTATCCAATGACTAAGAAAGGCGAAGCGGGTAAAGCGCTAACAATCTCAGCCATTGCTTCTTTATTCGGTGGCATTATTGCTGTTATTGGATTTATTATTTTAGCCAAACCGTTGTCTGAATTTGCGTTAAAATTTGGTCCACAAGAATATTTCTTATTATTCTTATTTACGCTTTCCGCTATTGTCACTTTATCTCTAGGGAAAATGGTTAAAGGCTTTATTGCTATGAGTATTGGTTTAATTATTAGTACCGTAGGGGTAGATTTACAAACAAGTATATACAGGTTTACATTCGATTTACCACATTTAAGTGAAGGTATCAACTTTTTAGTAGTTATTATTGGTGTATATGCAGTAGCTGAAGTGCTGTTTAATTATTTAAACTTAGATACATTAAAACCACCTAAAGCTGATTTAGGTTCTATGAAATTAACTAAAAAAGATTGGAAAATGACACGCGGGGCTATGCTTAGACAAAGCCCAGTAGGCTTTTTAATTGGTGTATTACCAGGCGCGGGTGGTTCAATTGCAGCTATGTTAAGTTACTCTACTGAGAAGCAAATATCAAAAAATGGAAAAAAGTTTGGTAAAGGACAAATTGAAGGCGTAGCCGCACCTGAAGCCTCGAATAACGCAGCATCTGTAGGCGCTTTAATACCGTTATTAACAATGGGTGTTCCCGGTTCAGGTACAACAGCGGTTATCTTAGGTGCAGTAGTTATGTTAGGGTTACAGCCAGGTCCCTTACTGTTTGAAAATGAACCAGAGACGATTTGGACTTTAGTAAATAGTATGTTTATTGGTAACATTTTTTTAGTTATTTTAAATATCGCGTTAATTGGGTTATTGTTAAAAATTTTACGTACGCCACCAAAAGTATTATATCCGCTTATTATGGTGCTCGCATTTATCGGTACATATACATTAGGCTATAGCGTGACAGATTTATATATTTTAGTTATTTTTGGCATTTTAGGATTGATAATGAAATTGTTAGCATTTCCTATGGCGCCGTTAATTTTAGCAGCTATTGTTGGTTCGGATATGGAACAAAACTTCCGTAAAAGTTTAATCGTTAGTAATAATAATGTAGGTGATATATTTATTGGTTCGCCAATATGTATTATATTAACATTAATGACCCTACTTGCTTTGTTTTATCCGTTAATATTAAAAGGTGTCAAACGTTTGAAAATAAAAAATTAATACTGTTAAGCGTAGCATAGGATAGAAATGGTCCTTTTCAATATATTTCATATCCTTACTTTAGCAAGATTAGCTAAAGTAAAAGCATACGAGAATTGAAATGCTTTATAGATAATCAGAGACCTAACCGGGTCTCTTTTTTTGTTTTTTAAGGGTTTGATTAACAATTTAATTGTCTTAAATGATTTAGATGATGTAAATAAGGTTAATAAGTATGTAAATGGAAGAAGTGATAATTACTGGAGAGATAGTTTGAATCACTTTGCGAATCCTCGTCAGCGTGGGTGTTTTATAAGAGAAGGGATATTATGTTATTTCAATTAGATTTATTTTTGAGAATTTTCTTGTCTGTTATTTGTGGTTCAATCATCGGGTACGAACGTGCGCAAAGGTTAAAAGCAGCTGGCATAAGAACGCATATCTTAGTTGCAGCGGCGTCAGCGCTTTTTATAATAATTTCTAAATATGGTTTTAATGATATTTTAAATGCACATGATATTATTTTAGATCCTTCAAGAATTGCAGCACAAGTAGTAAGTGGTATCAGTTTTATAGGTGCAGGTACGATATTAATTAAAAATCAAAGTATCGATGGTTTAACAACTGCAGCTGGATTATGGATAACTTCAGGCGTAGGTATGGCTTTAGGTGCAGGACTTTATTTTATTGGTGTGATAACGACAATATTAATCGTAATGATTCAATACTTTTTAAGAAAAAATCACTTATACCAAATGTTTATCAAAAAAGAAACGATTCGTTTTTATATCAAAGCAAATTACTCAAACCATGTTAAACAAGATATTGACAATATACTAAAACAACATGATGTATCAGACATTACTTTTAGTATTAACCGCATTGAACAAGGTACAATATATTTAAATGTTACTGGAAAAGCAATTTCAAAAAAATACAATAGTAATCTATTTATTGAAACATTATTCAAACTAACAGATATTAGTGCAGTCATTAAGCAATGAGTCGATAAAGCAATATATTTCAATAATAATGGTTATTTAATGAATAATTTATATAAAAAGGTGGTAATTAAATAATAAGGATATACTACTAATTTCTATAATAAATATAGCGCATTGGCTAGTTTAATCTATTAAGTAGATAGTTACGTGATTAAAGCGTAATTTAATTTATTAGTAAATGAGTATTGTGGCACCAAAAAATACTTTAACGACAAAACTGATTCATATTGTTTTGATTTCGTTAACTTAAGAAAGGTGATTTATTATGTATAAAAATATTTTACTACCGTACTCTTTTGAGAACGATTTTGATAACATTCCAGAGAATTTAGCTAAATTAGTTGAGGAAACATCTACTGTAGTCATTCATAACGTGATGACTGAAAATGATTTATTAGCAAGTGTACGATATGAAAATAAACATAAAGAAGACATTATAAAAGAAAGAGAAGAAGCACTTGCTCCATTTCTTGAAAAACTAAAAGCATTAGGTATTAATTATAAAGTGGCCATCGAATTTGGCCCTGTCAAAGACACTATTCTTGAGAGAATTCAATTTGGAGATATAGATGTCGGGGAATTTGATTTAGTTGTAATGAGTAACCATCGTGTAAGCATAGATATTAAACATGTACTAGGCGACGTGACGCATAAAGTGGCTAAGAGAAGCCCTATACCAGTGTTAATTGTGAAATAGATTGAATCTGCACAATATAGAATATTAGTAGATGAAATAGCACAAAAAATGACTTTTGATGATGGTTATTTTTAGAGACTAGAGCGTAATCATAGAAATTACGTTACTAGTCTTTTTAATTTTTTAAATTAATTAAAATATCAATGTGTTTTTTTAATAATTATAAAATTTTACAAATTAGGTAGAAACTATTTTTCTTTCAAAACCCCTTTCATGACAGGGTTAATAGACTTTTGTGTTCACAAATTTCCCTTAGCTGCTGTTGTTTTAATACATAAAGTCTGTTATTCTGCTAATGTTCAATTATAAGGGAGGTTACTCATTTTGGAAAATAAACAACATAATGCGAGTGGGAAGAAACTGTCTTCTGTTTTTACTTATAGTATTATTGTTATCGCAATCGTTGTATTATTAGGTGCTATTTTTCCAAATCAGTTTAATGAAATAGGAACAAATATTACTGGTTGGATTACTGAATATTTTGGTTGGTATTATATGGTTATTGTAGCGCTAATGATTTTCTTCTGTGTCTTCTTAATATTTAGCCCAATTGGTAAATTGAAATTGGGTAAACCGGAAGATAAACCAGAATTTAATACAATTTCATGGTTTGCGATGTTATTTAGTGCTGGTATGGGGATAGGTTTAGTATTCTGGGGAGCAGCTGAACCGATCAGTCACTTTGTGTCACCGCCTACTGGTGAACCTCAATCAGCAACTGCTTATAAAGAAGCATTAAGGGGTGCGTTCATGCAATGGGGATTCCACGCATGGGCAGTTTATGGTGTTGTAGCATTAGCACTAGCGTACTTCCAATTTAGAAAAAACGAACCTGCATTAATTTCAAAAACATTGCGTCCAATTTTCGGAAATAAAGTGGATGGCCCACTTGGTACGATTATTGATGTGATTTCTGTCTTTGCTACTATCGGTGGTGTAGCAGTATCTCTAGGTTTAGGGGCAATGCAAATCGCAGGTGGCTTGAACTACTTATTTGGTATACCAAATAATATTGTAACGCAAGGTATTATCATCATTGTCGTGACAATCTTATTCTTAGCTAGTGCGTGGTCAGGCTTAAGTCGCGGCATTCAATATTTAAGTAACGCTAATATTGGTTTTGCAGGCATTATTTTATTATTTATTTTTATCGTAGGACCAACAATTTTAATTTTAAATATGTTAACTAGTTCTACTGGTGAATATTTAAATTCATTACTCTTTAATATGTTTGACACTGCGCCATTAGATCCACAAAAAAATGAATGGATGAAATCTTGGACATTCTTCCAATTAGCATGGTGGATTAGTTGGAGTCCATTCGTTGGTATATTTATTGCACGTGTATCTAAAGGGCGTTCAATTAGAGAATTCGTTTCTGGGGTTATGTTAGCACCAGTACTTGTAAGTTTAGTATGGTTTGCGGCATTTGGTGTTTTAGGTATTGAAACTGCTAAAGACAAACCAAAAATATTTGATATGCCACCAGAAACTGCGCTGTTTGGTGTATTTAATGAAGTACCACTTGGTTTTATCATATCAATTTTAACATTGTTATTAATTGCAACATTCTTTATCACGTCTGCCGATTCAGCGACATTCGTTTTAGGAATGCAAACAACATTTGGTTCATTAAACCCTTCAGTATTTATTAAAGTAATTTGGGGTATTGCACAAGCCTTGATTGCATTTATCTTGCTATTCTCGGGTGGAGATAATGGACTAAATGCACTTCAAAATATGGCGATTATGACAGCCTTGCCGTTCTCAGTCATCATTCTCTGTATGATGGTCAGCTTCTACAAAGATGCGAACAAAGAGCGTAAATTCCTAGGTTTAACACTTTCACCAAACAAACACAGATTAGAGGAATATACGAGAATTGCAGAACAAAGAGCTGAAAATAAAAACGAATAATTGCTATTATAGTTAAACAAAAAAGAGTATCTGGGATATAAATGCCATACTCAAAATAAAAATGCATCTTCATTTAGAATGAAGGTGCATTTTTATATTTAAAAGCTTTTAAATCTGAATCTACATACTTGTGTAGCACATTATTTTATTTTGTAGTCTTTCACTTATACTAGACCTTTTGGATGACAGAAAAGGAAAGCATCATATTCTAATTTTATAACATTTTCTTTTCTGTATTGCATCTGTTTTTAGATCCACAAGAACTGCATTTTCCGTCTTTGGATTTTTTGAAAAAGTGGCATAGTGTGTAACCTGCATAACTAAAGATAGCTAAAAAGATTACCACATTGATAATAACTGACATTTCATCACATCCTTAACTAAATAATAGTCCAACTTGATAAAAGATAAAGGAAAGTAAATAGGCCGTGATTAATGGATATGCTACTGCAAGTACTGTCCATTTTAATGAGTATGTTTCTTTACGAATCGTTGCAACAGTAGATAAACATGGAATATATAATAATATAAAAATCATAAATGAATATGCAGATAGCGGTGTGAATTGACTGTGTATTACGTTAACCAGTCCTGATTCGTCAGATGCATAAATGATAGCCATTGAACTTACAATGACTTCTTTGGCTAAGAATCCAGGTATTAATGTAGCACCTGCTTGCCATGAACCGAACCCTAATGGTGCAACTAACACAGCAAAGAGACTCCCGATTGAGTGTAAAAAGCTATCATCAACATCCACATTAAAACCACTCGGGCCTGTATAATTTAATAACCATATCATTACTGAGCCAGCAAATATAAAAGTCCCGGCCTTTTTAACAAAACCTTTAGCTTTCTCCCAAGTACTTCTCCACAGTGTCTTAATAGATGGCAGTCGGTAAGTAGGCAATTCGATGATAAATATAGAATCATCATTTTTTAGCACAGTTTTAGTTAGTAATACACTTGTTAATAATGCGACAACAATGCCTAGCACATAAAGACTCAGTACGATAAGCGCTTGATGTGCTTCGAAAAATATACCTACAAATAGTGCATAAACTGGTAATCTAGCTGAACAAGACATAAATGGGGCGATTAAAATAGTCGTTAATCGTTCTTTTTCACTTTCAATACTACGTGCGGCCATGATGCTAGGCACATTACAACCAAAACCAATAATCATAGGGATAAAAGATTTACCGCTAAGATCAAAGTATTCCATAATACGGTCCATGAGCGTTGCGATACGTGCCATATAACCAGAGTCTTCTAGAAGTGAAATAAAGAAGAAAAGCACCATAATCTGTGGTACGAATACAAGTACTGCACCTACACCAGCTATAATACCGTCTGTTATTAAATCCTGTAAGAAATCAACGATACCGATTTTATCCATGAGGTTGGATACAGCATCTGTAAATGAGCCACCTAAAAACTCATCTAGCGCATCAGAGACAGGCGTCCCGACCCAAGTAAACGTGATATGAAAAATAAGCCACATAATTCCTAAAAAGATAGGGATGCCTAAATATTTATTTGTTAAAATGCGATCAACGCGATTAGTAAAATATTGTTTATCCTCTTTAGGATATTCAACTGTATCCTTTAACAGATTATCTATATAAATATTTCGAGTATTTTGGATGACATCTCTAATTGAATTATTTAATTTTTCTGACAATTTTCCGCGTAATGGTTTTATTTTTGCCAATACAGCGTCGTCAAGAAAATCGTAAATCTTTGGGTTGTCTAATAAAAATTGTATCGATATGAATCTTAATAATCTTTTTTCAATGGTTGGACAAGTTGCTAAATGTTTTTCAATAGATGAAATTGTAGATTCAACGTTTTCACCATAATTTAATTTCAATGGTTTATTTCTCGATAGTGTATGTCCTTTTAATGCATCTAGTAATTGGTGCGTACCTTTACCGTTTCTAGCAAAAATAGGTAATAAAGGCAGTTTTAATTTTTTCATGAGTGCTTTTTGGTCAATATGAATACCACGTTTAGTAGCTACGTCAATCATATTTAAGCCAATAATTAAAGGTGCACCCAATTCCATAAGTTGGACTGTAAGTAACAAATTACGTTTTAATTGGCTTGCATCTATGATATTAATCATGCCTGAAAAGTCATTGTTTAATAAGTAATCTGTCACTACCGTTTCATCTTTAGATATCGGTGACAATTCATAAATACCTGGTAAATCGACTAAGTTTCCAATATGGGATTTAAGACGTCCTACCTTCTTCTCTACCGTAACTCCGCTCCAGTTCCCTACATATTCATAAGTTCCAGTAAGTGCGTTAAACAAAGATGTTTTACCTACATTTGGGTTTCCTAAAATACAATAGTTGTTACTCATTTAAAGCCTCTAATTCAATCTGACATGCATCATAACCGCGAATACTTAAACACTGTCCATTTACTTCTAAAATACAAGGTCCTTTAAATAAGCATCTTTGTTTAATTTTTAATTTGGTACCATTGGTTAAACCAAGCGCATTTAAACGATGGCGCATATGCTGATTTTTAATTTTAATATTTTTGATTTTGTAGTTCTTTTTTAATGTTCCGCTATTAATACTTAACATCATACTCACTCTTTCTTGAAAGGGAATAATAATCATTATCGATTATACAATTAAGTTTAATACAATAGAAGTCGATGCAAATATAATTTTGTGAATATTTTGTTAAATATCATTACCTTTTGCATGTGTAATTGTGACGTTTTATTTTTAAAATTTTAATTAAATATAAAGATTTAAGTGAGCAAAGAGATTGCTATTCTTTTGATGTAATATTACACTATATATAATCACTAATGGTAATGAATAAGAGACGTTGCTCCCCTTGTAGTACTCAAATAGTCTGTTAACAAATGTAATTAGATGTATTGGATTATCATGTATTTAAGTATACTTGTAAATAAGTCAATTGCGCATTTAAGTAGGAGGGATTTCAATGGTTATTCGGGATAATAAACGTATTAAAGTCAAGCGTTTAAACGAAACACGTTCAAGTGGTATTTCTGTCATGATTGAAGAAGGTGGTTTGGGAGCTGATCAATATTATCAAATTGAAAAGCAAAATGCGAAAACGTCTGAAGAGCACTTACATCAATTTGAACATGAAGTAAGTAAAAAGAATAACGCAGAACTATTAGATTTATTAATTATAAATGCGCAAGAAAGTACAAATAAAGCATACAGTGAAGCTTTAAAAACCATCCAACAAGAAGTTTTAAATCGAATGAAGTAAAATAATAAGTCTACGCATTGAAATGAAAGTGTTACTAATAAAGCGCTATTGTTTAAGTCATTTAACAGCTTAAACAATAGCTTTTTGTGTTTAAATAAGAGGTAAGACTAACGGGTCTCTAAAAAATTGAAATGATTCCATGCGTTTTACTATTGTGCCTCCGAAAAGATTTAGTATAAGCATGTTGAAAAAATAGTCCAAGTCTAATAAAGCGGTGACAAATTCGTATTTGAAATGTTGAATCCCAGCGGGTTAAAAATTAAGTATTTATGTGATCAAGATGGTTCAACTTGTTTATGAGTTAAGTTTAAACCAAAATATCCGTATTGTATGCCGTTCAACATGATACGATAAAGTCGAAAATTGCTAACGTTTTGTGTTACAAGTTAAACTTATCATACTGTAATAATCATTTCCTTTATGTTTATCATCAATTACATTGATATTTACAATATATAGTTAATATAACCAGCACTATATGGATATTTTATATCTAAATCATTTAAACAATTAGAAGTTCAATAAAATTTTCCTTTTAAATATTATATACATCGTATTTAAAAATCACTATACTGGATTACGTGTTTGTATATTATTAGCAAGGAGAAAAGTAATGAGTATATTTAAACAAATCTTCCAAAAAGAAGATATTTCAAAATTCCAAAATAAGGATGATCACTTAGAGCGTACATTAAGATTTAGGGACTTTTTAGCTTTAGGCGTCGGGACAATCGTATCTACCGCTATCTTCACATTACCCGGTGTTGTAGCAGCAGACCACACTGGTCCATCGGTTAGTTTATCCTTTTTAGTAGCAGCCATTGTAGCAGCTTTGGTAGCATTTGTTTATGCTGAAATGGCATCTGTAATGCCTTTTGCGGGATCAGCATATACGTGGACTAGTATTTTGTTTGGAGAATTTTTTGGCTGGATTGTAGGTTGGGCATTAATTGCAGAATATTTAATCGCAGTTGCATTTGTAGCATCAGGGTTTTCAGCAAATCTAAGAGGTTTATTAGAGCCGTTTCATATCTCATTACCTGATGCACTGTCTAACTCTCTAGGCACGGATGGCGGCATTTTGGATCTATTAGCGGCTGTTGTCGTAATTATTACTGCCATATTATTATATAGAGGTACATCAGAAGCAGCGCGTGTTCAAAATGCGCTTGTTATCCTTAAGGTATTAGCCATTTTCTTATTCATTGTAGTGGGTTTATCAGTTATAGATATTGGACATTATGTCCCATTTATCCCTGAATATAAAGCAACTACAGCTGGTGCTTTTGGCGGCTGGCAAGGTATATACGCAGGTAGTTCTGTTATTTTTGTTGCTTATATAGGTTTTGATTCTATAGCTTCAAACTCTGGTGAAGCGATTAATCCTGAAAAAACAATGCCGCGTGGTATTTTAGGTTCGTTATTAATTGCAGTAACCTTATTTATTGTAGTGTCACTTGTGTTAGTGGGTATGTTTGATTACGCACAATACAAAGATAATGCTGAACCAGTGGGGTGGGCGTTACGAATGAGCGGACATAGTACTGTTGCAGTCATAGTGCAGGCAGTCTCAGTGATTGGTATGTTTACGGCTTTAATCGGTATGATGATGGCTGGTTCGCGTTTACTCTATTCATTTGGTAGAGATGGTATGCTTCCTTCTTGGTTAGGTCAATTAGACAAGAAAAATCTACCTAATCATGCATTAATTACATTATCTATCGTTGCGATTATTATTGGTTCTGTATTTCCATTTGGCTTTTTAGCGCAATTAATTTCAGCAGGTGCGCTAGTAGCATTTATGTTTGTCACAGTAGGAATTTTTGCATTACGTAAAAGAGAAGGCAAAGATCTTCCTCAACCGGCATTTAAATTACCATTTTATCCGGTAATGCCAATTATTATTTTTATTTGTGTGTTTGCAGTTTTCTGGGGATTAAGTAATCAAGCTAAAATTTACACATTCATTTGGTTCTGTATTGGCATACTATATTATGTATTTTATCTGTTAAAAAATGCTAAAAACAAAGCATAACCATATCAATACGCTAAAGGTTACAATATCTGTTAAAAATACTGAGAATGAGGGATAAAATGAAATTCATTAGCATTATCTTAGGCGTTTTAGTCATCGTTTCATGGCTGTTTGTTCTACGAGATTATAAAAAGGGTAATCAAAATAGTGAAAGTGCCAAAACTGTGGTTTTAATTGCGTGCGTATTGACGTTCATAATGACAGTACTTCAAATTTTAGATTAATAAATGCAGAGAGCATGACATTATGAAGTTTGTTGATAACTTCTGTGGGATTTTATGCATCTCTGGGTTTATCTGTATAATGTTAAACATGCTTAAAAATAAAAAATTGTATACATTATCAAGTGTATTATTTTTAGCCGTTTCGCTAGCATTGTTTATTTCTTAGTTTGACTCGTTAAAATAAAGGAAGCATCTGGACATATATAAATGTTTCAGATGCTTCTTTTATTTATATGGAAACTGAAATGAATGGCATCACAGTTAATTAATATTTGAATATTACTCATTATAAATAAACGCGTTGCTTACCATAAAAATCTTTGCTAATTAAAAATGAAAGTCCATAAATCAACAATTACTTTGCGCTTTTCTGTAAGGCAAGGAAACGTTAAACAAAGATGTCTACTATTTAATTAGTCACTTTATCTATAACATATTGTTCTCCTCTTACATATAGTGCTAATAGTTTATCAATAAAATGAACACGAGGGATAACCCAACATGATAATAATGCTGTAATGGTGCCTAATAGCGCGCCTACTATGACATCTAACGGGTAATGTACACCTACCCAAATACGCGAAATTGCCACAAGTATCGCTAAGGCTAACCAAATATATCTTAAGTTTTTCTTGAAAAATAAAAAAACAATACAAATAGAAAAGAACTGTATGGCATGGTCACTAGGAAAAGAATTATCAATCACGTGATCAATGAGTTTATTAGTATTTTGCAATTCTACAAATGGTTGAAAATTTGAATGAATTTTTCCTAATAATTTACCGAATATTTCAGCAACAATAAATGATATTATTGCGCTTATCACCATTATTCTATTTTCTTTAGTACGAGTAAACCAATAAATAATCACGCCAGCAATTAAAATATACTCCATATATTTAGCTAAAAATATCATTAAAGGATTTAACAATTCTAGTTGATAGCTTAAATGATTGATAGCTCTGAATAGTTCCATATTGATTTCTGATAAATCCATCATAACACCTTCTTATAATTTTTTGATTTTATTAATTGAATATTTATACCGAAACTACTACTATATCAAATTAAAAAATTTAACTAAACCTAATTATTCAATCTTACTATTAATCTGCAATACAAAAATATTATTAACAATAAAATTTAAACTGAAAAAATTATTTAGCTATTGCTATTTGTATATCATTTTGGTTAACTAGAGGTTAAAGTTTTTACGTAACGAAAAAGTGCGGTACTTTAAGGAATTTAACTTTTTGTTTTGATAAACCAAGCGCACGTTAAAAACAAAGATACTAACCAACTATTACTTTTAAGAAAACGCGATTGATTTTTCTATTCGATTTTAGTAATGATGGTTCCACATGAATTTTAAAAGGAGCGGTATTATGATTGAAAACGAAAGTCTTCTTATTCGTTTATTAGAACAAAATGAATATTCACAATTTAGAAGTGCATTTTTAAATATACATCCGTATGAGCAGAGTGAATTTTTTATATCAATAGACAAAGAAAACAGAGCAAAACTTTATGAGTTACTTTCTGCTCGTGAAGTGGCTAATTTTTTAGGTTATTTAGACGTTAACGAAGATGAATATGAAGCTATTTTTGACGAGATACATGTGAATTATGCAAGTGAAATATTACAACATATGTCGGATGACGATGCTGCAGATATATTAAACCAATTGTCCGAAGAGAAACGCATTACGTTATTAACGTTAGTATCGCAGGATAAATCAGCTGTTTTAAAATCATTAATGCATTATTATGAAGAAACTGCTGGAGGCATTATGACCAAAGAGTATGTCTCTGTGTCTACGAAAATGAGTGTAGGTGAAGCGCTTAATCATGTGAAAGTCCAGTCACATCATGCTCAAACTATTTATGCTATTTATGCAGTAGATGATGATCATAAGTTAGTGGGTGTCATGTCTTTAAGAGATATTATTAATGCTGATCCATCCACTTCAGTTAGTGAAATTATGAGTACAAATGTGGTGCATACAGATGTATCAACAGACCAAGAACATATCGCCCGAGATATTAGAGATTATGATTTAATAGCAATCCCAGTCATAGATTACCAAAAGCATTTGTTAGGTATTATTACTGTAGATGATATTATAGATGTCATTGAAGCAGAAGCGAACGAAGATTATTCAAAACTAGCTGGTATTGATGATGCTAAGTATCAAGAAGAGTCTATCTTTAAAACAGCTAAAAAGCGTTTGCCTTGGTTAATATTGCTCACTTTCTTAGGGATGATTACTGCTACAATATTAGGTTCATTTGAAGATACACTTGAAAAAGTAGCACTATTAGCAGCATTTATACCTATTATTAGTGGTATGTCAGGTAATACAGGAACACAATCACTTGCAGTATCAGTGAGAAGTATTTCCACAGGAGATATGAAGCATAAAAATAAATTCAAGCATGCTTTATATGAATCAGGTAGTGGCTTTATTTCAGGATTTGTCTGCAGTTTAATTCTGTTTTTAATTATTGTCATTTTATATGGTCAACCACTGTTAGCTACGATTGTTGCAGTTAGTTTAACTGTTGCGATGACTGTAGGCACAACAATTGGTTCAGTGATTCCATCATTTATGAATAAAATGGGCATAGATCCAGCTGTTGCAAGCGGACCGTTTATCACTACAATAAATGATATTGTGAGTATGTTAATTTATTTTACGTTAGCAACTTCATTTATGAGTTATTTAATATAACTAGATCATACACATAGGTGTAAACAATCATACGATGACTTTATTTTAATGAAGTTTAAAGTATGAATGTTATGAGGTGAAGCAGAAATAAGTAATCAATATGTTTAGCTTGATTGCCTATTTCTGCTTTTTTCGCGATTTATTTTCTATTTTAACCAAGAGGAAGCATTATAATTTACGAAAAAGGGAATACAATGGCTGACATCGTTAAGGAGGTTTTTATATGGACAAATTGAAAGGAAAAGTCGCTGTTGTAGTTGGTGGTACGTCTGGTATCGGGGAAGCGACTGCTAAATTATTTGCAAAAGAAGGAGCCAAAGTTGTTGTCAGTGGTTTAAAAAATGATCAAGGTGAAGCCATTGTGAAATCAATAAAAAATAATGGTGGTACAGCCACATTCATACAAGTTGATGTAACACAGAAAACGTCAGTGGATCAATGTGTAAATAAAGTACTAGATCACTATGGCACGATTGACATTTTATATAATGGTGCGGGTGTCCATGATGCATATAAAGACGCATTAGAAACAGATGAACAAACATTTGATCAATTAATAGCTGTTAACGTCAAAGGCCCTTATTTATTTACTAACGCTGTTTTACCTATTTTCTTAGAAAAAGGAAAAGGTAATATCATTAATATCGGTTCTCAATCTACATTTGTAGCTGGCGCAGGCGGTAACACTTATGTAACAAGCAAACATGCGATGGGCGGTTTTACTAAACAGCTAGCTTATGACTTTGGAGATAAAGGTATTAAAGCAAACTTAGTTGCTCCGGGATTCGTTGAAACACCGATGACAGAAGGTATTGAAGATGAGAGATTAAAAAGCATCCCTGAAGGGCGTGCAGGGAAAACACAAGAAATTGCTAATGTAGCACTATTTTTAGCTTCAGAAGATGCTTCTTATGTACAAGGAGCTGAAATTAAAGTTGATGGCGGTTGGACTACGGGTCGTTAGATTATAAAAATGAGTTTCAAGTATAAAGTAACTTCCTCTAAAATTTTCACTTTTTAGCGTGCAATTTAGAGGAAGTATATTAATTGATATCTTAAATTATTTTAATCTTACCACTCGTAAATTAGTTTGAAAATGTAGTTATCTCAAGGCTGTTGACATAATAAAATTTTATCAGTTTCCTATATCGTAGGCTTTTGTTAAAGGAATGCGGTTATTTTAAATATCAGTGTAGTTTTTGATTTTAAAATCAGATAATAAATCATCATAATCAAGTACGTATTGTGAATGAATTGTATGATTGTCTTTGTCTTGTTTTTCTAATTCAATTGTAATGGTGTCACCTTTTTTGCTATATTTAACGACTTTTGGATCTGAGTAATCAGCTTCGTTACCAGACTTCACTACCTGTTTCATATGGTCAGCTGTATCAGTACCACTCTTTATATAGCTAGAAATATAACTATAGTCTTCTTCTTCGTATGCTTCATTCAAGTCTTCAGTATAATCTTCCATGAAAGATTGCACATCTTCTTTTATATCTTCATTTTCTTGATGTGATTTAATCTTGTCGTTATCAAATGATAAATCAACAGATACAGGATCGTTGCTTTCATCAGATTGAGGTACTTTAACTACATTAGATTTGAATGTTTTATCATCAACATGTGCTTGTGCATATACCTCTATTTTATCGTCGGATTGGTAGGGGCCGTATAAATCATTTTCAAAATCATCTTGAGCTGCCATTTTTTTATTATTAATGTATAAATCTACTGTAGTATCACTATCTAGTTCACTATCATCAATGTTAATATCGAGATATTTTTCATTAAATTGTTCTTGTACTTCATTGTCATCAGACATGTTGATAGCTAGATGACCATCAAATTTTTTATCATCCACCGTTTTTTGTGCTGTTAATTTATAGTTTCCCAAAGGTAAGGTAGCAAAGGTTTTTGAATCATCTTCGGATAATTTAATTTTACGTTTTTTATCATTGTATTTATATGTAACTTTACTGTCAGATTCTGGGTTAATAGAGACTTTTTGCTTCGAGACTTCAAAGTCATAGTTATTAAACATCCCATATTTTCTCCCATTTTTATGAATATTAATCGCTTCAGTATCGTTTACGTCTATTGAAGTAGCATTAACTTTGTCTTCTTTCATATGTTTCGTTTTACTTTCAATATCGTTTGCTATTCTATCTGGGTTATCAGCATCTACAATATATTTATAAAAAGCCTTAGCTTCTTCTTTACTCAAATTTCTATCATTAAATACTAAGTGGTTGGCTAAATTTTTAGTATCACCTTTCTTTATATCTTCAGAAATTGTTTTAGCTTCATTTTCTGGTGATAAAGTTGCAGCCATTATTTTATACAAAATAAATAAAAGAACAATGATGACTACAATAATACCTATAATCAGATATTTCTTTTTATTGTGCTTGGGTGTAACGTTTTGACTTTGAAGAGGGTGACCGCATTGGGTACAGATTTTATGATTATCTTTGACCTGAGCGCCACAGTTTTTACAATATTTCATTTTCTCTCCTCCTAATAGTGATTGGGTTAAATTTTCGAAACAGTGTATAACTTTTAAACAAAGGATAATGAGTGTTTATTTGTGAAGGTAATAGGACTAATTGAAAATAAAGTGATTACAGTAGCATTTTTACTTAATTTGAGGAAATGGTTTGAAATCATAAAGTAAGCTATTTATGGCTTAAGTAACGCAACGCATCCAAGCTATTTTTAATGTTTTGAACCTTAATTTTACTTGTTCTATGTATATATTTTTACTTTGCTTGATACGCTTCTTAGCGTTGTATATCATATCTCTAAAATGATTATTGCCAAATCCAAATACGTTATAACTCAATATTTATTGTTTGGTCATATAAATTGAATTGTAACATATTTGCAAACATAGAATTAATATAAAATTGATTTTTTAGTATTGATATATAAATAAGTTATTTATATATCGTTATATACCAATTGTAAAAGTTAGTTTATCATTTTTAAAAATGATAATGAATATAGCATATAGAAAGGGGTATCTAAAGTAGATAAAAAACATGAATCCCAAAATATGTTTCAGGATTCATGTTATAGATTTAAGTTATATTGTTATAAAATGTTTTATTCTGTTGCATTTTGTTTTTTAAATGATAGAGCTAGGATGAGTGTGATAATCAATAAAATCCCAAATAGTTGGAAAATTTGAAATGTAACATGAAGCCAAACTGCGCTTGCCACGATTGCCATAACAGGTTCTATTGTCCCGAAAAGTGTCGTTTCTTTAGCAGTTAAATAATTTAAACTATTAACGAAGAAAAAGAACGCTATAGCAGTCCCGGCAATAATCCCGAAAGTCAGATATAATGACGTTGAAACTGTTAATGCTGACCATTCAAACTGCCATACAGGGGCTTTAAAGTTCATCATAATTCCAGAAATTAACATAGCCCATCCGACTACTAAAATGGATGGAAATGTCGTTAATAATCGTGTTGCATAAAGCGTATAAAAAGCGAGGGCTAAACCAGAGATAATGCCCCAAACTGTGCTTGGCATGGGAACTACCAATGCACTAAAAGATCCATTTGTCAGTAGCAAAAATGTGCCAGATAACGTAAGCATTATAGCGATGAAATCAAAAGCTTGGAAACGTTCTTTACGCCGGATGACATACCAAATAATGATATATACAGGTGCTATATATTGCAATAACGTGGCAATTGCTGCATTGCCATAATTAATAGATGCCATATACGCGTATTGAACAAGTAACATCCCAAAAATTGAAAAAATTAATAATTGAAATATGTGATGTCTGTTTTTAAATATGCTAAATATTGAAGACTTTCTATTCCTTATTTTGTAAATAGCTAATAATACAATACCACTTATCAGTAACCTGGCAGTTACATACCAATTTATGTCTATGTCTCTTTGTTGAAAAAGAAAATCTGATACAGTACCTCCTAATCCCCAAAAAGAAGCCCCGACAACTGCTAATATAATTCCAATCATACGATGGTTGTCTTTATTTATCATTTAATCACCTATAAAATATAAATATATTTATACTATAGCTTGAAAATTAAAGATATAATATATGAAAATTATCTAAAAGTATCAAAATATTGAGGTGGTCTATTGATGTATCAAGAAATAATTGTAGAAGATACAAGAGAAGAATTAATACAATTTCCAAATAAACAGTGGAAACATGTTATTCTACATACTAATTTGGAACAGACTTTATTTGGTTATATTCCTATACATTGGCACCATGCATTGCAATTTATGTACGTTATTAATGGTGAAATAGATGTTTCAATAGGGGATAAAGTAATTAAGATTAATAAAGAAGACGGCTTATTTATTAATTCAAATATTGTTCATGAAATTCGGAGCGAATGCGCTGAAACGGAATATTATTGTTGGAATATTGAAATACCAGAAACGACATACGATTTGGAATTTAATTATGTAGCACAAATTATGAATAAAGCGAACCAAGTCCCGTATATTTATTTATCTCATATAGATGACCAACAAAATAAATTGATCAAAACAATCCATTCAGCAGGAAAAATATATGAAAACGCGTATCCATATTTTGAATTAGATATCACTGTTAAATATTATGAAGCATTAAAATGGTTATTACTTAATGTAGATAATATATGTGAGCATAAACCATATTATTTTGATCGTCGTATTAAACAACTGATGGCATATATGCAAAATAACTACCATAAAAAAATCTCGTTGCAAACGTTAAGTGAACAAATTCATATGAGCCAATCTGAAACAATTAAATGCTTCAAGTATTATGTTAACCAGACACCTATGCAATATTTAACAAATTTGCGTTTAGAGCGTAGTGTAAGAATGCTGTATAGCAAACAATCATATACAATTACAGATATTGCGATGGCATGTGGATTTTCAACCACAAGTTATTTTATTAAAGTTTTTAAAGAAAAATATGATTTAACACCTAAGCAATTTCAGAAGAAACAATTCACTCCTTATCACGTTTATAAGTATGATAAATAAAAATTGTTATTTTTATTTATAAAAAGATACAATATGCTTAATATAAAATAAAGGAGATTTTGTTGATGGATATTAAACTTATTGTTGTAGATATGGACGGGACATTTTTAAATGATGATAGCCAATTTAATAGTGAAAGTTTTCAATTGCTAAAGCAAAATTGTGAAGCACAGCATATTCGTTTTGTCTTTTGTACTGGAAAACAATGTGAACGTGTAGAAAATATTGTGGGAGATTTAGCAGCGAATACATTTATTGTTGGTGATAGCGCTACACGCATTAAATATAATGGAGATTTTATTTATAATGCTTCAATAGAAAACCAAAAGGCTAAAGAAATCATTAGAGCAATTAAAGAAATTGATAATACGCAAACCGTTTTAGCCTGTTCTCAAACAGGGGCATATGTATTGGATAGTACTTCGGAATCGGAGAGAAGATTGGTACATGGTTCATACCAACATGTGAATTATATTAAAGATTATAACGATATTGAAGAAGATTTATTAAAAATTACGGTGCACGATGCAAAAGGTAAGTGTAAGGACACTGCTGACCGTCTAAATTATTTTGAAAAAGATGTTTATATTGTAGCCTCAGATGAATCATGGATTGATATCGCAGAATTAGGTGTTAATAAAGGGAGCACAATAAATCGAATTCAAAATCTACTTCAAATTACACCAGCTGAAACAATCGCATTTGGTGATGGCTTTAATGATATAGATTTATTCAAAGCTGCCAAATATAAAGTAGCTATGGATAATGCTTACCCCGAGTTAAAACGAGAAGCTAATTTAATTGCAATTAATAATAATGAAGATGGCGTCGTTCAAACGTTAAATTTACTTCTAGGGTTTAAATAAAAAGAATTAAACTTTTCAATTAAAATCAAAAAAACTTTTTTAAATTATAAAATAAATAGCTCTTTATATGATAATATTTGTCTAGTGCATATTTTTATATGCAACGTATATATAAGGAGGCTTATGCATCGTGAATATAAAGCAACAGTCAAATAACAAATTGATTTTGGCTATCGTTTTAAGTGTATTAACGTATTGGCTTTTTGCACAATCGTTTATTAATATATCGACACAAGTTCAACATACATATCAGACAACACCAGGCGTTGTGAATTTGTCTGTGAGTTTAGCGTCATTTGCTACAGGGATTTTTATGGTGGGTGCAGGCGATGTTTCAGACAAAATAGGAAAACTCAAAATGACTTATATAGGCATCATTTTTGGTATTTTAGGGTCACTACTTATTATTGTATCTAGTGTGACGGCACTCTTATTAGTAGGACGTATGTTACAAGGGCTTTCTGCTGCTATTTTACTTCCCTCCACTGTAGGCGTGATTAATGAACAATTTAAAGGTAAAGAGATGCGTAGAGCTTTCAGTTACCTTATGATTGGTAGCGTTGGTGGCATAGGGTTAGCATCAATGGTAGGTGGATTTATAGCAACTTATGTCAATTGGCAAGCTAATTTTATCATCTCTATTATCATTTCAATTATTGCATTTTGGTTATTATGGGGTACTGAAGAAGCAGAAAAGAAAAAAATCGATGCCAGACCATTTGATTATGTTGGTATGTTTCTGTTCGCAGTACTTATAGGAAGTATTACGTTATTTGCGACACAAGGATTTGAACAAGGATGGTTGAGTACGTTTTCGATTACTTGTCTTGTGATTTTTATTATTTCAACACTGATATTTATATTATTTGAGAGACAAAAATATGATCCATTTATTGATTTTTCATTGTTCCGCAATCGTGGTTTTGTGGGCTCTTCAATGATTAACGTCGTGCTCAATTCTGGTGTAGGAACGACGACCGTGTTTAATGTGTATGCACAGACAGAATTAGGATTAAATGCCTTTCAAGCAGGTCTTGTGACAGTACCTTACGTGATTATGGCGGTCGTGATGATTCGTTTAGGCGAAAAACTCTCCTTGCGTTTTGGTGGGAAGCCATTGTTACTTGTAGGCCCACTGTTCCCAGCAATCGGCATTATGTTTATCAGTTTAACGTTATTACCAACACAGTGGTATGTAGGGTTTGTAGTATTCGGGTTTGTTATTTGTGCCATAGGTAACGGTCTGTGTGCCACGCCAGGTATTACAGTTGCAATTTTAACAATTCCTGATGAAAAAGTTGGATTGGCTTCAGGCATTTATAAAATGTGTGCCACGCTGGGCGGTGCGTTAGGTATTGCACTTAACACTACTGTTTTTGCCGCAGTAAAAGTCAATCATAGTGCCAGTGTAGCCGCTACTGCCTCATTTTTAACTGGTTTATCAATTATGATTATTGGAGTAATTCTGACTCAAATCATTATCCCAAAAAATATAAAAGCTTAACCAATCTCTTTTATTATAAAACAAATTTAAATTATATATTGAATATGATGAGAAACAGCTCCTTGTGAGCTGTTTTTTAATTTGTAGGCGTGCTTTCAATTCAATTAAGTTCGTAGCAATCATTGCGGACGCATGTTTATTTTCAAATTAAAGTCGAACTGGTACCTTAAATTGCAAAATCTGGTTCTTTACACTCGGAAAAGGGTATCTTATGATTTTTTGAAAACGGATACAAAATGAAAAAGGGGTAGATTAAAATGTTTAAACCAAAAGATTCATCTATGTCACCAAGATTTGTCGGTCCTAGGACTTTTATGAGATTGCCGTTTGAAAACACTTTAGAAAATGTTGATTTTTTAATCATGGGTGTACCGTTTGATACGGCCGCTTCAAATAGAACAGGCCAACGTTATGGTCCACAAAGTATAAGAGATTTTTCAGTTTTATTAAGACCTTATAACCCAGACCAAGGTATAAATATCTTTGATTATTGTTCGGGTATCGACTACGGGGATGTTGATGTTATACCGGGTAATGTATTGAAAACCTATGATCATATAACAGAAAAATTAGATCCTATTTTAGATCAAGGCATTATACCGGTAATGTTAGGGGGAGACCATTCGATTTCACTTGGACATTTGCGTTCTTTTGCAAAAAAATATGGTCCAGTATCGTTAGTACATTTTGATTCGCACAGCGATACTTGGGAAGATTATTTTGGAGAAAAATATGTTCATGGCACGCCATTTAGGAGAGCTGCAGAAGAAGGCTTAGTGGATACCAAAAAATCAATACAAGTTGGGATGAGAGGACCTTTATATGGCCCAGAAGATATGCAAAATGCTAGAGATTTAGGATATAAAGTGATTGAAATGAGAGAAGCTCGAAAACTAGGTATTGAAAAAGTCATAGAACAAATCCATCAACGTGTTGGAAATAGTCCTGTATTTGTTTCATTTGATATTGATTTTTTAGACCCTGCCTATGCTCCGGGTACTGGCACGCCAGAAGTAGGAGGTCCAACTAGTTTTGAAGCGTTAGAATATGTGAGAAAACTTGATGGATTGAATATTAAAGGCTTTGATTTAGTGGAAGTATTACCAACGTATGATTCAGGAGAAATAACTGCAGTAGCCGCTTCCTCTGTAGTGTATGAAATGATTACACTGATCGCATTAGCAAAACGTAGGAATAGTAACTAATATAAACGTGAACATTTGCGTAAAAAGGGATTGGTTAAATATATGTCAAGCATCGATTTTATAATATTTGCTGTTTATTTTGTCTTATTAATTTCAATCGGAATTTTAGGCGTAGTCAAAGCTAAATCTTCTAAGAAATATATGCTTGCTGATAGTAACTTGGGCGTGTTTATGTTGTTTGGATGTTTAACTGCTGTTTTTCTAGGCGGATCTTCAACTATCGGTTCTTCTCAATTAGGTTATGAAGTGGGCTTGTCAGGGTTTTGGTTTGTTTTCGCAATGGGTATTGGTATAACTTTTTTTGGTTTATTTTTTCTAAATAAAATTTTAAATATGAATGTATTAACGATTAGTGAATTATTATATAAGCTTTTTGGAAATAGAGTACGAATTATTGGTGCAATGATAACTGCGATGTACACTTTAATGATTAGCGTTACTCAAGTTATAGCAATTGGGGCGTTATTATCTGTTATTTTCCATTGGGATCTTAAAATAGCTATTTTAGTTGGCGGAGGCGTAGTTTTTATATACACAATCCTTGGTGGCATGTGGACGTTGTCTATAACAGATGTTATCCAGTTTTCTGTGATGACTATTGGTATGTTTTTAATTATGTTACCAGTAAGCTTACATAGTGTTGGCGGTATTGGTACACTAGTCAATGTACTCCCCTCGTCACATTTAAGTTTTACAAATATTGGATTCAAAGAAATCGTAGGATACTTTATAACCTACACGTTAGGCATTGTAGTAGGGCAAGATATTTGGCAACGCTTTTTCACGGGGAAAACTAAGCGCGTCGCTAAAGTATCTGGTATATTAGTAGGCTTATATAGTGCGTTATATTCTATTGTTATGGTAGTTATTGGCATGTGTGCTTTTGTTTTATTCCCAAATATTCAAAATACACAAAATGTTTTTACTCATATGGCTTTTGAAACATTGCAGCCTGGTTTGTTAGGGATTGTATTTGCAGCGTTAGGCGCAGCAATTATGTCGACTGCTTCAGGGACATTACTTGCATCTTCAACAATTATTGCTAATGATTTATTAAAACCGTTCTTTTTCAAAACGATGAGTGATAAACAATATTTATTATTAACGCGGCTAACGACTTTTGGTTTAGCCATAATAGCTATGGTTATTTCTCTATGGATTAAAGAAGTTTTAGTAGCGATTGATATTGCTTATGCCATTTTGACAAGTGCCATCTTTGTGCCAGTTATATTAGGGTTATTTATTAAATGGATTACTGAAAGAGCAGCGTTTTTAGCTATTATCATCAGTATTGTGACTGTTTTTATAGGGCTAGCAATAGTAGGTCCTAATTCCAATCTCATAATTATATTGGCCATAATTTTAAATGCTATTACTTTATTAGGTGCTTCGTATTACGATAATAATCTGAGTAAAATTGCGAAAACAAAAAATAGTTAAACAATATGGTTAAAATGTTTTGAAAAGTTTGATACATCTACACACATACTTAAAATAAAACGCATCTTCATTTCTGTCGCGCACCCTACATGCTGAGCTTAAAATTCAACTTAAAGGGTGTGCTACGATTATGAGGGTGTTGTTTTTTTTGCTTACTATGCTAAAGTTACACTTATATGAATTTTTAAGGGAGTGTTTATATTTTGAGCAAAGTTCGAGTTCGAAATTTAACCAAAGTGTTTGGTAAAAGAACCCAACAAGCGCTTAATATGGTCAAAGATGGGAAATCAAAACAAGACATTTTAGAACAAACTGATGCCACAGTTGGTGTTCATAATGTGAGTTTTGATGTAGAAGAAGGGGAAATTTTTGTGATTATGGGTTTGTCTGGTAGTGGAAAATCCACACTAGTGCGTTTAATCAATAGATTAATTGAACCTACTTCAGGAAATATTTACATAAATGAAGCAGACGTCTCAAAGATGTCAAAAGAAGCGTTACGGCAATTACGCCGTACAAAAGTGAACATGGTTTTTCAAAACTTTGGACTTTTCCCAAAACGTACTGTGTTAGAAAATGCAGAATATGGTTTGGAAGTTCGTGGTGTAGCCAAAGAAGAACGACAGAAAAAAGCAGAGAAAGCTTTAGATGATTCTGGGTTACTTTCTTTTAAAAATCAATATCCTGAACAACTTTCAGGAGGGATGCAACAACGTGTTGGATTGGCTCGCGCATTAGCGAATGATTCGGACATATTATTAATGGATGAAGCTTTCTCCGCGTTAGATCCTTTAATTCGTCGTGATATGCAAGATGATTTATTAGAGTTACAAGAGCGGCTTCAAAAGGTTATTATTTTTATTACACATGACTTAAATGAAGCATTGAGAATTGGAGATCGTATTGCATTAATGCGAGACGGTAAAATAATGCAAATTGGCACAGGCGAAGAAATTTTAACGAACCCAGCAAATGATTTTGTACGTGAATTTACAGAAGATGTAGATCGTTCTAAAGTGTTAACAGCAGAAAATATTATGGAGCATCCGCTAACAATTAATGTAGAAACAGATGGTCCAAATGTAGCGTTACAACGTATGCGGAAAGAAGAAGTGAGTATGTTGTTAGCTGTGGATAGAAAGCGTTATTTGAAAGGGAGTATAACAGCAGAAAATGCTTTAGACGCTCGTGAACAAGGGAAAACATTAAAAGATGTGATAGATAAAAATGTACAAAAAATTGATAGATATGCTTTAATAACTGATATTTTTAATTTAATCTATAATTCTCCTGCGCCACTCGCTGTAGTGGATGAAACGGATCGAGTTATCGGTGTAGTTGTGCGTGGCAGTGTCATCGGGGCAATGAGCGATAAAGATACTACTATAAACAACAACGGTGAAAAATCCAAGGAAAAAGAGGGGGCGAATATAGATGCTTGATTTTTTACAAAATGAGATACCTCTTTCTAATTGGGTTGATAGCCTGGTCGATTGGTTAACGAGCAACTTATCAGGATTGTTTTCAGTATTACAGGTAATTGGAGAATCAGTGATGGGCTTTACAACAAATGCCTTATTAGCGATTCCACCGCTATTAATGATGGTGATTTTAGTCATTATCGCTTACTTTGTTTTTAATAGAAAATGGGGATTACCCATATTCATTCTGATTGGGTTACTGTTTATCTATAACCAAGATATGTGGCAAGATTTAATGAATACTGTCACATTAGTTATTATTTCTAGTATTGTCGCGATTATTATTGGTGTACCATTAGGTATATTGATGTCTAAAAGTGAGACCATACAAAAAGTGATTAAACCGATTTTAGATTTTATGCAAACCATGCCTGGTTTTGTTTACTTAATTCCGGCCGTTGCTTTCTTTGGCATTGGTATGGTGCCGGGCGTCTTTGCTTCGGTTATTTTCTCTTTACCGCCTACTGTTAGAATGACAAATTTAGGCATACGTTCTATTTCTACAGAGTTGGTAGAAACGTCTAACTCTTTCGGGACGACTGCTTGGCAACGTCTGTTTAAACTTGATTTACCTATGGCGAAAGAAAATATATTTGCTGGTATTAACCAAACAGTTATGTTGACGCTGTCTATGGTTGTTATTGCTTCAATGATTGGTACACCTGGATTAGGTCAAGGTGTTTTAGCGGCTGTACAACGTTCTGAAGTAGGAAATGGATTTGTTTACGGTATCGGTATTGTTATTCTTGCAATTATTATAGACCGTTTTTCACAATCTATAAATCGCACAAAAAAGAAAAAAACACCTAAAAAGCGAAAGACAATCATGGCGGCCATCATTACAGTAGTTGTTTTATTATTTGTTGTACTGGGTGCATTTTCTATTTCAGATGACTCTAATAAAGGTACAATCACACTGGCTTATGCACAGCAAGATGATCAAATTGTCTCTACTAACGTGATAGCGCAAGTCTTAGAAGAAGAGGGCTATACTGTAAATATGACTTCTTTAGACATCCCAGTCGTATGGGAAGCTGTTGCTAACGGAGAAGCTGATGCAATGACAGGTGCTTGGATACCAATTACACACCAAGCGCAATACAAAGCATTTAAAGATGATCTTGATAATTTAGGTTCTAGTATCAAAGGACAAGCAAAATTAGGTTTAGTTGTGCCTTCATATATGGATGTAGATTCGATAGAAGATTTGGAAAATCAAGCAGATAAAAAAATCATCGGTATTGAACCAGGTGCTGGTATTGTAAAAGCGACTGATAAAACATTGGACACTTATTCAAACTTAAATGATTGGGAACAAGTCGTTTCTTCCACCGGCGCAATGAATGCACAATTAGAACGCGCAATTAAGTCAAAGGAAGACATCGTTATCACAGGATGGAATCCATATTGGATATTCCAACGCTATGATTTAAAATACTTAGACGATCCCAAAGGAACTATGGGTCAATCTGAAAATATTAATACGATGGCGCGTAAAGGTTTGAAAAAAGATATGCCAGAAGCTTATAAAATTTTGAAACAATTTAAGTGGGGCGTGGATGATATGGAATCGATTATGTTAGAAATTGAAGATGGCCAAGACCCAGAAGATGCTGCTAGCGATTGGATTGATAACAACCGTGATAAAGTTGACGCATGGGTTAACTAAATCATCAGAGTTTGAAAAATACTCATAAATGATTTGAATATAAAAGAGCGTACTGACATATCTGTATTTATTAAAAATATACATTTGTTCATTATCTTTATCAGGGAGGGACAACGGAGTCTTTTAAGAAAAAAGATTTCTGTCTCGCCCTGTTTTTTTATGCATTTAAAATAGAATAAGATGATTGCTTTTTTGGAGGTATTAAACCCATTTTTTATAACTGAGAATGTATTTAATACATTTTATGCTTATCATTCTTAATGATTAAAAAGGTCATTAGCCCTAATCCCCATATGAGAAATAAAGGATCCCAAATAAAAGCTTGTCCTATAAAGCTTAATTTAAATCCAACTGACATTATGTCTAACAATTTTAACCATCCAACCACTGTATTTACGCCACCATGTATAATGAGTATGATGGCACCAATATAGGAAGTGAACCTTATAACTTTATTGTTTTTGTAATAAAGTATAAGCGGAATCCAAGTGGATAAAAGTTTAAACAATCCTATAAGAAACATGATTAGTAAAAGCGGATTACCATATGATTTTTTCATACCGAAAGTCCAGCCTCCAACAGTCATCAAACCTATTTCGCCGCCAAACGACCAGTAGAATGTTGCTAATGCATGTAAACTGCCCGCTAATAAGAATAAAATCATAGCAATATTTTTGATTAAAACTGATTTGCTTTTCATTTAAACAACCTTTCATTTTAAAATGACTCTTTAGTATAAGTGACTTTTCAAATACATGAATACTTAATTTCTGTTAAATACTACGGAACGATTCACTTAAATTCCAACACATAGTGATCATGTTGGTTTTGACTTCTAACTACCCTCTAATCGCCACTTTAAATAGACCTATTTTCTAAAAATAACTTTTTGTACTGTCATGACTAAAGTCACAATCATTCCTTCTAGTTACTAATTTCGTAAAATTAAAAATTTTTGCATAATTTTCAATAATAATGGTATATTACATGTAAGGGCTTACATTTATAAGAAAAGGAGAGATTTATAGAGCAAAACATATTAAAGAGGGATTAAATATAGATAGGAGAACCTGTATGAAAATTATTCCGTTTTCAGATTTGAAAAACATCATTAACGAAGATGATGTTATAGCTCTGGCAGCCTTATCTACAGCAAATTTACCAGCTGAGATACTTAAAACGTTAGTCGAACAATATGATGAGGATCGATCACTCAATCATTTAACGATAATGCTCGCTAATGATATCAGTGATTATCGCGGAGACAGTTATGATTTAGATGCTTTCGTTTCAAGGGGTATGATTAAACGATTAATCACTAGTATTATTACTGGTTCACCGGTAACCATTCAAGCAATGCAAAATAATGATATAGAAGCTTATTATCTTCCTCAAGGCGTCATTACTACACACTATCGTGGAAGTACAGAAGCTTTACCAGGACCCATTACGAAAATTGGATTAAATACGAATGTGGATCCACGTTATTCTGGTGGGAAGGTCAATTCACGTACTACTGAAGATTTAGTTTCTTTAATTAATATTAATGATGAGCCTTATTTGAACTATCATTTTCCAGAAATCGATATTGCTTTACTAAGAGGCACTTATGCTGATGAAGATGGCAATATTTACATGACGCATGAGACGCATTTAGGAGAGGGTTTTAGTTTGGCGGCGCGTACACATAAAAATAACGGTAAAGTGATTGTTCAAGTTAAAGAAGTGATTCAAAATGGCCGTTTTAATCCGAGTGATGTTTTTATACCTGGCAAACTCATTGATTATGTCGTAGTAAACCGAGACCCTAAATATCATAGACAAGTGTTGCAAACATATTATGATCCGGCGCTCTCAGGGCATTATCAGATTACAGAAATGCGAGAACCATATATAGAATTAGGCACGCGAAAAGTTATTTTGAGACGTGCTTCTCAATTCCTACTTCAAGGAGATGTCATCAGTATTGGTTTTGGCATTAATAATGAGTTATCCAATCTTTTAACTGAAGAAGGGGTTAACGATTTAGTTCAACCCAATATAGATACAGGCGTTTATGGTGGCTTGATTAGTAGTGGCAAGCAATTTGGTATGAATTATAATTTAAGCGCACGCATGAGACACGACATGACTTGGGATTTTATCTATAACGGTGGTGTAGATATAGCATTTTTAAGCTTTGCCCAAGTAGACGCCAAAGGCAATGTAAATGTTTCAAAATTCGGCAATAAAATGAATGGCTGTGGCGGGTTTATTGACATTAGCCAGACTGTCAAAACGATTGTTTTTTCAGGTTCATTAGTTGTCGGGGGTCAACTAAACTATGCGCCTCATAAGGTAAGTGTTGAACAAGAAGGTCACATACCAAAATTTATTAACGAAATTGATAATATTGATTTCAATGTTGAAAATGCTTTTGCGCTTGATCAAGATGTTTATTTTGTTACAGAACGTGCTGTATTTGAACTTACACAACAAGGATTGAAACTGATTGAAATAGCACCTGGACTAGATTTAGAAAGAGACATTCTAGCAAGTATGGACTTTAAACCAATCATTGCAGAACACTTAGAAGAGATAAATCATGATATTTATCAATGTAAGTGGGGAGGATTGTCTGATGAGATAAAGTCGGAATATCGTATTTAAACTAAGGGGGAGAAAAATATGAACTACGACTGGATAAAAACAAGAGCAACATTTGATGATAGTAAAGCCGCGGTGATTGACCCATTCAAAGGTACAGAATGGTCTTATCAAGATTTGAATATACGTGCAGAAAATTTAGCGAATTACTTACAAGACCAAGGAGTTCAACGTGGAGACGTTGTAGGCATATTTACGCCAAATGATGTAGCTTTGTTGGATGTTATGTTCGCTTCATTTAAAATGGGTGCCGTTTACTTACCAATTAATTGGCGTTTAAAAACACAAGAAATACAAAGTGTTATCGCAGATTCGAACGTGAAACTGATTTTTTATGCTGAGAAGCATGTTTCGAGCTTAGAAGGTATTGCAGACGACCTGCTTCACATGGATATTGATTCAAAAGCTTATGATAATATTGTAGATCCATCGCATCATCGTCCTTTTAATACTGTAAGTGTTGAAGGTAGTGATTTAGCTTCATTAATGTATACAAGCGGTACAACAGGATTACCTAAAGGCGTTATGTTTTCATATGACTCTTTTGTAAATAATCCTATTAACACGGCACTTACTTATAAAATTAATGCGACATACACGACAATTATATCGACGCCGATGTTTCATGTACTAGGATTTAATGATTTGACGCTTCCTTTATTAATGGCTGGTGGCACGCTTGTATTACAACGTTACTTTAATGGTGAAGCTTTAAACGATTTAATGGCTCAATATCAACCTAATTATTTAATTCAAATTCCAACGATGTATTATGCCATGTTAGTAGCAGAAAATTTCGACTTGAAAAATTTTGAGAGCATTGATTTCTTAATACAAGGAGGATCGGCGCCCTTACCAATGGTACAAAAGAAATTTAACAGTATGGGCTATTCTATTATCAATGGGTATGGTTTAACAGAAGCGCCACTTGTTATGGTCAATACGCCAGAGAACGGTGCACAGAAACCAGCTAGTATTGGTCAACCTGTTATGTTTATGGATATATGCATATTCGATGATAACTTTGAAGAAGTACAAGTTGGAGAAATTGGAGAACTTGGCGTCCGTGGGAATAATACCACACCAGGTTATTGGAACAAACCAGAAGAGACTGCAAAAGCTTTTCATGGCGAGTATTTCTTAACAGGGGATTTAGCCAAGGTAGATGAAGATGGCGATGTCTATATTGTTGACCGTCGTAAAGAGATGATTATTACGGGTGGTGAAAATGTCTTGCCATCCGAAGTTGAAGCTGTGTTATCAGAGCATCCACTCGTAGCTCAAGGCGTTGTAGTGGGATATGATAGCCCTAAATTTGGTGAATCTGTATCTGCTGCAGTTGTTCTTACAGAAGATGATCCAGATTTTGAAACAAAATTAGATGCGCATATGAGAGAAAATATTGCTGGTTATAAAATACCGAGACTATATTTGAAATTAACACATATGCCATTAAATTCAACTTCAAAAGCAGATAAGTTAGAAATCCAAAAATATATGAATGAAAAAGCTAAAAAAGAAGCACAAGGTAGCGATGAATTGAATTAAAATATAATATCGAGAAAAGCGTAAAGCGAAAAAATTTTCAATATATATGTAAGCGATAACAAAATGGAGGTTTTAATTATGCCAACAAAAGAAGAAACATTAAAAGCATTGTACCCGGAAGATATTTTAAGTATCGGGAAAGATTTAACTGAAGGAGAAGTTAAATTATTAAAACAATTGAATGATATGTTAGAAGAAAAATACCGCGATTCTGTCAATGAGCATTGGTTAAATGCTACTGAACCAGAAGATTACTTTGAAGAATTAGGGAAGCTAGATTATTTTAACAATCCATTGCTTTTTGAAGGGCGTGAAGGCGCGCGTACACCGAGTCAAATGTTTCAATTTTTCATGTCATATACAATCGCTAGATTTGATGTATCTTTAGCAACTTTGTTAGGTGTACACCAAGGCTTAGGACATAATTCATTTTGGTTTGGTGGTAGTAAAGAACAACAAGCTTACTATCTACCTAAATTACAATCACATGAATTACGGACGTGTTTTGCACTTACAGAACCAGAACATGGATCAGACGTTGCAGGTGGGTTAGAAACGACTGCCCAACGTCAAGGTGATGAATGGGTTATCAATGGAGAGAAGAAATGGATTGGCGGAGCAAATGTTTCAGATGTCATGCCAGTATACGCTGTAGATGTGGAAACAGGTAAACCTAAAGGCTTCATTATTGAACCAAGCCAAGAAGGTGTAGAAATCGAGCTATTAGAGCATAAAATTGCACTTAGAATTGTGCCTAACGCAAAAATTCGTTTGAAAAACGTAGTCGTCAAAGAAGCACAACGTCTACAAAATATTAATAGCTTTAAAGATATTGCAAAAGTCTTATATTCAACACGTGCGGGTGTTGCTTACATGGCTACAGGAGCCATGGCTGGGGCATTAAAAGCGACTACAGACTATGTAACTAAACGTAAACAATTCGGCAAAGAAATTAGTAAATTCCAGTTAATTCAAGAGAAACTGGCAATGATGCAAGGTAATTTGGCACAAGCAATGGCTACATGCGCGCAACTTGCACGTATGCAAGCTAACGGTGAGTATGACGAAGTCGCAACGTCAACAGCTAAAATGATGAATTCATTACGACTGAGAGAGTCAGTAGCCATGGGCCGTGGGGTTCATGGTGGTAATGGTATTTTAGCTGGAGAGTATGATATCGCGCGTTTCTTTGCAGATGCTGAAGCAATATACACATATGAAGGTACACATGAAGTCAACGCGTTAGTTATCGGAAGAGCGATCACAGGAGATTCAGCATTTATATAAACATATGTGCATAAAATGTTATAAAAAATAATTGGAGGGTTTAGTATGACGATAAGAAAAGCGACAGTGCTAGGTGCAGGAACAATGGGAAGCCAAATTGCTGCATTACTTGTAAATGCAGGATTAAAAGTTAAATTATTAGATATTGTCATTGATGAAAATGATCCTAATAAAATTTCGAAAAAAGCGTATGAATTTATAACTAATCCTAAACGACCACAGCTGTTTGATTTATCATTTGCGTCCAATTTATCGTATGGAAATTTTAAACAGGATTTACAAGAAGATGATGACGCAGATATATATATAGAAGCGGTAAAAGAAGAAGTGGAAATTAAACATCAAATTTGGGATCAAGTTAAAAAAGTAGCTAGTGATAACGCTATTTTTGCAACCAATACATCAGGTATCCCAATTGAAGCAATCGCTCAAGTATTTGATGACAAAGACAAAGAAAGATTCTTCGGAATGCATTTCTTTAATCCACCTAGAATTATGAAATTAGTTGAAGTCATCCCGAATAAACAAACGCATTCAGATGTCGTAAAACGTGTGCAAGCTTTTGCAGAGGATGTGTTAGGTAAAGGCGTTATTGTAGCAAACGATGTGCCAGGGTTTGTGGCCAACCGTGTAGGTACACAAACAATGAACGATATTATGTATCGAGCAGAACAACAAGGCTTCTCTATTACGGAAGTTGATGCATTAACTGGCCGTAGTATCGGTCGACCTAAAATGGGCACATATGGCCTGTCAGATTTAGTAGGTTTAGATATCGCTATGACTGTGATTAAAGGACTACAAAAAGTGCCGGAAGAACAACCATTCTTCAAAGACGTAGCACTTTCTGAAAAGTTAGCGGAAAATGGCGCATTAGGTAATAAAATAAAACAAGGCTTTTACAAAAAAGTAAATAAACAGCGCTATGTTTTTGATGAGGAACAAAATGATTACGTAGAGCCTCAACGACCACAGCTAGCAATTTTAGGTAAATTTAGTAAAGATCTCGCATCGAATTTAGACGTTATTTTTAATGCGCAAGATGATGCTGGCGTATTTTTATGGGAAACATTGAGAAATAACTTCTACTATTCAGCGATTAATGTGCCTAAAGCAGCTGAAGACTTTAAAGATATTGACCGCGCATTGGTTTGGGGCTTTAACTGGAAGTTAGGGCCATTCCAATTATGGGATCTTATGGGCTATGAACGTGTTAAATCACGTATGAAAGAAGAGTTGGGTCAATTACCAGATTGGATTGAACAGCGTAATGAGTCATTTTATGCTAAAGGCGAATCGATTGAGCGCGTTACACCAGTAACAGCCTATATTGATAAAGCAATATGGGATAGATCAGATTCTAATTTATCTGTAGCAAATAAAGATCAGTTGTTATTAAAATTACAAAGTAAAAACAATGTTATTTCAAATCAGTTTTTAACAGACTTATTAGAGGCTATAGATAAACTTGAAAACGAAGACTTTACGAGTATGGTCATTTACGCAGGTGGCAACAACTTTAGTGTAGGGGCTAACTTGTATCAAATGAAGAAAGCGCATGAAGAAGGACAAGTTGTTTCTGAAGTAGGAGAAGCGGTAGAGCAATTACATCATGTGTTTACGAGATTAAAACATTCATTAAAACCTGTTGTAACAGCTGTGCATGGTCGCGCTCTAGGTGGGGGCTGTGAACTTGTATTACATTCACCAATTGTCGTGGCAGCAAGTGAATCTTACATTGGTCTTGTAGAAGCAGGTGTAGGTTTATTACCAGCAGGTGGTGGGCTAGCAGAACTTACTGACCGCATCATGCGTACAAATCATAAAAATGACGATAAACAAGCTTCTATTACAAAAATTTTAATGCAGATTGGTTTTGCTAAAGTATCTACAAATGCTTATGAGGCTAAGCGATATGGCTATTTAAGAGAGACGGATACAGTTATTTTAAACACGGAGAGACGTATAGAAATGGCGTTGAAACGTGCACGTTATGAATCGGAAACGAATTATGTGCCACTTCCAAAATCCCAATATATTGCTCTAGGCAGAGACTTTAAAGCCTTAGCAGAAGGTCAATTGGATGCACAACGTGTAGGCCACTTTATCAGTAATTACGATTATGAAATAACATTGAAAGTTGCAGAAGTACTGAGTGGCGGAGATATTCCACGTAATACCTATGTAAACCAAAGATATTTACAAAAACTCGAAAAAGAAAGATTTTTAGAATTACTACAAAACAAAAAAACATACGACAGAATTTCTCATATGTTAGAAAAAGGCAAACCATTACGCAACTAATAATCGAACATTATAGAAGAAAGGGTGAAATTAAATGCGAGATGCATATATAGTAGCTTACGGACGTTCAGCAGCTGGTAAAGCAAAGCATGGTGCAATGAATCATGAAAGACCAGATGAGGTTGCTGCGAAAGTGTTAAAAGGTGTATTAGAAAGAGTTGGAGGTTCATTTGAACCTAGCATGGTTGAAGATGTTATTGTTGGAAATTCATTTCCTGAGGGCTTACAAGGTCAAAATATTGCCAGAACCATTGCCTTGTTAGCTGGCATGCCGAATGAGGTACCAGGACAAACCGTCAATCGTTACTGTTCTTCAGGACTCCAAACGATTGCACACGCAGCGAACCAAATTATCGCTGATCAAGCAGACATACTTGTTGCAGGCGGTATAGAACTTATGAGTGCAGTACCTATGGGAGGCAATGAACCGACGAACAACCCAATTCTCCAAGATGAGGATTCTGGTGTTTCCTATCCAATGGGGTTAACTGCAGAAATGGTAGCTGAAACTTATAATGTTTCTAGAGAAGACCAGGATGCCTATGCAGTACAAAGTCATTATCGTGCTGCTAAAGCACAAGAAGAAGGTAAATTTGAAGACGAAATTATTCCAATTGAAGTGAACAAAGTTGATTATAATGAAAACGGACCAGTAGTTTCACAAGAAGTATTTAAAAATGATGAATTGATTAGACCAGACACGAATCAAAAGACATTGTCTAAATTGCCTACTGTTTTCAAGGCGGATGGCACAGTGACAGCAGGCTCCTCGGCACCCTTAACTGACGGCACAGGCTTTGTGGTTGTTATGTCAGGTGAAAAAGTAAAAGCGCTAGGTGTAGAACCTATTGCCAGATTTGTCGGCTTTAAAGCCGTTGGTGTAGATCCTAAAGTAATGGGTATTGGTCCAGCATACGCAATTCCTGAAGTGTTGAAACAAGCAAATTTAAACGTTGATGATATGGATTTAGTGGAATTAAATGAAGCATTTGCATCCCAAACGTTAGCTTCTATGAGAGAAACAGGCTTAGATGTTGAAAAAACAAATGTCAACGGCGGGGCAATTGCATTGGGGCACCCACTCGGAGCGACTGGTGCGATGCTAGTAGGTAGATTACTTTCAGAAATGAAAAAACGTCCAGACACAAAATATGGTATGGTTACGATGTGTATTGGCGTTGGTATGGGCGCTGCAGGTATCTTTGAATATATAAGATCATAACGTTGAAACATCAATATTTACCCCTTAAATGTGAAATCATCACATTTAAGGGGTTTTTGGTTATTATAACGTTTTGATTAAAGAAGAAACGTAACATTACAAATATCTTTTGATGGTTAGTTATTATTGATGTCTATTATGCTTTCGTTTTGAAATTATATCGTTAATCTCATTGATATCGTGTTGATTACGTTTTGTTTCAATAAACCATATCATAAAATAGACAACAGTATAAATAATGATAAAAAATAGAATGGCTGATATTTTAAGCGGAAACCATCCTGCTAATATTGCCAAAGGTAACATAATGATAAGCATAAGGCTAAAGTGAAGCGATGTTTTAAATAATAAAGGCTTCTTAGAGTTTGAAAATATCAAATCACCAAAGCTAAAAGTAATACCGATGAGTGACCAGATAATGACTGAAATAAACATAATTTGTAATTCACTTAAATGTTGAAAATAATACTCACCCATCGTCGATACAGGAGAAACTGGATGAAATTCATTCCGTGCAAAGATAGTGGAACATATTAAAGCAATCATAATACCGATAGCAATGCCTATTATAGCGCCATGAAATAAACGTTTCATAGTTTTAAAGCCTCCTTGATTAATGATAAATAGCGTCTTGAAGAATACGTGAAAGCATTATTGGTAAATCGAATTTCAATAGTGCCATTTTTATTGAGTTTTAGATAATCAATATAGTTAATATTTATAATTTCAGATTTTGAAATTTGTAAAAATTGTGTATTAAGTTGTGATTTCACTTCGTATAAACGTTGCGTAGTGGTGTATTGACAATTCGATGTTATAATCGTTAAAATCTTATTTTCTATACGAAAACAAATAATATCTTGATGTTTAATATAGTAAACAGCTTCATTGTATTTTCCGGGAAATAATTTGTTTTGTGACAGTTGTTTTATATAAGCGATAATTTCTGGTAATTGTTCTGCATGTTCGTGACAATGCATGATAATTTTGCTTTCTGGTAAATAATTATCGTAAATCACATCTAATTCCATAAATGTTGCACCCCCCTGTTGCCATAATTAAATCAAATTTTACCAATGAATACTATGTAAACTATATAAGTGGCATGTATTTGTAGCTAAGTGGCATACATTTACTCTGACTGATGTAGTTTTTGACCATAAACAAGTCCCCTTAAAACTTGGATGCGTCCTAAGTTTTAAGGGGACTTGTTGTAATATTTTCTAATTTAAAGTAATGAATTGATGCGCGTGTTGAGATGTAAGTGAATCTGGCCACGCTATATCAAATGCTACCCAATGGCTGCCGCCATCATCTGAATAATAAACACCTTTGTTATTAGCAAGATAAAAAATGCCATCTCTTTCAGTAACCGCTGAAACTAATGTGCCATCTGGAGAAGGTAATCCTTTGGTAGCTTCTGTCCACTTACTTTCTTGCTTTTTATCAATATAGTAAATCGTGGAAAATGTGTTATTTCCATAGTTATGTGCATCAAATGGAGAGTCTGAAGTAGCGATAACAATATTATCTGGGTTTAGAGAATGAACCGCTAAGCCATAACCGTATCTGTGCTCAATACCATCAATAAATGTCGTCCAAGTCTTGCCATAGTCATCACTTTCAATAAAGGTGTCTCGACCTCCATTTAAGAAAGCGTCACCTAAAACACCGTACATTTTATTAGGATACTCTAGATGACTTTTTAAGACATGAATATCAATTGGTGTATCTTGTGTCTTTGGCGCCTCCCAATGTTGACCCGCATCAGTGGATTGAATAAAGCCACCTGCCTCAATTGTAAGGTTAATCATATTTGGTGATTTAATATTTGTGTCAAACCATTTTACGTGATGCGTATGTGGTCTAGGAGGGAAGAACCAATGGTCTTTACCAGTAATATGACTAAAATCGGTAAGCAATTCGAATGAATCACCTTGATCATATGATATGAACAAAGCACTAGGTTCAGTACCTACGAGTACAGCACTGCGATTATCGCCTGTATCTATAACTGTAACTGCAGTGACAGCTGTCATGTGAATGTCATCTTTGTTGAATGGACTATTATAAGTAAAACGTGTGCCAATAGGGAACCATGTCTGACCTTTGTCTACACTTTTCCATAAACCGCGATCAAATGTGCCACAATAAAGTGTATCTCTAGCATGAGGGTCTTGGGCCACCGAAATCGTATTCATACCTTCTAATTTTCTTTCAAGTTGAATATGCTCATTTTCTTTGTTTATCAGTACTAATGCATTGTCATAAGTTATTGCGTATTGAGTCATATTATAGCCACCTTTTAAAAATTGAGTACGAACAAAAATGAATTCAGACTACATCATTTTATCCATAACTATTTAGCGTTGATTAAGATAGTGATTATTAATTTAAGATATTTATATCCTAAATTAATACACATCTCGTTGATATCTTTGGTTTTTAATGAGTTCTGTTAAATAATCTTCCGCTTGTGCTTGAGTAAAGTCACCATGTTGCACTAATACATTTACAAGTGATTGGTGCACCCCTTTAGCCATTTCATCTTTGTCACCACAAAGATAAACGGTTGCACCGTTTCTTAACCATTTATAGAAATCTGCGCCATTCTCTTCAATACGGTGTTGGACATAGATTTTGTTTTCTGTATCTCGTGAAAAAGCTAAGTCTAATTTGCTAATAATACCTTTTTCAAGCCATGACTCTAAATCACTACGATACAAGAAATCGGCGTCATAATTTTGATTTCCAAATATTAACCATTGATTTCCTCTAAGTTGTAAATGTTCTCTTTCTTGAAGGAATGCTCTGTAAGGCGCGATACCTGTCCCAGCACCGATCATAATGACTGGCGTATGGTTGTTATATGGGAAATTGAAATTAGGGTTCTTTTTAAGATAAACAGGGATTTTATCGCCTGTTTGTGTGCGGTCGGCAAGTTGTACAGAGCAAACACCTTGGCGTTCACGATGATGTGCCTCATACTTCACAACACGTACCGTAATGTGCACGGTGTGAGGGTTAACTTGATTACTACTTGCAATAGAGTACTCTCTAGGCGGTAGTTTTCTTAATAAATCCTTTAACATATCAGGTGTAAGTGATACAGGGGTAAAGTCTTTGATTAAGTCGATGAAATCTCTACCATAAATATAGTTTTGAACCCATTCTTTTTTCTGCACATTTGCGTTTAACATAGGATTTCCAAATAATGCTGCGGCATTATTTAATATGGAAGGTGTTAACTTAGATATTTCAAATTCATTTGTAAGTGCATTTTGTAATGAAACAGTTTGGTCACTATTATCTATAGTGATAGAAGTCGTACTATCCCAGCCTAATGTATCGATTAATTCTTCTACAAGCACAGGATTGTTTTTAGGGACAATGACTAAACTATCTCCTGGTTCGTAGGATTCACCATAGCCATCTAAAGATAGCTCGAGATGTCTGACTTCACGTGTTGCAGTTGGTTCAGTCAACACGCTATTTTCGACTACTTCAGCGAAAAAAGGGTGTGTTTTTGAATAGGGTGCTTGTGGTTCTTCTACAATAACATCCTCATCGATGGGTTCCTCATTTTGATTTCCAGAAGATATTTGAGTCAAAAGTTCAAGCATATCAATAATCCATTGCTCAGAAGTTTCTTCAAAATCAAAGTCACATTCGACACGATCAGCTAATCGATTGCCGCCTAAATCACCTAAAATTTTATCAAAATCTTTCCCGGCTTGGCAGAAATCAGGATAGTCTTGATCGCCTAATGCAAGGACTGAAAAATTTAAATGGCTTAAGTCAGGCGCTTCATCACTGTGTAGAAAATCATAAAAATCTAAAGCGTTGATTGGGGGCTCGCCCACGCCATGTGTTGAAGTGATAATAAACACATGATTCACTTTGGTTAAATCTTCTTGAGGAAAATCGTCCATCTCCCAAGTATGCACTGTGATGTCATGTTCTTTTAATTTCGTTTCGAATTCATCTGCTATTTCTTCAGCATTTCCTGTTTCTGTACCGAATAAAATATTTACTTCTAATGGTTCATCTGTAGAAGTGGCAGTAGTATCTGTTTGGGGCGCTTCTGAAGTAGCTGTTTCAGTTGATGCTGTTGATTCAGTTGGCTCAGTCTTTTCACTTAAATGCTCTGAGGGCTCAGCATGATCATCAGTATATTGATTTAGGTCACCTTCACCTGTAGAAGTATTAAGTAAATAGCCGCTTAACCAAGACTGTTGATCTGATGACAGTGTTGGCATGAGTTGTTTTATAAGTTCCAATTGATTTTCATCAAAAGGGGAATTTGTTCTATTTAATTCCAAAAAGGTCACCTCGTATTGTATTAATAATTTATAGCAAAGCGTGAATCATTACACGCTATTCGTATAATAGAATTTAAATGAAGTATAACATTGTTTTATAATTTTTAAATGATAGAGATTATCATCTATAAAAAAATCCAACTTATGGCCTATGAATTTATTCAAAAAATTGAGGCGGGATAGAAATCAAATATTTCATTTGATATCGTACTCCCGCCTCAGTTAGGTTGGCGATATGATTGAAAACTTTGGCACTTATATATAGTAAAGCGTTACTTAATGTACGCTTTACTATTTTTAAATAAACGCATATCGACTTTATCGTTTTTAGAATTTATCTATTATATAGAAAGGAAATATAAGAAGGGCTCAATTTCTTATATATTTTATAATGGCTAGGTTTTATAATGATTTATACTTTAGAGACAGAATGGACAGTTCCATTCGATGGTTATGGTTTAATAGCAAAAGCACGTACTGGGAACCCGGGTGATTTGTTTGGTTTTGGGCTAATGGCATAAATAATAGCACCACGTGTAGGTAATTGGTCTAAATTCGTTAGTAATTCAAGTTGAAAGGTGTCTTGTCCCAATACGTAACGCTCGCCTATAATGTCTCCGTTTTTTGCAACATCAATTGAAGCGTCTGTATCAAACGTTTCGTGTCCTATTGATTTCACTTGTCTATCTTCTAGTAAATATTGCAAAGCGTCTAAGCCCCAACCGGGTAGGTGGAGATTGCCCTTTGTATCTTTATTTTCAAAACGTTCAATATCTGGCCACCGCTTAGACCAATCACTTCGGAAAGCGACAAATGTGCCTGGTTCTATGGATCCATGTTTGGCTTCCCATTGTTTAATAAGATCCCGCGTTAAAATAAAATCAGCATCTGCTGCTACTTCTTGTGAAAAATCTAGAACAACAAGTGGTAATACGAGTTCTTTTAAGTCAATTTCATGCAGATAACGTGTTTTTTCGACAAAATGTATCGGTGCATCAATATGTGTACCATACTGGGTTACAATATTCCAATTTTGTACATAGAAACCATCATCGGCAATATTAAAAAGTGTGGAGACTTTTGCGCGTTCAAATTCACTGAAACACGGAATAGTTTCATCAAACGTGTGGGTCAAGTCGATCCACGATGACGTTTTTAATTGTTCTAATTGATCCCATAACGGATAATACATTGATATCACCTTCATCATTAATTATTAAACTGTTGCTGGATTTGTTGATTTACGTAATTTATCTACTGAATTTACAAGTACAGTTAAGGCTTCTTTAACTTCATCTTCTTTACGCGTTTTTAAACCGCAGTCTGGGTTTACCCAGAATAAAGAACGGTCAATTTCTTGTAAAGCACGGTTGATGGCTTCTGTAATTTCAGCTTCGGTAGGAATACGTGGACTATGAATATCATATACCCCTAATCCAATACCTAAATCGTAAGTAATATCTTCGAAGTCTTTAATTAAATCACCATGGCTACGAGATGTTTCAATTGAAATGACATCTGCATCTAAATCATAGATAGCATGGATAATTTGACCAAATTGAGAATAGCACATATGTGTATGAATTTGCGTTTCATCGGCAACAGAAGATGTAGCTAGTTTGAATGAGCGTACGGCTTTATTAAGGTAGTCTTCATGATATTCTGAACGTAACGGTAAACCTTCTCTTAATGCAGGTTCATCCACTTGAATAATTTGAATACCAGCTTTTTCTAGTGCCAAGACTTCTTCGTTAATGGCTAATGCAATTTGATCTTGAACTTCTTCACGTGGTAAATCTACGCGTTCAAATGACCAATTTAAGATTGTTACTGGTCCAGTAAGCATACCTTTTACTGGTTTATTCGTTAAACTTTGTGCATAAAGTGTTTCTTTAACAGTTAAAGGTTCTGACCACTTTACATCACCATAGATGATGGGTGGCTTCACTGCACGAGATCCGTAAGATTGCACCCAACCAAACTTAGTTACTAAGAAACCTTGTAATTTTTCTCCGAAGAATTCTACCATGTCATTTCGCTCAAATTCACCATGTACTAAGACATCTAATCCGATATCTTCTTGTATTTTAATCCAACGGGCAATTTCATTTTTTAGGAAAGATTTATAATCTTCATCTGTAATACGGCTATTCTTCCAATCAGCACGGAACTTTCTTACTTCTTGCGATTGTGGGAACGAACCAATCGTCGTTGTAGGCAAGTCAGGCAAGTTAAGACGTGCGTCTTGCGCTTGTTTACGTATTTTAAATGGCGATTGTCTCGTAGTGCGTGCACGGTCAAAATCATATTCAAGGTTTTTGAAAGATTGATTTTGGAAACGCTCATAACGTGTTTGAAGCACATCAAATTTTTGACTGTCATTGTCATTAAATAGTCGTCTTAAAGCATCTAATTCGTCTAATTTTTCAGTAGCAAAGCTTAAACCCTCAGCGATTGACTCATCTAATGTTTCATCGTCTAATGAGACTGGTACATGCAATAATGAAGATGAAGGTTGAATAACAAGATTATTTGTATGATTTTGTAATGTTTCAATTAGTGATTTTTTAGCTTCAATGTCTGCAGCCCACACGTTACGACCATCAATGATACCAGCATAGAGTGTTTTGTCTTTGTCTAAGTCACCAGCTTTGATTTGTGCTAAATTATAGCCGTTATCGTGTACAAAATCTAAACCTAACCCTTTTACAGGTAAACTATTTAGGAATTTTAAGTTTACACGTTCAAAATAAGTTTGAATGGCAAGGTAATGACTTAATCCTTCTTCTGCAAAATAGTTATAAGCAGTACGCGTAACATCTTCGTATGCTGCGCTATCATCTTCGACAAGTACAGGTTCATCAATTTGAATATATTCAGCACCAGCATCTACTAAAGATTGTAGTACTTCTTTATATAAAGGCAATAATGTATTTACTTTTTCTTCAAATGATTGAGCGCCGCCTTTAGAGAGTTTTACAAATGTGATTGGGCCTACAATAACTGGGTGCGCATTTACATTGATAGACTGTGCATAGTTGAATCGATCTAATAATACGTTGTGGTTAAGTTTTGGTTCTGCATTATCCCATTCAGGTACAATATAATGGTAGTTTGTGTTGAACCATTTAATTAACGCACTTGCAACATGTTCTTTATTACCTCTGGCAATATCGAATAATAAATCATTATTTACTTCTCTACCTTGGAAACGTTCAGGAATAATATTAAATAGTAGTGAAGTATCAAGAATATGATCATAAAGTGCAAAGTCTCCGACAGGTACACTCGTTAAATTATAGTTCTTTTGCAATAATAAATTCTCTTTATGCAAGTCTGTTAATTGTTGGTTGAGTGTGTCAGTATCTATTTTATTAGCCCAGTAACTTTCAATCGTTTTTTTCCATTCTCTTTTTCTACCTAATCTTGGGAAACCTAAATTTGATGTTTGAATTGTCATAATATTGCCTCCTGTTTACTTGAAGTAATTGATTGTGAATATGACGCAAGTTCTAAAGAGTAATCTACTTTCTGGAACGGTGTAATTAAATACAAGCCATTAAAATATTTATGAACGGTGTCTATGAGTTCTTTCGAAAGCTTTAGGCTTAATGCTTTCGTTTTTTCTTTGTCATCCTTAACAGCTTCAAATTGTTCTAAAATTGCTTCTGATAGCTTAATGCCAGGTACTTCGTTATGTAAAAATAATGCGTTATTATAACTAGTGACTGGCATAATACCAATAAAGAATGGCACATCTAAATGTTTGGTTGCTTCATATATTTCTTTGATTTTTTCAGTGCTGTAGACCGGTTGTGTAATAAAGTAGTGCGTACCGCTTTCTATCTTTTTCTCAGCACGCTTTACTGAACCTTCTAACTTTCGAACATTTGGATCAAAAGCACCTGCGATGTTGAAGTTTGTCTTTGTCTTCAGCGCATCACCATCTGTGTTAATACCTTTATTAAAGCGCAATGCAATTTCTGTTAAACCTTTGGAGTTCACATCATAAACGTTTGTTGCGCCAGGTAAGTGACCTATTTTTGATGGGTCTCCAGTAATTGTTAAAATTTCATTGATATTAAGTAGTGATAGTCCTAATAAATGTGACTGTAAACCAATGAGATTACGATCACGACACGTAATATGAACTAATGGCTCAATAGTATATTGTTGCTTGATAATACTTGCAGCTGCAACGTTACTAATGCGTACAGTGGCTAATGAATTGTCTGCTAATGTCACTGCATCAATATGTGCATCATCAAGTTTTTTGATATTTCTGAAAAATAATTCTGTATCTAAGTGCTTAGGTGTGTCTAATTCGACGATAATGGTCGGACGTTGTTTGACTTTGGTTGTTAAGTTTTGCTGTTTGGTCTGGGTACGTGAGCAACTGTTATATTTTTTAATAGGTATGACGTTTTTATGAGTGACTGGTTCTAAGTTGGCTATTGAAGACTTGATAAATTGAATATGTTCAGGTGTTGTACCGCAACAGCCCCCGATAATTCGAACACCTTCATTAATCAATTGTTTGGCGACTTTACCAAAGTATTCAGCGTTATCACTATATTTGAATTGGCTATTTTCAATATCTAATAAACTTGCATTTGGGTAGCAAGACAGATAGGCATGCTCGGGCAATTCAATATGTGAAAATGATTGCTGCATGTGGTGTGGGCCGTGATGGCAATTCAGCCCTACGATATCTGCGCCGCTATTTACAACTTGTTGTAACGCCGTATTGATTTCTGTGCCATCTCTTAAATAGTTTGTGTTTAAAGCTGTTAACTGTGCGACAATAGGTATATTATGTTTTTGCTTTGTAGCCTTGATGATATTGGTGAGTTCTTCTAAATCGTAATATGTTTCGAATAGTAAACCGTCGATGCCTTCTTCGACTAGTGTATCTACTTGTATTTCAGTGTGGTATTGAATGGCCTCTAAACTTAAAGGTTCTTGTTTTACACCTCTAAACCCGCCAACAGTACCTAATATAAATGTTTCATTGTTAGCTGCTTTTTTAGCAATCTGTACTGCGGCTTTGTGTATGTCTTTCACTTTATGTTCTAAACCAAATAATTTTAATTTTTCAAAATTTGCGCCATACGTATTGGTTTGGATAATATCTGCTCCAGATTCAATATAGGACCGGTGTATGCGTTCTATTTTTTCAGGATGGGTTAGGTTATATGCTTCTGGACACGTATCTAAACCATCTGAATACAGAATCGTTCCCATAGCACCATCAGCGACTAAAATATTCTGTTTCAGTTTGTTGATTAGTTGACTCATTGAAGGCCTCCTTCAGTGCATAGTTCAAGTCTGCTATTAACTCATCTGCATTTTCTAAACCTACACTTAATCTAAATAATCCAAACGTAATATGACGTGCTTCACGAACTTCTTTTGGTACAGCAGCATGAGACATTGTAGCCGGGTGAGACAGAATTGTTTCAACTCCGCCTAAGCTGACAGAAACGAGTGGTAACGTGAGTGCATCTACAAATGCTTGTGCTTTTGTTTCGTCTTTCAACCTTAAGCCTAAAACGGCACCGCCATGACTTGCTTGAGATAGGTGTAATGCATCATTCCCCGGGTAATAAACTTCTGCAATTTCTTCACGTTGTGATAAGAATGTATAAAGTTTTTGCGCATTTTCAACAGATTGGTTAAAACGCACAGATAACGTTTTTAAATGTTGAGATAAAGTCCAGCTATCATGTGCAGATAACGCGGTCCCTGTGCCATTTTGTAATAAATAAAGTGCATCAGCTACTTCTTTATTACTAGTTATAGCAGCACCTGCAATGATATCGCTATGGCCACCTAAGAATTTGGTAGCACTATGAACGACAATATCTGCACCTAATGCTAAAGGCGATTGGCCAAGGGGTGTCATAAATGTATTATCTACAGCAAGCAATAGTTTATACTGTTCAGCAATTTGTGCGACACCTTTAATATCCGTGATTTTAAATAATGGATTGGATGGCGTTTCAATATATACGAGTTTTGTATTTGATTGAATGGCTTGTTCGATTTCTTGTAAGTGTGTTGTATCTACTGTAGTAAATTGAATGTTGAAACGTGTTAATATTTGTTCAGTTAACCGGAAAGTACCGCCATAGACATCGTCTGGAAGGATAACATGATCACCAGAATTTAATGTGAGTAATACAGCTGAAATAGCAGCGATACCAGATGCATAAGCAAATGCATAATCGCCACCTTCAAGTGCAGCTAACTTTTCTTCTAATAGCGCACGATTAGGGTTACCACTGCGCGCATAATCATATTTAGCGTCGCCACCTAAAACTTTTTGATGAAAAGTTGAAGATGCATATAAAGGAGGATTAGCTGAATCATAATCAACACCTCTATTAGCATCGAATATCACTTCTGTTTCTTTTGATAAACTCATGAAATCACTCCTTCTTTAGCTTTTTCTAAAGCTTGAATAATATCTTTTTCAATATCTTCGTAATTTTCAACACCGATAGATAGTCTAAGTAAATATTCGTCAATACCACGTTTATCCTTTTCCTCATCAGGCATATCGACATGTGTTTGCGTATATGGGAAGGTAATGAATGTTTCAGTGCCGCCTAAACTTTCTGCAAAAATACAAACTTGTAAGCTTTCTAAAAATTTATCCGCTTTATAATTTTTATCTAACCGTAAGCTCAACATGCCTGTGCGCCCACAATATAAGACTTGATCAATACCTTTTAAGTTACAACATCGTTCTGCTAGCAATTTGGCATTGTATTCTGAACGGTCCATTCTTAAATGTAATGTCTTTAGCCCACGCTGTAATAAATAACTGTCAAAAGGTGATAAAGTTGCACCGATCATATTGTGGAATTCACCTAATTGTTCAGCTAAATGAGGGTCTTTAACTGTAACTACACCAGCAAGTACATCATTATGCCCACCTATATACTTTGTAGCCGAATGTAGTACGATATCCGCACCATCTTCAAGCGGTGTTGATAGATAAGGTGTTAAAAATGTATTGTCTATAATCGTTAATAAATGATGTTCTTTACTTAATACATAATAAGGGTCAACGTCTACTTCTAACATTTGTGGGTTTGAAATTGTTTCAATGAATAATGCTTTAGTATGATCTGTAATGCTTTCCTTTACTGCTTCATAGTTTAAAAAATCTACGTATTTGAAGTGAACACCATATTGTTTTTCATAAAAATCAAATAGTCTAAACGTACCTCCGTATAAATCAAATGATACTAAGATTTCGTCACCTGCTTTAAATAAATTACATATTAATTGTATAGCTGCCATACCACTTGCAGTAGCAAATGAAGCAGTGCCACGTTCTAACTTAGCAAAGGCTTCTTCAAATGCTGAGCGTGTTGGGTTTTTAGTTCTTGTATAATCAAAGCCTGTTGATTCCCCTAAATGCGGATGCTGATAAGCAGTTGATAAATAAATTGGGTTTGCAATTGCGCCCGTTGAATCATGTGTAAGTGCTATTTGTGATAGTTCAGTATTTTTCATAATACAAATAACCTCCTTTAAAAATAAAAAAAGCTTTCGTCCTTTAAACCCGAATAAATCGGATGTAAAGGACGAAAGCTTAGCTCGCGGTACCACCTTTGTTTATTACTTTATCACTAAAGTAATCTTATCCAGTACGCCAAATTGTCTTACACACATGTACTGAATTGTGCTATCGTAATATGTTTAAATAAAAAACTCACTTTAGCTAAATGTAAAATGAGTATTAACAACATATCCGACGCGTGGCATAATCCAGTACGCCATTTAACAAAATGTTAATACTGTATCGCTGTAACGGGCGAACCCGTTGATACCTCATATTGGCATCAACACTCAAAGGCCATTTTCAAACTTTCTTTCTGTGTCTCCTTTCAGCAAGCGAAGACTCTCTGTGTCAGCAGTGTAAATTCTACTTTCCTTATTACTGTGTGTTGCTATTTCGAATTTGTTACATTTTAGGTTACACACTTAAATGACTTTTGTCAACAATTTATCTGAAAATTTAGATTTAATCAATAATTCCGAATTATGTTTTTCATTGTGACAGTGATGATATACTAGGATTAAATAAAAAGGTTATATTTGTCAGGAAAGTAGGTGTACACGATGAGAGATTCAATAGATGAACGTCTTAAATTAGATCAAAATGCTCAAGTCAATGAAATTGAAATTCAAAAAATCAAAGCAAACCCTTATCAACCCAGAAAAACATTCGATCAAGCACGCTTGAAGGATTTAGCTGAATCAATTCAACTGCATGGTATTTTGCAACCTATCGTGTTAAGAAAAACCATAGCGGGTTACAACATTGTAGTAGGGGAACGTCGGTATAGAGCTTCAAAGATAGCTGGGTTGACTCATATACCAGCAATAATTAAAGAATTAACTGATGAAGATATGATGGAACTCGCCGTGATTGAGAATCTCCAACGTGAAGATTTAAACGCTATAGAAGAAGCCGAAAGTTACAAAAAGTTAATGGAGGATTTAAAACTTACACAGCAAGACATTGCAACGCGTTTGAGCAAATCTAGACCATACATAGCTAATATGTTACGTTTACTCCAATTACCTAAAGAAGTCACTGGGATGGTGAAAGACGGCAAGCTTTCAGGGGCTCATGGTCGCACCTTACTAGCGATAAAAGATAAGCAAAAAATAAAAAAAATAGCTCATCAAGCCTCCCGGGAGGCTTGGAGCGTACGTTCACTCGAGCAATATGTGAACACATGTAATGATGGTAAGATAAAGCAAAGCACTTCATCACAACCTGCTTCAAAGCCTAAGTTTATTCAACAACAAGAGCGCCAATTAAAAGAACAATATGGTGCAAATGTTATGATATCTACAAAGCATAAAAAGGGACAGATAACATTTGAGTTTAAATCTGAAGCAGAATTTAAAAGATTAATCCATCAACTTAATGAAAAATATAAAGAAGAATAAGACAGAAACCATGATCCGCAATAAGCGTTATGATATCGCTAAGGCAAAGATGACTAGGAGTGAAAAAAGCTTGTTTTGCTTATAAGCGTATTTTCATTCCAGTCACCTACTACCTATATAAAACTCAAAGCAGAGATATTGATCGCTTTGTCTCTTGATTATTGAATGAGAAGGAAGGCTTATTTCTTGTAAACAACTTGCCCATTACAGATTGTCATTTCGATAAGCGAATTATTTAATGTTGTATGCGTATCTAATGGATTTTGATTTAATACAACAAAATCGGCAACTTTTCCAGCTTTAATCGTGCCTTCACTTTGTTCTGTATGGTTTAATTTAGCAGCGTCTGCTGTCATTTTTTTAAAAGCTTCATCACGTGTTAAACGTTGGTGTTCTCCTAGAGTGTCGCCATCTTTAGTTTTTCTATCTACAGCAATTTGAATAGACTCTAAAGGAGATATTGGTGTCACAGGGGCATCTGTATGAAGCGTAAAAGTCATACCGCTATCTTCTGCCCATTTCACAGGGTTTAAATTTTGTGCCTTATCATTACCTAAAAATACATCTCGATGTAAGTCTCCAAAATAATAAACATGATTAATAAAGAATGATCCGCCAATATGGTGTTTTACCATTTCTTGTATGTCTGATTTTGAAATAGTTTGTAAATGTTCGATTCTGTTACATAATGGATTAGTTTTAAATTCTGCTGTTTTTTTATACGCTTCAATAACCGCTGAAGCTGCGGCATCACCATTAGCGTGTGTAACAATATTATAACCTAACTGCTGGAAGTGTTTGAACTTTTCAATCATATGGTGTTGTTTCAATAAAGGTTTTGGTGGTTCAGTGCCATCTAAGTAGGCTCCTCTAATAGAAGCAGTTTGTAATTGTATTGAACCATCATTGAAAAATTTCACGCCGCCAAGATGACTCATATGATTACTATAGGTTTGAAAATCGCGTTCAATCGTATCAGCGTGAACGTCTTGAAACTTAGGGTGATGTTCTAGTAATTGATGGGTTATCATCCAACGTGTGCGTATGCGTTGTGGTTGTTTTAAAAAAGTTAATACGCCCTCATAGTCTGTTTCGCCTTTGTTACCAATTAATAAATCAGAAGTGTTCGTGATACCACTTTTAACATAATCATCAACGGCTAAGTTCATTCGGTGCGCAATATCTTCAGGTGTGGGTTCTGGCAGAACTGACATTAATTTTTCTGTAGCAGGCATTTCGATTAATACACCGTTAACTTTACCTTCATTATCACGCTCATAATAACCGCCTTCAGGATTGTCATCTGTAAAACCAATACCCATGAGTTCAAGGGCTTTTGTATTTGCAGTTGCCATATGTCCTGAATAATGCATAACAGCAATTGCGGTATCCGTAGATATTTGATCTAAATCATAGCGGTTTGGATGTCGTTGTTCAGCTAGATCTTTCTCGTTGTAACCATAACCAATCAACCAACCGTCATGAGTTAAATGCTCTTTTTGTGTTTTAAAAGTAGCAATGATATCATCCATATTTTTAATATTAGAATCAGCACAATTGACCATTAATTTGGTCATTCCATAAGCGGTTGGATGACTATGCGTATCGATAAATCCAGGTATAATATATTGGCCATTTAAATCAATTGCATCTGGGTTTTTAACCTTTTCGTCTTGAGTAATAATATCTGTGATGATGCCGTTATTGATTATAAGTGTGCCTAAATAAGGTGTGTTTGTGTCCATATCTAAAATCATAGCGTTAATTATTTTTGAGATTTGCATATTTAATTCCTCCTAGAAGACGATTCATTTTCAATCAGTATTTTAGTCTTCTAAAAATTAATTATCAATCATAATCACTCCTAATAAAAATTATATTTATAATTTAAGTGATATAACCTTATAAATAGAAGCGCTAATAAGTTAAATATTATGTTATTTAATAATAAAAATAAAAGTTACAAATTAATGAATATTGAATGTGAAGTTTCTGTGAAATCAACATAAAATTCATTGTAAGAGAGCTCACTTAGTACAATAATGTGGATGACGAAATAATTAGGAGGGGTTTTATGTTAACTCAAGAAGAGGTACAAATAATTAGAGAAACTGTACCATTATTAAAAGATAAAGGGCAGACGATTACATCAACTTTCTATAAAAGATTATTCGAACAACACCCTGAATTAAAAAATGTATTCAATCAAACGAACCAAAAAAGAGGGCTACAATCTTCTGCTTTAGCAATGGCAGTGTTAGCAGCAGCTGAAAATATTGAAGATTTATCACCTATCGTCCCTGCAATCATGCCAGTTGTATACAAACATTGCGCATTGCAAGTAAAAGCAGAACACTATCCAATTGTAGGAGAAAATTTAATATGGGCCATCCAACAAGAAACTGGTTTAAATGAAGATGATCCAATTATTCAAACTTGGGTTAAAGCGTACGGAGCAATTGCAGATGCGTTTATCGGTTTAGAAAAAGATGTATACAGTAAAATGGCTTGGGATGGTTTTAAACCATTCACTGTAACAAATATTACTGAAGAAACTGACATGATTAAATCTTTCACAGTAACATCAGATGAAATTGACTTAAGTCAGTTTATACCAGGTCAATATATTACAGTTGATATATCTAGTGAAAAATTACCGTACAGAGCTAAAAGACATTACTCTATTGTTGATGGAGATAAAGATTTCTTAACATTCGGTGTACGTAGAGACGTTACAGAAGAGCATGAAGGCGAAGTATCCACAGTGTTACATGATGAAGTTAACGTAGGGGATACATTGCTGCTATCTGCGCCTGTAGGTGGATTTGGTTTAGCAAATAAAGCTAATAAACAATTATTCTTAGGCTCTGGCGTTGGTGTTACACCACTCGTTTCAATGTATCAAGAAGCGGTTGATGCTGATTTAACTGCAACATTCCTTCAATCAACATCTAATGCTCAGAATGTAGCTTTTGAAGAAAAATTAGAAGACATTACGGCTAAATCTTCAATAGCACAATTTGATAAACACTTCCGCGACCAAGACGGCTTTATAGATGCAGAACAATTAAAACAATATCTTGATGGCGAAACGGAAGTTTACGTATGTGGTGGTAACTCGTTCCTAAAAGCAATGATTACGGAATTACAAAAATTAGAAGTGCCAATGGATAACATTCATTTCGAAACATTTATTCCAAGACTAAGCTTCTCAGTATAATTTACAAACACCCGAGCATTTGCAAAATATTGATTTTATAAGCAAAATATCTCAGCTATTAGCTGACTACCCAAAACGAGGAAATAAAATAAAAAACACGTCCGTTGATTTCATACTAAAATGAATTTATACGGAGGTGTTTTTTTATGGAAAAAATTACTTGTTTTTAGAAAGTAAAAATAGAGTAATGATTGATCACGAAAATATAAAAAATAGTACTCAAATGAACAATTAAAAATAGAGGTGAAAAGAAAATATGCAGAATTAGATATTTTAACCGTATATTTAAGATTTCACTCTATCCATCAAAATTTTAAGTGTTTCTAATTTTGTAAACATTATAATGATTGCGTTTTCAAACATTATAATGTTATAATCTTTTCGCGAGGTGAGATAGTGTGAAAAGCACAGGAATAATAAAAAATATCTCCACAATAAATGAAGAGCGTATCGATATTTTTCTTGAAGAGGGTGTAATTAAAAGTATTGGAGAGCATCATACATTAGAGGGGCCTATCCTTTTTGATGGTTCAAGTTCTTATTTATCGACGGGTTGGATTGATTTACATGTACACGCATTTTCGGATTTCAGTCCATATGGAGATGAGATTGATGAGATCGGAGTGAAACAAGGCGTTACCACAATTGTCGACGCTGGAAGCTGTGGTGCAGATAGAATCGATGAATTATATAATCGTGCATTAAATAGTGAAACAAATGTATTTTCATTTTTAAACATATCAAAAATAGGGCTCGAGAGAATTGATGAGCTATCTAATTTAACTTGGATAGACCAGCAACAATGTATTACAGCGGCGCATCAATATAAAGATATGGTCATTGGTTTGAAATCACGAATAAGCAGTAGCGTTGTGAAAGGTAACGGCACGATACCCTTGGAAAAAGCTGTGGAAATCAGTGAACAGTTGAAATTACCTATTATGACCCACATTGGTTCTGCCCCGCCAAAAATCCAAGAGGTAATACCTTTATTGCGAAAGGGAGATGTAATCACACATTTCTTAAATGGTAAAGATAATAATCTGTTTGATAATAATGGCGAACCGTTGAAAGTATTAACAGAAGCGGTCAACCGAGGGGTTAATTTAGATGTTGGTCATGGTAATGCCAGTTTTTCATTTGAGGTAGCAAAGCAAGCACGAAATGCTAATATACATTTTGATACGATAAGTACGGATATTTATAAAAAAAATAGAGTAGAAGGACCAGTATTTAGTTTAGCTAATGTATTATCAAAATTTTTATATCTAGGATATACACTAAAAGAAATTATTTACGCAGTAACGCAAAAACCCGCGGCAATTATTAACAAACCTACATTGGCAGAACTGAGAGAGGGTGGTATAGCGAATCTGACTATATTTGACGTGGTTGAAGAAGAGCAAATGTTTACTGATTCGTCTAAACAAACGGTTAAAAGTAACCAAATAATTAAAGAAAGAGGCGTAGTAGCAAATGGAAAATTCATTAAATTATAAATATGGTTTGAAACGTGTTGTTAATGCAAGTGGGAGAATGAGCATTCTTGGCGTTTCATCACCAACAGATTCAGTAATGGACGCGATGAAATTTGGCGGACAAAATTACGTAGAGATGGCAGATTTGGTTGATAAATCTGGCGCATATATTGCGAATAAGATTAATGCAGAAGATGCTGTGGTTGTAAACTCTGCGTCAAGCGGCATAGCATTATCAATTGCTGGTGTCATCACAGGGGGCAACGAACGTAAAAGTCAAAGATTGCATAACGATAAAATTGATAAAAATGAAGTGATTTTATTTAAAGGGCATAATGTTCAATATGGTGCCCCTATAGAGACAATGATTTATTTAGGCGGGGGTTCAGTAGTTGAAGTAGGGTACGCAAATGAAGGGAAAAATAAACATATAAAAGAAGCAATTAATGAAAATACAGCAGCTATTCTTTATGTAAAATCGCATCATGCAGTTCAAAAAAACATGGCATCTGTAGAAGAGGTATATGAAGTGGCACAAAGACATCATATTCCGCTTATTGTAGATGCAGCTGCAGAAGAAGATTTGAAAAAATATACACAATGCTCAGACATAGCTATTTTCAGTGGCTCAAAAGCAATACAAGGTCCTACAACTGGTATCGTTGCAGGTAAAAATTCACTCATTGAAGCTACGAAAGTGCAATTACACTTTATAGGAAGAAGTATGAAAGTGGGTAAAGAATCAACTTTTGGGTTATTACAAGCTTTAGATGAATATTTTGAGAAAGTGGACAATTCTAAAAATGAAAAACAGGAACTACAAAAATTAGAAGCGCTTAATGACTATCAAGGCATTAAGCTAGAAGTCGTTCAAGATGAAGCAGGCAGAGAGATATATAGAACACGTGTATATGTGGATCCATCAATTTTAAATTTGAATGCAGAATCATTTGCTAAGAAACTAAAATCTGCTGACATAGCTATTTACACACGAGATTATGGTGTTAAACAAGGGTTCTTTGATATAGATCCTAGACCGTTAAAACGCGGTGAAATGGAGATAATATATAAAACGATTGTACAGATAGTGGAAGGTGAAATTTAATGAAAATATTAGACAGATTTTATAAAGATAGCGTAGCGCTCAATGTATTAGCCAAAGGGGAACGAAATATTAAAGATGTATATCAAGCAGCAAATAAAAATGTAGTTATTGGCGTATTATCAAAAGATTATGACACTGTCAAAGACGCGGTAACTAGTATGAGTGATTTTGGTTCACACGTTGATGATGCAATATCGATTGGATTAGGTGCTGGTGATAATAGACAAGCAAAAGTTGTATCAGATATTGCAAAAGATTACCAAGGTTCACACATTAATCAAGTATTTACAAGTGTAGGACAAACAACAGCTAACACGCACGACACATCTTGGGTTAACGCTTTAGTATCACCTACAGGTAGAGTAGGTTATGTCAATGTTTCCACAGGTCCAATAAGTAGCGAAGATTCTGAAAAAGCAGTTATACCAATAAAAGCTGCTATTAATTTAATTAAAGACATGGGCGGAGATGCTATTAAATTCTTCCCAATGAGCGGTTTAGATACAGTCGAAGAATATAAAGCCGTAGCTCAGGCATGTGGAGATATGAATTTTGGATTAGAGCCTACAGGCGGTATTACCAAGGAAAATTTCGAAGAAATTCTAAAAATTGCTTTAGATTATCATGTGCCAAAAATTATACCGCATGTCTATTCTTCTATTATTGATAAAGAGACGGGTTTAACTCGTATTGAAGATGTAGAATGGTTAACTTATAAAATGAAACAATTAGTTGATCAATATGAATAAACATATTGCAGCATATGGAGAAATAATGATGCGTTTGGAAGTGCCTGATAATCTCTTGTTAAGACAAGCAGAAGATTTGAAATATTCGTTTACTGGTACGGGAGTCAATGTTGCTGGGTTGTTAGCACAATTTGGATATACTTCTAGTTTAATTAGCGCTGTACCAGATAATTCAATTGGTTCATCTGCTATTGGTGCAATACGTAGGTTAGGGATTCAAAGTAATTTAGTAATCAAAAACGATAATAATTTAGGTATGTACTTTTTAGAAAAAGGGTTTGGTAATCGTCCAAGTAATGTGACGTACACCAATAGGCAACAAAGTAGTTTTAATATTACCGGTATTTCAAAATTTGACTTGTTACAATCACTCGAAGACATTGATGTTTTACATATATGTGGCATCACGTTAGCTATGAATCAGTTAACACGAGATAATGTTTTAAAACTAGTGAAATTAGCAAAGGAACAAAATATTAAAGTAGTTTTTGATTGTAATTTTAGACCTTCGTTATGGGGAGAAAATGGTAATCAACGTGCTAAACCATATTATGAAACTATTTTATCAGAAGCAGACATCGTTATAATGAGTGAAAAAGATGCTATTCAAACTTTAGGATTATCAACGAATAAAGAGACAAAAGAAGGACAATTAGAAGCACTCCTCCCTCTAGTGGCCAAAAAATATGGAATTAATAAAATCGGGGGGACGATTCGAACTGTACAAGGGAGCAACCATAACGTCATTAAAGGATATTTATATGATAATGGGGCTATGTATTATTCTAAAGCGTTTGATGTGGATATCTTAGACAGAATTGGTACTGGAGATGCCTATACTTGTGGGATCATTCACGGAGAACTTTCAAATATGGATCCGCAAGACACGGTGACATTTTCAACTGCTTCTTGTGTGTTAGCGCATACAATTTCTGGAGATACACCTTTGTTTGATACTGATGATATAATAAAAGTTATAAATAATGAAAAAAATGATATTGAGAGGTAATTGATTTATGACGAAATTATCATCAGAAAAAGGGCCATTATATTTACAAATAAAACAAATTATTGAAGACAGAATTATCCATGGGATATATACAGTTGGAAATTATATACCGACAGAAATAGAGTTCGAAAAAGAGTTTAATGTGAGTAAAGTGACTGTAAGATCTGCAATTAAAGAATTGGTAAACTTAGGCTACTTGGAAAAGAAAAGCGGTAAAGGAACCACAGTAATTAATCATAAACAGAGGAACAACATCACAAACAATAAAAATTTCACAGAAAAACTTGTAGAACAAGGCAATAAAATACAGAAAATTATTAAAGATATTACGGTAGTTGTACACGAAGAAAATAGTCAATTATTTCAAATGTTTGGTGTGAAATCCTACAAGATAACAAGAGTCTATCTATTAAATGATCAGCCATATATACTATTCAATCATTATTTACCATATCCATTGAATCATTTAACTAATTATGATGAATTAAAGCAGAACAATGATTTATCGATATATAAAATTTTAGAAGAAGAGAAGATGGAAATCCAAAATATTGAAGATAATTTCTCTGTTGGGTTTGATGAAGAAGCTTCAATACAATTAAACCTTAATGTGTCAGAACCTTTGCTCATTAGAGAGAGAGAAACTTACGCAGTATCAGGTGAAGTTATCGAGTATAGTATTGGTTACTATAATAGTAAGTTGAAAAAATATACAATCAGTTTAAAAGATTGATGTGAAACTTTTGTAACTTGTTGGTAGCGCTAACATTAATGGGGGGACAGGGATGGATTCTAACATTTATTTATTAATCATTACGCTACTTTCAATTGTTATTGTCATACTAGGGGTTGCTTGGTGGAAATGGCATGCATTTATCAGTTTAACCGTTGCTGGTTTATTTTTAGCAATCATGGCAGGCTTATCACCTGAAAAAATTGTAACAGCCTATGAAACAGGTGTGGGAGACGTATTAGGACATTTAGTCGGCATTTTAGCTTTAGGAACCATATTAGGTAAATTGATGTCTGATTCAGGTGCAGGCATGCAAATTTCAGATTATCTAGTGAAGTCATTAGGTTATAAAAAATTACCATGGGCAATGATGTTATCAGGTTTTATCATTGGTATACCAGTGTTTTTTGAAGTGGGTATTGTTATTTTATTACCACTTGTTATTTCAATTCATAAAACTACAAAAGCAAACATATTACTTATAGCAATCCCATTATTAGCGGGCTTATCAATTGTTCATGGTATTGTGCCGCCTCATCCTGGGGCAATGACTGCAATCGGTATTTACGATGCAAATTTAGGAAAGGTATTACTTTATTCACTTATTATTGCTTTACCTACTGCGATTATTGCAGGGCCGATTTTTGGTAAGTTTATTAGTAAACGTTTAATACCAGAAAATTCACCAGACATTATTAAAGTAGATAATAAAACGAATGCATTACCAAGTGTAGCGATATCATTTTTAGTTATTGTGTTACCTGTATTGCTAATGTTGTTATCTATAATTACTCCATATTTAGGAGATATACCGAGTTTATTGAAAAATACTTTGTTATTTATAGGTAGCCCAGTTATAGCTTTATTAATTTCATGCTTTGTCGCTTTTTATTTGTTAGGTTTTAAACAAGGTATGTCAAAAAATGTAATTAAAGATTTAGTAGAAGAATGTATTTTACCATTAGGATCTATTATTTTAATTATTGGAGCTGGCGGAGGGTTTAAAGAAATACTTATTGAAACAGGCGTTGGTGACACGATTGCACAAATGACTGAAAACCTTTCGCTCTCGCCATTATTATTAGCATTTTTAGTTGCAGGTTTGATACGTGTTGCTACAGGGTCTGCAACAGTTGCATTAACTACAGCTGCGGGTATTGTATCCCCAATCATACAGCATATGTCAGGGATAAATTTAGAATTATTAGTTATAGCTACAGGGGCAGGATCATTAATGCTGTCTCATGTTAACGATGCTGGATTTTGGATGGTTAAAGAGTATTTAGGTCTGAATGTTAAAGAAACATTCAAAACTTGGACAGTAATGGAAACATTGCTAGCGTTTATTGCTTTTAGCTTTGCTTTTATCATTAATTCGTTAATATAAGCGAGTTAAATATAAAGCTATTATATAAAAGAATTCTATTGAAGATGTTGAACTTTTAAAATAGCAAGTTAATAAAACACTATTTACTAGGCTACTAATTTCCTGAATTTTATAGGAGATAAGTAGCCCAGTTTTTGTTGGACGCTAACTTTATTATAATTTGCAACAATATCTATTAATGTATTATTGATTTTTACTATACTTCTACGAACTGAATCCGTTAGCTTAATAAGTAGACCTTTTTAATGTACTTTATTATAAAAGAAATTTATGTTTTTGATTTCTTTATAGGTTGGATTTTTAAATAGGTTCCACAACGCCACAACCACTCTAATGGACCAAATAAAAAATAATGCATCCATATCAATGAGAAAGTAATCTGAAATAAAGTGACTGCTACATATAATAAAAGCATGCCATAAGTATGGACGGTATAATTTGAAAGAATCGGTGTTAAAATAACAACACCTATGATTGTTTGGCCTAAGTAATTCGTGAATGCCATTTTCCCATACGGAATCAATATAGAAAGGCATTTTTGTACTGGTTTAATTTGGTATAGTAATAAAATTGAAAATATATAAAATAAACCGATAATAGGGCCACTGTTTTGATTAAAGCTATGCAGTAATTCGTTATTTTGAATGAATAATGCAAGTGCCCATATAAGGAGGGTAAGTGTTAAAAACAGTAACCAATATTTTTTTAATTTAGGCAATAAACTTTTATTCGTAAAAATACCGATATAGTAAAGTGCTTGCCCTAATAACATATGTCCTAATGTTGAGAGCATGACCATTAATAAAACAAATGAATTAAGCAAATTAGGAATGTGGATACCTTTGATTTCTATAAATTTAATTAATATGGGTAAAAAATTTCCAAATGTAACCAATAAAACGCCACAACTCAGTTTTATTTTATTTGGCACGTTTTGAAAAAGTAGTAAAAGCACCCCCATGACTGCATATAGTTTAAGAATATCGCCATCCCATAATAAGGAACTTAATGCGCCAACAATAAATAAAAGAACCATTCGACGTATATGTACCCAAAGGGTTAACCCTTTTGTTTGTAAATTATTTATAAAAATAGAAGTACTGACACCAAACAAAAAAGCAAATATAAAATGAAATTTATTTAAACTGAACATTTCTATATAATTAATAACTTTACTATCAAATATGTTAATCTCTATACTTTTTGTATTAGAGGGTTCAAAAAAGTGAATATTAATTAATAGAATACCTATAATAGCTATACCACGTATAACGTCAATGAGGTTAATTCTTGTTAGCGAAGCTGTACCTTTTTGTACGCTCATTTTATCCCTCTTTTCCAATAATATAAAGCACATTATACAAGGGGGGATAAAAAATGAAAATCGAATTTGTCTTACGATTTTGTCACATTAATAATTAGTACGTGTTATGACGTTTTCGTTGTTATTGTAAGTTTGGAGTTTATTCTAATTAAACCCCACGTAATATTTTCATCAAATTTAGTTATACTATCTCTTAAAAAATTAATACATTGTCACGATCAAAATATTTTTATGTGACTTGTGTTTTTCAATTACTTTATAATATTTATCAATTGATTTTGAATAGTATTTATAAACACCATCAGAATATTGTTCAACTTTCTTAGCATCTGTTTGCATAAATGCTTTTGGGGATAAAATATTATTTGATTTATTAATAATTTTTTTAATGGTTCTATCTTCCTCTAATATATACTTTGTTTGAGTTTTTTTTGTCATCATAGGTATCTTGATTCTGCCTACTGTTTAAAGTAAAGTTTCCATAAACCACATTGTTTTGTATCTTAGATCATTCTGTTTTATCAGGTAGGTTTTCTATTTTAGTATCTGAGTCACCGACTTTTTCTTCTTGCTTTTCTGAATGCTGATTATGTTCTTTTTGCTCATTTTCTTGGTTGCCACATGAAGCTAATAACAACAAAATCAATAAAATAGGTGGATAAGTCTGTCTCATACATGACGTCCTTAATTAAATAGTCATATTATAATAAAACGATTTATTCTGCAGTTTCTCCGCCATCGACGGGGAGGTTAATCCCTGTAATAAAAGAAGATTGTTCAGAACATAACCACACTGCGGCATTTGCTTGTTCATTCGGTACGCCCATACGGCCCATTGGAATAGCAGATTCAAAAGCTTTCGCTTGTTCTTCTGCTTCTTGACTCCAATTTTCTACAGCTGCTGTTTTTGTCATACCAGGACAAATTGAGTTAATGCGTATGTTTTGTTTGCCAAATTCTAATGCCGCACTTTTAGTTAACCCATTAACGCCGTGTTTAGCAGAAATATAAGGCGTTAAACCAGGTGTTCCAACTAAACCACCTGTAGATGCCGTATTAACAATTGCGCCTCCACCAGATTCAAGCATAGCTGGTATCTCATATTTCAAACATAAAAATGTACCAGTTAAAGTAACATCTATTACACGCTGCCAACGGTCTGTGTCAATCTCTGTTAATGAAGCCGTTGGAGCGCCGATGCCTGCGTTATTATGCGCCCAATCCAATCGACCAAATTGTTTAACAGTTTGGTCAATTAAATTTTTAACGTCCTTTTCTTCGGCTACATTACACTTAATAAATTGTGCTTCTCCACCTTCGTCTTGAATGAGTCTTACAGTTTCATATCCTGACTCTTCAGAAATATCTGATACGACAACTTTCGCGCCTGCTTTTGCAAAGGCGATAGCACTTGCTCTACCAATGCCATTACCTGCTGCGGTTACAATACCAACTTTATTTTTCATTATTTATCACGCTTTCTTTATATGATTAATATAATTTAATACTACCACCGTCTACCATTACGGTTTGTCCAGTAATATATTGAGCATCTTTACTTCCTAGAAATACAGCGACCGGTCCAATGTCTTTTTCAACGTCTCCAAATTTTTGTAGAGGAATGCCTTGGACAACTTGATTATAATATTCTGGGTTATCTTTTCTCCATTGATCAACACCTTCAGAATAAGCAATAGGTGAAATCACATTAGCATTGATACCAAACGCTCCGAATTCATTTGCAATCACCCGAGTTATACCACGAATAGCTTCTTTCGCAACAACATAGGCACCTTGATTTTTATCTCCCTTAACAGCTGCGCCAGAACCAAAGTTTATAATGTTTCCTTGAGTTTCTTTTAAATAAGGAATTACCATTTGGCATAAATAAAACGTCGCATAAAACCCCGTATTAAATGACAAATTCAAATCATCTTCCGTAATATTTAAAAAACTATTCATACGAGATGCATGAGCGTTATTAACTAATATGTCAATTTGTCCATAAGTCTGTATAGTACGGTCCACACAAGCTTGTAATGATGCTTTATTACTTAAATCTGTTTTGATAAAGAAAGTATCATAACCTTGGTTGTTTAATTCTTGGCTCAATGCCTGTCCTTTTTCTTCAGCAATGTCAGCAATAACAACTTTCGCATTTTCTTTAACGTAGGCTCTTACAATCCCTGAACCAATGCCTCCTGCGCCACCTGTTACGATAGCAATTTTATTATCTAGTCTAGCCATTTAAATCACCTTTCTTTTTAGAATTCCAATATCCTTCTTTAACAAGTTTTTCTTTATTTTTAAAAGCCAAAATAATCGCAATGATATTAACCACAAATAGTAAAATAATGATAATAAGGCCCGTGGTATAGCTTCCTGAAATATCATATATAAAACCATAAGCTGGTAAAGCGACAATAGATGCAAGGGCTAAGCCAATTGATGAGGTGGAATAAATTTGACTATAGTCTTTACTTCCAAATAATGACGAAGCCATCGCTGGTGCTATTGTTCCAATCGATGAAGTAAACATTCCAAATAAGAATAAAGCAACAGCTACTACCACAATAAAATCAGGCATAGCAATCAATAAAATAGTGGCGATTAGCCCTAGTATCATAGCCAATAAACCCACTTTTTTTGCGCCAATCTTGTCTGTGAGATAACCAAATACGAGTGAACCGACAAAAACACCCACCATCAGTGCAGACATCATTGCGCCAGCAATACTAACTTTTTGTCCATGATTAACAAGATAAGTAGGGACGTGCATTGTAAAGCTTGATATAGCGGTAATAATGAAGAAAAATAGGGCTAATAAGAAAAAAGCTGGCGTTTTTTGGCCGTAGTATACGCAATACCTTCGATGTTTTGTATTTGTTTATGGGGGTCTATATCAGTGCTTGTATCTCCATAAGCTTTTGTATTTTTATCCTTAGGAGAATTACGAATTAATAATAAAATGATAGGTGTAACAATAATAAGCACACCTAATCCTGTAATAAAGTATGCATTTCTCCAACCAAACTGACTAATTAAAGCGCCTATAATAGGTTGCGCAAATACACCCAGTAACCCTCCAATTGCTGATAAAATACCAAGGGCCAGCCCTTTCCCTTTACTAAACCATCTTTCGATTAAAACAGGACCGCCTATTACAGTAATGAAAACCCCGCCGATAGCGAATGGTATAGCTAAGAGGTACCATCCCCAAATTGAATTCATTAAACCAAATAAAGCGAACGCACCTGCTTGGAAAATAATGGCAAAAAATAATACCAACCGTGCACTATATTTAGATAATAGCTTTCCTCCAAACGGAAGAAACAGCAGGGTCACAATCGAAGAAACACTTAAATAAATCGTTAACCTCCCTACGCCTACATTTAAATCTTGGGACACAGGGGATAAAAATAAACCTGCTGAATTATTTAACGCTGCTTTACCTAATCCTACAGAAACACAGAGCCCTATTAATATTAACCACGCAAAATGTAACCTTTCTTTATGCATTTAAGCCACCTCTAAAATTCAAAATATTTATCTGCTTTCTGTATTTAAATATTTTACTCGTTCAAATAATTTCTTTTGTATGCTTAATAGTTGTTCAACTTCTTCAATATTTAAAACAGAATAAACTTCATTTCTCATGTTTTGGCCTTGCTTTTGGGCTTCTTCTAAAACTTTTAAACCCTTTTTAGTTATTGTAATCAAGACTACTCTACGGTCATTTTTTTGATGTTCTCGTAAAATATAACCTTCTTTTACAAGGTTGTTCGTTAGTTTTGTGATAGCGCCAGACGTGTACCCTAGAGCAAGTGCAAGTGTAGAAGGCTTTTGCGGACCTTCTTCTTTTAATTTTGATAAAGCTAAAATTTGTGAAATATTAACGTTTAAATTAAATTTTTTCATGAAAAGCGTCATCGTTGCATCATTAAATAATTCGGCGTTGTGAATGAGTTCAAAAAAATTATTGTTTTCCATGTTATCTCCTTCCTAAAAATAAATTGTAATGTTAATATACCAGTAAAAGGTTTCCAGGTAAAATAATAAAGGAGTAATTATGACTGTTTATATAAATAATATAAATCCATCTAATGTTAACGAAGTAAAGCAATTAAAAGTAAATTCTAAACAAATGAATTTTATTGAAACTGTACACGAATGTTTAAATGAAGCCGAGAAATTTTCTCAGTGGTGTCCTGTAGCAATTTATAACGACAATGAAATTGTAGGTTTTGCGATGTATGGTTGCTTTGGTAAAAAAAAAGAAACATGGATTGATCGAATTCTCATTGATGAAAAATATCAACGTCAGGGTATTGGTCGAAAAGCAATGAGGTTATTAATGTTTTTTGTATTAGATAAATATAAAGTTAATACACTTTATTTAAGTATTGTTCGAGAGAACCAAGTAGCTAGAAAGTTGTATGAGGAGTTAGGGTTTTACTATACATTAGTGGATGATTTAAATGGGGAATTGATATTTAAATATAGCAAAGGAGCATAATAAAAATGAAAAGATTAGAAAATAAAGTGATAATAGTTACTGGTGCAGCACAAGGTATGGGAAAAACGCATGTTGAAAAATTATTAGCTGAAGGTGCAAGGGTGGCTATTACTGATATCAATAAAGAATTGGGAGAACAAGTTTCTAAAGCATTAGGAGAAAATACTATTTTTATACAACACGATGTTGTTAACGAGAGTGACTGGCAAAATGTAGTAAATACAGTAATGAATAAATGGGGGCATATTGATGTATTAATTAATAATGCTGGTATTACGTATAATACACCCCTAGAAGAATTAAGTTTAGAAAATTATATAAAAATAGTAAATGTTAACCAAGTATCCGTATTTCTAGGTATGAAAACAGTAGCAAGCATTATGAAAGCACAAAAAAATGGGTCCATCATTAATGTTTCATCTATGAATGGTTTAGTAGGAGGCGCTATAGGTTACACTGATACCAAGTTCGCAGTTAGGGGTATGACTAAAGCAGCTTCTAGAGAATTATCCCCTCATAACATTAGAGTAAATTCAGTACACCCTGGCGTTATCCAAACATCTATGTTAGAACAAGAAGGTGTTAAAGAACAAGTAGAACAATTCAAAACAACAATTCCTATGAGACGTGTTGCTCAAACTGAAGAAGTTTCTAATATGATTATTTTCCTTTCTTCTGAAGAATCGAGTTATTCAACTGGTTCTGAATTTGTAATTGATGGCGGTCTCACAGCATTGTAATAAAAACAATAATAATTTATTCGGAATAATAGTGAGCACTGTTTTATTATAAAAACCAAATTATTATATCGTCGTATTTCTAGGTGAAATACTTTGAAAATAAAATGTGTGATTACTATATATTTATAAATTTTGTAGTTATTTTAAATGTATCATTTTAATCTGTATAAGTATTCACCTTACGCTTTTGCAATTGTTTCGTGTTTTATAGCTTTTTTAATAACAACGCATATTAAAACAAAAGAAGCGTTGTTAAATATTACATTCAACGACGAAAGGCTGTTTTTCATTCTATATAAAATACGTACGCCACAATTCGGTTACATGCCGCAACTATAGGATACTTACCTGTTAGAAAAAATGCATTTAAAATATTTGGATAAGGGGGTGTAACCAAAATGGATTTTCATAATATATTAAAAAAGAAAAGAATAGAAGCTAATTTATCTCAAGAAGGTTTAGCAGATCGTTTAAATATAAGTAGGCAATCTATATCGAAATGGGAAAATGAAAAAGGATATCCAAACATTGAAACACTCCTGAAAATAAGTGACATATTTAATATCACAGTAGACGAACTTTTAAAGGGAGACGATTATTTGAAAGACAAAATAATTCAAGATAGCAAAAATTTAAAACACCACAAATGGAAGACTTTTTTTGATGTTTTAATAGTGATTGGTCTCATATTGATAGTCGCAAAAATAGCAATCTTTATAATCACAAAAATATCTGGTAACGAAATTGATTTTTTATCTGGTCCCATTATTTATTCATTTGGGCCATTATGCTTAATGATTATTGGTGCTATAGGTACAGATATATTAAGTAAAAAGTATAAATAATACTTTACGCACGTAGACTCCCGGTATGCTTAACTGTCATAAACCTTGAATAATTGGTTTATATCGCACGATATACTAACAATTTTTCCTGATTTAGTTAAGCATTCTTTTCAATATTTTAATAAATTCATTCAACGTAAATGCCACAAGCTACGTACTTCAATTGCACGCTTCTTTTCTCGAAAATGTAAAAACACCAATTGCTCCTCCAAAATATCGTGAAGTATACAGCATATACCCAAGGCATGAAAATTCGTCAAAGAAGCCCTTTTGTCTCTCTCAATATCTTAAAAGAATACTCAATATTACCTTACTTTTAATTTTAAAAATCGTTACGTTTTTTAAATAATGGTCCTACTTTTTAGGCCTCCCCAAATCAAAATTTTTGAAAAATTTTACAAATTTCTAAAAGCGTTTAGATACGAGGAAAACTAAATATAACAAGGTTGGTATAAAATTTAATTAAAATTAGAATATAAATTGTTCGAAAGTTTGTTATGACAGTTTTTAAGACGGTTTTTAGTAAAAAAATTATAAATTTAGATATACAAATATACACTTGACATAAAAATTTACAATGAGTAAAGTGTAAATCATAATTATTTTCGAATAATTCTAAAATTAAAATCAATCTAATTATTAATTATTGATGAATGGTAAGAGGAGGGCGAATAAATTTATGCATGAATCAAAAATTACATACGACCATTTTAATGCAGATGCCTCTGAATCAATAAATATTGATGATGAAACGAAAGGCGCACGTGAAGTTGTGACATGGGCTTATCAAACCTATGGAGAGTCAGTTATTTATGCTTGTAGCTTTGGCGCTGAAGGCATGATACTGATTGATTTAATTTATAGTGTTAAAAAGGATGCTCAAATTGTATTTTTAGATACAGGACTTCATTTTCAAGAAACGTATGACTTAATTGATCGTGTTCAAGCACGTTATCCAGAATTACGTATTAAACTTAAAAAGCCAGAGCTCACTTTAGACGAACAAGCGTCACAGTATAACCCAGCACTTTGGAAAAATGCACCGAATCAATGTTGCTATATTAGGAAAATTAAGCCTTTGGAAGATGTTTTATCAGGTGCCACTGCTTGGATATCTGGATTGCGCAGATCACAGTCACTAAGTCGTCAAAATATGGTGTTCATTAATAAAGATGAACGATTCCAATCAGTCAAGATTTGCCCTTTGGTACATTGGACGTGGGAGGATGTATGGCACTATATTAAAAAATATGAATTGCACTATAACGAATTGCACGATTTTAACTATCCAAGTATCGGTTGTATACCGTGTACTGCGGCTGTTGAAGGGCCTGGGGATTCACGTGAAGGAAGATGGACAAATTCAAATAAAACTGAATGCGGACTCCATACTACAGATCATCCTTCTCTATAGTTAAAATCTATTTTTTTATTATTAATCCTTAGTATTCCAATCAGATAGATATAGTAAAAAAGAATTGATGCCATAGCGGGCTTAAATATCATTTAGATATGTGAAACGTCATGGTTCAGTATAATTTTTAAAGATATTTGAACAAAATCTGAAAGTAATTTAAAAAATTAAAATGAGGTGAAATGGTTGTGAATTTATCTGTTATCAATAGTCCATTTGATGAAAATCAAGCTACACAGCTAAATCAAATTATTCAAAATCTCACTATTGAGCAACAAGTTTGGTTGAGCGGTTATTTAACTGCAAATTTACAAAGCGTTACAACAAAACAAGAAACGCCCTCAGAAGTTGCGCAATTTGTATTAAATAAAGGGACATCTTCAAATAGTGATAGGCACATCACTGTGCTTTACGGTTCAGAAACAGGAAACGCCCAAGGCTTAGCTGAGAAGTTAGCGGACCGCCTTGTCGAACTTAATTTTAATGTGCAACTAAATGCTATGAGTGATTTTAAAACAAAAGAATTAAAAAAAGTTGAAGATTTATTTGTGATTTCGTCCACACATGGTGAAGGTAACCCACCAGATAATGCGATAAGTTTTCATGAATTTTTACATGGTAGAAAAGCACCTAACCTAGCAGACGTCCGTTTCTCAGTATTGTCTTTAGGGGACGCATCCTATGAATTTTTCTGTCAAACCGGTAAAGAATTTGATTCGCGCCTTGAAGCACTAGGCGGGGCACGCTTAGTAGAGAGACGAGATTGTGATTTAGATTACGATGATGTGGCTGAATCATGGATGGATCATATTATTGAACAATTGAGCGACAAGTCCTTGAGTGAAGAAACAGCATCGACAACAAATGAAGTTCAGTTGACGAACGACAAACATTATTCAAAATCTCAACCATATAAAGCAGAAATATTAGAGAATATTAATTTGAACGGTAGGGGTTCTAATAAAGAAGTAAGGCATATCGAATTACAATTTGAAGATTATGGTGAAGCGTATGAACCAGGCGATTGCTTAGTCGTTATTCCAGAAAACGATGAAAAATTGGTAGATAGATTGTTAGAAATTTTAAATTGGGACGCTCAAATAGATATACCTATCAATGAAAAAGGTGATGTCCTCACATTGAAAAACGCATTGCAACATCATTTTGAAATTACGAAACTAACTAAAACTTTGTTGCAGAAAGCTGCAGAATTATTTGATAATTCAGATTTATCAGAACATGTTTTAGATTATGAATGGATTAAATCTTATATATATGGCAGAGACTTAATTGATTTAATTCAAGACTTTCAACCTAAGGCACTTGCACCTGAAGTGCTTTATCAGTTTTTAAGAAAATTACCTCCAAGAGAATACTCCATAGCAAGTAGTTATGAAGCAAACCCTGATGAAGTACATATAACAGTTGGTGCAGTCAGGTATTACTCACATCAACGTGAGCGTCAAGGTGTGTGTTCGATTCAATTAGCTGAACGCTTGGAAGCAGGAGAATCAGCATCGGTATATTTAAAGAAAAACCCGAATTTCAAATTCCCGTTCGATGAAGCTACGCCTGTGATTATGATTGGTCCTGGAACGGGGGTGGCGCCTTTCAGATCATATTTACAAGAACGTGAAGAGCTGGGTTTAAACGGTCAGACTTGGTTGTTTTTTGGAGAACAGCATTTTACAACAGATTTTTTATATCAAACAGAATGGCAGGATTGGCTTAAAACAGGCGTGCTGAGCAAAATAGATTTAGCATTTTCAAGAGATACTAACGAAAAAGTATATGTTCAGCATAAAATTGAAGAACAAAGTGAAGCCTTCTATGAATGGCTGATAAATGGCGCTGCATTATATGTTTGTGGCGATGAACAGTATATGGCTAAAGACGTTCATGAAGCCATTCATAATGTTTTAGTCAAAGAAGGCAATATGTCTGACGAAGAAGCTGAAGTGTATTTGACACAAATGAAACAAGACAAACGATACCAAAGAGATGTTTATTAGAAAGGGAGTTGATTACGTGTCAGAATCAAATTTAAATTTTTCAGAAAAATTGGATGAGATGGAGCGTATCAAAGCAGATAGTAATTATCTTCGTGGAACAATTGTTGAAGGATTAGCAGATAGAATTACAGGCGCTATTTCAGAAGAAGACACTAAATTAATAAAGTTTCACGGCAGTTATATGCAAGATGATAGAGATATTCGCGATGAACGACGTAGGCAAAAACTGGAACCCGCATATAGTTTCATGATTAGAGTTCGGGCGCCAGGTGGAGCTTCAACACCAGAACAGTGGATTGCAATGGACGACATAGCGAATCAATATGCGAATCAAACGATTAAATTAACGACAAGACAAGCTTTTCAATTTCATGGGGTCTTGAAACGTAATCTAAAGCAAACCATGTTTGATATTAATCAATCTTTACTCGATACACTAGCTGCTTGTGGAGATGTGAATCGAAACGTGATGTGTAACCCCAACCCTTATCAGTCCGATGTACATGCTGAAATCAATCAAATTGCAAGTGATATCAGTAGTTATCTTTCTCCTAAAACACAAGCATATCATGAAATTTGGTTAGATGGAGAGAAAGTGTTAGACACCAGTGACCAAGAGCCAGAACCACTATATGGCAAAACCTATTTACCACGTAAATTTAAAATTGGTATCGCTGTACCTCCTTCTAACGACATTGATGTGTTTTCACAAGATATCGGTTTGATTTCTATTATTGAAGATGGTGCTTTAGTAGGGTTCAATCTTACAGTTGGTGGCGGTATGGGTATGAAACATGGCAATACCGCAACGTATCCACAAGTGGGCCGTTTAATAGGTTATTTCCCTAAAGCAGAAGTCGTAGATGTTTGTGAAAAAATACTTACGATTCAACGTGATTATGGAAATCGTGAAGACAGAACCAACGCTCGATTTAAATACACAGTTGACCGTAAAGGTGTCTCATGGATCACTGATGAGTTAAACCGTCGTTTAGGTTGGGATTTAGAATCAAAACGTGCTTTTCATTTTGAAGATAATGGTGATCGATATGGGTGGACCGAAGGCAGTGGTAAACACCATTTTACTTTGTTTATTCAAAATGGACGTATTAAAGATACTGAAGAGTATAAATTAAAAACTGCGCTTAGAGCCATCGCTGAGATACATACTGGTGACTTTAGACTTTCTCCTAATCAAAATTTAGTTATTGCAAACGTAGAAGCGGAGAAAAAGGCGGAAATTGAAGCGTTGATAGAACAATACAATTTAACCGATGGGGCACATTATACTGGGCTACGCAGGAATTCTATGGCTTGTGTAGCGTTTCCAACTTGTGGTTTAGCAATGGCTGAATCTGAACGTTATTTACCTTCACTTATTACTAAAATAGAAGCTTTATTGGATGAAGCTGGTTTAAGTGAAGAAGAGATCACTATCAGAATGACAGGATGTCCAAACGGATGTGCACGCCCCGCGTTAGCAGAAATTGCATTTATTGGTAAAGCACCTGGTAAGTACAACATGTATCTAGGAGGCGGATTTGCTGGCGATCGTTTAAATAAATTATTTAAAGAAAATATTGATGAAGCAGAAATATTAAAAAGTTTGAGACCAATTTTATTGCAATATGCACAAGAAAGAACAGTGAATGAACGTTTCGGTAATTTTGTAGTAAGGGCAGGCATCATAGAAGAAGTGACAGACGGCCAATTATTTCATAGTTAAAATTTGGAAAGCAGGTGACAGTATGGGGAAAGTATTTTTAGTTGGTGCAGGACCTGGAGATCCTGATTTAATTACAGTTAAAGGACAAAAGGCGATTGAAAAAGCGGATGTTATTCTATACGACCGTTTAGTAAACCCAGAATTATTAGGTTATGCGTCTTTGACTGCTAAGTTGATATATTGTGGGAAAGATCCGAATCATCAGTCTATTTCACAAGCAGATACAAATCAGATGCTCGTTGATTTGGCTCAAGAAGGTCATACTGTTACACGTTTAAAAGGAGGCGACCCTTTTATATATGGTAGAGGTGGAGAAGAAGCAGAAATACTAGCTAGATATAGTATACCATTTGAAATTGTACCTGGTATTACTGCAGGTATTGCAGCGCCGGCCTATGCAGGTATTCCAGTGACTCATCGAGACTATAGTTCTTCGGTGGCTTTTGTTTCGGGTGTCATTAATAAAGATATTGATAAAGACGAATATTGGAAACACCTTGCGTTAGGGCCTGAAACGTTATGTATTTATATGGGCGTGAAAAAGTTACCTAAAATTGTTGAATTATTAACGCAAAATGGCCGTGACCAAAAGACGCCCATTGCACTCGTTCATATGGGTACTTCTCAATTACAAAAAACAGTAGTAGGCACCTTAGAAACCATCATTGATGAAGCTAAAGAGATCGAAAACCCAGCTATGATCATCGTAGGAGAAGTTGTGAAACTGCGAAACCGTATTAGTTGGTTTGAAGCAACATATAAAAATGAATTATTGACGCAACTCACATATCAATAATGGAGGGCTTGAGATGCAAGGTGTCTTATATGTTAGTCATGGAAGTCGTGTAGCAGAAGCAGTTGAAGAAGCAACATCATTTATTGAACTTGTTCAAGCGCAAGTGGATGTACCTTTACAAGAAATTTGTTTTTTAGAATTAGCAGAACCAGATATATCACAAGGTTTTCAAAAGTTAGTAAACCAAGGAGCAAATGAGATTGCGATTATTCCTGTATTACTTTTAAGTGCAGGACACTATTATAAAGACATTCCTGAAGAAATCGAGTATAGTCAGCAACAGTTTCCTGAGGTAAAAATAGTTTACGGGCAACCCTTAGGCGTACAAGCGCGATTAACAGAAATACTAAAACAGCGTCTTGAAAAAGTAGATATTACGCCTAACTCAGACGCTAAATTATTAATTATTGGAAGAGGAAGCTATAATCCTCAAACGAAAAAGGATTTCTCTATAATCAAATCACAACTATCGGCTATGTTGCCATCTAACAATATAAGCGTATGTTATTTAGCAGCTTGTGAACCATTATTTGAAGATGCGTTAAATCATGCAGTGGACGAAGGGTATTCACAAATATTCATTCTACCTTATATATGGTTCACAGGTATTTTAGACCAATATATTGCTAAGGTTGTGAATGATTATCAGAAAAAAAGCGATATTATCTTAACAGAGCATCTTAGCCATCATGAACATTTGCAAACAGCGCTAAAAGAACGTGTTGAAGAGGCATTTCAAAATATTTAATGACTTAAAAATGGCGGTTAATAGCAAGGAGTGACATTATGGATTTCATCCCTTTAATGGTTGATCTTTCACAGAAACAAGTCGTTGTTATAGGTGGCGGAAAAATTGCAGCACGTCGTGTGAGCGTTTTAACACAATATACAAAACGAATCACTGTTGTTAGTCCTACAGTGACAGAGGGTTTAGAACACTTGGCCAAACAACAATCGATTCAATGGCATAATAAAATATTTGAAAATAGTGATGTGGAAAAGGCTGATTTAATTGTTGCCGCAACAAATGATGTAACTACCAACCAAGCTATCTTGAATGCAAAACCAAGTAAAGCTCTAATTAATATGGTAGGTAAAGCAAATGCTGGCGATATTTTGTTTCCTAGTATTTTACGACGTGGCAAATTAACCATCAGCATTTCAACACAAGGTGCTAGCCCCATGCTTACAACTCATATTTTAGAGGCATTGCAACAATATTTTAACAGTGCGTATGGTGATTATGTTGATTTTTTATATGACTGTAGACAACGAATCAAGCATAGCTCACTTATATCTACAGAGAAGGAAACATTTTTGAAAAAAATGTTAAATGAAAAATATTTAAATATCAACAAGCAACAAGAAGTTAGAAAGTGGTTAGATACTTTAGATTAAATTGAATTGAGAGGAGGCATCATTCTATGTATAAATTATTCATTTTTGCATTAGCGGGTTTTCTCGCACAATTGATTGACGGTTCATTAGGTATGGGATTTGGCGCGTCATCATCCTCTATATTATTGACATTTGGCGTGGCGCCGGCGATCGTATCAGCAACAATCCATTTTTCTGAAATTGCTACTACAGCAGCGTCCGGGACATCACATTGGAAGTTTAAAAATGTGCATAAACCAACGATGGTTAAACTAGCAATTCCGGGTGCTATAACAGCATTCATTGGTGCTGCGATATTAAGTCATATACACAGCGATTTTATTAAACCATTCATTGCTATATTTTTGTTAACAATGGGGCTCTATATTTTATACCAATTTTTATTTACAAAAGAAAAATCTGTCTCAAAAACAAAGACAAAAACATCACGCTTAATCTTAATTCCGCAAGGTGCAGTTGCAGGTTTTTTAGATTCTATAGGCGGTGGTGGATGGGGACCAGTCAATACGCCATTAATGCTTGCTCAAAAGAAGTTAGAACCTAGGTATGCAATTGGTACTGTATCAGCGAGTGAGTTTTTCGTGACGGTGTCTGCTTCTCTAAGTTTTATTATTTTTCTCGGTTGGAGCCAAATCAACTGGTGGCTTGTAGTATCTTTAAGTATTGGTGGCATGGTTGCTGCACCATTTGCTGCATGGTTGGTGAAGCTTTTACCCATGAATATTCTAGCCGTCTGTGTAAGTGGTTTAATTATTTTTACAAACAGTAATTCACTTATCAGCGTCGTCGGGCTGAATCAAACTTTAGCTATTACGATTAAAATTGCACTTATTGTTATTTGGTTCGTGTTAATACTATTTGCTTTATACCAAAATAATAAATTACCATTTTTGAATTTTAAAAATGAATCCAACGTAAATAAACTAGATTAATTCAATAAGGAGTGTGACAAAATGTCATTAATAAATGAAAAACAACAAGCTACAATCCAACCTCACGGTGGTTTACTTGTAAATAGAGAAGTCAGTGGTACAGCTAGAGAGCAATTAATCAAAGAAGCCGAAAACTTAGAACCCATTACTTTAAATTCATGGAGTTTGTCAGATTTAGAATTAATTGCTATAGGCGGGTTTAGCCCATTAACAGGGTTTATGAAAGAAGCGGATTATACAAAAGTTGTTGAAGATTTACATTTAGAAAATGGTTTAGTTTGGAGTATCCCAATCACATTACCTATAACAACAGAACAATCCCAAAATTTGAATATTGGTTCTCGAATTGCTTTATATGGCGAAGATGATGTTTTGTATGGCGTGCTCGATTTGGAGGAAAAATATACGTATGACAAACAAAAAGAAGCGCAACTTGTATACGGCACTACAGATGTTGATCATCCAGGGGTAAAGAAAGTTTATGAAAAAGGTGACGTTTACCTAGCTGGACCAATTTATTTATTAAATAGACCTAAACATGATGAATTTGTGGATTACCATTTAGACCCGTCAGAAACAAGACAGTTATTTTCAGATTTAGGTTGGAAAACGGTAGTTGGATTTCAAACTAGAAACCCGGTGCATCGTGCACATGAGTATATTCAAAAGGCAGCATTAGAGGCTGTAGATGGTTTACTATTAAACCCTTTAGTAGGTGAAACTAAATCAGATGATATACCAGCTGCTGTTCGTATGGAGAGTTATCAAGTCATACTGAAAAAATATTACCCAGAAAATAAAACACGCTTAGTTATTTATCCAGCAGCGATGAGATACGCAGGTCCAAGAGAGGCTATATTACACGCTACAGTACGTAAAAATTATGGTTGTACACATTTTATCGTAGGGCGCGATCACGCAGGTGTAGGTAACTATTACGGAACATATGAAGCGCAAGCGCTTATTTCAAAATATGAAGCTGAATTAGGTATCCGAATATTGAAATTTGAGCATGCTTTTTATTGTAAAACTTGTGAGAATATGGCTACAGCAAAAACATGCCCTCACGATGCTTCAGAACATTTACATTTAAGCGGTACAAAGGTTCGTGAAAAATTGAAAAAAGGTGAATCTTTACCTAAAGAATTCTCAAGACCAGAAGTGGCAGAAGTACTGATTAATGGATTGAAAGAATAGCAGAATGAAAAGGAGTGCATATTGAGTGATGGGAAAATCTAAACATATAACGTGGCATGCTTCGGAAGTGACAAAAAGTGAAAGGCAACAACGTAATCAACATAAAAGCGCTGTGATCTGGTTTACAGGATTATCAGGATCAGGGAAATCAACGATATCAGTAGCACTTGAAAAAGCATTGTTTGCTCAACAAGTGCATACATATCGGTTAGATGGGGATAACGTTAGACATGGATTGAATCAAAATTTAGGATTTTCACCTGAAGATCGTAAAGAAAACATTAGACGTATAGGAGAAGTTAGTAAATTAATGGCCGATGCCGGCTTAGTGACAGTGACTGCTTTTATTTCTCCATATAAAGCAGATAGAGATGCTGTACGTCATCTCTTAGATGAAGCAGATTTTATAGAAGTCTATACAGCATGCAGTTTAACGGAATGTGAAGTTAGAGATCCAAAAGGTTTATATCAAAAAGTAAGAAGTGGGGAAATTGCAGAGTTTACTGGTGTCAACGCACCATACGAAGCGCCTACCGAACCAGAAATTATATTAGATACTGAAACACTTACTGTTGAAGCATCAGTGTCTAAAATTTTGGACTATTTACAAAAACATCAGTATATCAATACAGCACAAGTTTAACGAAAATGAATTATCGCTAAAGGGGCAATCGGATGGAATTATTAAATATTATTGCTTATACGTTACTTGTTGTATTTATTTTAGTAGTAGCTGCTGGTGTATACCTCGTAAATAAAGGCCAGAATAGAAAACATTTTCTTGTAGCACTAAAAATAGTTATCATATTAATGATCATATGTATTATTGGTATAGGTGCATCACTGTTAATATTAGGTTATTATCATCAATTTTAAAATTTAGTAATGAAACGTAACGGGGTTAGAAAATCAAATTTAATTTTTGATTTTTATCCCGTTTGTTTTTTTTATATTTTTATAAAAATACTGTGTTTTGAAGAAGTTGTGTATGCTTTAAATAGTTTTTGCAAAAATGGATTTACTTTATGTATAGTAATGTAAAAAATAAAGTGTTATATTATATGAATCATTTTTATGTAACATATATATTAACAAGATTAAATCGCAGAATGATATTAATTTAGAGGTAGGGAAGTTTACTATAATGGATAAAAGTATAAAAGATATTGCTAAAATTGAACTCCATTGCCATTTAGATGGTTCTGTAAGTGAAAAGTTAATTCGACAGTTAGCTCAAGAACAACAAATTAATTTGAACGAAGCTAATCTAATTGTGAGTGAGCAGTGTGAAAGTCTAGATGAATATTTAAAGTGTTTTGATGAAATATTAAGCGTATTGCAAACAGCAGATAGCTTGAAAAGGGCAGTTATAGACGTTGCGCAACAAGCCTATGAGGATAATGTGAAATATATAGAAATTCGTTTTGCACCTTTGTTACATATGGAACAAGATATGACGCTCCTAGAAATAGTAAAGACCATTGAAACGGGGGTTGAAATTGTACAAGAAACAATGGATATTAAAGTGAATTTATTAATCTGCGCTATGAGACAACATGAACCATCTACAAATAAACAATTGTTTGATGATTTAGATGTATACAACAGCGAGGTGATACGGGGTATTGATTTTGCAGGACCAGAAGTAGGGTTTCCGCCACATACCATTCAAGATACTATTCAATACGGATTAGATAAAGGTATGCATTTAACGTTACATGCTGGTGAATGTGGCTGTAAGCATAATGTGTTAGAAGCAATTAAAATAGGAGCTAAACGTATTGGTCACGGTGTTGCTGTTAACTTGGATGAAGCGGCATTGCAAGAAGTTAAAGCGAATGATGTATTATTAGAAATATGCCCTAAAAGTAATTTGCAAACCAAAGCGATAAACGCTTTGTCAGAAATAAACATACCTTATTTATTAAACAATAATATACCATTTGTTATTAATACAGATAATCGAACAGTGACACAAACTTCATTAAATGAAGAATATGAATTACTGTTTAAACATCAATTAATAGATTTAGAACAGATGAAATATATTAATCAACGTGCAATTCAATATGCATTTTTAACTGAACCGGAAAAGCACCGATTACTTGAGTCGATGTAAAAAACCTAGTGGTTAGTAATACTTATGTAATCCGCATAGCCCTAGTAGTTCTTATGCAAGCGCCTTAGCGCTTGTATTCATTTTGTAGAGGTGGGCAAATAAATTAAACAGATAAACGATTTGGTTAGTAAATATATACACATTGTAATGGTAAAAGTATGCCATATCTTTAATCCTGGTTAGCGAAGTTTTTAACAGTTTGGATAAAGTTAGACGTAGGGGCATTTAAATGGTAATTTGAATTCCAAATAAAGTCTGTTGATATATTGCTGTATTTTTCTGGTAAGGCATAACTATATAATTCACCGTTCTCTAAGTCATGTTGAACTGATGATTCAGGTACTAAACTGATGCCAATACCCGATTTAACGCTTCCAATAATTGTTTCTAATGTTCCAAATTCTACAAGATTTGGTTTTTTAATATTTTCAGATTTTAACCAAGATTCGAGATTCCTTCTATAATTACATCCTTTTTCAAACACTAAAAACACAGAAGATGCTATATCTTTTAAGTCCATGGTATCCACATTAGATATCAGTACTAATTTTTCCTTAAATAACTCCATTTTATTTATGTCATGATGTTGTTTAAATCCTGTGACAAACGCGCAATCTAAACGTTGATTGACCACTTTTTGAGAAATATTCGCAGTAACGTCGGTGTATAAAGATAGAGCAACTTGTGGATATTTTTTACGGAACATTGATAGTACTTTCGGTAATTTAGTAATTGTTTCTACTATACCAATTTCAATTTTTCCACTAGACATTTCTTTCTTTTGGAAAGTACTTTCCATTTCATTCAATACATCCATAATTTTTTCAACATATATTTGGAGTTTTTCGCCATCTGAAGTCAATGTTGTTCCTTTTTTATGACGTAGAAAAAGTTGTGTATTGAGCTCTTGTTCTAATCGTTTTATACGGGAGGTAACATGAGATTGGACAAAATTAAGTGATTTGGCAGCACGACTAATACTTTGATATTGGCTAACACTTTGAAAAATCTTTAAATCTTTTATTTCCATAATATCATCCGCCTTTTTCATTTGAGGCCATTATACATGAAAAGATTTATTTTAGAATGAAAAAAGAACTGCCGGCAGTATACCGGCAGTCTATTTATTTTGCAAATTGTTTAATTAAGTTTTTGAAAAAATCAATAGAACGTTCGAATGCTTTGACTTCAACGTATTCATTTGGTTGGTGTGCTAATGTTTCAATACCAGGACCATAAATTAATGTGGGAATATTGCTGTCTGGATTGAGGACAGAACCATCCGTGTAATAGGCCATGCCTGTAATGTTATTTTCATTTGAAATGTCTAAGGCATTTTGAATAATTTTAGCGTTTTCATTAGTTAAAACCGTAGCGCGGTCAAGTAACACCTGCGTACTTACCTTTGGAGATGTGTTGTCCGAAAAAAGTTGGTTTAAACGTTGATTAAATTGATTATAAAGATTGTCATGAATATTAGGTGTAACTGTTCGAATATCGACATTTAATACACATTGGTCAGGAATAACGTTAGTTTGAATGCCACCGTTAATCATATTTGCTGATATACTACTTTTGCCTAATGCAGCTGTTTCTTCAGCCCATTCTTCTTTTAAGTCATTAACCAAATTAATCACTTTATTCATACCTTCTACGGCATTTATACCTTGTTCGGGCATTGCGCCGTGTGCAGTTTTGCCAGTTAACGTGACTTCTATCCATAAAGCGCCTTTATGCCCAATGGCTACTTTTTCGCTAGTGGGTTCTGCGATAATGATGGCATCTATGTTATCCATAGTTGTACTTTGAACATAATGCTTGGCACCTATTGAATCTACTTCTTCTCCAGCAGTAGCTAAAAATTCAATATCTTTATTTAATTCATAGCCTTCTTCATATAAAGATTCTAATGCGAGATATAAAGCGGCTAAGCCACTTTTCATATCACTTGTTCCTCTTCCGTATAGTTTTCCATCCTCAATTTCGCCTTTAAAAGGATCATATTTCCACTCTTGGGCACCAATTTTTACGGTATCTGTATGACCAGATAATAACAACTTACCAGCGTCACGTTGGTTACTTTTTAAAGTTACTGAAATATTACTTCTTTGGTCACTTAAATTGGTTATATCAAATGGTATATTTTTGGATTCACATCGCTTTTTAAAAACTTGCACTACATTATCTTCGTTAGCTGGTGGATTAGTGCTATCAATATTAATCAATGATTTTAAAAAATCTAAATTAGATTGAGTCATTTTTATTTCCCCCTTGCTTTAAAAAATACTTTTGCTTTATTTTCAGGTTGTAAACTTGGACGTGTAATTTTAAATAGTGATATATCTTGTGTACTTTTCCCTTTAGTAACTAATTCATATAACACCTCTCCTATAGCGCTTGAAAACTTATAGCCGTGTCCTGAAAAGCCACCAGCAATCACAATATGTTCGTATCGAGGATGTTTATCTATGACAAAATTCTCATCTAATGTATTTGTAAACATACAAGTTTTGCCAACATTTATATTTCCGTAAGCTTGCTGCATATATTGATTTAAAAAATGACTAATATCGTTTTCATCTTTTTCGTAAGCGCCAAATGCTTTATTATAATACATTGGATCAATCGGGTCTCCATTATCATATCGGCCAATTTTTAAACCAGTGCCATCGATAGAAGGGAAACCATAGTAAACGCCGCTAGGAACGTCAGCAAAAAACCCGGGAAAACCATCTGATTTATATAAAATATCATCTGAATCAAACCATGCGATGGTCTGTCTAGATGGTTGAAGTTGCAACTGTAAACCTAAGTCATCTAATATTTTCTTATTCCAGGCGCCTCCAGTAATAATTAATTTATTTGCAGTAAATGTATTAGAATTTGTCTGAACGTTAACGACGTCATCAAACATATCGATATTCATAACTGGAGAGTTGGTTTTTAATTCAGCCCCATGGTTTAAAGCAAGTCTTTTAAAAGTACGTATACAATTTTGTGAAAATAAAACGCCTGCCTCAGGTTCATAGCAACCCATTTGATCAGGAGCTATTGTGATACCGGGCCAACGTTCATTAATTTCATCAGCTGATAATGTTTCAACATTTAGATTATATTTACGACCGCCATCTATTGCGGTTTGCACAAATAAAGAATCGCTTTGTCCAAAAGTGATGACTCCAGTATTAGAAAATATACGTTCGTTTGTTTCATTTTGAAGTTCATCCCAAAGTGTTTGCGCTCTTAAAGCAAGTGGTACGTATTCTAAGCCTTCCCCACAGGCATGACGTATTAAACGTGTATCTCCACTGTGGCTACCATTTTCATGCGGTGGGTCAAAAGCATCAATCATCAAAGTTTTGACGCCATTTTTTGCTAAATAATATCCCGCTGACATCCCCATAGAGCCTGCTCCAACAACAATAACTTCATAATGATTTACCATTTTCATTCCCCCTTTGTCGAATTAAATTAAAATGATTTTAATTTGTGTAATTAACTTAAGTGTAATGGAGAGGAGACATAAGTGTAAAATTATAAAAAGAGATGACTGATATCACTAAAAGAGATGTCAAAATAGTGCTTTTTATTTTAAGTAGACAGGGTGAAGTGTCTTATAGAGATACGCCTCAACTAATGATGAGAAGATAGAGTTTAGATGAGGATTAAAAAATTCATTTTTGTGTTGGAAATGAATTTAACACTATTTTTGCTTAAGTGTTGGTTTTCAACGAATTTAATACAGTTAGGCATTTAAATAAATGAATTGAGAAAAATATAACTTTATAAACATTAGTTGTTATACAATTTAATTAAGCAAAACGTAAAGGGGTGTATTAACATGATGATTGCAGATATTATCGGTGGTATCATTAAATTAATCAAAACTTTAGTAGATACTTTCGCTTAAGTTACAAAATGAATTAAATCAATTTAAAGGAGTGCTTATATTATGTCAGGTATCGTAGAAGCAATTTCAAATGCAGTTAAATCTGGTTTAGACCATGATTGGGTTAACATGGGAACTAGTATTGCAGATGTAGTAGCTAAAGGTGTAGACTTCATCGCTGGATTCTTTGGTTAACGAGCACATTTCAATTCAATTTATACTTAATTTTTCAGAATAATACTTAAACAAAAAACTACTGCTATCACACTATGAGTGTCGATTTGCAGTAGTTTTTGTTTGTTATAAATTAAAGAAGAAGTAGTATAAACAATGTATAAATATAAAATAATTATGCAATTATCTTTTTGTATATTTATACAGTTTATTTAAATTGCCCGGAGGCTATAAATAAACTGGCGTCTTTATTCATAAATATGTTTTGTCCATGGTAAAAAGTTTGGACATTGATATTTGAAAGCCCTAATTTAAATAATTCGCTACTGATGTCATCTTGTGCAAATCCATTATAGACTTTTGGATAATAGACGTTTTTGTTTTTATCAAAATCAACTATAATGATTAGACCGTCTTTTTTTAAATAAGCTGTTAATCTTTGTAGTAGCCCCTTATAATTACCACTATGAAGTAATACAAGTGAAAGTATAATCACATCATATGATTGATCGATGATAGTTTGGTTTGAAGCTAGCGCATCACCTTTAATAGCTTCAATATGTTTCTTGCTTAATTTTTGAATTTTTGTATCACATATTTCAACCATTTTAGTTGAAGCGTCCAATATCGTAATGTGGTTGAAATGATGTTCAATGTTAAATGTGACAAGTCCAGTGCCACCGCCATAATCTAATAGGGATTGATAGGGTTGATTTTCTAATAACGTATTCACTTCGAGGGAGATGATTTCAGCTAGTTTAATTCTTTCATCATTATCATAATTTTGAGCGATTTGATTGAACTTAGATTGATTCAAGTTAAACATCCTTTTCTAATTCTAAAATAATTTCTCATAAAATATTAAATATATATTAAATTAGGTAGGCCTAAAGTCTGATTGAGTAGGCTGTGTTTATCTGATTTACTAGAGCGTGGAGAGTTATAATGAGGTGCAGAAATGAGAAAATTATTTAAAATAATAGGACCGCGTTTAAAAGGTTTAGATTATGGAATGTTAGTTAGCTTTATTATATTAGGCATTTTAGGTGTCATAATGATATATAGTGCAAGTATGGTATCTGCGTCTAAAGGTGCCTTAACTGGTGGCATTTCTATTGAAAGTAATTATTTTATGAAAAGGCAATTTATCTTTTTGGTTATAGGCAGTTTGGCCGTTATATTTATAGCAACATGCATCAATATAAATGTATTCAAAAGATCTAATGTACAAAAAATGATAGTTTTAGGAACGTTAGTTTTATTATTAATCACGATTTTAATTGGTAAAGAAATAAACGGTTCAAGAAACTGGATTAATCTAGGTATATTTAGTTTGCAATCTTCTGAATTTCTGAAATTAGCTTCGATTTTTTATCTTTCTTATATCATTAACCAACGCGTTACAAGCCGTAAAGATTATAGTTTGAAACATATGTTGTCTCCACTTGCTATATTAGGTGTTGGGTTATTACTTGTTTTAATGCAAGGAGATTTGGGTGGTACGCTTTTAACAGTAGCAATTATTGGTTGTATTTTAATATACTCGGATATAAAAAATAAGATAAAGTTTCAAATTAGCGTGATCACGCTAATTCCACTATTTGCGTATGGTGTTTATACGTTGATTTTTGATGCAAAAAATCTATATAGACTGAAAAGAATAAAAGTCATGTTAGATCCATTTAAATATGAAAACGATGCAGGTTATCAATTAACGAGTGCATTAACATCGATTGGCAATGGAGGATTAACTGGTAGAGGATTAGGTAATGGCATCGCTAAGTTAGGTTATTTACCTGAACCACATACCGATTTTATATTTACTGTTATCTCAGAAGAATTAGGACTGCTAGGTGTGTTATTTACATTAATAATTTATGGTTATATCTTAGTAAAAGGACTCATTTATGCGAATAAAACGAGTAATCAATTTTATAAATTGATTTGTGTTGGCGTTGTAAGTTACATATTTATGCAAGTGTTTATTAATTTAGCTGGTGTTTCTGGAATTATTCCATTAACGGGCGTAACCTTACCTTTATTAAGTTACGGGGGCTCTTCCATGTTGAGTATTAGTATTGCTTTTGGAGCACTTTTAGCAGTAGCTAGAAGAATTAACAATGAGAGAAAGGATGTTGTAAGATGACTCAATTTTTAAAAGCAGCCCTTTCAGCTATTTTACTTATTATCATTTTAATTAGTATTACAATAGGTGTTGCAAACCCAATAGATCAAACGGTTTACGATATGCTACATACATATTTAAATTCATCTATTTTAATCGATTATCTTTATTTTGTTTCGGTCATTTTTGAACCAGTTATTTGTTTGATTTTAATTTTATGTATATTAGGCGTCTTATTTTTCTATAATAAAACCAAATTTTGGTGGTATGGTTTCTGGTGTTTTTCAGTATTTTTAATAGGCACATTTATGAAATATGCAATTCAACGGTCAAGACCCTCAACTGCATTTGATGGATATAGTTTTCCGAGTATGCACGTGTTAAGTGTATGTCTCTTAGTGAGCTTAGTCTTATTAATCAAACGGAATAAAATGCTATATTTAATTGCAATTGTTTTAGTTATATCAATTATAGCGTCTCGTATTTATGTAGGCGCACATTATTTTACTGACACGATGAGTAGTCTTTTAGTCATCTTTATTATGATTCAGTCACTTCAATATGGAAACCAAACAGACGAAAAACTGGATAAATTGGAATAATTTGCTATGGTAAATATATAGTTTAGTTATTTAATAAAGTAGATGATAAAGGAGGGAATCTATTTGGATAATGAACGTTATTTACATAGAGCTATTGAACTTGCTGAAGCAGCTTTAAATAAAGGGAATGAACCTTTTGGCTCACTTCTCGTAGATATTAAAGGTAATATTTTATTCGAAGATTTCAATCGCATCAGTAGTGGAGATGCAACTGAACATCCAGAAATTGCTATTGCTAAATGGGCTGCGACGCATCTTACCCCTGAAGAAAGGAAAACAAGTATTGTTTTTACTTCGGGAGAACATTGTCCAATGTGCGCTACTGCACATGCGCTCGTTGGATTAGATAAAATTGTGTATGTAAGTTCTTCGAATCAATTGGCTAGTTGGTTGGAAGAGATGAACGTTTCGCCCGCACCTTTTAAAAATTTGCCTATCGAAAGTGTCATTAAAGAAGCGAACGTTGAAGGTCCTTTTGAAGCCTTATCATCAAAAGTAAAAGACTTACATTGTCGTTACTATCAACAGTAAACATGAAGTCGTTTAATATGAATTCACCCCCGTCACTGAAAATAGTGGAGGGGGTGGTTTTATATGTGATTTAATTTGAGATGAAATTACGTTTCCATCACTTTTTTAATAATTTCAGTAGTGTTTGATTTTAAGATATTACTCGGTGTCACTTTATCAATTTCTACATTAAACATAGAACGCAATTTTTCAACTTCTTCTTTTTCTCCAGCTAAATATAATTGTTGCCAACCGTTCTTTTTGGAAGTTTTTTCGACGATAGAGGTTAAACTTTTTAGCCAACGTTCTTGATTTGCCTTAACACGCGCTTTGAACTCATCTCTTTTGGCACCCCCTTGGGTGTAATCATCACCTTGTGGGCCTTGATGTTGGCGCCAATCATTCGTATCTAAATCTAAAGTATAGTCATATTCTCCGATAGCTATACCGATTTCAGTTTCTATCACACGCGCTTTGTCTTGTTGTAATACCACGATGCCAGTATATGGATAACGTTCTGTTAATGATTTCAATTGATCCAATTTAGGCGTATCACCCCAATTAAATTCAGTTTCAATGGGCACGTTAACTAATTGTTCAAACCATAATGACTCGTCTGAAGTGATAAACAATAGCACACCGTTTTTAAAGTCAGGTTCTAAATCCTGCAATCTTTTTTCCACTTTTTTAATAATATCTTTGGATTGGTTCTTTTCCTCATGATTATTACTGTTTTTTGTTCGCTTAGCTAAATCTTGCAAGGCATTTTTAAGTTCTATTTTCCACTTTTCTCCTTGCTCGGGACGTGTATCTAAATACAATGAGAATACTTTTTGGTCATTTTGTTTACCGTTGAATTGTTTCAGTTGGTCAAGTTCTTGTTGTAAAAGCATCATCCATCACCCTTTCAATTACATTTACTCTTAAAATTACCTTTTTTATATTTTTTAAACTTTACGTTTATATATTATTGATTTATGAATTACTTTATTTATTTTGGGGAATAATATAAGCGTAAAACAAAAAAGTATTTATTTTTTATAATCAGGTTTTTAATAAACATTGAATACGGAAAATTAATTTATCTATTATTTGATGATTTGACTTTTTATATTTTAAAGTTTTTATAAGTTGAATTAGCCATGACGGTCGTAGGAAAAGCATTTTGAAATGTTTAACCCTATTATGAATGGGAAAATTAAATATATTAGTATCATGTTATAACCAAATGATATAAATCATTAAGGGGGTCTTCATATGGGTACACTCATTTTTCTTTTAGTTATAGCTATAATCGTTATTATTTATTTACTTGTAAAACAAAAATTTGCGAAAGATTTTCAAATTCAAAAAAGTAAAAGATACAGAGAAAAAAGAGTTATGGATTTTATCCATAACGCATATAAAATAGAAAAAATTGAAGCGATTCATCAAAAACGTGATCATTTAGAACTCATTTATAATCGTAAAACTTTAGATGTGAAAAAAGAGCAAGTGATTTTCGTTGATGAAGCGGACCAAGAAAACGTCGAGTCTAAATTTAAGTTGACAGAAGATGATAATAAAGAAGACATGTTTGATAATATTTTAGAAAACACACATTTTTATATGACAAAAGAACGCTTTGATCATTTAATGATTCAATCTAAAAAGTAATTAATATTATGATGCGTGTATAGTTATAAAGGAGGCCTTTGTATGACGCCAGTGGTAAAAGGATATAGAATTGACGGTGACTTAGAAGTTGATGTTGTAGCACTACAAGATAAAGGTGTAGGTAGTCAAGATATGTACGTATTATCATTAGATAAAAGTCGTACTGACAAAATTGCTGAAGATACAGGAATTACAGGTATCGATATTGAAAAGGAAAACAACCCTGATAGAGTTGCTTTGAAAGAAAAACTTAAGGCAATTGGGGTAGATGATAATACTGTAGCCACATTTAAAAAGGATATGGACGAAGACAAAGTTTATCTAATCGTAACTGATTCCAGAGTGAAGGGATTATTGTAAAGTTTGTAGGTGATGAGATGGCATTACTCAAGGTTAGCAATCTTACTAAACGTTTCAACCACTTTCACGCTTTAAATGGCGTGAATATGGAGGTAAACGAGGGAGAAGTTTATGGATTTATAGGTCCGAATGGTGCTGGTAAATCAACGACGATTAAAGCAATTTTAGGTATGTTAAAGCCAACACAAGGCACGATTGAAATGTATGGCAAAGATGTGCATAAACACGCGGTTGAAGTGCATAAACATATCGCCTTTGTTCCTGGCGATGTTAACTTATGGCCCAACTTAACAGGCGGGGAGATTATTGACTTTTTCTTAAACTTGCACGGGCGTGCCAACCATGAACGGAAGGAAACATTGATTAAGCAGTTTGAGCTTGATGTCAGCAAAAAATGTAAATCATATTCAACTGGTAATCGTCAAAAAGTAGCGCTAATTGCAGCTTTTAGTATCGATGCAGATTTGTATATATTAGATGAGCCTACTTCAGGGTTAGATCCGTTAATGGAAGATGTTTTTCAAAAATGTATTGAAGAGATAAAAAGCCAAAATAAAAGTGTGCTCTTATCAAGTCATATTTTAAGTGAAGTAGAAAAGTTGTGCGATCGTGTAAGCATTATACGGAAAGGGCAAATTGTGGAAACTGGTACATTAGATGAAATGCGCCATCTTACAAGAATGCATTTTATTGTAGAGAGTACACAAGCTTTAAGTCACTTATCGCAAGTACCCGGGGTCCATAACTTAACACAAGAAGACGAAACTTATTATTTTAAAGTAGATTCTGAAAAAATTTCCGGGGTAATTAACTATTTAGGAAATTATGAAATCAAACGCTTAGCATCCCAACCTCCAACTTTAGAAGATATCTTTAAAAGACATTATGAAGACAATGATAAAGTTGGTGAGTAAATATGAAATCAAAATTTTATCAAACAACTAAAATTTTCTTGTTCTATTTAAAAAGAAACCGTTTGAAAATGCTATTGTGGCTTGTTATTTTAGTAGGTTTGACATTAATGATTCCACCAGCTTTTGAATCGATGTATCCAGATCCAGCTAAAATGACGACTATTATTGAAATGTCTGAAAATCCAGCGATGGAAGCTATGCTCGGCCCAGGAGATTTTAGACAGGCCAATGTAGGGGTCTTATTTACCCATGAGATGATTTTATTTACTGGAATCATGTTAGCTATTATGAATATAACTATTTTAGCTAAAGACACGCGGGGTGATGAAGAAGATGGCAGGACAGAGATTTTGAATGCTTTACCTATCGGCAGACAAGCTACTGTATTAAGCCATTTAGCAATGTGTATGTTGCTCAACATTTGCTTTGCTTTATTAACTACATTAGGTTTAGTGTCGCTTGGTATTGAAAGCATAGATTTTTCTGGCGCCGTGATTTTTAGCGTGACGCTGGGTATGTTTGGTATTATGATTGCAACGTTTACTATTTTAATAGCCCAAATAGTAGCCACGAGCACTGAAGTAGTCGGTGTTGGTATTTCATTTTTACTAGTTATGTACTTACTACGTGCTTTTGGTGATGTAAGTAATGAGAAACTTTCGTTGATTTCGCCTATGGGCTGGTTATCAAGAAGCTACGCTTTTTCAGAGAATAACTGGTGGCCTTTTTGGTGGATGCTCATATTATCAATTATCGTAGTATGTCTTAGTTTTAAATTAAACGCAATGCGAGATATGAATGAAACTTTGCTACCTAAAAGCGTACATAGACGTCATGCAAAATGGTATATGAAATCTCCATTAGGTTTACAAATAAGACTTCAAAAATCAGCATTTATTTATTTTAGTATTGGCTTGTTTGTATTAGGTTTATCATACGGGTCTATCTTTGGCGATATAAATGACTTTTTTGAAAATAATCCTTTATTAAAATCTATGATACCTAATGCATCGGGGAATTATGCGGAACATTTTTTACCACAATTAATGTTAATCATGGCAATGGTCAGTACTATCCCCGCATTGATGACTTTATTTAAAGTTAAAAAAGAACAAGATAAAGGTTATACAGTTTTTGTATTATCCAAACCTCTATCACGCGGTAAATATTTGTTAAGTTTTTGGTTGCTTGCATTAGTAAATGCTGTTGTAATGTTGTTCTTATCCGGATTAGGTTTGTATGTTGGGCAATATTATGCTATGAAGGAGCCTTTCCAATTCGATACAATCATTACTTCGGCAATTGTCCATGTACCCGCTATACTTGTATTTATCGGCATAGGCACTCTTATCGTTGGGTGGGGCATGCGCTTAATCTTAGCGGTTTATGCTTTTTTAGCTTATACCTTTTTAGTTAACTACTTGGGTGTGTTGTTAAATATTAAAGCGTGGATGAAAGATATCACGCCTTTTAAACATATACCGCAATTGCCAATTGAAAATTTTCATATACAACCATTCATTGTTATGTTTATTATCTTTGTTGTGCTAAGTATTATAGGGTTTATTGGTTTTGGTAAAAAAGACTTATAGTTAACACGTTCTCAAAATTAGATGTTTATATGACGGAACTGATTAAGAAACAGGGTTTTACTAAAATTAGTCTATTGCTTTTTAAATATCAGCTTGTAAAAGCAACCTTATATGATTGATTTTCAAAAAAATATGTTAAGTGTGTTTTTGAGTAAAGCGAAACAAATTAAATTTTTGTTTCGTCTCTTTCGTGTTTTATAATCAAGAGAAATAGCGTTTTATAGAGTCGGTACATTGACGTAGTAGTATTATATTATGCCAATATACCGACTCTCTTTGTTTATACATTTTTTATGAAACGCCTCTCAATAGTATTGTAATGATTCTATTACCTCAATTGCCCTTTTCATGTGAAAATAACTTATATTCTACTTTAATTCAGGGTAGAAGCGTACAGTCATCGGCACCATGATTTTGGATTGTTTTTGATAATACCATTATAATATAGGTCTTTTATTAGCTTGTTGTTTGTATGTAAAATATACGTTTTCACTTGCTTTCAATATAACTGTTTTATAATTCCTACAATAATGAGTTGATGACGCATATTAAAAGGGTGATTCTATTAATAAGATAAACGGATGCATTCATTTTGGATTATGTGAGATTTTATGTAACTTCTTGTAAACCTTACGATAGGAAGTGTGAATATACACATAGTGGAAGTTAAATGAGTTAGATTTAAGCTATAAAATGGAACTAGTATAAGTCTAGTTGAAAGTAACAGAAATACTAAATGGTTTTACTTTTCTAACAAACGTAATTAAAAGTTTGGTTTGTATTTAAACGCAAATGAATTGAAACGAGATATCCACGTACTTTTTCAATAAACGCCTTTGAACAAAATGATATATACATCTATCTATATAGATGATAATCTATATAGTGTTCAGGAGGGATTATTTTGTCGTATAAAGCGTTATCGTCCATTTTAAAAATTTTGGGAGATTCAAGTAGGTTAGAGATTATTGATTTACTTTCATGCGGTGAATTGTGTGCGTGTGATTTACTGGAATATTTTAAATTTTCGCAGCCAACTTTAAGTCACCATATGAAATTATTAATCAACCATGATTTGGTTTCATCACGAAAAGAAGGTAATAAACGTATGTATAACCTCAACCATGATATATTAAAAGCAGTTATAGACAATTTAAATACGATTCATTTAGCCGATGCTTCATGTGTTTGTAAAAATATACAATCAGGTGAATGCTTATGATGGATATTTTAGCAATTTGTATTTTTGTGGTTACTTTGATATTTGTGATTTGGCAGCCTAAAGGCTTAGATATTGGTATAACAGCGCTGATCGGTGCCATCATTGCTATTATTACTGGTGTGGTAAGCTTTTCAGATGTACTTGAAGTAACATCGATTGTATGGAATGCGACATTGACATTCGTTGCAGTGATTTTGATTTCGTTGATTTTAGATGAAATAGGCTTCTTTGAATGGTCTGCAAGGCATATGGTCCGAGCTTCAAAAGGTAATGGATTAAAAATGTTTATCTTTATTATGTTATTAGGTTCAATTGTGGCTGCATTTTTTGCAAATGATGGAGCAGCTTTAATATTAACGCCTATTGTTTTAGCAATGGTCCGCAACCTTGGATTTAATAAAAAAGTCATATTCCCATTTATTATTGCGAGTGGATTTATTGCAGATACGACATCTTTACCATTTATTGTCAGCAATTTGGTTAATATTGTTTCTGCAGATTATTTCAACATTGGTTTTATAGCGTATTTTGGTCGAATGTTGATTCCAAATATTTTTGCACTTTGTGCAAGTATTTTAGTGCTATGGTTATATTTTAAAAAAGCCATCCCTAAATCATTTGAAACTAAAAGACTTTTAGCGCCTCAAGAAGCCATCAAAGATAAAAGGTTATTTAACATATCATGGGTTGTGTTAATCATATTGCTCATTGGTTATTTAGTAAGTGAATTGATTCATATCCCGGTATCAATAATTGCTGGCGCGATTGCATTACTATTTGTATTATTCGCACGTAAATCTAGCGCTGTACATACAAAACGTGTCATTAAAGAGGCGCCCTGGAATATCGTTATTTTTTCATTAGGTATGTATTTAGTTGTATTTGGTTTGAAAAACGTAGGTATAACTACTGTTTTAGCCGATATATTATCACATATTTCAGAGTATGGGTTATTGAACAGCATTTTAGGTATGGGATTTATTTCAGCTTTTTTATCATCAGTTATGAATAATTTACCAACCGTTTTAATAGACGCCATTGCGGTTGACCAATCTGGTATAACTGGCATAATTAAAGAAGGTATGATTTATGCGAATGTAATCGGTTCGGATTTAGGCCCGAAAATTACACCAATTGGTTCTTTAGCAACTTTACTTTGGCTACACGTTTTGACACAAAAAGGTGTTAAAATAGGTTGGGGCACTTATTTCAAAACGGGGATTGTAATTACCATACCAGTGCTATTTCTTACTTTAATCGGGTTATACTTAACCTTAATTATATTTTAAGTGAGTGTTTATTCAAGACACTTTAAAAAGTGGGAACCAGAAACGTTAATTCAAATCAATAAATCGAAAATCCCCAATGTTAACTATTAACACTGGGGATTTGATTTAAAAACAGATATGATTTATGAAGCCTTATTTTTAACTATTGCTAAGACTTGATATTGATTGTTTAGGATTAGATATTATATTTTCTCTACATGACCTTGAATGATAGAACCTGTGCCAGTATGTTTAATACCTTCATTACGATAGATCTCATGCTGTTCTAATTGATGAATCTTAACAGGCAAATGCTTTAAATAAGATTCGATTTCATTAATAGTATATAACATGGATTCGTCTTTAGGACCGCCAGTGCCATATGCTAATTGTTCTTTTGAATAAAACTCAAAATAACTATAACCGCCTACGACTAATGATTGAACGAGATTATTGAACATCTCTTGTTTGCCTTCATTAGGCACATGACCAAAGATGTTAATACTATAGTCAAATGATGACTGAGGTGTTAATTTAGGCTTTGTGATGTCTCCATAGTTTGCATCGATATCAACACGTGCTTCACTTGCTAATTGGTATTGCTTATTAATTCCAACTTGTGACATATCATAAGTTGTTATATCATACCCAAGTTTTGCTAGATATATCGCGTTACGGCCTTCACCTTCTGCAAGTAATAAAATTTTCTCATTATTGTTTGTTTGCTTTTTAAAAATATCTTTGACAAATGAATTCGCTTCTTTGCCATAAATATATTCTTCTGAATCAAATTTTTCATCCCAGTGATTCAATTTAAAGCCTCCTTTTTAATTTATTAAAATACAAGTTGTATAATTGCGATTGCGATTAAGATACTGACAATGGTTTTTTGAACAGTATCAGGTACCTTGGCACCTACTTTTAGTCCTATAGGCGCAAAGAGCATGCTTCCAATTATTAAGAATATTGCACTTTCTAGAGGGATATAACCTTGTATGAATTTAATGATAAAAGCCCCTATTGATGATATGAAAGCAATGACGATACTGTTAGTCACTACTGTATTCATTGGCAATTTGAATAAAACTAACAATACGGGAATAATAATAAATGCGCCGCCTGCACCTACAATGCCTGATACTACGCCAATTCCAAATCCTACTATGATAAGTAAAACAGGTTTGAACCTTACCTCTTGGGAAACAGATTTAACTTTAACAAACATTAATAATAATGCAACAATGGCGATGATTATATATATAGTGTTTATAAAAGTAGCGTTAAATAAATTAGCTAGCATTGCTCCGAATATGCTTCCAATAACCATACCTCCGCCCATATTCATTACAAGTTTAGGTGAGAATTCAGCTTTCTTTCTCGCCTTAAATGAGCCGCTGAGTGTACTAAAAAACACTTGGCTAGAAGTGAGACCCGAAGCAATATATGCGCTATAGACAGGAGCCCCTAATAAGGACGGTAACAACAAAATAGCTGGATAAATAATAATGGCTCCTCCTATGCCTACCAAGCCAGATATAAAACCTCCAAATATGCCAATCAACAACATAGTTATTATATTGAGCATGTCCATTATTTACTTTTTACCAATAAATTCACAGCTTCATTAATCATTTCTTGAGAACTTTCTCCCTTATCATCGGCTGCTTTTACACATTCTATTAAATTTTCACTTATAATAACACCCATCAAACGTTGGATTGAACTCTTTGATGCACTGAGTTGCGTAATGACATCTTTACAATCCTTTTCTTCTTCCATCATTTTAATAACGCCGTTTAATTGGCCTTGTATTCTATTGATGCGATTTACCATTTGTTTATTATAATCCATATTGGTTTCCTCCGATTTTAAATTGAATATATTTATAGTAATAAATTTATAGTAAATTGTCAAATACCTACCGGGGTATTTGACTTAGGTTGTTTTTACCTGTTACTATACCCCTATAGGTATCTAGAGGAGGAAAATATGAAACAATATCAAGAAGAACATATTAACGAATTAAGTAAAGTAGAGTTAGAGCAATTGGGGAAAAAAGGACAATTGATTGATGTTAGAACACCAGAAGAATATGAGTTAGGGCATATTACTGGCGCAATATTACATTCTGTAGAAAATATTGACACATTCGATAAGAACAAGGATAAAACTTATTATGTCTACTGCAAAAGTGGTAATAGAAGCGCTAAAGCAAGCGAATATTTAGCTAAACAAGGTTATGACGTTGTGAATTTAGACGGTGGTTATACAGCTTATGAAAAACAAAATATGAATCATGACGATGTGGTGGAAGATGGTAATAAAGCAATCAAACCGAGCCGCAAACAATTTAATTTTAATGGTCTTCAATGCCCGGGCCCTATAGTTAATCTTAGTAAAGAAATAAAAAATATTGAAATAGGCGACCAAATTGAAGTAACCGTTACTGATCCTGGTTTTCTTAGTGATATTAAAAGCTGGTCGAAACAGACAGGACACTCACTTGTTAAGTTGGAGGAAAATCATGATGGAATCAATGCTATTATCCAAAAAGAAAAACTAAAAGAACTGGAAGTAAATCATACTGCTAAAGGTACTACAATTGTGCTCTTTAGTGGTGAATTAGATAAAGCGGTGGCAGCAATGATTATTGCGAATGGTGCTAAAGCTGCAGGCAGAGATGTAACGATCTTCTTTACTTTCTGGGGGCTTAATGCATTAAAAAAAGCACAAGCAACGCATGTTAAGAAGAAAGGCATTGCAAAAATGTTCGATTTGATGTTGCCGAAGACGCCAGTGCGCATGCCATTATCAAAAATGAATATGTTCGGTTTAGGTAATATCATGATGCGTTACGTAATGAAAAAGAAAAATGTAGATTCTTTACCATCACTTATCAATCAAGCGATAGAACAAGATATTAAATTAATCGCATGTACGATGAGCATGGATGTTATGGGAATTACAAAAGAAGAATTAAGAGATGAAGTTGAATTTGGCGGTGTAGGCACTTATATAGGCGAAACAGAACAAGCGAGCCATAATTTATTTATTTAACAAATTAAATTTATTTAAAAAAGGAGTTTTTCTATGTTTTTCAAACAATTCTATGATAACCATTTATCTCAAGCATCTTATTTAATTGGATGTCAACGTACAGGGGAAGCGATGATTATTGATCCAATACGGGACTTAACAAAATATATGACAGTTGCAGATGACGAAGGTTTTACAATTACGAAAGCTGCTGAAACGCATATTCATGCTGACTTTGCTTCAGGTATTAGAGATGTTGCGGACAAATTGGACGTAAGTATATACGTTTCTGGTGAAGGTGACGATGATTTGAGTTATAAAAAGATGCCAAAACAAACTCATTTTGTTAGACATCAAGACACTATTTATGTAGGAAATATTAAATTAGAAGTCTTGCATACGCCAGGTCATACCCCTGAGAGTATTAGTTTCTTACTTACTGACGAGGGGGGAGGCTCTAATATACCGATGGGACTATTTAGTGGTGACTTTATCTTCGTTGGTGATATAGGTAGACCTGATTTATTAGAAAAAGCTGTTCAAATGAAAGGCTCAACAGAAATCGGTGCAAAACAAATGTATCAATCTATAAATAGTGTTAAAGATTTACCAGATTATATTCAAATTTGGCCAGGTCATGGTGCAGGTAGCCCATGTGGTAAAGCATTAGGGGCAGTACCGATGTCTACGTTAGGTTACGAAAAAATAAACAACTGGGCCTTTAATGTAACTGATGAAGCAACGTTTGTTGAAACATTGACATCAAACCAACCAGCCCCACCGCATCATTTTGCCCAAATGAAACAAATTAACCAATTTGGTATGAGCATGTACCAACCTTATAATGTTTACCCTAGCTCAAACAATGAAAGAATCGCTTTTGATCTTCGTAGTAAAGAAGCTTTCCATGGCGGTCATACGCAAGGAACTATCAATATTCCTTATAATCACAACTTTATTAATCAAATCGGTTGGTATTTAGACTATGATAAAGATATAGACTTAATTGGCGATAAAGCTACAGTTGAAGAAGCAGTGCATACTTTACAATTAATTGGTTTTGAAAATGTAGCAGGTTATCGTTTGCCACAAACAACAATCATGACATCTTCTATTCACAGCGCGGATATGACTGGCAAAGAAACTCATGTGCTAGATGTGCGTAACGATGAAGAATGGAACCAAGGACATTTAGAACAAGCGGTGAATATCCCTCATGGTAAATTATTAAGCGCAGAAATTCCTTTTGATAAAAACGATAAAATATACGTTCATTGTCAATCAGGGGTTAGAAGTTCGATTGCAACGGGTATACTAGAATATAGAGGTTTTACTAATATTGTAAACGTTAGAGAAGGCTATCAAGATTTACCATCCTCATTAAAATAATTTAAGGATGTGGGTAAATGATCAAACACTATCAAGTTGCTATTGTAGGCGGAGGCACAGCAGGTATCACAGTTGCTTCTAGATTATTGAAACAAAACCAACATTTAAAGGGCAATATAGCTATTATTGATCCAGCTAAAAATCATTATTATCAACCTTTATGGACTTTAGTAGGCGGGGGCGTTTCTAAACTAAAAAACTCTCGTAAAAGCATGAAGCATGTTATACCTAAAGGGACACAGTGGATTAATCAAGCTGTTTTAAGTTTTAAACCTGAAAGTAACAATATTACGCTAGGAGATAATACAACCATTAATTACGATTATTTAATTGTTGCTCCAGGGCTACAAATTAATTGGTCGTCTATTAAAGGGTTACAAGAGAACATAGGTAAAAATGGCGTTTGTTCTAATTATTCGCCAGAGTATGTAACCGAAACTTGGCGACAAATTTCTAATTTCAAAGGCGGTAATGCTATTTTCACGCACCCCAATACACCTATTAAGTGTGGAGGCGCACCGATGAAAATTATGTATTTAGCTGAAGATTATTTTAGAAAACATAATATCCGTTCAAAAGCTAACGTAATATATGAAACACCTAAAACTGCGTTGTTTGATGTAGAAAAGTATAGTAAAGAATTAGAAAAAATAGCTGAAGAAAGAGATATTATTGTTAATTACAATTACAATCTGATTGAAATTGACGGAGAGAAAAAAATGGCCAAATTTGAGCATATTAAGAATGGTGATGTAAAAACATTAGACTACGAGATGTTACATGTTACGCCACCTATGGGCCCTTTAGATGTGATTAAAAAAAGTGCGCTTGCAGATAATGATGGTTGGGTAGATGTAGATCCTAGCACTTTACAACACAGACAATATTCAAATGTATTTGGTCTAGGCGACGCATCTAACGCACCAACTTCGAAAACGGGTGCAGCTATCAGAAAACAGGCGCCTGTCGTGACACTTAATTTGTTACAAGTAATGAATAACGAAATGTTAACACATCATTACAACGGTTATACCTCATGCCCAATTGTCACAGGCTATAATAAATTAATCTTAGCTGAATTTGATTATAATAAAAAGCCACAAGAAACGTTACCTTTTAACCAAGCCAAAGAACGAAGAAGCATGTATATATTTAAAAAAGATTTGTTACCGAGAATGTATTGGTATGGCATGTTAAAAGGCTTTATGTAAAAATCAACTACTCAACGTAGTTGACGATTATTACCAATAGTTATATTAAAAAGAAGCGTGTAAGGCACATAATTGCTCAAGCGGTTCAAACATTTTATAAAACGGAGGGTTTTTACTTTATTTATATAAAAACCGTCCGTTTTGTTATGTTTATACAGCAGAAACTTGGTGTAGATGTTATATTATGCCCAGGAAAAATGAATTAGGAAAAATGAATTATTTGAAAAGGATAGGTTTAATTGGCTATTTTATTATTATTTATTGAAACTATTTTAGTAACGGTTATAATGATTGGTAGTTTGGTAGGAATTTTAAGTAATCCTATTTCACCAGGAATTTTAACCGCATTTTGGTTTGCAAGTATTTTAGCGTTGATTGGTTCAATTACATTGAGAAAATTTTATAAAAGACGGTATAAAAAAGAAATTGCAATAAGAGAAAAAAGCCCTTTATTAGAAGAAAATGAATTTTTTTATTAAGCACCATTATATATATTTGATGATATGCACATTAAAATGCATGGTTTAACAGAAATGGCTTGGACGCTATATTTTAATAATAAAATTCAAAAATGGCTTAGTATTTTTGATATTGTATCTGCTTCCGGTTTAAAAGTTACATCACCGAACTATAATATTATTTTGAAAAGGATTAAACTGTGGTCTTTAAGGCCACATTATAGTGTATTGATTAATAACCAAGCAATTGGTCGCTTAGAGATGATAAAAATCTTAAAAGGCGGCATTAAGCAACAAACGTCCTATGCGTTTTTTGATAATAAGACTACATATTTATTCAATAATCCATACTTATCAACTGAGACAACTATTTCAAACAAAGAATGAACAAAAATATTTTCAGCACGTCGCTCGTTTTTAGACTTAGGAAAAAATCTATTCACTCAACGTAGGGGTGAGCAACATCGTTTAATAATGGAATCTTCTACACCTCATCCTAAGGAGTTATGGGTTGCTTTATATATCCAAGTAATGATAAATAAACAAAAAGAGTGATATTGGAAGAAGTTAGTGTTATTTAATCAAAGTAGAGGGAGTCACCCTGTGTATATTGGTATAGATAATAAATAATTTTTTTAAATATTCTTTGGATTAGGTTACTATATTACAATTTATCGGAAGATATAGAGATATTAAAACAGACAAATTGTGCAACTATTTATCCGAAATCTCTAAATCTTAATTGAATTTTGATGTAGTATTAATTGTTGTATCTGCACTACAAAACTGTTTAATTAAAACTAAAATGAAAATCAACAAAGGTCGTTTACGATTTTGCCCACATTCTTTTTAGAACGCATAAGTGTGACCTTACGAGACTTAATTCGTTTATAACGACGACAAATAGACCTGTAAAACCATAATCGTTATGATAAAGTTTATTAAAAAAGAACTTTTATTATAGTTATATATATAATTTGTACTTTGTTAATATTAGTGTCTTTTATTTCTCTTTTAAAAAATACACTTAGTAATAATAAAGATAAACGGTTAGATGTTTTATCTAGTGGTTTACTCTTGATTTCACCAATTACACTTTTAATTTATGGCTTATCTTCTTAAATATAGAGCATAAATTTTGTTTAAAGAATGTATTTATGCCGAGAAAATTTATTATGTGTTTAGAAGCACGCTTAATTAAACTTGCAGACGGATGCCGGCATAGTGTGAGCTGTTAAGCCAACCATTCGACAAGTTTGGGGGGTGTTAAGGATTTAGAAGTTCAACGTTAATAAAGCAACGTTGTATTTAAATAAATAAATTATATATAAAATCTGTTAAGTATGTTTCTATAAATCCTGCGAGTATGTATAAAGGTAAAGCAATTAGAAAGTAAATTTTAAAAACATTACTTAACGCCAATTTAAATGATAAATTTTGCTTTTTAGTTTTTCTAAAAATATTACTTATTTTTCTAATAATTGATTGGCTTACTTTATATAAACCACTGATAACAAGACACATTGCAAGTATTTCTATGATTGTATGCGGAATTGAAGATAATACCATTATGATACCTTTATCAAAATCAAAATGAACTACAAAACCAAATACTATTCCAGTGGTTATTGTTGTAGAAACTAAATTTAAAAAGTATAAAAATGGAATTGGAATTAAAGAAAATATAAACATTTGAAAGGGAACTTTAAAGCCATTATTTATAATATATTCCCAAACCTTGGTTAAGCCATTTGCCCTGGCGATGTTCCCATGTTGGCCATCTGTCATATTTTTGAAATTTTCGATTGACGGGCTGAAAATAACTGCTAGAACAAAAGTGATTAAGAAAATAATAGCTGTGAAGATGAATATTTTTATAGATCTTTTAGCGTAATTGGGATCTTGGATATTGAACATAATCCACCTCTTTTTGTTGGTTTTTGAAATGAGTTTTTTCGTGTCTTGATACTATATACAGAAATAATTCAAAGGTATTAAATTCGATTGGTTGTTGATATGACCGTTTTTTTCTTAATCTAAGACTGATTTAATTTGTTTTTTGATAAGACTAAATTAGTGATTAACCATGCTACTTGTATTGCAAATGGAAATAAAAAAGCAAAACCTAAAACAGCTATATTAGCCCACTTTAATTGCGTCGTTTGTATTGTTCCGCTAGCATCTATATCTCTCATCCAGAGTAAAATTGAGAATCCTATAAAACTTAAAACTTCAATAGCACTTATGATCCACCAAAAAATCCAAGAAATTTTCATTTTATTCACCTCCATTTTTAAAAATTTGAATTCAGGATAACTTATTAATTTTTTCAATATTCATCTCTTATTTTTAAAATTGATCTATTTGATTAAAGATAAAATCAACTATGTAATGGATGGCTAAACCGCATACAATAGCAATTATGATAAGGATAAATAAGTTCATTTTGTTATACATATCAGTAGCAGTGTAAATAAAACACCATACGAGTATTAGCATGGATTTTATCGTATTCTTTTTAGCTTCAAACATATATAACGCTCCTTTGTGATTTTGTAAATTAAGTTAAAAGTATGATAATTAAATAAAAAGTCAGTATAGAACTAGCAATCATTCCTATGGCGGATTTTAATATAATGTTTCCAATAAAATACGATATAAATGTCAAAAAAGCTGTAATAAGAGCTGTATTTTCTAAATTAGGAATACTAAAAGTTGATTTCAGTGAGTATATTACAATAGTCAAACATCCCAGAATGTTGCCTATGATACCAAGTGATTTTGCCTTAGGATGCGTTACTTTTTCTTCTTTATTAGCCATTATTTAATTCCTCATTTCTGTTTAGATGCAAAATAATCAGTTGCAAGGTTAAAAACAATAATGCAATCATCAAAAAGACAATAAACCATATATTATCTAAAGTATCTCTGTATCAGTAAGCTAAGAAAACAAAATAATAATCCTTATACTAAAATAAGTTATCTTTAAAATTAATCTTAATTTATGTTTTATTAACCTTTTTATTAAAAAAACACGCTCTTAATAGTGCTAAGAGCGTGTTTAGTTATACTATAATTTCGGTGCCAAAATTAGACGTTTTTCTTTTTGAAAACGAGGATAACTAGAGCTAAGAAAACTACAATATAAACAATATTGCCAATAAATAATTCATGCAATTCCAGTTTAGTAAATGATTTCATCATTTCATTATCTATAATTTGAGAACTTAAGTTCAACATATTAATAGGCAACCATTTTAACCATTCCCATTGATTAATTAATGCAAATAATATGCCAGAAACAATAGAAATAGCGAAATAAAAGATAATGCCAATCGCAATAGAAACGCCAGGACTTTTGAATATACAAGAGATAAGTAGCGTTAAGCTTAGTAATAACCACATGCCAACATAATTACCTAATGCAGTTAATAACATTTCTTGTAAAAGGGATAGGTTATCACCCGTTTGTTTTAAAATATTAATGTCAGAGAACATAGTTAAATTGATAACTAAAGAAATGATAATACTAATCACAAATATAATAAGTGAATAAATAAATAATGATATAAACTTACTTATGATAATGCTTGTTCTAGAATAATTTCGATATAATAAATTTTTAATTGTACCATAATGAAATTCCATTGTAATTATCGTACTTGCTTGTATAATCATGAGAAAGAAAATCCAAGAAAATGAACTATAACCTTGTTTGAATAGTGATTTTGACCCCATAATATCAGGGTAATTTTTACTTAGTACTGCTAACCCAATCATTAAAATAAAAATAAGGATTGGAATAATGATAGATGATTTTTTCTTGAACATTTTAAATAGTTCTTGTTTTACGAGTGTTGTCATGGTTAGGCTTTCTCCTTACGGTCAATAATATTAAGAAGTACATTTTCTAAATCATTTTCATCTGTTTGATTCAATTCATCCATTGTAGTTTCTCTAACAATTTCCCCTTTATCGATAATCAAGAGTGAGTCAGTCACTTTAACAAGTTCACTTAATATGTGACTAGATATAAGGAAAGTAACACCTTGTTCCCTTAAGTTAATAATTGCTTCTCTCACATCTTTTACAGCCCGAGGATCTAATCCATTCATAGGCTCGTCTAATACAACGAGTTGTGGATGGTTTAAGAAAGCAAGCGCAATACCTAATTTTTGTTTCATACCTAAAGAATAGGTTTTTGCTTTGTTATGTATAAAGTCTTCCATTTTTAGTTTTTCGATAATAAGATTTATATTTTTATTATCGGGGTCTTCATCGATTAATTTCATGTTTTCATAACCTGTTAAAAATGGGTATAATCCAGGAGCTTCAATCAACGCTCCTATATCGTTCTGATTAGTACTGATATGATTTTTCAAAGTACCAGATTGATAGTTAGAAAGTCCTAAAATAACTTTCATTAATGTGGTTTTACCAGCACCATTTCCGCCAACCAAACCTATAATATGTCCCTTTTCAAGTGAAAATGTGATGTCTTTCAAAATGCGTTTTCGTTTGATTTTTTTACTAATATTTTCCATAGATAAAAGTTCCAAAATGTAACCTCCTAAATTTTTTACGCCGATTAAAGGTTAACAAAAATAGTGATTAAAAGAAATAGTATTTTTATAAGAATAATATATTTTTTTTAAAAGAGAAATATAATTATAGTGGTCCAACATATTAGAAATAAATTGTTTTTATTTTAAGTAAGTATGTTGAATTTTATAAATAGGAGGTAGCTTATGCATTTAATTGTAGCGACTATTGCTGATTTGTTACTAGGCTTGTAGTTTCATAAATAATTTTATTTATGAAAGCTGAAATAACGTATTAATACTTGGAGAAATTGAGAAAGATACTGATAATTGTTAAAAAGAGTTTGTTAGTTTAGATAAAGAGATGTATTTATATAACATGTATATAGAACGTCCGACAGGTAATGTATATAGGAATTTTATTTATAAAGAAGCTTTTGAAGCTAAAGTGATTAATGAATTAAAGCTAAATGATTTTATTTACAAAAGATAGCGCATGATATATAGTGAAAGATATACAAAGATATATTAGGAAATACGATTTCGGAAGGGGATAACCAATATGGCAGTAACTAACACAAGAAAACTTAGAAAAATTGGCAATAGCAAGGTTCTAACAATACCAGAGGAAGTAATACAAGCTTTAGATATTAATGAGGGACAAAAAATCGCATTTAACGTTGAGAATGGTCAAGTGGTATTAGAAGCAGTTAAAACGGATAGTAACGAAATGGATATTTTAAGCATGGCCGATCAAGTAAGTAATCAGTATGATAGTGCTTTAAAAGATTTAGTGAATAGATAGCAGCAGGTTAATACGTAGATGTAGATGAATGATAAAGACTACTGGAGGACAGCATATGCAGTATTTAACAGAAAAAGACATTATCACACTAAATGTATATGTTATTAATAAATATAGCCCTAATGAGCAAATAGGCGTAAAAGAACCAAATGCTTTAAATATGCTAGTTAACGCACCTAAGCAATGTGTATTTGGTGAAGAACAGTACCCCACTTTAGAACTGAAAGCAGCTAACTTAGTTAGAAATTTAGTACAAAAACATGTGTTTTACAATGGTAATAAAAGAACAGCTTTAATGACATTGGTTGTTTTCCTTAAGATGAATGGATATCAGTTTAATGCTAGTAATGAAGAAGTGGCCGACTATATGGTTAAAATTGCTACAGACGACTTACAGGAAGCAGACATTAAGCAATGGATTAAAAAGTATATAACACTAATGAATGAAAAGGATTGATTATCGGGCGTTGCATATCCCCGTAAATATGTTTTGACTATACAGGTTACTAATGTATAGTCAATTTAATTAATAATAGTAATAGAAAGTGAAGTTCTGGAAGGAATTTAGAGAATATAGATAATGTAAAAGGAAATTATTTTTCGTATAGAAGAGTCTCATAAAAATATAAAATGAGTGAGTTAGATTATTATAAAAGAATTAAAGACGTATCTCATAAATTTCGTGAATTTAAATCAGCAACTATTAAAACATATATTAGTAAGACAGCAGACCTTCGGGATTTACAGAATTTGTATATAAAAGATAATTTGGAAAATTTAAAGAAGAGACAAAAGATATAAAGCTTTTGCCAGAAGCAAAAGTGAAGATAACACTTAAAGATATACAAGAGCAAAGCGAGAAAAAGTAGTTAAAAAAACATAGTAGATAAAGTTAAAGGCAAATTGAAGAAACGTTAGTTGAAGATTTTTAAAAAGAATCAAGAGAGATACTTTTGTTTATAGCCACTAAGGCGTTATGAAAATCATAAGAGAAAATACAGATACAAACATAAACAAATCCTAATACCCCCTCACCCCGCAAGAATTGAAAGATGTGGGGGCGGGGGTAATTTTTATTGAGATTTTGTAAATTAAGCAAAAAGTATAATAATTAAAAAAATAAGTATTACCTATAACATAAACCTAAGAAGTGTTTAGATTGTATGATAACGCAATACTTATACTTTTAGCTATATTGGGTTTGATAGGTTATATTTCTTTAGGGTCCTTACCATATTTATTTTCTTTTTTGGAACCATTAGTACAACAAATAGCTAAAGATATAATACACATTACTATGTATATAACCCCGATAATGACAAATAAAGTATACAAGAACGAGCCTGTATTTATTTCAGCTATATAGTTATTAGTGACACCTAGTATTATACCAAAAATAAAAAATATTATAGGGAAAAGCATAGACATACCTAAATCATGAAACCGTCGAACTGATACAGAAAAATTTGCGATATATGTAGCTATTGTAAAAATCCAATAAATAATTATAGCTAAAATGGAAGGTATAGGTATTATATAGTTTAAAACAGAAGCCACTAAAGAAATAATAAATGTCATTAGTTCTGGGTACCAAAATTCTTTACGTCTTGACCTCCCTTTTAGATTTAACCCATTCATCCAAAATAATTTGTAGTAATATAAGATGATTGATCACTCCTTTTTAACAAACTTGATCATAAAAAGGCTAAATTTTATTTGAAAACATTGACCGAAATATTCATTATTAACCAAATAAAAGCTCTGAAATCATTATTATTGCCTATAGGTAGATCATTAAACCAAGGGTACATAGATATATTTACTATAATAATTATCCCAAATATAGTGGTAAAATATCATAGTTCAGAAACATAAAACGATGCGATCCAAAATGTGATTGCTATTACTCAAAATATTATATTCCAAATAGAGAAAGGATATAAAAAATTAAACCCTACTTTGCTTTAGACGACAGTAAGGCTTGCATATGACGAACCATATTTTTAATTAATGAGTATGAGTGTAACATAAAGAATAATTTATATAAAATTTACTAGGTTGAGTTAATAGAAGTGGTTATTATTGAGTTGAGAACATAATATACAAAATAATTGGAATTTTTATATCCTTAGCACATTTAAACCTTAACTGCTTTTTATAAAAGCTGGTAATTTTTTATAAAATTATATAAACGGAAGTGAACGAATGGAAAAATTTAAAGAAGCTATAACAAATTATATAGAGAAAGATGAAAATTTTGCAGTGTTTGTTGATGGAGGATGGGGAACAGGTAAAACACATTTCTTTGAGCATGATTATTTCTTAAATAAAGTAGGAGAAGATAATGATGAAATTCAAGAAATCCACGATAAGAAATGTTATAAGAAAGAATATATTAGCGTATATGGCAAGCATAGTTTGAAAGAAATAAAAGAAATAATTGTTACAAAAATTTTGAGCTATGTAGATGATGATGTAATTAGCGAAAACTTAAAACAAGGAATTAGTAATATTTTTAAAATGTTTGAAGTAAAGTTTTTGAATACTGAAAATATAACTGCTTCAATAGATGATTATTTAGAATCAAAAGCACGTGATAAAATTAAGGATAAGTTCAATAATAATGGAGGACGAGTCGTCTTTATAATAGACGATATAGAAAGATTAAATGATGGAATCAGTTTAAAAGAATTTTTAGGGTTTATACGCAATGTTTTATTAGACAGCTTTAACTGTAAAGTTATTATAATTGGTAATAAAGAAGCAATAACGAGTGAAAATAAAAATGAGATGAAAAATTATTGGGAGAAGGTAATCAGTAGAAATTTAAAGTTTCCAAGTAATTTAGAAGTAGGAAAGAAAATATTAAATAATGATTTGAGAAAAAGTTATTTTAATGAAAATGAAATTCAAGATTTAATAGAATTAATTCAGGTTTCACCCTTGTCCACGTCTAAAGCAAATGTATTAAATCTTAGGACGTTAAATTTGGTAATAACAGATTTTAAAAATATATATGATCAATTAGAAAATTGTAATAAAGAACACGTGAATACACGTATGTCTTTATTTACTTCTCTATTTATATTGCATAATATAAATAGAGATAATGTAATTGACAATCAAGAAAAATTCAAAGATATGAAAGTTCCTAATGGGTTTACTTTTATAAACTCTAAGAAAGATAAAAAACCATCACCTGAAGAAGAAATTTACCAAAAATATTTTCAAGAAAATGAAATTGCAAAAAATATGCCTTTTTTTCAAGGGAATTAAACAATTATATTTTTGAAGGTGTTTTAGATATAGAAGAATATCAAAAAAAGCTAAACGATAATTTTAGTGAAAAAAATGCAGAGGAAGACGTACTGTATATATTAAGAAATTTTATGTTGTATAGTGAGGATAAAGTTAAAGGTAAAGAAAGTGAAGCAATTGATATAATAAAAGGTGGTAGATATTCATTTGGTTATCGTCTCAACATTTATATGAAACTTAAAGAATTATGCCTAAATGGCATAGTAACTTTAAATGAAAAGAAATAGATGAATTAGAAGATTATTTACTTGAAAATTATGAACTACAAATAAGTGATAGTATAGAAGGAGAAGATTTATTAAAGCTAATAAACTTTCACTTTCCACAAAACCCTGAACTAATAGAATATAAAAATGAATTATCTGAAAAATTGATGAAGCAACAAAAAATATATATGAAAAAACAAGGGATATACCAACAGTATATTGAAGCTATATTAAATGAAGAGCGAAAAAAAAGAAGCGAGTTAGAAATGCAGTATAAAGAAATAAAAAACGTAGATATTTTCACTATATTTAATAGTTATATAAGCGATATAGAAAAAGAACTTCTCGGAAATAATGCTAAAATTATTTATTTAAATAGATATATTTACAATAGAACAGATATATTTATAGAAACTTTGGATAATATTGAACGATTTATTAATAATATAAAACAAATAGAAGCTCAAAATAAGGATAAAATCGTTAAATATAATTTTGATACATTACAAGGTACTCTGTCGAACATAAGAGAAAATACAAGGATAAAGCTAAATACCTGTGGTCAGAGAGGAAAGGAATATAAAATAAGCCCCGTGAAGATTTCTAATTTAAGAAATCTTTTCGGAGCTGAATTTTGGAGCATATGTTGCAAGAATTTCTCATTTGTTAGCTAAAATTACCCACACATACTAAGTAAAGTGACAAAAGCAAATGTTATATTGTTGGTTTAACAATCCATTTTTAAAAGTATAATCTTAAATAGTTAATTTATAAATGTTAGTAACATGTTTAACGTGATTTGAGTTCGTCGCTTGTCATCCATTTATGATTTTTAACCACTTCGTCATTTTCCGTGGATTCATAGTCTACCATATAAACGGTGGTGTTTTTTACATCATCTATTTTAGCCTTTGCACCTTTCATACCAGGCATGTGATCAGCTTCTAACTTAACTGTATCGCCTTTTTTGAGTCCGCTTTCAGGGGCGTTGGCAACTTCTTCATTAACAACCCATTTATGATTATTAACCTTTTCATCCCCATTTGTAGGTGTGTAGCTTACGACATAAGCATATGTCTTGTAAGCGCCTTTTACGGTAGCTTCGGCATTTTTCATACCAGGCATGTGTCCTGCTGTAATAGTAACTTCATCACCTTTTTTAAACTTACCATCATCTGTAGTCTTTATACCATTTGGAGCTTTACTTTCGCTTTTATGTGCCATATGTTCTTCTTGTTGTTGGTCTTTAGACTCTTGTTTTTCTTTTTCATTATCATTGGAACAAGCTGATAATACTAAACCTGATGCTAATATAATAAAGCTCAATTCTTTCATCATATTTAAAAACTCCTTCGTTTATTTTAATGTAAAAGCGTTAATTACTATGAGTATCGTGCTTAAAGATATTAATAATTGCGCCTGCAGGCTGTGGTAATATCAAACTAATAAAAGCTGATATATCGGACATAAGAGGAGCGATAACCACGTTATATCCTGTAGCACACGTAAATTTTGAGTTATTTTCCTCATCGTATTTATTACGATAACGTTGCCCACATTCATGTTGACTATGGGGGTTTCAGTTATTCGACACAATAAACCTCCTGAATTTTAATTTTTAAAGATATTTATAAGATAATGAGAGTATAACATATACCCTACACGGGTATAAAGATTTCGCTTTTCTTATATTAATAAAACTAGTAATTAGTCGGTATCCAAGAAGATTATATAAACCGTTTAAATATAAAGAACTATATTGAGTGAAATGATGATTATAATTTATAAAAAAACACCTCTTTTTAAAAGAAGTGTTTTAGTCATTTAGAAATAAAATAATATACATAAAAATTATAAACATAAACAGCCACATAGTGATTTATCCTTTTGAACTATGGTTAGAGCTGTAATGCCAATAATCATTATATGTAACCATCAAGTAATTAAACAGCAAAATAAACCATGGAATTGTTTGTTTTTAGTTAACACAATCGATTGCTGGGAGTGGGCACACTCAGATGTTTACAGACGTTATAATAATGAAATCACCTATTTCTCGAGCGCCAAGTTGATTTAAAGAAAGAGGTATAAAAGGATGCTCATTTTCGTTCGCATTAAAGCGTCAATCATCATTGATTGTGTTATGATGCGTCTACTTATTGGCATAGTAAATGAAATAAAAATTAGGCGACATTAGGCCAAACCAATAAAAATCCCCTCGCTACTCGCAGTAGTGAGGGGTGTGAATAAGAGAATACTTATTTTCGTTAAATATATTTAACATCACAGCAGTTGGAAGGTAAAAGGATAAAGTTTTTGATATTTTAACGCCGGTATAAATGCTGATTATTCTTTGAGGTTAGCTAAAGTTTCAATCATATCTTCAGAAGCTACTAAACCACGTAATTTAGCCCATTCATCTCTATTTACAAAATGCACTCTGTTATTTTTTACAGCGTCAAGATCGTCCCATTGATTACTATTTTGTAATTTGTTTAAGTCTTCATCATCATCATTTTCAACCATAACAATTAATCTTTCTGGATTAACATTAGCAAGTTGTTCATATGACATTTCTAAATAATCTGATTCTCTATATGCTGGTAATTTATCAGCAATTTTTTCGTTAAGTGCGTTTTTGAAACCTAATTTATTTAAAAATTCACCCACATATGTTTTATCTGAATGTGCAGTCACACCTTGTTCAGAAATTACAACTGCTAGGGTTTCTTTATTTTTATCTATATCAATTTGATTGTTATAGTTATTTATTAAATCTTTGTGACTATCTAAGCGTTCTTTGGCCTCTTTAGATTTACTAACTGCTGTACCAATACGTTGGAATACTTCTAATGATTCTTGGTAACCAGCGTCAAAGCTTCTAAATAAAATCGTAGGAGCTATCTCGCTTAATTCATTATATATATCGTCATGGCGATCAGCATCTCCGATAATAAGTTGTGGGGCAGCAGAACGAATTGATTCAAAATCTGGATCAACACGTGTACCTACTGAGACATAGTCAACGACTTCTTCTTTTATTGGTGATATTAAATTCGTACTATCATTATCATCAGCAATACCTTTAATGTCTATATCTAAAGCTACTAATGCATCAACGAATGAAAATTCTAAAGCTACTGCTGAATTAATATTTTCTGGTAATTCAGTAGTTCCTACATCATGTTTAAATTCGAAAGTCATCGTATTACCTCCTTTAGGTACTCATAGTATTAATATTCCACGTAGTTATTACATGAAACATAGGCTATTTTTATTATATAAAAGTAAAAATGGTTTGTTAGCTGAATTATAGTATTAGTCAGTAATAAAGAATGCATTTATTTAGCCGAACTAAAAGACACTTAGATTTATGAAAGCAAAGCAAACGTCAATGTCTATTGAAATAATATAGAAATTGACGTTTGTACTTTAGGTAAATATATTTATATTCTAAACGCTTAATGTCACACAATGCATGTGATTGATAAATGCTATTTTTGGTTTCAAGCATTTTCGCCAAAGTGTATCATTTTAAAAGTTATGATTCATTAAGTTGCTCGTTGAGAGACACTAGTACAAGATCGTGTAAATTTTTGCGAAATACTGCTTCGTAATGATCTAGAAAGGCGTCAGTCGTTTTTCCCATAAATTCCTCGGCATCTGAAACTTGCTCAGGGACTAAATCATTAAAACGATTTTCAGTTTCTTTAATTGTCAGTTCTGCTGCTTTAGGGACTAATTCGTCATATTTAACCAAAACTTTTTTCATTATATCACCTGATTCTATCATTTTAGATATTCCACTTGTGTGCTTTTTATTTGTTTTGCTGATTTTCAATTTTTATCGAATGTGTCTGGTATTAACTTTTTTCGTTTTCTTATTATTCTTACAGTGTAATAATATACCGTGGGAGTAGCAATAATCCTGCTCACTAAAAATATAACTGTTTTCAGTTTATTTTTAGTTGTTTTAATATTTGATGCGCATCTGCCTGTGGTTTCATTTTTCGTCTTGAAACCATTGTTGAAAATTGCGTAATTAAATTTTTCATAAATTTATCTAGCAATGAGTTTCTAATCAATGCCTCCCTATTAGAGTAAATTTAGTAAAGAGTGTATACAGCATTATCTATTTAGCAGAAAACAACTCAAACTTATAAATTTTTATCTTTCTTAACTTTATATATATGGATATCTCTAATAATAGTTATGATAGGTCTAATTAATAATTCAAAGCTACCAATGACAAATAGTACAGTGCCATAGAAAGTAGTGGATTCACTAAAAAATAAAAAACTACCAATGATAAAGCATAAGGCTAACAGGATATCGTTGATTTGATAAAGAAGTTTATAGAAAGCGTCAATTTTTATATCAAAGCCTAGAAATGTAAACTCTAATTCTTTTTTTGTGTTTTCATCCATGTAGTATCACCTCTAAATGGTTGTATAACCTATCCACTAGAAAGCGTAACATAGCAAGATAAAATAAAAACTACTGTTAGTGCAAAATAGACGACTAACAGTAGCAAGTGTAAAACGAAAAATTATGTCAAGAGCTAGTATATAGTTACCCGTTCCTAATTAAAGCAAAACAATTTGGGATAAGGGTGGATGATAACCTTATTATTACTATGAATAAACCCTTGGTGTATTATGTTACAGAAAAACCTCGTAAACATTTTAGTTTACGAGGTTTTGATAACTATTATGAATTATAATGTACGACGTTTTGGCTTACTGTCATCAGAAAGTTTAAATGATAATAGCAGTGCAATAACTGAAATAATTGTAGCAGTAATGAATGTGACGTTTACACCATGAATCATACCAACCATACCTTCTGAAGGTATTGCTGAAACAGACATCATAGTAATGAAAATTGCTGTACCAATTGCACCAGCCATTTGTCTAAATGTGTTGTTCATCGCTGTACCATGTGCGATCAAATCGTTTGGTAATTGGTTGATTGCTAATGTAGTCATAGGCATCATAACCATAGCGATTGAAATCATTCTGAATGCATTTGAAGTAGCAAGATACGTAAAGCTTGTATGTTCTGTTAACACTGTAAATGGTAATGTTGAAATAACTAATACAAATAAGCCAATACGAGCGAGCCACTTGCCACCAAATTTATCGAAGAGATAACCAGTAATAGGGTTCATCATACCCATAATGATTGCCCCTGGAAGTAATACTAAACCAGATTCTAATGCAGAGAATTCTAACATATTCTGCATGTATAGTGGTAAGATGATGTTCGTTGCGATTAATACGCCGAATACAAACATACTTAGTACAGTACCTAATGTGTAAATACCGTAACTAAACACTCTAAACTCGAGCATTGGTTCTTTTAAATTTAATTGACGGCGAATAAATATAACGAGTGAAACGACACCAACAATGATAGGTACAATAAATTGAATACTTCCCCAACCTGCTTCACCAACAGAACTGAAACTATATAGTAATCCGCCAAAACCTAGCGTAGATAAGATAACTGAAGCAATATCTAATTTTGGATGCGTTGTTTCTGTAACATTTTTTAATAAGAAAATGGAAGCGATAATAATAATAATCGCGATAGGGAATACTACATAGAAGACACTTCTCCAAGATAGGTGTTCAACTAATATACCAGATAAGGTAGGTCCAATTGCTGGAGCAAATGCGATAACAAGTCCGAATAGACCCATTGCTGTACCGCGTTTTTCTTTAGGGAAAGTTAAAAATAGAATAGTTTGCATAAGCGGCATCATAATACCTGCGCCCGCAGCTTGAAGGACACGCCCAATTAATAGCATTGAAAAATCAATTCCAATAGCACAGAGTAGCGTACCTGCTGCAAAGATACTCATTGCAGTTAAGAATAGTTGCCTCGATGTAAAGCGCTCAATTAAAAATGCAGTGACAGGAATCATAATCCCGTTTACTAACATAAATATAGATTGTAACCATTGAACTGTACTTTCTGATACTTGAAGGTCTTTCATAATGGGTGGCAACGCTGTACCAAGTAAAGTTTGGTTTAAAATAGTTATAAAAGCCCCTGACAATAGAACTATAAACAGAGGGATTCTTTTTTCAATATGAAATGTTCCGGTTTCTGTCAATATACTCACTTCTTTCTTAACAAATTACACATCAAAACATTATATCACTTGTCGTATGTTAAAGCTAAAGGTTGAACTTACTTTTTTAAAATTTATTTATCATTGTATTTAAATATGCATGTAAGTACATTGCTTATATTGCAATACAATTCGAATTGGTTATTTAACAGCAGTTGATGTATGTAAAAAAATTATATATAAAGAAGGAAGCGGGAGAGAAACCATATTTTCCCAAATAGTTTCGGGGCCCGCTCCAGCAAGAATAACTAGAAAAAATACAAGTACCATGCTGATTACCTTCATAAATGACTGCATGGACTAAGACGCATGTATAACTGGCTATCACTTTAAAAGAATAAGTTTTTTAAAATACTGTTATAGATTTATTTTTGAGAAAGTTTGCTGCTATCTAGTGTAATATTTTAAAAGAGCATATTACTTTAAGTTTATGTTTCTAAGATGCATCTCATAGTTAAAGTTACTCAGGCGTCACGATTTATCATCTAAGTAATTGGGTTTCATTTTTAAAGGCGTAAATGCATAATCGATATTTGTCCAATTTAAAAAATCTGCAAATTTTAAATAAGATGCTTTGAAAAATTGAGTAATAGTATCAACATGATGGTGATGGGCGTGCTCAAAAATAAATTCCATTAATTGTTTATCGAAATAACTATTTTCCGGGAAATGATGATCTGCGTTAAACGATTGGTCTGCAAAAGGGTAAGGTAAAACAAAACATGTTGGACCTTCAAACTGTTCATCACCAAACCAGAAACCAAATTCAATCATTTCTTCATCGAAGGCTGCGCGTTCAATGACTTTAGAATCATCTTCAAACGGTGCAGCTTTATCTTTTACAATAATGCATGAAATATCAAAAGTTCCCCAGAATAACCCCGGTTTTGATTTTCTTACTCTTAAGCTGTTAATAAAATTCGCTTCAGCATGATAGGCAAATTTCATTAAATCTAAAGCTTTTTCAGCTATTTTAGGTTCATAGTGATGATGTGTATCGTCTTTTTCAAACGGAATTGGATGAGTTACTTCTTGGGGCAGCGTATTGATTTTTAAGTTAATACCTAATTGGTTTAAAATCGTTTCAATTTGGTTGTAATAAAATTGTATTGTTTTTCCATTTTCTAAATCGATATCATTTATGTGTTGGTCAACTACTATTTCAATTTGATGTTGTAATAAATTAACTTCTAGTGAGAAGGTATGTGTCTTATAATTTAACATACCTGTAGAAAAGCCTTGAACATTTATATTAAGAGTGACGTGAGACCATTGAGGTTCTTGGTAATTTGCTTCTAATTTATATTTCCCCAAAATCTGTGATAATAAGTGTAGTGTATCTTTTTCATTTTCCCAATCTTTAATCTTCATAATGCCGCACCACCTAATAAAGTTTTTGCTATAAATGTCTTACCACAAAATACAAGTATGAAACCAATACGACAAATGCTTAGATGAAGTAAATTAGATTATCATTTGTTATAATGTTAAAATGATTTAGGTATATAAGCTAAGTAGATATGTAATAACTTTTTGTTCTGTTAGAAAGGCATACTCATGCGTTTTTATTTTCAGAATAATCAGAACCAATGTAATTTCATATTACATCGCATATTACAAAATTAATGATCGATTTAAGGAGAGTAACAAATGAATAAAGCAGATCTAATTGCTCCAGAAAAATACAATATAGTTAGTGAAATTGAGAAATATGCAACCAATCCATCAAAAAAAGCAATTATTTTCAGGGATCAAAGTGGTAAAGAAGAAGATACGACATATACCCAACTTATTAATAATGCTAATAAAATTGGACATATGTTTTTAAAATATGGTTTAAAAAAAGGTGACAAATTATTAGTTATGTTGCCACGTGCAATTAAGACATATGAAGTTTATCTAGCAGCATTAAAATTAGGTATTATTATCGTCCCTAGTTCTGAAATGTTGCGCACTAAAGATTTGCAATATCGGATTACGCATGGTGAAGTAAAAGCAATTTTAGCTACCAGTGACAGCGTTGAAGAATTTAAGGATGTTAAAGAATATGAGTCATTACTTAAATTTATTGTTGGTGACAAAGTAGAAAATTGGATAAACGTTGAAGACGAACAAGCTGAAGCTTCAGATGAGCTTACAATTGAAGCAACTTCAAAAGAAGATATTGCTTTATTATCATATACTTCAGGTACTACAGGAAATCCAAAAGCAGTTGTGCACTCTCATGGTTGGGGATACGCGCATTTACAAATGGCGCCTAAACATTGGCTAAGTATTGTAGAAGATGATACGGTCTGGGCAACTGCAGCGCCAGGTTGGCAAAAATGGGTATGGAGCCCATTTTTATCAATTTTAGGATCAGGTGCGACAGCATTTGTCTATAACGGTAAATTTAATGCAGAGACATATCTTGAATTACTAGAAACATACGACATCAATGTATTATGTTGTACACCAACAGAATATCGTTTAATGGCTAAGTCACCCAATCTAACAAATTATAAACTAGTACATTTGCATAGTGCCGTATCTGCAGGTGAACCATTAAACAAAGAAGTTGTTGATAAATTCAAACAAAACTTTAATTTAACAGTTAGAGATGGTTATGGTCAGACAGAAAGCACATTGTTGATCGGATTCTTAAAAGACACCGAAGGACGCCCTGGATCAATGGGTAAAGGCATTCCTGGTAGTTACGTTACAGTTATAGATGATGATGGTAACCCTGCACAACCAAATGAAGTAGGGAATATCGCAGTGCCGTTAGATTTACCTGCTTTGTTTAAAGGTTATTATAAAGACGAAGCACGTACTGCTGAGCCACAAATTGGTGAATACTTTATTACTGGTGATTTAGCGAAATTAGATGAAGATGGTTACTTCTGGTTCGAAGGTAGAAAAGATGACATTATTATCAGTTCTGGTTATACAATTGGGCCGTTTGAAGTTGAAGATTCACTTACAAAACATCCATACGTTAAAGAATGTGCAGTAGTAGCTAGTCCACATGAAATCAGAGGAAATATCGTCAAAGCATTTGTGATTTTGCAAGATCACATTACTGGGGACGAAAGTGTAATCAATGAATTACAAAATTTTGTTAAACAAGACGTTGCACCTTATAAATACCCAAGAGCAATTGAGTTTGTTGAAGACTTGCCTAAGACCAACTCTGGCAAAATAAGACGTATTGAGCTAAGAGAAGCGGAAAAAGCGAAGTATTTATAATTTAATTCTAGTTTATGAAGGAAACATTTAAGTAGAATAGCAATAGAAAAATCCCGGCATACTGTTTAATAGTGCGTCGGGATTTTTTGTTAATGGTTCATATCATCAGATGGTTGGATTTATATATTTCGTTATGACGTATATAAAAACTATAACTTTGTTAATATATTGTAAATAAGCATATAAAACGATTATGGCGTTGTTACTTTTGAAGAGGGGCAATTTGATGTAAATCAAAGTGCTGTTATAGCTTATCGTATACATAAAGGCTCAGGTAAAGCACTGATCAATAACAAAGATGAAATAGATATAGCACAATCTATAGAACAAATTGATGACGCGACGAAAATATTAATGAGAGGAGAGTTAGTATGAAAGGTTACTTAATGAGTTATTATTTTACGAATAAAAAATCCATTTATACATATTTGTTATTAAGTATTCCAATTTGTTTATTTTTCTCATTTTCCAATCCGTTAATCGCTAGTTTTATGCCTATGATCTTTTTAGTTTCTCCAGCAACAGATAATTTAAAGGATGAAAAGGATTCAAAATGGATGTATTTTGTGTCAACGTTACCTTATAGTCGAAATACTTATGTGGCAAGTCACTTTGCTTTTTACAGTATATTGGCACTCATGGGTATGATCGTGTCCCTTGTAATCAATGCTATTGTGGCAGATAGTATCGTTACAGGCATTAATTCTGCAATGCTGGGCATTGGATTTATTGCATTATATTCACTTATTTCCCCGTTTACTTTTAAAATAGGTGCTGAAAAATCTAATGTAATCTTTATGATTGTTTCTATTATAGTAGTGATTGTATTTTTCGTTTACTATTTTGGCTTATTAGCCTTATTCTCTGGCTCAGGGGATATGATAAGTGAAGTCAGTAAAAATCTTTGGTATGGTGGCACATTTGCAGTGTTCGGTTTAATCGTTATGTTGCTTTCGTTTATTACTTCTAAACATGTGTTTAAACATAAAGCATTGTAAAACAACATAGTAACATGTAGTCTTTCTTGACAAACACGAATAATCGTTATATCTTATTAATATTGAAAACTAAAATGTTAGGCATATTATTCTCTGTTTTCTACGTAAATCATGCTTTAGCAAGTTGCTAATTGAACTGTATTGGTAAATTGAAAAAGTGTATGAATATCAGTGGAAATTAAGAATTGTACGTCTCACAGTACGACATTAAAAAATGAACTTCAACATAAATAAATATTTAATAGGTAGCAGCGCAAAACACAAAATGATGTGAGTTGTAATGAAGCCGACAATAATAATGAATCAATATCGATTTGTTATTAATTGTCGGCTTTTTCTATGGAAAATGTAAATCCCAACGATTATGCAAATGGACATTTTGCGCTGATGTAAATTTAGAAGTTGTATCAAAGGAGGTAGCGTGATGATCATAATTAATACGAATGCATTGTTAGCATTGCTATTTATAACATTAATTGTTTCTATTTTGAGTAGTCTCTTTTTCTTAATCAAAAAAATCACACCTAAATATGCACGTATACATATTTATTTTGTAGCATTACCAGCTTTAGTTGCATGTTTAGGTCTTATTTTTTCACAGAAAAATGTAGAAGTAGGTGTATGGCGTTCGGATGTATTGTCATGGTTAATGGCAGGCTTTGTTTTAGTCATCGGTTTGGTTATTCAACGCTATTGTATTCGCTATTTGGCAGGAGATAAAAGTTATAAAAAATATTTCACTTTATTTACTTTTACGACTACTTTTGCGGCATTAGCTTGGTTGACTGCAGACATGAGAATCATGGTAGTTTGTTGGGGAATCACATTATTAGGGCTTACGCTATTAATTAGATTGACAAATGCATGGCAAGTGACACGTATTGCAGCTAAGGTGACAGCAAAATTATTTTTATTAAGCTGGGTAGCGTTACTTTTAGCAGTATTATGGATTGGTATATTGACAGGGGAATGGCATTATTCTACTGCGCTAGATGAGACACATTTATCTATTATAAGCAGCTGGGGTCAATTCGGCGTTAATTTACTCATTGTTTTAGCAGTTATGATTCCAGCGGCGCAATGGCCTTTCCAACGTTGGCTAATCGAGTCAGTAGCCGCACCGACGCCAGTTTCTGCTATTATGCATGCTGGTATCGTTAACGCTGGGGGTATCATGTTAACAAAATTTTCACCAATCTTTAGCGGCGATATAGCAGCTATTATTTTATTGTTTTTTGCAAGTGTTTCGGTATTGTTAGGTGCAGGTATAAGCTTAATACATGTGGATTATAAGCGTTTACTAGTAGGATCAACGATTGGCCAAATGGGTTTTATGCTTATCCAATGTGCTCTGGGGGCATATGTTCCAGCTATTATTCATTTAATTTTACATGGTTTATTCAAAGCTACATTATTCCTTCGTTCTGGATCAGCGGTACGCCATTTTAGTGTGCCAAGTCGTGCAAATGAAAGAATGTCTTATGTATGGATTGTAAGTGGGCGTATTTTAGCAATCGTTATTGGATTAGGCTTTTGGTTAAGCGCGCCAGAAGAAGGTTACCGCCTTGTGAGTGGCCTTATCTTAGCTTGGTCGTTATCTGTATCGTGGACGCAGTTAGTTGCGTTTGGAGAAGGTCGTTTAGGGCGTGTTGTCGGTTTGACAGTATTAATTGTTGTCGGTGGTGTATACTTCTTAGTCCATCATTATTTTGCTGATGCATTATATACAATGACATTGCATAGTGCGCAACCTCCTACAATTATCGTGATTCTTGTAGCGCTTATTTTATTGTTAGGTAGTTTAATTAGTACATGGGTGGCACACAATCGTTCTACTGTAGCATTTTCAATTTTATATATGTGGATTGTGCGTTTAGGTGATGCAAAAGCTGAAACAGTTGAACGTCATCCTAATTATCTTAAGTCTTATTTATCAAAAGGAGGCCGCTAAAATGGGAATGAATAAAGTCATAACAAACCAAAACCAATATACGGATGATATCAATCATATCATCTCTGAAGCAAGCAGGGTCATTGTGCCTTTATCGCCTATTTCAGTATTTGCTGCAAGAAACCCATGGGCCAATTTAGAGCAATATACATTTGAAAATATTGCACAATGGTTGAAAAAAGTACGTGACGTAGATATTTATCCAACATTTAATACATTTAAACAGGCATATGAGCGTAATGAAATAGATGACCGTGAGATTGAACTTAAGTTACAACAGTGGTTAAAACAAATAAACCCTTCCATAGCTAAAAATCACGTTGAAACTTATGCTAGAAAATCTCTAGATTTAGCCCACTTAACAGTATTGAATCGTGTTTCAGAAAGTCAAGACATAGCAAACCATCGTACGAATGCATTAAATAAAACAGATGACATGAATACAACATCATTAGTGAGTACGTATATCACTGATAAAAACGATAAAAAATTAATAGATATAGTAGATTATCATGTGATTAAATGGTGTAAATTGTACGTTGACGATGCTCAATCGGGTTGGACAATGCCCAACCGTGACCAAGGGTTGTTTGTTGCATGGAGATGCCTTGTTCAACATGATCCTGCGTTATCTAAAAAACAGCGTACACGTCTGAAGACTTTACCAGATAATGCTGAAGATTTACTTGAAGTATGTTTAGAAGCATTAGGAGTGTCGGAGGGCCAGATACAATCCTATTTAGAAAATCATTTATTAGCGTTGCCTGGGTGGGCTGGCATGATGCTATGGCAAGATGAATATCATCACACTGAATATCAATTGCTATTAGCCTATTTAGCGATTCGTGTTGGCTTAGAATGGGCTATCGTTCAACCTTATTTGCCTGCAACAGAGCCAAATTATGAATTTGAATATTCAGTTGATGAATTTAGGGAAAATTGGATTCATACCGATCTGTTTACAACTGAACAATGGGACCAGTTATCCGTATCTCAACAAAAGGTGTATATTGATTTTGCGATCCATTTTGAAACGCAAATTTGTAAAAAATTGTTACTAGAAGCTTGGGAAGCAACTTATGAAAAACAGTTAAAAACCGCTGTTGAATCGGAGCAAAACGTTGAGCACAAACAGCACACAACACAAGTGCAAATGGCATTTTGTATCGATGTGCGTTCAGAACCTTTCCGTCAGCAAATAGAAGCGGCGGGGCCATTTGAGACAATTGGTATTGCAGGCTTCTTTGTTTTGCCTATTGCAAAGGAAGCGTTAGGAAGTGAACATAGTCATCCTTCTTTACCTGTGATGAACCAGCCTCAACATAAAATTAAAGAGTACACACACGAAAAAGAACCTACTACTTTTCGCCAACATCAGCATATACTTAAATCAATAACGTATACATTTAAGAAAATGAAGCAAAACGCTTTGCCTAGTTTGCTATTACCAGAATTAAGTGGACCTTGGTTAACCCTTCAAATGTTTTCACGTAGTTTTACACCCAGACCTGTTGGTAAATTAATTAGAAAATTTTACGCGGGTTGGTTACAAAAACCAAATGATACAACATTATCATTGCAACATTGTAACCATACTGAAGAAGGTATGCCAGTTGGTTTTACAGAAAAAGAGAAAGTAGATTATGTGCATCAGGCGTTGCGTTTAATGGGACTGACTTCTCATTTTGCGCCGTTAGTGGTGTTATGTGGCCATGGAAGTCAAAGTGCGAACAATCCCTATGCTTCCTCGTTAGACTGTGGGGCGTGTGGCGGTGCAGCAAGTGGATTTAATGCAAAAGTATTGGCGCAATTATGTAATTTACCAGAAGTAAGGGCATCCTTATTAACTGAAGGCATCGTTATCCCAGAAGATACTGTTTTTGTAGCAGCAGAACATCAAACTTCTATCGATGAGTTAGATTGGATATATACGCCTAATTTATCTGAAACTGCGCAAAATGCTTTTAATCAAATACAAGCAGCTATGCCTGATATTAGCTATAGAGCAAACGAGCAGCGTTTGAAAGCTTTGCCAGACAATCATTTGTTTAAAAAAGACCCTTTAAAAGAAGTACATCGCTTAACAAATGATTGGAGCGAAATTAGACCTGAGTGGGGGTTAGCAAGAAACGCTTCATTTATCATTGGTCAACGTGACTTAACTAAACATAGTGATTTAAAAGGGCGATCTTTTTTACACAATTATGATTGGAAGCAAGATAGTGACGGTAGTATATTAGCTAATATAATTAGTGGACCAGCTACTGTAGCACAATGGATTAATTTACAATACTACGCTTCAACAGTAGCGCCTCACTACTACGGTAGTGGCAGTAAGACGACACAAACAATCACAGCTGGTATAGGCGTGATGCAAGGCAATGCGAGTGATTTATTGACAGGTCTACCTTGGCAATCTGTGATGTCAGCAGATAATGAAATGTATCATTCACCTATCAGACTCCTTATTGTCGTTCAAGCACCGGATGATTTTATTAGACAGATATTAAACGATAATCATGATTTTTATCAAAAAGTATTAAACAGATGGGTTAAATTAGCAAGTATAGATGCATTTGGTCAATGGCATGATTGGCCATTAAATTAATTTATCAAGATGATTTTAAAATGATATGGTGGCAGATAAGTGAATGGTTAAGGCAACTAGATAGATTAATTTCTTGGTAATTGCGCATAAGTATGGAGAAATACATGCAAAAATGATAATGTTAGCATTATTAAAATAATGTGATAAGACATTCTGATTCTATGGGAGATGCATACGACATGAAAACAACCAAAGGTGCCTATGAGTCTGAAATCAGTAAAGCAATTACACAATGGGAAAAAGATTTCCTTGGTCGTGGTTCGCTTTCTGTAAAAACAGATATTTTACGTGATATGATTATTGTGAGTTTACAAGGCGTTTTGACACAAGCTGAATATAAAGTTTGCGAAACGCATGAAGGATTATTAACAATTAAACGTACAAGATCAAAATTAGTAGAATCTGGTATTGAAGCACTCGATGATATTATTTACTCGATTACTGGTGAAGAAGTTAAAGGTTTTCACACTGATTTAAGTTCTAAAACAGGTGAACGTGTCATGATATTTAAACTTTTCAACAATCTTGAGAAAAAAATTGCTGAATAAATCCGTTATCAAATTTAGTGTTTTGAAATTTTGTATAATAGGATGTAGTAACAGATGGTTGTTGGTACAAGTATAGTTTCATTCAAGTTCATTACTGCTAACAATAAAAATGAGCCTAAGGCATAAAAGCTGCCTAGGCTCATTTTTATTGTTAGTCTCAAAAATAGAGTACCTACTGATGTAAGGGTCAGTAGGCACTCATAACCTATTGAAATCAGAAGTATCGTTTGTTAAAAGATGGCTATCCTCATATAAATAATTGGGTGTTAAAGAATCATAATTTTTATCCATGCTTTAAAATTATAAAGGTAAAATGCTTGAAACTAAGTCTAATACTGTTTGTAATAATCCTCCTACCATAATATCCCTCCTTTCAAATGTATGTAACCTTAATCTGAATACTTATCCATTGTAAGTATTTCATTTAAAAGAAACATCTACTATTTTAAAATATCTTTGAAAATGAGTTCAAGTATGTTTTCAATCATTTTAATCACTCCTTCATATTTAAAAGTAAAACGCGATTATTCAATTTGATCAAAAATTAATTTGAGAACTTGTTCTGCTAATGTTGCTAACATAGTGAACACCCCCTTTATCTGAATATTATAATAATTATATTGGTTTATGTTGAAAATTCCCTAGATGGCCAAAAAGTATTCCTGAGCGTTAATATAATAAATTAATTGAAATTAGAATGTATGTAATTATTATTTTAACTAGTGTAAAATGTGCTTGATAGATAAAGAAGTATATAAAATTGATATTGAGTAGTTGAGGGGGGGAAAGAAAATCAAAAAAATGCTTTATTTCAAAGTGTTTTTGTAGTAATATTACTTATTGGGTGTTAAAGAATCATAATTTTAAATTATGGTTCTTTTTCTTTTGTCTATTTTTAACTAAAAACATTAAAAAATATAGTGATAATTATGCTTAAACACTTTGCTAATCCTTATATTTTTAATAAACTAGATGAGGTTAACGTAGTGGCATAGATCATTGATAAGGTCGTAATTTAGAGCGAAAGTTGGATTTGTTTCAGCTTTAAAAAGGTTATAATAAACTAAAGTGACAATGTGTTAAGGAGGAAGTATAGTTGGATCAAGTGAAAAATATTCTATATTCGATAATAGAACCATTATTGAAACCAGAAACGTATCAATCATTACTCTCTAATCTAATAATGATTATTGTTTATGTAGTGGCTGCATGGATTATTTTACATTTTGTGAACAAAGGTATCGCACAGTTCTTTAAAATTCAAAATAAAGGCAAAAATGGTAATAAAAAGCGGTCAAAAACTTTAATATCATTAGTACAAAATGTAGTCTCGTATGTGGTATGGTTTATAGTGTTGACTACGATTTTAAGTAAATTTGGTATCAGTGTGGGAGGCATCATAGCAAGTGCTGGTGTTGTAGGTTTAGCAGTCGGTTTTGGTGCACAAACTGTAGTTAAAGATATCATTACAGGTTTCTTTATTATTTTTGAAAATCAATTTGACGTGGAAGACTATGTTAAAATTAGTAACGGTGGTGCTCCAGTAGCAGAAGGTACTGTTAAATCAATAGGGTTAAGATCTATGCGCATTAATACTATTTCTGGCGAACTGACGACATTACCAAATGGTAGTGTCGGTGAAATTACGAACTACTCTGTGATAAATGGTGAAGCGATCGTAGAAATCCCAGTTTCTATAGAGGAAGATATTGATAAAGTAGAAGAAGAATTAAATGCTTTCTTTGAAGCGATTCGTTCGAAATATTATTTATTTATATCTACGCCAGAGGTTGTGGGTGTAAATTCCATCACAAATAATGAAATCGTATTGCGTATTTCTGCAGAGACGATACCTGGAGAAGGCTTTACAGGCGCACGCATTTTAAGAAAAGAAATATTGAAACTATTCAAACTTAAAGAAATTAAAATGCCACAACCAATGATGGTAAAATACGAAGCCAATCAACAAAATAATGCGTAAGACGATCGGAGGTGTTACAGAATGACATCCAATTACGGTTTAAATGATATTGTAGAAATGAAAAAACAACATGCCTGTGGCACAAATCGTTTTAAAATTATTCGCATGGGTGCAGATATCCGAATAAAATGTGAAAATTGTCAAAGAAGTATTATGATTCCAAGACAAACTTTTAATAAAAAATTAAAAAAAATACTAGTATCTAATCAAGATACTGAAAACAAGGAGAATGACTAAATGGCTTTAACAGCAGGTATCGTTGGTTTACCCAACGTAGGTAAGTCAACACTTTTCAATGCAATTACTAAAGCTGGTGCACTTGCAGCGAACTATCCATTCGCAACAATTGATCCCAATGTAGGCATTGTAGAGGTTCCAGACAGCAGATTAGATGTATTGACGGATATGGTACAACCGAAAAAAACAATACCTACAACATTTGAATTTACTGATATTGCAGGTATTGTGAAAGGCGCTTCTAAAGGTGAAGGGTTAGGGAACAAATTCTTATCTCATATTCGAGAAGTGGATGCCATTTGCCAAGTTGTGCGTGCATTCGATGATGATAACGTAACTCATGTGTCTGGTAAAGTGAATCCTATAGAAGACATCGAAGTGATTAATATGGAACTTGTACTAGCAGATTTAGAATCAGTTGAGAAACGCCTACCAAAATTAGAGAAAATGGCGAGACAAAAAGATAAAGATGCTGTAAATGAAGTTCGTATTTTAACAAGAATTAAAGAAGCATTAGAAGAAGGCGCTCCAGTAAGAAGTTTAGAGTTCACTGAAGAAGATCAAAAATATGTGAATCAAGCACAATTATTAACATCTAAAGAAATGCTATACATCGCTAACGTAGGTGAAGATGAAATAGGCGATGAAGATAATGAAAAGGTTCAAGCAATTCGTGAATATGCAGATAAAGAAGATTCTGAAGTAATCGTAATTAGCGCTAAGATTGAAGAAGAAATTGCTACACTTGAAGCTGATGACAGAGAAATGTTTTTAGAAGATCTAGGTATTGAAGAACCAGGTTTAGATCGTTTAATTCGAACAACTTATGACTTATTAGGTTTAGCGACTTATTTCACAGCTGGTGTACAAGAAGTACGCGCTTGGACATTTATTAAGGGTATGACTGCGCCACAATGTGCGGGCATTATCCATACAGATTTTGAACGCGGTTTTATTCGTGCAGAAGTGACAAGTTATGATGATTACGTTGAATTTAACGGTGAAAATGGTGCCAAAGAAGCTGGTAAACAAAGATTAGAAGGTAAAGAATATATCATGAAAGATGGCGACGTTGTTCACTTTAGATTTAATGTTTAAATTTAAAACCCCTATATATTACGTATTTTGTAATATATAGGGGTTTTTATAATTTTAATATTTAATCATACGGCTGTCTTAAATATTAAAATTTGTACTTCTAACTTATTTTTGGAAATTTAATTTGTGCTGTCTGATATCTTCCGGCATACCTTCATATGGTGCTTGTGCAATAACTTGTTCATTATCCACGCCAGGTGCACCAATGTAAGTAATTTTTGCAAATTCTGGTACAACATATTTAGGGTACGTTTCATATTTTTCTCTAGATGTTTCCATTAAACCAATGAAATCATTTTGATAACAAACGGTGATATCTGGGCGCTCATGCACCCATTTTGGGAAGAAAATAACACCATGCATTAGATTTTGATTAGGGACAAAGTTTAATGAAACATCGGTACCAGTTGGCTCTGTCCAAGATATTTTATAAACGCCTTCAATGATTTCAACGATATCAGCTTCTTGGTCTTTTACCCATCTGCCTCCAACCATGCCTGAATGAATACGGTAATCAATGGTATGGTCATTTTTAACATACATTTCGTATTCCCATCCATTGTCATACGTATAAATCATATGCATTCCAATAAATTCTTTTAATGTAGACATGCTGATCGACCTCCTATATGTAATTACTTACATGTTTACTTTTACATGTTAAATCTGTATACTAATCATGTCAAATCAATGGGAGTGATTAAATTGAAAAATGTGCTTCAATACACAATTTTAGGTTTATTAAACCATCAAGCTTTAACAGGGTACGAAATTTATAAATCATTCAGTGAGGTTATAGGGGAGGTTTGGTCTGCCAAACATAGCCAAATATATAATGAACTAAAAAAACTTTTGGAATCTGAACATATTTTTATTTCAGATGTAGATGAAACGAGTAAGGTAACAAAAAAAATATATCGTATTACGCCGTTAGGTCAGAAAACCTTATACCATTGGATTGAAACAGCAGATGAGGAAGAAAATAATAAAGACCCTTTTGCAATTAAAGTTTACTTCTATGATTATTTAAAGGCTGAAGAGAAGAAAAATCTTTTAGTAAGTAAGCAAACATATAAGTTAGAAAAACTAAGTTACTTAGAGTCGATTTTTAAAAGTCTTGATTCTACTAAAGATGCTCAACATATTCGTATAGTGAAAAAGGCAATACTTCGTGAACAAGCTTATATTGATTGGTTAGATTTTTGTTTGAGTGATATATAAATTAAAAAGAAAGACTTGAGCTTATATATGTGTACCCAAAATAAAAATAGGGCAGCAATCAATTTTAGAAACATTGGATTACTGCCTTGCTTCTTATATGTTGTGGATGTTTTTATAACACATTGTGCAGTTATTTTAAAACACTTATGATGTGAACCATGATGTATCTACACCAGGGCCAGTATAATTTGCATCTACATTTTGATTTAATTCAGGTGATGCGTAGCTATCTGTATATTGCCATAACACATGTTCTTGAGTTGGTTGTCCTGGATTATAATTAGCTATCCAATAGCCATCATATTGACCAACAGATTCCGAAGCATGTTCTTTCATAAAGTTTTCATAAGAATAGAATAAGATTTTTTTATCACCAGCAAGGCTGCGCATTTCATCATACCATGCGGAAGTACTTTCTTCTGTCGTGCCAGATGTTACGGTGTTTTCTTCAAAGTCATTAATATAAAAGCTAGCCTTAGGTGCTCGGTTATATAATGTTTGTGCTTCATATCGTGCGTCCTCTGGATTTTCATACATGCTGTAGGAATAAACACCGAAATCTAAGTTATATTTATCTAACAAATTTGAATTGTGTTCTAATGTAGCGTCAACTTTTTCGGATCCGTATTGGGCGCGAATAATAATAAAGTCGTAATTTGATTTTAAGTCTTTTACTTGTTGAGCTGTTAGGTCACCTTGCCATTCTGATATATCTAAGACGCGTTCTCCAGCAGCTGTTGTGCCAGCTTCAGAACGAAAACTACTTTCAGGTTTTTCTTTTTGAGCTTTTTCTGGATGTTCGTCAAGGTATTTTTGGTATCCGTAGCCCATTGTGCCTTTTTGGTTAGCTGTATCTTCAGCTGCATGTGCAGCATTCAAAGTCATTGTAGTTGCAAATAGAATACTAATTGATAAAAACCCTTTTCTGATTATTGAACTCATATAAATCTCCTTTTTAAATATAGAATGATGTAAATAATGTAAGCGTTTTTTGCTAGAAGAACATATAAAACAAGAACATATTTGACATGCTAGTAGAATTAAAATTATTTATCAAGTTTGTCTCAAGTGATTTTTAATTATATAAATAAGAAATTTTTATAAAATATAAATGGGGTTCATGATTTAAAGTATGCGTTTATTGTGATTTTGGAATTTCATTAAATGTACTCGTATTTCTAGATGTTTCATATGAAACATTCAATAAAAAATATACGTTTGAACGTCTGTTAATCATTGTAAAATGTAAAGGCGTGTGCTATAATTCTTGATTGTGAGTAATGAAAATTATTCCTTGCTTACCACATTAGATGGTGAGCCGTATAGACCACAAGGAGGTGCAATTATAAATGAGAACATATGAAGTTATGTACATCGTTCGTCCAAACATTGAAGAAGATGCTAAAAAAGCTGTTGTTGATCGTTTCAACGGTATCTTAGCTTCTCACGGATCAGAGGTTTTAGAAACTAAAGATTGGGGCAAACGTCGTTTAGCTTATGAAATTAATGATTTCAGTGAAGGTTACTACAATATCGTACGTATCCAAACTGAAGATAACGAAGCTACTGACGAATTCCAACGTTTAGCTAAAATTACAGATGATATCATCCGTTATATCGTAATTCGTGAAGACGAAGATAAGACAAGAAAATAATAAATGGGGGTCGTTTAAATGATAAATAGAGTTGTTTTAGTCGGTCGTTTAACGAAAGATCCAGAATATAGAACAACACCCTCAGGCGTGAGTGTTGCGACTTTTACTCTAGCGGTAAATCGTACGTTTACAAATGCGCAAGGGGAACGCGAAGCTGATTTCATTAACTGCGTTGTTTTTAGAAAACAAGCAGAAAATGTAAGCAACTACTTATTCAAAGGTAGTTTAGCTGGCGTTGACGGTCGCATTCAATCACGTAGCTATGAAAACCAAGAAGGTCGTCGTATATTTGTGACTGAAGTTGTCTGTGATAGTGTTCAATTCCTTGAACCTAAAAACCAAAATCAGCGTCATGCTCAAGAAGGAAATAATAATTTCCAAAACTTTGGTGGACAACAATCTGGACAAAACACGTCTTCTTATCAAAATAATAACAATAATTCATCAAATCATAATCAATCAAACAACCCATTTGCGAACGCAAACGGACCTATTGATATTAGTGATGATGATTTACCATTCTAATTATAGTGAACATATAAAATATAAAATTTTTTAAAAGGAGGCAGTTACCATGGCAGGTGGACCAAGAAGAGGCGGACGTCGTCGTAAAAAGGTTTGTTATTTCACAGCAAATGGCATTACACATATCGACTATAAAGATACAGAATTATTAAAACGTTTTATCTCAGAACGCGGTAAAATTTTACCACGTCGTGTAACAGGTACTTCAGCTAAATACCAACGTATGTTAACTTTAGCTATTAAACGTGCACGTCATATGGCATTATTACCATATGTTAAAGAAGAACAATAATAAATATTGTATCTGTAAACCTCGTAGGCAGAAAGCTTACGAGGTTTTTGTATTGTCATTATTTTATAATGCGGACGAAGTAACTTAAATATTGTGTTATAGTTTAGTAGAAAAAATATCAATTTAAGATTTACATTCTTACTAATGCGTTTTATAATGTACTTTGCATGCCCTCGGGTGTGCGAAAATGAGGAGATGGGTTTTCTGTGTGCCCTTGGGTATGCAGAAGATTCATAACTCCCGTTATAAAGGCCCCTTTAATTAGGGGTCTTTTTTATTTAGCATTTTATAGCTATTTACGAATTAAAAGTATGTATGGTATTTTATTTTCATGTTGATTATCGCAATATTCGTGTATCTTAAAATTTATAGTTAAGAAGGAGATTATTCATATGAGTTTTATAATAATGATTATTGTCGGTGGTTTGATCGGCTGGATTGCAGGTGCTATTGTAGGTAAAGATATCCCAGGAGGCATCATTGGAAACATTATTGCTGGACTTATCGGTTCAGCTATAGGAAGCAGATTATTAGGTACTTGGGGACCAGTATGGGGCGGCGTCCCAATCTTCCCAGCGCTTATTGGCGCGATCGTACTTATTTTTGTAGTTTCACTTATTGTTGGGGCACTTAAAAAGAATAAATAAAGACACAATATAATGGAAAGCCAATGAATGATACAACAATTTCTTAATATAACGGGTAGAAAATGATGAACAATTGTAAAAAGCGTTGCGGTAATCAACGACCATCTCTAATTTTAAATTTAAAGGTGGCTTATTATGATTAATATCATTTCCGCCATTGGTTCTATAGGAACATTTATAATGGCATTGTTTTATTTTATTTCAGTTTCGATTCAATTATATCAAATGAAAATCACATTTATTCCTGCTTTAGGGTTTAATCAGATTCTACTTTCTCTAGATAAAGATAACCAATTACAAATGATTAATACAAGCGCTGATTCTCTTAATCATCAAGACTATTTAAAGATGTATAATTTAGGAGGCGGCGCAGCTAAAGACATTAAGATTGAAATTTTGTTAGATGAAGATAGTGTAATTCAGAAAAAATATGTGAGTATTTTACCTAGTAAAGAAAGCTATTTGTTACCAATCAATAAAGATGTTTTCGATGAATTACAGTCTACGATTCAAAATAATGGTTATGAGTCTCATTTAAATATAAAAATTACTTATTACCATAATGTAAGTAGAAAAGAAAAAACGATTATGTTAAATGGTAAGCTAGATAGATTTAATACGTATGAAGAAAAAGCACTTTATGAATTACAATTTATTAATAAATAATAACTGATAAGTATATGCGTTTTTTATGTAAATCATTTAATGGACAACACTCATTTGCTAACTGATGACAGTTATGATGAGTGATTTTTTTGTTATATTTTCTAACATTAATTTGTTGCTGGTTTACATTCAATATACAATAAGTGAGAGGTGATATTTTATGATACGACATGCACAACAAACAGACTTACAAGCTATTTTAGCTATTTATAATGATGCGATTTTAAACACTACTGCAGTTTATACATATGAACCAGTTACATTAGCAGAAAGAGAAGCGTGGTTTTATTCGAAATTAGAAAAAGCGGAACCTGTTTTTGTTTACATTAAAAACGGTGAAGTGGTTGGATTTGCAACATACGGACCATTTAGGAATTGGGTAGCATATCAATATACAGTGGAGCATTCTATTTACGTTGCTCCCGAAACACGTCATGAGGGTATTGCTTCCCAATTATTAACTAAATTAATTGATGAAATCACAAAAAATAATTTTAAAACAATCGTAGCAGGTATTGATGCTTCTAATGTTGGAAGTATAAAACTTCATCAGAAATATGGTTTTGAAGCATGTGGGAATATAAAATGTGTTGGTTATAAATTTGAACAGTGGTTAGATTTAGCATTTTACCAATTAATACTAAAGTAAATCATAAAGCATATAAGTAGAGAAATATGAACATAATGAATGATAAAATTCAATAGTATGGTTGCGTCATTTTTTTTATACATAAATGGAAATGTATATGCGAATTGAAGCGGAATAGGCTTATCTTTATGATTAATAAGTAATTAACGAATTAAATCATCAACTGTGGCCCCATGTATTTTAGCAAGTTTGAATGCCAAAGATCACGAAGAGTTGTATTGATTGTTTTCAATAGCATTAATAATTTGTCTAGATACATTCACGACTTGGTTTCATGTGAATTGAGAAATGCATTGCTTTGACGATAAACGTTAATTTTATTTTTGATTTAACGACCTTTTGACATATATTTACGTCTAATATAGAAATAGTTCATAATAGCTAATGAGAAAATAATGAATATCATAGTTATTTCTGGATAGTTTCCAAATAGACTATGATTAAAATCCCACACATTTAATAAGCGCATGATAAGAATAAATAACAAACTATATACACTCCATACGCAGGTTCTTGCTAAAACCGCTAAAAACATTTTTCTTTGCCTCTCGTCAGGGTGGTCAGTTAGCTCTGAAGGTAAAAATTTATGAGACAAGACGTTCCAACTAGCTGAAAACAATAGAACTACAATAAAAATAATTAAATATTTCATATATGACACCTCGAAATTAAAATAGGTTTAACGTATCATTAACATAAAAAAATTGCGTAATATGTCAAATCTTTTTAACATTATCTATAGTCAATTTGAAATGTAAAAATCTGGTTATTTTAGTTTATAAAATGGGTATGAATAAATAAGCAGTGTAACTTATTCGTAAGGATATATTAAGGTGAATATTACTGAATAAGCGCATTTTTAACGATTTGGGGTGTTCGTGATGTCTGTACTGATTTTGTTATTTCATGTAATCTGTTTAATCATTGTGGTAAGCGCTGGTATTGTAGCAATAAAAGAGTTTAAAAAACCTATGAATAAGCGGAACCAAAGGAAAATTGACTCAATATTAGTATTAGTGCTCATAGTGGCTTTAGTCGCGATTTTATCAAGTGTTTTTACAGATATATAATCAAAGTCGTTACTCGAAATGAGTAGCGGCTTTTTTTGTAAATAATTAAAATATAATTTTTGTTATTATAATGAGCCAAATAAAATAACATTTTGTAAATGTTTCAAAATTAATATAGAATAAATTAAAGAGGTTTTGAAAATGAATTTTTTTGAAATCGACATGTAATATGATTCAAATTTTAACTAGGGAGATGTTGTTATGAAATTTAGGTTTGGTGTTTCACTATTATTGGTTTCTAGCTTGCTACTTTCGCAAACGGCGATGGCTGCCCAAGATAATAATGAACAAAACACAGATAAAAGCAATAAGCAAAATAGAGAGGACACCAGCAAAGCGATTGATTATGAAGAAGCTCAAAAAATGAGCCCACAACAATTGAAAAATGCACTGACACCAGAAGATTTAAAATTACATAATAAAGTTGCAGAACATAATAGTACAGAGATGAGAAGTTTTGCTGCAAATCGTGCTTATCAAGATGTGAATACATATATAGCAAATAATAATATTAAGCCAGCAAAGATTGTTCAAGATACTAGAATAAATAATTTGCCACAGTATAGTTATAAGTCTGGCAAATACATTGGTGTAGTTATTCATGAAACGGCTAATCCAAATAGCACGATTGATGGTGAAGTGAATTATATGTACAACAATTACAATAGTGCATTTGTTCACGCATACGCGAGTAGTGATAAAATTATTCAAACTGCCCCAAGCCAATATTTAGCTTGGGGGGCTGGCGCAAACGCGAACCCTTATTTTTATCAAATCGAATTAACAAGGTCTAATACATTTGATGAATTCGCTAAATCTGTAAATAACCAGGCCTATTTAACAGCAAAAATGTTGAAAGCTAATGGTTTACAACCTTCTCTTGCAGATAACAACCAAGGTACAGGGACAATTATTAGTCATAATGCTGTAAGTCAGTATTGGGGTGGCACAAACCATACGGATCCTATTGGTTATTTTAGTCAATGGGGATATGACATGAACCAATTTTACAGTTTAGTGCAAAAACATTATAAATCTCTTTCAGGTGACGATAGTGATGATGCTATTACTGGCAGCACATACAAAGTGACAAAAGGAGATACGCTTTACAGTATTTCAAGACGAAGTGGTGTTTCAATTGATAATATAAAAAAATGGAATAACTTAAGTAGTAACAATTTAACTGTGGGGCAAGTATTGAAGTTGAAAAATCCCGAAACACCGAGTGATTCGATTACTGGCGATACACACAAGGTAGTCGAGGGAGATACGCTTTATAATATTTCGAAAAGAAGTAAAGTGAGTGTAGATAATATAAAAAAATGGAATAACTTAAAATCAGATCATATTAGTAAAGGGCAAACTTTATACTTAGTTAAAACACACACTGTTAAAAAGGGAGATACGCTCTACAGCATTGCTAAAAAGCAAGGGACGAGTGTAGAAAAAATTAAAAAGGATAATAAATTAACGTCGAATAGTTTGAAAATAGGACAAATTTTAAAAATCAAATAAAAATTGCTACTGTCAATAAGGCCGAACATTTATAATGTCTCGGCCTTCAATATAATTTAGAATATGTGTATTTGAAATAGAAATAGTCCTTATATAAGCGTTTTACCTTCTATATTCAGTCTGTTCTAATCTTGTGTTAGTACTGTTTTTCTCTTTTTATTAAAGTTGTGGAATGTATCATGTCGTGTTAAATTAACTCTATGCATAGAAATTGAGAGACTGATATATACATTAATTCAAATATTAAAACGTAGGTGTCTAAGTTCAGAGAGTATGATTTAGAAAGATATCAAAATAATTAATATTGATATCGTAGGGGCATGTTTATGAAATATTTTAATCATTATTTTACGTTATTATATGCTTTTTTATTGATAGGGTCTATTTACCTTATTTTTGAATATACAAATTTAAAATCGTTTGAAGGCAAGGGATTTTGGATTTATATTATATATATGATATTTGGTGTGTTGATTGGAATAATGAACCGTAGGTATCGTATCAAAAAGGACATACATCAATAAAAAAATAAATGAACTTCATTTAATGATAGCCAAAAATGAACAAATGTATGTATAAAGTTTATGATTCAACCACACATATAGAGCACTTTACTTAGTTATAAAATATAAATCAAAAGATAATTATAAAACTTGAGGTGAAATGCTATATTAACAAAAGGAATTAAACATCCACGTGTTAAATTATTATTTGATTTTATTGGAATTCTGTCTGCAATTGGCGTGTTGATTATTGTATTTATAAATAGTTACGTGGGTAATCATTCTGGGAATTTTAAATTAGGCTTCGACGTGTATGGCACAGATATGATTATAATGAATATCTTCTTATTAATTACGGTGGTGTGTGCAGTGATGTCTATTATTTTAAAAAGCATAAAATGATATTGGTAGTGTAGTAATCGTTAAATGCTTTAGATAAATGGTACACCATTTGAAAGATGCGTTATAGTAGGTATTTCGTTAAATAGTTTGTAGAATAAGAAGAGCCTGGGGGAGCAATATGTGCCCCAGGCTTTCAATATGCTTGGCTGTAGTAAATTAGAATTAAAATATACTAATCGTGACGTTTTTATAAGGCAACTATTAAAAAGTCTTAGCCTGTATAATACAAAATAACCTCAGTTAACGAAAATAAAATAAAGATACCTTCGTTGAATTTATTTTAAAATGAGTTATTTAATAAATTAAATTTTTTATGTTTGAGAGTGAATGCCTTTAGTGACAGCTTCTGCAAAATCATAAATAGATTGACGATATTTAGAAGTGTTCTCTCTCGTTTTTCTGTCTAAGTTATCTTTTTTGAAAAACGATTTTCTGATAGAAGTAGATATCTCAAGTTGTACACCAGAACCACTGTCGTTTTTATTAATAAAGTTATTATTTGAACTCCCGTCAATACGGTTGGGACTTTCCTCTACATTAAACCCTTCTTTTTCTAATTCTTTCTTAATTGAATCGGCCATTTTTTTATCCCGGCCACCAATATAAACTGCATTCTCATCGCTTTGAAAGCCATGTATAGAAATAGATTCTTTAGATTTATTACTCATTTCTTTTAATTTAGAATCATCAAAACGAGTAGAAGTAATATGTAATTGTTTATTATTTGATTTTAATAATCCTTCAAAGCTGTATAAGTTGAAATCTCCTTTTTTAGAGATAATCTTAGCTAATTCAGAAGTACCAGGTTCAATGCCACCACCATGGATAGCAGTGATTAATATATCTTTATTATTAGTTTTCTTAATGTTTCTTTGCCAATCGCTATTTTTCTCAGTGTCTGATTTTAATTGAGAGAAATTTTGGTATTTATCCTGATTTTGAGATTGGTCTTGGTTCTGGGATTGATCATGGTTCTGAGGTTGGTCCTGATTCCATACGTATGTGAAATATAAACCGAGTAATACTATGCCGACAATAACGAGCATAATTAAATAATATAAATAAGTTTTTAAGATGTTTTTCATAATTAGCTCCTAAATCTATATATTTAGTGATTGTTAAATTATAACAAAATTATTAATAATATATAAGTTATAAGTAATTTGCAATTGTATTACTGATTCCGTAATACCTAGTTACATTTTAGGGTATGACATAATACATAGCCAATAATGAAACAGTTGAAAATGAACATATGGTTGGTAGATAAAAGATTTATTTTAGGAGAAAGGTTGTGAATTTGTTGGATATAGTAACGAAAATGTAAAACAATGTGCCTAGTGATAAAGTGTTTGAAGCTTTTGTAAATCCAGATTGTGTTGGAGGATTCTGGTTTTCCTCTGGCTCTGAGCGTTGATGTTAAGGAAAAACAACAACTTACAATATGAGGCGTATAATGCTGAAATTAATATATTTATAAAAAATATTGTTGAAAATGAAGAAATTAACTTTAAATGAGGAGCATCGCATTCAGTCACAATTCATTTTAAATGTAATAGTCATTACACGATAGTGACTACAAGAGAAAGTGGGTTTAATAGAAATGATGTGAAACGCTTACTGGGACAAAAAGAAGGGGGATTTATACGTCAGCTGTTTAAAGATATATATGGTATACGATAATAAAATAAGAGGTGCATGATTATAAGTTCCATGAAGAGGAGAGATGTTAAATCATTTTGAACGCTTTTCGTTATAATATAGCAAAGGATTAAACAAATGATTTGTGTGAAATAAAATTGTATGTTTAAATGTAACTATAAAAGTTTCAATTAAAATCAAAAGGTGAGACTATGAATTTAGAATTTAATATAGCAGTACACTTATTATCATTTTTGGTAAAGCATTTTGATGAACGTTTTAATAGCACTGAATTAGCTGAACGTATTTGTGTAAACCCAGTGCAATTACGTAGGGTGACGCGTAAATTAAATCAATACCAATATCTAGAAACATCAAGAGGTAAGTTTGGTGGGTATCGAGCCAACATTACAACGGCTCGGGTGAATTTAGCTGAATTATTTATACTTTTTAATGAAGATAAATCGGAAGGACGTATATATACTGGAGATGAAAGCAGTAATTGTGAAATATCTAGAGAGATTGGTAATACAATGTCTAAGTTCCACAAAAAGGAACAGCAGATATTAATCGATTATTATAAAGGTATTACAATACGTGATGTTTTAAATGAAACGCTTAAGGAGGATACTAATGAAACAATTTGATTTACTTATTATAGGATTCGGTAAAGGCGGCAAAACATTAGCCAAATTTGCAGCTGGACAAGGGAAAAGTGTCGCTGTAGTTGAAAAATCTAAGAAAATGTATGGTGGTACATGCATTAATATAGGATGTATTCCTTCTAAAACGCTTGTACACGAAGGATTAGAGCATGGTTCATTTGATGAAGCTTTTTCTAGAAAAAGCGACGTAGTTAATGCTTTAAATAGCAAAAATTATCATAATTTAGCAGATGATAACAATATAAGTGTCCTAGATTATAAGGCAGTATTTACGTCTAATAAAGAAATTGATTTATTAGATGAAGATGATCAAATACAAGAAACAATCACAGCAACTGACATTGTTATAAACACAGGTGCGAATCCCGTTATTCCATCCATTGATGGTGTAGAGACGTCACAACATTTATACGATTCTACAGGTATTATGGCGTTGACAACTCAACCTAAACAGTTAGTTATCGTTGGTGGAGGATATATTGCATTAGAATTTGCTTCTATGTTTGCGAATTTTGGTACACAAGTCACAATTTTAGAAAAACATGATGATATTATGCCTAAAGAAGATAAAGAGATTGTTTCTGAAGTTAAGAAGGATTTAGAAAATAAAGGCGTAAACCTCGTATTGAACGCAGATACAGAACGTTTTGAAGATACAACTTCTGGCACGATTGTGCACACTACGAAAGGTAACTATGAAGCAGATGCCGTATTATTAGCAACTGGCCGTAAACCTAATGTAGATTTTGGACTAGAAAATACGGACATCAAAATTGGCGAACGTGGTGAAATAAAAGTAGACAAACATTTACAAACTGATGTACCACACATATACGCATTAGGTGATGTGAAAGGCGGTATGCAATTCACTTATATTTCATTAGATGACTTTAGAATCGTCAAAGACCAGTTATTTGGGAACGGCGAACGTACAACTGAAAATCGTGGCGTTGTACCTTATACAGTATTTATTGATCCTCCATTATCACGCGTTGGTTTGACAGCAGGAGAAGCCAAAACGCAAGGTTATCAAATTTTAGAAAATGCAGTTCCAGTTAATACAATCCCACGTCACAAAGTAAACAATGACACAAGAGGTTTGTTTAAATCAGTAGTTAACAAAGAAACAAATGAAATACTAGGTGCGACATTATATGGTTTACAATCAGAAGAAATCATTAATTTAATAAAATTAGCAATCGATCAACGCTTACCTTTTGAAGTATTGAAAGAGAATATTTATACCCATCCTACAATGGCAGAATCTTTTAATGATTTATTTAATATGTAGGTAGCAAACAGTAATAAGTATACATTTGCTAAGATTTGTATATAAGGACTACTAAGGTTTAGAGCATCGTATAAAGCAAGTTCATGCATAATAGAATACGACAGAAAACGTATGTTTCTAAAATGGTTTCTGTCCTATCTCGGTAAAGGTGACTAGAAAAAAAGCATGCAAGAGCTAAAATGCTTGCCATAAGTGCCTTCAACTTAATAAATTAAGAAGTGGTACTTTAAAAATTTAATATCAGTGTATTTTCATTCCAGTTATCTACTGCCAATATGATATTTAAGGCTGAGACATTGTACTAAATTTGTCTCAGCCTTCTTATATGAAACGTATTATATTATTGACTTAATAATCTGACCAATCAATCCAAAAATACCAATAACTAAACAAACAACGCCGAAGCTAACTAAACTTTGTTTTTTGCCCACGTTTTCTTTTTTTGGTATACGATTATTTAGGATGAGCAACACAATACCAACAATAATGAGTAATATTGAGATAATCCACATTTTGCGTCCCTCCTTATGTAATTTGATTATGACACATGCTCTTATTATATATTTACCCTTTTACTTTCTAGGATTAACGCATTCGTCTTGTTATTTATAATGATATTATGCATATTAAATTTAAAATACGGTTTATATATATTATAAATGATTATGTAAAGAAAGGGTATAGTTAGATATAAAACAAAAAAGCCAATAAATGTCGTGTTTTTAATGCGGTGATTTATGGGGCTATTGCAAATAAAGCCTATCCAAATTATGAAATAGAATATTAATATATCCAGGGACGTTCTCCTGCGTGTATTTAATTTTAAACATGATATCGAAAATTAAAAACAGATATGTTATTGGCGCTAATCAAAAATTAAAAGATGAGTATACTGATTCGTATGCATCAGTTATACTCACCTTTTTGGTCGAGGATTTAGATTATAAAATATTGTGGCTCACATCCTCGTGTGAATAGTTTTTTAATAATGAACAGCCTAGTGGATGTTGACCGTTATCTACATAGTGATTGATTTCCTCAAGTACATCTAAAATCTCGTATTCAGGTGTATTGATATCAAAAGTATATTTGAATATTTGTTTCTTGTCGGATAATACAGTAGCAATAAGTTCATCATTTTGCATTTTGTAATTTAATAATTTCATCATAATCCCTCGCTTTTATAAAAATTTATAGTTTAATTAATCAAAGTGCTTAATTGAGAATGAGTTTCATCAATCACGCTATTAAATTATAATTATTATAATTTAATGCTTAGTATACATTAAAATTCATAAAATGTAGAGAGTTTTGACTCGAAAAATTATAAAAAAAGTGCAAAATTAAGCGTTAATCTTATGTAAAGCGTTTTCCTTATGATAATTATTATAATTTATGATAAAATTCATTTCTTAAGCTTGAATATAAAAGTGTAATTTGATATGATTTAAATAATTGAATAAACGCTTTCTAGGGTTCCACAACATTTTTGTTGGTTCGGTCCGAGAGAAAGCCACATATATGATGTGACACGGAAGGATAAAAGCCTGGGAGATAGTATGAACAACTATCTCCCGGGCTTTTTTAACTTTTTTAGGAGGTATCTTATTATGAATTGGTTAAAAATTATTATTGCAGCTGTCTTTGAAGTAGGATGGGTGATTGGTTTAACGCATGCTTCATCAGTATTTGAATGGATTTTAACTATCATTGCTATATTTTTAAGCTTTTACTTGCTTATTGAAGCATCTAAAGTATTGCCAGTAGGAACATCTTATGCAGTGTTTGTTGGACTTGGTACGACCGGTGTGACATTATTTGATTTTCTATTTTTTGGACAACCATTTAATTTAGGGAAAATTATTTTAATAATAACACTATTATTAGGTGTAATTAGCTTGAAATTAGTGACAACAAGTGATGGGGGGCGTTCGTAATGGCTTGGATTTTATTAATTTTTGCAGGTGTTTTTGAAATGTTAGGTATCACGTTTTTGAATGCTTATGTGCATAGTCGTAAATGGCGTTCGCTTGGATGGATGATAGCTTTCTTTGCAGTGAGTTTCTTAGCGTTATCCATAGCAATGAACCAATTGCCTATGAGTACGGCTTATGCTGTATGGACTGGTATTGGTGCAGTCGGAGGGGCTGTTTTAGGTATGCTATTTTATAAAGAGTCAACTGATATAAAAAGAATTATCTGTATTATTGTCATATTAGGCAGTACGATTGGTTTGAAATTAATAAGTTAATGTTTATTGTATCAATCAATATTAAGAAGATGTGTAATCCTCTTATTGGCTAATGTTAGTCTTTAATGTGTTTGGTTTGCTTTGGAGGTTTAGAATAGAACTTACAGCTTACGCAATATGCGATAGTTTTTTCTAGACAAAATATAAAAAGATCGAAAAATAAAGATTAGCTTATTCTCGATTCATTGAGTTATTGCTAATAAAATAGAAGAGAGCAGGGTGAAAACTTTTGAGTAAAATCGTTTCTGTCCTGCTCTCTATTAAGTGTAATATGTTTATGAATATAAAAGACAAGTAGCCGATTCTCGACTACACAGGTAATATAGCATAATCGTTTAATTTGAATCAATTCAGACGGTGTATTTTTATAGTAAACTGTTTAAGGCCTAGCTTGTAATATACTTTCTTTGAATTATTAAAAAATAATGGACTAGCGTGTTGCGATGGTCAGTGCATCTTGATAACATAAACAAAGTGGAGGTGCATAGAATGGAAGGATTAGCCGCATTTATTACAATCACTTTAATGATTATTATCGTCCCTGGTCCAGATTTTTTTGTAGTAATGAAAAATTCGATTACGTCAGGTAAAGGTAATGGCGCAATGGCAGCGTTAGGTATCACAACCGGTCACGTTGTTTATTCTTTATTAGCGGTTTTTGGTATTATTTTTATATTAGCAAATATGTATTATGTATTCTTAGTAATTAAAATACTTGGCGCTGGTTATCTTATATATCTAGGGATAAAAAGTATTATAAGTGCACGTCAAGGTATGAATTTTTCTGTAACGCAAATCGAAGCGCAACAGTTTAGTTATTTAAGCTCTTATAGACAAGGCTTTTTGAGTACCATATTAAATCCGAAAGCACTACTCTATTACATAAGTATTTTACCGCAATTTTTAAGTACGGGTGAAGGCGTTACAACACAAATAGCCATACTGTCAGCGATTGTAACTACAGTTATTTTATTATGGTTTATTTTTTGTGTTTATATTTTTCAATATATCAAGCTACTTTTTGCTAATAGAAAAGTCAAAGCCATTTTTGATTACGCAGTAGGAACAGTTTTAATAGGTCTGTCACTTAACTTACTATTTAGTAAAAGTAGTTAATAAAAGCGAATATAAAAAGGGAGGATGGTTTCACGTTTATTAAGAACCATCCTCCTTTTTAAATATTATTTTACGGGTTAAAATAAGCATTTTCAGAAATTAGTACTTTAACACCGCGATAAACGTTTTTAATTGTATACCAAATGGTCAATATGATTAAAATGATAGAGAAAATAATAGCGATAACAGTAATCGTGTTTTGTTGCTGATTGATGAGTGTGCTTCCTAAACCTAACGTAATTGCAATGAAGACTGGACCGATATATGTGATAATATGATAAAATAACGATTTAGCTGCATGCGCAGACGCTGGCTTATCAGCAAAAATCCAAATAATGATTGGTAAAATAATAGGTGCAAAAAATATACTAAAATAACTGATAGAAGATAGAACGCGACCGCCTTGTGTATCCGAATGTAATGATTGTTCATTCATTTTTATCACCTCATGTTAATCATAACAACAATAAAAAATGAATTATAGTCTATATGCTCCATCTAACAAAAGTGTTAGATGAGATAAAAAGGAGGATAAATCAATATGAAAATATACTTAATTCGACATGGTGAATCTAAATCTAATTATGATAAAAAAGAAGGGAATCATTATTTTTGTGGCCAATTAGACGTGCCTTTAACGGAAAAAGGAGCGCGCGGCGCACAACGATTGCAATATCATTTTAATAAAATGAAGATTGACCATATCTATTTATCAGATTTAACGAGAACTAGGCAAACATATAATGTAATTTTTGATAAATTTATCCCTGCAACTGTGACCCCTTTATTAAGAGAACGTTCTTTAGGTATTTTTGAAGGTAAAAAAGTGAGTGAAGTTGAACAAGATCCTCAATATGCAGCATATTTTGGTAATGGCGCATATCATGCATTTAGACACAGCTTTACTCAAAAAGCGCCAGAAGGTGAAAGTTATGAAGATGTATTGAAACGTGTAGAAGCTTTCTTTAAAAATGAAGTAGACCCATCTTTAGAATCTATTGTAATTATTGCGCATCAAGTCGTAATCAGATGTTGCTTAGTATATTTAGGGTATGAAAATAAAGATACTGTAATAGACAAAAAAATAGAAAATTGTGTACCGTATGAAGTTGAAAAATAGCATAAGAATCTAAAGATAAATACTCACGGCCAAAATAAAAATAAAATGCACCTTCGTTAAATAAGGTGCACTGTTATATTTAAGTATTTTAATTTTGAACGTACATACTTGCCAATGCATATGATTTGGTGCTGTAGTTTCTGATACAGACTTCTGTGGGTCTCAGTATGCTATCAATAGATGACCAGGAATGAAAACACGCTTCAAGCTTTATATTTACATTAACTAGCCATCCTTGGCAGGGCGCAACTGAGCAATCATTTTAGAGAAATGTGAACTCTGCCCTGTCAGTTAATATCTTTTTGCTGCTGTTAAGCTATCATGAAATCCTTGAAAAATTGTGTGTATATTGTCTAAAAAACTACCGACAATAACTGCTAGTATGACGTAAGTTATACTTAGAGCAATTGATTTATATGAGATAACGCCATATGTTTCTTTCTTCTCAAAGAGATTAAAAGCTATGAAGACAGCAGCCATTGCACCTAGTAAAATAGTTATCACCATGGGTGCTACCTCCTTAAAATGGTTTCTCGACTGTGCTCCTACGTTTACTGTATTTAATCTTATACTAAAGGATAACAAACACAACTCTGAGAAAAAAAGACATATCATATTAAAAAACCTTACAATCATGTAAGGTTTTTTACAAATATAAGTCAATGTTTTTCGAAAAATAATGTGTAAGCGTTTAAAAGGCTTTATGAGACTGGAAATTAAAGATGTCATCGTTTTGTAATGCTATTGATTTAATCTCTTATTAAGTAAAGTAAATATGACATTTATTTAAAATAATGTTCACAATTATGATTATTATTTTCATAAAAATAAATAATGTGGTTATTTATCTACTGCGTCACTTTTTATGCCTTTTTCTTTAAGGAATTTTTTAATTTTTTCTTGTTGTTTACCATTTACATCTCCAGCGTATTCTGTCGATACATCTACAACGTTCAATTTGTTCTGGGGTTGATAATTCACTTCTTCAATTTGTTTATCAGCATCTTTAATTGTGCTATTTAAAGCTGTGAAGTAAGTGATAATACGGTCAACATGGGTTTTATAACCTTTTGGTAAATGATTTTCTTTGACGAATTTCTCGAAGCGTACATCATTTTTGATAGCTTTGTGAGACAAATCTGATAATCTTTTTGCTTGAGCATCTGTAATTTTAGTATCAGTACCCGTTTGTTTATCTAGTTTATACTGTATTAAATATTTGTTGTCTATAATATCTGAGTTAACATCTAAATACTTTTTAATTGCTTTATTCATTTCCTCTTCACTAATGGCTTCATCTGTTTTATTCGAACTAAAAATGTCATTTTCTGTTAATTTTTTGACATCGGTAGGTGCGTGTCTGTCACTGTGTTGTTGGTCATCATTCGAATCTTCGTTAGAACATGCGGCGAGTATAGCAGTTAGCATGAGTACTAACGATAAAAATATACTTTTTTTCATAGAACGTACTACTCCTTTAATCATAGTCCTGTTTATATCATAATCTATTTGCTCTTGAAATTATAACTTAAGGGTATCATCTCAAGCTACTGATTTATATAGACGAATGATACATAAACGCACAATCTTTTGAACGAAATATAAAAGTGCAATCTGACTTAAACGATTTGTTATGGATGTTAAAACATCAAAACGGTACGATTTATTAACTGAAAACATAAAAAAGGAGAACCGATTTGGTCCTCCTAGAAAGTTATCTATTGATTTTAATAGGGCATGTAATTTAGTGACGAATAATATAATCAAATGCATTGAGTGCGGCATTTGCGCCAGCGCCCATTGAAATTATAATTTGTTTGTTACGATCGTCTGTTACGTCACCTGCTGCGAATATGCCAGGAATACTTGTGGCGTTGGTACGATCAATTATAATTTCATTCGCTTGATTTAATTCGACATAATTATCAAGCCATTCTGTATTTGGTAGTAACCCGATTTGAACGAATATACCTTCCAATTCAACAGTATGGTCTTCGCCCGTTTCTTTGTCTTGGTATTTAAGACCAGTAACTGAATTTTCACCAAGCACTTCAGTAGTTTGAGCATTTTTAATAATTGTAACGTTTGGTAAAGCGCTCAAACGTTCTTGTAGTACGTCATCTGCTTTAAGGCTAGCGTTACGTTCAAATAGTGTTACGTGCTCTACAATACCTGCTAAGTCTATTGCAGCTTCAACACCAGAGTTTCCGCCTCCTACGACAGCGACGTTTTTATTTTCGAATAAAGGACCGTCACAGTGCGGACAGAATGCAACGCCTTTATTGATAAGCGCTTCTTCACCAGGTACTTCTAGTTTCCGCCAACGTGCACCTGTAGCAATGATAACAGTTTTACTTTGTAATTTAGCGTCATTATCTAAAGTAACAACTATACCGTTATCTGTTTTTTCAATGTCGCTCGCTCTGACACCTGTCATCATATCAACATTATACTGTTTTACATGATCTTCAAGTGCAGATGAAAACTTAGGTCCGTCTGTTTCTTTAACAGTGACAAAGTTTTCAATTGTTGCAGTATCATTCACTTGCCCGCCGATGCGATCGGCAACAATACCAGTGCGTAATCCTTTACGAGCTGTGTAAATCGCAGCACTCCCACTTGCAGGGCCACCACCAACGATTAACACGTCATAAGGCGCTTTATCATTAAACTCTGATGGGTCTACTTTACTGCCTAATTCAGTTAATATATCTTGAACAGTCATACGGCCATTACCAAATTCTTCACCATTTAAATAGATAGCGGGCACTGCCATGATATCTTCAGATTCATCTCTAAAGATTGCACCATCAACCATAGTGTGAGTGATATTAGGATTTAATAAGCTCATTAAATTTAAAGCCTGAACAACATCAGGGCATTTTTGACATGTTAAACTGATATACGTTTCAAAATTAAGCGGGCGGTCTAAAGCTTTAATTTGATCTATGACAGATTGTTCTTCTTTAGGCGCACGACCACTTACTTGTAATAAAGCTAATACAAGAGAATTAAACTCATGACCCATAGGTAAACCAGCAAATGTTACACCCGTGTCTTCATCAGGTCTATTAACAGTAAAGCTTGGCGTACGTTTTAGGTCTTTTGCTTCAATTGTTATGTTTGAAGACGCTGCAGCTACTTCGTCTAGCAATTCTTTTAATTCTTTAGATTTATCATCTGAACCAAGACTTGCACTTAGTACAACGTCACCTTCCATCAATTGAAGTAATTGTTGCAATTGTGATTTTAGCTGATCATTAAGCATTCAAATCAATGCCTCCTTAGATTTTACCTACTAAGTCAAGACCAGGTTGTAATGTTTCTGAACCTTCTTCCCATTTTGCTGGGCATACTTCACCTGGGTGTTGACGTACATATTGTGCTGCTTTAATTTTGTGTACTAATGTACTTGCATCACGGCCAATGCCGTCTGCATTAATTTCAGCTGCTTGAACAACACCATCAGGGTCTACGATGAATGTACCACGTTGAGCTAAGCCAAGTTCTTCATCTAATACTTCAAAATTACGAGTGATTGTTTGTGAAGGGTCACCAATCATTGTATATTGAATTTTATTAATCGCTTCAGAATGATCGTGCCAAGCTTTGTGTACAAAGTGAGTATCAGTTGATACTGAATATACATTGACACCTAGTTCTTGTAACTTGTCATATTGTCCTTGTAAATCTTCTAATTCAGTCGGGCATACGAATGAGAAGTCTGCTGGGTAGAAGCAAACGACATTCCAAGCACCTTTTAAGTTTTCATCTGAAACTTCGAAAAACTCATCTTTCTTTGGATCATAAGCGTTAGCTGTGAATGGTAAAATTTCTTTGTTGATTAAAGACATGTAAAACATCCTCCTATTTAATAACTTATTGTTAATGTAAAATATTATTGATTAGATTATTATTATTTCTTAATTATAATAATTCTAATCTTTCATTTTCTATTATTGCATGTAGTACGTATTTCGTCAACAATAGAGGGCTTGAATCATAATAGATTTAAAGCGTGCGCGCTATTTGCGTTGACAGACAATTTGAGTCATGCTTACACATACAAAAATGAAAGCATATACATTGTTTATATAGTCTTTCATAAAATATAAATAACCTTTCAATTCTCAACTAAACATATGAAATTGAGAAGAAAGGCTATAGAATATTGATATAATGCGTTTGAAGTAAATTATAACGAATTTGTGAACATTCTTAACGCTTTCGGAACTTGTAATCATAAACGAATGTTAAAGTAATGATACTTACAATTAACCAAATCATTAAATAAATTAAATTTAACGTTGCGTGATTTGTTTCTAACTCTAAAACGAGTCCGAAAGGTAACCAGTTTAATACTTTTTCAAAGAAACCTAAATCTAAGACATCCTTCATCATTTCAAATAAAGGTATCATACCAAATATAAAGAAGGGTAGCATTGTATACGTTGTAGCTGCTCCGGTACTGTTAGATAAAAGGCCTAATGTTAAGCCTAATATAAGATAGAAAAACAACATGATCACAAGCCCGATATAAGTTTGAAAACCAAAATGAATAGAACTACCAAGAATTAGGAGACTTAAGATAGTTGTAATGATAGTAAGTATTGTCATTATAATGGCTTTTGATAATAATATCTCAACTTTTGATGCGGGCGTTTCAATTAATCCTTTTAAAGTGCCTTTTTCATTTTCTTCAGCAAACATCGTAATGATTGTCGCAGTTGCCACCATCACAAACGCCATATTAACCACAATAAACTGCATTAGGATTGTGGCTGAAGTAGCGTTGCCTATTTCAGACATTATAAAACTGTAGAAAAAGCTAACAAACAATATAATGATTGGCATAAATATAATAGATGGGTTACGTATGGCTTCTTTTAGATCTTTTTCTAATAGGGCAGATAAACGTGTGGTATTCATATTAAACGAGCTCCTTTCCTGTGATTTTTAAGAATACATCACCTAATGTAGGTAAATCAGAGGAAATATATTTTAAATCATTAGCTTCTAACATATCTGAAATATATTGGGCTGATTCACTAGTCATGGGTAAAGTCTTGGACCGATTGTTTTTGTGCATCACTTTAATCGTATGGTTTGAATGATTAAATCTAAAGTTATCAGGTGTATCGATTTCTTTTAGTATGCCAGATTCAATAAATGCGACGCGATGGCATAGATCGTTAGCTTCTTGCATATTATGCGTCGTTAAAAATATCGTTGTACCTCGTTCGTTGAGCGCTTTAAGCCCTTTGTGTATGTGTTGAATTGTTAAGGGATCTAATGAAGCAGTAGGTTCATCCAAAAACAGTAATTCTGGTTCGTGTATCAATGCTTTTGCTAATAAAACGCGCTGCTTCATACCGGCTGATAAATGTTTAACCAATGTTTTTTTATCTTGAGTTAAACCAATAAAATTTAAAGTGTCATCTATTTTTTGTAACGGCACATCATTTAATTTCGCAAATAATTTCAAATTATCTGCAATGCTTTGTCTTTCGTAAGCAGTACTGTGGTCAGATAGTATACCTATTTGATCTATAAATCCATTAGAACCAATGTTTTCATTACGATAACCTAACACCGTTAGACTACCCTTAGACTGACAGTAGGAACCAGTTAGCATTTTAATTGTCGTCGTTTTTCCAGAGCCGCTTGGGCCAAGAAAACCGAAAATTTCTCCTTTTTTTACGGTGAAACTCATGTTTTGAACAGCATCTTTATTTTTAAAAGACTTCGTTACATTTTCCATTTCAATTACATTATCCATGAAAAAACCTCCTTTTGAAATCAACAACAGTTTATCGTTTACAGGAGCGCTGTACAGTCAAAAGAAGGTGAATTGTATCTATATCACAGTGAAATGTTACTCATAAATATTGAAAAATTGTTCAATATCCTTAGCTTTCTGTCTTGATAAAGGTATTAATGTATCTTTGGAAGTATTAATTCGAATAGAGTAACTATTTTTAGACCATGAAATAATTTCGGTAATTTTTTGTAAATTAATAATATACGAACGGTGGCATCGATAGAAACCATAAGGAGTGATAAGCGTTTCTATATTTTGTAATGTCGTGTCATGAATATATTGTTCATCGCCCACATGAATGACTACTTTGCCATCTTGGCTTTCTAAATAATCAATATCTATAGGGTCAAGGAACATTGTTTTTTCATTTGTCTTTACTGTTAGTCTTCTGATCGGCTGACGACTTAAGTGTGTTTGATTTTCGGCAATAGATGATGCATACTTTTCAGAATTGTCGTTGGAAAGCGCTATGGGTTTGAATGAATTTTTGTTAAAACGATAGCAATATTCACTAATTAGAAGCGCTTCTTCAGTGTGATTTGTTAATGAAATAATGGTATTAGATGTACTTAACTCATTAAGTAAATTAATAATCGTATATTTTGTTTCAATTGTGACGTTTTGTAGGGGTTCTTTTATAATAAATTTTGATTCTGGCACTATCACAAGCTTAGCGATATGTAATAGCTTAAGTTCAGAATTAGAAAGTTTTTTAATTCGTTTTTGACTAAATATTGCGAGATTGCATTTGTGTATGATGGTTTCGCTAGCGAGACTGGAGCTATACCATTTGCACCAAAATTTAATGATTTCTTTGACTTTCATACGTTCTGGGAGTGGCTCGTCAAGCGTGTAAGTCTTAAAATGCGCGTAATTATGATTTAAGTTGATAATAGAATATTGAAGTTCGTTTTCTGTCACTATCGTAGCTAGGTGATGTTTGAGTTCAACTTCTTTATCAGCATATATAAACAATTTTACGTTATCAACCATAACTGACACCTCATTTAGTATATTTGTAACATAGTATAACAATCTTATACCGCTGTGTGTGTTCATTTCTAAAAGAAAATAAGAGAGAAATAACAAAAATGCGCTTTGTTACTTCTCTCTTATATTGAGGTAGTTTAATCTATAGCGCACGGAGGTGTTTGCTGCATGTATGATTTATAAATCTCCGTTTAACCAAAAGCGCATGATGTTTTATCTCATGTGTTGGAAACGAACTGTATGAGATTAGACAAATTAATGAAATGTTTGTAGCATCCACCAAATTGTAACAACGACAGGAAAGAAGAGCCACCAGTAATTAGACAGAAATTCCCAACCATCCATAGGATGGTGATTTTGGTTTGAAACAGGTTGTTGGTAGGTTTCGATAGTAGTTTCCTTAAAGTTTTTATCACTTTTAATTAGTTCATCTAGAGAAACATCGAATAAATCACTCATTTTAATGAACATATCAATACTAGGGTAGACTTTATTTAACTCTCATTTAAAAATACTTTGATGTGAAATGTTTAGTATTTCAGCTAGTTCGTCTTGCGACCCATTTTTGAGTTCGCGTTGTTCTTTGATGCTTGAACCAATTTCCATATTAACCACGCCTTGTATTCAAAAATAAAGTAATGTGAGTATAAAGTCACGCGCCTAATTATTTTCTACAAGGCAACTTGAGGTTGCGCTATTGCGCCTTTAGGATTTTTGAAACGTATGCGGGTAAAGCATCATCCATCTATGTCGCCGCAAGCTATAATTAATCTAATATCTACTTACACAATATTTTAATGGATAAAAGAAACGGAGGCGAGAAAAAATTAAAAGTAACAATTTAATTTCTTAACTCGCCCCCAGTAGGAAGGTGACTAACCTGTATATAGTTTGCTAGTGATTAAAAAGATTATCTGTCCCAATATCTTTTGCGTTCAAATGCTTGCACAATTGTTTGAGGGTCATCTGAAACAAAGACACCAGGAGCTTCTAAATTTAACTTAGCACCTGCTAAGCCTTGAGAAGCTGCTTGGTTCACCACTAATGGTTTATTGTGCTTATACGTGAGTTCTGCGAATTCTTCAACAGGTGGAAGAATGTCGCTGCCATCTGATAAAACGATTAAACTATCAAATAGTGTTGGATGAGCAGTATCAAATGTTTCCGTGATACCGAATTCTTCTGAAATATCTTTAGGGTGCTGTCCAACGAACGCATAATTCAATTTGTTTTCTGTAAATGTTTTAGCGTAAGATTTCAATGTATCCGCACTGATATCGCCATTTACTGCTACTGCTACAGAGTGACCAGCTAATGGAATATCTAGTGTTTCCATTGATAATTTGCTATCTTTTTCGTCTGAATTTACTTCTTCATTTACTTCAGGTACTTCGACACCTACATTTTTAGCTACACGCTCAGCTAAAGTGCGGTCTACCTTATTTAATTGGTTAACTGCATTTTGCTTAACCATAATAGAATCACACATGCCTATTTCAAATGAGAAACCATCTACAGTATGGTCAAATTCAGGTTGCGTTAAACTATTTAAATAAAGTTTAGCTTGGCTATAATAATCTTTGAAACTTTCGCTACGTTTTTGGATTTTACGGCCTTCGACTTTTTCTTGGTAGTGTTCATAGCCGCCTTCTTCTTTAGGTGTTGTATGAGGATCATTGTTGTTAAGTGCGTTTTTATGGTAAGCTACTTGTCCTTTGTTCACGTTCATTTGATGCATGGCATCTCTTTGGTTATTGTGTACCTCGTTAACAGGACGGTTGATTGGTATTTGGTTGAAGTTTGGACCACCTAATCTAGTGATTTGCGTATCTGTATACGAGAATAAACGTCCCTGTAATAATGGGTCATTAGAGAAATCGATACCTGGCACAATATGACCAGGATGGAAAGCCGCTTGTTCAGTTTCGTCAAAAACGTTAGTAACATTTCGATTTAATGTCATTTTACCAACTCTTTGAACTGGGACCTGATCTTCAGGCCAAATTTTAGTTGGATCTAAAATATCAAAATCAAAATCGAATTCTTGTTCAGGACGTATAATTTGGAGACCTAATTCCCATTCAGGGTAATCGCCTTTTTCAATGGATTCATACAAATCTTTACGATGGAAGTCTACGTCCTTACCATGTAACATTTGAGCTTCGTCCCATACTAAACCTTCTAAACCTTGAAGCGGCTTCCAATGGAATTTAACGAAATACGAATCGCCTTCACTGTTCACTAGACGGAAAGTATGAATACCAAAACCTTCAATCTGTCTGAAGCTCTTAGGTATACCACGATCACTCATTGCCCACACAGTTGTATGTGTTGATTCAGGATTTTGGGCAAAGAAGTCATAAAATGTATCGTGCGCTGTACCACCTTGAGGCATTTCATTGTGTGGTTCTGGCTTAACTGCATGAATTAAATCTGGGAATTTGATTGCGTCTTGGATAAAGAATACTGGGATGTCATTTCCTACTAAATCAAAAATGCCTTCATCTGTGTAGAATTTTGTGGCAAAACCACGTACGTCTCTGACTGTATCTGGAGAACCTTTAGAGCCTTGAACGGTTGAAAATCTAACAAACACTGGCGTTGTTTTTTCGGGGTGTGTTAAAAAGTCTGCAGAAGTGTATTCTGATAAATCTTTATATACTTGGAATTCACCGTGAGCTCCAAAACCGCGTGCATGAACGACGCGTTCTGGGATACGTTCATGGTCGAAATGCATGATTTTTTCTCTGAAATGGAAATCTTCTAATAAGCTGGGGCCACGTTCTCCTACTGTTAAGGTATTTTCATCTTCGCTTATTTTGACACCATTATTCGCCGTCATTGCTTTTTCGTCATTGTCTTTTTCTACATTTTTTAATTGATCTTGTTTTTTGTTACTCAAAATAATTCCCCCCTTACATTATGAGTTCCACGTTAATGGGTTTAGAAAACATTTTAGTTGTAAATGATTGATTATATAATGAAGTTTTCATCAATATGATTTGAACATGTATAAAAAGCATTGTCACGCAAAGGAAAGCAGGTCGAAATTAATTTTTAACTATTATGTCATGCGTTTCAAAAATTCATTTACAAATATAGCACTAATTTAATTTATATCAGTATTCAATTATTTTGAAATAATAAAAAATGGGTAAACAGATAATGAGCAATTAAATACAAGCTTTGTTATCATTTAAATACTATAAACATTTACATAAAGAGGAGCGGATATGACATGTCTGATTATGTATACAACTTATTGAAAAAACATCATTCGGTTAGAAGTTTCAAGAAAGATCCTGTCTCAGAAGAGAGCGTTAAACAATTAATTGAAGCAGGGCAAAGTGCTTCGACATCCAGTTATTTACAAGCGTATTCAATTATCGGTATTGATGACCCTGAGGTTAAAGAAGATTTGAAAGAAGTCTCTGGTCAACCCTATGTAGTTGAAAATGGCTATTTGCTCGTCTTTGTAATGGATTATTATAGACATGCAATTGTGAATGAAAATTCTAAAAATGATATGTCGACGTCTTTTGAATCAGCAGAAGGACTATTAGTAGGTACAATTGATGCGGCATTAGTTGCTCAAAATATTGCTACTACGGCTGAGGATATGGGCTACGGCATGGTCTATTTAGGATCGCTTAGAAACGATGTTGAACGTGTACGTGAAATTTTAGAATTGCCAGAGCATACTTTCCCGTTGTTTGGAATGGCATTGGGTATACCAGCAGATAACGAAAATGGTAGCCCTAAACCACGTTTACCAATCGAGCATGTTTTCCATCAAAACAAGTATAACAGCGATAAAGAAGTGCAACGGAGAGCATTAAGTGCTTATGATCAAACAGTTAGTAAGTATTATGCATCTCGCACAAATGGAGAACGTAGTGAAACATGGTCAGAACAAATCTCTAATTTTATGAGTGCTAAACAGAGATTAGATATGTTAGAGCAATTGAATAAATCAGGTTTTATTCAAAAATAGTAAACTGACAACTTCTGTTGAACACCATTTAGGATGGGAAAAGTTCATCTCTTAGAAAGGGGTTGGTTATGTTGAGCATGTTTGACAAGTTATTTGGAAAGAAGACGCATGGAGATTCCAATGCAAATAAAAACTATATTTACTCTTCTAGCAGTAAACTAACCCCTCAAGAAGCTCAAGCCTATTGGGTAAAGATGGCTCAAAAACTAATCGTCGGAGCGATAAATTCAGTTGATCATACAGCAGAGCGCGTATTTATCCTTGTTTCGTTCAATGAGAATGACTCCACGATAGATATATTCTTTCAAATGGACGGCCAGTTAAGAATGTGGAATGATTTAGATAACCAAACGCATAAAAACATTATATCTAATAGCCTAATTTCACAAGCACCTAATCTCGTTAAGCATGTGAACTGCCTGTATGACAGTGTTGATATCACACGGCTTGCCTATTCACAAATTCAATATGAGTTCGAGAGTAAGGCTTGGTATTTACATGATATTAGTGAAGATAGTGCAGAAGCCTATTTAGATAAAAACCCAGCTTTTTTAAAGTGGTTTGATGATGTATCTAACACAATAGATTCAATTCCATTAGATGGTAAACAGAAAATTACTTGGGGTCCATTTAAACCTGAATATTAATGACTAAAAGCACGTTTCTTGGATATGACTAAGACATATCCAAGAAACGTGCTTTTTTGATTGTTAAAATAATATATAGTTTATATATTTAAGAAAGCATTATGAACATCTAAGAGCTAAAAAATAACAACTTATTCAATTGTTTATTAAAAACGTCTGCTTACATAAATGAATTGAAATCACCCTAGATAAAATTGATTTTAGACATAAAAATAACTCCTTCTAAAAAGTTTTCACTGTTAAGTGTCTACTTTAGAAGGAGCATCGTAATGGATGTCTTAGTTCTAATCTATATTCGGGGTAAAAGGTAATGATAGATTAGGAACTTGTAATTTCACCATAATCTTTGGAATGATAAGTGTCAGAATCTAAGTTGTTTGTTAGTTTAGCAGTGCCAGCACCTGCAAGCATAGAGTCGTTAACATTTAATGCGGTACGACCCATGTCAATCAATGGTTCTACAGAGATTAACACCCCTGCTAATGCAACTGGTAAGTTTAATGTAGACAACACAATGATAGAAGCAAATGTTGCTCCGCCTCCGACACCAGCTACACCGAATGAACTGATAATAACAATGCCAATTACAGATAAAATAAATTGCAAGTTAACTTCGACGCCAGCTGCTGGGGCTACCATGACAGCAAGCATCGCTGGATAGATACCAGCACAGCCATTTTGACCAATTGAAAGACCGAATGAAGCTGAGAAGTTAGCAATACCATCTGGTACACCTAAACGGTTTTTTTGTGTTTGAACGTTTAGAGGTAACGCCCCTGCACTTGAGCGAGATGTAAACGCAAATAAGAGTACTTCAGATGTTTTCTTAACAAATGTAACGGGGTTCAAGCCGATACCTGTCACGATAATCAAATGAATGATATACATGACAATCAATGCTGCATAAGATGCAATCACAAATTTACCTAATGTCCATATTGCGCCAAAATCACTTGTTGCGATGGTATTCGCCATGATAGCTAAAATACCATAAGGTGTTAAGCGTAATACAAAAGTTACGATAGACATAACAATACTATAAATAGCATCGATACCGCGTTTAAGTAAATGTCCGCTTTCAGGTTGTTTACGCATAACGCGTAAAAATGCAAAGCCGACAAACGCAGCAAAGATAACTACAGCAATTGTAGAAGTCGTACGTTGGCCAGTGAAATCTAAGAATGGGTTAGTTGGTAATAACTCTAAAATTTGTTGAGGTAACGTACTCGCTGTCATATCTTTAGCTTGGCTTGCAAGTTCACTACCTCTTGAACTTTCAGCGCTACCTAAATCGATTGTTGAAGCGTCTAAACCAAATACTAAGGCTGAAATAATACCAATGACTGCTGCAATTGCAACAGTACCGATTAAGAAAATGAAGATGTAAATGCCGATTTTAGCAAATTTTTCTCCAATTTGGATTTTTGTAAAAGCTGAAACGATTGAAATGAAAATTAAAGGTATAACAATCATTTGTAAGAATGAGATGTAGCCATCTCCAACGATACTAAACCAATCTGTTGTTTGTTTAGTAACCTTTGAATCCACACCGTAAATTAAATGGATAGCGATCCCAAAGACAATCCCAATGCCTAACGCTGTGAAGACACGTTTAGGAAATGAAACGTGTCTTCTTGCCATTACATATAAACCGATGAGGAAGGCCACAAAAATAACGATATTAAGAATTGTTAATAACATAAAAACAGGACCTACACTTTCTAAATTTAAATTAATTTTTTGAAATCCGATACGCATACTAAGGATAGTAGCAAAACAAATAATATTCAAGTCAATTACTCAAAAAATTTTAAGAAATTTATATAACACCCAATTTGTGGTAGTTGTATATAGGATATACATGCGGTTGGAACAAGGCATAAAGGGATTGGAGTAGGGGGGTAAACATAAAAAAGCCATCCTAATTTTAGGATGGCGTGCTATTTTCACTATTATAAATTGAATAAACGTGCAAAAAATCCTTTGCGTTCTTCTTTAGGTTCTTCTTTAGCTATTGGTGAAGAATAAGAAGGTGTCTCTTGAGATGCATCTGTTTCTTGTCCTGGCGTATTTGATTCGTTAGTAGTTGATACGGTTTCTTCTTTATTATCGATGTCTGTAGGTTGTACACTTGCATCGTTTTCTTTATTAGACTCCGCATCGGCGCTTTGCTCTGATTCATCAGTGGAGGCTTCACGCTTAGTTGCACCACTTTCAGGTGTTGCTTGGTCATTTTCTGAATTTGTTGATTGTTCAGAAGGTTGTTCGCTAATTTGAGTGATTTCTTCGCTTTCAGTTTGGATTGACGCATTTTTGGCACTATCGTTTGCAGCGTCATCAACGGACTTATCCGTTTCTTTATCGTCTGATTTTGCTGATACTTGCTCAGTTGTATTTTCTGTGAACGAAGTTGTTTGATCATCCGAAGTTGTTTGGTTAGTGTGTACTTGTTCTGTTTCAACATTGGATTTCACAAGTTCAGTTTGCTCTTTTTGTGAATCTTGGATAACACTCTGAGTAGATTTAATCTCATCTGTTGATGATTGAATCGCTTTTAGAGATTCTGTATTCTCTTCTAATTGAGATGTAATTTGGTTTTGCATTTTGTGCAATTCTTGTTGTTGATGATGAACTTGGTTAATCATTTGACCAAGCATTTGACGCTCGTCACGCATTTTTTGGATTTCACTGCGTAAGTCTTCAATGAGTAAAGAAACATTTTGGTCAGAAGGAAGATTGTTATCATCATCCTTGACTAATACTTGTAAGAAGTCTTTTTCTTTTTCAAGTTCTTCGAAAGCCAAGTCATAACTATTCGTTTGTTTGACTTTTTCAGCGATATCTTGGAATAATTCGATATCTTCCTCTTGGAAATCTGTGGCTTCACGACCACGGTATTCAGTCTTGCTAAGTTGGTAACCGCGTTCTTCTAAATGCTGAACGATTTTACGGACTTGTTTTTCGCTTAGCTCAACGCGTTGTGCAAATTCTTTAGTTAACATAGAAATAAGTCCTTTCATCATAATTTTTATGTATACCGACGTTTGTCTTCGGTTAGTGAAACGTCAGCCTTACCTCTATGCTAGTCTAAACTGTTTTTATAGTGATTTCAAGTGGTGTCTTCTATGATTTACGTAAGTCCATCTCTTCTAATAACGGATAAATAATACTTCTAGAAATTCTATTAGCAAAGACATATTTTAAGATATAGTTAGATTTGATGCTTGGTCCGTAAATATCTTTAGTGAGCTCGATATTTGATTTGATATATAAATCTTTAGGTGACCCTTCCGAGAAACCGTCTGAATTGGGCGCTAAATAGTCAAGGTCATACTGTTTTTCGAAACCATGATTAAATAAGAAATCACGTCTATGGTTCAAAATTGCTTTTTCTTCTTCTGAAACTTGGTCAGGTTCTTTAGGCACTTCTAGCATAATAAAATTGACATCATGCGCATGTAATTGATTCGATAAATAACTAATTTCCTTTTCTATACGCCCTAAAGTTTTGGTGATTATTTCATCATGGTCTGGTTGATCGTTTGCGACGAGATAAATTAAAAAAGAAGAATTTGTAGTAGCTTCATAATGTGCTGTAGCCAAGCTGACAACTCCATCTGATTGTATCCCAACTAAAAAGATGTAATCATCTTTGGTATGTTCATTTTTTAAAGATTGCTTAAATATTTGTTCATCTTCAGATAAATCAATGCCGAATTGTTTATCATATAACGCCAATGCGGCTTTGAATAACGGATCATCGATTGATTGAATCGTTTTAAATTCCATAGAAAGACGCCCCCCCAATAATAATGCGTTCATTATAACATAGTAAAACAGTGGACATAAGTTGCTTAAAGATTTTAAAAATAATTTTATGCGTTGAAGAAGTCAAAGAGGGCCGAGACAGAAATCAAAGTAATTAAATTGATTTCTGTCTCGGCCCTAATAAAGGTGGCTAAAATTTTAAAATATCATATATGTATATTTTAAAAATGAGCCACTTATCATATAAGTTTAGTATATTGATATAAACATAGGTCTACCATTACTTAAGCCACTCAACGAGTATGAATGATTAAGAAGGTTAAGATTTTGGTCCTTCGGTCTCTTCTGAATAATGCGTGCCTTCAAAAAGATCAGTAGCATAAGCAGCGTTGGCTTCTTGAACTTCTTCATGAGAAGAACGATCCTTAGCAGCGATAATAAGATAATTATTATCTAAAATTTCTTTCTTATAACGCTCTTTATCATAATCACTAATATCATAATAAGATAAAACCACTTCTTCGCCATCTTCGCCAGTTAAAATTTTAGCCATTTTGTCACTAAATGAACCGCTTGTAGCTGTTAAGTTCACTTCAGAATCGTGTAATTCTTCGAAATGCAATTTAGTCTTACTTATAACTGAAATTTCGGATTCAGCATATCCTTCAGAAAGTTTCTTTTCAATTGTAGGCAGTATTTCTTCTCTACTTTGTATGATTGTAAAATCAGCCATTGTTTGTCCCTCCGTCCGTTTTTCTATTACTTCTATAATGTGTTCCCTATTAATGATTAGATAAAACGAATACAATTTTATTATATAATGAAGTTACGCATCTGACAATCTTGATTTTACAGTAAAGAAAACGTTTACTAAAGTACATATTTAATAATAAATCTATCTTTTTAAAACGCTTACTTATAATAATTGTATTGAAAACAACGCGAAAATTTGCTATCATCAGTTAATAATTTATCTAACTCATATAATCTAGAGGATACGGCTCTAGAAGTTTCTACCATGTTGCCATTAACGACATGACTATGAGTAACCAATACAATACGAGACATTCAACTTCAATCGTTTTAAAGTATGATTTGGGAAATGTACCTTTTAATTAGCACACTTATAAACCATTGTTGTTTTTCATTTTTACATAAATAGGGAAATGAATGTAGAAGCATTGATTAATGCAGCGCAAGTTGTAAGTTGAACATCACTTCTTTATAGTATTGCACGTTCACTCATAGATCCTGAAACTAGGTTAGTTTAGGATTTTTTTTGTATACAAAATGAGGAGGTTTTTTGAGTGGATTTGTTAAAACGGAAAGTTGAGGCAGACGGCGTTGTTATTGATGAGAAGATTTTGAAGGTAGATGGATTTCTAAATCATCAAATTGATGCAAAGCTGATGCACGACGTAGGGCTAACGTTTTATAATCAATTTAAAGATGAAGGGGTTACTAAAGTATTAACCATTGAAGCATCTGGTATTGCACCAGCGATTATGGCAGCGATGCATTTTGATGTACCGTGTTTATTTGCTAAAAAAGCAAAACCAAGTACATTAACCAAAGAGGCTTACTACGCTGATATCCATTCATTCACCAAAAATACGACAAGTACTGTTATGGTTTCAGATGAATTTTTAGATAAAAATGATCGAGTATTAATCATAGACGATTTCTTAGCTAATGGCGATGCATCGTTAGGATTAAATGAGATTGTTAAACAAGCAAATGCTGAAACTATAGGTGTTGGCATTGTAGTGGAAAAAAGTTTTCAACCAGGGAGAGCGCGTTTGGAAAAAGCTGGGTTGAAAGTTTCATCCCTATGTAAAGTTGCTTCTCTTAGTGGTAATAAAGTGACATTTGTTGAGGAACAATCATGAAAACCTTTATTTTAAGTTTACAACATCTCTTAGCGATGTACGCTGGTGCAATTCTTGTACCGATAATTGTCGGGACGAGCTTAGACTTCACGCCAGAACAAATTGCATTTTTAGTTACTGTAGATATTTTTATGTGCGGTGTGGCTACATTTTTGCAAGTGTGGAAAGGGACAGGTACTGGTTTACCCATTGTCTTAGGCTGCACATTCACTGCAGTTGCGCCGATGATTTTAATTGGCCAAACGAAAGGCATAGGCGACTTATATGGTTCCCTCTTTTTATCAGGTATATTAGTCGTTATAATCGCACCATTCTTTTCTTATTTAGTTAAATTCTTCCCGCCTGTTGTAACAGGTAGTGTGGTTACTATCATAGGTATTAATTTAATGCCAGTAGCAATGAATTATTTGGCGGGCGGAGAAGACGCTAAAAACTTTGGTGACGCTAAGCATATCATGCTCGGTGTTATCACATTAATTGTCATATTAATTGTACAACGCTTTACAGTCGGTTTCTTAAAATCGATTGCCATATTGATTGGTTTGGTTGTTGGCACCGTCTTAGCTTCAACGTTTGGCATTGTAGACGTTAAACAAGTTGGAGAAGCCCATTGGTTTGCATTGCCACAACCGTTTAGATTTTCAACATTCAGTTTTGATTTTGGTGCAACTTTAGTGTTCTTTATCGTTGCATTAGTCAGCTTGATAGAATCAACAGGTGTTTACCACGCATTAAGTGAAATTACAGGGAAGCGCTTAGAGAGAAAAGATTTTCGTAAAGGCTATACTGCTGAAGGTATCGCGATTATTTTAGGCTCTATTTTTAATGCATTTCCGTATACAGCATATTCTCAAAACGTGGGACTAGTATCATTATCAGGCGCTAAAAAGAATAAAGTCATTTATGGTATGGTCATCCTACTCATCATTTGTGGCTGTATTCCTAAATTAGGTGCTTTAGCTAATATGATCCCGCTGCCTGTATTAGGCGGCGCGATGATAGCTATGTTTGGCATGGTAATGGCATATGGTGTTAGTATATTAGGTAATATTAATTTCAAGAATCAAAATAATTTGTTGGTTATTGCGGTATCAGTTGGACTAGGAACGGGTATAAGTGCAGTACCACAAGCATTTCAAGCTTTAGGCGACCAATTCGCATGGTTGACTCAAAATGGTATTGTACTTGGTGCTATTTCAGCAATTGTTTTGAATTTCTTTTTTAACGGCATTAAGAATCAACAAAATGTAGAAACTATGGAATAATGGAGCTATAAAACAAATATTAGGAGGCTGTATTCATATGTGGGAAAATAAATTTGAAAAAGAATCTTTAACTTTTGACGATGTGTTATTGTTGCCAGCAGAATCAGATGTATTACCGAAAGAAGTAGATTTAAGTGTTCAATTATCAGAAGGTATTAAACTGAATATTCCTGTTATTTCAGCAGGTATGGATACTGTAACGGAATCTAAAATGGCTATCTCAATGGCGAGACAAGGTGGCCTAGGTGTTATTCATAAAAACATGAATATCGAAGATCAAGCAGATGAAGTCCAAAAAGTGAAACGTTCCGAAAATGGTGTCATTTCAAATCCGTTCTTCTTAACGCCAGAAGAAAGTGTGTTTGAAGCAGAGGCATTAATGGGCAAATACCGCATTTCAGGTGTGCCAATTGTAAATAATGAAGAAGATAAAACATTAGTTGGTATTTTGACTAATCGTGACTTACGTTTTATTGAAGATTTTTCTATAAAAATTTCAGATGTTATGACGAAAGAAAATTTAATCACAGCCCCAGTTGGTACTACACTAGATGAAGCAGAAGAATTATTACAACAACATAAAATTGAGAAGTTACCTTTAGTTAAGGACGGGAAATTAGAAGGTTTAATCACAATTAAAGATATTGAAAAAGTACTTGAATTCCCAAATTCTGCTAAAGATAAACTTGGCAGACTATTAGTAGGCGCAGCAATCGGCATCGCAAAAGATACCGATATCCGTGCTGAAAAATTAGTTGAAGCTGGCGTAGACGCATTAGTTATTGATACAGCTCACGGACACTCTAAAGGCGTATTAGAACAAGTTAAACATATTAAAGAAAAATTCCCACAAGTTACATTAATTGCCGGAAACGTAGCTACTGCTGCAGGTACGAAAGCTTTATATGAAGCGGGTGCTGATGTTGTTAAAGTTGGTATCGGTCCTGGTTCAATTTGTACAACACGTGTTGTTGCAGGCGTTGGTGTACCACAAATTACAGCAGTGTACGACTGTGCTTCAGAAGCGCGTAAACAAGGTAAAGCGATTATCGCTGATGGTGGTATTAAATTCTCAGGTGACATCATTAAAGCGCTAGCTGCTGGCGGACATGCAGTTATGTTAGGTAGCTTGCTTGCAGGTACTGAAGAAAGCCCAGGCGATACAGAAGTATTCCAAGGTAGACAATATAAAGTGTACAGAGGTATGGGCTCATTAGGTGCAATGGAAAGTGGTTCAAACGATCGTTATTTCCAAGAAGATAAAACACCGAAAAAATTCGTTCCAGAAGGTATTGAAGGACGTATTGCTTACAAAGGCCCATTACAAGACACAATTTATCAACTTATGGGCGGCGTAAGATCAGGTATGGGTTACACTGGTTCAAGTAACTTAGAAGCGTTAAGAGAAGAAGCTCAATTCACACGTATGGGACCAGCTGGTTTAGCAGAAAGCCACCCACATGATGTGCAAATTACAAAAGAATCACCCAATTATTCATTCTAAGTTAAAGGAGATTTAAATCTATGGAAATGGCGAAAGAGCAAGAGCTCATACTTGTTTTAGACTTTGGTAGCCAATATAACCAATTAATCACACGTCGTATACGTGAAATGGGCGTATATAGTGAGTTACATGACCATGAAATTAGTATTGAAGAAATTAAACGTTTGAACCCGAAAGGTATTATCCTTTCAGGAGGACCTAATTCAGTATATGAGGAAGATTCATTCACAATTGATCCAGAAATTTACAATTTAGGCGTGCCTATTTTAGGCATTTGTTATGGTATGCAACTAACTACTAAGTTATTAGGTGGAAAAGTTGAACGCGCTAATGAACGCGAATATGGTAAAGCTGTGATTAACGCTAAGACAGATGAGTTATTCTTTGGATTACCTGAAGAACAAAATGTGTGGATGAGTCATTCAGACAAAGTCATCGAAATTCCAGAAGGCTTTGAAGTGATTGCAGACAGTCCAAGTACAAACTATGCAGCAATTGAAGACAAATCGCGTCGTATCTATGGCGTACAATTCCACCCAGAAGTACGCCACACAGAATTTGGCAACGATTTACTGCGTAACTTCGTACGCCGTGTGTGTGACTGTACAGGTGAATGGTCAATGGAAAACTTTATCGATATTGAGGTAGAGAAAATTCGTGGGCTCGTTGGTGACCGTAGAGTACTTTGCGCAATGAGTGGTGGCGTGGATTCATCCGTTGTTGCAGTGCTATTACACAAAGCAATCGGAGACCAATTGACATGTATATTTGTAGACCATGGTTTATTGCGTAAGGGCGAAGGCGACATGGTCATGGAACAATTCGGTGAAGGTTTTAACATGAATATTATTCGTGTTAATGCTCAAGAACGTTTTATGAGTAAATTACAAGGCGTATCAGACCCAGAACAAAAACGTAAAATCATCGGTAACGAATTCGTTTATGTCTTCGATGATGAAGCATCTAAACTAGAAGGTGTAGACTTCTTAGCACAAGGCACGTTGTACACAGATGTTATCGAGTCAGGCACGAAGACAGCACAAACGATTAAATCTCATCACAATGTAGGTGGATTGCCAGAAGATATGGAATTCCAATTAATTGAACCAATTAATACATTATTTAAAGATGAAGTACGTGAATTAGGTATTGAATTAGGCATTCCAGAACACTTAGTATGGAGACAACCATTCCCAGGACCAGGTTTAGGGATTCGTGTACTGGGTGAAATTACAGAAGATAAACTTGAAATCGTACGCGAATCAGATGCGATTTTAAGACAAGTCATCCGTGAAGAAGGTCTTGAACGTGAGGTTTGGCAATATTTTACTGTCTTACCGGGTATTCAATCAGTAGGTGTTATGGGAGATTACCGTACGTATGATCACACTGTAGGTATCCGCGCAGTGACATCTATTGATGGTATGACAAGTGACTTTGCCCGCATTGACTGGGAAGTCTTACAGAAAATTTCAAGCCGCATCGTAAATGAAGTAGACCACGTTAACCGCGTTGTCTATGATATTACTTCTAAACCACCAAGCACAATCGAGTGGGAATAATAGTATAGAATGATGAAACCCCTTAGGCATAGGCTTAAGGGGGTGTTTTTGTGTGGTTCTTTATCAAAGAGGATGGATACAATTTTTTGATTACCAGATTTCGTAAAATGCTCTTATTTATTCTTTTCGAATCCGCAAATAATACGTATAAGAAGTATCACAAATATAACCGGCACAAAAATAGATACTACTAATAATGGGATAGCCATAAGTAGATCATTATAATCATATTTATAATGAATTGCCGAATTTCATAATCTGCTCCCAAAAAAGTTATATTATTTCTTTTTATAGTCATCTATAGTAATGCCATTATTCTTAACTTGTTTACTGTTTGCTCTAATTAATAAAATAGCATTTACTAGAATTAAAGTGGCTAGCGTTATTGATACTGGTAAATTCAAAGTATTAAAGAAATTTACTATTATTAAGATAATCATTAGGAGAATGTTGAGTGTGTGATGCACAATCATTGCTTTATTCATTTAAACTTTTCCTTTCTTTTTCTTTATGCAATATGCTCTTAAAATTAAGTCTACGATGTATAGTAAAATTTAAAGTAGCGTGTATGTGTACTGAAGTGCGTAGTTATGACTACTATTTGTTCTTCTTATTTTCAATTTTACTTTTACGTTTTAAAAGGTTACTTAATAACCTTGATATTTTCCATTCAAAAAAACTTGCTATAGCTACAACTATATCTATTGTTTTAATCACTAAACCAATAAGTATATCCAATTTTAGAACCTCTTTATATTTTTATGGCCATTTCGTACAATGTGTTCGATTATAGACACGTTAATTGGCTATTTAAAATAACTTGAGTATATTGCAATACCAATGAAAGCAGAAGCGATAAACCCATTACCAATGAAAGCGATATAAAATGTTTTCTTAGTCATAGGTCTAAGTCCGTTGGGCTTTACTTATTTTTTATTTTCCCAAAGAAATACGAATGTCCAAAAATAAACATAACCCATTATAAAAATAACCCCTAAAACAATAGCGACTGGTAAACGCATAGTAAATATCCTTTATGTATCATCAATTTAGTTTTTATTTAATGACACGGTCTCACCTTGAATTGTTTTTGGTTTTAGAAATCATATATGTATTTAAAAATAGTGTTAACATAGATGTAAAAATCATTAAACTGAATATAGATAAAGATAATGCAAGTATACTATCTTTGGTTAATATATTATAAATTGATAGTGCGATAAAAAATATATGCATAGGTAAGATAGTGAGGAAAATTGCTTTAATATTTGAGTTGCTTGTTCTCAATTTATCGTCTTTCATACCAATGCTCCTTGTCGCTTTTTAATAAACTACTTTGAAATAAGGCGTGTGTACGCAGAAATTCAAAGTGGTTTGTTATTTGATTTATTGTGCTTTATCCTTACCTTTTTTCCTTACGTTTAAATAGCTTGCCAATATATAATAAACTTTCTGGGATGACGCTCAATATGAAATCAATTGCTTTTATTAATATAGCTATGATCGTTTCCAATTTAAGACTCCTTTATGAAAGTGATTATTACGTCGTTTTATGTAATTTGTTCTTGAAATATTTCGCTTCAGCATATAGCACAAATTACTACAAGATATGCCATTTGATTGATAGAATGCTACCATTTTTCAGTAACAGAATAGGTTTGCTAGTTCAGAACGATTTAAATTCTTTTTGTAACGCTCATATTATAGATCAGGAGCATGAACGAAATTAAAGGTAGGTTTAGTAAAGCCAATGTAGATTTTGTGTTTCTACAGTGTTTAAGTTAAATAATTTTGGATGGCCATTTATTCGTTCTTTGTAATAGGAGAAATACTTTGTATTTCTAACTAAAATATCCATGCCAGAGGGTGTGATAAGAGTGGCGCTAAATTTAATAATTAATAGGTCTGAATCTAAATATAACACCTTCCACTTACTAGTAAATGGTTTTAACCATCCTTTGCCTCTCCAAATAAATGACTCATTACGAAGTTTGTCATAGCCAGTAATACTTTTCAATTTATGATTTTTCTTATATTCTACTAAATCATTAAAAATGAGTGGAACATCCTTATGTAATGAATAAGTAACGGTAGGATTTTTATTTTTATCCGATTTCCACATGCTAAATGAAGTAGCAACAATTTTCCATTTTCCAGGAAGGTGTTTTTTATAATTCATAGGCTGTCACCTTTTCGCTAATTAAATTTGATTTTACAGCTAAACGCGGTACCAAAACTATAACAAAGGCATAGTTTATTAAGGCTTGCTTACCAAGTAGGATTATTTATGTGTATCTTCTATCGACAGACCATCTTCTCTTACTTTTTTACTATTAGTTCTGAATGAAAGCATAGCATTACTGAAAAATACAACGGTTTATATGATCGAAGTAGTTAGACCGCCAATATCTAAAAAATTCAAAGCGATTAGCGTCATCATAAGTACAATGTTGACTGTGTGGTGTAAGTATATCGCTTTATTCATTGTTTCCCTTCTAAATAAATGTTTGAATGAATCGCCATGACTAATCAATCTTTTAATTTCAAGATTGCGTTTTAACTTTATTATAAAGTATACCTACGCCATAACCACTGTAACCTATTTGATAATCAAATTTGAGAATTTCGATATAAGGGTTTTCTTCTAAAAATTCATTTACTTTTTTATTTAAGCCTTTTTCTGTCATCGCAGTAAAGTTTATAAATTTCATATGTGAACTCCTTTGCTATTGCTTGTTATTTTTATTATATTATACTCTGTTTTACCAAATTATTGTGCACAGTTTAAACCTAAAACTAATTACCTTAAACCATAACAAAATGTAAAGATTTAGCATAGTACTATTATTTTTGAAGGTATCATGAATAGCTTTCGAATTTTTGACCAAATCATTGGACTAGGGGTTTTTAATTTTTGTTATTAAATCGCTATTTTAATAGGTGTCTGACAAGAGGAAATACAGTCATTATTTGTTGTGAATAATATCTTAAAGTGATTTGTATCGTTAACATAGAGAAGTAAACGTCAAAAAACGAGATAGTATAGTTGTAAAAAAGAGATATGATGATGGAATGCTATACCATTTTGCGTTCACCAGCCCCATCACGCGGTGCGATAGTGAGGGGTTTTTAGGTGTTGACTGATAAAGCCGCCTGTTTTTCCTTCTTGTTGTGATTGCACACCCAATGCGTAAAATATGAAACGATACAACCGCTAATTGTTGTGATAATGATATGAACAAAGATGTTCATCAGCATAGCACCTCATCTCTACGTCAATTTGACGCCTGAGAGATAAGCGATTTCATTATTATACTGTCTTTAAATGAGAAAAATATTCCGTTTTTGATAAATGGGCTTGTAATCCATTTTTCTTTCTGTAAAACTAACTGATTTTAGTGATAGAAATAGAATGAACCACTTCCATAAAAATCAACTTGAGCAGGTCATAAATATTTAAAATTTAGGGGGATAGCTAAATACGAATGAAGTATTTTCAAAAATATAAAGCGCTAGAAAAAGTATTTTTCCGAATATATTGTATTGAGAAAATAGTTTGCTCAGATAGAAAAATCCTGCTTTATTTAAAAGGTAAAGCATCAAACGTTAACATAAATAAAAGTAAATCTGCCACTAAATATCTTTACTAATTAACGTGCAAATAACTATCCACTCAATTTTACTTACAAATTAGAAAATAGACATCTTCACTAATAATATAACCCTATAGCCATGATGGCATATAAACACCACATAAAGCGAAATTGTTTACCATTCATAGGTGCTGCGTCTTCAGTTCTCGACTTTTTAATCAGCTTATTTTGTAATAGTATAGTTGAATTTGAAGCTGATACATAAACGAAAACAATACCGAAAAGTACGAGTAGCAATGGGTCCATATTAATCCTCCAATACCATTAAATTAAGGTGAAATATTTATAAAGTTTAAAACATTTAGCATTCATTTTAAAATAACATAGATAGTGTTCAATGATAATAAATATTTAAATTAATATTTATAAAATATTTGTTTTTAAAAATATTATGGTAACATGTGGGTTGAATTAAATGACACGCAGGGGGGGACATCATGGGTTTAGTACTATGGATTATCGTTTTAATTGTGAATTTTGTGGAAGCTTTGTATTTGTTAGTTCAGTACATTAGATTGAAAATGCGTAACGCACCAGACCAAGCGTATAAAGACTTAGTAAGTTCACCACTGTGGTTGCTCTCATTAATTATTTCAATTATATTATTTATCATTGGAAATATATTAAGCTAAAAATAAATGAGGGGTGACGAGATGGGATATTATTTTACGGGAAATAAAGTAATCATATATTTATTAACTTTAGTCTTATTACAAAAAATTATTTTTAGCGTATTTGGTATTCAAGGATTTTCCATAATAAGTTATGTCATACATATTTTACTGATCTCACTAGGGTTAGTTATCATTGGTATCTATTCGATTTTTAGAAAACTTGATCATTAGCCTACAGATTTCGCGTTCATTTTGTTATAGGAATGATACTTTATTAATATAACGCAATGTGGAGGTCTAACATGAAATTATCATCTATATGAATCAGTATCATGACGGGATGAATTATGTTTTTAGTAACCTTTTACACGGGTAACCAAGATTTATTAACCTCAAGCATAGTAGGCGTTGTAGGTTTAATTGGAAACATACTGATAGGAATTGATGTCAAAAAGAGATTGTAGTTATTAACATTCTAACAATGGCAAACTTGGGGCTAGGACAAATGATAAACTGTACACAGTCAAGCTCGGACAACTAAATAATTAAAATAACTTAACGGTCGCATTCATAGCTAAGCTATGGATTCGGCCATTTTTAATGTTATTCGATTAGTATTATAAAAATAGATATGATTAGTTAATTCAATTACTGCGTGTTCATAATTTTTAAAGATAAAATTCTTTTTACCTTTATAGGTTTCACTTTTCAGTGACTACTTTAAAGGGGGCATACCATGGATGTCTCAGACTTATATTTTTGTGGAAAGTAAATAAATATTAAAGGTGCGATATCATGCTTTCTTTTAACCTGATTTATCATTTTAGATGCGTGAGATTGACATTTAATTTTCGAAATAAGACGTTAGTTTGATTACTATCATTTTTATTACATTTGTTTATTAAAACAAACTAGTCATGTTTTGAAAAATTGTAATACGTCAATATCTAAATCAAAGGGGGAGATTGGGATGGATAAAAATCTGAAAGATAAAACAAATTGGCTAGGGGGATTGCAATGGTTTTTCTTCATCTTTGCAAACATTGTAATCATACCTCTAACGATTGGAGAAGCATTCCATTTAAGCCAAGATAAAGTAGTCGCTACATTACAATATTCATTTGTGATTACTGGGATTGCTTGTTTGTTTCAAGCATTTTTTGGACATCGCAGAGCAATTATGGAAGGCCAATCCGGTCTATGGTGGGGGATTATTTTAACGCTAGTAACCACATCTGCTGCTCAAGGTATATCATTACAAGAATTGGGCGGTAGTTTAGCTGTGGGCATTTTTATTTCTTCAATTATTACCATGCTCATTGGATTAACTGGCCTTGGCCCGATGATTGCAAAATGGTTTAATTCTGGGGTCATGGGAACGTTTATGTTACTTTTTGGATTTACATTAATTAATATCTTTTTGAAAGGTATGCTTGGACTCCCATTTGGGAACCAAACTTCTAAAATTGATTTACCTATTGCGTTACTTTCATTTATTATCGCGATTATCGTAATTATTTTTAATATTAAAGCTTCAGCAAACATTCGTAGTTATGGCCTTTTAATAGGTATTATAATAGGCTGGATTGCCTTTGTACTTATTTTTGGTACAAATAAAAACATGGGTAGTGCATCATTTAGCTTTACATGGTTCCCTTTAGGTCATCCTAGGTTTAATTTGGGCATTATTACGACTGCGGTGATAACAGGTTTGTTGAACTTAGCAAATACATTTGGTGCTTTGAAAGGTACTGATGATATGTACGAGAAAGAAACGACACGTAAACAATATCGCCATTCTATTACAATTAGTGGTTTTTTTACTGGTATCGCCGGGTTCTTAGGTGTTGTGCCTTATGCACCATTTGTATCCTCAATCGGGTTTTTAAAACAAACACAAATTATTACTAAGTTGCCATTTATTATTGGAAGTATCATCTTTTTATTAATTGGTTTGATCCCTCCTATAGGCGAATTTTTCTCAACAATCCCGTTGAGTATAGGTAGTGCAGTATTATTTGTTGCATATTTACAATTACTTAATTCTTCATTTGATTTCTTTAAAAAATTAAAATTTAACTCACTTAATATTTACCGTGCAGCGATTCCAGTGTTCGTTGGGACTGTAGTTATGATATTACCTCCAGAGACGTTTTCATCTATTCCAAGTATTATTCGTCCGATATTAAGTAACGGCTTATTAGTCGGTATTATTTTATCTTTATTACTAGAAAATATAATTCAATGGGATAATATAAAAGAATAAAATGTTTTGAAAATTTTTAAAACGGATAGATATAAAATAGGTTCTTTATAAGGGGATGAGGAATATGGATAATATGATTGATCCACGTATTGGGCAACCATTTGTTTCCAAAAACGCAGCTGTTGCATCGCCTAATAATTTAGCAACGGTAGCAGGAAACAAAATTATGCAACAAGGTGGAAACGCAATTGATGCTATGGTGGCGGTGAATGCCACATTAGGTGTCGTGTTCCCGCATATGACTGGAGCTGGGGGAGACGCTTTTTGGCTCATTTACGATGCTAAGACTCAGCAACAATACGTTTTAAATGCTAGTGGACATTCAGTCAATGATGTAGATATTGAGCATTATCAACAGCAAGATTTTATTGATAATAGAGGGATCAACGCAGCAATTACAGTACCTGGCGCAGTTGATGGTTGGTATGAAGCGCATAAACGATTCGGTAAATTATCATTTGCTGAATGTTTAGCACCAGCAATAGAATATGCTAGAGACGGATTTCCTGTGAGTGAGTCATTCGCACAATTTTCAGACGAAAAATTAAATATTTTAAGAAGATACGACGAAACTTCTAAAATATTTTTAAAAGACCAGGTATCTCCTTATTTGGAAGGAGATATTTTTTATAATCGTGATTTAGCAAATACACTTGAAGAAATAGCTGAAAAAGGTAGTAAAGCATTTTATCAAGGAGATATTGCAGATAAAATCGTGAATTATATGGAGAAAGAGAAAGGTTATATTACGCGAAATGATTTACGCAAACATCAATCACAATGGGAAGACCCGCTATTTATTAACTACAATGGTAAAACTGTAAGCTCGTTACCACCGAACTCAGATGGCATGGCTACACTTCAAATTTTAGGCATGCTTGATAACATTGCCAACGAAGAATTAGATAAAAGTAGCGAAGATTTTATCAATTGGTTTACTCGAGCAACCGTACTTGCTTTTGAAGACCGTAATGCTTACCTCACGGATCCAGACTTCAAGGATGTGCCCACTGATAAACTCCTAGATGCACAATATATCTCAGAACGCGCAGAAAGATTACAACAAGAATCTAAGCAAAAACCACCAGAAGAAGAAATTAATAGTGAAGGGGACACCACATTTAGTTGCGCTGCGGATAGCGAAGGCAATGTAGTTGGCGTCATCCAAAGTATATATTGGGAATGGGGTTCTGGTATTGTTCCAGAAGGCACAGGTTTCTTGCTTCAAAATAGAGGCGCCTTTTTCTCACTTGATAAAAATTCACCCAACCAATTAGAAGCCAATAAACGGCCTGGTCATACATTAACCTGTTCTATGGTTGAGGGCGATGACGGTCCTGAATTGATTGTAGGGGCTATGGGTGGTGATGGGCAGCCTCAAACCCAAGCGACTTTAATTCGTAGAGTAATCGTTGAAAGTAGAAATATTCAAGAAGCGATTGATCAACCACGATGGTTATTAGGTAGGACTTGGGGAGAAAAACATAATGGATTAAGACTTGAGGGCAGATTTGATAAAAGCCTTATTCAAAAACTAGAAAAATTAGGCCACGCTCATGTCACCTTGATTGATAGTTATAGTGATTTAGTTGGCCATGCACAAGGTATTCAAATATTTAAAGACCGTTTTGAATCTGGGGCAGACCCACGTTCACATGGTTTAGCATTAGGATATTAAGGGGGATTTTAGTATGAATAAAAATATAAATCATAACTCAACACCACATCCAATAAGAGGAGACAAAGGTGCAACAGACGAAGGACCAAGAAATATCGAAAGAGATCTTCAAAATCCAGATATGATCGTACCTCCAGCAACAGACGGCGGCACACTAGATAATATGAAATTTTCATATTCTGATACACATGTACGTATAGAGCACGGCGGTTGGTCTCGTGAAGTGACTGAACGTGAATTGCCTATTTCTAAACAAGTTGCTGGTGTTAACATGCGTTTGACACCTGGTGGCGTGCGTGAAATGCATTGGCACAAAGAAGCGGAATGGGCGTTTGTGATCAATGGCGATGTGCGTGTAACTTCAGTGGACCAAGATGGTAAAGTTTGGATTGATATCGTGCATGAAAATGAACTTTGGTATTTCCCAGCAGGCATCCCACATGCATTAAAAGGCATGGAAAATGGCGCTGAATTTATTCTAGTATTTGATAACGGAAGTTTTTCTGAAAATAGTACATTTTCAATTACAGATTGGTTCTCGTCTACACCCAATGATGTTTTAGCGAGCAATTTTGGTGTGTCATCAGAAACATTCGAAGATTTTCCACAAGGTGAAGCATACATCTATCAAGGTGAATTGCCAAGTAAGGAAGAGGAAGAAGCGATTTTGAATAAAGTTGAAAAATCTCCTAATCCATTTACCTTTAAACTAAAAGATGTAGAATCTGTTAAAACTTCTGGTGGAGAAGTTTGGATTGCAGATTCAAATAATTTTAAAGCATCAAAAACTGTAGCTGGCGCTTTAGTTGAAGTAGAACCAGGCGGCATTAGAGAAATGCACTGGCATCCTAATGCTTCAGAATGGCAGTACTATATCCAAGGTGAAGCAAAAATGACTGTCTTTGCTGCTGAAAGCCACGCGCGAACGTTTAATTATCAATCAGGAGATGTAGGCTATGTGCCATTTGCGATGGGTCATTATGTCCAAAATACGGGAGATACAACGTTGCGTTTCTTAGAAATGTTTAAAGACGATCACTTTGCCGATGTATCATTAAATCAATGGATGGCTAATACGCCTAAAGATTTACTGAAAGAACATCTACCTTTAGACGATGACTTTATCGAAAATAACTTGAGCCATGACAAACACCCTAATGTAAAATTCGATAAACAAGATGAATAAATTGGATGTCTAAATAACGTTTTAGACCTCTAGCCTCCGTGACTTAAGAGCGGTGTAAGCAATCAAATCTGAACTTTGTGTTTCTATTCCGCTCTTTTTGATTACTGATATTTAAATTAAAAAATTAAATTAGTGAGCATAACGTTTAAATCTTAAATTTGGGGTAAAATTGTAATATGTAACTTTTATATTTGGTGAGATAGGTTTGTATTTTACTGGAGCCATCTAAAATATAAATGTATAGAATGACCAATAAAGATTAAAAGTGATGTAACAATTGACGGGGGGTATAACAATGGTTAATGCTTATAATAAAGAGATCAAAATAGACAGAACAGATGAAATTCGCTCAGACGAAATTTCTAAAATGATAGAAGAAGGCGGACTTGGCGCTGATCAGTATTATGTTATCGATAAGCATCAAGCAGGTCACAAAAAATTGGTGGAGAATATCGATCAATTTCGTGAAGAATTAACGCAAATGGGCAATGATGAATTAGTAGACGTGTTGATTATTAACACACAGGAAAATACAAGTTCAAAGTATAGCCAAGCATTGATGATTATTAAACATGAAATTGTTAAGAGAATGAACACATAAAAGATGGAAACATAAAAATAACCCCACACTATTAATATTAGCGTGGGGGTTATTTTATGCATAAAATATTGATGTTAATCTGATTGAGTGGAAAGAAAACAATAAGTTGTTTTTAAATTTAGAATACAGCAAGGTTTGTGACATCACTGCTGGAGTTTATTAAGTGCCTTTTTAGGCACGTCGTGTTTAGGGATTTCTTCATAACTTTGTACGTGGCCAAGTTTAGCTTCTAACTTCAAGTAATGATTGGTTTTTAATGGTCTGTCATCAAAAGAATTGAAATCCATTGATTGTTTATTGCCTTTTGTATTATATCCATTCTGTTTATAATTATATGTGGTTATTCTTTCTCCATCGTCCATTTTTCTATGCGTAACTTTAGATGGTTTTTGCGTTTTTACATAATAATCCTCGTTTTGAATCAGTGGATTTAATTTTGCGAAATCTACTACACTGGCATTATCTGAATTTTTCTCTGCGTAAACTTTCCAAACAAAAAGTCCAACAAAGATAATTACAATTATAATAATAATAATAATCAGTGTTTTTAAAGGTTTATTCATATCTATTACCTCCTAAAAAGTGGTTAATTATAATGTAAAATTTATTTTCTTATTTTTCTATAATTTGAAGTAACAAAATAAGCGTTTCATATAACAATTTTGTCATTCCTCTTTTGGTTATGAAAGTAAATATATCATTATCAACTTATTGTTTTAATAAAAAAACAAGCGCAAAACTTACCTATTTACAAATAAGGGTATACAAAAGCTAGAGTATTCGTTATAATAGGAATTAAGTAATTTAGTTCGTGAAATTGATTTGTAGTTTTATTCTTTTGAATTTACTCCTTTTGATTTTTTAGACAGATTACAAATATTCGTGCAAAAGCACATGGAGGATTTTTATTATGAATAACGGTACAGTTAAATGGTTTAACTCAGAAAAAGGTTTTGGTTTTATCGAAGTTGAAGGTGGAAACGACGTATTCGTACACTTCTCAGCAATCAACCAAGACGGCTACAAATCATTAGAAGAAGGACAAGCTGTTGAATTCGAAATCGTTGAAGGCGACCGCGGACCTCAAGCAGCTAACGTTATCAAATTATAATAGCGCATAAAAAAGACGGGCATCGCTCGTCTTTTTTTATTTGTCTTAAATTAACTTTTAGGCACATTATCATGATTTGAAATATAAAGAAAAAGATGACTATATTACGGAACACTTCGTAATAAGTCACCTTTATGGGTGCGAAGATATGAAATCAGCTTGTGAGTTGTGATTTCTGGTTCGCATCTATTTTTTTGTTTCTAATAATAATGAATATAACATTGATTATACTGGCTAAAATACCAATTATTAATACATAATTTGATCCTAATCCTGTAATAAATAAACCACCTATAAAAGTACCTACAGTAGTACCAAAGTTGACAGCAGATAAATAGATACCGTTAGACAAATCAGGCGCATCAGGTGCGGACGAAGTAACTACGTATTGGGTAACGTTAGCAGAGATACCGGCCAGTGTTCCCCAAGCAATCGAAATAATCATCATTGGTATTAAGAACGAACCTAAACCAAACATAATAATATAAATGACGATAAGTGCAAAAGGTAATGCTAGTATTGCTTTTTTAGGTATACTTGAAAGTAATTTACCAGCAATGATATTACCGATTATATTGGATGCACCATAAAGGAATAATATAATTGAAACAAAATCACCTGGTGCTTGCGTTACGATATTTAAAAAGTCTGTAAAGTAACTATAAACGCCAAATACAGCAGCGTTAAAAAGCGTGGATACTAGTATGGAAATCCATGTTAATGGACGTTTTAAAACACGTAATTGTGTACCATAAGTGATTGATGCTTTAGCAGGCATTTTTGGAATATAAATAAGTGTTAAAACAAGTACAGCAATATTAACAATAGCAAAGAATAATAGCGCAATTTGTAAATTGAATTGTGTTGCTAAAAAGTTAACAATCGGCACCCCTACAACCATACCTGCTGAAACGCCGATGAATACACGGGCTACTGCTTTTGGTGCGTTTTCCGGTTTAACAGAATCAGAAGCTACTGAAAAAGCGAGTGAGATATAAACGGGATGGAAAATCGCTGGTATAATTCTTACGATTAATAAAACAGCAAAGCTCGTTGTAAACACAGAAACTAAGTTACTGATAACGAATATAACTAATACAATAATCATGACTTTTTTGCGTTCTACTTTAGATAATAGCAATGGCATGATCGGGCCGGATATGGCAATACCTATTGCAAATATTGAAACTAACCAACCTGCAGTAGAGATAGTAACATCAAACTGTCTAGCAATTTCGGGTATTAAACCGATAAAACCCATCTCAGTATTTAATATACCAAAAACACCTATTGTTAGGATGAATATAATGAATTTGTTATTTTTCAAATCGATACGCTCCTAATTTAATAATTAATTATAGTGTAAAATTGATTTTTAGTTATAACAAATACTTATTGTTTATTTCTAGTTATTCACTATACGAATAACTATTTTTATAAATATTGGAAAGAGAAATTAATATATCAAGTAGTTTGAATATGTAGTTGTCGCTCTATATTTGGGGTTTAAGTCACGCTTAGAAAGATTTTTAGAAAGTTTTGAATTATAAATGTAATCAAGCAAATTGAAAAAGGACTAAACACTGTTAAATCAATGCTTAGTCCTTTTCGTCGGTTCTATTTTTACAAGAATACAATTCTTGAAATTTTCTTTTTCTATGGATTGCGTCCTTCGTTTTTATTATTTTGTTATAAATCCTTTAATATTATATTTCACGTGTATTTTCTGCTTTATTTTTCGTTTTTATAAGTAACGTTAAAATAAAGCCGATGATTAATAATATCGTAGTGAATGCAAATGCTGCATCAACACCTAGTACAGTCGTTTGTTGAGCAATATCGGTTTTTGTCTGACCTGGGCTAGGTGAATAATTAGTACGTACAATCGCCATAATGGTAATCATAATGGCAGTACCTATCGCGCCTGCAATAATTCTTAAAGAGTTCATAATAGCAGTGCCGTGCGAAATATTCTTACTTTCTAGTGCATTAATGCCAATTGTATTAAGTGGCATAATAATGAGTGCTACAGCAAACATACGCACCGCATAAATGACAATAATGTACCAATAAGGTGTTTCTGAAGTTAAGAAACAATGGAGTATCGTCATAATAATTAACAGTATAAAACCAGGGATGGCTAATACTTTTAGTCCATATTTATCATATATTTTACCTGTGTAAACCGACATAAAGGCGTTGACTACTGCGCCAGGTAAAATAACGAGTCCTGAGAGTATTGCAGAGAGTCCGAGTCCAGATTGTACATAGATTGGAATTAATAACGCTGGACCAACAATACCAATAAATAACACCATTGAAGCAAATGATGATAGTGAAAATGTACGGTTTGCAAATACGCGCATATTTAATAGTGGATTATCAATTCTAATTTGTCTTGTGACGAAAACTGCAACAATTAGGATACCTACGATAAGTGAGATAATCACGATTGGTGATGAAAATCCTAAATTTCCTGCACTACTAAAGCCGTAAAGCATTAAACCGAAACCGAGTGTTGAATACACAACAGAAGTTTTATCCAACTGTGTATGTTTTGTTTCGTTGTTACTTTCCACAAAAATTGCACCTACAATGAATGCAATGATAGCAATGAGCGCTACTACTATAAATGGTGCTCTCCAACTAAATGTATCGATTAGGAAACCAGTTAAAGTCGGACCGATTGCGGGTGCTGATTGAGCGACGATACCAGTTAGTCCCATTGCAAATCCACGTTTTTCAGCTGGAAATAGCGTGAATACAGTGAACTGCATGAGTGGTAATAGTATACCTGCACCAATAGCTTGGATTACACGTGCAAACATAAGTAATGCAAATGTAGGCGACAGTGCTGCTATGATAGAACCGACTAGGAATGCACTCATAGAAAAGATATAGAGTGGTCTCGTGTGGAAACGATCCATTAGAAAGGCTGTTAATGGAATCATAATACCATTAACTAACATAAATCCTGTTATTAACCATTGAGCAGTGGTATCAGTTATCTTTAATCCCGTGATAATGGCTGGCAATGCCGTGTTAAGTAATGTTTGGTTTAACATTGCTACAAAGGCACTGCTGAGCATAACTAATATAATGGTATTTCTCTTTTTGTTAGATATAACATTCTCCGACATTATAAATACATCTCCTTTTTATAACATCCCATCGATAAATTTTAATCACTTTAAGTTAGCAAAGCAAACCATTCGGTTTAAAAAACTAATGTTTTTTAAAAAATATTTTTACGAAAATAATATGCAAATAAAATAGGTCGGAATCTGTTATCTTTTTTATATTATGAATAATAAAATAGTTACGTTGGAAGAGATAGAAAAATTTACTTAAACAAGATGCGTCAATATATAAATAATGAAGTAGATAAGTTACAAATGAAGCTTTTACGGCGTGTTTGTTTAGGGGATCGTGCCAAGCCATCACTCCATATCTTGTTTTCAAATAGGTTAAAAAGCCGCTTTTTAATTTATTGAGAGAATTGCACTTATGTGTGAGTTTAGTTTTCCAATTATTTAACTTGGACGTTTTTTATATAAAAAAAGAGACCCGTTTGGGTCTCTGATCGCTTTATAAGCGCTAAAGCGGCTGTGTCATTTTATCTAAGCGTAACTTTACTTAATTGATACAACATACGCTTTTTGAACCTGTGTGGCTTCTGTTATGCTCTGCTTGCGTTACAATATATTGAAACCGTGTCAGTTTCTAGTTCGTCTTCATTATGTTGAAACGTTAATCAAAGTGAATCATTTCTGATACATATAACGCGATACGTATATTTAATGAATGGACAGGATCTTCAATATTAGTACCAATCATATTACTACATTTATTAATTCTATATTTTACAGTATTTCTGTGAATAAATATTTTATCTGCTGTTTTCGTAATATCACACTGATTATCCATATAAACTTTTAGCGTTTGTTTTAATTCCACATCTTTCTTTGTTTTTGGATAACTCAACGGTCCAAGCGTATGTTTAACGAATGGTAATAACTTTTCTTGTGGAATCAATTGTAGTAGCTCTTGAATATCTTTGGAATGATATTGTGAGATAAATGCTTTTGTGCCGCTAGGTAATTCATTTTCAAAGGCTTCGTTAGCTTCGAAAAATGAAGAAGGCAACTGTGAAAATTCTGTCACTTCATTTCCGATACCAAATGAAATGCTATCGTCAAAATATTCACTGTAACTTTTTTGGATTTTTTTAAGGTATTCATAGTAATATTCATGGCGATTTTGTAATAATACCGCAAACCGATCATTACTAGGTAATTTATAAACACTAATATAAGAATCGATATCCGTTAATTTATGCTTTAACCAAAGGAAGGTGAGGTGATGACGTTCATTCAAATAGTAGCTATTTTCTAAATTATTTTTTTCATCTATACCACAAATGATAATTTGATAATAATCAGAAGGATAAATATAGTACTGTCTTAATAATTCAGAATGCTTTTTAATAGAAAGCGTTTGATCATTTTGATTATTGACTAATGATTCGAAAAATCGATTGATATCATTTTCTTCCGCTTCTTGAATCTTTGTATTTTTGTACAAAGCAAAACTCAACACACTGACAACTTGTTCGATGGTTAATAAACTAAATGGATAAGATAATTTATTAACTTGAGAAACCATTAAATAATATGGGAAATAAGTGTAACCTAATACTTTAAAAATGACATGATCTCTATTTTCGAAGACTAAATTGTTCTTGTCATATGTGAGTGCATCTTGGTAGTGGTTCATGAAATATTTGATATGTTCAGTCATTAAAGCATTGCCTTGTCTATAATGACGGCTATACGCTTCAGGCGCTTTGAAAGGATCAAATAAAATAATCGGTACGCCAAGTAATTTACTCATGCGATCGATCATTGTATCGATACTAAAGCCCTTGATTAATAATTGATTTAATTCTTGTTGTACCTGTAAAGCATAATTCAGTTTACCTGTTTCAGAATCTGATATAAATGAAGAAATTTCATGCGTGATTTCACCTAGATTCCAACTTTCAGGAATTTCAATTAATGGAAACTCGATTGAATCAGCGAAATCTATGACATCTTGATTGATTTCATGTAAAAATCTTGAAACTTTAATACCTAATCCAGCCGTGTGGATATCATTTAAGTCTTTAATTAATTTTTTTAAGTTATCCTGATTATCTTGAAATAATACGCCTGTCGTTAGAATAAAAGAATTACTCGATGTGAAATGTTTGATATCATTATTTTCAGTGATGTCTAAATTGGTTACTTCTGCTGATAAATCTCCGTTGTTATTGATTAATTTTAAACCTTTAAATTGGGGAACGGATAAAATTTCATTTAGGGTAGTCATCATAATGTCCTCCGTTTCGAATTAACACTAACATAACGCATGCTAATGTGTATAAATATATATAATGATTCAATCTATCTATAGCAAAGAATTTTGTCGATTTGTGATAATGATTGTCCAAAATGTTCAAAAAATATAATTTATAAAATTAATTATACACATATTTTGTTCGATTCCTATAATTTTATCAAATAGAAATGTCATTACTAACAAAGAAAAACGCTTACATTCATACTACACTTATAACTGAAGATTATACATCTAGTTATTAGCTTATTAAAGCAAAGGAGATATAAAGAGAATGGGAAGACAGGCGAATGATGCGGCATTAACAGAATCGGTTTTCAAAGAACGCGGTTATAATGAAGACATAATGCCAAAGACATCAGCACAAAGAAATAACTCCGCATTTAACTTTTTTACACTATGGATGGGGGCTGTTCATAATATACCTAACTACACTGCTGTTGGGGGATTCTTATTACTAGGATTGTCACCATTACAAGTCATATTTGCATTAATATTGAGTTCATTTGTTATTGCTTTATTACTGGTTGGGAACGGCTATGCGGGTTCAAAATACGGCATCCCTTTTGCTATGCAATTACGTCATACATACGGTGATGTAGGCGCTAAGTTACCTGGTATCTTACGTGGTGTTGTAGCGGGTATCGCTTGGTTTGGTTTGCAAACGTTTGCTGGATCACAAGCACTATTAATTCTATTAAATAAAATATTCCCAGGCTTTGCTGATATTGGACAAGGTATATCAATCCTTGGTATCTCTGTTCCAGGGCTTATCGCATTTCTAATATTTTGGGCTATTAGTTTCGCAATTGGCTTTGGCGGTGGGGATATTTTAAATAAATTCACTGCTATTTTAAATCCACTCATTTACATTGTATTTGGTGGTATGGCTATCTGGGGTGTTATGGCTGCAGGTGGCGTTGGCAATATTTTAGATTATGAAATTTCTACAAAATCAAGTGGTATTATTTACCCAGCAATTTTATCATTTATTTTAATTTTCAACTCATTATTAGGTGTATGGGCAGGCCCTGGTTCAAGCGTGTCTGACTTTACCCAAAACGCAAAATCTACTAAGACACAAGTTGTTGGGCAAATCTCAGGTATCGTAGTTGCACATATTTTATTTGCAATTGCGAGTGTGTTCATCATTATTGGTGGCTCAATTTATCTAGGTCATCAAGAATGGAATATATTAACGATTATTAATGAATGGGATAACTTCTGGGCCATTCTGATATCAACTGGCGTATTATTGATGACTACTATTTCAACTAATGCGACAAGTAATATCATCCCGGCAGCATATCAACTCAGCGCACTTTTACCAAAATGGATCAACTATCGCCGTGGTGTAGTTATCGCCTCAGTCTTGAGTGTTGTAATTATGCCATGGAAGATGATGGAAGAAGAAGACAGTATTTTCTTATTCCTAAATGCGATTGGTGCTATACTAGGTCCAGTAGCAGGTGTTATGATTGTACATTTCTATATTGTGTCTAAATGTCACATTGATATAGATAAGTTGTATTTTGATTTAAAAGATAAAAACCACGACATACCACGTATTAATGTTTCTGCGTACATCGGAACGGTTGTTGGTGTAGTTGTTTCATTACTAGGCTTCTTACCAGCATTTACTGTGATATCAGACTTTTCATGGTTTATAGGCTTTATCATAGCCGGTGGTGTTTACTTAATTTTACATTATGTATTCCACGCAGATAAGAGAAAAAAAGGAGGAGTAGATTATAATGAAATATGATTTAATTATTAAAAATGGCTTGGTTATTTTAGAATATGGGGAGCAACAAGTTGAAGTCGGCGTTAAAGACGGTAAAATTGCTGCTATTGGACAAGAATTAGGAGAAGCTGAACAAGTCATCGACGCACAAAATCAAATCGTTTCACCTGGCATGGTAGACGCACATGTGCATATTACTGAACCAGGCGGTGGATACCGTGATGGATGGGAAGGTTATGTGACAGGAACAAACGCAGCTGCTAAAGGTGGCGTAACTTCATTTGTTGAAATGCCATTAAACCAAGTTCCAGCTACAACAGACAAAGCATCTATCCAAGCTAAATTTGATGCAGGTAAAGATGAATTATCAGTTGATGTTGCAAGCTATGGTGGTCTCGTGCCGTATAACTTAAACGGCGGTATTCAAGAACTAGATGAAGCTGGTGTAGTTGCTTATAAAGCATTCTTAGCTACTTGTGGTGATCGTTCTATTGAAGGCGACTTTGAAAATGTTGACGATTATTCATTATACGAAGGTATGAAACAAATTGCTAAGACTGGAAAAATCTTATCAATCCATTCTGAAAATGCTACAATCACTGATCGCTTAGGTGAAATTGCCAAAGCAAATGGTGAAACTACATTAAGTGCTTATGTAGATAGTCGCCCAGTATTTACAGAAGTTGAACCTATTCGTAAAATTATCTTATTCGCTAAAGAAACAGGTTGTCGTGTGCATATCGTACATGTTGCTTGTGAAGAAGGCGTAGACGAAATTATTAAAGCACAACAAGAAGGTGTAGACATCACTTGTGAGACATGTACACATTATTTATATTTCTACAAAGAAGAATTAGATGAAATTGGTCCAGTTGTTAAATGTTCTCCACCAATCCGTGAACAATCACGTTTAGAAGGTATGTGGAACCGTGTATTAAATGGTGATATTAGCTTTGTAACTTCTGACCATTCACCATGTACACCAGATTTAAAAGATACTGACAATGCATTTGAAGCATGGGGCGGTATTGCTGGATTACAAAATAACGTAGACATCTTATTTGACGAAGGTGTCCAAAAACGTCAAATGTCATTACAAAAATTTGCTGATATTATCGCAACAGCACCTGCAAAACGTTTTGGTTTAGATACAAAAGGAAGCATTGCAGTAGGTAAAGATGCTGACTTCGTATTCATTAAACCTAATGCATCATATACGTTACAAGCTGAAGACTTAGCTTACCGTAACAAAATGAGCCCATATATCGGCCGTGAAATTGGTGCTCAAGTTACACAAACTATTTTAAGAGGTCAAGCAATTTATAGCAAAGAAGCGGGTATTTCAGATAAACGTATTGGACGTTTTATCTAAGTATCATTTGACTTACCATAAATTTTAAAATAATAAATTTGAATCCCTTTCAAAGTTTTTCGCTTTGAAAGGGATTTTTCTATTTTCATAAAGTGTGAAGTTAGTTTGATTACTTAGCTCTAGGGAATAACATGACATATTATAGTTTTATAATAGAACATTTGAACACTTGATAATAAGTAGTGTGTACTTAAATTTATCGAAACAACACAAGTATATAAAATAACTAAAAGCATAAGATAATTAGAATTAAAGGGGTTGTAATCATTGGAAAAATTAGTGTCATTTTCGGATTGGCTTTGGGGGTATCCACTCGTTTTATTGCTTTTATTTGCGAGTGTGTTTTTAACCATTAATTTAAAATTTCTTCAATTTCGACATTTTTTTTATATGTTAAAGCAAACATTTGGTAGCGTTAATCAAAAACCTAAAGGGGAGGGGACCATCACGCCTCGCCAAGCATTAACTTCGGCCTTATCTTCTACTGTAGGTGCAGCCAATATTGTAGGGGTGCCTACTGCAATTATGATGGGAGGCCCTGGCGCAGTTTTTTGGATGATGGTTATTGCTTTTTTAGGTATGGCTTTAAAATTTAGCGAGAATGTCTTAGGAGTACATTATCGTGAAAAAAATAAAAAGGGTGAGTTTGTAGGTGGGCCAACCTATTATATGAAAAAGGGATTTAAAAATAAGAAGCTAGGTGCGATATTTTCTCTAGTATTTGCATTTGCATTAATGATTGAAATTGTTCCAAGTATCATGGTTCAAGGCCATTCTGCAGCGAGTACAATGCATGACACTTTCAATATACATATGGGTGTTTCAGGCGTTGTATTAGCAATACTTGCAGCCTTAGTAGTATTTGGCGGTGTGAAACGTATCGCTTCTTTTGCTGAAAAAATTGTGCCAATTATGGTCGGACTTTATTGTTTTTTTGGATTTTTAATCATTTTGATGAACATTGGTCACGTGCCTAATGTTATTTTATTAGTCGTAGAACAGGCATTTAACCCAACGGCTGCTGTAGGAGGAACATTTGGTGCGGCGTTAGCGACTACAATTCGCTGGGGATTCGCCCGAGGTATTTATTCTAATGAAGCAGGGCTTGGCACATCATCGATTGCCCATGCGGCCGCTAAAACAGACCATCCGGTTCGACAAGCATTTTGGGGGATTAGTGAAATAGTCGTGGACACTTTACTCATTTGTAGTACAACTGCATTTGTGGTTTTGGTTTCAGGGGTTTGGAAAGCGAACGATGCCAAAGCGCAGTCTGCAGCACTAACCGCAAGAGCGTTTGAAAATTCATTTGGTGAATTTGGTAGCATGATGGTGTCTATTTCAATGATGTTCTTCGTATTCTCAACTGTTATTGTTGTCATTTTTTATGGATCAAGAATGGCGGAATTCTTATTTGGGCTCACAGCTGGGTGGATTATGAAGGGGATATACGTGCTCTCTATGATTGTAGGAGCATTAGGCGCAGCACAACAATTGTGGGACTTGCTTGACTTGGCGCTTGCTGTTGTACTGATCCCAAACGTCATAGCCGTACTTATGTTATCGCCAAAAGTAAAGTCATTAACTACAGATTTCTTTAAAAATTATAAGTAAATTTTAAGATTTAATCTAAAAAGTACCAAATCTCGCATACAGCGTTACTACCAAGTGAAACGTCGTGCTTCACTTTTAAGGTAGGTTAAACATGTATGTAAGGTATGGTAATTTTATGGATAAACACCTGTGTTAGCTATTTGGGTGTTGCGTCGGTAAATGGTCAACGATATTATAATCTAGAATATTGGTTTGATTATTATTTATTTCTAACGTACTGAAACTACCGTTTATGAGTTTAGTTATCCCTGGGCTTATTTTTCCATTTGAAAAGTAATGAAAAATTGCTTTGATAAAAGCGCCGTGAGAAATGATTAAAATATTTTGATTAGCGTGGTCTTCATGCACAGTACGCATACCGTTTAAAAAACGGTCCGTAATCATTGACTCAGTTTCTTTGTTTGGATAATTGCGATCAGGAAATTGTAAGGCGCGTTCGTGTTGCGTAAGACCTTCTGCGTCACCAAAGGCAACTTCTATAAAAGAAGCCATTTCATAAAGTGGAATATCTAATTTTTGCTGGATAATTTGACCGGTTTCTTTGGCTCTTAGTAAGGGACTTGTAATAATAAGATCCCATTCATTTGGGGTTAAGCACTCGCCACATGCTTGTGCTTGTAATATACCCGATTCATTTAGTGGGATGTCAGTACGACCTTGTAATTTGCCAGCAATATTCCAATCTGTTTCGCCGTGTCTGATAAAACATATTTTTGTCATTATAATTCAACCTTTATTATGTGTTTTAGAGTGATGTGTGCCCTATACAGCTTGGCACTTTTTTCAATCATAATATATCTATATTCAAATAATTTAAAATACGAGCTACCTCAGGTGATCGGTGTTAGAGGTCACTCGTATCGTTTGCTATTGACTTCAATTGTAAAATTAAACGTCTTTATGCTTCTAATGTGGTATCGATTTTAGCTAATTCAATTGTCGTTTCAATCAGGACATTAATACCTTTTTCAATTTCTTTATCTGTTACAGATTCTTTTGGAGAATGACTGATGCCATTTTTACAAGGAATAAATATCATACTTGTTGGACAAATTGGTGCGAAATTCATTGCATCATGGCCAGCACCACTGTACATATAACGATAATGATATCCCAATGTGTTACAACTTTGTTCAGAAATCTTTGCAATGGTTTGATTAAAACGACGTGGTTGGTCTTGTCCTAAATCTTCTAAGTCATAGCTTGTTTGTCGGTGATTTGTAATCGTATCGATATGCTGTTGCATTTCTTTGACGACGGTTTCGCGAACACCTTCGTCTTTACCACGTATGTCGATAAGCAGTGTAACCTCACCAGGGATAGCATTCATTGTATTTGGATAAACGCTTGCATATCCTACCGTTGTCACGATTCCTTTATCATGATATGCCCGACCTAAAGCTTCGATTTTTAAAATGATTTCGGAGGCGGTAGTTAGAGCATCGGTCCGCATTGGCATAGGCGTTGAACCTGAGTGACTTGTAACGCCTTGAATTTTTAATTTGAAGCGATGTGGTGCAGCAATATCCGTTACAATCCCAATATCTTTTTGATTATTTTCAAGAATAGGACCTTGTTCAATATGCAACTCTAAAAATGCTTTAATTTTATTTCTTTCAAATAGAGCCGCTTTGCCGTGCATATCTTGTGCTAAAGGGGCCACAATGTCATAGAGTACATGACCATCATTATCTTTAATCGATTTCATATCTTCTTTGGTCATCTTACCAGTAAGATATTTGCTACCTAATGTCGCTTCGTTGAAACGTGTAGATTCCTCACAAGCAAAAGCGATAATAATAATAGGATGGTCTGTTTCGATATGATGTTCATTTAAATGTTCGACCACTTCAAGAGCACCTAACACACCGAGTAGCCCGTCGTATTGTCCACCATCTTTTACGGTATCAATATGTGATCCTAAAACAACTGGCTTTAGAGAAGGGTTTTTACCTTCTCGGCGTGCAATAACATTTCCAAAGAAATCAAAATAAACATCGAGACCCGCTTTTTGACACAGCATTGAAAATCTTAACGCAGCAACACGTTCAGGATGACTGAAAGCAATTCGGTTAATACCGCCGTTGTTTGGATTTCGCGCAAAATTATTAAATGTTTGGAAGTTCTCTATTACATTTTGTAAGTTCATCGTTTGTCCCCTTCGCTAATCTATTAAATTTGATTTAAAAATTGTACAGCTTGTTTGTATAATGTTTTACTCATTGAACTAACTTCACGATCAAAATCATGATTATCTTGGTTTAAAGTTTCAAAATGACTATTTGCAACTAATTTATGCACATGTTCACTTTCACTATAAGGCACATCAGGGTCTCCTGTACAGTGTACAATAAAGGTAGGAGGGAAATTTTTCAATACTTGTGGCGGGATATTGTAAGCACTATGTGTAGAGGACTCAATTCCCAGATAAGCAAGCCATTTCGCTTGACCACGAACATATAAATAAATAGGATACCTTGTTTGTAATAGGCCTGACGTTAGTGGGTGTGCTTGTATAAGTTGATTCAATATTGCAGGCGTGATTTGAGTAGATAAATCTTGGTATTGTTTATTTGGTCTTAAAAATGAGGGTACATGTATACGAGCGTAACCATAAAAATCAATAATCCCATCTATTTTACGATGACGTGCGACCATCATTGCTAAATAAGCGCCAGCAGAGCGACCAAAGGTAAATAAAGGTAACGAAGGATAAAGCGATTTGAAATGATCATAATTGCTGAGTGCATCTTCAATAATCGTATTGATATTACTTTCTGGAGCAAGTCGATAAGATACTAACGCGACATGATAGGATTCAGTCAAAATTTCAATATAATCTTGTGGTAAGTCGTTTGGTTGACCAAATATGAGCCCGCCGCCATGGAAATATATAATCACACCTTTGGGGTTTTTACTTTTCGTTTTTATTATGGTATATGGTAATTGAAAGCCATCGCTTGATTGACAAGTTGCTTCTACTTGAGTCAAATGGGTTAACCTCCTGTTAGATATATTTTGCTAAATATAGTATCTCAAATAAAAAATAAGGCGTATTTGTATAAATCGAATAAAAGTAAAGCATATTATTGTTAGAATTGTGAATGATAAGTGTAATGTAAACGCTTATAATTGTATATGAAATGAAAAAGGAGTTGAATTACATGGACATCCGATCTTCTTTTGAGGCTCTAGACAAAAAATTTACTGCGTTTGGCGGTTTGACTGGTGGCGGGATTACACGCTTACTTTATTCTAAAGAATGGTCAAATGCGGTTCACGCATTAAAAGAAACATTAGAAAAAGATGGATTTGAAACACAGTTCGATAGTGTCGGTAACTTAAAAGGACGTATTGAAGGTAGCAAATATCCTGAAGAAACAATTATGTCTGGTTCACATATTGACACAGTAGTTGAAGGTGGCCATTTAGATGGTCAATTCGGTGTACTAGCAGCAGTTGTTGCTATGCAGTCATTGAAAGCAGAATATGGACAACCATTACGTTCATTAGAAATACTAGCGTTAGCTGAAGAGGAAGGCAGCCGTTTCCCATACGCTTTCTGGGGAAGTAAAAACTTCTTCAACTTAGCTGATAAAGCTGACGTAGACGCAATTGCTGATGGCGAAGGTGTCGCTTTCAAAGATGCGATGCGTGAATCTGGTTTTGATTATCGTACAGAAGATAATGATTATAACTATATTAAATCATTTATCGAAGTCCATATCGAACAAGGTAAAGTCTTAGAAAATGAAAAAAAATCAATTGGTGTCGTTAATGGTATCGTTGGTCAAAAACGTTATACAGTTAACTTAAAAGGTGAAGCAAACCATGCTGGTACTACACCGATGGGCTTGAGACAAGATGCAGTGGTGGCATTTAGTAAAATTGCTAACCAATTAACAGATCGTGCAAGAGAAATAGGTGACCCATTAGTTATTACATTTGGTCGCGTAGATCCAGTACCTAATACGGTTAACGTAGTGCCAGGAGAGGTCACTTTTTCAATCGATTGTCGTCACATTAACCAAGATGAACTCAATCAGTTTGCTGAAGAAATTGATACATGTATCAAACATGTTTCTGAAGAAGAAGGCGTTCAATATGACATCGACTTATGGATGGATGAAGCACCAACGCTTATGGATGAAAGATTAGTTAATGAAATACAAAAAGCTGCTGAAACAGTAGTTGGTGAATCAGAGTGGAAATTAATGTCTTCTGGTGCTGGGCACGATTCTCAAATTTTCGCTAAATATATACCAACTTCAATGTTGTTTGTACCATCAATTAATGGTGTGAGTCACAACGTTGAAGAAGAAACGAATGTTGAAGATTTAGTTAAAGGTATTGAAGTGTTAAAACAAGTATTATATCAACTTGCTTATCAAGCATAATATTTGGGAATAAGCAACTAGAACAACATCATTGAGCTATATAAATAAACATGGTTCAACAAACTTTTTATAGATAAAAGCACAAAAATTTTTAATACAGATAAAGAAAAGGAGCATTTTATTTATGGGTTATATCAATCATAATCAAGGTTATAGAGAAGGTTTATTAGAAACACGTTCAGTAATTAAAAAGGACAATTATGCAGTTATTACACCAGACGGTTTAGTAAATAACGTAGTACCTGGTTTTGAAGATTGCGACGTAACTATTTTAGGTTCACCAAGATTGGGTGCGCGCTTCGTAGATTACCTAGTAACATTAAAAAATCAAGGTGGTAACAGACAAGGATTTGGTGGTGAAGGCGTTCAAACATTTATTTATGTTGAATATGGAAATATCAATGCATATGCAGACGATAAAAAATATGAACTAAGTGCAGGTGGTTATTTATACGTACCATCTCATCAAGTTATGACATTTGAAAACAGCAACCAAAACAACGACAGCCGTGTATTCTTATACAAAAAACGTTATCAACCATTAGAAGGTTATACACCAGAAGTTGTAACAGGTAACGTCAATGATATGGTTCAAGAACCATATGAAGGTATGGAAGAAGTGAAGATTCTTGATTTACTACCAAAAGAATTAGCATATGACATGAATATTCATATCTTATCATTTAAACCAGGTGCTTCACACGGCTACATCGAAACACACGTTCAAGAACATGGTGCTTACGTATTAAGTGGACGTGGCATGTACAACTTAGATAACGAATGGCAACCAGTTGATAAAGGTGATTACATCTTTATGGGCGCTTATGCACCACAAGCAACTTATGCTATTGGTTTAGACGAACCATTCGCTTACATCTATTCCAAAGATGCAAATAGAGATATAGAAATTTAAGGAAGGTTGTTAGTCATGGAAGAGGAAGCATTAGTATACGTCGAACGTGGTAAACTGCGCCAATTATTCAAAGAGAAACTAACACGTGCAGGTTTGCCTGACGCGCAAGCTGAAAAAACAGCGGACTTGATGATTTTTGCGGATGAAAGAGGCATTCATTCACATGGTTCCGTCCGAATGCAATATTATGCAGAACGTATTGCGAAAAAAGGTTATAACTTGGACCCAGATTTAAAATTCACTAAAACTGGTCCATCAGCAGGCACATATTTCGGCGATAATGCTGTAGGTCACTATGTTGCTTATGAAGCTATGGAAGAAGCCATTGGATTAGCAAAATCCAGCGGGATAGGTATGGTAGGTATCCAAGAAATGGGGCACAGTGGCGCAATCGGCTATTTTGCAGAACAAGCTGCAAAACAAGGTATGGTTGCATTAACTGTATGTCAGTCTGATCCAATGGTTGTGCCCTTTGGTGGTACAGAACCATATTTCGGTACGAATCCAATTGCTTTCGCCTCACCAAGAAAAAATGGCGAACCCATATTGTTTGATATGGCAACAACAGTGCAAGCATGGGGTAAAATATTAGATGCACGATCTAAACATAAATCAATACCGAATACCTGGGCAGTAGACAAACAAGGCGAGCCTACAACAGATCCATTCGAAGTAGCTGCGTTGTTACCTGTAGCTGGACCAAAAGGTTATGGTTTGATGATGATGGTAGATATCCTAGCAGGCACTTTACTAGGGTTGCCATTTGGTAAGCATGTCACTTCAATGTATGAAGATTTAAGCCAATATCGTAGATTAGGACAATTTCATATCGTGATTAACCCAGCATATTTTGGTGACGAAACACAGTTTTTAACACAAGTTTCTGACATGGTAGATGAATTGCATGACATTGAACCTGCTAAAGGTTTTGATCAAGTATATTATCCAGGTGAGATTCAAGAAGAAGTTAAAAAACGTTATGCAGAGAGTGGCATTCCAGTTGCCCAAGACATTTATGATTATTTAATATCTGATGAGATATATTAGATAGGAATAAAAGAAGTGAACGAGATAATTTAATGTAATAAATGGTAACTTACGACATTTAGCATGGTGCGTCTTTAGTAACTTCTTTTTTTACTGCTTGAAAACACTTTGTTTATTAAAAAAATACACAATTTTTGTAATAAGGAGGTTGAAATATGCGCGTTTCTAAAAATGATTTATTCGATTTAATGAAAAATAAATTGGTTAAAGCGGGCTTAAATGAAGATGCTGCAAAAGATGTTGCAGATGTTTTAACTTTTGCAGATCACAGAGGTATTCACTCTCATGGTGCTGTTAGGGTGGAATATTATGCAGAACGTATCGCAAAAGGTGGTATTACTGCTAACCCGAACTACCAATTTGAACAAACTGGTCCTTCTACTGGTGTATTTGAAGGAGATAACGGTCCTGGACACCAAGCAGCAAAAGAGGCCATGGAGAAAGCGATAGAAATGGCTAAAGAAAACGGTGTAGCAGTTGTAGGTGTTAAACATATTTCACATAGTGGTGCGTTAGGTTATTTCGTTGAAATGGCATCTAATGCAAATATGGTTGGTTTAAGTATGTGTCAATCGGATCCAATGGTTGTACCATTTGGTGGCACAGAACCTTATTTTGGTACGAACCCAATTGCATTTAGTGCACCATCTAACGATGATCGTATCATTACTTTTGATATGGCTACAACAGTTCAAGCGTGGGGCAAAGTGCTTGATGCTAGAGCCAAACACCAATCTATCCCAGATACATGGGCAGTTGATGCTAATGGTGAGCCAACAACAAACGCAAGAGACGTTCATGCGCTTGTACCGGTTGCTGGACCAAAAGGTTATGGTTTAATGATGATGGTGGATATCTTATCAGGTAGTTTACTTGGCGTACCACACGGTGTGCACGTTTCATCAATGTATAAAGATCTAACTAAAGGCCGTGACTTAGGACAGTTACACATCGTAATCAATCCTGCATTCTTTACAGATTTAGATCAATTTAAATCACGTATTTCAACAATGTTAGATGAGCTTAAAGCACAACCAGCAGCAGAAGGTTATGGAGAAATATTCTATCCTGGTGAGCGTGGTCGCTTACGTAGTGAGAAATATGATGAAACAGGCATTGAAATTGTGGATGAAATTTACGATTACTTAGTGTCAGAAGATGTGCACTTTGATCGTTACCACGGAAAAAACAGATTTGCAGAATAATAACGGAGGAATAGTATGTTATATACAATAATTAAAGAAAACACGTACCAAGATTCGATTGTACTAATGTTATTATCGAATAAATTATCTGCTATTGATGGCGTGAACCAAGTATCAATTATGATGGGAACGCCTGCGAATAAAGACATTTTTAGATCTTCAGGATTTGATACTGAAGCATTAGATAATGCTAAACCAAATGATATCGTTGTCATTGTAGATACAGATGATGAATCAAAAGTAGACGAAGTAAATGAACAAGTAGATGCTGAGCTAAAAGGCAAAGGCGACGACGAAGATAAATCTCAAAAACAAGATGAAGCTTCAAACTGGAACCGCGCTTTAGAATTAGCAAATAATCCAAACTTAGCATTAATTTCAATCCCAGGACAATACGCTGCAATGGAAGCTGAAACTGCTTTAAAAAACAATTTAAACGTATTTATGTTTAGTGATAATGTCGCTAAAGAAGACGAAGTACGCTTAAAACAAATGGCGCATGATAAAGGGGTATTAGTTATGGGACCTGACTGTGGTACAGGTATTATCCACAGTTTACCACTTGCATTCACTAACATCGTTAATGAAGGAGATATCGGCGTTATCGGTGCTTCTGGTACAGGTATTCAAGAAGTAACAACCATCGTTGACCGTGAAGGTAAAGGTGTTACAAATGCAATTGGTACAGGTGGCCGGGACTTATCAACAGAAGTCGGCGCTATTACAATGCTAGATAGTATTAAAGCGTTAAATGCTGACCCTAAAGTTAAAGTCATTACTGTTATTTCTAAGCCGCCAGCTAAAGAAGTTGAAGAAAAAGTATTAAATATGTTACGTAACATTGAAAAACCAGTGGTTACATTATTCTTAGGTGCTAAACCAGCATTTACTGAAGAAAATATTTATCACGCTTATACACTAGAAGAAGCAGCACGTGTATCTGTTCAATTATCTAATGATGAAACACCTCAATTTAATCCATCATTTAAAGCAGACCTTGATATTAGGTTTGCTGATAACCAAGATGGTATTAAAGGTTACTACTCAGGTGGCACGTTAGCATCAGAAGCTGCTATGTTAGTCAAAGATACACTAGGAGATGATTCAGGCGCAGAAACACCAGAAGGATTCTCTTATAAAGGTGGAAATCATGAAATCATTGACTTAGGTGATGATATTTATACGCAAGGTAGACCACACCCAATGATTGATCCTTCAAAACGTATTGAAATGTTAGAAACTTCATCAGATGACCCATCCACTGCTGTCATTATGTTAGATAACGTGATTGGTTACGGTAGTCATGATGATATGGCAAACGAACTTGCGCCTACAATCAAAGCGATTTTAGATAAAGTAAACGCTGAGGGCCGTTCATTGGCGGTACTTACTACAGTTGTAGGTACACAACATGATCATCAAGGTTATGATAGTCAAGTTAACACGTTAAAAGAAGCTGGCGCAATTGTTTGTGAAACAAACGACCAAATGGTTCGTACTGCACTTAATTTAGTAGGCAGCAGTGTTGAACAACCAATGTTAGAAACAAAATCATTTGAATCAGAACCAGTTGATTTAACTGTGGATGAAAAAATAATGAATTTAATCAACATGAAACCAAGCGTTATTAATATTGGACTGAAGAGCTTTACTGAAGCAATCCAAGCAAGCGATGCACCAGTCGTTCAATTTAATTGGCGCCCAATTGCTGGTGGGGATGAAAAATTAATGAAAGTACTTCAATTCTTAAACAATTATGAAGGAGAGACGGTATAAAATGGGTTACAAAACAATAGATGAAGCTAACCAAGCAGTCATTGACAAGATGATTGCAGCAGCGCCATTTTTAGTAGATGTAGTGCCTGCTAAATCTAAAATTCCTGAACTCAAAGAAAATGTATTATTACATGCTGGTCCACCAATTAAATATGAAAATATGACGGACCCAATGCAAGGTTCTTGTGTAGGTGCCATCCTTTTCGAAGGATGGGCTGACAATGAACAAGGTGCACGTAAGTTATTAGAAGAAGGACAGATTACTTTTATCCCATGCCACCATGTAAATACAGTTGGCCCAATGGGTGGTATTACTTCTGCTAATATGCCTGTACTTGTTGTTGAAAATAGAGAAACAGGTAATGAAGCGTATTGCCAAATGAACGAAGGTATTGGAGCGGTATTACGTTTTGGTGCTTACAATGAAACTGTAATCAATCGTCTTCACTGGATGAAAGATGTTTTAGGCCCAGTTTTAAGTAAAGCATTACACAAAATGGATGACGGTTTAAACGTAAACGTATTAATTGCTAAAGCTATTGCAATGGGTGATGAATTCCACCAACGTAATATTGCAGCTTCATTAGCATTCTTAAAAGAAGTGACGCCAATTATCTCGTCATTAGAAGATGTAGCAGCAGAAAAACGTACAGAAGTACTCCAATTCTTAGCAGATACAGACCAATTCTTCTTAAACGTAGCAATGGCTACAGGTAAAGCGATGATGGATGCAGCGCGTACAATCGAACATGGTACGGTTGTTACTGCTATGTGTCGTAACGGGGAAAACTTTGGTATTCGTATCGCTGGTATGGGTGACGAATGGTTCACTGCGCCAGTAAACACGCCTCACGGATTATTCTTTACAGGTTATTCTGCCGAAGATGCAAACACTGATATTGGTGACTCTGCAATTACTGAAACAATCGGTGTTGGTGGTATGGCAATGATCGCTGCGCCAGCAGTAACTCGCTTTGTTGGTACTGGTGGCTTTGACGACGCTTTAGACATCAGTAACGAAATGACTGAAATTTGCATCGGTGAAAACCCTAACTTTGCAATCCCTACATGGAATTTTAGAGGGGCATGTTTAGGCATTGATGCCCGTAAAGTTGTGGAAACAGGTATCACACCGGTTATTAATACAGGTATCGCTCATAAAATTGCTGGATATGGACAAATTGGTGCAGGTACAGTTCACCCACCAATTGAATGTTTTGAAAAAGCAATTACTGCATACGCAGAGAAATTAGGCTTTAAAGCGTGATTTTTCGCGCAACTGCTATAGGCGATATTGCCAAGGAAATATTAGAAAATCGAAAGACATTTTATGTGCACAGTATTTTTAAAAAAGGCTTCAATATTGTAAATGATGCGCAAGAGCTTATATTTATAGGTACTGATGAAAACGGTATGTTTCCATTCGGTATATTAGTGGACCAACAAACGAAACATAGTTTGCTTAATGAAATTAAATTAAACCAACAACTCACAATAGGTCCTAACACGATTCATATAAGTAAAACATGCCAACTCGTTTGGCATGTTGCATCATTGCCATTTAAAGACCTCGTTGATAGTGTAAACACTGATAACCTTAAAGCAAATTTATCGACATATGATTTTACGATGTATGATGATGGTGACTTTGACCGCCAAACAATGAGCCGAATCATGTACGCATTAGAATATGAAGATGTTGAAACTATAGAACAATATTACCGCTATCTAATTGGTAGAGGAGAGGGATTAACGCCTTCTGGTGATGACATCCTAACTGGTATGTTGTTTATTCATTTTACCAATCCGTATATTAGAAAACCAAATTTAGAAAAATTAAAACAACTACTTAACGAATCATTAACGACGCTAGTAGGAGAAACTTTTTTAAAATGTGCACAAAAAGGATTATTCAGTTCAAAAATATCAAAGTTACAACATGAACCGTCACTGGAAAACATTGATCGACTGCTAAAAGTAGGCTCGTCATCAGGAAGAGACACAGTTTATGGCATGTTCGTAGCATTAACTTGAAGGAGTGAAACGTATGAGTAAGCGTGTTGTACTTGCTCTAGGTGGTAACGCAATTTTACAACCTAAACAAGAAGCGTCATACGAAAATCAATATAACAATGTGTATGCTGCTACACGTAAAATGGCAGAATTGAAAAAAATTGGACATAATGTTGTCATTACACATGGTAATGGGCCACAAGTTGGCAATATTATCGCTCAAAATGAAGCGGCAAAAGACATTGTCGACCCGCTTCCAATCAACGCTTGTAATGCTGAATCACAAGGTTTTATTGGTTATATGATGGAAGAAGCATTAAAAAACCATTTACATGCATTAGACATTCAAAGTGATGTTGTAACATTATTGACAATGGTAGAAGTAGATAAAGACGATAAAGCATTTGAAAATCCAACTAAACCTATCGGCGTATTCTTTGACGAAGTTGAAGCAAAACGTTTAGAAGAAGTGCATGGTTTTGTAATGGTAGAAGATGCTGGTAGAGGATACCGTCGTGTTGTTCCATCGCCAGAACCACTTGTAATCCACGGTGTAAACCAAATTAAAGCACTCATTGACCAAGCTATCGTTATTTCATCTGGTGGCGGTGGTATACCAGTTTACCGTGATGAAGAAGGAAGCATTCAAGGCGTTGAAGCGGTTATCGATAAAGACCGTTCTGGTTTGAAACTTGCGCAACAAGTTGATGCAGATACATTCATGATGTTAACTGATGTATCAAATGTTTGTGTGAACTTTGGTAAACCAAATGAAGAAAAATTAGAAACAATTTCAGTAGATGAAGCGAAAGCTTATGTCGCTGAAGGGCAATTCCCTGCAGGAAGTATGCTACCTAAGATTGAAGCTGCAATTCAATTTGCTGAAATGGGCAAAGAAGCGATTATTTGTTCATTAGATGATGCAATTGAAGCGTTGGAAGGTAAAGCAGGTACACGTATTTTATTAAATGCAAATCAATAATTGATTAGCTAATTATAAAACTGATACATGCGAATCGTTCAAATGATCTTCATTTGATCGGTTCGTTGTATTATTATATTAAAAGATTTTGAAGAAAGGTGGTATAAGATGACTGAACCCTATCGTATACATAGAATTAAAGAAAATTGGGGCGTAATTTTAGCAATCGTATTTATCGCTTCTACATTACGTGCGCCACTCACATCAGTAGGGCCTGTAGTTGATGAGATTAAGCATGTAATGGAAATTAATAACAGTGTTGCTGGCATCTTAACTACTATACCGCTAATTATTTTTGCTGTTGTTTCTCCATTAGTATCGCGAGTAACAGCACGCTTAACCATGTCTCGTACAATCCTTTATTCTACGATATTATTAATCATTGGATTATATTTACGTGTAGCGGGTGATTTCACGTTATTCATTATTGGTACATTGGTTTTAGGTATTGCTATTGCATTTGGTAATGTGGTATTACCAAGTTATGTAAAATGGTACTTCCCAATGCAAATTGGAGTCGCTACAGGTATTTACAGTGGGACAATGAATTTTACGGCTGGGTTAGGCGGTGGATTAAGTTTCCCACTATCTCAGTCACCACTTGGCTTTAGATTATCATTATCGTTTTGGATTATTCTTGCGATTATTGCAATTATCTTATGGATACCAAAAGCACGAAGTGGTGCTAAATTAGAAAAACAAACCATTGACGAAACACAATGGAAACAGCACAAAAAGATAAATATCGTTAAATCTAAATTAGCTTGGATGGTTGCTTTAACGATGGGGTTCCAATCTATGGTATTTTATACTGTTGTTGCATGGGTGCCATCTATACTTGTCGATAGAGGACTCGATCCATCGACAGCTGGGTATTTATTAATGCTCAACCAATTCTCACAAGTACCTATGACATTCACGTTTCCAATCATAGCATCTAAATTGAAAGACCAACGTATTTTAGTTGTGATTATTACTATTTTATTCTTGGTTGGTTTTGGCTTGTTCTTTACGCAATCATTAGTATTACTTATTATTGGTATTATTATTGCAGGTTTAGCTATGGGCGCATGCTTCAGTTTATGTATGACGTTCTTTTCTATACGTGCGCGAACAAGTGATGGAAGTATCTCTTTATCAGGATTTGGTCAATCAGTGGGTTATTTAATTGCTGCAGTAGGGCCATTCTTAATTGGATATTTACATGATTTTACAGGAAGTTGGGTGTCAGGCATTATTGCGCTGCTGTTAATGGCAGTACTATTCTTTATCTTTGGTTACCCAGCAGCTAAAAATAGAGTTGTAGAAGATGAATAATCAAATTAAGAACGAAATTGAAATATAACGATATAAGATAAAGGTACAACCCCATTCATACGAGCATGAGGTTGTACCTTTTATTTATGCTGAAACTTATAAGTTAAATCTGTGTTTAAACTTCATTGCTGTCATAATAATTAACTAAAGTTTTAATAGCATCTGCTATATTTAAATGTTTGATATTCTCTTGTGAAAGCAGGTAAGCTGCAAAAGCAGATAGAAATGTTAAAATATTTTGTTTTTGTACGGCATATCCCATGATACCAATTCTCCAAATCTTACCTTGTAAATCGCCAAATGATCCTGCAATTTCTATGCCGTAATTTTTTAATAATCCATTTCTGAATGGAGCATCCTCTACACCTTCTGGAATATTTACACATATAACCATTTTCATTTCATTAGATTCATCGCCATAAATTTCTAAACCTAAAGCTTTTAGCGCTGCTTTTAATCCTTCTTGATGGAATGCGTGGCGTTGTGCGCGTGCTTCAATACCTTCTGACAATGCTAATTTCAAACCAGTATACAGTGCGTATATAGAAGTTGTGGACTCAGTATGGTGGTTTAGACGTTTCGGGCTCCAATAATCTTGTAATTGTGTTAAATCTAAGTAATTGCTTCGGATAAAGTGGTCTTGCTCTGTTGTTTCAGTAGAACGTATGCCAAGTTCTACACGTTTGCGTTCATTAATAGCATCGCTGAATCTATCATTAAAGGTAATCGGGGTGATACCTGAAGGGATAGATAAACATTTTTGTGCGCCGCCAATAACAGCATCTAGTTCCCAGTCGTCTACAGGAATAACCATGCCTTGATAGGTTGCGACAGCATCTACAACGGAATATATGCCTCTTTCTTTACATGCACGACCAATTTGGTCAATAGGTTGTAATCTACCGGTAGATGTTTCACCATGTACGATAGCAAGCACTTTGGGCTTATATTGGTCTAAGGCTTCAATGATTTCCGATTGATCAAAGACTTCACCCATTGGTTTGTGTATATTATGTACTTTGCCGCCTGCGCGTGTAACGAGTTCAGTAAATAAATAACCGAAGCGTCCAATTACAGGTACTAAGACTTCATCACCAGGTTTAACGATACTTGAAATCACAGCTTCTAAACCAGCTCGACTTGTACCATCAATTGGAAATGACCATTGGTTTTTAGTTAAAAATGATTTACGGATTAGTTCCATCGTTTGATTCATAATGTCTACAAACTCATAGTCAAATTGACCTAAAATAGAATTTGACATTGCTTGTGAAACACGGGGGTCTACGCTTACTGGACCTGGTGTCATAATTAATCGTTTGTTGATTTTCAAATCATCCATATTTATTACCTCATTTTCTATAAATTACGTCATTATATATTATACTGTATTAGAAGTATAATATATTCGTCAAAATTGATAATTATTTAACAATAATTTGTCAGAATATTACAAAAATAATATTTGGATTATCTGCTTTTATTTAAAACAGGCTTTATGATGATATTGAGTATTGAACTATTTTTGTAATTTTAAAAACTTTATGAATGATTGAAAAACAATAAATAAAATTGTACACTATAAAAGCATGTCCTTGGCATGCAAAACAAACTATGGGTTTCTGTGAGCATGTTCTCGGGCATGTTTCCAGACTTCCTCATAGATGCAAGCTACTTTCTTTTAGAGAGTGGCTTGTATTTTTGTTTGAAAATACATAAAAACCGAACCGTTTGATAAGATGGATAATTACGAAATCATTTTATTTAATCTAGTAAATCTATTGCTTTGTATAGTGAAACTATTTCTATTACAATTATAATAATTTTAAAAGTTGGAGTGACAATTGATGATAAACGTTAAAGAACCTAATTCAATTTATTTGGAGGATACATCTTCTGAGCATGCAGTATTATTATTACATTCCTTTACGGGTACTGTAAGAGACGTAAAGTTGTTGGCTACAAAATTAAATAAAGCCGGCTTTACATGTTATGTGCCTTCTTATAAGGGACATGGACTGATGCTTGAATCATTAATGGCATATGATGCGACTGATTGGTGGCAAGATGCGCTAGATGGTTATCATTTTTTACAAGAAAAAGGTTATTCAAATATCAGCGTCTGCGGTATATCTTTAGGTGGCATACTATCTCTAAAATTGGCGGAAGAAAAAAAGATTGACTCAATTGTAGTGATGTCTACGCCATTTAGTAAAGACGACGCTGGCCTCATTGGTAGACTTGAATATTATGGTACGCGCATGGGCAATTTGGTTGGTTTATCTCATGAAGCAATCCAACAACAAATTGAAAAAATAGATGATTACGCACAGGGATTAGACAAATTTAAAGCATTAGTAGATCAAGCCATGGCAAATTTAAATGATATATCAGCACCTATTGCTATAAAATATGGGGAACAAGATGAAGATGCTTACGAAACAAGCGCGAATTATATTTATAGGCAAATCGCACATCAAGGTAAAGAAATTCAAGGTTATGCTACATGTAAACATTTAATGACATACGGCGAAGGCCATCTTGAAGTAGAACAAGATATTATCGCCTTTTTTGAAGACTATACTTAAAGAAATTGCTAAGGCATTGTAAAAAGCCAATACGAATCCACACACCCATATGATATAGGATATCGGCGGTAGATGAGTAGAATGAAAATGACAGTCTCACTTTTAAGCGCTACTTCTAAAGTACTACTTCCTCATTTATGAAGACTAGTAGCACTTATGCATGAGGTTAGCTCATGCAATCTTATGAATATCCTTATAAAGAAATTGTGTCATAAACCCGTTTCTGCTTGAATATGGATACTGATCATAGATGGCTAGGATGAAAATATTTTGTATTCTTTTTTCTAGCCATTTTCGGTTGATCGAGTAGAAAATCTTTAAAGCAAAATAAGTGTCTGAGCAACACACTGTTATTTAAGTTTTTAATTTCATTATAGATAAAATAGATTAACGATTTGAATATAGCTCAAGTTGTTAACCGTTTTAACAGAATATCACGATCTCCAAAAAGTAGTACAATCTGCTTTGTCTTCAATATTGAATTGAATGATAGACTTTAATAATGAATAATCAACATCTTGAGACCATTTAATACGGAATAAATTATTGGTTTGCGAATAAGCAGACGCATCAATTTGTTTTGTGAACTTAGCTATTGCTTTAGCTTCTGGTGCTACTGAAAAATGTTGTTTTGATTTACTGAAAGCGATGATAAACGTACCGTGGTGTGTAAACATAGGCTGGTGCCATTTTACAGTGGTTTCAAGTTTAGGAAACGTTTCGGAAACCCAGTTGAATATGTCTTCCATAGTTGCTTTTTGTTTGTCATTTTCCAGTGATTGTAAGAAATCATTAAATTCAGTCATAAAAAACGCTCCATTCTTAATTATTGATTTTTAGCACATGGCTTAATCATACTATACCAATGTTGCATAAATATATCGATTCAGAGAATAAATAGACAAAATGAAATAACAGATAGTCAGTATAAATTTATTTATATTAAGTTTTCAATTCACCCTACTAATGTAGGATCGCGGTATCTTTTTGGAAAATATAAACTTATCTTCTTTCTTCAACAATTTAAATAAAAAAAACACTTTCGTATAGGCGCATTGTTAATGTAAATGCTACGAAAGTGTTTTTTAAATACTATTATGATAGGTCGTTTATTTGTACCTTTGTTTAAGTAGTTGCTGTATTTGATTTATTTGTAACATAATCGATGATCAAACCAATAATGAGTAATATAATAAATGGTACTAACCAAGCTAATTGAATATCAGCTAATGGTAAGTGCATGTATAGCACGTTAAGCAATTTAAATAAATTAAAATCATTTAGTATTTGCAATAAAGAAATGATCAATGTTGCAATAGTTGGTATGATAAAGCTATATTTCATTTCAAATGGTATAAAGATACTTAACAGTGAAATGAGCACTAACACGATAGACGTTGGATAGATAAATGTTAGTAAAGGCACCGCAATTTCTAAAATAAGCTCTAAACCTAATGTTGATACAAGAAAGCCTAATAATGAAAAAATGAGTACAAATACTTTATAAGAAATTTTTGGTAATTTTTTCATAGCGAAAGCAGAACAAGCATTTACAAGCCCGATACACGTTGTTAAACAAGCTAAGATTACAATCACGCCGAAAATTAAGTTACCGAAAGTGCCAAACACACGTAAAGAGTTAAAAGTTAAAATATCCGTGCCATCTTTAAAGCCAGCTTGATCTGTTGTTGCACCTACATAAGCTAATGCGAAATAAATGATTAATAACAAAATCGCAGAAATAAAACCAGCTTTAACTACATTTTTAACAAGTAATTTTTGGTTATTGACGCCGTTCAATTTAAAGCTTTGAACAATCACGACAGAAAAGGCTAATGCCGCAACGAGATCCATTGTGAAATAACCTTCTAAAACACCAGAAATAAGAGGCGTTTGAGCGAAATCACCGCCAGATTCACCAATTGAGCCCTCAGGATTAATGATGACTAAAATACATAAAATCGCAATAATACAAATTAAAATAGGTGTCAGGTACTTACCTAAATTGTCTATAATACGGTTTGGGTATAGCGCGATTAAATAAACAATTAAGAAAAAGACTGCTGAAAATATAATTAAAGTAAATTGGTTATGTACCGGCAAAACGTTTCTTGTCCCGATTTCATAAGCGACATTTGCGGCACGTGGAATACCGTATAAAGCGCCAATAGATGCATAAATACAAATAGCAAAAATAGTGCCAAATAAAGGATGTACTTTATTACCAATACTTTCAACACCGCCATTCATATAAGCAACGACAATAACAGTTAAATATGGTAATAGAATACCAGTAATTGAAAATCCTATCATTGCAACCCACATATTTTCTTGAGCTGTATATCCTAACATAGGTGGAAATATGAGATTTCCGGCGCCAAAGAAAAATGAGAATAACATAAGACCAGAAATCAGTATGAGTCTATTCATTTTTAATACCTCTATTATTTATATAATTAATTGTTGCAAAACATACATTAATATAACATAAAAGTTATACGAATTCAATGAAATTTCAGAAAATTAAACACTTGAAATTGGTCAGCATAGCTGTTTATAAGTATTTATATTAAATACTTAAACCTTGTCATATCATATGATAAAGAGGACATAGCATAATTACCTATTGAGCTCAATTCAAAAAAATGTTATAGTAGTTCCTATGTTACATAAACGCTTTAACGTGATAAAGTTTAATGAAAAAATAAAGGATGTATGGACTTATGCATAATGAATCACAATGGAAGTCTTCGATGGGCTTCATATTAGCGAGTGCGGGCTCTGCTATAGGATTAGGTGCAATGTGGAAATTCCCATATATGGCAGGCATATATGGGGGCGGCGCATTTTTATTAATGTTTTTAATATTTACATTGTTTGTGGGTCTTCCATTATTAATGATGGAGTTTACAGTAGGTAAAATGGGCAAAACCTATACAACTAAAATTTATGAAAAATTAACAAATAAAAAATGGTTGAATATTATTGGTTGGAACGGTAATTTGGCTGTATTTATATTATTTGGATTTTATAGTGTTATCGGCGGTTGGATTATCATTTATATTTTCAATGTGGCGCTTCAAATATTGTCATTGAACGCAGGCCAATTAGGACAAATTCAATTTGAATCGATTATTAGTAACCCATGGTTAACAATCGTTGGTCAAGGCATATTTATTTTATTAACGATGATTATCGTCATGATGGGTGTAGAAAAAGGATTAGAGAAGGCATCCAAATTTATGATGCCATTATTATTTATCTTTTTAGTTATCATAGTAACTAAGTCTTTATCTCTTGAGGGTTCATTTGAAGGATTGAAATATATATTACAACCACGTGTAGAAGACATATCCATTGAGGGCATCTTATTTGCACTTGGTCAATCATTCTTTACACTTTCCTTAGGAACAACAGGGATGATCACCTATGCTAGCTATGCGTCCAAGGAAATGACAATTAAAACATCGGCTATCTCGATAGTAGCGATGAATATTCTTGTTTCGATACTAGCTGGTTTAGCTATATTCCCTGCGATTTCAGCTTTTGGTTATAGTCCAACTGAAGGCCCGGGTTTATTATTTAAAGTATTGCCAAAAGTGTTTGATCAAATGGCATATGGTCAAGGATTTTATTTAATCTTTTTAATATTATTCTTATTTGCAGCATTGACGTCTTCGATTTCATTACTTGAACTCAATGTCTCAAACTTTACGAAAAATGATAATTCAAAACGTAAACCTGTGGCATTTTATATGAGTTTGCTTGTTTTTATCATCAGTATTCCAGCGACATTATCATTTGGAAGTTTGAATCATATCAAGTTTGCTGCAGGAACTATTTTTGATAATATGGACTTTCTTGTTTCTAATATTTTAATGCCTTTAGGTGCGTTAGGCACTACGCTTGTGGTAGGTCAATTATTAAATAAACAAGAGTTAAAAGCACACTTTGGAAATGATAGATTTAAATTATTTATACCATGGTATTATTTAATTAAATTTATTTTACCAATTGTAATTATATTAATATTTGTTGTGCAATTTATATAGAAATAAACTCGTGCGAACGTCCCCGTTTATTAAGTATTCATGGAATGTGATCTGCTTAGTAGAAGGGGGCGTTGTATTTGATAAAATGTCAAATCAGCGCAAAATATATGTTTAACATTTATGTTGTTGACTATATTTTTGTTTTTAGTATAATTTAACCAAATTATTTATTAAAAATTGAGTATAGTTTAAACCACCTATTTTTAATAGATAATTATTTTTTTATATTTTTGAAAGCGTTTTCTATTGAGGAGGTTAAACGTTATGAAAGCAATTATTGGTAAGTTTTTTGAGTTAATTCCACGCTTTATATTGAATTTGTTCATTTAGGGAAAAAGAAGCTTATTTTAATCGTCAAAATTTATTAATCAAGAGGTGTTATGTATGGAGCCAAGAAAAAATAAGTACAGTATTCGTAAATTCACTTTTGGCGCATCATCTATTTTAATAGGTTCATTGTTATTGATAGGTATAGATAATAGTGTACAAGCTGCAGAGACAAATAGCCAAATGAGTGAAATTGAGCGTCAAAATGACAAGGATAATATTGAGGGAATTAAAAGTAGTGGGGCGACAGGGGATGCACAAAGTCATATATTGGTTAATGAAAAAAATGATTTGAAGAATGATGAACAAACTTCAAGTGAACACAGCTTACATAACGATAAAACGAATGTTGAACTGGAAGACGTGGGTGAAGGGACATTAAACAAAGAAGCCCCAGAATATAACGAGAATGACAGAAACAAAACAAAAGCCTCGAACGAAGTAGACCCAGAATATAACGAGAATGACAGAAACAAAACAAAAGCCTCGAACGAAGTAGACCCGGAATATAACGAGAATGACGAAAACAAAACAGAAGCCTTGGACGAAGCAGCTCCGGAATATAACGAGAATGACAAAAACAAAACAGAAGCCTCGGACGAAGTAGACCTGGAATATAATGAAAGCGATAAAACTAAAACAGAACCATCGAACGAAGTAGGCCCGGAAAATAATAAAAATGACAAAAACAAAACAGAAGCCTCGGACGAAGTAGACCCGGAATATAACGAAAGCGATAAAATTAAAACAGAGCCATCGAACGAAGTAGACCTGGAAAATAATGAAAATGACAAAAACAAAGTGTCGGCAGTTGACGGAAGTACCATGCAATCGCATGTAAATCAACCAGTTAAATTTGAAGATTTAAAAAACAATCAAATAGGCAGTAAAGAAAGACAAAGCGATAAACAAAAAGATGAACAGGATAAAAATTTAACTTTACTTAAGAAAAATGCAATGGCAACTACAAATAATCAAACCGAGCAACAAACCTATGAAAAATCAGAAGAACAACCTACAAAGAAAGCAAAACAAAGTCAATATAACAACGAAGATCCTATTATTTTAGTACATGGTTTTAATGGATTTACAGACGATATTAAGCCTTCAGTTTTACCTCATTATTGGGGCGGCGATAAATTAAATATCCAACAAGATTTAGAGCAAAAAGGTTATAACGCGTATGAGGCAAGTATCGGGGCTCTTAGCAGTAACCATGACAGAGCAGTAGAGCTGTATTATTACATTAAAGGCGGCACGGTAGATTATGGTGCTGCACATGCTGAAAAATATGGTCATGATCGCTACGGAAAAACATATGAAGGTGTATATAAAGATTGGCAACCAGGTCAAAAAGTACATTTAGTAGGTCATAGCATGGGCGGCCAAACGATTAGGCAAATGGAAGAATATTTGCGCAATGGTAACTCAGAAGAAATTGAATATCAAAAACAACATAGTGGAGAGATATCTCCTTTATTCCAAGGTAATCATGATAATATGATTAGTTCTATTACGACATTAGCTACACCACATAATGGCACACATGCTGCAGATGAATTAGGAAACGAAGCATTAATTAGACAAGTAGCATTCGATTATACAAAATTAAAGGGTAATAAATATTCAAACGTTGATTTTGGTTTAGCACAATGGGGGTTACAACAAAAAGACGATGAGACGTATAGTCAATATGTTAATCGCTTAAAAGATAGCAAATTATGGACCACAAATGACAATGGTTTTTATGATTTAACAAGAGCAGGCGCCACTGAATTAAATAAAAAGACATCATTAAATCCTAATATTGTTTATAAAACATATACAGGTGAATCTACCAGAGATGGACTATTTGGTAGACAAAAATCAGATATTAATATGTTTTTAGGTATGGTACTTACAGGTAATGTGATTGGAAAAGCAGCAGAAAAAGATTGGCGTGTGAATGATGGGCTGGTTTCGACGATTTCTGCTCTCCATCCATTTAATCAGAATTTTGTTGAAGCTTCGGATAATATCAAAAAAGGTGTTTGGCAAGTGACACCGATTATGCATGGCTGGGATCATGCAGATTTCGTTGGCCAAGATAACAATGATACGAAGCGTTCACAAGCAGAATTAAGTCAACTTTATGAGCAAATTGCATCAGATTTAGTGAAGAATGAAGCGTTAGAAGCTTAACATAATGAAATAAGTATATTTAAAGAAAGTGAGGAGAAAATGATGAGTGGAGATTTCTTAGATCTAATAGGTTCATTATTCAATATTATTAAGACTTTATTTTCATAAATAATAAAATATGATATATAGCGCTGAATAAAAAATAATTGCGTTGACTAATAGGATACGTGGTGCACTTTATGATCCATACACTTAGTCAATTTCATTTAATATTAAGAAGCATCTTGACCACGAAATATAAGCAGGAGGATAGGAAATCAAACGGAATGTTTTCGGTTTCTTATCCTTGTTTTTAGAGAAAGGGTATGATGAGCATGGCATTTTCACGTGGTGAATTAATAACTATAGACGCATTTCTAATGAAAGAATTATATTTTTGGAAATATAAAGAACTTAAACAGAAAGCAAAAAAATAGAATCCCCCTATATTAAAGCAAAATACATGACTGAAAATGAAGTTCGAGAATACGTAAAAAAACCATTGCTATATTTCAAATAATATTGAAAGCATGTCGGCAATCGCAGTTGATGGGCATTTTATAGGCACAGTAAATGTTTATTGAATTGATGAAAACACGAATTGGTTAGAAGTAGGCGTTGTAATTTCTGATAATAATGATTGGGAATCTGGCATTGGCACAGAAGCTTTTAAAATATGGATAGATTATTTATTCAAACAAAATTTTATACATAGGCTGGGTATTTCAATTTGGTCTTGTAATAGACGGATGATAAAGCTAGCTGAAAAAGTAGGCATGCAAGAAGAAGTATGTATTCGTGAAGCTAAAACAGTCAATGGTTGATACTTTGACGCGATTAAAATGGGTGTTTTAAAAATAGAATGGTAAGATTGAACAACTCAAAACATACTTTCTAATTTTATGAAGCTAGATACAAGATAGATATCAAATTTTTGAGTAACATGGCTTGTCTTGTTAGAATATTAAGATTTAGAAAAGCAGAACAAAAAACTAAATTCACGCAACATTACTACTAGGAGCAAGTGGATTATATGCGTTTTATAAGTAGTGTTTTTAAAGGTAATTACTAGAAAAATGCTATAAATCTATTTATCAATGGAATCAAAAAAGAATCTGATACATGGCGTATCAGACCCTTTAGAGAGATTAGAAATTATTTGCCTGTGAATAAACCAACGATTTTTTTGATGATATCAATGATAAAGCTCATGTATCTCACCTCGCTTTTATTTGTTAACTTCACTATAAAAGAATTGTGCAAAATTTTGTTTGAAAATCCCTGAATAGCAAAAAATTATTCTGAAATGACAATTAATAAAAAAATAAAACAATAGAGAATTCAAAAGTGTTCTAGATAGCTTTATATTTGAGTACCATATTATTTAACAAGTTATATTGGTTTTAAAGTAAGATTCAATAATGTTTTTAAAATGAAAATGAAGAACTTAAGAAAGAGAAATTATATAAGTTACTTTGAAATAAAATGTTTCAAAATTTAAAATTCGCTTTTATACAGATAAAGGCAAATGAGTATATAAAAAATATTATAGTTATTAAAGAAATACAAAAAGCATTACCATCATATATAAATTTGATGATAATGCTTAAAATATTGATCAATTAATCTGTAATCGCCCCTTTAGAAGCAGATGATACGAGTTTAGCATATTTTGCTAATGTACCGCGTGTTTCTTTTAATGCAGGCGCTTGCCATGCCTTGCTACGACGTTCTAGCTCTTCATCAGGCACGTCAAAACTAATTTCTAAATTTTCAGCGTCAATTGTTATGATGTCATTTTCTTCAAGTAGTGCCATAGGTCCACCAACTTGAGACTCTGGTGCCGCATGGCCTACTACAAGGCCATGTGAACCCCCTGAAAAACGCCCATCAGTTAATAATGCTACAGATTCTCCTAATCCTTTACCTACTAAAATGGAAGAAGCTGATAACATTTCCGGCATGCCTGGCGCGCCTTTTGGTCCAGCATAGCGAATGACTACCACATCCCCAGGTTTGATATCATCTCTCAATATTGCTTTAGTTGCTTGTGTTTCAGAATCAAACACTTTAGCAGGCCCTTTAATATATGTGACACTTAAACCTGAAATCTTAGCTACTGCGCCTTCAGGTGCTAAATTTCCTTTCAAAATTACAAGTGGTCCAGTAGGATGTTTCGGTTGATCAAAATCAATGATTTCTTTATTGTCAGAAAGACTTGGTTGCTGTTCTAAATTTTCAGCCACTGTTTTACCTGTTACAGTTAAACAATCACCATGGATTAAACCATTTTCGTGTAGTAACTTCATAACGCCTGGCACACCACCGACTTCATCAAGGTGTGCCATAACGTACTTACCGCTCGGTCTTAAATCAGCGATGTGCGGTACGCGTTTACGGATTTTTTCAAAATCATCAAGTGTCAAATCTACGTCGATTGTATGGGCGATAGCTAATAAATGTAAAATGGCATTTGTAGAGCCACCAAGCGCCATGACTACAGTGATAGCATTTTCAAATGCTTCTTTAGTCATGATATCTTTAGGATAAATGCCTTGTTCTAATAAATGATAAACAGCTTTCCCTGCTGCACGGCTATCTTTAGATTTATTTGTAGATACAGCTGGATGTGACGCGCTTCCAGGTAAACTCATGCCCATCGCTTCTATAGCAGAAGACATCGTATTGGCTGTAAACATGCCTCCGCACGATCCAGCTCCAGGACATGCTGCACATTCTACTTTATGTAATGCTTCTTTATCTATTTCTCCATTGTTGTATTGACCCACGCCCTCAAATGCGGATACAGCATCCAAATCTTTCCCATCTAATTTTCCGGGTAATATGGTACCACCATATACAAAAACAGCTGGCAGATTAAGGCGGGCGATACCAATCATACAACCTGGCATATTTTTATCACAGCCACCAATTGCTACTACGCCATCTAAATTTTCAGCACTGACTACAGATTCAATTGAATCTGCGATGATTTCACGACTGGGGAGTGAAAAGCGCATGCCATCAGTACCCATAGAAATCCCATCTGAAACTGTAATGGTGTTAAAAATTAATGGCGAAGCACCTGCTTCACTTATACCACGTTTAGATGCACGTGCAAGACCATCAATATGCATATTACAAGGTGTAACTTCGCCCCAAGTACTAGCGACGCCAATCATTGGTTTTTCAAAGTCTTCATCTTCAAAACCAAGTGCTCTTAAATATGCGCGATTTGGCGTACGACTTATTCCTTCGCTAATTACTTTGCTTCGGATTCGCAAATCTTTTGGTTGTTCATTATGCGATTTTTCTTTACTCAAATAATCTCCTCCAAAAATCAAATATCTATATATTGTGAATAATCTGAAAAATTAAGCTATAAAATATCATGTTTGATGATATATGTAAAAAACATATTATTGAACCAAATATATAACATGGTACTTTTATTAATTTTACTGAATTTTTGTATAACTGTATAGACATATACAATATCTATTTATGTAGTTGATGTCAATATTAAAAAGTTGTTTATCGTGTGCGTGACCGTTTATTATATGAGTTGATAGCAAATATATTAATGAAAAGTGTACATTGATTTAAGCGTGTATGAATGAAACAGTCATAAAGGCTTATAGATTGTAAAAAATAGGGCTCGTACGTTTTTCAATCATATTTTTAACAATATAGTTTGAAATTTATCGAGTGGTTTGATGTGCAACCTTATTTTGAATGGAAGTAAGCATAATAGGATTTTGGAGGGTTCGTATGACGGATTTTAAAGTATTAGAAAATTACCTGAGCATCGATCATCAATCGTACAGTGATATTAATTTGGAAACTTTAAATCATTATATTGGTAGTTATGTGCTCAATGTACCTTTTGAGAATATAAATGTTCAAAATAGACAGCCTATTGCGTTAGATAATAAATCCATGATAGAAAAAATTGTTGATGAACACAGAGGTGGTTTTTGTTACGAACAAAACAGGTTATTTTATCAATATTTAAAAGCTAAAGGTTTTGAAGTATATATAGTGTCTGCGACAATTAAAAACGGCTCGAGTTGGGCTATGGAAGGTTCACATATGGCATTGATTGTGATTTTAAATCAGAAAAAATATTTAGTGGATGTTGGCTATGCTGATGTACCAAAAGCAGCAATCCCTGTTTCATCCCCAGATACAATAGTGGATGATGTGAATGGTAAATTTAAAGTAAGTAAAAAGGATTTTCAAACATTTGAAATGAAAAAAGAAGTCCAAAAGGATTGGCAAATACAGTATCAATTTAAAGATAATCCCAAAGTATTGGATGATTTTGCAAAAGGCATTGCGTTCAATCAATATAATGAGGAATCAATATTTTTACAAAAACTTATTATTAGCAAAGCTAAACCATATGGTAGAGTGACAATGTCCAATGACCATCTTACGATTACAAAATATGGAAAAAAAGAAAAGTTACGTGTCACACGGCAGAATTATAAGCAATTTTTGCAGCGATTTTTTAATATAACTGATATTAATATACAGACGTTAGAATGAAATTTATGTATCGCCTCCTATATATTTCAACAAAATAACAAAAGTTTTGTTTTGTAATAATAATGTCATACAAATTATATACAAAATGATTAAATTGAATTGTATAATAGTAAGAGTCATAGACATAAAATGTATCGGATTTATATTGGGAGGTATACATAAGTGCGAAAAAAAATAATAGCGACTGCAATTGGGACAGGTGCGTTAGCGGCTTTTAACGCTACCAGTGCAGATGCTGCTACAACGTATAAAGTTAAAAGTGGAGATTCACTTTGGTCAATAGCAAATAAATATAATATTTCAGTAGCAAAGTTGAAGTCTTTAAATCATTTGACGTCTAATGTGATTTTTCCAAATCAAACATTGAAAGTTTCAGGGTCAACAAGCTCTAATACTTCAACTAGTGGTTCAAGCAGTTCGACATATACCGTGAAGTCAGGAGATTCATTATCATCTATTGCTGCTAAGTACGGAACAACGTATCAGGATATTATGCGTTTAAATGGATTGTCAAATCACACTATCTATCCTGGCCAAAAATTAAAAGTATCTGGTTCGGCTGCCACAAGCGTTTCAAATACTTCAGGTAGCACGAACGGACGTACGATAACTTATACGGTGAAATCAGGTGACTCATTATCAGTCATTGCAGCAAGATATGGAACAACATATCAAAAAATTATGAGTTTGAATGGTCTTACAAATTTTAACATTTATCCAGGTCAGAAATTGAAAATATCTGGTACAGCTAGTTCAGGTACATCTACGGGTTCAACTGGGTATCAAACACCAGTATTTAATCATTCTAACTTGTACGATTGGGGACAATGCACGTGGCACGTATTTAATAAACGTGCTCAAATTGGTAAAGGTATTAGTACATATTGGTGGAATGCTAATAACTGGGATAATGCTGCACCAGGAGATGGTTATACTGTAGATCACCGGGCGACTGTGGGGTCAATCTTACAGAGTGATATGGGGTATTATGGTCATGTAGCATTTGTAGAATCTGTAAACTCAAATGGCAGTATTACTGTTTCTGAAATGAATTATAGCGCTGCGCCAGGTGTTGTTACATATAGAACAATACCTGCGTCTCAAGTAAGTTCATATAAATATATTCATTAATGAATTGAGACACATTGAACAAATGTAATAAATAATAAAACCTTCACTGTTTTCATTAAATAAAATGAAAATAGTGAAGGTTTTTGCTTTTTATTACAGATAGATACATCATATTAAAATTGTTTGCTTTATAAATGTAACAAGTGCGCTATAGTATCCATCGTCTTATTTATTGGCGTTTTATAATTTATGGTTCATGACGTAATGACTTAATACGTTTTGCAGTTGATAACAACGTGCTTGCAAGTGTAAATGTTGAAAAGATTTTAGCGAACTTCTTAGGTGATTTTAAGGCAGTATAAAAATCTAGTAGCGCACCAACACTTGTAATAGCCATGCTAACATAAAGTAATTTTTTATTTTTGGATTGATATGCATACCAGTTAAAGCCTTCTACAGCAATACCTGCAAAATTGATTGTATTAGATATGCGGTTAAGTTTTGATTTTTTAGCCATTTGTGAAGTCCTCCGTTTATAAAATAGATTGATTTATTATAACATTAATCGTAGAGAAGTCTGTAGTGAAAAACATTAATGAGCGACACACAGACGTTTGCTTGAATAACGGGTTATGGTAACATAAGCGCTGAAAGAAAAAAATAGTTTGGATTTTAGTGAGATGCTTGTCTAGGGAGATGTTAACGATGATAAAATGTGTATGTTTAGTAGTTGAGTCAAACGATAAGTTGTTATTAGTACAAGCAAGACATCGGAAGAAGTACTATTTTCCAGGTGGCAAAATAGATCCAGGTGAATCAATGGTACAAGCTTTGAAAAGGGAAATAAACGAGGAGTTACAATTAGATATCCCGGCGTACACATTTCGCTATTTAGGTACAGTTATAGGAGATGCTTACCCTCAAAAAGATACTAAAACAGAGCTGAATTGTTTTTCTACTACGCTAGATATTGAATGGTCATCGATTAAACCAGCGCAAGAAATAACTGCATTAAAATGGTTTGATAAAAACGAGTCTGAGCAGATTGCGCCTGCTGTAATAACATGGATTGCATTTTCAAAACAAAAAGACTTAAGCTCTGAGGTTATCTTGACGCCCTATGATTCGTCGTTACATGATGATGTAGCAAACTTGAATATAACGAAAGACGACCGAAAATTCACAAAAACGCCTTTGGAAAATATTGAACTAGCTATGCACGATAAAGAACGTCATCCAACATTAGTATATAACGTTGAAAAGCAATGTATTGGTTTCTTTACCTTGCATGGAAGCAAGGGCGTAGCGCCATATACGGAAAATCCTAAGGCGATTTTTTTTAGATCGTTTAGTATAGATTATAAATACCGTGGCATGGGGTATGGAAAACAAGTTATACAAGCATTACCACAATATGTTATGCAAAATTACCCAGACATCAACGAGATATACTTAACGGTGAATACCGATAATACTAAAGCACGAACACTTTACATGCAATGCCGATACCAATATATCGGTGATGATTTGTTAGAAGGGCGACCCGTCAATATTCTGAAGAAAAAACTGTCAAATTAAGTCAATGAGAAAGCATGACAGCATTCATATTTTTCTAAAATGAATTTCATCCTCCCTCAGAAGTTTAATGACCAGGGAGAAAGAATATGAGCGTTAAAGTTCGCGGGTAAGTGTCGCTAGCATAACAATTGATAACCTTTTTGTATTAACTATACCCTATATATACCATACTTGTGACTAAGTTATAATTATGGCTCAGTCACTCTATAAAACGGATGATTTTTACTTTGTTTACGTAAAATCATCCGTTTTTCTATATTTAATTAAGTAGCTGAGTGAATTAACTTTTCTATATAACAACCTTCAATGTTAAATCCACTCACAATATAACTTTTTGTGAAATGACGAAGCGCTCATAACTGGTTAAATTTAAAACATTTTAACATTTATTGTATATTCAAAAAATTTTATTTGCTTAATATTCAAAGGATTTTATTAATTTTAGGATGCTTGGTTCGATGTCTCACAATAATGTATTTTTTAAATATTAGTAAAAACATAAGGTAATAAGTCTATGTATATTTTTTAACAGACAATCAGCAATGGTTATATATGTAATTTGAATTTAAAACATTAACTTTTTAGATTTAGGTAAACCTAAAAAATATTGTCATATAGGCTAAAACATGTCAGAATTGTAAATGTAATTTTAAGAAAGGGTTAAGTTAATGTTAAAAATAATAAAGAGATTTAAAGCGCGTTTTAAATATTTGGACTTAGGCATTTTATGTTGTTTTATAATTTTAAGTATTATTGGTGTCATCATGGTTTATAGTGCAAGTATGGTTTCGGCTTCAAAGGGGTCTTTGACTGGTGGAGCACCGATAGAGGCTAACTTTTTTATGAAAAGACAATATATTTTTGCTATTGTGGGATTTATTTTAATGCTGTTTATCAGTCTGTATTTTAATATTAACGCATTAAAAAAAGCAAACACCCAAAAGTTTTTAGTTCTAAGTACAATCGTATTACTTTTCCTAACGCTTTTAATTGGTAAAGATGTGAATGGCTCAAGGAATTGGATTAACTTAGGATTATTTAGTGTTCAGTCTTCAGAATTTTTGAAATTAGTAGCTATTTTTTATCTTGCATTTATTTTGGATAAACGGTTAACAAACAAACGAGATTATAAAATTAAAAACTTAGTTCCCCCACTAGGTATTCTAGGTGTCGGTTTAGTACTTGTACTCATGCAAGGTGATTTAGGCGGCACGTTACTAAGTGTTGCAATTATCGCTTCGATATTAATGTATTCTGATATAAAAAATAAAATCAAAATTCAAATATTAGCTGTTACATCTATACCAACACTCATATACATATTTTATACATTGGTTTTTGATTCTAAAAATTTATATAGAATGAAACGCATCAAAGTAGTTTTAGACCCATTCAAATATGAAAATGGTGATGGGTATCAACTGACCAATGCACTTGTATCTATTAGCAATGGCGGTATTTTTGGACGTGGATTAGGTAATGGAATTCTAAAATTAGGTTACTTACCAGAGCCGCATACAGATTTTATTTTCACAGTTATTTCTGAAGAATTAGGTCTTGTTGGCGTACTACTCATATTATGTATGTATGGTTACATTATATTTAAAGGTTTTATATACGCTAATAGAACGAATAATCACTTTTATAAACTGATATGTATCGGCGTGGTTAGTTATCTATTTATGCAAATATTTATTAATATGGGTGGCGTTTCAGGATTAATACCGCTAACGGGTATCACATTACCATTATTAAGCTATGGAGGGTCGTCTATGTTGAGCGTTAGTATCGCTTTAGGTAGCATGTTAGCCGTTATTAGAGAAATTAAAAAAGAGGAGCGTTACAAATGAATAAAATATATGTCTCAATATTATTATATTCAGGGCTTATTCTGCTTATATTATCAATAGCAAACGGATTTATGTTCAATATAGATGTTTACGTGCATCACTTTTTAAAACAATATTTATCGAATGATTCAATTGCACAAACACTGAACGTTATAGCTCATATTTTTTCTCCGTTCAATTGTTTATTATTTGTGTTAATTATTCTGGCTTTCCGCTTTTTTATAAATAAAAAGCAATTTATGCTATATGGTTTTTGGAGCTTTTCCGTTTTTTTTATTGGAACAATATTGAAGTATACAGTTGGACGGCCAAGACCCTCTTTGCAATTTGATGGTTATAGTTTTCCGAGTATGCATGTACTAAGTGTGAGCTTATTAGTCAGCTTAATTATTTTTATTACGAAAAATAACTGGTTTAAAAGTATTGGCATTGTATTAATCGTAACGATGATGGGGTCGAGAATTTATGTTAATGCACATTATTTTTCAGACACATTAGGCAGTTTAATTATAATCACAATAATGATAATGAGTTTGAAACTAGCAGAGGAAAGGGGGTTACAATATGAAACTAACGAGAAAAGGTAAGGTATTAATTATCATACTGGTCCTTGTATTAATCGTTTTAGGATATTTTACTTATAAATTGATCCATTTAAACCAATCTATACATGACCCACAGAATACTGGAAAAGAATCGAAAGCAACCCAAGAGAAAATAAAAGCAAAGAAGCCAATTTCTATCGCGATATTCGGCGTTGATTCAGATGTAGAGCGTGAAGCAGACAATATGGGTCAGCGTACAGATACACTACTCATCGCATCTATCAATCCTGAAAAGAAAGAAACAAAATTGATTTCTATACCTAGAGACATGAGTAGTGATATCCCAGGCGTGGAAGGTAATGAGAAAATTGCACATGCATACGCTTATGGAGGTCCTAAAGTAGCCATGGACACAATTAGACAAAATCTTGATGTACCAATAGATAGTTATGTCACTGTCGATATGGATGGATTTAAAAAAATGATTGATATCTTTGATGGAGTGAATGTCACGAGTAATGCCACTTTTAATTATAATGGCTCGAGTTTTAAAGAAGGCAAAAAAGAGAATTTAAGTGGTGATTCAGCGTTAAATTATGTAAGAAGTCGTAAAGAAGAAGGTGCTGGTGGCGATGAAGGCCGCACAGCAAGACAACGACAAGTAATTGACGCATTAGCTCAATCTGCTCGTGAATCTTCAAGCATATTTAAACTAAATAAAATACTTAAGGTGAGTGAAAAAAATGTGAAAACAAACCTTAATGTGGCAGACCTGAAATCGTTATATTCAGATTATAAAGAGGCGGTGCAATCGATGGATAAAATGTCTATTGATGGTGAAAATTTAATAGAATCGGATGGCGTTTGGTATTTTGAACCAGACCAAGCAAATATGACTGATAAAGTGAATGAATATAAAAGCAACTTAAAATAAATTATGATACGTGAGCACGTACTTTTACATTATGGCAATAATAGAATTTATATGCCATTCATATTCAAGAAAAATACAAATGTTAAAATAAAATAGCCTTTCATTTTTGAATGAAGGGCTATTTTTATTTTGAAAATCTTTTGGTTTTGGATAAATATGTTTGACCGGGGGTGTATTTCTAAATTATAATTTTTCGGTCATATTCGTCATCTGGGCATCGCCAGTATATTATAAAATCTATATGATGATATTAATACAGACGGAAACAAGCCGCACTAACCATTTTATATATTGTTTACTTAACTGCGTAGTGTCCGTTTGCGCATACAAAAGGTATATCCGTTATGACGATGCATTAATATAGTTTATAAATTTTTCTGCATCAAGCTTATTTAAATTTTTAATAGGAAAAGTACCAATACTAAAACGCATTGTTAGCGTATCATCATCTAATTGAACATTTTCTATTTCATCATAACGGATATTTCTATAATAAAATTGGCCATCCATATCTACATTTAAGATAAGACGTTCATTTGTTGCAATATAAGCAGCATTATATGTTTTTACAATACCGTTGATAGGGTATTCCATTTTCCCTAAAATGGCAGGTCCTTTTTTCTCAGTTGGAAATAAATCTTCTGGGTTTACGTTATCTAATATCATATAATCACCTTTTCCTTTTATATTAGTCCGCGACATCTAAGTCCACTTCATTAATATCAATGCCCATAGCTTCGGCTACACCTTGACCATATGCTGGATCGGCTTTATAGCAATGTCTAATATGACGGTGTTTCAATGCGTCGGTAACGGGACTCATTTCATTCGCAGTATTTTTAAATAATGTTTGTTGTTCTTCAGATGACAATAGACGGAATAATTTACCAGGTTGTTCAAAATAATTATCATCATCTTCACGGAAGTCATATTCATATGCTTGTCCTTGGATATCTAAAGCTGGTTTTTTGTATTGTGGTTGATCTTCAAATGCACCATTACTATTTGGATAATAATGTGTACTAGCGCCCTGATTATTATCTAAGATACGCATTTGACCATCTCTACTAAATGGACATATGTTTTCTATACCGACGCCTTTAGGTTGATTAACTGGAATTTGCCAATGGTTAACACCTAAACGGTATCTCTGAGTATCTCCATATGAAAATAGTCGGCCTTGTAACATTTTGTCTGGTGAGAAATCTAAACCTGGGACGATATTTGTTGGTGCGAATGCAACTTGTTCAACATCTTGGAAATAGTTTTCAGGATTTCGATTTAATTCGAATTCACCAACTTCAATTAATGGATATTCATCTTTATACCAAACTTTAGTTAAATCAAAAGGATTGTCTTTATGGTTACGGGCTTGTTCTTCTGTCATCACTTGGATGTACATTTTCCATTTAGGGAAATTGGCTTGTTCAATATTATTAAATAAATCTCTTTGAGAAGAATCTCTATCTTTAGCCATCACTTGTTCGGCTTCTTCTGCAGAATAGTTCTCTATACCTTGTTGTGTTCTATGATGGAACTTAACCCAAAAACGTTCGCCTTTATCGTTGTACATAGAATATGTATGAGAACCAAAACCATGCATATTTCTAAAGCCTTTAGGGATACCACGATCTGTCATTAAGATTGTAATTTGGTGCAATGCTTCTGGTAATAAAGTCCAGAAATCCCATTGTGCTTGTGGATCTTTCATATTTGTTTTTGGATTACGTTTTACAACGTGATTTAAGCTAGGGAATAATTTAGGATCTCGGAAGAAAAATACTGGTGTATTATTACCAACTAAATCCCAATTGCCTTCGTCTGTATAGAATTTTAAAGCAAATCCTCTGATATCACGTTCTGCATCACCTGCACCACGTTCTCCAGCTACAGTTGAAAATCTGGCGAACATTTCAGTTTGTTTACCAACTTCAGCAAAGATACTTGCGCAAGTATACTTTGTAATATCATTTGTTACTGTAAATGTTCCGAATGCGCCTGACCCTTTTGCATGCATGCGGCGTTCAGGTATGACCTCTCTATCGAAATGAGCCATTTGTTCAAGAAAATAAATATCTTGCATTAATAAAGGACCTCTTGGGCCTGCTGTCATACTGTTTTCTCTATCTGTTACGGGCGCTCCAAACAGCCCTGTTAATTTTTGTTTCATTTTATATCTATATCTCCTCTCAATAGATGTGAATACTATTGTAATAATTACTTTTTGATAATTATTATAATTTATTATAGCAGTAAAAACGTTAAAATGTGTGTATAAATAATGAACAAATAATTCTAATTGATAATTTAAAACGATAAGTGAAAATTATACTTAATTTAATTCATTTTTAATAAAACAATTATGTTTATTTAAATATGTAACTCTGATATGGTTAGATATTGATTGTTAAATAGATTAAAAATGACATTGTCATATTAAGGAAATGATTTTTATGAATGTATAAGCCGTAGCATTAAAATGTTTTAAAGTATTAGATGGGTTCATTAGCTAATGCATAGCTAAAATCCAATCGTGCTATATTTATCTGAATTTAAAAAAATTTAGTTGTTATCCTCATTTTGGTTTATTCAAAAAAACAGCATAGCGTGTTGATTGCTTTCCGAAACCATACGTGTAAGTTATGTACAAGGTAAAAAGGGTACCATAGTTGAAGGTATTTTAGTAATAGTATCAGCTGCAATGTGTGCGTGGGTTATGCTTTGTGCGAGCTTAATTCGTCAATAGTTAGCATGACTAGAAATCGTAGAATCAATCCATTTTTATTAAAATCATATCTTAAAGTTGAAAAATAGCTATCAACTTCGGCACTTCACATTTGATGTGGGGTGTTTTTCTATGTATACCAATAACGTCATCGTGGTGTCCGTCTATTATGAGGAGCAACAATTTAATGGGAGGTTAATCTATGAATGTACAGATAAACAATATCAGTCCATTTAATATTATTTGTGAAAGTATTTATGAAGAAACGAAACCTTTTACATATCATGGATTGATAGACTATGGGAGGGCGTATTATTATTTGAAAGATACGTCATTAGACTATATTTCCACAAGTGTCATTACTCGATACGAAAAAGGCGATAAAGACGCATTTAAATCTAGATTTGCTCATTTTGGAGAGACTGAAAAGATTTGTATTGAGAAACTAGAAGTCATCTCTTCATTTGAAAATAAAGGGGTTATGACTATTATGTTTTGTGATATTATGTTAGCACTTCTAACTAGAAGTTTAGCGAATGAAAACCATATAGAAATCAAATTTATAAACACATCAGATTTAATCAAAAATGGGGAAATAGTAAATGTGTATCATAGTGTGTTACCTAAATATGAATTGACGTTAGCGCAACCTAGTAGTTCGAAAATATCTTTAGAAGGTAGACGTACTAAATCAAATATTGATTTTTACCAAGATGTTTATTATATATTTCCTGTAGAAACTAGAGAAGCAGATATAAGATATTATACAGAGCTACGAGATAATAAAATTGAATTATTAAATCAAAAATTAAAAACGCTTTAAATATCTAATTTTATCAAGATGCAACCTTTATAGAAAAGGACGCACGCATAAATAAAGATTGTGACATTAAAAATGCATAAATAAAGTAAATTTGCTTAATAAAATGATCATAATAGATTATTAAACGAATAAAGCGCAATTATGATAAGAAAATCTAAAATAAAGCTGCTGATTTCCTAGAGGGTTTAGGAATCAGCAGCTTTATTCTGTATATATAAAGTATAATACTTAAGATATTTCATTGTTTTAAGTGAAAAGGGTTTTAATAAACCGAATAAATGCACCAAATATTTCAGGTATAAAAGTAACACCCAATTCTGTTTTTGCTTCTTTTGATGATTTTTTTCTACGCTTTTTATTTGATGTCATAATAACCCCCTCTTTGGCTATTTTGAAATTTTTTGTTTGAGATATGCACTATAATGACATGTAGTAGATACTATATACAAATCAAATATAGAGCGCTGATTTAAATGGTATCTAACGATAAATTACCGCGAATCATCTATTCGGAAAGGCTTTTGGTGTTTAATTAACAGTGCGGTTAACCAAGCAGTAATCGGTATACTGATTGCAACAGCAATCCCGCCTAAAAGGATAGAGATAAATTCTTGTGCAAAGATTTTGGAATTAATAATATGGCCAAATGAATAGTTAAGTTTGAAGAACCAAAAGAATAACGTGAGTTGGCCGCCGAAATAGGCAAGGTAAATCGTATTTGCTGAAGTAGCTAAAATTTCTCTCCCTACACGCATGCCAGATTGAAAGAGCTCTTTTTTTGTTAAATTGGGATTAGTTTCGCTTAATTCATACATGGGCGAACTGATAGTGATAGCCAAATCGATGACTGCTGCAATCACTGCAAGCACTATGGTAAAGACCATAAATTTTACCATATCAATCCCAATATTCATGGAAAAGACATATGTCTCATCTTGTTCTTCAGTTGTGAATCCTTGCAAATGCCCGATGGATACAGACAAATAAATACCGATAATCAAACATAAAGTGGTAAGGATTGTTGCATAAAATGCTGCTCTGGTCTTAATATTGTAGCTGTTTAAAACAAATAAGTTACATGCTGCAATCACAATACAAAATATCAGTGTTACTAGGTAAATAGGTGCCCCAAGCATAATGAGAACCACAGTGATTAATAATATAACAAAGTTTAAAAATAATGTTAAATAGGATATTACACCTTTTTTACCTCCAAAAATTACCATTAATATGAAAAGTAACAGCCCTAAGATCGTTATAACGCTCATGGATTAGCACCTCGCATTTTAAACCATAATTGCATTAATAAAATAGTAATCGGAATAGTTAATACAATACCGATACCGCCTGTAATTGCCCGGGAAATTTCTAATGACCAATTCATAGATATAGTGTAAGTGACTGTATTTTCATTTTTTAAATATATAAGAAACATCGGTAAACTACCTGATAAATATGAAAATAATAAGATGTTGGTCATTGTGCCCATAATATCTTGGCCAATATTGCGACCAGCTAACGCCCAACGCGTCATGCTTATATCGGGTGTTCTACGCAAAATTTCCGTCATCCCGCTAGCAATTGTAATAGCTACGTCCATTACGGCCCCGAGCGTTCCGATCATCACTGATGCAAGAAAAACTTCTTTAGGTGGTAAAGTTAAGAAACTCATCGTTTCAAATTTTAAACCTGCGCCGTCAGTTAAATTAATGGCGAGCTGTGTAACACCTACACAAACAAACGTGCCTAATAATGTGCTGACTACTGTGACTAGCGTGCGCCATCGCCATCCAGTTACTAACAACAAGGTAAATATGGTAGTTAAAACAACGCCAATACTCATCAGCATAAATAAATTTAAACTAGGAAATTTATTATGCAAATAGATAGCTAAGAGCACTACAATAGTATTGAATACTAAAGAAAGGATTGACTGTAATCCAATCTTTCTACCAACAAGTAATACAGTTAATAAAAATATACCGGTCATCATCACAACTAGACTATCCCGCTTTTTTTCTGTGATGTATGCATCGTCTAAATGTTTATCGATGTGCAATAAGACTTTGTTATGTTTAGAGAACGCCTCGCTGTCAGCCTGTGAGGCTATGTAATGATGTGAAATTGTTGTCGTTTGACCTTTGAATTTTCCATTTAAAATTTTAAGCGTCAGTGTTTGGTTGTATTTTGTATCTTTATTATGATTATCATCTGTAATATTTGTAGTAGATTCGTTTTCTATTTTTGTAATTTGCCCAACAGGTGTATCGTAAAATGTCTCGTTGAAAAAGGTGAAAATAAATAAGCCTACAAACAAGATGAAAAATAACAATATAACCCAATCAAAAGGGCGTTTTAATAACGTTTTGACAGACATTGTTGTATCTCAGTCCTCTCTATTTAGACAATGCGATTATACGCTCCTTGAGATTTGAATTCAAAAATTTTATGGATATGATTAATGATAAGTTGCGCTTCTGCTTAATAATTTATCAATCATACCTAATAATAGTGGAAAATCATGTTTCTGATTATCTAATCGAAATACTTGGCAAATCGTTCTTTTTAATTCTGTATGCTCTAATGACACTTCCAGCCATTTTTGCGGATTTTTCGTTAGTAGATGATAAGACGACGTTACTATAAATCCACGTTCTTTAGTTAAGATATATTGAGCTATTTGAGGGTGTGTGATTGTACGTATAGGTGATTTGATTGTCTTTGTTAAGATTTGCTTGATTCTTGGCGGCAATGGATATAATTCATAAATTGATTTATTAGAAAGCTGCACTAAAGGTGGATTAGTAGCTAATGTAATTGGGTCATTTTTAGGTACATAGATATGAAAATTTTCTTCGAATAAGGGACTAACTTTTAAGGCACGGTGCTGTTTGAGTTCCTCAGACATGTCAGTAAAAGCAATATCGATTTTGTCCGTGAGTAGGGCAGGTAAGATAGCTTCTTCTTCCATTAAAATAGGTTGGATTATAGCTTCACTTTCATTTTCAAAGGATTGCATTAATAAAGTGATTACCTGTGTAATATAACTTTCAACGTAACCAATGCGTATAATATAATGGTCCGTTTCAGATTGGTTATGGAACAAACGAACTGTGTTATCAAGTTGATCTATAATTTTTGTTGCTTCCGAAAATAATTGTTTACCTTCTTCAGTGATATGGATATTGCGCCCTTCTCTATTAAATAATGTGACTTGTAGCTCTTTTTCTAAAAGTGTGATTTGTCTGCTAATCGCAGATTGAGCGATATTTAATTCAAGCGCCGCATCAGATAAATGTTCTCTTTTCGCGACTTCTATAAAATACTTTAATTGTTTGATTTCCATATAACCAACTCCATCATTTCAATTACATTCTAATTATTAGAATAATATCATCTATTTTATATATTGAATAGATAAATGGATTACTTTATAGTGTACCTTACTTATTAAATATTCAGAATTTTCGTAAAAGGGGTGAGGGCCATGCTCGAATATGGTAAGCAATTAGGGCTATATGATAGCCGCGAAGAACATGATGCATGTGGTATAGGGTTTTATGCCAATATGGATAATCAGAGAAATCACGATATCGTTGAAAAATCATTGGAAATGTTACGTAGATTAGATCATCGCGGAGGTATTGGTTCAGATGGGATTACTGGTGACGGGGCCGGCATTATGACAGAAGTGCCATACGAGTACTTTGCAATGAAAGTGGATTTCGATTTACCAGATGAAGGTCAATATGCGGTGGGCATGTTTTTTACTAATGAGAAGATAGCTGGTTCTCAACATGAAGCACAATTTAATGCGCACTTTGAAGCGGAAGGTTTAAGTGTCCTTGGCTATAGAAATGTTCCTGTAGATACGAATGCAATTGCCTCACACGTTGTTGAAACAATGCCGCATATACAACAAGTATTCATTGCGCTAAACGATGCTGCACATATAGACAGAACATTATTTTTAGCGCGCAAACAAATTGAAAATTATGCTGATCAACAACGCTTGAATTTATATTTTACAAGTTTATCGCATAGAACAATTGTATATAAAGGATGGTTGCGCTCAGACCAAATTAAAACATTATATCAAGATTTAAACCATGATGCGTATGTTTCAAAGTTAGGACTTGTGCATTCGCGTTTTAGTACGAATACTTTTCCGAGTTGGAAACGTGCGCATCCTAACAGATTACTCATGCATAACGGTGAAATTAATACCATTAAAGGTAATGTGAATTGGATGAGAGCAAGACAAAACGATTTAATTGAAACAATCTTTGGTAATGATAAAGATAAAGTGAAAGAAGTACTTGATGAAGATGGTAGTGACTCCGCCATTGTAGATAATGCATTAGAATTTTTATCGTTAGCTATGGAACCTGAGAGAGCGGCAATGCTGATGATCCCGGAACCTTGGTTATACAATAAAACCAATGATACTAACGTGCGTTCATTTTATGAATTTTACAGTTATTTGATGGAACCATGGGACGGTCCTACAATGATTTCTTTTTGTAACGGAGATAAAATAGGAGCATTAACAGATAGAAATGGTTTAAGACCAGGTCGTTATACAATTACCAAGGACAATTATATCATCTTCTCATCTGAGGTTGGTGTGGTAGATGTACCAGAAGACAATGTTGCATTTAAAGGTCAATTGAACCCGGGAAAGTTGTTGCTGGTTGATTTTAAACAAAATAAAGTGGTTGAAAATAATGAATTAAAAGCACGCATTGCAGATGAACATCCATATGACAGTTGGCTACACCAATTTAAAGTAGATTTAGGTTTATCTAAAGTATCATATCAAAACTCTGAATGGAGCGATGAAAGTTTAGCACGTTTACAAAAACAGTTTGCTTATACAAAAGAAGAAATGGATAAATATCTGACAGAAATTGTTGAAAATAAGAAAGATCCGATAGGCGCAATGGGGTACGACGTGCCAATCGCTGCTCTAAACGAAAAAGACGAAACATTATTCAATTATTTCAAACAATTATTTGCACAAGTTACAAACCCTCCTATCGATGCGTATCGAGAGAAAATAGTTACGAGTGAATTATCTTATTTAGGGTGTGAAGGTAATTTGCTGAAGCCTAATGAAAACGCGTTAAATCGTATCCAATTAGCGCGTCCAGTTTTAACTGAAGCACAACTTGAAGTCATTGAACAAAGTAGGTTTAATGTGACGCATTTATCTACGGTTTACCAAAATGATTTAGAAACAGCATTGGATGTGTTGGGAGATAAAGCAATTCAAGCTGTTAAAGAAGGTAAAGAAATTATTGTGTTAGATGACAGTTATTTAGTTAATACAGATGAAGGTTATGCGATGCCGATACTGTTAGCGGTAAGTCACATTCATCAGTTACTAATTAGAGAAGGATTACGCATGCGTACGAGTATAGTAGCATTATCAGGTGAAACGAGAGAAGTGCATCATGTTGCTTGTTTGTTAGGATATGGTGCAAACGCAATTGTACCGTATTTAGCGCAACGTACAATTGAGCAGTTGGTCCAAAACAAACGTTTAAAAGGGGATATTTCTGAAAATGTTCAAACTTATACGGATACATTATCAGAAGGTGTCATCAAAGTTATGGCCAAGATGGGTATTTCGACTGTTCAAAGTTATCAAGGGGCGCAAATTTTTGAAGCAGTAGGTTTATCTTCTGAAGTTGTTGAAAAATATTTCACGGGCACACAAAGTAAACTTTCAGGTATATCTATAGATATGATAGATGAGGAAAATAAGTCAAGGCAAACACCTACAAGCCAATATATAGAATCAGGAAGTACATTCCAGTGGCGTAAACAAGGTCAACATCATACTTTTAATCCGACATCTATACATTTGTTGCAACATGCATGTCGTTTAAATGATTATGAAAAATTCAAATCATTTTCACGTGAAGTTAATCACAAACGTACCGATCACGTTCGTCACTTGATGGAATTTAAAAAGCAAGAAGCTATCGATATAAGTGAAGTCGAGCCTGCAAGCGCTATTGTTCAACGTTTTAATACAGGAGCAATGAGTTATGGTTCGATTTCGGAAGAGGCACACCAAACATTAGCTGAAGCGATGAATCAAATGGGTGGTAAAAGTAATAGCGGTGAAGGTGGAGAAAACCCGGAACGCTATATTATAGATGAAGAAGGACGTAATCGTTCTAGCGCAATCAAACAAGTTGCATCCGGTCGTTTTGGTGTGACGAGCGATTACTTACAACACGCTAAAGAAATTCAGATTAAAGTTGCGCAAGGCGCTAAACCAGGGGAAGGCGGACAATTACCAGGTGCTAAAGTATACCCATGGATTGCTGAAGTAAGGGGGTCAACGCCAGGTATTGGCTTAATATCACCACCGCCGCATCATGATATTTATTCAATTGAAGATTTAGCACAATTAATTCATGATTTAAAAAATGCAAATAAAGATGCCAATATCACAGTGAAACTTGTTTCAAAAACTGGCGTAGGCACAATTGCAGCAGGTGTTGCTAAAGCATACGCGGATAAGATTGTTATTAGTGGCTATGATGGCGGCACAGGCGCTTCACCAAAAACGAGTATTCAACATGCAGGCGTACCATGGGAAATTGGTCTGGCAGAAACGCATCAAACCTTAATGATGAACGGTCTTAGATCGAGAGTGACGGTAGAAACAGACGGGAAGTTACTCACAGGTAAAGACGTTGCTTACGCATGTGCATTAGGCGCAGAAGAATTTGGTTTTGCTACGGCGCCATTAGTGGTGCTTGGATGTATTATGATGCGCGTATGTCATAAAGATACTTGCCCTGTAGGCATTGCTACTCAGAACCAAGATTTAAGAGCTTTATTTAATGGCAGAGCAGATCACGTGGTCAATTTTATGCACTTTGTTGCTGAAGAATTACGAGAGATTTTAGCTGGACTTGGCTTGAAATCCGTAGATGAACTTGTAGGTAGAACGGATTTATTAGCACGTAAAAATAATCTGGCTAGCAGCCGCCCTAAAGCTGCATCGATGAACGTTGAAGCATTGCTATATCAACATAAAGGTGAAAGATTTAAAAAAATCGAACAAAATCACCATCTCGATGAAGGCTTTGATTTAACAGCGTTGTACCCAGACGCGCGAACAGCGATTGAAAATGGTCAATCATTTATTGGTCAATACTTATTGAAAAATGAGCAACGTGATGTAGGTGTTATTACCGGTAGCGCCATTACAAGAGCCCATGGCAAAGAAGGATTGCCTGAAGATTCAATTTACGCTAAGACAGTGGGGCATGCAGGGCAAAGTTTGGGTGCATATACGCCGCATGGTTTAACCATTCATCACACAGGAGATGCTAATGATTACGTAGGTAAAGGTTTATCTGGTGGTAAAGTGATTGTTAAAGCACCAAACCAGCAACGTGAAGACGAAATTATCGTGGGTAATGTTTGCTTTTACGGTGCTTCACACGGCAAAACGTTTATAAATGGTAAAGCAGGCGAGCGTTTCTGTATTAGAAATAGTGGTGTACAGGCAGTTGTTGAAGGCATAGGTGACCATGGTCTTGAATACATGACTGGTGGCCGTGTCATCGTTCTTGGGGATGTAGGAAAAAACTTTGGACAAGGTATGAGTGGTGGCGTGAGTTATATTTTTCCATCTGACTTAGAAAAATTTAAATCAGAAAATCAACTTGATAGCTTGGATCTTGATTTCATTACTGTAGCAGAAGAATACGAAGTTTTGAAGTCTATGTTAGAAGGACATGTGCAATACACAAATAGCACAAAAGCGAAAAAAATCCTAGCTGACTTTGAGCATGTCGCAGATAAAGTCGTTAAAGTTATCCCTAAAGAATATAAACTAATGATGCAAAAAATCGACTTGCAAAAGCAAAACTCAGATGAACTTGATCAAGCTTTATTAAATGCTTTTAATGATAAGCGCACATATATAGAATCAGAGCAACAATTGACTGCTGTATATTAATACTAGAAGGGGGATTTATCATGGGTGAATTCAAAGGATTTATGAATTATGACAAACAACAACTGCAGGAGTTATCTTTGGTCGATCGTTTGAAGCATCACGGTGCGTTTCAACAAAGATTTACGAAAGACGAAGCGGCACAACAAGGCGCCCGTTGTATGGATTGCGGGACACCATTTTGCCAGACAGGGGAGCCTTTCGGCAGAGAAACAATTGGGTGTCCTATTGGCAATTACATTCCAGAATGGAATGACCTTGTCTATAGACAAGATTTCAAAACGGCCTACGAGCGGTTAAATGAAACGAACAATTTTCCGGAATTTACAGGGCGGGTCTGTCCAGCACCTTGTGAGCAATCTTGTGTCATGAAAATCAATCGTGAATCAGTTGCTATTAAAGGAATTGAAAGAACTATTATAGACGAAGCCTTTGAAAATGGTTGGGTAAAACCGACAACGCCAGAACATCGTAAAGATGAATCAGTTGCTATAGTGGGTAGTGGGCCAGCTGGTTTAACTGCTGCTGATGAATTAAATAAATTAGGGTATAACGTAACAGTGTATGAGCGCGCACATGAAGCTGGTGGCTTACTTATGTATGGTATACCTAATATGAAATTAGACAAAGATGTAGTGCGTCGTAGAATAAAAGTGATGGAAGAATCAGGTATTCAATTTGAAACAGATACAGAAATTGGCGTAGACATTAGTAAAGAAACACTTAATGAGGAATATGGTGCTATTATTTTATGTACCGGTTCGCAAAATGCGAGAGATTTACCTCTAGAAGGACGTATGGGGTTCGGTATTCACTTTGCAATGGATTATTTAACAGAACAAGCTCAATACTTAAACGATGAAATTAAGGAACCATCTATTTCTGCAGAAGGTAAAAATGTAATAGTCATCGGGGCTGGAGACACTGGGGCAGATTGTGTTGCTACGGCATTGAGAGAAAATTGTAAATCTATTGTTCAATTTAATAAGTATACAAAGCAACCTGAGGCAATAGAATTTGATGAAAACAGTTACTGGCCATTAGCAATGCCTGTATTTAAAATGGATTATGCACATAAAGAGTACGAGGCGCGTTTCGGATTTGAGCCACGTGCATATGGCGTACAAACAATGCGTTATGATGTTGATCGAATTGGAAATGTGACCGGCGTTTACACACAGATCCTTGAAGAAACAGATGAAGGCATGGTGGTTGTCGATGGTACAGAACGTCACTGGCCAGCAGATTTGGTATTGTTGTCCATAGGGTTTGTTGGCACGGAAACTACAGTGCCACACGCTTTCAATATCCAAACTGAAAGAAATAAAATTATCGCAGATAACAAAAATTTCAAAACGAATCAATCAAATATTTTTGTGGCAGGTGATGCAAGACGAGGCCAAAGTCTTGTTGTTTGGGCAATCCAAGAGGGTAGAGCAGTTGCTAATGCGGTGGATGGATACCTAACGGAAAAAACGTTGGTGTAACATTTTAATTATAATTGACTTTTGCAATACACTATAATACTATAATTAATGTGTTTATTTGGAGGAATACCCAAGTTCGGCTGAAGGGATCGGTCTTGAAAACCGACAGGGGCTTAACGGCCCGCGGGGGTTCGAATCCCTCTTCCTCCGCCATTATCATTAAAAACCAAGACTAATTAATAGAGTAGACAAACATTCATATGTATATGAATTGTTTGTCTTTTTTGTTTTGAAATGGGTATTTTAACATAACTATAACTCCAATAGTTTAACTTGTAACTAATTTAATGTGGTTCGTGTGCGTATCTATAAATGTTGAATTATAGTAGATAATGTATTGTTTGGCAGATTATATCGTTAAGCACAAATAAATAAAAGGTGGTTGATTTATACAAGGTCGTGAATGCAAATCAAATGCTATATTTGGTCTCGCTTCGGTCTTTTTTTATCTCTCTTTATGAAAGCCTTTGCAAAACTTGTATAGACAAGTTATAATCTGGATAACATAGAAAAATTAAGGGAGTGAATCATCATGGCTGTTAAAAAGAAAGATGTTCAAGATATCGTCGAAGCTATTGGAGGCAAAGAAAACTTGGACACAGCAACACACTGTGTAACGCGTTTACGACTTGTTTTAAAAGATGATGATAAAGTTGACAAAGATCGTTTGAATAATAACGATTTGGTTAAGGGTCAATTTAAAGCAGACAATCAATATCAAATTGTTATTGGACCAGGCACAGTAGATGAAGTTTACAAGCAGTTTATTGAAGAAACTGGGGCTGAAGCGTCCTCGAAAGATGACGCGAAAGCTGCAGCTGCCAAAAAGGGTAATCCAATTCAAAGATTGATTAAGTTATTGGGAGATATCTTTATTCCAATCTTGCCAGCTATTGTAACAGCTGGTTTGTTACTAGGGATTTATAATGTGTTAACGATGGAAGATTTATTTGGGAAACAACCACTCGTTGCACAATATCCACAATTAGGTGATATTGCGGATATTATTAATGTTATTGCGAATACTGCTTTTATCTTCTTGCCGGCATTAATTGGTTGGAGTAGTATGCGCGTATTTGGTGGTAGCCAAATACTTGGTTTAGTATTAGGGTTAATTTTAATGAACCCACAGTTGGCTTCACAATATGATATTGGTAAGGGTGATATTCCGGCTTGGCATATTTTTGGTTTAGAAATTAAACAATTGAATTACCAAGGCCAAGTATTACCAATTTTATTAGCGTCTTATGTATTAGCGCAAATTGAGAAATTCTTAAATAAATATGTGCATGATTCAATTAAAATGTTAGTTGTTGGGCCTGTGGCCTTATTAATTACTGGCTTCTTAGCATTTATCGTTATTGGGCCAATTGCATTATGGTTAGGAACAGGTATCACGAACGGAGTAACATTTGTCTTTGAACATGTAGGTTGGTTAGGCGGTGTAATATATGGCTTGTTCTATGCACCGTTAGTGATTACTGGATTGCACCATATGTTCTTGGCAGTTGATTTCCAATTGATGGGAAGCAGCCTTGAAGGCACATATTTATGGCCAATCTTAGCAATCTCTAACATTTGTCAGGGGTCAGCAGCGTTTGGTGCTTGGTATGTTTACAAAAAACGAAAAATGGCCAAAGAACAAGGTCTTGCAATGACTTCTGGCGTTTCAGGTTTCTTAGGTGTTACTGAGCCAGCATTATTCGGTGTCAACTTACCGTTGAAATATCCGTTTGTAGCAGCAATTTTAACTTCCAGCGTGATAGGCGCCATCATAGGTGCAAGCGGTGTTTTGGGTAAAGTAGGTGTAGGTGGTGTGCCAGCCATTATTTCAATTCAAAGCAATTATTGGCTTGTGTATGGTATTTGTACGATTATTGCTATGGTTGTGCCAGCAATTCTAACAGTCGTGTTCTCTAAATTTAGTAAAGAAGAAGCGAAAGAAATGGTGGAAGAATAAAGAAACTATATCGTTAAGGGTAACTAAGACGCTATGCATCGATAATCATCAATGATCTTTGTAGTAGAAGGCTGAAATGAAAATGAGTTTATAACATCGTTTTATAGAGCGGCTTCTTGATTTATTAAATTAACTTTACTTATTTGTAAGTGTTGGCTTATGCCGTTCTTAAGAAGGCGGGTAATTCTTGCACAAACTTAATAATTTACGTTAGTGCTTGTCTTTTTATCAAGGCGAGGCAATAAAATCTTTAAAGAAACACAGATTGCTGTCTCGTCTATTGATTTTAAAAATATATTAAGAAAAGGTGGTAATTATGTGGTTGTAAATGATTGGAGAAAGTCGGTAGTTTATCAAATTTATCCCAAGTCATTCAATGACACTACTGGTAATGGTGAAGGCGATCTACGTGGTATAATTGAAAAATTAGATTATCTACAATATCTAGGTGTAGATTATATTTGGTTAACGCCCGTTTATGAATCACCTATGAATGATAATGGTTACGATATTAGCAATTATTATAAAATAAACGAACAGTTCGGTACGATTGATGATTTAGAAACTTTGATAGCTGAATCACATAAACGTGATTTGAAAGTAATGATGGATATTGTTATTAATCATACTTCTACAGAACATGAATGGTTTAAACAAGCTTATTCCGGCAAAGAAAATCCTTATAGAGATTATTACTTCTTTAGAAGGTCAGCAGATAATCAACCGCCTACCAATTGGGAATCTAAATTTGGTGGTAATGCTTGGGAATATGATGAGAAGACAGATGAATATTACTTGCATTTATATGATGTAACACAGGCAGATTTGAATTGGGATAACCCAGAAGTACGCCGAGCGCTTTATAAAGTGATTAATTATTGGATTGATTTTGGCGTGGATGGTTTTAGATTCGATGTTATCAATGTTATTTCTAAGGGTGAGTTTAAAAACTCATCAAAAATCGGTAAAGAATTTTACACGGATGGACCACGTGTACATGAATACTTGCATGAAATGAATCGACAAACATTCGGTGATAAAGATATGATGACAGTTGGAGAAATGTCTTCAACCACAATTGATAATTGTATTAAATATTCAAATCCTGAACGACAAGAATTAAGTAGTGTGTTTAACTTTCATCATTTAAAAGTGGATTATATAGATGGAGAAAAATGGACCAACGCGAAGTTAGATTTCCATCAATTAAAAAATATATTGATGGAGTGGCAGACAGGAATCTATAATGGTGGCGGATGGAATGCGATTTTTTGGTGTAACCATGACCAACCTCGTGTTGTAACAAGGTTTGGAGATGATTCGACGGAAGCGTTACGCAAAAGTAGTGCGAAAATGCTTGCTATAACGTTGCACATGTTACAAGGCACGCCATATATTTATCAGGGTGAAGAGATTGGTATGACAGACCCTCATTTCGATAGTATAGATCAGTATCGAGATATAGAAACGCTCAATGCTTATAAAAGATTGAAAAATGAAGGCTACGCAGAAGATGAAATATTAACGATTTTAGGACAAAAGTCCCGTGATAATTCAAGAACACCTGTACAATGGACAAGTGGTGAAAATGCTGGCTTTACTTCTGGCACACCATGGATAGATATCCCAGACAATTATGAAAATATTAATGTTGAAGCGGCTATCGAAGATGACCAATCTATTTTACAAACTTACAGAAAATTAATTCAATTACGACATGAACACGATATTATCACTTATGGCGATATTGAACCGCTTTATATGACACATGATAAATTGTTTGTTTATAAACGCCATTATAAAAATGAAACTTGGTTAATCATCGCTAATTTTTCAAAAAACAAAGTTGCGATACCTGAGGGTTTAGATGTTGAAGGAGAAATCGTTTTACAAAACGGTTCTATTGTCAATGGATTGATAGAAGGCTTTGGTGCGATAGTGGTCGCACAATAATTTAGATTAAAAGGCAGTGAGTGATATCACATGACAAAGAAAAAATTTATTTCGATATATGAAAATTTACGCGCTGACATCATAGAATCAAAATTGCCATATGGTGCTCAATTGCCCTCTGAAAATGAATTGGTAATAGATTATAGTGCCTCTCGTGAAACAGTTCGCAAAGCATTGAATTTACTCGTTAGAGACGGTATGATTCAGAAAATAAGAGGCAAAGGTTCTGTTGTTATTTATCAAGGTGTCACAGAGTTTCCGTTTGCTAATCTAACAAGTTTTAGAGAAGTGCAACGTGGGTTAGGGCTAAGCCACGAGACAGATGTTCGGTTACTGGAAAGTGTATCTGCTAGTGATTTTCCAGAGGTAAAAAAAGCATTGAATCTTCGCTCGAGTACAAAATTATGGCATATTATCCGGACAAGAAAACTTGATAACCGTGTGAAAATTATCGATGAAGATTATTTAGTGAAAGACATTGTGCCTGATATCACTTTAGATATCGCTAAAGATTCGCTATATCACTATATAGAGCAAATACTGAAATTAGAAATTAGCTACTCAAATAAATCGATTACTTTTGAATCATTTGGAAATTTAGAATACGAAGTATTTGGAGATGTAACACCCCCGTATACCGCCACAGTGAGAGGTATTGTGCATTTAAAGGATACATCGAAATTCCAATATAATATTTCTAAACATTTAGCAACTGAATTTAAGTTCAATGATTTTTCTAGACGTCATAAAATTTTATGATCAATGGTAAGGCTATGATATACATTAATAAAATAAGTTAAAATTAATGGATGGTATGACTTGCAATCAGCCGACACATTATAGTATGATATATCTTGCCGTGCTAGGTGGGGAGGTAGCGGTTCCCTGTACTCGAAATCCGCTTTACGCGAGACTGAATTCCTTCGCTAAGGCTACGTTTTTGTGAAGTCTGCCCAAAGCACGTAGTGTTTGAAGATTTCGGTCCTATGCAATATGAACCCATGAATCATGTCAGGTCCTGACGGAAGCAGCATTAAGTGGATTATCGTATGTGCCGTAGGGTTGCCGAGATTTAGCTGTCGACTTTGGTAACGTTTATGATACGTAGTCGAAGCGAAGGTGCCGGTTTTAAATTTTAAATTAATTCAATTAACTAATAAATAAGGAGTGACTTATCTTTTGATAGCAGTCACTCTTTTTTTATATTAAAATAATAATAATCCTTTGATGTGTATAATTGGAATTAGCTGAAACCTAATTTGAAAGTGTGCTGTCGAAGATTAAATTCAGTAATTTACGGGGTAGTGCTCATGCAAATTTATTTAAGTACTTTAACTGAAAATGATTATGATACAAGTTTAGACGAAATAAAAACTGCTTTTAGAAATGTCGCAGCCTCCAACCACGATGAGCAAGATTTAGTTCTGAAAATCAGGGAGTCAGCTGAATATAATTATGAATTGGAAGTTGTCGCGAAAACAGACGACGGTGATGTAATTGGCCATGTAATGCTCTCAGAAATAAAAATCATAAATGATGAAACGCGTTATACAGCTTTAGCTTTAGCGCCTTTAACTGTATTGCCAGAATACCAAAACAAGGGAATCGGTAAAGCGCTTGTGCAAGCTGTAGAAGAACGTGCTAAGGCACAAGAATATACTACTATTATTGTACTGGGGGATCCTAATTATTATGGGAAACTAGGTTATGAAGAAGCAAGTAAATACGATATTGCTAGCCCGTTTGGCGTGCCTTCAGAGCATTTTATGGTTAAATTCCTATGGGATCAACTTGTAGAACGGCCTAATGGCGATGTAGTTTACCCAGAATCATTTAATTAATATTCAAAGTGTAAAACACAATGATATAATAGTTATTGAATGCTATTGGAGGTGCGAAAGTGAATTATCAAGCTTTATATAGAATGTTTCGGCCGCAAAGCTTTGAAGATGTAGTAGGTCAGGAACATGTAACTAAGACATTGCGTAATGCAATTTCAAAAGGTAAACAATCACATGCGTACATTTTTAGTGGGCCAAGAGGTACAGGTAAAACAAGTATTGCAAAAGTGTTCGCTAAAGCGATTAATTGCCTTGAACATACGGATGGCGAACCTTGTAATGAATGTGCTATTTGTACGGGGATTACACGTGGAACGAATTCAGACGTGATTGAAATAGATGCCGCTAGTAACAATGGTGTTGATGAAATAAGAAATATTAGAGACAAGGTAAAATATGCACCTAGCGAATCGAAATTTAAAGTATATATTATTGATGAAGTTCATATGTTAACCACAGGGGCCTTCAACGCTTTACTTAAAACATTGGAAGAACCACCAGCTCATGCAATATTTATACTTGCGACGACTGAACCACATAAAATACCTCCGACAATCATATCAAGAGCGCAAAGATTTGATTTTAAAGCAATTAGCCATGATGAAATTGTAGAACGATTAAAATTTGTAGCAGATTCCCAAACAATAGAATATGATGTATCAGCATTAGATTTTATTGCTAAAGCTTCTGAAGGCGGTATGCGGGATGCGCTAAGTATCATGGACCAAGCTATTGCTTTTGGTGATGAACACCTTACATTGCAAGATGCTTTGAATGTAACAGGAAGTGTGGATGCGAGCGCACTAAATGACTTACTTAAAGAGGTAGTTGAAGGAGATGTAAAAAGCGCCTTCTCAACCTATCATCAATTTATCTCACAAGGTAAAGAAGTAAACCGTCTTATTAATGACATGATTTATTTTGTGAGAGATACAATTATGAATAAGACATCTAACATAGAAACTGAACACGATGCGTTGATGCATTTTGATTTAGACACACTTTACAAAATGATTGATGTTATTAATGATACACTTGTTTCAATTAGATTTAGTGTGAATCAAAGTGTGCATTTTGAAGTCCTATTAGTGAAATTAGCTGAGATGATTAAAGATAAATCGGAAAATGTTCAAACTATTGCTACTACAAGTGTGGCTAGTGAACCTAATAACGAAGTATTATTACAACGTATGGAACAACTAGAAAATGAGCTGAAAACATTAAAAAACCAAGGTGTATCAGTTAATAATGTTAAATCGCAATCTAAAAGAACAGCTAGCAAAGGGACTCAATCGAAGAATGCTTTTTCAATGCAACAAATTGCGAAAGTGCTAGATAAAGCAAATAAAGAAGATATCAAACAACTAAAAGATCATTGGCAAGAAGTTATAGATCATGCTAAAAGTAATGATATGAAGTCATTAGTTAGCTTACTTCAAAGTTCAGAACCAGTAGCAGCAAGTGAAACACATGTGTTGATTAAATTCGAGGAAGAAATACATTGTGAAATTGTAAATAAAGATGATGAAAAGCGTGAGAATATAGAAAATGTTGTTTGTAATATCATTGAGAAAACAGTGAAAGTCGTCGGTGTGCCTGCTGACCAATGGATGAGAGTGAGAACGGAATACCTTCAGAATCGTAAACAGGGTACGAGCGAAGAACATAATGCTTCAACCACAACCCAGTCAGATGAGGAAGCCGACGTAGTCCAAAAAGCTAAAGACCTATTCGGTGAAAACACAGTGAACGTCATAGATGAAGAGTAAGACATGACAATGAATTAAAAGGCATGTATAATGAAACAAAAGATTAATTACAATCAGAGAGATTGAAGTTTTAAGGAGGATAAACATATGCGCGGTGGCGGAAATATGCAACAAATGATGAAACAAATGCAAAAAATGCAAAAGAAAATGGGTGAAGAGCAAGAAAAGTTAAAAGAAGAGAAAGTACAAGGTACAGCAGGTGGCGGTATGGTGACTGTAACGGTATCTGGCCACAAAGAAGTGCTTGATGTAGAAATTAAAGAAGAAGCAGTTGATCCAGACGATATCGAAATGTTACAAGATTTAGTGATCGCTGCTACAAATGAAGCGATGAACAAAGCTGATGAACTTACACAAGAACGTTTAGGTAAGCATACACAAGGCTTAAATATTCCTGGTATGTGATAGTATGCATTATCCAGAACCAATATCCAAACTTATCGACAGTTTCATGAAACTGCCAGGCATTGGGCCCAAGACAGCTCAACGTCTGGCGTTTCATGTATTAGATATGAAAGAAGACGATGTCGTACAATTTGCTAAAGCCTTAGTGGATGTAAAACGAGAACTTACCTATTGTAATGAATGTGGCCACATAACAGAACAAGATCCATGTTATATCTGTCAAGATAAACAGCGCGATCGTTCCATTATTTGTGTAGTAGAAGATGATAAAGATGTTATCGCTATGGAAAAAATGCGTGAATATAAAGGTCTATATCATGTCTTACATGGTTCGATATCTCCAATGGATGGTATAGGACCAGAAGATATCAATATTCCAAGTTTGATCAATCGCTTGAAAAATGATGAAGTAAAAGAATTAATTTTAGCGATGAATCCTAACTTAGAAGGTGAATCAACTGCGATGTATATATCGAGATTAGTTAAACCGATAGGTATTACTGTAACTAGGTTAGCCCAAGGACTTTCTGTCGGTGGGGATTTAGAGTACGCTGATGAAGTAACATTATCTAAAGCGATTATGGGCAGAACAGAGATGTAACAAAAATTAACTGTATATTTAGAGTAAAGTAAAACCGCTTTTTTAAAGTGGTTTTATTTTTTTAAAAAGAAAATTAAAAAAACGTAAAAAAGAGTAAAGTTTGGTTTATAGAATTTAAAACTGATTGTTTTAATAAATGAAACGACAAAAAGTATATTATAACGAACGATATATATCATTTGCTATTGAAAGTATGTTTATTTTTGTGAACTTCCTTGTGACTGGGAGGGAAAGTGTAAATTTTACTGTTGTTTAAAGTGCATTAAGCGTGTATAGTATTTACTTGTCGGACGAAACAAAACGACAAACACAAAACAACAACTTAAAGACAAGTTGAAAATTAATTTTAAAAAGTGATTGACTTTCTAAGTTAAAATCTGTAGAATTAATTCTTGTGATTGAAACAAACGAAACAATGAACATTGAAAACTGAATTGCAATATGTCAACGTTAATTCCGAATTCAACATTAAATGTTGATTCAAAAACAACGTGTTATTGATAACACAAATTAGTATTTTATGAGCTAATCAAACATCATAATTTTTTATGGAGAGTTTGATCCTGGCTCAGGATGAACGCTGGCGGCGTGCCTAATACATGCAAGTCGAGCGAACAGATAAGGAGCTTGCTCCTTTGACGTTAGCGGCGGACGGGTGAGTAACACGTGGGTAACCTACCTATAAGACTGGAATAACTCCGGGAAACCGGGGCTAATGCTGGATAATATTTAGAACCGCATGGTTCTAAAGTGAAAGATGGTTTTGCTATCACTTATAGATGGACCCGCGCCGTATTAGCTAGTTGGTGGGGTAATGGCTTACCAAGGCAACGATACGTAGCCGACCTGAGAGGGTGATCGGCCACACTGGAACTGAGACACGGTCCAGACTCCTACGGGAGGCAGCAGTAGGGAATCTTCCGCAATGGGCGAAAGCCTGACGGAGCAACGCCGCGTGAGTGATGAAGGTCTTCGGATCGTAAAACTCTGTTATTAGGGAAGAACAAATGTGTAAGTAACTGTGCACGTCTTGACGGTACCTAATCAGAAAGCCACGGCTAACTACGTGCCAGCAGCCGCGGTAATACGTAGGTGGCAAGCGTTATCCGGAATTATTGGGCGTAAAGCGCGCGTAGGCGGTTTCTTAAGTCTGATGTGAAAGCCCACGGCTCAACCGTGGAGGGTCATTGGAAACTGGGAAACTTGAGTGCAGAAGAGGAAAGTGGAATTCCATGTGTAGCGGTGAAATGCGCAGAGATATGGAGGAACACCAGTGGCGAAGGCGACTTTCTGGTCTGTAACTGACGCTGATGTGCGAAAGCGTGGGGATCAAACAGGATTAGATACCCTGGTAGTCCACGCCGTAAACGATGAGTGCTAAGTGTTAGGGGGTTTCCGCCCCTTAGTGCTGCAGCTAACGCATTAAGCACTCCGCCTGGGGAGTACGACCGCAAGGTTGAAACTCAAAGGAATTGACGGGGACCCGCACAAGCGGTGGAGCATGTGGTTTAATTCGAAGCAACGCGAAGAACCTTACCAAATCTTGACATCCTTTGACAACTCTAGAGATAGAGTCTTCCCCTTCGGGGGACAAAGTGACAGGTGGTGCATGGTTGTCGTCAGCTCGTGTCGTGAGATGTTGGGTTAAGTCCCGCAACGAGCGCAACCCTTAAGCTTAGTTGCCAGCATTAAGTTGGGCACTCTAAGTTGACTGCCGGTGACAAACCGGAGGAAGGTGGGGATGACGTCAAATCATCATGCCCCTTATGATTTGGGCTACACACGTGCTACAATGGACAATACAAAGGGCAGCTAAACCGCGAGGTCATGCAAATCCCATAAAGTTGTTCTCAGTTCGGATTGTAGTCTGCAACTCGACTACATGAAGCTGGAATCGCTAGTAATCGTAGATCAGCATGCTACGGTGAATACGTTCCCGGGTCTTGTACACACCGCCCGTCACACCACGAGAGTCTGTAACACCCGAAGCCGGTGGAGTAACCATTTATGGAGCTAGCCGTCGAAGGTGGGACAAATGATTGGGGTGAAGTCGTAACAAGGTAGCCGTATCGGAAGGTGCGGCTGGATCACCTCCTTTCTAAGGATATATTCGGAACATCTTCTTTAGAAGATGAACAAGGAATAACATTGACATATTGTATTCAGTTTTGAATGCTCATTGGAGTATTCTTTTATTATTTGTACATTGAAAACTAGATAAGTAAGTAAAATTTATGATTTTACCAAGCAAAACCGAGTGAATAAGAGTTTTAAATAAGCTTGAATTCAAAAAGAAATAATCGCTAGTGTTCGAAAGAACACTCACAGATTAATAACATTTTGGGTTTTCAACCGACGGTTGTCGAGTTGGAAAGCAAATAGATTAAGTTATTAAGGGCGCACGGTGAATGCCTTGGCACTAGAAGCCGATGAAGGACGTTACTAACGACGATATGCTTTGGGGAGCTGTAAGTAAGCTGTGATCCAAAGATTTCCGAATGGGGGAACCCAATACGAGTTATGTCGTATTATCGATGCGTAAATACATAGCGTATCGAAGGTAGACGCGGAGAACTGAAACATCTTAGTACCCGCAGGAAGAGAAAGAAAATTCGATTCCCTGAGTAGCGGCGAGCGAAACGGGAATAGCCCAAACCAACGAGCTTGCTTGTTGGGGTTGTAGGACACTCTATACGGAGTTACAAAGGAATAGATTAGACGAATCATCTGGAAAGATGAATCAAAGAAGGTAATAATCCTGTAGTCGAAAATCTGTTCTCTCTTGAGTGGATCCTGAGTACGACGGAACACGAGAAATTCCGTCGGAATCCGGGAGGACCATCTCCCAAGGCTAAATACTCTCTAGTGACCGATAGTGAACCAGTACCGTGAGGGAAAGGTGAAAAGTACCCCGGAAGGGGAGTGAAATAGAACTTGAAACCGTGTGCTTACAAGTAGTCAGAGCCCGTTAATGGGTGATGGCGTGCCTTTTGTAGAATGAACCGGCGAGTTACGATTTGATGCAAGGTTAAGCAGTGAATGTGGAGCCGTAGCGAAAGCGAGTCTGAATAGGGCGTTGAGTATTTGGTCGTAGACCCGAAACCAGGTGATCTACCCTTGACCAGGTTGAAGTTCAGGTAACACTGAATGGAGGACCGAACCGACTTACGTTGAAAAGTGAGCGGATGAGTTGAGGGTAGCGGAGAAATTCCAATCGAACCTGGAGATAGCTGGTTCTCTCCGAAATAGCTTTAGGGCTAGCCTCAAGTGATGATTATTGGAGGTAGAGCACTGTTTGGACGAGGGGCCCTTCTCGGGTTACCGAATTCAGACAAACTCCGAATGCCAATCAATTTAACTTGGGAGTCAGAACGCGGGTGATAAGGTCCGTGCTCGAAAGGGAAACAGCCCAGACCACCAGCTAAGGTCCCAAAATATATGTTAAGTGGAAAAGGATGTGGCGTTGCCCAGACAACTAGTATGTTGGCTTAGAAGCAGCCATCATTTAAAGAGTGCGTAATAGCTCACTAGTCGAGTGACACTGCGCCGAAAATGTACCGGGGCTAAACATATTACCGAAGCTGTGGATTGTCCGTAGGACAATGGTAGGAGAGCGTTCTAAGGGCGTTGAAGCATGATCGCAAGGACATGTGGAGCGCTTAGAAGTGAGAATGCCGGTGTGAGTAGCGAAAGACGGGTGAGAATCCCGTCCACCGATTGACTAAGGTTTCCAGAGGAAGGCTCGTCCGCTCTGGGTTAGTCGGGTCCTAAGCTGAGGCCGATAGGCGTAGGCGATGGATAACAGGTTGATATTCCTGTACCACCATAATTCGTTTTAAGCGATGGGGGGACGCAGTAGGATAGGCGAAGCGTACGATTGGATTGTACGTCCAAGCAGTAAGACTGAGTGTTAGGCAAATCCGGCACTCTTAAGGTCAAGCTGTGATGGGGAGAGGAAATTGTTTCCTCGAGTCGTTGATTTCACACTGCCGAGAAAAGCCTCTAGCTAGATTTATGGTGCCCGTACCGCAAACCGACACAGGTAGTCAAGATGAGAATTCTAAGGTGAGCGAGCGAACTCTCGTTAAGGAACTCGGCAAAATGACCCCGTAACTTCGGGAGAAGGGGTGCTCTTTAGGGTTAACGCCCAGGAGAGCCGCAGTGAATAGGCCCAAGCGACTGTTTATCAAAAACACAGGTCTCTGCTAAACCGTAAGGTGATGTATAGGGGCTGACGCCTGCCCGGTGCTGGAAGGTTAAGAGGAGTGGTTAGCTTCTGCGAAGCTACGAATCGAAGCCCCAGTAAACGGCGGCCGTAACTATAACGGTCCTAAGGTAGCGAAATTCCTTGTCGGGTAAGTTCCGACCCGCACGAAAGGCGTAACGATTTGGGCACTGTCTCAACGAGAGACTCGGTGAAATCATAGTACCTGTGAAGATGCAGGTTACCCGCGACAGGACGGAAAGACCCCGTGGAGCTTTACTGTAGTCTGATATTGAAATTCGGTACAGCTTGTACAGGATAGGTAGGAGCCTTAGATATGTGAGCGCTAGCTTACGTGGAGGCGCTGGTGGGATACTACCCTCGCTGTATTGGATTTCTAACCCGCACCATTTATCATGGTGGGAGACAGTGTCAGATGGACAGTTTGACTGGGGCGGTCGCCTCCTAAAGAGTAACGGAGGCGCTCAAAGGTTTCCTCAGAATGGTTGGAAATCATTCATAGAGTGTAAAGGCACAAGGAAGCTTGACTGCGAGACTTACAAGTCGAGCAGGGTCGAAAGACGGACTTAGTGATCCGGTGGTTCCGCATGGAAGGGCCATCGCTCAACGGATAAAAGCTACCCCGGGGATAACAGGCTTATCTCCCCCAAGAGTTCACATCGACGGGGAGGTTTGGCACCTCGATGTCGGCTCATCGCATCCTGGGGCTGTAGTCGGTCCCAAGGGTTGGGCTGTTCGCCCATTAAAGCGGTACGCGAGCTGGGTTCAGAACGTCGTGAGACAGTTCGGTCCCTATCCGTCGTGGGCGTAGGAAATTTGAGAGGAGCTGTCCTTAGTACGAGAGGACCGGGATGGACATACCTCTGGTGTACCAGTTGTCGTGCCAACGGCATCGCTGGGTAGCTATGTATGGACGGGATAAGTGCTGAAAGCATCTAAGCATGAAGCCCCCCTCAAGATGAGATTTCCCAACTTCGGTTATAAGATCCCTCAAAGATGATGAGGTTAATAGGTTCGAGGTGGAAGCATAGCGATATGTGGAGCTGACGAATACTAATCGATCGAAGACTTAATCAAATTTAAATGTTTTGTTTGTAGAACTAAAATTTACTTACTATCTAGTTTTGAATGTATAATGATTTATACATCAACTTGTCTGGTGACTATAGCAAGGAGGTCACACCTGTTCCCATGCCGAACACAGAAGTTAAGCTCCTTAGCGCCGATGGTAGTCGGACTTACGTTCCGCAAGAGTAGGACGTTGCCAGGCAATTCCATTTTGACCTTTGGGTCGTTTTTTTATGGAATAAACATCATTAAAATTAATTTTAAAAAGTGATTGACTTTCTAAGTTAAAATCTGTAGAATTAATTCTTGTGATTGAAACAAACGAAACAATGAACATTGAAAACTGAATTGCAATATGTCAACGTTAATTCCGAATTCAACATTAAATGTTGATTCAAAAACAACGTGTTATTGATAACACAAATTAGTATTTTATGAGCTAATCAAACATCATAATTTTTTATGGAGAGTTTGATCCTGGCTCAGGATGAACGCTGGCGGCGTGCCTAATACATGCAAGTCGAGCGAACAGATAAGGAGCTTGCTCCTTTGACGTTAGCGGCGGACGGGTGAGTAACACGTGGGTAACCTACCTATAAGACTGGAATAACTCCGGGAAACCGGGGCTAATGCTGGATAATATTTAGAACCGCATGGTTCTAAAGTGAAAGATGGTTTTGCTATCACTTATAGATGGACCCGCGCCGTATTAGCTAGTTGGTGGGGTAATGGCTTACCAAGGCAACGATACGTAGCCGACCTGAGAGGGTGATCGGCCACACTGGAACTGAGACACGGTCCAGACTCCTACGGGAGGCAGCAGTAGGGAATCTTCCGCAATGGGCGAAAGCCTGACGGAGCAACGCCGCGTGAGTGATGAAGGTCTTCGGATCGTAAAACTCTGTTATTAGGGAAGAACAAATGTGTAAGTAACTGTGCACGTCTTGACGGTACCTAATCAGAAAGCCACGGCTAACTACGTGCCAGCAGCCGCGGTAATACGTAGGTGGCAAGCGTTATCCGGAATTATTGGGCGTAAAGCGCGCGTAGGCGGTTTCTTAAGTCTGATGTGAAAGCCCACGGCTCAACCGTGGAGGGTCATTGGAAACTGGGAAACTTGAGTGCAGAAGAGGAAAGTGGAATTCCATGTGTAGCGGTGAAATGCGCAGAGATATGGAGGAACACCAGTGGCGAAGGCGACTTTCTGGTCTGTAACTGACGCTGATGTGCGAAAGCGTGGGGATCAAACAGGATTAGATACCCTGGTAGTCCACGCCGTAAACGATGAGTGCTAAGTGTTAGGGGGTTTCCGCCCCTTAGTGCTGCAGCTAACGCATTAAGCACTCCGCCTGGGGAGTACGACCGCAAGGTTGAAACTCAAAGGAATTGACGGGGACCCGCACAAGCGGTGGAGCATGTGGTTTAATTCGAAGCAACGCGAAGAACCTTACCAAATCTTGACATCCTTTGACAACTCTAGAGATAGAGTCTTCCCCTTCGGGGGACAAAGTGACAGGTGGTGCATGGTTGTCGTCAGCTCGTGTCGTGAGATGTTGGGTTAAGTCCCGCAACGAGCGCAACCCTTAAGCTTAGTTGCCAGCATTAAGTTGGGCACTCTAAGTTGACTGCCGGTGACAAACCGGAGGAAGGTGGGGATGACGTCAAATCATCATGCCCCTTATGATTTGGGCTACACACGTGCTACAATGGACAATACAAAGGGCAGCTAAACCGCGAGGTCATGCAAATCCCATAAAGTTGTTCTCAGTTCGGATTGTAGTCTGCAACTCGACTACATGAAGCTGGAATCGCTAGTAATCGTAGATCAGCATGCTACGGTGAATACGTTCCCGGGTCTTGTACACACCGCCCGTCACACCACGAGAGTCTGTAACACCCGAAGCCGGTGGAGTAACCATTTATGGAGCTAGCCGTCGAAGGTGGGACAAATGATTGGGGTGAAGTCGTAACAAGGTAGCCGTATCGGAAGGTGCGGCTGGATCACCTCCTTTCTAAGGATATATTCGGAACATCTTCTTTAGAAGATGAACAAGGAATAACATTGACATATTGTATTCAGTTTTGAATGCTCATTGGAGTATTCAAAAATCGAAATGGGCCTATAGCTCAGCTGGTTAGAGCGCACGCCTGATAAGCGTGAGGTCGGTGGTTCGAGTCCACTTAGGCCCCATTATTTGTACATTGAAAACTAGATAAGTAAGTAAAATTTATGATTTTACCAAGCAAAACCGAGTGAATAAGAGTTTTAAATAAGCTTGAATTCAAAAAGAAATAATCGCTAGTGTTCGAAAGAACACTCACAGATTAATAACATTTTGGGTTTTCAACCGACGGTTGTCGAGTTGGAAAGCAAATAGATTAAGTTATTAAGGGCGCACGGTGAATGCCTTGGCACTAGAAGCCGATGAAGGACGTTACTAACGACGATATGCTTTGGGGAGCTGTAAGTAAGCTGTGATCCAAAGATTTCCGAATGGGGGAACCCAATACGAGTTATGTCGTATTATCGATGCGTAAATACATAGCGTATCGAAGGTAGACGCGGAGAACTGAAACATCTTAGTACCCGCAGGAAGAGAAAGAAAATTCGATTCCCTGAGTAGCGGCGAGCGAAACGGGAATAGCCCAAACCAACGAGCTTGCTTGTTGGGGTTGTAGGACACTCTATACGGAGTTACAAAGGAATAGATTAGACGAATCATCTGGAAAGATGAATCAAAGAAGGTAATAATCCTGTAGTCGAAAATCTGTTCTCTCTTGAGTGGATCCTGAGTACGACGGAACACGAGAAATTCCGTCGGAATCCGGGAGGACCATCTCCCAAGGCTAAATACTCTCTAGTGACCGATAGTGAACCAGTACCGTGAGGGAAAGGTGAAAAGTACCCCGGAAGGGGAGTGAAATAGAACTTGAAACCGTGTGCTTACAAGTAGTCAGAGCCCGTTAATGGGTGATGGCGTGCCTTTTGTAGAATGAACCGGCGAGTTACGATTTGATGCAAGGTTAAGCAGTGAATGTGGAGCCGTAGCGAAAGCGAGTCTGAATAGGGCGTTGAGTATTTGGTCGTAGACCCGAAACCAGGTGATCTACCCTTGACCAGGTTGAAGTTCAGGTAACACTGAATGGAGGACCGAACCGACTTACGTTGAAAAGTGAGCGGATGAGTTGAGGGTAGCGGAGAAATTCCAATCGAACCTGGAGATAGCTGGTTCTCTCCGAAATAGCTTTAGGGCTAGCCTCAAGTGATGATTATTGGAGGTAGAGCACTGTTTGGACGAGGGGCCCTTCTCGGGTTACCGAATTCAGACAAACTCCGAATGCCAATCAATTTAACTTGGGAGTCAGAACGCGGGTGATAAGGTCCGTGCTCGAAAGGGAAACAGCCCAGACCACCAGCTAAGGTCCCAAAATATATGTTAAGTGGAAAAGGATGTGGCGTTGCCCAGACAACTAGTATGTTGGCTTAGAAGCAGCCATCATTTAAAGAGTGCGTAATAGCTCACTAGTCGAGTGACACTGCGCCGAAAATGTACCGGGGCTAAACATATTACCGAAGCTGTGGATTGTCCGTAGGACAATGGTAGGAGAGCGTTCTAAGGGCGTTGAAGCATGATCGCAAGGACATGTGGAGCGCTTAGAAGTGAGAATGCCGGTGTGAGTAGCGAAAGACGGGTGAGAATCCCGTCCACCGATTGACTAAGGTTTCCAGAGGAAGGCTCGTCCGCTCTGGGTTAGTCGGGTCCTAAGCTGAGGCCGATAGGCGTAGGCGATGGATAACAGGTTGATATTCCTGTACCACCATAATTCGTTTTAAGCGATGGGGGGACGCAGTAGGATAGGCGAAGCGTACGATTGGATTGTACGTCCAAGCAGTAAGACTGAGTGTTAGGCAAATCCGGCACTCTTAAGGTCAAGCTGTGATGGGGAGAGGAAATTGTTTCCTCGAGTCGTTGATTTCACACTGCCGAGAAAAGCCTCTAGCTAGATTTATGGTGCCCGTACCGCAAACCGACACAGGTAGTCAAGATGAGAATTCTAAGGTGAGCGAGCGAACTCTCGTTAAGGAACTCGGCAAAATGACCCCGTAACTTCGGGAGAAGGGGTGCTCTTTAGGGTTAACGCCCAGGAGAGCCGCAGTGAATAGGCCCAAGCGACTGTTTATCAAAAACACAGGTCTCTGCTAAACCGTAAGGTGATGTATAGGGGCTGACGCCTGCCCGGTGCTGGAAGGTTAAGAGGAGTGGTTAGCTTCTGCGAAGCTACGAATCGAAGCCCCAGTAAACGGCGGCCGTAACTATAACGGTCCTAAGGTAGCGAAATTCCTTGTCGGGTAAGTTCCGACCCGCACGAAAGGCGTAACGATTTGGGCACTGTCTCAACGAGAGACTCGGTGAAATCATAGTACCTGTGAAGATGCAGGTTACCCGCGACAGGACGGAAAGACCCCGTGGAGCTTTACTGTAGTCTGATATTGAAATTCGGTACAGCTTGTACAGGATAGGTAGGAGCCTTAGATATGTGAGCGCTAGCTTACGTGGAGGCGCTGGTGGGATACTACCCTCGCTGTATTGGATTTCTAACCCGCACCATTTATCATGGTGGGAGACAGTGTCAGATGGACAGTTTGACTGGGGCGGTCGCCTCCTAAAGAGTAACGGAGGCGCTCAAAGGTTTCCTCAGAATGGTTGGAAATCATTCATAGAGTGTAAAGGCACAAGGAAGCTTGACTGCGAGACTTACAAGTCGAGCAGGGTCGAAAGACGGACTTAGTGATCCGGTGGTTCCGCATGGAAGGGCCATCGCTCAACGGATAAAAGCTACCCCGGGGATAACAGGCTTATCTCCCCCAAGAGTTCACATCGACGGGGAGGTTTGGCACCTCGATGTCGGCTCATCGCATCCTGGGGCTGTAGTCGGTCCCAAGGGTTGGGCTGTTCGCCCATTAAAGCGGTACGCGAGCTGGGTTCAGAACGTCGTGAGACAGTTCGGTCCCTATCCGTCGTGGGCGTAGGAAATTTGAGAGGAGCTGTCCTTAGTACGAGAGGACCGGGATGGACATACCTCTGGTGTACCAGTTGTCGTGCCAACGGCATCGCTGGGTAGCTATGTATGGACGGGATAAGTGCTGAAAGCATCTAAGCATGAAGCCCCCCTCAAGATGAGATTTCCCAACTTCGGTTATAAGATCCCTCAAAGATGATGAGGTTAATAGGTTCGAGGTGGAAGCATAGCGATATGTGGAGCTGACGAATACTAATCGATCGAAGACTTAATCAAATTTAAATGTTTTGTTTGTAGAACTAAAATTTACTTACTATCTAGTTTTGAATGTATAATGATTTATACATCAACTTGTCTGGTGACTATAGCAAGGAGGTCACACCTGTTCCCATGCCGAACACAGAAGTTAAGCTCCTTAGCGCCGATGGTAGTCGGACTTACGTTCCGCAAGAGTAGGACGTTGCCAGGCAAACATATAGGGTGCGATGAGCCGAGACCGAAAGGTCTCTTTTTTTTGCCAAAAGGACTTAACTACCAGTGTGAAGCACTGAAAAACAATTGTTATGAGAAAGCGTTTGAAGCTGACGAACTAAGCGAAAGACGAAACGAGCTTACAAGTGGTAAGTGAGTAAGGAAAGCGTGCAAGTGAGGAATACATGAGCCCTCAGCTCATACATAAACCCGACTAACTCAATAAATTGAGATTGGGAGTTTAAATGAAGCTGAGAAGTAATACTTCTGTGTTTCTCTTTTTTTAATATGAGTATGTTAAAATATAAAGTATTACAAAGTTAGCGATTTTGTATCAAATCCCTCTAAATTTAATAAATTAAATAGTGGAATATAGAAGTTGAAAAGTGAGGATAATTATGAATGGACCGTTAATGCGTAAATTTAATGAACTGTTAAACGCATATCCTATTTCATTACATGTACCTGGACATAAAAATATGACAATTGGTTATTTAGAACAATTAAATTTCAAAATGGATATGACAGAAATCACAGGCCTTGATGATTTACATCATCCCGAATCAGCTATAGCGGAAAGTATGGAAGGTATAAGTAAACATCCTGATTATGATGCTTATTATTTAGTTAATGGTACTACCTCTGGAATATTGTCTGTAATTCAAGCGTTTTCTAAAGAAATAGGCAAATATGCAATAGCACGAAACGCGCACAAATCTGTGTTTCATGGATTAGATTTAGTACAAGCACAAGCAAAACTATTAGAAATGGATATAAGCGATGCTACAAACCAATATTTAGGCCCTAAAAAATCATTCTTATACAATCAAATAAAAGACAGCAAATTGGCGATATTTACTTACCCAAATTATTATGGTGAATGTTTTGATATACACTATATAATGGACTGTTTAAAAGCACTTAATGTGCCTTCTTTAATAGATGAGGCACACGGCGCACATTTTGGTTTAGAGCATTTTCCAGTATCATCATTAACTTTAGGCGCAGATTATGTGGTTCAGTCATATCATAAAACATTACCAGCATTGACGATGAGTTCTGTGATATTCATTCATAAAAATGCGCCTTATCGAAATGAAGTGATTAAATATTTAACGTATTTTCAATCTTCTAGCCCGTCGTACTTATTGATGAACAGTTTAGAGCTTGCGCAAACATTTTATGATGATTATGATAGTAAACTCTTTTTTAAAAAAAGAAAACAACTGATCCAATTATTAAAGAGAAAAGGATTAGAAATTGTTGAGGCAGAAGATCCATTGAAATTGAGTATAAGGTATAAAGGCTATAAAGGTTACGCGTTACAGTCCTATTTCGAAGAACAAAATATTTACGTTGAACTTTCAGACGATTTTCAAGTATTAATAGTATTACCGCTTTGGCACGAAGATGATAGATATCCGTTTGCGGCCTTATTATCGCGTTTGGACAATATGTATATAGAAAAAAGGTTAAATGAAACGAACCATAGTGTCCCTTTTAGAACTGAAAGTGGTTTGTATCATGGCGGCGATATAGCTCATGTACGTGAAATAGATTTTAGAAACGCTGAAAATAAAATATTAGCTAATCACATTATTCCTTACCCTCCTGGTATTCCTTTAATGTTTAAAGGAGAAAAAATCACTGAAAATATGGTAAAATTAATGGATTATTGGTGTAGTCATCAACTAAGAGTTGAAGGAATAAAAAATTATAAAATAGAAATTAAGGATGAATAAGATGTCAGCTTTTATAACTTTTGAAGGCCCTGAAGGTTCGGGGAAAACAACTGTAATACAACAAGTTGCAGAAAAATTAAAAAATGAGTATAATATCATACTTACAAGAGAACCTGGTGGTGTTAAGACAGGAGAACAAATAAGAGAAGTACTACTTGAAGGTGATACGATGGATGATCGTACTGAGGCTTTATTGTTCGCAGCTTCTAGAAGAGAACATCTAGTGGGTAAAGTCATTCCAGCATTAAATACAGGTAAAGTCGTTTTGTGTGACCGTTATATTGATAGTTCATTAGCATACCAAGGCTATGCAAGGGGTATTGGTATAGAAGAAGTAAAATCAATCAATGAATTTGCAATCAACGGTTTGTATCCAGATATAACCATTTATCTAGATGTTAGCGTTGAAGTTGGTAGAGAGCGCATACTCAAAAATCAAAGAGATCAAAACCGGCTAGATCAAGAAGATGTAAAATTTCATGAAAAAGTAGTTGAAGGTTATAAAAAGATTATTCATAATGAGTCTGAACGCTTTATTGTAATAAATGCTAATCAAAGTATAGATAAAGTAGTCAATACAACCTATGAATCTATCACTAAATATTTAGAAAAATTATGATATAATATTTAAAAGAGGTGTTTAGTATGAAAATGATTATAGCAATCGTACAAGATCAGGATAGTCAGGAACTTTCGGACAAACTTGTTAAACATAATTTTAGAGCTACAAAACTTGCAACGACAGGTGGGTTTTTAAGAGCAGGTAATACAACGTTCTTATCTGGTGTAGAAGATAATCGTGTTGATGAAATGCTACAAGTTATTAATGATACTTGTGGTAATAGAGAACAACTCGTATCGCCGATCACCCCGATGGGTGGAAGTGCCGATTCTTATATACCGTATCCAGTCGAAGTGGAAGTTGGAGGAGCAACGGTATTTGTAATGCCTGTTGAAGCGTTCCATCAATTCTAAAACATGGTTGCTATATATGGTAACTTTCTGAATTACATTGTACTAATTGGTTAGTACCTCCTAAATGTAATTTGTAAGGTCACTATGTATAAGCAGCCTTTTTATATAAAGGAGCAACATTATAATGGATGAACAAGAAAGGCTGACAAGAGCATATCAATCGAACAAACTATCGCATGCATATTTATTTGAGGGCGACGATGGACAGGCAATGCAACAAGTCGCTATTGATTTTTCTAAATTGATTTTATGTAATCAAGAAGATCAATGTCAGTTGAAAGTAGAAACATTTAACCATCCAGATTTTATGTATGTATCTTCTGAAGAAACAACAATTAAAAAAGACCAAATAGAGCAATTAGTACATCATATGAATCAACTGCCTATTGAAGGGGATTACAAAGTATACATTATCGAGTCTTTTGAAAAGTTAACTATTCAAGGTGAGAATAGTATATTAAAATTTTTAGAAGAACCTCCAGATAATACAGTTGCCATTTTATTAACTACGAAACCAGAGCAAATTTTGGATACTATTCACTCAAGATGCCAGCACGTTTATTTTAAGCCGATTAATAAATTGAATTTTATTGACCGGTTAGTGGAGCTTGATATCACACGTCCTGTTGCAGAATTGTTAAGTACATACACAACGCAAATAGAGACTGCAGTTGCGTTAAATGATGAAACAGATTTAATGGCATTACGAAAAAGCATTATAAAATGGTGTCAGCTATTGTTGAAAAATCGTTCTATGGCATTAATAGCTATTATTGATTTATTAAAACATGCCAAAAATAAGCGATTACAATTATTATCATTAGCTGCGGTTAATAGTTTCTTTGAAGATATTATGCATGCTAAAGTAGGAATTGAAGATGAAATGATATTTCAAGATTTGCAGGGAGAAATTAAACAATATTCACAAAACTTAACATATAATCAGATAATTTTGATGTTTGACCAAATAACTGAAGCACATAAAAAATTACATCAAAATGTAAATCCGACATTAGTATTTGAACAAATTGTAATAAAAGGGGTGAAATAATTATGAAAAACGTTGTAGGCATACATTTTCAGAATTCAGGTAAAATGGAGTACTATGCTCCAAAAAATTTCAACTTGAGTGTGGGAGATTGGGTCGTAGTTGAATCAAAAAGAGGATTGGAAATGGGCTACGTTAAATATGAGCCATTAAACGTAGCGGATGAAGACGTAGCATTGCCATTAAAGCAGATTGTGCGCATTGCTACGGATGAAGATATGATACAATATGAACAAAATACGTATGATGCAAAGCAAGCTTTCAACCTTTGTAAAGAAACGATTCAACAACAAAACTTAGAGATGCGTTTAGTCAATTGTGAATTTACTTTGGATAAATCAAAAGTTATTTTTAACTTTACTTCAGACGAACGTGTAGATTTTAGAAAACTAGTAAAAGTACTCGCACAAAGATTGAAAACAAGAATTGAGTTAAGACAAATTGGTGTCAGAGACGAAGCGAAATTATTAGGTGGCATCGGCCCGTGTGGTCGTTCTTTATGTTGTTCAACTTTTCTAGGCGATTTTGAGCCAGTTTCAATAAAAATGGCTAAAGACCAAAACTTATCTTTAAATCCTTCAAAAATATCGGGGGCATGTGGTCGTTTGATGTGTTGTTTGAAATATGAAAACGATTATTATGAGGAAGCACGTGCGCAATTACCAGATGTTGGTGATGAAATTAAAACACCAGAAGGTAATGGCAGAGTCGTAGGTCTAAATATTTTAGATATATCTATGCAAGTTAAGATAGAAGGTCTTGAGCAACCATTAGAATATAAAATGGAAGAATTAGAAACATTAAATTAGGAGGCCGTTACAACATTGAATCGAAGCGACATATTTGAAAAACTAGCTCATTTGGAGGAAAACATTAATCAGATTAATCATGACATGGTTAATTTGAAAAATCTTACAGTAGAATTAATTGAAGAAAATGTCGCCTTACAAATAGAAAATGAGAATTTAAAAACTTTAATAGATAAAGAAGAAAAAACTAAAAAAATTGAAACTGATAAAAAGAATCAACCTAAGCGCCCATTGCGCAGTAAAGATAACTTGGCAATGCTTTACAAAGAAGGATTTCATATTTGTAACGGAGAGTTGTTCGGCAAGCATAGAAAAGGTGACGACTGTTTATTCTGTTTAGAAGTATTAAGCGAATAGTTAAAATATAGCTTATAAAACGATAGAGAAATGAAATTGAGGATGAGAGAAACGATAGGCTTAGTTAATGAGCATCGTATGCTCATCCTCTTTTTTGGAGGTTGCAGAAAATGTTAATGGAAAATGAAAGGTTCGATTTTTTATTAAAAGAAAAGTTAAAAATTATACAAAATGATGAGGTGTTTTCTTTTTCAACGGATGCTTTATTACTAGCGCATTTTACTAAAGTTAAGAAAAAGGATATGATTATGGATTTATGTTCTGGTAACGGGATCATTCCTTTGCTACTGTCATATAAAAGCAATCAATTTATTGAAGGCATCGAAATACAACAACAACTAATTGATATGGCTGAAAGAAGCATTGCTCATAATCAATTGGAAAATAGAATTCACATGCATCATATGGATTTAAAACAAGCGCATCAATCTTTTAAGCCATCTCAATATAGTCTCGTAACTTGTAATCCGCCTTATTTTAAAGTGAATCAGCAATTTCAACATCAAAAGAATGCCCATAAGATAGCAAGACATGAGATAATGTGTACGCTAGATGATTGTTGCTTTGAAGCCAGGCACTTATTAAAAGAGGGTGGACGGTTCTTAATGGTACACCGTGCAGAACGTCTTATGGACGTCTTAAGCAGCATGAGACAATATCAAATTGAACCTAAAAAGTTATATTTTATTTACAGTAAACCAGGGAAGGTAGCGCAAACAATTGTTGTTGAAGGCAGAAAAGGTGGTAATCAAGGGTTGGATATACAGCAACCTTTTTATATTTATCATGAAGATGGCGCATATACTGAGGAAATGAGAGAAATCTATTATGGATAAGCATTTTATTTATATCGTTAAATGTAAAGATGGTAGTTTATATACGGGTTATGCAAAAGATATCACAAAACGCGTTGCAAAGCATAATAGTGGGCAAGGTGCCAAATATACTAAAATAAGACGTCCGGTAGAGTTAGTTTATCAAGAAGTGTATGATACCAAATCAGAAGCATTAAAAAGAGAACATGAAATCAAAACATTTTCTAGACAGGAAAAATTACAATTGATAAGTGAGGAATAAGATATGGGAATTTTATATTTAGTAGGCACGCCAATTGGCAATTTAGCTGATATTACATATAGAGCGGTTAATATTTTGCGTTCAGTTGATATGATCGCATGCGAAGATACACGTGTGACAAAAAAGCTGTGCACACATTACGAAATACATGCGCCTTTGAAGTCATACCATGACCATAATAAAGAACAGCAGACAGAGTATCTTATTCAACAATTAAATGAGGACGTTAATATTGCACTAGTTTCTGACGCTGGCCTTCCTTTGATAAGTGATCCAGGACACGAGCTTGTTGTCGCTGCTAGAGCAAAGGGTATTAGAGTGGAAACTGTGCCGGGACCAAATGCTGGATTGACTGCACTAATGGCGAGCGGGTTACCTTCGTTTACATATACTTTTTTAGGGTTTCTACCAAGAAAAGAAAAGGCCAAATATACTCTGCTTGAACAGCGAATGTTTGAAGACAGCACTTTGATTATTTATGAATCTCCACATCGTGTGAAAGATACGTTAAAAACAGTTCAAAAAATTGACGCTCAAAGATATGTGTCACTTGGCAGAGAATTAACAAAAAAATTCGAGCAAATCGTTACAGAGGACGTAGATACATTATTATTGAAATTAGATAAAGAAGAGATACCTACTAAAGGCGAGTTTGTCATTGTTATTGAGGGAGCTGTAGCAGACGAAGATACTTCTTGGTTTGAAGATATGTCGATAAATGAACATGTAGAATATTACGTAAATCAAAATATGAAACCCAAAGCTGCGATTAAACAAGTTGCTGAAGAAAGGCGTATGAAAACAAGTGAAGTATATGATATATATCATAATGTATAAATAGGCTTAATAAAAACGTCTTGAAAAAGTAAACATAATAATAAATTTTTTCAGTTTTATCAATAAAATCAAGCTAAAAACTCCCATAATATGCATGATTTATGGTAATGTAGATAAGATAGAGATTATTTATCATGTTTAAAATTGAGTGGAAAATAATTAAAGTAAATGACTCAAAATGATACTAAATTAGGCTTTTTAAATTGATTAATAAATATAAATTGATACTTATCTGCTTCATTGAAAATAAAAATAAATTTAGATATATTTAGAGTGAAAGAAACGAGGAGGAACATTGATGGCGAAAGAAACATTTTATATCACTACACCTATATATTATCCGAGTGGAAACTTACACATCGGTCATGCTTACACAACAACAGCTGGTGATGTAATCGCACGTTATAAAAGAATGCAAGGCTATGATGTTCGATATTTAACAGGTACCGATGAACATGGTCAAAAAATACAAGAAAAAGCGCAAAAGGCTGGGAAATCAGAATTAGACTATCTTGATGAAATGATTTCAGGTATCAAAGCGTTATGGGAAAAATTAGAAATATCAAACGATGACTTTATTCGTACAACAGAAGAGAGACATAAAGAAGTTGTTCAACAAATATTTGAACGTTTGTTAGCACAAGGTGATATATATCTTGGGGAGTACGAAGGTTGGTATTCAGTACCAGATGAAACTTATTATACTGAAACGCAACTTGTTGATCCAATATATGAAAATGGCGCAATTATTGGCGGGAAAAGTCCAGATTCTGGACACGAAGTTGAATTAGTTAAAGAAGAAAGTTATTTCTTTAATTTATCAAAATATACGGATCGCTTACTAGAATTTTATGATGAAAACCCAGACTTTATCCAACCACCATCTCGTAAAAATGAAATGATTAATAACTTTATCAAACCAGGCTTAGAAGATTTAGCAGTATCACGTACGTCATTTGATTGGGGTATACATGTTAAATCAAATCCTAAGCATGTTGTTTATGTGTGGATTGACGCATTGGTAAACTATATTTCGTCATTAGGTTATTTATCAGATGATGAAAGTTTGTTTAAAAAATATTGGCCTGCAGATATTCATATTATGGCAAAAGAAATTGTTCGGTTCCATTCTATCATTTGGCCAATCTTATTAATGGCGTTAGATATACCGTTACCTAAAAAAGTCTTTGCCCATGGTTGGATTCTTATGAAAGATGGCAAGATGAGCAAGTCAAAAGGTAATGTGGTAGACCCTAACGTATTGATTGACCGTTACGGTTTAGATGCAACGAGATATTATTTAATGCGTGAGTTGCCATTTGGGTCTGATGGTGTGTTTACTCCTGAAGGTTTCGTTGAACGTACAAATTATGACTTAGCTAATGATTTAGGCAATTTAGTTAACCGTACAATTTCAATGGTTAATAAATATTTTAATGGTGAATTACCAGCTTATGAAGGACCTAAACATGAGTTAGACGAAGAAATGGAACAAATGGGCCTTGATACAGTGAAGACATTCCATGAAAATATGGACGATTTACAATTTTCAGTAGCACTTTCAACAATTTGGAAATTTATTAGTAGAACAAATAAATATATAGATGAAACATCACCATGGATTCTAGCAAAAGATGAAAGCCAACGAGATATGCTAGGGAACGTAATGGCGCATTTAGTAGAAAATATACGTATGATTGCAGTATTGCTAAGACCATTCTTAACAAATGCACCAAAACAAATATTTGAACAACTAAATATTAATTCACCTGAATTATATGAATTTAGTAGTTTAGCACAATACGGTGCATTAACTGAACCTATTATGGTTAGCGATAAACCTCAACCTATCTTCCCACGTTTAGATAGTGATGCTGAAATTGAGTACATTAAGCAATCCATGCAATCAGATAAAGTCGAAGAAACTAAAGAGGAAGTACCTAGTAAATCGCAAATCGATATTAAAGATTTTGACAAAGTAGAAATCAAGGCAGCAACAATCACTGATGCAGAAAATGTCAAAAAATCTGACAAATTATTGAAAATCCAAGTTGATTTAGATAATGAGCAACGTCAAATTGTTTCAGGTATTGCGAAATTCTATCAACCTGAAGATATCATTGGCAAAAAAGTCGCTGTAGTGACTAATTTGAAACCTGCAAAATTAATGGGTAGAAAATCAGAAGGTATGATTCTATCTGCTGAAAAAGATGATGTGTTAACACTTATAAGTCTACCAAACGCAATTCCAAACGGTGCATTAATTAAGTAATTCTAGATTAAGGGAGCGATTTAAAATGCTAATTGACACACATGTTCATTTAAATGCAGAACAATATGACGAAGATTTAGAAGCGGTAATTGAGCGTGCAAGAGATAATGGCGTGGATCGCATGTTTGTAGTAGGTTTTGATACACCAACAATTGAACGTACTATGGAACTTATAGATGCGTATGACTTTATTTACGGTATTATTGGATGGCACCCTGTAGATGCGATTGATTGCACAGAAGAAAGATTAGAATGGATAGAAAAATTAGCAGCCCATCCTAAAGTGATTGGCATTGGTGAAACAGGATTAGATTATCATTGGGATAAATCACCTAAAGATGTTCAACAGGCTTTGTTTAGAAAACAAATTGCACTTGCTAAACGCGTTAATCTGCCGATTATTATTCATAATAGAGAAGCAACACAAGATTGTGTGGATATTTTAAAAGAAGAACACGCCGAAGAAATTGGTGGTATTATGCATAGCTTTAGCGCTTCACCTGAAATTGCAGATGATGTTATCAATAAACTGAACTTCTATGTTTCTTTAGGTGGTCCAGTTACTTTTAAAAATGCCAAACAACCTAAGGAAGTTGCTAAACATGTACCATTTGATAGATTATTAGTTGAAACAGACGCGCCATTCTTATCACCACATCCTTATAGAGGAAAACGAAATGAACCAGCACGTGTCACTTTAGTGGCTGAACAAATTGCTGAGCTACGCGATGTTAGTTATGAAGAAGTTTGTCGTCAAACTTCTGAAAATGCAGAGCGATTATTTAAATTAAAAGCATAAAGATATTATGATAAAGATATCGGTCTGAAATATGGCTTAGTTGGTATATCAAATACTAAGTAGTAACCATAATTTGAGCCGGTATCTTTTTTGTTTTTTGAATTTGAAGTAATTAAACGAAAGGTGTCACAATGAGTGAAAATTAATGAATTTATTGTAGTAGAAGGTAGAGACGATACTGAACGGGTAAAAAGAGCTGTCGAATGCGATACGATTGAAACGAATGGTAGCGCAATTAATGAGGATACTTTAAATGTGATTGCACAAGCATTTGAAACGCGAGGTGTGATTGTTTTAACTGATCCTGATTTCCCAGGTGATAAAATTCGAAACACAATTCAAAAATATATTCCAACTGTTAAACATGCCTATATTGATCGAGAAAAAGCAAAAAGTAAACGCGGTAAAATTGGTGTTGAACACGCACGAATTGAAGATATACAAAAAGCATTGATGCATGTGAGCACGCCTTTTGAAGAAGGCCATGAAAGTATAAGTAAAGATGTTCTGATTGACCTTGGCCTAATTATAGGTAAAGATGCACGTAGAAAACGAGAAGTGTTAGGTAGCAAACTTCATATAGGCCATTCTAATGGTAAACAATTGCTCAACAAGTTAAACGCATTTGGTTACACTGAAGAAGATGTTAGGAATGCATTAAATGATCATAAAGGAAGTGAATTATAAGTGGATAATAAGGATATCGCTACACCATCACGAACAAAAGCTTTATTGAATCATTATGGTTTTAGTTTTAAGAAAAGCTTAGGTCAAAACTTTTTAATCGATGTAAATATCATTCATAATATCATGGATGCAAGTGATATAGATGAAAACACTGGTATTATCGAAGTAGGGCCAGGCATGGGCTCATTGACAGAACAATTAGCAAAAAATGCAAAAAAAGTCATTGCTTTTGAAATTGATCAACGCTTGATACCAGTATTAAATGAAACTATGGCGCCATACCAAAACGTTACGATAGTAAATGAGGACATATTGAAAGCTGATATTGCACATTATGTGACTGAAGCGCTCGCAGATTGTGAGAAAATTTTAGTTGTTGCTAATTTACCGTATTATATAACGACGCCTATTTTATTAAACTTGATGCAACAGAAATTGCCTATTGATGGTTATGTCGTAATGATGCAAAAAGAAGTTGGAGAAAGATTAGACGCTGAGGTAGGAACCAAAGCTTATGGATCTTTATCTATAGTCGCGCAGTATTATACTGAAACGAGCAAGGTATTAACAGTTCCTAAAACGGTTTTTTTACCACCTCCAAATGTAGATTCAATTGTTGTGAAATTGATGAAACGCGATCAACCCATTGTCGAAGTAGAAGATGAGGATAAATTTTTCAAAATGTCAAAAGCTGCATTCGGACAAAGAAGAAAAACAATTAATAATAATTATCAAAGCCTGTTTACAAATGGTAAAGAAAATAAACAAACCATACTGGATTGGTTGGAATCTAGTAACATAGATCCGAGAAGACGCGGAGAAACACTTTCGATAAAAGAATTTGCACATTTATACAATGAATTGAAAAATTTCCCAGAATTGGAATTTTAAATTATTGACAACTGTGCCTCGCCTTGCTAAAATTGATGTTTATTTGACAAAATCACGCTAATTGTGTTATTATACAATGTGTAGCGAGGTGGAGCAATATGCCAAAATCTATTGGAGACATCAAAAATTCACTTGATTGTCAATTAGGAAATCGTATTGTACTGAAAGCGAATGGTGGACGAAAAAAAACGATTGAACGTAGCGGGGTTTTAAAAGAAACATACCCTTCTGTTTTTATTGTTGAGTTAGATCAAGATATTCATAATTTTGAGCGTGTATCTTATACATACACTGACGTTTTAACAGAAAACGTACAAGTTTCTTTTGAAGATGATAACCATCAAGAAGCAATTGCACACTAAATAAAAAGTAATGTAAAAGAGAAGTTTGGTTCTAGGAGCCACACTTTTTATTTTAAATTTTAATATGAGATTGATTAGAAAAAGGTATGTTGGTGAATAATCGCCAATATACCTTTTTTTGTAATGTGTGCCTGTCCTAATAAAAGAGATATGATTTTATATGAGTAAAATAATATTGTAAAATAAATTGTTAACTGGTTTTTTATACCATATGGATTGGAATACATAGTTAAAGATGCATAGATAATTTAAAGTATAAACTTAACTTTTTTTAAAAAGTAGTAACTCATGCATAACAATATGTTAAAATCATTTTATTACCATATCGAATTGAAAGAGGGTGGGGAATATGATTTATGAGACTGCGCCAGCGAAAATAAATTTAACGTTGGATACACTCTTTAAACGAGATGATGGTTTTCATGAAGTTGAAATGATTATGACCACAATTGACCTCAATGATCGCCTATCTTTTGAATTACGTAAAGATCAAAACATAGTCGTGGACGTAGAACAAAGTTATGTTCCCTCCGATAGTAAAAATTTAGCTTATAAAGCTGCAGAGTTAATGAAAAAAAACTATAATTTAAAGCAAGGCGTTACAATTACTATAGATAAAAATATACCAGTGTCAGCTGGACTTGCAGGTGGTTCGACAGATGCTGCAGCGACAATGAGAGGGATGAACCGTTTATATAAGTTGAACAGGCCACTAGAAGAATTATGTGAATTAGGTATACAAATAGGAACCGATATCCCTTTTTGCATATATGGAAAAACTGCTTTTTGCAAGGGGAAAGGCGAACTGATTCGTTTTATGAACAGACCACCTTCCGCTTGGGCGGTTGTCGCTAAACCTGATTTAGGTATATCTTCTCCTGATATTTTTAGAAAATTAGACTTAACGCAAACACATGAGGTTTATACTAAAGCTTGTGAAACAGCTTTAGACACAGGTGATTATGAATTATTATGTAACAGTCTTTCGAACCGATTGGAACCTGTCTCAGGAAAAATGTATACAGAGATTTACAAAATAAAAGAAAATATGCTGAAAAATGGGGCGGATGGGGCTGTGATGAGTGGCAGCGGACCAGCAGTTTACGGATTGACCCAGAAAGAACGCCAAGCAAAGCATGTTTATAATGCAGTCAATGGCTGTTGCAATGAAGTATATGTTGTAAGATTATTAGGCTAGTGAGAAGGGATGAATTAAATGCGCTATAAGAGAAGTGAACGTATTGTTTATATGACACAATACTTGATGAATAACCCCAATAAATTAATACCACTAACGTATTTTGTACAAAAGTTTAAGCAAGCAAAATCATCCATTAGTGAAGACGTACAAATTATTAAAACTACATTTCAAAAGGAAGAACTTGGAACAGTGATTACTACGGCTGGAGCAAGCGGTGGTGTAACGTATAAACCAGAAATGAGTGAAGCAGAAGCAAGTGAAGTGATTGAAGAGGTGATTGAACTCCTTCAAGAAAAAGATAGATTATTACCCGGAGGTTATTTATTTTTATCTGATTTAATGGGGAATCCTACACTACTGAATAAAGTAGGAAAACTAATTGCAACGCTATATATGGACCAAGATTTGGATGCGGTTGTAACAATTGCTACGAAAGGTATTTCGCTTGCTAATGCAGTTGCAAATGTTTTGAATTTACCAGTAGTCGTTATAAGAAAAGATAATAAAGTTACAGAAGGTTCTACAGTTTCCATTAATTACGTTTCAGGTTCTACTAGAAAGATAGAAACGATGGTATTATCTAAACGTACTTTACCAGAAAACTCAAATGTTTTGGTTGTAGACGATTTCATGCGTGCTGGTGGTTCTATTAATGGCGTGATGAATTTAATGAATGAGTTTAAAGCACATGTTAAAGGGGTATCGGTATTAGTAGAATCAAAAGAAGTTAAGCAAAGACTAATTGAAGATTATACTTCCTTGGTTAGATTATCTGATGTAGATGAATACAATCAGGAATTTACAGTGGAAAAAGGCAACAGTTTAACTAAATTTACTTAAAGGAGCGGATCAACATCATGAAAGTGGTTAACACTTCAAAGGCACCTGAAGCATTAGGTCCATACTCGCATGCTACAGTAGTAAATGGGCTTGTATTTACATCTGGGCAAATTCCATTAAATTTAAATGGCGAAATTGTCAGCGACGATGTAAAAGAACAGACTAAACAAGTTTTAGAAAACTTGAAAGTTGTATTGAACGAATCTGGGGCACATATAGATTCAGTAATTAAAGCAACGATATTCATTGCTGATATGAATGAATTTCAAAATATAAATGAAGTCTATGGCACATATTTTGCAGAACATCAACCTGCAAGAAGTTGTGTTGAAGTCGCAAGATTGCCTAAAGACGTTAAAGTTGAAATTGAAGTAATAGCTGAAGTGAAGTAACTAAAAGGATTTATAATTTTTGATGAAATTGTTAAGCTTCTAACAAAGAGATACTAGGGGGGCTCACTACATGAAAGTGACAGATGTAAGACTTAGAAAGATACAAACAGATGGAAGAATGAAAGCTTTAGTTTCAATTACGCTAGATGAATCATTTGTTGTACATGATTTAAGAGTGATTGAAGGCAACTCAGGTCTATTCGTCGCAATGCCAAGTAAAAGAACACCAGATGGTGAATTCCGAGATATCGCGCATCCAATTAACTCAGAAATGAGACAAGAGATTCAAGATGCGGTTATGAAGGTTTATGACGAAACTGATGAAGTTATCCCTGATAAAAATGCTCAATCATCTGAAGAATCAAATGATGAAGCTTAATACAAAGAGAAAAATATGATTTTAAAAGGATTGGATTTCCATTAAACGAAATCCAATCCTTTTATTTTGTTGAACTAAAATAAAAAATATAAAAAATTAAATGAATTGCTATAATGAAAAGGTGACAAAATTTATATTTCTGTAATCATAAATAAACTGTTAGCATTTCAATATGCTTTCGTGACGTTTTGATAATTGAAATCGTTTCATTTAAATTAATAACGGTTTATTTTCCAAAAAACATAACGATTAAAATGTATTTAGCGAAATTTTTTGTGTTTCATTTTCAGGCCCTTTTATATAGGCAAAGATGACAAATATAAATATGTATTTTTAAAAGAAAGTTAACTGATTTGTTTCTATTATATAACATTAGGGTTCTGAGCCTTGAAAGTGGCACTAGCGTTAAATTATAATAATATAGAAGTGTATAATTTAATGGAGGGTTACACACATGCAAAGACATGCAATAGTACTTGCAGCTGGAAAAGGTACACGTATGAAATCTAAGAAATACAAAGTACTACATGAGGTTGCGGGCAAATCAATGATTGAACATGTCGTTGATAACGTTAAACAATCTGGAGTAGAAAATCTTGTAACAATTGTTGGCCATGGCGCAGAAAGTGTAAAAGAAACGTTAGGAGATGTTTCTCTATATAGTTTCCAAGAAGAACAACTTGGCACCGCACATGCTGTTAAAACAGCTAGTGAACATTTAAGTGACAAACAAGGCACAACATTAGTAGTTTGTGGTGATACACCTTTAATCACTACAGGAACACTTAAGTCACTAGTTGAACATCATGAGAAAAACCAAGCTGAAGCAACGGTTTTATCAGCTACTACAACCAACCCTTTTGGATATGGACGAATCGTTCGAGACGAAAATGGCCGCTTGGTGAAGATTGTAGAACAAAAAGATGCCACAGAAATTGAACAACAAATAAATGAAATTAGCTCAGGTATTTTTGCATTTGATAATAAAGTACTTTTTGAAAAATTAGAGTTAGTAAAAAATGATAATGTTCAAAATGAATATTATTTACCTGACGTTTTAACTTTAATTTTAGAAGAACAAGGTAATGTTGGCATATATTGCACAGATGATTTTGACGAAATCATGGGCGTAAATGACCGAGTTATGTTAAGCGAAGCAGAAAAGGCTTATAGAAAACGTATTAATGCGTGTCATATGAGAAATGGCGTAACACTTATCGACCCTGCTACTACATATATAGGCGCAGATGTAGAAATCGCTGCTGATGTGATTATCGAACCGGGCGTTAAGTTAGCAGGTCGTAGCATAATTGGTGAAGATACGGTCGTTGGCCACAATACAGAGATTATAAATAGTAAAATTGGTGCTAATGTTACAATTAAACAGTCAGTAATCAATGAAGCGGTCATAGATGATCATGCCACTATTGGACCGTTTGCGCAGTTACGACCTGGTGCGGATTTAGGTAAAAACGTGAAAGTTGGAAACTTTGTAGAAGTTAAGAAATCGATTGTAAAAGCAGGTGCCAAATTGCCACATCTAAGTTATATAGGTGATGCAGAAATTGGCGAACGTACAAACGTAGGTTGTGGTTCCATTACAGTGAATTATGATGGCAAAAATAAATTCAAAACAATTATCGGTAATGACTCCTTTATAGGTTGCAATACTAATTTGGTAGCACCAGTAACCTTAGGTGATAGATCATTTATAGCTGCAGGTTCTACAATTACTGATAATGTGCCACAAGACAGTTTAGCATTAGCAAGAGCGAGACAAACAACTAAAGAAGGTTATCTAAAACAATAGCCATGATTAGATGGCCGTTCTATTCATTTGAAATTAACCAAAATGTTGGAATGACCTCAAACGATACTTTTATGTGGATAAATGTGATTTTGTCTACAAACGAAACTAATTGAATGAATTAATTGGAGGACTATAAATGTTAAACAATGAGTATAAGAATTCTGCTTTGAAAATATTTTCTTTAAAGGGTAACGAACCATTGGCCCAGGAAGTAGCAGATAATGTTGGGATTGAACTAGGAAAATGTTCTGTAAAACGTTTTAGCGATGGTGAAATTCAAATTAATATTGAAGAAAGCATTCGTGGCTGTGATGTGTTTATTATTCAACCAACTTCAAATCCAGTCAATTTACATTTAATGGAATTATTAATTATGATTGATGCTTGTAAACGTGCTTCAGCAGCGAATATTAATATCGTAGTGCCATATTATGGTTATGCACGCCAAGATAGAAAAGCGCGTAGTCGTGAACCAATTACTGCGAAACTAGTGGCGAACTTAATCGAAACTGCCGGCGCAGATCGTATGATTGCGCTAGATTTACACGCACCACAAATCCAAGGATTTTTCAATATGCCAATTGATCACTTAATGGGTGTACCAATTTTAGCAGAGTACTTTAAAAATGATACAGACATCGACCCTGAAGAATGTGTTGTAGTTTCTCCAGATCACGGTGGTGTAACAAGAGCACGTAAACTTGCAGACATACTTAAAACGCCAATCGCTATCATCGATAAAAGACGTCCTAAACCGAATGTAGCAGAAGTAATGAATATTGTTGGTGAAATTGAAGGCCGTACAGCAATTATTATTGATGATATCATTGATACTGCTGGTACAATTACATTAGCCGCACAAGCATTAAAAGATAAAGGTGCGAAAGATGTTTACGCGTGCTGTACGCACCCTGTATTGTCAGGCCCAGCTAGAGAACGTATTGAAAATTCAGCAATTAAAGAGTTAGTAGTTACAAATTCAATTCAATTAGATGAAAAACGTAAACCAGCTAATACTAAAGAATTATCAGTAGCAGGCTTATTAGCACAAGCGATTATACGTGTCTACGAAAGAGAATCTGTTAGTGTACTATTTGACTAATTAACCAAATAGATATATAATTATTCCGTTCGTGATTTCACGACTTAATAAACACTTGCAAGCAACATCATGTTGATGGGCAAGTGAGGGGTTCTTATTCAGATGATAAGAACAAAAAATGAAAGGTGGAAATAATATGGCTTCATTAAAGTCAATTATTCGTCAAGGTAAACAAACACGTTCAGACCTTAAAACACTTAGAAAAATTGGTAAAGTACCTGCAATCGTATATGGTTACGGTACAAAAAATACTTCAGTTAAAGTTGACGAAGTAGAATTTATCAAAGTTATCCGTGAAGTTGGACGTAACGGTGTTATCGAATTAGGCGTAGGTTCTAAAACAATTAAAGTAATGGTTTCAGACTACCAATTCGACCCACTTAAAAACCAAATCACTCACATTGACTTCTTAGCAATCAATATGAGCGAAGAACGTACTGTTGAAGTACCAGTTCAACTAGTTGGTGAAGCAGTAGGCGCTAAAGAAGGTGGCGTTGTTGAACAACCACTATTCGATCTTGAAGTAACTGCTACGCCAGATAATATCCCTGAGTCAATTGAAGTTGACATTAGTGCATTAGAAATCAACGATAGCTACACAGTAGCAGACATTAAAGTTTCAGGTGATTTCACAATTGAAAATGATCCTGAAGACTCAGTAGTTACTGTAGTTCCTCCAACTGAAGAACCTACAGAAGAAGAAATCGAAGCAATGGAAGGCGAATCAACAACTGAAGAGCCTGAAGTTGTAGGTGAAGATAAAGAAGAAAAAGAAGAAGAATAATTCTCTTAACCCCTTCTTTATGACACACGATTTCAATAAAGAAAACATATCCTTATAAAAGCACCATGCTTAATTCGTTAAGCTGGTGTTTTTTTATGTTAATATAGTGAATGATATGATTACAAAAATGAGTGACATGATAAAGTTACAAAATAACAAAAATATATGACGATTAATAATTATTGGAGGTAACGTAATGAAATGTATTGTAGGTTTAGGCAATATAGGCAAACGCTTCGAGCAAACCAAACATAATATTGGGTTTGAAGTCGTTGATTATATGTTAGAACAAAACCAATTTAAATTAGATAAACAAAAATATAAAGGTGCTTATACCATAGAACGTTTAGCGGGTGAAAAAGTTATGTTTATTGAACCGATGACGATGATGAATTTATCTGGTGAAGCAGTAGGACCGCTGATGAAGTATTATGATATTGATGTAGACGATTTACTCGTACTATATGATGATTTAGATTTACCACAAGGTGAGATTCGCTTGCGACAAAAAGGAAGCGCTGGTGGTCATAACGGTATGAAATCGATTATACAATCTTTAGGTACAGATCAATTTAAACGTATTAGAATAGGAGTGGATCGTCCTTCCAATGGCATGTCTATCGTTGATTATGTTTTACAAAGGTTTACAAAACAAGAAATGGAAACAATGAATAAAGTAATAGAACATTCAGCACGTGCAGTAGAAGCATATATTGAAAGCGCTCGTTTTGATCATGTGATGAATGAGTTTAATGGTGAGGTCAAGTGAAATCAATAATTACAGAATATATTAAAGAAGATAAACGTTACCAAGAATTGAATGCAGTATTTGGTGAAGAAAATGTATTAGTAACAGGATTATCTAGTTCTGCCAAAGCGACCATTATAGCTGAAAAGTTTATTCACAGTCCTAAACAAATGCTTGTGATAACAAATAATTTATATCAAGCCGATAAGTTAGAAAGCGATTTGCTTCAATATATAGACGCTGATGATATATACAAATATCCAATGCAAGATATTATGACAGAAGAATTTTCAACACAAAGCCCTCAATTTATGAGTGAACGTGTGCGCACATTAACTGCGCTTGCTCAAGAAAAGAGAGGCTTGTTTATCGTGCCTTTAAACGGATTGAAAAAGTGGTTAACACCAGTTGAAATGTGGCAATCGCATCAACTTAGACTAGCTATTGGCGATGATATAGACGTTGATGAATTTTTAAATAAACTTGTGAACATGGGATATCGAAGAGAAAGTGTTGTCTCACATATTGGGGAATTTTCTTTACGTGGGGGGATTATTGATATATACCCATTGATAGGCATGCCTGTACGAATTGAACTGTTCGATACAGAAGTAGATTCTATTCGCCACTTTGATGTGGAAACACAACGCTCAGAGGCTAATTTAGATCAAGTAGAAATCACAACGGCCAGTGATTATATCATTACTGATGATGTATTGAAACACACAAAATTAAAGTTAAAAGAAGCATATGAATATACGCGTCCTAAAATAGATAAATCAGTACGTAATGATTTGAAAGAGACTTATGAAAGCTTTCAGCTGTTTGAATCTTCTTTATTTGATCATCAAGTACTACGTAGGCTTGTAGCGTTTATGTATGAAGAACCTGCAACCATTATTGATTATTTCAAAGATGATGCCATAGTTGCTGTTGATGAATACAATCGTATTAAAGAAACAGAAACAAACCTGATTTCTGAAGCGGATGAATTTATGCAAGGTTTAATCGAGAGTGGTAAAGGGTTTATGGGTCAAAACTTTTTACAATATGATGGTTTTGAATCTTTATTAAAACAATATCCAGTCACGTACTTTACGCTATTTACTACGACCATGTCTGTAGAATTGAATGATATCATTAAGTTTTCTTGTAAACCGGTACAACAATTTTACGGTCAATATGATATTATGCGTTCAGAATTTCAGCGTTTTATTCAGAATGATTATACTGTCATCGTATTAGCAGAAACTGAATTAAAAAAAGAGCGCATCCAATCAATGTTAAATGAAATGCATATACCAACGTTTATCGATACACCAAGCCCACAGGTTGAAGGTGGTAGCGCAATTATCACTGAAGGTAGTTTGTCAGAAGGTTTTGAATTACCTTATATGCAGTTAGCCGTTGTAACAGAACGTGAGCTTTTTAAATCTAAGCAGAAGAAAAAAGCGAAACAACATAAAAAATTAACCAATGCAGAGAAAATTAAATCCTATCAAGATTTAAAAGTTGGAGATTTTGTGGTCCACGTGCATCATGGTGTCGGTAAATATTTAGGTGTTGAAACCCTTGAAGTTGGAGGCGTTCATAAAGATTATATCAAACTGCAATATAAAGGAACCGACCAATTATTTGTACCCGTCGATCAAATGGATCAAGTACAAAAATACGTGGCTTCCGAAGACAAGTCACCCAAGTTAAACAAACTCGGGGGCACCGAATGGAAAAAAACAAAAGCCAAGGTTCAACAAAATGTTGAAGATATGGCTGATGAATTAATAGAACTATATAAAGAAAGAGAAATGTCAGTTGGGTATAAATATGGGCCAGATACACCACAGCAAAATGATTTTGAAATAGATTTCCCTTATGAATTGACACCCGACCAAGGAAAATCGATTGAAGAAATTAAGCAAGATATGGAAGTTGAGCAACCAATGGACAGACTGTTATGCGGTGATGTTGGTTACGGTAAAACAGAAGTCGCCGTTCGAGCAGCGTTTAAAGCAGTTATGGAAGGTAAGCAGGTAGCATTCCTTGTGCCTACGACAATATTAGCGCAACAACATTATGAAACGTTAATAGAACGTATGCAAGATTTCCCAATAGAAATTCAACTCATTAGTAGATTTAGAACTACCAAAGAAGTTAAAGAAGTTAAAGAAGGTTTGAAATCAGGTGAGATGGATATTGTTGTAGGTACACACAAACTATTAGGTAAAGATATCCATTATAAGGATTTAGGATTATTAATTGTCGACGAAGAACAACGATTTGGTGTGCGACATAAGGAAAAAATTAAATCACTTAAGGCCAATGTTGATGTATTAACACTAACAGCAACGCCTATCCCAAGAACGTTGCATATGAGTATGTTAGGTGTTCGTGATTTATCAGTGATCGAAACACCACCAGAAAATCGTTTTCCAGTCCAAACTTATGTGTTAGAACAAAATATGAATTTTATTAAAGAAGCTTTGGAAAGAGAACTTTCAAGAGATGGACAAGTGTTTTATTTATATAATAAAGTCCAATCGATTTATGAGAAACGAGAACAGTTACAAATGTTAATGCCAGACGCCAATATTGGCGTAGCGCATGGACAAATGAATGAACGAGACTTAGAAGAAACTATGTTGAGTTTTATCAATCATGAATTTGATATTCTTGTCACAACAACAATAATTGAAACGGGCGTAGATGTCCCAAATGCGAACACCTTAATTATTGAGGATGCTGACAAATTTGGGCTTAGTCAATTATATCAATTACGAGGACGCGTGGGACGCTCAAGTCGTATTGGTTATGCGTATTTCTTACACCCTTCTAATAAAGTGTTATCAGAAACTGCGGAAGAAAGATTACAAGCAATTAAAGAATTCACTGAATTAGGTTCAGGTTTTAAGATCGCTATGCGTGATTTGAATATTCGTGGTGCTGGTAACCTTTTAGGTAAGCAACAGCATGGGTTTATTGATTCAGTAGGCTTTGATTTATATTCCCAAATGTTAGAAGAAGCCGTTAATGAAAAACGCGGTATTAAAGAAGAAAAACCTGACGTACCAGAAGTTGAAATAGAATTAAATATTGATGCTTATTTACCAGCAGAATATATTCCAAATGAACAGGCTAAAATTGAAATTTATAAAAAACTGCGTAAAATTGAAACAAAATCACAATTGATGGACATTAAAGATGAGCTCATAGACCGCTTCAACGACTATCCTGTTGAAGTTGAAAGATTATTAGAAATGATGGAAATTAAAGTATATGCATTGCACGCAGGAGTAACACTAATTAAAGATATGGGTAAAAAAATTGAAATTGATTTATCTGAAAAAGGGACTACTGATATAAATGGTGAAACACTCTTTAAACAAACACAACCTTTAGGGCGTGCAATGAAAGTTGGCGTTCAAGATGGTAAAATGAAAGTGACGTTAAATAAAGGTAAAGCTTGGTTAGATAACTTAAAATTCTTAGCAAAATGTTTAGAAGAAAGTATGGTTATACCGGATGAAAACTAAATTTGACACACCAAATACTTTTAATGGTGTCGTTGTACTTACGATAGCACTTATTATCGTCAAGGTACTTAGTGCTTTGTATCGCGTTCCATATCAAAATATACTAGGGGACGAGGGATTATACGCTTACCAACAAGTTTATCCAATTGTAGCATTAGGCGTTATTTTAACAATGAATGCAATCCCAAGTGCTGTAACTCAAACTTTCGGTGTGAACGGTCAAGCCAGTCAATACACTCGCGTATTACTAAGGTTGCAATATATAGGTATTGTATTTTTCTTTCTAATGTTCATTTGTGCCCATTGGGTGGCACTACTGATGGGAGATATCAATTTAGCACCCATGTTAAGAGCGGCAAGTGTTAGCTTTTTATTTGTTGGTGTCCTCGGTGTATATCGTGGGTATTACCAGGCGCACCGACATATGAACACGCCAGCTATTTCACAGGTAATAGAGCAGTTTATTCGTGTAGCAATTATAATGGCTGCTATCGTGATGTTCGCAAGTCAGTCATGGGATATTTACCAAGCGGGTACATTAGCGATTCTTGGCTCTGCAATAGGTTTTTTAGTTTCAAGCCTATTTCTGATACAACGCAGACCATTTAAATTAACACGCACATATACAGGAAACCATGTAGCTTGGAAAAAATTAACGCTTGGAATTATCGTTTTTGCAGTAAGTCAATTGATTGTTATTGTATGGCAAGTAGTTGATAGCTTTACAATAATACGTTCACTTCAGTATATGGGCCTAGGTTTTGAAGCAGCTACAGTTCAAAAAGGAATTTTTGACCGAGGCGCTTCATTTATTCAGATGGGTTTGATTGTAACAACTACATTTTGTTTTGTGCTTATTCCACTACTGACTGATGCGATAAAAACGAAACAATATATGCGCATGAATCGTTATGCTAATGCGTCTATAAAGATAACCATCTTATTTAGTGTGTCAGCTGCTGTTGGTTTAATCAATTTGCTTCCAATCATGAACCATGTGTTTTTTAAAAACGATAGCTTAAACGGAACGCTTTCAATTTATATGCTTACAGTCATATGTGTGTCTCTCATAATGATGGATATTGCGTTACTACAAGTGAAAAATCAAGTGAGAATGATATTATTAGCGTTCTGCGCTGGCATTGTTATTAAAACGATATTAAACCTTGTGTTAATACCGCAACTTTCAATAATAGGCGCAAGTCTGAGTACTGTACTATCACTTATTGTATTTGTTTGGATATTGCATATCCAAGTATTAAAAGCGTATCATTTTCAAGCGATGCAAAAATTTATCTTTAAATTACTGCTCACAATGGTGATGCTATCGTTTGCCGTACAAATTGTATTACTTCTTATCCCAGGTGAAGGAAGAGTTGAAGGATTAGTTGAGTTAGCGATAGCAGCATTTATGGGCATAAGTGTGGTGATATTTGCTATTGTACGTCTGAATTTATTAAGCTTTAGAGAACTTAAGCATTTACCTTTTGGAGATAAGCTATTCCACATGAAAAGAGGGAAACGTTAATGACAAATAAAATCACAATCGTTGGGCTAGGCAATTATGGTGTAGATGATTTACCTTTAGGTATTTATAAATTTTTAAAACAACAAGCGTTAGTATATACACGTACATTAGAGCATCCAGTTATTCAAGACTTAACGATGGAAGGTATTCAATTCGATAGTTTTGACCAAGCATATCAAAACAACCAATCCTTTGAAGAAGTGTATGAATCAATTGTGTCGCAATTAATAAGCGCTGTAAATGAACGCGACATTGTATATACGGTGCCGGGTCATCCGCGTGTAGCTGAAACGACGACAGTGAAATTAGAGCAATATGCCCAAACACATGCTGATGTTGAAGTTGAAATTTTAGGCGGAAAAAGTTTTATAGACGATATATTTGAAGCTATAAAAGTTGACCCGAATGATGGCTTTACCATGTTAGATGCAACAGATATACAAACTGAACAGCTGAATATCCGAACACATACATTGGTTACGCAAGTTTATAGTTCGATGGTTGCTGGCGATTTAAAAGTAACATTGATGGAACGCTATAGTGATGAACAAATGGTATATATTGTGGACGGAGCCAGAAACAACAAGGCCAACGTAATTGCCACGCCTTTATACGAATTAGACCATTATAGCGACGCTTTTAATAACATAACCAGTGTATTTATTCCGAAAGTTGAAAAAGAAGTAGCATATTATAGTGATTTTGACTACGCAGTTAGTATTATAGAACGACTTGTGGATGAGGAAACAGGCTGTCCATGGGATAAAGTGCAAACACATCACACGTTAAAACGTTATTTATTGGAAGAAACATTTGAATTATTTGAAGCCATCGATAATGAAGATGACTGGCATATGATTGAAGAGTTAGGAGATATACTTTTACAGGTGTTGCTCCATGCAAGTATAGGTAAAAAAGAAGGCTACATCGATATATACGAAGTGATTCAAAGTCTTTCAGAAAAAATGATACGCAGACACCCACATGTTTTTAATGATGCTAAAGCAGAAACGGAAGAAGATTTAAAAAATATATGGTCCGATGCGAAATCGAAAGAAGGAAAGAAACAACGTGTTAAGTTTGAAAAAGTATTTGCAGACCACTTCTTAGCGTTGTATGATAAAACCAAAAATATGTCATTAAGTGAAGCGGACTTAAAGCAAATTTTAGAGCAAGGAGGGAAAAGGGATGAGATTAGATAAATATCTTAAAGTTTCAAGGTTGGTAAAACGTCGTACGTTGGCAAAAGAAATCAGTGACCAAGGACGTGTCACTGTCAATGGATCAGTTGCTAAAGCAGGCACAGATGTTAAAGAATCTGACGAACTTGTTGTTCGATTTGGGCAAAAAGTGGTAACAATTAAAGTAACAGGATTAAGTGAACATGCAACGAAAGAAAATGCAAAAGGCATGTACGAATTAATTAAAGAAGAAAAAGTAAGTGAAATATAAATATAGAAAGAGAGGTGACAAGCAATTGAGTAAAAAAGTTGAAAATATAGGGAATACGTATACTTCATCAGAAAATAAAAAAAAGCAACAAAAACAAACGAGAAAACGTGTCATTCGCAGACGTATCACTTTATTTGGCGGTATCTTACTACTCATTATCATTATTTTATCTGTAATGCTTGTCACTCAAAAACAAAGTAATAGTGAAGATGCAGCCGAACGTCAACAAAAAGAACAAAAATATCAAAAACAACAAGATGAAGAATTAGCGTTGAAGGAGCAATTAAATAATTTGAATGATAAAGATTATATTGAAAAAGTTGCACGAGATGATTACTATTTAAGTAACGACGGGGAAGTTATTTTTAAATTGCCTAGCGATAATAAGTCTGACTCTAAATCTAAAGATAAAAAAGATAGTAAATAATTGAAATTAATTTTTTGCATCATTATACCATTGTTAATTTATGCAAACAGGCATATAATAGGATTAAAATCGAAACAAATCGGGAGGATTTATTTATAATATGTCAATCGAAGTAGGAAACAAGCTTAAAGGTAAAGTCACTGGAATTAAAAAGTTTGGCGCTTTCGTCGAACTTCCAGAAGGAAAAAGTGGCTTAGTTCACATAAGTGAAGTTGCAGATAATTACGTTGAAAACGTAGAGGATCACTTATCTGTTGGTGAGGAAGTTGAAGTTAAAGTGCTTTCAATTGCTGATGACGGAAAAATTAGTTTATCAATTAAAAAAGCAAAAGATCGTCCACGTAGACCTCAAAACAAACCAAATCATAAACAATCTCAACCTAAAGGTGAGGATTTTGAAAAGAAATTAACAAACTTCTTAAAAGATAGCGAAGATAAGCTAACTTCTATTAAACGTCAAACTGAATCTAGACGTGGCGGAAAAGGCACTAGACGCTAAAAAATATATAAAATAAGACTGTTCCCAAGAGAACTTAAATTAATTGCTTAAGTACAACATTTATTATGATTCTAAATTAAGTTTGACTTTAACAATATAAGACTGTTTTCTTGCTTAAGGAAACAGTCTCTTTTTTGTTGTATATAGACTTACCAATCGTACCAATAATTAGCGATACGGAGTACTTTCATATTATGATAAAGGAGGTAAGCTATGATGAAGATTAACACGGCCGGTTGGGATGGGCATCAACATATTGTGTTGGCTGTTTCTACAGGCATAGATAGTATGGCATTATTGCATCAATTAATAACTGATTTATCTCAAACATATCGTAAACTAACGTGCTTACATGTGAATCACCATATTCGCGATGTTGCAAAGGAAGAAGAAACATTTATAAAACATTTCTGTACTTCATACCAAATTCCCCTATACGTGCATCATTTAGACTTATCGAATGTCGTTGAGAAAGGGAATAGTATTGAAAGCATCGCTCGATTAAAACGCTACGAGTGGTTTGATGATATGATGGAAAAACTTGGCGCAGATATTTTATTAACGGCACATCATCAAGACGACCAAATTGAGACGATTTTTTATCGATTGATGACTGGGCGTTCCACTCGAAGTAGTTTGGGTATGTCGTATCTTACTGCAAGAGGGTCATATGCATTGTGCAAACCTCTGTTAGAAATAACTAAAGCTGAGATTCGAAATTACCAGCGCTTGCATGAAGTTCCTTATTATGAAGACGAAACGAATGCTGAAAATCAGTATGTACGAAATGATATTCGTAATCGTATTTTACCAGCAATAGAACGTAACTGCCATTTGTCGACAAAACAATTGTTAAAATTGAAAGCATGGCATGACACACAACTAGAAGACCTTAAAAAAGAAGCAAATCATTTTATTGAAATGTATGTTAAAGGTATTGCTAATAAGAGAGAAATAGTAATCCCAAGAGACTTATTTTCTAATTTAAATCATAATTTGAAAACAATCATATTAGATATAATTGTTTCGAAATTAGGTATATTAAAACCGATGACAGAAAAAATGTATGAATCTTGGTTCAGGCAAATTGAAAATCATGTAAGTCAATGCACATTATATACGACAGATAAATGGAATATTTATATCGCTTATGATAAATTTATAATAATGGCAAATTATAATGAATCTCTTGTGCCAATACAGATTCAACACCCAGGTGTATATAACTATGGTCATTATAGTATTGATATTACGAATGATTTTCCAAATGAGTGTTACCCATTACTCGTCAGAACAAGAAACGATGGGGATAAATTCAAACTAAATGGTGTACAAGGCCACAAAAAGGTTAGTAGGTTACTTATTGATTATAAAATTATACAAACCGAACGAAATCAGTTACCGATTTTAGTTAATGCAGATGATGAAATTATTGCGGTAGGTACGTTATATTTAAATAATAAATATAAAACATCTATTTTTATACGAAATATGGGAGAGGAATGAAAATATGCGAGATGATTTAAAAGAAGTGTTATTAGACGAGGCAGAAATAGAAGGCATATGCAAAGATTTAGGAGCGAAAATCACTGAAGCATACGCTGGTAAGCCACTTGTTTGCATAGGTATTTTAAAAGGTTCAGTAATGTTTATGACAGACCTTATTAAACACATCGATACACACCTAGCTATCGATTTTATGGATGTTTCTAGTTATCATGGTGGGACAGAGTCTACTGGTGAAGTACAAATATTAAAAGACTTGAGTGCTTCTATAGAAGGGAAAGATCTTTTAATTATCGAAGATATTTTAGAAACAGGGACAACTTTAAAATCAATTACAGAATTATTAGAATCAAGAAAAGTAAACTCACTTGAAATTGTAACATTGTTAGATAAGCCAAACCGACGCAAAGCAGATATCGAAGCCAAATATGTGGGTAAAAAGATACCAGATGAATTCGTTGTGGGTTATGGCTTAGATTACGCTGAGAAATACAGAAACCTACCGTTTATCGGCACACTTAAACCAGAAATTTATTCAAAGTAAGCAGTACAATTTAATCGGATGAAATATTGTTATATACTATAAAACGTAATTAGATAATATAAGTTAATATACATAGTGATGTTAACTTAATTGACTCGCCTATACATAAACTTTTAGAAGTTTAATAAAGCGTATGTTTTAACATTTGTATATCTTATCTAAAAAATTATTAAAGTAAAAAATTAACAAAGGTCTTAACATATGTACAAAAAGTATAATTACTGGCCTGAAACTTATGTATTGTGTTACAATTTTTGTTAGTTTTATTATTGAAGTAGGAGGAAACGACGCATGCAGAAAGCCTTTCGTAACGTGCTAGTTATCGCAATCATTGGCGTTATTATATTTGGTTTGTTTTCGTGGCTAAATGGTAACGGAAATATGCCAAAACAGCTTACTTATAACCAATTTGTTAAGCAACTGGATAAAGGTGAACTAAAATCATTAGAAATTCAACCTGAACAAAATGTATATATGGTAAGTGGTAAAACTAAAAATGATGAAGATTATTCTTCAACAATTTTATATAACAATGATAAAGAGCTTGAAAAAATAACAGACAAAGCACAAAATCAAGATGGATTGAAATTTACAGTTAAAGAAGAAGAAAAACAAAGTGTATTTGTAAGTATTTTAACTACATTAATTCCTGTATTAATCATTGCCTTATTATTTATTTTCTTCCTTAGCCAAGCACAAGGAGGCGGCGGCGGTGGCGGCCGTATGATGAACTTTGGTAAGTCCAAAGCTAAAATGTACGATAGCCAGAAAAAACGTGTACGCTTCTCAGATGTAGCGGGTGCAGAAGAAGAAAAACAAGAATTAATAGAAATTGTAGACTTCTTAAAAGATAATAAACAATTTAAACAAATGGGTTCTAGAATTCCAAAAGGTGTTTTACTCGTTGGGCCTCCAGGTACCGGTAAAACATTATTAGCGCGTGCAGTAGCTGGTGAAGCAGGTACGCCATTCTTCTCAATCAGTGGTTCAGACTTCGTTGAGATGTTTGTAGGTGTCGGTGCAAGCCGTGTACGTGACTTGTTTGAAAATGCTAAGAAAAACGCACCTTGTATTATCTTTATTGATGAGCTCGATGCAGTTGGTCGTCAACGTGGCGCTGGTGTAGGTGGCGGTCACGATGAACGTGAACAAACATTAAACCAATTGCTAGTTGAAATGGATGGTTTTGGTGAAAATGAAGGTATCATTATGATTGCCGCTACAAACAGACCTGATATTTTAGACCCGGCATTATTACGTCCAGGTCGTTTCGATAGACAAATCCAAGTCGGCCGTCCAGATGTCAAAGGGCGTGAAGCCATTTTACATGTTCATGCTAGAAATAAACCACTTGATGAAACAGTGGATTTAAAAGCAGTGTCTCAAAGAACACCTGGCTTCTCAGGTGCAGATTTAGAAAACTTATTAAACGAAGCATCATTAGTTGCAGTGCGTGAAGGTAAGAAGAAAATCGACATGCGTGATATAGAAGAGGCTACTGACCGTGTTATTGCTGGCCCTGCTAAAAAATCACGTGTTATTTCAGAAAAAGAACGTAATATTGTGGCGCACCACGAAGCAGGTCATACGATTATTGGTATGGTACTTGATGAGGCAGAGGTTGTCCATAAAGTGACTATTGTGCCACGTGGACAAGCTGGCGGTTACGCAATGATGTTACCAAAACAAGATCGTTTCTTAATGACTGAACCAGAGTTATTAGATAAAATTTGTGGCTTGCTAGGCGGACGTGTTTCTGAAGATATTAACTTCAACGAAGTATCAACTGGTGCTTCAAATGACTTTGAACGTGCAACACAAATCGCGCGTCAAATGGTTACTGAATATGGTATGAGTAAGAAACTCGGTACAGTTCAATTCTCAAGCAGTGGCAGTGGACAAGTATTCTTAGGTAAAGATATGCAAGGCGAACCAGAATACTCTGGTCAAATTGCTTATGAAATCGATAAAGAAGTCCAACGTATCATCAAAGAGCAATATGAACGTTGTAAAGACATTCTTTTAGAACATCAATCACAATTAATTTTAATTGCAGAGGCTTTATTAAAAGAAGAAACATTAGTTGCTGAACAAATTCATTCACTATTCTATGATGGTGTACTTCCTGAAGTGGATTATGATGCAGCGAAAGTTGTGAGTGATCAAGAAAAAGAATTTAAAGAAGGTAAATACGGTAAATCTTATGAAGATGTCCGTAAAGAGCAACGAGACATCGGTAATAAACAACAAGAAGAAGACCACAAAGAAGAAGAAGATATCGATAAAGAAAAAGAAGAAAGACAACACGACGGCGATGATGATTCTGATGAAGACACAGGTCATGAACAACCGCCGAACATTGATAAACCAAGCAATCCAAGCGATCCTAATGATCCAAGCAATAGAAATTAATAACTGAACGAAAAGCTTCTTTCTGCTATCATATTGATGTAGAAAGAAGCTTTTTATGGTTACTTATTTTTTAAATAAACATTATAAACAGATATGTAGCAATTTTTTGCCTGAACAATTACAATAAATTGCATTGATAAAAAGTAGTAAAAAGTTCTAAATGAAAACTAAAAAATGAATTTAAACATTAAAATAAATCAAAGGAGTAATTACAGAAATGACAAACGATTATATTGTTAAAGCATTGGCTTATGGAGGACAAATAAGAGCATATAGTGCCTTAACTACAGAAAGCGTACAAGAAGCGCAAACAAGACATTATACTTGGCCAACAGCATCTGCAGCACTTGGCAGAACAATGACTGCTACATTAATGATGGGGGCTATGCTTAAAGGAGAACAAAAATTAACAGTTACCGTGGATGGCCAAGGCCCGATTGGAAAAATCATTGCTGATGCAGATGCTAATGGCCACGTGAGAGGATATGTAACAAACCCACAAACACATTTTCCTTTAAATAACGTAGGTAAATTAGATGTTGGCCGTGCGGTAGGCAGTAATGGCGCATTAACAGTAGTAAAAGATGTTGGCTTGAAAGACTATTTTTCAGGTTCAAGTCCACTTGTATCCGGTGAATTGGGGGATGATTTCACTTACTATTTTGCTAAAAGTGAACAAACACCCTCATCTGTTGGTTTAGGTGTACTAGTAAACCCTGATAATTCTATCAAAGCAGCTGGCGGTTTTATTATTCAAGTTATGCCTGGTGCTGAAGAAGAAACGATTAATAAGTTGGAAGAAGTTATCAATAACATGACGCCAGTTTCTAAATTGATTGATCAAGGCTTAACACCTGAAGGAATTCTATTTGAAGTACTAGGAGAAGATAATGTACAAATTTTAGAAAATATGCCTACAAGTTTTGAATGTAATTGTGGTCATGAAAAATTCTTGAATGCAATCAAAGGCCTCGGCCAAGCTGAAATAGAAAGCATGATTAATGAAGATAATGGCGCAGAGGCAGAATGTCACTTTTGCAGAAACAAATATCAATATTCAGAAAGCGAATTACAGGAATTATTAGAAAAGATGCAATAATTGCTATAAAATAGAAGTGTAACAGTAGCATATTATAAAAATATTGCAATATTCAATCTTCTCAGTTGTATTCAAAACAAAATCTGATAAAATGAAAAGTATATCCGATAGAAAAAGTAGGTTTTAGACTTTTTAATGAAAAGGAGCAATACTTATGACAAATAAACCAGTAAATAATATCGTCGAAATTATTGGCAATACGCCGGTAGTTAAATTAAATAATGTGGTGGATGAAAATTCAGCAGATGTTTATGTAAAACTAGAGTACCAAAACCCAGCGGGCTCAGTTAAAGACCGTATTGCCTTAGCGATGATTGAAGCAGCCGAAAAAGAAGGTAAGATTAAACCAGGTGATACAATTGTCGAACCAACGAGTGGTAATACAGGCATCGGATTAGCTTTTGTATGTGCTGCTAAAGGTTATAATGCAGTATTTACGATGCCTGAAACAATGAGCCAAGAGCGTCGTAATTTATTGAAAGCTTACGGTGCAGAAGTGGTTTTAACACCAGGGGCAGAAGCGATGAAAGGCGCTATTAAAAAAGCGAAAGAACTAAAAGAAGAATACGGTTATTATGAACCACAACAATTCGAAAACCCGGCTAATCCACGCGTACATGAATTGACAACTGGTCCAGAATTGGTCGAACAGTTTGAAGGAAAAACAATTGATTCTTTCTTAGCAGGTGTTGGTACTGGGGGTACATTGACTGGTGCCGGTAAAGTATTGAAAGAAAAATATCCTGACATTAATCTTGTGGCGATTGAACCAGAAGATTCTCCTGTACTAAGTGGTGGAGAACCTGGTCCACATAAATTACAAGGCTTAGGGGCTGGTTTTGTACCAGACACACTAGATACAAATGTTTATGATGAAGTAATCAAAGTTGGTAACGAAACAGCAATGGATATGTCTCGTAAAGTTGCTAAAGAAGAGGGTATCCTAGGTGGTATTTCTTCTGGTGCAGCAATTTATGCAGCTTTAGAAAAAGCTAAATCATTAGGTAAAGGTAAAACAGTAGTCACTGTATTACCAAGTAATGGTGAACGTTACCTTTCTACACCGTTATATTCATTTGAAGATTAAATTTTATTTTTCCTAACCGGTCGTGTATATACGCGATCGGTTTTTTTAGTATTAATAATCGTTCAAGGAAAACAATTGGTTAATTTTATATTTTACCTGTAATAAACACTCAGTATTTTATATTGAAATGCAAAAGTCAATTAAATGACCGCTAGGTTTCTTTTTAAAAATGAGCATCTCGTTAATTGTTTCTTATAAATGGTTTAAGCATTGTTTACTGAAAAAAATAATAATTAGCGTTATTATAGAATAGTAATTATAATGCTAATGGAGCATCTAAGCGTGAAAGGAAGAAGTGACTATGGCACATACAAAAATTATGGGCATATTAAATGTGACCCCAGATTCATTTTCTGATGGCGGTAAATATAATTCTGTAGAAAAAGCAATCAAAAGAGCTGAAGAAATGATTGATGAAGGTGTAGATATCATAGATATAGGCGGTATATCTACACGTCCAGGCTATGAAGAAATTAGCGTGACAGAAGAATTGGAACGCGTAATTCCTGTTGTAAAAGCGTTAAATCAATTTGATATTCAACTTTCTATTGATACATATAGAAGTGAGATTGCAGAAGCTGCAATGAAATTAGGCGCAACTATGATTAATGATCAATGGGCTGGTTTGTATGACGAAAAAATATTCGACGTTGTAGCCAAATATGAAGGTGAAATTGTACTGATGCATAATGGTGATGGTCAGAGGTCAGAACCTGTTGTTGAAGAAATGCTCTTATATTTATTAAAACAAGCTAACAAAGCGGAAATGGCTGGCATTCCTCAAGAGAAAGTTTGGGTTGACCCGGGTATTGGTTTTGCTAAAACCAGAGAAGAAGAACAAGAAGTAATGGCTCGATTAGATGAATTAGTAGCTACAGACTATCCTGTATTATTAGCGACGAGTAGAAAAAGATTTATTAAAGAAATGGTTGATAAAGATACCAAAGCGACTGAAAGAGATGAAGCGACAGCAGCCACGACTGCATATGGTATAATGAAAGGCGTTAAAGGTGTAAGAGTGCATAACGTTGTACTCAATGCTCGTTTAGGACAAAGTATGGATTATTTAAAGGAGAATGAGTATGCACGATACAATCTTTCTTAATGGTATGAAGTTTTATTGTTACCATGGCGCTTTACCAGCAGAAAATGAAATTGGCCAAATATTTATTGTAGATGTAACAATGAAAGTGGATTTGAGTATTGCTGGTAAAACTGATCAAGTCACTGATACAGTTCACTATGGTGAGATATACGATGAAATTAAAGCAATCATGGAAAGTAAACCAGTAAATTTATTAGAGCATCTAGCTGAACGTATTGCAAAACGTATAAATTCACACTATAATCGTGTAATGGAAACGAAAGTTAGGATCACTAAGGAAAATCCTCCTATACCAGGTCATTATGATGGTGTAGGTATAGAAATAGTGAGGGAGAATTTCTAATGGAATATGCATATTTAGGGTTAGGAAGTAACGTTGGAGAAAGAGAAGTACAACTTAAGAAGGCCATTCGTATTTTGAATGAAAAAGATGGCATCCATGTAACGCAAATATCGCCAATATATGAAACTGAACCTGTTGGGTATGTCGACCAACCTCAATTTTTAAATCAATGCATTGAAATTCAAACGTCACTAAAACCACACGCCTTATTGAACGCATGTCTTGATACAGAGCAACAACTGCATAGAGTGAGAGATATACGATGGGGCCCTAGAACTTTAGATGTCGATGTTTTATTATATGGTGATCAAGTCATTGAAGAAGATGATTTGATTGTGCCGCATCCACGCATGTTGGATCGCTCATTTGTGCTTATCCCATTAAATGACATCGCATCAGATTGTATTGTGCCACTCACTAATAAAAAGGTTGGTAATTTAGTGACAACTGATAACTCAGTTAAGAAGTATCAAAATTGAGAGGTAGATAGAGCGTAATTGCTCAGAAGTATGAGTTGAGCTTTGAATCATTTATTATGTGTTTGTACAAATTAAACAACTTGTTGACGTGTTTTCTATAAAAGATGAATTTTTAATCCCTTTATTACGTTTGCAACGTCTAGTAGAATTGAAAAGAGAAAAAAGTTGTCATAATGAGAATGTGTAAATATGTATCCAGCGTATTTAAATTTTTTCATAGTAAGACAAAGTTAGAAATGTTTTAAATCAAAAAGAAACTAAATAAGAAATGATATAGATGATTCACAATTTCTAACAATAAGTAAAAAATAAAGAAACTAAAAATGTGGAACAAGAAGCATAAAGGAGAGAAAGTTATGTCAGAAGAAATGAACGACCAAATGCAAGTACGTCGTCAAAAAATGCAAGAACTATATGATTTAGGTATCGATCCGTTTGGTCAAAAATTCGAAAGAACTTCAATGGCTACACCATTACATGAAGATTGGGACCAATTTACAAAAGAAGAATTGCAAGAAAAAGAAGAAGAGAGCCATGTTAGCATCGCTGGACGTGTCATGACAAAACGTGGTAAAGGTAAAGCTGGTTTTGCACATGTACAAGACCTATCTGGTCAGATTCAGATTTACGTAAGAAAAGATCAAGTAGGCGATGAGCAATTTGATATTTGGAATTCAACAGATTTAGGAGATATAGTCGGTATCGACGGAGTAATGTTTAAAACTAAAACAGGTGAGTTGTCAGTTAAAGCTAAATCATTTGTCCTTTTAACTAAAGCATTACGTCCATTACCAGACAAATTCCATGGTTTACAAGATATAGAACAACGTTATCGTCAACGCTATCTCGATTTAATTACAAACCAAGATAGCACAAAAACGTTTATTAACCGAAGCAAAATTTTACAAGAGATGCGTAACTATTTAAACCAACAAGGTTTCTTAGAAGTAGAAACACCGATGATGCATCAAATAGCTGGTGGTGCTGCTGCTAGACCATTTGTAACACATCATAACGCATTAGACGCTACGCTTTATATGCGAATTGCAATTGAACTACACTTAAAACGCCTTATCGTAGGCGGATTGGAAAAAGTATATGAAATTGGTCGTGTGTTTAGAAATGAAGGCGTATCTACACGTCATAACCCTGAATTTACGATGATTGAACTATATGAAGCATATGCAAATTATCATGATATTATGGATTTAACGGAAGATATGATCAGACACATTTCTAATAAAGTATTAGGTACTGCCAAAATTAATTATGGTGAAGATGTAATTGATTTAGAATCAAACTGGAAACGAATCCATATGGCAGATGCAGTTAAGGAGACTACCGGTGTAGACTTCTATAACGTACAAAGTGATGAAGAAGCAAAAACACTCGCAAAAGAACATGGGGTCGAAATCACCGGTAATATGAAATACGGACACATTTTAAATGAATTCTTTGAACAAAAAGTAGAAGAAACATTAATTCAGCCAACATTTGTATATGGACATCCTATCGAGATTTCACCATTAGCTAAGAAAAATCCAGAAGATCCTAGATTTACAGATCGTTTCGAACTGTTTATTGTAGGCAGAGAGCACGGCAATGCATTTACAGAATTGAATGACCCTATCGATCAAAGACAAAGATTTGAAGCTCAACTAGTCGAAAAAGAAGAAGGCAATGACGAAGCACATGAAATGGACGAAGATTTTATTGAAGCATTAGAATACGGTATGCCTCCAACAGGCGGTCTAGGTATCGGTATTGATAGATTGGTTATGTTGCTTACAGATTCAGCTTCGATTCGTGACGTGCTATTATTCCCATACATGAGACAAAAATAAGCCGTTTATATAAAAAACGTATCACAATTAAATAGAAACAAGAAACTAGGTCAGTATATATTGTATAATAGGGGTATAACTGATCTAGTTTTTATATTATTAATAGGGAATAAATGTAATTACTGTTATTAATTATTAGATATGTTAATATTACTTTAATTAATTTTTGTAATAAGAAACATTTGGGACATAAATGCCTATTAAAATATAAAAATATACTAAAAAAGGTTTGGCATTTAACATATTCATATGATAAGATTATTCAAGTCGAGTTGAGGAAACGAGACATTGAAATCTTAAATATAAAGTTTAAAAATAAAAAACACAAAAGTTATTGACTAATAACGAAAAATGAAGTAATATATAAAAGTCGTCAAATTCAAGAGAAAGCAACAGAGTCTTATGTAAATGATTTTTAAAGAAATTTTAAAAATAGTGTAAAATTGACCGTTGCAATTATTTGATAAAACGTGTATCATATATTGAGTAAGTTATTTTGTCTGGTGGCAATAGCAAAGAGGTCACACCTGTTCCCATGCCGAACACAGAAGTTAAGCTCTTTAGCGCCGATGGTAGTCGGACTTACGTTCCGCAAGAGTAGGACGTTGCCAGGCTTTATAATAATCATGTGGAGGATTAGCTCAGCTGGGAGAGCATCTGCCTTACAAGCAGGGGGTCGGCGGTTCGAACCCGTCATCCTCCACCATCTTTTAAAAATGAATAGCCGGCCTAGCTCAATTGGTAGAGCAACTGACTTGTAATCAGTAGGTTGGGGGTTCAAGTCCTCTGGCCGGCACCATTTCATGAGCCATTAGCTCAGTTGGTAGAGCATCTGACTTTTAATCAGAGGGTCAGAGGTTCGAATCCTCTATGGCTCATCCAGTTTCAATTTGCAGAAGTAGTTCAGCGGTAGAATACGACCTTGCCAAGGTCGGGGTCGCGGGTTCGAATCCCGTCTTCTGCTCCATTATATTGCCGGGGTGGCGGAACTGGCAGACGCACAGGACTTAAAATCCTGCGATGAGAGATCATCGTACCGGTTCGATTCCGGTCCTCGGCACCATCATTTTAATAGAGCGCCCATAGCTCAATTGGATAGAGTACTTGACTACGAATCAAGCGGTTATAGGTTCGACTCCTATTGGGCGCACCATTTTAAAATGCATATTATAATAAATACGGGAAGTAGCTCAGCTTGGTAGAGCACTTGGTTTGGGACCAAGGGGTCGCAGGTTCGAATCCTGTCTTCCCGACTCTTATAAAACTATGGGGGCTTAGCTCAGATGGGAGAGCGCCTGCTTTGCACGCAGGAGGTCAGCGGTTCGATCCCGCTAGTCTCCACCATATTTAAAAACAAACAATGAACATTGAAAACTGAATTGCAATATGTCAACGTTAATTCCGAATTCAACATTAAATGTTGATTCAAAAACAACGTGTTATTGATAACACAAATTAGTATTTTATGAGCTAATCAAACATCATAATTTTTTATGGAGAGTTTGATCCTGGCTCAGGATGAACGCTGGCGGCGTGCCTAATACATGCAAGTCGAGCGAACAGATAAGGAGCTTGCTCCTTTGACGTTAGCGGCGGACGGGTGAGTAACACGTGGGTAACCTACCTATAAGACTGGAATAACTCCGGGAAACCGGGGCTAATGCTGGATAATATTTAGAACCGCATGGTTCTAAAGTGAAAGATGGTTTTGCTATCACTTATAGATGGACCCGCGCCGTATTAGCTAGTTGGTGGGGTAATGGCTTACCAAGGCAACGATACGTAGCCGACCTGAGAGGGTGATCGGCCACACTGGAACTGAGACACGGTCCAGACTCCTACGGGAGGCAGCAGTAGGGAATCTTCCGCAATGGGCGAAAGCCTGACGGAGCAACGCCGCGTGAGTGATGAAGGTCTTCGGATCGTAAAACTCTGTTATTAGGGAAGAACAAATGTGTAAGTAACTGTGCACGTCTTGACGGTACCTAATCAGAAAGCCACGGCTAACTACGTGCCAGCAGCCGCGGTAATACGTAGGTGGCAAGCGTTATCCGGAATTATTGGGCGTAAAGCGCGCGTAGGCGGTTTCTTAAGTCTGATGTGAAAGCCCACGGCTCAACCGTGGAGGGTCATTGGAAACTGGGAAACTTGAGTGCAGAAGAGGAAAGTGGAATTCCATGTGTAGCGGTGAAATGCGCAGAGATATGGAGGAACACCAGTGGCGAAGGCGACTTTCTGGTCTGTAACTGACGCTGATGTGCGAAAGCGTGGGGATCAAACAGGATTAGATACCCTGGTAGTCCACGCCGTAAACGATGAGTGCTAAGTGTTAGGGGGTTTCCGCCCCTTAGTGCTGCAGCTAACGCATTAAGCACTCCGCCTGGGGAGTACGACCGCAAGGTTGAAACTCAAAGGAATTGACGGGGACCCGCACAAGCGGTGGAGCATGTGGTTTAATTCGAAGCAACGCGAAGAACCTTACCAAATCTTGACATCCTTTGACAACTCTAGAGATAGAGTCTTCCCCTTCGGGGGACAAAGTGACAGGTGGTGCATGGTTGTCGTCAGCTCGTGTCGTGAGATGTTGGGTTAAGTCCCGCAACGAGCGCAACCCTTAAGCTTAGTTGCCAGCATTAAGTTGGGCACTCTAAGTTGACTGCCGGTGACAAACCGGAGGAAGGTGGGGATGACGTCAAATCATCATGCCCCTTATGATTTGGGCTACACACGTGCTACAATGGACAATACAAAGGGCAGCTAAACCGCGAGGTCATGCAAATCCCATAAAGTTGTTCTCAGTTCGGATTGTAGTCTGCAACTCGACTACATGAAGCTGGAATCGCTAGTAATCGTAGATCAGCATGCTACGGTGAATACGTTCCCGGGTCTTGTACACACCGCCCGTCACACCACGAGAGTCTGTAACACCCGAAGCCGGTGGAGTAACCATTTATGGAGCTAGCCGTCGAAGGTGGGACAAATGATTGGGGTGAAGTCGTAACAAGGTAGCCGTATCGGAAGGTGCGGCTGGATCACCTCCTTTCTAAGGATATATTCGGAACATCTTCTTTAGAAGATGAACAAGGAATAACATTGACATATTGTATTCAGTTTTGAATGCTCATTGGAGTATTCTTTTATTATTTGTACATTGAAAACTAGATAAGTAAGTAAAATTTATGATTTTACCAAGCAAAACCGAGTGAATAAGAGTTTTAAATAAGCTTGAATTCAAAAAGAAATAATCGCTAGTGTTCGAAAGAACACTCACAGATTAATAACATTTTGGGTTTTCAACCGACGGTTGTCGAGTTGGAAAGCAAATAGATTAAGTTATTAAGGGCGCACGGTGAATGCCTTGGCACTAGAAGCCGATGAAGGACGTTACTAACGACGATATGCTTTGGGGAGCTGTAAGTAAGCTGTGATCCAAAGATTTCCGAATGGGGGAACCCAATACGAGTTATGTCGTATTATCGATGCGTAAATACATAGCGTATCGAAGGTAGACGCGGAGAACTGAAACATCTTAGTACCCGCAGGAAGAGAAAGAAAATTCGATTCCCTGAGTAGCGGCGAGCGAAACGGGAATAGCCCAAACCAACGAGCTTGCTTGTTGGGGTTGTAGGACACTCTATACGGAGTTACAAAGGAATAGATTAGACGAATCATCTGGAAAGATGAATCAAAGAAGGTAATAATCCTGTAGTCGAAAATCTGTTCTCTCTTGAGTGGATCCTGAGTACGACGGAACACGAGAAATTCCGTCGGAATCCGGGAGGACCATCTCCCAAGGCTAAATACTCTCTAGTGACCGATAGTGAACCAGTACCGTGAGGGAAAGGTGAAAAGTACCCCGGAAGGGGAGTGAAATAGAACTTGAAACCGTGTGCTTACAAGTAGTCAGAGCCCGTTAATGGGTGATGGCGTGCCTTTTGTAGAATGAACCGGCGAGTTACGATTTGATGCAAGGTTAAGCAGTGAATGTGGAGCCGTAGCGAAAGCGAGTCTGAATAGGGCGTTGAGTATTTGGTCGTAGACCCGAAACCAGGTGATCTACCCTTGACCAGGTTGAAGTTCAGGTAACACTGAATGGAGGACCGAACCGACTTACGTTGAAAAGTGAGCGGATGAGTTGAGGGTAGCGGAGAAATTCCAATCGAACCTGGAGATAGCTGGTTCTCTCCGAAATAGCTTTAGGGCTAGCCTCAAGTGATGATTATTGGAGGTAGAGCACTGTTTGGACGAGGGGCCCTTCTCGGGTTACCGAATTCAGACAAACTCCGAATGCCAATCAATTTAACTTGGGAGTCAGAACGCGGGTGATAAGGTCCGTGCTCGAAAGGGAAACAGCCCAGACCACCAGCTAAGGTCCCAAAATATATGTTAAGTGGAAAAGGATGTGGCGTTGCCCAGACAACTAGTATGTTGGCTTAGAAGCAGCCATCATTTAAAGAGTGCGTAATAGCTCACTAGTCGAGTGACACTGCGCCGAAAATGTACCGGGGCTAAACATATTACCGAAGCTGTGGATTGTCCGTAGGACAATGGTAGGAGAGCGTTCTAAGGGCGTTGAAGCATGATCGCAAGGACATGTGGAGCGCTTAGAAGTGAGAATGCCGGTGTGAGTAGCGAAAGACGGGTGAGAATCCCGTCCACCGATTGACTAAGGTTTCCAGAGGAAGGCTCGTCCGCTCTGGGTTAGTCGGGTCCTAAGCTGAGGCCGATAGGCGTAGGCGATGGATAACAGGTTGATATTCCTGTACCACCATAATTCGTTTTAAGCGATGGGGGGACGCAGTAGGATAGGCGAAGCGTACGATTGGATTGTACGTCCAAGCAGTAAGACTGAGTGTTAGGCAAATCCGGCACTCTTAAGGTCAAGCTGTGATGGGGAGAGGAAATTGTTTCCTCGAGTCGTTGATTTCACACTGCCGAGAAAAGCCTCTAGCTAGATTTATGGTGCCCGTACCGCAAACCGACACAGGTAGTCAAGATGAGAATTCTAAGGTGAGCGAGCGAACTCTCGTTAAGGAACTCGGCAAAATGACCCCGTAACTTCGGGAGAAGGGGTGCTCTTTAGGGTTAACGCCCAGGAGAGCCGCAGTGAATAGGCCCAAGCGACTGTTTATCAAAAACACAGGTCTCTGCTAAACCGTAAGGTGATGTATAGGGGCTGACGCCTGCCCGGTGCTGGAAGGTTAAGAGGAGTGGTTAGCTTCTGCGAAGCTACGAATCGAAGCCCCAGTAAACGGCGGCCGTAACTATAACGGTCCTAAGGTAGCGAAATTCCTTGTCGGGTAAGTTCCGACCCGCACGAAAGGCGTAACGATTTGGGCACTGTCTCAACGAGAGACTCGGTGAAATCATAGTACCTGTGAAGATGCAGGTTACCCGCGACAGGACGGAAAGACCCCGTGGAGCTTTACTGTAGTCTGATATTGAAATTCGGTACAGCTTGTACAGGATAGGTAGGAGCCTTAGATATGTGAGCGCTAGCTTACGTGGAGGCGCTGGTGGGATACTACCCTCGCTGTATTGGATTTCTAACCCGCACCATTTATCATGGTGGGAGACAGTGTCAGATGGACAGTTTGACTGGGGCGGTCGCCTCCTAAAGAGTAACGGAGGCGCTCAAAGGTTTCCTCAGAATGGTTGGAAATCATTCATAGAGTGTAAAGGCACAAGGAAGCTTGACTGCGAGACTTACAAGTCGAGCAGGGTCGAAAGACGGACTTAGTGATCCGGTGGTTCCGCATGGAAGGGCCATCGCTCAACGGATAAAAGCTACCCCGGGGATAACAGGCTTATCTCCCCCAAGAGTTCACATCGACGGGGAGGTTTGGCACCTCGATGTCGGCTCATCGCATCCTGGGGCTGTAGTCGGTCCCAAGGGTTGGGCTGTTCGCCCATTAAAGCGGTACGCGAGCTGGGTTCAGAACGTCGTGAGACAGTTCGGTCCCTATCCGTCGTGGGCGTAGGAAATTTGAGAGGAGCTGTCCTTAGTACGAGAGGACCGGGATGGACATACCTCTGGTGTACCAGTTGTCGTGCCAACGGCATCGCTGGGTAGCTATGTATGGACGGGATAAGTGCTGAAAGCATCTAAGCATGAAGCCCCCCTCAAGATGAGATTTCCCAACTTCGGTTATAAGATCCCTCAAAGATGATGAGGTTAATAGGTTCGAGGTGGAAGCATAGCGATATGTGGAGCTGACGAATACTAATCGATCGAAGACTTAATCAAATTTAAATGTTTTGTTTGTAGAACTAAAATTTACTTACTATCTAGTTTTGAATGTATAATGATTTATACATCAACTTGTCTGGTGACTATAGCAAGGAGGTCACACCTGTTCCCATGCCGAACACAGAAGTTAAGCTCCTTAGCGCCGATGGTAGTCGGACTTACGTTCCGCAAGAGTAGGACGTTGCCAGGCAAACATATAGGGTGCGATGAGCCGAGACCGAAAGGTCTCTTTTTTTTGCCAAAAGGACTTAACTACCAGTGTGAAGCACTGAAAAACAATTGTTATGAGAAAGCGTTTGAAGCTGACGAACTACGCGAAAGACGAAACGAGCTTACAAGTGGTAAGTGAGTAAGGAAAGCGTGCAAGTGAGGAATACATGAGCCCTCAGCTCATGTATAAGTTCCATTAACTGCATAAAAAGAAAAGTGACATTTTAAAAGAAAGAATTTTTAATCTATTATTTAAATGATACTAATTTATACTATTAAAGATTTAATAAGCGCATCTGTATGTTCTTTTAATTGAGATATAGGTATCCCACCAAATCCTAAAATAAATTTTACTGAATTTTGGTTATTGTCATATTGACTAAAAGGTATGATTTTTAATTTGTTTTTTTTGGCGTTCTCTAGACATTGTTTCATTGTGAGACTGTTTTTTACAGTTAATGTAAAATGCATACCTGCTAAAGCACCGTCTATTTTTAACTGAGATTGATATGGCATCAATGCATTTAAAATAGTCGTTAATTTATGTCTATATACATTTCTCATTTTATTTAAATGTCTTTCAAAACTACCGGATTTCATAAAATTTGCTACTATTTTTTGCGTGTGAGCAGGAACTGTATTACCTTCCTTGTTATTTAATTGATTATAAGTTGATAATAATTTATTCGGCAATACTAAATAAGCTATTCTACAGCTTGGGAACAGTGATTTGGAGAAAGTACTGATATAAATAACTTTGTCTTTAGTATCTAAACTTTGTAAGGCAGGAATAGGTTTCCCAAAATATCGAAATTCTGAATCATAATCATCTTCAATGATATATCTACCTTCACTTTGTTGTGCCCAATTTATAAGTTGTGTGCGTTTTTTTAAGCTCATCACATAACCTGTTGGAAATTGATGAGAAGGTGTGACATAAGCAATATTATTATTTGATTTTTGGAAATAATCTATTTCTATCCCTGTATGGCTGACCGGGACTTGAAGGTAGGTTATTTGTTTTTTATCTAATACTTGCTTAATAGGGGGATAACTAGGGTTTTCTATTAAAAATTTGCCGTTACTTAAAATATCTGTTAAAAGATTGATAAGTTGCTCAGTCGAAGAACCAATAATAATTTGTTCAGGATGGCAAGTAACACCACGACTATTAAATAAATAATGCGCAATTTCTTGTCTTAATGAGATTTCCCCTTTGAAACTTGCATGTAGCAGAAGATCGAGTTCATCATCTTCAAAAGCATCTTTAGCATATTTTCTAAATTGTTTCATTGGGAAGTATTCTGTATCAATTTCAGACATATTAAACGCTAAATCGTAATCTGGTTTTGGATTATGGAAGTTTTCGTTTGAGCTAAATATCTGATGTGCATGATTGATATTTGTAGGAATGATAGGAAGCGTTTCAATATCAGAAACAAAATAACCCGACCTCGGTTTAGAATAAATGTACCCTTCATCTAATAAAAGTTGATAGGCATGTTCAATCGTAGTGTTACTTACTGATAAATGTTGTCCCAACGCACGTTTAGATGGAAACTTATCTTCAGATTTATATTGACCTTCTATGATTTGTTGTTTCAAAGTTTCATATAAATTGACATAGAGATGATTTTTAGACAATAAACTGACCTCCTAAATTATTTTGAAAGTGTACCTTTTTAAATACCAGTTTATCTTTTAAAATGAATTTAATCAACTAAGTAAAGGGGTAAATAAGATGTCTAAATTTACAGGATCAGAAAGAGTTAAAAGAGGAATGGCTGAAATGCAAAAAGGCGGTGTTATTATGGACGTCGTTAATGCAGAACAAGCGAAAATTGCAGAAGAATCAGGTGCAGTTGCAGTAATGGCATTAGAACGTGTGCCTTCTGATATAAGAGCTGCAGGCGGTGTTGCTAGAATGGCAGATCCTAAAATTGTAGAAGAAGTGATGAATGCAGTATCTATACCAGTAATGGCAAAAGGCCGTATTGGTCATATAACAGAAGCACGTGTGCTTGAAGCCATGGGTGTTGATTATATCGACGAATCAGAAGTTTTAACACCAGCAGACGAAGAATTCCACTTGCGTAAAGATACCTTTACAGTACCATTTGTTTGTGGTTGTCGCAATTTAGGGGAAGCTTCACGTCGTATAGGCGAAGGAGCTGCTATGTTACGTACAAAAGGCGAGCCAGGTACAGGTAATATTGTTGAAGCCGTTAGACATATTAGACAAGTAAACGCTGAAGTGAATCGCATCACAGTGATGAATGACGACGAAATTATGACTGAAGCCAAAAATATTGGCGCGCCGTATGATGTGTTAAAATCAATTAAAGAAAATGGTAAGTTACCAGTTGTAAACTTTGCTGCAGGCGGTGTTGCAACCCCACAAGACGCAGCTTTAATGATGGAATTGGGGGCTGATGGTGTATTTGTTGGTTCAGGCATTTTTAAATCAGAAGACCCTGAAAAATTTGCCAAAGCAATTGTACAAGCTACAACACACTACCAAGACTATGAATTAATTGGACGTTTAGCTAAAGAATTAGGTACTGCGATGAAAGGTTTAGATATTAATGACTTATCCTTAGAAGAACGTATGCAAGAGCGTGGTTGGTAATATGAAAATAGGTGTTTTAGCCTTACAAGGGGCTGTAAGAGAGCATTTAAAACATATTGAACTAAGCGGTCATGAAGGCATCGCTGTTAAGCATGTAGAACAATTAAAAGATATTGATGGTTTAATACTACCTGGTGGCGAATCAACGACATTGCGCCGACTAATGAATTTGTATGGTTTTAAAGAAGCATTACAACAATCTGATTTACCTATGTTTGGAACGTGTGCGGGGCTCATTGTCATGGCAAAAGATATCGTTGGAGAAGAAGGCTATCTCAACAAATTAGATATTTCAGTCCAAAGAAATTCTTTCGGTAGACAGGTAGATAGTTTTGAAAGTGAATTAGATGTTAAAGATGTTGCTGCTGACATAGAAGGCGTCTTTATTAGAGCCCCACATATAGCAGAAGTGCATGGAAATGTATCCATCTTAAGCAAAATCGGAGAAAAGATTGTAGCAGTCCAAGAAGGACGCTATTTAGGTGTCTCATTTCATCCGGAGTTAACAGATGATTACCGTATAACACGATATTTCATTAATCATATTGTGAAAACAACACTAAGTGAAAAAGTTTAAAATAAACCAAATAAAAACAGGTCGATTCTTGTATATATAAGAATCGACCTGTTTTATCTTAATTTCATTTAGATGAAGAAACCTGCGATTGCAGCAGAAATAAATGAAACGAGTGTAGCACCAAATAAAAGTTTCAACCCAAAACGCGCTACCATATCTCCTTTTTCGTTGTTAAGTGATTTAATTGCGCCTGAAATGATTCCGATAGAGCTGAAGTTAGCAAATGAGACAACAAATACAGATATAACGCCTTTAGCATGTTCGCTCATGTCTTTAACTTCTTTTAAACTTTGCATAGCAACGAATTCATTTGACAATAATTTTGTTGCCATAATCGAGCCAGCTTGAACGGCATCGCTCCATGGCACACCAATTAAGAAGGCTAATGGTGCAAATATGAAACCAATGAAAGTTTGGAAGTCCCAAGTAATACTTCCACCTGAAGCTGCTGTGAAAATAGCACTGACAACTCCATTGAGTAAAGCAATAATGGCTATGTAACCAATTAGCATTGCACCTACGATTACAGCGACTTTAAATCCATCTAAAATGTATTCCCCTAACATTTCAAAGAAAGATTGTTTCTCTGTTTCACTGTCTTCAACGATTAATTTATCTTCATTAACATCTACTTTGTATGGATTGATAATAGAAGCAATAATAAAACCGCCGAATAAATTTAAAACGACTGCTGTAACAACATACCGTGGTTCAATTAATGTGAAATACGCGCCAATGATTGAAGCTGATACAGTAGACATGGCTGAAGCAGTTAATGTATAAAGGCGTTGTCTAGGAATATGCGCTAATTCTTTTTTTAGCGAAATAAATACTTCTGATTGTCCTAAAATTGCTGCTGCTACTGCATTATATGATTCTAAGCGTCCCATCCCATTCACTTTAGAAATAGCTAATCCTAAATAGTTAATAATAAATGGTAATATTTTTGTATATTGTAAAATACCAATTAGTGCTGAAATAAAAACAATTGGTAATAAGACATTGAAGAAGAATGGTGGATTGTTAGGATCCACAAATTCAAACCCACCGAAAACAAAGTTGACGCCTTCTGCAGCTTTAGCTAGTAGATAGTTAAAGCCGTCTGAAATGGCACCAATGACAGTAATACCAAATTTTGTTTTTAATAGTATAAACGCAAATACAAGTTGTATGACGAGTAATAGGCCAATGTATTGCCAACGAATATTTTTTCTATCAGAGCTAAAGAGAAAAGCTAATGCAAGAAAAACTGCAATCCCAATTAAACCAATGATAATATGCATAATAATTTCATCCCTTTAAATTTTTTCTTAACTCCTATAATACAATAAATGGGAGATTTCTTACATGCATAAAATGAAAATTTTTAAAACATATTGGTTGAAAAAGGTCAAAGTTGGTCATATAATATAGTCAAAGAAGGTCAAAAGAGGTGATAATCATGCATAACATGTCCGACATCATAGAACAATACATTAAAAAATTATTTGAAGACGCCAATGAAGATGTTGTTGAAATTCAGCGTGCAAATATTGCACAGCGTTTTGACTGTGTGCCTTCTCAATTAAATTACGTGATCAAAACACGATTCACTAATGAACACGGCTATGAAATAGAAAGTAAAAGAGGTGGCGGCGGCTACATTCGAATCACTAAAATTGAAAATAAAGACGAAACAGGTTACATTAACCATTTACTTCAATTAATAGGACCGTCTATTTCACAACAACAAGCCTATTACATTATAGATGGCTTATTAGATAAAGAATATCTTAGCGAACGGGAAGCGAAGATGATTTATGCGGTCATTGATAGAGAAACATTGAAAATGGATGTATTATCAAGAGATATCATACGTGCTAATATAGTTAAACGCGTATTACATGTGATAAATTACTATTAAAGAGAGGTGTTTAGTCGTGCTGTGCGAAAATTGTCATTTAAATGAAGCGGAAGTTAAGTTAGCGGTTAAAGGACAAGACGGTATACATGAAAGATGGGTATGTTCCACATGTGCACAAGGAGGTAATCCTTGGACTCAAAATCAGCAAATGCAGTCACAAGATGATATTGAGGGTGCCTTTGTTGTAAAGCAAATATTACAGCATTTAGCAGCTAAACATGGTATTGATTTCGATGAAATAGCTTTTAAAGAAGAGAAAAGATGTCCTACTTGTCAAATGACGTTAAAAGATATTGCACATGTCGGTAAATTTGGTTGTGCAGACTGCTATGCAACATTTAAAGATGACATTGTTGATATTGTACGACGTGTACAAGGTGGTCAAATTGAACACACTGGAAAAACACCACGCTCTTCACACAGAAAGTTAGCGTTAAAAAAACAAATAGAAGAAAAAACAAACTATTTAAATCAATTGATTGAAGAACAAAATTTTGAAGAAGCTGCAATTGTTAGAGATGAAATTAAAGCATTAAAAGAAGACAGCGAGGTGAAACATGATGAGTAAAAATGATATTAGTACTCATATTAGTGAGTGGATGAGAGATGAGGAAGAGAGTCCAATTGTGATGTCCTCAAGGCTCCGATTAGCTAGAAATTTAGAAAATCATGTTCATCCTTTGATGTTTCCTTCAGAACAAGATGGTTATAGAGTAATAAATGAGGTACAAGATGCGCTTCCTGATATGTTTATACAGAGATTAGACACTTTGGATCAACAGAGTAAGTATAAACTTGTAGCGAAACATCTTATAAGCCCAGAGTTAATAAAGCAGCCTGCTTCAGCTGTGCTTTTGAATGATGATGAATCTTTAAGTGTTATGGTAAATGAAGAAGATCATATACGCATTCAAGCTATGGGAAATGACCTATCATTGCAAACATTATATGATAAGGCTTCTTCTATAGATGATACACTCGATAGTGAACTAGATGTTAGCTTTGATGAAACACTTGGTTATTTAACAACTTGCCCGACAAATATAGGGACTGGTATGAGAGCGAGTGTAATGCTACATCTTCCTGGCCTAACGATTATGAAGCGGATGAATAGAATCGCTCAAACAATCAATCGCTTTGGATTTACTATAAGAGGTATCTACGGTGAAGGCTCTCAAGTATATGGTCATATTTATCAAATTTCTAATCAGCTTACACTTGGTAAAACAGAAGAAGAAATTATCGAAAGTTTAACTGAAGTTGTGCAACAAATTATTAACGAAGAAATGCAAATTCGCGAACGTCTCAGTAAGCATAATGAAATTGAAACATTAGATAGAGTATATCGTTCGTTAGGAATATTAAAATATAGTAGACTAATATCTATGGAAGAAGCGTCATTTAGATTAAGTGAAGTGAAACTCGGTATAGATTTAGGCTATATTGATTTAGAAGACTTCAAATTTAATGAGTTAATGGTCGCAATTCAATCACCATTCTTGTTAGATGATGAAGATGATAGAGCAGTTAATGAAAAAAGAGCAGATATATTAAGAGAACATATAAATTAGGAGGTCATGCTATGTTATTTGGTAGACTGACAGAACGTGCACAACGCGTATTGGCACATGCTCAAGAAGAAGCGATTCGCTTAAATCATTCAAATATTGGAACAGAACATTTACTTTTAGGTTTAATGAAAGAACCAGAAGGTATTGCAGCAAAAGTATTAGAATCATTCGATATTACTGAAGAAAAAGTAGTGACAGAAGTTGAAAAATTAATTGGTCACGGCCAAGAACAAATGGGTGCTTTACACTACACACCACGCGCTAAAAAAGTGATTGAGTTATCAATGGATGAAGCAAGAAAACTACATCATAATTTTGTAGGAACAGAACACATCTTGCTTGGTCTAATTAGAGAAAATGAAGGCGTTGCAGCACGCGTATTTGCTAATTTAGATTTAAATATTACTAAAGCACGTGCGCAAGTTGTTAAAGCTTTAGGTAGCCCTGAAATGAGCAATAAAAACGCACAAGCAAATAAATCTAATAACACACCAACATTAGATAGCCTTGCACGCGATTTAACAGTTATTGCAAATGATGGTACTTTAGACCCTGTGATTGGTAGAGATAAAGAAATCACACGTGTTATCGAAGTATTAAGTAGACGTACTAAGAATAACCCAGTCTTAATTGGGGAACCGGGCGTAGGTAAAACAGCAATTGCAGAAGGCTTAGCACTTGCAATCGTTAACAACGAAGTACCAGAGACACTTAAAGGTAAACGCGTGATGTCTCTAGACATGGGAACAGTAGTAGCTGGTACGAAATACCGTGGTGAATTCGAAGAACGTCTGAAAAAAGTTATGGAAGAAATTCACCAAGCAGGCAATGTTGTACTCTTTATTGATGAGCTACACACTTTAGTTGGTGCTGGTGGTGCAGAAGGCGCAATTGATGCATCTAATATTTTAAAACCAGCGTTAGCGCGTGGCGAACTACAATGTATTGGTGCAACTACACTGGATGAATATCGTAAAAACATTGAAAAAGATGCAGCACTAGAACGTCGTTTCCAACCAGTTCAAGTGGACGAGCCAACAGTCGAAGATACAATTGAAATCTTGAAAGGCTTACGTGACCGTTATGAAGCGCATCACCGCATTAATATTTCAGATGAAGCTTTAGAATCTGCTGCGAAATTAAGTCATCGTTATGTGTCAGACCGCTTCTTACCAGACAAAGCAATTGATTTAATTGATGAAGCAAGTTCTAAAGTAAGACTAAAAAGTCATACAACGCCACCTAACTTGAAAGAATTAGAGCAAGAAATTGAACAAGTTAAAAATGAAAAAGATGCTGCTGTACACGCACAAGAATTTGAAAATGCAGCAAATTTACGTGATAAACAAACTAAATTAGAAAAACAATATGAAGAAGCGAATAATAATTGGAAAAACGCTCAAAACGGTGCAAGCACATCATTGTCTGAAGAAGATATTGGAGAAGTTATTGCAGGTTGGACTGGTATTCCATTAACTAGAATTAATGAAACAGAATCAGACCGCCTACTTAATTTGGAAGATACGTTACACAAACGTGTTATTGGCCAAAAAGAAGCAGTTACTTCTATCAGTAAAGCAGTAAGACGTGCTAGAGCAGGATTGAAAGATCCTAAACGTCCAATTGGTAGCTTTATCTTCTTAGGCCCTACAGGTGTAGGTAAAACAGAATTAGCACGTGCATTAGCAGAATCCATGTTTGGTGAAGATGATGCAATGATTCGCGTAGATATGAGTGAATTTATGGAAAAACACGCTGTGAGCCGTTTAGTTGGGGCACCTCCAGGTTATGTAGGTCATGATGATGGTGGACAATTAACTGAAAAAGTTAGACGTAAACCATATTCAGTTATACTATTCGATGAAATTGAAAAAGCACACCCTGATGTATTTAACATCTTGTTACAAGTGCTTGATGATGGACACTTAACAGATACAAAAGGACGTCAAGTAGATTTCCGCAATACAGTGATTATTATGACTTCCAACGTTGGCGCTCAAGAACTGCAAGATCAACGCTTTGCAGGTTTTGGCGGCGCATCTGAAGGACAAGATTATGAATCAATTCGTAAAACAATGATGAAAGAATTGAAAAATGCTTTCCGCCCAGAATTCTTAAACCGTGTTGATGACATTATTGTATTCCACAAACTTTCTAAAGATGAATTGAAAGAAATTGTGACTATGATGGTGAATAAATTAACAGATCGCTTAGCAGAACAAGATATTGATATCGTAGTTTCTGATGCAGCGAAAGAAAGAATTGCAGAAGAAGGTTATGATCCAGAATACGGAGCTAGACCACTTATCCGCGAAATTCAAAAAACAATCGAAGATAACTTAAGTGAGTTAATCTTGGATGGTAACCAAATCGAAGGTAAAAATGTTTATATCGATTATGACGGTAAAGAATATAAATACGATATTAAAGATAGAACAGAAGATCAAAAAGAAAAAGAGACTTCTGATTCATAAGATTGAGTTATTAAAGTGATATCAAGTATGAATAGCGCTTCTCAAGTATGCAAATGCAACTTGGGGAGCGCTTCTTTTATAAAAAGTATCACTAAAATGTTAATAAACGAAACATCATCGTATGTTAGTCAAAAATTTTAATCACCTATATCATATTAATAGTACTGAATATATAATAGTGTTAATTTAAAAAATAGACTTTAACATTAATCTATTGAAGTGCATGCTATAATATAAAATTAAAGGCTAAGAAACAATAAATATCGAAATGAATCGAATATAAATAAAGTTTGTTTTTAATTAGACAGAGGTATAAAATAGATTTGTTCAATAAAGATGGAGGTGCAGTTTTGGCCAAAAAGAAAGTGATTTTTGAATGTATGGCGTGTGGTTATCAATCACCAAAATGGATGGGCAAATGTCCCAACTGTGGTGGTTGGAACCAAATGGAAGAAATTATAGAACAAAAATCGACAAGCCCAAAACATGGGGTTCGAAGTCGTGAAAATAGCGCGAAAGTACAAAAACTAAATGAAATTAAACATGAGACGACACCACGTATTAAAACCAACTCAGCAGAATTTAACCGAGTACTTGGCGGTGGCATTGTAAACGGTTCGCTTGTATTAATTGGCGGCGACCCAGGTATTGGTAAATCGACCTTATTACTACAAATTTGTGCTGCTTTATCACAAAGTAAAAGCGTTTTATATATAACAGGTGAAGAGTCGTTAAATCAAACTAAGTTAAGAGCAGATAGATTAGAAGAGGATTCAAGTAATTTAAATGTGTTTGCGGAAACAGATTTAGAAGTGATACATGAAACGGTTAAACAATTGAAACCAGACTTACTTGTAGTTGATTCTATACAGACTATTTTCCATCCTGAAATCAGCTCTGCGCCTGGTTCAGTATCTCAAGTAAGAGAAAGTACACAGAGCTTAATGAATATTGCTAAACAATTAAACATCCCAACTTTTATTGTTGGTCATGTAACTAAAGAAGGGCAAATTGCAGGTCCACGTTTATTAGAACATATGGTGGATACAGTACTTTATTTTGAAGGTGATGAGCATCATGCTTATCGTATTTTAAGAGCAGTTAAAAATCGCTTTGGTTCGACAAATGAAATGGGTATTTTTGAAATGAAGCAGAGTGGATTGAAAGGTGTGAAAAACCCTTCAGAAATGTTTTTGGAAGAGCGTTCTACTAATGTTCCTGGGTCAACAATTGTATCGACAATGGAAGGCACAAGACCATTGCTCATAGAAGTACAAGCATTAGTGACACCGACCACATTTAACAACCCAAGACGTATGGCTACAGGCATAGACCATAATCGATTAAGTTTATTGATGGCTGTCTTAGAGAAAAAAGAAAATTATTTGCTTCAACAACAAGATGCTTATATTAAAGTAGCAGGTGGCGTCAGATTAACAGAACCTGCTGTCGATTTAGGTATTGTTATTGCCACGGCGTCTAGTTTTAAAGATTTAACTGTAGACGGATTGGATTGCTTTATTGGTGAAGTTGGATTGACGGGAGAAGTAAGACGCGTCTCTCGTATCGAACAACGCGTACAAGAAGCGGAAAAACTAGGATTTAAACGTATTATTATTCCTGAATCCAATATTGGTGGATGGGAATTCCCTAGCGGTATTAAAGTCATTGGTGTTAAAAATGTACATGAGGCTTTAAAATATGCTTTAACTAAGCATTAATATCACTTAATGATACAACATGTAACTGGCTTATATAGTCAAAATAGCTTTCATGTGAAAGGAGCGTTAACATTTGAACATGATAAGACTCATTGTAATCTTGTGCTATATTATATTAGGCGCAAGTTTAGGCGTGTATCTTATACCAGAAATTATTACAGATGCTGGTTTGGGGCATTTCACGCTACTAACAAATAATTATTTCAATGGGCTACTAGGGATTGTACTGATATTTGTAATCTTTGGTTGGTTTATTAAAAAAGTAACATTAGCATTGAAAGAACTAGAACAAATGATTATGCGTCAAAGCGCAATTGAAATATTGTTCGCCACAATTGGACTCATTATAGGGTTACTTATTTCAGTTATGATATCATTTATTTTCCAAATTATTGGTAACAATGTTTTAAATCATTTTGTACCTATTATTATCACGATTATCTTGGGGTATTTAGGGTTTCAATTTGGTCTACGCAAACGCGATGAAATGCTATTGTTTTTACCTGAAAATATGGCGCGATCTGTGTCAATGAATACACGTAGTGCAATGCCTAAAATCATAGACACGAGTGCCATTATTGATGGGCGTATTTTAGATGTTTTGAAATGTGGTTTTATAGACGGTGAAATATTAATTCCACAAGGGGTAATTAATGAATTGCAAGTAATTGCAGACGCAAACGATAGTGTAAAGAGAGAAAAAGGGCAAAGAGGCTTAGATATGCTCAATGCTTTGCATGATGGAAAGCACCCTACGCGCATTATACATCCAACAAAATCGCATAGTGATATAGATGCAATGTTAATTAAATTGGCATTGCATTATAGAGCACAAATTATTACTACAGATTTCAACCTAAATAAGGTCTGTTATATACAAGGTGTTCAAGTGTTGAATGTGAACGACTTATCAGAAGCAATTAAGCCAACCGTACATCAAGGCGATCGATTTAACTTGTTGTTGACTAAGATGGGGAAAGAAGCTGGTCAAGCAGTAGGGTATTTAGATGACGGTACAATGGTAGTTGTAGATAACGCTAAAAAATATATCGGTGAATATATTGATTTAGAAGTAGTAAGTTTGTTGCAAACTTCATCCGGACGCATTATTTTTGCTAAAAAAATATACTGAAATTAAAAAGCGAGTTTCATTTGATATTGTAGCTAAAAAAGTTACAGTTTCACATGAAACCTTTTCATTATGAGCAATATTTTCAAAAAATTGTTCAGATAGCATTTTAATTTAAGCACAGTGATATCATAATCATCTTTAAAGTGCTACAATAGATAGCGAAATTGTATTACTGTACTTAGAATTATAAACTTGAAATTCAATGGGCGTCATACGTTTGTTTTTAGTATAGTGATGCTTTAAAAAATGATGAGCTATGATATCATAAATAAGCAAATGAGCAACACGCTTTGAATGCTTTTATATTAACTTATTGTTAGGCACATTTGAAAAGTGCAGTAACATAGGTTGAATTCTTTTTATGTGTGTGCGCAGTTAAGCTGAAAATATAAGATTAAAATCGTGAAAAATTATTAAACAGGAGTGAACATAATGAGTAATCGTGTAAGAGTTAGATATGCCCCAAGCCCAACAGGCTATTTGCATATTGGTAATGCAAGAACTGCATTATTTAACTATTTATTTGCTAAACATTATGATGGAGATTTTGTAATTCGTATAGAAGATACGGACAGTAAACGTAATTTAGAAGATGGAGAATCTTCACAATTTGATAACTTAAAATGGTTAGGTATTGATTGGGATGAGTCTGTAGATAAAGATAAAGGTTATGGGCCTTATCGCCAGTCAGAACGTGCTGAAATATATAACCCACTTATCCAACAATTGTTAGATGAAGATAAAGCGTATAAATGCTATATGACTGAAGAAGAATTAGAAGAAGAACGTGAACAACAAATTGCACGTGGTGAAATGCCGCGTTACGGTGGTAAACATGCGCATTTAACAGAAGACAAACGCCAACAATTTGAAGCAGAAGGACGCCAACCTTCGATTCGTTTCCGAGTGCCAAAAGATACAACATATGCATTTGACGATATGGTGAAAGGTGAAATTTCATTTGACTCAAATAATATGGGCGATTGGGTTATTGTGAAAAAAGACGGCGTGCCAACGTATAATTTTGCAGTAGCAATTGATGACCACTTGATGGAAATTTCAGATGTTATTCGTGGAGATGACCATATTTCAAATACACCCAAACAATTAATGATTTACGAAACGTTTGGTTGGGAAGCGCCAAGATTTGCACACATGTCACTAATCGTAAACGAAGAACGTAAAAAATTAAGTAAACGCGATGGCCAAATCCTACAATTTATTGAGCAATATCGCGATTTGGGTTATTTGCCTGAGGCGTTATTTAACTTTATTACATTATTAGGTTGGTCCCCTGAAGGTGAAGATGAAATTTATTCTAAAGAAGAATTCATTAAAATCTTTGATGAAAAACGATTATCTAAATCACCTGCATTCTTCGACAAACAAAAATTAGCTTGGATTAATAACCAATATATGAAACAAAAAGACACTGAAACAGTCTTTGAACTTGCTTTTCCTCACTTAGTTAAAGCGAATTTATTACCTGAAAACCCATCTGAAGAAGATAAAGAATGGGGACGTAAACTGATTGCTCTTTATCAAAAAGAAATGAGTTACGCTGGCGAAATTGTTCCGTTATCTGAAATTTTCTTCCGTGATGAACAAACATTAGGAGCAGATGAGCAAGAAATCATCAATGGGGAACAAGTGCCAGAATTAATGAACCATTTATATGGCAAATTAGAAGCACTAGAACCTTTTGAAGCGGCAGAAATCAAAAAAACAATTAAAGAAGTTCAAAAAGAGACAGGTATTAAAGGCAAACAATTATTTATGCCAATACGTGTAGCTGTGACAGGACAAATGCATGGTCCAGAGTTACCAAATACAATCGAAGTATTAGGTAAAGATAAAGTATTGAATCGCTTAAAAAAATACGTTTAATGCTGATTATAAGTAAATTGTATCAAATAGATAATACTTGAAAAATTACAATCAAGCACCTATGATTATAATTGAATACACTAAAGGATTAGTAGGCAATGGAATGTGTCAAGAGAGTGTGCGGTTGCTGCGAGCACATCATGGAAATTGTTGAATGCACCTTTAGAATAATGAACTGAATAACTTTAATGAGTTAATATAAGTTGTTTTACCATGTTAGATTATTGCTAACTTAATGAACAAGCAGCTTGTTTTAAAAAAAGAGTGGAACCGTGCAAAGCACCTCTAACAATAATGTTAGAGGTGCTTTTTTAATAAGGAGGTCGCAACCTTGTTTAAAATATTAAAAAGAATAAAAGACGATATAAATATGGTGTTTGAACAAGACCCAGCTGCACGTACTACTTTAGAGGTAGTCACTTCATATGCGGGCGTACATGCAGTATGGAGTCATTTAATCGCACACGCTTTATACAAAAAGAAAAGATATATATTAGCAAGATTAATTTCACAAATTTCACGTTTTTTTACTGGCATCGAAATTCATCCTGGCGCCCAAATTGGGAAACGTTTATTTATCGACCACGGCATGGGCGTTGTTATTGGAGAAACATGCAGAATTGGTGATAATGTTACAATTTATCAGGGCGTTACTTTAGGTGGTACTGGTAAAGAAAAAGGAAAACGTCACCCTGATATAGGTGATAATGTACTGATAGCAGCAGGCGCCAAAGTACTCGGTAATATTAAAATTAATTCGAATGTAAACATCGGGGCGAATTCAGTAGTATTGAATTCGGTGCCTAGCTATTCTACAGTCGTTGGTATACCAGGACACATTGTTAAACAAGATGGTAGAAGAATTGGTAAGACATTCGACCATCGTAATTTACCAGATCCGATTTATGAACAATTAAAACAATTAGAGAAACAACTTGAGAAAACAAGAAATGGAGAGATTCAAGATGATTACATTATATAACACGTTAACGCGTCAAAAAGAGACGTTTAAATCTATAGAACCAGGTAAGGTTAAGATGTACGTCTGCGGACCAACTGTATATAATTACATCCATATAGGTAATGCCAGACCAGCAATTAACTATGATGTTGTGAGAAGGTACCTTGAATACCAAGGTTATGAAGTAAATTATGTTTCAAATTTCACTGATGTAGATGATAAATTGATTAAGCGCTCGAAAGAATTGAATGAACCTGTTAACACAATCGCTAATCGTTATATCGATGCATTTTACGAAGATGTTGGCGCTTTGAATGTGAAAAAAGCAACTTCAAACCCAAGAGTAATGAATCATATGGATGACATTATTAAGTTTATAGGAGAACTTGTAGAAGAAGGTTATGCCTACCAAAGTGGTGGAGATGTGTATTTTAGAACACGTAAATTTGAAGATTACGGTAAACTCAGTCATCAATCCCTTAATGATTTGAAAGTAGGTGCACGCATTGAGCAAGGCGAGCAAAAAGAAGATGCGCTAGATTTCACATTATGGAAACAAGCAAAACCTGATGAAATTAGTTGGGACAGTCCATTTGGCAAAGGTAGACCAGGTTGGCATATTGAATGCTCTGTTATGGCTTACCATGAACTTGGTGCGACGATAGATATTCATGCTGGCGGTACTGATTTACAATTTCCACATCATGAAAATGAAATCGCCCAATCTGAAGCCCATAACCATGCGCCATTCGCCAACTATTGGATGCATAACGGGTTTATTAATATTGACAACGAAAAAATGAGTAAATCCCTAGGTAACTTTGTGTTAGTACACGAGATTATTAAAGAAATTGATCCAGATGTATTACGATTTTTCATGATTAGTGTACATTATCGAAGCCCAATCAATTATAATATGGAACTTGTTAGTGCTGCTAGAAGTGGTTTAGAACGTATCCGTAATAGTTACCAAGCTATCGAGGAACGTGAAGCGATTGCCACAAATATCGAAGCTCAAGATAATTATATAGAAGAAATCAACCAGATTTTAGAACAGTTCGAAACCGTTATGAATGACGACTTTAACACAGCTAATGCCATTACAGCTTGGTACGATTTGACAAAATTAGCTAATAAATATGTATTAGAAAATACAACGTCAACTGAAGTGATTGAACGATTTAAAACAGTATATCAAATTTTTAGTGATGTATTAGGTGTACCTTTAAAACCAGAAACAAGTGACGAATTATTAGACGAAGATGTTGAAGCTTTAATCGAAGAAAGAAACACAGCAAGAAAAAATAAAGATTTTGCACGTGCAGATGAAATTCGCGATCAATTGAAAGCACAAAATATTATTTTGGAAGACACACCTCAAGGCGTGAGATTTAAACGTGGCTAATATGGATAATAAATTGTTAAACCCATTGACTTTGGCATATATGGGGGACGCGGTCTTAGACCAATTTGTGAGAGAGTATATTATATTGAAATTAAAAGCTAAACCTAATCGATTACATCAAGAAGCCAAGCGTTACGTGTCTGCGAAAAGCCAGGCACAATCGCTTGAATGCTTGTTAGAAAGCAACTGGTTTACCGAAGAAGAATTAGATATTGTTCGCCGTGGAAGAAATGCGAAGAGTTATACGAAGGCGAAAAATACAGACATACAAACGTATCGAAAAAGTTCAGGGTTAGAAGCAATCATTGGTTTTTTATATCTTGAAAAAGATCAAAGCCGTTTAACAACATTGCTTGAACATATTGTGAAAAGTATAGATGAAAGGTAGTGAGAGTTTGGAAGAGCTTGTTATCGTAGGTCGTCATGCCGTAAAAGAAGCCATTGTTTCTGGGCATACAATTAATAAAATTTTAATTCAAGACACCGTAAAAAAAGGACAAATAAATGAAATTTTAAAAAAAGCAAATAGTAATAAAATCATTGTACAATCAGTGCCAAAATCTAAATTAGATGGATTGTCTGACGCCCCTCACCAAGGTGTCGCTGCGTATATTGCACCGTACGAATATGCGGATTTCGATGCGTTTCTGGCACAGCAAAAAGAAAATGAAAAACTATCTACAGTTTTAATTTTAGATGGACTTGAAGATCCTCATAATTTAGGTTCAATCTTGAGAACTGCTGATGCCTCTGGCGTTGACGGTGTGATTATCCCTAAAAGACGCTCGGTTTCACTGACTCAAACAGTTGCAAAAGCTTCTACAGGAGCAATACAACATGTCCCGGTGATGAGGGTTACAAATTTAGCGAACACGATTGAAACATTAAAGGACAACGGCTATTGGGTAGTGGGCACAGAAGCTGAAAACGCAACAGATTACCGTGAAATGGACGCTGGCATGCCTTTGGCAATCGTTATTGGAAGTGAAGGCCAAGGCATGAGTCGTTTAATTAAAGACAAATGTGATTTTTATATTAATATTCCAATGGTAGGCCATGTAAATAGTTTGAATGCTTCTGTTGCAGCAAGTCTAATGATGTACGAAGTGTATCGTAAACGTAACCAGATTGGAGATAAATCATGAAAGATCGTTACTTAATTATTGATGGTTATAATATGATTGGCCAATCGCAAGAATTAAGTCAAATAGCGCAAGAAAATTTAGAAGAAGCTCGAGACCAGTTATTGACGGCTATTGCAAATTACAATGCAGTTATAGCTGATGAAGTCGTATGTGTGTTTGATGCTTATGAGCAATCTGGTACAGGATCGGAGTATATGTATCATGGTGTAAAGATTATATTCACTAAAGAAAAAGAAACAGCAGATAGTTTTATTGAAAAATATGTGTATGATTTATATGACAAACATACGAGGCACATTACAGTTGTAACGAGCGACATGAGTGAACAACACGCTATATTTGGCGCAGGTGCATATCGTATATCTTCAAGAGAGATGTGGCGTGACCTAAGGGAAAACGAGATTTTAGTATCGAAAAAGCTTGACGGCTTTAATGAGCGTAAGCCTAGGACTCGAATCGAGCTGTCTAACGAAATTTTAGAAGAATTTGAAAAAATAAGGAGGGGGAACAATCATAAATAAAGAGATTGTCCCCTTGATTTTTTTGTAAGGAACTTTGTATGCTATCCTTAATCTAAGGAAAGGATTTAAAATATGCTACAAAGGATATGCCAACCAGAATCTACAACTATTTTAAATAATACACTGGATGATGCGAATGCATTAATCGAGTTGTTAGATAAAATGCAGCCGTATATTTGGAAAAGTTTAAATCATTTCTCAATACACCCTAACGAGAAAGAAGATCTTCAACAAGAAATACTGTTTAAAGTATTCAAAGCACTCAGCCAATTTGATTTTTCAAAAGAAACACCATTAGCGCATTATGTAAATCGTATTATTAAAAACACCAAAAATGATTACATACGAAAAAAATTAATAAACTTAAAACGTCAAAAATTATTAGAAAATGAATTTTTAATAACTGAGCAAATGTTAAGACAGCAACACACGATAGATGGCATTGTTTTAAGAAAAGAAATAGTATCTACGCTGTACCAGAACATTGATAAATTAACAGAACTCGAACAAACTATTATAAGATATGTTTTGAAAGATTATAAACCGTGTGAAATAGCGACTATTTTATGTGTCGATGTCAAAGTAGTTTACAATACAATACATAGATGTAAAATAAAGTTGAGACATTTTTTGAAATAAATTTCATTTTACTACCTAAGTTATTTAGCGTGCGATAGTGACTATATGGATTGATAGAAAGCAATGGTGGAAGATTGACAATAGACAGCGATGTTATGTATAGTAGATTGGTATTATAATGAGTAAGGTGAAGTTATATGAAAAAAGTACCGTTAAGTTGCGAAGCATGTGGGAATAGAAACTATAATGTGCCCAAGCAAAGTAACCTTACATCTAGATTGACATTAAAAAAATATTGTCCGAGATGTAACGCACATACATTGCATAAAGAAGCGAAATAATCATCGGTATATTAGATGGAGCAATTGAGTAAATATATCCTTCCAATTTAAGTTGTGAGTATTGTATTTGCTTAATTTGTCGTATGAATAAGCAAATGAGGAAAAAACGAATTAATACGGAGGTATTGCTAATGGCTAAAAAAGAAAATTTCTTTCAAGGCGTAAAGTCAGAAATGGAAAAAACAAGTTGGCCAACGAAAGAAGAATTGTTTAAATATACTGTCATCGTTGTAGCAACGGTAATATTTTTCTTAGCGTTCTTCTATGTTTTAGATTTAGGAATTGGTAGAATTATAGAGTTAATTAAATAGATAGGAGTGACGACATGTCTGAAGAAGTTGGCGCAAAGCGTTGGTATGCTGTGCATACTTATTCTGGTTACGAGAACAAAGTTAAAAAGAATTTAGAAAAACGTGTAGAATCTATGAATATGACTGAATTGATATTCAGAGTGGTTATACCAGAAGAAGAAGAAACACAAGTTAAAGATGGTAAAGCCAAAACATTAACTAAAAAAACGTTCCCCGGTTACGTTTTAGTAGAATTAATAATGACCGATGAATCATGGTATATTGTAAGAAATACACCAGGAGTAACAGGATTTGTTGGCTCAGCAGGTGCTGGATCAAAACCTAATCCGTTATTACCTGAGGAAGCACGTTTCATCTTGAAACAAATGGGCATGAAAGAAAAAACAATTGATGTTGAATTAGATTTAGGTGAACAAGTTCAAATCAAATCTGGTCCATTTGCGAACCAAGTGGGTGAAGTTCAAGAAATTGAAGCGGATAAATTCAAATTGACAGTTCTTGTAGACATGTTTGGTAGAGAAACACCGGTTGAAGTAGAATTTGATCAAATTGAAAAATTATAGCTAAACAAATATAGCGAAAAGCATATATTAACGGATAAAGTTCTTTTCAAGGATTTGTTAAAGTAAAGCTATACAAGTGCGCTCGCACTTGTATAAGTAACACTAATCTTGTTGAAGCAAGAAGTGTTACTTTATATGCATTAAGGCTATCCAATCATTTTAATGACGTAATTAGAGGAACGCCCGAGCTAGAGCTCATGCATTAAGCCCCCTTATCATTAAAATGATTAGGGGAGCTATATAAAAAGTTACGCTTTACTCTTGCTTTATATATAAGGACAATGTTATAATACTGTGGTCGCGCTCATAGAGCGTTCATTTCGTCACGAAATGTAGAAGAGTGGGAGGACAAAACTCAGTCCTGTGACCACATCACGATATCAAGGAGGTGCACATCGTGGCTAAAAAAGTAGAAAAAGTTGTTAAATTACAAATTCCTGCAGGTAAAGCGAACCCAGCACCACCCGTTGGTCCAGCATTAGGTCAAGCAGGTGTGAACATTATGGGATTCTGTAAGGAATTCAATGCACGTACACAAGAAGACGCAGGTTTAATCATTCCGGTAGAAATTAGTGTTTATGAAGATCGTTCATTTACATTTATTACAAAAACACCACCGGCTCCAGTACTACTTAAAAAAGCAGCTGGCGTTGAAAAAGGTTCTGGTGAACCTAACAAAAACAAAATTGCTACAGTAACTAAAGATCAAGTACGTGAAATTGCAAACCAAAAAATGCAAGACTTAAATGCTGCAGACGAAGAAGCAGCTGTACGTATTATCGAAGGTACTGCACGTAGTATGGGTATCACAGTTCAATAATTTTAAAAATTAACTAAAAACATAGATTGACGATGAAGCAGATGACAGAAATGACAAACAGGATCAGAGCGTTCAATATTGTCGTAATAAGAGGAAGCGTGTCGTTTATTAAGGAAATGTTTCCTGATATAAAATACAATTTTGCAACCTCTCTGTTATCTGCTCTTAACTTGCAAAAGCAAGTAAATGTGGGAGGAAATTCCGCTAAAACCACTAAAGGAGGACATGAAATGGCTAAGAAAAGTAAAAGATTTCAAGAAGTAGCTAATAAAATTGACCGCCAAAAACACTATAGTGTTGAAGAAGCAGTTGAGTTAGCTAAAGAAACAAGTATCGCAAACTTTGACGCATCAGTTGAAGTGGCGTTCCGTTTAGGAATTGATACACGTAAAAATGATCAACAAATCCGTGGTGCAGTAGTGCTACCAAACGGTACTGGTAAATCACAACGTGTATTAGTATTCGCAAAAGGTGATAAAGCAGCTGAAGCAGAAGCAGCAGGTGCTGATTTCGTAGGTGAAGGTGAATATGTTCAAAAAATCCAACAAGGTTGGTTCGATTTTGACGTAGTAGTAGCTACACCAGACATGATGGGCGAAGTTGGTAAACTTGGTCGTGTATTAGGACCTAAAGGTTTAATGCCAAACCCTAAAACTGGAACTGTAACAATGGATGTTACAAAAGCAGTTGAAGAAATCAAAGCAGGTAAAGTAGAATATCGTGCTGAAAAAGCAGGTATTGTGCATGCTTCAATTGGTAAAGTATCATTTGATACGGACAAACTTGTTGAAAACTTCAAAGCATTACAAGATGTGTTAACTAAAGCTAAACCATCTTCAGCTAAAGGTACTTACTTCAAATCTGTTGCTGTTACGACAACAATGGGCCCTGGAGTTAAAGTTGATACTTCTAGTTTCAAACTATAATCTTATATATAAATGAAAATACTGAGATATAAATAATGTTTCAGAGTTGAATATTATATTGGCAATAGATGACTAAAAAGAAAATGTGCTTTATTAAGATTTTAAAGTGCCAATGCTTAATCTGTTGAGTTAGTAGCATTTATGAAAGAACATAGTACTTGTACTCTTTTTTCTCGTTCTACTTGCCAGAGGTGGACGGCGAAATCATTTTGAAATGATTTCTACCCTGTCCCCTTAAAAATGTATTGACATACCACATTGAACCAGTTATATTGGTTAATGTATTATTTTACCTAAGACAGTAGGAGTTAGCGATAACTTAAAAATGATCCTACCGAGGCTAAAATTGACTTGAACGTGAAGATTTTTAGATCTTTCAAGCACTTTTTGCCGTGGGTAGAAAGTGCTTTTTTTATTGAGACAAAATTATTAGTTGTCGTGATTAATGGTTGTAATCAAGATTAAAAGCACCAAATAAAAAAACTATGGAGGTGTCTAAATGTCTGCTATCATCGAAGCTAAAAAACAACAAGTTGATGTAATTGCTGAGTCACTTAAAAATTCAGTATCTACTGTAATCGTTGACTATCGTGGTCTAACTGTTGCTGAAGTAACTGAATTACGTTCACAATTACGTGAAGCTGGCGTGGAATTCAAAGTATTAAAAAATACTATGGTTCGTCGTGCAGCTGAACAAGTTGGTTTAGAAGGTTTAAATGAACACTTAGTAGGTCCTACTGCAGTTGCTACTTCAACAGAAGATGTTGTTGCTCCAGCAAAAGTACTTGCAGGATTTGCAAAAGAACATAAAGCTTTAGAAATTAAAGTAGGTGTTATGGAAGGTTCTGTTATTTCAGGCGAAGAAGTTAACACAGTTGGTACATTACCATCACATGACGGTCTTGTTTCTATGCTTTTATCAGTATTACAAGCTCCAGTACGCAACTTCGCTTATGCGGTTAAAGCTGTTGGAGAAGATAAAGAACAAAACGAAGAAAGCGCTGAATAATTGCGCATAATTAACTAATCAAAATTAATGGAGGAATATTAAAATGGCTAATCAAGAACAAATCATTGAAGCAATTAAAGAAATGTCAGTTTTAGAATTAAACGACTTAGTAAAAGCAATTGAAGAAGAATTTGGTGTAACTGCAGCAGCTCCAGTAGCAGCAGCAGATGCAGCAGGCGGCGGAGACGAAGCTGAAGAAAAAACAGAATTCGATGTTGAATTAACATCAGCTGGATCATCTAAAATCAAAGTCGTTAAAGCTGTTAAAGAAGCTACTGGCTTAGGATTGAAAGATGCTAAAGAATTAGTTGACGGAGCGCCTAAAGTAATTAAAGAAGGCTTACCAACTGAAGAAGCTGAAAAACTTAAAGAAACATTAGAAGAAGTTGGCGCTACAGTAGAATTAAAATAATTCTAGCTGGCTAACAGTTCATAATTATATATTGAAGATTATCCGAATTGCTTAATACATTAGCTGCTTCGGTACGTTGATTTTAAGTGTTATATGGATATTCTGAAATCTTTGAGAAATGAAAACCCCGTTATCGATATAACGGGGTTTTATCTTATTTGATCTATACCCCTCCAAGCATTTGTTAATAGCATCGCGTTATGGGTATAGTATTAATCTAAGACGAATTAGATTAAAAGAGGTGTAATCATGAGTCATTACTATGATGAAAATCCTGAAGTAGAAAGTGATGAACTTCCTTTTACGTATTCCTACAAAAATTATGATTTAAAATTAGTAACTGATTCAGGCGTGTTTTCTAAAGGGAAAATAGACTTTGGTTCAGATTTACTAATACGCACTTTTTTAAAAGAAAATCCCCCTGGGCCCACTAAAAAAATAATAGATGTTGGCTGTGGTTATGGACCGATTGGTTTGATGATTGCGAAAGTATCCCCGCATCATGAAATAACGATGGTTGATGTAAACCAACGTGCACTTGCTTTATCGGCCAAAAATGGAAAACTAAATCACATAGAAAATGTAGAAATTAAAGAAAGTGATGGTTTGTCGAAGGTAGAGGATAATGCTTTTGATGCAATCCTAACTAACCCACCAATTAGAGCAGGCAAAAAGGTAGTTCACAGTATTTTAGAAGATTCATTTAAAAAATTAAAATCAAATGGCACGCTTTATGTTGTTATTCAGAAAAAACAAGGTATGCCATCTGCTAAGAAGAAAATGGAAGAGACATTTGACAACGTGAAAGTCATAGAAAAAAGTAAAGGCTATTACATATTAAGCAGTGTAAAAGGTTGATTAAAAAGCACTGTTCTGATATAGTAATAGAATGTAAAAAATTATGTTCAATAAGTGTGTACTTTTACGTATAAATTAACAAAGTATATAAGGTGAAATAGAAAATGGTGTCATGAGGTATGCTACCGTTTTCTTTTTGTCTAATTATATTTGCTTATTTAGTAAAAGTAAACACGCAATTTTTGAGGGGTGAATCTGTTTGGCAGGTCAATTTGTCCAATATGGAAGACATCGTAAACGTAGAAACTATGCGAGAATTTCAGAGGTATTAGAATTACCGAATTTAATTGAGATTCAAACTAAATCTTACGAGTGGTTCTTAGAAGAAGGTTTATATGAAATGTTTAGAGACATTTCACCGATTGAAGATTTCACAGGTAATCTATCTTTAGAGTTTGTTGATTACAGACTTGGTGAACCGAAATATGATTTAGAAGAATCGAAAAACCGTGACACGACGTATTCTGCACCTCTACGTGTAAAAGTACGTCTAATCATTAAAGAAACAGGCGAAGTGAAAGAGCAAGAAGTGTTTATGGGTGATTTCCCATTAATGACAGATACAGGTACATTTGTCATTAATGGTGCTGAACGTGTAATTGTATCTCAACTAGTTCGTTCACCATCCGTATATTTTAATGAAAAACTAGATAAAAATGGTCGCACAAACTATGATGCAACAATCATTCCTAACCGTGGTGCATGGTTAGAATATGAAACTGACGCAAAAGACGTAGTATATGTACGCATTGATAGAACAAGAAAACTACCATTAACCGTGTTGTTACGTGCTTTAGGATTCTCTACAGATCAAGAAATCATTGATCTTTTAGGTGATAACGAGTACTTACGTAACACATTAGAAAAAGATGGTACAGAAAACACAGATCAAGCATTATTAGAAATTTATGAGCGTTTACGCCCAGGCGAACCTCCTACAGTTGAAAATGCTAAAAGTTTACTATATTCACGTTTCTTTGATCCAAAACGTTATGACCTAGCAAGTGTAGGTCGTTATAAAGCAAATAAAAAACTTCATTTAAAACACCGTCTATTCAATCAAAAATTAGCAGAACCTATTGTTAATACTGAAACAGGCGAAATTGTTGCTGAAGAAGGCACAGTCTTAGATCGTCGTAATTTAGATGAAATTATGGACGTATTAGAAGCTAACGCGAACAGTGAAGTGTTTGAACTAGAAGGTACAGTGATTGATGAGCCAGTTGAAATACAGTCAATCAAAGTGTATGTTCCGAATGATGAAGAAGGTCGTACGACTACAGTGATTGGTAATGCGTTCCCAGACTCTGAAGTGAAATGCATTACACCGGCAGATATCATTGCATCAATGTCTTATTTCTTTAACTTGTTAAGTGGTATTGGCTTTACAGATGATATTGACCACCTTGGTAACCGTCGTCTACGTTCAGTAGGTGAGTTGTTACAAAACCAATTCCGTATTGGTTTATCAAGAATGGAACGTGTTGTACGTGAAAGAATGTCTATTCAAGATACAGACTCTATTACACCACAACAATTAATCAATATTCGTCCTGTAATTGCATCTATTAAAGAATTCTTTGGTAGTTCTCAATTGTCACAATTCATGGACCAAGCTAACCCATTAGCAGAGTTGACACATAAACGTCGTCTATCAGCATTAGGGCCTGGTGGTTTAACACGTGAACGTGCTCAAATGGAAGTACGTGACGTTCACTATTCACACTATGGTCGTATGTGTCCAATTGAAACGCCAGAGGGGCCAAACATTGGTTTGATCAACTCATTATCAAGTTATGCACGTGTAAACGAATTTGGCTTTATCGAAACACCATACCGTAAAGTAGATATTGAAACAAACAGCATTACTGATCAAATCGATTACTTAACAGCTGATGAAGAGGATAGCTATGTGGTAGCACAAGCGAACTCTAATTTAGATGAAAATGGTCGCTTCTTAGACGACGAAGTTGTTTGTCGTTTCCGTGGTAATAACACAGTGATGGCTAAAGAAAAAATGGATTATATGGATGTATCTCCTAAACAAGTTGTTTCGGCAGCGACAGCATGTATTCCTTTCTTAGAAAACGATGACTCTAACCGTGCATTAATGGGTGCAAACATGCAACGTCAAGCGGTACCATTGATGAATCCAGAATCACCTTTCGTAGGTACTGGTATGGAGCACGTAGCAGCACGCGATTCTGGTGCAGCTATTGTTGCTAAAAATAAAGGACGTGTTGAGCACGTTGAATCTAATGAAATCCTTGTACGTCAACTTATTGAAGAAGATGGCCAAGAATACGAGGGAGAAATCGATCGTTACCCATTAGCTAAGTTCAAACGTTCAAACACAGGTACTTGCTATAACCAACGACCTATCGTTGCTACAGGTGATGTCGTAGCTAAAGGTGAAATATTAGCCGATGGTCCTTCAATGGAACTTGGTGAAATGGCGTTAGGTAGAAACGTAGTTGTCGGCTTCATGACTTGGGACGGCTATAACTACGAGGATGCTGTAATTATGAGTGAACGTCTAATGAAAGATGACGTTTATACTTCTATTCATATTGAAGAGTATGAATCAGAAGCGCGTGATACAAAACTAGGACCTGAAGAAATTACACGTGATATCCCTAACGTTTCAGATAGTGCACTTAAAAACTTAGATGACCGTGGTATTGTATACGTAGGTGCTGAAGTTAATGATGGTGACATTTTAGTAGGTAAAGTAACGCCTAAAGGTGTAACAGAATTAACAGCAGAAGAGCGTTTATTACATGCAATATTCGGTGAAAAAGCACGTGAAGTACGTGATACATCGTTACGTGTACCTCATGGTGCAGGCGGTATTGTTCTAGATGTTAAAGTCTTCAACCGTGAAGAGGGAGATGACACACTATCTCCAGGTGTAAACCAATTAGTACGTGTTTATATCGTTCAAAAACGTAAAATTCATGTTGGTGATAAAATGTGTGGTCGTCACGGTAACAAAGGTGTTATTTCTAAGCTAGTTCCTGAAGAAGATATGCCTTATTTACCAGACGGTACACCAATTGATATCATGCTTAACCCATTAGGTGTGCCATCACGTATGAATATCGGACAAGTATTAGAGTTGCACTTAGGTATGGCTGCTAAAAACTTAGGTATTCATGTCGCATCACCAGTATTTGATGGTGCGAGTGACGAAGATGTATGGTCAACAATTGAAGAAGCTGGCATGGCACGTGACGGTAAGACAGTATTGTATGACGGACGTACAGGTGAACCATTTGATAACAGAATTTCAGTCGGTGTTATGTATATGCTGAAACTTGCACATATGGTTGACGATAAACTACACGCACGTTCAACTGGACCTTACTCACTTGTGACACAACAACCACTTGGCGGTAAAGCACAATTTGGTGGACAACGTTTCGGTGAGATGGAAGTATGGGCACTTGAAGCTTACGGTGCTGCATACACACTTCAAGAAATCTTAACTTATAAATCTGATGATACTGTAGGTCGTGTTAAAACTTACGAATCTATTGTTAAAGGTGAAAACATTACTAAACCTGGTGTGCCTGAATCATTCCGAGTATTGATGAAAGAACTACAAAGTTTAGGCTTAGACGTTAAGATTATGGATGAGCATGACAATGAAATTGACATGCAGGATAATGAAGATGAAGACGCAGTAGAACGCAAAGTGGATCTCCAACAAAAAGGAGCACCACAATCACAAAAAGAAATTACTGACTAATACAATTCGCATTTAAGTTTATAAAAAGATTTACCGTATTGAGGTTAAGTATTGATTACTTGCCTCATTCTCGGTTTATCTATTATTGATATAGAGCAATCAATCAATTTGCACAGCTAATCTAAATTGAAGGAGGTAGGCTCCTTGATTGATGTAAATAATTTCCATTATATGAAAATAGGACTTGCTTCACCTGAAAAAATCCGTTCATGGTCTTTTGGTGAGGTTAAAAAGCCAGAAACAATTAACTATCGTACTTTAAAACCAGAAAAAGATGGTCTATTCTGTGAGAGAATTTTCGGACCTACAAAAGACTGGGAATGTAGTTGTGGTAAATACAAACGTGTACGTTATAAAGGTATGGTTTGTGACAGATGTGGCGTAGAAGTAACTAAATCTAAAGTACGCCGTGAAAGAATGGGGCACATTGAATTAGCTGCACCTGTATCTCACATTTGGTACTTCAAAGGTATCCCAAGTCGTATGGGTCTTTTATTAGATATGTCACCAAGAGCGTTAGAAGAAGTTATTTACTTTGCTTCATACGTTGTAGTTAACCCAGGACCAACTGGATTAGAGAAAAAGACATTATTATCTGAAGCAGAATTCAGAGAATACTATGATAAATTCCCAGGTCAATTTACAGCTAAAATGGGTGCTGAAGGAATCAAAGAATTACTAGATGAAATTGATTTAGACGCCGAATTAAAAGCGTTGCGTGATGAGTTAGAATCTGCAACTGGACAAAGACTTACACGTGCAATTAAACGTCTAGAAGTAGTTGAATCATTCAGACATTCTGGTAACAATCCAGCTTGGATGGTATTAGATGTACTCCCAATCATCCCACCAGAAATTAGACCAATGGTTCAGTTAGATGGTGGACGTTTCGCTACAAGTGACTTGAACGACTTATACCGTCGTGTTATTAACCGTAATAACCGTTTGAAACGTTTGTTAGATTTAGGTGCTCCTGGCATCATCGTACAAAACGAAAAACGTATGTTACAAGAAGCAGTGGATGCATTAATAGATAATGGTCGTCGTGGTCGTCCAGTAACTGGACCAGGTAACCGTCCATTAAAATCACTTTCACATATGTTGAAAGGTAAACAAGGTCGTTTCCGTCAAAACTTATTAGGTAAACGTGTTGACTATTCAGGCCGTTCAGTTATCGCTGTTGGTCCTAGCTTGAAGATGTATCAATGTGGTCTACCTAAAGAAATGGCATTAGAGCTATTCAAACCTTTCATTATGAAAGAGTTAGTTCAGCGTGAAATTGCAACAAACATTAAAAATGCTAAGAGCAAGATTGAACGTATGGATGATGAAGTTTGGGATGTATTAGAAGATGTTATTAAAGAACATCCAGTTCTTTTAAACCGTGCACCAACACTTCATAGATTAGGTATCCAAGCATTTGAACCAACGTTAGTGGAAGGCCGTGCAATCCGTTTACACCCACTTGCAACAACAGCTTATAACGCTGACTTTGACGGTGACCAAATGGCTGTTCACGTACCGCTATCTAAAGAAGCACAAGCAGAAGCACGTATGCTAATGCTTGCAGCTCAAAATATCTTAAACCCTAAAGATGGTAAACCTGTTGTTACACCATCACAAGACATGGTATTAGGTAACTATTATCTTACTTTAGAGCGTAAAGATGCTGTAAATACTGGTACAATTTACAATGATACAAATGAAGTACTCAAAGCTTATGCAAATGGTTATGTGCACTTGCATACGCGTATTGGCGTACATGCATCATCATTTAACAACCCAACATTTACAGAAGAACAAAACAAAAAAATCTTAACAACATCTGTTGGTAAAGTTATCTTTAATGAAATCATCCCTGATTCATTTGCATATATTAATGAACCAACTAAATCTAATTTAGAAAACAGTACACCAGATAAATATTTCGTTTCTGCTACTGAATTAGGTGAAGATGGATTGAAAGCATACTTTGATAACCAAGAACTCATCGATCCATTTAATAAGAATTTCTTAGGTAATATCATTGCAGAAGTCTTCAATCGCTTCAGCATCACTGATACATCAATGATGTTAGACAGAATGAAAGACTTAGGATTCAAATACTCTTCTAAAGCGGGTATTACTGTTGGTGTATCTGACATTGTTGTATTACCAGATAAACAACAAATCTTAGATGAACATGAAAAATTAGTAGATAAAGTACAAAAACAATTTAACCGTGGTTTAATCACAGAATTTGAACGCTATAATGCAGTTGTTGAAATTTGGACAGATGCTAAAGATCAAATTCAAAAAGAATTGATGGGATCACTTGAAAAAACCAACCCAATCTTTATGATGAGTGACTCTGGTGCTCGTGGTAACGCATCTAACTTTACTCAGTTAGCAGGTATGCGTGGTCTTATGGCTGCACCATCAGGTAAGATTATTGAATTACCAATTACTTCATCATTCCGTGAAGGTTTAACTGTATTAGAGTACTTCATTTCTACTCACGGTGCACGTAAAGGTCTTGCCGATACAGCACTTAAAACAGCAGACTCTGGTTATCTTACGCGTCGTCTTGTTGATGTGGCACAAGATGTTATTGTTCGTGAGGAAGACTGTGGTACTGACCGAGGTTTACTTGTATCTGATATTAAAGAAGGTACAGAAATGATCGAACCATTCAGTGAACGTATTGAAGGCCGTTACTCAAAAGAAACTATCCGTCACCCAGAAACAGACGAAGTGATTGTTCGACCAGATGAATTGGTAACAGCAGAAATCGCTAAGAATATCACGGACGCTGGTATAGAAGAAATGTATATCCGTTCAGCATTTACATGTAACACACGTCATGGTGTATGTGAAAAATGTTACGGTAAAAACCTTGCTACTGGTGAAAAAGTTGAAGTTGGTGAAGCAGTTGGGACAATTGCTGCACAATCAATTGGTGAACCAGGTACACAGCTTACTATGCGTACATTCCATACAGGTGGGGTAGCAGGTAGCGATATCACTCAAGGTCTTCCTCGTATCCAAGAGATTTTCGAGGCGCGTAACCCTAAAGGTCAGGCAGTGATTACTGAAATTGAAGGTGTTGTGGATGACATTAGTGTTGCAAAAGACCGTCAACAAGAAATCGTAATCAAAGGCGAAAATGAAACTAAATCTTACCTGGCTTCAGGTACTTCAAGATTAAAAGTTGAAATCGGCCAAAGTGTTGAACGTGGTGAAGCTCTTACAGAAGGTTCAATTGAACCTAAGAACTTCCTATCTGTTTCAGGTCTAAATGCTACTGAAAGTTATTTATTAAAAGAAGTGCAAAAAGTTTACCGTATGCAAGGTGTTGAAATTGATGACAAACACGTTGAAGTTATGGTAAGACAAATGTTACGTAAAGTGCGTATCATTGAAGCTGGAGATACGAAATTACTTCCAGGTGCACTCGTTGACATTCATAACTTTACAGATGCTAACCGTGAAGCGTTCAAAGACCGTAAACGTCCAGCTACATCTAAACCAGTATTACTTGGTATTACGAAAGCTTCTCTTGAAACTGAAAGCTTCTTATCTGCAGCTTCATTCCAAGAAACAACACGTGTACTTACAGATGCAGCAATCAAAGGTAAACGTGATAATTTACTTGGACTTAAAGAGAACGTTATTATTGGTAAATTAATTCCAGCTGGTACAGGTATGAGACGTTATAGCGATGTTCAGTATGACAAAGCAACACCAGAAGAAGTTGTAGAAGATATTCAAACAACTGAAATCTAATGCTATTGTTAAAAAATGATTAGCGCATATTGTATTCATTATGAGTACTGTATTGATCCAGTCCAATATTAAAAATTAAAAGTGTTTATACTAAATTTTTAAAACCTAATCCTTTTACAGAGGGTAGAAACAGAGATTAAATTTTATAAATTTAACCTTTGTTTCGCTCTCTTATTTTTAAAAAATAATTCCTGTAAAAAATGTTAATTAAAGTTGACTTAGCAGTAATTTAGATGTTATTATTATTAAGGTTGATGCAAGCAGAACTTTGGAGGATATTTAAATGTCTAATGAAAAAGTTGCACGCTTTAACAAACAACACTATGTTATTGGTCTTAAACAAACGCTCAAAGCTTTGAATAAAGATCAAGTTACATCATTGATTATTGCTGAAGACGTTGAAGTTCATTTAATGACTCGCGTATTCAGTCATATCAATCACAAAGACATATCTATCTCATTTTTCGAAAGCAAACAAGCTTTAGGAAAGTATGTAGGTATAAACGTTGATGCGACAATTGTTGCATTATTGAAATGAGATTAGTAAGATTTTTCTTACTAAATTTTATTTACCCTTAAAATGAACCACCTGGATGTGTGGGATTATAAAAGAAGAGAGGAGGACACATTCATGCCAACTATTAACCAATTGGTACGTAAACCAAGACAAAGAAAATCAAAAAACTATGATTCACCAGCATTGAACAAAAACTTCAATAGCAGAAAGAAAAAGTACACTACTTTAAATTCACCACAAAAACGTGGTGTTTGTACACGTGTAGGTACTATGGCACCTAAAAAACCTAACTCTGCGTTACGTAAATATGCGCGTGTGCGTTTGTCTAACAATATTGAAATCAACGCGTATATCCCTGGTATCGGCCATAACTTACAAGAACACAGTGTTGTACTTGTACGCGGTGGACGTGTAAAAGACTTACCTGGTGTGCGTTACCACATCGTACGTGGTGCACTTGATACTTCAGGTGTTGACGGTCGTAGAAAAGGACGTTCATTATACGGAACTAAAAAACCTAAACAAAATAAAAAATAAGTTTAAGATTGCGTAAATTTTCGTTATAAAGCATAAAAATATATTACAATTAGGAAGGGAGGATTTACATTATGCCTCGTAAAGGATCAGTACCAAAAAGAGACGTATTACCAGATCCAATTCATAATTCAAAATTAGTTACAAAATTAATTAACAAGATTATGTTAGATGGTAAACGTGGAACAGCTCAAAAAATTCTTTATTCTGCATTTGAATTAGTTCAAGAACGCAGCGGTCGTGAAGCTATCGAAGTATTCGAAGAAGCGATCGACAATATCATGCCAGTATTAGAAGTTAAAGCACGCCGTGTAGGTGGCTCTAACTATCAAGTACCTGTAGAAGTTCGTCCAGAACGTCGTACTACTTTAGGCCTTCGTTGGTTAGTTAACTATTCACGTCTTCGTGGTGAAAAAACTATGGAAGAACGTTTAGCTAACGAAATCTTAGATGCTGCAAACAACACTGGTGGTGCAGTTAAGAAACGTGAAGACGTTCATAAAATGGCTGAAGCTAACAAAGCCTTCGCTCACTATCGTTGGTAGGATAGTAGGTTTTTCCCTGAGCGTGTTCCAAAACGATAGTTTACTATCTAGGTGCATGTTTAGGGTATCGCCATATTTATAGTATTTATTCGCAGTTATACTGGAAGGAGAAAAATACATGGCTAGAGATTTTAGTTTAGAAAGAACTCGTAATATCGGTATCATGGCTCACATCGATGCTGGTAAAACAACTACGACTGAACGTATTCTTTACTATACTGGACGTATCCATAAAATCGGTGAAACTCACGAAGGAGCTTCACAAATGGACTGGATGGAACAGGAGCAAGATCGCGGTATCACAATTACATCAGCTGCAACAACAGCTTCATGGGATGATCACCGTGTAAACATCATTGATACACCTGGACACGTAGACTTCACTGTAGAAGTTGAACGTTCATTACGTGTACTTGATGGTGCGGTAACTGTACTTGATGCACAATCAGGTGTTGAACCTCAAACTGAAACAGTTTGGCGTCAAGCTACAACTTACAGCGTTCCTCGTATTGTTTTTGTAAACAAAATGGACAAATTAGGTGCGAACTTTGAATATGCTGTAAGCACTATTCATGATCGCTTACAAGCGAATGCGCAACCAATCCAATTACCAATTGGTGCGGAAGATGAATTTGAAGCAATCATCGACTTAGTTGAAATGAAATGTTTCAAATACAACAATGATTTAGGAACTGAAATTGAAGAAATTGAAATTCCTGAAGATCACAAAGAAAGAGCTGAAGAAGCTCGTGCAACACTAATTGAAGCAGTAGCTGAAACTAGTGATGAATTAATGGAAAAATACCTTGGTGACGAAGAAATTACTGTAGCTGAATTAAAAGATGCTATTCGTCAAGCAACTAATAATATTGAATTCTACCCAGTTCTTGTTGGTACTGCCTTCAAAAACAAAGGTGTTCAATTAATGCTTAACGCAGTAATTGATTATTTACCATCACCATTAGATGTTAAACCAATTGTCGGCCACCGTGCTGAAGACCCAGACGAAGAAGTTATCGCAAGAGCTGATGACGACGCTGAGTTCGCTGCATTAGCGTTCAAAGTAATGACTGACCCTTATGTTGGTAAATTAACATTCTTCCGTGTGTATTCAGGTACATTATCATCTGGTTCATACGTTAAAAACTCTACGAAGAACAAACGTGAACGTGTAGGTCGTTTACTACAAATGCACGCCAACTCTCGTCAAGAGTTAAACACAGTTTACTCAGGAGATATCGCTGCTGCGGTAGGTCTTAAAGAAACTGGTACTGGTGATACTTTATGTGGTGAGAAAAATGACATTATCTTGGAATCAATGGATTTCCCAGAACCTGTTATTCACTTATCAGTTGAACCAAAATCTAAAGCAGACCAAGATAAAATGACTACAGCTTTAGTTAAATTACAAGAAGAAGACCCAACGTTCCATGCGCATACTGATGAAGAAACTGGACAAGTTATTATCGGCGGTATGGGTGAGCTTCACTTAGATATCTTAGTTGATCGTATGAAGAAAGAATTTAACGTTGAATGTAATGTTGGTGCGCCAATGGTTTCATATCGTGAAACATTCAAGCAATCAGCAGAAGTTCAAGGTAAATTCGCTCGTCAATCTGGTGGTCGTGGTCAATACGGTGACGTTAAAATTGAATTCTCACCTAATGAAACAGGTGCAGGTTTCGAATTCGAAAACGCTATCGTTGGTGGTGTAGTTCCTCGTGAATACATCCCATCAGTTGAAGCAGGACTTAAAGATTCAATGGAAAATGGTGTATTAGCTGGATATCCATTAATTGATGTTAAAGCTAGATTATTTGATGGTTCATACCATGATGTCGATTCATCAGAAATGGCCTTCAAAATTGCTGCATCAATGGCACTTAAAGAAGCTGCCAAAAAATGTGATCCAGTTATCTTAGAACCAATGATGAAAGTAACAATCGAAATGCCTGAAGAATACATGGGCGACATCATGGGTGACGTAACTTCTCGTCGTGGACGCGTTGATGGTATGGAGCCTCGTGGTAATGCACAAGTTGTAAATGCTTTTGTACCACTTTCAGAAATGTTCGGTTATGCAACTGCATTACGTTCTAACACACAAGGTCGTGGAACATACACAATGTACTTCGATCACTATGCAGAAGTTCCAAAATCAGTTGCTGAAGATATTATCAAGAAAAACAGTGGTAATAAAGCTGAATAATTAAACTTGTATTGTTTAGCGCTAGTCTGTACAATACATGTAAAGTTTAATTATGTAGTTTACAGTTTTATCAATTGATTTTTTTGGGAAAATGCATTATAAAGGTACTGTACAGTCCTTTTAAACCTAAATAAATCATTTTCTCATGATGGTGAGAAACTGTCATGAGAGATAAATTTTACAATTAATTTTCTAACGAATAGGAGAGATTTTATAATGGCTAAAGAAAAATTCGATCGCTCAAAAGAACATGCCAATATTGGTACAATCGGACACGTTGACCACGGTAAAACTACTTTAACAGCTGCTATTGCAACTGTTTTAGCAAAAAATGGTGACGCTGTTGCACAATCATACGACATGATTGACAACGCTCCAGAAGAAAAAGAACGTGGTATTACAATCAATACGTCTCACATCGAGTATACAACTGACAAACGTCACTATGCTCACGTTGACTGCCCAGGACACGCTGACTATGTTAAAAACATGATCACTGGTGCTGCTCAAATGGATGGAGCTATCTTAGTAGTATCTGCTGCTGATGGCCCAATGCCACAAACGCGTGAACACATTCTTTTATCACGTAACGTTGGTGTTCCAGCATTAGTTGTATTCTTAAACAAAGTTGACATGGTTGACGATGAAGAATTATTAGAATTAGTAGAAATGGAAGTTCGTGACTTATTAAGCGAATATGACTTCCCAGGTGACGATGTACCTGTAATCTCTGGTTCAGCATTAAAAGCACTTGAAGGCGACGCTGACTATGAGCAAAAAATCTTAGACTTAATGCAAGCGGTTGATGACTTCATTCCAACTCCAGAACGTGATTCTGACAAACCATTCATGATGCCAGTTGAGGACGTATTCTCAATCACTGGTCGTGGTACTGTTGCTACAGGCCGTGTTGAACGTGGTCAAATCAAAGTCGGTGAAGAAGTTGAAATCATCGGTATGCAAGAAGAATCAAGCAAAACAACTGTTACTGGTGTAGAAATGTTCCGTAAATTATTAGACTATGCTGAAGCTGGTGACAACATTGGTGCATTATTACGTGGTGTTGCACGTGAAGATATCCAACGTGGTCAAGTTTTAGCTGCTCCTGGTTCAATTACACCGCACACAAACTTCAAAGCAGAAGTTTATGTCTTATCTAAAGATGAAGGTGGACGTCATACGCCATTCTTCAGTAACTACCGCCCACAATTCTATTTCCGTACTACTGATGTAACTGGTGTTGTTACTTTACCAGAAGGTACTGAAATGGTTATGCCTGGCGATAACGTAGAAATGCAAGTTGAATTGATTTCTCCAATCGCTATTGAAGACGGTACTCGTTTCTCAATCCGTGAAGGTGGACGTACTGTTGGATCAGGCGTTGTAACTGAAATCTTCAAATAAGATAGTTTATCTTAAAAATAGATTAAGAGGGTCTCCAATATTGGAGGCTCTTTTTTTAGACACTATGCTAAACAGGACTGGTTTTTATATCAGTCCTGTTTTTTGATACAAAAAAAGCGCAAAATCTCTATAATTTAAATATCCGACCAAATAAATTAAGGAGAGATTATGCGCCTATGAATTATTTTATATCAAAGACACTTGGAATTGAAAATTGAACGCTTTGGAATAAGTATATTTTTGAATTTTACCAGCCATTGTTATTTTATATGGGTTTAAGATGTTAGTTATGTTGTAGGTTGGCTAATTACGTTTTCTAACTCTAATATTTTTAAGAATTGACTAGCCGTGTATTTCATAGCTTTTTCATCTAAATTGAAATAAGGACTGTGGTGCGGATATGTGGTATTTTTTTCAGGGTCGCCACAGCCAGTTAAAAAGAACGCACCTGGACGTACTTTTTGGTAATGTGAAAAGTCTTCACCAATCATCATCAGTTCTGATTCATTAAATCTTAAATTCATATCATTAGTAGCTTGTTTTACAATTTCATAGCATGTCGGATTGTTATGGACTGGTAAATAACCTTTGATATAATCCAAATCATATGTGATATCGTTTGCGACAGCCAATCCTTGTAATAATTTATCCATTTTATTCATGACATGGGCTTGTATCTCTGTATCAAATGTACGAACCGTTCCTTTACAAAATGCACTGTCTGGTATGATGTTATCTGCTGAACCAGCTTGCACCATTCCAAAACTGATGACAGCTTGCTTTACTGGATCGATAGTTCGAGATACAATCTTTTGTGCACTCATAATAAATTCAGCCATAATCACAACAGGATCAATGGTTTCGTGTGGTTTAGCACCATGACCGCCTCTGCCATGTATTGTCACATTGAATTCATCTGGGGATGCCATCATAGCACCTGGTCGAGAATAAATCGTACCAGTTGGGTAACCACTCCATAAATGATTGCCATAAATTCTATCTACATTTTGTAAACAGCCATCATCAATCATTTCTTGCGATCCGCCGGGCATAATTTCTTCACCATATTGGAAGATTAATACTACATTGCCATTGAGCGCATTTTGATGTGCTTCGATGATTTCTGCAACGGCTAATAATATTGCAGTATGACCATCATGCCCACAAGCGTGCATAGCACCTGGATTTTTAGATTTATAATCTAAATCAGTCAATTCGTCGATAGGTAATGCGTCAAAGTCAGCACGTAAAGCGATTGTAGGCCCATCGCCATGACCTGTAAATGTCGCAACGATACCATTTCGTCCAACCGGTGAACGTACTTCACATGATAATTGGCTGAGTTGATTGAGGATGTAATCACGTGTATGATACTCCTCGAATGATAATTCAGGATATTGATGTAAGTAACGACGCACTTGAATCATTGAGTTTTCTTTTTCTTTAGCTAGTTGAAACCAGTCAAACAACTTCAACCCTTCTTTCTTAAAAATGATTACTCCATTATACCATTTTAAATGACTTAACTGTAGAGCCAATGATTATCATAGCAATTAAATCGTAGAAAACGCTTTACTGTTTAAGATGATTCTACTTTCCTGTTGATAAAAAATGGGGTATGATAAGCATAACATTAGATAACTCAAAGGGGGACATTGCAGTGGTACAGTCACTACATGACTTTTTAGATGAAAATATTCAATATTTGAAAGATAACGGATTATATAATGAAATTGATACAATTGAAGGCGCTAATGGGCCAGAAATTACTATTAATGGAAAAAATTATGTGAACTTATCATCAAATAACTATTTGGGACTAGCAACAGATACAGATTTAAAACAAGCAGCAAAGGATGCCATCGATACACATGGTGTAGGCGCGGGCGCCGTACGCTCAATCAACGGCACCTTAGATGTGCATGATGAATTGGAAGCAACACTTGCAGAATTTAAAGGGACTGAAGCAGCTATGGCGTACCAATCTGGATTCAACTGTAATATGGCTGCCATTTCAGCAGTTATGAATAAAAATGACGCGATTCTTTCAGATGAATTAAACCATGCTTCTATTATTGATGGTTGTCGTTTGTCTAAAGCAAAGATTATTCGTGTTAACCACTCAGATATGGTTAATTTACGTGCTAAAGCGAAAGAAGCTGTAGAATCTGGACAATATAACAAAGTCATGTATATTACTGATGGTGTATTTAGTATGGATGGTGACGTAGCTAAGTTACCAGAAATCGTTGAGATTGCAGAAGAATTTGGCTTAATTACTTATGTCGATGATGCACATGGATCAGGTGTCATGGGTAAAGGTGCTGGAACAGTTAAACATTTCGGATTACAAGATAAGATTGATTTCCAAATTGGTACATTATCAAAAGCCATCGGTGTTGTTGGTGGTTATGTAGCAGGCACGAAATCATTAATCGATTGGTTAAAAGCGCAATCTAGACCATTTTTATTCTCAACATCATTAGCACCTGGAGACACGAAAGCAATCACAGAAGCTGTAAAAAAATTAATGGCATCTACAGCGTTACATGATAAACTTTGGGAAAATGGTAATTACTTGAAAGATGGCTTACAAAAATTAGGTTTTGATATTGGTAATTCTGAATCGCCTATTACGCCAGTAATTATAGGTGATGAAAAAGAAACACAAACATTCAGTAGTCGCTTAAAAGACGAAGGTATCTATGTGAAATCTATTGTTTTTCCAACAGTACCTAAAGGTACGGGTCGTGTACGTAATATGCCAACAGCAGCGCATACAAAAGAAATGCTTGACCAAGCATTAGCTGCATATGAAAAAGTAGGTAAAGAATTAGGAACTATTTAAAGAACGATATAAAGCTAGAGTCCAATGGTATTTTATGCCAGTCATACTTGATGGGAACTTGAAAAAAGCTATCATTTCTAAATCATTTTGTTACCATACTTAGGCAGCGTAGATGACTCTTTAAAAACGCAATATAAGTGTGTTGAGGGTTCTAGTTATGATAATCGTAAGAAATGCCTGAGATATTTATGTATCTCAGGTTTTTTTATGATATTGACAGTAAGGTGATTATAAAGTGGAATATGAAATGTCATTCCTTTATTAATTGAGCTATGAAGCGTGCAACAGCTTTAGATTATGTCATCTATATATGAAGTATAGTCGTTCTGATGTAAGCATGTTAGTGCTTATATCTTTTTTCTAAATTAACAAAGAATGGGTTGAAGAACGCAATTTTTAGAAAAAGAGGTTATATTCTTTATGCTTTCGTTTTTTGACTTTTGAATAGGGTATGATTTTAAGATAGGTCGTTGATTTTATAGAAAATTATATGATTGTGATGCATTAATAATAAAAATGAATTATAGAAGAAATGATAGAAAATAAAATCGTAAAAAATGATTTTAAAAACTATGTTATATAATGATTAAAAGTAATGTATTTGATTGTTTATATAGGTGTCTCATCGTTTCAAATTAAAAGGTTGATTTTATACCAAACGATGTTATAGTTTGGTTGCTAAAGCCTTTTATTAAGGGGTTTTTGAATGAATAATAATTTAGGGTTGCAATTCAGTACACAACGTCTTATCATTAGACCGTTGGAAGAAAAAGATTATGAATCTTGGTTGTCTGGGTTTGTCAATCGTCATGCTTCTCAATATAAATATGACAAAGGACAAATAGATATGTCAGATGCGACAGAACCTTGGTTTGCAGCAATGATACAAAAGCATCAACAAGCGATTGAAGCAGATGATTTATATATTTTTGCTGTCTTTGATAAAGCTGGGCATCACTTAGGCATGCTTAATATTAAAAATTTAAGCCGAGACCAATTTCAATGGGCAGAAATAGGTTATTTTATTCATAACCAATATTGGCGTCAAGGTTACGCTTATGAAGCTTTAACTGAACTTATTAAACAGACGAAAGAAACATTAAAGTTTCACAGAATTGAAGCCCATATTAATTTGGATAATCAGCCTTCAATACAGCTCATTGAAAAAGTTGGCTTTGAATTTGAATGTCTGCGTAAAGGATTTATTTTTGAGCATGGTGCGTGGACAGATCATTACGTATTTTATCTTAATACCCATGACGAACCGATTGAATAGCGACTAAAGGGAAGGAGTGTCAACATGGTTGAATTTAGAGAGTTAACAATGAGTGACGAATCATTATATTGTGATTATATGAAAGAATGGATTGATCACGATGAAATGGTAGTGCCTGAGATTACGAATATCACCAAGTATAGTAATTTTGAAGAAATTGTTCACGAATTAGCAGATAACAAATCTAATGATGAGTCGGTAGATAACACAACATTGTTTTTAATTGACGATGATAAAATCATTGGTGCTGCCAATATTCGTCATAATTTGAATGAAAAATTGAAAGTTATTGGTGGCCATGTTGGCTACGGTATTCGTAATAGTTATCGAGGCAAAGGCTTTGGTAACAAAATTTTGAAAAAGTCATTAGATTATTTATCACGCATTGGCGTACAAGAAGCTTTAATTACTTGTGATAAAGATAATGAAGTTTCTGCATCTGTTATCTTACACAATGGTGGAGAAGAAATTGAACCCTCTATCTTAGAAGATGGTACAGTAATTCGTCGTTTCCAAATCGAAATTGCATAGTCCAAAATAGCCTAAAAGTTGTCAGTTATTATTACTGGCAACTTTTTTGTTTATCTAAAATGAAAACGCCAACATCAATTAAAAGACTTCAGAAATAATTTCAAGTATAATTGTTTTTAATACTAGGTATTAATTTTAAATATAGAAACGAGGTTTTACAATGTCAAAGGTAATTCAAGATATACATAGTGCATTTGACCACTTAAAAGATGGCATGACAGTACTTGCTGGAGGATTTGGTTTATGTGGTATACCGGAACATGCTATTGAAGCAATTCGTTCAAAAGGTACTAAAAAACTAACTGTAGTAAGCAATAACTGTGGTGTCGAAGATTTTGGATTGGGTCGCCTATTAGAGAAAAAACAAATCGATAAAATGATTAGTTCATACGTAGGTGAAAATAAAATATTTGAACAACAGCTGATTAATGGTGAATTAGATGTAGCGTTAACACCACAAGGTACTTTAGCTGAAAAACTACGTGCAGGCGGTGCAGGCATACCTGCTTTTTATACAAAAACAGGTGTAGGTACATTAATTGCTGAAGGTAAAGAAACGCGTGAATTTGACGGAGAAACATATGTCATGGAACGTGCTATTAAAGGTGATTTTGGGATTGTAAAAGCGCAAAAGGCGGATACCTTTGGCAATTTAGTGTTTGAAAAGACTGCACGTAATTTTAATCCTTTATGTGCCATGGCAGCTCAAACCACAGTCGTTGAAGTTGAAGAAATTGTTGAACTAGGAGACATTGATCCAGATGACGTGCATATGTCAGGCGTATATGTAGACTTTATATATTTAGGAAAGGATTATGAAAAACGTATAGAAAAACGTACAGTGAAGGAGGCTAACCATGGATAAACAAGCACAACGCAAGAAGATTATTCAACGTGCTGCACGAGAAATCAAAAGCGATATGGTGATTAATTTAGGTATCGGGATGCCCACGCTTGTAGCTAATGAAATCAATGATCATGTGGAAAACGTCTTTTTCCAATCTGAAAATGGATTACTAGGTATTGGACCTTATCCGACGGAAAATGAAGTGGATCCTGATTTAATCAATGCTGGTAAAGAAACAGTAACTGCTGCTGAAGGTGCGTCTTATTTTGATAATGCAGAGTCATTTGCCATGATTCGTGGCGGGCATATCGATTTAGCTATTCTTGGCGGTATGGAGGTATCAGAAACAGGCGATTTAGCAAATTATATGATACCTGGCAAACTAGTTAAAGGCATGGGCGGTGCGATGGATTTGGTCGTTGGCGCGCAAAAGGTAGTTGTAATTATGGATCATATGAATAAACACGGACAGTCAAAGATTAAATCAAAATGCGAATTGCCATTAACTGGTGCGGGCGTTGTTAATACATTGATTACAGATTTAGCTGTTTTTAAATTTGAAGATAATGTTATGAAATTAATAGAGATCCAAGAAGGTGCAACACTCGAACAAATACAAACAAATACTGATGCTTATTTTGAAAACTGTTTGAATGATCAACTTTAAAACCAACGAATGTGGAAATCATTAAAAGTGCTGTTAAGTGATCACTGGAATTCGTTTAAATCCATAATGGGGTGTTTAAACATAAGCGTCATTTTGGAAAAATGTATGTTATTGTAAACATAAGCATACAGAACTAACGACAAAGGTGAGGATATAAGTATGAAGCAACATTCAGAAGTGAAGAGCTTTGGTATTGCCATCTTATTGGCAGCTGCTTCAGATTTATTGCAAAACAGTTTTTATCATAGGCTGATATTAATGGCAGCTATTTTAGTAATGATTTATAGTTTGATTACCCATTTAAAGTTTACGATATATCAAATTAAACATGAAGAAAGAACTCATAAATCATGGTTTAGTGTGAAAATAGATTATTGGCTATTATTTGCGAAAAATATATTGGCTTTAGGGTCGTTATTAGCGATATACTTTGTTTCGGTGTATGTAAACAATCAATTCGCATGGTTGATTATCCCTTTACTGATTGTATTGATGATTGGGCTCATTATGTTCGAAAGTAAATTGAATAAAAAGAGTGGTATTCTAGAATCAGAAAGTGAAAGTGTTGAAGAATAGGGGTGACTTATGGAATTTATTGATGCAAATGAACAAGCACAATTATTAAATATGGAAGAAGTTGTTGAAGCGGTGGCGGAATCTTTAATTGCTTATTCTGAAGGTAAAACTGATACGCCATTGCGCTACGCTTTACCTTTCAATGGAGATAACCGTTACCTTGTCATGCCTGCTTTATCGGATGAGTTAAAAATTGTTGGCCTTAAAACAGTAACAGTCGCGCCAAATAATACGACAATTGGTAAAAACACGATAGTAGGGTCTGTAATATTATCAGATTACGAAACTGGAGAAACATTAGCTGTATTAGAAGGTTCGTACTTAACTAAGATACGTACAGGTGCCATATCGGGGGTAGCCACAAAATATCTGGCACGTCAAAATGCAGAAACGTTATGTGTGATTGGGACTGGCGATCAAGCGCAGGGACTGATTGAAGCCGTATGTGCTGTTAGAGATATTAAATATATCCAACTGTATAATAGAACATATCGTAAAGCAGTAACATTTGCTGAAGCCGTTCAACATAAATATCCTTCTATAAATATTGAAATAATGGAAGCTGTAAATGACGCTATAACCAATGCAGATATTATTGTCACTGCTACAAATGCGGTGAGGCCAGTTTTTAGTCAGCCATTAAAAGCGGGTGTCCACGTTAATGCGGTAGGTTCATTTAAGCCTGATATGCAAGAGTTACCTTCACAAGCAATAGCAAATGCAGATAAAATTGTCGTAGAAGCATCACAAGCAGCATTAGAAGAAACAGGCGATTTAATTACTCCGCTGAAAGAAGGTCTGTTTAGTCAGGAAGATTTATACGGTGAATTAGGTCATATTGTTAAATCAAATTTACCTGGACGTGAATCCGAAGATGAAATAACGATTTTTAAATCTGTTGGTGTAGCTATCGTTGATATTGTTGTTGCTAATTATTTTTATCAAAAGCGTCAGAAAAAGAAACTGTGTCTATAATGATTGTATATAATAAGCAGTAAAATTTTGAAAGTTTATAGTAAAATAAATGAGCGTTTTATTGTAGATCTCTATAGTATAATATATGTATTATTTTATACTTATAAGGATATATTACAATGAAACGTTTTTTTATTCTATTATGTTTAATTAATATTTTTATATTTCCCTCGCAAATGCATGCAGAAACCTCTATTGATGTCACAAAGTCTTACGGCATCAAAATGAGTTCATTTTATCAACCTAAAGGAAGTATTGTCGCAGATAGCCATACTGGTAGAATTTTATGGGAAGAAAACATTGATCGGAAATGGCCTTTAGCAAGTATGTCTAAGCTAATGACTTTGACATTTGTATTAGATAAAATTAAAGAAGGTACATTACCTTTAGATAAAAAGATCACTGTCACCGTAGATGAGGAAGTCTTTAGTCAACACCCTTTGTTAAGTAATAATAAAATGCAAAAAGGTGCAGTTTACAGTGTTGAAGAACTTATTTATCTTACGGTTGTGCCTAGTTCTAATGTAGCTACGCGCATGCTAATGCAACAAGTAGAGCCTGACATGCGTCAGTTTGTAAAAGGCATGAATCAACGTGCTAAGGATTTAGGTATGAGAAATACTTATTTTACAAACCCATTTGGCGCTGAAAATGCAATAGTTGGTAAACAATATTTGCCTACAGGATTTGCTTTAAATGAAGATAATATTTCAACTTCTAGAGATTTTGCAAAATTAGCATATTATATGATGAATACCTACCCTAACATAACAAAATATACGAAACATGCGACTTATGTTAGTAAACCGAACACTAAATTAGAAGAACAGTTTCACACATATCTCCATTCATTAAAAGGGGATGTACATGAATATCCAGGCACAGACGGGTTAAAGACTGGTTCAAGTGGACATGCTGCATATAATTATACTGCTACTGTCCAAAAAGGTGGTTTTCGAATTGTGCAGGTGTTGTTGGGCGTTGGACATTGGGACGTGGATGATTCTGAGTATAAGCGTCATGTGATAGGTAATGCTTTATTGGATAGAGTATATGAACGATATCAATATAAAGAAGTGCTTTCAAAAGGGATGCATTATATAAATGGAAGATGGTATAAAGTCGAACAACCATTAAAAGATGTAGTAGAAAAAGATAAGCCAGTGCGCTTTGAAATCTTGAATAATAAAATAACTGTACTTGACCCAGATAGACACTATTTAACAAGCGATATGAAACCCCCGAGCGTGGTTGTGACCCCATTAACGAATTATAAAACTTTTATTATAAGCGGTGCGTTTACCCTGTTTATGATGATTTGTATATTGATATTACTTAGTTTAATTCGTAAGCACCGACACAAATACATGAGTTAATCGTGTTTTTGTTCAATTATTATTACAATTTTACCTTTTTTTCTTTTGATTTGTAATGCAAACTTGTTAAACTTGAACTTAAATAAGAAAATACGAAATAAACAATATATTGTCATATATTGTTTATCACATGCTTGTAATTATTTTATTTAATTAATAACTTTTTTAAAGAATATGTGTTATAATTTTTTCGATTAATCAAAACAGTGCAATGTATAATAAAACGAGAAAGTAGGAGAGTGAACAAATGAAAATTCTAATTACTGGCGGTGCTGGGTTTATCGGTTCTCACTTAGCGGCGTATTTTATTAATGATAACGAAGTCTTTATATTAGATAATTTAAGTACAGGCCATCGTTCAAATGTTGATTTTATAGATGACGCACACTTTATTGAAGAAGATGTGATGCACAAATCTTTCGTGACAGAACTTATAAAGCAGAAACAATTTGATATTGTCATTCATTTAGCAGCAGTAGTTAGTGTTGTAGAAACAATAAATAATCCTATAAACTCGCAATCTATTAATATAGATAGTACATTAAATCTTTTAGAAGCAAATCGTCAATATAATGCTAAGTTAAAAAAATTTATTTTCGCTTCATCTGCGGCTGTATACGGTAATACAGATGAATTACCAAAACAGATTGAAACATTTATTGATCCTGAATCACCATATGCTATAGAAAAGTATGCTGGGGAACAATATGCAAAACTTTATAATAAATTATATGATTTACCAACAACTGCATTAAGATTCTTTAATGTTTATGGTCCTAGACAAGATCCAAGCTCTCCATATTCTGGCGTTCTATCAATTATGGATAAAAAATTTAAAAACGATGAACCCTTTACATTTTTTGGAGATGGTGAGCAAACTAGAGACTTTGTCTACATAAAGGATTTAGTACAAGCAGTGGCAATCGTTATTGATAATGAAGCGTCAAATGGTAAAATATATAATCTAGCTACCGGTACACAAATATCATTGCTACAAATTTTTGAAAAATTCAAATTGATTTATAATAAGTCTATTAGCTATCAATTTGCTGAGCCAAGAAGTGGCGATATCAAGCATTCATGTGCTGAAATTAAAGGTTTAGAAGCGCTGGGCTTTAAACCTAAATATGATATTGTATCAGGCTTAACAGAATATATTAATTACTCAAAAACAGATAAATAAATGATGAGGTGGAATAATGGCAGGGAAAGCTAAAAAGTTTGTATTAAATCAAGGAAAAAGAAAATTAAAATTTGTTTTAGAACCATTAAAATTACAATTAAGAAGCAAATACACCAAAAATATTATGCATTATGCCAATTTATATAAAACAATCGAAGTAGATGAAAATCATATTTTATATCAAGTTAGAGACGGACAAAGTATGACAGATAGTCCGTACGCTATTTTTAAATATTTAATGGAACACCAAGCCTATCAAAAATATATACATATTTGGGTCGTTGCATCTCAAAAAATGCAAAAGGCATATTCAAAAAAGTTTAATAAATATAAAAACGTAAAGTTTATTGTTAAAGAAAGTGATGATTATTTACATTATTTAGCTAAGTGTAAATATCTCATTAATAATGCAACATTCCCTACATATTTCACGAAAAAACCAAATCAAGTTTATGTGAATACTTGGCACGGCACACCGTTAAAGTCAATGGGATTGGATATCAAAGATAATTTATTAGAATCTCAAAATACTATTAGGAATTTCTTGAGTTCTGATTACATTATTTCACCTAATCAACATACTACTGATATTTTTAAAAAAGCGTTTAAATTAGAAGAGTTAAATGACGATGCAATTTTAGAAATAGGATACCCTAGAATTGATGCAACGCTAAAAGCACAATCTGAAACAGTCATTCAAAAATTGAAAAAGCAAGGCCTTAAAATGACGAATGCACCTATATTATTATGCTCACCTACGTGGCGCGGTCATACTGTAAGCACGCCAGAAGATAATATTGAAGAAATGGAAGAAATGATAGAAGTATTAAATAAAAAAACAGACTATCAAGTACTGTTAAAAGTGCATCCATTCATTTATAGGAAAGCAGAAGGCAATAAGAAGTTAAAAAAATATCTAGTAAATGATACCTTTGATACAAATGAGCTATTAAGTATTGTTGATTTATTGGTAACAGATTATTCGAGCATCTTTTTTGATTATTTAGTTACTAATAAACCGATTATTTTCTATACGCCAGATTATGAAGACTATGAGGAAAACAGAGGCTTCTATCTACCGGTTGATAGTTTGCCAGGGCCTAGCGTACATTCAATAGAAACATTGGTAGATACAGTGAACCACCAACAAAATATATTGACTCAATATAATGATAATTATCGTGCTTATCAACAAAAGTTTGCTAATTATGATGATGGTCATGTTACAGAGCGTGTAGTTAACAAAGTATTTAATACAACCCAACAGCACAAAGAAAAACAACAAAATCGAAAAGAACGATTATTAATTTACCCTGGTGGCATGAAACCAAATGGTATAACGACATCCATGATGAATTTATTAGAAAACGTGGATTATGATAGGTATGATATTACAATTTACTTAGGTTTCAATAGAAATAAGGACGTCGTGGATAACCTTAAGAGTTTAAATGAAAATGTTAGGGTTATTTTAAGAAAAGGTCCGTTACTAGCTACTACTATGGAATATTATCGTAACCTTTTAGTACGTAATCGAGGTATTAAATCTAAAATTGAAGAAAAAATCTACCCTAATGAATTGTATGAGCGTGAGTTTAGGAAAGTATTTGGTAATTCAGAGTTTGATGTAGTCATTGACTTTAGTGGCTATGCCATGTTCTGGTCAGAATTATTATTAGCAAGTAACGCTAAACGAAAGTTAATATACTTGCATAGTGATATGAAAATGGACATGGAACGTAAAGTAAATGGCGTGAGACCGCATTACACTAATTTAAAAGGCGTTATGTCCTTATATCCTTATTATGATAAGCTTGTAAGTGTTTCTGAAGTTACGAAACAAGAAAATATTAAAAAAATAGCAACTAGAAAAACAATTAATAAATTTAATGCTTCAATGAATACGATTAATTTAGATAGAATTTATAATTCGATTAATGAAGACAATGATATCTTTATGAAAAACGGAGAACGTGTCATCGTTAGGGAACAAGATAAGCAAATTACTAGTGTGCCTTTCCATAAAAATGATTATAAAGTAATGACGATGGGCAGATTATCACCTGAAAAAGGATTTGATAATTTAATTAAAGCATTTAGTGGTATCGTAGAAGCCAATCCGAATGCTAGACTGTATATTTTAGGCGATGGCCCGCTTAAACATCAGCTTAACAAGTTAATAGAGTCATTGAATTTGTCAGAACACGTATTTTTAATGGGGCAAAAAAGAAATCCATTTAATATTATGAAAGATTGTGAATTATTTGTCTTACCATCTTATTATGAAGGCCAATCAATGGTCCTATTAGAGGCCCTGACAGTAGGCATTGATATCCTTGCTTCAGATATACCAGCTAATCAATATGTACTTGATTATGGTAAATACGGCATGCTTAGTTTCAATGATTCTGAATCACTACAAGCAAGCATACAACAGTTTATCAGTGGTGAAACGCCTGATTATGCTAAGTTTGATCCAGAATTATATAATAAAGAAGCGGTTGAACAATTTTATCATTTATTAGATGATTAAATTGAAATAAGAAACCAAGACAAGGATCACATTTTTTTTAGTGATTTTGTTACGTAAACAAGAAGGCAAGATGGCTAAGTAAAAAGCGTACAAGAATTAGAAATTTATGTGAAAATGACGGAGTTTAAGTGGACTACATAAGCTAAGGTTCATGTATAAGAACTACAAATGCGACATGATTACAAGAACTAAGATGCTTATTCTTGTATAAGAATGATATACTCCTTCATCAATGAAAAATGGCTCTTTAAAAAAACAACATTTTAAATGATTGATATTAAGGCTATTTTCATTCTAATCATCTATGATTAATATTATAGAAGATGCTGAGACATTTTGAATGTCTCAGCATTTTTAATATGACTAACTATGATGTTTATAATTATTAATAACCATAGGATGTAATGTGTTTCTCCCTACAATCATTCTCACATAAGGTATAAATGATAAAATAACAGCTAAACCAATACAAAAACCAAGTGTGAAAATAGTATTAATTATTAAAAATGGTATTGGCAATGTGACAAATGATGCCAGTGACCTAGAAATAGCATCTACAATAATTTGATGTGATAAGTAAATGAAAAAGGAAATTTCACTAATCAAAAAGATAAACACTAAATTAAATTTAGCCAATAGTTTTGAAAAATATACGATAAACACAAAACTAACTGCAGAAAATAAGACTAAGTCAAACCGATTGGATTCATTTAAATATACACCTAAATAAAAGAAATTAAATGCCATATATAAAATAGCTAAAATCCAGATTAAAATAAGCCAAATTAAATGACGTTTTAAAAATTGAATTACGGTGTCGTAATATTTTCCGAAATAGAACCCAACTACAAAATAAAATAACCAATATAAAATAATAGTTCTGTTAAACAAAGGGTAAAAACCCCAAAACTCAAGATACGACGTACTATAATACATTAAATAAGAATGTGCAAAACTAATTATAAAAGTTGTAATAAGTACAAAGGCTGGATTGGCTTTGCTTAATAATTTATAGAATAAGCGATGTAATATATAAAACTGGAAAATAACAATTACAAACCACCCAAAAAAATTACCTTTTATAACAATGCTTATAAAAATGTCTAAAAATGATTTATTTGAGCCGTCACCTAAAAATAATTTAAACGTAACGAATAAACCGAATAAAACATATGGAATTAAAATAAACTTCATTCGTTTTAGTAAAAAGTTTTTAGGGATGCTATTTGAATATCGCATACCTAACAAAATTTCCGACAAAATAATAAAGCATGGTGTTGCGAATAGTAAAATAACTTGCACAAAACTAAAACTTATTTTTTCAAATGATGTAATATGAGGATCATTGACTAAACCAGTTAAACAATGAACGATAACTATAGTAATACAAAAAATCGCCCTAGCATATGTGAGCTCTATCTTCCTCTCCAAAATAACAAACTCCTCTCAAAAATCCATTCCATGATATGATAATTAGAGTAAAAAGTAAAGTTTATATATTTCCATTTTTATAATTTATTTATATAAAGTATCGTACCGTATAAATTTTGAAAATAAATAAAGAAAATAAAAAACTAAAGAGAGTAAGTTTAACTATAGAATAAGCAATGCGGTAATAGTTTTAAATTTTTAATGCATGTGTATAGAATAACAGTATTTGTTATTAAATGTTAAAATAATAAAAAGTTGGAATTTGAAAGGAAATGAGTTATGAAATCAATTTTACTTATTGGACAATCAAATATGGCAGGTCGTGGTTTTTTAAATAGTGTGAAGCCTATTATAGATGAGCGTATTTTTGTATTAAGAAATGGTAGATGGCAGATGATGGAAGAACCAATACATAGCGACCGTTCTGTTGCTGGTATAGGGCCGGCTGCATCTTTTGCAAAGATGTGGTTAGATAATCATCCCAATGAAACTATTGGTTTAATCCCATGTGCAGATGGAGGTACTTCTATTGATGATTGGGCAGATAATGGCGCATTGACACGTCATGCGTTAAGTGAAGCCCGCTTCGCAATGGAAACATCTGACCTGATGGGTGTGTTATGGCATCAAGGGGAAAGTGATAGCCAAAATAAGCAATTTCAAACATATGAATCGAAATTAATGCATTTAATTACGTATTTTAGAGAAGCGCTTCATAAACCGCAACTTACTTTTGTGATGGGCTTATTAGGAGAATTTTTAGGACAAGATGGGTTTGGTGCGAGTGCAACAGAATATCAAGAAATTAACGAAATCATTAAAAGTGTAGCCAATAAAAATGCACAATGTTTTTATGTCACAGCGGAAGGGTTAACAGCAAATCCAGATGGCATTCATATTGATGGTTATTCTCAACGCTTGTTTGGTTTGCGTTATTACGAAGCTTTTTCAAAAAGGGGAAACATCCAACACCCTTTAGCAAATGAGGCAGAAAAAGAATCATATTTGTACAAAAATGAATTTACTCAAAATGAGAAGATATATATGCTTGTTGCGCGTCTATCTCAAAATAAAATTACGTATCAAGATTTCTTAAAAGAAATGGCGCAACTATATTAGAAATACCGTTGGAAAATATTTTAATTATCAAAATTGGATAGTCAAGATATAAATATAATAAGCCTTCCATATCAAAATATTGATTGATATGAAAGGCTTATTTGATTATATAGATTCATTGATTTAATCTAAGCGGCCATGCGTTATTTGAGTGAGCACATCATTGGTAGCTAGAATTTTTGCATTTACGTTTGGCACACCCATAGATTTAAGACGTTCACTATGCATGTTTAAGTAGTTTTCTGCATTTTCGTAACTATCAAATGCATATATGCCGCCAGCTTCTTTGGTTGCCTCATTTTCAGTCCATATTTTCCATAAAAATCCTGGTTCTTCGTTAATAGACTTGGCTAAATCAGAGAATTGGGTTGCCATCTCTTCTCCAAAAGGGCCATCAATAGGAAAATCAACTTGTAAAATATAACGCATTATAAATCATCCTTTCTAAAATACTTATTTATGTAACTTTACCAGATTAAGTAGCATTTCAGTAAAATTTCGCCTTAACTATATAGGAATTGATTGAAATGCTGTAGTTAAAATAGGCCTAGTAACATATTTAATATCAACACCATAATTAAACCACAAATGCCTACAATGAATTCCACTAATTGAAATATTTTTAATCATAAATTTAATTCTAAAACAAAACAATCCCCATTACAATAAAGCGCTTTCTAAAGGATTGTTTAAGTATATAAGAAAAAGAGGGTATTTTTTGCTTGCAAATATAAATGATAGGTGTATGATTAAGGTGAATAATTACACTTTGCATTTGAGAGACTACGAATAAGGAGGAATTGATTATGTATAAAGTAGTAAAGATACTTTCGTCAACAGTCGTTGTATCCACACTTGTCTTAGGTTCTTCAGCAGCATATGTTGCCACGAGTAGTCCGAACGTGCAAGCAGCAGAACAGGTTCAAAAATGGGGTCACGGTGAAGGTGGCGCAAGTGGTGCCAGCAGTGAAAGTGACGTTAATTTAAAAGCCGAAACACCATGGTACAATTATGAAGGTTATACCACATATGATCCTTCATTCACTCAAGATTATAACTTTGTACGTGCTTTGAAATATGATAACGTCTCAATCAATGGTTATAAAGTTGATACAGGAGCCAAAGAAGAGTTTGATCATAACAAGAAAGTTTATGATACGACAGTAGAATTTAATAGCGCAAATGAAGTAGTACAAATCACTTTCTTCACTAAACCTGACTCAGTTTCTAAAGATACTTTTAAAAAAGCACATACATCTAACGAAATAACTGAAGAAGGTAAATTAGGTAACGACGATGGCACATTTGTAACTTATGATACTAATAATGGCTCTTATACTGCTTTCTTTGATCAAAACGATAACTTAATGGAAATGACAATTGGTCAATAACTGTAACTGGTATGTATAAAACGTGACGTGTTTTGATAATAGTGTCTAATTATTGTTATCAACAAGACGTTTTATGAGTCAATCGAACTCAGACGACTCAATACAGTTAGCAATATGGGGCTGGGGCATGTATACATGTCCCAGCTTTAAATATGATAAGGACGATGGATTGAAAAACACATGTGCATGAAGTGCTTTGAATTTTAGGCAGATTTTATTAAAAGGCGCTTATAATGACTTTAATAGAAAAATTAAATAGACGTGGTAGATTACTAATCTATCTCCATTTGTACGTTTTATGAGTTCCTTTTATAAGATAATTGTATTTTATAATATTTATGATTATAGTTAAACTTAAGTAAAGACATAGCAATCATATATAGGAAAAGGGGAGAATAAAAAATGAGGAAATTATGTTTAAGTATATTGGTTGGGTTCATGTTGCTCATTTTAACGGGGAATACTGCTTCAGCAAAGACATTTGAGCAAATTGAACAAGACAATGATACAATCGTAGGGGTCTATGGTGTAAATACAGCTAATGGCAAACACATACAACATCGCTCAGATGAACGATTTGCATTTGCATCTACATATAAAGCAATCGCCAGCGGGATATTATTACAAAACACTGCTACCTCAACACTAAATAAAAAAATAGATATAAAGAAAGATGATATTGTAGCAAACTCACCTGTAACTGAAAAATATGTAGGTAGTCAGATGACTTTAAAAGCATTAATCCAAGCATCTATGCTACAAAGTGATAATACAGCTAATAATAAAATTATTAATGAAATTGGTGGCATCAAGGGTTTTCATGAAGAATTAAAACAACTCGAAGATAATATATCAAATCCGCAAAGATTAGAACCCGAATTAAATTTATATGATCCAACAAGTACTGCAGATACTACAACGCCTAAAGCTGCGGCAATGACATTAAAACACATTTTAACGAATGAAGATATGAGTAAAGCTAATCGTAATTTATTAAAAAATGTGATGATTCATAATGAAACGGGCGATACTTTAATTAAGGCTGGTGTATCTAAACAAGCCGTAGTAGGTGACAAAAGTGGTCAAGGTTTAACTTATGGTACGCGCAATGATTTGGCTTTTATATATCCTAAAAACCAAAAAGAGCCGATTGTGCTTGCTATTTATACGAAAAAAGATGGCAAAGATGCAAAACCTAATGATAAAGTGATTCAAATGGCAACAAAAACAGCAATGGAAGCTTTGAAATAATTACGTATGCAAACGATTATAGAGCGATTCAGAGGGGTTAAAAATGGAAATTAAGCAAATGAAATATTTTGTAGAAGTTGTGAAAAATGGTGGGATGACCCAAGCATCTGAACATTTATATATTGCGCAATCTACAATCAGTAAAAATATTAAAAGTATTGAAAATGAATTCAACATTACCTTGTTTGATAGAAGAAAAAAACACATTATTTTAACGGATATCGGCCAAATATTTTATGATAAATGTGTAGAAGCATTAGCCGTCTTAGATGATTTATCTTTAGAAATGGGAGATGTAACAAATTTAGAAAGAGGTCATATTAGAGTTGGGATATCAGCGATTATGAATGTAAGGCTTTTTACAGAAAGCTTGAATCAATTTCATAATAAATACCCCAATGTGACTTATGAAGTCATTGAAGGGGGCGGTAAAGCAGTTGAATTATATTTAAATAATGATGAGATTGACGTAGGTATCACAACGTTACCCGTAGATGATGATGTTTATCACGCTGTCCCTTTATACAATGAAAAATTATTATTAGTAGTAGATAAGCAGTCTGAAATTGCAAAACAATCATCGGTCTACTTAGGTGATTTAAAAAATGAACGTTTTATTATGTTTCATGATGACTACTATTTAAAGGATCAAATTATTGAAAGCTGCAGAAAAGTTGGATTTCATCCTAAAACAGTAGCGAAAATGTCACAAATTACATTTATTGAAAATATGATTCGTGATGGTATCGGTGTCAGTATATTACCAGAAAGTATTGTAAATATTTTGAATGATGATGTTGTAGGCTTAGACATTAAGGGCGCTGATGTGTCATGGAATTTAGGTATTATTTGGAAAAAAGATAGTTATATGAATTATGTAACGCATGAATGGATCAATTTTTTAAAAGAAACAAAATAAAATGCGTTAATAAAACTTGAACGCATTATAGTTAAAATGTATTCCGTGGTAGAATACGATATATTCCAACTATGTATTTTAATCATGACGATATGCGTAATATAATAGATGTATAGAGGGTTATGCGTACTGGTTATTATTAATTGATAGAAGAGAAAAAGTTAATATGTTAATGATAATCCCTAACGCCAAAGTAGCGAGCATAATTGCGTTTCATAATTCAGAACTCATAATAAATTTATCTAGAATAACATAATTCTCCCCATTCATTCACTTAAATAAGAACTCCCTATTCTTATTATAATATATTGAGTATCTATATTTATACATTAAGCTTATCTTCTATATCAAGTAGGTTAATGATAAAAAGTAGCCCTCTTGTCAAACATCAATCAAACACATAAACATGCCCAAACCGCAATACTAAGGTTTGGGCATATTTATGTCTATATGTTTTTTTGAATTTTGGGATGAAGATGGTAAGTTGATTGAGTCTCTTCGTTTTTGATTATTTTATCTAAAGTATCTACAATACTCTGTGCAATTTCTGTCGTTGGGACCCCAATAGCATTGACAGGATAATCTAATTTTTTAATTTGTGGAATATTATCATAAGAATACAAAATAGGGTGGTCGTTTGGACCAAGTGCATTAATGGTTCCGACTGTGATGTCATAACTACCACAAATTACACCTTGAGCAAGATCGTTATACTGTAAAAAATGTTTAACGGAAGATTCAGTTTCGATAGCGTTCAAGCTTGTAGAATCAATGATACGATAATCGATGTGGTGTTTTTTACAGTACTGTGTAATAGTTTCTTTTTTAGCAATTTGACGTGTATCGCTTGTATGTATATCACCAATATAGTCAATGGAATTTACGCCTTGATTTACGAGTGCTTTAATTGCCATAATCATCGCTTCTGAATGATTTACATTAATCATTGGATAAGGAATATCGCGATTAACACCATAAGCTACCACAGGCACATTATTATAAATTTCTGGAGATAAATTTGTAGCATCTCCCTCATCAAAAATGACGATACCATCACAACCGAATTCCACAAATTTCTTTGAGGCTGCAGCAACGTCATCTATTGAAACAAACATGACATAACCTAAATCTTTAATCGCATGGTTTATTTCTGAAATCAGATGAGTAACTGCTACACGATCAACAGAAGGCCATATTAATCCAATTGTGCCACTTTTCTTAGATACGAGTGCTCTTGCTGAATGATTAGGGATATAATTCATTTCGAGTGCTTTTTGCTGAATCATGCTTTTTGTTTTGGGTTTAACGAGATGAGAATTTTTAAGTGCTTTACTAACTGTGGAATAACTGACTCCACAGGCTTCAGCAACGTCTTTTAAAGTTACAGCCATAAAATTTCTCCTTGAAATTGATTGATTTAAATTCGAATTAATTATACCATAGAGATAAGCATTACAATATTTTTTTGTATGATAATAACAACGTTGTTATTTTGAAATAGTATTGTAAATCATATAATTATGAGGGGTTGAAGAGATGGATTCAATTAACACAATGAAAGAAATTCAACAAGGTCAGCATATTGCCGTGATGCGCACGGATGATGCAGCATCGTTTTTGGATATTGCGCATACAATTATAGATAAGGGGCTTCATATTATCGAAGTAACATTAACGACGCCTAATGCTATGGACATAATAGCTAAATTATCAAAAAGAGAAGACGCATTGATAGGCGCTGGTACAGTATTAGATAGTGTTTCTGCGCGGACTGCTATTTTAAACGGGGCAAAATTTATTGTAAGCCCTAGTTTTGATAAAGAAACAGCTAAAATTGCCAATTTGTATGATGTACCATATATTCCTGGATGTATGACAGTCAAAGAAATGGTCGAATCATTAAGATATGGATGCAAAGTGCTTAAATTATTCCCTGCTACTCAATTTACGCCTAAGTCTATTAAAGATTTTAAAGGGCCGTTACCACAAATTGAAATTGTACCGACGGGTGGCGTAGGAAAAGCGAATCACAAAGAATGGTTAGATGCTGGAAGTTTTGCAGTGGGCATAGGTAGTGAAATCACAAAAATTTATCAACAAGAAGGTAAAGAAGCTCTAGAAAGCTATATTTCAGAAATAAAAAGCGAGGTATAACAATGACAGTTTATGGGTTTGGTGAAGTGTTGTTACGTTATACGCCACCTGATTACGAACAGTTGAAAGACGCAGGCACGTTTAAAGTAAACGTGGGTGGCGCAGAATTAAACGCACTTGTAACGTTAGCACAATTTGGTCATCCTACTGAAATATTAACAGTATTACCTAATCATGCACTTGGTCACTTAGCTTTGCAAAAAATGTTTCAAACACGTGTGGGAACATCATTTATCAAATATAATAACGGCCGGGTAGGCACTTATTATATGGAAGAAAGTTTTGGTTTTCGCAGTGGTAAAGTCATTTACGATAGGGAACATTCAACATTCGCTGAACATGGTGCCAGTATCATGAATGATATTAACGCTCAAAATGGTGACTATTTTGTATTTACAGGTATTACATTAGCTGTAAATAAAGCGATACGTCGTCAGATTGTTGATGTATTAGCACATTTGAAAGAAAAGGGCGTTAAAATCGTATTTGATATTAATTTTAGAAGCAATTTGTGGGATAAAGAAGAAGCAGTTCCAGTTATTAAGTCAATTTTACCTTTAGTTGATGTACTATTTTTTGGGAAAAAGGATGCTACACATTTGCTTGAAACCAATGCTTTAGATGACGATATGAAAACTTGTGCAAAGACGATTCAAACGCAATATGATATTGCGTTGATGGCTTCAAGTAATAGAAATATTGAACAAAGTACCTTACAAGGTATTATTCTTACAAAGGACGATTATATCGAAAGTCAAGCATATGCATATACTGTATTAAACCGTATTGGCGCAGGAGACGCATTTATGGCGGGTGTTTTACATGGATTGAATAAAGGGTGGCAACTAGGAGAAACGGTTGACTTTGCAACGAAATGTTCAGTCCTACAGCATACGACAAATGAAGATGCACTCAACGTACAAGAAAGTGATGTGTTTAATTTATCAACACATTTTGGAGCGTTAAAACGATAAAAATTGCAATACAAGGGGCATTATCTTTATGAAAAAAATTTTATTTCTACTTGTAAGCGCATTCTTTATGATTGGGATGGCATCCATGATATTAACAAATGGGGATGTTAAAGCTAAAGATAAGCAAAAAGAAATTATGTTAGCACATAATCAACCAACTGAGCATCCTGTGCATAAATCATTAAAGATATTTAAAGAGAGATTAGAAAAAAAGTCACATGGTCAAATTAAAGTGAATATTTACCCCAACGGCCAACTCGGCAGCGAACGTGAAGCGATTGAAATGACCCAAACCAATGCTATACAAATGACAAAAGTATCAGCAGGCGCACTCGAAAGCTTTTCACCGACATACTCACTATTTAATATGCCATATTTATTTGAATCTGAAGATAATTATCGCCATGTGATGAAGCAGAAGAACGTACAAGATGCGTTTTTTAAATCCACAGATGATCAAGGTTTTTTAGGTATCACTTATTATGATGCAGGTATGCGTAATATTTATACCAAAGATAAAAAAATTAAAGACAACACAGACTTGAAAGGGTTGAAGGTACGAGTTCAACCAGGGAAAACAAGTGTTGATTTAATCAAGTCATTAGGTGGCACGCCTACGCCAATGGATTTTGGCGAAGTTTATACAGCCATGCAGTCAGGCGTGATTGATGCAGCAGAGAATAATGAAACAGCCTTAACGACTAATAACCATGGTGAAGTTGCTAAAAATTATTATTATACAGAACATGCAACCGTACCGGATATTTTAATCATGAATAAAGAAACCTACGACAGTTTGACAAAACAACAACAAAAATGGTTAGAAGAGGCTGCTGATTATTCTACTAAAAAGCATGAAGTGATTTGGGATAAGGAAGTAAAAAACGCCAAGAAAACAGCTAAAGAAAAAATGGGAGTGCAATTTCATGATGTAGATAAAACATCATTTAAAGCGACTTCTAAACCACTTCAAGATGAATTTAAAAATAATCCAGACACAAAAGAGGATTATAAATTAATCGAGAAGGAGGAACAACGCTATGAAGAAAGCAAAGCAAATCATTGATAGATTGCTGTTGACGTTGGCAGGTATCTCGCTTTTTGTAATGGTGATTTTATCCATTTATCAAGTGGCAACGCGATTTATATTTAACACACCCAGTACAACGAGTGAAGAGATTGTTAGATTCTTGTTAATTTGGTTTGGCTTATTGAGTGCAAGTTATGTATTTGGAATTAAACAACATATTGCTATCGTGTTTATGAGAGAGAAATTACCTGAGAAAGCACAAGTTATTTTAGAGAAAATGTCAGACGTTATCTTAATTATCGTCGCGATTATACTTATGATCTGGGGCGGATTTGAAGTTGTGAAATTAACTTGGTCTCAGATCGCGCCATCTACAGGTTTATCGATGGCATTGATGTATGGTGCGTTACCAGTGTCGGGTATATTTATCATTTTCTATGCATTTTACAATTTATTGAACAAAGAGGAATTAGTTCAAGAAGGTAATGAGGTTGAAGGCGGTGATGGTTTATGACGACAACTGCAGGGTTAGTTTTGTTCATCACGTTCTTCGTCTTTCTGATTATGGGGCTGCCTATTGCACTTTCGATTATTTTAAGTTCAATTATCACTTTATTATTAATACTGCCATTTGATGTCACAATTGTGACTGCCGCACAGCGGATGGTGACAGGGATTGATGATTTTACAATGTTAGCCATACCCCTATTTGTATTAGCAGGCATCATTATGAATAACGGAGGCATCGCATTTAGATTAGTGAATTTTGCTAAAGTTTTAGTAGGGCGATTACCGGGTTCATTAGCGCATACCAATATTGTGGGGAATATGCTGTTTGGTTCTATTTCTGGTTCAAGTGTTGCTGCAGCCGCAGCGATGGGACGTATCATGGGCCCGATGGAAAAAACGCAAGGCTATAAAAAAGAATATTCCGCAGCAGCAAATATTGCATCTGCACCATCAGGTTTAATGATTCCACCGAGTTCGCTATTGATTGTATATTCATTAGTCAGCGGTGGTACATCTATTGCTGCACTATTTATCGCAGGTTATATCCCTGGTATTTTATGGGGTATTGCTTGTATGATTGTCGCTTATTTTATGGCAAAAAAACAAGGCTATAAAGTGTCAGAAAAAATAAGTTGGAAAGATAAATTATTCCTAACACTTGATGCGTTGCCAAGTTTATTTTTAATCGTAGTTGTTATAGGAGGTATTGTATCTGGTATCTTTACAGCTACGGAAGGCGCTGCAGTAGCAGTTTTATATTCTGTAGTGTTGTCGCTTATTTATAAGAGTTTGAAAATAAAGCAACTTTCAAATGTTATCAAAGAAACAGCAGAAATTAGCGGTATGATTTTATTTTTAATAACCGCTTCTGCATTGTTTTCACTTGTTATGAGTTATACAGGACTACCAGAAGCAATATCTAACGGTATTATTTCAATGACAGACAATCCGATTGCACTTCTATTATTAATCAACGTTATTTTATTAGTGATTGGTACATTTATGGACATCACGCCAGCTGTACTTATATTTACACCAATCTTCTTACCGATTTCAGAAGTGTTAGGACTTGACCCAATACATTTTGGTATTATTATTGCTTTCAATTTATGTATTGGTAATATCACACCACCTGTGGGTAGTGCACTGTTTGTGGGGGCAAGCGTAGGTGGCGTTCGTGTAGAATCAGTATTTAAATATTTAGTTCCTTATTTTGGAGCACTAATTATTTTAATGCTTATTATCACATTTATTCCACAATTATCATTATTCCTTCCAAAATTATTAGGATTATAGAAAAGGGGCAAAGTTATGACTTTAATTAATGACAATTTTTTATTAAATAATAAAACAGCAGTTAAGTTATACCAAAAAGTTAAAGATTTACCTATTTATGATTTTCACTGTCATCTAGATCCGAAAGAAATTTATGAAAATAAAAATTACGACAATATCACACAATTATGGTTAGGTGGCGACCATTATAAATGGCGTTTAATGAGAGCTTATGGCATTGAAGAGGCATTCATTACAGGTACTGTTGATGATTTTGATAAATTCAAAGCATTTATGCATATGTTACCTTACGCTATTGTGAACCCAATGTATCATTGGTGTGCACTTGAGCTAAAACGTTATTTCGACGAAGACACAGATTTGGATAAAGTGAACGTCAAAAAATTGTACAAATCACTTAATAAAAAACTGGCAAAACCTTCACACACGCCGCAAAGTTTAATTAAACAAAGTAACGTTAAAGTCGTTTGTACCACAGATGATCCATGCGATGATTTGAAATATCATAAGTTGCTAAATGAAGACGACAAGGTGACGTTTAAAGTTATACCTACTTTTAGACCAGATAGTTATGTTTTCTTAAATCAAGATTCTATTAATACAAAAATTAATCAACTAGATGAAACAACAGATTGTGATATTAAAGATTTAAGTACTTATATTGACGCATTAAAAGCACGTGTTCATTATTTTGATAGACAAGGTGCACGTAGTTCTGATCAAAGTTTTGAAAAGACGCCATTAGTTACAGCATCTGCTAAAGATGCTAATGCGGTATATGATGCATTAAAACGTGGCGAGCAAGTATCTGAAACAGAGCAATATGAATTAGCAGGTTATATTTTAACTGAAATTAGTAAAGTATATGAAGAGTTAGGTTGGGTTGTACAATTCCACCTTGGACCAACAAGAAATAATAATTCGAATATGTTTGGTATTACGGGGCCAGATAGCGGTTTTGACAGTGTAGGTGAACAACTAAGCGCCAAAAAATTAAATGCATTACTTGATCATCTTGAACAAAACCAAGCTTTATCGGATACGATTATTTATCCTAATAATGGAAATGACCATTTAATGGTTCAAGCAACAGCAGGTAACTTTACAAATAGCATTCATAAGGTTCAACTTGGTGCAGCATGGTGGTTTAACGACACTAAAGAAGGTATGGAACAACATTTAGTAGATTACGCTAACGTTGGTTTATTATCTAAATTTGTTGGTATGCTCACTGATTCACGCAGCATGATCTCATATACACGACATGAGTATTTCAGAAGAATTTTATGCAATTTCTTAGGAGATAAGATTGAAAAAGGTGAAATTCAACTGTCAGATGACACAATAACTAAAATATTGAAAGATATTTGTTATAACAATGCAGTAAACTTATTTAAAATTGAAGGCGTTGAGGAGGTATAATGATGGAATTATCATTTCGTTGGTATGGAGAAGATGACCCAGTAACATTAAATAATATTAGACAAATTCCAGATATGAAACACATTGTTTCAGCTATTTATGACATTCCTGTTGGAGAGGTTTGGACTAAAGAGAGAATTGCAGCATTAAAACAATCGATTGAAGATGCAGGTTTGAAATTTGAAGTTGTAGAAAGTTTACCTGTAAGTGAAGAAATCAAATTAGGTACAGAAAAGCGCGATGAATTAATTGAAAATTATAAGACTTCGCTCATTAATCTTGCTGAAAATGGTATTAAAACAGTGACTTACAACTTTATGCCCGTGTTCGATTGGACGCGTTCACAATTAGATTATGAGTTGCCAGATGGTTCAAATACATTAATTTATAACCACGATCAAATTAAAGATATTGACCCATTAACAACTAATTTAAATTTACCAGGTTGGGATGAAAGTTACTCACGTAAAGAGATGAATCATCTTATTTCAGCATATCGTGAAACATCAGATGAACAGTTATGGGATAACTTGAAATATTTCTTAGATGCTGTGTTGCCAACTGCGATAGAACATGACGTTGATCTGGCGATTCATCCAGACGATCCGCCTTGGGCTATATTCGGTATCCCACGTATCATAAAGAATAAGGAAAGTTATGAACGCCTATTATCAATTAATAATGATACGCATAACGGCATTTGTTTCTGTACTGGGTCATTAGGTTCATTAGCAGAAAATGATTTACCGAGTATGATTCGAACATTTGGCGACCATATTCATTTTGTACACATGCGTAATGTTAAACGTTTAGATGAATATTCTTTCGTTGAAACAGGTCATTTATCCAAAAATGGTTCTATAGATATGAAAGCGATAGCAGAAGCATTAAGAGATATTGATTTTAAAGGCACAATCAGACCAGATCACGGACGCATGATTTGGGGAGAAACAGGTAAGGCTGGTTATGGATTATTCGATAGAGCACTAGGTGCCACATATATAAATGGATTAATTGAAGGAGTGAGAAAATAATGGCAACACAATTTAAAGATGTGAATGTTGTTATTACAGGGGCAACGGGAGTCATCGGCGCTACATTTGTAAAAGCACTTGTAGAAAAAGGTGCGAATGTAGGTATATTAGGCCGCTCTGAAGATAAGATTGTACAATTACAAGACGAAATTGATCAAAATAGACAACAAACGGTCGCTTTAGTAGCAGACGTGTTAGACAAAGAAGCTTTAGAGAAAGCAAAACAAACATACAATGATCAATTTGGTGCGATTACTATTTTGATTAATGGTGCAGGCGGAAATCATCCTGATGCGACCACAAATGATGAAATGTATGATCAAGCAGGTGATAAAACATTCTTTGACCTTACAGAAGATGGTATAGACAAAGTCTTTAAATTGAACTATACAGGTACATTTTTACCATCACAAGTATTTGGTAAAGATGTAGTGGCATCAGAAAAAGGCACGATTATCAATATTTCTTCTATGAATGCATTTACACCGTTGACGAAAATTCCAGCGTATAGTGGTGCAAAAGCTTCTGTAAGTAACTTCACACAGTGGTTAAGCACATATTTCGCGGGACAAATACGCGTCAATGCGATTGCGCCAGGATTTTTCGAAACAAATCAAAATAAAGCATTGCTCAGAAATGAAGATGGTTCATATTCAGAACGTGCTCAAAAAATTCTTTCACAAACACCAATGGATCGATTTGGTGTTCCTGAAGACATCTTAGGCACATTATACTGGTTAATGGATCATGATATGAGTGGTTTTGTAACTGGTATTGTAGTACCTGTAGACGGCGGATTTTCATCCTATTCTGGTGTATAAAAGTCGTGTTAATCTATGATTGTGCATTCTTAAGTAAAAGTATTGTCGTTTATTTATAATAAAGGTATGTTTTTATATGAGTGGTATTGGTCACCAAATTAGAATATTTGGTGTCTGTGCCACTCTTATTTTATTTTTGGTTGGTATAACGTATATAATGTTTTTTTAAATGTATGAATATTTGATTTTACACATTTATAAAATTTTAATAAATTTCATTGATAATAATTATCATTTAATCCATAATATATTTCATATGAATATTTATAAATTTAAAAGTAGGTGGGATGTTGTGAAAGCTTTTTTGAATTACTATAAGCCGTATAAAGGGTTGTTTTTTATAGATTTTGGTTCTGCTATTGTAGTAGGTTTATTGGAATTAATTTTTCCACTTATTACAAGTATTTATATAGACCGTTTGTTACCTACAAATCATTGGAATCTCATTGTGATTTTTGGGTTGGTTTTATTAGGTGTTTTTGCTATTGCATCAGTACTTAAGTTTGTTGTAACCTATTGGGGACATAAGTTAGGTACAAATATAGAACGTGATATGCGTAACGATTTATATAGTCATATTCAAAAACTAAACTTTAAGTATTTTGATAACCAAAAATCTGGAAAATTAATTGGTCGCTTAACCAATGATTTAATGGATATTGGAGAAGCGGCGCATCATGGCCCCGAGGATATCTTTTTATCTATTATGACATTGATTGGTGCATTTATCATTATGTTGACAATTGATGTGAAATTAGCATTGATTACATTCTGTGTAGTACCAATTGTTTTTATATTAGCGATATATTTCAATCAAAAAATGTCTCGTGCATTTAAAGGACTATTTGCGAATGTATCCCGTTTTAATGAATTAATAGCGGATAATGTTGGTGGTATTAGATTAGTTCAAGCATTCACTAATGAGCGCCACGAACAACAAAAATTTAATCGTATTAATGATGACTTTAGAGCCACAAAATTAAAAGCTTATAATTATATGTCATGGAACGTTACGATTAGCCACATTGCTCAAAAATTAACACTGGTTATTGTATTAATCGTTGGCAGTTACTTCGTATTGCATGGTGACTTGAGCTATGGGGGCATCGTTGCATTTATTATGATTACGAATGTTTTATTTAAACCTTTAGAACAAATTAATATGATTATTGAGCTATTTCCAAAAGCCATTGCAGGGTTCAATAATTTCAGAGAAATCTTGGCGATAGACCCAGAAATACAAGACGACCCGCAGGCTATCAAGATGCCTTCTAAACCTAAAACAATTCAATATAAGGATGTATCATTTGGCTATGGAGAAACACCTATTCTAAATAAAATGAATTTAACAATTTATCAAGGTGAAAAAATTGCGTTAGTAGGACCAAGTGGCAGCGGTAAGACAACGATTAGTTCATTATTACCTCGATTTTACGAAGTAGATGAAGGAGATATTTTATTTGACGGTCAAAGCATTCAATCTATTCGATTCGCATCTCTGCGTTCAGAAATAGGTGTGGTTCAGCAAGATGTATTCTTATTTTCTGGCACATTAAGAGACAATATTGTATACGGACATTTAGAGGCTGATGAAGCACAAATATGGGAAGCAATCCGACACGCCCAACTGGAAAACTTTATCAATGAATTGCCATTTGGGCTTGATACGCTCGTAGGAGAAAGAGGTACAAAATTATCAGGCGGACAAAAGCAACGTATATCGATTGCGAGAATGTTTTTAAAAGACCCCTCTATTATTATTTTAGATGAAGCGACGAGTGCGCTTGATATTGAAACAGAAAACAAGATACAAAAAGCATTTAAAAAACTTTCTGAACATAGAACATCTTTAATTATTGCTCATCGTTTATCAACGATTAAAGATGTTGACCGTATTATCTTTATTAAAGACGGTCAGATATTAGAAGAAGGCAGCCATGAGGCACTCATGCAACATGAAGGTCCCTATAAGCAACTTTACTTATCACAATTTACAGACGTTGAGACCTTTTAAATGAACTGAAGTAAAGCGCGTATCATTAACCTGCAGTACTCTGAACTTTTAAAATGATAATTGAATAAAAATGCAATATTTTAAGCTACTTATTTTCTAGACGTTATCAGAGATAAGTAGCTTAGTTTTTGTTTCTATATTTTGGTCATTACAAGTTATGACTAGATTTGCTATTGGAACTTATATACCGGAAATATTATCACAATTTGGATTTCATGAAGGATCGCTAAAATACTTAGGATCTGCAGTTATCAATATGTTTTATTTGATAGGCGTTTTCCCTGCACTTTACTTAGTGGAGAAATATGGCCGAAGACCAACTTTAATATAACCCTTCTTGATTACTGCGCTAGCTTTGTTATCATTAGGTATAGTATCGGAAGGAAATACTTCATTTTTAATTATACTTGTACTATTTATTATATATGGCATTTTCAATACAGCAGTGGGGAGCCATCAATGGATTGATCCATATGAATTATTCCCAACGCATGTACGAAGCACCGGCGGGGGGTTACTACTACAGTAAGCCGATTAGCTTCTACTTTAAGTACATTTTTCTTCCCTATGATTTTAGCAAATTATGGGCTAAGTCTAACCATGTATATTTCTTCAGCACTATTATTTATTGGTTTTATACTATCATTGAGTATGGCGCCAGAAACAAAAGAAAAAAATCTAGAAGAGACAGGCGCTATTTAAAAACACGTAATTATTGTTTAAGAGGCTGAAATAAATAAAACGCATAGCCTTTTATATGATGTTAACAGTATATAATTGGATTGGAAACGTACTGACTTCATTTTTTTAACCCTCATCATGCTTGCCGGGGCGGGACAATGAAACCTTTGTAAAAAAAGGGTTTCTGTCTTGCCCTTATTTATTTTAAATTTTGATATGGCACTATCTTTTAACGTTTGTCCTCGTAGGTAGTGATTAATTATTTTTAATAATGGTTAAGCTTACATTGAAAAATTAATAAGTAGTATAAATTAATCAAATTTAAAGGGGATGTATGATAAATGAGTAAAGATAATAAAGCTGCAGTTAAGACTGCGCTAGCTTATCTTAGTTTTATAGTAGGCGCTGGGTTTACTACAGGCCAAGAACTATTACAATTTTTCGTTAATCATGGTAACTATGCGTACATTGCTGTGATTTTCACAGGGATTATCGTGACGTTTGCAACTAGACAAATTTCAAAGATTGGTTATCGATTAGATGCGAATACATATGAAATTTCATTAAATAGTATTTTTGGTAAATATGTGGGGAAAATCATTGATTATTTAACGATTTTCTTTTTATTTGGATTAACCGTAGTTATGGTTGCAGGCGGAGGATCTGCTTTATATCAAGGCTTTGGTCTCCCGGTATGGACCGGCTCTTTAGGTATAGTTATTTTATTGTTCGTTGTGTTACAACTTAAATTTAATAAGATTATGACCATACTCAGCATTGTTACACCTTTTTTAGTTATCGCGGTATTGATTATCGCTGGCTATAATATCATTAACCCAACTATCCCGTTTTCAGACGTAGAACAATATATTAAACCACCTAAAACGTCTAGTTCGTTATGGTGGTGGGATGCTATTGTATATGGCGGGTTGATAATTGGAAACAGCTTCAGCTTTTTAACGATAGTGGGGAGCGATTCAATCAGTCATAAAACAGCACGTAGAGGCGCATTTTATGGCGGCCTTTCATTTAGTATCTTGCTATTAATCATGACTTGCGGTTTGATGACAAATATTCAAAATGCTAATAGCGTAGATATTCCAACGTTATTATTAGCAAACGATATTCACCCCTATATTGGTATATTTATGTCTGCAGTGATGATAGGTGTTATCTTTAATAGTTGTATTGGTATGCTGTATCCATTTTTAAGTAGGTTTACACAGCCAAGTAGTAAGGGCTATGTGACGCTATTAACGATTTCATTAATTTGTAGCCTTTATCTTAAGTTTCATTGGATTTGTGGATCTCGTGAACTTTGTATTTAAAACATTTGGTTATATTGGGTTATTTATTAGTGCAGCATTATTAATTAGATGGGTATATAATAAATTTAGTAAGAAACGCTTAATGTAATGGATATCAATAGAGGACGTAGTGTTCAGTTATTTTAACTGAACACTATACGTCTCTTTATTTTTAAGAAATAAAACTCGTGATTGCATCAATTAAACTATAAAATCCTAGAAAAGTGACGATTAATACTACAATGAGTCCGATGATATTGAGCCAAATCGTATTCGCAAATCGTCCCATGAAATTTTGCTTGTTGATAATAATAAAGATAAGTATAGCTACAATAGGTAATATAATACCATTTAGTGCTTGTGCTATTAATAATACTTCCAATGGCTCAAATCCAAGTGCAGAGGTAGTTATACCAACGAGTATAATCACCGTGAAAACAGCTTTATATTTTTTGCTTTCCATTCCACCTTTCCAACCTAATAAACTACTAATTGTAGCAGCTGCACCAGTAGGCGAGGCAATTGCTGATGAAAGTCCTGCTGCGAACAGTCCAATGCTAATTGCAAATGGTGCTGCGTCTCCTAACACAGGTTTGAGTGGGCCAGAAAGTTGAATAACACTTTTGACGTCATCGCCTTGTATTAAAGTGGCAGCAGCAATCAAGATAGCAGCTGAAATAATACCGCCTACTGTAATTGAAATGATTGTATCCCAACGTGCAAACTTAAGTTCTCTGATACCATTAAAACGTTCATGTACTGCCGTTGAATGAATAAAGAAATTATAAGGTACTACAGTGGTTCCAATTAATGCGATGACAGTAATAATAGAACCATCAGGAATAGTTGGTACAAAAATACCTTTTAAGATACCTATGACATCAGGTTTAATAACAACCATGGTTGTTATAAAGATGATCCCCATAATAACCATCAGAAAAATCATGACTTTTTCTAGAAATTTATAATTACCAAATAAGCCAATAAGTAAGATAATAATACCTATGACAGGTGCTACGACATGCTCTGGTAAATTTAATAGATAGGCAGCACCAAGTGATGTGCCAATTAAATCGCCGCTTATGTAAGCAGCACAACCAATGGTTACTGCGATTAATGTAAACCAAACAATAATCAGCTTTCCAACTTTATGAGCAAATAATTCTTGGATCGCTTCTCCTAATCCTTCTCTTGTCACTAGTGACAAACGGATGATCATTTCTTGTAAGACGATAGTTGCTATAATTGAAAAAGCGACAGCCCATAATAAGCTATATCCAAATCCCGCGCCACCTTGTGTCATAGTGGTAACCGTGCCAGGGCCAATAAACGAAGCGGTGATAATCATTCCTGGACCAAGTGATTTAATAACCTTTTTTATACTGTTGACCAATCTCATCACCCCTCAGCTATTTCGTTTTGTTTAAATATGCTACATGACCAGCTAGTACATATAACACGGCTGTTGAGACAAAATGCGCAGAATTTTGATTTGCATCTTGCATCGGATAAACTTCCACATAATCCATGCCACATAAACCTAATGCGCCAAATTCATAAATCATCGTTAATAATTCATAAGAAGTTAGACCATTGCCATCTACAGGGCCACCTGGATTAAATGCAAAGTCTAATACATCACTACAAATAGTTAAGTAAACAACATCTACGTCTTTACTTGCTTGATCATAAATAGCTTTGGCATATGCTTTTAAGTCTTTGGCTGCACGTATATCATTAATTGTAAGTGTGACTGCGCCAGCTTCTTGAGCGTAGCGTCCTGTTTCTGGTTTATTCCTAGGGCCATGTATACCAGTGTGAATAATACTTTCATTACGCACACCATCCGTTTCATACAATCTCATAAATGGCGTGTTTCGTGCGTAGTTTTCACCTTCATAATCAGGCATATTATCATAATGTGCATCTAAATGTATAATACCTATTTTTTTGCCTGTTTTTGCCAAAGATTTAAGAATAGGATAGGTGACGCCATGTTCACCACCAAATCCGACTAAAAATTTCTCGCTTTCCCATAACCTTTTCGTGAAATCAGCAATGTTTTCGTAACTTTCTTTATTATTGTGGGCGACAAATGGCACGTCTCCGGCGTCACCGATAGTTAAATGTTCACTTATATCTATATGGTTTAATTCGGGTAAATATTGACTATAACGTGCCGAACACGCTCTAATTTGTTTAGGGCCTAATTCGACGCCAGTATAGTCACCCCAGGTACTTTCACCTTCAAAAGGTGCACCATAAACAATGACATCTGTATTTAAATCATCTGTTAAAGTCAGATTTTTGCTATTTAAAAAACATGGTATATTACCATAAATATTATTTTTCATAATGTATTTACACCCCTTTGTTGTAAATAGTATATATTGGATAGTTTTTTATTTCAAATAAATTCAGAAAATTCAATTTTCAATACTTTTGAAAATGCTAATATTTCAATACTAAGATAATTTTTTTATTTGAAGTGTGAATTTGAAAATGAAGCGCTTATATAAAAACAAGCTGATTCGAACACCGAACCAGCTTGTTTTAAAATAATATAATAAAAAGCTTAATATTATGCCCAACCACGGAAACGTGTCGCTTCAGCAGTACGTTTAAGACCGACTACATAAGCAGCTAAGCGCATATCCATTTTCCTATTTTCTGCTAAGTCATAAATTTTATTAAAGGCTTCCACCATTTTTTCTTGAAGTTTAACAATGATATCTTCTTCTGACCAATAATAGCCTTGATTATTCTGAACCCACTCGAAGTAAGAAACTGTGACGCCACCCGCACTTGCAAGGACATCTGGTATAATCAAGACGTCTCGATCCGTTAATATTTTAGTTGCTTCTGGAGTTGTTGGACCGTTTGCAGCTTCAGCAACGATATTTGCTTTAATTAAATGTGCATTTTCTTTATTAATTTGATTGGATAATGCAGCAGGGATCAAAATATCACAATCGATTTCAAATAATTTTTCGTTTGGAATGACTTCATCAAATAATGGTGTTACGCGACCATGTTGCGCTTTCAACTCAATTAGACTTTCTATGTCTAGGCCATTGGGGTCATATAAAGCACCACGACTTTCGGAAATTGCAACAATTTTGGCACCTTTATCGTGTAAAATTTTAGCTATAAAACTACCAGCATTCCCAAAACCTTGAATTGCAACGCGAGAACCTGCAATACTCATATTTCTACGTTTGGCAGCTTCTTCAATTGTGATAACCGCGCCAAGTGCTGTAGCACGATTACGCCCTTGAGATCCACCTAAAGATAGTGGTTTACCAGTAATAAATGCGAACGCATTTGAACGGTTAATCTTACTATATTCATCCATCATCCAAGACATAACTTGGGGGTTAGTATACACGTCTGGAGCTGGGATATCACTAGCTGGTCCAACAAATTGAGAGATTGCTTTGACATAGCCTCGTGATAAACGTTCAAGTTCTAAATTACTCATTTCTCTTGGGTCACAGATGACGCCGCCTTTACCACCACCAAATGGTAAATTTGTAATACCGCATTTCATCGTCATCCACATCGATAAAGCTTTAACTTCTTCTACATTAACATCAGGATGAAAGCGAACGCCGCCTTTAGTAGGACCGACAGCTTGATTATGTTGTGCTCGGTACCCTTTAAATGTTTTAACAGTACCATCATCCATCCGAACGGGGATACGGATCTCTAAAAATCTTAGAGGCTCTTTAACAAGTTCGTACATACCATCGTCAAAACCTAATTTATGTAAAGCTTCTTTCATAATTTCTTGAGTTGAAGTTGCTAAGTCATTATTTTCTGTCATGGTTAATCTCCTCTATCTATTACTTCAAATTTTAAGTTACTTATATATAAATGTTATCTATAATAAGATATAAAATCAATACTTAGCAACTGAATTTTTGTAAAAGTTAGAAAATTCAGTAAAAGAATGTATATAGAACATTTTAAAAATAGTAATAATTTATAGCTTGTAAATCATTGTAAAGTATATGAAAAGCGAAGGTTTATTATAAACTATTAATAAATAAAATTTCATGGAAATTGGTTAATTATACTAAAAGGTTAATAGATATTGAAATGTTATAGATACAATAGAAAGATAATCCCATGTTACTCAAATATGAAAGATTCGATATAGATACGATTAATTCTATCAATTCTTTTAATTTAATGTAATAAGGTTAATCAAATGCAATCCATACAATAATCTATTATTTTAAATAGAGCTAACAAAGTAAATCGGCTCAATTACAATCCAAAGGCAATGTATAAGTTACTGTAATAAAATGACAGGGAATATGAAATGAGTCATCATACTTATATGTTATATTCCCTATATGATGTTAAGGAGGTAATATTATGACTATCCAATACGCAAAAGATCAACAAGGTGTTTATCAAACGATAACTGTAAACATTAGTAACGGAGCCCATCATATTTTCAAATATTTAAGTACTACAGAGGGTATACAGCAATGGTTTCCACAATTATCATTTCAAGAAAGGGCCGTCGGAGGAAAAATGTATTTTCATATAGCTGAGAGTGAAAATATAGAAATGCGCATTACACATTTTGAAGAAAATAAAGTGATTGGGTTTACATGGGATATTGGTAAAGTGAGATTTGAATTATACGAACACCCCTCATATGTGGCGCTCATTTTTTATGAATATCTACCCTTTGAATTTCCTCATACGGCATTAGATTTTGCAGGTTGGCAATTTCAGTTGGAAAGTATTAAAAATATTACTGAAACAGGGGAAGCATTAGACCAATACAATTATGATTTTGATGCGAAAAAAACTGAAATTGAAGCTAGTCTAGCCGTGATTTGAATAGAATTAAATACGGATATATCAAAATAAAAATAAGACGAGAATGCGAAACAATAAAAAATTGGTTCGTTTTCGTATTCTCGTCCCTACTCTGTGAGTTTATAGTATATGCTAAATTTGTTTAGCATTAATAATTAGGATTTTTAGCAGCTTTTTTACCATGTAATATAAAGTAAAACACAATGGAAATAATAATGAGTATAGCCATTGTTACATATAAGTTACGATAACCCATGATTGGAATCATAATACCTAAAATAAAGGGCCCTATACCTGCACCGAAATCAGCAAACATATAGAAAGTAGAAGTGGCAAGTCCAATTTTCTCAACAGGTGACTGCTGTATAGCGATTGCTTGAGCGCTAGGTATGATTGTACCGTAACCGATACCAATAAATATAGCTGAGATGAGTAACAGTAAACTTGTATGTGTTGCGCTTAATAATATAAGCCCTAGCATAAAGCTAATTAATACAGGATACATTACTTTATTTTCACCATAATTATCATAGATTTTACCGGTAAATGGGCGTGTGACAAAGGTACTAACTGCATAGATGATAAAGAAGAAACTAGATGCTGTGGCAAGGTTTATTTGTTCCGTATAAACAGTTAAGAATGATAGGACACTGGAATAAGCAATACCAACGAATATAACGACAAAGGAAATAGGTAATGCTTCTTTTTGGATATAAGCATTGATACCTTTAGTACTTGAATCGTCATCATCTTCTAAAGGTTCTGGTTTAGGTAACCCTTTAATCAATAATGAAAAGACAAAAGCAATTATAATCACAATTAAGCTTACGACAAAGATAGACTCAAAACCAAACCGTTGATTTAAAAGGATACCAGTGAACGGACCGATTGCAGACGCAGTTGTTACACTTAGTGCATAGTAACCAATACCCTCGCCTTTACGTTTGTCTGGTATAATACTTGATGAAATTGTTCCTGTAGCAGTGGAAGATAACCCGAAAGCAATGCCATGCAATAGTCTAACTATCATTAAGATAAGTAAACTATTAATCGCAAAGTATAACCCAACAGTAATAATTGAAAACGTAACACCAAATAGTAATACTTTTTTCGGTTGCAGACTATCAATCACCCGACCAGAAGCTAAACGTCCGAACAACATACCTATAATAAAAATACCGGCAGCTAGACCGCCCATGCTTTCGGAAGCATGATATTTATCAATAGTAAATATAGTAACAGTGACAATTAATGTATAATGTATTAAATACATCAAAAAGTTTGTGATAGTAATGAAGATAAAATCTTTTGACCAGAGTTTATCGTACATATTTAATACCGTCCTTTAATATGAATTTTTCGACCACCATTAATTATAATGAATAACAGATGCTAATGTATAATTAGAATTTTTGAAGTTTATATAAGTTTTACTAATACAAAAGGGTGATTTAATGAATTTTGAGCAGTTATCATATGTCCAGAAGATTTACGAATTAGAATCTATCATTCATGCATCTGAAGCTATGCATATTAGCCAATCTGCAATGAGCCAGTCCATAGCAAACCTAGAGTCAGAATTAGGTTATAAAATTTTTAATCGTTCTCGTAAGGGGACTTTGCCGACTACAGTAGGTAAGCGGTTAATACCTTTGATTATAGAAATTTTAGAAGCACAAACAAATTTATTGTCTGAAGTAGACGCGTTACATAGTAACATTAAAGGTTCAATAAAAATAGCTACTATACCAACTTTATTTAATAAAATAGTACCTAAAGCTTTATCAAATTTTAAGAAGGATTACGCCCATATTGAGGTAGAAGTATTTGAAAGTGATAGACAAGACATTATTAAAATGATTGAAAATAATGAAATAGATATTGGATTAATAGGTAGAACGGAAAATGAAACATTTGCTCAGAATATCGTGTCACATTCATTGAACTTATCTACAGATTTTAAGTTAATCGTGCCTAAAAAGTCTAAACTTGCTTTAAAACATACGGTGGATATGGAAGCAATAAAACAATTTCCTTTTGTACTATATGATCGGAATTTTTACCACGATAATTTTAAAACTTATGAAAATGAAAACGGGCCTTTAAAAATTGTTTTTAGAACAAATAATCCTAGTGTACTTATTAAAACTGTTTCCGAAGGATTAGGTGTTAGTATTGTATCTAGCTTAATGTTAGAGGATGATCCCTTTATCCTCAATGGTTTAATTGAGATGTTGCCCATTGGCTCTCCTTTTGATTATTATATATATTTTACAGCGCTGACAAATGTCGATCGCGCTGATGAACAGACTATTCGTACTTTTATTAATTACTTAAAAAATTAAAACACAAATATGAATCTTAGATTTTGAAACAAAAAGTGGGAACGAACTAGAAATCATACATAGATAGTTTGATTCCATCTGTTTATTCCCACTTAGGTTAAATAGAATTTTTAAAAACGCATTGCTTTAAACGATTAAATATTAAATGTTAGGTCGGATGCTTGTAAGCTTAGTTTGAATATTATAGTTTAAGCATGTATTTTATTTATAAAACGATAAAATTGCGTTATATCCGACAACTGCTGGTTACACTTTGTACTGTCGTAACAAATATAGTCCCCTTTTTTAGTGTATTGTCCATCACTTGAAGTGCGTGTTTTACGCATGAATAGTGCCACGTTAGATTCTTTATTACAAATAGCACAAAACCCCTTTACAGTTTGATGAGATATATCACCATAAAAACCGTTAAACCTACCTTGTGCATCATAGTAGATTATGAATTTTCTGTTGGAAGCTAGGTCATTCCAACCTATATAGGTACTTTCTAAAAGTACTTCGTTACTTATGAATGGTGCTTTTAGTTTTTTTATTTTGCGGAATACTTTTTCTATTTGCTTATTTGATGGTTGCTCAAACGGTATAACATAAGTTTGTAAGGTTTCTAAAACTTTTTCTACTTGCTCCTTTGAAATTTGCATATACATTAATTTTTCAACTGCATAAATAATTGTCTCGTCTGTTTCATAAAACGTATTATAAATCTGTTCTTTAGTCATTTGTTTTATGGATGCTATCGTATTTAAGTCATTAACAGATTTATAGGCACTAAACAAATGCGCGATATGCACTTTTATATCATTAAATTGATATGGATAGATTTGTCTTTCCAATTTTAAAATTCCTTTCACATTCATTTTTAAAACCAAAAAAGACGCTCTGTGAAAAGAAACTTTTAACAAAGCATCTTAACTAAAAACAGTCATTACTTTGTATTAATAATACAGCATGGTTATGCAACATATCATCATCTCCAGATACTATATTTGATTGCTTTATACCAAAATAGTAAACGGATGTCAATAAAGCGTTATATCAATAGCTGCTTATTCTTAGTGGAGATTAAATAGTTAAAATAATAAAAGCAAAGCAATTCGTAGAAATAAAAGGAAAAATTACATATATTGTACACACATAGTATACAAAAAAGCGCTTTTATTATATAATACATGTAAATATTAGATATTTGTCCACTATGAAAATACATTGCAGTTTCTGTAATAGACAAGGGAGTTTTTAATTATGAAAAAAATAATGATTACAGGTGCTTTAGGTCAAATCGGTACAGAACTCGTTATCAAATGTAGAACATTATATGGGAATGATAATGTGCTCGCTACAGACATTAGAGAGCCAGACGTTGATTCTGCTATTGCTCAGGGTCCTTTTGAAATTTTAGATGTTACAGATAAAAATCATATGACTCAAATTGTAGAATCGTTTAAGCCAGATACATTTATGCATATGGCTGCGTTACTATCTGCAACAGCTGAAAAAAACCCTCAATTTGCATGGGACTTAAATATGGGAGGTTTATTGAATGCTTTAGAGGTAGCTAGAGAATATCATTTACAATTCTTTACCCCTAGCTCTATCGGTGCATTTGGCCCTTCGACCCCAAAAGTGAACACACCACAAGTTACAATCCAACGACCAACGTCTATGTATGGTGTGAATAAAGTTGCTGGTGAGTTATTATGCCAATACTACTTTGATAAATTTGGAGTGGATACAAGAAGTGTTAGATTCCCCGGTTTAATTTCACATATTAAAGAGCCAGGTGGGGGCACAACAGATTATGCAGTTGATATTTATTTTAAAGCAGTTAGAGAAGGACACTATTCAAGTTATATTGCTAAAGACACGTTTATGGATATGATGTATATGGAAGATGCAATTGATGCGATTATCCAATTAATGGAAGCAGATGGGGTGAAATTGATTAACCGTAATGCTTATAACTTAAGCGCGATGAGTATCGAACCTGAAATGGTAAAAGAAGCAATTCGAGAGCATTATCCAGAGTTTCAATTAGATTATGAAGTAGACCCTATAAGACAGAATATTGCCGATAGTTGGCCAAATAATATCGATATAAGTTGTGCAAGAGCAGAATGGGGCTTTAACCCGAAATATGATTTAAATAAAATGACTGAAGTTATGTTAAATGAAATTGCAAAAAAAGATAAAGTAAGGTAAGCCTGTGAGCACTCAATAGGATGAGTGACTAGGCCAAATGATATGCTCCTTCTAAAGTAGACGTTAAAAAGTTGGCACTTTAGAAGGTTTTTTTATGTTATCAGTAATAGTTGAATCCATTTGTTAAAGTATTTATATCAAGATATGAAAGATGCTTCACCTGTGGGATGTGGGTTGGACAACGAAATTAATTTAGAAAAAAGCGGTTTTTTGTTTTGCTTATTTTGTCATATTGATGTTCCATTTAGCTTATAAATTAAGCTTAAATAGTGAACATACTTCATATTAATATTTTTTAAATTTTTTGAAAATTATTGAACGAAACTATTCTGATTGATATACTTTATTATATTACTTAATAATAGAACATTGGGAGGATATAGTCATGTCAGAAAAAATAAATTTTGTGCAACGTGAAACACTTAAAGAAAAACCAGATCCAAGTCAATTAGGATTTGGACAATACTTCACAGATTATATGTTAAGTTTCGACTACGATATTGATCAAGGATGGCATGATTTGAAGATTGTGCCTTACGGACCAATTGAACTTTCTCCAGCAGCTCAAGCATTACACTATGGCCAAGCAGTATTTGAAGGTTTGAAAGCTTACAAACATGATGGCGAAGTAGACCTATTCCGTCCATCTGAGAACTTTAAACGTATTAATAATTCATTGGCGCGTTTGGATATGCCGAAAATTGATGAAGAGGTACTGTTAGAAGGGTTAAAACAATTAGTTGATATAGAACGTGATTGGGTGCCAGAAGGTGAAGGCCAGTCATTATACATACGTCCATATGTTTTCGCTACTGAAGGTATCTTGGGCGTCCGCCCTTCATATTCATATAAATTATTAATTATTTTATCTCCATCAGGTTCATACTATGGTGGCGCATCATTAAGCCCAACAAAAATTTATGTGGAAGATGAATATGTACGTGCAGTACGCGGTGGCGTAGGCCATGCTAAAGTAGCAGGCAATTATGCTGCTAGTTTATTAGCACAAACAAATGCCTCAGCGCAAGGATATGATCAAGTATTGTGGTTAGATGGTGTGGAACAAAAATATGTAGAAGAAGTAGGAAGCATGAATATCTTCTTTGTAGAAAATGGTAAACTTGTCACACCAGCATTAAACGGTAGTATTTTGCCAGGTATTACGCGTAAAACAGTAATTGAATTAGCACAAAATTTAGGATATGAAGTAGAAGAACGTCGCGTTTCTATTGATGAACTTATTGAAGCGCATCATAAAGGTGAACTGACAGAAGTATTTGGTACAGGTACTGCAGCAGTTATTTCTCCAGTAGGTCAATTGAAATATGGTGACACTGAAATCGTTATTAACAATAACGAAACAGGTGAAATTACACAAGATTTATATGACAATTATACTGGTATCCAAAGCGGTAAACTTGCAGACCCACAGGGTTGGAGAGTAGTTGTACCTAGATATTAATTTATATAAAACTAATCGATTGTTATGCAAAATTCGAGGCTGGGGCATAAAAATAATGTCTCAACCTCGAATTTTATATAGGCAGCAGATATCTCATTGGAAAATGAATGGGTATTTGATTATTTTATATGGTGCTAATTTAAATAGATAGCTTTTATGAATGGTACGTTTGAGCTCATAGTCATGTTAGATTATCTTTGTATAACATGTAACAATGCGACACAAATTCAGAAATTATAAAGAATATTACTTCCAATAACCAAATAGCGGTCCATCATTGCCATATATTGGGTCTGTTTGAGGTAAGCCTACACTTTTAATATTTTCTAAATTCTGAGGCCATTCATCCGGTTGCCCAGTACAAAAGTCATAATCAGCACCGTTTGGATACGCACCTATCACAGCAAATGCGTCTTGACTATCAATAAGTTTATGCCCGAATCCCGCTGGAAGTATGACAACATCACCATATTGAATACCGGTTTTAGGACCATTTTCACCACCTAATTGAACTGTCGCTTTACCTGAAACAACCACTAACACTTCATGCGTATTGCTATGATAGTGATGTTTTGGAAATATGCCCCCACGCCAAGTATTTAACCAGTTATTAAATTTTAAAATATCTAGAGGGCTGTCCACATCATTGATTACATTTTTGTATAATAATAAGGGATATTGAGCGTTGTTTGGAATGGCGCCATCCTGGTCACGAAAAATCGTTTCGACTTCAATTTTTTTATCTGACATGATTGGTTTCACCTCTTTAGCTATTATTACTATATCTCATTACCGAGATGTTAATATTTTAAACCACAGTAAATAATCTTAGCATCAGGTACATAATTTGTTCCTTAATCTATTTTTATATTAAAATAAACAAGCAGATTAGATTATACATACTGTTAATACATAGGAGCTGTTCAGAACATGAAATGGATATTATTTGATAAAGATGGCACAATTATCTATTTTGATCGTAGTTGGATGAAAATAGGACTACAATTAGTAGAAGATTTTATGGAAAAATATAAAGAAGATATTAATAATATTGATGAAAGTTATGCATATTTAGGTGTAGTAGACGGTGAAATCCAACCTGGGACAATTATGGCGTCGGGCGCATTAGACGAGATGGTTAAAGCATTTTGTAAAATTGCAAATCAAGATGTGACGCAGTGGGCACAACAAAGGAGCCAAACACTTGTTGATAATAGAGTCCCAGAAAATGTATTAGTAGAAGGAATTAACGAAACTTTAGAAACACTTCAACAAAGAGGCTATAAAATGGGAATTGTTACAAGCGATTCTAAAAAGGGCGTAGAACAATTTTTAGAATATACACAATTTGAGCGTTTTTTTGATATTGTAATTTCTACAGAAGCAGATGCAGTAGAAAAACCAAACCCAGAAGTACTCAATTCGCTATTTTATAGATATGAAGTAGATCCTAAAGATGTTGCTATTGTCGGGGATACTGCTAACGATATTCAAACAGGTGTAAATGCACAATTAGGCTTAAAAATTGCGGTTTTAACAGGCGTTGGGTTAGAAGAAGAATTTGCTAAAGCAGATTACATTTTTGACAATGTAAATGATATTGTAGATGTATTAAAATAATAGGATAGGTATATAAAATATGTCATAATATACGTAACGTATATTATGATTTTTTTATTTGAAACGTATGGGGGTGATTGAATGATTGATGGGAAATATGCAGATTATCGCGGAAAAATTTATAAAGTTGTAGAAATCGTAAGTAATGAAGTGTTATTAGTAACTGAAGATGAACAAGCGACGGCATTTGGTTTTGAAGCGCAAACCAATCGTCACACGACGCACACTTTATATTACAAACATGTAGCAAGAGATGATATTGATGAATTGTATGAACTCTATCAAGAAGCGAGATATAGTGGTGCCATATTTGACTTGTACCAAGACGTGGATGGCCAATTGTATATAGGCACAGAAGACGAAGATAAAGCAAGTGCATTTGGACTCAGTCAAACAGATGAATATTATTTTAGTAAATACGTTGATGAAGATGAAATAGAAAAAATTATTTATAGAAATCATATAGAGTAAATGCAAGTCTATGCTTTTGCATCAGTTATAGCATATTTACGCTGTTTAAATAAAAAGAGGTTCAAAAATAAGCAATGTTTTGACATTGCTTATGATATCAGCAGCAGATGACTGAAATGAAAATATAATAAAGTGCTACTTCTTCATTTACGAAGCTTAGTAGCACTTATGCATGAGTCTAAGTTTATGTAGTCTACTGGGCTCTAATAGCACACTACATATGAATTGTAGCTCGCAATCTTAGCAGCGTTTATATTTTTTCTAGTCATTTTTGCCAAAGTAGAACAACAAAATTATTTTATAAAAATATGGTTTCTGCTTCTCTCACCAAGTATTGGCAAAGAACGTTAGGAACCATAAAATCAATATACATCTGTATTACGTTAGCTATGGTTTATAACATATTTGAATCCGAATTGTGAATAGCTGTCGGATGTGTTTAATTAACCAAACTAGCGTTGGTCAACACTACGATAAGTATCAATGATATGACGGATCTTATCAATCACTGGGTTTAACGATTCGGGATTTGAATGTAAATCATACTCATTGATATTTACTCTAACGACTGGACAAGCATTGAATTCACTAATCCAATCTTCATAACGTTGAAATAATTTCTGCCAATATTCAGGATCCGTTTCAATTTCCATTTGACGGCCACGTTGTTTAATACGATCAATGACTTCGTCATAGTCACATTCTAAGTAGATAAGCACATCTGGTTTAGGGAAGTAAGGAGTCATGACCATTGCATTAAATAATTCTGAATACGTATTGAAGTCCTCTGGGCTCATAGTGCCTTGTTCTTCATGCATTTTAGCAAAGATGTCCACGTCTTCATAGATAGAGCGATCTTGGATAAAGCCGCCACCGTATTCAAACATACGTTTTTGTTCTTTAAAACGTTCCGCTAAAAAGTAAATTTGTAAATGAAAGCTCCAACGTTCAAAGTCATTATAAAATTTATCTAGATAGGGATTTTGGTCTACATTTTCAAAAGATGTTCTGAAATTTAACCTTTTAGCTAATGCCTTGGTTAATGTAGATTTACCAACGCCGACTGTACCAGCGATTGTAATTACAGCATCTTGAGGTATACCGTATTTATTCATGCTCATTTCCTCCGATCAATGGTTTCACTAAGTTTAATATATAGTTATAATCATTTTCTTGTTTCATAAAGTCTAAATCAGTTGTATCTATGTGAATAACGCGCTCGCCGTCTGCTTCTAATGAACTATAATAGGCATTGTAATCTCGTTTTAGATTAAGCAAATAGTCATCTTCGATCTGGTGTTCGAAACTACGATTACGTAATGCAATACGTTTTTTTAAAACTTCTAAATCAGCATCTAAAAAGATGATGATATTAGGCATTTCTAAGTCTTCAGTTAAAATATCATAAATTCTTGAAAACTTGCTAAATTCAGTAGGAGTTAAAGTGTTATTTGCAAATATTTTATTTTTATAAATATGATAGTCACTGACGATGCCAGTAGAAATTGATGCAAGATCTTGAAATTGTTTATAACGATTGCATAAAAAGAACATTTCTGTTTGGAAGCTCCACTTGGAGATATCTTCATAGAAATCAGATAAAAAGGGGTTTTCGTTTACAATTTCTTTTTCTTCATAATAATTAAAAGTTTGGCTAAGTTTATGTGCTAACGAAGATTTACCGACGCCAATCGGGCCTTCTACAGCAATAAATTGTTTTTTCATGTTTTTACCGCTCCAATGTTAAAATAGACAATAAATATTGTACCATATGTGAGGTGATAGACACATGTTAACTGACCAATTTTATATGAAAATAGCGATTGAAGAGGCTAAAAAGGCTGCCAATATCGGAGAAGTACCGATTGGAGCAATTATTGTGAGAGATGGAGAAGTGATTTCACGAGCACACAATTTGCGAGAAAGTACTCAAAACCCTACAGCACATGCTGAACATATCGCTATTCAAAAGGCATCTCAATATCTTAAAAGTTGGAGATTAGAAGGGTGTAAACTTTATATTACTTTGGAACCTTGTGTAATGTGTTCAGGTTCTATAGTGATGAGTCGTATTCCTGAAGTCATATACGGAGCAAAGGACCCAAAAGGTGGCTGTGCAGGGAGTCTTATGGACCTCTTACAGGAATCTAGATTTAACCATCGAGCAAACGTTAAAACCGGCATATTAGAAGAAGAATGTAGTGAATTGTTAAAAGCATTTTTTAAAGATATTAGACAAAAGAAAAAAATCATACGAACAGAGGATAATACAAATAATGAAACATTTGGTAGAATATGAAATGTGTTACAAAATTGTGGCAAATGATAAATGTGTAATTTTGAGATATAGAAGAAACGGGGTAAATAAATGATAAATTTAATTGCAACAGACATGGATGGTACATTATTGAACGCTGCGCACGAAATATCAGATGAAAATATTCGAGCTATCAAATATGCACAATCACACGGTATTACGGTAGTTATCGCTACTGGGCGTGCATTTTATGAAGCCAATGCACCAATCAATCAAACTGATTTAAAAGTGCCCTATATATGTTTGAATGGTGCAGAAGTACGAGATGAATCATTTAATATTATGAGTACTTCAAATTTAAATAGAGAACTCATTAATCGAATTACTGATGAACTAAATAAAGAAAATATTTTTTACCAAGTATATACTAATTTGGGTATTTACACAGAAAACCCATTACGTGACTTAGAAATTTATATTGATATCGCTCAACGCGCGGGTCAAGAGGCTGATGTTGAAAAAATAAAAAATGGTATTCAAAAACGTATAGATAACGGGACTTTAAAAGTTGTTGATAATTACGACAAAATTGAGGATACTCCAGGTGAAATCGTCATGAAAATATTAGCATTTGATAGTGATTTAGAAAAAATTGATCGAGTTAGTGAAATTTTAGCGCAATCTGGAAGTTTAGCAGTTTCTTCTTCTTCTAGGGGGAATATTGAAATTACACATTCAGATGCTCAAAAAGGCATCGCATTAAACACGATTGCAGAACGCCTGAATATTGATATGGAAAATGTTATGGCGATTGGTGATAACATGAATGATGTATCTATGTTAGAGCGTGTCGGCTATTCAGTCGCTATGGATAATGCAGCGCCAGAAGTCAAAGCGATTGCGAAATACCAAACAGATTCTAATGAACACAGTGGTGTAGGAAAAGCAATTATGACGTTACTTAAAGAAAACAACAAAATATAGCATGAGGTGAAAGAGGGAATGAAAGGATTAATCATTGTTGGTAGTGCTAAAATGGGCTCTCATACTAATGCACTGGCTCATTATTTGAAAGGTCATTTTAAAGACCAATCTTTTGAAGCGGAAATATTTGATCTGGCAGAGCAACCCATTCATCAACTTGATGTTTCTGGCGTATCTAAGCCAAGTGAAGTATATAAAAATAACTTGAAAATGCTACAAACTAAAGCTAGAGAAGCAGATTTCTTTGTTTTAGGTACACCAAATTATCATGGGTCGTATTCTGGTATTTTAAAAAACGCACTAGACCATTTAACGATGGATGACTTTAAAATGAAACCAGTTGGCTTAATAGGGAACAGTGGTGGCATTGTAAGTGCTGAACCACTATCCCATTTACGTCTGATTGTACGTTCGTTACTTGGAATTGCAGTGCCAACACAAATTGCGACGCATGATACAGATTATAATAAATTGGATGATGCTACATATTATTTAGATAATGAAGAATTTCAATTACGCGCGAGATTATTTGTGGAACAAATCATTGCTTTTGCGAATAATAGTCCATATGAACACTTGAAATAGCACGTATAGCATATCCATTACGCATTAGGTTGCAGTGATATTAAAACGGATAATAGCATATCTATTTTTTTATGGAAAATAATCAAGTTTTTAAAGGAGAGCATATAAAATCAAAGTCATTTTATATGCTCTCCTTTTTGGTATGTTAATTAAGATGACGAATGAAGCATTGAATCAACAATTAAATGGTATTGTTCAATAATGTGTTTGATTTTTTCTAAGTCGATGTCGTGTAAGTAGATACATCTTTCATCGTATTGGTCTCTTGATTTTTTTAAAAGATTGAGTTCTATGAAATGGTTGATTTGCATAGAGATAGGTGAGTTTTGAACTTGTAATTGTTTCTTTAAATCTAATGCGTTCATTTTGCGTTTATTAAGGTAGCGTAATTTATCTAAAATAATAATCTCAGATATAGTAAGGTTCAAATTCTGTTTTACTACTTTATTTATGAGACCTCTTTTTTCTTCATAAATAATTGTGTTCATATTATCACACCCTTTTTAAAATGACATTTACACCTTAGTTTGATAACGATGATTGAAATCGAATGTTATGTGTTGGATATCACGCCATGGGTTTCTATACTTATGAATCTCAGAAGGTTGATAACCTATAAAACGTTTAAAAAGATAGCAATAATCATCTTGAGTACGAAAACCATAACGCTGTTGTATTGTATTTAATTGATCGCCTTCAAGTAAATCACAAATGGAAGCGTGGATTTTAGAAGACGTTATATAGTTAGATAGTTGGCAACCCATCAATGCTGAAAATTCTCTTGATAAAAAACTATTATTTACAAAAAATTGATTAGCGATTTGTTGGCAAGAGACTTTCGTGGTTAAATGTGTGTTTACATAATGAACCACGTCTTTAATTAAACGATGTTTATAATTATTTTGAATTTCAGTGTATTGAGAAGCGCCATAATCTAAAACATAAATACTTTTGATTAATCGATTGATGGATTGATTAAAACGGTGGTTGGATTTATGTTGAATCGCCTTAATCATATCGGAAAATTGGATGTGTAAATCGTATTTCTCTGGGATATATGTATTATTTTTATCGTTTTGGTGAGAGCTGCACTGATAATAATAAAAATTATTGATAGATAAGCAAATTAAAGTGCCATTAAAAGAGATATGTTTAACGCATTCGTAGTCGTGGATATGAAATATATCGCCCACTTTAAAATGATGAAAAGTATTGTTTTTTAAAATGATTAAAGTGCCTTCTAATATTAAAAAAATATTGAAGCAGTGTCGTTTGCTTAATTGGTTAAGCGGGGCATGCGTAGTATAATATATATTTAAATTGTAATCCATTTTGTCTTTTTCACCACTTACATCAAATAAAAATTAATTTCAAACTACTACAGTCATTATTTTAATATGAAAATTGTATATAGAACATTAATAAAATTTAACAGTTAATACACAATATTTTATAATTAGTTATATATGGCCGTATTTAGTAGTAATATTTTTAAATGAACCATTAAAATTTTACTATTATACATTTGATTAATGATTGGGAGAAAAATTAATTTATATAGTGCAATATTTACATTGACAAAATATTTTGAAAGTAGATTAAATAAGGGTTAAGAAATGGGACACCCATATCCGTATACAAAATTAAAATGTTTTTCTGTTCAAAAGGAGTCAAGTCTCAACAGTTGAAATTTTAAATTTAACTGTTGGCGTACACTACAATAAAAATAGAAACCCTATGTTGGTATTCCAAAAATTCCCAATTTGAAGATACATATTGTCTAAAAATATCCTACGCCGCGTATAATTGTTGTTCAAAGTAGTCTTATTTAAGTATGTTTATATGGGTGGGACGTTTATTTTTAGTAAGACATATATAGTTCATATTGTTACTCATTGTAAATAGAGTTATGGTTATTAATATTTTATAATAAGGTGTCATTTTGGGATATTTGCTATAAAATTTTAAACCTTATATTTAATATTGCAATGCATTAAATAAAAAAAGAGACCCAGCTGGGTCTCTGATAGTCTATAAAAATGATGTCTTCTAAAGCGTCACTTTTCATATATCGTTATTGATGCATAATAATATGAGTCGATATAGTCGACTCTAAAAATATTTTCCACTTATCATCCATTTTATTTCATAGCGTTATCTTCTGTATTTTAATTTTGCAAAAGCATCATGTTGATGAATTGATTCTTCATTTCTACATTCAATGTCAAAACCTTCAATCCAATCAAAATCGACTAAATCTGCAGCAATCAGACGGATTAAGTCTTCGACAAATCTAGGGTTTTCATAAGCGTGTTCTGTAACACTTTTTTCATCTGGACGTTTTAATATAGGGTAAAGTATGGAGCTTGCATTGGCTTCTATGGCATCTAAGATTTTTTCTTTATAATCATCTGTTAAATTAGCGTCTTTACTTAAATAAGCTTTAACAGTTACAATACCACGTTGGTTATGTGCTGAGTATTCGCTGATTTCTTTTGAGCAAGGGCAAAGTGTTGTCACTGCGACTTGAAGTGTAATTTCTTTACGTGTAACGTTTTCTTTATCTATAGCCATACCATAAGTTACATCTGCATGACCTACAGCTTTAATATTTGTAATTGGGCTATGACGATCAAAGAACCATTTAGCTGATACATCAAGTCCGGCAGCGTTTTGTTCCATGCGTTCTTGCAAACTTCGTAAAAGACGATATAAAGAATCGAAATCTAATTCAATACCATTGTCATAATGCTTTTCAACACTTTCTAAGATACGACTCATGTTAATACCTTTTTCATCTTGATTAAGACTTGTTGAAAAACTGAAATTTCCAGCTGTTTGAAAACGATCTACTAATACCGGATATACAAGATTTTTAATACCTACTTCTTCAATTTCAAACAAGAAATTTTTGTTTGTGCTTTGTAAATCTTTCATTTCTTCTTTAACGGTTGGTTTTGTCCCTTCGATTGGGTCAACAGAGCCAAAATGTTTCCATCGACCTTCTCGAGTTGATAAATCAAATTCTGTCATGATATTGCCTCCACTTAAGATTCAAAGTTATAAGTCCAATAAGGTTCAACTTCTAAAAAGCTTTGCGCTTCTCCAGATACATCAGGTGTAGCAAGTTGTTTCAAAAATGGCCCTGTTTGAGATGCGTGCGCTTCAAATGCACGAAGTTTAACTTCTTTATAATCACTGATCTCATTTAGAATGTCTGGTTCACCTAATTTTTCGGGTGCGTCATTACTAAATGCAACAAGTTGTAGACGGGGTCTTTCCGCTGCTTTCATGCGTCCAACAGTTCTAACAACTGCTTCTGCAGTAGCTTCATGGTCAGGATGCACTGCGAATTGAGGATAGAATGAAATGATCACTGATGGGTTTAATTCATCGATTAATGATTTTATCATCTCGTCCATTTCATCATGTGGTTCAAATTCTACCGTTTTGTCACGCAAACCCATTTTACGTAAATCAGTTATACCAATTGCTTCCATTGCATTCTCTAATTCTTTTTCACGAATATCTGGTAAAGATTCACGTGTGGCAAATGGTGGATTACCTAAATTTCGTCCCATTTGACCTAGTGTTAAACAAGCGTATGTGACTGGTACGCCGTTATCTATATAACGTGCTAATGTGCCTGCAGATGAGAATGATTCATCATCTGGATGTGGAAAAATAACTAATACATGGCTCTCCTCTGTCATGATTCATCCTCCTTATGCGTTAAATGGTTGAGTACTTATTTCTAATGCTGCCGCCAATTGTCCTTCATAATTAAAGCCAGCTAATAGAAACTCACCATGCTCATTTATTTCATAATGTGTTAAACCTTGCACATAGACCCAACCGCCATCTTTCAATTTTAATCCTACGCGATACGGGTCTTTATTGCCGCCTTTAAGCTGTGCATGTTCAAAAGTTACTTGAATGTTTCTTAAAAAAGTGCCTGCGTTAAATACACGTTGGTCAAAGTGAGCAGCGTATGCGCCGTTAGTCGTTTCGACATGTAAATACACAGGTTTATCTTCATATGAAGATAGTAATATTTGTACTTTTTCATCAATTATTTGTTCCAAACTTTTGCCTCCTTGATTCCAAACCCCAAAACTTTTATGATATCAATTGTTTTAAACAAGTGTCATTGAAAATAATCAGTCTAACCTTTAGTGTAAACTGACTTAAACACATTTTCTACCTGAAAATGAATTTTATCTTAGATTTGTACGTAATATTTTGATTATCTTTCTATTTTACTAAAAAAGCCTTGAAAAATGTATCAGTCTGCTCATTTGGTATTTTGAGCTTGAAATTTATAATGGGAAATTATTGGGGATTCATTTTCTGTAAAAAATATAGAAAAAACGTATAATAAGAAGTATAATAATGTTTTATTTGTTGCAAACAAAAATCAATGACATAAGGAGGGCAACGGTAAATGAAAATTACAAATTTAGGATCCCGTGACTATGCTTCATTTTATGTTGCATGTGAATTATTTAAACAAATGAGCCAACAATCACACAGTAAATTAGGCTTAGCTACAGGTGGAACTATGGTTGATGTGTATGCATTTTTAGTAGATTTGCTCAAAAAGAACCAATTAGATGTTTCAGGTATCGAAACATTTAATTTAGATGAATATGTCGGATTGTCGGCATCACATGAACAAAGTTATCACCGTTATATGAATGATATTTTATTTGAGCGTTATCCATATTTTACGCAATCTTTGATTCATGTCCCGAACGGTGACGCAGATGACTTAGCAGCGGAAACTAAAAGATATGAAGATTTAATCAACCAACAAGGACCAGTAGATATTCAAATTTTAGGTATTGGGGAAAATGGTCATATCGGCTTTAACGAGCCAGGTACAGATATGAATAGTACGACTCAAGTCGTTAATTTGACTGAAAGTACAATTAACGCGAATAGTCGTTATTTTGATAATGAAGATGAAGTGCCAAAACAAGCTGTGTCAATGGGTCTAGCTTCTATTTTGAAAGCAAAAAGAATTATTTTATTGGCTTTTGGCGAGAAAAAAAGGGCAGCAATAGAACAATTAGCGAAAAATGAAGTGGATAAACAAGTACCTGCTACAATTTTACACGCACATCCAGATGTAGAAATTTATGTAGACGATGAAGCGGCACCACGCTTTTAAACTTTCAGTTTAAATCATCTCTGAATGGGTAAACATGTATATGTGTAAATTTTTAAATAAAGTAAATTAGCTCATGTATATCATGGCTATAATTAATTCAAGAAGGGATGATCATATTGGAATTACAACTAGCAATTGATTTATTAAATAAAGAGCAAGCTACAGAGCTTGCAAATAAAGTTAAAGATTATGTAGATATCGTAGAAATTGGTACGCCAATCGTTATTAATGAAGGTTTGCCAGCGGTACAACATTTAAATGATAATATTGATGGTGTTAAAGTGTTAGCTGACCTTAAAATTATGGATGCAGCAGATTATGAAGTGAGCCAAGCGGTTAAATTTGGTGCTGACGTCGTTACTATTTTAGGAGTTGCAGAAGATGCATCAATCAAAGCTGCAGTAGAAGAAGCACATAAAAATGATAAAGAATTATTAGTGGATATGATTGCAGTGCAAGATTTACAAAAACGTGCTAAAGAACTTGATGAATTAGGCGCAGATTATATCGCAGTGCATACTGGTTATGACTTACAAGCTGAAGGCAAGTCTCCATTGGAAAGTTTACGCCAGGTGAAGTCAGTAATTACAAACTCTAAAGTAGCAGTAATTGGTGGTATTAAACCTGATACAATTAAGGAAGTAGTGGCAGAAGAGCCAGATTTAGTTGTCGTTGGCGGCGGTATCGCAAATGCAGACGATCCAGTAGCAGCTGCAAAACAATGTAAAGATGCGATTGAAGGCAGATAGTATGACTGAAATTACAAATTATCGTTTAATCTTAGATGAATTAGATCATACACTTTCACACGTGAGAGATAGTGAAGCACAGGCGTTTTTATCACAAGTGATTAAAGCAAATCATGTATTTGTAGCAGGCAAAGGACGTTCAGGGTTTGTAGCGAATAGCTTTGCGATGCGCTTGAACCAGCTTGGAAAATACGCCTACGTTATTGGTGAATCGACAACACCTTCGATTACTGAAAATGATTTGTTTATCGTTATTTCAGGCTCAGGTTCAACGGAACATTTGAGATTATTAGTGGAAAAAGCTAAGTCGGTAGATGCAGAAGTTGTGTTATTATCCACAAACCCAAGTTCAGCTATTGGAGCACTTGCTAATACAGTGATAGAATTGCCTGCTGGAACAAAGTATGACGCAGAGGGATCATCACAACTCTTAGGAAGCCTTTTCGAACAAGCTGCACAAGTTTTTCTAGACAGTATCGTACTTGATTTAATGAAAGAACTTAAAGTCGATGAAGAAACAATGCAACGAAATCATGCTAATTTAGAATAATAGTTAACATTTCTTACATTGATTACGATAATCGTATGTGATTTATACAATAGGACGGAGAAGAAATCTTATTAAAAATTAGATTTCTTCTCCATTTTTTTCGCTAATGGTTAAATGTGTAGATATACAAATTAAAAGCAACCATATAACAAACCTAGATACTACATTGTTATATGAATAGGCAGTTTTCTTAACAAAAATGATAAAAAATTGTTATACAGAATGAACATGTATGCTAAATTCAGTAGATAAAACGACTGAAACTTACCTATTTTGTATGAGCTAATTCAAATAAAAGAGCATTTATCAATAAAGCATATAAATAAGGCAATAGTTCATATTGGACCACAACGTACCTTTAGCAAATTATCTTGTTTTTATTGGTATTTCATTTGTTCTCTTTATTTGAAAAAAATGGGATTATTACCCATTTTCTATCTATTTTTAAACTTTTAAGGTATAAATGATAAAAAGTTTGAGAAACTTTTAAATTTTTGGGATAAACTTGTCATTTAAAACCCAAGTGTTTTTGTTATAGCATCTTATATATTAAATGTTAATATATTTTGTATAAAAGTTAACAAAGGGAGTTGTCATAACGTTGGAGATTTTAGAAAAAGTGGAAAATCAAGCTAGAACTCAACCACATCACATAGCACTGACATTTAATGCACAACATATGACTTATGCTGAATTAGAAAATGACATGAAAATAAAAAGCACATTATTTTGGTCTATACCCAAACATAGCTTTGTTGGATTGGTTATTCAAAACCCCCAAACCACAATTTCCTTATATTTAGCATTATTAAAAAGGGATTGTGTCCCGTGTGTTTTTGATTATCGATGGACGAAAGAACAGATTAATAATTTAGTAGAAAAATATGGAATCCCTTATTTGATGTATGAAGACCATCACTTAATACATACTAAAGTCAACAATGATAAATTGGACTTTAATGAAGACTTATTGCATATTGGTTTTACATCTGGAACGACTGGGATACCAAAAGCCTATTATAGAGGAGAAAAATCTTGGGTTAAGTCATTTATTGAAAATGAGCAATTATTCGAAAGGGCAATTGGTACCATCATTGCACCTGGGCCTTTATCACACTCGTTATCATTATATGCTTGTATTTACGCTTTATATACAGGAAGAGCTTTTATTGGGCAACAATATTTTGACGCTGAAAATATAATGAAAAATATACAAGGGAGACTAGACAATATAGCTTGTTTTCTAGTTCCGACGATGATACAAGCTTGTCTTTCAACTCAAATATGTATAAAAGGAAATCATTATATTTTGAGTACGGGAGATAAACTGACATTATATCATCGTCAACGGGTTAACACATTTTTTCCTAATAGTGATTTAATAGAATTCTTTGGGACATCAGAAGCTAGTTTTATAAGTTATAACTTTAATAATAGCGCACCATCAGAATCAGTTGGAAAATTATTCCAAAGTGTAAAAATGAATGTTGATCAACCCGATGAATTAGGCATAGGTGTATTAAAGATACAAAGTGAATTGGCTTTTAGTGGTTATGTTGAAGAAGGGATATGTTACTATACTTGGATTGAAACAGGTGACTTCGCTTTTTATGATAACAATGGCTATTTATACTTACGGGGTAGAAAACATGACCGTATGATTATTGGTGGACGCAATGTTTATCCTTCTGAAATTGAAAACAGTGCACAACAATTACATATATTTGATGAAGTAATCGTCATAAATGAAACACATTCAAAATTTGGAGAAATTGCTGTATTACTGTATACAGGGGATGAAGAAGTGACCTATAAGTACTTTAAATCATTAATGATGCAACGTTTAGCTCGATATCAAATTCCTTCTAAAATATTTAAAGTTAAACGCATGTTGTATACGCAAAGTGGTAAAATTGCGCGTAGTCATATGAAACAATATTATTTAAAGGGAGAATTGTAAATGAAAGAAGCAGTTATCGTTGCAGCCAAACGTACTGCATTTGGAAAATATGGTGGTAAAATGAGACATATAGAGCCAGAAGGGTTATTGAAACCATTATTTAGCTATTTTAATACACACTATACCAGCATTATGGACAATGTCGATGATGTTATATTAGGAAATGTGGTAGGAAACGGTGGTAATATAGCTCGGAAAGCATTATTGGAAGCAGGACTCAAGCACCAAATAACAGGTATGACAATTGATCGCCAATGTGGTTCAGGGTTAGAAGCAGTGAATCAAGCTTGCAGAATGGTTCAAGCAGGGGCTGGCACAGTATATATTGCGGGCGGTGTAGAAAGTACAAGTAGAGCACCTTGGAAAATCAAACGCCCTCAATCTCTCTATGATACACATCTGCCGGAATTTTACGAAAGAGCACCATTCGCACCAGAATCCCAAGATCCTTCTATGATACAAGCGGCCGAAAATGTAGCTGAACAATACGATATATCTCGAATTGAACAAGATACCTTTGCGTGGCAAAGTCATCAAAAAACGATTGAAGCATATAATCAAAACCTTATTCCCCAAGAAATACTACCATTTAAGATAAAGGGGGGCATATTTCAATATGATGAGAGTATTAAACCACAGTTAAATCAACGCGTCTTAAGTCGTTTAAAGCCATTATTAGTAAATGGAACTATCACTGCTGGTAATTGTTGTATGAAAAACGACGGCGCCGTATTATTGTTGGTAATGGAAAAATCAGTGGCTGAATCATACGGATTACATACTGGTTTAGCATTTGTTGATCATGTAAGCACCGGAGTAGACCCAAATGTATTGGGCATAGGACCCGTGCCTGCTGTAAAAAATTTGTTAGCCAAACAAGCATTTTCTGTAAAAGATATTGATGCAGTTGAATTGAATGAAGCATTTGCCTCCCAAGTATTAGCGAGCCAAAAGGCATTGCACATTTCAGATGAAAAGTTAAACATCTATGGTGGTGCGATTGCAACTGGGCACCCTTATGGTGCAAGTGGCGCTGCACTTGTTGCTAGGTTATTTTATATGCAACATAAATATAGAACAATAGCTACAATGGGCATTGGAGGAGGTATGGGCAATGCAACATTATTTGAAAGATGGTCATGAAGACAAACAAATGGTATTTCATAAAGGCGACGTCGTTGCTTATAATCAATTATTTGAGCAAAAGTTAGAAACCTTCATATCGCCATTATATTGCGCAAGTTTGTGGCCTGAATTTGAATTGTTCCAACCATTTATTGCACGTAATCTGTTATTGAAATCAACAGAAATAGAATATTTACATGCCTTGAAAACTGAGATGACTTACGATGTTCAATTATCATTGATTGAGCAGAAAAGGGTAAGACAATTTGTCAAATATGTTTTTGAAATGAAAATAAATAAAAATAGAGTGAAATGTATATATATTAAACAAACATTTTTGGAGAGGGTATAAAATGATAGAGATATTACCAAAACAAATAGAGACATATTTATCTCTTGTTAACGATGTAAATCCTATACATCAGTATATTGCGCCCGGCCAAATGATTGTTCAGATTGCATTGGTGCACAACAAACTCAACTGGGCATCCTATAAAGTGAATTATGTTGAAGTAGTTGAGGTATATGAATTTATTAAGTTTGACTTTGAAAATAAAAACAAATTAGTTATAAAAAATCAAAACGATAAAGTTAAGATTATTGTTTTGAAGAATGAATTAGGTGCTGTTTATTAATTATAGAAAATGATAAAAAATTTAAGGATAAAATAAATTTTATTATTTTAAAAGATGTTTCCGATTTTTGTATAAAAATTAAAAATTGAAAATAAAAAACTATGAATCAATTTGACATACTCACTTAACTAAGTATAATAAGTTAACATGTTAAGGGAGTGACATAGTCATGGATTATGAAAAGGATTTCGATGAACGTAATATAAACAAAGTAAATCCCAGGACCGCTAAAAAAACTGTTTTTGCGACTGGCATAGGTAATGCTATGGAATGGTTCGATTTTGGACTTTATTCCTATTTAGCAGTTATCTTAGGACAAAACTTTTTTAGTTCAGTCGAAAATGATCAACTTAAAACGATATTCACATTTGCCACATTTGCAATTGCTTTTTTATTAAGGCCTGTAGGCGGTATTATATTTGGTATGATTGGTGATAAATTTGGCAGGAAAGTCGTCTTGACAACAACCATTATTATGATGGCATTTTCTACATTGCTGATTGGTTTATTACCCACTTATGATCAAATAGGTGTTTGGGCTCCCATTTTGCTTTTATTAGGTAGGGTACTTCAAGGTTTTTCTACGGGCGGAGAGTATGCAGGTGCCATGGTATACGTTGCAGAATCTTCACCAGATAAAACAAGAAATACACTTGGCTCAGGATTAGAAATCGGTACACTATCTGGTTATATCGCTGCTTCAGTTTTAAGCGGCTTGCTATTTTTCTTTTTAAATGATGAACAAATGACAACATGGGGTTGGAGAATTCCATTTATTTTAGGACTGTTTTTAGGTATATTTGGTTTTTATTTAAGAAGAAAATTAGAAGAGTCACCTGTATATGAAAATGAAATTGCAACACAACCTAAGCGTGATAATATTGGACTCTTCACCATTGTACGGTATTATTACAAAGATATTATTGTGTGTTTCGTAGCTGTTGCATTCTTTAATTGTACGAATTACATGGTAACTTCGTATATGCCATCTTATTTACAACAGATTATTAAATTAGATAGTACAACAGTGTCTGTGCTTATAACGCTTGTTATGGCGTTTATGATACCATTAGCTTTAACATTTGGTAGGGTTGCAGATCGAATTGGAGAGAAAAAAGTTTTCTTGATTGGATTAATTGGTACAGCTATTTTCAGCACTGTGGCATTTTCACTGTTTCAATCAAGTTCATTAATCTTAATTGTGTTAGGTATATTCATTTTAGGCTTTTTCTTATCTACGTATGAAGGAACGATGCCGGGTTCATTACCAACTATGTTCTACACACATATTAGGTATAGAACGTTAGCAGTAACATTTAATGTGTCAGTTTCACTGTTTGGTGGCACCACACCGTTAATAGCATCTTCACTAGTTGCAAAAACAGGAGACCCGCTTTCGCCAGCTTATTACTTAGCAGCAATGAGTGTAGTGGGCGTTATTGTCATTTCGTTGTTACATGTCAGTACAGCTGGTAAATCGCTGAAAGGCTCTTATCCCAATGTACAAAGTGATGAAGCGCACGACTATTACACTAATCACCCTAATGAAGCATTGTGGTGGGCAAACGATAAACATAAATAAACTGATATAAATGAAAGAAAAAAGTGAGGCATAATAAATTAAATGTCTCACTTTTTGTTATTAAAAATGTTTGGGTGGATATAAAATAGTTCGTATCATTTTTTTTATATTTTGAATAAAAGGGACAAAAGTCTACATTAAAAATTAGGTTTTTGTCCTACTTTTTGTTATGTTATTTTTAAATAAATTATTAATCATACATAATAAAAGGGGAAGAAAACATGACTATAGAACAATATTGGGAAGGATTTATTGAATTATTTCCAGAATATCAAAATAAAACATATGAAGCATGGTCGTTTGGCGTAGATGAAGATAAATTAGCAACGTTAGTTAGAAAAGATGAAAAAACTGCTACAACAAGTGGATATAGCTCATATAGAGTTGAAAACGAAAAACTACCTCAAGTAGGAGAAGTGAGTATTGTGCTAAATAAGGCTGGGGAACCTCAATGTATTATAGAAATTACACATATATACCAAGTGCCATTTAATGAAGTTTCTGAACGTCATGCATATCTCGAAGGGGAGGGAGATAAATCCTTAAATTATTGGAAAAAAGCGCATATTGCATTTTTTGAACCTTATTATCAGTCATTAGGTTTGAATTTTGATGAATCTGAAATAATGGTATGTGAAGAATTTAAAGTTTTATACGTATAAGTGAAGCGGCACAATAGTTAGGGTAGCTTCGAGTTTGCTCTCCAAGCAAGCAAAGGGGACAATCTTTGCCTAACTATGTGCCGCTTCTGGGTGAGTGTTTATAAGGGATGTGTTACTTCATATATATATAATGGGACAGTTACATATACATGATTCATATTTCTAAAGGGGAGTTCATTGTTCTGTTTCTTCTGAATTTTAGTCTTGGGCTTGCGCTTCTATTTCTGTTTAATCATCGATGTATTGAAATGTGATTAATAACCTAATGCTAAGTTATCGATATCACCTTCAAGTAGAGAGAGTAAGTTATATAATTCATTTTTGCTGAAATTTTCATCGCATTTAACAGAAATCGTTTTAAAAGTCTTGGTGATAATTTCATATATAGGGTTACCATTTTCAAAAGACTGTTTGTAGATAATCATGATGTCATACCTCCTTGTCTCTCTACACTTATTATAATAATAGAAATACTAAAAAATAACATGGGCCTGTAGTATCAAATTCAAATCAGACATTAGTCTGATTCGTTTTGAGACTGAAACATTTGAATATATTAATTAAATATGAGAAAAAAATTATTTATCTACATTACAAACGAGTATAAATAATTACGATTTGACTAGGGACAGGAATATCCATAATGTCTCAGCTATGAAGATGATGTAGACAGTAAATGAGAACAATAAAAATATAAAGTCTCACTTCTCACAAATTTGTGATTGAATCTGTATGATGAAAGAAGCAATAAAAAAAGCTGAAGCATCGTTAGTTATAACCATGCTTCAGCTTTTTTTACTTATCGTGAGAACTTATACTTCAGTGACTTCAACGTCTATATGTTCAATACGGTTATAAGCGCCGTGATCTACTGGTCCGACGAAATCATTCATTTTCCATCCGTTTTTAATTGCAGAAGCAACAAATGCTTTAGCAGCAATGACCGCTTCTTTTGGAGATTTACCATTTGCTAAATACGCTGTAGTGGCAGCAGCAAATGTACAACCAGCGCCGTGATTATAACTTTGTTGGAACATATCCGTAGTTAATTGATAAAAATGTTCACCATCATAATATAAATCATAAGATTTGGCTTGATCTAACGCTTTGCCGCCTTTAATGATTACATGATTAGCACCTTGGTTATGAATAATTTCAGCAGCTTTCTTCATATCTTCAATTGATTTTAGTGTACCTAAATTTGCTAGTTGGCCCGCTTCAAATAAATTTGGTGTCACCACTGTCGCTTTTGGCAATAAATATTCAATCATAGCATCAGTATTCCCCGGATTTAAGACTTCGTTTTCGCCTTTACATACCATAACTGGGTCGACTACAAAGTAATTAGCGCCTGATTCTACATATGCTTCTCCTGCGCGTTTGATTATTTCTTGTGTTCCTAGCATCCCTGTTTTCACAGCATCTGGACCAATTGAAATTGCTGTTTCTAATTGTTTTTCAAATACGTCAAACAGTATCGGTGTAACATCATGAGACCAAGATTCTTTGTCCATTGTGACAATAGATGTTAAGGCAACAATACCGTAAGTTCCTAACTCTTGGAACGTTTTTAAGTCTGCTTGCATACCTGCGCCAGCACTTGTGTCTGAACCTGCAACGGTTAATGTTTTTTTCAATGCCATGAATTTTCACTCCTAAAATTTCTTTTAATCATATCATATCACGTTTGTCGACTATTCTAAATAACGACGTTTGTAATGTATTGGGATTAACATTATGGGTAAGTTATTACATTATTTTGCATACATTCTATTTGCATATTAAAATAGGAAGTAATTAAGTATAGTTTCTTACAAATGATGCATAAATTTTACTGTACTTGCTTACAGAATGTGTTTAAAGGAAGGCCTGAGCAGAAGCTCATGCATAAGCACTACTAATCCCGCAAGCGAGAAAGTAGTGCTTTATGTTACTATATTAATCGAGGTGAAGTGTTATATGGAATGGTCTGATGTTTTTCAAAAAATAACTACGGAACATGATTTTAGCGAAATGCATCATTTTTTAGAAAATGAATATACTACAGAAACAGTATATCCGGATAGAGAAAATATATATCAAGCATTTGATCTTACGCCTTTTGAAAAAGTGAAAATTGTTATTTTAGGTCAAGACCCTTATCACGGGCCTAACCAAGCACACGGTTTAGCGTTTTCTGTACAGCCCAACGCTAAATTTCCACCATCATTGAGAAATATGTATAAAGAACTTGAAGACGATATAGGATGTGTTCGTAAATCGCCACATTTACAAGATTGGGCTAGAGAAGGCGTTTTATTATTAAATACGGTTTTAACTGTACGACAAGGACAAGCTCATTCTCATAGAAATATCGGGTGGGAAATTTTTACGGACGAAGTCATTAAAATGGTTTCGGAAAATTTGAAAAATGTTGTGTTTATTTTATGGGGAAAGCCAGCTCAACAAAAAGTTAAACTCATTGACACCTCTAAGCATCATATCATTAAATCACCACATCCGAGTCCGTTGTCTGCATATCGTGGTTTCTTTGGTTCAAAGCCATACTCTTTAGCAAATTCATATTTACAAAAAAATGGTATTGAACCAGTAAATTGGTGTGAAAGCGGGTCATAAATAAATGGAAAAAGATAAAATTGTTCAACTTATTGAACAAGAATTAGTTCAAGCAGATGAAGCTAAGAACGACGCAGAATTTGAAAAGCATATTTATGCGATACACACACTAACGTCGTTAGTGACTAGTTCAAATAGTAAGCAACACTATAGAGACAACACGTATTCGCTGTCTTCATCATTTCAATCAGCACGAAATGTAACGCAACATGCGTCTGGCAAAAAACAAGATATTTCCCCTGAAGAAATAAAAGCGATGGGAGGAAAGGTGTCTCAATCCTCAGCTCAAAATACACATAATAAGCATTCATTAAATACCAATAAGTTAGTCACCGATGATGAAATTGGTAATGGTGATTCAATTTTTGATTTTTAGTAAAGGAAGGAAGGGTCCATTTTGATGAAAATATTCATTATTTTAGGTGCTTTAAATGCTTTAATGGCAGTTGGTACTGGTGCTTTTGGGGCGCACGGTTTGGAAGGGAAACTTTCAGACAAATATTTATCTGTATGGGAAAAGGCAACAACTTATCAAATGTATCATGGTCTTGGTTTATTATTGATCGGCGTTATTAGCGGTACAACATCAATCAATGTAAATTGGGCAGGTTGGCTTTTATTTTTAGGTATTGTATTTTTTAGTGGTTCACTTTATATTTTAGCGCTAACGCAAATTCGTATACTTGGCGCAATTACACCAATTGGCGGCGTTTTATTTATCGTAGGTTGGTTGATGTTAGTTATAGGTACATTTAAAATATAAATTTATAATTGTTATAGAATTCATCTTAGGGGTATAATACAATCCATGAGGTGAATTTTATTTATGGGAAAAAATGATAGGAAAGTAGATAGAGGAGATTTAAAACAAAACTTATCTGAGAAATTTGTATGGGCAATTGCTTATGGCTCATGTATTGGTTGGGGCGCATTTATTTTACCTGGTGATTGGATTGGTCAATCTGGCCCTATTCCCGCTGCTATTGGTATCGTTATTGGCGCCTTACTAATGATTTTAATTGCGGTCAGTTATGGAGCACTCGTTGAACGTTTTCCAGTTTCAGGGGGCGCTTTCGCATTTAGCTTTTTAGGTTTTGGTAGATATGTTAGTTTTTTCTCATCATGGTTTTTAACTTTTGGTTATATATGTGTAGTAGCTTTAAACGCAACTGCATTTAGTTTATTAATTAAATTCTTATTACCTGATATTTTAGAAACAGGTAAACTGTATACCATTGCAGGATGGGATGTCTATATCACGGAAATATTAATTGCATCATTATTATTAGTTATATTTATGTTTATTGCAATTAAAGGTACAAGTATCTCAGGATCACTACAATTTTATTTCTGTGTAGCATTGGTGATTACAGTCTTAATATTATTTTTCGGTTCTTTCTTTGGTAGTAACTTCTCTTTAGAAAATTTACAACCATTAGCGAATAAAGAAAAAGGGTGGATGACATCTATTATTATGATTGTCGCTGTAGCGCCATGGGCTTATGTAGGATTTGATAATATCCCACAAACTGCAGAAGAATTTGATTTTTCTCCAAACAAAACATTTAAATTAATCGTATATAGTTTGTTAGCCGCAGCAATCACATATGTACTCATGATTCTGTATACAGGATGGTTAAGTAGCTCAGCGAATGGTTTGAATGGCCAACTGTGGTTAACAGGCGCTGTAACAAGTGGCGCATTTGGCTATATAGGTCTAGCAATTTTATCGATTGCTATTATTATGGGTATTTTCACTGGATTAAATGGATTTTTAATGAGTTCAAGTCGTCTATTGTTCTCAATGGGACGTTCTGGTATTATGCCGTCAGTATTTAGTAAATTACACAGTAAATATAAAACACCTTATGTCGCTATTATTTTCTTAGTTGCAATTACATTAATAGCGCCGTGGTTAGGCCGCACAGCTTTAACATGGATTGTTGATATGTCATCTACTGGTGTATCGATTGCATACTTTATCACTTGTCTATCAGCCGCACGATTATTTAGTTATGATAAAACAAGCAATACTTACGGGCCAGTATATAAAACATTAGCAATCTTAGGTACGTTTGTGTCATTTATTTTCTTATTATTGCTACTCATTCCAAGTTCACCAGCTGGTTTATCAATGCCATCATATATCGCGTTGTTCAGTTGGTTAATTATAGGATTAATCTTTTTCATTGTTCGTTATCCAAAATTAAAACAAATGGATAATGATAAATTAAGTAAACTTATCTTAAACCGTTCAGAAGATGAAGTAGTAGATCTTATTAATGAAAATAAAACAAGTGAATCAAAAAGTTAGACAAACTTAAAAAGTAAATTATGAAAGAAACATATATCTTATTAAAGATAATATTTTTAAAATGATATAAAATAAAGTAGCGTCTTTCCATATTCGCAAGATATACGAATATGGAAAGGCGCTTTTTTTATTGTGAGTTTAAAATTGACGAAAAAGTAGAGATAATATAAAATCGAAAACAGATATCGAATTCCGATTTTAATGAAAGGGGTAATTAATTGGAACGTAAAATTAAACGAAAAGTATTTTTAGGTTTTATCTATATTCATATATTGCATCATGCTAAAGAAGCTCCTATCTATGGTTCTTGGATGATTAATGAATTAGAAGCGCATGGTTATCATATGAGCCCAGGCACTCTATACCCAATTTTTCATACAATGGAAGAAGAAGATTTGTTGAAAAGCGAGCATAGAACTATTAATGGTAAACAGCGAAAGTACTATACTATTACTGTTAGTGGAGAAACTTTTTTAACTGAAACAAAGCAAAAACTAAATGAGCTGATAAATGAAGTTTAAGGAGACTTAAAATGTCTAACTATTTCAAGATTTTTATTGTGGCTTTTAAACTTGGTTTCATATCTTTTGGTGGGCCAACAGCCCATCTAGGATATTTTTATGATGAATATGTTAAAAAGAAGCAATGGTTAAATGAACAAGAATACTCTGAGCTAGTCGTGTTATGTCAGTTTTTGCCGGGGCCAGCTAGCAGTCAAGTTGGTATAGGTATAGGGACGATTAGAGGGGGTATGATTGGCGGTTTTATCTCTTTTATAGGGTTTACGCTCCCATCTGCAGTTATGTTAATGGTATTTGTGCTTGTTTTTACAAATAGTCAAACTACTTTTTCATGGATTCAAGGTTTGAAATTGGTTGCTGTCGCTATTGTGGCTCAAGCTATTATTGGCATGGGGAAGAAATTAACGAATACTAAAACAACCATCACGTTAGCATTATTTGTCTTACTGCTTACGTTGCTCATCCATAGTGTATACATTCAAGTTATTGCGTTGATTTTCACAGGATTATACGGCGCATTTTTCTTAAAAAGTAAAGATGACAGTAATGTAGGGAAAAGAGATAAGCTGTTTTTGGTTCCTAAAAGCATAGGTGTGATATCACTTTTATTGTTTTTTTCGTTACTTATTACTTTACCTATTTTAAGTTCTATAACCACTAATGTATGGGTTCAAATGATGGATAGTTTCTTTCGTTCTGGCGCATTGGTTTTTGGGGGCGGACATGTCGTTTTACCATTGTTAGAAAGTGAGTTTGTACCACAAAACCTTATTTCTTCTGAACAATTTATAACTGGTTATGCGGCAGCACAAGGTGTTCCGGGTCCATTATTTACATTTGCTACTTATATTGGCACTTCAATAGAAGGCATAGTAGGGGGGGTATTAGCGACATTTGCTATTTTTTTACCAGCATTTTTATTGTTATATGGCGTATTACCTTTTTGGGATAGTATCAAATCCAATGTCTATGTAAACGCGTTTTTAAAAGGGATTAGCGCTGGTGTAGTCGGTATATTAATTGCAGCTTTTTACAATCCGATTTGGAAATCGACAATTAATACAGAATTAGACTTTGCGTTAGCAAGTGTGTTATTCATCTTACTTATGTATTATAAATGCCCTTCATGGGGAGTTGTCATATTGGGATTAATATTTGGAATTATACTATATTGATGATGTATTTGTTTTAATAAATAAGGAGCCATTCTAAGTTAATATATATGTTAGTTACACGCCCGCTCATTGGATGTTTTACAGATCAATTCGGGGCAAAATTAGTAGTAATGGTTGCTTCGCTACTTTCATTATTAGTTTCGATTCCGTTTATATTTATTAATGGTGATACGTCGATAATTTGACTTGGATTAATATTGTTCGTAAGAGGATGAGCGGTCGGAGAGGCGACGCTAACGTTAACGACAAGTACTTATTATGATTTGAAAAGTAAGTAGTTACCAACAGCAGGTGTGAGTATAAATATGATTGAAAACATAGGGTCTGGATTCGGTACAGCCTTCGTTGCAACAGTTGTAGCTACAGTGACCAATCGTATTTCAATGCAATCGGAACAAGCGATAATTGGTTATCATACAGGTCTCTTAGTATCAACCATTGCATTAATGGTGCGCTTTATTTTTGCTAGTTTTTTAAAATGGAAATATAATACATCGAATTAATAAACATCTGTGCCTCTTAAATTGACGCTCAGATGTTTATTAATTTGATAATTATATATGTTTTTTACTGAATTTTGTACCAGAAACAATCAGTTTAGAAATTTGATCGGCGAATAACAAACCTAAAGCAATTGCCCCTGCAATAAGCGTTACTTCTAACATAGTATTAATCGCTTTACTAAATTCTAATAAAATAAGATTTTTGGTCGCATCAAAGGCTGATCCTCCGGGAACCAATGGTATAATGCCAGGCACCATAAATAAAATAACTGGTTCTTTTTTTAAGCGAGCCATCACATGACTCAATAAGCCCAATGCTAGGCTTCCGAAGAAACTTGAATAAATGGTATGAAGTTGAAAACCATCATAAACTAACGTATAGACCATCCAGCCACATGCACCAACAATTCCAACAGCATTATATAAATATTTTGGAACATCAAATATAATACCGAAGAATAATGAAGCGGTATAACTAAATATTAAATTTAAAATCCAAAACATAGACATTGCTCCTAAGAAATAATAAGTACTGTACCTACACCAGCGCCAATACCAAAAGCTGTTACCAATGCTTCTAATGATTTCGTTGTAAACATTAACATATGGCCACTAAATAAATCTTGAATAGCATTAGTGATTAAAACACCAGGTACAATCGGCATGACTGATGAAATAATAATCGCTGAAATAGAGCCACCTTGTATGATAGAACTTCCAAGCACTGCCACTGTACCGATGACGAGCGCACCCATAAATTCTGGGATGAATTTGGCATGTAAGTGTCTGCTTAGAATTTCTACGACAAGATAACCAAAGGCTCCTGCAATGAGCGCTGTAAATATATCGATTAAGTAGCCTCCTTGTAAATATAGAAAGCTAATAGAGATAATAGCAGCTGCAATAAATTTGAAAAATAAATCATGTTTAATACTTTGTTCATTATAAATTTTTTGTAACTCTTGGAACGCGTCTTCAACTGATAAGGCACCATCAGAAAGTTGTCTCGAAACACGATTGGTTCTTGATATACGATGGAGATTGGTGTCTCTTGTTCTAATCCTATATATTCTTGGATAAGATTCGTTATGTAACATAAAGTTAATAACCGTATTGGTAACGAAACTATTGCTTTCCGTGTAACCTAAAGTAAAGGCAATGCGTGTCATTGTATCTTCAACGCGGGAGCCTTCTGCGCCAGATTCAAGCAAAATTCTTCCGGCTAAGATAATGACATCTTTTGCCATTCTTTCATCATAACTTTCCGAGTATTGATTATTATTTATTGTCATTTAATCACCAATTATACTTTATTTAACTAAACTATGCGTATATTCTATGTCATAGCACTATAAGTTAGTAAGTTAATATGGTTTATTGTAACACTTTATTCAGTTGATATGTTGGTAAAAAAACACTGCTTAAATTTTAAAAAATTGAATTTTACACAATTTTAGCAATTCAATTATGTTTCAAATGTTTCAAATAGGTTAAAATAGTATTAGTTGACTGTTACAAAAAATATTGAGTAGCGACAATATTTAGCAGTTAACCCTTAAATTAAGTAGTGATTAAAGTTCTCCCAAACACACTACATTCAGACAGGCACACTTGTTTAACTTCAAGTGTGCCTTTTAGTTGTTTTCTTCCTACGAAGTAGGGGGTTAGAGAGAGTTATGCATGTCGGAGTATGCCAACCAAGAAGAAGAGAATTGGGAAATGAAAGAAAAGTATAAAAAAAGATTCAGTGGCACGTAAAATGCCTCTGAATCTTTTATGAATGGATTAATATACAAATGTAGAAAAAGTTAGGGTTCTGACCGATGCTTCACTTAATCTGCAATTATCTCTATCTTACACCTCAAAAAGCGTCGGTAGACTATGCTTAGTTATGATGGTACCTACGTAGAAACTACCAAAGTCACCATAACGTGCTGTTGTTTCATCAAATCTCATTTCAGAAACAATTTTTTTGAATTGAAGTGGGTCATCAGCAAATAGCGTAACACCCCATTCAAAATCATCAAACCCCATAGAACCTGTGATAAATTGTTTGATTTTACCAGCATATTGGCGACCAATTTTACCATGGTTATACATTAGCGCTTGACGTTCTTCTAATGGTAGCATATACCAGTTATATGTTTCGTTACGACGTTTATCCATAGGATAGAAACAAATATACTCAGTTTGTGGTAATTCTGGGAACAATCTCGGTTTAATGTGAGGATTTTCGTATGGATCTTCATCAGATTTACCAGCTAAATAATTACCTAATTCAATAATAGAAACGTATGAATACGTTGGGATTAAAAAGTCAGTGATTTTCAATTTATTAAATTCATTTTCAAAAGCATTAAGATCTTTTAGTTCAGGACGTAAAGCCCATAAAAGAATATCTGCTTTTTGACCAGTAATATTATAAAACGCATGATCTCCTGCATGATTCGTACGTGCTTCTTCATGTTTATCTAAAAAGGCTTGTAACTCTTCAACTAACGTTTGTCGTTCTTCTTCTGGAACTAAACGTAAACTAGCCCAATCGATAGCATATAATAAATGTAAACTATACCAACCATCTAAAGTTTCTGGTGCTTGTGGCATATTGAATCGCTCCTTTATGAAAAATTTCTATATCTCCACTAAAAATTCTATCATAAAGGTAACTGTAAAACATAAGTAAATGATTACAAATTGGTGACATGGAATTATATAAAAAAATGACGTATAATAGTATTGGAAAAATAAAAGTATTAAAAATTAGAGGAGGCCCCTATGTCTTTATTAGATGTATTACAAGAAAAACTGTCAGGAAAAAATGTGAAAATCGTTTTACCTGAGGGAGAAGATGAACGTGTATTAACAGCGGCGACACAATTACAAAGTACTGATTATGTCACACCAGTACTATTGGGTAATGAAGCAAATATTAATGCATTAGCTGAAGATAACGGTTTAGATATTTCAAACCTAGAGATTATTAACCCCCAAACAAGCGAATTAAAACAAGAGTTAGTTACAGCTTTTGTTGAACGCCGTAAAGGTAAAGCGACTGAAGAACAAGCTCAAGAAATGTTAAAAAATGTCAATTATTTCGGCACAATGCTTGTGTATACAGGCAAAGCTGAAGGTCTTGTTAGTGGTGCTGCACATTCAACTGGTGATACGGTACGTCCTGCACTACAAATCATTAAAACAAAACCAGGCGTATCCAAAACATCAGGTATTTTCTTTATGATTAAAGACGAAGCACAATACATCTTTGGTGATTGTGCAATCAACCCTACATTAGAAGCGCAAGATTTAGCTGAAATTGCAGTAGAAAGCGCAAAATCTGCCCAAAGTTTCGGTATGTCACCTCGTGTAGCAATGTTAAGTTTTTCAACGAAAGGTTCTGCGAAATCTGACGATGTTGAAAAAGTTTCAAACGCTGTAAAATTGGCTCAAGAGAAAGTTGAAGCTGATCAACTTGAAGATGTTATTGTTGATGGGGAATTCCAATTTGATGCTGCAATTGTACCAGAAGTAGCTAAGAAAAAAGCGCCAGATACAAAAATTCAAGGAGATGCTAACGTATTTATCTTCCCAAGTTTAGAGGCTGGCAACATTGGCTATAAAATTGCACAACGTCTAGGTGGTTATGATGCGGTAGGCCCTGTATTACAAGGTCTTAATTCACCAGTGAATGATTTATCACGTGGTTGTTCAACTGAAGACGTGTATAATTTATCAATCATCACTGCTGCACAAGCTTTACAATAATGGATTTAGCTAGCAAATATTTTAACAGTACCACCTGGCGTTATGTTGATCATTCTTCTGGTTTAGCGCCAATGCAATCATTTGCTTTTGATGATACGTTATCGGAAAGTGTTGGTAAAGATTTGTCAAGTAGCATTGTACGTACTTGGATACATCAACATACTATTATTTTAGGTATACATGATTCTAGGTTACCGTATTTACAAGATGGCATTCGCTATTTGACAGAAGAACGAGGTTATAATGCAATTGTGAGAAACTCAGGTGGTCTTGGCGTAGTATTGGACCAAGGCGTACTCAATATTTCTCTTATTTTTAAAGGCAAACATGACATTACGATTGATGAAGCATTTTCAGTTATGTATTTATTAGTAGCCAAAATGTTTGAAGATGAAAATGTTGAAATTGAGACTTATGAGATTGAACAATCTTATTGCCCAGGAAAATTCGACTTGAGTATTAATGGGCAAAAATTTGCGGGGATTTCACAAAGACGTGTGCGTGGAGGTATTGCTGTTCAAGTATACCTTTGTGTTGAAGGAGATGGCAGTGAACGCGCTGCTTTAATGAAAGCTTTTTATGAGCGAGCTTTAAAAGGTGAACAAACAAAATTTGAATATCCAAATATTAATCCTCAATGTATGGCATCGTTAGAGCAACTATTAGATAAACAGCTAACAGTTCAAGATGTTATGTTCCAATTATTATACGCGCTTAAAGATTTAGGTGCCAATTTAACAATGGACGATATTACTAATGATGAGTGGGAACGTTATGAAGGATATTTTGAAAAAATGATTGAACGAAATGCTAAAGTTAATCAAAAAATGGACTAGTTAAAATGAAGGCTAGAAATGATACAACATTAAATGTATCGTTTCTGGCTTTTTTAATACGTTAAATAATTAAAGAGATTGTTATATTTGTTGAATTATAGTAATGAAATAAGTAATATAGTGAAAGTATACGTAAAAAAATTGAAAATAAATTGGGGAAGATAAAGTGAAGTTTTTGAATAATAAGCCAGAGCGTTTTATACTAGATAAGTATTGATTACAATTAGTAGCAGGTATTAACTATTTATAACTTATTTTACCCAATTTGAGTAAAAAAATTAAAACTATGACTCGAGTCGTATGTTAATATATGAAAATTATGAGATAATATAGTTTGATTTGTGTGAAATTTGATTAAGTTGTGTAAATAAGATGCACGTAATTTTTTCTTGATTAAAAATGAGAAGATATGAACACTATAGCGAAAATGCGATTAAGTGGAGCATTTCCTGGGAAATGTTATATGGCTATCAATAAAAAGTAATTAATAAAAGGCAATCGCAGTGTAAGGCATATACTATTTAAATTTAAAGAAAATACTAAAGGTGATTGAAAATATGGCACAACAAGGTTATGGGGAAGCAAATGGTAAGGTGATTTTAATAGGAGAACACGCGGTGACGTTTGGAGAGCCTGCAATTGCGATTCCATTTACTACTGGAAGAGTAAGAGCTTTAATAGAATCCTTAAATGTTAATGAATCTTCTTATATTAAAAGTGAAGTTTATGATGGTGAATTAACTTATGCACCTGAACACTTAAAATCAGTGATAACACGATTTATAAATGAATATCATATTCAAACACCAATAAAAGTTTCAATTGATACAAACTTACCGCCATCAAGGGGATTAGGTTCTAGTGCTGCAATGGCTGTAGCATTTGTACGTGCGAGCTTTGATTATTTAAACAAACCCTTATCGGATGAAATGTTGATTGAAGAAGCGAATTGGGCAGAGCGCATTGCGCACGGTAAACCAAGTGGCATAGATACACAAACGATTGTATCTAATAAGCCCGTTTGGTTTCAAAATGGCGTAGTCACAACGTTAAAACCATTAGATTTAAATGGTTATATGGTTGTCATAGACACTGGTATACGAGGATCGACAAAACAAGCAGTAGAAGACGTACATCATTTATGCAAAGCAGATAGTTCATACCTTAGCTATGTAGAACATATCGGTAAACTGGTCCATGAAGCACGTGACTCTATAGAGCATCATAACTTTGAACAACTCGCTTCTGTGTTTGATTTGTGCCAAGAGAATTTACGCACGCTCACAGTAAGTCATGAAAAAATTGAGCAGTTGTTAACGATAAGCAAAGCACAGGGTGCTATCGCTGGTAAGTTAACTGGTGGAGGCAGAGGCGGTAGTATGATTGTCCTTGCTTCGACTATAGACGTAGCTGAAAAAATTGCTCAAAGCGTGCAAAGCTTAGGCGCGCATCATACATGGATTGAATATTTAGGAGGTTAGGAACGTTGGTTAGTAGTGGCAAAGCACGTGCACATACAAATATTGCATTGATTAAATATTGGGGCAAAGCTGATGAAGCGTATATTATTCCGATGAATAATAGTTTGTCGGTAACATTAGATCGTTTTTATACAGAAACTAAAGTGACATTTTCTGAAGAATATATCAGAGATGTGCTTGTTTTAAATGGGCAGACAGTAGATGATTCGGAAGCGGCTAAAATACGTCGATTTATGGATGTTGTTAGAAATATAGTAGGTACGTCTATGTATGCATATATTGAAAGTGACAATTTCGTACCAACAGCTGCAGGATTAGCATCATCAGCAAGTGCTTATGCCGCGTTAGCAGCAGCTTGTAATGAAGCTTTAAATCTTAAATTAACGGGTAAAGAACTATCTAGACTTGCTAGAAGGGGTTCAGGATCGGCTTCTAGGAGTATTTATGGTGGTTTTGTAGAATGGGAAAAAGGTTATGATGATGCAACATCATACAGTTTTCCTATTGATGCAGACCATTGGGAAGATGAGTTAGCAATGATTTTTGTAGTGATAAATAATAAAACTAAAAAAGTATCCAGTCGTGCCGGTATGTCACATACACGTGATACTTCTCGTTTTTACCAATATTGGTTAGACCACGTAGATGAGGATATAGCGTCAGTTAAGCATGCGATTAAAGACAAGGATTTTAAATATTTAGGTGAGGTTATTGAAGCAAATGGTTTAAGAATGCATGCTACAAATTTAGGTGCACAACCACCATTTACATATATGGTTGAAGACAGTTACTTAGTAATGGACATCGTGCACCAATGTCGTGAAGCTGGTTATCCATGCTATTTTACGATGGATGCAGGGCCTAATGTTAAAATTTTAGTAGAGAAGAAAAATCAACAAGCAGTGGTCGATGCACTACAGAAATCGTTTGAGGATCATCAAATTATCGCGAGTGACATTACACGCACAAACGTTGAAATTATTGAGTAAGGAAGAGATAACATGATTCGAGTAAAAGCTCCAGGTAAACTCTATATTGCAGGTGAATACGCCGTTACAGAACCTGGATATAAATCTGTTTTGATTGCTGTAAATCGATTTGTAACAGCTACAATTGAAGATTCTAATGCGGCAGAGGGCACGATACATTCTAAAACTTTACATCATGAACCGGTCACTTTTCAAAGAGAAGAAGATAAGATTGTAGTATCTGATTTACATGCAGCTAAACAGTTGAAATATGTCATCACAGCTATAGAAGTTTTTGAACAATTTGTTAGCAGCAGCCGTATCAATTTAAAACATTTTAACTTAACTATAGACAGTAATTTAGATGACGCTAACGGCCATAAATATGGTTTAGGATCGAGTGCAGCAGTGCTTGTGTCAGTTGTAAAAGCTTTAAATGAGTTTTATGAAACGCATTTATCGAACCTTTATATTTATAAACTCGCAGTTATCGCCAATATGAAACTACAAAGTTTAAGTTCATGTGGGGACATTGCCGTAAGTGTATACACAGGTTGGCTTGCTTATAGTACGTTTGATCATGAATGGGTTTCTCAACAAATTGAAGATACTTCAGTCAATGAAGTATTGAATAAAAACTGGCCTGGATTGCACATCGAACCCTTGCAACCACCAGAAAATATGCAAGTGTTAATAGGGTGGACAGGATCGCCTGCTTCATCACATCATTTAGTTAGTGAAGTAAAGCGTTTAAAATCAGATCCTACTTTTTATGGGAAATTTTTAGAACGTTCTCACGCTTGTGTGGAAAAATTAATACATGCATTTAAAACGAATCACATTAAAGGTGTGCAACAGATGATTCGTATCAACCGTGAAATTATTCAGTCTATGGATAAAGAAGCGACGATAGATATAGAAACTTCACATTTGAAAGTATTGTGTTCTGTAGCTGAAAAATATGGTGGTGCTGCTAAAACATCTGGCGCAGGCGGCGGTGATTGCGGTATCACAATCGTTAATAACGGCGTTGACAAACAGTCTATTTATAAAGAATGGTTAGAAAATGAAGTAAAACCTTTAGAATTTAATATTTATCACGGACAATAGAATAGTAAATAATGAGACAGTACTTAAATTGTAAGATTCAAGTGCTGTTCAGGCTGTCGAGAAAGTCTCCGACTTTGTTGGCAGTTTTTTATACACGTTTTCTATGGCAATGCCTCATTTTGTAGTCTTTGACTAGTACTGTACGCGTAGTGCCACATAAAAAACTGACAATATTAAACCAAAATATTATGAGATATGAAAATGAATATCGATGACATTTATAATGTTGAATAAAGCAATTGATAAAAAACCAATATGAAATGATTTCTATATCTGAATTCACTTATCACCTAAAATAGATGAAACGATTAGATTTAAATTTTCCTTATGAACTTGTCAAAGTTAAGTATTGCCTTAATCATGGCTGGTCATCCATAGAGCCTGACATTTTAGTGAAAATATTACTTATACAAAGATGATGGACCATCAAATCAATAGAACAAATCATTAAAGAAATAGAAAAAAATGTAGCTTACCGTGGGACAGTGCTTAAATTATAAGATTTAAGCGCTGTTTTTTTGATTTTTTATGATGATGAAAGAAATAGCGCTATATTTCCAGGAAAATTTACCTTTAAATGGAAATGATTTCTTTTGTAGATATAGCGTATCTAAATCTTGCTATAGCATTGAAATAACATGATTTAAGATATATCATTCATTTAAGAAAACGCTTTCAATAAGCGTTTTGAAAAAGGGTGATTATATGAAATTCGGAGGAAATTTTGGAAACGCAATTCGAAGATTTGGAGGTGCTATGATTGTACCAGTGCTTCTCTTTCCATTTTTCGGTATCATTGTTGGGATAGCTACATTATTTAAAAATGAGGCTATTATGGGGGGGATAGCAAATCCTGATAGTTTATGGTATCAAATATGGACTTTAATTGAAAATGGTGGCTGGACACTTTTTCAAAATATAGAACTTATTTTTGTAATAGGTTTACCTATTTCATTGGCTAAAAAATCAGCTGGTCACGCCGTTATGTCTTCTGTAGTTACGTACTTAATGTTTAATTATTTTATTAATAGTATTTTAACTACTTGGGGCCCTGCTTTTGGTGTTGATTTTAAAGGCAATATAGGAGAGGGTACTGGTATAACGGAGTTAGTAGGTATAAAAACACTTGATACTAATATTATTGGAGCGCTCATTATATCAGGTATAGCAATATGGTTACATAATAGATATTATGATAAAAAATTACCTGAATCATTAGGTATTTTTCAAGGCTCTCCTTTCGTGATTATGATTTCATTTTTCTGTATGATTCCGATGGCGTTGTTGACGAGTTGGGGATGGCCAATCGTTCAAGGGTGGATAGCTTCATTGCAAACATTTTTAGCTTCATCAAGTTATGTAGGGGTGTGGTTATTCCACTTTTTAGAGAGAATTTTAATACCTACAGGTTTACATCATTTTATATATACACCATTTGAATATGGACCAGCAGTTGTTGATGGAGGTATTAAATCGTTTTGGATCTCCCATTTAAATGAATATTCACAGACAAATAAGTCATTAAAAGAAATTTTCCCAGGGGGAGGATTTTTATTACAAGGTAACATTAAAATGTTTGGTTCGATTGGTATTGCGCTTGCGATATATTCAACTGCTAAAGCTGATAAAAAGAAAGAAGTTGGTGCTTTATTACTAGCTGCGACGTTAACAGCCGTTTTTGCGGGCATCACTGAACCGCTTGAATTTACATTTATTTTTATAGCACCGTTTTTATTCTTAATACACGCTGTTCTCGGTGCAACAATGGTAACAATTATGCACGCTTTTGGGCTAGTTGGTAACTTAGGTGGCGGGTTGATTGAAATAGCAGCTACCAATTGGATTCCTCTATTTGGTTCTCATTGGGGGACTTATGTAGCTCAATTTATAATCGGTATCATATTTATTTTTATCTACTACTATTTATTTAGGTTTATTATATTGAAATTGGATATACCTATGCCTGGGCGAGAAAAGGAAGATAATAAAGATACAAAATTATATACAAAAAAAGATTACCAATCTAATAAAAAGAAAGATAGTAATAATAAAAAAGGTAGTGAATACGATGATAAAGCTGCGATTTATATAGAAGGTTTAGGTGGTAGAGAAAACATCGTTGATGTTACTAATTGTGCTACAAGATTAAGAGTAACTGTCGCAAACCCAAATGAAATAAAAGAAGATGACTTCTTTAAAACAGTCGGGGGCGCACATGGTTTGGTTAAAAGTGGCAAAAATGTGCAAGTCATTGTAGGGCTTTCTGTCCCACAAGTCAGAGAATCTGTAGAACAATTATTAAATGAGTAAAACTACAAAGAAAGCGATGAATTATAAATTGAATTTGGAAAATAATTCATCGCCAACATATCATTTGGAAATCATGTAATTGTGGTAGGCCCTAGCTATAAAATCAAATACGACGTAATAAGGGATGAAACTATAATAATCAATGTGATTAAAAAATTGTATAGGTGAACTATTAACATAGATATTAAAGTTTGCATTTTGAGCAATGTAATTGTCATGAAGCGTAGTTAAGGAAACAAATTTAAGTTCACGCGATTTTATCAACTGAATCGGTTCTTTTAGTTTTTTCGTTTCGCCTGATAAAGAAATAATAAATAGTAAATCTTCATCATCCATTTGATTTATAGCTAATTTGAACTCATTTTCATCATTTAAAACAATAACTTTTTTTGAAATAGATAACATATGTCTCTGAGCTTCTCTAGCTACATTTTGTTGAGCCATTCCTGTCCCAAAAATATAAATAATTGGGGCTGATTCAATTAACTTAATGAGCAAATTATAATCAAACATTTCGAGATGTTCTAGGGTTCGCTGTACGTCTTCAATAATTGGGTCTGTATTTACTAATTTAGTAGGTTCATGGTTAGATTGCATTTTTATATAAAATTTAAAATTACTGTAACCTTCGAAACCGAGTTTCTTGACTAATCTATGAATTGTCGATATGGAGGTATGCGTCAATAAACTTAAGTCATAGATTTTCATAGTTGTTATTTTATCTATATTTTTATGAATAATACTAATAATATGTAAGTCATTTTCAGTCAAATGACTAAAGTGTTTATTAATTAAATCATCAAGTACCATATTTTCGATGCCACCTGTCCATTGGAAAAATTTCCGAATATTGAAAATATAGCTTAATGTTAATATATAAATTATTAATAAGTCAAATTTAATAGTTGTTTTTATATTTTGTTAATAAAAATAATAATTTTGTTTTTTAAATAAAAGAATGGAGCTGGTTCTATGAATTTAAATATTGGCGTAATAGGTTGTGGAGGCATTGCAAATGGTAAACATTTTCCCAGTTTAGAAAAAATACCGGAAGTATCGATAAAAGCTTTCTGTGATATAGATATTCAAAAAGCGAAAGCATCAGCTAGTAAATACGGAATGGAAAATTCAAAAGTTTATGAAGATTTTCATGAATTGTTGAAAGATCCCAAAATTGACGTAGTACATATTTGTACACCTAATAATACACATAAAGACATAACTGTGGCGTCATTAAACGCAGGCAAACATGTTATGTGCGAGAAACCGATGGCAAAAACTTCTGAAGAAGCGGCAGAAATGATAAAAGCGGCAGAAGATAATAATAAAAAATTAACAATAGGTTACCAAAATAGATTTAGAGCTGATAGTCAGCATTTGCATAAAATTTGTCAACGAGGGGATTTAGGAGAAGTTTATTTTAGTAAAGCACATGCAATTCGAAGACGTGCCGTGCCAACTTGGGGTGTATTTTTAGACGAAGAAAAGCAAGGCGGAGGCCCGCTTATTGATATAGGCACACACGCCTTAGATTTAACATTATGGATGATGGATAACTATGAACCAGAATCTGTGATGGGTTCTACATTCCATAAATTAGGAAAAAAAGAAAATGCCGCAAATGCTTGGGGGTCTTGGGATACAGAAACATTTACAGTTGAAGATTCTGCATTTGGATTTATAAAAATGAAAAATGGCGCAACAATCATTTTAGAATCCAGTTGGGCGCTTAACAGCCTAGAAGTGGATGAAGCCAAATGTTCACTATCAGGAACGGAAGGTGGCGCTGATATGAAAGACGGATTGAGAATTCATGGAGAAGATTTAAGCACTTTATTTACCTCGAAAATTGAATATGATAACCCAGGTGTGGATTTTTTTGAAAGCGAGTCTGTAGATGAAGCTGAAGAAGAGGCCCGTTCTTGGATAAACAGTATCCTTTACGATACAGACCCGGTAGTAAAACCTAGGGAAGCGTTTGTCGTTACTCAAATTCTGGAAGCAATTTATCAATCAGCTAAAACAGGAGAAGCAATATATTTAAGCAATAATTAAAGGGGCAATGTTATGAATATCCTAATTTGGAATGAATATAGACATGAAATAGAAAATGAAGAAGTGAGAAAAGTTTACCCTGAAGGCATTCATAAGGCGATTGCATCATTTTTAGAAGAACATCATGTTGAAACTGCAACATTAGACGAAGCACATCACGGCCTATCGGACGAAAATTTAAATAAAACAGATGTTTTAATTTGGTGGGGGCATAAAGCGCATGATGAAGTCCAAGACGAAATCTGTGAAAAAATAAAATCACACGTATTGGAAGGTATGGGGTTGATTGTTTTACATTCTGGACATTTTTCTAAGATTTTCAAATCATTGATGGGAACAACGTGTAATCTTAAATGGAGAGAAGCAGATGAAAAAGAAAGGTTATGGGTAGTAGACCCTACACATCCAATCACTGAAGGGCTGAATAGTTATATTGAATTAGATAAAGAAGAAATGTATGGAGAACATTTTGATATTCCTACGCCTGATGAAACAATTTTTATAAGTTGGTTTGAAGGGGGAGAAGTATTTAGAAGCGGTGTGACCTTTAAAAGAGGGAAAGGAAAAATATTTTATTTTAGGCCAGGGCATGAAAGTTATCCAACTTATTACAATAAAGAGATTCAACGAGTTATAAAAAATGGTGTTCAGTGGGCGAAGCGTAACCATGCACCAACACATGATTATGGCAATGTTAAACCACTGGAGGATATATCAGAAAAATGATTTGGGGGTGACAATTTGAATAAATTAAAAATTGGAATTGTGGGCTGTGGAGGTATTGCTAGAAATAGACATATACCAGCATTTCAAGAATTAAATGAAATTACTGACATAGTGGCAGTGCATGATATTAATTATGATTTGGCTAAAAATGTTGCAGAAAATAACAATATTGAATTTGTAATGGAAGATTATCAACAGATGTTTGAATTAGTTGATGCTATCGCAGTATGCACGCCCAATAAATTTCACGCTGAAATTAGTATAGCAGCATTAAATTCTGGTGTTCACGTCTTTTGTGAAAAACCGATGGCTTTGAATAAATTAGAATGCGAAAGGATGGTGGAAGCTGCAAATCATTCTGGGAAATTATTAGCAATAGGTTACCATTATAGATTTACAGACGCTGCTATGACTGCCAAAAAAGCTATTTTAAATGGTGCAGTAGGAGATCCTTTAGTTATTCGTACACAAGCATTGCGTAGGAGAAAAGTCCCTGGTTGGGGTGTCTTTACTAATAAATTGTTGCAAGGTGGAGGCAGCTTAATTGATTATGGGTGCCACTTACTTGATCTTTCTTTATGGCTATTAGAAGATAATGAACCGGTGGAAATTTTAGCTAAAACTTACAATAGATTGAGTAAAACGCCCAATCAAATCAATGACTGGGGAACATTTAATCATGAAACATTTGATGTTGATGATCATGTCTCATGCTTTATTATATTTAAAGATAATGCATCAATGCAATTTGAGTGTTCTTGGGCAGCCAATATCAAAGATGATTCAAAACATTTAAGTATTTCAGGTGTTGATGGTGGTATCAGTTTATATCCTTTTGAATTATATCAGCATAAATATGGGACATGCTTTACAGAAAAAGCGGTAGTGGACCACGATGAAACATTAGCGGCAAAAAGACAAGCGACAAATTTTGTGAAAAGTTGTTTGGGCGAAGCAGATTTAGTAGTGAAACCTGAAGAAGCACAGCGTACCAGTTTAATAATCGATGCGATATATAAAAGTAGTGTTGAAGGCCGTAGTATAAGATTATCAAACGTTTAAGGAGTGATTTTTTATGAAAATCGGAGTATTTTCTGTATTATTTCAAGATAAAACATTTGAAGAGATGTTGGATTATGTTGTGGATGCCGGTGTAGATATGATTGAAATTGGGACAGGCGGTAACCCTGGTAACCAATTTTGCCCTTTAGATGATTTATTAGAAGATGAAAGAAAACGTAAGGCATATATCGATGCGATTCATAAAAGAGGGTTAAGTATAAGTGCTTTTAGTTGTCATAATAACCCTATATCACCTAATAATGAAACTGCTGCAAAATCAGATGAAACGTTAATTAAAACCATTAAACTAGCAGCTTTATTAAATGTTCCAGTAGTTAATACTTTTTCAGGTGTAGCTGGTTCAGATGAAACAGCAAAATTCCCTAATTGGCCAGTAACCCCATGGCCAACTGTTTATTCCAATATTTTGGAGTGGCAATGGGAAGAAAAACTTATACCTTACTGGAAAAAACTTGGCGAATTTGCGAAGGAACAGGGAGTTAAGATTGCGATCGAATTACATGCAGGATTTTTAGTTCATACGCCTTATACATTATTAAAATTAAGAAAAGTGACAAATGATTTTATAGGCGCAAATCTTGATCCAAGTCATCTTTGGTGGCAAGGTATTGACCCAATAGCTGCGATTAAAATATTAGGTAAAGAGAATGCAATACACCATTTTCATGCAAAAGATACATACATTGATCAAGAAAATGTAAATATGTATGGATTAACTGATATGCAACCCTATAGTAACGTTAACACTCGAGCTTGGACATTCCGAACTGTTGGTTATGGGCATAGTCCTAATGTTTGGGGAGAAATGGTTAGTGCATTAAGAATCAATGGGTATGACTATGTAATTAGTATAGAACATGAAGATCCAATTATGTCTATTGAAGAGGGATTTGTCAAAGCTGTTAATAATTTAAAATCAATCAACATTGAACATCCTGCCCCAGATTTATGGTGGACGTAGCTGGTTTCAATGATGTAGTAACTGGATTTTTAATGTAAATGCAGCGTAGAAACAAAAGGTTTCTACGCTGTTTTTTAGTTATTTGACAAAAAAGTTATTTACATTATTTTATGATGTGGAACTTGAATTTTTTTATAAATAGAGTAAAATAATTAGAGTTATAAATGTAAGACATGAATGAGGATAAATTAGTTTTTATATGGTTTATATACATACTTTATATAAAATGAAGCGGTTTTGAATTTATAATAAAATTTTAGAAAGGTGAGGGTGGTTTTGCAAAATAAATTTTTGATTTGTGACGATTGCCAGGGTGTTAATTGTAAATCTTTAGAGAAAAAACTTACAAAATTAGATTCTGATGCTGAAATAGAAATCGGTTGTCAATCCTATTGTGGGCCTGGTCGACGTAAAACTTTTGCATTTGTTAATAATCGGCCACTCGCAGCCTTAACTGAAGAGGAACTTTTGGAAAAAGTTGAAAAACAATTACAAAAACCAAGAGATCCAGAAGAAGAAGAACGCTTAAGAAAACGTAACGAAGAACGTAAACGACGAAAAGAAGAACAAGACCGCAAATTAAAAGAAAAATTAGCTAAGAAGAAAAGTAAATGATAAACACCAAAAATCGAAGATACAAGAGAGGGTTAATCTATGTGTTGCGTTTTGATGATTGTTTGTACGAATGAATATTAAAAACACTTCCGTTAATTTCATCATGTAATATGAGATTGGTACGAAAGTGTTTTTTAATTCTATTTTATTTGAAAATATAACATTATTTATTATTAAAGTTTAAAGTGCTGTATAGCCACCATCAATTGTAAACACACTACCTTGGGCAAATGAAGAAGCATCAGAAGCTAGATATACAACAATACCACCGAGTTCATTTGGTGTGCCTGGTCTGCCCATAGGTGTGAATCCCATCCAGTCTTTAATCATTTCTCCACCTTGGTCAAAGAAAGGTTTAGTAAGTTCCGTTTTCATATAACCTGGTGCGATTGTATTCACTTTTATATTATATTTTGACCATTCCATTGCCAAACTTTTCGTTAACATGATTACCCCGGCTTTAGAAGCATTATATGAACATTGTTCTTGTGGTTTGTTAGCAATAAGTCCTGACATAGAAGATGTGTTAATGATGGAACCGTAGCTCTGTTTAATCATTACACGACCGACTGATTGTGCAACTAAAAATATACCGTTTAGGTTTAGATTGATGACTTTATTCCAATCCTCGAATGACATCTCTTCAGCTTTTGCATTAATTGTCATTCCAGCGTTGTTAACTAAAATATCTATTTTTTTAAATTGTTTAACTACTGCTTCGACCATTTGATTGACATCTTCTGGGTTTGTCACGTCAACTTTTATAGCGATTGCTTCTACATTTTCGTTATCACTAATTTCTTTGGCTGTTTCGTCCGCTATTTCTTTGTTAATATCGGCAATTACAATATTAGAACCAGCTTGTGCTAATGCAGTAGCCATGGCTTTACCTAATCCCATAGCGCCTCCTGTTACGATTGCTACTTTCTCGTCTAATTTAAATTGTTCTAAAATATTTGCCATGTTAAAACACCTTTCCTTTTTAATGATTTGGTTGGTTCACTTTCATAAAGAAAGTTAAAATAAACCCTATAAAATAAATGATTGCATAAGTCCAAATGGTTAATACAGGACCACCTATTGGGACAGTTATGGTTGCAATTGCAGGCCCTACGAAGTTACTTAAACCAGCTGATAAGTTATGAATAGAAACTGCAGCCCCTTTATGGTTAGGTTCTAGTATAGGGAAAATTGCTGACATGGGTACAAATGCAGCAACAGCAAACCCAAATATAACTGCAACAGCGCCAGCAACCCAAATGTTAGGTCCGGTCCAAATAGGTAAGTAGTAAAAGGCCAATGTAGAAAGCACCATGCCTATACAACCAAACCAGCGGACTTGTCGTACCCAACCAATTTTATCTCCTATAACACCCCAAATAGGTTGGTGAATATAGTTACAATATACATCAATCCCCAAATTCTCAACCATTCTGAAGTAGTAAACCCGACGGTATCAGTAAACACGATTGGCATAATGACAACGAGTCCAAACAGGGCCAATTGGTTAATTATTCTAACTACACAAGCAATGGCTACTTGAGGATTTCTTAAAATCGTTACACCTCTAGCAAATTCAATTAATATTTCTTTTGGAGTTAACTTATCTGATTCTTTCTCAGAGCCTTTTCTATCTTTAACTAAAAACATTGCCATTAAACCACCAATTAAAATGAATATAATTGATGACCATAATGTCCCCATAAAACCAATCCATGGGATGGTAAAACTTGGCAAATATGTTCCTAAAAATCCGATGCCAACGGAGTACATTGCCCAGAACCACCCCATAGCTGAAGCTAAACGATGTTTCGGAGCAGAATAAGTAATCCACACAACGAAACTATAAATAAACATAGGATAAGCAAAGCCTCTGATACCATACATGATGAGCATCATTGGATAACTTTGTTGTTCTAACCCTAAAGTTAAAAAACCAACATGAAAAATGATCCAAATAATAAATGCGAATGCCATTACTTTCCTTGGACTAAATATTTCTGCCAAAATACCAGAAAGCCAGGATGCAATTGCAACTACCAGACCATATAGTGTGAGTACAGCGGATGCTTGGTGTGCTTCAAATCCAATACTAACGATATATTTTGATAAAAAGGCTTGTTCAATACCATCGCCAGTCATAAAAACAGCAACTGCGATATAGCCCCAAATTAAAGTTAAAGGCAGTCCTAAAAATTGTTTAGAGCTATTTGTACTTAGTGAGTTCACAATAATCTCTCCTACTCTATAAAAATATTGTTTCTAAACTGCTGATATTGCTTAAATATAATCATTTACTTGTCGCTGGAGAGGTAATAACGACTTAAAGTTTTGAATATAATGCCTAAAACTTTCGATATCTTCTTCCTTAGGGTTTAATGTGATTTGCTCAGTATTGTCAAAAGCTTTAACGTTTAAGTAATTGGCCAAATTTGAATACTGAGTTTCTAGTAAATAACGAGATAAAATAGCGATACCCCATGCGCCGCCTTCACTTGCTGTTGTCATAACACTAACAGGCGTTTCCAGCGCTGCAGCTAAAAATGACTGTGCTATTTTTTCTGTTTTAAAAATACCCCCATGGCCCAGCATGCTATCGATTTGAATATTTTCTTTTTCTTTCAATAAATCAATACCAATCTTTAAAGTGCTAAAAGCACTGAAAATATGTGTTTTCATAAAGTTCGCTATATTAAATTCGCTATCAACGTGACGTAAAAACATCGGATAACCTTGTTTTACATCAGTTATAAATTCACCTGAAACATAACCATAAGATAACAATTTACCTAATGTTTCATCTCCGTTAAAAGCGCTTTCAAATAATTTGGTAAAGAGTTCATTTTTATCGTATTTTACGTTCATGAGTTGAAATACTTCTTCAAATAAATTTATCCAAGCATTGATATCGGAAGTACAGTTATTTGCATGTATCATTGCAACGTCGTAGCCATTAGGGGTCGTTACAATATCGACTTCAGGATAAACATGAACGATTGGCTTTTCTAGTACAATCATTGAAAAAATACTAGTTCCAGCTGACACGTTTCCTGTTTTTGGTGCTACGCTATTCGTTGCTACCATACCTGTAGCAGCATCTGATTCTGGTGCACACAAGGGACACCCTGGTTCCAATTCACCATTTAGATCTAACAGTTTTGCACCTGTCTCAGTTAAATAACCGGCGATTTCACCAGATACAACGACATTAGGTAATATTTCGTTAATATCTTGTGAGTAACCTGATTTTTGAAATAATGAATTAAAACGTTCTAACAAATCTTGACGGAAACACTTATGCTCACTGTCGATAGGGAACATACCGGAGGCATCTCCAATGCCTAACACTTTTTCACCAGTTAAATACCAATGAACATATCCAGATAGGGTAGTCATATAGTTTACTTTTTTGACATGTGCTTCTCCATCTATCGCTGATTGGTAAAGTTGTGCTATACTCCAGCGCTCAGGGATATTAACTTTAAAATCTTCGCGTAAGATTTGAGCAGCTTTGTTAGCATTATTGTTTCGCCAAGTTCTAAAGGGCACCAACAAGTCATCATTTTCATCGAATGTTAAATAACCATGCATCATACCGCTAATTCCTAAAGATGCTATTGACTTGATTTGAGTATGACAATGATTTTGGATGGCTTCTGACATTTCAGCATAACTTTTTTGGATACCTACCCACACATCATTAATTGAGTAAGTCCAATAACCATTTTCGTACTTGTTCTCCCATTCGAAAGCACCTGTTGCAATTGTTTCACAATTAGGTGCTATAGCAATTGTCTTAATACGCGTAGAGCCTAGTTCGATTCCTACAGACAGTTGACCTGAATCAACCAAGTGCTTGATATCATCACTTTCCATTTTCTTGCTCCTTTTCATCAAATTATGTAACCGCTAACAAAAATGAATATTAATTTAAAAAGAGATAAAAGTCAATTAAATCAAATTACTAAATTAGTACATTTGCTAAATTATATTTATTTATTAAAAGTTTAATATAGATTTATTTTTTTTAATATTTTATATTGATGTGAAAGGTGATAGAGATAAATATTATCGTGACTGTCATGATGATTAAGCTAGTAAATGGCTGGGGATGCAATTATAAAAAGGTTTTATAGCGATAAGTGTGGAATGGTTTTAGATCAAGTAATCGGTGTAATCTAAAAGTTTTTCCGATCACTAAAAGTTTGGTGAGAGAAAGGATTTATTGTATGAAATATAGCATCTTTCCTGCCATTGTGTAGGTTATACATAGACAGTGAAAAAGGCTAGTTATCTATTTGAAATGAGTTTCTGGTCGCTTTTTAAGCAATTCATTACAATTTTAATATAGAAATTGCTACATTTTAGATGAGCGTAAGGTATGTATCTATTTTATGTCATCTTTCGTTACGTTATATTGGTTTGAAATTGAGTGCTAGAAATATATGCATATAGCGAATTTCGATTTTTTATACTCAAAGTACGGCGCACGTGACATGAAATATTGATGTATATATCGTTTGCTTATTTAGAATTATAAAATGAGTTGAATTTTATGCAAAAGAATATTATTAAAGTGGGCTAAATAGGGTAAATGAATATTATGAAATTTAGAAATGATTAAACCTCATTTAAATATTTGAGTTTGATGGTTATCACGAACAAGCCTATTTTTAAATGAATGATAAATCAATTAAGTTTTATTTATAGTACAAAAGGAGCTGAACAGATTTGACAAAAAAAGTACAGTTAGGCAAATCAAATGTTATGGTGTCACCGATTGCTTTAGGTACAAATGCGGTAGGCGGACATAATTTATATAATAATTTAGACGAAGAAAAGGGTAAAGAAACAGTACGTACAGCTGTTAGAAACGGTATTACACTTTTAGATACGGCCTATATTTATGGACCAGAACGTTCAGAAGAACTTGTTGGAGAAGCAGTTAAGGAATTTGCAAGAGATGAATTTGCAATTGCCACAAAAGGTGCACATTACTTTGATGAAGAAGGCAATGTTAAAATGTCGAATGATCCTGACTTTCTGCGAAACCAAGTAGAGCAAAGTTTAAAACGACTAAAGGTAGATTATATTGATTTGTATTATATTCATTTTCCAGATGAAACGACACCTAAAGATCAAGCGGTTGCAGCGTTGAAATCATTAAAAGATGAAGGGAAAATCAAAGCGATTGGTGTTTCGAATTTTAGTTTAGAACAAATTAAAGAAGCAAATAAAGACGGGCACGTAGATGTTGTACAAATGGAATACAATTTGCTGAATCGCGAAAATGAAGCCGTATTTGACTACACAAAAGAAAACCAAATTACATTTATTCCTTATTTCCCTTTAGTATCTGGTCTTTTAGCTGGGAAGTATACTGAAAATACAAAATTTGATGATCTGCGTGCTGAAAATCCTGAATTTCAAGGTGATAGGTTCAAGGAAAATTTAGAGAAAATAGATGAGCTGAGAGATATTGCAGACAATCATAGAGTTGATGTAGCACACGTGGTACTTGCGTTCTATTTGACGCAACCATCATTGGATGTAGTGATTCCCGGGGCTAAGCAACCCCACCAAGTCGTAGATAACTTAACTACGTTAGACGTTAAACTAACTAAAGAAGAAATAGAAAAAATAAACCAATTATTTCCTAGAAAATAATGAAATGTAGATGTGCTTTATGTTATGCACATCTATATTTTATAGATTTTTGAATTAATTTTGTAATATACAGAATTTAGAATTTTCTTACAAATCATTTAATGCTATAATTTAATTTTACTAAGAGAAATTATATTTATGAAAAAATATGTAAAATTATTAAAATATTTTAATTTTAAGGTTTTAATAGAATATATGAAAAGTATTAAAAGGAGATTGTTATGATTACAGTTTTATTCGGGGGTAGTCGCCCAGAGGGGAACACTGCTCAATTGACTAAAATGGCCTTAAAGGGCCACGATTACGAATGGTTTGATTTAACGCAATATCGCTTAAACCCAGTTAGAGATGTAAGACATGATGGAAGCGTCATCACCGTATACGAAGATGATTATAAAAAAATCATAGATAAAGTATTAGCCAGTGATACAGTTATATTTGCTTCGCCTGTATACTGGTATAGTTTGTCAGCGTCGTTAAAAGCTTTCATTGATCATTGGTCTGAAACATTGATGGACCCTGATTACAGAGACTTCAAAACGAAAATGTCTGAGAAAGATTTTAGACTTATTATCGTTGGCGGTGATTTTCCTAAAGTTAAAGCTAAACCATGTATCACCCAAATGAAATATAGTTTAGAATTTTTAGGTGGTACGTTATCTGGTTATATTATTGGCACTGCAGAGAAACCTGGAGATATTAAAAAAGATTCGTATGCTTTGGACCGTGCTCAAGAATGGCAAGAAACATTAAGCAGAAATGAATAATTTTACAGATAGTTTGGTCAATTGTTATATATTGTCCAAGCTATTTTCATTTGAATAGATAAAGTATTTTGAATACTAAAATTATGTTATAATATAGATATTATTACCTATCATAAATAGGGGGAAATCAACATGCATAAAGTTAGAAAAGCAACGCCAGATGATGTTGTAGGCATCCGAGATGTAGCAACAAAAGCTTGGTATAATACGTACTTAAATATTTATGCAGCTAAAACGGTAAATGAGTTGCTAGCTGCTTCATATAATGAACAACATTTACTTAAAAGATTAGAAGAACAATTATTTTTAGTTATCGAAGAAGATCAGTGTATTATTGGTTTTGCCAATTTTATATATGGTACTGAATTATTTTTATCAGCACATTATGTAAGGCCTTCGTGGCAGCATCATGGCTATGGCTCTGATTTATTAAAAGAAGGCTTAGCGTATTTCAAAGGTGAATACAACGAAGTGTTCTTAGAAGTAGATAATAAGAACGACGAAGCAGTGTCATTTTATGAGCAAAAAGGATTTGAAAGAGTGCGCTCCTATGTGCACGTTATGTATGGGGAAGAAATGGATTTGGCACTGATGCGTAAAACTTTAAGATAATTGTCCATCAATATGGTATGAACAGGAGGACGACATTGACATTGACAACATATGCTACACAAAAATTACCTGAAGAAAAAGTATTCAAAGACCCCATTCATAGATATATACATGTAAGAGATCAAGTAATTTGGGATTTAATTAAAACGAAAGAATTTCAACGTTTAAGACGTATAAAGCAATTGGGTACGTTGTATTTATCATTTCATACCGCTGAACATAGTAGATTTGGACATTCTTTAGGTGTATATGAAATTGTTCGTAGATTAATTGATGATTCATTTAACGGTCGCGAAGCTTGGGATAACAATGACCGACCACTTGCATTATGTGCTGCGCTATTACATGATTTGGGGCACGGACCTTTTTCACATAGTTTTGAAAAAATTTTTAACACAGACCATGAACGTTTTACACAGAAAATTATTACTGGACCAACGGAAGTGAATAGTGTATTAAGACGTGTTTCTGAAGATTTCCCTCAGCAAGTAGCTGATGTCATCAACAAGACGCACGAAAATAAATTGGTTATTTCTATGATTTCGTCACAAATAGATGCTGATAGAATGGATTATCTGCAACGTGATGCGTACTTCACAGGTGTTACGTATGGTCAATTTGATATGGAACGTATATTGAGATTAATGCGACCTTCAAAAGATGAAGTGCTTATTAAAGAAAGTGGTATGCATGCAGTAGAAAACTTCATTATGAGTCGTTATCAAATGTATTGGCAAGTCTACTTCCATCCAGTTAGTCGTGGTGGAGAAGTATTACTCAATAATTGTTTGAAACGCGCTAAACAACTATATAATGAAGGGTACACGTTTAAGAAATACCCTACTGATTTTGTTCCATTCTTTGAGGAATCTGTGACTATTGAACAATATGTAGATTTAGATGAAGCGGTAGTTGTATATTATTTAAAAGCATGGATTAATGAAGATGATGAAATATTAAGTGATTTATCACGTAGATTTATTAATCGTGACTTATTTAAATATATGCCGTTCGATGGTTCTATTATTACAATTACGGAATTAACTGATTTGTTTATACAAGCTGGTATAGACCCGACTTATTATTTTGTAAGCGAATCATTTTCGGACTTGCCATATGATTATGATCGTCCAGGATCAGATAGACAACCAATTCATTTATTAAGACGTAATGGCAAAATAAGAGAAATCAGTAGCCAGTCGTTGGTTATTCATAGTATAACGGGGATTAATAGGCAAGATTATAAATTATATTATCCAAAAGAATTTATATCTGATATTGAAGATGATCAGGTCAGAAATGCAATTAATAGCATATTAGATGAATTGAATTAATTTTAGGATGATATTTTTAACGTATTGAGATAGGATTATAAATTGATTACTTTTCACTCATTGATGAATGTGGCAAAATTTTAGTATAGTCAGTATAGCTGGGCAGCTTTTAAGATATGGTGTATCTGCTGATTTTAATATAGGAGGTGTACACGGATGGCTGAGAATAAAGGATTTAAATTTAATATTATAAAAAATGACCCGTTAGATGGACATAAAGGTACCAATATTGGGTCTATTAGCTTGGATAATGTTGCGCCTGTTTTTATTGATGTTGAAAATGAAGAAGCATTTATCGATATTGCTGGTATGCATGCACGTTCAAGCGTAGAAAAAGGCGTTAAATGGATCAAAGATAAAGAAAAAGTTGAAGGCGAGGAAGCTAAACCATATTGGTTATGTTGGGTAACTACTGAACGTGGAGAAAACGGACCATACTATGCAGGCCTTACAGCATGTTATTTATTAGTTAATAGAAGTATCCGTAGAGGGTATAAGAGTATGCCAGAGCATGTTAATATGATGGATAAATCTATGAAACATTTAATTGACATTGACCATATTGGCGATAACAATAAACAAATATTAAAAGCGTTTCTCAAATCACATGATTTAGATATGTGGAATAACTCAGATGATGCACTACGTGAAGCATTAAAGTCTAAATAAGATTCAAATGATTTTTGAACAGATGTATTAGACATGGTGAGTACGGATGTCAAAGTATCTTTATCGTTTACTTTTTGAGGATAGCTCACTTTAATAAGAGCAGAGATGCGAAGTCAGATTGGAATTTTGATTTTGTGTGTCTGCTCTTTTATTACGATGAAATTGTTTAAGTCATAAGGCCGTTTGACGGATTAAGTTTTAGAAATAAAAATTATATATTTAAAATGATTTTAGCAACTGTATTGCTTATTTCAAGTATGCTATAATGATGTGTATTATTTTAAAGATTAGGGTGAAACGTACATTGGAAAACAATGTTGAAATCCAAACGAAACAAGTTGTTAAACAATTCGATAACAAAGAAAAATTCTCATTATCTACTAAAGGGTCTTGGCAAAAACGTAAAGCTGATTTTATACGTTATCAGGAAGAGATAGATGGCGCTACAGTTAATGTAACGGTTAAAATTGAAAACTCAGGCGTAAAAATTAACCGAAATGGCGACATTAAATTAAATCTTCACTTTGTAGAAGGTGAAGATACAATGACTTTGTATGAAATTAGTGGTGGCCGTATCCCACTCACGGTTCATACGCATTCTATTTTACATTTTGTAAATGATAACGGTGGTAAACTGAAAGTGCATTATGATTTAATTCAAGATGAAGAGAAGATGGGATCTTATCAATATGAAATTACTTACAAGGAGATGCCGTAAATGAACATAGTTGAACAAGTCAAGCAAACGTTGGTTGAAGAAATTCAAAAAAGTATTCAAAAAGCGCAACTTGCTGAAGTGAATGAAATTCCTGAAATAAAAATTGAAATACCAAAAGATAATAAAAATGGTGATTATTCTACAAATATTGCAATGGTTTTAACAAAAATTGCGAAACGCAATCCACGTGAAATTGCTCAAGCGATTGTAGACCATTTAAATACGACGGCTGCGCAAGTTGAAAAGGTAGATATTGCGGGGCCAGGTTTTATTAATTTTTATTTAGATAATGCTTATTTAACAGCTATTATTACTGAAGCAATCAATCAAGGAGACCATTTCGGTCAAAAAGAGATAAAAAATGGGGAAAGTATTTTATTAGAATATGTATCTGCTAATCCTACAGGTGATTTACATATAGGCCATGCACGTAACGCAGCCGTTGGTGATACATTAGCTAATATTTTAGAAGCAGCAGGATACAATGTAACAAGAGAATATTATATAAATGATGCTGGTAACCAAATTACAAACTTAGCACGTTCTATTGAAGCACGTTACTTTGAAGCGCTTGGCGACGATTCTTTCGAGATGCCGGAAGGTGGCTACTATGGTAAAGATATTATCAATATTGGTAAAGATTTAGCAGAAAAACAACCAGAATTAAAAGACTTAGAAGAAGAAGAACGTATAAAAACGTTTAGACAATTAGGCGTTGATTATGAAATGGAAAAATTAAGAAAAGACTTAGCCGATTTCAATACGCATTATGACAGCTGGTTTAGCGAAACGACGCTTTACGAGTCAGGTGAAATTCAAAAAGTGTTAGATAAAATGACGGAACTTGGTTATACGTATAAAGAAGATGGTGCAACATGGCTACGTACAACAGATTTTTCTGATGATAAAGATCGTGTATTGATTAAAAAAGATGGTAACTACACATATTTTTTACCAGACATTGCTTACCATTATGATAAAATTGAACGTGGCAATGATATCTTAATTAACTTATTTGGTGCAGATCATCATGGCTATATACAACGTTTGAAGGCGTCAATGGAAACATTTGGCGTAGATAGCGAACGTCTTGAAATTCAAATTATGCAAATGGTGCGCTTAATGCAAGATGGCCAAGAAGTAAAAATGAGTAAACGTACAGGCAATGCCATTACTTTACGTGAAATCATGGATGAAGTAGGCGTAGATGCAGCGCGTTACTTCTTAACAATGCGCAGTCCAGATACGCATTTTGATTTTGATATGGAGTTAGCAAAACAAGAATCACAAGATAACCCAGTATATTATGCACAGTATGCGCATGCGCGTATCTGTTCTATTTTAAAGCAAGCTAAAGAAAGAGGTATTGAACCTTCAACTAGTGCAGATTATGCACTTATTACAAATGACAAAGCAATAGAACTATTGAAAAAATTAGCGGACTTTGAAACTTCTATAGAAAGTGCAGCAACACATAGAGCGCCACATAGAATTACAAACTATATTCAGGATTTAGCAGCACATTTCCATAAATTTTATAACGATGAAAAAGTGTTAACAGATGATGTAGAAAAAACAAAAGCATTGATTGCATTAATTGATGCAGTGAGAATTACACTACACAATGCATTGAACCTTGTTGGTGTCACTGCCCCAGAATCAATGTAAATAAATCTGTTTATAATTATAATCGGATTTCGAAAAGTAAGTATGAGGTTTGTCTAACAGTTTGATGGGATATCATCATTTCTAAGACTAAACCTTGCTTACTTTTTTTTATTGTTTTGCACATATAATATTTTAAAACTAATGGATAGGGGGGTTATATATGTTAGACACGCAGTCGTTGTATCGCACGTTATATTCAAATATGGGTGCGCAAAATTGGTGGCCTGCCGAATCTAAAATGGAAGTGATATTAGGGGCCATTTTAGTGCAAAATACAAACTGGAGAAATGCGGCGTATGCACTTCAAAATTTAAAGAAAGAGACAGCCTTTGACCCAGAATGTATATTAACTTTGGAGTTAGAACAGCTACAAACAATAATAAAATCTAGCGGTTTCTATAAAAATAAAGCTATGACTATATTAACTGTGCTCAATTGGTTAAAAAGATTTGAGTTTGATTTCCAAGAAATACAATTATATTACGAATCCCAATTACGTAACGCTTTATTAAAAATAAAAGGGATTGGGAGTGAAACTGCTGATGTCTTGTTAGTGTATGTTTTCGAAGAAGTGGCATTTATACCAGATAGCTATACTAGAAGGATTTATGCTAAGTTAGGCTACAAGCATACAGAGAGTTATGAAAAGTTAAAGCAACATATCCAACTGCCTACATTTTTTACAAATAAGGATGCCAATGAATTTCATGCTTTATTAGATAACTTCGGAAAAAATTACTTTAGTAGTAAAAATGAAAAGAAATATACATTTTTAGATAAGTATTTTAAAATATAAATTTCATAAAAATGATGTCGTTAAGTAGATGAATTTTTGATAAGATAAAAGCAAATAAAGGATAGGAGTTAAAGTCATGAAAACATGGAATAAATTAGTGTATCTTTTACTCATTTTTGTTGTTGTATTAACTGCTTGTGGCACTAAGTCAGAGCAACCTAAAAATGATACAGAATCTGATAACCAATCATCATATAAACGCATTATTTCTCTTATGCCTAGCAATACAGAAATATTGTATGAACTTGGTTTAGGTGATGATATCATAGGCGTTTCAACTGTTGACGATTATCCCAAGACAGTTAAAGATAAACAACAATTTGATGCGATGAAACTTAACAAAGAATCACTGATGAAAGCTAAACCAGATTTAATATTGGCCCATGAATCTCAAAAGGCCACTAACGATAAAGTATTGAAAAGCTTAAAAGATAGTGGCGTAAAAGTAATTTATGTGAAAGATGCACAATCTATTGATGAAATGTATGCTACTTTTAAACAAATTGGTAAAGTGACAAATAAAGAAAAAGAAGCTAATGCACTTGTAAAAGAAACGAAAGATAATATCGATCAAGTGAAAAAATCAGTACCAGAAGATGCTAAAGGACAAAAAGTATTTATGGAAATTTCCTCTGCACCAGAAATATATACTGCAGGAAAAAATACGTTCTTTGATGATATGTTAACTCAATTAAAGACAGAAAATAGTTTTTCTAATTTAGATGGGTGGCAAAAGGTTAGTAAAGAAGACATTATTAAACAAAATCCTGATATAATGATATCGACGATGGGTGTTTCAACTTCTGAATACCAACAGATAATCGATAAACGTGGCGGATTTAACCAAATTAATGCCGTACAAAACAACAAGATGAAATCTGTCAATGGAGATGAAATTTCAAGGCCCGGCCCGCGTATAGACAATGGTTTGGAAGCTTTAAAAGAAGCTATATATGGCAAATAAAATGTAAGCAATCGGCAACTAAAAAATAATTAAAAATACGATATATACCCCTGAAAATGATGTTTAAATACTTCATTTTAGGGGTGTTTTTTAACCGAAATGACTTTATCAAAAGAAACTATAAAACATGATTATAGATATTATATTTAGTTTTATTGTTAGTTGACATAGGTTATTTACTTTATATGTAAAAATGTATACCATGCTAGTTATGATTGGTACGCATTTTGTTATAATTATTAAAGGTTAAGAGATTTTAGTGAAAGCGTGGAAAATACATGAAATACAGTAAAGCATTAATCATTTGTTTTTTAATTCTCATCACTAGTATGTTACTAAGTTTGTTGTGGAATATTGGTGATATCCACGAAGCATTGACACAGTCTATATTATTTCAAGTTAGAATCCCTAGAACAGTACAAGCATTATTAGCTGGTATTGGTTTAACACTAGCAGGCCATATGTTCCAAACATTATTAAATAACCCATTAGCTGATAGTTTCACTCTAGGGTTAGCAAGTGGTGCCACTTTCGGGTCAGGTGTGGCTGTCGTCTTAGGATTATCATTTATTTGGTTGCCAGTGTTTTCAGTATTATTCAGTATTATTACATTAATCATTGTTATCGCGCTCACTACTGCTATGTCTAGAGGTTACCCTATAAGAACTTTAATATTATCTGGCATTATGATAGGCGCCTTATTTAATGCTTTTTTATATGTGTTAATCATCTTTAATCAAGAGAAAATGAATAATATAGTAAATTATATGTTTGGTGGCTTTTCTTCAGCAGAGTACAATGAAGTAATATATATAGGCATCATACTTTTTATTGGTATTATCATTTTGTTTAGCCTACTTTCAAAAATTAAAATATTGCAATTAGGCCAATTAAAAGGGCAATCGCTCGGATTAAATGTACAATTACTAACGTATGGTGTGTTGTTTATTGCATCTATTATTACTGCTGTTATAGTAGCGTACGTTGGTATTATTGGTTTTATTGGAATGGTCATCCCGCAACTTGTACGTCGTCAAAATCAACAATTTAATATTGGACAACAGATGGTGTTAAATATGTTGATTGGTGGTACAGTTATGGTATTGTCTGATTGGCTGGGTAGTGTGTTGTTAAGCCCGTTCGAAATCCCGGCCAGTATCATATTAGCAATGCTTGGCATCCCAGTATTGTTTTATATTATGATTACGCAACCACGTGCAATTGAATAAACTAAAAATGACTATCGTCGAGAAACGATTTATACTATATAATGATATTTATTAATTATGATTTGGCGTAAGGTAAACATAAGATTAAAGAGGTTATAGCTATGGATTTAACGCATGTGAAAGCGATCGTTTTTGATTTAGAAGGTACATTATTAGACAGAAATAAATCTAGAGAAAAATTTATTGAAGAGCAATATGAAAGATTTCATGATTATTTTGTACGTATCCAACTAGAAGATTTTAAACGGAAATTTATAGAATTGGATGATGACGAAGACCATGATAAACCTGAATTGTATAAAGCAATAATTAAAGATTTCCATATAGATCGACTAACTTGGAAAGATTTATTCAGTGATTTTGAAATGCATTTTTATAGGTATGTATTCCCTTATTATGATACGCAATATACTTTAGAAAAATTAACACAATATGGATATTTAACTGGTGTAATCGCAAATGGTAAGTCAAAAATTAAACAGTTTCGTTTACACGCATTAGGGATTGAGGATAATGTAAATTATTTATCTACTTCAGAGACAGTAGGATACCGTAAACCGCATCCTAAAATTTTCGAAGATATGTTAACTCAACTCGGCACCAAACCTGAAGAGACAATGTATGTTGGTGACGACCCACTTAATGATGTGGCACCTGCTAGAGCAATGGGCATGATTAGTGTTTGGTTTAAAGAAGATAATGAAAATGATCTTACGCCATTACCAGAGGAAGTAGATTTTACAATTAAAACTACAGAAGAATTACTCTCCATATTATCAATTAGTAAGAAAGGAAGATAAAATATGAACTTATTTACAACAAGTGATGGTATAGCTTTAAACTATAAGACGAGTGGGGAAGGCAAAGCGATCGTAATGATTCACACTGCTTTTGATAATTTTTCAGTATTTCAAGGTTTAGAAGCTAAATTTAATCATGCTTATCAAGTCGTACTCATTGATTTAAGGGGTCATGGTTACTCGGATAAACCTACTAAAATTAATTTTCAGACATATGCTAAAGATATAAAAGAGCTATTAGATTACTTATATATTAGTGAGTGTTCGATTATAGCACATGAGTTGGGTGGTTCGATTGCTGCGTTATTTACTGCACAATATCCTGACGTTGTAACTTCATTAACAATGGTTAATCCTACACTATTAAATGACATCACGCCTGAAGAGCGTTTATATAGAAAATATGCAGATAAGATTAGAAATTGGGATGGTGAAGCACAACAGAAATTCCTTGATAAACAACTATATTATTCTAAAAGGAAAGCTAAAAAATTCTTGAAACAAGTGGAATATACCAACAGTATGTCTACAAAATCTGAAATTGAAGCAGTAAAAGAATCATTTATTGATAACAATGTTATGAATTATTTAAAAGAACTAAAAGCACCGACATTAATTGTAGTAGGGCAACATGGTGAACGGACGACGGTATTCGAAGCGAAAGAAGTTGCTGATTATATCGGTGACACGCGATTTGAAGTTTTTGAAGCATCGGGGTTATATCCATTTGTAGAAGAAAAAGATAAATTTATGAATCATGTTGCTGAATTTATAAAACAGCAAGTTCCATCAGTAGCTTAGTACCACAAAAAGATTACAAGATAACTTGTTTTGTAATCTTTTTGTAACATGACTGTTATTTTAGTAATATTTATAGTACAATAAAAACAAGCACAATAAAAGTCAGTTAAATATAGAAGGAGAGAGTGCTTATGAAAAGGTTATGTGCAGTAGTTTTAGTTGCAGGATTAACATTTTCTGGTATTAATGCAGGAACTGTTGAAGCGGCATCTGGGAACTCAATCCAAAACGTTACTGAATTACAACATGGCGATCAATCGTTAGAAGGTGCAAAATTAGGAAATTCTATTCAAACTGTATTAAAAGATAATAAAAAACCAATTTACTCATATAAACCTGACGGTTCAGAACACTATTATGAATTCAAAAAAGATAATGGTGTACTTGTTGTAACTGCGGATGGTAAGAAAAACGATGGTAAAATCACTCGTATTTCTATGAGCTATAATGATACAAATGGTCCTGCATACAAAGAAGTGAAAAAACATGTAAGTGACACGGCTATTACGCGTGAGCATTATAATAATGTGACAGGTAACTTTGGTTACGTTCAAGATAACGAAGTATCTTACCAATTTAGCTCTTCATCACCAAGTGATAAAAATATCAAGCTTTATCGTATTGATATTGGTAAATAACTTTCACTTGTAATATTTAAAATGAATAATAAACCGACAAGTGTAATGCTATATACTTGTCGGTTATTTTATTGTTACAATGAGAGAAAGTTTAATTATATATGTTAGTCATTTACATATATTAATATATAGAGTATTTATTTAATATAAAAAAGGAGCCTATCATGAGAGTTAACGACAAAGTATTAGTAGAAAATATCAATGATTATTTCACTCATAAAGGTCTTTCCCCAAATCTTATAGATGATATTAAGGGGAAACTAAAAAAAGAATTGAAAAAATCGGAAGCACAAGATTTGGATTATATAGAATACAGAAGAAAGTCACCAGCTGAAATTATTTTAACGATTCAACGTAATTTATTTACATTACAATTAAATCCTATCGTATTTTTTATTATCAATTTTATTTTGCTATCCTATTTGTATGACAAACAATATGTGCCATTTCAGGCTGCGACTGGTTTATCCATTTTTTACTGTTTAATTATCTTGCCAATATCAATTTTTATTTATTTGAGAATTGATTGGAAAAATTATCTCTATAGTAATAAATTCGAGAGGGTTATTGGCCTTAGTGTTGCTGCAGTAGCGTTAATACTAGTCTTTGCGCATGCTTTTGGCTTTGATTTAGGTATTGTAGCTGTCACAATATACGCACATCAATTTGTCTTTTTTGTTGGTATCATTTTTAGCATTTCAGGTATTTACTTTAGAAGGTTAGAATTTACTGGCATAGGTTTGTTATTTTGTCAAAAAACGATAGATGCAATGATTAGTAACCCTATCGTTACACAAATTGCTTCAATCGTAATTTGGGTTTTATTATTAATCGTGATTATCTATTACACGATTAGAATATCTTCTAGAAAATAGCAATATTTATACTAATAAATAAAAATGTATCTTCATTTTTTGAATGGAGATGCATTTTTTTATTTAAAATTGTTTTATTTCGAACATATATATTAGCTTAGGAAATAGTTCTAATCTATCTGCTGTTGTTTATATTGTGATTTCATCTTGACCAAGACAGGGCAGGCGCAAGAAACACTTTTAGAAAATAAGTATGTCATGCGAGAACTATAGGTTTTTTAACGTGTTTAATTTAATATTAAGTTTATAGAATGAAGAAAAAGAAGGTACTATGGCTAAATATTTAAAATTGAGCGTAAGCATTATTAAACAAGGGTATATAAATCATATAAAGGAGGTGGCCCAAAATGGAAAAAGTAAGAATTAATTGTGACATTGAATTGGCATATATCCGTGAGGGTCAAGGCTTTCCTATCATTTTAATTCATGGTTTAGATGGCAATCTTGCTTCTCTATGTAACTTGAAAGACGAATAAAAAAACGACTTTGACGTCATCATTTATGACGTTAGGGGACATGGCAAGTCATCCAAGCCCAATGCATTTCGTTTGAAAGATCATGTAGAAGACTTATATATATTGATGCATAAATTAAATGTTAAAAAGGCACACTTAATAGGGCATGACATGGGCGGTCTCATTGCTAAGCATTTTTCTGATGAATATGCATCGATGGTAGAGTCATTAACATTAGTTGCCTGTAATTTAGTAGATAGTGTATTTGAATTAAATAAATTAATGATTGAACATGAAGACGAAATAGAAGGTTTTGATAAAGCTGAATCTTTATTATTATTACTGCCTTATATATACAAAGACAAAGAAAAGGCTAAAAAGTGGTTTCAATCACAGCTTATTTATAATAGGCAATCAGCTGAAGATAGCGCCGTTGCTACACGAGCTTTAATGCAATTTCCAGTATTTAACAAGGATACTATAATTGAAGAAACAGACATACCTACTTTAATCGTTAATGGTAAAGACGATCCTTTTGTTACTGAAGAAATGTTGAATAAGTATAAACAAGTGTTTAAAAAATTAACCTTGGTTGAATTTAATCAATCAGGCCACGCTCCCCATATAGAAGAACCGAAACATTTTTTAGAAGCTTTTTTGAACTTTATAAAACCGAGCGTGTATCAAGAGTAATGAACTAGCTGAGCTATTTAGACTGTCGACAAAGTCTCTGATTTTGTCGACAGTTTTTTATGCACACTTTTCACGGGCACAGCCTCAACTCATAGTGTTACCACATCAGAATAAATAACTACCAATAAAAAATGCAGCTTATTATAAAAAAATATCATTCGGGTATAGAAATCATGAAAACTTGGGCAACTATATCTTATTAATTTCGCGACTTTATGCTTCTTATATTAAAAAAGAGATTAAGTAACCTAAGAATGTCTAAGCGAAAAAATTTGTCTCAGACCGCTTTGGCAAAGCGCCGCATAAAAAAGTCTGAATCATTTAGTCATGACCCAGACTTTGAATTATTTATAGATGTATTATGTGAAAGAAAAAGCTGTTTATACTTCTTTTTCATCATTTGCTGCTTGGATACGTTTGTCGACACGTGATAATAATTCGTTGATCTTTTTGCGTTGCTTAGAATCAACTAATATTAATACGGTCCTTTCATCGTGCTCATTACGTTTTTTATCAAAGTAATCTTCTTGAGATAAATTTTTAACTGCTTTAACAACTTGTGGCTGTTTATAGTTTAGGTGATTGATGATATCTTTTAAGTAATATTCTTCACTTTCGTGTTCGCTAATATATGTTAATACAGCAAACTCCTCGAAACTTATTGAAAATTCTTTTTTGATAATACTCTTTAATTTATCAGCGTATGTTACCATCGCTAATAATTCAAAACAATCGTTAATTTTGGTGATAGCCATGCTTAATTCCTCCCTAATTTATATGCCCAATCAAATATACATATTAAAAATCTTTTTGTATAATAATTTGTCTTAATTCAAAGTTGAATACAAAGTTTTTATCATAATTTACAGCTCTAATAAATTTGGGTAAAATATATTAAAACCAGCATTATTTAGTTTATTATAACTAAATAAAAATAGAAAGTAAACAAAAAACCGTTTAAACATCACAGTAATGATTTAAATTATTAATTCAATTATTTAAATACCAATGATTGAATCATAATTAATGCTTCTCTATTACAATTTGTCACTATTTGATAAAAAACATAAAAGACAAATATCATTTTAAAGATTATGGCATTTATACTGTACACATTTAATTTTTAAATCGCACAGTATCAGCATTCCTAGCTATGACATCGCCGGGCTTTAATCCTTCAGTTATCAACATAGTTTTTTTATTACCCGATTTTTCTAGTTTAATAACCCTTTTAATAATTTTTTTATTTCTTAGCAGGTAAACGAATTGATCGTTATCTATTGCTGTGCGAGGTATTTCAATTTGAGTATTAGGTATTTCAATTTCAACATGACTTCCAAAGAAGTAAGCAGGTTTTGGTGTAATTTCAATTAAATATTTGGAATTTTGAGATGCTTGATTTTGCTTGAGTGGCAGTGTAGAAATTTGCTTTATTTCTCCGCTAGAAGTCCTCCCGTTCTTGGCTTTTATTTTTAATTTATCTTTTACATGCAAAAAGGGGCGGTCGTTTTCAGAAACCTTTGCTCTTATGATAGGTGTTGCATCGTATATTTGAACCAATGGTAACTTATTTAAAGAAGAATATGTGTAATTTATGTTAATTATACCAGAGATAGGAGCGAAGATGGTTGTGCGTAATTGAGGTTGTAGTTGCGCAATTTCAGTTTCTAGATTTTTTATAGCTAAATCATAGTTCGTAGATGCGTATGTTTTGTTTTGAGTTAATTGAGCGAGTTGTCTTTGTTTTAAAGTAATGCGCTGTTCGATTTGGGGATTATAGTATTCGAAAAGTGGTTGATTTTGCGCTACCTTCGATTGGTTTTGAACATACCAATCATGTATGGCGCCCTTAGTTGGATTATAATCGATTGTGATTAACTGAGAAGGCTCTTGTTTGCCTATGAAGTATTGGGGCTTTTTGTAGGTAACCTTTATCGTTTCAATTTGGTTATTTACGATGAAGGTTGTTTTTGATTTTAAATATAACCATAAAAATAATGCAGTTGTGCTAAATAAGATAAGCAATGCGAGTAGTAGAATACAGATACGTTTCAATAATTTATCACCTCTAATGTTTTAATGTAATGATTATACTGTGTTTGTATCTTTTCTGCCATATAAAAAAAGCGTTATCCACCATTTTTTAAAAGTAAATAACGCTGTGCTTTATTTATTAAAATAATCTTAAAAGTATAATACCAATCATCATTGCAATGATGCCGATGATTTTTCTTTTGGTGATTTTGTTTACAAATGTGCCTAATAGACCAAAATGGTCGATGATAATTCCCATCAACATTTGACCTAACATCACAATGATTGTAGTTAATGCTGCACCAAGATGAGGCATTAGTATAATATTTGTAGTAACAAAGATTACACCCAAGATACCACCAATGAAATAAATAGGTTTTAATTTACCTTTTTGTGAATGGTAAGTAGTCATTTTAAGTGTTCTGTTGAAAATCATTGTTAAAATAAATAATGTTATTGTTCCAATTATAAATGAGATTAATGATGCTAATATAGATGAATGCACTTGTTGGCCTAAAGCACTGTTGATAGCTGTTTGTATTGGAGGACAAAAACCAAATATAAATCCAATTATGAGCCAAATATAAACTTTAGAATTCATATTTTTATCTTTTGGGTTTCTGCGTACATAATTCATAAGAATGATCCCCAAAATTAAAAATAAGATACCTAACACTTTAAATATAGTAAAAGGTTCTACATCTGCGCCGAACCAACCGAATGTATCAATTGTAACGCCCATAATAATTTGTCCAGCGACAGTCATAACTACTGTTAAGGAAGCGCCCAATCTTGGAAGTAATAATAAGTTCCCAGTTAAAAATACTACCCCAAGTATACCACCGATAAACCACACATAACTCAAAGTTTGGTCACTATAAAATTGTGTAGTAAAAACATGCGGATTTGTAATTAAATTAATCAAAATTAAAAAGATTGTGCCAGTAGCAAAAGAAATGGTTGAAGCATAAAATGAGGATTTTGTATAAAGACTCAACCTTGAATTAATTGAAGTTTGGAATGGAACAACCATTCCAGCAATGATGCCTACTAAATATAAAAGAATCATTAAATCACGCTTTCTATAGAGATAACTTCATTATATAGGAAAGATGCAGATATGCCTATATTATTTTGTGGTCGTGTATAAGTCTGTACATAAAATGATGTACACAATTAAAGAAATATAATAAAATAGTTACATTGATTGATTTTTAAAAGTAAAACGAATCAATCAAAATTATAAAAAATACTCATAAAAATTAGGAATCATTATTTTATAGTAATTTAAATATTTAAAGAAGCGGTGGCAATTTACATTGAAACAACTTTCGATTATACGCTTATTAGATGAAGAAACGTTTTTTATAAGCGCAGGAAGTAATGAAGGAGTTCATAAAGGTCAATTTATAGAAGTTTTAAATCCTAGAAGATCGTATAAAAACCTTGCCCAAGTTATTGAAGTGTTTGATCAGTACACGATGTGTAAAAAATTGGGGAAAAGTAAAGTGTTTTTCGGTGATACAGTTAGGTTGCGGCCTTGCAGGAATAGTTAATGCAATGGATAGTGATAAGGATACGTACAAAAATTGTAATTACGGCTTAATTGGAACATCTATGATTACTGGAACGTATTTTTCGCATATTAATAGATAAAAGGCTGGGACACCATAAATTCAATGATGCCTCAGCCTTGAGTTTAATGTTGGTATTAGTTGATAAGGTGTTACTTTTCTAAAGTGCTAACGCTAAAGTATCACTTCTCAATTTTATCGCGTTAGTGATATGATGCATGGGCATTAGTTCATGTAACCCACTTGGCCTTAGTATCATCCCATGCAAGTGTATTAATACTTCTTGTATCCCTTTTAATGTTAGTTAGCACTTATGCATGATATTTAGTTTATATAGCTTTTTTGGTCTTACTACACCTTAATTAAACTTCAAAAATAAGTTTTGTAGATTTATCGATGATTTGTGCCGCATGTACCTTCGTTGGAATGCCAGCTTTTGGTCTTAATATATCTAGTGTAATCAACTTATTCATTCCATCTTTTACAGCACTTTCATTGATGAAGTGTTCAATTTTCGGTATTTGTATTTTAATATCTTTATTCACGGCGTCAATAAATACAAGTTCTAAAGTTTGTGTCATCTTAGTTTACCTCCTTAGTTCACTGTTTCAGTTTTGATAATTTCAACAGTTTCAAATTTTTCTCCAGTAATTTGTTCGATAATAGATTTAAAGCTTTTAATTTGGTCAGTAGTTGCTTCAGTATTTAAATTTGCAAAATGACGCTTGAATTGAGTAGCTTTACCATCTTTATCATAGGATGTGCGCGACATGGTGACTGCTAGTTGACTGATTTGATTCATTTGTGTAACCTCCTTTCACTATATATATCGTTTTTCATTTGCAAAAAGGGCAAAAAAATTTAAAAAAATTAGACAAAATACTTTCATGTGACAAAATCATGATATATCATTAAATATGGAACATTAATGAATTCAGAGGTGAATGTATGAATCAAGTAGATCCTATTAGAAATATTAATGAGATAAAAGCGATGTACGAAGCGTTAAAGTCTAAGTCACAGCGTGATTATTTATTATTTAAGTTTGCTATACATACGGGTGTGAAACTTTCTTCTTTATTAAATTTAAACGTGCAAGATGTAAGAATTGAAGATAAGGGTGTAAAATATTATTGGGTGGAGACGCACGCCCCTAGGATTCAAATTAGATTACCAGAAACATTAAGAAATGAATTAATGGCATATATCACAGAACAACAATTAGAAAATGGTGAACTTTTGTTTCAGTCAAATAGGACACTAAAAGGTCTATCTAGGCAACAAGCTTACCGTATTATTCATACTGCCGCAGAAGATTTAGGTATGTTACACATTGGTTTGACAACGTTGCGAAAAACATTTGCGTATCATGCATACCAATCTGGTATATCTATATCAATTATTCAAAAATATTTGGGGCACCAGACCACGTTTGAAACGATGAAGTTTATTGGTATCTCTACGAAATCGAGCAAAACAACAATAGCTTTAAATTTATAAATTATACTTAAAGGGGGGATAGAATGAGTTTCATTTATCTACTTAGTGCGATTATTTTAATAATGGTAGTAGTATTGCTTACGATGACAAATCGTAAATTTCACAAAATTTCTGGTCTAATAGCTTTAATAGCACCAATTATCTCTTCTGTTTACTTTTTGTGGCAAATACCGCAAGTGATGAAGGGACAATTTGTCTCAGTAAAAATACCATGGCTCACCTTAATAGATATCAACATAGATTTTAAGCTAGATGGATTAAGTTTATTTTTTAGTTTGTTAATATCACTTATTGGGTTAGCAGTGTTTTATTATGCAACACAATATTTATCAAAAGAACATGATCACTTACCACGCTTTTATATATATTTATTACTATTTATGTTCAGTATGTTAGGTATTGTGACTTCAAATAACACTATTTTGATGTACGTGTTTTGGGAACTGACAAGTGTATCATCTTTTCTACTCATTGCTTATTGGTACGATAAAGGAGCAAGTCAGTTTGGCGCTATTCAATCATTTATAATCACAGTATTTGGTGGTCTTGCATTACTGACAGGGTTTATCATGATTTACACTGTGACAGGAACTAATTCTATTTCATCTATTATTGCTCAAAGCGACAAAATAGCCGAAAGCAATTTATTTATACCAATTATTATTATGTTACTATTAGGCGCATTTACTAAATCAGCGCAATTTCCTTTCCATATTTGGTTACCCAAAGCTATGGAAGCACCAACACCGGTGAGCGCTTATCTACATTCTGCCACAATGGTTAAAGCAGGTATCTTTTTACTATTTAGATTTACACCTGTTTTAGGTCTAAGCGATTTCTATATATATTCTGTTACCTTTGTAGGGTTAATAACGATGATTTTTGGCGCAATTAATGCCATACGTCAATATGATTTAAAAGCCATCTTGGCTTATTCTACGATTAGTCAATTAGGTATGATTGTTTCGATGGTCGGACTTGGCGGTGGTTTTGCACAACATACCACTGGTGAGCTCTCAAAAATTTATGGACTTATACTCTTTGCGGGTCTGTTTCATTTGATGAACCATGCGTTATTTAAAGGCGCATTATTTATGGGCGTAGGTATTATTGACCATGAAACAGGCACAAGAGATATCCGTAAATTATCTGGTTTAAGGAAAGTACTACCGATTACACATATAGTTATGTTACTTTCTGCCTTATCTATGGCAGGTATACCATTCCTTAATGGGTTCTTAAGTAAGGAAATGTTTTTTGAAGGTTTGGTAAGTTCACATCAATTACCACAATTTAATTTAATTTTAACGATAATGATTGCATTTATAGGCGTGACTGCCAGTATATTTACGCTTATTTATGCAGTTTACATGATTAAAGAAGTGTTCTGGGGTGAATTTAAAAAAGCAGATTTACCAGTACAAACGCCTCATGAGCCATTTTTATTTACATTACCTTCTGCAATTATGATGATTTTGTTACCGGTCGTGTTCTTTATACCAAATTTATTTGGTCATTATGTTATTTTACCGGCATTACGAAGTATCACAATTGGAGAAAAAGTAGATGACATCGCACCACATATTTCTCAATGGCACGGTTTTAATTTACCACTGATATTAAGTTTAATTGTAATTGTTATAGGATTTATAGCAGTGTTTAAAATTAATTGGAAAAAGCAAGCAGAAAAAATTAAAGTTAAATCTATTACAGATTTATACTTAGATTCATATAAACAATTTGAAAATTATTCTGGATATAGTATTCGCACATTGATGAATAACCGTTTGAATCACTATATTACATTAACATTAGCTATTTTCATCATCGTAGTGGTCTACGGTATTATTCAAGCTGGTTTTCCGGATGTTAAACAGATACATGTCAGTGAGTTTGGTCCATTAGAAATTATCACATTAATCGTTGTCTTTATTTTAGGTATTGCCTTAACATTTATTCGACAACGTTTAACGATGGTTATATTAAATGGTATCGTTGGTTATTGTGTAACAATATTTTTCATCTTGATGAAAGCACCTGATTTGGCATTAACACAACTCGTAGTTGAAACCATTACTACTATATTGTTTATCGTAAGTTTTTCACGTTTACCAAACGTTCCACGTACGAAAGTGCATAAAAAACGTGAGGCTGTCAAGATTATCGTTTCATTAGCAATGGCAATTATCGTAGTGATGCTTGTCTTTATTGCTCAACAAGCTGAAACGATGCCAACAATTTCTACTTTCTATCATGATGCATATGAATTAGCAGGTGGTAGAAATATTGTAAATGCAATTCTCGGTGATTTCCGTGCTATGGATACCTTATTTGAAGGAATGGTATTAATTATCGCTGGTTTAGGAATCTATACATTACTTAACTTTAAAGAACGGAGGGGTCAAGATGAAAGAGAATGATGTAGTCTTACGTACAATCACCAAAATCGTAGTCTTCATATTGTTAACATTTGGCTTTTACTTGTTTTTAGCTGGGCATAATAATCCGGGTGGCGGATTTATTGGTGGACTTGTCTTCAGTTCTGCATTTTTATTAATGTTCTTGGCCTTTGATGTTAAACAAGTATTAGTCGCTTTACCGCTTGATTTTAGAATATTAATGATTATTGGTTCATTGGTGTCATTTGCTACTGCCGTCGTACCAATGTTCTTTGGTAAACCGTTCCTTTACCAAACTGATGCACATGTCCAATTGCCGATATTAGGCGAAGTACATTTAACAACTGTGACAATATTTGAAGCTGGTATTGTATTAGCGGTAGTCGGTGTTGTAGTGACGGTTATGCTTTCTATAAGTGGTGGTCGCTCATGAACTTGATATTATTAATGGTTATTGGCTTCTTAATATTTATAGGAACGTATATGATATTATCCGTCAACTTAATACGTATTGTTATTGGTATCTCAATTTATACGCATGCAGGAAATTTAATTATTATGAGCATGGGTAAGTACGGTAAAAACATGGTTGAACCACTTATTGGTGAAAGTAGCAAAAACTTTGTGGATCCATTGCTACAAGCGATTGTATTAACTGCTATTGTGATTGGTTTTGCTATGACTGCGTTTTTACTTGTGCTCGTATATAGAACGTATCGAGTAACTAAAGAAGATGAAATTGATGTGCTAAGAGGTGATGACAATAATGATGAGTAATTTATTAATTCTGCCATTACTTCTCCCAGCAGTCTGCGGGCTCGTACTTGTATTTATTCGTACACAGAGTAGGCTTTCAAGAATTTTTTCAATTGGAACAATGGCTGTCACGACACTTATATCTTTATTATTATTGATTCATGTAATGAGAGATAAACCAATTGCTTTAGATTTCGGTGGATGGAAAGCCCCGTATGGCATTCAGTTTGTGGGTGATTCATTAAGTCTATTAATGGTAACTACTTCTAGTTTTGTCGTTACATTAATCATGGCGTATGGCTTTGGTAGAAAGGAAAAACGAGCCATCCGTTACTATTTGCCGAGTTTTATTTTGTTTTTAACAGTCGGCGTGATTGGATCATTTTTAACAGCTGATTTGTTTAATTTATACGTTATGTTCGAAGTGATGTTACTGGCTTCGTTTGTGTTAGTCACGTTGGGACAATCAGTCGAACAATTACGTGCAGCTATCATTTACGTGGTTCTTAATATATTAGGTTCTTGGTTACTATTATTAGGAATTGGCTTGCTGTATAAGCTAACGGGTACTTTGAATTTTTCATTAGTTGCCCAAAGATTAAGTGAAATGCATGGTGAAAGTTCAGTTGTCATCATTTCGATGGTGTTTTTAATTGCTTTCAGTGCGAAAGCAGCACTTGTGTTGTTCATGTGGTTACCAAAAGCTTATGCAGTATTAAATACTGAACTAGCAGCATTATTTGCAGCACTGATGACAAAAGTAGGTGCTTATGCGTTAATTCGATTCTTTACATTATTATTCGATAGTCATAATGGTATTACGCATCCACTGCTTGTATTTTTATCTTGTGTAACTATGTTAATAGGTGCGTTTGGCGTACTAGCTTATCGAGATATAAAAAAGATAGCAGCATATCAGGTTATCCTTTCTATTGGATTTATCATATTAGGTTTAGGATCAAATACATTTGCCGGTGTTAATGGCGCTATCTTTTATCTGGCGAATGATATTGTTGTAAAAACATTACTATTCTTTATAATTGGTAGTTTGGTGTACATTACCGGTTACCGACAATACAAAAATTTATATGGTTTAGCGAAACAAGAACCATTTTTTGGCGTAGCTTTTGTGGTGATGATTTTAGCAATTGGAGGCGTACCACCATTTAGCGGTTTCCCAGGTAAAGTGTTTATTTTTGAAGGAGCACTTGAGAATGGTAACTACATTGGTTTAGCATTGATGATTTTAACTAGCCTAATTGCCATGTTTAGCTTGTTTAGAATCTTCTTTACCATGTATCTCGGTAATGCTCAAAAAGGAGAGCCATTAGAATTTAAATCAGTTCCTACATACCGTAAAGGTTTGATAGGCGTGCTTGTTGCAACAATATTAGCGATGGGCCTGGCAGCGCCATTAATTTTTAAAGTGACAGATAATGCTACCCACATGAATATGGATGACGGATTATATGAAAAAATGGTGAATCCTCATTTAGTGAAGGAGGATAAATAATGAGACAAGTCTTACTTAATATGGTCATTGCGTTTTTATGGGTGTTATTTCAAGACGAAGAATCATTTAGAGCCTCTACCTTCTTCTCGGGTTACTTGATTGGTTTAGTAGTTATCTATATACTGCATCGCTTTTTCGGCCAACAGTTTTATTTGAAAAAAGTATGGGTGGCTATTAAATTTTTAGCTGTTTACTTATACCAGTTAATCACATCAAGCATGACAACCATCAATTATATTTTATTTAAAACGAAAGATTTAAATCCAGGCTTAGTGACGTATGAAACGACATTGGAAACAGATTGGGAAGTTTCATTTTTAACTATACTTATTATTATTACACCTGGTTCAACGGTTATAAGAATTTCAAAAGAAAGAAAGAAAATCTTTATACATGCAATTGACATTTCAGAGAAAGAAAAACAGAAACTGCTAAAAAGCATTAGACAATATGAAGGTCTCATATTGGAGGTGGCAGAATGATCGAATCATTGATAAATTTCTTTATAACTAGTTCAATTATTTTATTTGGTATTGCGTTAATCTTAACTTTATTTAGATTAGTTAAAGGACCAACTACTGCTGACAGAGTGGTTGCATTTGATACTGCTAGTGCGATATTAATGTCGACGGTGGGCGTGTTAAGTATTGTATTTGGTACTTTTTCATTCCTAGATTCTATCTTATTAATCGCGATTATTTCATTTGTGAGTACTGTGTCTATCTCTAGATTTATAGAAGGAGGGCATGTCTTTAATGCAAATAACAAACGAAATCGTTAATTTAATTGCAGCTTTTATGATGTTTTTAGGAAGTATTATCGCTTTAATTAGTGCGATTGGCCTAATTAAATTCCATGATGTATTTTTAAGAAGTCATGCCTCTACGAAAAGTTCTACACTGTCAGTATTGTTAACACTTGTTGGCGTGATTATTTATTTTATTTCTTCTCAAGGGTACCTAAGTGTCAGAATGATTTTAGCATTGGTATTTATCAATTTAACCTCTCCTGTTGGAGGGCATTTAATATCTAGAGCAGCATATCGTACGGGCGCTTATATGTACCGAAAAAGTGATGCTCCTAAACAAACAAGTATCTTATTAAGCGCTACAGAAAATGATACGTTTGATCAATTAAAAAAACGTGCTCAAGTACGTGAACAACGCAGACGTAAAGTAAATGAAAAAGAACAAGACATATATTAATTTTAAGCCTTTCTTTACATTGTTAAAATAAAGCATTATAGAAAATACGTCATTTATAGATGAGCAGATTAGAAATCAATGAATTAACCTTTAATTTCTAATCTGTTCTTTTTTTATGGCTCTTTGTCAAAGAGGACTGATATAAAAATCAGTCCTGTTTAGTATAGAGCCTTTTTTATTGATATAAAGCGTGCAGTATTATTTAAATTATATTTGGTGAAAATATTATTTTTGAAGTGCAATCCGTTTCAGGGGTTACTAAAAAAATGATAAAATAATACATATCTGTAATTGTGTTAATTTTAAAAAGCATATCTATTAAAAATAATAACTAGATATGTAAGAGTTTGAGACACAATCTGTTCATTAAAAACGATGGTATTTTTTGTTTCAACCTCAACAATTATGAAAGTCATTAATGTTGAAAAGAGGTGAAACCATGCAAATATTTGAAACAATACTGATATTTTTAGCGGTAGTTATTGCAAGTTCCCTTGTACATATCGCCTTACCTAAAATCCCCCTAGCTTTTATCCAAATTATGCTCGGTATGTTATTGTATATTACGCCGATACCTGTTGAATTCCATTTTGACTCAGAGCTATTTATGGTTGCACTAATAGCGCCATTATTATTTGTTGAAGGTGTAAAAGTGTCTCGTGTCCATTTACGCCGGTATATCAAACCAGTATTAATGATGGCCTTAGGACTTGTGGTCACAACGGTTATAGTAGTTGGATTGTTTGTGCATTGGATATGGCCTGAATTACCATTAGCTGCTGCATTCGCATTGGCCGCTATTTTGTGTCCAACTGATGCAGTAGCTGTTCAAGCAATTACAAATGGAAAAATTCTTCCAAAAGGTTCTATGACAATTTTAGAAGGTGAATCATTGTTAAATGATGCTGCGGGTATTATTTCTTTTAAAATTGCTGTAGCAGCTTTAATCACAGGTGGATTTTCAATGGTAAATGCTATTGAACAATTTTTAATATCTTCAATAGGCGGATTTATTGTAGGTTTAATTATTGGTGTTGCCTTAGTTAGATTCAGAGTATCACTTTCTAGAAGAGGTATTGAAAATGTAAATATGTTTACATTTATACAGCTTCTAACCCCTTTTATTACATATCTCGTTGCTGAAATGTTCCATTCATCAGGTATTATTGCAGCAGTGGTAGCAGGATTAGTACATGATTTTGAACGTGATCGTATCGCACAGGCACGTACAAGGTTACAAATGAGTTACAATCATACATGGAATATATTAAGTTATGCTTTGAATGGTTTTGTATTTTCTATTTTAGGATTTTTAGTTCCTGAACTTGTCGGGAGAATTATAGAAAATGAACCACATAATTTTATCTTTCTAATTGTTGTTACGGTTTTAATCGCTTTAGCAATATACTTATTTAGATTTTTATGGGTTTTTGTTTTATATCCTTATTTTTATTTACCAATCAGTCCGTTCCAAAAAATACTTAGCAACTATGAAGATAATGCTAATGTTTCAGAGACACCACCCAAACGAGGCATGTATGCTTTTATCATGACGTTATGTGGCGTGCATGGAACAATTTCTCTGGCTATTGCTTTAACATTACCTTACATGTTGGCGGATCACCATTCCTTTGTGTTTAGAGATGATTTGCTATTTATTGCGTCAGGTATGGTGGTCATGAGTTTAATCATTGCGCAAATTGTGTTGCCAATGGTGACACCTAATGCAGTAAAACCAAAACAACGTGGTATGAACTTTAAGCAAGCGCGTATATATATTTTAGAGAAAGTGATAGAACATTTAAATCAATTATCATCTGAAGCATCTAGTTTTTTATACGGTAACGTCATTAAAGATTATCATGATAAATTAGCTTTTCTTAAAACGGTTGAAAATGAAGATGAAAATACTAAAGAACTAGAAAGATTGCAAAAAATCGCATTTGATGTTGAAAACAATACACTTAATAGCTTAGTATCTAATGGAGATATTACAACGAATGTTTTAGATAACTACATGCGTTATGCTGAACGTACACAAGTTTATAAACAGTCTTCTTTAATCCAACGTATCAAAGTTGAATTAAAAGCATTTATTTTAAAAAGTAGAATTAAGACAAAAGTAAAAACCAACGCTGCTTCGTCTTTATCTGTGATTGATAACTTGCGAGAAATTTCTAATGTAATGAGAACAGTGCATTATCGCGTGGTAAGTCGTCTAGGTAAAGAGACGACTGAAGAAAATAAATTAGAAGTGGGCATGATTTGTGATAGTTATTTAATGAGAATTGAAAACTTAACACCTTCGAATTTCTTTAATCCTAAAAGTGAAACGTCAATCACTAAAATTAAGTTGGAGGCACTTAGAGAGCAACGTCGCGTCTTGAATGAACTTGTTGAAGATGAAAAAATTAACGAGGTAACTGCTTTGAAATTACGTGAAGCCATTAACTATGATGAAATGATTATTGTTGATAGTTTAACGGATTAAGCTATCAGTGAAAAACAGATTCCGATATCGGAATCTGTTTTTTTGGTGAATTGAATTGTATAAATGAAATGAATTTTTTAGGATATAAAATGATTTGAGCTAAAATTCCCTTTTTCATTAAAAATCTCCATCAATGGGGGGAGGAGCCAACCATTGATGGAGTTAAGGGAGATAGATGATTTAAGGCTTGAATACCACCATGTCGTACGTCATTAGGAGGGAAACGTACGACATGGGACTATTCACCTACAAAGTAGGTTAAATAGCCTTGTTATTATTCCATACTGCCGTGTACGATATCGATATTTTCTTTCATCATATTATAATAAGAATCACCTTTAGTGCCTTCTTTACCTATGGAATCTGTATAAACTTCTCCGTAGATATCTAAATTCGTTTCTTCACTTAAACTTTGCATGCTTTTCTTGTCTACGCTAGTTTCGACAAGTAGATGTTTAAGGTGGTTATCTTTAACAAATTTAACAGCTTGTTCCATTTGTTCAGGTGTGCCTTGTTTCTCAGTGTTTATTTCCCAAATATATCCAGGTTTAATATCAAACTGTTTAGAGAAATATTTAAAAGCACCTTCACTTGTGATCATTGAACGATTTTCTTTAGGGATGTCGTTAAATTTCTCATGACTATCTTGTTTTAAAGATTCCAATTTAGCTACATAATCCTTTGTATGGCTTTCAATATCATCTTTATGTTTGTCATCTTTTTTAATTAAAGCATCACTGATTGTTTTTACATATTTAATACCATTGTCTAAGCTTAACCAGGCATGTGGGTCTTGTTTAGATTCGTCGCCTTCTGTTGCTCCATTTAAGTATAAAGGTTTAACGTCCTGTGAAACTTTGACAACAGAACCATCTTCATATGATTTGTTGGCCTGTGATAAAGCATTTTTGAACCAACCGTTACCTGTTTCTAAATTTAATCCGTTGTAAAAGATGACATCTGCATCTGTCAATGCTTTAATATCTTTTGGTTTAACTTCGTATTCATGTGGGTCCTGACCAATTGGGACAATACTGTGTATTTCAACATTATCGCCACCAACGTTTTTAACCATATCGTATAGAATAGAATTTGTCGTTACGACTTTTATTTTGTCGTGAGATTGAGATGAAGAATCATTTTTACCGTTGCTACACGCACTTAAGAATAAAAGGAAGATAAGTGCAACTGTTAATAACTTTTTCATTAAACCACTCCTTTTTTTGTGAACACTTGCATTTTATTACAAGCAAAAATAATGATATAGATAACAAACGCGCATAAAACAATCGTTGCACCGCTTGGAATATTATAAATATAACTAAAGTACATGCCGACCATCGCACTTATAATGCTTATTAAACTGGAAATGATCATCATTGTATGTAGTTTTTTAGCAATTAAAAATGCAGCTGAAGCAGGGGTGATAAGTAATGCTACAACTAATATAATACCTACAGTTTGTATACTTGCTACAGTAACAAGTGAAAGCAATAACATAACGAAGTAGTGTAGAAAAGTAGTGTTCAAACCACTCATTCTACTAAAAATAGGGTCAAATGTAGAAATCATTAATGGTCTATAAAAAATAATAATTAAAATCATAACAATGACACCCACGACTACAGTCGACCAAAAAGTAGACTGTGTTACTGCCAATAAATTACCAAAAAGAATGTGATATAAATCAGTAGTACTATTTATTAAACTAATTAAAATGACCCCAGTTGCTAAAAAGGCTGTAAAACTAATGCCAATAGCTGCGTCGGGTTTGGTTTTACTGCTTTTAGTAATAAAGCCTATAAAAATGCTGGCGATCATACCTGTAACTAATGCACCAATAAACATAGGAACACCGAATAAAAAGGACAGGGCAACGCCGGGTAATACCGCATGGCTCATTGCATCCCCCATAAGAGATAAGCCTCTAAGCACGATGAGGCAACCAACTGTTCCACAAACGATTCCTACAATAATTGAAATAATTAATGCATTACTTAAAAACTTGTATTCAAATAGATGTTGGAAAAATTCCATATAATGCTACTTCCTTTCTATTTAAGCCGATTCTGAACTTTGTTGTTGGTTTGTAGGATTTAAGAATGTTCTGTTTAGATATTCTGGTTGCATAGCAACGTGACTTTCTCCAAAGAAACGAATCGTTTTATTTAAAAGAATGACACGGTCAAAATATTCTTCTGCTTTTGATAAATCATGATGAACAATCAATAGTAACTTGCCCGCTTTTTTAAGTGCGCGTAATTGAGACATAATGATTTGTTCGCTATGGAAATCAATGCCAACAAATGGTTCATCTAAAAGGTAAAGCGTACTTTCTGTCATGAGCGCTCTAGCTACTAAAACCCTTTGTAACTGACCTCCGCTTAAAGCAGATATTTGTCTGTTTCTTAAATCTTCTAATTCTAATGTTTGTAAGAGCTGATTAAGTCTAGACCTCGTCTTAGGAGTAATAAATTTAAACCATCCAATATCTTTATAAGCCCCTGAAAGTACAACGTCCTCAACTTTAATTGGAAAATCTAAATCAATATGTGCTTTTTGGGGTATATATGTTATTGTTTTTAGCGTTTGCTGCATAGCAATATTATGTAAATTAGCACTTCCAGTTGATTTAAATTCTCCGATGAGAGATTTAAGTAGTGAGGATTTTCCTGCACCATTGGGTCCCATAATTCCAATAATTTCACCTTTGACAGGAATTTCAAGATTGATATCATCTAAAACATGTTTGTTCCCTAAAGTGAGATTTAAGTTATTAATTTTTAACATTTTAGACCTCCTTAATTTAAATTTTAGGCTAACCTAATTTAATTCATAATATAACATGAACTTTTAGCGTGTCAAGTAGATTCGTGGTACAATAAAGTGAATGACTTGAGAGGTGAGACCATGCTAACTGAAGAAAAAGAAGATTATTTGAAAGCAATTTTAACGCATAATGGCGATCATTCTTTCGTTTCAAATAAGACATTGTCCCAGTATTTAAATATTAAACCGCCATCTGTAAGTGAAATGGTAAATCGTTTAGAAAAATCTGGATTTGTAAAAACGAAACCGTATAAAGGTGTGCAACTTTCAGAAGAAGGATTGACATACACTTTAGACATTATTAAAAGACATCGTTTATTAGAGTTATTTTTAATAAAAATATTAGAATATAATTGGGAAGAGGTACATCAAGAAGCAGAGGTACTAGAGCATAAAGTTTCTCATTTATTCGTAGAACGCTTAGATAAATTATTAGATTATCCAATTACTTGCCCTCATGGTGGTATTATACCAAGAGACAACCAATATAAAGAGATATATACAACCAATTTATTGTCATTTGAAGCTGGAGATGAAGTGACAATTAAGCGGGTTCGAGACAGAACAGAATTGTTAGTTTATTTAACAAGTAAAGATATATTAATTGATGAACAAATAAAGATAGTGAATAAAGATGATACAAATAAAGTCATTATGGTCCAGAAAGAAGATAAAATAACAGTGCTTAGTTATGATAATGCAATGCATATTTATGCTGAAAAATAGTAGAGTTCAATTATAGAGAATTGATTTACATTTTCTTATGAATATTGTATATAATTGTGTTTAGAAAGAGAATGATCCTTGTTTAAGAATAAGTAGGAGTTACAATTTAGTTAAATAAGGTTTATATATTAATAGCTGTTAAAGCTGATTTAACTTGATGATAGAAACAAACGTATAGAAGTAATTTCATCGTGTCAAGGTCGTCTGTTTTTGCCCACTTGTTTATAAAGGTACGATATTTTAATGCACTGATGCTATTGGGGTGTAAGGACAAGAGACCATAAAATGGCACAGCAGCTATAAGTAAGTATGAACATTCAAAATTGCAAGGTTTTAAATACTAAAAGGCACCTCCATTTCAAAAATGAAGGCGCCTTTTATTTTGAGTATGAATACTTATGGTTAAAAATCATTTTTAAGATAAATCAACAATTAACAAAACGGAAAAAATAACTAGATCCTACAATAAGTATTTAAAATCTAGTTACCAGTGATTTCACGTTATAATCATTTTTTGAAATGTAATGCTTGTTCTGTCACTTATTCCTTTACATTCAAAAATAATTTTATGGAAGGAAGTATGTTTTGAATAGTTGATAAACTGTAAATAAGTTAATCGCTATCCAAATGACACTATAAACAAAAGTTGGTATATGCGTTAATTCTTTTAAAGTGCTACCATCCCAATTCACCCTGTTTTCCGAAAATGTTAATTTAAATATAGTCCAAGATGATTGAAGAACTTCGCCGAGTAAAACACCTAATATAAAGTGTTGGGTAACAGTGACAATGTAAAGTATCATTCGTTGATTGTCACTTTGAAATAAGCAATATAAAAGTGCAAATAATAGTATCACAATGATGATAGGAAGTAATTTTCTGGAAGTTAAATATAAGAAATAGATAAACATTAATAGGTACGCAGTGATAAATAGACTTGGATATTGATATTTAATAGATAAAAAACCTAAAAATAGCATAAGTGGAGGCATAACGTAACCACCGAAAGTAGTGATGGATTGACCTAAACTTGTTTTTGATTGTGTAATTGCAAAGCCTTGTTGCGATGTAGCAAGTCGTTCTGATGGTGTCGCTACAATGACTAGGTCGCTAGGTTTGCCACCGCTTAATTTATTGAATAGTATATGGCCAAACTCGTGGGTTAATACTGGAATATAGTTAAAATATATATCTAAAATTGGGTTGATAGATTTATTTCGATAAGTATGTATCACGATATAAAGGATGGCGATAAAAATAATCCAATAAAGATGTAATTGTATGGATGAGCTAAAAAATGCGTTAACTTTAGTCATAGAAAACCTCGTTTTAATATTTCAATTGTTTATGTTTTAGAAAATCATCAAATGCGATTGCTTACTTAATAGTATAGAGTAATATCATTCATAAAGCATTTAGACTTTTGATGTATATTGAGATAGTTTAGCTATCGTTTTATTAATATTGTAATATATGTGAGTGAAAGTGTATGTTAAAATTACAATAAAAATGAATGTATATTGAGAGATGGAGTTAGGAGATTACTAATCATGACGAAAATTGACAAATTAGAAAAAGTAAATGTACTATCTGTTTTATTTGATAATGTGACACTAATAGAAATGCGAAATCATATCAAACAATTTTTTGAATCAGAAACTCAAAACAATTTATTCATTGTTACAGCTAATCCTGAAATTGTAGATTATACTACTAACAATGAAATCTACCGTAATTTAATCAATGGCGCCAACTATGTGGTGCCAGATGGTACAGGTATTGTTATGGCTTCAAAATTACTTAAAACACCTTTAAAGGAACGCGTGCCAGGCATAGAAGTAATGGAAGAATGTTTGAAAATCGCAAATGCTAATTATCAAAACGTATTTTTATTAGGGGCCAAAGATGAAATCGTAACGCAGGCAGTACAAAAACTAAGCGAAAAATATCCTAATATTTATTTTGGTTCACATCATGGTTACTTTGATATAGAAGATGAAATGGTGTTAAAACAAGTCACTTCGTTTAAACCTGATTATGTATTTGCCGGGATGGGTTATCCCAAGCAAGAGCAATGGATTGTTCGTCATGAAAATCAATTTAATCAAACCTTACTTATGGGTGTAGGTGGTTCTATTGAAGTGTTCAGTGGTACGAAAAAAAGAGCTCCGAATGTATTTCAAAAATTAAATATAGAATGGGTATATCGCTTTATTATAGATTGGAAACGTCTTGGAAGAATGAAAGCAATACCTAGATTTGTGTTTAAAGTAATTAAACAAAAAATAACTAAGTAATGAGGCTGGTATAAACTAAATATACCAGCCTCATTACTTATGATTGGCAGTAGTTTCTTTATGGATTTTCAGTCATCTACGACATAGTGACATGTGGCATTTAATTAGAACTATAAATTTCTATATAGGTTTATTGTTGAAAATATAAATATTTATTTAGTAATAAGTAGATGTAAAGAGACACTTTTTCTAAAGCTTAATATAAAAAGCATTTTAACCGATGATCTACGGTCTATATCATATTTGTAGCCCAAGCATGGTTTATGCCTAGGCTTTTAATTTAAGTACGAACATTAAGTTTTCTAGTAAGGCTGCTATAATAAAAATGATTTTAAACAAATCTATAATCATATACTGAAGTGTGATTCATTGTAGCGAAAATAAATTCATTTAATTCTATTTCAGAGTTAATGGATTTTATTTTACTTCGAATCTTGAGTTATCTAATTCGTTTCTGAATGCTTTTTGTTCATCTTTGGAATACTTTTTAAACTCATTTAAGAATTTTTCATACTCAGGTAAAACTTCTTCTAATTCGCCAAATTTTTTCAGTTTACCTGCTTCAATCCATGCAATTTTAGTGCAAAATTCTCGAACTTGTCTCATATTATGACTAACAAAGAATATTGTTTTGCCTTGTTCTTTATATTCATAAATCTTATCTAAACATTTTTGAGCGAAAGTTTGATCACCAACAGATAATGCTTCATCGATAACGAGAATATCTGGGTTTGTTGTAATGTTAATGGAAAAACCTAATTTGGCACGCATACCACTTGAATATTTTTTAACAGGTTGATAAATGAATTCCCCAAGTTCACTGAATTCGATAATATCAGGTGTTAATTCTTTAATTTGTTTTCTAGTGAATCCCATGCATAACATTTTAAATTCAATGTTTTCAATACCAGATAATTGTCCGTTTAAACCGGCATTAATTGCAATCACGCTCACTTCACCGTGTCGATCGATATTTCCAGAAGTAGCGGAAAGTGATCCACCAATAATGTTGCTTAGTGTAGACTTTCCTGACCCGTTAATACCTACAAGGCCGATGACATCACCTTCATATGCAGTTAGTGATAAATCATTTAGGGCATAAAATGTTTTGTTTTTATGAAAAGGGACTAAGGCATCTTTTAAACGCTCTTTATTATTGCGATAGATGCGGTATTCTTTAGTTACATGTTCAATGCTAACCGATACATTCATAATTTTACCTTCCTTATTTGCAGATAATGTATAGTATATTATATATTATATTAGTTGTTAAATTTATTAACCTATTGTAAAGTAAGTGAGTACAAAATTTAAAAACGATGTTCTTATACAATTGTTAAATTTTACTGAATTTGAGTTATAAAATCAATTATAGTGAAGTTGACAAATTGTAATAACTTTTTGTTATAAATGAGTTTAATATTCATGTGTTTTTGCTATTATTCTATGCATTTAGTTTACTAAAGTAAATGGCAGTTGTTAAGATAATTTATAAAGCGTATATTAGATTTGAATATAGTCTTGTTATAACATAATTATGATTAGTAAATCGATTGAAAGTGGGTTTATTTAAATGAGTGCAGTGTGGGTAGTTTTAAAAGAGCATTTCAAAAATTTCTATCTAATTCAAAGATTAGCACAGTTCCAAGTCAAAATTACAAATACAAATAATTACCTAGGCATGGCTTGGGAATTAATTAATCCAGCAATGCAAATCATGGTTTATTGGTTTGTGTTTGGTCTAGGAATCAGAAATAATGGGCCAATTGATGGTATACCATTTATTTATTGGTTACTTGTAGGTATTAGTATGTGGTTCTTTGTGAACCAAGGTATATTAGAAGGCACAAAATCAATAGCGAGTAAATATAACCATGTGGCCAAGATGAATTTCCCGTTATCTATTATACCTTCTTATATTGTTATGAGTAGGTTCTATGGACATATTGCATTATTAGTAGTTGTTGTTTTGTTGTGTATGCTAGGTGGTTTTTACCCGTCTATTTACACAATTCAATTATTCTTATATGTGCCATTTGCACTCATATTTACTACAACAGTAGCGTTATTTACGTCAACATTAGGAGTGCTCGTCAAAGATACACAACCGGCAATTCAAGCATTGATGAGAATGGTGTTCTTTGCTTCATCTATTTTAATTGTACCTCCAGAAGGTATCGTTAAAGACGTTATGCAACTTAACCCGATTTATTATCTTGCGGAAGCATATCGTGCCGCAGTTCTACATAATGAATGGTACTTTATTACACACTGGGAATTAACATTCTACAACTTTTTCATTATTGTGTTCTTATTTATCATAGGATCAATCATGCATATGCGTTATAGAGACCATTTTGCAGACTTTATGTAATACCAATTTGATAATTGATTCTTAATATATAAAATAAAATCCTTTAATGGCTTAAACGTCGTTAAAGGATTTTTCTATAATTTTAAATATAAGATGGCTATAATAGAAGAAAACAAACTATAAATCGGCGGTGGATTTTTTGAGACAGTTAATAAAAAAGCTCTATATGACAATTGTTAGCTTTTTGAATTTAATTTATAAAAAGAAAAAAATAAAAAACAACCACATTGTAATCATGATGACATTTGTTGAGGATGTACTTCCGATTATTGAAACATTAAATCGTAAGTCATACCATGTTACAGTTATTTCCAAGGAAATAAATAGAAAATATGTTAAAAACTTTGAAAATGTACTATTTATTCCTGCAGGTAATAAACAAGTGTTTCAACACATTAAGATAATAAGTACAGCAAAAATCATAGTCATTGATACATATTATTTAATGCTTGGAGGGCTCAAAAAGAAACCGCAACAGACAATTATTCAGACATGGCATGCTGTAGGAGCGTTGAAAAAATTTGGACTTACAGACCATCAAGTTGATTTAAATAATAAGAAAATGGTTAAGCAATATCAAAGTGTTTATCAAGCTACTGACAAATATTTAGTCGGTGGCGAGCCAATGGTTAAATGCTTTAAGGACTCATTTGGTGCACAAGACCATCAATTTTTAAGAACAGGTTTACCACGTTTAGTGCCGTACACAAGGTTAGATATAACCCAAAGACAACAAGAATTAAAATTGCAATACGGCATCAAAGATAAAGTAGCGCTTTATGTACCTACGTACCGTGAACATAATCAATCCAATCGTAGTATTGATAAAGCACAATTTGAAGCGGCATTACCGTCATATACATTGTTTAGTAAATTGCATCCGTCCCTATCTCAAGACAAACAATCTAAGATTAACTTACAGACATTGATGATTATGGCAGATATCGTTATTACAGATTATAGTTCATTAGCAATAGAAGCAAGTTTGCTAAATAAACCAACTTTCTTCTATGTGTATGATGAAGCTGACTATGAAAAAGAACGAGGGCTAAACGTTTTTTATTATAATATTCCAGAATATTATAAAGCGTATAGTGAAAAGGAATTAATATGTAAATTAAAAGAACAACGAGATGGTTTAAAACCATTATTTGAACCTTGGCATAAGTATAATGTGCAAGATAGTTTAACCCAAGTTATAAATCATATAGAGAAAATGGTGAAAGAATGAAATTATCAATTATCATACCAGTTTATAATGCAGCTAACACAATACAAAGAGCAATCAGTTCTATCGATACTAAACAAGATTATGAAATTATTTGTATCAATGATGGTTCTACTGATGAAAGTCAGCAAATTTTGGAACAGTTGCAAAAATCATCTAAAAATATTTATATCATAAACCAAAATAATCAAGGTGCAGCGATGAGTAGAAATAACGCTTTAACTCATGTTTCAGGTGATGCTTTTATATTTCTAGATGCAGATGACGAATTTTTACCAAACAGTATAGATGCAATGGCAGATTACTATCAACAAGATGAACATGTAGATATCGTCCTAGGGCAAATAGGTAGATTAAATAAGGGCGAGTGGAAAGGCGTTTACACGCACAAACCGATACAGAAATTTGATAAAGTAAACTTAGCGCAATGCCCTGAAATGATGCAGTCTATTGGACCTGGTGGGAAATTGTTTAGTGCCAAATTTAAAGATTTACAATTTGATGCAGATGTTGTTTTTTGCGAAGAACATACCTTTATGATTAAGGCGTACAAAAAAGCGCGCGATATTCAACTATTACCCTTTATTGTATATGGTTATCATGAAGAAAAAGGTTCAGTGACAGATCAAAGAGCAGGTCGATTTGTAAGTTATATGAGCGACGCTATTAAAGTTAGAAATAGAGTTATGAACACACTATTGTTGAGGGAAGAACGTATTTATTATAGTTACCGTATGGACGAACTCATTGTGAGTTATTTATTACAAGCGTATTTAGAACATAACAAAAAATTAACACATCAACTTTTAGATATTGTAACGTCTTATATGAAAAGCATGCAGAATACAGATTATTCTGGGGAAGCAATGTTTAGAATCATCAAAGTTGTTGAACAAGCGAACAAGTACTGGGATAAAACGTTATACAAAAAATGGCAAGAGACATTACTAAGTGTCGGCATTGGTCGACCTAATTATTATCGTTTTAAATTTGAAACAATTCCGAAACGTTTTAAATTTAGAGGGAAATTAAAATTAAAGCAAATACTTAAAAAGTAAAACTTAGTATCATTCGTAAACTTTTGATCATTATGCTATACTTTTAAAAAATGTTAATTTTAATTAAATTTTGTTAAGGAGTATGAGCGCATGAAACGTGTTATTACTTATGGAACGTATGATTTATTACATTATGGTCATATTGAATTATTGAGGAGAGCTAGAGAAATGGGCGATTATTTAGTAGTAGCTTTATCTACAGATGAATTTAATCGTGTTAAAAACAAAAAATCTTACTATAACTATGAACAACGAAAAATGATGTTAGAATCTATCCGTTATGTTGATTTAGTAATCCCTGAAAGTGGATGGGGTCAAAAAGAAATTGATGTTGATCGCTATGAAATTGATACTTTCGTAATGGGACATGATTGGGAAGGTGAATTTGATTTCTTGAAAGATAAATGTGAAGTCATTTACCTTAACCGTACTGAAGGCATTTCTACGACTCAAATTAAAAAAGAACTATATGGCGACGCTGAAAAATAAACTGACAAGCAATTATTTTTAGGTTGTTTAGTTAACCGTAAATCATACGTTAGGCACATATATGTATTAGGGCTGGGGCATAAAGCAATGTCTCAGCCCTGACTATGATATTGGTCGCAGATGGTTAGGTTAAATTTTTGATTAACTTAATTTTAGGTGTCTAGCGATTTTTACAGAATTGGAAGAAAGCAATCTTTTTGAAAAAAGAGATTTCGTCTCTAAATTAATTTTAAGTAACTATGTAAAAAGGATCGTTCACAAAATGTGAACGATCCTTTTTATTGGAAAAACATTTTTTAATAAGCAGTTATTTATAGCTTATTTACGGTTTTTTCTTTTTTTGAAAGCTTCGATAATAAGATAAATAATAATAGCAATAGCAGCAATAATTAAAACAGTACCCAGTAAAGTTAAGACAGGATGTTCATCCCAAGTTGTTTTAACGATTGTAGTAGTTTGATGCATAATTGGCTTACTTACCTTAACTGTTGGTGGTCCGTATTTATCAGAAATAAATTTACGGTCATATTCAATATGCAGTTTGCCGTCGTTTATAACATATTTATAATCATTTTTATCGAAATCACTTGGAAGTACATCATATAAATCTTTCTCTACATAATATGTTTTGCCATTAATTTTATGTGTACCTTTTGAAATAATTTTTTGGTATTTATATTGATCGAAAGACATATTCATTAAGGCATTACCAATCATATTGCGTTGTTTTTCACCACCTAAATTGTTGTAATCACCTGCACCCATAATCGTCTGGTTAATTCTCAACTTATCTCTTTTGGTAGTGATGGTATGATTATAATCCGCAATATCGCTTGACCCAGTTTTTAAACCATCCGTACCCTCTAAACTCATATCTGCACCTTCTAATGAATGGTTAAATGTATAGTATGTAACACCGTGTTGTGTTGGTGCTAGTTGTTTAGTAAAGTGTAGGATATTCGGTGTGTCTTGAACTGTACGTTGTGCTAAAATAGCAAAGTCTCTAGCAGTTGAAGTATTATTATCTTCATTTTTGTATTTTTTTGGTGCAAAATCTTTTAATTGGTTATTTTCAGCGCCTGTTGGATTTACAAAATGTGTATCTTTCATACCGATAGATTTTGCTTTTTTATTCATTAAATCAGTAAAATCTGAAAGGTTGTCAGAAACTTCTTGTCCAAGTATAAGCGCTGCAGCGTTACTTGAATTTGAAACTGTAATCTGAAGCAACTCTTTTATAGTATAAGTTTCTCCAGGATAGAGCTTAGTGTTACTTAATTCAGGCAAGGTAGACATTCGATAATGTTTATCAGTGATTTTCACCTTGTCATCTAAAGCTAAATCACCTTTTTTTACTGCTTCGAGTGTTAAATACATTGTCATTAGTTTGGTCATTGAAGCAGGGTACCATTTTTGATCAATATTATATTGATAAAGAATTTGACCAGTTTGAGCAATGTTTACTGCACTTTCAGGCTGATAATCATCGGTAACATTATAACCATATTGGTTTGCCGCTTGCGTGGGTGTTATTGTTTCTGCTTCGGCAAAAGGTGTTATAATTGAACCGACGAAGAGCGCAGTTACAATTACCATAATTAACTTTCTCATAATTACATTCCCTCTTAATATATTCTGTTTGACTACAACAGAAGTATTTTAGCATATTGTATGAAGATTATAAAATGTTACACCAATGAAAATTTGAAATAATTAAATTATCGAAAACTGTTGTGCAAAACACGAAATAATTGAGTTAAAATTGAATTAGCTTATTACTTTAAAGTTAAACTGCTCACATTTAACATAAGTTATGAAACAATTAAAAAATTTTTAGAAGAGGTAAATACACATGAAACAAGAGAATCCGTTATTCTACTTATTTAAAAAATTATCATGGCCTGTTGGTCTGATTATCATTGCTGTTTTAATTTCTTCATTAGGCAGTATTACTGGACTAGTAGTTCCTTTTTTTACAGGTAAACTTGTAGATAAATTTTCTTTTGAAAATATTAATTGGATGTTTATCACTGCTTTTATATCCATATTTATTATAAACGCTTTACTCAGTGGTATAGGTTTGTATTTATTGAGTAAAATTGGGGAGAAAATCATTTATGCTATTCGTTCCGTTTTATGGAAACATATTATCCATTTAAAAATGCCATTTTTTGATAAAAATGAAAGTGGTCAATTAATGAGCCGTTTAACGGATGACACAAAAGTGATTAATGAATTTATTTCGCAAAAACTGCCCAATTTACTGCCTTCTGTATTAACTATTGTAGGATCTTTAATAATGTTATTTGTGATGGATTGGCAAATGACTTTATTAACATTTATTACAATACCTATATTTGTATTAATAATGATTCCATTGGGTAAAATTATGCAAAATATATCAAAAAAAACGCAAGCAGAAATAGCTAATTTTAGCGGATTATTAGGCCGTGTATTAACAGAAATGCGATTAGTTAAAGTATCACGAACAGAAAAGATTGAATTAGATAATGCGCATAAAAATTTAAAAGAGATATACTTTTTAGGTTTGAAACAAGCGAAGATTACAGCAGTTATACAACCGATATCAGGTGTTATTATGTTATTAACGATTGCAGTTATTTTAGGATTTGGTGCGATACGTATTTCAACTGGCGCAATCACAGCAGGGACACTCATTGCAATGATTTTTTATGTTATTCAATTAACACAGCCTCTTATAAATTTATCTACATTAGTCACAGACTATAAAAAAGCTGTTGGTGCAAGTAGCCGTATATACGAAATTATGGAAGAACCTACTGAAGTATTTGTTACAGGACAACTACAGCCAATTATTGATGGGAGCTTAACCTTTGAAAACGTGGATTTTCAATATGGTAGTAAACCAATACTTTCCAATATATCATTTGATATACCATCTAGCAGTGTAACTGCATTCGTAGGGCCTTCGGGCTCAGGTAAGAGTACCATATTCAATATCATTGAACGTATGTATGATATTGAGCATGGTGATATTAAATATGGCAATCAATCCATCTATGATATAGCATTAGGAGCATGGCGAGAGAAAATTGGGTATGTGATGCAGTCTAATTCTATGATGAATGGTACGATTAGAGATAACATTTTATATGGTATTAACCGGGAAGTCTCTGATGAAGAATTGATTTATTACGCACAATTGGCAAATTGTCACGAGTTTATTGTAGCGTTTGAAGAAGGCTATGACACTATTGTTGGTGAAAGAGGGTTAAAATTATCAGGAGGCCAGCGTCAACGTATAGATATTGCGCGAAGTTTTGTTAAAAATCCAGATATTTTATTATTAGATGAGGCTACTGCCAATTTAGATAGTGAAAGTGAAAGAAAAATCCAAGATGCTTTAGAAGAATTAATGGAAAATCGAACAACAATTGTGATTGCCCATAGGTTATCCACAATTAAGAAAGCTGAACAGATTATTTTTATTGATAATGGTAATGTAACAGGTATAGGAACGCACCAAGCGCTAATGGCTAGTCACGAAAAATATCAGCAATTTGTCCATACACAAAACTTAACAAGATAGTTTGAACAATTAATGAAAACAACATGAAAACACGTATAATATTGCGTGAATCAATTATGTTTCTTAAATATATGCGAACTATAAAATTGTTATTTTATATAATGTACATACATGATATAATTATTGTGAATTATTAAGTGACAATCATTGAGGGAATGATGATTTTATCATCAAGCATAGTATTAAATAAATAGGAAATAAAATTAAAAGATGAGTGCATTGAACGATAGCTGGACTAATACATGTAGCTTAAAACAAGCAGTAGACAATGTGCTCATCTTAATAATTCTTATACATAATCGAGTGTTGCTTTTATATATTCAGCTAATTATTTATTTAATTAAGAAATGGTGGGTGTATGATGTTTTTATTGATTAACATTATTGGGTTAATTGTATTCTTAGGTATCGCTGTACTTTTTTCTAGAAAAAAATCAGACATACAGTGGAAATCTATTGGTATATTAGTCGTTATTAACTTGTTCTTAGCATGGTTCTTTATGTATTTTCCTTGGGGGAAAGCAGGCGTCCAATACTTAGCGAACGGAATTGCTTGGGTGATTGACTCTGCACATGCAGGTACAGGGTTTGCTTTTGCAAGTTGGGTAAATACTGAAACGATGGATATGGCTGTAAGTGCGCTATTCCCAATTTTATTGGTAGTACCGCTTTTCGATATTTTAATGTATTTTAATATTTTACCTAAAGTTATTGGTGGTATCGGTTGGTTTTTAGCTAAAGTCACACGCCAACCAAAATTCGAATCTTTCTTCGGTATTGAAATGATGTTTTTAGGTAATACAGAAGCTTTAGCCGTATCTAACGAACAGTTGAAAAGAATGAAAGAAACACGTGTGTTAACAGTTGCTATGATGGCTATGAGTTCAATCTCTGGTGCAATCGTTGGTGCATATGTTTCTATGATACCGGGCGATTTAGTTTTGACTGCTATTCCATTAAATATCATTAACGCAATTATCGTATCTTCTATCTTAAATCCTGTTTCAGTAGAAGAGAAAGAAGATGTTATTTACAGTATCCGCAATGAAGAAATTGAAAAACAACCATTTTTCTCATTTTTAGGAGATTCAGTATTAAATGCTGGTAAATTAATTTTGATTATTATCGCTTTCGTTATTAGCTTTGTTGCATTATCTGATTTAATTGATCGCTTTATCAATTTAATTACAGGTATTATTGGTGGTTGGGCTGGTCTCAAAGGCAGCTTTGGTCTTGACCAAATTTTAGGCACTTTCATGTATCCATTTGCTTTATTACTTGGCTTACCATTTGACGAAGCTTGGATTGTTGCGCAACAAATGGCTAAGAAAATCGTAACAAATGAGTTTGTGGTAATGGGACAAATTAAAGATGTAGTAGATGCTTATTCTCCACATAGACGTGCAGTGATTACTACGTTTTTAGTATCTTTTGCTAACTTCTCAACGATAGGAATGATTATTGGTACGTTGAAAGGTATCGTAGATAAAAAAACTTCAGATTTCGTGTCACAATATGTACCTATGATGTTACTTGCAGGTATTTTAGTGTCACTCATGACTGCTGGCTTTGTTGGATTATTTGCTTGGTAATACACCATGCGTGAAGTGGTTGTATAAACTGAGTGAATTATTTATCAAACAATAGAAAAATATGATGAAGTGTTATAGAAAATATATTTTTAGCATGGCGTATGAAGATAGCGCGAAATAGAAAACCAATGCATTCACTTGGTTTTCATCTCGCGCTTTTTTGTGCATTAAATGGATATAAAAAGGTCTGAAACATAAATAATCATGTTTCTCTCATTATTATATAAAGCGCATTTAATTGGAAAAAAGAAGAAGGCCGCGCTTGTATTATTTTATCTAATCATTAAAGTTCAGAGAGAAGAAAGTAAATTTAGAAGGAAGCAGCTTCTACCCGTTTCTGTTTTAAACGATTATTAAATCAAAAAATAAAGCCAAGTAATTGAAGTGACGATACACATTCAATATTACTTGGCTTTCACGGGAAATGAATTAATTGTATATTAATAGTAAGGACTAGGTACTACCAATATACTCGAGCAAAAATTGTTTTGTATGTTACTATAAACAACACAAAGGAGATGGCTTCTTATTGCTAATCAATAAGAAGATAGGTTTTATTATAGCAAAGGAAAGTGTATAAGTAAACCGAAAATTCAGAATTTTTAAACTTCTAAAAGAAGATAATGCAATAAATATGATAATATCAAGGTTTTTCACATGTATTTATAAGCTGTATTTTATGAATGATATTGTGGTATCTTCCATAGTTTGCTAATATTCAAGTGATTGGAGTTATATAAGGGGGTCATGTGAGTGAATAAAACAGTACGAGATTTAATTTTGGTAGTAATCGGGTCATTTATATTTTCAGCAGGCGTTAACACTTTTATCATATCTGCTGATTTAGGTGAGGGAGGCGTGACCGGTATAGCTATCGTACTTTATTATGCCTTTCACGTATCCCCTGGTATAACTAACTTTGTATTTAATGTGGTGCTTATTGCCATAGGCTATAAATTCTTGAGTAAAAGAAGTATGTATTTAACAATAGTGGCAACCATTTTGATATCATTATTTTTAGAATTAACTGTAAGCTGGGAAATAGAAACTGGTAATATACTCGTTAATGCTGTTTTTGGGGGCATGTGTGTAGGTTTGGGTATTGGTGTGATTGTGCTTGCAGGAGGAACGACAGCTGGTACAACTATTTTAGCTAGAATCGCTAATAAATACTTAGACGTCAGTACGCCCTATGCCTTATTGTTCTTCGATTTAATTGTTGTGGCAATTTCATTAACAGTGATACCAATTCCTAGTGCATTAGTTACAGTGATATCACTGTATATCGGTACAAAAGTTATGGATTATGTTATTGAAGGCTTAAATACGAAAAAAGCAATGACGATTATTTCTAGCAAACCAGATGAAATTGCTAAGGTGATTGATGAACAAGTTGGACGCGGACTTACTATTTTAAATGGTAGAGGATATTTCTCTAAACAAGAAAAAGATATATTATATGTTGTCATTACAAAAACGCAAGTGACCAAAGCCAAACGTTTAATCAAAAAAATAGACAGTGAGGCATTTCTCGTTATTCATGATGTACGTGATGTCTATGGTAATGGTTTTTTAATTGATGAACATTAATTGAAAAATTGTAAATTAAAACCTTGTTACAGGATTTAAATCGTGTATCAAGGTTTTAATTTTTTATAAAGTTTAAATTATCAAATGTAGGAGCAGTTTTTATCAGCATGAATTGTCTTATTTCACCAATTACTGTTGATAACATATTCAAGAATAAGACGCGATTGTTATAGGCACTTCAAATCGTTTTTTTTTTTAACTTACATAGCAAACATAAATGTATAAATTCTTAAGATAATCAGTGATAATCTATCATATTTATTAGTCATCATACCTAAAAAATGATATAATATCATCTGTGATAATGATTATCATTTGGAAGAACAATACGATAAACAAATATAAACGATATAGATTATTTTATGCTTATTATGTATTAGGAAGAAGGGAAACTATGACTCGCTTAGAAGGAGAACAAGTTACGATAGGCTACGGGGATAATGTGATTGTGGACCAGTTAGATGTACACATTCCTACAGGTAAAATAACATCTATTATTGGACCTAATGGTTGCGGAAAATCAACCTTATTAAAAGCGCTTTCACGATTATTGCCAATTAAAGGTGGCGAAATTAAACTAGACGGCGAAGATTTGCATGCGCAATCAACCAAGGAAGTAGCTAAAAAAATTGCTATTTTACCTCAATCACCAGAAGTAGCAGATGGATTAACAGTTGGAGAACTTGTATCTTATGGACGTTTTCCACATCAAAAAGGGTTTGGCAGACTATCTGCAGAAGATAAAAAAGAGATTGATTGGGCTATGACAGTGACGGGAACTTATGAATTCCGTCTGCGTCCTATCAATGATTTAAGTGGCGGTCAACGTCAAAGAGTATGGATTGCAATGGCATTAGCGCAACGTACAGATATTATCTTTTTAGATGAACCTACAACCTATTTAGATATTTCACATCAATTAGAAATATTAGAATTAATTACCCAACTTAATGAAGAGCAAGGTTGTACTATCATTATGGTATTACATGATATTAATCAAGCAGTGCGTTTCTCAGACCATTTAATTACGATGAAGCAAGGAGATATCGTTGCAGATGGTGACACTGAAGAAGTATTAACAAAAGAAATTTTAGAAAAAGTATTCAATATAGACGTAGAAATTAGTACTGATCCCAGAACTGGGAAACCTATGCTAGTTACCTATGATTTATGTAAAAAAAGCTATTCAGAAGTTTAGGTGTAATGATGACCACACAGAAAAAAGGGAAGCTAAATTTTACAACAACATTTATCATTAGCGTAGTATTACTCATTGTTGCTTTGGTTGTATCAATTGTAATTGGGGATGCTAAAATCCATATCTCAACTATATTTGACGCTGTTTTCAATTATGACAGTAAAAATCAACAACATAATATAATAAGTGAAATACGCATACCAAGAGATATAGGAGCTATGTTAGTCGGGGTTGCTTTGGCGACTTCAGGAGCAGTTATTCAAGGTGTGACTAAAAATGGCTTAGCAGATCCAAGTTTGATTGGGTTAAATTCAGGAGCCTCTTTCATGTTAGCACTCACTTTTGCATTTTATCCAACAGCCCCATTTATAGTATTAATGATAGCGGGGTTTATCGGCGCCATTATGGGTGGTTTTATAGTCCTCATGATAGGTAGATCAAGAAGTGATGGTTTTAACCCTATGAGAATTATCCTTGCCGGTGCTGCAGTAAGTGCTTTATTGACAGCTTTAAGTCAAGGTGTTGCACTATTGTTTAGATTAAATCAAAGTTTGACGTTCTGGAGCGCAGGCGGCGTATCTGGCACAACATGGGGTCAATTAATATGGGCAGCTCCATTTATAATAGTTGCACTTGTCATCATTGTTGCGATGAGTAAGCAACTAACTATTTTAAATTTAGGCGAAACTCTAGCCATAGGTTTGGGTCAAAACGTAGCATTAACACGCGCAATTGCTTTGATTATTTCAATGGTTATGGCTGGTATTGCAGTAGCTATGGTTGGTCAAATTGCATTTGTAGGACTTATGGTACCTCACATAGTGCGTTATTTAGTCGGTACAGATTATGCACGTGTACTTCCATTAACAGCTATTATAGGTGGTTTGTTATTGTTGGTTGCAGATACGGTAGCTCGTATGTTAGGTGAAGCTCCAGTTGGGGCAATCATTTCATTTATTGGCGTACCTTACTTTTTATATTTAGTTAAAAGAGGAGGGCGCTTTTCATGATAGATCCAAAGTTAAGACATAAGCAGTTATTAACAATGGCGATACTTATCATATTGGTACTATTGGCGTGTGCTTGGAGTATGACATCGGGTGAATACAAGATGTCAGTAGGTACGTTCTTTAAGACATTAATAGGACAAGGTGAATACACTGATACACTTATCTTAATGGAATTTAGGCTTCCAAGAATGATTATTACTATTTTAGCTGGCGCTGCTTTAGCAATGAGTGGAGCTATTATACAAAGTGTAACTAAAAACCCGTTAGCTGAGCCTGGTATTTTAGGTATAAATGCTGGCAGCGGGTTCGCTATCGCATTATTTATCGTGGTAGGACAAGTAAGCGCAGATAACTTTGTTTATGTACTACCGTTTATCAGTATGTTAGGCGGTATAATTACTGCATTAATTATATTTTCATTTAGTTACAATAGGGGTGAAGGTATCACGCCGGCAAGTATGGTATTAGTAGGTGTGGGTATGGCTACAGCGTTAAGCGGTGGTTCGCTCACGCTCATGTCTACATTTGATGAAGACCAATCGGAATTTATTGCTTCATGGCTTGCGGGTAACATTTGGGGTGACGAATGGGCTTTTGTAATTGCATTCTTGCCTTGGGTCATTGTACTTATCCCATTTTTATTATTAAAATCGAATGTTTTAAATCTGTTAAATACGCATCAATATATTGCTCAAGGCGTTGGTGTGAAAATTGGAAAAGAACGCATAGTGCTATTATTAATCGCAGTCGTACTCTCTTCAGCAGCGGTGTCAGTTGCTGGTGCTATTGGTTTTATTGGATTATTGGGCCCACATATTGCTAAATCTATAGTTGGCCCAAGACATCAATTATTCTTACCAATATCTATATTTATCGGTGCGTTTTTACTTGTGTTAGCAGATACGGTAGGGCAAATCATATTACAACCTTCTGGTATCCCAGCAGGTATTGTAGTATCAATTATCGGTGCCCCTTATTTCTTATACTTAATGTATAAAACAAAATCAGTTTAAGAGGGATATTTTGGGGAATTATATGAAAGTATCACATTAAACCTAATAAATTAAAAAACCATAATTATTCAACAAGAGTGGGTATCTATAATCAATCCAGTACACATTGATTAGTAACCCACTCTTTTTAAAAGTACACGAGGAGTTGTTAGCGTTTACATTTATAGATAATGTATACTATATATGAATAGCTAAAAATAGGAGGTCGTCGTTATGAAAAAATTAATCAAAGATAAAACACAATTTTTATCAGATATGTTAGATGGTCTTACGATTTCAAATAAACAGATTGAAGTTATTTCCGATACAGTTGTGGTACGAAAAAATAAAAAAGAAAAAGGTGTAGCGATTGTTTCTGGCGGGGGCAGTGGTCACGAACCAGCTCACGCTGGTTACGTTGCAGAAGGTATGTTAGATGCTGCAGTGTGTGGTGAGGTCTTTACATCTCCAACACCGGACAAGATTTTAAGTGCGATCAAAGCCGTAGATAATGGCGATGGCGTGTTACTTGTTGTCAAAAATTATGCCGGAGATGTTATGAATTTTGAAATGGCACAAGAAATGGCGGAGATGGAAGATATACAAGTTGAAACAGTGGTAGTCAAAGATGATGTAGCTGTAAGTGATGAAACCCAACGTAGAGGCGTAGCTGGTACTGTATTTGTGCATAAAGTTGCTGGTTATCTAGCAGATAAAGGAGAGTCACTCGCTACAATTAAAAAAAAACTAGAACAATTATTACCAACTATAAAATCTATAGGTATGGCACTAACGCCCCCGTTAGTGCCTACAACCGGACAATATGGCTTTGATATTGATGATGAATCAATGGAGATTGGAATTGGTATACATGGTGAAAAGGGATTAGCAAGTAAGAAAATTGAAAGTGTTGATTTGATTGTAGAACGACTAATAGCTGAGTTATTAAAAGAAGTAAAAGCTAAACAACTGATTGTCATGGTCAATGGCATGGGGGCAACGCCATTGTCTGAACTAAATATTGTAACAAAATATGTGTCACAACAATTAGATGATAAACAAAAAGACGTTAAACTGTGGTTAGTCGGAGATTATATGACTTCATTAGATATGGAAGGTGTTTCATTAACATTTGTGCCATACTCTGAAGCCGTATATGAAGCTCTGACTACATCTACAAGTAGTCCGTATTTTAATATTTAATACGGTGATAGATATAAGAGGGAGTGAAGATATATGAATGTAGCAGAGTTAAAAGAGAGACTACTTAATTTAGTTGATGTTTTTGAGGAAAAAGAGCCGTTATTAACAGAGTTAGATAGAGCGATTGGCGATGGCGACCATGGCGTGAATATGTTAAGAGGATTTAAATCCTTGCCTGAACAACTAGATGATAACTCAATGGCAGCATTATTCAAGTCTACTGGAATGGCATTAATGTCAAATATTGGCGGGGCCTCTGGTCCATTGTATGGCTTTAGTTTTGTAAAAATGTCACAAGTCGTCAAAGATGAATTAGATAATGATAACTTGAAAGAAGTGCTCAAAACATTTTCAGAAGCAGTTGCTCAACGTGGCAAAGTTGAATTGAATGAAAAAACAATGTATGACGTGATTGAACGTGCAAGCGAAGCGGTGAGTAATGGAGACACACTAGCGTTTGAGGACCTGCAATCTTATGCAGATTTGACCGAAAATATAGAAGCTACAAAAGGCCGAGCAGCTTATTTCAAAGAAGCATCAAAAGGTCATGTTGACCCTGGCGCCCAAAGTAGTGTGTATATCTTAAACGCATTGATTGGAGTTGATTAACCATGACACAAATTATCATTGTAAGCCATAGCAAGGAGATCGCTGAAGGAACAAAAGCGCTTATTAATCAAATGGTAGGAGAAGATGTTGGAGTTGTAGCTCAAGGTGGCGCAAATGGTAATATTGGCACTTCTTATGATGATATTCAAGAAATGATCAACCAATTGGATAATGATGCTTTATGTTTTTATGATATAGGTTCTGCTGAGATGAACCTTGATTTAGCCATTGAGATGTATGAAGGAAATTACCGTGTAGAAAAAATGAATGCACCGATAGTGGAGGGTGCTTTTAATGCAGCTGTAAAAATCTCTGTAGGGAACTCAATTGATGAAGTAGTAGATGAATTGAACAACCAATTCAATTAGTGCAAATTCAAGGATACATGTATAAAATTTCAGCAATGGTGTGAATTGAACAGTTATAATTAAAAGGCCTTCAATTAACTTGATAAAAATATTCTTTTTAAATGAATATATAATTGAGATGTGGTAAAATAATGTATAACTGTTATAGAAATCTGGATATCTAGGAGGACATTGCCATGAAAGCATTGATACAGAAGCATGTCTTAAACGGCGAATTTGAGTCAGTAAAACGTCTTATGTCCCAGACAGATTTTATGGAATTTGAAGAAGCTTATATCTCAAGTGCTCATGAAGTGGAAAGTATCATGTTCTATACATGTATTTTAGATATGATGAAAAATGAAGAAACTGCAGAAATGCACGACTTAGCTTTTCTATTACTTGTCTATCCATTAAGTGAACTACAAGGAGCTTTAGATTCTGCTTATTACCATGCGGAATCATCCATAAAACTTACTGACGGCAAAGAAGTAAAAAGCTTATTGCAAATGTTATTATTACACGCAGTTCCCGAACCAGTCATTTCTGATAAAAAAGCATTAGAGATTTCTCGCCAAATACTGAAAATAGATCCTTCAAATAGTGTTGCACGTAATGTATTAAAAGAAACTGCTAAACGTTTAGATAATGTAGTAGTCGATTTCAATGAACTTAATCATTTTAAAAATGCACATTAATAAGCAATAGTTAAATGTTGGATATGATTGAATTCTGATGTGGTAACAATTGAATATGAAAATGGTTTCAGCCGAAAACAATTCGATTCTATATTGATTGTTTTCGGTTTTTTTATGTTCAAAAATAGGACTATTGTTTAATCATGATTAGGATGAAATAGACGTTTATTTAAAAAAATAAAAATTTTTTCAAAAAAATTTACTTGTATTTTTGGTGTGTCTTTATAAAAAGAAAATGTATAAAGTTGCAAAATGTTAATTGATATTATTTATTATAATAGTATATGTGATATGCAATTATTTATTTTTAAAAGTAAAAGTGAATGATTAAAAAGGAATAAATAGTCTGTATATAATCTTTATTTTTTAATGGATTGTGTAAACTTTAATTTTGTCATGTTGCAAATTATAGTCAGTACGTTATAATTACAAAATGTGTTAACTATGAGGAGGTTATTTATCACATGGGGTTGAATAAAGAAGCTATAAAAATTGGTTTCGCTTATGTCGGTATCGTTGTAGGTGCTGGCTTTTCAACAGGACAGGAAGTTATGCAATTCTTCTCACCATATGGCTTGTGGTCATATATTGGTGTTATACTTTCTGGTCTCATTTTAGGATTTATAGGTAGACAAGTTGCAAAGATTGGTACGGCGTTTGACGCACAAAACCATGAATCAACTTTAGATTATTTATTCGGAAGTGCATTCAGTAAAATTGTGGACTATTTACTTATCTTTTTCTTATTCGGTATTTCAGTTACAATGATTGCTGGAGCAGGATCAACATTTCAAGAAAGTTTCGGTGTACCGACGTGGTTAGGTGCATTGATAATGGTTATCGCAATATATATCACACTATTGATGGATTTTAATAAAATTGTTAGAGCATTAGGCATTGTTACGCCGTTTCTAATTGTGTTAGTAGTTATTATTGCTGGGTATTATTTATTTAACGGTAGTATCTCATTTGGTGAGGTCAATGAGACTGTACCAGAAGATACTTTATGGAAAGGAATTATATATGGTATAAACTATGGTGGACTGGCTTTTGCCGTAGGGTTTAGTACAATAGTAGCAATCGGTGGCGACGCTTCAAGACGTAGAGTTTCAGGCGCAGGCGCTTTATTTGGTGGTATTGTTTATACGGTATTATTAGCTTTAATTAACTTTGCGTTACAGTCTGAATTTCCTAAAATTAAAGATGCAGACATACCAATGTTGACGCTAGCGAATGATATAAGTCCATGGATAGCGCTTGTCTTATCAATCATTATGTTAGCTGTAATGTATAATACAATCCTTGGTTTAATGTATTCTTTCGCAGCGCGGTTCACAGAACCATATAGTAAAAAGTATCATATTTTTATTGTAGCTATGGTAATTATAGCTTATGGTTTAAGCTTTGTTGGTTTCGCAGGCTTAATAAACTATTTATATCCAATTATGGGTTATGTTGGTCTTATCGTTGTTATTGGCGTACTTATTAAGTACTACAGTAGAAAACGACAAAACAAAAAATTCATTGCATAAAATGTTAAAGAAACAATATAAATAAAAATATAATGTAGCTCAGCTTGCTAATAACTGCAAGCTGAGTTTTCTAGTGTGTCAATTCTTAATAATACTATTGTGAAATTATTTATTATGGTACAATGCTTCCGAAAGGAAAGGTAATCTATGAAAAATAAACGTAAGTGGACCCTTATCACGACGGTCATTATTATTATTGTTGCAGTAATTATGGCATTACTTTTAAAATTCCAATATGACAGACAAAATACAAGAGAAATAGATGAAAAAGTACAAATCAATAATAAAAATGTGAACGCATTTACAAATATCACTTATGGCACCGGCTTGCCGAATAGCCGACTGGATATATTAACCCCAAATGAATTAGACCAAGATAATAAACTCCCGGTGATTTTTTGGATGCATGGGGGCGGTTTCATCGCTGGAGACAAACAGTACAAAAATCCTTTGTTAGCTAAAATTGCTGAGCAAGGGTATATTGTCGTGAATATCAATTATGCACTTGCGCCGGATTTTAAATATCCTATGCAACTACAACAAATTGATCAAGCAGTAAGTTTTATTAAAAGAAATAAACATGAATTACCGATTGATTTTGATCAAGTTATTTTTGGTGGAGATTCTGCTGGTGCACAATTGTCGAGTCAATATGCCGCGATCCAAACAAATGAATCATTAAAAGAAGATATGGAATTTAAACAACAATTTGAGCCTGACCAACTTAAAGCAGCAATCTTTTTTGGTGGATTCTTTGATATGAAAACAGTTAGGGCAACAGAGTTTCCGAGAATTCAATTGTTTATGGAAAGTTATACTGGTAAACGAAATTGGGAACAACAATTTAAATATATTAGTGAAATGTCTACCATAAACCAAGTTACTGAAGATTATCCGCCCACATTTTTATCTGTTGGTGATGCCGATCCGTTTTATAGTCAAAATATTAATTTTTATAAAAAATTAAAAGCAACAGACGTACCGGTCGACAAATTGTTTTATGATGGTACACATAAATTAAGACATCAATATCAATTTCATATGGAATTGCCAGAGTCACAACAAAATATGAAAGACGTGTTAGCATTTCTAAGTAGAAACACAACATCATCAGGTGTCGAAACTGAATTTAACGCAGAACAGACTAACCCTAATGGCGTTGAACTAAATCCATACTAAAGTAATGTAGTATAACATCATGCCTATATACATTTACCAAAAAAGCACCCCATTTTAATGGAGGTGCTTTTTTTGATATGAAAAGTTTAATTTTGGTTGTGCATTTTTCGGCCGAATCGTGGATATTCAAAACGACTCGCGAACAATTATTTTCAGAAGATAAGTAACAATCAGCTATAAAAAGCATATCATTATTTAGTCAGTACCCTAAGCATTATTATTACTTCAATAATGATAAGCGCATCAATGCTAAGAAATAATTGTTAACACTCAGTTACTTTCACACTATAACACTAGCTTATCAAAATAGATTAATGCACACTTTTTAATATTTATATGCTTATTTAAAGTGATTATGAAGTATTATAAATAGAACTTTGTATAATATACTTATACCTTTAAAACATCATAACTAAAAAATCATTATTTTATATTAAACTGTAGATAACTAAAAAAATATAAATATATTAAAATTATTATTGTATTGTGTCTTATAAAAAAATAGAGTATACTCATAGTGAAAGGAGGGGAGCGTTATGAAATCATTAATGGATCTTTTTTCTTTGAATGAGGTAAATATATGGATTTTTAAATTTGGTAGAAGAGGTAAAAGATGGTATTTCTAAGCAAAATAAGTGGTAGTTAAAGACTAAGATATTAATAAAATTTTAAATTAATATCTTAGTCTTTTCTATTCTGAGGCTAGGAGCTAATAATGAAAAAATTTGAAAGTGTTTTATCATCAAGCGCGTTAATTATGATTGTAGGTGTTTTTTTAATGTATGTATAATGTTTATTACGTTTTTCAACGACAGTGTATTTTCACGTATATACTTAATGTCTTTTGTGGTGTGTTTTTTATTATCTTTTATACTTTTACCGCTTTTATTAATTAACCGTTTTTTAGGCAAACCTATAAAACACCTTTTGAACCATGTATTTGACTGGAAAAGAACAGTAATATTATTTCCGATAGTCTTATTATTATCATTATACTTAGCTGGCAAAGCAGCAACAATAGAATATTTTATAGTCGCTTTCGGTGAAGAATTTTTATTCCGACATTTAATATTAATGATACTGATGTCTGCTTTTAATAAAAAATGGAGTTTTATTATAGGTTCTTTAATGTTTGCTTTAATTTTACATTTAAATGGGAATTTTTTAATAAATTTGCTGACGAAGTTTCCAATAAGTCTTTTATTGTATTATCTATATCATAAATATAAATTACAGGATGCTATTTTTCTTCATTGGTTATATTAACGTGTTTGTATATAGATTTTCTTAAAAGTGGAGGTTTTAAAATTGAATGCAAAATATAAAAGTATTTTAATTTCATTCGTTTTAAATATTGTATGTTCTATAACGATGTCAATTATAAATATTAATTTAGGTTTGATAGTAATGCTATTAGGTATTATCATAATTCCAATTATGATAAATATGATTTCTATATGTTTTAGTAAAACTAAATATACTATATCACTCATATTTATTATGAGTATTTTTAACCTAATCTATTACGTGATATCTGCTAAATCAATTATGCATAACCCTGTTTTTTATGATATAGCTTCAAAATATGCTTATGAAAAAGACGGATTTTATACTAGTATGAATACGAATCTGTTATCACTCTCCCAATTAACATTTCTTTTTTTACTGTACTTTGTTCTAAGTTATTTACTGGCTAAACTATTTACGAAAAGAGGGAGCAAAGATGTTAAAAATAGATCATATTTATAAAAAGTTTAAAAATGATAATGTCATGATTTTGGATAATATAAATTTAACTGTTAATGAAGGAGAAATAGTGGGTCTACTAGGTAAAAATGGTGCTGGCAAAACAACTTTAATGAAAATAATCGCTAAAACTAAAAAACCAACTTCAGGTCATATTTATATTGATAAAATAGATATTTTTAAACACGACAATATATTAAAAAATGTTGGAATTATGATTGATACTGTTTATTATGAGCATTTAACAGCTGAAAGGAACTTATTATACTTTTTAAAGGTAAATAATCAAACGCAATACATAGATAATATTCATAATATATTAAAATTAGTGGGTCTATTAGATACTAAAAATAAAAAAGTTAAAGATTTTTCTTTTGGTATGAAACAAAGACTCTCGTTAGCAATGTGTTTATTAACTGAGCCTAAATTAGCAATTATGGATGAACCTTTCGTAGGATTAGATCCTAATGGCGTGAAAATATTGATAAGCTCACTTAAAAATTGGGTTAAAAACAAGCGTATTTCTCTTTTAATATCAAGTCACCAATTAAATGAACTAGAAGAAGTATGTGATAGGTTTGTCATGTTAAAAGAAGGCAAGCTGCATAGTATAGAATTAGATAAACATGTTTCGTTTAAAATAGTACTTAATAAAAATGTTACACAAGCAGACACGCTTTCATATATAGAATTTTTCCCAATAATTAATAAAATAGAAGATAATATTATTTATATTAATAAAGAGGGAGATGACTATAATGGTTTAATGCAAAAGATACTCGAAAAATATAATTTAGTAAGCATAGAAAATACTGAAGAAGATTTATATCACATTTTCAATCATTTTGAAAATAAAGGAGATGATTAAATGTTATTTAGAAATATTTTCTTGAATATATCATCCCGTACATCTGCTAAAATTTTTTTCGCTATCGCTTTATATCCGTTACTCTATTTAATCACTTTATTTCTACCAACTAATTTTATGCAAGTTGGTGGCGTCAACAATGGATTGTCTGGTTTAGATTTTTATTGTGGCATATTATTGGCGCAATCTCAATTCGCCATACCCTTAATCATGATGTCTTATTTTGTTAGTTTACTATTTTACGAAGAATACAGTAGCGGTAAATTAATTTTTTACAAAGATATTAAACGTACAAAACTGCTTAACACTAAACTATTTACTTTGATTACTATATACACTATTTATTTCTTTATACTGTTTATAGTCTCGGAAGTACTCTATTTTACTTTTATTAAAAATTTCAACTACGCTTCTGGGATGTTTTTGCCTACTGAAACAGAGGATATGTATTCTGATATTTTAAGTATTTTTGGCATTTTTGGTATTTCATTTATCGCTATATGTTTTGCAGTATTATTATCTATGAAGTTTTCAACTGGTTTTACTATATTAGGTGTTATTTTATTATTTATGTTTATATCAATTGCGCCATTAATTCATGGCCTCCATTATCTTTTCCCTAATGGTTTCACAGATGCTAACAGCCTCAAAGTATTTTTATCACAATTTATTATTATATTAATTATGTCTATCGCTTATTGTTTAATTCTTTATGCTGCTAGTTTAATTTTATTTAAAAGAATTGAATATTGATTGTGGTCATTTTTGTTTAAACTAACTAACCAAGGCAAGATTTCTGGTTTTCACAGATATCTTGCTTTTAATTTACTTGTTTTTTGTATTTTTAACTATATGAGATTAGAAATTTTGGTAACTAAAGCGTTACACTGATTGTAATAGTATTTTATTTAAAATTATTTAATATTGTATGCTTTGCCTCATATTCTATAACTTCATGTTTTAAAGTTGTACACTTGAATTAACTTTAATTGAAATCTAAAGTGCACTTTACTACACATAAATAAACACTCCTGAAGTTGAATTTTAGCGTTCAAGTTTAGGAGTGTAGCATAATCATAAGCATATACTTCATTTGGAATACAGGGTAAGGTTTAGTTGATTCATGATATATTATTTGATTTTAGCCATATTAGTCAGACAGCACTTAGAAATGTTAGAGTTGTATTTCACACTTTTCAAAGCATCGAATTTCAACTTACAAAGTTTAGTAATTAAATAAAAGCAGTGTTTTATATCTTAATTCAAAACATGTCATTGTCATTTGGATATTTATAAAAAAAAGATTAAACTATAAATAAGAAAGTTATTTATGTTTTTTTACATTTAAATCGTTAAATTAGTAATTTAGCCATGATATATTTATTATAGTAACGATGATCAATAAATAGTTTATCTTTAAGTTCTCCTTCGATTTGATAATTAGCACTTTTAAATAAATCAACAGCGGTCGTATTTTCAGGAACTACTTCGACTTCGATGCGATGAATATCATGATTTAAACACCACGCTTCGATAGAATTGATTAATGATTGTCCTAATCCTTTTTCGCGATAGTGTCTTATAACACCCATAGAAAAATGTGCTTCATGACGTGTGCGTTCGAAATTTTCTGTAGCGACGATTGCAAAGCCAACGAGTTCGCCATTATTTTCTGCGATATAAATGGCATTAGAAGGGGAAGTAATGTAATGTTCTAAAGTTGCAACTGCGTCTGTATTAGACGGCGCATATTCGCCCGGATTGTATATCAAATAATCAGATTCATCATAGATCGTGCTTAATAGTTTAACGAAAGGTTCTATATCATTGATACCAATTTCTCGAATTTGATGAACCATATATGTCCACTCCTTATTCCTAATTTTTAAACTCAGTTATAGTATAACTTAACATCATTAACTTGAATTTACTAGGGAATATTTAAAATAAGAAAATATACGTTAAAGGATGGAGTATTATGAAACCTAATATACTACTTGCAGGTGTTACAGGCTATATAGGGAAAAATTTAATTCCCTCTATTAAAGACGATGCGGTATTATATACTTTGTCGAAGTACCCTAAGGAAAAAGATTTTAAAGAAATTATTTGGCTAGAAAAAGATATTTATAACTATAATGATGTGTTATCAGCTATGAATGGCATGAATATAGCGATATTTTATTTAGATCCAACGAAACATTCGGCTAAATTGACGCAGGCAGCTGCTAGAGACATGAATTTAATAGCGGCAGATAATTTTGGTAGAGCTGCAGCTAAACAAGGTGTAGGCAAAATAATTTATATTAGTGGTAGCCGTTTTGATACCGAAACAATACAGCGTTTATCAGCTTATGGTACTGAAGTAACACAGACGAAAGCGGAAGTAGCGCGCCCACACGTAGCTGTAGAACTCCAATCATCGAAATATGATGATGTGAGAAGTGCATTGAGTATACAATTACCGATGAATTGGACTTTAAATCAAATGGTAGAATATTATTTTAAATGGTTAGATGAAACGAAAGGTACTTTTTTACATACAGTTCAAAAAGAAGATTATTTTATTATTTATATAAAAAATAAGCATGACCCTTTATTGGTACTTCAGAGGATTGAAACTGATACAGACATGATTACTTTATTGCTCGTAGGTGGTAAAATTGTAAAATCTAATTTCAAAAAGCAAGGAAAGTTAGAATTCCGTAAATTAAAAGGCACACAACAAGTCTTAGTGCATTTATATGATTATATTCCTAAGTTAACTTGGCCAGTTTATTATCTATTTCAATCCCCATTTCAAGGTTTAATGATGAGAGGATTTGAAATCGATTGCCGAATTAAACATTATCAAGTACGTATCAATTCGGGTGAAAAAATAAAATATACAAAATAATTGAGGTGAGTATATGGAGATTTTGTTAGTGGAAGATGATATGACATTATTTAAAGAACTGAGTGAAGAACTAGAACAATGGGATTTTAATGTTAATGGTGTTGAGGACTTTAATCTAGTGATGGATAAATTTAATGAAGTAGATCCAGCAATTGTGATCATGGATATAAAACTACCTAAATATGATGGTTTCTATTGGACACGTAAAATCCGAGAAATATCAAATACACCAATTCTCTTTTTATCTTCTAGAGATAACCCAATGGACCAAGTTATGAGTATGGAATTAGGGGCAGATGATTATGTTCAAAAGCCATTTAATACAAATGTATTAATTGCAAAATTACAAGCTATCTATAGACGTGTTTATCAATTTAGCTTAGATGAAAAAAGAGTAATAACTTGGCAAGAAGCGACACTTGATCTTACAAAAGATAGCATTAGCAGAGAAGATAAGGTGATTTATTTATCTAAAACAGAAATGATTATTTTAGAAATGCTAGTGAAAAAACAAGATACAATTGTCACTAGAGATACTTTGATTACTGCGTTATGGGATGATGAAGCATTTGTGAGTGATAATACGCTGACGGTCAATGTAAATCGTTTAAGAAAAAAATTATCTGATATTGATATGAAGGATGCAATTGAAACTAAAATAGGAAAAGGGTATATGGCCCATGGATAGTATTAAATGGGTATGGATGTTTATACGTTCACGTAAGCATTGGATATTATGGCTACTGTTTTTACAATTTATTTTTTTGGGTATTGCGTACTTAGATTACGATTTAAGTGTAGATAGCATTTTATATATTATCATTTTAAATATAGGGTTAAGTTTTATATTTTTACTGTATACCTATATAAAAGAAGTTAAATTTTTAAAACATTTAGATGAAAATATTGAACCTGAAGCTTTAAAGCATAAATCACTTGCAGATACGCCGTTTCAACAACAAATGGTTGAATATTTGTATAATCAAATTACAACTCAAAAAATGTTAGTAACAAAGCAAAAAAAGCAAATTAAGTCTACTGAAGCTTCACTAACTGATTTTGTGCATGATATTAAAACACCTGTTACTGCTTTAAAGTTATTAATTGAAAAAGAAAATGACGGTACAAGAAAAAGAGCTTTATTATTCGAATGGACACGTATCAACGATATGTTAGATAGACATTTATTTTTAACTAGATTAGAATCACAAAATAAAGATATGTATTATGAACATGTTGATTTAAAACGTTTAGTTATTGATGAAATTCAGATTTCTAGATATATCAGCCAAGCAAAAGGTATAGACTTTGAACTCAATTTCGAAACATCCTACAAGGTGTATACAGATACTAAATGGTGTCGAATGATGATAAGGCAAATTATATCTAATGCAGTCAAATATAGTGAACATAGTACAATCCATATTAATGGAACGTTAATTAAAAATCATGTAGCGTTGAATATAAAAGATGAGGGGAGAGGCATTAGCCAAAAAGATTTGCCAAGAATATTTGATAAAGGTTTTACTTCCACCTCGAATCGTAATGAAACAACGTCTTCTGGTATAGGTTTGTATCTTGTCCAAAATGTAAAAGAAAAATTAGGTATCACAGTCCATATTAATTCAGAAATGCAAAAAGGAACATCAGTCCAATTTATTTTCCCTAACCAAAATGAATTAGTATCCAGATTATCTGAGCATTAATTATTTCAATTTTTAAAATAACTACTTCCAAATATCTAAACTGTGTATTTTTACCCTTAAGTTATAACTAACTTAGAAAACAAATAGAGAGTCTAGGCTATTAGATATTAAGCTTTTCTATGTAATTGGTAATGATTGCCTGAATTGAAAGTGTATTTAAAATAAGTTTGAATTAAAATGTAATATTCATAGTGAGTGAGGTAACAAAATCTTTTAAGAAAGTATGATTTTGTTGCTTCTTTTATTTTTTTATTTTGATATTTATAATTGAATAGAAATTGAGAGGTTCGTACCATTTAAAGTTTTAAAAAATGAATCAAAATAGTTGTTGATTATAGATGGAAATTATGCAATTATTGCTATTGTGAGTTTTGATTAACGATGTGTAATATGCAATTGAAACTTTTTATGGAAAAGCAAAATGTAATAGTAGAAATAAGCACATTTTTATTAATTTAACTAAAATGTAATGTTAAGAATTTGTAAATTTAATTGTGAGTTTGTTAAATTTGTGCTATTTTCAAATAAGAGCAAATCAACATTTGTAAGATTTTTTAAACCTAGAAAGCAAAAGTTCATTTACATAATTTTAATAATTGTCAAAATAATGAGCGCATTGTAAATCTTGCCAATCTTAATTTGTCTCTAAAGGAATCTAATTTTTTTAAATTTATTGAAGGTGATTGTAATGGTCACTGTAAATGGAGGATTTTTTGAATGTTTAACAAGAAAAAAGATAAGTTCATGGTGAAACTTGAGGAAATGGTATTCAACTTAGACCGTGCAGCAATTGAATTTGGCAAAATGGATTTTAATACACATTTAGATCTTAAAGCATACTCAGACAATATTAAAACATACGAATCACATGGTGATGAATTAATGCATCAAGTGATTTCAGATTTGAACCAAACATTCATTACACCTATTGAACGTGAGGATATCCTCTCTTTATGTAACGCCATTGACGATGTTTTAGATGCAATAGAAGAAACTTCCGCAATGTTTGAAATGTACTCTATTGAATATACGGATGAATATATGGCTGAATTTGTTGATAATATCCAAAAAGCTATTGCTGAAATGAAATTGGCAGTAGGTTTATTGGTTGATAAGAAACTCTCTCACATGCGTATTCATTCTATTAATATTAAAGAATTTGAAACTAATTGTGACGGTATATTACGTCAGTCTATTAAACATATTTTTAATAGTGAGACAGATCCGATCACACTGATTAAAATCAAAGAAATTTACGAAAGTTTAGAAGAAGTTGCTGATAAATGTCAGGCTGTAGCGAATAACTTTGAAACAATAATAATGAAAAATAGCTAAGGAGTCCTAACTTATGGAATATATTTTGATTATCACAGTAGCTATCGTTATTTTTTCTTTGATATTTGACTTTATCAATGGTTTCCATGATACAGCCAATGCCGTCGCTACTGCTGTTTCAACACGTGCCTTAACTCCTAGAACTGCAATTATTTTAGCGTCTGTTATGAACTTTATTGGTGCGTTAACATTTACTGGAGTTGCAAGTACGATAACAAAAGACATTGTAGACCCATTTAAATTAGAAAATGGGCTTATCGTTGTTTTAGCTGCAATTTTGGCAGCAATTATATGGAATTTAGTGACTTGGTTCTTTGGTATACCTAGCTCATCTTCCCATGCTTTAATCGGATCAATCGCCGGTGCAGCAATTGCTTCACAAGGCTCGTTTGCTGTACTGCACTATCAAGGTTTTACAAAAATTATTGTTGTATTACTTTTATCGCCGATTATTGCTTTTTGTGTTGGTTTTATTATGTATTCAATTGTAAAAGTGGTATTCAAAAATGCTAATCTTACCAAAACGAATCGTAACTTTAGATTTTTCCAAATTTTCACTGCATCGCTACAATCATTTTCACACGGTACAAACGATGCACAAAAATCAATGGGGATTATTACTTTGGCCCTAATAGTAGCAAATATCCAAACAGGGACAAGTACCGAACCACAATTATGGGTGAAAATAGCCTGTGCTACTGCAATGGGCTTAGGTACAGCTGTTGGTGGTTGGAAAATCATCAAAACTGTTGGGGGAAATATCATGAAAATACGTCCAGCGAATGGCGCAGCAGCAGATTTATCGTCTGCATTAACAATATTTGTTGCTTCATCATTACACTTCCCGTTATCAACTACGCATGTTGTATCTTCATCTATTCTAGGTGTCGGTTCATCTAATCGTATCAAAGGTGTTAAGTGGAATACAGCACAACGCATGATTGTAACTTGGGTAATTACATTACCAATTTCTGCGTTAGTAGCAGCAATTATTTACTATGCTATTGATATTTTCTTATAAAACATTTAAAAGGTTATGTTTATATTATTAATCTTAAATTTGAATCGAGGTCGGGACATCAATAACGTCTCGGCCTCGATTAGTATATAAGCAGGATTGTCTCCTTTTTAAACGTTTTTACGAGCGTAGACAATAAAACCCTTTGTAAAAAATGAAAAGAAAATGGTTTGTTTTCATTTTTACAGTCAAGATGAAAAATAAAAACCACTAAATACTTTATATAAGATTTAGTGGTTTACTTTCATTATTCATTTTCTAAATTTTAACTATATTTTAGTGAATATAGTTATAGCTTGAAGCTTGTGAAGCAGGAATTGTACGGTAATCCACTGTACCTGGCGGCGTATTATAATTCATTTCTGAAATTAAGATGCTGCCATCAGGATTTACTTGCTCTACATACGCGACATGACCAATTGGGCCTTCGTAATTTTGCATAATAGAACCGGCAGTTGGTGTATTATTTACTGTATAGCCATCTGCCGCTGCATTGCTTGCCCAATGATCAGCGTTCCACCAATATGTGCTAATTGGTTTGCCAGTTTCTGCTCTACGATTAAATACGTGCCAAGTACATTGTCCCCAATCATATAAGTTAGCGTCACTAGCTGATGAACTACCAGTATTTGGTGTTTGTGTTGCTCCGTTACCAGAACCACCAGAACCACCAGTACCTGTTCCATTTGGGATTGTAAGCGACTGTCCAGGATGGATTAAATAACCATTTAAATTATTAGCTGACATTAATTCATCTACTGACACGCCGTAATTGCTAGCAATTACATTAAGTGATTCACCAGATTGAACTGTATGTGTTGAACCGCCTGATGTTTGTGAAGAATTGTTTGAACTTGAATCTTGATCACTTCCACCAATTTCGATAACCTGTCCCGGAAATACCATATTGTTATCGAGATTATTGTTTTGTTTAATCTCATCTACGGAAACACCATATTGTTCTGAGATTGACCAAAGTGAATCACCTGATTGTACTGTATGTTGCGTTGACGCTTCAGCTTCATGGTTAGCAATCACTGCTGCTGCACCCGAAGCAGCGGTTACTGCAAATGCAAACTTTTTCAAAAGAACTCCTCCTCACACCTATATACATAACTTTGTTTAAATTAAATATATGAGTTTAATCTTTTCTTTAACTGGATTCACGTTACATATTAACAAAAAATAAGAGGCTTGTGTTTATTGTTATAGAGATGTAATATTATTAACATTTAAAAAAATAGATTATAAAAACCACTAAATACCTTTGTTAGGGAGTTGAGGAGACTTTAATTATAAAAAAATGATTTCGAATTTTATTACTTTGTAACATTTGAAAAGCCAGTCATTTCAATTAAATTATAAAATGTCCAAAAAAATATATCAGAAATGTTTGATTTTTTGTGGATTAGTGAAAATGATAATAACACATTTAAATAAGAAGTGAAATTTATTAAAGCTGATATGCGTTAATTATGCTGTCTGAATGAGTAAAATAATCAACGTATAAAACATAAAAACATCTAAGGAGTGAATGCATTGGCTGACTCAGCACAACACGTAAACCACAAGCAACATAAACCAAAACAAGATAAATCTAAAGCACGTGCTTATGGCAAAGTATGGCTGTTCTTTGTTTATTATTGGATTATATTTGGTATCGGTTGTTATTTTGGACAATTTTTACCTATGGAATGGAGAAAACCACTCTCTATTGTACTGCTAGTATTAGTATTGTTTACAGTTTTAACTAATCGTGCGCGTAAATATGGGCTAGTCATTTCTCACATATATGCTATTGTTGTTGGTTTGCTGTCGTATGCGACATTTACAGCTTATCTGCAAAATTTAGGGACAGAAGTATTCTATAAAAATGTGTTGTTAGCTATAGGAGCATTTATTGCGTTTGGCATTATAGGTTACTTTTTTGTGGGTAATGCATCGAGTATGGGTAAATACTTATTTGTAACATTAGTCGCATTAATTGTTGCGGGCATTATTGGTATGTTTGTAAATAATCCAATTTTTCATACGATCATTACCATAGTTGGTTTGTTACTATTTCTATTATATACATTATATGATTTCAACCGTATGAAACGAGGGCAATATTCGCCGCGTGAAATGGGCTTTAATTTATTCATTAATTTATTACACATTATAAAATACGTACTAAGATTAGCAAATAAATTTAGAAAATAGTAATATTGCATGAAATGATATAAGCTAAGCCTCATATATAAGTGTTACTAATTTAGAAATAAGACATGCAAGCGCTAAACCTTTAAAGAAGCGGCGCTTAAAAAGTGTTTTTAAGGTTTATAAGAAATGGTTTAGATTGAATAACTAAAATAGGTTTAGACAAAGATAAGGTAGGCTGCTGATTTCTTATGTTCTAAGAGAAGTTAGCAGTCTAATTTTGATTGTGTTGGATTTTTAAAATCATTTTATCTATGTATGGCCTGACAATTCACTATTTAAAACGATCTGCTTTGTTAAATATAATAAAAATTGAATGCATACTTATATTGAAACTTTAAAAAAATATATTAAATGTCATATGTTTGTATAAACGACAAAAAATTAACTATCTTAATTCTAAAGTTATATATACGATGTTTAGGATTAAAATATTTATAGTAAGGACGAGATAGTAATCCAATTTAAAAATTGAATTTCTATCTTGCTTTTTCTTAACAAACAAGTGTTTTGGCTTTGAACCAATCATACCGTTATCGAAAGTATAATGATACAAGACTCTATTTTATTAATAAATATAGTCTGTTTAAGTGTTAATTCAAAAAAACATCGCTTAATCTATGTAATATAATGAAAATATTGTATAATATATCATATTGATAAAGGTATTTATTTAGAAAGTGAGATGAAATCATGGGACGTAAATGGAATAACATTAAAGAGAAAAAAGCCCAGAAAGATAAAAATACTAGTAGAATATATGCTAAATTTGGTAAAGAGATTTACGTAGCAGCTAAATCTGGGGAACCAGATCCTACATCTAATCAAGCATTACGCTTAACATTGGAAAGAGCAAAAACGTACTCCGTGCCAAATCATATTATCGATAGAGCAATCGAAAAGGCCAAAGGTGGCGGTGAAGAAAATTACGATGAACTGAGATATGAAGGTTTTGGTCCTAATGGTTCAATGTTAATGGTTGACGCACTTACAGAAAATGTTAATAGAACAGCTTCAGATGTCCGCGCTGCGTTTGGTAAGAATGGCGGTAACATGGGCGTTTCTGGCTCTGTTGCTTATATGTTTGAACATACTGCGGTATTTGGCATTGAGGGTAAACCAGCTGACGATATTTTAGAAGGTTTGATGGAACAAGATATCGATGTTAAAGATGTTTTTGATGAAGACGGTCTAACCATTGTATACGCTGAACCAGATCAATTTGCTCAAGTACAAGACGCTTTACGTGAAACAGGTGTTGAAACATTTAAAGTAGCTGAGTTTGAAATGTTACCACAGACAGATATTGAATTATCACCAGAAGATCAAGAAACATTTGAACAATTAGTAGATGCGCTAGAAGATCTAGAGGATGTTCAAAACGTATTCCATAACGTGGATTTGAAATAATATGAACAAAAATAACGCTGTAGAACAATGGCTTAATCAATTACAATTACACCCGCACCCAGAAGGTGGATATTATAAAGAAGTGATTAAAGAAGTATGGAATGAGGAAAGTTTAAGACCAGCTTACTCAAGTATTTACTTTCTTTTAACACATGATAATATTTCACATTTTCATCGTATAGATGCTGATGAAATTTGGTATTATCATGCAGGCGATTCGCTTACTGTGCATATGATACATCCAGAAGGTAATTATCAACAAGTCACGGTAGGGCCTCATATTGAGAATGGCGATGTTTTACAATTTGTAGTCCCAAAGGGGACGATTTTTGCTTCGTCTATTGAAGGTGGTTCTGGTTATGCGCTCGTCGGATGTATGTGCCATCCTGCATTTGAATTTAATCATTTTGAATTATACAGTAAAGAATGGTTGAATAAAACTTATCCAAATTTAAAAACAATTAACAATCGTTATGCTTTATCACAAAAAGATATAAAACGTTAAATACTTGAAAGAGCGTATGACTCTCACAATCGTTTTGATGTGAAAAAGTCATACGCTCTTTTAGTTTAAGTTATTTTGAAGTGCCAAAAATTTCATTTGCTATTTCAACAATATATGCTAATTTTTTCCATTGGGCGTCTTCAGTTAATTTATTTCCTTCTTCTGTAGAGGCAAAGCCACATTGTGGGCTTAAGCAGATTTGATCTAAATCTATATAGTTCTGTGCTTCTTTCACCCGTTTTAAAATAGTACTTTTATCTTCTAACTCACCTGTTTTTGAAGTGAATAATCCTAATACTGCATAGGAACGCGATTTAGGGAAGAATCTTAAAGGTTCAAAATCACCTGATCGGTTATCATCATATTCCAAGAAAAAACCGTCTAATTGTTCTTTAAATAAATAAGGTGCAATTGGTTCGTACCCTCCTGAAATTGCCCAAGTAGATTGATAATTACCACGACAAATATGTGTTGTAATTAATAGGTCTTCCGGCAATCCTTCTACTGCATCATTAACGACTTTATAAGCAAGTTGACGTGCAATTTCTTTTTCTTCTTCACTTCTGTCTCTACCACGTGTATTTTGTGTTCCAGACGTTAGATTTGCCCAATAGACATCGTCTAGTTGGATATAACGCGCGCCTAATTCATAAAATTTAAGTAAACTATCATGATAAGCTTTTGATACGTCACGTGCAAAGTCATTGATGTCTGGATAGATAGCTTCATTTAAAATATTAGGATGGAACAACTGATTTGGGCTTGGAATAGAAACTTTAGCTGTTGCTCGACCATTCACTTTATCGAATAAAAATTTAAAGTGCTCAAAATGAGGATGGTTTGGGTTGAATTTCACTTTATCAACTACTTTGACATTGTGCTTACGAGTTTCAACACCTTCAAATGATAATCCGCGGTCAGATGTATAGCCTTCTACACCGTCTAAATTTTCTAAGAAATCGAAATGCCACCAACTTCTGCGAAATTCGCCATCAGTAATACTATGTAATCCAATTTCTAGCTGTTTTTCTATGATGCGTTCAATTTCTTCATCTTCAATACTTTTTAATGTCTGTGCGTCAATGGCATTGTTCTGGAAATCTTTACGCGCGTCTTTTAAACGTTGCGGGCGCAATAAACTTCCTACATGATCTGCTCTAAATGGTCTTTGAGTCGTTGGCATAATACTATCTCCCTTTTAAAGAATTTTCTGAAAAATATGTATAAAATTTAACAAAATTATCAATGATTGTCAATTTCGCTTTTACACTATGAAATATAGTACAATAAAAATAATTATATTTTCGATACCAATTTTAAAACTAAATGCAACAAACATAAGATGACATGTAGGATTCAGTTTTATATAATAATGACAAGGAGATGGTGGCAGTGAAAGTAAAATATATTGATAAACGTCACTGGCGTCGCATCGTTGACCGAGAATATACCGAAGTCAAAGTGAATAATAACAAATTCAAAGGTATTATTGGGTTAGTAACTATGAAAAAAGTACGAGAACCGCTAGAAGTCTCGGTTGTAGGACAAAATATTATTGTCGCTGATGATAATTATCAGTGGTTACAAATATTACCTGAAAAAAAACGTTATAGTATCACGGTGATGTTAGACGACAAGGGCAATCCATTAGAGTATTACTTCGATATAAATATAAAAAATGTTACACAAAAGGGCAATGCACGGACTATTGATTTATGTCTAGATGTATTAGTTTTGCCTAATGGTGAATACGAACTTGTTGATGAAGATGACTTGATACGTGCATTAAATCAAGGGCAAATAACAAACAAGCAATACCATGAAGCGTATATTATAGCCCATCAATTGATGATTAAAATTGATACAGACTTTACAACGATGCAAGATAAAATGATGTATTGTTATCATAAAATAAAGCAAAAAGCCAAAAACCAAAAGCAATCGTCTGTGCATAAAAATAAAGCTAAAAGCAAAAAACGTAAAGATTTCACACATAAAGATACGCAGTATAAGAAGTCTGGAAATGATAATAACCATCATTGTGATACTAGCCAAAATAAAAATAAAGCCAATAACAATATAGACTCCAAAAACACTTATACTTCACGATGATTTTTAGGTTATGAGATATAGAAATTAGCTATATGAGTTATGGTATAACCATGTTATAGTAAACACTGCAAGTTTTGAAAAAATCGCATTTAAATAGATTGTTGAAGCGTAACCGGAAAGTCGCCACAAAAGGAAATAAAAATATTGAAGTATTTGCTAAAAATAGGGGGATAATTATGAAGATTGACGATTATCGCTTGTTAACTACATTAGATGAGACAAAAACGCTTAGAAAAGCAGCGGAAATTTTATATATTTCGCAACCGGCAGTAACACAGCGGTTGAAAGCGATAGAAAATGCATTTGGTGTAGATGTATTTATACGTACTAAAAAACAGCTGATAACTACAACAGAAGGCATGATGATAATTGAACATGCACGTGATATGTTAAACAGAGAACGGTTGTTTTTAGATAAAATGCAAGCACATATCGGTGAAGTAAACGGTACGATTTCGATTGGTTGTTCATCTTTAATTGGCCAAACATTGTTACCAGTTGTTTTGAATTTATATACACGACAATTTCCAAATGTAGAAATCCAAGTTCAAGTAGGTTCAAGTGAGCAGATTAAAGCAAACCATAGAGATTACCATGTAATGATTATACGTGGTAATAAAATGATGAATTTGAGTAATACACATTTATTTAATGACGAACATTTTTTCATACATCCTAAAAATCGAAACGATGAAGTTGAGAAAATGCCATTTATCGAGTTTCAAGCTGACCCGATATACATTAATCAAATTAAAGAATGGTACGGTAATCAAATAGGACAAGATTACCATGCGATGATTACAGTTGACCAAGTTGCAACATGTAAAGAAATGTTATTAAATGGTGTTGGCGTTACGATTTTACCTGAGATTATGATGAAACACTTAGATCGGGAACAGTTCGAATTTCAACGTGTAGACATCGATGATAAACCATTAATTCGTTCGACTTATTTGAGTTATGACCCGAGCATGTTACAGTTGCCCCAAGTAGATTCATTTATTAATTTAATGATGGAATATGTAGAGTAATCGTACATGGAAAGTGCTTATCATTATTCGATTATAAATTTAACTTAGCCAGAAGCTAATTGAAATTAATAGGAATAGAGGCTGCTAAATGTTTAGAGAACTATTACATATAAAAAATTATAAATTATTTGTAGTTAATATGATGTTGTTAGGTATGGGGATTGCTATTACAGTGCCATATCTTGTTTTATTCGCTACAAATGATTTAGGTATGACATCTACTCAGTACGGTTTATTGTTAGCGTTAGCCGCAATTAGTCAATTTACTATGAATACAATTGTAGCGCGTTTTTCTGATACACATAGTATCAACAGGAAAGTCATTATCATTACTGCACTTTTTATGGGAGCAATCAGTTTTTCAATTTATTTTTATATTCATGAGATATGGATATTTATAGCAATGTATGCCATCTTTCAAGGATGTTTTGCTCCGGCTATGCCTCAAATGTATGCATCGGCAAGAGAATCCATAAATACTTCTACTTCAAAAGATAGAGCTAAATTTGCCAATGCGGTTTTACGTTCGATATTTTCATTTGGCTTCTTATTTGGTCCACTAATTGGGGCATTGTTACTAGAGTTTAAAGGATATGCAGGATTATTTAGCGGAACGATAACAATCATTTTAATTACACTTTTATTACAAGTATTTTTCTTTAAAGACATTAAAACGAAGCGTCCAGTTGCTGACAGTACGCATGTAGAAGCGGCTGCACCGAATATGTTACGTGATAAAGTACTATTTGTACCGTTTTTAGCTTTCATTTTATTGCATATTGGTCAATGGATGTATACCTTGAATATGCCATTGTATGTTACCAATTATTTAAAAGAACCAGAGAGCCGCGTGGGCGTTTTAGCAAGTATTTGTGCAGGTTTAGAAGTACCATTTATGGTCATATTAGGCATTTTATCAGCTAAACTTACTACACGAACTTTACTCCTACTAGGTGGACTATTTGGAGGGTTGTTCTACTTTAGTATTGGTGTGTTTAACAGTATTGTAATGATGATTGTAGGACAAGTGTTTCTAGCTATTTTCCTAGCTATTTTGTTAGGTTTAGGTATTAGTTACTTCCAAGATATTTTACCTGATTTCCCAGGTTACGCATCTACGCTGTTTGCGAATGCAATGGTAATAGGACAACTATGTGGTAACCTTTTAGGGGGAATTATGAGCCATTGGGTAGGTTTAGGCAATGTGTTTTTTGTTTCTGCGTGTTCTATCTTTTTAGGTATGATATTAATATACTTCACAAAAGAACAAAAATTTACGGAAGAAAGTTTGGAGTAGGTTTTGATGACATTTATTTTATGGTTATTCATTATAGCGTCATTTGTTTTGGCGTTCATCGGGCTTATTAAACCGATTATTCCTTCAGTGCTTATATTATGGATAGGTTTTTTGATTTATCAATTTGGTTTTGATAATCAAAACTTATCTTGGGTATTTTATGTATCGATGATCTTGTTTACAGTATTTATTATTATAGCGGACTTTGTTATGAATAAGTATTTTGTAAACAAATTTGGCGGTTCTAAATTAAGTGAATATGCAGCATTAATCGGTGTGGTAATAGGATGTTTTGTCTTTCCACCTTTTGGAATAATTATTATTCCGTTTGTGGCCGTATTAGCGGTAGAGTTAATACAAGAGCCGAATTTGTCGAAAGCGTTAAAAGCAAGTTTTGGTTCAGTTATAGCGTTTTTAGCAAGTTCTATTGCGCAAGCAATCATCATGGTTATTATGGTTATATGGTTTTTTATCGATGCTTTATTAATCAATTAAACCCAAAAGCTAGTAGTTATATTCAATCATAAACATGTATAAAGTTTATGGTTTGATTTTTAAATAATTACTAGTTTTTTTATTTTGTATTGCTTTTTTGAAGCTTCAGAGGTGGCTATATAGCAATAAATAAAAAAGGTAATTTATGTAAGCGCATTAATATAATGTATTGGAAAAATTTTAAGCAATACGCTTGTTTTCGCTGTGGTTACTTTAGTATAATCACAAACATGTGTAAAAAACGGAAATAGGAAGGGTGTCTTAAATGAAATATCCAATTGCCATATGGATGCTTGCAATCGGTGCTTTTGCAATCGGTATGACAGAGTTTGTAATAATGGGGTTGTTGCCTAATATCGCTCGAGACTTTGACGTTAGTGTTAGCCAAGCAGGGCAGCTGATCACTGGTTATGCTTTAGGCGTTGCAATTGGTGGTCCTATCATTGTGATGTTAACCATTAAATGGAACAGAAAGTACTTATTATTAGCGTTAATGACCATATTTATTATCGGTAATTTTGCAGCGTCATTCAGTCCAAGTTATGGTTTTATGATGACAAGTAGAATTATCACTTCATTAGCTCATGGTTCATTCTTTGGTATAGGCTCAATATTAGCCGCAAGCATGGTTAAGCCTGAAAAACGCGCTAGTGCGATGGCATTAATGTTTATGGGGTTAAGTATGAGTAACATATTAGGTGTGCCATTTGGAACATTAATAGGGCAAAACTTCGGTTGGCCAATGACATTTATTATTATTTCTATCATAGGTGCATTAGCATTAATTGGTATTATTATATTTGTGCCAATGCAAAAAGAAACTGTGAAATCCTCTGTTTTAAATGAATTGAAAATATTAAAAGAAAAACGTTTGTGGCTCACTTTAGCAGTTACACTTTTTGGATTTAGTAGTGTATTTGCATACTTTACTTATATATCAACTGTATTAATTGATGTTTCACATGTACAAGAAAACTTAATTTCTTATCTATTGATTATATTCGGTGTGGGCGTCACATTAGGTAATATTGTAGGTGGGAAACTTGCGGATTGGAATTTGAATAAAGCACTAAAAATTATATTTAGTGTGTTTATCTTATATTTCATCTTACTATACTTTGTCCAAATGAATGGATTGTTGATGGTAGCAGGTATTTTCTTCTTTGGCCTCATAGGTTTCAGTATGAGTCCTTCACTTCAATATAAGAGTACATTAATTTCTCAAGACGCGCCGACACTTGCCAGCACACTCAATCAATCAGCATTTAATTTAGGTAACGCATTAGGTGCATTTATTGGAGGCGTCGTAGTAACGAATTTACCAGTCGCATCACTAAGCTTAGTTGCGCCAATTTTAACGGCTATAGGCCTTATATTCTTATTTATAAATGTTGCAGTAGAAAAGAAAGAAAGCATGACAATGTCTTAATTAAAACATTTATAAAAATTGTGCATGCATTATTTAATTTTAAACACTCCCTTCAATGTAGACACTTAAAAAGTGAGAACTTTGAAGGGGGTGTTTTTGTTATATGGTAATTTATGATAGCTTGTTTATAATATTTAGATTATAAAGAAGCATTCGTATCTTTATTAGTGAAGTGATGATCGATATAAAGTGAAGTTGGAATGAAAATGAACGAAATAATGATAAATGTCCAATTATTAATGAGTATATAAGGACCTATGGCCAAAAAAGTTTGGGGTATGAAAAATACGTAAAATATCCCGCATACAGATAGCAAAAGAACTAGATAAGTTAAAAACCATGCCCAATGTGAAGTGCTAAAACAACGTATTTGAACGGTTTTGAACAACATCCAAATAAAGAAAAAGATAATCGCAATACCGACAAATAATGTGATTGGAAAGGTATATAGATATAACCGTTTAGCACCAATAAAAAAACCTGCAAAACCTTTAAGGAAACAAAAGATACCAACAAAAAGCATAATATGTCTTATAATATATTTGAAAATATTTCTTATTGTTTCATTAGGTAAACGTCTAAGTTCTTTCTTAGCATGGGTTTTAGGGTCATGATCAAAAAATTCCATTGCTAGCGCACCATCTTTTTCAGCTTCTAGCAATTGGTTTAATACACGATTTAACATTTTTTCAGAGTCATGTGGATTTACACTTAAATCGGCTCTTACGTATGTCATATAATTTTCAAATGTATCACGATCAGTATTATTTAAACGTAATGCTTTCACATTATTTTCACGCATTAATTTATCAGTAGATTTCATTGTCACATCACATTCCTTCTTAATATGAAATAGATTGATAAAGCTAATTATGACTAATATAGTAATATAAATCAATAACACATTTAAAGGAGGCATTATGGAACAATTAAAATTATCAGAACAACGATATCTAAGTGAAATTGCTGAAATTCATGAACAAGAACTCGAGCAACAATATGAAAATTATAAAAAGACAACGATCACTGTTGCTTTACGTAAAGAAATGATTGAACGTGGATTAAAAGCTGAAACGGATATTGTATTAATTGAAAGGGAGCATTCACAATTAATTGCATTTATTTGTGCCAGATATTTGAAACAACAAGAAAAAGTCGTTGTAGAAATACTTTATGTTGCTAAACCGTATCGTCATCAAGGTATAGCCCAATCATTAAAAAAAGAGATTGAATTATGGGCTTATGCTAAAGGTGCAGTTGAGATTGAAAGTACAGTAGCAAACGATAATAGCATCATGCAAGGGCTCAATATAGAACAAGGTTATCATATAAAAAAGGTGATAATGAGTAAAAGATTAACAATAAATAATGAAGATAAAAGTGAAAAATGATAAAATTATATTAATATTAAGACATTAAAAAGGAGTTCTTACATGAAAAAGTGTTTAGCACTCATACTTGCATCAACTGTATTATTTACAGCGTGCGGGCAAAATGACGAAAAAGCATCGCTAGAGAAAGATATTGATAAATTAGAAAAACAAAATAAAGATTTGGAAAAACAGAAAAAAGATTTGGAAAAAGAAAAAGACAAACTTCAAGATAAATCTAAAAATTTAGAAAAAGACATCAGTGCTGAAACATAATTTGTAATTAAATTAAATCAGTTTATAAAATAATAATACTGTATTTCCCAGGAAATGATTGTATTATCGTTTTACTAATTGTTATAATGGGTATCATTAACATAATGAGCATAAATAAAATTGTAAAAGTACATTTAAAATTAAAAGTCTGATTAATGAATGGGACAATTTTTAATTTATTGATTTTGACTTTATGATTCGAAGTTTATAAAGAAGCATTTTTCATAAGGAGAGAGGGAATAACAATGCATGAAAAAGATTTTATTTTATTGGAAGGTCGTTCTATTACACTACCAGAATTAGGTAGAGAAATTGAGCATATAACAGGCAGAGAAATTAAAGACTCAACTGGTGAGATTAAACGTGTTATAGCACATTTACCTAACTTTGAGTCGGATACTGATACGTTTGTTGCTACTTACAAATTAAATCATAGAAATGATTTTATAGACGCAACATTCACTGCGCCAAAAAGCGAACGTGGTCGTTTAAAAGAAGTGGCTGTGAACGTTGAGTTAATTAGTTATATTTCAAGAGCATAAGCAACGCTTGATACATGTAGTAGCGCGATATGAGGATAATCATAACGCGTTACTTTTCTATAGAAATTTATTTTTCAGTTTAGAGGTGTAACATATGACCGTTTATATAGAAACTGAGCGTTTAAGATTACGGGATTGGCAGGCGGAGGATTTACTCCCGTTTCAACAGATGAATGCGAACCACCAAGTGCGTAGATATTTCCCAAGTTTATTGAGTTATAGACGTTCAGAACATGATATGAAAAAAATGAATGAAATCATAAAAAATTATGGTATTGGACTTTTTGCTGTTGAATTAAAAGAAACAAATGGATGGTTAGGTTTTATCGGATTGAATTATGTACCTAAAGAAAGTAAATATTCATTTGATGAATTACCATTTTATGAAATTGGTTGGCGTTTGATACCTGAAGTATGGGGAAATGGTTTGGCTACTGAAGGTGCAGAATCAGTGCTAACATACGCCAAACAACAGGGCATTAACGAAGTTTATGCATTTACTTCTGAAAGCAATGCTGCTTCGCGTAAAGTAATGGAAAAAATAGGTATGGAACGATATGACTATTTTGAATACCCAGAACTAAGTAAATATCATCCACTTAAAAGGCACGTGAGATATTTTAAAGATTTAACAAAAAAGCAAAATAAAGAACAAGACCTTTAAAAAAGGGTTAACTGATTGGTGGTTATAATCAGTTAACCCTCTTTTTAATTATTATGCAAATTTTGTTAGATATTTAATTTGTTTTATTACAAATTTGGTTTTTGATTAGTTTACTCAAGGTGCCTAATGCAAAATCAATGTCTTCAATATTTATATAAGAATAAGAAAAACGAATATAATTTCGCGCGTTTTTATCGTATATTTCACCAGGGTTGATTAAAATATGGTGACGAATAGCTGAATCAAACAGTAATTTCATGTTCAACGGCACATTTAATTTGAACCAAATATAATAAGATCCTTGGGGGACAGTCCAGGTACCAAGTGCTTGAAAATGTTTATTTAAAGCGTCTAAAAATTTATCACGCCGTATTGAAAGTGCTCGATTTAGATGTGTTAAATGTTGCTCATGGTATGCAGGGTTTTTTAACCATTCAGTAGCGACAAATTGTGATAATGAGCTTGCGCCATAATCATTTTGCATTTTTAAATCTGCTAAATGCATCACAACAGATGGCTTGCCTATAATCCATCCTACTCTTAGCCCCGGGCTAACTGTTTTAGATAGACTACTGATGTATAATATATTATCGCTATCTTCTAAAGATTTTAAAGGTTGAGGGCGTTGATGCTCAAACCACAAATCACCATATACATCATCTTCGACAATTGGTATATGTGCCTGTTTACATTGTTGAATTAGCTTATACTTTTCTGCCTGTGTATATGAATTTTGCGTAGGGTTATGTAAAGTTGGTATACAATAGAAGATATTATTTTGATTTTGAGTGTTAACATTAAAAATATTATTAATTTGTTGTTTAATCTTAGAAATTGGTAGAAATTTAAGGTCTGCTCGAATATTATGCCACGTGTGCACTGAATTTATATATGAAGGCGTTTCTATAATAATCTTTGAATGCGGTATTAGCAGTCCATCAGCAATAAGTTTTAACCCTTGCAATGCTCCAGAAATAACACAAATATTATCCTCACTGCATTGAATACCTCTTTTTTTTACGTAATCTACAATAGCGCTTCTTAAATTTAAATTCCCTAAAGGGTGTTCATAATTTGTATTGAGAGGCGTTGTCAGATGCTTGGAAAAGATATTTCGAAATTTTTCGTTTGGAATTAAATCTGGACTAAGTTCTCCTGTACTTAAACGTAATAAACTTTCATCAAACTCTAATTCATTGATTCTTTGTATAAAGTATTGATTGTTCTTTGAGCTGCTATTGTGAATATATTCATGCCAATTCATATTGTGATTAATGTAAGTATTCCATTTACTATTCGACACATATAAACCATCACGTTCTTTACTTTCTAAAACACCATAACTTTGCAATATTTCTAATGATTGAATAACAGTTGAACGATTGACGCCGTAGTGATTAGCTAAATTTCTTTGAGAGGGGAGTTTCATCCCTACTTCTAAATCGCCGTCATGTATTTTTAATAATATATCATCAATAATTCGCTTGTATTTTGGCATGAACATTAAAACTTCTCCTTTGAATGATTGGTGGGTTTTTTAGTTTGTAGCTGGTTGATAAAATCAATTTGAAATTATTGTATCATACTTAATATAGAGGAATAGATTAGGAGATATACCTCAAATATTTAATTCTAATTTGTAGTTTACAAATAACTTCTTATAGGCAATATACTAACATTAAGCATGAGTTAAGGGAGAACAGATTATATCAACATATGATTTAAAGATGTAAATAAATTGGTTGGTTAAATAATGTGTTTTGAAGATGATGGTATGATTTTATATTGGAAAGTTGTGTTATTACAAAGAGAAAGGAAGATAGGATGATTCAACCATTAATTCATGGTTTGATTTTAGCCTTTGGTTTGATTTTACCTTTAGGTGCGCAAAATGTATTTGTATTTAATCAAGGAGCAAATCATAAAAGATTAATCAAGGCAATGCCAGTCATTATAACTGCGGGGCTATGTGATACATTTTTAATTATGTTAGCTGTTTTAGGCGTCTCCGTTATATTATTATCTTTACCGGTATTACAAATTATCATTTATTGCATAGGTTTTGTATTTCTTATTTATATGGCTTGGTCATTGTGGAAAGAACAGCCACAAACACTTGAACATTATTACTCTATGACAGCACGAAAACAAATAGGGTTCGCAATATCTGTATCATTATTAAATCCACATGCGATAATGGATACGATTGGCGTTATTGGCACCAATGCTGCGTTATATGAAGGTTCGGATAAAGTGTTGTTTACTGTGGCAACGGTAACTATTTCATGGATTTGGTTTATATTTTTGGCAATTGCAGGTAAATTTGTAGGGCATGTTGATAGAACAGGTAAATACATCATAGTATTAAATAAAATTTCAGCCATTATTATCATCATTGTTGCATGTCTCATATTAAAACAATTGTTGAATATATTATTTAGATAATTATAAAAAGAGAGCGGGGAAGGACTACATTTTAAAGAATTCGTCACCCCGCTCTATTATCTTGAAGCTTGTGCTATTTATGATTTATTCATATTTTTATACTTTTAATCATATGTTCTAACACCTAATGGTTTATAGTTATGAATGGAGTCAAACAGTTCTTTCGGGCTGTCACAAAGTGGGGCAAGTGTTTTGTATTTTTCGTCTATAAAGCCTTCTTGAATCATATGATTAATTAACGATTGTAAAGGTTCGAAAAAACCATTGATATTAAATACAGCAATCGGTTTTTGATGAATACCTATTTGTGCCCAACTATACATTTCAAAAAACTCTTCTAAAGACCCTGCGCCACCTGGTGCCATAACAAATGCATCTGCTAATTCAGCCATTTTATTTTTTCTTTCATGCATAGAATCAACTAAAATAAGTTCACTTAATCTTGTACTGGTGATTTCACGTTCATTTAACATATTCGGCATGACACCAATGGCTGAACCGCCATAGTCTAATACACCGTCTTGAATAGCACCCATGATTCCCACTGAACCTGCGCCAAATATGAGTTCATAACCATTCTCAGCCATATAACGACCTAAATGATATGCTTCTTTCATATAAGAAGCATCTTTACCTTTGCTTGCACCGCAATAAACAGCAATTTTTTTCATATGTCATTCCTCCGTAAATAATGATGATTCATTTATAATAGACAAAAATCTTTGTTCAAATAAAGCGACATCTTCTGATGTGAAAGCAGACGGTCCTTTAGTACGACCGCCACTTTTTCGAAATTGTGCACTCGCATGTCGTTGTTCAAGTAATGTATTGATATTATGTTGATTATAAATAAAACCTTTATGATGCATTACTAATTTGGCTTTATTTAGTAATAAACTTGCAAGACCATAATCTTGTGTAATTACAATATCATTTGGTTGGACCAGCTTAACAATCTTATAATCGACAGCATCTGGTCCATCATCAACGTAAATAATATTGACATGGTCAGGTTGTATAGTGGTAGAAAAGTGACTAAAGCTACGAACGACGGTAACAAAGATGCTTGTCCCTTTAGTCAATTCAATTACTGAATTGGTAACAGGACAAGCATCTCCGTCAATTATGATTTGAGCCATAATGTTTATTTACCTTTTTCTTCATCGTTCTGTTTAACAATACTTTTAGCAACATAATCTTTATATTTTTTGAATTCAGCTAAACGCGCTTTTTTATTTTTTTCACGAGCTTTGTCTTCTTCTTTATGACGTTTGTCTATATTTTTTTGGAGCTTTTTATTCATTTTGTCTGCTTCTTTGCGATTTTCTTTTTCTAATTTTTCGCCTTTTTTCTCAGTTTCTTCGTCAAGTTTTCCTGGTGTCATGCCAACTTTTTCCATATGTTTGTTAGATTTTTTCATTGAATGGATGCGTTGTTTTTCGTTTTCTTGACGTGATTTATCTTCTTCTTTATGACGTTTATCTATATTTTTTTGAAGCGTCTTATTCATTTTATCTGCTTCTTTGCGGTTTTCTTTTTCAAGTTTTTCGCCTTTTTTCTCAATATAAGCAGGATCATGTTCTTTAGCAATACGTTTTAATTCACGTTTTTGTTCAATATTGTGTTTTTTATCAATTACGTAATTTTTAGCATTAGCAGATTTGTCTACCACTGTATCTTTAATTTGAACAGATTTGTTTGCTACTGTTTTTGAAGCTTTAGCAGTTGCATCACTTGCTTTTTTAACATCAGGGTGATCCTTAATACGTTTACGTTCAACGATTAACGGTACTAAAAACACAGGTGCTACTGTGATGATTGTTCTGATTAATTGCTTTTTGTCCATACTCGTTGCCTCCAATAATTTTATACTATCTACTTATTACCCTATGATACATGAAAATAAACGGTAAATATACGGTCTTTCAAGGATTTATTGCTTGGGATTATTAAAGGGAAATATTAAAAAAACTATTGAAATTTTTGGTGAATTTCAATAGTTTTTCAAGTATTAATTGGTATTTAATCTCATTTTATTGACCAGAAATACCTTGTCCTATACCAAAGCCAAAGTATAGAATAGCAATAATAATGACCAAAATAATTCTATAGATAGCAAATGGAATGAGTTTTATTTTACTAATCAAGAATAAGAACGTTTTGATTGCAATTAAACCAACAATAAAGGCTGTAATAAAGCCTAATAAGTAAAAACCAAAGTGATCTAATTGTATATATTCAAAGTTTTTGAATAAAGATAATCCACTAGCGGCTAACATCACAGGTACTGCCATAATAAACGTAAAATCGGAAGCTGATTTATGATTCATTTTCATTAAAACGCCTGTAGAAATTGTAGATCCTGATCTACTAAAACCTGGCCACATAGCAATGGCTTGAGATAAACCTATCACAAAAGCTTGGAAATAGTTTATTTGGTCAACCGTTTTAGGGTGAGCTACTCTTTTACTATACACATCGGCAATAATCATATAAATTGCTCCAACAAATAGTCCAACCATAACTGTTGGGACGCTAAATAAATATTTTTCAATAACATCATCGAACAATAAACCTAAAATGCCTGCTGGAATCATACCAACGATAATATGTAACAAGTTTAGACGTTTTGGTTTTTGGCCTATACCGTCGATAGGCTCACCTCTATATTTTCCTATATGTAACATTTCAAAGTAACGTTCACGGAATACCCAAGCTCCTGCGAAAACGGATCCTAGTTGAATGACAATTTTAAAGGTGAATGCGGATTCTGAACCTAAAAATTGAGTTGATTTGAGCCACATATCATCTATAAGAATCATGTGACCAGTCGAAGACACCGGTGCAAACTCAGTTAAGCCTTCAACAATCCCTAAAATGATACCTTTTATTAATTCAATCAATATCATAATTAACCTACTTTCGTATTATGGATTATAATTTATTTATTTTCATTTTATAATAATAGCACATTAAAAATGTAATGTGCTACAGATATATATGAATTTGGACTAAAGGCCGAGAGAAAATAAAAATTTTTAGATTAGCTTAATGTTTATTCGTTTAAATGTCTTAATAAAGCAAGAAAAACATAGAATTATCTACTATAATCCAAAAACTAAATAGGATTGTCAAAAAAGAATGGTTTACATGAATGTAATTTAGGTTTTAATAATAAAATTATAATTATGACAAAAGTATGAATTACATTCATAAAAATACATAAATCAATGAGCGAATTGATTTAATTTTTGTATAATCCCTATATAATATGAACTAGGTGATAATTGTGAAAAGATTAACAAATTTAGCGGTAAAATATAAAACTTATCCTATTTTAATGTTTGTAATCAGTGCATTATTAGCTATTACTGTAGTTATTCAAAATATTGCTATAGCAGAAATTTTAAATGCAATGTTAAGTAATACGCATCAAGATTTGTTAATTTTACTACTGATAACATTAATTATTTTATTAGCAAGAGCGACATTTAATACAATGAATCAAATGATAGGCGATCGTATGTCTACACGAGTAAAATATGATTTGCGCCGTCAATTGATTTTAAATAAATCTTCAGATCCAATCGGTGTTCAAATTAATACACTGACAGAAAATATCGATGGCATCGTACCATTTTTTAATAGTTATTTTCCACAAGTATTCAAATCAATGATGATTCCTTTATTTATCATTATCGCCATGTGTTTTATTCATTTGAATACAGCGTTAATTATGATTGTAACAGCGCCATTTATCCCATTATTTTATATCATTTTTGGACTAAAAACACGCGATGAGTCGAAAGACAAAATGACTTATTTAAATCAATTTAGTCAACAATTTTTAAATAAAATAAAAGGACTTATCACATTAAAACTATTTAATAAAACAAAGACTACCGAACAAGCTTTATACGAAGAAAGTACAACATTTCGAGATTTAACAATGCGTATTTTAAAAAGTGCATTTTTATCGGGTTTAATGTTGGAATTTATTAGTATGTTAGGTATTGGTCTTGTCGCGTTAGAAGCAGGGTTAGGGTTAATTTTATTTCACAATATAGACTTTAAAACTGCAGCTATCGCCATTATTCTAGCTCCAGAATTTTATAATGCAATCAAAGATTTAGGTCAATCTTTTCATACAGGAAAGCAGAGTGAAGGCTCAAGCGACGTTGTGTTTGATTTATTAGATCGACAAGAAACAATTAACAAACGCGAAGTGCCGACCAATATACAGCAAACGCCTTTAATTCAACTTGAGAATGTGGACTATCAATATGAAGGTGCGAAACATCGGGCATTGAAGCATATCAATTTAAATATTTATAATGGAGAGCATATTGCATTAATTGGTCAAAGTGGTGCAGGCAAGTCTACTTTAGCCCAAGTAATCGCGCAACATTTTATACAGCAAACTGGGTCTGTTACTTATCAGAAAAAACAATTGAAAATTGGATTTTTAAGTCAGAGCCCATATATTTTTAATGCGTCCATTCGTGATAATATGACGATGTTTCAAGAGATAGATGATAATCAGATATTTGCAGTCCTTGAAGATGTTGACTTAAAACAACAAGTTAATATTTTAAAAGACGGTATAGATACCTGGATTGGCGAGGGAGGAGAAATGCTATCAGGCGGACAAATGAGAAGAATCGAACTCTCAAGACTGTTATTAATGCGACCTGATGTATTGATTTTTGATGAGCCAGCAACAGGGTTAGACGTGCAAACAGAACAAATCATACAATCAGCAATCAGTAGAAAATTTAAAAATACTACTATTATTACGATAGCTCATAGAGAGAATACAATTAAAAATGCAGATAGACGTATTGTAATTAATCAAGGTACGGTTGAATCTAACAAAGTAACAAACGAAAATGAATATAAAGGTGGTGACATGTGATGAGACCACGTATTCAATTTAAGCTAGATAAAGATTTAATATTATCTATTATTGTTGGCGTATTAGGTAGTTTAACTGCACTCGGTATGTTTTTCTTAAGCGGTTATATGGTAACCCAAAGTGCGCTCGGTGCACCACTATTTGCATTAATGATATTAATCGTAACTGTCAAATTCTTTGGATTTTTAAGAGCTGTTGCAAGATATATTGAACGTCTATTATCGCATAAAACAACATTTACTATGCTTAGAAATGTCAGAGTACAATTTTTTAAACGGATTATACCTGTTGTACCAGATGTTTATAGAAAGTTTAATTCAAGCGATCTTCTTGGTCGTATGGTAGGTAGTGTAGAATCACTGCAAAACATTTATCTAAGAGTCTATTACCCGCCGGTCGTTATAGGTTTAACTGCGTTGATTGCAATGATTGTAACATTTTATTTTTCTTATGTTCATGCAATAATCATATTTTTAAGTATGTTAATAACGTTGGTATTGATACCTTGGCTAAGTGCTAAAAAAGCGCAAACACTCAAAAAACGGGTTAACCACGTACAAGGTCAGTTTTTAAATCAATTTTATGACTATAAAGAAGGATATGAAGAATTAGAGCGTTTCCAACAAACGGCTTTGTATGAACAAAGGGTTTTAAACCAATTAGGTAAATATGAACAAGCTCAAGCAAAAGAGCAACGGTTTTTATCTTTGTATGAATTTAGTTTGAATGTAGTATCAATGATTGCTTTATTTGCTACTTTATCTTTGGGTGTAATACAAGTGCAAAATCACCAATTAGATGTTGTCTATTTGACAAGCATTGTGCTAATGATGCTGACACTATTTGAACAAGCTATACCTATGAGCAATGTTGCATATTACAAGGCAGACACAGATGAAGCTTTAAGTAATATAAATGAAGTTATCGCACATCCAATGAAACAAGGGGACGAGCAATTAGAGTTAACTGCTACTAGCAATAAACCTTTATTAGAAGTTCAAAATGTTAACTTTAAATATTGGAACCAATCCACATATACTTTGCAAGCAGTTCAATTAAATATTCATGAAGGTGAACATATCGCAGTTATTGGACCTTCAGGTTCAGGAAAGAGTACATTGTTACAATTGATGTTAGGTCTTTATCAAAGTGATAATGGAGCTATTTTAATAAATCAACAAGATGTCACAAACATTTTAGATTCAAATAAATATGATGCCATTAACGCATTATTACAGACACAACAATTATTTGATGGTAAAGTACGTGATAACTTATTTACAGATGAAGAGGATGAGGTAATAAAAGAAGTTTTCGATATATTAGGATTGACGCATATAGACTTAGATAGAAATATTACGCTTTCTGGTAATACATTATCAGGTGGAGAAATTCAACGGCTAGGTATTGCAAGATTACTGCTGAAGGAAGCGCCTATATGGATCCTTGATGAGCCAACGACAGCTTTAGATATTTATCATACGAACCTTGTAATGGAAGAAATTCATAAACAAGCACAAACCTTAATTGTTGCAACTCATGACTTAAGATTATTACCAAAATTTGATAAAATAGCAGTTATGGTCGATGGTGAAATCATTGAATATGGTGATTATCAATCACTATTAGCAAACAAAGGTTATTTATATCAAATGGTAACGATAAATCAGTTGTAAATTTAAATTTTAATAGATACTAAAGAAGAGGCTGAGACATTATTAAACGTCTCAGCCTCTTAATCTGATATTGGTATTTGGTGAATCAGTCTAAAAATAAACTAACTTATACCAAGTAGTTCTAATGCAATCCACCAATGTCTTGGCGAGACAGTAAGCAATGCTTCTTTTTCAAAATGCATTGCTGTCCTGTACACCTTATCATCAATCAAATATATTTAGATTATCCAATTTGAGGTAGTTCAACCTAAACATTTAATACTTAGCGTTATTTTGCTTTTTCTTCTGTAAAGGCGTTAATTACTTTAGAAAGTAATCGGTTTAGTTCTTTGTTTTCTTCTGAGCTTAGTGAAGATGCAATTGCTACATCTTGACATGCAGTATCCAATTCAGGACGGATTGCTTCACTTTTATCTGTTAAGTGAATAAATACTTCACGTTGATCGACTTCAGAACGTTCACGTTTGATTAAATCAACTTGCTCCATTCTTTTCAGTAATGGTGATACAGTGCCTGTATCAAGCGCTAATTCAGTAACGACTTTTTTCACGTTAACAGGTGATTCAGCCCATAAGATTGTTAAAACTAAAAACTGTGGATATGTTAGCTTGTATTTTTTAAAGACATTATTTGAGTAGTAGCGATTTACTTGTCTTTGAGCGTTATACAAACTAAAACATAGTTGATCCTTTAAATTAAGTGGTTCAGACATAAAGTTCTCCTCCAGACATTCTATCCGTTTTCTTCCTTCTGTTTCGGATTTGAATCCGTCTAATGTTGTGTAACACTTCCTCAAACATACTTTCGCACTGTGCCATGCTAAAATAAAGTATGTATAAAGTTTAGAAGAAAATCAATATTTTATCAAGTGAAAGATTAATTATAAGAATAATTAAGGTTTTACGCAAACATTTTTAATTACGAAATGAGTGAGTATATGAAAAATATTAAAAATCAAAAAACATCAATTACAGTCATCACAGGGTTTTTAGGAAGTGGCAAAACCACGTTCTTAAGCAAATATATAAAGTATTTACAAAAAAACAATGAAAACCCAGCAGTTATCGTAAATGAATACGGTAATTTAGATATTGATAGCCATGCAATAAGCAATGATATTGAGGTTGTGTCCATATTAAATGGTTGCGTATGCTGTGATTTGCAACTAGATTTAATAAAACAATTAAAACATTTTCTTAGCAAAAGTGCAACGCGCCATATAATAATTGAAGCTACAGGTTTGGCACATCCGATTGATATTATTGCAGCATGCCAAGACCCAGAAATTGTTGAACAAGTCAATCCACCAACGGTGATAGGCTTAGTAGACGGGCCTAGATTCTTAAATCGTGGCCAATATACAAAGCATACAATACAGTTAATGGAAGAGCAATTAGCTGTGTGTCATGCGATTGTTATGAATAAAATGGATCTTATTGACCATAATAAACAGGTAATGGATATGGCAGTAAATGAAATTAACCCTACCGCTTCTAAGTACTTTACCACATACGCGAATTTAAGTATGGATAATATTCATATAACTTCAGACAATAGTGGTGTTAAAGCTAGCACTCATGCACATCATCACGGTATAAATAGTGTAAATTATCATTTTTCTGGTCCGATTAATAGGCAGCTGTTTTATCAATTTATTTTACGCTTACCAGATAATGTTCTAAGATTAAAGGGATATGTAAAGTTTAGAGATATGCCTAATGATATTTATGAGTTTCAATATGCATTTGGTTTGCCTGATTATCAAATTGTAGATGAAGCATTGCCACTCACGCTAGTTATTATTGGTGAGCAATTAGACGAGAATAAGTTACGGAATCAATTGGATATGCTTCAATTCACATAATTTACATCAATGAAATAAAGAAAGGGGTTTGATTTATTATGGATAGAGTAAAGATTAACCAGCATGTATCATTTTCAAATGTAATACAAGGTTTTTGGAGAGCGAAAGATTGGCAGTGGACGCCACAACAGTTAAATCGCTATATTAATGAATTGGTCGAACGTGGTATAACGACGATGGACCATGCAGATATATATGGCAATTATACTTGTGAAGGAATTTTTGGAGAAGCGCTCAAATTATCACCCAATTTACGAAATCATCTTGAGATCGTATCTAAATGTGGCATTATATTGCCTTCAAATAAAATAGAACAAGCAGATGGTCATCGATATGACCACAGCAAAAAGCATATCATACAATCTGTCGAGCGCTCGCTTAAGCAATTACAAATAGAACAATTAGATGCTGTGCTTATTCATAGACCTTCCCCATTAATGGATCCTCATGAAATAACAGAAGCCGTTAAAATTTTAGTGAAAGAAGGGAAAATTAAATCATTTGGTGTATCTAATTTCAATAAATCACAATATGATTTATTGAGTAAATGTTTAGTTTGTGACAAATTGCATATTACTTTAAATCAATTAGAAGTTTCACCTTATACATTAGACGCAATTGAAGATGGAACAATTAATCACATGTATAAAGATGATGTTAAAATGATGTCATGGAGTCCATTAGCTGGAGGAAAGTTATTTGATTTAGAAGATGAAAAAACGGCAAGAATCACAGCGGTGATTTCTCCGTTAGCACAAAAATACCAAGTTACAACAACGGCAATTATTATGGCCTGGTTAAATAAGCATCCAGCATCTATTATGCCTGTGTTTGGAACGCAAAAAATTCACCGTGTCGATGAAGCATTACAAGGTATGGAATTATCGTTGACTGATCAAGAATGGTTTGATATTTATACAGCTTCTTTAGGTCATGATATTCCTTAGTTTTAAAATAGAAGGAGCGTAAATGATGAACAATCAAAACGAACAACATTATAGAAATCAGTTTAAATTTCAACGCAATTTTATTAATTTCCCATTTTTAGGATTCGCGTTGATAATTGCTTTATTAAACATTATCTACCCCGATATTAATGTAATGATGACATTATTTGGTTTGTTTTTCCTATATAATGGAGGGATATTATTTGTTGCATTTATTAAACATTATAAACGCGTAATGGTTTTAGCTGTCATATTAACGCTACTATCTCTAGCATTATTTGGAATGACAATGTATTTATACGCTAAAGCAAACAATTTACTGTAGTACCAAAAAAGTACATGAACTAAATAATCAGGAGGCAATACATGGAGCAATGGATTACACATTTTATGGAGCAATATGGCTATTGGGGGATTGCATTTCTGATATTTTTGGAGAATATCTTTCCGCCTATACCATCAGAAGTTATATTAACCTTTGGTGGTTTTATGACCACACAAGCTAACTTAGGTTTTGTTGGTGTCGCGTTAACATCTACAGTGGGATCCGTTGTTGGGGCTATTGCACTCTATGGTATCGGTGCTTGGATAGGTGAACGCAATTTATATAAAATTGTAGCCCGTTATGGCAAAGTAATACGCGTAAAAGAAAGTGACTTGGATAAAACAATTCAGTGGTTTGAACAATACGGTTATTGGACTATATTTTTCTGTCGTTTCGTCCCCCTTTTAAGAAGTTTGATTTCAATACCAGCAGGCTTAACGCGTATGAATATGCCATTATTTTTATTATTTACTACTATTGGTACGTTGATTTGGAATGTAGTATTAATCTATTTAGGACAAACTGTTGGCAGTAACTGGAAAGCAATCGTGCATTACATGGATATTTATTCTAAAATTATTTATATTGTACTTATTATTTTGATTATTTTTATTATTTGGAAATGGGTAAAGCGTCAAAGAAAATATAAGAAAAAGTAATGATAAGTTCAAAGAAATTGAATGCACCTTTTGATTCTTATTGTGTAATTATTCCACATGCTAGATGTTATAATGATGTATAAATCGAATGCTGAAAGGGATGACATTATGACAAAGCGAAAAATTTCAATTATAGGCGCCGGCAATACGGGCTCAACGTTAGCGTTTCTTATTGCCGAACGTGAATTAGCAGATGTAGTATTGATTGATCAGCCTAAGAATGAAGGGCAAGTCAAAGGTAAAGCTTTAGATATACTAGAAAGTAGTCCTATTTATGGTTTTGATGTAAATGTATTTGGATCAGTAGCTTATTCGGATATAAAAGATTCTGACATCGTTGTTATTACTGCGGGGGTACCACGTAAACCCGGGATGAGTAGAGATGATTTAGTCAAAATTAATGAAAAAGTAATGGAAGAAGTCACAACAGAAATTATTAAATATGCGCCTGACTGTAAAATTGTGGTTCTTACAAACCCAGTTGATGCGATGACGTATACAGTTTTGAAAACATCAGGGTTTTCTAAAAATCGTGTAATAGGGCAGTCTGGCGTTCTAGATACTGCAAGATATCAAACATTTATTGCACAAGCTTTAAGTGTGTCCGTTAAAGATATTAAAGGTTTAGTATTGGGTGGGCATGGAGACACGATGGTTCCACTTGTAAAAGCTACAAATGTTAATGGCGTTCCATTGACTGACCTTTTAGATGAAAGTGTGATTAATGAGATTGTCGAACGCACTCGAAAAGGTGGTGCTGAAATTGTCGAATTACTAGGCACAGGTTCAGCATATTATGCACCTGCCTCAGCGGTATATAGCATGTTGGAAGCTATTTTAAAAGACCAACAGCGTTTACTACCAACCATTGCACTTTTAAATGGTGAATATGGTTTTTCAGATATTTGTTTGGGTGTCCCTGCAATATTAGGAAAAAATGGTATAGAGCATGTACTAGAGCTGACACTTTCAGATGAAGAACAAAACCAGTTACAAACTTCTGCAAATGCTGTACAAGAAGTAAAACAGTCTCTTAAAAATGTATAAGTTTAGCAATCGGATCAATGGTTAATGGGTTAGTGAAGCATTAAAAAGATTGATATTCCGTTCATATAAAACCCCACAGAATGATGAATAAACATTTCTGTGGGGTTTAGTTTATATTATTTTTTCAATTGTCTCTAATTACATTCTGAAAATACATATATATACAGCAACATATTCAAAGAAAGTGAAGATATACATATATTTTAACTTCAGTTTTTCTTGAATAGAGACATGCCAATTAGGGTGACGGCGTTCGTAGTAAAACAATTGTAGATAAAATAAACCTACGCCCAATGGCAAACACATGAGCAAAATACTTTTAGTATAGGAAAACCCTATGTCATGAAGTAAATGCCCAATGATTAACTGAAATACGATGAGTACAATAATTAATATTAAAAGATTGATGGTCATTTTGCACTTCGTACTCCTTTCGCAAACGCATAAATCAATATTTGTAGTAATACGAGTAATGTTATAAAAAGTAAAGCATCGAGGTTTAAGTTATTTGTTACTTCTCTAAATATCCTAAGAGGTTCGTTGATAAGGTAAACAGAGTGTAAACGTAAAAAACGTCCGATGTATATACCAAAACCATTGAGCATCATCATGATTAATATTAATATTCTGTTAAACCAATGAGCACTAGTAAAGTGCTCTATTTCTATAAACATTAAAATTAATAAATATAATGCAAGCAACACGCCTGAAATTAGAAATGTAAAATACATCCATTCAACGATGACTAAACCTTGGTAAAAATTGAAAGTAAATTGATTTAAATGTATTAAATCTGTCACCATGTACAACGTATTAGGAACCATGAATAAAAATATGAGTATAAAGACAATGAATAATGGCCATTCATATTTATATTTAGGTTTAAATAAATTTAAAAGTAAGCACAGTTCAAACGGTATATATGCTAGAAAAAGATTCAATGTCATAAATTGATAAAAATGATTAAAGAAAATAGAAATAATCATTAATATTAGGAATACTGTCCTAGCAATGTAACGGGGGGCCATACTTACACCTACTTTCTTTTTAAATTTATATAAGCGGAATAGGGTAATAATCTAGTTTTATAACCAGAATTTGTTGTTTGTTCAGATATTCACCACTTATACCATATGAGCGTTTAAGCCTTTTATAGTCAATGTTACAAACCATATGAAAACAAAAATTCCCATAAAAGCGCATTGCTCAAGGGAATATGAACACAAAATTTTGAATATGGATATTTATAATACAAGTTCACCTGATAAATTTCAATTATAAACATAGTCTATATGTAATGAAAACTGTTTTAATGAAAAGGAGTGAATCAGAAAGCAAAGCATTTAGTTTGGTTTCTTATGATTACTCCCTTTACATAGGATGACTATATTGCTAAAACTACTAAATAGATGTATTTTTGAAGCCTTATGAAGTGCTAATTTGTCATAAATATTTATATAGTGATGTTTGTATAAACGAGAATAGTTTTTTTTACCTCTTAATGCACAAACAGCTATAAATCTAGTAAATTCAAACCGATATGTTCATCGTGTTTACGATTGATATCGAGATTTGTCATTGTAATAACAATTTCTGCCGTGGCAGAAACGACTGCTTTTGTTAAATGACCACTTAAAGTTTCATATTTATCGGTGCCAAATGTTGCATGTAAATGCGCGAATGGCTTTTCGTCTATATGAGAAATATTACCTAACAAGCTAATTAACTCTAAAGGCGCTTTAATTTCTTTTTTCTCATATGACTTAGTTTCTAAATTATAGAAATTTAATTCTACATCATCACAGGCACCTACGCCACTCACTGTGCCAAACTTACCATTTTGTTCACGCGCAATATCCGTCACTGCGTCGACAATATCTTCCCCTTGTTCTAACACTAATACAATTGTTTTGCCATCAACTTGATATACCATTTTGAAACCTCCATTCAAATGATTAACTTTAATTACATTATACAAATAATTATTTATAAGATGTATAATATTGTTTATGAAGTTGAATTTTTCTATTGTGTTTCTATTAGAAAATGTTATAGAATGTTCTAATATTATGCATTCCTCGAATAAGATAATGTAAAACAAAAACAATTTAAAATCTACGAAAGAATGGAGTGAAAAGCGTGAACAAACAATTTTATATTTTATATTTTAATATATTTTTAGTCTTTTTAGGTATAGGTTTGGTTGTACCAGTACTACCAGTATATTTAAAGGATTTAGGTTTAAAAGGTAGTGACTTAGGTATTCTTGTTGCGGTTTTCGCACTAGCGCAAATGATTATTTCGCCTTTTGGTGGTACGCTTGCAGATAAATTAGGGAAAAAATTAATTATTTGTATCGGTCTCGCACTTTTTGCTATTTCAGAATTTTTATTTGCAGCGAGTTACACATTTCCACTATTAATCGTTTCCAGAATTTTAGGTGGTTTCAGTGCTGGTATGGTTATGCCAGGGGTTACTGGTATGATTGCAGATATTTCTTTAGGAAAAGACAAAGCAAAGAATTTTGGTTATATGTCAGCCATTATTAATTCTGGTTTCATTTTAGGTCCTGGTCTAGGTGGTTTACTAGCTGAATTTTCACATAGATTACCATTCTATGTAGCAGGTACAAGTGGTGTGATTGCACTCATATTATCAGTTACATTAATTAAAAATCCTAAACATGAGACACAAGATGGCTTTACTCAATATCAACCGGAATTACTTTCTAAAATAAATTGGAAAGTGTTTCTTACTCCGGTCATTTTGACGCTCGTATTAGCGTTTGGTTTGTCAGCGTTTGAAACGTTATTCCCATTATATACAGCGGACAAGGCACATTATTCACCTATAGATATTTCACTTGCAATTACAGGTGGAGGTATCTTTGGGGCACTCTTCCAAGTGTTTTTCTTTGATAAGTTTATGAAATATTTTGAAGAGCTTACATTTATTACGTATGCTTTGCTTTATTCTGCTATAATATTACTCGCATTGACATTGATGCATAGTTACTGGTCAATTATGGTCATTAGCTTTGTTGTATTTATAGGTTTTGATATGATTCGACCAGCTATTACAAATTATTTTTCTAATATAGCTGGCAACCGACAAGGATTTGCTGGTGGGCTAAACTCTACATTTACAAGTATGGGAAATTTCATCGGTCCTTTAGTCGCGGGTAGTTTATATGATGTGAACTTTGAATTTCCATTATATATGGCAATATTAGTAATGTTTATAGGTATGATAGTAATATTTGTTGAAAAAATAATTCAAAAGAGGACAAAAAAGTCTTAACTGGATATAACTTAACATTGTGAAAGTTTTTGATAACGAATAAAATGTATGAGTCAGTCTAAAAGTATTTAAATAAGAGTTGGAAATATCTTTTAAAATGATAATTACAATTTATTTGAAATTGTGTGGTATTGATAACGTAAAGAGGGAGCGGGCAGCAGTCTTTAAAAAAAGATGGCTATCCGCTTCTTCTTATATGTGATAGAAAAATATGATTGACGTGTTTGTCTCTTTAATTAATACAAATTCCTTTGTTAGAAAACAGCACTAAATATGACACGTATGTTTAAGATTAATTGCACATATAATATTTATGTTACAGAAGTTACAATTGTTTTAAATTGCGGTCTATATAAGTTTTTTGTTAAATATATGTGCTAATATGAAATTGTTATTAATAAAGAGAGAATGAATTAAGGGGATAAACTTGAAAAATTTACTATTGGCGATATTGGCTTTTCTGCTTTCGTGTTGTTTCATATTTTTATTGGTATTAGTTACTAACCAGCAAGCACTTGCTAAAGTACATGAGACAATCTCGAGTTACTCTGAAACAAATAAAGCGATTCAATCCAAAACGAAAGATAACAACGCTCACTCAGATGCAAAGGGAGAAAAGAAAAAAGAAAAGCCATATAATGCAAAAAATCATGTACCAATTGCATCATCAGCGACACATCATTTGAAAGATAAAACCTCTGGGGAAACTAATTTGCCTCAGTTTACAGCAGCTTTAAGTAAAGCTCAAACTATTGTGAATGATGATAACCATTCTGAAAATAAATATAATGATTACGGGATAGATCGTACATGTCAAGGAGCATTTTACTATGTATTTACATTTAAAAATCAGAAAAAACCAAATACATATTATAGAGTTACTGTAGACCAAAATAACCATGCAAGAATATTTGATAACAGCTATCGCGTTCAAGATAACCCGGATTTAAATAAACCACGTATTTCACCACATGAATCAGAAGTCATAGCACAAAAATATGCAAAAGATGCACTAGGTAACTATGCTACTTTGAAACAAGTCCAAGCGTCTAAACAAGGTATGTCTTATACATTTTATAATTCGACTGCTAACAAAGAGTATAAAGTTACTGTAAATAAAGTAGGCGATGTCATACGTCAACCTGCTTTGAATAAGTGATAAATAAAAACATTCAGCTTCCTGACTTTATTGAAGTTGAATGTTTTTATTTTTGGAAAAATGTATAAAGTTAAATGTATCAATGGTATGATTATATTAACATTAAAGAGATTTTATATTCTAAAAAAATATATAACAATAACTAATTTGAATTGAAAAGGATGAATGTTTTGAAAAAAATAAAAAAAGCAATTATACCTGCAGCTGGGTTAGGTACAAGATTTCTTCCAGCAACTAAAGCTATGCCAAAAGAAATGTTACCAATCTTAGATAAGCCAACGATTCAATACATAGTTGAAGAAGCCGCTCGTGCTGGCATTGAAGATATTATTATCGTAACTGGAAAACATAAACGTGCAATTGAAGATCATTTTGATAATCAAAAAGAATTGGAAATGATATTACAAGAAAAAGGAAAAACAGATTTATTAGAAAAAGTGAATTATTCTACAGAGTTAGCTAATATTTTTTATGTTAGACAAAAAGAGCAAAAAGGACTAGGGCATGCTATTTATTCAGCTCGCCAATTTATTGGAAACGATCCTTTTGCGGTACTATTAGGTGACGATATTGTAGAGTCTGAAAATCCGGCTATTAAACAATTAATGAATACCTATGAAGAAACTGGTAAGTCTGTCATCGGAGTTCAAGAGGTAGATGAAAATGAAACGCATCGATATGGTATTATTGATCCGTTAGAAAAAACAGGTCGAAGATACGAAGTAAATCAATTTGTTGAAAAGCCCAAACAAGGCACTGCACCTTCTAATTTAGCGATTATGGGACGTTACGTATTAACACCTGATATTTTTGATTATTTGGCGAACCAAGACAAGGGCGCCGGTGGTGAAATTCAACTCACTGATGCAATTGAAAGACTAAATAAAGATAGCCAAGTATACGCGTATGATTTTGAAGGTAATCGTTATGATGTGGGAGAGAAGCTAGGTTTTGTTAAAACAACAATAGAATTTGCTTTAAAAGATAAAGAAATGAACGAAGCATTAACACGTTTTATTAAACAACTGAATTTGGATGATTAAGTTATAAACATTTAAGCGGTGGAGATAATAATTTATTTGTTAAACATCGCACATCTTGAAGTGTTACGAGGTGTAGAAATGAAGCAAAAGAAGACCAACGCAATGCGCATATTAGATCGTCAAAAAACCAATTATAATGTGAATACTTATGAAGTTACAGATCAACATATGGACGGTACTGCGGTAGCAAATAAAGTAGGCATCGAAGATAAGTTTGTATATAAGACGCTTGTTTTAGAAAATAGTAACCATGATCACTTTGTTTTTGTTATTCCTGTAAATGCTACGTTAGATATGAAAGCAGCAGCTTATGCTGTAAACGAAAAGAAATTACATTTAATGCCGCTAGATGACTTGAAGAAAGTGACAGGATATATTAGAGGCGGTTGTTCACCAATAGGCATGAAAAGACAATTCCTAACAGTGATTGACCAACAAGCAACGTTCTTAAATTCAATTTATGTTAGCGGTGGGGAACGCGGTGTGCAAATTGAAATGGCAGTAGATGATTTAATTGATACCACTCATGCGAAAGTAACAGAAGTTATTCATAATTAAAAAAAGTAGTATAAAATGTATCATCACGAAACGGTAAACTTGCCATTTCGTGATTTTTTATGCGCACAAATAAAATACTTAACCTCATATTTTGCCTCATATGTTAATCGCTAAAGCTTAATGCGTTTTATTACCAATTTTGTATATGATTTACATTTCATTTAATAAAAAAAGGGACGGTTTATGTAAAAAGATATAAATGATGAAATATGCACCCTTTTTTGACTGTTTTTGACTGTTTTTGATAAAAAATGATTGAAATAAGAAAGCGTAACCATTATAATGATGGTGGAATGAGGTGAAGAGATGATTACGGAAAAACGTCATGAACTCATATTGACTGAATTGTCAAAAAAGGATTTTTTAACGTTGCAAGAATTAATAGAGCGTACAGGTTGTAGTGCTTCAACGATTCGTCGAGATTTATCGAAATTACAAAAAATCGGGAAATTAAAAAGAGTACATGGAGGCGCAACACTTAATCAATCATCTCTTTTAGAACCCAATTTAGCTGATAAGCGTGCTACAAATTTAAAAGAAAAACAAGAAATAGGACGATTAGCTGCTCTGGAAATAGAAGATAACGAGTGCATCTTTTTAGATGCTGGCTCGACGACACTAGAGATGATTCCTTATATAAAGGCGCAAAATATTGTGGTTGTTACAAGCGGCTTAACTCATGTTGAAGAGTTAATTAAGTATGGTATTAGAACATTTATTTTAGGTGGAGAAATTAAAGCGACGACGTTTGCGACAGTAGGCGCAAGTGCTCTAGAAACATTGAAACGATACCGATTTGATAAAGTCTTTATTGGAATGAATGGCATAGATACGAAGTATGGTTTAACAACACCAGACGAACAAGAAGCAATTATTAAAAAATATGCGATACAGTTAGGCGCAGAAGCCTACTTATTAGCTGATCATGATAAATACGACAAGGTATATTTTGCGCATGTCCCAATCGAAGATGAAATTACAATCGTTACTTCTAAAAAAGTAAGAGAGAGTGGGATTTTTGAAAAATTTGCGGACAACTATAAATTTATTGGAGGCACACGATGATCTACACAGTAACTTTTAATCCTTCTATTGATTACATTATGTTTACTAATGATTTTGAGTTAGATGGATTAAATAGAGCGACAGAAACATATAAATTTGCAGGAGGCAAGGGTATCAACGTTTCAAGGGTGTTACAAACATTAAATGTGTCATCGACAGCGCTTGGCTTCGCAGGTGGTTTTCCAGGTCAATTCATTATAGAAACAATGAAAAAAGCGGGAATCTATACTGATTTTATTCAAGTTGATGAAGATACACGCATTAATGTGAAACTAAAAACTGGTAGCGAAACTGAAATAAATGCACCGGGACCAAGTATTTCAGAAACACAATTTACAGCATTACTTACACAACTTCGAAATACTGCTAAGGAAGACACAGTGATAGTAGCAGGTAGTATACCAAAGAGCGTACCAACAGATGCATATGAACAAATTGCAAAAATCACCAAACAAACAGGTGCGCAATTAGTTGTAGATGCTGAAAAAGATTTAGTAGAACCTGTATTAAAATATAATCCATTATTTATTAAACCAAATAAAGATGAATTAGAAGTCATGTTTGACACAACGATAAAATCAGATGAAGATGTCATCATTTACGCACGAGAAATTTTAAAAATGGGCGCTGCATCAGTCATTGTTTCACTTGGTGGTGAAGGCGCTGTGTACGTAGACCATACGCATAACTTAAAAGCGACAGTCCCAAATGGCAAAGTTGTGAACACGGTTGGCTCTGGTGATAGTACAGTAGCAGGTATGGTTGCTGGCCTTGAAGCAGGTCTTTCTATTGAAGCATCGTTTAAACAAGCAGTGTCTGCGGGAACAGCAACTGCATTTAATGATGATTTAGCAACAAATAAGGCAATTGAAGCTATTAAAAATCAAGTGACAATTACGACACTAAATGGGAGCGAATAAGATGAGAATTACTGAGTTATTAACAAAAGATACGATAGCTATGGATCTTTCTTCAACAGACAAAAATGGCGTAATAGACGAATTAGTTAATCAACTAGATAAAGCGGATAAATTAAATGATGTTTCAACTTTTAAAGAAGCGATATATAACCGCGAATCTCAAAGTACGACTGGTATCGGAGAGGGCATTGCCATCCCTCACGCTAAAGTTGCTGCAGTAGATACGCCTGCTATTGCCTTTGGTAAATCTAAAGAAGGAGTAGATTATCAAAGTTTAGACATGCAACCAGCACATCTATTCTTTATGATTGCAGCACCAGAAGGTGGCGCACAAACACATTTAGACGCATTAGCCAAATTATCAGGTATTTTAATGGATGATAAAGTACGTGAAGATTTACTTCATGCAACGTCTCCTGAATCGGTATTACAAATTATTGATAAAGCTGATGATGAAGCAACAGAAGAAGAGGAAGCAGAAGAAGTAAATAATACAGACGCTGAAAGTGCAGCTGATACAAATGAACCATATATATTAGCAGTTACAGCTTGTCCAACAGGGATTGCCCACACATACATGGCACGCGATGCTTTGAAAAAACAAGCTGATAAAATGGGTATTAAAATTAAAGTAGAAACGAACGGTTCTGGAGGAATAAAGAACCATCTTACGAATGAAGATATCGAACGCGCTAACGGCGTGATTGTAGCGGCAGACGTACACGTCGAAACAGCTCGATTTAATGGTAAAAATGTAGTAGAAGTACCAGTTGCTGATGGCATTAAGCGACCAGAAGAGCTAATTAACATGGCGCAAGATACTTCTCGTAAACCATTTGTTGCGAGCAGTGAGTCAAGTAGTAAACAGTCAGAAAGTAATGAAAAACAAGGTATCGGTAAAACAATATATAAACACTTAATGAATGGTGTTTCTAATATGTTACCACTTGTTATTGCTGGTGGTATTTTAATGGCTATTGTGTTCTTGTTTGGTGCAAATGCATTTGATCCAAAAAGTTCAGAATATAATGCCTTTGCGGAACAATTGTGGAATATAGGGAATAAGAGTGCCTTTGCGTTAATTATACCAATATTAGCTGGATATATTGCACGTAGTATTGCGGACAAACCAGGCTTCGCAGCTGGTCTTGTTGGTGGTATGATTGCTGTTTCGGGCGATTCAGGGTTTATTGGTGGTATCCTTGCAGGTTTCTTAGCAGGTTACTTAACACAAGGTATTAAGAAAGTAGCCAGTGGGTTACCTCAATCATTAGAAGGTTTGAAACCGACATTGATTTTCCCGGTATTCTCAGTTTCAATCACTGGTTTACTCATGATTTATGTATTAAATCCGCCGGCATCATGGTTAAATAATTTATTACTAAATGGTTTACAAAGTTTATCAGGAACGAACATTATGTTATTAGGCTTAGTCATTGGTGCCATGATGGCAATTGATATGGGTGGTCCATTCAACAAAGCAGCATATGTATTTGCAACAGCTGCATTGACTGAAGGCAACGCAGCGCCAATAACTGCTGCAATGATAGGTGGAATGGTTCCGCCAATTGCCATCGCTACTGCAATGGTTATCTTCCGTAAGAAATTCACAAGAGAACAGAGAGGTTCTGTTGTACCAAACTACGTTATGGGGCTATCATTTATTACTGAAGGTGCTATCCCATTTGCAGCAGCAGACCCTATCAGAGTGATTCCATCAATGATGGTTGGCTCAGGTATTGGCGGAGCGATTGCTTTAGGGTTAGGTTCAGCGATTCAAGCACCACATGGTGGTATTTTTGTCATCATCGGAACAGACTTTAGCCATGTGCTACAATCACTCATCGCTATTGTGATAGGCGCGATTATAAGTGCAATTATTTATGGTTTATTAAAACCAAAGTTAACTGAAGAAGAAATTCAAGCATCAGAAGCTATGAATGATTAAAAATAGATTGATGTATGTTATAAAGCCAGAAGAGACTCATTATTGAGTGATCTTCTGGCTTTTTGCGCCGTCATTTTATGAATTAAAAACTTTTGAATATAATAAAAGTGATGAATTTGGTAAAATAAAATAAAAGTTATACAATCATATTTGAGCGTAAAATCATTGAAAAGAAGGTAGAACAAATGACTGAATATGTAATTGAAAATGGGCGAATATATACGGAAGAAGAAATCATCGAACGTGGATATATTATTATTAAATCCGGTAAAATCGCTGGTGTAGGTATAGGGGATTATGAAGGTGAGTTACAAACTATCGATGCACAAGGACATCACATCTTACCTGGCTTTATTGACATTCATATGCATGGGGGTTATGGAGAAGATGCGATGGATGCTTCGTTGGAGGGCTTGAAACATTTATCTGAATCATTATTGTCTGAAGGAACTACCAGTTTCTTAGCAACGACTATGACGCAATCAGATGATAATATTACGCGTGCACTTGAAAATATTGTTGCATATCAAGCACAACACGATGCGTTAAATGCGGCAGATATTGTGGGTATACATCTGGAAGGGCCATTTATTTCTGAACATAAAGTGGGTGCACAAAATCCAGGCTATGTACAAAGACCTTCAGTAGAAAAAATAAATTATTTTCAAAATGTAGCGAATCACCAAATTAAGGTGATGACATTTGCACCTGAAGTTGCTGGCGCACAAGAGACGCTAGCAGCTTTTCATGATGACATTATCTTTTCAATCGGACACACGGTAGCAACATTTGATGAGAGTAATGAAGCGGCTGAAAATGGAGCAAAACATGTAACGCACTTATATAATGCAGGAACGCCATTTGAACATAGGGAACCGGGATTATTTGGCGCAGCTTGGCTTAATGATAAATTAAGCACTGAAGTTATCGTGGATGGCATCCACTCCCACCCAGCAGCTGTAAAAATTGCTTATAAGCAAAAAGGTAATAAACAATTTTACTTGATTACAGACGCTATGCGAGCGAAAGGTATGCCTGATGGCGAGTATGATTTAGGCGGTCAAAATGTCATTGTAAAAGGTTCAGAAGCTCGTTTAGCCTCAGGGGCATTAGCAGGGAGTATTTTGAAAATGAACAACGGTCTCTACAATCTTATGCAATTTACAGGAGATACGTTGGATAACCTATGGCCTGTTACCAGTTTAAACCAAGCAGTAGCTTTAAAAATAGACAACGAAAAAGGCAGTCTGAAGGTTGGCAAAGATGCAGATATTGTCATAGTTAACGATGATATTGAAGTGCTAACAACAATTAAACAAGGTGAGATTCATAAATTTAATTAGTTATAATAACCAAACGATTAAAAAGAATGAAGCCTATTTAGTACGTCTGAAATATAAATCAGAAAGTTGACTTAAAAGTGAATTTGCGTTTAAATGGTAAATTCGGTGAATATAAAATTTTAATTATTACAAATGACTTTCAATACAAATATTATGATAAAATAAAAGTAATGCGTGTTTTTAGGGAGGTGTTACAATGGGAAGGATTTAGCCTATAAAACAATAATCAACAATCATGTAAGATTTGATAAGCAGTCACCTATTGTGACACAAAATTTGGAGGTGAATCCCTAGAAATAGGGAACTAATTGGAAACAGTGACCATAATGAATTTAGTAATATTCTTTTTCTTAATAGCATTAACTACTGTCTTTGTAGGGTCGGAATTTGCTTTAGTGAAAGTACGTACCACAAGGATTGAACAACTTGCTACAGAGGGCAATGGTAATGCACGCATCGTAAAAAAAATGATTAAAAACCTAGACTATTATTTATCCGCATGTCAATTGGGGATTACCGTGACATCTTTAGGTTTAGGTTGGTTAGGAGAACCAACATTTAATAAGTTATTGCATCCACTATTTGAAGTAATCCATTTACCTGATGCATTAACGACGACGATATCATTTATTGTAGCATTTATTATTGTGACTTATTTACATGTGGTTCTTGGTGAATTAGCACCGAAAACACTTGCAATTCAATATACTGAAAAGTTGGCGCTTGTGTATGCAAGACCGCTATATTATTTTGGACTTATCATGAAACCATTAATTTGGTTAATGAACGGTTCAGCAAGAATGATTATTCGCATGTTTGGCGTAGATCCAGATGCTAATAATGATGCTATGTCAGAAGAAGAAATAAAAATTATTATAAACAATAGTTATAACGGCGGCGAAATTAACCAAACAGAATTAGCATATATGCAAAATATTTTTTCGTTTGACGAAAGACATGCTAAAGATATCATGGTTCCTCGTACGCAAATGGTTACATTGAATGAACCATTTAACGTTGATGAATTATTAGAAACGATTAAAGAACATCAATTTACACGTTACCCGATTACTGAAGATGGGGATAAAGACCACGTCAAAGGGTTTATTAATGTAAAAGAATTTTTAACAGAGTATGCTTCTGGGAAACCGATGAAAGCAAGTAATTATATTCATGATCTACCAATGATTTCTGAAACAACAAGGATAAGCGATGCACTTATAAGAATGCAGCGTGAACACGTCCATATTAGTTTAATTATAGATGAATATGGAGGAACAGCTGGTATTCTAACAATGGAAGACATACTAGAAGAAATTGTTGGTGAAATTCGTGACGAATTTGATGATGACGAAGTGAACGACGTTTTAAGATTAAGCGACAATAAGTATCAAATTAATGGTAGGGTCTTATTAGATGACTTGAATGACCAATTTGGTATTGAATTTGAAGATTCTGAAGATATCGACACTATCGGTGGCTGGCTACAAGCGCATAATACGAATTTACAGCCTAATGATTACGTAGATACCCAATATGATCGCTGGGTCATATCAGAAGTAGATAATCATCAAATTATCAACGTGATTTTAGAATTTGAATATCATGAAACACGTCCAACATTGGAAGATGAAGAAGAAGACGATAACTAAGGCGTGATATATGATCCCAAGCCATTTTCTTACTAAAATTTAGTTTATTGAGCATAAATGAGATTTGGTAGGTTGATGACGCATTTTTGTGTGAGCTAAAAAATAGATGTTTAGTTATCTTAACAGTAGTTGGCATAAAATCAATATTCAAATCCACCTATGGTATTGTCACTAGATAACTAAAATAAAAGTAAGCTTTTATCGCTATAATCATTCTAATTATAACGGGATAATGAAATCTTTAAAGCATCATAGATTTCTATCCCGCTTTTTTATATCTAAAATTTAGAAAGTATACATTTATTAATTTAAATATTAAAATAATAATGATACTTAAATTAATAAAGAGAGGGATTGTTTCTATGTTAGCCGATACATATTATTTAAATAATGGTTATCCAATGCCGAAAGTTGGTTTGGGTGTTTATAAAATCACTGAAGAAGAAATGGAAAAAGCGGTCAATGCTGCATTAGAATCAGGTTATCGTGCGTTTGATACAGCCTACTTTTATAAAAATGAAATAGCATTAGGAAATGCTTTAAAAAAAGCAGATATACCTCGTTCTGATTTATTCATTACATCTAAAATCTGGAATGATTACCAAGGATATGATAAAACAATAGAGTTTTTCACTAAATCAATAGAAAATTTAGGCACGGATTATTTAGATTTATTCTTAATACATTGGCCATGTGAAGCAGATAATTTGTTTATAGAAACCTATAAAGCAATGGAAAAACTATATAAAGAAGGACGTATTCGTGCAATTGGTGTTTGTAATTTTAAACAACATCATTTAGAGACATTAATGGCTGAAACTGAAATCACACCAGCTGTAAACCAAATCGAGGTACACCCTTACTTTAGCCAACACGAGTTGCAAGCTTATTGTGACGATAACGATATTGCTGTAACAGCTTGGATGCCATTAATGAGAAATCAAGGATTGTTGGATCATCGAGTGATAACTGACATCGCAAATCGATACGGTAAGACACCTGCACAAGTTGTTTTACGTTGGCATTTAGCACATAATCGCTTGATAATTCCTAAATCAAAAACACCAGAACGTATTAAGGAAAATTATGATATTTTTGATTTCACTTTAGAATTAAGGGATATTGCTGAGATAGATAATTTAAATCGAAATGACCGTCAAGGTAAAGACCCAGATAAGGTACGTATTGGTGACTTAAAATAATACCTTCATGCAGTATCACTTTGGGCGGATAGGCCACTTATTACAGGTTATAAGCGTCTCATTACAGTAATTAAATATAGCTATATCTATTCATATTAAATATGTTGAAAACTTATTATATTCTTGTTAAAGGACAGGGGAGAAAATCAATTTAGTAACTTTTGATTTCTTTCCTGTTTTTTAGATTAAAGTTATAAAGGGTTTTATTTTCAATCGTTTGCAATAGTTGATAAACTTAATGGACAAAGTTACAACTTTTTACAAAAAATATATAGAACAATATTTAAGTTTAATGATTTATTACTGTATTAAGAAAATTTGTAATTCAAACAGTGACAATTCCTAATTATAAAAGCAGTTTAGTTAACAACAATTTGCAATATTTGTTAAACAATTAAGTTTCATTAATGAATATTAAGGTAATATAAAGATTGCGTAAATCTAAATAATAAGAATGGCAAAATAACTGTGAATATTGATAAAGTGAAATTGAAGTCATTGAAATGAAGGTGTTTAATATGGATATAAGAATAATAGTGCCATGTTATAATGAAGGTGAAGTAATATTAAAAACGTATGACAGATTAACAGAAATCTTAACGGAAGACAGTCTCAACCGTCAGTATAACTACGAATTATTATTTATAGATGACGGTAGCCACGATAAAACAATCAATTATATTCAAGAAATGGCGACACATGACAATCATGTGAAATATATTTCATTCAGTAGAAATTTTGGTAAGGAATCCGCAATGATTGCTGGTTTTCAACACAGTGTCAATTGTGATGCTGTAGTGATGATTGACGCTGATTTACAACACCCCCCTGAGTTGATCCCCCAAATGGTTGACAGTTATTTAGATGGTTACGATCAAGTTGTGGCTAAACGTGATAGAACAGGTGAAAAACATTCAAGAAAATGGCTAACTAAAGTGTATTACAAAGTGATTAATCATCTTGTTGAAGACATAAAATTAGAAGACGGCATTGGTGATTTTAGGTTGCTCAGCCAACGTGCAATTCATTCATTGACAGAGTTAAATGAATACAATCGTTTTTCAAAAGGATTGTTCGAATGGATTGGTTATAACACTAAGGTATTCACTTATGAAAATGTTGAAAGAGAAGACGGAAAATCGAAATGGTCATTTGGTAAATTATTGAATTATGGTATTGATGGTCTCATTTCATTTAACAATAAACCATTACGTGCCATGATTTATTTAGGGCTTGTTGTTTTCTTTGTGAGCTTACTCTATATTGTCTTTAGTTTTGGAAGCATTATGATTAATGGTGTTAAAACACCAGGTTACTTTTCAACGATTGCAGCGATTTTATTACTCGGCGGTATCCAACTCATTTCAATAGGTATTGTTGGAGAGTATATTGGTAGAATTTATTATGAAGTCAAACAACGTCCAAAATATATTGTGCAAGTTTCTAATTTGGATCCTAAAAATAAAACAAAGCAATCTGAATCTAAATTGCAAATGTCAGATTATACAATTAAAGATAACCAAAATAATGTGAACAGCGCAGCATCTTTATATACACCGTCGCGTAAAGCAACTTCTGATAAAGATAAACCACTTGTAAAACACAGATAAAAATAACCTCAGATTAAGCTTGGTTTCGCTTAATCTGGGGTTATTTAAATATGATATATTATTTTTTGCGCAATTTACCTAATATAAATGATAAGAGCGCTACAAGGATAATCGTTCCGATAAGCGCAGGGAATATCGCAATGCCACCTAAGTGCCAACCCCAATCGCCTAAAATCCAAGAACCCAGTGCAGAGCCTACAACACCAGCAATGATATTACCGATAATGCCACCGGGGATATCTTTACCTAAGATGCCACCAGCAATCCAACCGATTAAACCACCGACGATTAACATAAGGATAAATCCAAACATGATATACCTCCTCTATAATTTATTTAACTATTATTACATACCACAAAATATAATTTGTTAATCATTTTTGTGAAAAAAATATATTCTGCCATAATAAAAAAAGTATAAATAACAAATGTACAATAATAAAGGCATACCAATACGGTGTTAATAAAGTCATGATAGTAAAAGATAATATAATACATATTTGTCCAATCGTGATAGGCCGGCGAATACGATTTAATACTTTAATTTGTTCTTTTTCATGTGTTTGGAAAGTACTATAGAACAACAAAGTTGCGCCTATAATAAAAATGGCCGGTGCTAAATATGGAATAGACATATAGTAAGAATCGTTACTTGTATCGTATGAAAGGATTAAAGATGTACTCATGATAATTGATAAAATGAAACCAATCAATTTTTGATCAGTAATCACATATACTTTGATCTTTTTATTTAAATACAATTGTAGCATTGTCCAAATAATCAATTGAACACAAGTATAAAATGTTATGTAATCATATTTGCCCACAATAACTAAATTGATCATAGCATTTATAGTTATTGCTAAAAGTATAGAGCTGAACTTAAGTTGTTTGAAATTCTGACGATATAAATCAATACCTAGAATGATTAATACCGTAGCTATATTTATGATTATATTTATTAGCATGTTGCTCTCCTAACCTAGATACTTCACTGCAACATTATATCAAGTAAGTTTAATTTAATCATTTAATAACAGTTGATATTTTATAATTTATGAAATAAAAACGAGTCAACCTGTAAAAGGTTATTAATTTAAATCATTATACATATACAGTGACTATTGTTCCTAAGTCTATTGATTCAAATGAAAAAACGGTTCATTGTATAGACAAAAGGCATTATACAATGAACCGGTTATTCGACACAATTTAAACACCTTTTTTGTTACTCCAGAGTAAAGTGTGTAATTGAGGCAATACATATACATTATTCATATCATTACTTACCATTACTCGATCTACAAGCGTTTCGTATAATGATAGTAATTTTTCTGTATGTGCTTCGACATACTCGCCATCTAAGTAGGGGTTACCAACTTGTAGATAAAAAGGGATATCGGGATACCGGTGATGAATCATTTTAGCAAACTCATAATCATCATCATCAAAAATAACAACTTTTAGGTTTAGTGTTTCTGGGACACATTTTGCAATAACGTCATCTAAGATAGGTAAGTTTGGCTTCATCATTGAACTAGGTGGTTTAGGGCTAATCGTTAAATCATCAATTTGTGTCATCCATGGTTGGAATTTACTACCTTGTGTTTCTAAGGCGCTTTGTATACCTTTTTCTTCAAACAAATCCACTAAGCCCTGAATTCCTCTGATTAAAGCAGGGTTGCCACCAGAAATGGTCACGTGATTAAACGACTCACCAGCAAGGTCATATAATGCCGCATAAATTTCTTCAGCATTCATCATACGTATATCTTCTTTTGCACTGCCATCCCATGTAAAACTAGAATCACACCAGCTACATCGGTAATCGCATCCAGCTGTACGTACAAACATCGTCTTACGACCAATGACGCGACCTTCGCCCTGAATGGTTGGGCCAAAAATTTCAAGAACAGGAATTTTACTCATGATTTAACTCCTTTGGTCTAAATATGACATAACTCGTTGGTGTTTCTCTTACATAAACTTGTAAGCATTGTGGTTGATTGGCTCTTTCGTTTAAAGAGGTTTGCACCATTTCGTAAATGGTTTGCGCAACTATTTCTGTGGAAGGGCTTTTATCTTTAAATTGTGGTAATTCATTTAATAAATGGTGATCAAATTGATCATGCACTAACTTTTTCAATTCACTAAAATTCACTAAGAAACCATTATGATCTAAGACGTCCCCACCAATAGTTAAATTTACAAAGTAAGTATGGCCGTGAGTACGCATACATTTTCCAGCGTCATCACTCGGAATATAGTGCGCGGCTGAAAAATTAAAATCTTTATTAAGTTCAAACTGGTAGTTATGGTTAATGCTAGGGTAATGTTGTTGGAACATATTATTTCGCTCCTTTTTCTTCTAAATAAGCGTTTAATCCTCGGGCACGTAGTTTACACGCAGGACACTCGCCACAGCCTTCGCCGACAATACCGTTATAACAAGTTAAAGTTTGATATCTAATATAGTCGAGTACACCCAGCTCATCACTCAATGCCCATGTTTGTTTCTTATCAAGCCACATAAGTGGTGTATGGATGACAAAATCTTTATCCATAGAGAGCGAAAGTGTGACGTTCATTGATTTAATAAAACTATCACGACAATCAGGATAGCCAGAAAAGTCAGTTTCACAAACGCCAGTAATAATATGTTTTGCATTAGTTTGGTATGCCAAAGCCCCAGCAAAAGATAAAAATAATAGGTTACGTGCTGGTACAAAAGTATTTGGTACGCCATCTTCTCCTTCTTCGATATCCATATCATGTTGTGTTAATGCGTTCGGAGTGAGTTGAGATAATAGTGACATATCGAGTACATGGTGTTCAACTTGTTGTTCCTTAGCAATTTGTTTAGCAACTTGGATTTCTGTATCATGTCGTTGACCATATTCGAAAGTGACCAAAGCGACTTCTTCAAAATGTGCTTTAGCCCAAAATAAACATGTCGTACTATCTTGACCGCCGCTAAATACGACGATGGCTTTATTATTGTTTAATGTGCGTTGCGTCATTCTAATTTACACTCCTTAAAATATACTAGCTTTCATATAAATGTTATGACGCCATAAAAAAACGTCTATCTCTATAAAAAAGATAGACGTCGTTCCGGTGTCTAGTTTTTTATAGAGGGTGTCAGCTAGAAACCTCTGTTTCATTTATACCGTGACTAGAATAATACATTTAAGCTGTAAAATCAAGTTAGGATTTGGGATAATGAACATAATAAATGTTTATATAAATACTATTGAGGTGATTTAATGCTACTTGTAATCGATAATAAAGATTCATTCACATATAATATTGTAGATTATCTTAAACAATGCTATGCAAGAGAAGTGTTTGTTATTGATGTTGATGAAGTTGTTATAGATGAGATTTTCGGTATGAAACCAGAAGCGATTGTCATATCGCCAGGGCCAGGCAAGCCAATAGATTATCCTATACTGAACAAAGTGATAGACCGATTTGCCAAACATGTCCCGATTTTAGGTGTTTGTTTAGGATTTCAACTCATAGTTACACATTTCGGCGGTGACATTATAAAAAACAAAAAACCAATTCACGGTCATACAACTTTCATTACGCATAAAGGTACAGACATTTTTAAAGACTTACCTACGACGTTTTCGGTCATGCGTTATCATTCCTTAATGGCTAACATACATACATTTCCTTCAATACTACGCGCTACAGCTATCAATGATGAAGGTGTTATTATGGCATGTGCACATCAAGATGATGCTGTTTACGGTGTGCAATATCATCCTGAATCAATTTTAAGTGAGTACGGTATAGAACAAATTAAATTATTTATTGAAATTGTGGAGGCATATCATGCAAATAAAGTTTAATTATCGTTATTACATAGATGAAGAACAAAATGAAACATATCAATTGCAACTCACAAAATATTTGCGTAAAAAAATTGCATACCACATTGAAGAGGTAGGAGAAGTTGTACGTTTTGCTGAGACACATCAAAATAATGGCGATTATGTCGCTTTATATTTGCCTTATGAAGCAGCTACTTACTTCAACAGTCAAATGGCAACTATCGAATCAGAATCTTCATTTATATATGCAGCCGCTTATGTATTTAAACAAGCAAAAAATGAAGGGAAAAAGGTGTGTAATGGATATCAAAAGAAACATCATTTTACCTTCCAATATGCACATGAACAAATGATTAAACACATCAAATGGGTACAACATGCTATAACTGAAGGCAATACATATCAAGTCAATTATACGACAAGGCTAAAAGACGATATACGAGGGCCAATCTCTGAATTGTACCATGTATTGCAAAGAGACAACCATGGTTATTATTCTGCATTAATCGACACAGATGACGTGCAAATTGCATCATTGTCTCCAGAGCTTTTCTTTCAATACGGACCTTTTAAAAAACAATCTAACACCATTTTAAGCAAACCTATGAAAGGTACAATTGCTAGGGGTAAAACAGAATTAGAAGATCGAGATAATTTAAATCAGTTAATATGTTCCACGAAAGACAGAGCTGAAAATGTAATGATTGTTGATTTATTACGCAATGATATTAGTAGAATTGCTAATACTGGAACGGTGAAAGTCTACAAACCATTTCATATTGAAACATACCAGACAGTCTATCAAATGACCTCCATGGTAACTGGCCAGTTGGGACGCCATTTGTCTTTAGAAAGTATATTAAAAGCAATATTCCCATGCGGTTCTATTACTGGTGCGCCGAAACTCAACACAATGACCTATATTAAACAATTAGAACAAACATCTAGAAATGGCTACTGTGGCACAATTGGTTTGTTGTTACCTAGTGGGAAATCTATATTTAATGTACCAATTCGTACAATACAATATATAAACGGAGAAGCAGTATATGGTGTGGGAGCAGGTATTACAATAGATTCCAATCCTTAAGCAGAAGTACAAGAATTTAAAGATAAGACTAAAATATTGGAGAGATTATAATGCAATTATTTGAAACGTTGAAATTAGAAGCAGGAGATTTTTTAAGGTTATCTTATCATCATGACAGAATGAAGCGGTCTGCAGAACACTTTCACATTACATTTCAAGATGAAAGATGGCATGCAATCATTAGAGAAATTAAAGCGTTGTGCTCGAATGACACCTATAGAGTAAAAATATTACTTAATCCAAATGGCGTATTTGATTACGAGTTAGCAAGTTTACCACCAAAAGATAGCTTTACAGCTAAACTTGTTCAGTTACAGCCTATTCAAGATAACCGTATACTCACAAATAAAACAACAAACAGGGCACATTTAATGCACAATCATGAGACAGATCTCATATTATTATATGATAAAGAAGGTAAAATATTAGAATTTGATATAGGTAATATTATGATTAAAGAGAGAAATGAATTGTATACGCCTGTTTTTGATAACGATTTTTTAAAAGGTTGCAAAAGGCAAGCACTTATAGATGAAGGTAGATTAATTGAAAAAAATTATGATATACAAGAATTTAGAGAAAAATTAAGCCGCCATCAAATAAAGGTTTTTCTAATAAATAGTTTGAGAGAGGTTGCCGATGTTGAAATAAATCTATAGAATATAGAAAGTATAAGAAATATATATTTTTCCATTCTAATGATTGTAGTTAAGGTGTTGAAAAAGCAGTTTACTATAACTCCGCTATCAACATTTAATAAATAAAATGAAATGACGTATTCTAAAATTATAATTAAAACAATATAAATGAAGTAAGACAAATCTTAAAAAATTTAATGTCGGCGAGTGAGGCAAAATAATGATAGTGCTATGGTTTTTATTAATTATTATTCTAAGTGTGCTTACTAAATGGCACGCGAATTATTTAATGAAACAGCAAAAATATTATATTACAAAATTAATAGTCACTATATCATGCGCGATTCAGTTGATATTTATTTACGCTTTAGTCAAAGAAATAATAAGATATTTAACGCAGATATTGAATGTATTTTATCGATAGAAACAATAGATGAGGTGAATTTATGAAGATATACAGTCAAGGTGATCAAGCCATTGTGGTTTCTATAGAAAAAGAGGTTTCTAAGGATTTAACTGAAGACCTACTAGCATTAAAAACATATCTTGTTAATAAAAACTATCCATTTATTACAGAAATTGTACCGACAGAGTCTGATATGATGATTTGCTATGATGCGCGAGATATGATTAAACATCACAACATAAAATCACCATTTCTATACATGAAAGCATTGTTGCAATCTGTAAAGTTAGAAATTAAACATGTAGAAAAAACGGCGGACCCAATACAAATACCTGTAGTATACGGGAGTGATTTTGGGCCTGATTTAGCATCTTTATTAAAATATTATGAAATGGATTTTGATAAATTTGTAAAATTGCATACAGCTCCAAACTACTTTGTGTCAATGATGGGATATTCTCCTGGTTTTCCCTATTTAACTGGTATGGATAAACGTTTATTTGTAAATCATACAGGGGGCAAAAAAGTCTTTATCCCGGCAGGATCAGTAATCATTGAAGGAAAAAAAACAGGCATTACTACAATTGATACGTATGGAGATTGGCTAGTCATCGGTTATACTCCAGTTGAATTATTTAACCCGCATCAATCAGATTTCACTACTCTAAAATTAGGTGATAATGTACAGTTTAACGCAATTACTGAGGAAGCACTGGATTTAGGAGGCTTTGAACCATGTCAATCATAATAGAAAGTGAAGGATTATTCTCTAGTTTCCAAGATTTTGGTCGTAAAGGCTATGAACATAACGGCGTGATTCCTGGAGGTGCTCTAGATCCACTCTCACACGAAATTGCTAATCGTTTAGTAGCTAATGATAAAAATGAAGCTACTTTGGAAATGACAAACAGAATGGCTAGTATTCGTTTTACTGAGTCAACTTTAATTGCACTAAGCGGTGGGAATTTTAAAGCTAAAACAGAACAATTAAAAGTTTTACCAAATAAACTTTATTTAATGGAAAAAGGAGACGTGCTTGAATTTACAGAAACTACACGTACTTCAAGAGTTTATTTAGCTGTAGGTGGGGGCTTCGAGTTAGACGAGTGGTTAGGGTCTTCATCTACAGACTTTATGTCTAAAATAGGAGGATTTCATGGTCGTAGATTAGAAAAAGGCGATGAAATCAACATGAAACGTAACTATACAGAACGTCATTATAAACTTTTTGAAAATCTTGAACATACGCACCAAACGAATTGGGGTATAGACGGTTATGCGCTTTCTTTTAACTATATGTCAGATGTGTTCCATGTCATTAAAAATAAAGGTACAGAAGATTTTGATCAAGATGCATTAAATCGATTCACTTATGGAGAATATAAAGTAACAAGTAAAGCGAATAGAGTAGGGATGTATGTAGAGGGACAGCCTGTTAAAGCATTTTATGAAGACATGCCGGCGCATCAATCTGTTCAAATCGGAACAATCCAAGTGAAAAGAGATGGCACCCCAATCATTTTATTAAACGATCACTACACACTAGGGAGTTACCCCCAAATTGGAACTGTTGCAAGTTATCATTTAACAAAATTAGGGCAGAAACATCCCGGAACTAAATTGAAATTCCAATTTATAGATATCGAAACTGCAGAAAAAAATCTAATAAAATATACGAATTGGTTAAACCAACTATTTCATGGAATTGAGTATAGAATGCAACTAGAGATGTTAAAATAGTTAACGTAGTGTCTTTATAGAATATAGTTGCGCACGAATGCAATACTACAATCACATTTTAACTCACATCAAAATTGAAATTAAAATCATATTACGATAGCTGATACTAATGAGACAAGTCTAAATCAAATTTTATAGAATGGTTTTGCTGTGGTATTTGAGCAACCATAACTAGAAAAAAGAATATAAGCGCTAGGGCTCACATATAAGTTTTGCTTTAAAAGTCTTATATAAATACATTAGCACTTCATTGCTTGAGAGCCAATACCAAAAATTGCCTGGGATATTGCTTATGTTCCAGGCTTTTTATTTAAAGTGTAACTAGCGTTTTATACGTATACTCATGTTAAATGGTTGTTTAACTCAATAGGTATAATCCCTCTTTGATTTAAATAGGTCCATAGTCTGATTAATTCGTCGCATGAAACACGTATAATTATATAGGAAATTTAATTTTTTACTTTAATTTAATCTTGTTTTCATACGCGTTTAACAATGCCTTCATAAAAGGTTTTGATAGGGGTTTTTTATGAAAAAAAGTGTGTTTTTACTTGATATTACTTAAGAATTGCTTTATATTTATTAATTGAACTATAATCGTTTTATTACAAAAATATTACATGGTAAAGTAGTAGTAAAAGCGATGTAAATAACAATCATAATTCTGAACAATAACGTAATTTACAATAAAACACCTATAATTCACAAATTTTTAGAAAATATTTTTAATTAATAGAATTAATTGATCATTGATGAAACAAGTACTCATAAGTGAGATTTGGTTGAATTTAGCTATATAAATTGTAAACCATATTTTTATAAATTTTAACTTTCGCAAATAACGATAAAAGTATAGTTAGAAGATGTTAACTACGAACTAACAATGATTACAAATATATTTTATTGGACTAGGTACTAGGACCAACTTTTATTAATTTATATCGGGGGAACAAACATGAGTCTACACAAAAAGAAATTAACTCTTTTTGCGTTTTTTATCATAACTGTCTTAACAGTTACTGCTAAAACGTATTTTTCATACTATGTTGATTTTTCTTTAGGTGTTAAAGGGTTAGTTCAAAACTTAATCTTATTAATGAATCCATATAGTTTAATCGCTTTAGTATTGAGTATTTTCTTATTTTTCAAAGGTAAGAAAGCCTTTTGGTTTATATTTATAGGTGGTTTTCTTTTAACTTTCCTATTATACGCAAATGTAGTGTATTTTAGATTTTTCTCTGATTTCTTAACATTTAGTACATTAAACCAAGTAGGGAATGTTGAATCAATGGGAGGCGCTGTTTCTGCTTCATTTAAATGGTATGACTTTGCTTACTTTATTGATACAATCATTTATTTATTTATATTAATTTTCAAACAAAAATGGTTAGATAAACGGGTGTTTAGTAAAAAGTTTGTCCCGGTAATCATGGCAGCATCTGTTGCATTGTTCTTCCTGAACCTTGCTTTTGCAGAATCAGATCGTCCAGAATTATTAACACGTACATTTGACCATAAATACTTAGTAAAATACTTAGGCCCTTATAATTTCACAGTTTATGATGGTGTGAAAACAATTCAAAATAATCAACAAAAAGCGTTGGCCAATGAAGATGATTTAACTAAAGTATTGAATTACACAAAACAAAAAAGAACCGAGCCAAACAAAGAATATTTTGGCGCGGCTAAAAAGAAAAATGTGATTAAAATACATTTAGAAAGTTTCCAAACGTTCTTAATTAATAAAAAAGTAAATGGAGAAGAAGTAACGCCATTCTTGAATAAACTTTCAACTGGTAATGAAGGATATAGATATTATCCAAACTTCTTCCATCAAACAGGACAAGGTAAAACTTCTGACTCAGAGTTCACGATGGATAATAGTTTATATGGACTGCCTCAAGGTTCAGCATTCTCACTTAAAGGTGATAATACGTACCAAGCATTGCCAGCTATTTTACATCAACAACAAGGTTATACATCAAGCGTAATGCACGGAGATTATAAAACGTTCTGGAATCGTGACCAAGTATACAGACATTTTGGTATCGATAAATTTTATGATGCGACCTATTATGACATGTCTGAAGAAAATCTTGAAAATTTAGGTCTAAAAGATAAAGAGTTCTTTAAAGAGTCAGCGAATTACCTAGCGAAAGAAAAAGAACCTTTCTATAGCCATTTAATCACATTAACGAACCACTATCCATTTACGTTATCGCCAGAAGACGCGTCAATTGATAAGCCAAATACTGGAGATTCAACTGTAGATGGTTATGTACAAACGGCTAGATATTTAGATGAATCATTAGAAGAGTTTGTCAATGAATTGAAAGAGAAAGGCATCTATGATGATTCTGTTATTATGATTTATGGTGACCATTATGGTATTTCAGAAAACCATAACAAAGCAATGGAAAAATTATTAGGTGAAGAGATTACACCAGCTAAGTTCACTGATTTAAACCGCACAGGCTTCTGGTTGAAAATACCTGGTAAAGAAGGCACTGTAGATAAGACATATGCTGGGCAAGCAGATGTTATGCCTACATTGCTCCATTTGATGGGTATTGACACTAAAAACTATTTAATGATGGGAACGGACTTATTATCAAAAGATCATAATGATACAGTACCATTTAGAAATGGTGATTTTGTTACCAAAGACTATAAATATGTAAATGGTAGAATATACGATAATAAGAATAACGAACCGGTTACTGAAAAACCAAGCGATTTTGATGCACGAAAACAACAAGCTGAAAAAGACTTGGAAATGAGTGACGACGTGATTAACGGTGATTTATTGAGATTTTATGATAATCCCGATTTCGATAAAGTCAAACCATCCCAATATAAATACGAACCAGGACCAAAAGGACAAGAGAAAAAATAGTTAAATGATAAGCCCTCATTCCATTTAAATAATGGATGGGGGCTTAATATTTTATCTGGCATTTTCCTCAGGTTGACTGAAACGTGTGTTTACATAACTATCTTACAAACAAAGATGAGCCGGAGACATAAGGTGCAATGTCTCCGGCTCATTTGTATTATTGGGGCAAGTGGACTGGTCTGAAAATGCGCTTATAAAAATGAATCATTCATGCGATTCACTTAATCTAAACGTTTATCCTAGTCGTTCTTGCCAAAGAGGACAATGAAACCTATTTAGAAAGTGTCATTTCTGTCTAGTTCTTCTTTCTTTGATGTTGAAAGCAGGTGATTAAACCTAGAATGATATTTATTGCATACGTTAATAAATTAATTATCAATATCATAGCAGGCTAACAAAGCGTGTAATAAAACCCTCTAATTGAGCCCGGTTCTTTTGTTCAAGTATTGTCATAATACTCCTTTATCCAAGTGCAACATCTAAAATCATCATAATTGTAAAGCCTAACATTAAGCTTAATGTAGCTAAATCAGTGTTATTACTAGCTTGAGAATCTGGGATAAGCTCTTCTACAACAACAAATATCATAGCACCAGCTGCAAAAGCAAGTGCATATGGTAACATTGGCGTAATGAATAGAACGGCTGCAGCACCTATAGTAGCGAATATCGGTTCAACAATAGCAGAAGCCTGTCCATAGTTGAAAGCTTTCCATCTTGAAGCGCCAGCTGCTCTAATAGGCATAGAGAGTGCAGCACCTTCCGGAATGTTTTGAATACCGATACCGATAGCTAAACCAAGTGCACCTAACAACGTTGCTTGCCCATTACCAGCTACTACGCCTCCAAAAGCTACACCAATAGAGAGACCTTCTGGTATATTATGTAACGTTATTGCTAATACGAGCAAAGTATTCTTATTGAGTTTTTTAGTTCCTACACCTTCTTGGTATTGGTTCGTATCTTGGGTGTTTGGGTGTATGTGTGGAATAACTAAATCTAAAGCGCGAATGAAAAAACCGCCCAATAAAAAACCGATAGCTGCTGGTGCCCATGCAAAAGTTGAACCTGCACCATAATTGATGGCGGGTTGTAGTAGAGACCAGAAACTTGCAGCAATCATAATGCCTGCAGCAAAACCTTGCATTGAATTAAGTATTTTATCGTTAACTCTTTTGAAAATAAAAACAGCTGCAGCACCTAATGCAGTAAGTAACCAAGTGATGATACCTGCAATTAATGCTTGGATAAAAGGAGGTAAATCTTGGAAAAAATCCGACATAAGCTACGCTCCCTTGTATCATTTGAGTTCAAAAAGGTGTATAATATATAGAACTGAAATTAAGTTTAACAGAATTCATTATAATTTTCGATATTAAAAAGGATGTTGGACGATGGAAGCCTACAAAATTGAACATTTACATAAATCATATGCCGATAAAATCATTTTTGATGATTTACATCTGTCTATTTCTGAAGGTGAGAAAATAGGACTCGTGGGCATAAATGGTACAGGAAAGAGTACGTTATTGAAAGTCATCGCGGGTTTGGATGAAGATTTCGAAGCAGAAATCTCACACCCTAATGCTTACCGCATACGTTATTCATCTCAAAAGCAAGAATTTCAAGATGATTTAACCGTTTTTGAAGCAGTATTAACTTCTGAAACTAAGACGTTTCAAGTGATACGTGCTTATGAAGCTGCCGTAGTACGCTATAGTGAGACACAGAGTGAAACAGATTTCCAAAAAATGATGCAAGCACAGGAAGCGATGGATAATTATCAAGCTTGGGATTATAGTGCTGAAATCAAAACGATTCTATCAAAATTAGGCATCAATGACACAGCTAAAAAAGTGAAAGCATTATCAGGTGGACAACAAAAACGTGTCGGGCTTGCGAAGACACTTATAGAACAACCTGACTTATTATTATTAGATGAGCCTACAAACCATTTAGATTTTGAGTCAATTAATTGGTTAATTAATTATGTAAAACAATACCCTCACACTGTATTGTTTGTTACACATGATCGTTTTTTCTTAAATGAAGTATCATCCCGCATTATTGAATTAGATCGTGGTAAATTAACAACATACCCTGGTAATTATGAGGATTACATTGCGCAACGTGCTGAAAATGAAGTCATTGAACAAAAACAACAAGCTAAACAACGTGCTTTATATAAACAAGAATTAGCATGGATGCGTGCAGGTGTAAAGGCACGTTCTACCAAACAGCAAGCACGAAAAAATCGTTTTAAAGATTTAGAGGAAGACGTCAAAAATCAACACCAACAAGATAAAGCTTCCTTAAATCTCGCATATTCAAGATTAGGAAAACAGGTATTCGAACTTGAAGATATATCAAAATGTATAGGCAATAAAACGTTATTTGAACATATCACCGAAATTATTAAAAATGGACAACAAATTGGTATTGTCGGTCCCAATGGTGCAGGTAAAACGACATTGCTGAATATTTTAAACGGTGATGACCAATCATTTGAAGGGGTATTAAAAGTTGGTCAAACTGTCAAAATTGCTTATTTTAAACAAACCGAAGAGCGCATGGATAGAGATATTAGAATGATTGATTACTTAAGAGAAGAGAGTGAAGTGGCTAAAGAAAAAGATGGCACGGCAGTTTCTGTTACACAACTATTAGAGCGTTTCCTATTTCCAAGTACTACACATGGAAAGAAAGTGTATAAACTATCTGGTGGAGAACAAAAGAGGTTATATTTATTAAAATTACTCGTACATCAACCGAATGTTTTATTATTAGATGAACCAACTAATGATTTAGATACTGAAACTTTAACGATTTTAGAAGATTATATTGCTACTTTTGGTGGCACTGTAATCACCGTGAGCCACGACAGATACTTTTTAAATAAAGTTGCTCAAGAATTTTGGTATATCCATGATGGAAAGATGGATCGTATCATAGGCAGTTTTGAAGATTATGAAGCGTACCAAAAAGATTTAGAAAAACAACAAGCGCAAGAAAAACAACAAACGAAAGCCAAATCAACGCATGAAAAGAAACAGAAAAAAGGTTTATCTTATAAAGAGAAAAAGGAATATGAAACAATTATAGAACGTATTGAAACAACTGAGCATAGATTAGAAGCAATTGAGCAAGAAATGGTAGAAGCAAGTTCTGATTATGCTAAAGTAAAAGAATTAAATGAAGAACAACAAAGACTCAATGCTTTATACGAAGCAGATATAACAAGATGGAGCGAACTTGAAGAACTAAAAGAACAATGAGGGATTTTATAACATGGAAGCAACGTTATCACATTATTTTGGCTATGACACCTTTCGTCCAGGTCAAAAAGAAATAATAACTAAAGTAATGGATCATCATAATGTACTTGGCGTTTTACCAACTGGTGGGGGAAAATCAATTTGTTATCAAGTACCAGGATTAATGTTAGGCGGCACAACAATCGTAATCAGCCCTTTAATCTCGTTGATGAAAGACCAAGTTGATCAATTAAAGGCCATGGGTATTAACGCAGCATATTTAAATAGTAGTTTGACGCAAAAGCAACAAAAACAAATTGAAGCGCAATTAAAAAATGGAGAAATCCAATTCCTATATGTCGCACCGGAACGCTTCGACAATGCTTACTTTATGCGTTTGTTACAGCAGTTAGAAATATACCTGGTCGCATTTGATGAAGCACACTGTATTTCAAAATGGGGCCATGATTTTAGACCAAGTTACCAAGAAGTCATTCACAAAGTTTTTACTTTACCACAAGATTTTACAATTGTAGCGCTGACAGCAACAGCCACGATTGAAGTGCAAAAAGATATTATGGATCGCTTGAATATCGACAAACAAGATGAAATTAAAACAAGCACGAAACGCCGTAATTTAGTGTTTCAAGTTAATCCTACATATCAACGACAAAAATTTGTTTTAGAATACGTTGCAGATCATAGTAAAGAAGCAGGTATTATTTATTGTTCAACACGAAAACAAGTGGAAGAATTGCACGAAGCGCTTGAGAATCATAAGGTTAATAGCACTATTTATCACGCCGGTTTATCAAATAAAGAACGCGAAGCGGCACAAAATGATTTTGTATACGACCGTGTTCGCGTGGTCGTGGCGACTAATGCTTTTGGTATGGGGATTGACAAATCCAACGTGCGTTTTGTTATTCATTATAATATGCCTGGGGATTTAGAATCGTATTATCAAGAAGCAGGCCGTGCAGGTCGTGACGGTCTAAAAAGTGATTGTATTCTTTTATTCAGTGACAGAGATATCGGTTTGCACCAGTACTTTATTTCATCATCGAAGGCAGACGATGACTATAAAGAAAAAATGGGTGAAAAATTGAGTAAAATGCTTCTCTATACAAAGACTAAAAAATGTTTAGAAGCAACATTGGTTCATTATTTTGAGCCAAATGAAAAACTTGAAGAATGTGGGCAATGTAGTAACTGCGTTAGGGAAAATAAAACGTACGATATGACTAATGAGGCTAAGATGATTGTGAGTTGTATTGCGCGTATGAAGCAACAAGAAAGTTATAGTGTTATCATACAAGTCTTAAGAGGTGAAGATTCTGATTACATTCGCTACTGTGATTACAATCAATTGTCAACGCATGGTATTATGAAAAACTATACAACGTCAGAACTCAGCCATCTTATTGACGAATTACGATTTAAAGGGTTTTTAAATGAACATGATGAAATATTAATTTGTGATGTTTCTGTTAAAGAATTATTGAATAATGAGGTTGCGATTTTCACGACGCCGTTTAAACGTAAATCAAAAGAAAAAGTAAATATTAATACAGTTGAAGGTGTTGACCGTGCGTTATTTGATGAATTGATTGATGTTCGTAAACAATTAAGTGAAAAATTAGACATTCCACCTGTGAGTATATTTTCAGATTTTACTTTAGAAGAGTTTGCAAAAAGAAAACCAGAATCCAAACAAGAAATGATATTGATTGATGGCGTTGGAAGTTATAAATTAAAACACTATTGCCCCATATTTTTAGATACCATCCAATCATATAAAGCTCAAATCTAATTGAGCAGATAATTGTTTTTCGAATATATAAACGTATATACTTACTTTTAATGATATTAAAATTTATTATTTTGGAATTATTGAAAAAGCGAAGTTAATTTGACAACTATAGGTATACTATGCGAATACAAATGCAATAGTTATATTGGTTAGTTGAGAATTAACTTCTTTTTTTATACTAGATTATAGAAATAATAAGATTAACTTGTTAGCAAATAGGTTATGTGATTAATATATGTATTTATTTTAAAGAGATAGTGAAGTGCTATGAATAGAGTGAGGGTGACAAAGTGATAGAATTTAAAAACGTAGTAAAACGTTATGGGGATAAAACAGCTGTAGATAATCTCAGTTTTAATATAGACGAGGGTGAATTTTTTGTTTTAATTGGTCCTTCAGGTTGTGGAAAAACGACCACGCTAAAAATGATCAATCGCTTAATTTCATTAACAGAAGGGTATATTTATTTCAAAGATAAACCGATAAGTGATTACCCTGTTTATGAAATGCGCTGGGACATAGGTTATGTGTTACAACAAATCGCATTGTTCCCCCATTTAACCATCAAAGAAAATATTGCACAAGTACCGCAAATGAAAAAATGGAAAGAAGCAGATATTGATAAACGTATAGATGAATTAATGGATATGGTCGGATTAGAACCAGAAGTATACAAAGATAGAAAACCGGATGAGTTGTCAGGAGGCCAACAACAACGTGTTGGTGTAGTGCGTGCTTTAGCGGCTGATCCTCCAGTTATTTTAATGGATGAACCGTATAGTGCCCTAGACCCAATCAGTAGAGAGAAGCTGCAAGATGACTTAATTGAATTACAACAAAAAATTAAAAAAACAATTGTTTTCGTAACGCATGATATACAAGAAGCCATGAAACTGGGTGACAGAATTTGTTTGTTAGACAAAGGACATGTCGAACAAATAGATACTCCAGAAAATATGGTTAACCATCCTAAAAGTGATTTTGTAAAACAGTTTATTGGGGATAAAGTGCCAAAAATAGAAAAAGATATCAAATTATCAGAACTTATCGGTGATTTAACGATTAGTGAATCAGAGGCAACACAAGGGTATCCAATTGTTAGTAGTAATCAATCAGTTAAAAATATTTATAGTGATTTGGCAAACCATGAAGCTATTATTATTGACGATGAAGCGACTGCTACACAACATGTGCTTAAACGAGAAGATATGTTCCAATATCTGTCGAAACGTACGGGGGGTAGTGATAAATGAATGAATTGATCAATACGCTTTTAGACCGTAAGGGACAATTATTAACTACGATATTAGAACATATACAGATATCTTTTATCGCGCTACTTATCGCTGCAGTAATTGGTGTTCCACTTGGTATTTTGCTAACAAAAACAGATAAGATCTCTGAAATTGTGATGAATATTGCAGCAGTATTGCAAACAATACCATCATTAGCATTATTAGGGTTGATGATACCATTGTTTGGCATTGGGAAGGTTCCCGCAGTCATTGCATTAGTTGTTTATGCATTATTGCCGATATTAAGAAATACATATACAGGCATTAGTGAGGTAGATAGCTCACTAATAGAAGCTGCAAAAGGTATCGGTATGAAACCAGGGCGAAGACTAACGAAAGTAGAATTACCATTAGCGACCCCAGTAATTATGGCAGGTATTAGAACGGCTATGGTGCTTATAATAGGAACTGCTACGTTGGCAGCTTTAATAGGTGCTGGGGGTTTAGGTGATTTAATTCTTTTAGGTATTGATAGAAATGATACATCACTTATAATCATTGGTGCTATTCCTGCCGCTTTATTAGCGATCCTATTTGATTTAGTTCTGCGTTATATGCAAAAAATTTCTTACAAAAAATTACTTATTTCTCTCGGTTCAATGGTCGTCATATTGCTATTAGTTATTGTTGGACCAATGCTTGCACAAAAAGGTGATAAGATTACATTAGCGGGTAAACTTGGTTCAGAACCATCCGTAATTACAAATATGTATAAGATTTTAATTGAAGATGAAACAGATAACACAGTTGAAGTTAAAGATGGTATGGGGAAAACCACATTCCTTTTCAACGCATTGAAATCTGATGATATCGATGGTTATCTAGAATTTACAGGAACTGTGCTTGGAGAATTAACGAAAGAAGATTTAAAATCTAAGCAAGAAGATAAAGTATATAATCAAGCTAAATCGAGTTTAGAAGATAAATATGATATAACAATGTTGAAGCCAATGAAATACAATAATACTTATTCATTAGCGGTAAAAAAAGATTTTGCAGAAAAACATGACCTCAAAACAATAGGTGATTTGAATAAAGTGAGCGATCAGATTAAACCTGGTTTTACGTTAGAGTTTAACGACCGTAGTGATGGCTATCCAGCAGTTAAAAAAGCATATGATTTAAATGTTGGTAAAGCGAAGACAATGGAACCAAAATTAAGATATCAAGCAGTTGAAAGCGGCGATATTAATTTAATAGACGCATATTCAACTGATGCTGAGTTAAAGCAATATGATATGGTTATACTAGAGGATGATAAAAAAGTATTCCCTCCATATCAAGGCGCTCCAATGTTTAAAACGTCGTATTTAGAATCTCATCCTGAAATAAAAGCACCACTGAATAAACTGGAAGATAAAATTTCTGATGAAGATATGCAACAAATGAATTATGAAGTTACAGTAAAAAAACAAGACCCATATCAGGTAGCGAAAAATTATCTAGAAAAACATGATTTAGTGGATTAACTCATAGATATATACAAGTTCAATGAAACCTTTATTAGCTAGAAAATAAGCGGGTTCATTTGAACTTGTATTTATTTTTGGTGTACAACTCTGGTTTTATAAATAAAGGCGCATTGATTTTCAATAGGCATAAGGTTTATAATAGTTACTAAGTTTTGAAATTTCTGTAAATTTAAGGAGGCCCGAACTAACAATGAAAAAACAAATTGAGCAATTATCAGCATACCAACCAGGCTTATCACCTAGAGCATTAAAAGAACAATACGGGATTGAAGGTGAGTTGTATAAATTAGCCTCTAACGAAAACTTGTATGGACCATCTCCAAAAGTAAAAGAAGCAATTAAAAATCATTTAGATGAATTGCAATTTTACCCTGAAACGGGTTCTCCGTTAATTAAAGAAGCAATAAGTAAGCATTTAAACGTTGATCCTGCACGTATTTTATTTGGCGCAGGGCTAGATGAAGTTATATTGATGATTTCGCGTGCTGTGCTAACAGCAGGGGATAAAATCGTCACAAGTGAGATGACTTTTGGCCAATATTATCATAATGCAATTGTAGAATCGGCAGACGTTGTGCAAGTACCTTTAAAAGAAGGCGGATTTGATTTAGAAGGTATCTTATCCGAAGTTGACGATAATACCAAATTAGTATGGCTATGTAATCCGAACAACCCTACTGGTACATATTTTACACATAATGAATTAAAAAGTTTCTTAGAACGTGTGCCAAGTCATATTCCAGTAATTATTGATGAGGCTTATGTCGAATTCGTAACGGCTGAAGATTTTCCTAATTCATTAGCATTACAAGAAGCATTCTCGAATGCCTTCTTACTTAGAACTTTCTCTAAAGCATATGGCTTAGCAGGTATGCGTATCGGTTATGTTGTTGCTGCCCAAGAAGCTATTGAGAAATGGAATATCATTCGTCCACCATTTAACGTAGGGCGTCTATCAGAACATGCTGCACTAGCAGCATTGGCAGACCAAGATTATTTAACTTCTATTCGTGAAAAAAATGCACGAGAAAGAACTAAATTTTTTAATTTAGTGAAAAGTGATCGATTAAACCCAAGTCAAACGAATTTCATTTTTGTGCATACATCTAAGCCACACGAATTATATGAAGCATTATTAAAAGTAGGATGTATTACAAGAGAATTTCCTAACGGTGTTAGAATTACAATAGGATTCCCAGAACAAAATGATAAAATGATTGAAGTTTTAAATAACTTTAATCTATAAAACTTTAAATATAAAAATAAAACGCTCAACGAACTCAAATATATTAACGCCATAGTATAGATATATAATTGCTGTAAGATTATATGAGAAAGCTATATATAAATTTGGTTTAGTTGAGCGTTTTTTGCTATACTGTTAGTGATTCATAGCGCAATAATGTGATAGGATACAAGATTAGCACATTAGAATAATTGAGGAATGAGATTTTAAAAGGGAGTAGAGTATTAGATGACAAGAAAATCAATTGCTATTGATATGGATGAAGTGCTTGCTGATACAGTAGGCGCACTTATTGAAGATGTAAATAAACGTACAGATTTGGGAATTACGTATGACATGTTAGATGGCAAGAAATTAAGACACGCAATGCCAGAACATGATGGCTTACTACATGAAATTTTACGCGAGCCAGGTTTTTTCAAAAAATTAAAAGTAATGGCACATTCGCAAAAAGTAGTTAAAAAACTTACTGAACATTACGATGTATTTATTGCTACTGCTGCGATGGATGTCCCGACTTCATTTCATGACAAGTATGCATGGTTAAGAGAATATTTTCCGTTTTTAGACCCACAGCATTTTGTATTTTGCGGTCGCAAAGATATCGTTAATGCAGATTATTTAATCGATGACAATCCGCGCCAACTCGCGATATTTACTGGTAAATCAATCATGTACACAGCTTCACATAACGTGAATGATGACAGGTTTACACGGGTGAATAATTGGTATGATGTGGAGCAATATTTCTTAGGCGATAGTGAATATAACATTTAAGATAGACAAGATAAAAAGTAGTTATAAATCATTATCTAGAAATAGAAGTTTTTTATAACCAGTCAAATAGATATCAGTTAAACAGAAATTTAACTTTTTATAAGATATTTATTATCTAACTCAAACAAAGAGCGATGAAACAATCTGTAATGTAGATGTTTTTATCGCTCTTGTTAATGTGATAATAAGTTTAATCATCATATTGTTCTTTTTTATTAGCAGGCAAGGTTAAAATTTTAATTGCGTTAGGTATTATTTCAATATTAATGGGCGTTTTCAATGCAATTTCTCCATCGATATCGACCTTTATTTGAGGTTCAGTTTCTATGGATATCTTTTTAGATAAGAGATGTTGAATACCGTCTGTCATATGATTCCAATTCATGCTGTCTCTTTGTTTAAATATATCACTTAGGACGCTTGAACTATGTTCTTCAAAAATAAATAAATTTAAATACCCATCATTAGGAGAAAGGTCTGTTAAAGGTATGCGACTGCCACCTATGAATAAGCCATTTGCAACGACAAGCATCGCTGTATTACCATCAATGACTGTATCATCTACTGTCAATTTGTAGTCAAAGTGTTCTGGGTTAAGCAATGTTTTAACAGTAGAACTTACATAACTCAATTTACCAAAGAGATCTTTGTTACCGTTTTGAACATTTTCAGCATTTTGCACAATGAGTCCCAATCCCGCAAAGTTTAATGCGTATTGGTCATTAATTTTCATAACATCGTAGGATTGCAACTCTGATTGGATAAGTTGTTGGCTAGCGGTTTTATGACGTGGGCTTATGTTTAACGTTTTAACAAAGTCATTAAATGTACCACCAGGGATAATACCGATAGGGACATCCAATTCATGTTGCATGATGCCGTTTACTAATTCATTTATTGTCCCGTCTCCACCTAGAATAAAGATAATATCAACATCATCACTGTAACTTTGGTTTTTAATCTTTTGACAATATTGAATAATATCTCCTTCATTTTCACTTAATTGTATAGAAAGATGTTTGCAAAATGTAGTTAACGACGTTGCAACATCTCCTAATCCTCTATAAATATCTTTAATACCGCTTTGTTCATGATAAAATAAGACACCGTGTTTGAATTTATTACTTTCCAATTGAGTCACCATATTCCTTTGAATTTTGTTTTCTCCTAAACTTTACCCCAAATTTACTAGATGTAAATATAAAAAGAAGGAGCAGGTCAAAAATCATTTTAGGAAAAAGTGATTTTTGTACCGCTCCCTCGAACTTATTATTTAATGCCACGCATGCCTTTTACAATTTTTGGTACAAAAGCTAAAATAATTAAGCTGACTACGATTGCGATGCAACCTAAGAGTAAGAAATAGTTTTTGTAACCAAGGGGATCAATTAATTTAACTAAAGTTCCGTTAATTGCTTGAGCACAAGCATTAGTTAATAACCATAAGCTCATCATTTGTGTGTTGAAAGCTTTTGGTGCAAGTTTTACTGCTGCACTGTTACCAGTTGGTGATAAACATAGCTCACCAATGACACAAATGATATAAGATAAAATAACCCAGTTAACGCTGATCGATGCACCGCCTGAAGCATGACCGATAGAGCCAATCATTATGTAAGAAGCGCCGGCTAACAGTGCACCTAAAACAAATTTTGTTGCAAGACTTGGTTGGCGTCGAGCCATTTTAGCCCATATGAGTGAAACAACTGGCGCGAGCAACACGATAAATAATGGGTTAATGGATTGGAAAAGTGCAGGACCAAAGTCTGCTGTCCATCCAAATATATTTAATTTCATATCACTGCTTTCAAAAGCAAATAAGTTAAGTACGTTAGCGCCTTGTTCTTGAATTGACCAGAATACAACACCAAGAATAAATAAAGGTATAAACGCAATAACTCTTGAACGCTCGTCATCAGTTACTTCTTTGCTTCGAATCATAATTGTGAAATAAATGATAGGTAACGCTACACCTAGTATAAGTACAGTTGTACTGACTAAGCTAAATGACAGTGTACCTGTTAATCCAGTAATTAATACCACCACTGCTATAATAACGATGATAGCGGCAAATAAAAGTCCATATTTCTTTTTCTCACTTTTGCTTAATGGATTTGATGGTTTTGTACCGATTGGCCCAATATTTTTTTTGTTAAAAAACATATACCAAACAAGTCCAAGTGCCATACCAATTGCAGCGATTAAGAAACCACCATGGAAATTACCAGTTTGCACGAATTGATCTAAGATAATTGGTGAAATTAATGCACCTAAGTTCACTGACATATAGAATATAACAAATCCAGCATCGATACGTGTATCTCTATCTGGATACAATCTGCCAACAATATTGGAAATACTTGGTTTCATTAAACCAGAACCTACGATAATGAAGAACATAGAAATAAATAATCCAGCAATATCTAAAGGTAAGCTTAAGAAAATATGACCGATAATAATGAGCACACCACCATAAAACGTTGCAGCACGTGTACCAGTAATCCTATCGGAAATCCATCCGCCAAGCACAGATGTCATATAAATTAACGCACCATATACAGCCATAATAGACTGAGCAGTGCCTTTGTCCATACCTAATCCGCCATCTTTAATAGCGAAATACATATAGAAAATAAGTAGGGCACGCATACCGTAGTAGCTGAACCTCTCCCAAAATTCAACAAAGAATAAAACGCCTAGCCCTTTAGGGTGTCCAAAAAATCCTTTCTGTGGAATAGATTGAACAGCTTGTTCATGGGCTTTATCTTGATTTTGCATAAGCAACATTCCCCGTCCTTTCTTGCTCCCAATAAGAATGTATAAAAATGATTTTACGCTTAATCAAATTAAATTGCAATAATATTCTCAAAACAACAATATTCAAAATATTCAGTTATTTATGTAGGGAATATAATAATAAATTTATATTCATATAAATTAAAGTTATTAAATAGTATAGTTACAAAAAAATAGGCAAAGCAAAAATGATTTTTTTGCTTTGCCTATTATTGAAGCTTGAATTGAAATTTATGATATAACGCTATATTCAATTTGACGCCACACTTTATATACCAATAATTAGTAAACACCTTTCATTGCGCGTTTTACTATTGGAGAAATGAACAACAGAATAACACCAATGACTACGGCAACTAAACCTGAGTACATAAAGTAATCACTTTGATTTATTTTTGTGTATACAACAACAAGTTGAGCGTTAAGGCCTTGAGCTGTGGCATTACTTAACATCCATAAGCTCATCATACGTGCAGTAAAAGTGAGTGGTGCAAGTTTCGTAGTAGTTGATAAACCGACAGGTGATATGCATAATTCGCCGATGGTAATTAATAAGAAACTTAATACGAGCCATAATGGATTGACTAACTCGTTACCCGTTGCCAACGGGATTATCATGATTAAATATGAAAAACCAGCGATAATAGCACCGTAAGCAAATTTATGAACTGTAGGTGGGTTACGTTTACCTAACTTCATCCATAATGTTGCGAACACTGGTGCTAATAGCACAATAAAAATTGGGTTTAATGATTGCGCCCATGAAGCTGGTATTGAAAAATCAATTAATCCATTGGTTAACACTGACATTTCTAATTGTGTTTTTTTATCAGCAAATGTTGCAAGTATCGTCGCTCCTTGTTCTTGAATCATCCAAAATGCAACAGATGTAATATATAATGGTACATAGCTGTATACACGAGAACGTTCATCTTTCGTAACATCTTTACTCACAATCATATTGATAAATATGTATATCGGTAACACAATCCCTAAAATTGTGATTAAGAAGCTAAAGTTACCTAATGTAAGTGCGTCGTTTAAATGTAGTATAAATAAATAGATTAAAAACAATACGATGACCACAGTAGTAATTAAGGTGAATTTTTTGATTTCTGGTTTAGTTAACGGTTTTGGTACATTACGACCTGCAAGACCTAGATATTTTTTACGTTTTAATGCGTAAACTACTAACCCACAGAACATACCAATGGCTGCTGCTAAAAAACCAGCATGGAAACTGATTCTAGTTTGTAAATAGCCTGTGATTAATGGCGCAAATAGACTACCAAAGTTGATCCCCATATAAAATAAAGTGAACGCTGCGTCTCTTCTAACATCATTTCGTTCATACAATTCTCCGACAGTTGTTGAAATATTTGGTTTTAGTAATCCGGTGCCGGCAATAATTACGCCTAAAGCGATAAGTACAACTGTTAAATTATTCGGTAATGACAGTAAAATATGGCCAATCATGATGAGGAATCCACCGTAGAAGACCGCATTTTGGGTACCAGTAATTCGGTCTGCAATCCAACCCCCGATAATGCCTGACATATAAATTAACGTACCGTATATTGCAACAATTTGCATGGCAACGCTTTGTGGTAACGCAAAACCGCCATCTGCTACTGTGTAATATAAGTAGTAAATTAAAATGGCCTTCATACCATAGTAACTGAATCTCTCCCAAAATTCAGTGAAGAATAAAGTGCTTAGCCCTTTTGGATGCCCGAAGAAACCTTTATTTGGAATATCTTTCATAATTTCTTCGTGCGTATAATTAGTTTTTTTCATAATTTCCCTCCCCTTTAACGATTGGATACATTCTATACTGTATTTATTCAAATAACAAGTATAATATGAAATAAATTAAAATATATTCAAGGAATTTGATAGTTAAATGAACTGAGATGAAAAAAATAAGCCGAGACGTAAATCATAATGTCTCGGCCATAAATATTGTATAGTCAGTAGATGACTAAAATTAAAATGTAAACTATCTTTTCTAAAAACTATTTTTAACGTACTATTTTTTACTCAAGAGTCTTGGTTCTTGGATTCCTGATTCCTGAGCTAGTAGTGTTTATGCATGAGCCTAAGCGTGTGTAAGGACATAACTTAACTTTCTGTTTTTAGCCACCTCTGCCGCGATAATCTCTCGAAACTAATTTAAAATATGAGTTCAATTTTGTTTACTTATTCATATTATTTTAACGGTTATCTATTTTCTCTGGGTAAAGATCGTGATTCATCAAACGATGTTCAGCCATTTTTTCGTATTTAGAGTCAGGACGACCATAGTTTGTATAAGGATCAATAGAGATGCCACCGCGAGGGGTGAATTTACCCCAAACTTCAATATAATGCGGATCCATTAACTCGATAAGGTCATTCATAATAATATTCATACAATCTTCATGAAAGTCACCATGATTTCTGAAGCTAAATAAATATAATTTTAAAGATTTAGATTCTACCATTTTAACGTTTGGTATATAAGAAATATAAATTGTAGCAAAATCGGGTTGGCCTGTAATAGGGCATAAAGATGTAAATTCAGGGCAATTAAATTTAACAAAATAATCACGGCCTTGATGCTTGTTATCGAAAGACTCTAAAACATCTGGGCGATAATCGAAATCATATTTATTGTTTTGGTTTCCTAGTAAAGTAATATCAGTTAAATCTTCTTGATTGCGTCCTTCAGACATAATACGCGCTCCTTTAATATTTAGATTTTTGTTCTTTTTTTTGAATTGTTAATGGTTGACGTCTTGCTTTTTCAAACATGTAATAACTTGCACCTATGATAATAGCGTAACCTAGAATGGCATAGAAATCTGGAGATTCTCCGAATAAAATAAAGCCAAATAATGCTGTGAAGATAATAGACGCATACGTAAATATTGAAATATCTTTAGCTGGCGCGAAACTATATGCTAAGGTAATACCAATTTGGCCAGCTGCCGCCGCTAGTCCAGCGCCTATCAAATAAATGACTTGCATAGTAGACATTGGTTCGAATGTGAACATTGTAAATGGAATGAGCACTATAATAGAAAAGAATGAAAAGTAAAATACAATTGTATAAGGTGCTTCTCTATTACTTAATGCGCGAACACACGTATAAGCACTTGCAGCAAAAATACCTGAGAATAACCCACCAATAGCTGGTATCATTGATGAAGAAAATTCTGGTTTTACAACGAATAACATACCAAAAATGGCTACAATCATTGCAATAAATTGATAGTTTCGAACTTTTTCATTTAAGAAAATTAAACTAAGTAGAATAGTCCAAAAAGGATTTAATTTCATTAAAGTATCTGCATCACTTAAAATCATATGGTCAATTGCATATATATTTAATAGTACGCCAATTAATCCTAGTGCAGAACGAGAAATTAATAATGGTTGGCTACTTAATTTACCAAAAAGCGGTTGTTTGTATTTAAAAATAAAATATAAAGGTATAAACATTGCAACTAAATTTCTAGCCAATGACTTCTGAAAGACAGGGAGATCTCCAGCTAATCTAAAAAAAACAGACATAAAGCTAAAGCCAATTGCAGAAATTAGAATAGCAATAATACCTTTCATTTTTGGATTCACATATATCGCCTCAATTTTAATAATTTAACGTATCTATATTAGCATAGTTAATTAGATTATGTATATATGCTTGAAACGAGAGAAAAAATATAATACGCTACTAATACGAACAAACGTTCTTTTGTTGAGGTTGAAATGAGAAAAAAGCTCGAAGCTATTTAAAAGTATCATCAATTAAAAAATAAAATATATAAAACGCAATATACCACATTGAATGGATCAACGTGCGTACATCAAGGGCTACAGAAGAATTGAAAAAAGCAAGCATTGTGACTCTAAAAATGATAAAAAAATTTTTGAACAATGAAAAAATGATTTTAAGGTTGAATTGGTGCCATTTTCATTCTCTTTTCATCATTTTGTCATAAATTAAAGGCTTTTAATCAGTCGATGAGTTATGTATAATGAAACACATAATATAGTATTACTATTAGAGACGAAACACTATATATTGTGTTTCAATAGACAGTCAATTTATTTATAATAAATCAAATTTAAAGTAAAATCACACAGTTTTAGGCTTTGAATAATGACAAATAAGGCATTAATACTTAAATGTTGAGTTTTTACATACCTGCTTAATAGAATTAAAAGTTACTATATATAGTGGTTACTTCAATCATTTAAAACATATTAATATTATACCTCGAAAGCCTTTCGATTTTCCATTTTACATATGTCTATTTAGAAAGAAGGTGATCCAATGAAAGTGGTATATTTTTCATTTTCCGGCAACGTGCGTAGATTTATTAAACGAACTGAACTAACTGACGTTATGGAACTCACGCAGAATAATTGTTCTGAGAGAATAGAGGAGCCATTCGTTTTGGTCACTGGGACAATAGGATTTGGTGAAGTGCCCCAACCAGTTCAATCATTTTTAGATGTAAATGAAGATTTATTAAAAGCTGTTGCAGCAAGCGGAAATCGTAACTGGGGACAAAATTTCGCGAAAGCTGGACGATCTATTTCGGAACGCTATCAAGTTCCATTGCTATTGAAGTTTGAAGTACAAGGTACAGCAAATGATGTAAATGAATTTAAAGAGAAGGTGGGTAATTTCAATGAAGATTATGGACGAGAAGAAATACAATCATATTGAATTAAATAATGAGGTTACAAAGCGTAAAGAGAATGGTTTCTTTAATTTAGAAAAAGATCAAGAAGCGTTAGCAGTTTATTTAGAAGAAATTCAAGATAAAACAATTTATTTTGATAGTGAAATTGAACGCCTTCGTTATCTTGTAGATAATGACTTTTATTTTGATGTTTTCGAAAAATACGCTGAAGCAGATTTGGTGGAAATTACAGATTATGCTAAAAGTATCCCGTTTCGTTTTGCAAGCTATATGTCAGCTAGTAAATTCTTTAAAGATTATGCATTAAGAACAAATGACAAATCTCAATTCTTAGAAGATTACAAGCAACATGTTGTCATTGTCGCGCTTTATTTAGCAAATGGACATAAACCTACAGCTAGACAACTTATTTCAGCTATGATTGAACAACGTTATCAACCAGCAACACCTACATTTTTAAATGCTGGTCGTGCGCGTCGTGGTGAACTCGTATCATGTTTCTTATTGGAAGTAGATGATAGTTTAAATTCAATTAACTTTATCGATTCCACAGCTAAACAATTGAGTAAAATTGGTGGCGGCGTTGCGATTAACTTATCTAAATTACGTGCAAGAGGTGAAGCGATTAAAGGCATTAAAGGCGTAGCCAAAGGTGTCTTACCAGTTGCAAAATCTCTTGAAGGCGGCTTTAGTTATGCAGATCAATTAGGCCAACGTCCCGGTGCGGGTGCTGTATATTTAAATATCTTCCACTACGATGTTGAAGAATTTTTAGATACTAAAAAAGTGAACGCAGATGAAGACTTACGTTTATCAACGATTTCTACTGGATTAATCGTACCTTCAAAATTCTTTGACTTAGCTAAAGAAGGTAAAGATTTTCATATGTTCGCGCCGCATACAGTTTACAATGAGTACGGTGTTACACTAGATGATATTAATTTAGATGAATATTATGATGATTTAGTTGCTAATCCAAATGTTGATAAAAAGAAAAAAGATGCTCGTGAAATGTTAAATATGATTGCTCAAACACAACTACAATCTGGGTATCCATATTTAATGTTTAAAGACAATGCTAATAAAGTGCACCCAAACTCTAATATTGGTCAAATTAAAATGAGCAACTTATGTACTGAAATTTTCCAATTACAAGAAACTTCTATCATTAATGACTATGGTATGGAAGATGAAATTAAACGTGATATTTCATGTAACTTAGGTTCTTTAAATATTGTTAACGTTATGGAATCAGGGAAGTTTAAAGACTCAGTGCATACAGGCATGGACGCGTTGACTGTAGTGAGTGACGAAGCTGATATACAAAATGCGCCGGGCGTTAGAAAAGCCAATAGTGAGCTTCATTCAGTCGGCTTAGGTGTTATGAACTTACATGGCTATCTTGCTAAAAACAAAATTGGCTATGAGTCGGAAGAAGCTAAAGATTTTGCTAATATATTCTTTATGATGATGAATTACTATTCACTTGAAAGATCAATGCAAATAGCAAAAGAAAGACAGGAAACGTTTAAAGACTTTGATAAGTCAGATTATGCAAATGGAAAATATTTCGAATTTTATACTTCGCAATCATTTGAACCGAAATACGAAAAAGTACGTAAATTATTTGATGGTTTAGAAATCCCAACGTCTGAAGATTGGAAAGCATTGCAAAAAGAAGTTGAAACTCACGGTTTATTCCATGCTTATCGTTTAGCGATTGCACCGACTCAAAGTATTTCATATGTGCAAAATGCTACAAGCTCTGTTATGCCTATTGTAGACCAAATTGAACGTCGTACTTATGGCAATGCGGAAACATTTTATCCGATGCCATTCCTATCACCAGAAACAATGTGGTACTATAAATCAGCATTTAACACTGATCAAATGAAGCTAATTGATTTAATTGCAACGATTCAAACACATGTGGATCAAGGCATTTCTACAATTCTTTATGTTAATTCAGAAATATCTACACGTGAATTATCTAGATTATACGTTTATGCGCATCATAAAGGATTGAAATCTTTATATTACACTAGAAATAAATTATTAAGTGTTGAAGAATGTACGAGCTGTTCAATATAAAATGTAACTTTTGTGTTAATGATAACGAGCGTTGATAAGAATGGAAATAGCATATGCTTTAAGTAGGTAAAGTTAAAGTGTATTAAGAGAATGAATTTCAAAGTAATATATACCGAGTTTTTCGAAATTTATTCTTTTTGCAAAGGGGAGGAAATCTAGATTTAAATTTAGATTTCTGCCCCGTTTTCTGTAAGTCACTTATTAATTAAATATTTACTAGATAGGGGAATTATCTAAATGAAAGCAGTCAATTGGAATACTCAAGAAGATATGACAAATATGTTTTGGCGACAAAATATTTCACAAATGTGGGTAGAAACTGAGTTTAAAGTATCAAAGGATATTGCAAGTTGGAAGACATTATCTGATGAAGAAAAAAATGCATTCAAAAAAGCATTAGCTGGTTTAACTGGTTTAGACACACATCAAGCAGATGATGGTATGCCTTTAATCATGTTACATACAACAGATTTACGTAAAAAGGCTGTGTATTCTTTTATGGCAATGATGGAACAAATTCATGCTAAAAGTTATTCTCATATTTTTACCACATTATTACCATCTAGCGAAACTAATTATTTATTAGATAAATGGGTGTTAGAAGAACCACACTTGAAATTTAAATCAGATAAAATTGTAAATAACTATCATAAACTTTGGGGCAAAGAAGCCTCAATTTATGATCAATACATCGCTCGTGTATCAAGTGTTTTTCTAGAAACATTTTTATTCTATTCTGGTTTCTATTATCCATTATATTTAGCTGGACAAGGAAAAATGACGACGTCAGGAGAAATCATTCGTAAAATTTTATTAGATGAATCTATTCATGGTGTGTTTACTGGTATGGATGCACAAAGTTTACGTAATGAATTATCTGAAAGTGAAAAACAACAAGCTGATCAAGAAATGTACAAACTACTAGATGAATTATATAAAAACGAAGTTTCTTATACTCAGTCGTTATATGATGATATTGGTTTAACTGAAGATGTGCTGAATTATGTGAGATATAATGGTAATAAAGCACTATCTAACCTTGGATTTGATCCGTATTTTGAAGAAAAAGAATTTAACCCAATTATCGAAAATGCTTTAGATACATCCACAAAAAACCATGATTTCTTCTCTGTTAAAGGCGATGGATATACTTTAGCGCTAAATGTTGAAGCACTACAAGACGAAGATTTCATATTTGAAGATTAAGTGAAAGTCACATAAATATAATTATAATAATTAAAAAACCCATCCTTTCTATTGGCTATTAATAGATTGGATGGGTTTTTATTGCAGATTATTCATTTATTAAGCTAATTATTTGTACAAACTCAGTAGTAGCTATTGAATTTACATATAAAGATGATAAAATTTAATTATAAACGTTGATAATGATTATCATCGCCAATGAAATATAAAAGTTTATGAAAGGATTATATACTCACTATGAAATTTTTATTAAATGGTGTGGTCTTATCTATTATTTTATTCATCTTAACTATCCTTTCTTTATTTATCGGTGTAAGTAAGGTGTCGATTACTGATATTTTTCATTTATCCCAAGAGCAAATTAATATCATTGTATCTAGTAGAATACCTAGAACAGTTAGTATATTAATTTCAGGAAGCACTTTGGCACTTTCGGGTCTCATTATGCAACAGATGATGCAAAATAAATTTGTAAGTCCTACGACTGCAGGAACGACCGAATGGGCTAAGTTAGGCATATTGATATCAATGATTTTTTTTCCACAAGAAAATATTATCATTAAATTAATATTCGCTGTGATCTTAAGTATTGGTGGAACATTTATATTTGTGAAATTAGTTCAATATATACGTTTTACAGATGTTATTTTTATTCCGTTATTAGGTATTATGCTCGGTGGTATTGTGTCTAGTTTTTCAACATTTACAGCGTTAAAAACCAATACAGTTCAAAGTATTGGAAACTGGTTAAATGGCAATTTTGCAATCATCACCAGTGGAAGATATGAAATATTATACTTAAGCATCCCATTACTAATTCTTACATACATATTTGCCAATCATTTTACAATTGCTGGCATGGGGAAAGATTTTAGCAATAATTTAGGGGTTAATTATGAAAAAATAATTAATATTGGTTTATTTATCACAGCAACGATTACTGCGTTAGTAGTTGTTACTGTTGGAACTTTACCTTTCTTAGGATTAATAGTTCCGAATATTGTGTCAATTTTTAGAGGAGACCACTTGAAAAACGCATTGCCTCATACGGCCATGTTAGGCGCTGTTTTTGTTATGTTTTCAGATATAATCGGCAGAATTATAGTATATCCGTACGAAATTAACATCGGATTAACGATAGGTGTATTTGGCACTATTATTTTCTTGATTTTGCTGATGAAAGGACGACATGATTATGCAAATTAGCGCTAAGACAAAATTATTTATTTTAATAGCAATAACGCTGTTAGCAGCTGGACTCTATCTTGTTATAGGTATTGATTTTGATATTTTCCAATATCAATTTTCTAGTCGATTAAGAAAACTTATTCTTATGGTGTTAGTTGGAGGGGCAATAGCTGCATCAGTAGTTATCTTTCAAGCAATTACCAATAACCGACTGTTAACGCCTTCAATTATGGGGCTGGATGCAGTATATATGTTTGTTAAAGTTCTAATTGTTTTTGTATTTGGTGTTCAATCAGCTTTAGTAACTAACTTGTATTTGAGCTTTGCGATTACATTAATTGTTATGGTTGCTTTTTCATTATTATTATTCCAAGGCATTTTTAGAATAGGAAACGTATCAGTTTATTTTATTTTGCTAGTCGGTGTCATTCTAGGTACTTTCTTTAGAAGCATTACTGGATTTTTAGAGCTTATCATTAACCCAGAAGATTTTCTAGCAGTCCAAAGTGCTATGTTTGCAAACTTTGATGCTTCTAATAGTAAATTAGTAACATTATGCGGCATCATATTAATTATATTGGTGTTCATTACAGTGATAGCCATACCTTACCTAGATGTGCTTTTATTAGGTAAAGACCAGGCTATTAATTTGGGCATTTCTTATAAGCGGTTAACACGGCTATTGCTCATTCTTGTGGCAATATTAGTATCAATTTCTACTGCGCTTGTAGGGCCAATTACATTTTTAGGTTTATTAACAGTAAACTTAGCACATGAATTGATGAAAACGTATGAACATAAATATATACTGCCTGCAACAATTTGTATTAGTTGGTTAAGTTTATTTATTGCACAAGGTGTCGTAGAAAATTTATTCGAAGCAACAACGCAAGTAAGTATTATTATTGATTTAGTAGGTGGTTCTTACTTTATCTATTTATTGATAAAAAGGAGACATGCAAATTGATTAGTGTACAAGGTCTTAATAAAACGATTCAAGATAAAGCGATTTTAAAAGAGATAAATGTTGATATAAATAAAGGTCGATTGACCTCTATAATTGGGCCTAATGGGGCTGGTAAGAGTACACTGCTCTCAGCTATTACGCGACTTATAGATTTTGAAGATGGTGGTATAGAAATAGAGAATAAATCTATTTCAGATTATAAAAGTAATGAATTAGCTAAAAAACTATCTATTTTAAAACAATCTAACCATACAGAATTGAATATTACGGTCGAACAATTAGTTAATTTTGGGCGTTTTCCATACTCAAAAGGACATTTAAAACAAGAGGATAAAGAACAAGTTGAATACGCGTTAGAATTGTTACAGCTTAAAGAAATCAGACATCGCTATTTAAAAACACTTTCTGGAGGCCAACGCCAACGTGCATATGTTGCGATGACCATAGCCCAAGATACTGATTATATATTGTTAGACGAACCGCTAAACAATTTAGATATGAAACATTCAGTTCAAATTATGCAGACGCTACGTCAACTTGCGAAGTCACTGAATAAAACTATTGTTGTAGTAATACATGACATTAACTTTGCCTCATGTTATTCAGACGATATCATTGCGCTCAAAGATGGCGAAGTCATTAAAGCGAGTACTAAGGATGATGTGATTCAATGCGACACATTGAGAGAATTATATGAAATGGAAGTCCAAATCGAACAAATTCGAGGCCAACGTATTTGTATTTATTTCGATGAATTAACAACAGACCAAGAATTATCGTTAGTAGAATCTGTATGATGTACAAATAGATATATTCATTGAAAGGAGTGATGCACCTGTAACGTTGTTTAACTTTTTAGGTGTATAAAAGGGACAAACCATTAGGATTTCAGGAGGAGTAAGCACATGAAAAAATTTGCTTTATTGTTAGTAGTAGGATTAATGTTTTTATTAGTAGCATGTAGTAATGGTGGATCAGATGATAAAAAATCATCAGATACTAAATCAGATAATGAAGATTCAAATAAAACTGTAAAAATTGAAAATAAATATCAAGCGAGTGGGGAAAAGCGTGACGGTAGTGACGCTAAAGAAGTTAAAGAAACAGTTGAAGTACCTACAAACCCTAAAAATGCAGTTGTATTTGACTATGGTACATTAGATACATTAAAAGAATTGGGTGTCGAAGATAAAGTTAAAGCAGTTCCTAAAGGTGAAGGAAATAAATCACTACCTGATTTCTTAAGTGATTTTAAAGACGAAAAATACTTAAACACTGGTAGCCTGAAAGAAGTTAATTTTGATAAAGTTGCAGAAGCTAAACCAGAAGTTATCTTCATATCTGGACGTACAGCAAATCAAAAAAATCTTGATGAATTTAAAAAAGCAGCTCCTGATGCAAAAGTAGTATACATGGGCGCTGACGATAAAGATGAAGTGAAATCATTAAAAGACAATGCTGAAAAATTAGGTAAAATTTATCAAAAAGAAGATAAAGTTAAATCTATAAATAAAAAATTAGATGACAAAATTTCAAGCATCAAAGATAAAACTAAAGACTTAAAAGACGAAAAAGCAATGTTCTTATTAGTTAATGAAGGTGAACTATCTACATTCGGATCTGGTGAACGTTTTGGTGCAATGATTTTTGATACAATGGGCTTCACAGCAGCTGATGACAATATCAAAAATAGTAAACATGGGCAAAACGTGACAAACGAATATATTTCAGAGAAAAATCCAAATATTATCTTTGCTATGGACCGTGGACAAGCCATTGGTGGTAAGTCAACTGCTAAACAAGCGTTAAGTAACGATGTTATTCAAAACGTTGATGCAATTAAAAATGACAAAGTTTATGAATTAGATCCAAAACTTTGGTACTTTGCAAGTGGTTCAACGACTACAGCAATCAAACAAATTGACGAAGTAGAAAAAGCATTAGATAAAAAATAAAATAGACATTAAGTGGGGACTGTCTAAAGTATGACTTTTTAAAAGCAGCAGTGAAGAATCGATAAATATGATTTTTCACTGCTGCTTTTTTACGCATTAACAAGGGGGAGGATGAAGTTATAGCTGGCATATGTTCATAAAAATTCAAAATGGGCTCAAAATTAGCTTCTAAGTTGCATATAATATGCGTATGCGTTAACCAAGTCAGAAAAAGCATTTATATTAAATGTTTCATTATTCGTTCTCAATAATTAAGAGCATAAATACTTATTGGAAAATTTGATAGCTTTACTAACTTTCTAGTTGAGCAGTTCGATAATAAAATAATGTGAAAACTTGTATAATGAATTAAAATACGAGAAAGGTAGGATGTCAATGATTTTAGATAATGTAAACCCAAATGATTTGTTTCCAACAGAGAAGAAAGGGCCAAGCGTGTTAGGTACAATTGAATACTCAGTACAAGGTACTTCTGAATTTGAAGGGGCATTTATAGCTACCAATGAGCGAATTATTCTAAATGTGGATATGAATGGAGAATTTTATTATAGAAATATTGGATATGATGAAGTAGAAAATATTACATATGAAGATGGCCAAATTCATTTCACATTTAATATCGGTCTTATGCCAATGAAAGCGATACAAAAGGGCGATGCTGAGGCGTTCGTACAATATGTTAATGATAAAATAGAATAGATATTTGACTAGAATATCTGAGGCAAATTAAATCGTTTATGCAACATTTAAAGCCAAATGTTTAAAGTTTAAAATAAATAAAAAAGCGCAGACAGAAACCTAATTTTTAAATTGGGTCTTGTTGCGCTATTATTAAAAGGTAACGAGTAACAGAATACAAAAGCCCAAGCGCTTGATTGTATACAAATTACTAATTGTATCTGACGATAGCATGGGCACACCTGGGGCATTCATTTGTGTTCCAGATTTTTTATTTTGTCATTATTTATATTTCAAAATAAGTACTGTAATGGTATTTACATCGATTATTGAAATGCGCATCACAGTTTGGGCACGCTTCAATAAGCATATATTCATTGATTGTCATCTCGTATTTGCATACACCACATAAAATAGCCTTCGTATCAAATTCATCAGCAGACCATCTTTTTATCGCGTGAGATACATCTTCATTATGACATTTGTAGCATGGATAATACTTATCACAGCACTTGAATTTGATAGCAATAATATCTAAAGGCGTGTGATAGTGTGTACAACGAGTTTCATTATCTATAGTCGCACCGTAAATTTTGGGTATCATTGACCTGCTCCTATCAATCTGTTGGATGTTCACCAATAATTCTTACTTCAGGGTGAAGTTCAATATCAAATTTTTCTTTAACTGTCTTTTGCACGTAGTGAATTAAATCTTCATAGTCAGTTGCTGTGCCCTTACCCACATTTACCATAAAGCCAGCATGTTTCTTTGATACTTCAACGCCACCTATACGATAGCCTTGTAAATTTGAATCTTGTATCAATTTCCCAGCAAAGTGACCTGGTGGTCGTTGGAAGACACTGCCACAAGATGGGTATTCTAAAGGTTGTTTAGATTCTCTTCTTTCCGTTAAATCGTCCATTTTTGCTTGAATCTCTTTTTTAACGCCAGGCGCTAACGTAAATGCAGCTTCTAATACCACTAAGTGCGCTTTCTGAACGATACTATTTCGGTAATCTAATTCAAGTTCCTTATTGGTAAGTGTAATTAAATCACCTTTGTTATTAACACATAGTGCATAATCAATACAATCCTTGACTTCGCCGCCATATGCGCCTGCGTTCATAAATACAGCGCCGCCTATAGAGCCTGGAATACCACATGCAAACTCTAAACCAGTGAGCGCATAATCGCGTGCAGTACGGGATACGTCAATAATCGCAGCGCCACTACCTGAGATAATCGCATCGTCAGATACATCGATATAATCTAGCTGAAGCAAACTAATTACAATACCTCTGATGCCACCTTCACGTATAATGATATTTGATCCATTGCCTAAATAAGTAATAGGAATATCATTTGTGTATGCAAAGTGAACTATGGCTTGAACATGTTCATTTTGAGTTGGAGATAAATAATAGTCAGCTTGTCCTCCTGTTTCTGTGTATGTATAACGTTTTAGAGGTTCATCTACTTTTATAATTTCTTTTGGGACAATCGATTCTAATTCTTTTAAGATGTCATCTTTATGCAATTATAGAACATCCTTTCCTGTTGAATTCATTTATATATTATACCAATGATTTACCATATTTGTTAAATAGTATAAAGGATAATTTGAAATATTTATTTTGAAAGTTAATAAGGTGACTTACGATTTAAGTTATAAATAATTATTTTTGGTTTCTAGGTCATTCATTGTTTAGCTGCCGTAACAATTGGTTAAAAAGCGCTTGTTTTGATTTTTATAAATACGTATTTGTAATACATCATTGGCTAAAGAATATTTTTGTTCACCAAAATGTGTTGCTAAAGATGGGTTGGCTTATAGAAAATCATTTGTTTTTAAATAATCATCATAAAGATTTGAGTGTTTTTGAATAATATGTAACCGTACGGTTTGTTTTAAGTCAATTAAATTATTAAATTTAGCCATGATTACTTTTTTATTATATGGATGATGTAGCCTATAAAACCCTTCATAAATCAAGCGTTTTTCACCTAAAGAAGTAATGTCATGTAAATGATTGACACCGGCTAAAATATCTAAAATAGGCTCTGTTGGATAATTGAAATGGCTCGTCTCACCTATGTGATGCGTTGATCGGATTGGCGTATCTAACAGATTAAATAACTTATGGCTTAGCGTCTCATATTGTTTTATAAAATTTTGCTGAACATCGTCTTTGATAAAAGGTTGAACGTCAGAATGCATTGAATTAAAACACTCCTTTAAATATGAATATTTAATTGTTAAACTGTAAATTCTGAAATAATATATCATATATTATTTTCAAGTCAAATAAGTTTCTGTATAATACAAAATGATAAGGAGTGCAGAAATGAAAAAAATAATATGCTTTATTTTATTAGTGTGTGTTTCTGTAGTACTTGTAGCTTGCGGACGCGAAGGTGCAAATGAATTTAAAGATTTTGATAGTACGCTAAGCGATGTGAATAACAAAGAAAAAACGTTCAATAAAACAATGGATTCAATTGATTTGAGCTATATCGATGATTTAAGTAAAACAGATATGACGGATAAAAACAAAAAAGAATTCAATCAATTACAAAACAAGTTAAATAGCAAGTTAATGCCTAAACTTGAGGCTTATGATAAAGCTGCTAAAAAGTTACCAGCAGAATCAGAAGAAACTAAAGAATTAAAAGCTGAATACTTAGAAGCGGTTAAAAAGAAAAAAGACGCAATTAATGAAGTTAAAAACTTTGTAGATTTATATAATCAATCAGTTAAAGCGAATGAAGATATATTAGATTATACAAAACTCTTTGAGAAAAACAGATCACAAGTAGAAGATAATATGGAAAAAGCTAATAATGCTGGTGAAAATGTAAAAGATTTTAAACATAAATTAGAACAGAATAATAGAGATTTGAAACTTACTGCAGAAAAACAATCCAATATGATGGATGCTAAAGCAGAAAAGAAAACAATAGAGACACAAATTATGCCGCTCATAAATAAACAAATTAAAGATTTAAACAAGGCAGAGATTACAGATGGCTATGTCAACGATGCACGTAAAAATACGATTGAAATGTACTATAGTCTACAAAATTATTATGAAACTAGAGAAGAGACAATTGAAATTGGTGAATCATTGGCTAAAATCGACATCAATAAATTACCTCAAGAAAGCAAAGATTTGGAGCCATATGATAAGAAGTTTAATGAGAAATATGCCGATATAAAAGATAAATATCAAAAATAAATGATCTAGTTAAGTCATAAGATTTAGAATAAACTGTTAACAATAAAAAGGTATTTGTGTATAATTGGAAACAATGATATGTGAATATCGTTGGAATTTCACACTTTTAGAAACGATATGGTGTGTTAAATATTTTTAGAGGTGAATAGAATGGCTATAAAGCTGAGTTCGATTGACCAGTTTGAGCAAGTTTTAAAAGAAAATAATTATGTGTTTGTGTTGAAACATAGTGAAACATGCCCGATTTCAGCAAACGCGATGGATCAATTCAACAAATTTTTATATGAAAGAGATATGGATGGCTATTATTTAATTGTACAACAAGAAAGAGATTTATCAGATTACATTGAAGAAAAAACAAAAGTGAAGCATGAATCGCCACAAGCATTTTATTTTGTGAAGGGACAAGCGATTTGGAATGCTGATCACGATCATATTAATGTCAAATCTTTAGCAGATGCTGAAGAATAAAAAATAAATACGTTAAAATGAAACGCTTGTTGGACTCTAATTAACATTGAGAAGTTTAACAAGCGTTTCTTATAATGTGAAAAAAAGTCTTAGGACATGTATAATAAGTAGTTGAATTAGTAAAAAAGTTTAGGAACAGTGCGTTCAATTTTATATATGATTATTTTACTAAATAAACATGTAATATATCATATACACTCGCTATGCCTAAAACCATACTAGAAATCGTGATGGTTTATAAGTTGTGTGGAGAATAGTTTGATAAAATCAATTGCATGTTTTGAGTAATTTTCATCATATCAACTACTGATATGGTGTGGTTTAGATGTTATCTCGAATCCCTACGATTAGAATAATGAGGTGCGTATTTTTTATAAAAAATGTACATGGATGAAAGAGAGTGTTTTCAAAAAAAGGCTATAGTCTAGCCTGATTGAAAATCTATCTAACTTTGAAGCGTAAAATAATAAAAATTGGATTAAAATGTACCAAATATTTGAAATTCAACAATATATGATAAAAGTAAGATTTAGTTAATTATACTACATAAAGTCTAAATACATTATATTAAAATAAAATACAGTTAACGATGTATATTAATATTAGAGGTGACAAAATGAAAGTATTAGTGGCAATGGATGAATTTAATGGTATTATATCTAGCTATCAAGCTAATCGTTATGTGGAGGAAGCAGTAGCTAGTCAAATAGAGAAAGCTGACATTGTACAAGTACCTTTATTTAATGGTCGACATGAGCTTATGGATTCAGTTTTTTTATGGCAATCTGGGACGAAATATAGAGTGGCTGCACATGATGCAGATATGAATGAAGTAGAAGCTGTCTATGGCATTACAGATAATGGAATGACGATTATTGAAGGCAATTTGTTTTTAAAAGGACAAAAACCTATAAAAGAACGAACAAGTTTTGGTCTGGGTGAAGTAATCGAAGATGCTATTGATAACGGCGCTGAGCATTTAATCATTTCTCTTGGAGGTATTGGTAGCTTTGATGGTGGAGCTGGTATGCTACAAGCACTAGGTGTTAGGTTCTTTGATGATGAAGCTGAAGTGGTTGATGTTACGCAAGGTAGTCAAGTTTTAAAATATATTCGTCGTGTTGATATGTCTCAAATCAACCCTAAGTTGAAAGATATGCGCATTCAACTAATGTCAGATTTTGATAGTAAATTATATGGTAAAAACAGTGAAATTATGCAAACGTATGAAACATATCATGTTACACATCAAGAAGCTGCTGAAATTGATAATTTAGTTTGGTATTTAAGCGAGATATTTAAAGCAGAGCTGAAAATCGCGTTAGGTCCCGTTCAAAGAGGTGGAGCTGGCGGCGGTATCGCTGCAGTATTCAATGGACTATATGGTGCTGAAATTATGACAAGTCATGAATTAGTAGACCAAATAACGCATTTGGACACTTTAATACAACAAGCGGATTTAATTATATTTGGTGAAGGTGTGAATGAAGCTGATCAAATTTTAGAAACGACAACAGTGCGTTTAGCAGAACTGGCTACGAAACATGAAAAACCTTCAATAGCAATTTGTGCAACAGATGATAAATTCGATTTATTTGAATCAATGGGCGTGACAGCAATGTTTAACACGTTTATTGAAATGCCAGAAACATTTACAGATTTTAAAATGGGTATTCAAATTAGACATTATACGATTCAAGCGATTAAGCTATTAAAAACGCAATTTGATGTAAACCAATAATAGCTTAAGAGGCTATCACTGATAATAGCCATATAGATGAGTGAGACGAACAAGTATGATTAAAAATTTAAAATGATAAGTCAACCAATTTTTTGAATGGTTAGAAGAACTATTAGGATTACTCGTCAAGTTGCTTTCAAACCTATTGAAAAAGGGTTCATATGGTCAGAAAAGGATTATTTTTTAAATTAGTTTTGGCTTAAATATTATTTAGTAGAAGCGTTATAACATTCAAATTTTGAAAAATCATAAGTTACACACGATGATAAAGTTATAATCTATAACACCTTATTTATTTTGTACAACTGCGCGCCACGCTTTTATAGCGTGTTTAATAAATAATGTAGTATAGATATGCTAGAAGTTGAGACATCAATCTCATCATTCAGCCCCAAAATATTTCTAACACAAGGAATTTTTGGGGCTTGTTTTATGTCCCTTCATATTATTTTGCTCCTTTAGGACACGGCCTTCCTGCTTCCTGCAGGTGCTTCACAACCGAAACGATTTTTTAAACTACATATCATTATCACAGATTTTTTATTACAAAAATAAGATACTTTGTATAATTTAATAAACATCACTAAACTAAATTAACGAAGCGCGGTACGTATAATAGTCATAACATGACTCAATTTACATTAACACTGGAAACTTCAATTTTAACTTCTACTAAAGATATACCACGATATGTAAATAACATTATTGAAGCAACACTTGAAAACGAATTCGACAAATTGCAACATCATCGTGAGGCATCTGTTTAACATTCAAAGATTATGCTGAAAATTATGCTATACGCTTATACACGAACTGTGTTTTCTAGTCATAAAGTAAAAAAGTTACTCAATGAGAGTATTAGAATGGTGGGGCGCTTTCAAAATCAAACACTTCATATAAATCAACCAGTTTTAGATTGAATTCATAAACTGACATTTGGTTAACATCACTTTTTATTTAATTTCATTAAAAATGGCTGACTACGTACCGAATGGTAGGAAGTCAGCCTAGTTAACAACTTTAATTATTTAATTGTACTCTTTTTTCTATTCATTCTTACTGAAAGGGACCAATAAAATCATACCATAGAAATATAGATTTTATCCCACTCGTTATTTCTCATAAGTTTGTACGACTTCTTGTGCTATACCAATAATAACGCGAACTGCTTTTTCCATGACGTCGATTGAAGCATATTCGAAAGGACCATGGAAATTATCACAGCCAGTGAAGATATTTGGTGTTGGAAGTCCCATAAATGATAATTGGGATCCGTCTGTACCTCCACGAATAGGCTCGGTATTAGCTGGAATGCCTAATTTACTAAAGACACGTTTAGGAATATCTATGACGTGTGGATTTGGCTTAATTTTTTCGCCCATATTGTAATATTGATCGTTCATTTCAATTTCAATTGGTTCATCTTCAAAGTGACTGTTGATATCATTTTGAATTTCCACTAAACGTTTTTTACGTAAATCAAATTTAACGCTATCATGGTCACGAATAATGTAGTAAAGTTTTGCTTGTTCAACATCACCATCAAACTTCATTAAGTGATAGAAACCTTCATAGCCTTCGGTACGCTCAGGAACTTCATTTTGTGGTAATAGCGTATTGAATTGTTGACCTAAAAGCACAGCGTTAACCATTGCATCTTTGGCAGAACCTGGATGAACGTTGACACCATGACAAGTGACAATCGCTTCTGCAGCATTGAAGCTTTCGTATTGTAATTCTCCAAATTGGCTGCCATCCATTGTATAGGCAAAATCAGCATTGAAACGTTCGACATCAAAGGCATGTGGACCTTTACCAATCTCTTCATCAGGTGTAAAAGCTACTCTAATTCGACCATGTTTGATTTCTGGATGCATCGTTAAGTATTTTAAAGCCTCCATAATTTCAACTACGCCAGCTTTATCATCTGCACCTAACAATGATGTACCATCAGTAACCATTAATGTGTGTCCCTCTACTTTTTTCATAGCAGGGAATACATCCTGACTTAAAGTACGATTTGTTTCTCCAAGTTTTATGGGTTGCCCGTCGTAACTTTCAATAATTTGTGGATTAACGTTTGTAGCGTTGAAATCTGGAGAAGTATCAACATGTGCTAAAAATCCTACAGTAGGAAGTTCTTGGTCAACATTACTTTCTAATGTTGCAAATAAATAACCATTTTCATCCATATCTGTTTCTAACCCTAAGTCTGTGATTTCATCATTTAATAAATTCAATAAATCCCACTGTTTTTGAGTGGAAGGTGTTGAATTAGATTGTGGATCAGATTGTGTATCAATTTTTACATATCTTGTAAGCCTATCTATAATATCGTTTTTCATTAAAAACACCCCTTATGCTCTGTTATTCATATTATACGACTTCTTATATATTTTACCATGCATTTTACCGTAATGCTGTTTAATACGCGTATAGATGTAGTATATAATCTCGGCGCATAAAATACCAAAAGCAATGGCGCCTGAAATCAGTGTTACCTCAAGAAAAGTATTTACAGCATGGGTATATTGGTTACTCACTAAGAAACGTGTAGCTTCATATGCAAGTCCACCAGGAACAAGTGGAATAATCCCAGGCACGATAAAAATAATGACGGGCCGTTTATAACGTCTACTCATCGTGTGACTCATAATAGCTAAAATAAAACTACCTAAAAATGAGGCCATTACTTTACCTAATTCTAAATCAAATGTCACTTTATAAATAATCCACCCCATAGCGCCAACGAAACCACAAGCTAAAAGGAGACGTCTGGGTGCATTAAAAATAACAGAAAATAGCATCGTTGCTAGATAACTAATTATAAATTGTAAAACATAGTAGCCAATGACCATACAAGCACCCCTTTTAAAATATTAATAAAACGATTGCAACGCCAGCACCAATAGCAAATGATGTTAGTGCTGCTTCTACACCACGTGACATGCCAGCAAGTAATTCCCCCGCCATGAGATCTCGAATTGCGTTTGTAATTAAAATACCAGGTACAAGAGGCATAACGCCGGCTATGGTGATAATATCTTGATTTTCTGTTAGGCCAAATTTTGAAAATGTGGCCGCTATCATAATAACAACGGCAGCACTGATAAATTCTGAAAAGAATTTTATTTGAATATAGCGCTGCACAAAATCAAATGTTAAAAATGCGCCAGCCCCTGCAAGTATAGCAAAAAAGAAATCATTTATAACGCCACCGAACATAAATAAGAAAAATCCACATGCAATAGCAGCTGCAAAGAATTTAGTGACAGATGAAAATTGTAATGACGCGTGGTGTAGGTGAATAAGTTCTGATTTTGCTTCATCTATACTCAATTGATTACTTGAAATTTTTCGAGATAAGCTATTAGTTAATGCAATTTTTTCTAAATCAGTAGTCCGCTCACGTATACGTATTAATCTAGTGTTCGTGCGATTATTAAGTGAAAATATAATCGCAGTAGATGTCACGAAACTATATGTATCATCCAAACCGAAACTAGCGGCAATTCGTGTCATCGTATCTTCTACACGATAAGTTTCTGCACCACTTTCAAGCAAAATTCTGCCTGCAATGAGTACAACATCAATTACTTTATCTTCATCGATGATAGTGATTGAATCGGTCATAGCTTTGCACCTCCTAAGTAGTTCATAAATGAATAAAAAGTTTACAATATACGCATGCAACTTTCATTCGTGTTTCATCTGTATAGATGGTTTTTATAATTACCTTCTATATTGTAACAAACTTAAATTTAGAAATGATATGTTTTACATTTGATTTTAAAAGCATATGTGCCCAAGAAGACTATTGTTTTAAATAGCATTCATTGATATTTTCATTATATAACACAAAAAGGGCCGAAACATAAAGATGTTTCGGCCAGATATAGTACAAGTAAGGGATAGGGATGGCTGGAATGAAAATGTAATTTCTGTCTTATTCCTAGCACGATCAATTTAAAATAAATCGTTCATTTTAATAATCCAACAAAATTCAATGCCTTTTATCATTATATTATTCGAGCGTTATAGCTTAACAATAGGGTTGAACATAACTTGGTTGCGGCCTTCATTTTTAGCCATGTGTAACATATCATCCGCAACTTTAAAGACTGTACGTTGAGATTTATAATCATCTTTGGTTAGATAACCGACACCGATAGAAACAGATAATTTAATAACTTCTTTATTTGGCAAGTGGAACGTTGATTGTTCAACCCCTTTACGGATGCTTTCGCTCAATTTTACACATTGATCTAATGTATAGTCATATAAAACTACAGAAAACTCTTCGCCCCCGTTACGATAGATACTAAACTGTTGTGGGACGTAATTTTTTAACAATTGGGCGATTTGTCTTAACACTGCGTCGCCAGAATCATGTGAGTACGTGTCGTTCACGTCTTTAAATCCATCTATGTCAATAAGTAATAAACCTAAACTTTCACCATTTTTCTCAGCAATACGCGTCGTTTCGTTTAAATGTCTATCGAATTCTTTGACGTTGCCTAACCCCGTTAGATAATCAAATCTATCTTCGTTTTCGTATCGATTTACTAATGAGAAGAAATGCCAAATGTCCACGAACGTAATCGAAGAAGTGATAGTTAAGATGAAAGATAATGGAATTAAATATAATACTTCTTTAAATTCATAATAAGGACTGATAAATGACAAGATGATAAAGATAACTAACGTAATTAAGTTGAGAATCTGTAACGAGATAATATCATTTTGTTTTAAAAATGGTCCGACTGCGCCTACAATTATAGCAATAACAATGAGTATCATTGCGCTAATGATGGTATAATCACCAATTAATACGTTGACGAGAGAAACTATAAATGCTGCTAGCACTGTATAAACCATGTTTGTATATCTACCTAAAAATAGAATAGGAACAAAAGATAAGTAAAGTACATATTCATGGAAAATAGGTATTGGTTTTATGGTTAATAACAACGCTACAATTGTCATTAAAATTGTGACATATTCTTTTGAAAATACCATGTTTTTATTTTCTGAGTACTGTAAACGATGGAATAAATAGATGCCTGCGACAGTAACCGCAATATTGTAAATAATAGCTTCAAACATTTCCTTACGCTCCTTTAAATAAACACTTAGTTATTGTAAGTGAAAAGTTACATTTTGTCATCATTGATATATAGATATTAATAACATTTGTTTAAAATTCATGTTAAAATGTTAATTTGAGTGACTATAAAATAAATAATTTGATTATTCTATAAAAATACTAAGTTACGAGTTATTTTGCTCTAACCACCACATTACTATTTGTATTAGCAAAAGTACATCATGTATTATAGAATTAATGAGATTGTTCATAGCATCACTCAATAAAAATAAATTTTATTATGGCATAAAACACACTATGTGTATTCATTATAAATAAAATTTCGTATTTGAAATATATAGATAATTGATATTTAAATTCAATTTTTAAAGACTTAAATTAATGAAGGTGAACTGATGTATACATTATTATTAATCATTTTTTCAATGATTGTCAGTTTAATACTTACACCCATTGTTATCAAAGTTTCACATAAATTAGGGGTTGTAGATCAGCCTAATTTTAGAAAAGTACATAAAAACCCAACCTCTGTGCTTGGAGGTACCGTTATACTTCTTTCTTTTTTACTAGGTATTTGGTTGGGACATCCAATCGAAACAGAAGTGAAACCACTTGTCATTGGGGCAGTATTAATCTACTTAGTAGGATTAATAGATGATATCTATGATCTGACACCAATAATTAAATTATTAGGGCAAGTGATTGCAGCATTAGTTGTAGTATACTATGGTGTAACCATTGATTTCATATCTTTACCAATTGGGCCAACCATACATTTTGGTATATTAGGTATTCCTATTACTGTCGTTTGGATTGTAGCGATTACCAATGCGATTAACTTAATCGATGGGTTAGATGGGTTAGCTTCTGGTGTAGCAACTATCGCTTTAATGACTATTGGGTTTATAGCTATATTACAAGCAAATATATTTATCATGATGATTTGTAGTGTGCTAATTGGTGCACTATTAGGGTTCTTATTCTTTAATTTTCATCCTGCTAAAATATTTTTAGGTGATAGTGGTGCATTGCTAATCGGATTTATAGTGGGCTTCCTTTCACTCTTAGGTTTTAAAAATATTACGTTTGTGTCTTTATTTTTCCCAATTGTTATTTTAGCTGTTCCATTTATTGATACGCTGTTTGCTATGATTCGACGCGTGAAAAAAGGTCAACATATTATGCAAGCAGACAAATCACATTTGCATCATAAATTGCTAGAATTGGGGTATTCTCATCGTCAAACGGTTATCCTTATTTATTCTATCGCATTGTTATTTAGTCTTTCGAGTATCATCTTATACTTATCACAACCGTGGGGCGTACTTATGATGCTCATTCTAATACTAATTACAATCGAACTTATCGTAGAGTTTACAGGATTAATAGATGATGATTACAAACCACTATTGAAATTAATTGAAAATAAAGATAGGCATAAAGAAAAATAAATAATGACATACCATAAAAAGTAACCGGCAATTTCAACAGAATTTGAAATTACCGGTTATTTTAAATGTTAATTGAACTAACTATATGATAAAACATCTTTTTTATACCGGTTAGTTTGTTGGTATATCAAATGGTAATTGAACCATATCTTGTTTAATCAGGCCATACTTACCTGAAGTAATGCTATTTAAAAATGAGATAAATGATTCATACTCTGCTTCAACTACATCTATTTGATAGCTGACCTTATCAGTATACTGCGTTTCCCTTAAGAAAAAAGATGTCCGTTCTAACTCATATTCAAACTTACCAGTAAGGTCGTAATCTATCGTTACAGTCGTAGGTATAGCTGAACGGAGTGCAACGCGACCTATATCATAAATGACATCTCTCACCGCGCCACTGTAAGCCCGAATTAAACCGCCACCCCCTAGTTTGATTCCTCCAAAATAACGTGTTACAACGACACAAACGTTATGTACTTCAAGTTTTTTTAATACTTCTAGCATCGGTATGCCAGCAGTTCCACTTGGTTCACCATCATCATTTGCTTTTTGAATGTTCATTTGATCACCAACAGTATAAGCTGAGCAATTATGTGTTGCTTCGTGATGTTGTGATTTTATAGATTTTATAAAATTTTTGGCTTCTGCTTCAGTTTCAACAGGTTGAATATGGGCGATAAATCGCGATTTGCTAATTACATTCTCTATTGTATGTGCTTCTTTTATTGTAATGATTGCTTCGTCCATGTCTAATCACTCCAGTCATAGTATACATCAATTCATTATATCGTATTATACACTGTTATGAATTGGAGTTTAATGTAAAAATAAATTTTCTTTTAATATAAAATAATGTATCATAGTTGTGAGTATAATTGAGGAGGATTATGATGAAAATTGCTGTGTTATCAGATTCAACGAGTTATCTGTCTCAAACATTAATTGATAAATATAATATAAAAATTGCTCCGTTAAGTGTAACTTTTGACAATGGTGAAAATTTTGTGGAAAATGCATCGATTTCAGCAGATGAATTCTATGAAAGAATGAAATCATCTAAAACAATTCCTACGACAAGTCAACCAGCGATTGGCGAATTTATAACGAATTTTGAAAAGTTACGTGATGAAGGCTATACAGATGTTATTTGTGTCTTTCTTTCTGCAGGTATTAGTGGTAGTTACCAAACTGCTACACAAGCAGGGGAAATGGTAGAAGGTATCGATGTTCATACATTCGACTCGAAAATTTCAGCAATGGTACAAGGAAGCTATGTACTTCGCGCAATTGAAATGATAGAACAAGGTTATGAACCAATAGAAATTATCGACGATTTAAAAGCGATGCGTGCAGAGACAGGTGCGATATTGATGGTCGATGATTTGAAAAATTTGCAAAAAAGTGGTCGTATTACTGGTGCTCAAGCGTGGATTGGTACAATGTTAAAAATGAAACCTGTCTTAAGATTTGAAGATGGACTTATTTTACCGGATGAAAAAGTACGTACCAAAAAACGTGCATTACAAGAAATCATAAATAAAGTGATACATTTAGTTAAAGATTATGAAGACGTGACTTTATTTGTAATTGGTGGCGATATTAAAGAAGATGCAGACTGGATGTATAACGAATTACAAGAAAAATACCCGCAATATAAAGTTCACTACTCTCATTTAGGGCCTGTTATAGCAGCGCATCTAGGTTCTGGCGGTATGGGTTTAGGGTACACTGGTAGAGCAATTCGTTTAGATTAATATATATTAAAAAATGGTTAGATATTTTATAGAGCGGAGGATGAAATTAAAAGTGAATACTTAATTTCTAATCCGCTTTTTTGTTTGGAGGTTATAAGAGATTAAATACTATGGAAGAGTGATTCATAATCGAGCATTATTAACTGGAGAACATGTGAAACAAATTTCTAAGGGGGTGACGCTTAAGCATGGAAGATGGATTTGTTCACAATGTCATTCAACTCGGCAATCCCATTTTTATCAATATAGGTCTGTAATTTTGGATAAAAAGATAGTTTATTGTCGTAATTGTGTGAATATCGGCAGGGTGGATAATATGAATAATGTGTTTCTAATTGAAACCCACAATGTTAAATCCTCATGTCATTACCAATTGCCCTTTGAATTATCTGAACAACAACAGTTTGCTTCTAAAAAAATAGTAACAGCCATTGCGCATTTACGTTCATTATTACTCCATGCAGTCACAGGCGCGGGTAAGACAGAAATGATATTTGAAGGCATTAAATATGCGAGAAATGAAGGGCTTAATATTGCTATTGTATCTCCACGGGTCGATGTAGTGATAGAAGTAAGTATGAGAATTAAGAAAGCTTTTGTTGATGAAGATATCGACGTTTTACATCAATCTTCACAACAACAATTTGACGGTCATTTTGTTATTGCTACAGTACATCAACTTTACCGCTTTAAACAACATTTCGATTTAATTATAGTCGATGAAGTCGACGCGTTTCCTTTATCTGTAGATCCTACCTTAATGCAGACATTAGTATATGCCTCAAAGTTTAAACACTGTCATATATTGATGACGGCTACGCCTCCACGTGTTTTAATGAGACAAATTAAACACTTAGAAGTTATAGCATTACCTGCCCGTTTCCACAGATATCCTTTACCAGTACCTCGCTTCCAATTTTTAAAAATAAATCCCCATAAAAAGCAATATAAATTATTAAAGTACTTGCAACAACAAATCGAACAACAGCGCTACACTTTAGTCTTTTTTAATAATATTGATGTGATGAAACGTTTATTTCATCTATATAAAAATGAGGTGCCTTCATTAACTTATGTATATAGTGATGACGCGTTACGATTTGATAAAATAGAGCGTTTGAGACGAGGCGACCACCAAATTGTATTTACGACGACTATTTTAGAAAGAGGATTTACCATGGCCTATTTAGATGTCTTGATTTTAAATAGTCATTTGTTCGAAGCCAATGCTATCGTCCAAATTGCTGGTAGAGTAGGGAGAAAAGCCGAAGCACCCACAGGTCTTGTATTGTGTATGCATGAAGGTATTACACTACCGATGTTACAAGCCAGGCATAGTATAAAGAAAATGAACAAACTCGCACAAAAAAGAGGGTGGATTGATTGAAAAAGACATGCATGCAATGCCAAACACGTTTGTTTGAATCCTTGAACGCTACCACATTTTATAAGAAAGCATCAAAACTATGTACTGTATGTAACGAACAGTGGGACGAAATGAAATTAGAGATAGATGGTCGTTGTCAAAAGTGTTTGAAGCAATTAAACGTCGCAGAAACAATATGTCTAGATTGTGCATTCTTGTCCGAAAAATTTAATTTAATGGATAAATTGTACTGCGCATACCAATATGATGGCATTGTAAAAGAAATGATACATCAATACAAATTTATGAAAAACGTTGCAATTGCTGAGATATTAGTAGAAAAAATAAGATTACCTCATCAAAAGTATGACTATGTAGTGCCTATACCTTCTTCCGTTTATAAAGATCAAGAAAGAACATTTAACCCCGTCCGATTTGTTTTAGATTTAAAACAAGTTAACTATCATTGCTTGCTTCGTATGCAATCACGTCCTAAACAATCAAAGTTAAGTAAGCCAATGCGTGCACAATTAGCGAATCCATTTGAAATTATCTCAATGGTTGATTTAAAAGAAAAAAATATTTTGTTGGTAGATGATATCTATACCACGGGTTTAACGGCTCATCATGCCGCACAACTATTATTTGATAGAAAAATCAGAAAATTCGATGTGTTTACGTTTGCACGTTAGGTGATTCGTGGTATTATATAGATAAGTACTATTACCAATATAGAGGTTTTAAAGGAGTCGATTACTATGATCAGATTTGAAATTCACGGAGAGAACCTCACTATTACTGATGCGATTCGCAACTATATTGAGGAAAAAATTGGTAAATTAGAACGTTATTTTAACAATGTGCCCAATGCAACCGCACACGTTAAAGTGAAAACATACCAAAACTCAACTACTAAAATAGAAGTAACTATTCCATTGAAGAATGTTACACTAAGAGCGGAAGAGCGTCATGATGATTTATATGCGGGTATTGACTTAATTAACAGCAAATTAGAAAGACAAGTTAGAAAATACAAAACACGCGTAAATCGTAAAAATAGAAAAAATGACGAACAAGAAGCATTTGCATCATTGCCCGAAGAAAAAGAAGCAGAAAATCTTCAAAACGATGACAATGATAGTGAAATCGAAATTATTCGTTCAAAAAATTTCAGTTTAAAACCCATGGATTCAGAAGAAGCAGTGTTACAAATGGATTTATTAGGCCATGATTTCTTCATATTCACGGACCGTGAAACAGATGGTACTAGTATCGTATATAAAAGAAAAGATGGAAAGTATGGACTGATTGAAACAACTGAATAATTCAGTTGCATTAGCGCCATAATATGTAAAACTGTAGCGTTCATGATTGAGTGAAATCATGGACGCTCATTTTTTGCTGTGTTATTATGTAATAATTTGAAAGTAAGACAGTAGGTTTATGTATATTCTATCTAATGAATTGTAAAATATTCAATCTACTGTAAGTAAAGTAGCAGCGGAAATAGTAAAACAATAAATGTAATAAGTGTAAATTTAAGCTAATAAATGATATTATAAATTGTTGTAAACAAAGAGTTATAAAGCTAAAGGAGCGAACAAAATGGGTTTTTTATCAAAAATTGCAGATGGCAATAAAAGAGAAATAAAACGCCTTGGTAAATTAGCCGACAAAGTCCTTGCATTAGAAGAGGATATGTCGATATTAACTGATGAAGAAATTAAAGCAAAAACAAAATCATTCCAAGAACAATTGCAAGAAGAAGAAGATATTAAAAAACAAAATAAAATGTTAGATGATATTTTACCAGAAGCATTTGCATTAGTTAGAGAAGGTTCGAAACGTGTGTTCAATATGACGCCATATAGAGTACAGGTTATGGGCGGTATCGCTATTCACGGTGGCGACATTTCTGAAATGAGAACTGGTGAAGGTAAAACATTAACAGCAACCATGCCTGTGTATTTAAATGCTCTGACTGGACGTGGTGTACATGTAATCACGGTCAATGAATATTTATCTAGTGTACAAAGTGAAGAAATGGCAGAACTATACGAGTTCCTTGGATTAAGTGTCGGTTTGAATTTAAATAGCAAGACAACTGCTGAAAAAAGAGAAGCCTACGCTTGCGATATTACGTATAGTACAAATAACGAATTAGGCTTTGATTATTTACGTGATAATATGGTGAACTACGCAGAAGAACGCGTAATGCGACCACTTAATTTTGCGATTATTGATGAGGTTGACTCTATTTTAATTGACGAAGCGCGTACGCCGCTGATCATTTCAGGGGAAGCAGAAAAATCAACTTCACTTTATACACAAGCAAATGTTTTTGCCAAAATGCTTAAAAATGAAGATGACTATAATTATGATGAAAAAACAAAAGCAGTTCAATTAACAGAACAAGGTATTGATAAAGCAGAACGTATGTTTAAAATAGATAATCTGTACGATGTGAAAAATGTTGATATTATTAGTCATATCAATACAGCATTACGTGCTCATGTGACATTACAAAGAGACGTAGACTATATGGTAAATAACGGTGAAGTGTTAATTGTTGACCAATTTACAGGTCGTACGATGCCAGGGCGTCGTTTTTCAGAAGGCTTGCACCAAGCAATTGAAGCTAAAGAGGGCGTAAAGATTCAAAATGAATCAAAAACAATGGCATCTATTACCTTCCAAAATTACTTTAGAATGTACAATAAATTGTCTGGTATGACAGGTACTGCTAAAACAGAGGAAGAAGAGTTTAGAAATATTTATAATATGACAGTAACCCAAATTCCTACCAATAGACCTGTTCAACGTATAGACAAACCAGATTTAATTTATATTAGCCAAAAAGGTAAATTTGACGCAGTAGTTGAAGATGTGATTCAAAAACATAAACAAGGTCAACCTGTCTTACTAGGTACAGTAGCAGTTGAAACAAGTGAATATATTTCTAATTTATTGAAAAAGCATGGCGTACGTCATGATGTGTTAAATGCGAAAAATCACGAACGTGAAGCCGATATTATTGCGAGTGCAGGGCAGCGCGGTGCTGTAACGATTGCTACAAACATGGCAGGCCGTGGTACAGATATTAAACTAGGTGAAGGCGTAGAAGAAATTGGCGGATTAGCAGTTATTGGTACAGAACGTCATGAATCACGTCGTATTGATGATCAATTGCGTGGTCGTTCAGGACGTCAAGGTGACAGAGGTGACAGCCGCTTCTATTTATCGCTACAAGATGAATTAATGGTGCGCTTTGGTTCTGAACGATTACAAAATATGATGAACCGTTTAGGTATGGATGATTCGACACCGATTGAATCTAAAATGGTATCACGTGCCGTTGAATCAGCACAAAAACGTGTTGAAGGTAATAACTTCGACGCCCGTAAACGTGTGCTTGAATATGACGATGTCTTACGCAAACAACGTGAAATTATATACAGTGAGCGTAATAATATCATTGATAGTGATGAGAGCGGGGAATTAATTAATACGATGCTTCGTTCAACTTTAGAAAGAAGCGTTCAATATTATGTAAGTGAAGAAGATGATGAGCCTGATTATGAGCCATTTATCAATTATATTGGTGACGTGTTCTTAAATGAAGGCGAATTAAAAGAAGAAGAGATTAAAGGTAAAGATAATGAAGATATTTTTGATATTGTATGGTCTAAAATAGAGGTTGCGTTAAAAAACCAAAAAGAGAAAATCGGCTCTCAATTTGATGAGTTTGAACGTATGATTTTACTTCGTTCTATTGATACACATTGGACAGATCATATAGATACAATGGATCAATTGCGTCAAGGTATTCATTTGCGTTCTTATGGCCAACAAAACCCATTACGTGACTATCAAAATGAAGGTCACCAACTATTTGATACAATGATGCAGAACATCGAGGAAGATGTAAGCAAGTATATCTTAAAATCAGTTATTTCCGTGGAAGATGATGTAGAACGTGATAAGACAACTGATTTTGGTAAAGCTGAACATGTTTCAGCAGAAGATGGAAAAGAAAAAGCCAAAGCGGAACCATATGTCAAAGATGAACATATAGGCAGAAATGACCCATGTCCTTGTGGCAGTGGTAAGAAATACAAAAACTGTCATGGTGCTTAGTCATACTTTAAAATCAGCATATTGTTGTGACAGTTGAATAGATACTAATAAAACCATGAATACTACGCACCTTTTACAATTAGACGCTTTAGCCTATCTGTAAAGGGTGCTTTTTTGTGAGGTTCAAGTGTATTGTTTCTATGCTTGATTTGAAATGACTATTCTAAATTTTGTAAAATAAGTATGATAGTATAGTGATAAATATAGAAATGAAAATATTCATTCGTACAAAACGGGAGAGATGCATAATGGAATTATCTGAAATGAAGCGTAACTTAGATGCTTACAAGGAAAAATTAGAACAGCTTAGGGGGTCTCTTTGACTTAGAAGAAAAAGAGACGAATATACAAGAATACGAAGAAATGATGACGGATCCTACATTTTGGGACAATCAAGACAAAGCACAAGAAATCATTGATAAAAATAATACCTTAAAACAAGTTGTCAATGCTTATAAAAGTTTAGAAGCGAGTATTGAAGATATGGAAACAACAAGAGAACTATTATTAGAAGAAGATGACGCTTCTATGAAAAATGAGTTAGAAGAAAACGTCAACAACTTTGAAAAAGAACTAAATCAATTTGAATTGCAATTATTATTAGATGGTCCTTATGATACAAATGATGCAATCATTGAATTACATCCAGGTGCAGGTGGCACAGAATCACAAGATTGGACGAATATGCTTTTAAGAATGTATCAACGTTATTGCGAACAAAAAGGATTTAAAGTTGAAATTGCAGATTATTTACCAGGCGATGAAGCGGGTGTTAAAAGTGTGACTATGATTGTGAAAGGTCATAATGCGTATGGTTATCTAAAAGCGGAAAAAGGCGTGCACAGACTCGTTCGTATTTCACCATTTGATTCATCTGGGCGTAGACATACCTCCTTTGCATCATGTGATGTAATACCTCAATTTAATAACACTGAAATAGAAGTGGAAATCAATGCTGACGATATTACGGTTGATACATTTAGAGCTTCAGGTGCAGGTGGCCAACATATCAACAAAACGGAATCAGCGATTAGAATTACACACCATCCAACAGGTATCGTTGTGAATAACCAAAACGAACGTTCACAAATCAAAAACAGAGAAGCAGCAATGAAAACATTGAAGGCGAAATTGTATCAATTAAAAATAGAAGAGCAAGAACAAGAGATGGCTGCAATTCGTGGTGAACAAAAAGAAATCGGATGGGGCAGTCAAATTAGATCGTATGTATTCCATCCTTATGCAATGGTTAAAGACCATAGAACGAATGAAGAAACAGGAAAAGTAGACGCAGTCATGGACGGTGATTTAGGTCCATTTATTGAAGCGTATTTACGAAGCCAAATGGATTAATTAGAAGAGTATTATACTGAAAATAGTAAAGCTTGAGTAGGTTGGAAACTTTCTGACGACTGACCAGAAAACAGTTAACTATAAATGCATGTACTACCTCAGTTATCTACCAATATATTTTTTGAAGTTAAGTTTGCTTGTTGTTACCTTAACCGCATTATATTTTTATGACGGGAGCGAGTATAAGAAACCAATTTAGTTTATTTGATTTCTAACTCACTCCTGTTTTTAATAAGCTACTATTTCATTATCTTTCTTTTTAAATATTCACCTAAAGTTGTTGTTGATGTAATCAATCATTTTAAGTAAGTATATAGCGTTTAGTGCTATTTTTACCAAAAACTTAAAATGTTTTAAGTTATATGTAAAACGCAAACTAAAATGTTACAGTCGTTTTTTTATATAAAACAGCCCTCCTACATAAGGGGGCAGTATCAAGAGATAGAAAGATTTTTATTCGTTATACTTTAAAAGATATTTTAATAATTATCTATTGTATTACAAAACTATAACATTCACCTAAATCTTAAGTGCTTATGCTATATTATGATTGATTAAATTTAGACAGCAAAGGATTGAAACTTATAATGAAGAAAGGCTTAACATTTTCTGTAACATCAGCAGCTTTGTTTTTAGGAATAAATGGATTAGCATCGGCTGATCAAACTCATACAGTAAAAGAAGAGGCTAACTTGTCAGATATTGCGCGCGCGTTTGCAACAACGATAAACACAATACAATCATTAAATCACTTGGAGAACGTACAAACAGTTCAAGTTGGCCAAACATTAGTACTTCCAGATACAGATATTGTAGAAGTTAAAGAAGGAGACACGCTACAAGATATTGCGTATAAGTATAAATTAACTTTGGATGAAATTTACCAATTAAATCCATATTTAAATGAAATCATTTATCCTGGACAATTAATTGCTGTGTCGCAAAAGGGCTCATCGCATTTAAATAATCAAATAACAAGTATGTATGCACAACGTGGGAACAATGAAAATAATGAGTCTGGTATTGCGAGTATAAATGAATCAACAGCTTCAAATACACATCATTTTACATCGTTATCCAATCATTCAACGCCTGTATATCAACAGACTTGGTCATATTCAAATGCCGTGGCTTCAAATAATGAAGTAAACGACGTTGGTCATCATGATAGTTATTATCAACCGTCTCAAGCTGTAGCCAATGGACAGAATTACTATGATTGGGGTCAGTGTACGTATTATGCATTTGATAGACGCCAACAACTTGGCAAATCAGTGGGTAGCCTATGGGGCAATGCAAATAACTGGGCGTCAGCAGCACGTCAAAATGGTTACGTGGTTAATTCCACACCAGAAGTAGGTGCTATCATTCAAAGCAGTGCCGGAAATTATGGTCACGTAGGCGTTGTTGAACGTCAAAATATGGACGGATCCATTTTAGTGTCAGAAATGAATTGGAACGGCTTTGGCCAAAAATCTTATAGAACGATTCATAATACAGGACAATATAATTACATTCATTAACTACCATAAAATAGATTCCATTTCAGTAGGAACAATAAGCATTTATAGATGAAACGATGATATGGCCCAGAAAACGTATTTTCTAAAATCACGTTGCTACCCATCCTAGCAAAGATGACTAGAAACAAGTGTGATACATGGGCTATAGTTTTCCTACTAGCTAGTTTCAGTGTATTACATGAGCTCAGCTCATGCATAAGTATGTCTTTAAAAGTAGTACTTTAGAAGCAACGCTTTATAAGCAATAATGCTTTAGAAATTAAACTTAAGTTATTTTCATTTTAGCCATATGCTGACGATACCATATTTGAGGTCGAGACATTATTTATGTCACGGCCTCTTAGTTATGATGACGTCCTTAAATAAATGGATGTGAAAATGTATTTATATTAAACATGTTGTATAAAATCATTCATTATATAGTAAGATAATGCCACTTTTAACGTATAACATCTCTAAACTACTTTTGTGGTATTTTGAAAATATCAAAACAGGTAAAACTTGAAACAAGCGTATACTTGATTATATCTTTAAATTAGTATTAATTATTGACAATCAACCATATTAAAAAGACATTTTACTTGTTGAATGATATTATAAAACCAAGTATAATCAATCATTAAATAAATGAGGAGGCGCTATCATGGGAATACATCAATATTTTAAACGCTTATCAGATTTAGAAAAATTAATTAGATTGCCAGGAAAGTTTAAATATTTTGAGCATAATGTTGCTGCCCATTCCTTTAAGGTAACTAAAATTGCTCAATATTTAGGTACAGTCGAAGAATACCACGGCAATGAAGTAGATTGGAAAAGTTTATACGAAAAAGCCTTAAACCATGATTTCGCTGAGATTTTCACAGGAGATATTAAAACGCCTGTCAAATATGCTAGTGGTGAATTGAAAAAATTATTCTCTCAAGTAGAAGAAGAAATGGTTGATCATTTTATCAGTGAAGAAATACCAGAGCAATATCAAGCGATATATCGTAAACGTCTTCAAGAAGGCAAAGATGATTCGCTAGAAGGTCAAATTCTATCTGTTGCTGATAAAATTGATTTATTATATGAAACATTTGGTGAAATACAAAAACGTAATCCTGAACCTTTATTTTTTGAGATATATGAAATGTCTCTCGAAACAATCATGCAGTTTGACCATTTAAACTCAGTACAAGATTTTATAGAAAATATTATCCCAGAAATGCTAACAGAGAAATTTATACCTAAATCTGAACTACGAGAAACGACGATGTCTATTTTAAATAATAGGAATGGGTGACATAAATGATTTGGTATATACTTGCATCCTTTTTTCCCTGTATACTTGTAGTGCTTTTTAGCGTATTGACAAGAAGTAAATGGGTAGGAACTATTTTAACTTTAATTTTAATAGGGACTTCAATTGAAAAGGGCTTTTTCCATGATGAATGGATAATTTTTATAGATGTAGCTTCATTATTAACTGGTTACTTGATTATTGATCAACTCGAGCTACATAAAAAAGATGATGATTGAATAATAGGTATTAAGCAACTTAATTGATACGATATTAGGAACGGTATATAATGATTTAACTTCATTTTCTAGAATTAAAAATAGTAACTTAGACAAACATGGTGGTTTACTATGTTTGTTTTTATTTAGGAATAAAGTAATATGAAACTACGAACAAATGTTTGTGTTTGAATCTGTGCATCTGTTAAAATATAAAATGTTAAGAGTATATTTTAATAAAATCTAGATACGCCAAAAATAAATTAGTCGAGTGATTAATTAGCTAGTTAAGTTATGTTCGTACGATAGAAATACAATAGGAGGCATGTGTTATTATGGAACACTACCCATTTAAATTGAAATCAGATTTTGATCCTAAAGGGGATCAACCAGCAGCAATACAAAAAATCGTAGATGGCGTGAATGAAGGAAAAAGGCATCAGACATTACTTGGTGCTACAGGTACAGGTAAAACATTTACGATGAGTAATGTGATTCAACAAGTTGGCAAACCAACCTTAATCATTGCCCATAATAAAACTTTAGCTGGTCAATTATATAGTGAATTTAAAGAATTTTTTCCTGAAAATAGAGTGGAATATTTTGTCAGTTATTATGATTATTACCAACCAGAAGCTTATGTCCCATCGACAGATACTTTCATAGAAAAAGATGCGTCAATCAATGATGAAATTGACCAATTGCGCCATTCTGCTACGAGTGCATTGTTTGAAAGAGATGATGTAATCATTATTGCTAGTGTCAGTTGTATTTATGGCTTGGGGAACCCGGAAGAATACCGTGACTTAGTAGTAAGTGTACGCGTAGGTATGGAAATGGATAGAAGTGAATTGCTGAAAAAACTTGTAGATGTACAATATACTAGAAACGACATTGATTTTAGACGTGGTACATTTCGTGTTAGAGGTGACGTTGTAGAAATCTTCCCAGCTTCTCGTGAAGAAATGTGTATTCGCGTTGAATTTTTCGGTGATGAAATTGATCGTATACGCGAAGTGAATTATTTAACAGGTGAAGTATTGAGAGACCGAGAACACTTTGCAATCTTCCCAGCCTCCCACTTCGTTACACGTGAAGAGAAAATGAAATCAGCTATTCAGCGCATTGAAAATGAACTTGAGGCACGTTTGGCAGAGCTTCGTGCAGAAAATAAGTTGTTAGAAGCGCAGCGTCTTGAACAAAGAACAAACTATGATTTAGAAATGATGAGAGAAATGGGATTTTGTTCAGGTATTGAAAATTATTCAGTACACTTGACTTTAAGGCCGATGGGGTCTACACCATATACGTTACTAGATTACTTTGGCGACGATTGGCTTGTTATGATAGACGAATCACACGTAACGTTGCCACAAATTAGAGGTATGTATAACGGTGACCGTGCGCGTAAGCAAGTTTTAGTTGATCATGGTTTCAGGCTTCCTAGCGCTTTAGACAATAGACCATTAAAGTTTGAAGAGTTTGAAGATAAAACAAAACAACTTGTATACGTTTCTGCGACGCCAGGGCCATATGAATTAGAACATACCGATGAAATGGTCGAACAAATCATACGTCCTACCGGGTTATTAGATCCTCAGATAGAAGTAAGACCAACGGAAAATCAAATTGATGACTTGCTTGGAGAAATTCAAGAACGTATCGATCGCAATGAACGTGTTTTAGTTACAACACTGACTAAGAAAATGAGTGAAGACTTGACCACTTATATGAAAGAAGCTGGTATCAAAGTCAATTACTTACATTCAGAAATCAAGACATTAGAGCGTATTGAAATTATTCGCGACCTACGTGTAGGCACATATGATGTTATTGTAGGTATTAACTTATTAAGAGAGGGTATTGATATACCAGAAGTATCTCTTGTTGTGATATTAGACGCGGATAAGGAAGGTTTCTTGCGTTCACAACGATCACTCGTCCAAACGATAGGGCGTGCCGCGCGTAATAGTGGTGGGGAAGTTATTATGTACGGTGATAAAATTACTGATTCTATGCGTTATGCGCTAGATGAGACAGAACGGCGTCGTTCCATCCAAAAAGAATATAACGAGAAATATAACATTACGCCTACTACAATTAACAAGAAAATACATGACGTGATTAGTGCTACAGTTGAAACTGATGAAACCAATGAACAACAACGTACAGAAGTACCTAAGAAAATGACGAAAAAAGAACGTGAAAAAACAATTGCTAATATAGAAAAAGAAATGAAACAAGCAGCTAAAGATCTAGACTTTGAAAAAGCAACTGAACTCAGAGATATGTTATTTGAATTAAAAGCAGAAGGGTGACAAATATGAAACAACCATCCATTGTAGTTAAAGGGGCACGTGCCCATAATTTAAAAGATGTAGATATAGAAATACCTAAGGATAAACTTATTGTAATGACAGGTTTATCAGGCTCAGGTAAATCATCGCTTGCTTTCGATACAATATATGCAGAAGGGCAACGCAGATATGTTGAATCCTTAAGTGCATATGCAAGACAATTTTTAGGACAAATGGATAAACCAGATGTTGATACGATAGAAGGTTTATCGCCTGCTATTTCAATTGACCAAAAGACAACGAGCAAGAATCCGAGATCTACTGTTGCGACAGTTACAGAGATTTATGATTATATTCGCTTATTATATGCACGTATTGGGAAACCATTTTGTCCTAATCATGGTATTGAAATAGAATCACAAACAGTACAACAAATGGTAGACCAAGTATTGCAACTGGAAGCACGTACTAAGATACAGTTACTTGCACCAATAGTGTCACATCGAAAAGGCGCTCATGAGAAATTAATTGATGATATTAGTAAAAAAGGTTATGTTCGTGTACGCGTTGATGGTGAAATTACAGATGTTAATGAGGTGCCAAACCTCGATAAAAATAAAAATCATACGATAGAAGTTGTGGTAGACCGTCTTGTTATAAAAGAAGGCATTGAAACACGCTTAGCTGACTCTATCGAAACTGCTTTGCAACTAGCAGAAGGTAACTTAATTGTAGATATCATTGGTGGAGAAGCATTAAAATTTTCCGAAAATCATGCTTGCCCTATCTGTGGATTCTCAATAGGAGAGCTAGAACCACGTATGTTTAGTTTTAATAGCCCGTTTGGTGCTTGTCCGACTTGTGATGGGTTAGGACAAAAACTTATGGTGGATTTAGATTTAGTCATACCTGATAACCATAAGACGTTGAATGAAGGCGCAATTGTCGCTTGGGAGTCATCGAGTTCAGATTTTTATCCAACATTGTTGAATCGTGTATGCGAAGTATATAAAATTAACATGGATAAACCTTTTGAAAAACTAACAGAGCGTCAAAAGGACATTATACTTTATGGTTCAAAAGATAAAGAAATTGAATTCACTTTTAAACAACGTAACGGTCAAACCAGAAAACGTACAATGGTTTTTGAAGGCGTTATAAATAACATTAATAGACGCTATCATGATTCCCCTTCAGAACTAGTAAGAGAAATGATGAGTAAATATATGACAGAACTTACATGTGAAACTTGTCATGGTAAAAGGTTAAGCCGCGAGGCATTATCTGTATACGTAGATGGTAAAAACATTGGCGAGGTTGTAGAACGTTCTATTAAGGATGCATTATATAATTATGAACATATTTCATTATCAGAACAAGATAGAAAAATTGCCAATCAAATATTGAAAGAAATTAATTCTAGGCTAGAATTTTTATATAATGTAGGGTTAGAGTATTTAACATTAAACCGTGCTTCAGGCTCTTTATCAGGTGGGGAAGCACAACGTATTCGTTTAGCAACACAGATTGGTTCGAGGCTCTCTGGTGTTCTTTATGTGTTGGACGAACCATCTATTGGTTTACATCAGCGCGATAACGATCGTTTAATCAATACATTGAAAGAAATGCGTGATTTAGGTAACACGTTAATCGTAGTCGAACATGATGATGATACCATGCGTGCTGCAGATTATTTAGTGGATGTTGGTCCAGGCGCTGGAGACCATGGTGGAGAAATTGTTGCTAGTGGAACACCTAAACAAGTTATGAAAAATGCTAAGTCATTAACGGGTCAATATTTAAGTGGTAAAAAGAAAATAGAAGTCCCGGAATCACGCCGTGAAGTTACAGATAGAGCGGTCAGCATTAAAGGAGCGCGTAGTAATAACTTAAAAAGTGTCGATGTGGACTTCCCACTTTCAACTATGACGCTTGTTACAGGGGTTTCTGGATCTGGTAAGAGTACTTTAGTCAATGAAATACTATATAAATCTTTGGCTAAACAAATTAATAAATCTAAAGTTAAACCTGGTGATTATGATGAAATTCAAGGTATCGATCAACTTGATAGAATTATTGATATAGACCAATCACCTATTGGAAGAACGCCACGTTCAAATCCAGCGACCTATACAGGTGTATTTGATAACATCAGAGATATTTTTGCCCAAACGAACGAAGCAAAAGTAAGAGGTTATTCTAAAGGCCGCTTTAGCTTTAATGTTAAGGGCGGACGTTGTGAAGCGTGTAAAGGTGATGGCATTATTAAAATAGAAATGCACTTTTTACCAGATGTGTATGTACCTTGTGAAGTTTGTGGCGGTTCAAGATACAACCGAGAAACGCTTGAAGTGACTTATAAAGGTAAAAATATTGCAGACGTTTTAGCAATGACTGCGGAAGAAGCGACAAACTTTTTTGAAAATGTTCCGAAAATTTACCGTAAATTGAAAACATTAGTAGATGTTGGTTTAGGCTATATTACTTTAGGTCAACCAGCGACTACTTTATCTGGCGGAGAAGCGCAACGTGTTAAACTTGCTTCAGAGTTGCACAAACGCTCTACAGGTCGTTCGATATATATTTTGGATGAACCAACCACTGGTTTACATGCGGATGATATTAGTCGTTTATTAAAAGTGTTAAATAAATTAGTAGAAAATGGGGATACTGTCGTTGTGATTGAACACAATTTAGATGTTATTAAGATGGCAGATCACATTATTGATTTAGGGCCAGAAGGCGGCGATGGCGGTGGTACTATTGTGGCAACTGGTACACCAGAAGCTATTGCAGAAGTGAAAGAAAGTTATACTGGTCAATATTTAAAACCAATCTTAGAGCGAGATACAGTGCATCAATAAGAAATAAATAATCATTTCTCATAAATGAGATGGAACTACTCTATACAACTGGCATAACCGGATGTACAGAGTAGTTTTTTTATCCGTAAAATTGAATAATCTATGTCAAATGCTAAGTGTATCGTAAATAAAATAAAAGTTAGTAATATCGTTAATAAATAATATAAGGTATGATATTAAGGATGGGAATTTAATTTTATCCTTTTATCCTTTTTTATATAGATTATCATTCCTTTTTGATATGATAATGACATATGAAAATTCAGGAGAAATATTAATAGAGGTGAACTTATGTTAACAACCAAGAGTTTAATTGAACGCTTTGACCTTGAACTTATTGCAGGGGAACCGGGTTTAAATAAACAAATAAAAAATACAGATATTTCAAGACCAGGATTAGAAATGGCGGGTTATTTTTCGCATTATGCCTCTGACCGTATTCAATTACTAGGAACAACAGAATTATCATTTTATAATTTACTTCCAGACGAAGAACGCAAAGGTAGAATGAGAAAATTATGTCGCCCAGAAACACCAGCGATTATCGTGACAAGAGATTTAGAACCGCCTGAAGAATTGGTGGCATCAGCGAAAGAGTTTGATACACCATTGATTACATCAACAGTTGCAACGACCCAATTGATGAGTCGTTTAACTACATTTTTAGAACATGAATTAGCACGCACAACATCTCTACATGGTGTACTTGTAGACGTATACGGCGTTGGTGTACTCATTACTGGTGATTCAGGCATAGGGAAAAGTGAAACAGCGCTTGAATTAATAAAGCGCGGGCATCGACTTGTAGCAGATGATAATGTAGAAATTAGAGAAATTAGTAAGGATGAATTAATAGGTCGACCACCTAAACTCATTGAGCATTTACTAGAAATTAGAGGTTTAGGTATTATTAACGTGATGACATTATTTGGAGCGGGTTCTATTTTAACTGAAAAACGTTTACGCCTAAATATTCATTTAGAAAATTGGCATAAAGATAAACTATATGATCGTGTAGGGTTAAACGAAGAAACTTTACGTATTTTAGATACTGAAATTACTAAAAAAACAATTCCAGTAAGACCTGGGCGTAACGTAGCAGTCATCATAGAAGTTGCGGCGATGAATTATCGTCTTAATATTATGGGCATTAATACCGCTGAAGAATTCAATGATCGCTTAAATGCTGAAATATTACGTAACGGTAGTAATAACAAGGAGAATGAATAATGGTACTGAATTACATCGACCCAATTGCATTTGAGCTAGGGCCTATATCGGTACATTGGTATGGCATTATTATTGCTGTTGGCATATTAATGGGTTATTTTATTGCACAAGAAAGCATTAAACGCATAGGATTTGATAAAGATACTTTAGTAGACATTATCTTCTGGAGTGCCATATTTGGCTTTATCGTGGCTAGAATTTATTTCGTCATTTTTCAATGGCCATACTACGCACAAAACCTAATAGAAATACCAATGATTTGGTACGGGGGTATTGCAATACATGGCGGTCTTATCGGCGGTTTTATTACCGGCATCATCGTCTGTAAGCAAAAAAATATCAACCCATTCCAGATTGGTGATGTAGTCGCACCGAGTTTAATTTTAGGACAGGGTATCGGAAGATGGGGCAACTTTATGAATCATGAAGCCCATGGTGGCCCAGTTTCTAAAACAGTTTTAGAAAATCTTCACATTCCAGATTTCATTATTAATAATATGTATATAGAAGGCCAATATTATCAACCAACCTTTTTATATGAATCTGTATGGGATATTTTAGGATTTGTCGTATTGATCTTGCTGAGAAAACATTTACGTATAGGTGATACATTTGCACTATACCTTATTTGGTATTCTATTGGCAGATTTTTCGTAGAAGGTATGCGTACAGATAGTTTAATGCTTACGAGTGATATCCGTGTAGCGCAAGTGATGTCTATCGTACTTATTATTGCAGGTGTCATACTTATGATTATAAGAAGAGTGAAATATAACGCACCAAGATATAAAGATGTGGGGCCTTTAACATGGCCAAATCAAAAGGTGAAGTGATAGAATATAATGCGTGACTTAAAAAAGACGAAGGTAAACGGTAAAAATCCTCTATGGTATATGTATCGTTATATAAACGGTTTTAAAATGTTTAAACAAACATGCATTATAGAGGTTTGTCGCTATTTACCAAATGTTAAATTAAAATATTGGATTTACCATAAACTATTAAATATGAATATAGGTAGTCATACGTCATTTGCTTTTAAAGTGGTACCAGATTTACTACACCCTGAATATATAACAATTGGTGAAAATTGTGTGATAGGATATAATACGACGATTTTGACACATGAATTTTTAGTAGATGAATTTAGAACAGGGCGTGTCTATATAGGAAATAACACGTTAATTGGTGCGAATGTTACAATATTACCTGGCGTTAAAATAGGAGATAATGTAAAAGTTGGAGCGGGTACAGTGGTGTCTAAAGACGTTCCAAATGATACATTAGCATTTGGCAATCCGATGCAATTTAAATAATTAGTGATACAGGAGGTGAGCATGGATGGCGCAAAAAAACAATAAAGTTATATCAATGAAACTAGACAGTCCTTTTTATAAAAAATTAGCTGATCAAAAATTTCAACAACAAGATTATAAAAAGGCTGCAGAATATTATGAAAAAGTGCTTGAAATGTCACCCCAAGAATTTGATGATTTTGAAATTAAAGTGAAATTTTCAGAATGCTTAGCACATCTTGGTTATCATAACAGAGCAGAACATATTTTTTATGAAATGATTGCTAAACAAACATCTGTAATCGATAGTTATTATCAACTTAGTCAATTAAACATCACATTAAACGAAGCAAACAAAGCGTTTTTATTTGGGATGAATTACGTGATTTTAGCAGAAGATGAAGACTATAGAGAAGAATTAGAAGACATGTTTGAGGTCTCTTATAATTCTGAGGAAAAGATTGAGACCGAGTGTCAACTATTCGCTATTCAGCTCATTTTTCAATATTTATTTTCACAAGGTAGATTACCTGAAGCACGCAATTTTGTTCTGAACCAAAATGGAGAGATTCAAGATCATCGTGTTGTCAGAAATCTGCTTGCAATGTGTTACCTATATTTAAACGAATATGATACTGCCAAAGTCATGTTCGAACGCCTGCTTAATGAAGACAATACAGATGTACATGCACTTTGTCATTATACATTATTATTATATAACACAAATGATAAAGAAAAATATCAGCGCTATTTAAATATCTTAAGTAAAGTCATACCGATGAATGACGACGAATCCTTTAAATTAGGTATTGTACTTTGTTATTTAAAGCAATATGAAGCTTCGCAAAATTTATTACAACCTCTATATAGAAAAGGTAAGTTTCTTTCAATCCAAATGTATAATGCCCTAAGCCATAATCATTTCCATTTAAATCATATTGAAGATAGCAAATATTTTTGGTCTAGATTACAAGAAATTTCGCAAGTTGATGTAGGTTACGCCCCATGGGTAATTGAGGAAAGTAAAGATTATTTTAATCACCAAGTATTACCGTTACTGTTAAGTGATGATAGCCACCATAGGTTATATGGCATTTTCTTATTAAATCAATTAAAAGGTCGAGAAGTTTTATTAACGCAAGACATATGGGCTGTGCTAGAAGGTATGAATGATTATGAGAAATTATATTTAACTTATCTAATCCAAGGATTACAACTCAATAAGTTAGATTTTATTCATAGAGGCATGTTAATGTTATATAATATCGATTATTTGAAAAACAACTCAGAATTATTTATTGTATGGATTGATAAAGCAGAAGCAATTATTGCTGAAAAAGCAGATTTAACGCACGTAGATGATTATGTTGCTGCTTTCGTGTATATGTATTATCGGAGTATGGATATGAAAATTACGAAACAACAAGTCGTTGAGTGGTTTGACATAACAACATATCGTTTGAATAAGACGATTGATTATTTGATAAGCATATAATTTTATAAAATGCAAGAAAACGTATATAATGCATATAATGAATTAATAAATAGGAGGCAATTTAAATGGCTGAAACAGTGGATTTTGATGTTGCAATTGTAGGTGCAGGGCCAGCTGGCATGACTGCTGCCGTTTATGCATCGCGTGCAAATTTAAGTACAGTAATGATCGAACGCGGTATGCCAGGTGGACAAATGGCAAATACAGAAGAAGTTGAGAACTTTCCTGGTTTTGAAATGATAACTGGGCCTGATTTATCAACTAAAATGTTCGAACATGCGAAAAAATTTGGCGCAAAATATCAATATGGCGATATCAAATCAATCGAAGATAAAGGTTCATATAAAGTTATTAACCTTGGTAACAGTGAAGTTACGGCGCGCGCAGTAATTATTTCAACTGGTGCAGAATATAAAAAAATCGGTGTACCTGGTGAACAAGAACTAGGTGGCCGTGGCGTGAGTTATTGTGCTGTATGTGATGGTGCATTCTTCAAAAACAAAAAATTATTTGTTATCGGAGGCGGAGACTCTGCAGTTGAAGAAGGTACATTCCTTACAAAATTCGCTGACAGTGTAACGATTGTTCACCGTAGAGATGAATTACGTGCTCAAAAAATATTACAAGATCGCGCTTTTAAAAATGATAAAATCGATTTTATTTGGAGTCATACACTTAAAACAATTAATGAAAAAGATGGTAAAGTAGGCTCAGTAACATTGGAATCAACTAAAGATGGCGCTGAGCAAACATTCGATGCTGACGGGGTATTCGTATATATCGGTATGAAACCATTAACAACTCCGTTTGAAAATTTAGGTATTACAAATGAAGTAGGCTATATTGTAACAAATGAAGATATGAGTACTAAAATACCTGGTGTTTATGCTGCAGGCGATGTGCGTGCGAAAGGCTTACGTCAAATCGTAACTGCAACAGGCGATGGAAGTATTGCTGCACAAAGTGCAATTTCATATATTGAAGAACTTAAAGACGCTATAGAAGCATAACTTTAAAGCACACGCTTTTAGAGTGATGAGAGATTACTTTATCTATAGGTACTGACATAGCTAGAATGCCTGACTTACATTATTCATGTAAGTTGAGGCGTTCTAGCTTTTTTACATAGAAAAATGATAATAAAATGCTATAAGCTTATTTAATTCACATTATTTTTTGTTATCAATTCGTGATTAAATCAACGATTAATAGTAAAATTTGTTTGCTAAGTGATAAAACTACTACCGAAGTCCTTTTTCATGTAAAATATAATATGATAGCATAGTGGTCATAAATGACCATAATAAAAAGTTAACTTTTTGATTTAAAGCAAATAAACGACAAATTGGAATATTTAAAAATAATTTTTGGATGGTGTAAAGCAATGCAACGAGAAGAAAAGGAAGTAACTAAAAGTGAATTATTAGTGGTAACTGGTTTGTCAGGTGCGGGTAAGTCTGTAGTAATTCAAAGTTTAGAAGATATTGGTTATTTTTGTGTAGATAATTTGCCACCGATATTATTACCGAAATTTGTAGAATTGATGGGGCAAGGAAATCCTTCGTTGCAAAAGGTAGCTATTGCCATTGATTTAAGAGGAAAGGAACTTTTTAAATCCCTAATTAAAGAAATAGATCAAATAAAAAGCAATTCAGATATTATTGTTGATATGATGTTTTTAGAAGCATCCAATGAAAAATTAATTTCTCGTTATAAAGAAACAAGACGTGCACATCCATTAAATGAACAAGGACAGCGATCGTTGCTTGAAGCAATTGAGGAAGAACGTAATTTATTAACTGAGATTCAAAGCCTAGCCAATTACACAATTGATACGTCATCAATGAAACCCAAAGAGCTTCGAAAGCGTATTGGAGACTATTTTAATCAAAGTAACTACCAAACGTTTAATATCAATGTGACGAGTTTTGGCTTTAAACACGGTATCCCAATGGATGCAGACTTATTGTTTGACGTAAGGTTTTTACCCAATCCGCATTATGTGGATGAATTAAGACCATTAACAGGTGACGATGAAGCGGTGTATAATTATGTTATGAAGTGGAAAACGACAAATATTTTTTATGAAAAATTAATGGATTTATTGAAATTTATGATACCAGGTTATAAAAAAGAAGGTAAATCACAACTTGTGATTGCTATTGGTTGTACTGGTGGCCAACACCGTTCTGTAGCTTTAGCTAAACGGATTAGCACAGAACTAAATGAAAATTTTGACTATAATGTATATGTGCGTCATCGAGATGCTCATATTGAAAGTGGCGTGAAGCAAAAAAATGAAGAGAATTAAACTTGTACTTATTGGTGGCGGTACAGGTTTATCTGTTTTAGCACGTGGATTAAAAGATTTTCCAATTGATATTACGGCTATTGTCACTGTTGCTGATGATGGTGGTAGTACCGGGAAAATCAGAAGTGAAATGGATATACCTGCGCCAGGAGATATACGAAACGTAATTTCAGCATTAAGTGACTCTGAAACAACAATTGAAAGATTGTTCCAATATCGTTTTAAAGAAAATCAAGTTGAAGGACATTCATTAGGCAATTTGTTAATTGCTGCACTAACGAATATGAATGACGATTTTGGACATGCAGTAAAAGAATTAAGTAAAATTTTAAATATTAGAGGCCGTGTTATACCATCTACAAATTCGAGTGTAAGTTTAAATGCTGTGATGGAAGATGGTGAAATGGTTTACGGCGAATCCAATATACCTAAAATGAATAAGAAAATTAAGCGTGTATTCTTAGAACCAGAAGATGTAGAACCTATGGAAGAAGCTGTTGAAGCAATCGAAGAAGCAGATTTAATCGTACTAGGACCTGGTTCATTATATACAAGCGTGATTTCTAATTTATGCGTAAAAGGTATCGCCGAATCGTTATTAAAATGTAATGCACCTCAATTATATGTATCTAACGTCATGACCCAACCAGGTGAGACTAACCGTTACACTGCGGTAGATCATGTTAATGCAATACATAATCACATGGGGCGTAATTGTATTAATTATGCCATATGTAGTACACAGAATTTTACTGCTGATGTCCTAAAACGATATAAAGAAGATGGTGCTGAACCAGTTAAATGTAATATGAGTGATATGGAAGCACAAAATATAAAAGTTTTTACACATCCTAATTTAGTAGAAGTATCCCAAGAAAACTATGTTAGACATAATACCGAAGTCTTGTCTAAAATGATTTATGAGATTGCAATGAGAGAGACGGATACAATAGAATTTAAGCGATAAAAAGATAACCTAAGCGTTAAACTTAGATAAGAAAGGACTGAAGCAGTATGAGCTTTGCATCGGAAATGAAAAATGAACTCACTAGAATCGAAGTAGATGAAACAAATGCAAAAGCAGAGCTCAGTGCGCTCATACGTATGAATGGTGCACTCAGTCTTTCCAACCAACAATTTGTTATTAATGTGCAAACTGAAAATGCTACAACAGCAAGACGTATATACTCGTTAATAAAAAAAGTGTTTAATGTTGAAGTGGAGCTACTTGTAAGAAAGAAAATGAAATTAAAAAAGAATAATATTTATATTTGTAGAATTAAAGCGCGTGCTAAAGAAATATTAGATGAGCTAGGTATCCTGAAAAATGGAGTTTTTACACATGAAATCGACGCTTCTATGATTCGCGAGGATGAAATGAAAAGAAGCTATCTGCGCGGGGCGTTTTTGGCTGGTGGTTCCGTTAATAACCCCGAGACTTCTTCTTATCATTTGGAAATATTTTCATTATATGAGGATCATTCAGAAGGTATTACGAATCTAATGAATGCATATGAACTCAACGCGAAACACTTAGAACGTAAAAAAGGTAGTATAGCTTATTTAAAAGAAGCTGAAAAAATTTCAGATTTCTTAAGTCTCATTGGCGGTTATCAAGCCTTACTGAAATTTGAAGATGTACGCATTGTTAGAGATATGAGAAATTCTGTTAATAGGTTGGTCAACTGTGAGACTGCTAACCTAAATAAAACAGTTAGTGCGGCAATGAAACAAGTAGAAAGTATTCAATTAATAGATCAAGAAATCGGTTTAGATAACCTACCTGATAGACTACGTGAAATAGCTAAGTTAAGAATAGAGCATCAAGAAATTTCGCTTAAAGAATTAGGTGAAATGATGTCGTCAGGCGCCATTTCAAAATCTGGTGTAAATCATCGTTTAAGAAAACTAAATGAAATTGCCGATAAAATACGTAGTGGTGAAACGATAGAATTATAACATTTTGACTATGCGTGACGACAGAATTTACCATGAGTGGAATACATCAATTTTAGAAATTGCAAAAATAGCATTGATAAATATAACACATTAATATTATAATAATTGAATTAGTTTTTGTGTGAATAAAGCTTTCATGTAGATTAATATGTAAGCTTCATATACACTTTGGTAGTAATTATCTGGAATGACGATACACGCATATTTAACTTAAAAAACGATTGGTTCTATAAAGTACCACTTTGCCATTTTATTGAGTTAGTGATACTTATGCATGCGCCCATCTCATATAAGATGCATAAGAAAATGAGCAGTTCTTAGGCAAGCGTTTTAATTTGTGTGTTTTTCTAGCTAATAGTGCCAGGGGCGGGATAATGTTATCTTTTTTGGATAAAAGATTTCTATTCCGCTCTCTTTTTAATATAATCCATACTATATTTAAATAGTAATTTATTTTCGAAGAGATTAGGGGTGAATGAATGTCAGCATTTATCAAAAAACACTACAAAAATATTATCTTATGCTTGCTGGGGACATTTATTAATGCGATAGGTGTAAACTGCTTCCTACTTGGATCAGATTTAGGTGATGGTGGTACGGTAGGTATATCACTTTCCTTACTGTATGCCTTTGGTTTATCCCCTGCGTGGACGTCATTAATAATAAATACTATTGTCGTTTTTATTGGTTGGAAATTTTTAAGTAAAATGGTTGCTATTTATACAGTGGTTTCAAATACTGCATTGTCTTTCTTTTTACATTTAACTGAAAATATTAATCTCGGTATCGATAATTTTGTTATTAACTCGGTCTTTGGTGGTGCCATCATCGGTATTGGTGCTGGTTTAGTTATCTCAACAGGTAGTACACTTGGAGGCACATCTGTAATTGCTAAAATCATTAGTAAATACACAGAAATGAAAACATCACAAGGTATTTTTATATTAGATGCCATCGTTGTTTTATCATTTTTAATGGTGTTGCCATTGAAACACGTGTTATTTACAATTATTATGCTGTTCATCACTGAGCGCGCAACGTCATTTATAATTGAAGGTTTCAACCCTAAAAAAGGCGTGACAATTATTTCTAGTAAGAATGAAGTAATCAGTGATAAAATTAATACCTTTACTGGTCGAGGATCAACGCTCTTAACCGGGAAAGGTGGCTATGCTAAGACAGATACAACCATGCTATATGTAGTTGTACCCCAGTCTCAAGTAACGAGAGTGAAAAAACTCGTACACGAAGAAGACGAAAACGCCTTTCTCGTTATCCACGATGTGCGAGATGTTTTAGGTAGTACATTTATTAACGTGAAATAAAAAGGTGAAATTTTTGTATTCATTTGTTCAGCAATGCAACATAAAGTGATTTTTCTATTTGACAAGAGCGTCTGTATTGCATCAAGGCGTAATTAGTTGGATAATTATATTTATAATGATTATATAGGATGACTATGGATGAATGATATTTTTAAATTTATAATCGAAGCTAACGATGGTAATGCCTTCTGTGAATATGTAGAGAATGTATGGGAAATAGACCCGGCACTAGCTTTAAAAAGATTTGAAACAGCAATTAAAAGACATCATTATTTTTATTTAAAAGATAGTGATAGATATATTAATGTTAATAATATCATGTCAATAAAAGTAGAAATTGTGAGGAAAGCTGATTAAATTGGCCAAACCAAAATAAAAAAGAATGATGTAATTTAAAATAATTCATACCATAAAATATGATTCTATCCACTATTTCCAAGTTTTCTAAAGCTATAAAATATATTATCTGCTAAGCAATAGGAGTGGCTGTGGAGTTAAAAGAATCGTTTATTTGTATAATAAGTTAAGAATTTTACGAAGATGCGCAGCTAAAACGTATGATAATGAAAAGCATAATATTACCGGTATCACAGTATTATAATCCATTGTGATATCGGTAATATTAAATAGCCTATACTTAAGTCCCCTCGAAGGGAATCGAACCCCTATCCTAAGAACCGGAATCTTATGTGTTATCCATTACACTACGAGGGGATAAATAACAATAATATTAGTGTACAAATCAAATGAGGAATGGTCAACAATAATATTTTAGGTTTGTTGAAAATCCAAGCGTTATTTTTTGACCATATTTGACTTTTAGGTTAAAATAAATTTATCAGTTAGAAATAAGGAGGCAATATTAATGAATTTAATACCTACAGTAATTGAAACTACAAACCGTGGGGAACGTGCTTATGACATTTACTCACGTTTATTAAAAGACCGTATTATTATGTTAGGTTCACAAATCGACGATAATGTAGCTAACTCTATCGTATCACAATTATTATTCTTACAAGCGCAAGATGCTGAAAAAGATATTTATCTTTATATCAATTCTCCAGGTGGTAGTGTAACTGCCGGATTTGCGATTTATGATACAATCCAACACATTAAACCAGATGTACAAACGATTTGTATTGGTATGGCAGCGTCAATGGGTTCATTCTTACTTTCCGCAGGCGCGAAAGGTAAACGTTTCGCGTTACCGAATGCTGAAGTAATGATTCACCAACCACTAGGCGGTGCCCAAGGTCAAGCAACTGAAATTGAAATTGCCGCTAACCATATTTTAAAAACACGTGCTAAATTAAATAAAATTTTAGCTGAACGTACTGGTCAATCAATTGAACAAATTGAAAAAGATACTGACCGTGATAATTTCTTATCAGCTGAAGAAGCTAAAGAATATGGCTTAATTGATCAAGTAATGATACCAGAATCATAATAATTTATTTTATAAATAAATGAGTGAAAAAGACGAGTCACATTGTTGCGCTAATCCTTTCCTATGTATGTTTAACAATAGTAGTGGATTAGCCATACGTGACTCGTCTTTTTTAAAACATAATCAATTTTGGAAGAGATTGGGCATGAACAATATCTCGGCTTTGAATATTATTTAGACAGTAACAGTATAGAATCAAAAGCATTTCAATTTTTATGTTTTTTACTTAATCTTCTTAACCAAGGAGGAAGTGACAAAAATTATTTCCGACACGTGTTCTTTCTATCCCACTTCCTAACATTGTTTCGGGTGACACAGTTTGTTTTTACAAAATAATATTAAAGCAATAACCAGTGTTAACAAACCTAAAATGAACAAAGTAATTGAAATTATAATTATTATTAATGATTGTTCCAATGCAAAGACACTATTCAATATGAGTAATAGACCTGCAATAAATAATAAAATTTGCGAAAAACGATCATGTTTCATAGTTACTTTTTACCTTCCTACTGGACTAAGTTTTCAAGTGCAAGTTTTAGGTTTGGATATTTAAATTTAAAGTCTATCGCTTGTAATTTATTAGGTAGTACTTTTTGAGTATCGAGAATAACCGTAGACATTTCTCCTAAGACTAATCTAAGAGCTAACGAGGGCACCCAAGTATAATGTGGTCGATGTACTTCTCTTGCTAACGTGTAACCGAACATGTTCTGATGCTCTGCCATAGGTGATGTAAAATTATATACACCAGACGCTTTATCGTTGTTTATCGTATATAATATACCTCTTGTTAAATCTTCTATGTGAATCCAAGAATACCATTGTCTGCCTGTCCCAATTTTTCCACCTACATTTAAGTCATAGGGTAACTTCATTAGTGGCAAAGCACCCCCTTCACTTGATAGAACCATACCAAATCTGCCAATAATCACGCGTGTACCTAATGTTTCGAATTGACATGCAAGTCGTTCCCATTGATAAACGACTTCTGATAAGAAATCAAATGGGAGTGTTTGATATAATTCAGTGTAAGTACGTGTTAAGTCAGGTCTATAATAACCAACCGCACTCGCGTTAAAGAATATAGATGGTTTTTGTTGTCTGTTTTTAAAGAGGTCGAACAATGCTTGAGTAGCTTGTAAGCGGCTTAACATAATGTTTTGTTTGTGCGAAGCAGTCCATCGTTTATTTAAACTCGCACCAGCTAAATTGATTACAATATCAATATCTGGAATTTTATCTTCCCAATTCGGTTCCGACCAATTTACATATGTGATTTTAGGATGTGATGTTGAAAGTGATTGTCTTGTTAAAATGGTTATATGTGAGTCGCTTTGTTTAATAGCGTTAACGAGTTGAGTGCCTACTAGACCTGTACCGCCTGTTATTAGATAGTGTTTCATTTTATCACCTCATAGAATTGTAATGTTAAGCATTGCTAACATTAAAAGTAGATCAATCTTTTAGATTTGAAAGACAAAATTTATTCGAATTTTGTTCAAGAATATGTCATTTACTTCCTTATAGATGTATTTAAAATCAAATGATATGTCGTTATAATAAAGGTACCTTCGATATTAATTAATCATCTCTTAATTATTTCGAGTATACCCCATAATATACTAGCGAAGGTAAAATTTTGACTCCCTTTAGTAGAGGCCTATGCGCGTAGCGTGTAGGCCTATTTAATTTATACTTGTAAAATTAAATAATCAGATGGATAATGAATCATCTTATTGGAAGTATTCACATACAAGTGAATCACTTCATATTATAAAATAAATAGTTTAATAATGCCAAAAGCAATAAAAAGTAAGAAAACAGTTAATATGAAAAATTTGTAACGTGCCCTTATTTGCAATTTAGAATCGTCATAATCATTTTCGGTCATCATATGACGTAAGCCTTTGGGTTTCGACTGGTGGTCTTGGTTAATATTATTAAATAAGTCTTGTTTATTCATAATCTAGTCACATCCTGTTATGATTAGGGTATAGTAAAATAATTTAATAAAAGTGTTGAACCACCAGCTCAAATTAGATTACTATTAAATTAAAGCACATAATATAAAGCACATTATATATAGTTTACTATAGTTATGCCGACAAAGTAACAACCGTATTAAAATGAAGTTAATATGGTTGTTTAATAAAAGAAATGGTGTAAAATATAGTTCTGATATAAAATTAAAAGCCATTATAAAATAATGAGTTGATATAAGCTGAAGTGAGGGGAGCATATGCCTAAACATAATCAAAATAATGATTTTGATGAAAAAGACAAGAAAAAAATGAGTGGTCTTGCAAAAATTATAAGCGGCGTCATTGTCCTATTACTCATAGGCGGTTTGATTTTCGCAATTTTTGCCTTTGTAGACCATTCGAATAAAGCCAATGAACGTTTAGCAGATCAAAAGCAAGAAGAAAAAGACAAGAAAAAAGAGAAAACGAAAGAACAAAAGGATAAGCAAACTGAAGAATCAACTGAAGAAACACAACAGACACAGCAATCCCAACAAACACAACAAACACAACAAACACAACAAACACAACAAACACAGCAAGTTCCTCAAACCCAACAGACGCAACAATCCCAAACACAAGAAAGAAGAACGACTGAAGAGGACAACTCACCTGAAAAAACAAAAGAACCAAGTACGACGGAAGAACAATCTACTGAAGAAAAAACAACAGAAGAACGATCAACAGAAGAGAAAACAAATGAACCGTCAACAGAAGAGAAAACAACAGAAGAACGAACATCTGAGCCATCAACAGAGGAACAAACCTCTCAACCGTCAACAGAAGAAAAAACAAGCGAACCTTCTACACAACAACGAAGTGCTCAAGAAAATACAGAACAACGCTCTACCCAAAATAATAATTCAAATTCAGAAGATAGTTCACAATCATCAGAGGATGATTAAAATTGAAGCATGTTACTTTGAAAGAAGTGCTTTATATTTTTATTCCAGTCCACTACTGTTAATACAATATTCAAGGCTGTAACATAATGATGTTTCAGCCTTTTTTATGCGACTTGGGTAATAAATGCAAAGCACCAACACCTCTCAAATGATTGAGTTAGCAGTATTTATGCAAGCAGTTGGTTGATCTAATCAGTTCATATTTTAGAAATGAAAACGTATTGAATTTATATGTACAATTTCATGTTTTAGAATAATAAACTAACTAAATATGAAATTAATGAAAATAAAAGTATGAGTGAAACACAACCCCCAAGGCAACCAAATGGTCCTAGGTGACAGCCTACTTGTCTATTATAGTTAAATGATTGATAACGATTTTTATGGGATGGGTTTTTGTTTTGTTTAAAATAGTCGTCATCTTTATAGCGCTTATCGTCTGGATCTATCACTTCCGGATGTTTATCATTAGCCACGTGCATCCCTCCCTTCTAAAATATGAACTATTTTTATATTTATTTTAATCGTATTAAGGGACTGATTCAATGAAACCCACATCGTAAATGAAATTACTTAATCTGATAGCTTTTATATTATATTTAAAATAATAATGAGAAAATGATTAATGAAAACCTTAAAGGGTAATTTATAGTATATAAAGAGAAATAAGACAACTTAGATTAGCTTCTATTAATGGATAAGTATTTCTCTTGCTTTTTTAAATATATAGTAGTATTATTGCAAATATAAGAGGTTATATTTTTTTGTCCCACCAGGGACGTAAAAAGTCAATCTATGGTTAGAACCTGACCCTTGAATATAGAAACGGAGGAGGATAGTAGTGAAAGACTTGATAAAGATTCAACAAAAATTAGTGCCAGAACTTGTTGAAAAAATGTATCGTCGTTTTTCGATTCTCACTACTATTGCTCAATATCAACCCGTAGGTAGACGTAGTTTAAGCGAATATATGAATTTAACTGAGAGGGTACTTCGTTCTGAGACTGATGTATTGAAGAAACAGGAACTAATTAAAGTCAAACCTACAGGTATGGAAATAACGGATGCTGGCGAAGCGACCATCCGTCAATTAAACAGTTATTTTAATGTTTACTCAGACGACCATCAACTTGCACAAGTTATCAAGGAAAAATACGGCATCAAAGATGTCTATGTTATTCCAGGTGATTCAGATACTGACAAAGCAGTTAAAATTGAACTGTCGAAACAGGCTGGACAACTCGTTGAAGACGTATTGTATGACCACGCAACTGTTGCAGTAACAGGCGGTTCTACAATGGCGTACGTAAGTGAAGCCATGCATCATCAACCTTATGATGTATTTTTTGTACCTGCACGAGGTGGCCTTGGTGAAAATGTTGTATACCAAGCGAATACTATTGCAGCAAGTATGGCGCAGCAGACTGATGGCGATTATACAACGCTATACGTTCCAGATAATGTAAGTGAAACCACTTATAACACACTTATGTTAGAACCATCAGTCATACACACCTTAGAGAAAATTAGAGAAGCTAATATTACAATCCACGGCATTGGTGATGCGCTGAAGATGGCGCGAAGACGTCAATCACCTAGTGAAGTTATTGAAAAACTTCAACATCACAATGCCTCGGGAGAAGCATTTGGATATTATTTCGACGAACAAGGGCAAATCGTTCACAAAGTTAAAACGATTGGACTTCAATTAGAAGATCTTGTTTCGAAAAAGTTTATCTTTGCCGTAGCTGGGGGTAAATCAAAAGGAGAAGCTATTAAAGCTTACCTCTCGATTGCGCCTAAAAATACTGTGTTAATTACAGATGAGGGTGCGGCAAGCGTTATCGTTAACAATAGTAATAAAAAGTGATTCCACTTTTTAAATATCATTTTAAAGGAGGCCATTATAATGGCAGTTAAAGTAGCAATTAATGGTTTTGGTAGAATTGGTCGTCTAGCATTCAGAAGAATTCAAGACGTAGAAGGAATCGATGTTGTAGCAGTAAACGACTTAACAGATGATGAAATGTTAGCTCATTTATTAAAATATGACACTACACAAGGTCGCTTCACAGGAGAAGTTGAAGTTGAAGAAGACGGTTTCCGCGTTAACGGATTAGAAGTTAAATCATTCTCAGAACCAGATCCAAGTAAACTACCTTGGGGAGACTTAGATATCGATGTAGTATTAGAATGTACTGGTTTATTCACAGAAAAAGAAAAAGCAGAAGCGCACATCAACGCAGGTGCTAAAAAAGTATTAATCTCTGCACCAGCTAAAGGTGACTTGAAAACAATTGTATACAACACTAACCACGATACTTTAGATGGTTCTGAAGAAGTTGTTTCAGGTGCTTCATGTACTACTAACTCATTAGCTCCAGTTGCTAAAGTGTTAAATGATGAATTCGGTTTAATCGAAGGCTTCATGACTACAATCCACGCATACACTGGTGACCAAAGTACACAAGATGCGCCTCATAGAAAAGGTGACAAACGTCGTGCACGTGCAGCTGCTGAAAACATTATCCCTAACTCAACAGGTGCTGCTAAAGCTATCGGCCTAGTAATCCCTGAAATTGATGGTAAATTAGACGGTGGAGCGCAACGTGTTCCAGTTGCAACTGGTTCATTAACTGAATTAACAGTTGTATTAGAACAAAATGTAAACATCGAAGACGTAAATAAGGCAATGAAAAATGCATCAAACGAATCATTCGGCTACACTGAAGACGAAATCGTTTCTTCTGATGTAATCGGCATGACTTATGGCTCATTATTCGATGCGACACAAACTCGTGTTATGACAGTTGGCGACCGTCAATTAGTTAAAGTAGCAGCTTGGTACGATAACGAAATGTCATACACTTCACAATTAGTTCGTACACTAGACTATTTAGCTAGCCACGCTAAATAAGGTGACGTTAACTTAAATTTAGCAAGCATTAGCATTGTTAAATTGAATTAATAAGCTTAGGAGTAAGCGGGGAGCTCAACGCTTCTCCGCTTATTTTTACTTTATTCATTCATTTAAAGGAGGAAGATTTTATGGCAAAAAAAATTGTATCTGACTTAGAGTTAAAAGGTAAAACTGTACTTGTCCGTGCGGATTTTAACGTACCGATGAAAGATGGAGAAATTACTGACGACAATCGCATTGTCCAAGCTTTACCAACAATTAAATATATTGTTGAACAAGGTGGGAAAGTCGTATTATTCTCTCATTTAGGTAAAGTTAAAGAAGAAAGTGATAAAGCAGAATTGACTTTAAAACCAGTAGCTAATGCATTAGCTGAAAAACTAAATAAAGACGTTGTATTTGTTCCTGAAACACGCGGCGAGCAACTAGAACAATCTATTAAAGGTTTAAATGAAGGCGACGTACTTTTAGTAGAAAATACACGTTTTGAAGATTTAGATGGTAAAAAAGAATCTAAAAATGACCCTGAATTAGGTAAATATTGGGCATCACTTGGCGATGTGTTCGTAAATGATGCATTTGGAACTGCACATCGTGAACATGCTTCTAACGTAGGCATTGCAGCTCACTTAGAAACTGTTGCAGGTTACTTAATGGAGAAAGAAATTAGATATATAGGTGGCGTCGTAGAAAACCCTGATAAACCTGTAGTTGCAATTCTTGGTGGCGCTAAAGTTTCAGATAAAATTGGCGTCATTACTAACTTATTGAAAATTGCAGACAAAGTACTTATCGGTGGCGGTATGTCATACACATTCTTTAAAGCACAAGGTAAAGAAATTGGTTTATCATTATTAGAAGAAGATAAAGTTGACTTTGCTAAAGAATTACTAGAAAAATCTGGTGATCAAATTGTTTTACCTGTTGATTGTAAAGTGGCGAAAGAATTTTCAAATGACGCGGTAATTACAGAAGTTTCTGTAGATGATATCCCTGCAGATCAAGAAGCAATGGATGTAGGTCCAAAAACAGTGGAACTATTCAAAGAACAATTACAAGGTGCGCATACAGTGGTGTGGAATGGACCTATGGGTGTATTTGAATTTAGTAACTTTGCTAAAGGTACAATTGGTGTTTGTGAAGCAATCGCTGAAATGAAAGATGCGAACACAATCATCGGTGGTGGCGACTCAGCTGCAGCAGCTATTTCGCTAGGATACGCTGATGATTTCAGTCACATTTCAACAGGCGGTGGCGCATCATTAGAATATCTTGAAGGTAAAGAATTACCAGGTGTCGTTGCGATTGCTAATAAATAATCGTTTGGTTAAAAAAGCTAGACATGGTTAAACAGAAATTAATCATAATTTACTAATAGGAGTGTATATAATGAGAAAACCAATTATTGCGGGTAACTGGAAAATGAATAAAACAGTTCAAGAAGCTAAAGATTTTATTAACGAATTACCAGCATTACCAGATACAAAAGAGGTAGAATCAGTAATTTGTGCTCCAACAATTCAATTAGACGCTTTAGTTACATTGGTTAATGAAGGAAAAGCACAAGGTTTACAAATTGGTGCGCAAAACGCATTCTATGAAGATAATGGTGCTTTCACTGGTGAAACATCACCAGTAGCATTAGCTGACTTAGGTGTAAAATATGTGGTCATTGGACACTCAGAACGTCGTGAAATTTTCCACGAAACTGACGAAGATATTAATAAAAAAGCACATGCTGTATTCACTCATGGTATGACACCAATTATTTGTGTTGGTGAAACTGATGAAGAACGCGAAAGTGGAAAAGCTAACGAAATTGTCAGCAATCAAGTGAAAAAAGCAGTTGAAGGCTTATCAGATGAACAATTAAAACAAGTGGTAATTGCTTATGAACCGATTTGGGCAATCGGTACTGGTAAATCTTCTACTGCAACAGACGCAAACGAAATGTGTGCATTTGTAAGAGAAACAATTGCTGACTTATCAGGCCAAGCAGTTGCCGATGCAACACGTATTCAATATGGCGGTAGTGTAAAACCTAACAACATTAAAGAATACATGGCAGAATCAGACATTGATGGCGCATTAGTAGGCGGCGCGTCACTTAAAGTGGATGATTTTGTACAATTGTTAGAAGGTGCAAAATAATATGGCTAAACAACCAACTGCATTAATTATTTTAGATGGTTTTGCAAACAGAGCAAGCGAACACGGTAATGCTGTAAAACTAGCTAATAAACCTAACTTTGACCGTTATTATAGTAAGTATCCAACAACACAAATTGAAGCAAGTGGTTTGGATGTTGGACTCCCTGAAGGTCAAATGGGTAATTCAGAAGTTGGACATATGAATATCGGCGCTGGACGAATTGTTTATCAAAGTTTAACACGCATCAATAAATCTATTGAAGATGGCGACTTCTTTGAAAACGATGTATTAAACAACGCCATTCAACACACAAAAAGTAATGATTCAGCGCTCCATATCTTTGGTTTATTATCAGATGGTGGCGTACACAGTCATTATAAACATTTATTCGCTTTACTTGAATTAGCTAAAAAGCAAGGTGTCGAAAAAGTTTATGTTCACGCATTCTTAGATGGACGCGATGTAGATCAAAAATCAGCATTAAAATATATCGAAGAAACTGAAACTAAATTTAATGAACTAGGCATCGGTCAATTCGCTTCTGTATCTGGACGCTATTATGCAATGGACCGTGATAAACGTTGGGATAGAGAAGAAAAAGCTTATAATGCAATTCGTAACTTTGGCGGAGAAACATTTGATTCAGCTAAAGCTGGCGTGGAAGCAAACTATGCTAAAGACTTAACTGATGAATTTGTTGAACCATTCATTGTTAAAGACCAAAATAACGGTGTAAACGATGGAGACGCAGTTATCTTTTATAATTTCCGTCCTGACAGAGCTGGACAATTGTCTGAAATCTTTACAGATAAAGCATTTGAAGGCTTTAAAGTCGAGCAAGTAAATGACTTATTCTATGCAACGTTTACAAAATACAACGATAATGTTGACGCAGAAATTGTATTTGAAAAAGTAGATTTAACAAATACAATTGGTGAAGTTGCACAAGATAATGGTCTCAAACAATTACGTATTGCTGAGACAGAAAAATTCCCACATGTAACTTATTTTATGAGCGGGGGTCGCAATGATGAATTTGAAGGTGAACGTCGTCGTTTAATTGATTCACCTAAAGTTGCAACTTATGACCTTAAACCAGAAATGAGTGCTTATGAAGTCAAAGACGCACTTATTGAAGAGTTAGATAAAGGTGATTTAGATTTAATCCTATTAAACTTTGCTAATCCTGATATGGTTGGTCATAGCGGTATGCTTGAACCAACAATTAAAGCGATTGAAGCAGTTGATGAATGTCTAGGTGAAGTTGTAGACAAAATCATTGATATGGGCGGTCATGCGATTGTTACAGCTGACCATGGTAACTCGGATATGGTGTTGACTGACGATGAACAACCAATGACAACACATACAACGAACCCAGTACCAGTTATTGTTACTAAAGAAGGCGCAGATTTACGCGAAACAGGACGTCTTGGTGATTTAGCACCAACATTATTAGATTTGTTAAACGTAAAGCAGCCCGAAGACATGACTGGTGAATCATTAATTAAACATTAATACAATGCGAAAATTTAAATGATTGCTTAGTAAAAAGTATAACAACGTGTCATATGTTATAAAATGTTTGTAAAACGTATGGCACGCAAAATTAAAAGAAAATAATTAAATTATTTGTATTTATAGCATTTATGGCTATAATGAAGATGAAATTTAATATTTCTAAACTACTTATTAAAAAGGAGATTACAAACATGCCAATTATTACAGATGTTTACGCTCGCGAAGTCCTTGACTCACGTGGTAACCCAACAGTTGAAGTAGAAGTATTAACTGAAAGTGGCGCATTTGGTCGTACACTTGTACCATCAGGTGCGTCTACTGGTGAACACGAAGCGGTAGAATTACGTGACGGAGACAAATCACGTTATTTAGGTAAAGGTGTAACTAAAGCAGTTGAAAATGTTAACGAAATTATTGCACCAGAATTAGTTGAAGGTGAGTTTTCAGTATTAGAACAAGTTTCTATTGATAAAATGATGATTCAATTAGATGGCACTGAAAACAAAGGTAAATTAGGTGCGAACGCTATTCTTGGTGTTTCTATTGCAGTAGCTCGTGCAGCAGCTGATTTATTAGGCCAACCACTTTATAAATATTTAGGTGGATTCAACGGTAAACAATTACCAGTTCCAATGATGAACATTGTAAATGGTGGTTCTCACTCTGATGCGCCAATCGCATTCCAAGAGTTTATGATCTTGCCAGTTGGTGCTGAAACATTTAAAGAATCATTGCGTTGGGGAGCAGAAATCTTCCACAACTTAAAATCAATCCTTAAAAACCGTGGTTTAGAAACAGCAGTAGGCGACGAAGGTGGTTTCGCTCCTAAATTTGAAGGCACTGAAGATGCTGTAGAAACTATTTTAGAAGCGATTAAAGCAGTTGGCTTAGAGCCTGGTAAAGATGTATTCTTAGGTTTTGACTGTGCTTCATCAGAATTCTTTGAAGACGGCGTTTACAACTACGCTAAATTTGAAGGTGAAAATGGTTCTAAACTTACTGCAGAACAACAAGTTGACTACTTAGAAGAATTAGTTAACAAATATCCAATCATCTCAATTGAAGATGGTATGGATGAAAATGACTGGGATGGTTGGAAAGTATTAACTGATCGTATCGGTGATAAAGTTCAATTAGTCGGTGACGATTTATTCGTTACAAACACTGTTAAATTATCAGAAGGTATTGAAAAAGGTATTGGTAACTCTATCTTAATCAAAGTTAACCAAATTGGTACATTAACTGAGACATTTGATGCTATTGAAATGGCTCAAAAAGCTGGTTATACAGCAGTTGTATCCCACCGTTCTGGTGAAACTGAAGATACTACAATCTCTGATATTGCAGTGGCTACAAATGCTGGTCAAATCAAAACTGGTTCATTATCAAGAACAGATCGTATTGCTAAATACAATCAATTATTACGTATTGAAGATGAATTATTCGAAACAGGCAAATTTGACGGTATCAAATCATTTTACAACTTAGATAAATAATATTTATCTTAAATAAAGAGTTCACGCGCTAACACGCAAGTCATTTGACTTGCGTGTTTTTTTAAAGCCCCACTTCTCAAATTATTGAGTTAGTGGGGCTTATGCAATGGCAAAGCTATTGTAAACAGCGAAAGAACTTGCTCAATTGAAAATTGAGCTTAGTAGGACTTATGCAATAGCAAGGCTATTGTAACCAATGAAAGAACTTGCTCAATTTATTGAGTTAATGATATTTATGTATGAGTTTTAGCTCAAATAAATCCTTTATCCCTTTCAATCTAGTCATCTTTGCCGGGATGGGAGACGAAATCTTTTTTAATAAATTAGATTTCTGCCCCCTTCGTAGTAGAGCTTACGCAATAGTCAAGTTATTGCATAAGAGAAAAGTTTGAGTAGGGAGGAAATTAATTGTCCCTGCCAATAATCATTAATGTGGCAGTAATTTAAAGTCTCGTTCCCTTTTGTGCATACAGTTTATAGATATAAGTGGATGAATGTTTGTATCCTCAGTTTTATGTGGTATCCAAAGTAAAAAATATTACGAGTGCATATGATTTTAGTTTACTTATTTACTTAATTTGTTCATCTTTGTTAGTGAAACTGATATAATTAGTAGTGTAAATTATAGAAGGAGCATGGACTGATTATGAATGCAAAACCTGAAACAAAAGAAGTTAGAACTGGTCATTTGATTGCTTACAGTTCATTAATCATTGCGATTCTTTATGCAATACATTTATTTCTCATTTTAGACGATAGTGTAGTGAAGCAACTGTTAATAAATAGTAAACAAAAACCTTCCGAAAATGCTATTGGTGTTATAAAAAACAGTTTTCAATTTACAGGTGTTATGTATGTAATAGCCAATTTAACGGGGGTTATTGCAATTTGGAACAGGCATACATACTTGTGGTGGTTTATGTTTGCAGTATTCGCTTCACAAATTCTATATAACTTAGTTAATATCAACGCAGTTTTCGAAGCAATATTAGATGTCAAATCAATGGTGAATATCTTACCGTTAACAATAGTATTGATTATGTCATTCGTCTTAGCAGTTTACATGTTAGTCGTGTCTATCAAGCGTAAAAGTACTTTTAATAGATAGAAGTTTGCTAAACAAGTTAAACGTGTGATATAATGCGGTGCGTATATAATGAATGGAGGACAATTTTTATGCATACATTTTTCATGATCATTTTAATATTAGATTGTATTGCATTAGTGACTGTTGTATTACTCCAAGAAGGTAAAAGTAATGGACTATCAGGTGCGATAAGCGGTGGCGCCGAACAGTTATTTGGTAAACAAAAACAACGTGGCGTTGATTTATTCTTGCATAGATTAACAATTGTATTGTCTGTCATTTTCTTCTTGTTAATGTTAGGCATAAGTTATTTTGGTTTATAAGGTCCGACAATGTTAAAGTCGGGCTTTTTTATTTATAATAGTATTATCCGACTTTTTAAATGATTAAATTTAGGGAATATATTTTGAGTATGATTCATATTAAATCAATTGCTAGGACGAAAGGGTTGAACCACGATGCAAATTAAATTACCAGAGCCATTCTTTTTTGAAGAAGGCAATCGTGCTGTATTACTTTTACACGGTTTTACAGGAAATTCTTCAGATGTAAGACAATTAGGTAGATTCTTACAGAAAAAAGGTTATACATCTTACGCACCACAATATGATGGTCATGCTGCACCACCCGAAGAAATATTGCAATCAAGTCCATTTGCGTGGTATAAAGATGCGATAGACGGGTACCAATTTCTTGTGGATAAAGGATATGATGAAATCGTTGTAGCAGGTTTATCTCTAGGCGGTTGCTATGCGTTAAAAATAAGCTTAGACAGAGATGTAAAGGGTATTATAACAATGTGTACGCCTATGCATATCAAGACAGAAGGCGCAATGTTTGATGGTGTTTTAGAGTATGCCCGTAATTTTAAAAAATACGAGGGAAAAGATGAAGCTACAATTGAAAAAGAAATGGATGTATTTCACCCCACAGACACTTTAAAAGATTTACAAGAACAAATTCAAAGTGTAAGAGACCAAGTAGACGAAGTGATGGATCCTTTACTCGTTATACAAGGTGAACAAGATCAAATGATTAATACCGATTCTGCAAACATTATATACAATGAGAGCGAATCAGATGAGAAAGATATTAAATGGTATGCGAATTCAGGACATGTCATCACAATAGATAAAGAAAAAGAAACAGTTTTTGAAGATATATACCAATATTTAGAATCATTAGATTGGTCAAAATAAATTTATAGTATTTAATTATAGAAAGGAGGGGCATAATGAATTTAAAGCAATCCATTGAAGAAATTATCAAACAACCAGATTATGAACCCATGTCTGTATCTGATTTTCAAGATGCATTAGGTTTAAACAGTGCCGACTCATTTAGAGACTTAATCAAGGTGCTCGTTGAATTAGAACAAACCGGGTTAATTCAACGTACAAAGACAGATAGGTACCAACGTAAGGGATCTAAAAAATCAAAACAATCCGAATTAATTAGAGGAACATTAAGCCAAAATAAAAAGGGCTTTGCGTTTTTACGTCCAGAAGATGGTGATACAGATGATATCTTTATCCCACCAACTAAGATTAATCGTGCAATGGATGGAGACACTGTACTTGTCGAATTACAACACTCTAAGGGTGAACATAAAGGTAAACTTGAAGGAGAAGTTAAATCAATTGAGAAACACTCCGTCACTCAAGTCGTAGGTACGTATAGTGAAGCAAGACACTTTGGTTTTGTACTACCCGACGATAAACGTATCATGCAAGATGTATTTATTCCGAAAGGTCATAACCTAGGCGCTGTAGATGGACATAAAGTATTAGTACAGATTACTAAATATGCAGATGGCACAGATAATCCAGAAGGACAAGTTTCAGCTATTTTAGGCCATAAAAACGATCCAGGCGTAGATATTTTATCTATCATCTATCAACATGGTATCGAAATTGAATTTCCAGATAAAGTGTTAGAAGAAGCTGAAGCAGTACCAGATGAGATTAAACCATCTGAAATAGAAGGTCGTCGTGATTTAAGAGATGAACTAACGATTACGATTGACGGTGCAGATGCTAAAGACTTGGACGATGCAATTAGTGTGAAAAAACTAGAGAACGGTCATACACAATTAACAGTCAGCATTGCAGATGTCAGTTACTATGTAACAGAAGGCTCAGCGCTAAATGAAGAAGCATACGATCGTGCAACGAGTGTTTATTTAGTGGATCGCGTAATCCCTATGATTCCACATCGACTCAGTAACGGCATCTGTTCATTAAATCCAAATGTAGATAGATTAACATTAAGTTGCCAGATGGAGTTAGATGAACGTGGCGATGTCGTTAATCATGAAATCTTTGATAGTGTCATTCACTCAAATTATCGTATGACTTACGATGAAGTAAACGAAATTATTACAGATCAAAATAAAGAGACGCGCGATAAATATAACGAAGTGACACCAATGCTTGATTTAGCAAAAGATTTATCTGAACGCTTAATCAATATGAGAAAATGCCGCGGTGAAATAGATTTCGATATCAGTGAAGCAAAAGTACTTGTAAATGAAGAAGGTATACCTACTGATGTTGAATTAAGAGAACGTGGCGAAGGCGAACGTCTTATTGAATCATTTATGTTAGCTGCCAATGAAACAATAGCAGAACATTTTGATCGTTTAGATGTACCGTTCATATATCGTGTACACGAACAACCTAAATCAGAACGTCTACGTCAATTCTTTGATTTTATTACTAATTTTGGAATAATGATCAAAGGTACTGGCGAAGAAATTCACCCATCTACTTTACAAAAAATCCAACAAGAAGTAGAAGGTCAACCGGAACAAATGGTCATTTCTACTATGATGTTACGGTCAATGCAACAAGCACGTTATGATGATGTTAATTTAGGGCATTTTGGCTTATCTGCCGAGCACTATACACACTTTACATCGCCTATACGTAGATACCCAGATTTAATAGTTCATAGACTCATCCGTAAATATCTTGTTGATAAAACGATGGATGATAAAGAACTTAACAAATGGGAAGAACTGCTACCAGAAATTGCAGACCATACATCTCAAAGAGAACGTAGAGCGATTGAAGCAGAACGTGACACAGATGAATTGAAGAAAGCAGAATACATGGTTCAACATATTGGAGAAGAATATGAAGGTATCATTAGTTCTGTAGCTAATTTTGGTATGTTTATTGAATTGCCAAACACCATTGAGGGCATGGTACACGTATCAGACATGACAGATGACTACTATAACTTCGATGAACGTCAAATGGCAATGATAGGTGAACGACAAGCTAAAGTATTCCGCATTGGCGATCCCGTTAATATTAAAGTAGTTAATGTCGATGTAGATGAACGCATGATTGATTTTCAAATCGTCGGTATGCCGTTACCTAGAAAAGAACGTAGCCAACGACCTTCACGTGGTAAGACAATCCAAGCTAAACCACTTGGTAAGTCACTAGATAAATCCAATGACGATAAAAAAGGTAAGAAAAAACAACGTAAAGGTAAAAATCAGCGAAATAAAAACAAACAAGCTAGTGGCAATACAAAACATAAACCATTTTATAAAGATAAAAAGGTTAAAAATAAAGCTCGTAAGAAGAAAAAATAATTCAACAAAGAGGTGAAACTCAATGCCAAAGAAAAAATCACCAGGAACGTTAGCTGAAAATCGTAAAGCAAGACATGATTTTAATATTGAAGATACGGTTGAAGCGGGCATTGTGTTAAAAGGGACGGAAATCAAGTCCATTCGTCGTGGCAGTGCAAACCTTAAAGATAGCTATGCGCAAGTAAATCGTGGCGAAATATTTTTAAACAATATGCACATTGCTCCATATGAAGAAGGTAATCGATTTAACCATGACCCTCGTCGTTCACGTAAACTCCTATTACACAAACGTGAAATATTGAAATTAGGCGAACGTACAAGAGAAATTGGTTACTCAATTATCCCTTTAAAACTCTATTTAAAACACGGTCAATGTAAAGTCTTACTTGGCGTTGCAAGAGGTAAGAAAAGACATGATAAACGTCAAGCATTGAAAGAAAAAGCAATGAAACGTGATGTAGATAGAGCACTTAAAGCGCGTTATTAAGCGAAAATATTGCTAAAGACACCGATCTTTGGTAATATAATATGTGCTTTCTGAAAAAGATGTATAGTTTAAAGTCTGCAGAAAGTACATTATATTATTAGGGGGACGTTTTTGGATTCGACAGGGGTCCCCGAGCTGGTTAAGCGTGTCGGAGGGTTGTCTCCGCACCAACACACACAGTTAAAAATTAACTGACAAATCAAACAATAATTTCGCAGTAGCTGCGTAATAGCACTCTGCATCGCCTAACTGCATTTCCTATGTGCAGTTAACGCGATTCAACTTTAATAGGATACGCTAGGCACTGCCGCTTGAAGTCTGCCTAGAAGAGATTAACCAAGCTAGTACAATGTCGGCTGTCTATCACCTAACATTGTGCGAAATGCCTTGATAGACTACACACGTAGAAAGATTAGTATCAGGATCTCTGGACGCGGGTTCGAATCCCGCCGTCTCCATTACAGAGCTCTCAGCCCAAGTGGTTGAGAGCTTTTTTTATTGCCATGGTATTAACACAGATTTGCCTTGCTTATAAAAAAGTACGTTACAAATTTGTAGTTATTACTTTGTGATAAATAAACATAAATGATATTGTTTTAACCCTAGAATGTATTTAATATCAAATATTTCAAATGAGGAGTTATAAAAAATGATTAAAGAGCAAATCCAAGCTTCATATAATTTATTAAAAAAGCATATAAGAGACATAGATGAGGAAATAGCTACTTATCAACCAAACGTTGCTAATAATAATATCAAATGGCAATTAGGTCATTTAATTTTATTGAATGATTTTTTAGTATTTGAAACTATTAATGGGGAAAATGTTTTAGATCAAACGCCTGCAAAATATTTTTTGTGGGGAACATCACCAAAAGATTTTGATGGTTATGAACCTTCTTTTACCGAACTAAAAAAATTATTAGATGAACAAATTGATAGAATTCTTAATGCTTTAGAAAAACAATTAAAGAAAGATAGAAATGAACCAATTGTACTTAAAGATGTAGACGTTTATATGGAAAATTTTAATCAATCTATACATTTTGCTATTATTCATACTAATCGACACTTTGGTCAAATTGTATTATTAAAATCTATGATTAATAAATTAAATTAAAAACCGCTGCCCAACATTAGGCAGTGACTATAAACATTTTATAATTTTTGCATATTCAGATACAAATGACTATATTGTGAATTTATTTCATCAATAAAAATGGCCTAATCTGTGCGTAATTATGATAAGGTTAACGCTTGGTGTTAATTCTATAATCAATTTTCACGTACGTTATTTATAAAATCAAATTCAATCTTTTCAGCGATGCTCATCAGTTCTTATAGACGTCTTGCTCAAATCTAAAATAAATTTAAACGCCTAACTTTCATTACACCTATTTATCATTTTTAATAAAAAGTCTAATTTTTGCAATTCTGAAACAGATAAAAAATAGGACATCATCACGATGCCCTTTGAAAATTAACTCACTTCACATGCATAGCCATCTTTATCTCTATCGTGTTTTGGCTCATATGCAGGATGATCTTGTGGAACGCCTTCTGGATAAACCTGACGTAGCGCTGTACAATTTGGGAAAGTTGTAGTATTTTCAGTTGTTGAATTGGTATTATCTTCGGTGTCGTCATTAAAATTATTACTTGAAGTAGGGTCGGAATTAGAATTGTTTTCTGTCTTTGCTTGATTTTGAGTATTGTTTTGTTCTTCAAATGCAGAATTTAAACTCCAAATGCCTATTTTTTCTGATTTTGCTTGTTCTTGTGAATTTTCTAACTCTGTCAAATATCTAGTATTTGGAGGGTAAACGTAAGCTACTTTTGCTAAACCTTCTCTTACTAATATATTATTTAACATGTCTCCATCTACATATATGTAAGTTAAATTTCTTCCGTATTTATCTTGCTTTTCTCCAACATCAAATTCTACTTCTATTTTTTCAGCATTATTTAGTAACTCTGCGGTTCTATCTGAGGCTTCTTGGCCAAATGGTTGCTTGTCTACGCTTGGGTGTTTAGTTTCAGGTGTGTCAATTAGTAAAAATCTAAAAGATGTTTTGGTTTCTTCATATATAAATTTAGCAGTATCACCATCAACAGTAGAGGCTAATTCAACTGGTATCTTATCCGTAGTGCCCGGTTTAGGTTTGTTTTCTTTTTTGTCTTCACTTTTCTGTTGATCATTTTTCGTTTCAGATTGATCTTCATCATTTGAAGATTTTAAAGTTGTTTTATCTTCAGATTCTTTAGAGTTTTCATTTTTAGTAATTTCTTTTTGTTTGTTTTCTTCTTTATTCTCCCCTTTTTCAGCTTCTTTTGATGATGATTGGTTTTCCTTCTTATCTTCTAATTTACTTTGTTCTTTATCACCACATGCAGATAAAACCAAAAAACTTGCTAATAATAAAAATAGTAATTTTTTCATATGTATCTCCTCTAAATTATATTTGTATAAAATTATTGTACTATACTAAAAAATAATTAGTAAGAATAATTATAATATTATTTGAAATGTTAATTATTTATAGTCAATTAGAATTATGGTATGTATATTATTATTGTAAAGTGTTCATCAATTAATCAATCGTTTTTAACTTTTAGAGGCGATATTTTTATAGATATGTGTTATATTTAAAGTCCTACTACTGTCTCCTGAAAATATAAAAGGGGAAATTCTATGATAAATTTAATTTCAGCAATAGGTTCTATAGGCACATTTATAATGGCATTATTCTATTTTGTTTCAGTCACTTTGCAACTGTACCAAATGAAAATCGGCTTTATTCCAGCTTTAGGTTTTAACCAAGTATTGCTTGAACTAAATGAAGAAGACGAGCTTACCATGAAAAATATGTCAACTGACATTACTGATCATGAAGATTATTTAAAATTATATAACTTGGGCGGCGGGGCTGCTAAAAAGATAAAAATTGAGATTTTATTAGATGGTGAAAAAGTTATACAAGAAAAATATGTAAATATGTTACCAAGTAAAGAAAGTTATCTTTTACCTGTAAACAAAGAAGTATTTGAAGAATTTGAAAGCACAATCCAAAATAATGGATATGAGTCTAATATAAATATTAGAATATCTTACCGTCATAATGTCAGTAGAAAACAACATACATTGACATTGAATGGCAAGTTGGACGAATTTAATATGTATAAAAACAAGACAATATATGAACTTCAATTTATAGAAGATTAATTTTAACTCTACCTGTTAAGGTAGGGTTTTTTATAAAGTGAAAATGTGTGAAATAGTATTCATTTATATTTAAGAAACTGGATTAAACAAACATAATTTGGAGGATATTACATAAAAAATAAGCCCATCAATTAAGATGAGCTAAAAGATTAATGATAACAAAATAAATAAAACAAAAGGGTAACATTATTGTGATTTTAAAATATAAAAATAATATACAAAAAATATTACGATTGTTGCAGGTAAACTGATAGTTAATGTTTTTATAAATTCGCTACTAATTAAAATAAATATTTTGAGAAAGGGCGCGTGAATTATTTCGCTGATTTCTGTTTCAGCTGGTCTGAAAATAATTGTTAAAAAAGTAATAATTAAAAAAAGACAAGTGAATATTTCAAGCTCTTTTTAAATCTCATAAAACACCTCTTTTGTATTTGTTTAAATATCAAAATAGATATTTAATTAAACGTTTATATTTGCTTCGATACAATAAAAATAAAATTTTAGCATGATCATTTTATCGAAAAAAGATACAGTTGAAGGTGTTTAATTTTTATTTATTTCATCATTCATAATTTCTGATACGCTATCGTTATGTTTTTCTTGTGATAAACCTTCAAAATCTTTTTGTCTTGTAAGCTTATCTATTTCATTTTGTGCTTCTTCAGACATACCTTCAGTTGAAAAATCTCCGGCAGGCATTGAATTTAAATCTATTTTTTGATTTTGCCCTGGATTTTCATTTTGATTATTTGGCATAAATGTGCCCATTGGTGTTTCTATTGAATGGTTATTTTCATTTGCTATCTTTTGTACTTGTTCATTTAATAGCTGTTCATATTCTTCATTTGAGACATTGTTGGCTTTAGGTATATTATTTTCTAGAAGTTGATATTCTTCGCTTGTCATACCTTTTGGCGGGATAACGCCGAAGGGTCTATTGCCTTGTTGTGTTTGGTCTTCAGCATTTGTATTAGGATTCTTTTCTTGTATGTTATCTTTATTTTGTATGTGTGGACGTTCTTCAGAAGTTTCATCTTGCTTGTTTACAGTATCAGCTGCTTGAGTATTGCTAGCACCTGTCTTATTTTCGCTAGTATTTTTATCAATATCAGATTGTGTATCGTCGTCTTTAGTATAATTTTTTTTCGTGTCTTTAGATGATGATTCAGTTTCTTTATTATCACTCGATTTACTATCTTCACTATTACTACATGCGGATAAAATTAAGAAACTTGATATTAATAAAAAAAGGCTTTCTTCATTTAGCTCCTCCTAAAAAACTATTGTTATAATTTAATTGCACTATATTAAAAATAAATGTGTGCAAACATCTTATTATTATAAGAAATTTGTATATTTTTGTGTAATGGATGAAAACTGTTTTAACCGTCCAATATACACGCATAGTGGAGAGGAAATATACGATATGTTAAAATTTACTATATTTCTAGAAATTAATAATAAGGTATGAAGAAAAGGAGTGTTGATATGACTCATATTTATGCAAATTTAATTGGCACTTGGACTGATCTTACAAATATGAAAGACGTAGTTATAAATGATATTTATGACTCACCAATAGAATGGTTGATTGAAAATAAAAATACTATTTTCGAACAACGTAGTATAAAAATAAATATTGGAGAAATAACTTATTTCATACATCCGAGCTGTTTGCAAATTATAACTAAGTAGTTAAAACGATTAGAAATATTACGTGTTGATTATTGTTTTTAAATAAATGAAATCTTCGAATTATAAAGCATCTTCGATAATATAAATCACATAATGTGATAAGCTTTAATTACTTAAATATGTAACTCGTTATTCATGTGCAATACAGTGCTTTTTTTAAATAATATTATTTGAATGTTTATAAAGCCTTTTTAATCCTTAACATCCCATTAGAAAGCTTTAATGCGCTAAACTCATAGGCGTCCCACATATCAATTGGTAGTGGCTCAAAGATATATTAATATTAGGGAATACCCTTATACAGTAAATACAAATGATATGATAATCTATATACAGGTAAACTTCAGACATTTACCCAAACAAATTTTGTGCAACCACTCTTCGGAGTGGTTATTTATTTTATTGACTATATATCTTTTGGTTACAAATTGCATAAATTTTTGAGTTTTAAATTATTTCAATATTCTGAAATAAATAAATTTACTTTTTCTTTTCCGGTTGTTAACTTTAAGTAAAGGGGTGGTGGGTTTGAAAATATTATTAATAGGATATACAGGTTTATTAGGTTCTGTTCTAAAAAAGGAGTTAGAAAAAAAGCATAAAGTCATTGGTGCATCTAGACATAACGCGGACGTTGAAGTAGATATTACTGATACTGAAAGCATTAAGCAAATGTATAAAGAAGTAGGCAAGGTTGATGCTGTTATAAGTGCCACAGGAGCTGCACATTTTGGCCCATTAAATGAAATGACACCAGAATTAAATGATATAAGCATCGATAGTAAGTTGAAAGGACAAGTTAATTTGGTTTTATTAGGGATGGAGTATATTAATGATGGTGGCAGTTTTACATTAACAACAGGTGTCATTATGGATTGCCCTATTTTTGAAGGCGCATCATCTGCTTTAGCAAATGGTGGTGTAAAGGCCTTTGCTAAATCAGCAGCTGCAGAAGCACCGAGAGGAATTCGTATTAATACAGTTAGTCCAAATGTTTTTGAAGAGTCTCCAGATCAATTGAAGGCGTATTTTCCCGGTTTTAAACCAGTGCCATTAAAAAGAGTTTCATTAGAATATATAAAAAGCGTCGAAGGCATTCAAACGGGACAAAGTTATGAAATTTATTAACTTTATTGTATATAATTTAAAATTTACTGTCACAACCACTCACTAGGGTGGTTGTTTTAATATGATATTCTATAATTTAAAATGAATCATAACATAGAAAATAATTGTGAATTTGATAAGATTTAGTGATGGTTCAGAATGAAAGATATTGGTTAATATCTCGAAGTAAGATCAAAAAACTGAGACACTAGTTTATATCTCAGTTTAATGGATTAAAAATTTACGTTACAAATATATCATTGTTTTGTGGTCAAAATTTTAACTGATAGCGCAATTAAGGTAATACTAATAATGTAGTCAAAAACCATTTTAAATTTAGGTTTTTGAAAAATTGCTTTTACATAATTAAATATAAAGGTACACAAACTAAACCACGTTATTACAGTTACAATAAAGAATCCTGAAAGTATTGCGCCTTGTACACTTTCATTGTTCTGATGGTTTATAAATTGGGATAAGATATTAATATAAAATAAAATAGCCTTTGGATTTAAAATCATAGTAGTAAATCCTTCTTTATAAGCGTTAAACAAATTTATTTTTTTCGTATTTACAGAATCAATCCTTTGATAGTTGAATTTATGCGCATTAATTATATTGTTAAGACTTAAATAAACAATATATACAGCGCCTAACACTTTGATTGCTAAAAAACAGTATGGGAACTTATTAATATAAAAATAAGGCCTAAAGTGGCTAAAATTGCGTAAATTAAATGGGCGTTTGCTATCCTTAAAGTTGTGAAAATGCCACTTTTGATTCCAACGTGTATGCTGTTTTTTATAACAGCAAAAAGCTTTGGTCTGGTGTGATGAGAATCAATAAAGACATCACTATAAAATTAATCCAATTTTCTATATATAACCCCTTGTTTGAATATTAAAAGATTAATGATGTTTTCTCTACTAATTATAGGATAAAAGAAATAAACAAAAATACCACGAATTAGTAGAGGAAGTTCATATTATTCAATAATGGTTTTTCCATTTTTGTTATTAAAACAATCAATGATTTGTTGTTCAGTATTTCTTTTAGTTGATAGTACCGGTAGCTTTTTTAAGTCAAAGAAAGCTACTGAACTAGTTTCAATACTAGTCGTTAAATTGCCACTTAATTTTTTACAGTAATATATTAGTTTGTAATATTGCGCTAAGGCGTTCTCTGGATTCGATTTGTTTGTATCGTAAACAGCGATGAGATTTTTGACAGTAGTATTTAATCCTGTTTCTTCTTTAACCTCTTTAGTTATATTTTCAACTGGTGATATGCCTATTTCTGCAAATCCGCCTGGTAGTGCCCATAATTTAGTTTTAGAGTCTTCCACTAATAAAATATGGTCGTTATGGTCTAGGATCAACGCTCTCACGTCGATTTTGGGTGTTGGATAACCTTGCTCTTTGTGAAAATTTATAGGTTTTTGTGTTAAATGCGTATTTATAAATTTTTGCGTTATATCAAATAGGTTATTGTATCGCTCAATGTCATATGGATCTTTAGAATAATTTAAACCTTCGTTAGAAATAGCTAATAATCTTTGGAAAAATTCTTTTTCGCCCACATTAATCACTCCAATATATTTCTTCCAACTTTACTAAAAAATCTCAAGCATTTCTAATGACATGAACTTAAAATCAGAGGTAAGTAAATTTGCATCTCGCGTTTTTTATGTGCTACCTCAACAGAGCTATGCGTGGTCATGTTATAGTATCCTCAGATATGCTATTAAAGTAATTAATTTAGTGAATGAAGGCGGTATAGATTCAGCCGTTACAGAAAGAGAAAAGCAAATTCAAATTGCATTAGACATTAAAAAAACACATGACTGATATTTAAAAATTTAAGCTATAAATGAATATGCTTCCTTTAAAGTAGATACTAAAAAATGAAAAATTAATGCTTAGTTTTTATAATTAAAATCATATAAGGCGGTTTTTAAATAATAGTAATTATTCTACAAGTTTTAATTAAAAAAGCACTTATATCAATTGTTTACAAGTTCAGTGATTTGGTTATAGGTAAATGGATATTAAAAACTACAAGGCGTTTTGGTATGAAAAAATTAAATAAAGACATGTTGTGTATTGTATTTAGAACATAGGGGTGGTTTTTAAATGGAAAAAATAATGTATTCGGATCATGAAGAAAATTTTTTTGAAGTATATCAAAAAGAAAATAGTAATGGGCAATGGATATTACTTATTCATGGAGGGTATTGGAGACAAAAATTTAGCAAAAAGCTAATGGAACCTTTAGTTGAAACGTTTTTAAATGAAGGGTTTAATGTGGTTAATATTGAATATTGTAGAGGCGAGCATAGATGGCCGATACCCTTTGAAGATATTAAACAAGCAATCAAAACGTTTAAAGAGACGGATTATTATAAATCAAAAGATGAGATTATCTTATTAGGTCATTCAGTAGGTGGGCAATTGGCCTTGTTAAACGAAAACAGTGTAGATAGAGTGATTGCTTTAGCGCCAGTTACAGATGTGTTATTTACAAAATCAAAAGGGCTTGGAGATAATGCAGTCGTTGAATATTTTGGAAATACAAATGACGCTAACTTAGAAAAAGCTTCTCCTATTCATAAAGATGGCTACAATTCAAAAATTTTAATTGTGCATGGGTTAAATGATCAATCGGTATTAATAGATACGACTTTAAACTTTGTAAACAAATACAAGCAAAGTACTATATATTTATTTTCTTTTCCATTTTTAAGTCATAAAGCATGTATTGATCCCAAAAACTATTGTTTTCAGTATATATTGGGTTGGCTGAACCAGGACTAAAGAGGTCATAACAATATATTTTTAATCACTATGAAAAGATTATTGAATTAATTTTTGTATTTACATCTAATTTGTTATATTAATCATTTCATTATGAAGTATTATATTATAATTAGCTTTTCATGACTGAATTTTAATATGTGCGATGCGTTAACCAATCGTCATTTTAATGATATATATAAATTATTTGTACGTTGATATGTAAGGTAACAGCTTTCGGTTACTGAATAGTAATCATTTAAACATTGTCAAGATCATCTGGCTATATGATGCTGAGGCATTTATGCCTCAGCATTAAATATTATAATAACAGAATTAAATATATGTTTAGAATACAAATTTTATCGCAAAAAACGAATGATATATCGTACGTGATGTAACTCATATTAAAGACAGAGTGACTTACATAAACTAATATATTAGAACATTAAATATAGGGTATGTATAAGAAAGTGTTTTAAAGAGGTGGTATATTTGGATTTAAATCAAAACATAAATGAATATTTAAAACTATTGTCAAATGAAAGTTCAAAATCATTAAAACATTACAAAGATAGAAATATTATTTCTAAGTTCTTTTATAACTTATTTAAGCACCCGAGAGATAAGAGAAAAGAGTTACTTTATTTAGATTCTATCGATGAAGATGCATTTTACCAATTGTTTTGTGCATATATTATAGGAAGTGACATTTTAACAATACCAGATTGTTTAAATTACGATATTAAAAAAATTGGTGGAATAGAACCGTATTTTAAAGAAAATGTTAATTTACTAAAAATCAGATTACCTATAAAGCACGAAGCAGCTTTACATTTTAAGGATAAAGATTGTAATTTTGTTATAGAATCTCTTGTAGCCTTTCAGAAGCGTTTTTATATGCAATAAGATTTCAACAAAAATAACTGTTAACCATAAAATCGATAGGATTAAAACAAAAACATATAGATTTCAGAAGTTGTCTTTTTAAATTAGCTAAATTCAAGAGGGATCCTTATAGTATAAATATGAATGTAAACTTCACATACTTGTTGCTTAGTAATCTTCGCTTTCTATCTTTTTAATGCTTAACATGAATCTAAGTAAAAAAATTACTGTATTAAAAAACTAAAATATTTAACTTAATCAAATGTGCTAAAATAGATTGTGTATATAATAAATCTAGGTAGGTATAAAATTGAAAAAGTTAATATTTGTTAGTTTATTAAGTATCATATTATTATCTGCTTGTTCTGATAATGTTTTAAGTAAAAAATATTTAAACATTGCACATAGAGGCGCAAGTGGATCGGCTCCTGAGCACACGTTTACTGCTTATGATAAAGCTATTACACAAAAAGCGGATTACATTGAACTAGATTTACAAATGACAAAAGATAATAAATTAATTGCTATGCATGATAAAGAAGTAAATAGGACTACGAATGGCAATGGTTTGGTAAATGATTTATCACTATCAGAAATCAAAGCGTTAGATGCTGGTTCACATTTTGATTCGAAATTTAAACATGAGTTAGTACCTGAATTATCTGAAATACTAAAAGAGTATAAGGATAAAACTAATTTTTATATTGAAACGAAACATCCTGATATATATCCATTTATGGATGAAATTTTAATGAAAGATTTAGAGAGTGAACATTTATTAAGTGATAAAAATTTAAAAAAAGGAAAGGTAATTATACAATCATTTTCAGAAATGAGTTTACAAAATATACATAATTTAAACGAGGATATTCCATTAATAAAGCTTATAGATGATAAAGACATTTCAAATTTAACTAATGCAGAATTAGAACGGTTAGCAAATTTTGCTTATGGTATTGGGGTTAATCAAAAAGCTGTTACAAAAAATATTGTTAAACGCGCTCATAACAATGGATTGAAGGTACATGTTTTTACTTTGAACAACAAAAATGAGGCACTTAAAATGAAAAAAATGGGAGTAGACGGTGGTTTTAATAATAATCCATAGAAATACACAGTACGATATGTTTTTAAGTTCCTCCAAAATATGTCGTGTTATACCAACAGAGTAAGCTACCTTATAGCGAAACCATAGTGAAAATAAATTTTTAAGCAAATTAATATTCATTATGTTAAACAAATAATTATCTTTCATAAAACGGGACTGAAATCAAGACAAGTCATTAATTTGATTTCAGTTCCGTTTTTTACTTATATAAAAACAAAGCAAAATTATTATACCTAGATGGGGTATATGTTATGCTTGTTTATGTTAAGAGAACAATATAAACAAGACAAGGAGGTTGTAAAATGACAAACCTAAAAAATCACGGCTCACATAACGTTCATAATCATGAGATGCACGAAGCATCTCACACACACAGCCACGAAAACCATGAAGCGCATAACCATGACGCTCATTCGCATCACCATGGCAATTTTAAACGTAAATTTTTTGTGTCACTGTTCTTCGCAATACCGATAATTATTTTATCACCAATGATGGGAATAAAATTACCATTTCAATTTTCATTTAATGGATCTGATTGGATTGTATTAGTTCTCGCCACATTTTTATTCTTTTATGGAGGTAAGCCTTTTTTAATAGGAGCGAAAGATGAACTTGTTTCTAAAAAACCTGGTATGATGACGCTTGTCGCATTAGGTATTTCAGTCGCTTATATTTACAGTTTGTATGCATTTTATATGAATCATTTTAGCAATGCATCTGCCCATACCATGGATTTCTTTTGGGAATTAGCTACATTAATTTTAATTATGTTATTAGGTCATTGGATAGAAATGAATGCTGTTGGCAATGCAGGCAATGCACTGAAAAAAATGGCTGAATTATTACCTAACACAGCAGTTAAAATCATAGATTCTGATCATAAAGAAGAAGTACAACTATCAGAAATAGCAATGAATGATATTGTAGAAGTGAAAGCTGGAGAGAGTATACCAGCAGACGGCACGATTGTTCGAGGTAGTACGTCTATAGATGAATCATTAGTAACAGGGGAATCTAAAAAAGTTACTAAGGCTCAAAATGATGAGGTTATAGGCGGTTCTATTAATGGTTCAGGAACTATACAAGTTCAAGTAACTGCAACGGGACAAAATGGCTACTTATCTCAAGTGATGGAACTTGTAAATCAAGCCCAAAATGATAAATCCGATGCGGAGTTATTATCGGATAAAGTAGCGGGTTATTTATTCTATTTTGCGGTAAGTATTGGGGTAGTATCTTTTATCATATGGATGCTAATATATAATAATATTGATTTTTCACTAGAAAGATTAGTAACCGTATTAGTGATTGCATGTCCGCATGCTTTAGGATTAGCTATACCATTGGTGACAGCACGTTCAACGTCCATAGCTGCACATAATGGATTAATAATTAAAAATAGAGAATCAGTAGAATTAGCGCAATATATTGACTATATTCTGATGGATAAAACAGGTACATTAACAGAAGGTAACTTTTCAGTTAATCACTATGAGAGTTATTTAGAACAAAAGAGTGATAATCAAGTATTATCTTTATTTGCATCATTAGAAAGCAATTCAAATCATCCACTTGCTATAGGTATTACAGAGTTTGCTAAAAGTAAAAATATAGATATTATTAATCCTGAAGCGGTTAATAATATACCAGGCGTGGGTCTAGAAGGAACTATAGAAAATCAGAAATATCAAATAACTAATGTTAGCTACTTGGAGAAAAATAATTTTAAATATGATGAAAACCAATTTCAAAAACTTGCTCAACAAGGTAACTCAGTGAGTTATTTAATTCATAATGATAAAGTGATAGGCATTATAGCTCAAGGAGATAAAATTAAAGAAAGTTCTAAACAAATGGTTTCAGATTTGTTATCAAGAAATATAACGCCTGTGATGTTGACAGGGGATAACAGTGAAGTAGCGAAGACAGTAGCAAATGAGCTAGGTATAAAAGATGTACATGCGCAGTTATTACCTGAAGACAAAGAAAAAATAATTCAAGATTATCAAAATAAAGGGAATAAGATAATGATGGTTGGAGACGGTATCAACGATGCACCTAGTTTAATTAGAGCAGACATCGGTATGGCAATAGGTGCAGGTACAGATGTAGCTGTTGAATCAGGTGACGTTATTCTTGTTAAAAGTTCACCTTCAGATATTATTCACTTCTTATCACTTTCTAAAAACACCATGAGAAAAATGGTTCAAAATTTATGGTGGGGAGCAGGTTATAATATTGTTGCCGTGCCGCTTGCAGCTGGTGTATTAGCATCTATTGGACTAATATTGTCACCTGCTGTCGGAGCAGTATTGATGTCACTAAGTACCATTATTGTGGCTATAAATGCTATCACATTAAAATTAAAGTGATTTATAAATTATTGATTATTAAATGAGATGTTAAACCCGTTGAGTCCATTAACACGTTTTAAAGTAGAACAACAGAAAATAATCGCCAAAACCCATTTATCTCTATGCATATTTGTGGGAGCGAGACAATGAAGTTTTTAAGCAAAAGATTTCTGTCTCGCTCATTTTTTTATTAGTATTTGTAAAATAATTTGTGCTAAACTGTTCCTAATTTAAAGGGGGAATTATTAAATGACAATAAGTTTAGAGCGTATGACTCAATTGGATTATGATAACTTTTATGAAAACAGTATATATGAGTATGCTAACGAACATATTAAAAGTGGTAATTGGAAAAAAGAAGGCGCAATTGCTAGAGCTCGTAAGGCTTTTGAAAATCTACTACCAAATGGATTAGCAACAGATGGCGAATATTTATTTTCCATCTTTAACTCAAATGAAAATATTGGGTATTGTTGGTTGCATTTTTCTGGAGATAATAATAAAAGTTTTATTTATGATATACATATCGATGAAAAATTTAGAGGAGAGGGGCTAGGCGAAGCGGCGATGCTGGGTATAGAAAATTACTGTAAAGAGAGAAAAGTACAAAGTATTGGGCTACATGTGTTTGGCCATAACCAAAGAGCAGTATCTTTATATAATAAAATGGGGTTTCAAGTTACAAATTATCGAATGGAAAAGGTATTGGATGAAGGATAGATGATAAATTCTAAGTAAGACAGATGATATGAATAACTGCCAGCATATTTGTTTGCTTCATCACTGTTATCATAAAAAGAGAGTATTAAGAGATTAAATTTTCACGTTGTTTATCATTACATAACTTAAGGTGCCTTATATAGATGGGCTCAGTGATATCAAACCTCAAATTATTTTTGTTGAAGTAATTTTATCAATAAAAAGTAATTTTGAAATAATTTATTATTATAATATATTTAATAAATGAAACGGAACGTATGTTTCGTGTTATAATAATTGTAATAGTGAATAGTATAGAGTTATAAATGTACTTGATAACTATTAAATAGAGCGGGTTTTGATCGATATATTTTATTGGAAAATCAGAGTTGATCGCTCTGAGAGGTGGAAAAATGAGTGTTGCAATCATAATAACTCTCGCCTTTTTAGCGATTATGCTATTTAAAGTTAGTAATATAATCTTACAATTTTTAGTATCTCTAATTATTACCATTATATATATCTTCATTATTTTTAAAATTGTAATTTGGTTAATATATATATTAAGCTATTTAAAATAATGTATGATTATTTACAGCTAGATTTTCGTAAACGCAAAAAGGGTTTATTATAAACATGAATAAATAATTAATGAAAAAGACAGTCAATCAAACGACTGTCTTTTTTGAAAAGTATATTGGTTAATTGAAAAAGTAGTAGTGCGCCTCAAATTCAGTTGTATTATTATCTGTTAAAATATAGGATAGAAGTAATATTTTGTTGCTAAATATTAAATTTCAAGTAGCCATATTTAATACAAGTAAGATCAACTTACCTTTATATTGATTATTTTTACTAGATTCAATATCTGCTTTTCGTGGTTTTGTTTCATTATAAACTTCTTCAGCATCGTCCCCATCATAATAACCTACGTCGCTGGCATTTTTAGTCTAGAGTTCAGCTGATGATAAGGCGCTGTTATATTACTTTCTTCCTCTACAACGTTATTTTCATCATTTTGGTTTTTATTCGTTTTACTTTCTTTTAAATTATCTTTTCGAGCGTGTACTTTTTATTTGAATTATTATCTGAGTTACTTTCTTCCTCTACATCATTACTGCAAACTGTTAATACTAAGAAAATTGGCTAAGAAGGCAAAAAGCTTTTTCATAAAAAATACTCAACATTTATATTCTATAATTATTGTAATACATTAATTATATTAAATTTATGCAATATACTTTCAGTTATATTATTTTGAACTTGAAATAATAAATTATACAATGGTTTTGAAAGCGCTATATAACAATCATATAATTTAGATAAGAAAGGGGTAATAGAAATATGAAAAAATTTAAAGGGTTTGATAAAAATTTTAATATCCCAGGTAAAGTCGCTGTTGTGACTGGTGGAAATAGCGGTATAGGTAAAGCCATTACTGATTTTTACATAGAAAAAGGAGCAGTAGTAGCAGTTTTAGATATCAAAAAAGATGTTCAAAAACTGAATAGCGATAACATCTTAGGTATACAATGCGATATTACAAAAGAAGTAGATATTGATAGTGCTATATCGCAAATTATTAAGAGATTTAAAAGAATAGATATTTTAGTCAATTCTGCAGGTGTAGCATTGTTAGATTATGCTGAAAACATGTCAGATGATATTTGGCAAAAACAAATAGATTTGAATTTAACAGCTTCATTTAAAATGGCTCAAAAAGTCGGAAATGTTTTTATAAAACAAGGAGACGGCGGGAAAATTATAAATATGGCAAGTCAAAATGCAATTATTGCGTTAGATCGACATACTGCTTACGGTGTCACTAAAGCAGGTATTACAAACATGACAAAAAGTTTAGCATTTGAATGGGCTAAATACGATATAAAAGTAAATGCTATCGCTCCAACGATAGTTGCTACTGAACTATCAGATAAAGCATGGGTAGGTAAAGCGAGGGAAGATGCTTTAGCGGGTATTCCTTTAGGACGCTTTGGAGAGCCAGAAGAAGTCGCTGCAATTGCTTTATTTTTAGCTAGTGATGCAACGGATTTTATTACTGGTGAAACAATTGTTATTGATGGCGGAAATACGATTAAATAACGAGCTGTTTCTAAGTAAAGAATATGTTATTACCTAACGATATTAGTTTAAAATTGGTTAAATAAAAGCTATATAAAAAGTTGGGCTAAAACAAAAATCTAATGGGCTTTATAATGGTTTTCTAATTTTCAGCTATAAAACGTCTTCTTTTAAAATTTTCTTTTTATGTGACTACTATAAAGAAAGTATATCAATACTATCATTTTGAATAGGTCCTCAAATATTTAATAATTAAGATGAAAATACATTTATATCAAACTACGATGCAAAAATCGAGATGAATCTCTAATTGCTTATAAAAAATGTTTCTCTATATAACAAAAAAAAAGCTATGAAAAATCTATCATGATAGGTTTTTCATAGCTTTTTTGATATATTTGGATTTAACTTTTATGACCAGCCAATTAACTGTGCTACGATTAGTGAAATGATTGATATAAGCCCCCATATAATAAAAAGAGGGAAAAAGAATCTAATCCATTTAGTATATGAAACACCGCCAATTGCTAATGCAGCCATGAAATAACCACTTGTCGGGTAGAATACATGAGTGAAACCATCACCCAGTTGGAAAGCTAAGACTGCTGTTTGTCTAGTAACACCTAACATATCTGCTAATGGAGCCATAATAGGCATAGTGACTAGTGCTTGTCCGCTTCCTGAAGATATGATGAAGTTAATTAACACTTGAACGATGTACATACCGATTACTGCAACAGTTGGCGTTGCACCATCAATAACTGATCCTAATCCATGAACAATACTATCCATGATTTTGCCATCTTCAAGCACCACTGCGATTGAACGCGCTAGTCCAACGATGATTGCGCCCATTAAAACGTCTTTGAAACCATCATTGAATGCTTCGCAAATATCACGTGTATTTAACCCCGTAATCAAACCAACGACGATACCCATAATGATAAATAACCCGGACATTTCAACCATAAACCAACCTTGCGTTGTCACTCCATACACAAGTATAACAAAAAAGGCTAATACGACAGCGATGCCCACTTTTTGACGTTTGGAAGCAACTAATGGTTTTTGTTTAGTAATGTCTTTATAAGTTTCTCTTTTTTCTGTATCTTCTTGGTAAACTAAACTCATATCAGGCGTTTGTTTTACCTTTTTAGCATAACGCATAATAAATAAAATCGTAACGAACAGTACAATTATAAATATAATTAGACGTAGTCCAATGCCTGAGAAAACAGGAATATCTGATAATTTTTGAGCTAGTCCAGTATTAATTGGATTTAATACTCCTACTGTAAAACCGACAACGGTCCCGCATAATGCGATAGCAGTAGCAGTAATTGAGTCATAACCTAACGCGATGATTAAAGGAATGATAACTGGTATGTATACGAGTGAAAGCTCAGCCGTTCCAATCAAAGTAGCGATAATTGCAAATACAGTAGTAAGTACTGGAATAATAAAAATACTGTGGTTCAAAAATCGACGTGCCAGTTTATCAACACCAATTTCAATAATACCGGTACGTCTTAATACCATAAACATACCACCAATAATTAATGTAAAGAATACAATTTCCCCAGCTTCAATCAAACCTCTGGGAATAATTGAAATAAAATCCACGATATTAACTGGTGCAGCTGTTATATAATGAAATGAATCAGCATCTACCATTTCTCTACCCTCAGGTCCTTTAATTCGATCAAATTCGCCTGATGGAATAAGATAGGTTGATATTGTTGCTAATACGCCAAATATAAATAAAATAACATAAATATGCGGCATACCAAGCTTTTTTCCGTTTTTGTTTGTTTCTTTTCCTTTGTTATTTGAAAATTTCAAATTTCCACCCCTTTTAAATAATATAAATAATGTTAATATATCATAATTTTATAAGAAGTAGAAAGAAAGATTTCAGAAAATTTACAGAACAAGACGTATTCTAGTAATAATTTTATAATACGCGTAAGTAAGTATAATTGATTTGAGTATTTTATGAAAAGACAGGTATATAAAAATCCTAGCGAATGAAATAGAATCAACATTTGCTAGAACGCGTGTGGAGTATAATAGTTATTTGGTATGATTAATCAAAATTCAGTTAAAATCTCTTGGTATTTTGGCACTATATTTTGATTTATCTACGTTATTACATAATAAATTTAAATAACGCTGAACGTTATGCGTAGTGACATCTTTAGGTAGCGCATGTGTAAAAACATTACCTTTTTTAGTTTCGACAGTATAAGTTATATTATAGTTGCTAATCTCCAAATTAATAATTTTCATAAATATCCCCTTAACAATGGTCATTGTTTTAAATTATGAAATTGAAAATAAAAATGAAAAACCGACCATTTATATAATTGTACTATACATAAATCTTTTAAGTATTAAAGAGTATAACATATTTTGAAAATTAACTTAAATAATATATAAAAAAACACACTCAAATTATAGAATGTGTTTAATCATTAAGTAAATTTAATATTTCATCATATTTTTGTTCACTTAAAGTCCCTAAAGGGCTTTGCTCAATTTCAAATATTAAAAAATCATCATTTGAATTGAATGAACTTTTAATGCTTTCGTAAATAGTGGCTTGATCTAAATCACTTTTTAAGAGCCAAAGCCCTCTATAAATATACAATGATTTACCGACACTATTTAATTTTGCAGGTAATTTTTCATAACCATACGAAATGGAATTTAAATTATAGGACAAAATATACTTTGCCATCAATATCACGCTCCAATATAAGCATATCATTAACTGAGATTTAAAAGTTGATAAAAGGTTGAAGGAAAAGTGAAAATTATAAAATCCATTACATTATTAGTTTATAGATGGCCCAAAGTTAAAACATCTATATATTTGTCTTTATGTAAAAATTACGTTTAATATACTTAAGAGAAAGTTATTAACTCAAAATGTGTGACAATTAATATTATCGATATACTTTCTAATTTAAGTAATAGAAGGTGTATTATTACGAGCAACATATTTAGATTTTTTAGGCACAGGTACAATATAATTAGAATTAGGAATTTTCATCAATAGCCAAATTATAAGAATAGAAATACTTACCACAGATATATAAGACAATCCGACTAAGAAGAAGCTTTCTCTATTATCAAAAATTGAAATTTTAAAGACAATCCATTTAATCAAAGGATGTACTAAATATATACCCATAGAATAATTACCAATAAGCGTAAGTACTTTTAAAAGGACGTTAATTTTTTTAATAATTGCATATAAATATATTAACAGTACTAAGAAAAATGGTGTATACATTAAGTATATTGGGTGAGATGATGTTAGTAAATTATTTAAGTCAATAAACATTAGGTGTGAAATAAATAATACTCCAATTATAGGTAATAATAACTTTTTATAATTCTTAGTGATTGAAATGATTTCTTGATAATATTTGGCAAAAATTATACCTAATATAAAATAAGATATCCAATTTAATATAAAGGATCTACTCGTAACAAAGGTATTTAAAATGGATGAGCTTAAGTTTATATTATCACCATAGATCAGCCAAAGTATATTGATAACCGTGAAAAAAGCATAAGTGAGTAGTAATGGCAATCCTTTTTTAATTTTGTGTAATAATGGGAAAAGAAAATAAAATTCTATAACGGTTAATATGAAATAAAGATGGTAGTTACCAGTACCATATAAATAATAATCCATAAAGTGAATATTAGGGTTAAGATTAACTTCTACAACGCCTCGATAATATAAATAGACAGAGGTCCATATAAGATAAGGTATAAAAATCTTTGTGAATCTAGAGTTAATAAAATAATTTAAATCAAATCCACGTCTTAAAGTGGAACTTGTAAGTAAAAATGCACTTATAACTGCAAATATTGGCGTCCCAAGACGTGCAATCTGGTTAATGTAACTTAAAAAATCTACCATAACATCTTGGTCAGCAGTATTTATGTAAGTTACACTAACATGTACACATACTACTAATAATGTTGCTATCGACCTTATAACAGGTATTTCATCAAAATATTTCATTTAAATGCTCCTTTAGATTTGTTTCAAAAAGAAAAATTTTAACGAAATGCTAAAAATAAACTTACATTAATAGGACTCTATGGTCTATAAAGTTAAAAGCAATACATTTAATAATTAGGAATATATTAATTTAATGTTTTTTATTTATAAAATTTCGTTAATATAACAATAATGAATTTTATATTAATAAAACTTTTAAGTCTAGGAGTGCAAAACACTATTTTTATTTTAAATATATTTGAGAGGAAATCTTATTTATATAAATATATGGTGGCCTTTATAATTATGCTTTCATCCTTATTAAATGTTTATCAATTGTTTGTTATGGTTATTTGTGTAAATAAAATAGATTAACAATAAAAAAATGAGGTGAAAGATTTGAACTATATAAAATATATAGCATCAAAAGATGGTACGAATCTTTATACAAAAGTAAATGAGGTTAACAGTGCCAAGGGGAATATCATTATTGTTCATGGGGTGGCAGAGCATTTAGATCGTTATGATGAGTTGACGAATTATTTAAATCATAATGGCTTTAATGTCATTCGATATGACCAAAGGGGTCATGGTCGTTCAGAAGGGCAACAAACCTTTTATAGCACTGCTAATGAAATAGTTGATGATTTAACAGCAATTATTAATGAAGTTAAGTCTCAATTTGACGGTGAGTTATATTTGATTGGACATAGTATGGGAGGCTATACAGTCACTTTATTTGGAACACAGTATCCGAGTAAAGTTGATGGTATCGTAACTTCTGGCGCTTTAACAAGATATAATAAAGAAACATTTGGCAAAATAGATAAAAGTGCTAATATGCATAGTTATATTGAGAATGTTCTAAGTGATGGTCTTTGTTCAGATGAGACAATCGTTAAAAAATATGCCTTAGATGACTTAAATGCGAAACAGATATCAAATGGGTTATTAATCACATTGATAGAAGGCGTAGAATACTTAAAAAATAACGCACAACAATTTGTTGATCCTATACTGATTTTACATGGTAAAGAAGACGGTTTAGTGAGTTATAAAGATTCAATTCAATTATTTGATGAAATCGGATCTGAACATAAATCGATACACATATATGATGATTTGCAGCACGAGATTTTTAATGAATCTAGTTATAATGAGAGCATTTTTAGGGAAATTGTAGACTGGTTAAATAGAGAAATACAGAGGTATTAAAATTTTTAAGGTATATTTACAATAATATTGTTTATTAAGTCATATTCAATTAAAAAATATTTGTTTTGAGCTTTTTAAGGTTTTACAATAAAAAAGATTAATTAGGTCACATTAACGGAAGGAGGAATTTGTATGATGATTAAAACATTGCATATGCAATATGAAGAGAGTTTTGAAGCGTTTGATGATCGTGTGAATGTATTTTTGCAAGAAATTAATGACAAGCAACATTGGGAACTTGTATCAGTTACTCCTTCCGTTACAAACACCGTTGAAGGCGTAGACTATTTTATAACAATTGTTTTTAAAAAATAACAACCATCATTTAAAAATAACCTGAACCATAATTCAATGGCCCAGGTTATTTTTATATAATGTTAGCAATAGCTGTGTAAATTGAAAATTAGATTACGTTAAAAATTTTCGATTTCAGTTACTATTGATAATACAGAACTACAGTGTCTGATTTAAAAAAAATAGAATTTGTCCCGTTCTCTTTAATTTTAAAAATACGTTTCTATTTCAGTTTATCTAATTCATAATTATATGAATTTAATTATCAGATAAATTCATATAATTATGAATTAAAGGTTTTTTTAGGTACTTGGAAATAGTCGGCTAAAATTTTCGTATCTTTTTCTGAAGGTACTCTGTAATCATGTTCCCAATCCCAAATTTGGCAAATTCTGTAGTCTTTCTCATAGTTTTTGTTTAAATTAATTGCTAATTTAGACAAACTTAACTGTTTTTTTTCACGAAGCTCAGTTAAAGTTTTCAAACCCAATTCCCTCCTAAAATTTCTATAAATAACTTACAATTAATATTTTAGTACAGATAATCTATATCTTCAAATTAAGTTATTACTAATTTTTAATATATAATAATTAAAGTTTTGGACAATATTAGTGTTTTGAATAAAACACTAACTGTTATTTAATTATTTATAATGAAAAGTATAATATGAGGGTATAGATATTAGAAGAAACTAAAACATAAATGGAGGAAAAACGAATTGAAAATTATTGCAATGAGTATTTTTGTAGATAATCAAGAAAAAGCGAAACGATTTTATACAGAGAAGTTAGGATTTGAACTTGTGCATGATATGGATATAGGTGGAGGGTTTAGATGGTTAACAGTAAAAGAAAATAATTCTGACAATCCAGTTGAAATTGTCTTAGAACCCAATGATAATCCGATAGCTAAAACATATCAAAATGATTTGTTTAATTCGGGTATCCCAGTGACTATGTTTGGCGTTTCCAATTTAGATCAGTCTTATCAATCATTATCCAATTTAAATGTTAAATTTAAAACAAAGCCAAAAGAAGTTGAAGGGATTAAACTGGCAGTCATTGAAGATACATGTGGCAATTTAATTCAATTAATCGAGCAATAACTTAAATGTGAATTACAACTTTATTAAACGTAAGATAAGAGAATGAGAAAGAGATTATATTTTTTATGATTTCGGTATCTGACGCGGTAAACATGACTAGAAAAAGAGGCTAGGTAAAGCGTACTATATATGCATTGGGTTATCTATAAATTTTGCAAACTAGAAAGAAGGAATACAAGAGTTAAGGCTCATACACAAATGCCGCTAACTCAATAAAATTTATATTCCAGTCATCTACTGTCAATATGATATCCATGCCCAAGATATTAAGTATATTTTGGGTCTCTTTTTACATATTAAATCAAAGGAATGAGTAAGGTGAGGTTAGAAGTAAAGTATACTGAGGAACTATCGAATATTGAATTATTAGAAATATTAAAAGAAAGAGTGAAAATTTTTGTTGTAGAGCAAAAATGTATTTATCAAGAAATAGACGATAAAGATAGAAATGCTCAACATGTTATATTATATGATGAAAACAATATTATAGCATATACCCGCATTGTCACTTCTGAAAATGGTATTAGTTTTGGTAGGGTGCTAGTAACTCAAAATTATAGAAAAAAAGGTTATGGTCGCGAAATTGTACAATGTACGATTGACATTATAAAAAAACAATACCACCATAAATTTTTAAAAATATCAGGACAAGCTCATTTGAAAACATTTTATGAATCCTTTGGGTTTCAAGCAAATTCAAAAACATATATGGAAGATGGTATCCCGCATATTGAGTTTATGATGTACATTTAGAAATAACAATGGTATAAGCGAGGGCAAAAATGTTTTTTTCTAAAATAATCTTTTGCTATCCAGTATTAATCCTAATTAAAAATGCAAGAGCTTAAGCCCTTGCATAAATAAGAACAACTTCGTTATAAATGTAAAATTGGTTCTGTGAAATTGAATATAAACAATTTGAGTCTAATCGATGAATGCAAACAACATATTTCATATTGAGACAGTTTGCACTTCAACTTTTATAAAACAACTGGCTAATATTTTTAATATTTATATATTTCAATATTATGGATGATATTGGCCTGTGTTACTAAAATCGATAAATTAAAAAGAATTTGATACTATTTAACCCCTTATTGAATAGTCATCCTAATTATATAAACGGAAGGTTATTTATTTTTTCATTTTATCAATATCTTGAGCAACTAGAGTTAATAGTTCTTGAGTTTCAGCATCCGTTAACTCGTCAGATCCTTTAATTCTAATTACAGAACCCTTGTCAGTTTTGACGTGATAAATAGGTTCTTCATCCTTATAAACTTTACGCAATATTTTCATCTCATCACCCTTTTTTTATAAAAACAAGTTTTCTATTATATAAAATAATACATGCGTAGAAATATTATTTTTAAAGAAGAATAAAGTCGCATTTTATAACTGTAGTTATTAATACTTTAACTATAGGATAACTTTTTATTTAATTCTTTTCCAATGGTAAGATTAAATTTATTTGATTATTTTGCTTAATCATATGTAAATTAATACACTGTAAACCTTAAACATTAATTTAGCGATTTTTTTAGAAAATTTAGTTTTTTATGTTTTTAATTTATAATGAGGGGTATAAAATACTAAGCACAAAAAGTCCTCCAAACTTTAGTGTGGAATATATTTTTGAGATTGGCGCCGCTTTTCGAAGCGGCGTTTTTGTTTTATACTGCATATAGTGTAAATAATTTTTTATAAAGGATGTATATTGTGAAATTGCTTAATGTATTATCAATTTTATGTAGTTTAGTAATAATCATCGTTATCATATACGGTGTTATCATGATGATTGGTGACTTAATGGGAATAACAACATTTAATAATCAATTATTAATTGTTGGTTTAGCATTTGTATTATTAAGTGGTTTATTTGGTAAAAGTAGACCAAGATTATCAATGCTAGTACTATTCATTGGTTTTATTATCGTAGTTATAAATTAATAAATATAAAAAGGAGCGAAAAAGAAATCACAATTAATTAAATGATTTCGTGTTTTCGCTCCTTTTTATACGCACTTAAAATGTTTTCCTTTCAAAAATCATAAAGAAATAACTTACTCAATATTACTTTTTAGCTTGTTATCCATGTCTTTTGCTACATTTATCAACAGTTTTTTTACTTCTTTTGGTGTTAAATCATTGCCAGCCGTCACTTTTATAATTAAACCTAAATCTGTTTTAATGTGATATGTTGTTCGATTATTTTCAGATACACTTCTCAAAATTTGCATCTTAATCACCTCATTATTAAATTACCCTAACAACTGTTCCTGAGATAGCTATATAGCATTAAGCAAGTTATTCAAATTAACTAAAGTGTAAAATGTTAATTAAGCATTATTTTAATATATTTAAAGTGAAATGGATAATAATTAGCTTCTTTTAAATAGTTAAAAGTATTATCTAATCAATTTAGGTATCGCTTTTATGAAAATAATTTCTCCCAATAATTCACATAATGTTTGTGTAATAACAACTGTTGTAGTAATTGTTACCCAGTCTTTTGGTAAAGCTAAAGCTAAAGGTAGAACGACCAGTGCGTTCCTCGTACTTGAACTAAATGCTAATGTTCTTTTTGCTTCAGCTTCTAATTTAAATAGTTTGCCACAAAGAGCGCCTATAAAAGGAGAAATGGTCAAAAAGCAAATATAAATCGGTACTACTATTAATACAATATTTAAGTTGTGTATTATTTTATTTATTTGTGATCCTACTACAGAAAATAGAACGAATGACATGAATATTTCAGGAAGCCAAGCTGTTAATTGTAATATTTGATTGCTAGTTTTAGATTTGCTGCTAAAAAATTGTAATAACAGCGCGAATATCAAAGGCAATATGATAAACATAGAAAATGCTTTTATAAATGGAACAATGGTCATATGTGAAAAAATATCTATATCTAAAAATAAAGTGAAATATATAGGTAATAATAAAATTTGAAATATAAACAGAAGTGGTGTGGCAAATAGCATAAAGTGCTCATTTCCTTTACCTAAAGCAGTAAAAACGATAACGTAATCAATACAGGGGGTTAAAAGTACAAGATATAATCCGATAATGACGGGAATATTTGAGATATTAAATAATTGTACTAAATAAAAAACAAATAACGGGATAACAATGAAATTTGAAATTAATAACGCAATTATAAACCTTACATTTAAAAAGTTTTGTTTAATTTTGAAAAATGGAATTTGAGAAAACATACTAAACATGAGTATGCCTATACACACGGAAACAATAGATTCTAAAAAGTTAGCAAAGGAATATGAAATTAAACCAGTGAGTACACCGCCTATAACCGCTGTAAAATATATATATATTTGATAATTTTCAATAAATGATTTGATGTGTTGCATAGTGACCTCTCTATAAACTATGTATTGTATTAGTATTTAATAATAATAAAATTTGAAAAATTATATAAAAAGAGCAGAACTGAAATCATATTTTATCAAATGATTCCATTGTTCTGCCCAGGTAAGGGTAGCTAGGGAAAATATAAAGGCTTAAGCCCGTGTATACGTATTACTAACTCAATAAATTAAGAAGTAACACTTTTAAAAATAGTTCTTAAGAAGTGGAATTTTACGTTTACATATCAGATGTCTACTATCTTTGAATCATTTTGAATTATAAGAAAATAATTCAAAAAACTATGTTCTTTTTTTATCTTGAACGCTCACTTTATTCTCTATTTTCTCTTCGTTTGTACTATCGATACTTAAAAGCAATGCACGAATGACTAAAACGCCAGATACAATTAATAATAAATTTTTAAAAAACTTCATAATAATCACTCACCTATATGAATTTAAAGTTCATGAAAAAATACCAGAACTTTGATTATATAATGATAATACCCGGAATTTAACTAAATGAATTAAATACCTATAATCAATGTGAATAAATTTGAATTAAAGATCAATGATATAAATAGTTAAAACTGCTTCATCAACTTCTATTTTAAGCTCATTACTATTATTTTCAATATTAATATTTACAACAACACCATTTTCTATAGTGAAGAAAACCTGGCTCAAAATGCCCATTGCGTATTCATTAATAGGGCTTACTAGGGAAATTGATTTTGTATCTTCTTGAATCATAAATTGTTTTTGACTTTGATTTATTAGTTGCCATTTCGGTAAATAAGTGAGTTTCATAATAATCACTCCTTTGTTAGCGTCAAATTAATAGTGTACAGATCTGGCTCAATTCATTAAAACTTTAGTGAAGTATATAAATTTTGAAACTACACTTCTAAACTAAATTTTTGAATTAATTGCATATGAAAGGGAATAAGTGTTGTAAGCATATTCAAAATTTGAGGTGGAAAAATGAATATTATATTATCTATCATTTTAGCATTAATTTTTGCTTTTTTAGCAACAATGCCATTTTTATTTATAAATACGCGATTACATGAAAATATCAATCATTCTAAAGATGAAGTACGTCATGAAAAAATAAGAGCAGTAAAACGTTTTATCTATTTTTTTATTTTGATTATTATTTTGTTGGCGATTTACCATTTTATTACAAACTAAATATACTGCTATTTTAAAAAAATTAAGCGTTATTTTAAATTTTTGCAAAAATTTAAAAGATAGTTGAAAAACTCAACGTATTTAACAAACTTAAGTGACGATGATGAGGATTGGAAAAGCCTTGTTTGGTTGCATTTTCAATTCAATCATCTACTGTTTGACTCGTATTTGAAGTTAAGCTGCCAGTTTATGTGCTAGTAGCATAATTTTTAACTAAAAATAATAGAAAATAGTACACCAACAACACCAAAAATAATTAAGATAACAGTTAATCCAAGCAGGGATTCTTTTGTTTCTTGAGTCCCTCTTACTTTATAAATAACTAGAGAAATAATGCCAGCAATTAAAAAGAATAATGAGAGCCAAAATATTATCATGAAATGTAGACTCAAAGTGCTGCACCTCCTTTATCGTTTTCATTTTACGCTAGGATATAAGTTGTTCAAATAATATTTTGAAAATTAACAGATGAGTTAATTAGATTAATATTAATTTTATCTTATCATTTATTAATGATATGCCATAGTGTAATTTTTCTTTATGCTTTTGTTTTAAATATTTATTTAAGGAAAAAGACTATTAGTTACATTATAGATAGAATACAAATGGGGGAATTTTTATGAGCAATATAACAGAAGATTTTGAAAATGCCAAAAAAGCGGTCAACGATTTGAAAGCAAGTAAGCGCACAGATTTTCAAGAAACAGAACAATTGATAATAAATTTAAAAAAAGAAGTAAGAAATGACTTAATGCCCAAGATTGAACAAGAAGATAAAAGATTAAAAGAAATTGCGAGTAAATTAGATGCGCATATCAAAACAGCATTTGAATCATTTAACACATTAGATGAAATTATTAATTATTTGGAATCGGCGTTCCAGCGTGGAAAAAAAGATAAAGCATATGGAAGGGCACTCATATTATTAGAAGAAAATCCAATGATTGAAAAAGCTAAAATATATTTTAGCGATAAAGAACAAAATGGCAAGTTTATTGGAATTATTTTGAATAAATTAATTGAACTAAGTGATGAAATTATGCCAGAAGAGTATACTGAATTATTGAAAGTTGAAAAATCCTTTTTTGAAGTGAAATATAGTAATTTGTAGCAATTTTGGTATAAAATAAGAAATGTTAAAATATAGTAAGTGATTACTTTTAAAAGCAGTGCCTTTTTTAAGACATAATGAAAATAATATGTATTAAAATTTTAGATTTTTATCACTGTATCGATGTATAATGAAATAAAATCAAATATGTAAGGAGATATATGCTATGAATGAAGTGAATAAAGTGATTTATATTGTTTTAGCAGTGTTTTTAGGTAGTTTTGGAATCCACAAATTTTATGCGAGAAAAACTGGAATGGGTCTTTTATTCCTTGTATTTTGTTGGACAGGCATCCCACAAATTTTAGCAATTATTGGTGCGGTTATTACTTTATTTAAACCTGCTGATCAAAATGGTAACGTTTTAGTATAAAAAATAATAGCTAAAGATAGGAACAGGATAAAAATCTTAGTTTTTGGTTAAGTTATACTGTTCCAGTGTGTTTAGAACTTATTTTTTACAACAATTTGAGGCCCAATAGGCTCTCTTTTTTGTGATAGCGAATAGGGAATGAGATAACACGGGTTAACACTCATTCATTTATAAGTAGCCACTAATGCAATAAATTGAGAGATAATACTTTAAAAGGTGATGAATGAAAAAGTAGTTATTTGAAAATATAATGCAATTACTTTTTGCTGGTGGGCCATCACCAAATTAAAAACAGGTTGAGATATTAATGTATCTCAACCTGTTTTTAGCTTTGAAAGTATAATGTGCTTAATAAAGTTAAAACTTATAATTATTAAATCCATTTTTATTTCGACAGTACATTTCATAAATTTTGCAATATTTACAATTTAAATCAAATACCCTGAGAACAATAATTAATTTGGCTAATTTTAAAATTTAAAATGTAATGTAATAGACAAATAATTATTATTTGATATGATGGTAAAAAGACACAAAATGGTACAACATGTAACGATTAAAATATAGGTAATCGAGGTTATGCTGATGACATTCTATGATTTTATAATTGACTTTGTAAATGATGATACGCCGCTCGGTCAACTTGCCCATTTTATAAACAGAGATAAGCACTTCCCAAAACATGCAACGAGTTACCATGAAATATATGCATACTTCAAAATGAATTACACATATAATGAAGTTATGACATCTGCTAAAAGAGCATTAAGTTTATATCATAATAATTTAGATGTTAATTAAGTTTATATCAGTTATTCATAGTACCAATTTTGAATTTCTAAAGCCCATTTAATATCTTCAGTGCGAAAGTTGACTTCATTATGCCTTATAGAAAAAGGCTTTATAATATTTTGTGCCATCCATGTATTAATCAATTCGGTAGGCAATCCGTCCAATTCCATATCACTTTTACTGAGTACAAAACACTCCCAATCAAGAGAAATTTTTGAAGGATTAATATATTTACACTCATTGAGCTGATTCATAAAAACACTCCTTAACATTGTAAATCCAACGGTAAGTTTTACCCAACTCCAAATAAAATAAAACGGTAAATCTGAAAAATATTGTCGTATTAATAAGTGACTCAAAGGAATTGACAGCAATCATGATTTCAGTGCATAAACCAATAAAAAATTGTAATTGCATAAGATATAACATTTTCTATATCTTTGATTTTTAACCCCCTTTTGTAATTAACTTACTTTTTACATTTTAAAATTTTGTAAAACTAAAAACAGTTAATTACTAAAATATATCGTAATTAACTGTTTTTTGGTCTAAAGTCGCTATGTATCATTAGATTTTTCATGAGAAAAAATTGAATACGTATACTTTCCAATATGGATAACTTAATAGCACAAAAGAAAATAAAGTTACCAACATAGCAAAGATATTAGCAATACGGTCGCCACGTAAACATGCGTATAAATTAATTAAAAACACACCTAAAATGAATAGGATAGCAGCTAATAATTGTAATTCTCCTTCTAAAACTTTATTAACGGCTAATAATGGAGTCAGTAATGTAACTAATGACAAGAACAGAGATAATAAAGTTGTAGTATATTTCAAATTGTTCAGCCCTCTCTAAGATAAACTTTTATAAGCACAATGTGATAAAAAATAACTTAATAAAATAATATTTGCTTAGCAATTTAATTGCAAGTGATTTTTAACTACAGACTTATATTTACTGTTACTAATTAAATAAATGATACAAAAAGAGAGGCAATCATAACTGTAACAACCAGAAGAATTAAGTATAGTTTTAATCAAACAATCTCATCTCTTCACCGTTGAAATAATAACTTAACCAATGCTCATCGACGTAATCTTCACCATATTTTCTAGCATACTTTTCAAGAGCAAGCACTTCAAAATTCAAGTTACTTAAAAATACTTTTCCACTAATATTGTTAGAAATAAGAGAAGTCATTAAAATTTCAATATTTTTATCATTACAAATTTGGAAAACGTATTTCATTAATTGATTAGCAATTTGTTCTCTGAATGCATGACTATCACCCATTACACACATATTTTCAATAACTGCTTTATGTGCCAAACTATAAGTTTGGTTAAATATAAGTGTGACAGAGCCAATTAATATGCTTTCTTGGAAAGCACCAATGACCACTTTATCGTTTGGGTCAGAAGTAAGTAATTTTTCTATATTTAGCTCAGCTAAGCACCGCTCATTTTGCAATTTCCAAGCAAATACATCGAGGTCTTCATGAATGCCATGTAATAATAATTTTTTATAGTCTACTAAGTCATCGATTGATAAATAACGTATGTTTGACATTGAAAGCCTCCTAAAAAGTATACTTTTTTTATAAATTTTCCTGCTATATTAAATATAATATTAAGGGAAAAAGAATAATTGAGCAACACTATATTTAATATTTTTCTAAGATATTACTTCATTTTTAATTTATAAACTAAAAAATGTATGATCATTAAGAATATAATTGTAATTAATTTTATTTTTAATAAAAAGAAATGCATATGATAAATATGGTATAATATAGTGAGTTATACATTTTGAGTGGAGGCATGGTAAGTGGGGGCTTTAATAACTATTATTGTTTCTCTAGTATTGCTTATCCTGATTTCTTTTGTTGTATTGATGATCTATATTTGTATTAATTATAAAGATGAAGACGATTTGTAAATTAGAAAGCGAAGAATTCAAAAGACATCATGACTTAAGCATTTTGCAATCTTAAATAAATAAAAACCCCCAAATTCTCAACAGAATTTGGGGGATATAATTATTTTTATTCAACAACTTGTACGTTTAAATCTACGTCAATGTTGCCACGAGTTGCTTTTGAGTATGGACAGAATTCATGTGCATCCTGTAAGTATTTTTCAGCATCTTCTTGAGATAATACGTTTTTGACTTTCGCATCAATAGATACGCTTAATTGAGGGCTTTCTGCATTTGGATCGTCTTCTAAACGAACTGTTAAAGTGACTTCAGGTTCAGCATCTCTCACCTTATTTTGTTTGAGAATTAAATCAAATGCCCCATTAAAGCATGACGCATAACCTGCTGCGAATAACTGTTCAGGATTTGTTCCTTTTTCAGCATCAGCTTGTGCTGGAGGAATAACTGCTACATCAATTGCTTTATCATCTGTTTGAACGTGACCGTTACGACCACCTGTATTAGTTGCTTTTGTTTCATAGTTTACTGCCATTATATTACCTCCTAAATTACTTCTATATAGGTTATACCCGTAAAATAAAATTTAAATCATATATAAATCAAAATGATTTGTATGATTTATTTAAACGAACCGTGCTTAAGATTGTGTTACTACTGAGTATTGTTATACAATAATTTTAATTATCACTAAAAAAGGAAGTTTTTAAATGTCTGAAGTTAAAATTGCGGTAACAATAGAACCTGAAAATGATATACCACAATGTATCATCAATGATTTAATTAAATATCAAGCATCTTTCGATATTATAGAAGTGAGAATTGATCAATGGCTTACACCAAACGTAAAACAGATAGCTAAAGTTATAGATAAATTATATAATTTAAATTTAAATAAAAAAATCCTAGTTACTTATCGTAAACAATCACAAGGAGGCAAAGGAGATTTATCATTAGATGCGTATGTAGCATTATTAAAAGAAATTATAATTTTAGACCATGTGGATATGATAGATGTTGAATTTGAAAAAAATCAAAAACTTCAATATATGCGTAACTTAATCGATTTGGCGCGTAAAAATGACGTTGAAAGTATATTGTCTTATCACGATTTTCAAAAAACACCTTCATTGGAATCACTAAAACATTTGTATTATAAAATGCATCAAATGAATCCAGATTATTTAAAAGTAGCGGCTATGCCACATGGCAAGCAAGATGTGTTGAACCTGTTGTCAACTTTATCGGAAACAGTAGACTCAGTGCCACAACAAGTCATCGGCATTGCAATGTCCAAATTAGGTATGATATCAAGAACAGCGCAAGGCTTATTTGGTGGCGCGGTGTCATATGGTTGTTTAGACCAACCAAAAGCGCCTGGACAAATTCATGTTGAAACGTTGAAGTGTCAATTAAAAATGTACGAGTAGTTTGAAAACGAATCGTTCGTAGATTATAATTGAAAATAGTTATCAATAATGAAAGGACGATATCAGATGGAACTACAAGATGCTATAGCACAACGTAGAAGTATAAAAGCATTTAGAAGAGATATGAATATAGATGATCATGCTCTATATGAAGCAATACAACGTGCTACAGATGCACCAAATCATGGTTTGAGAGCACCATGGAGAGTGGTTCATATCGCTAAAAATAGATTGGGAGATATGAGTAAACAATTAACTGAGATTGCTTTCCCCAATATAAAGAAAAAGCAAGAAGACCATTATAAAGTGGCAACAAATCTCGGTGGAATGCTTGCTTTAATCGTGAAAGAAGACCCAAGACAAAAAGAAAATTTAGAGAACCATATGGCTTTTGGTGCATTTGCACAAAACCTAATGTTATTACTATATGAAGCTGGCATAGGCACTTGCTGGAAGACACCAGCATATATATTCAATCCTGAAATACGCAGCATTTTTGGTGTAAAAGATGATGAGCAATTGGTAGGTCTATTATATTTAACTGATCTTAAAGATTTAGAAAAAATGCCACATAGAGAACGTCAACAGAGCCAAACCATTGAAACATTTTAAACTGACTAATTAATAAACTATGTGTTTACCACGGGGCAGACAGAAAAACTTGGTTTCTGTTCTGCTCCTTTATTTTTATACAAAAAATAAGACAACATAAAGTAGAAGTTGCTAATTTATGCTGTCCTATTAAGTATGACTAAAACAATATCGAGTTTACGGTGCTAGCGTTAAGTATTTAGTTACTTATCTTAAATGATAAGTTTAATCTATTAATTGATGGGAATCTAAATCTGACATCGCCTTAAATCATTACTTATTCAAAAGTTTCAGCTAAGAATGATTCAACTTGTTCTGGCGATTTAGCATTAGCTGAATGTAAGTGCGCTAATTTTTCCCCATTTTTGAAAACTAAAAGGCTAGGGATGCCCATAACATCGTTATCTGCAGCAGCATCTTCTAATTCATCACGGTTTACTGTATACCAGTTATAATTGTTGTATTTTTCTACAATTGGATCAATCCACATGTCCATTGCTCTACAATCCGGGCACCATCCCGCTTCGAATTTAACAATGACTGGGTTGTCACTTTGTATCGTAGTTTTAAATTGGTCGTTAGTACTAATTGGTTCCATAATTATGCTCCTTTATAAAGATATTAATAATAACATTATAACGGACAATTTCCTGTTATTAAAAAAATCAGCTTAATAATTAGAGCGTTTTTGTCATAATTTTGTTATATTAGTGTTAACTATACATAGGAGGTACAGAATAATGATAAAATTTTACCAGTATCCTAATTGTACGACTTGTAAAAAAGCTGCCAAATTTTTACAAGAATATGGGGTCAGTTATGAACCCATTGATATTGTGCAGCATACACCTACTAAAAAAGAGTTTAAAGAAATTATTGATGCTACTGGCATTGATATCAACAAACTTTTTAATACACACGGTGCCAAATATCGAGAATTAGGTCTTAAAGATAAACTTAAAGATCTATCTGATGAGGAAAAATTAGATTTATTATCTTCTAACGGTATGTTAGTAAAAAGACCCTTAGCTGTATTAGGGAACAAAGCAACTGTAGGCTTTAAAGAAGATCAATATAAAGCAACTTGGATATAAACACATATTATTCTTAAAATATAATTTTACGCTATTTAAAAAATAGATGAACATTTATTGAGATTGTTTTATTTACTGCGATAAAAAATACGAGTTGCCTTATAAAAGCGATTAAATAGTTGATTGTAAGCCTTTCATATGGCATCATTAATATGTAAAAACATTTAGGAGGGGATTCTCGTGGCAGTACCAAGTGAATTAAAATATTCTAAAGAACACGAATGGGTAAAAATTGAAGGAAATACAGTAACTATTGGTATTACTGAATATGCACAAAGTGAATTAGGAGATATCGTATTCGTTGAATTACCTGAAACTGATGATGATATCGAGGAGGGCGAATCTTTCGGTAGTGTTGAATCAGTTAAAACAGTTTCTGAACTTTATGCACCTGTTTCAGGTAAAGTTGTAGAAACAAATGATGAATTAGAAGATAGTCCTGAATTTGTTAATGAATCACCATACGAAAAAGCATGGATGGTTAAAGTCGAATTAAATGATGAAAGTCAATTAGACGAATTAATGTCAGCTGATCAATATTCAGAAATGATTGGTGAATAACATTGCGATTAAACTCCACGATATCTCTTATCATGGAGTTTTTATTTTACCCAAATTCAGAAAAAATTATTATTTATTATTCAAAACAATCCATTTATTTTGATGTATTTATTTAAAAAGTGGCTACAAGTTATTTGGATTGCTATAGAACGTATAAGATGACAAATGAAAGGTTCAATAATAAGATAATGTAAGAAACGATTATGAATGTTTATGCTAGCTAAATAGGGTGTAGAACTAAATATAAATGAATTTACTATCACATTAGAGGGTGGATGTCATGACGATACTAAACCAAGTTATTATTGTCGAAGGAAAATCAGACAAAAAACGGGTAAAGCAAGTTATTGATCAGCCAATCGAAATCATTTGTACTAACGGCACAATGAGTGTTGATAAGTTAGATGAGATGATCGAATCATTATATGATAAGCAAGTCTATATTCTTGCAGACGCAGATAATGAAGGTGAAAAGATACGTAAATGGTTTAAAAAATATTTAAGTGAAAGTAAACATATTCACATAGATAAACAATACGGTGAGGTTGCGAGATGTCCTAAGTCATATTTATCCAAAGTGTTAGCAAAACATGGATTTTTAGTTAAAGATGAAGAAAAAGTTGCGAAAGCAAAGTTAGATTATATTGCTGAAAGGGTTAGTTTATTAACATGAATGTAAAGCGTGAACCACGTGTTGATGTACAAGAACACGTAGATAAAGATAAATATCTTATATTTGGTTACACACCGACATGTGGCACATGTAAGGTGTCAGAACGAATGTTAGATATTGCTAATGAAATGTTAGAATTACCAATTACTAAGTTAGATTTAAATTTGCATCCTGACTTTAGTCAAGTATATGAAATACAATCAGTTCCTATTCTTATGCTTATGTCTAAAGGGGAAGAACAAAAAAGGATTTATGCGTTTCAATCGGTTCCTTATTTGTTAGAAAATTTAAAATAATCATTGACGAAACTATAGTGCAATGGTAGGATTATGGATAATTAAATAATGAACTCTTATCACGAGAGGTGGAGGGATGTGCCCTACGAAGCCCGGCAACCGTCTTTAATAGAAATGGTGCCAATTCACATAAAGTTATCAAACTTTAGAAGATGAGAGAAGCGGGTTATGCTTTCTCTATTCTTCGACAATAAGAGAAAGCATTTTTTTAATTGAATGAGCAATACAAGGAGGCAACAACAATGATTGAATTAAATCAAATCGTTAAAAGATATAAAACGAAAAAACACGATGTGTTAGCTGTAGATCATGTTGATTTAAGTATTCAATCAGGCTCAATTTTCGGTGTAGTTGGCTTTTCGGGCGCAGGTAAAAGTACTTTGATTAGACTTTTAAACAACCTTGAACAACCGACTTCAGGTGACGTTGTAATTGGTGGAGATACAATTGGGAAATTATCGAAATCAGAATTAAGAAAAAAACGTCAAAAAGTGAGTATGATTTTTCAACATTTTAATCTATTGTGGTCACGTAACGTTTTGAATAATATTACTTTTCCATTAGAAATCGCAGGCGTATCGCGTAGTGAAGCGAAACGACGTGCATTGGAGTTAGTAGAGCTTGTAGGACTAAAAGGTAGAGAAAATGCCTATCCCTCAGAATTGTCAGGTGGACAGAAGCAACGTGTAGGTATCGCCCGCGCTTTAGCAAATGAACCTAATGTTTTACTTTGTGATGAAGCTACAAGTGCATTAGATCCTCAAACAACTGATGAGATTTTAGAATTATTATTAAAAATTAAAGAAGAAAGAAATTTAACAATTGTTATTATTACCCATGAAATGCAAGTGATAAGACGTATATGTGATGAAGTGGCAGTGATGGAAAACGGCCGTGTCATTGAGCAAGGTCAAGTTTCGACTGTCTTTGAAAACCCTCAACATGAGGTAACAAAACGGTTTGTTAAAGAAGACTTAAATGATGAATTTGATGAATCACTGTTTGAATTAGTTGATATGGATGAAAGCTCATCAGTAGTACGTTTGAACTTTACTGGAAATAATACGACTGAGCCTATCGTGTCATACATAACAAAGACACATAATATTGATGTCAATATACTTGAAGCAAATATTAAACATACCAAAGATGGTTCACTAGGCTTTTTAGTTTTACATTTATTAGACGTAGATTCTGAAAAATTTGAAAAGTTCAAAAATGATTTAGAGGCGCAACATGTTTCTGTGGAGGTGTTAAAGCATGGGTAATTCATTTAGCGAGATTCTACAGGAAATGATTACAATGCCTAATGTAAGTTGGGATGAAGTTTGGATAGCTACATATGAAACGATTTATATGACACTGATAGCTACAGTGTTTGCATTTGTTTTAGGTTTGATACTAGGCGTTCTTTTATTCTTGTCTGCTAAAAGTAAATCACCTGTAGCTAGAATTTTTTACAGTGTTGTATCATTCATTGTTAATTTATTCAGAGCGATACCATTTATTATCTTAATTTTATTATTGATACCATTTACAAGTTTACTATTAGGAACTATTAGTGGCCCAACAGGTGCTTTACCAGCATTAATTATCAGTGCTGCACCTTTCTATGCAAGATTAGTAGAAATTGCTTTTAAAGAAATTGATAAAGGTGTTATTGAAGCAGCTTGGTCAATGGGAGCCACAACTTGGACAGTAGTTAGAAAAGTACTTTTACCAGAAGCGATGCCAGCATTAATTTCTGGTATTACTGTGACTGCTATTGCTTTAGTAGGTTCTACTGCAGTAGCTGGCGTCATTGGGGCTGGTGGTTTAGGTAATTTAGCTTACTTAACCGGATTTACAAGAAATCAAAATGATGTCATTTTTGTTTCGACAATTTTAATTCTAATTATAGTATTTATCATTCAATTTATTGGAGATAAAATGACTAACAAAATAGATAAACGCTAAGTTTAAAGGGGGCATTTATATGAAGAAATTATTTAGTTTAGCATTAGTATTAGCACTCACATTAGTATTAGCAGCTTGTGGTAATGGAGGCGGAGGCGATGATAAAACAATAACGGTTGGTGCTTCTCCTGCACCACATGCTGAACTTTTAGAACAAGCTAAACCCATCTTAGAAGATAAAGGTTATGACTTAAAAATCAAAACAATTAACGATTATACGACGCCAAATAAATTATTGGATAAAGGTGAGTTAGATGCTAACTTCTTCCAACACACACCTTATTTGGACACTGAAAAGAAAGATAAAGGATATAAAATTGAATCTGCTGGTAACGTTCATTTAGAGCCAATGGCTGTTTATTCTAAGAAATATAAGGATTTAAAAGACTTGCCAAAAGGTGCCACTGTGTACGTTTCAAATAATCCAGCTGAAGAGGGCCGTTTCTTAAAATTCTTCTCTGATGCCGGATTAATTAAAATTAAAGATGGTGTTAAAACAGAAGATGCTAAATTTGACGATATTGTAGAAAATAAAAAAGATATCAAATTTAATAATAAACAATCAGCAGAGTACTTACCTAAAATTTATCAAAATGAAGACGCTGATGCAGTCATTATTAATTCAAACTTTGCAATTGATCAAAAATTAAGTCCTAAAGATGATTCAATTGTGTTAGAAAAAGCAAAAGATAATCCTTACGCTAATTTGATTGGTGTTAAGGAAGGTCATAAAGATGATAAAAAAATCAAAGCTTTAATGGAAGCACTACAATCTAAAGAAATCAAAGATTACATTAATGAAAAATATGATGGTGCTGTTGTACCAGCAAAATAATATCAAGCGTTTTATTCCCTCTTTAGCTGTAATGGCTAAAGGGGGTCTTTGTTTGCGAAAAAAGATGTATTTATTTTCAATTTATGTATAAAGCTACGGCTCTATTTTTGATTATTGTAAGGCAGTATGTATGTGTTTAGATATCAATTGATATTGATTTGAAGTAGGTAGTTATAAAATAGTATATTTTAAGAAGTTAATGTCTCCGGCAATCAAAATGATAGGAGACAAACAAGAGATAGATTGAAACTTAGGTAGAATGCTAAAACAAACTCTTTTCTATAATGTAAATAGTCTTGAGATTTATAGTTATGCACTATATAAAATGAAAGTATTTATTTGAAACGTCCAACTATATGACGTAAAATTAATTACATGTTTGAATGAGTTGCTTTAAAGTGTAAATACAACAAAGTATTAATTGCACTTATTTATTGTGATTAAATTCATCCAAACAGCAATAGGGAGAACTTTGAAATCCTCATATCTCACAACAGTATGAGATATGTCAATATAAATTCATTCATACATCATTACGCGATCGATGTATTTATATGAATGTAAAAAAGCTCGGATAGGGTATGGATTTGAATTTAAATCACTTAAGTGATTATAGAGACAAGTCATTACCAATCCGGGCTTTATTTTTGTTGGTTTTACTTTAAACTTTAGATATTAAAAAAATGGGCACGTTCTTTAAACATTTAAATTTTATCGTATTCATCTTTAATATCACCAACAATATTTTCAAGAATGTTTTCCATCGTAATCATCCCTATAGTACGTTGCTTATCATCTAAAATGAGTGCTATGTGGATTTGATTAGCTTTCATTTGTTCTAATACATCATGATATTTGCTATTGTGGTTAAATTTTAAAATATGGCTTGTTATTTCTAAAAGTGAGCCTAAATTGTTAGTTAACAAATCTTTAGCATGAATATATCCGATAATATTATTTTTTGTATTTTCATAAACTGGGAATCTGGAATAGGAAGCTGATTGAACATATGATTTAATTTCATTGACGTCACTTTCAACATTGATTACAGCCATTTTTTCCCATGGGATATAACCATCTTTGATAAGCATTTCATCAAATGCAAAAGCACGATTAATATGTGTTAATTCATTTTCTGAAATTTCGCCACCTTCATGACTTTCTTTAATTAGCATTTTCAATTCTTCTTCTGAATGATATAACTCGCTTTCTTTTGAAGGCTGCATGCCAAATAGTTTTAATACGAACCTAGCTGACCCGTTAAGAATATAGATAAAAGGATAAAATAATTTATAAAACATAATAATTGGTTTGGCTATCATAAGTGTAATGTTTTCTGCTTTTTGTAGCGCTATCGTTTTTGGAGCCATTTCTCCTATAACCACATGTAAATACGTAGCTATCACAAAAGCGCTTATTAAAGTTAATATATGAATCATTGTTTCAGAAAGTCCAATACTACTAAAAAGTGGGTGCAGCAGAAATTCAAATGTTGATTCACCGACCATCCCGATACCTAAGGCCGTAATTGTAATCCCTAATTGACAAGCTGCTAGGTATTCATCTAAATGTGTAACAACTTTTTGTGCAGCTATGGCATTTTTGTTATTGTTGTTTGCTAAAGAATGAATCCGGGATGTGCGCACTTTAACAATGGCAAATTCTGTAGCCACAAAGAAAGCTGTTAGTGCTAGTAAAATAATAAAAGTAAGTAAACTAAAAAAGGTTCCCAAAAATTAATTAATTCCTCCGTTATTTTGAATTTAACCCAAAAAAGGGTTGAAGTAAAATTATATATAAAGTGTAAAGGTATTGCCACTAAAAAGGTGTGAAATTTAAGATTAATAATGTTTTGTCCATTTAATAAAATAGTTACATTTAAAAATGGGGGATTAAATTATTACACGCGCTTAAAACAATCTATAATAACACTTAAATGAACGGTCATTACTTAATATACAAAAAAGGATAGCTCGTTTTCAGAAATGTTTGTATTGAACATTTTGAATTTAACCATCCTTTTTTATAAGTATTTATATAAATAGAAATAATCAAATTGTCATGATTATTACAAAAGAATTTAATCAATCAATAACGTAGGTTGATTAAAAATCGTCGCTTGTAATACGTCCCAACCTATAGCTTATGAGGTAGCCTAACACAACAAAAATAATAGAAACACCCCATGTAACGGCACCGCTTGGCAAACCAGGGAAAACAGCATAAAGCGATCCGACTACAAAGCCAATAATAAGCGCATAAGTTAAGTAAGTATAATAATTTAAGAGATATTGAATCAGTTTACTTGAAAATAAGAAACCAAAAATAATACCCAAGCCTACTGTTAATAGAATAGGTATAGCGTTGAAGTTTAAAGACATAAATTCTGAAATTGAAAACATCACGGTACCATAAACGCCAAACACTAATAGCATAAAGGAACCTGAAATCCCAGGGAGTAACATAGCACTAGAAGCACAAACACCTGCAATAAAATATTTAATAATAAGACCAGTTGATAATTCAAGCGTTTCTCCTGCGTGTTTATCTCCATTATTTAATAAGGTAATAACTACAATAATGACAATGCCTAGTAACATAATTAAGTAATGGGATATATTAAATGTTTCTTTGACTCTTGCGGTTTTAAGTAAATAGGGGATAATACCTGCGATTAATCCTACAAAAAAGAACATCGTCGGTACTGTGTGTTCACTTAAGAGATAGTTAATTACTTTACTCAATAAACCTATGGCGATTACCATACCAAGGCCGATTGGAATCAGAAATTGTAAACTTTTCCAAATTCTTTTTGAAAATATCCCACTAACAGATTGTATAAAATCATCATAGATACCTAGCAATAAAGCGATTGTACCGCCACTAACACCAGGCACTAAATCAGTAGTACCCATCGCAAATCCTTTCCAAAGATTTGACCATTTAAACTGTGACATATCAAAACCCTTTCTATCTAAAATATAATAAAAATAATAGCATAATTTTACGTAGAACTATATTAAAAACAAAAGTAAAGACGAATTAATGATTATAGAATACACTTTGAGAAAAATATCATTGTTGACGTAAAATTGAGTTGAGAACATCATATCTTATATTATCAGTTAATCGATATATAATAGCGTTATCAAAAATAATTGTGTTTTGATAACAATTTTAATTTAGCACTTGAAAAGGTTTATATTCCAAGACAATTACGTTATAATTAGATGATGTAACAAGGGATCAGTCTTTTGACTGTAGATTAAAATTATTATAAACTAGATAGGAAAAACATATCATATAATACGGAGGGAATATGTATGCCATCAACATTAGAAATTAAAGACCTACATGTGTCTATTGAAGATAAAGAGATTCTTAAAGGTGTTAATTTAACAATTAACACAGGAGAAATACATGCAGTAATGGGACCTAACGGTACAGGTAAATCAACGCTTTCATCTGCAATTATGGGACATCCAAGTTTTGAAGTAACACAAGGCGAAGTACTTTTAGATGGTGTTAACGTTTTAGAATTAGACGTTGACGATCGTGCAAAAGCAGGCCTTTTCCTAGCTATGCAATATCCATCAGAAATTACTGGTGTAACGAATGCTGACTTTATGCGTTCTGCTATTAATGCAAAACGTGAAGAAGGTGAAGAAATTAACTTAATGCAATTTATTAAAAAGTTAGATAAAGAAATGGACTTTTTAGATATTGATCAAGATATGGCGCAACGTTATTTAAATGAAGGTTTCTCAGGCGGGGAGAAAAAACGTAATGAAATTCTTCAGTTAATGATGTTAGAACCAAAATTTGCTATTTTAGATGAAATTGACTCTGGGCTTGATATTGATGCATTAAAAGTTGTATCAAAAGGTATTAACCAAATGCGTGGAGAAACATTTGGTTCATTAATTATTACTCACTATCAACGTCTATTAAATTACATTACACCAGATCACGTACACGTTATGTATGGCGGTAAAATTGTGACTTCAGGTGGCCCTGAATTAGCAAAACGTCTTGAAGAAGAAGGTTATGAATGGGTTAAAGAAGAGTTTAACGCGGCAGAATAAGTCTAAATTCATATAAAACATTAATATAGATGAATAGTTAGGTTTTGATTTATACCAATGAATTAAATCATACAATCATCAAATGGGAGGAAAAAAGTATGACGACTGAAACTTTAAACATTTCTGAAGCGCAACTTGTTGAATATTCACAAGCCCATAACGAACCTTCTTGGCTAACTGAATTACGTAAAGAAGCGTTGAAATTAACTGAAACTTTAGAAATGCCAAAACCAGATAAAACAAAAATTACTAGATGGGATTTCGATTCGTTTAAACAACATGAAACAACAGGTAATATTTATGAATCATTAGAGGAATTACCACATGAAGTTAGAGAGATTATTGATGTTGAAAACACTGAGAATTTAATTATTCAACATAATAATACATTAGCTTTTACAAAAGTTTCGGATTCAGCTCAAAATGACGGTGTTATTGTCGAAGGGCTATCAGAAGCTTTAGTAAATCATCCAGATTTAGTAAAAGCATATTTTATGAATGAAACTGTGACAGTTGATGAACATAGATTAACTGCATTACACACTGCACTCTTAAATGGTGGCGTATTTGTATATGTACCTAAAAATGTAGTAGTTGAACATCCAATCCAATACGTAGTATTACACGATGATGAAAATACAAGTTTATTTAACCATGTTATCATTGCTGCAGAAGAAAGTGCTGAAGTGACTTATGTAGAAAACTATTTATCAATTGCTAGTGGAGAAGGTAACCAACTTAATATTGTTTCAGAAGTTACTGCTGGCGCTAATTCAAAAATCACATATGGTTCAGTGGATTATTTAGATAAAGGCTTTACTGGCCATATCATCCGTCGTGGCGTTACTGAAGCAGATGCAACAATTAATTGGGCGTTAGGTTTAATGAATGAAGGTAGCCAAGTTATTGATAATACAACTAATTTAATTGGTGACCGTTCTGAAAGTGAATTAAAATCAGTAGTTATTGGTACTGGCTCACAAAAAATTAACTTAACTTCTAAAATTGTTCAGTACGGCAAAGAAACAAATGGTTATATCTTAAAACATGGTGTCATGTTGGAAGGTGCACAAACGGTATTTAACGGTATTGGTTACATCAAACATGGTGGTACTAAATCAATGGCTAACCAAGAATCACGTGTGCTTATGTTATCTGAAAAAGCCCGCGGAGATGCTAACCCAATTCTACTAATCGATGAAGATGATGTGGAAGCAGGTCACGCTGCTTCAGTAGGCCGTGTGGATCCAGAGCAACTATACTACCTAATGAGTCGTGGTATTTCACGTCAAGAAGCCGAACGTTTAGTTATCCATGGTTTCTTAGACCCTGTTGTAAGAGAATTACCAATTGAAGATGTTCAACGTAAATTGCGTGAAGTAATTGAATTAAAAGTTAATAAATAATGAATGTTAAATAGGATCGAAACCACAGCAAACGCCCATTAAGAGAACATGATCGGTCATTAATACAAATGACGTGTTACATGTACTGACTTAATTTGAGACGTACTGTTATTTTCTTAGTATTTGCTATGGTTTCATTATTGATTTTTAAATAAGAAAGGTCTGTGAATAATTTGACCGAATCACTAAATGTTAACGAAATTATAAAAGACTTCCCTATCCTTAACCAAGAAGTTAATAATAATCGCCTTGCTTATTTAGATACAACTGCAACCAGTCAAACACCAATTCAAGTGATTGACGTTATAGATGATTACTATAAACGTTACAACTCTAATGTCCACCGTGGTGTGCATACGCTTGGATCACTAGCAACAGATGGTTATGAAAATGCACGTGAAACAGTGAGACGTTTCATCAATGCTAAATATTTTGAAGAAATCATTTTCACACGCGGTACAACCGCCTCAATTAATATGATCGCACGTAGCTATGGAGATGCAAATATTAATGAAGGTGATGAAATTGTAGTCACTGAAATGGAACACCATGCTAATATTGTTCCATGGCAACAATTAGCTAAACGTAAGCAGGCATCTTTGAAATTCATTCCATTGACTGAAGATGGTGAACTAGCAATTGAAGATGTAAAAGCGACAATCAATGATAATACTAAAATAGTAGCAATTACGCATGTGTCAAATGTGCTTGGTACAATTAACGATATTAAGGCAATCGCTGAAATAGCGCATGAACACGGAGCAATCATTAGCGTGGATGGTGCGCAAGGTGCGCCACACATAGATTTAGATATGCAATCGCTAGATGTTGATTTTTATAGTTTTAGTGGCCATAAAATGTTAGGGCCTACCGGCATTGGCGTATTGTATGGCAAACGCGCACTGCTGAATGAGATGGAACCAGTAGAATTTGGCGGAGATATGATAGATTTCGTTGAAAAATATGATGCTTCATGGGCAGATTTGCCAACTAAGTTTGAGGCAGGTACACCGTTAATTGCTCAAGCAATAGGCTTAGCAGAAGCGATTCGCTATATTCAAAATTTAGGCTTTGATGCGATACAAGCACATGAACATGAATTGACGGCGTATGCTTACGATAAAATGTCTGAAATTGAGGGTGTTGAAATATACGGCCCGCCTAAAGATAGACGCGCAGGTGTTATTACTTTCAACATGACTGATGTTCATGCGCATGATGTTGCAACTGCAGTAGATACTGAAGGTGTAGCAGTTAGAGCAGGCCATCATTGTGCACAACCACTGATGAGATGGTTAAATCAATCATCAACTGCACGTGCTAGTTTCTACATTTATAATACTAAAGAAGATATTGATCAGTTAGTTGAGTCCTTGAAGCAAACGAAGGAGTTTTTCTCATATGAATTTTAATAATTTAAATCAGTTGTATCGTTCAGTAATTATGGATCATTATAAAAATCCGAGAAACAAAGGAAATTTAGATAGTGGTGCTATGACAGTTGATATGAACAATCCGACTTGTGGGGATCGTATCCATCTTACGTTTGATATAGAAGATGGCTTCATTAAAGATGCGAAATTTGATGGTGAAGGTTGTTCAATTTCAATGTCTAGTGCTTCAATGATGACAGAAGCTGTTAAAGGGCATTCCTTGGCTGAAGCAATGCAAATGAGTCAAGAATTCACTAAAATGATGCTCGGCGAAGATTATGAAATTAGCGAAGAAATGGGAGATATTGAGGCGTTGCAAGGCGTTTCTCAATTCCCAGCTAGAATTAAGTGTGCTACTTTGGCATGGAAAGCTTTAGAAAAAGGCACAGTTGAAAAAGAAGGCAACACAGAAGATTAATCGATCTTGATACGTTGACATTGTGTAAATTTCCATTCACACTAGATATAACAACAAGATTATGATTGAACATGATTAAAGTATAAACGAGTTTGCCTTGAACGTGAGTCGTTTTAATATATAAAAGGAGTGATTTAAATGGCTAAAAAAGCACCTGATGTGGGAAATTATCAATATGGTTTCCATGACGAAGATGTTTCCATTTTTAGATCAGAACGCGGTTTAACAGAAAATATCGTCCGTGAGATTTCAAATATGAAAGAAGAGCCAGAATGGATGCTTAACTATAGATTGAAAGCATTAAAACAATTCTATAAAATGCCAATGCCACAATGGGGTGGAGATTTATCTGAATTGAATTTTGATGATATCACTTATTATGTTAAGCCTTCTGAGCAAACAGAGCGTTCATGGGATGAAGTTCCTGAAGAAATCAAACGTACATTTGATAAATTAGGTATCCCTGAAGCTGAACAAAAATACCTTGCTGGTGTTTCAGCTCAATATGAATCAGAAGTTGTTTATCACAACATGGAAAAAGAACTTGAAGATAAAGGTATCGTCTTTAAAGATACTGACAGTGCATTAAAAGAAAATGAAGAGCTATTTAGACAGTATTTCTCAACAGTTGTACCTGCTGCAGATAACAAATTCGCAGCATTAAATTCAGCTGTTTGGTCTGGTGGTTCATTCATTTATATACCAAAAAATATCAAATTAGATACGCCTTTACAAGCTTATTTCCGTATCAACTCTGAAAATATGGGGCAATTTGAACGTACATTAATCATTGCTGATGAAGGTGCTTCAGTTAACTATGTTGAAGGTTGTACAGCACCAGTATATACAACAAGTTCTTTACACTCAGCTGTAGTTGAAATTATCGTACACAAGGATGCGCATGTCCGTTACACTACAATTCAAAACTGGGCTAATAACGTATATAACTTAGTTACAAAACGTACATTAGTTCATGAAAACGGTAATATGGAATGGGTTGATGGTAACCTAGGCTCTAAACTAACAATGAAATATCCAAACTGTGTGCTTATTGGTGAAGGCGCTAAAGGTAGTACACTATCTATCGCATTTGCTGGTAAAGGACAAGTACAAGATGCTGGGGCGAAGATGATGCATAAAGCACCTAACACATCATCAACGATTGTATCTAAATCAATTTCTAAAGATGGCGGTAAAGTTATTTATCGTGGTATTGTTCACTTTGGCCGTAAAGCTAAAGGCGCGCGTTCTAATATCGAATGCGATACTTTAATCTTAGATAATGAATCTACTTCAGATACAATTCCTTATAACGAAGTATTTAATGACAATATTTCATTAGAACACGAAGCTAAAGTATCTAAAGTTTCTGAAGAACAATTATTCTATTTAATGAGTCGCGGTATTTCTGAAGAAGAAGCAACTGAAATGATTGTAATGGGCTTCATCGAACCATTTACAAAAGAGCTTCCAATGGAATACGCAGTAGAAATGAACCGTCTAATTAAATTCGAAATGGAAGGCAGTATAGGATAGCTGTAAGTACTGTCGTTGAGCTATTTTACTTGTGGATAAACGGCTATTGATACCATTTTGATACCATTTTATTTTTGAAAATGCTCAAAAACCGCGATAGCATCGTGTTTTTTCTGGGTATATAAATGACTGTAAGTTTGCATTGTTTCTGTTATTTGAGAATGACGCATTAAAGATTGTAAGACAAAGATGTCTACACCATTGTTGGCTAAATAAGATGCGTATGAGTGTCTTAAATTATGAATATCGTATTGTGGAAATACTTCTTTATATTTCTTTTGCAAGTGCTTATAGTGCTTAGGTTCCATTCCACCAAATATAAAATAAGAAATTTCATCAAAATATTTATATTTTGCTTTTTCTCGTTCGTATCTATCAGCTAACATTTGGTTTATGAAACTTGGTAATGGTACAATGTCTTCAGATGATTCATTTTTTGCACGATTATAAATTTCTCTATTTGAGGTATCCATCGTTTTATTGATGGATACTTCTTTTTTATATTTGTTGTAATCCACCCACGTTAAAGCCATAGCTTCACCCACACGTAATCCTGTATAAAACATTAAATAAAGCAATTCTCTATAATCATCTTCTTTAATATCATTTATCTTATCTTCAAATTCTTCTCTTAACATATATTTGGGCTTGGGCTTCACTCTAGGAATAGGTGTAATTGAAATAGTTGGATCTATAAGTAAACCAAAATGTTTTTTAGCATGATTAATAACGACTTTGAAACTAGACCATATTGCTCTTGCTGTATTTGGACTAGCTACCGCACTCATTAGATATGTTCTAAATTCTTGGCATTGATTTTGTTTAATTTGATTCATTTTAATATGGCCGAACTTATCTTTAATATGTTTGTTATATTCATTTACTTTTCTTCGACGTGTCTTTTTTCTCAAGTCTGTATGCTCTAAATAGTGTTTAAATATATAATCAAATGTATTAGAATCACTGTAACCAGTTTCTATTTCTGTTAAAAAGCTAGCTTCTGCTGCTTTAGCTTCTCGTTTCGTTCTGAATCCACGTTTTACTTTTCGCTTATTGTTACCGTATACATCTTTATAACGAGTAGAAAAATAATATTTATTAGTAATTTCATCTTTATAAATTGGCATATTTTCGTCATTCCTCCTAAAAAAGATAAAAATATATAGGGCGCGGGGAAGCGCCCAGGTGATTAGTTTTTGTATTGGTCATATTTTCCCGATTCAATTTCAGCTTCGCGTTCTTCTATTTTATTATAAACTTCATCAGCATTATCTCCATCATAATAACCTTGCTCAATTGCTGTTTTAGTTTGTAATTCTCCAGAAGATAAACCACCATTATATTTTTTGCGTAAAGCCTCTACCTGTTCGTCTTCAGTTTCAGCAGAATTTATTTCAGCATTGACATCATCTGTTTCATCATATTGTTCTGCATCGTCTTGTTCTGCATCCATTCTTTCTTGTTGAGCAGGTGTTACACATCCACCAACTGTGCATTGTGTACCATTGGGTTTGGTATAACCAACAACATCGCCATTGCCAGGTGCTTGATACCATGTATCACCATCAGCGTCTACCATGCCATTAACATTAACACCATTTTTCATTTGTTGAGATATTTCTTCTTTAGTTAACGCTCTGTTTTGTGATTCGTTTTCACTAGTTTTTTGTTCTTCTTTCTCATTTGTTTGTTTATTTTGCACGTTGTCTGCTTCTTTTGCTTTGTCAGAGCTGTTAGACGTATCATCTGATTCTTTATTTTCATCTGATTCTTTATCTTTATCTGATTCTTTATCTTCATCTTTTTTCTTATCGTCTTTCTTGCTTTTTGTATCAGACGCTTTAGTTTCTTTCTTATCTTCTGACTTACTTTCTTCTGAATTCCCACATGCTCCTAATACTAAAAAACTAGCTAAAATTAAAAATAAAACTTTTTTCATAGTAAAATTCCCCTAATAATATATTTATGTTATAAAAACACATTAATATTAGTGTACAAAAAACATATTATTTTTTGTAGTATGCATAGCAAAATATTTTTAACATTTTACACAATATTCGGATTAATATACATACTATTAAAATTGTAGTTTATTCATTTAATTCATATGTACTTTTATCTTGAACAACTTATTTAATTGCGCACGTGTACAAAGACACGTGTATGATTCGGTATAATATTTTTGTTAATTTTGTAAATCTATGGTTAAAAAATTAGAGGATAACTCTGCCTGCAAACCTTACATCAGAATCCCCATAAAAATTCATATCTCCGTATTTAGGGTTTAAAGAAACTAACCTTATGTGATCTTGATATATAAAGACTTTTTTAACATATGCTTCGCCGTCGACAACGAATACACCTAATTGTCCACTGTTAATACTTGTATTTTCTTCTACAAATATAATTTCTTTATGTTCAAAAAGTGGTTCCATAGAATCACCATTAACTTGTAAAGCAAAATCATGAGGTGGTACAACGCCAGCAGGGTAGTTCACTGTGAATTCTATATCATCTACTAAAGTTTCACCGGTACCTGCTGATACGTAACCATTTACAGTTACTTCTTCAGTCTTAGAATCTTTATATGATTGTAGGTAAATAATACTCTCACCTTGTTGCTGCACTGAGTAATGATGTTCTGCATAAGCTAAAACGCGTTTTTGCCTCTTTTCTTCTAATTTACTCGAGACTTCATTTATTTGAGTTATAATATTTTCATTCGAAACTTTACTCATATTGTCTTTTAACAAATCTATAGGTGTAACATTAAAAACACTTGCTATTTCAGGTAGTTTTTCTAATTTTGGACTTCTAATACCTGTTCTCCATCTAGTAATTGTAGTTCTATTGACATCAACAAGTTCACCAAGTTTAGTATCATCTATATCATGTTTGTTCATTAAATAAGAAAGATTATTCGAAAAAGCACTCATTCATTAATACCTCCTGTTTTTAATTACTTTATACTTCAATAGTATATAAAAAGTTCCAAAAATGCAAATAAAAATTCAAATAATGGAAAAAAATTAAAAATATGCTTTTGCTACTTGCAATTTAGGAACTGCATGAGTATAGTATTAGTCAGGAGGTGTTCCAAAAATGCACAAAGATTTGTACAGTTTCCGAAAAGGAGCTAAAAAAACACAAGAGTACATGGGGGAATTAATCGGAATTACCGGTCAGCAATATGGAAAAAGAGAACGAGGAGAAATGTCTATAGATTTAGATGAGGCGCTAACCTTTTCGAAAGATTTGGAAGTGCCAATCCATATTTTATTTCCAGAATATTTTTTTGAACAACAAGTTCCAAAAATGCACAATTAATATTAGGAGGTTTTAAAATGCAAGACTTATTAACAATCAACATAGAAAAAAATTCAGAACTTGGACCGGTGGTTTCAAGTAGAACTGTAGCAGAAGAAATTAACAGAAGACACACACACGTACTGAGAGATTTAGAAAAAATATTACTCAGCCCAAATGTGGATTCAGTAATTATCCCTAGTGAATATAAAGATAGCACAGGTAGAAATTTGAAAGAATACCTTTTAACTAAAGACGGTTTCACTTTATACATGTTCAACATTCAAGGTCATAACGATTTCAAAATGGCTTACATTAATATGTTTAATGAGATGGAAGAACAACTTAAACAACAATATCAAGTACCTCAAACACCAATGCAAGCACTTGAAATGATGTTCAGCGTGCAAAAAGAACAAGAACAATTCAACAAACGTATTGAAACGGAAGTTACAGGCATTCGTAATATTGTTGGTATTGAAACAAAGAATTGGAGAAACGACACTAACAAAATTTTGGGTGCAATTGCTCAACACTTAGGTGGAGGAGATAAACATAAATCAATTCGTACAGAAGCATACAAATTATTAGAAGAAAAAGGGCGTTGTAAGTTAGATCAACGTTTAAATAACCGTAGAGCAAAAATGTTATCTAAAGGCGCCACTAAATCACAAATAAACAAATTATCTAAATTAGATGTCATTAATGACGAGCCAAGACTAATTGAAATTTATATTTCAGTAATTAAGAACATGGCAATCAAATACGGCGTAGATATTAGCCAATTCGAAATATAGGAGGTCAAATAATGACGCAAGAACAAAAAGAATTACTTACTTATATTCACTACACTCTAGAAATGAATATCAACGATAAATCTAAGACGTATGAACATTCAGTTGAAGAATTAGGTATTGCAGCAACTTTTAAGATAGATAGAGAAAGACATCTAGAAGAAGTTATGCGTTGGGCAGTACAAGAAATTGAAAAACATTTTGAATTAACAATCGAACAGTAGGAGGAAACGGAATGAACATTCAAGAAGCAACTAAGTTAGCTATGGAAAAAGGAAAGCCTATTTATAGAGAAGCATGGGAGGCAGATGACTTTAGCGTTGCTGTTCGATTACTGCCAACAAATGAATTTGGATATATAACAGTTTCCAATCAAAACAAAGACTTCATACCATTATGGCAACCAATGGCAGAAGACTTGTTGGCTAATGATTGGTCAATATATTCACATAAAACACGCAAATTTTTAAAGAATTTATTCATTTAAGCATAGGAGGGGCAAACATGAACCTAAAACAAGTATTAAAAATAACACTCCTAATCGTCATCTTGGCGGAAGAGATTAAGAGTGTTAGGAGACAAATTAAACGTAATAATAAAAAAGTTGTAAAGTTTCCTTAACTTAAGAATCGTTTTAAATCTTGATAAACATCATCTGCAACTTTCCCTACAGGATGACTATCAAATTCTAGAATTAGGTATTCATCATTTGAATCTAAAATCGAATCAATTGACTTAGAAATAATGTCTAATGATTGATTGCTTTTGATAAACCAAAACGAATCTTGAATATGGACATAATCCGGGAATGACTTTAGAAATTTTATTAATTCAGAATATTTTTGACCTTCTTTATTAAGGTCATAAGAAATAGCGTACTTATTCATAACTTTTCACCACCCACTATCGCAGTAGCGATAAATCAATTATATCAGAAAGGAGTCATTGCAATGATTAAAAATGTACTAACTTCAAAAGATGTAGCGAATGTATTGGAGGTTTCTGCATCTACTGCATGTAAATATATCAAACGAATGAACGAAGAAATGGAAAAACAAGGTTACTTCACTATTTCAGGTAGAGTACCAGTTAAAATGTTCCAGGAAAAATTCCCGTATCACGAGATACCAGAAGAAGTATTAAAAGGAAAGGAGAGATAAGCATGAGGATGTTTTTAACAATACTAACAATGCCAGTCATCACATTAATTATAGCTTTGACAGTACAAGAGTTTTTCCTCGGTATTACATTATCAGTATTACTAAGTTTCTTATCATATCTGTGTTGGGACTGGTTCCTTAACACAATAAAAAAGACTGAAAGCAAGGGTAGTTGCTAACAGTCAAAACGGAAGTGATAATTTAAACAATTTACTTCCATAAATATACAACAATATAGGAGGTTTCGTCAAATGGCGAAGGAAAAATCAATGTCTAGAAAGGAATATTGCAGAATCGTTCACAAGAATGTAGATCATTATGTAAACAATCGTCCAACTGAACGAGCGCCCAAAGTTGAGTATACAGACGAAGAAGAAACAGCACGTAAATTTTTCGAAGAAGATTTCGAAGTGTTGGAAATCGATTGGTCACTACACGACAAAATTATATATGAATCAACTCATATAAGAATACAAAGAAGTGAGAGGGTTGAAGTGAATGAGTAGCGAATTAAATTTGTATCAAAAAATAGCTGATGTAAAGGCGAATATAGATGGTTTTACTAAAGATACGAAAGGTTACAACTACACTTACGTTAGTGGCTCACAAGTGTTGCACAGAATTAGAGCTAAGATGTTAGAACACAAACTACTACTTGTGCCAAAAACAGACGATGAAGAAGTAATCGAAACAAAAAATGCTAAAGGCAAACCAGAACATATTGTACGACTAAAATTAACGTACACATGGATTAATGCAGATAAGCCTGAAGAACGACTAGATGTTCCGTTCTTTGCAATAGGGCAACAAGACGATGTATCTAAAGCACATGGCACTGCATTAACATATGCAGAACGCTATTTCTTAATGAAATTTTTCAACATACCAACTGATGAAGACGATGCAGATGCAAAAGAAAAACAAGATAAATATTCAAAAGTAGACCCTAAGAACATAGAAACACTTGAAAATGAAATAACAATGTTTAGCGAATTAATGAAGTCATTAGGTAAAGATGTCTCTACAGCACAAGTGAAACAACAATTAAAAATAACAGATGTAAACCGATTATCGAATGATCAAATAGCAAAAATGATAACAACATTAGACAAATGGAGTAAACAATCAAAATCAAAGGAGAATGAATAATGAATCAATTTAATGGAGTTGGAAATTTAGTAGCAGATCCAGAGTTAAAGGGACAAAACAACAATGTAGTTAATTTCAGAATAGCTATACAACGCGCATTTAAGAACAAGCAAACAGACGAGTATGAATCAGATTTTTTAACTTGTGTAGCATTTGGCAAAACCGCCGAAATCATTGCTAATAATTTTAGCAAAGGCCAAAAAATAGGTATCACTGGCGCAGTACAAACAGGAAGTTATGAGAATAAAGAAGGTAATCGAGTATTCACTACTGACATTGCAGTTAATCAAGTAACCTTTGTAGAACGTAAACAACAAAATAAACAGTCACAGCATCAGAGCGGTCAAACTAAAACACAAAGACCAGCAAATGATAACCCTTTTGCCAATGCAAATGGTCCAATAGATATTCAAGATGATGATTTACCATTTTAATTGTATGCAATATAAATAAGGTGATGTAATGTCATTTATTAAAAACTACATCCAGCAAGATGACGGCACAATAACTGCTGTCATCAAGGGTGTGACTTTAGAAAACAAAGACTTCTTACTGTTAGATAACGGACTAGAAGTAGAGTGCGATGTAATCGTGAATGATCCATACAAGATAACAGATAAGCAACGTAGAAAAGTATTCGCAATGGTAAGAGATATATTCAATCATTATGGTCAACCAATGGATTATCTACGTTACATGTTTCAAAAACAATTAGAGTTTCTACATGGTTACGAACCTATCTCATTAAGCAATTGTAGCAGAAGACAAGCCAGTGAATTAATAGAGTTAATTTTAGACTTTATATTCACTCATGACATACCTATGAATAAGGCTACTAGCGACCTTATGAGCAACGATAACTATTTTATATATAAATCTACTATAAGCAGAATATGCGTTGTCTGTGGCGCTAAAAATGCAGATTTAGCACACTATCAAGCAGTAGGCAGAGGACGTAACAGAAACAAGATAAATCACTACGGAAACAAAGTATTAGCATTATGTAGATTCCACCATAACCAACAACACAATATGGGAATGGATAGTTTTAATAAACTACATCATTTAGAAAATGCTTGGGTGGATGTTGACGAGAAACTAAACAAGATGCTGAAAGGAGAGCAAGTAGATGGCAACATTTAGAGTTTATAAAGAGAGCGGGAATTTTGTAACGGTTCATAAAAACTTTATACACGACCCTAATATAAGTTGGAAAGCTAAAGGTATATTACTTTATTTACTTAGTAGACCAGATGACTGGCAAGTATATGAGAAAGAATTGGAAAAGCACAGTCTTGATGGTAGAGATAGTTTGAAGAATGGAATTAAAGAATTAGAGACGACTGGTTATATTGTTAGAACACGTAAACGTGATGACAAAGGGCGTTTAAGAGAATATGAATACTCTGTTTATGAACAACCTACCCAGAACGGATTATCCAACGTAGGTTTATCCAACGTAGGGAAAACCAACACAGGATTATCCAACGTAGGAAAACCCGTCCCTACTAATAATGACTTTACCAATAATGAATTAACTAATAATAACAATACTGATAATGACAGTAGTAGTACACAGCCATCGCCATTTGATTTCTATCAAGAAAATGGATTTGGAATGCTCAAACCTTATGTAGCAGAACAAATTAATTATTGGATAGATGATTTTGAAGAGAATGGCAATGAAATAGTTAACGAAGCTATGAAAGAAGCAGTTAACAATAACGTTACTAATTGGAATTATGTGAACACAATATTAAAAGCTTGGTACAACGATGGTGTGAAAAACCTAGAAGATGTTAAAGCACGAAATAATAAGCGTTCAAATAAAGATAAGGTTTTGACAGGGCAAGATATGCTTGAACGAATGAAACATGACCCTAGTTATTGGGATTAGGAGTGATTAAATGAAACAAATGTTAAGCCCTAAAATAACGGAAACACTTAAGCAATATGAAGCTAATGAGATAGAAAGAGGCCTGTATTGTGAGAAGTGTGGTAACAAGTATGACTTGCACAAGTTTGGTAGTGGTTACGAATATCGTGATGGTTGTGAATGTAGCATGATTGCAGCAGGGATAGAAGCAGAAAAGAAACGTAAGCAGAAAGCAATCAATAATATATTTAATCAATCTAATGTTAATTACTCATTACAAGATGCCACAGTAAATAACTATCAACCACAGAACCAATCACAAACAGATGTTAAACAAACAGCCATAGAGTACGTCAAAACGTTTTCTATAGATAAACCTAAGTCATTAATCATGCAAGGCTCATACGGTACTGGTAAATCGCACCTAGCCTATGCTATAGCGAAAGCAATTAAGGCACAAGGTTATTCCGTAGCATTTATGCACATACCAATGTTAATGGATCGTATCAAAGCTACTTACAATAAAAATGCAGATGAAACGACAGACGAGTTAGTCAAATTACTTAGCAGCATAGACTTGCTTGTACTAGACGATATAGGTGTAGAGAACACTGAACATACATTAAACAAACTATTCAGCATTGTAGATAACAGAGTAGGTAAAAATAACATATTCACTACTAACTTTAGCGATAAAGAATTAAATCAAAACATGAATTGGCAACGTATTAATTCAAGAATGAAACATAATTCACGCCAAGTGAGAGTACTTGGTGATGACTACAGGGAGAGAGACGCATGGTAACTAAACAATTTATTAAACAAAATCTTGAGTGTTCAGATATATACGCTCAGAAACTAATTAACTACGCACAAGGAGACGAGAAAGTGTTGTATGACCTATTTATCCAAAAATTAAACGAAAGACGTACACGTCAAGCTATTTGCGAGGTGGGATAGATGGGATTAAGAGAACGATTTGGTTTGTTCGATTCAAAAGGTAACAAAATGTTTACTGTCATTCCTAACAATAAGGACGGCAGACATAGAGTGAGTGGCGTAATTAGAACATTTTATGAAGGTCAACGTTGGTATTTGGATAATGAAGAATTAGAAACATTTATTAAAAACTACAAAGTAGAACGAGCGCATCAGAATAACATTTTTGATTATCTGTAGGAGTGGACAAATGAAGCGTATAGAACTAACGGTAGATGCTCCTATGGCATCACCTAGACCGAGATTTAGAAATGCAGGGAAGTTTGTACAAACATACATGCCTGCTAAATATACAAACCATAAGAAAATGTTAAGACAACAAATGCCTTACATGATGATAGATAAACCGATTAGATTAACAATTGAGTTTCACTTTCCACTGCTCAAGTCGTGGAGTAAGAAGAAACACGTGGCAATGGTAGGGCAGTATAAGAGAACGAAACCAGATATTGATAACTTAATTAAAACTGTATTGGATGCTGCAAACGGTCATGTTTGGCAAGACGATAATCAAATAGTAGAGGTAAGAAGTTTTAAGAAGTATGCAGAAACTCCGAAAGTGATTATGGAATTAGAGTATTGGAGTGATCTAAATGAATGAAGAAACAGCGACTATTCGCTACAAAGTATATGTTGAGAAGAAAGTGTATGTTAATCACGATGACGATGATAACACTGCTGCCGATAAGATACACAATCAAATGTGGACATTAAAAAATGAGTACATGGACGCAAAACCATTAGAGTTTGACGACGTAAAAATTATAGATAGGGGTTATTGAGATGGTAAAAACAATCAGAATACACGATGCAATATATGAAATTGAAGGTGAGAATCATGAAATGATGGAAGAACTTAACATCACTAACCAGATGATACGTGATAGATTACTGAAAAATTGGACGTTAGAAGAAGCTTGCCAAGTACCAAAAGGAATTAATCGGCAAGATTTAGTATACATCAACTATGCCAAACAATATGAAGAAGATAACGAAGAAGCAAAACAAAACTATCATGATGAAAAGCAAAGAGAAAAACGACCTTGGTTGTATGACGGTACACCGCAGAAGCATAACAGAGGTAAGTGGTGCCAGTATTTAATGAACACGAGCATTTTTCCTAAGGCGGTGCGTTAGATGAAGATAAGAGACTTGAATATAAATGATTACGTTATTGTGTATGACTTAGGCAAGAGTGAGTATAGCGAAGGAATGACGGTTGTGGGGAAAGTAGCAGAACTTGAGTATAAAGATATAGATGAGAACGAAGCGACAATCGAATCAGTACCTTTTAATGAATACACAATCACTGATGATAACTACTTTGATTTGTGGAGTAACTATATAGAGAGTAAGACGGAACATATTGCATTTGATAAAGAGAATACTAAGAAGGCTAAAAAATTATTATCCAATGACTTACAACAACGTAAGCGTAAAGACACAGTCAACCACCCATCACATTACAACTACGGTGATATAGAAGTAATAGATTTTATTGAGCAGGTAACGAAACATTACAATCCTAACGTAGCTTATCACATTGGCAATGCTATTAAATACTTAGCACGTTCACCACACAAGAATGGTAAAGAAGATGTGGAAAAAGCTAAATGGTATATCGAAAGAGCGTTTGAGAATTGGGAACAGTAATGCAGTTATCCGACACTATCAAAACTAAATACAAACTTGATACTAAAGGCAAAAATACTGTCGAAATGGCAAAGCTACTAAGAGATTGTGGAGTTAAAGGATTCTTAATAGCAGTGAATCCACACAGCATTGTCATGGCAGTGTTGCCAGAAGATAAGGAACATAACAGGAAAGTAATGGAGGGGTTGAGAAGATGGTAAAGATTAAACGTAAAGTAGAGATGAAACACGGGGATTTTGCTAAGTATATGGTGGATAAATTTGGTTTTTTAAGTTACGAAAGCAAATTGACAGAGGGAGACTATGTGGGTAGTCCGAGTAGTAGGTTCGATATTTCTTTACATTTACCATCTACTGAAATTGATGACTTACCGTTAATACAGATTATGGAAAATGGTGTAGTGATAGAAACTTCAGAAGAAATTACGGAAGATACAGTGATACCTAGACTGATAACTAGAAATACACATGGTGGTTATAACGAATGGACAAATGAAAGCGTGAATGGTTTCAATTTGACGCATGTAGAAGCTGTTTATATTCCAAACGACGACTTAACATTAACACTTATTTGGACTAAAGATAAAGGGTTGGTGGAGTAGATGATAGACATAGTATCAAGTGGGACTGTGATTATCATATTCATTATATTTTTTATGATTATGACTAAAGGTGAGTAGAGGAGTGATGGTAGATGATTAAGTTTAGAGCGTGGGATAAATTTTACGAGTGCATGATTAACCCTGCAGGAATTGAATTAGAAAATGGAGAAGTAGCACATATTATAGAACAGTTGCCAGGAGAAACAACGAAATCTTCAATCACTTATTACGAACTCATGCAATCCACAGGGCTTTTTGATTTAGATGGTAACGAAATATACATTGGGGACATTTTAAAAATGGAAGATGAATATACTCAAGTAGTATTTCATGAGGATAATACGACATATGGAATTTATTTAGAAGATAAAGAAGGTGGAGGTAATCCAATAAGTGATTATTCTACAAGGATTTCATTGAATCATATTAAAGGGACTATTGAAGGCAACATATATGAACACCCACATTTACTAGAGGAGTGATGGCGAGTGATTAATTTTTGGAAAATGGCTTACAAAGCAGTTAAGAAACAACGTGACGATTACAAAGCCCAACGAGACACACTAATCGATGATATAGCAGTCCTACGTGCCAATAATGAGAGGTTGGAACGGGAGAATAGATTTTTACTTTCAAGGAAAGATAATTTATTTGACAGTTGGAGAGATGAGAACAAAAGAAGTGTAACACTTTCAAAAAAATTAGAGCAGTTGAAACGGGAGAATGAGAAGTTGAAAGCTACTAATGAAAATCTAAATAATAGAGTGAGAAACCTTAATTTAAATGGTCAAATACAACACGACGAGTTAATGAGTTGTGATGGAGAAGTTAGATATTGGAAAGACAAATACACCACCCTAACCAACCACATAAGAGATATGAAGTTTGCATCACCTTATTCATATAACTATATACACTTGGTTAACTTTATTAAGGAATTGGAGCGTGCAGACGATGAAAGATGAAATTGAACTAACAGTTACACAACCAGTCACTGAATTACAGTTAACTAAAGACAGTAGCATACAAGCGATACCACTTAGTAATGAAGCTTATAAGAAAGCATTAAAAGGAAAGCGTGATTAGATGGCGTATGAGTATGAAGAAAGTAATAAGCAAATAGTTTTTACAGTAGATAATGAAAGTTCAATGGATGAATTAAACGAACGAATTAAAGAACTTGAAGAAGTCTATCGTAAAGCAAAGGCGTTTAATGAAATATTAAAAATAGATAATCAAGCTACTGATGAAGATAAATTGACAGGGCAGTATGAAAGCGATATTGAAACAGTTTTAAGTGAATATATGGAGCGTGTAGACGATGAAAGATAGAGAGTATAAAGACGCATGGCAGAAGATAAAGGCGGAAATGTTGGAATCTTACGCAAACTATGAAGGGCAGAAACGCATAAATAAGAATATGGGATTTCATAAGATTTTAGAGGGCGCACAGATAAGTTTAGCTCCAGTATTAGAAGATATGGACAAACTAGACGGCACAAACGAATTCAGCAACTTACTAAACGATTTGGAGGACAAACAAAATGATTGAACCAAAAAATACAAAATTAGGAAAAGACAACTACGCTATCTTACAGGGATATGAAAATACCCAATCACTACAAATCAAACTACTAAGCGACAACGCAACAATGCCAGAACGTCATCATGATACAGACGCTGGTTATGACATATATGCAGCTGAAACAGTGATACTTGAACCACAACAGAAAGCATTAGTTGCTACTGATCTAGCAGTGAATATACCTAAAGGCTATGTGGGATTACTTACAAGCAGAAGTGGTGTGAGTAGCAAGACACATCTTGTAGTTGAAACAGGAAAGATTGATGCAGGCTTTCAAGGTCATATGAAGATTAATATTAAGAATGACTTTATACCAATTAAAAAAAGAAAGAAAACCGAGGCGTACTTTAATGTTGAAGGTAAAGGAGTTCTAGATTTAAAGAGTGATAAGAAATACAAACTTCGAACATACCAAATCAACAAAGGCGACCGACTAGCACAGTTAGTCATCGTGCCAATATGGACACCAGAGTTAGAACCAGTTAAGGAGTTTAGTAATGAAACAACAAGAGGAGATAAAGGATTCGGAAGTACAGGATACTAAAGACATACTACAAAAAGTTAAAGAGGTGCTAGGTAAATGAATGAATTTGAACAGCCTACTATAAAAATATTAAAAAGATTGTTTGAAGGTAAAAATGAAACCAATATTCATATCTCTAATTTAAATCATGTAAATTATGAGGTTATTGAAACAATTACGAATTTTAAATTATCAGATACACATACGAGGAACGAACATTTTAGAAACGTAGTGACTTTGAAATTTAAAAAGAAATATTAAAGACATACTTGAACGTGTACGAATAATCTTAGGCAAGGAGTGAGTGTGGATGGAAAGTGTAATGGTAACGATGTTAAGACAAGATATACCAACAGGCTATGATAAGCAAATTAACTTTTATAAAAAGAATTTGGAGAAATTACTGGTAAATCCATTTAATGAAAATGTATTAAATAAATTAATAGGAACGTTGATTCTTATGTGTCATGACCAAACAAGTAAAGATTTAAATAGCTTAATCGATGTGTATATAGAAGAAGAAAATACAATTCAAGATGAAGTGAATGGACTAGGTTATGCTATTAACTATTTAATGGATTTAAATAGCTTTAACGAAGAACAACAAAGCAAACGAATATTATATAATTATTTGATTTTATTGAATATAGCAAAAATGCAAAAGGGTGTCGTGTAATGCAATACCTAATCCGACACATAACCGACTCTACCAACCACACTTTCGTAGAAGTCATCAAGCCACGAGAGAATGAAACGTTTACTGTGGTTGAAGCAGAGAGTAAGGAAGAGGCTGAGAAGATGGCGAAGAAACCTAAAGGATTATTAAGTTATGTACCATCTAGTTTTAATAACGATCCAATTAGTAAGGCATTAAAAGGTAGCATATATAGAAAGGACAGTGAGTGAATGAAACGTATATTTAAAACATTATTAATCATAGCACTATACGAACTAAGTAAAGAGGTAGCATATGAAATGATTATAAGAAAGCAAGCAAATGACATAGTAAATAACACACCAATGGGTTATGAAATAGGTGGATGGAAAAGATATTAAGGAGACTAGAAGATGAAAAAATTATTATTAGCAGCAACATTATTATTAACAGTATTCTTAGGTGGTTGCACTTGGTTAGATGATGCAAAGAAAGATCATGAGAGTGACACAAAGGGATTAGAAAGAACGGTCACTGTTTATAGTAAAACAGGTGATGTAGTGAAACAATATAAGGGAGACAATGTAAGAACTAAATACAATGATGGTGGCGCATTAGTAGTTAACATTGATGGCAAACGTGTTCAAGTAATGAACAGCGATGTTGTGATTGAAGAAAAAGGTTCAGAGAAATACGAAATAAACAAGGAGAATAAATAACATGTGGGTAATCTTAACGTTTGTATTCAGTATAGTAATCATAGCGTTAATTATTAGTTTAATTGTATTGAACGACAGAAAGAACGAGAAGATATTTAATTTATCTAAACAAAATGTATTGCTACAACAAGAGATTAAGAGAGAACTTAGCAGTAAGCCGTATACAAAACCTAAGAAATTAAGTGAATCATTACGCGAGAGATCACAAATGAAAAAGTATAACACTGATAACATACATACTCACGAATAATATGTAGATGAATCAGATGTACACAATAACCTGAATAGAAAGTAACTGGAGGAATTGGATGTATCATACACAAGATATTAAAACAATGATATTTGAATACCATTGGAGAAAGAACGTATTACTCAAACAAGGTTATGAATACGATAGTAATTCAACAGCTCAATACGGTATAGAGTCTGTTATGCCTAAAGCACAAGGTAGTCAAGGAGACAAAGTGTCAAACATAGTTATTGGTAATAGTAAGATAGAACGTATGTATTATAAGCACGTAGAGGTGGTTAACTTTATTGATAGCTATGAACAATATATTGATAATGATAAGAACTTTAATATATTACAGTTACTTAAAGAAAATGTTAGAAAGAAAGAAATACAGGAGATATTTGATATAGGTCAAACTAATTTAGATAGTAGAATAGATGATATCATTCGTGTGCTATACCAACATCAAGCGTCTGACCAATACAATCAATACAATCAGTAGTATCCTTACAACCAATAAAATCAGTACAATCAATAGCATCAGTATCATCAGTACAATCAGTACAATCAGTACAACCCGTAACGAATTTTCTTTAAATTATTGAATTGATATAATTGATTTAGGAAATGAGAATACAACCTCAAACAAAGTAAATTGGTTATTATAAATAAGCAATACTATATTATATCGAGATACATCACATTGAGTGGTGTGTTTCTTTTTGTGTAAGGTGATGCATCTATGACATTAACTAAAGAAGAAAGAAGAATATTTTATAACAATAAGTCATGGAGAAATAAAAGAGAAGAAATAAAACGAAGAGACAATTATGAATGTCAAAGGTGTAAGGCTCAAGGCAAAGTGAATATAGATTACTATGAAAAGAACAAGAACGATAGAAAGAAAATAAAACTTGTTGTTCATCATAAAAAAGAATTAGAACATTATCCTAAGTTAGCACTTGAAGATGATAATTTAGAAACGCTTTGTGTTGAATGCCACAACGAAATTCATGGAAGAAATTTTAAAAATTGGTATCAACCAAAAAAGAAAAAATGGGATGACGAATTCTGGTGAATCAAAAATTAAATTAGACAAAATAATTATTTAATTATAAATCCCCCGCCCAAAAATTTTTCGTTTGAAAAGAGATAAGGGAACCGGTGATAGGTAGTCTATATTCCACATTTGAAGTGTTTATTTCACACATAACCCCCACCCCTATATGAAAGAGAAAGAGGTGATTAATTTGGAGAATGATGAAAAGCATATAGAACACCAAGAAGAACGCGTTAAGGCTGAAACAGAGCGATTAAACAAGATATTTAAAGATATACCCCAAGATAGAATGAAAGTAGCACAGGGGCTTATTATTCAAGCTGCTAGGCTAAGAGTGTTGTTAGATGATGCTTGGCTAGACATACAAACTAATGGCGATTATGAATTATTTACTCAATCAGAAAACACACCTCCATATGAACGAGAGAGACCAGTAGCTAAACATTTTAATCAAAGAGATGGTTCTTATCAAAAAGTAGTTATGCAACTAACTAAATTATTACCAGAAGATGTAAAAGAAGAAATTAAAGAAGAAAGGAAAAGTTTATTATGACCTCAGTAAATAAATATGTGACACGTTATATAGATAAATATAAAAACGGTGAAATAACATTTAATAAAGAGCGACAATGGTTAGTCGAACACTTAGAGTTAAATATACTTTATCGAGAAGATTTATACTTTGATGAAGATCAAATAGAGCGTTGTATTAAATTTATTGAGAAGTTTTATTTTAAGTTACAACCTTTTCAAAAATTTCTTATTGCATTTGTATTTTTATTTGATGAAGAAGATGAACTTTACTTCGAACAATTTTTCTGGCTAGTTGCTCGTGGTGCTGGTAAAAATGGTTTGATAAGTGGATTGTCTAATTATCTTATAAGCGAATTACATGGCATAGATAATTACGATGGTACAGTTGTTGCTAACACTGAAAAACAAGCTAAAACATCATTTGAGGAGATGCATAGGCAAATAACTAAGCATAATTTATATACCGGAAGAATAAATGATGTCGAAGGCGAAGGTTTCTTCGATTTAACTAAGCAACGTATTACCTCAGAAGTTACAGATAGTAAGTTTGAATATGCTACAAGTAACGCAGGTAGTAAAGACGGTGGGCGTGAAGGTTTTATAATATATGACGAAGTTCATAGATATGAAAATAACGATATTGTAGATGTATTCTCTAGTGGTCTTGGTAAGGTCAAACACCCTAGGGAATTTTTTATTGGTACTGATGGTTTTGTTAGAGAAGGCTTTTTAGATAAGTTAAAAGATCGTTCTATGGCTATTCTAAAAGGTCAATCTCCTAATGATAGACTGTTCCCTTTCATTTGTCGTATAGATGATGAAGAAGAAATGTCGACACCAGAAGCATGGAGCAAAGCAAATCCTATGTTTGAAGAACCAATAAGTGACTATGGTAAACGGTTATATCGTAAAGTTCTAAATCAATATCATGATTTAGAACATAGTCCAAGTGGTCGTGAAAATTTCATGACTAAGAGAATGAATTATCCAGAAGTTGATTTAGCGAAAGTGGTAGCAAGCTATGAAGATATATATGCTACTAATCAAGAAATTCCTTTATTAAAAAATAAAACGGCTATTGCTGGTTTAGACTTTGGTAGTATTAAAGATTTTGCAGCTGTTGGATTGTTATTTAAACAAGGTGACGACGTCATCTGGATTAGCCATTCTTTTGCTAGAAAGCAATATTTAGATCAAGCCAATCTTCAACCGCCAATAAAAGAATGGGAAAGACAAGGTTTATTAACTATTGTAGACGAACCTTCTATTAACCCGATTCATATTATTGATTGGTTTAAAAAAATGCGTGAAAAATACGCCATTCAAATGGTTGTAGCAGATAACTTTAGAATGGATTTGTTAAGACCATATTTTGAAGGTGCAGGTTTTGATATAGAAGTATTAAGAAACCCTAGAGGTGTTCACAGTCTTTTAGCACCACGAATAGAAACGTTATTTGCAAATCATCGAGTAATATTTGGAGATAATCCATTAATGCGTTGGTATACAAATAATGTTGCTGTTGAAGTTAAAAAAGATGGAAATAAAGAATTTGTTAAAAAAGATGAACACCGTCGTAAGACTGATGGATTTCATGCTTTTCTGCACGCTTTGTATAAATTAGATGAATTACAAGAAGTTGATTTAGATAAAGCATTTGATTTATTAGATAAACTTGATTTCTAGTTTGGAGGTGGTTAATTGGGCATATTTGCAGATGCGTTTAAAAGAAATATAGAGCTTAGAGATGCTTTGGATTTAGATTTAGCTGATGACCCTGCCAGTAGGTCATATTTAAAAAGAATCGCTTTAGAAACATGCATAAATTTCATCGCAAGAACATTTAGCCAATCTGAATTTTGGGTTAAAGATAAAAATAAGTTATTAAAAAATAAAATTTATTATAAATTAAACGTTAAGCCGAATACAGATTCAAGTGCAACTGATTTTTGGCATAAAGTTATATATAAACTGGTATATGACAATGAAGTTTTAATTATTAAAACCGATTCAGATGATTTAGTGGTAGCCGATGATTTTTATAGAGAAGAATACGCATTATATGAAGACTTGTTTAAAGATGTTGTTATAAAAGATTATCAATTTAAAAGGTCTTTTAAAATGAGTGAAGTTATTTATATGAATTATAATAATGATAAATTACAAAAGTTTGTTAATAGTCTGTTTTCTGATTACGGCGAATTATTTGGTCGTATGATGGATACGCAACTAAGAAAAAATCAAATTCGCGGGCTATTAAGAGTAGAGAATGGCGGCGGCGAAATATCAGAAAAACAAATGAGTAGATTACAAAAATTTGCTAATAAAATATACGATAAATTTAAAAATAATAATGTGGCTATTGTTCCAGAAGTATCAGGGTTTCAATATGAAGACCTAACTAAAAGTGATGGTTCAAAAGGAACTGATAATGGAGCAGAGAATATTCAAAAAGTTAAAAAACTATTTATTGATGATGTAGCTAAGATTATTGGTATTCCACCTAATTTAATACATGGAGATGTTTCAGATTTAGCTAATGCTATGGAAGCGTATATCGATTTTTGTATTAACCCTCTTATTTCAAAAATAGAAGATGAATTAAATAGCAAATTATTTACTGAAAATGAATTTTTAAATGGAAAACGTATAGAAGTTGCTGGTATTAACAAAGTTGACCCTATTAAGAATGCAGAAAAAGTTGATAAGTTAATATCTTCAAGTGCAGCAAAACAAAATGAAGTTAGAGAAATGCTCGGTCTCGAACCTGTAGAAGGTGGAGACCGTTTTATTTTGACGAAAAACTATGAGAAAGAAGGAGAAAATACATCGAAAGGGGGTGAGAAAAATGACAACGAAGGAAGAATTGATGAAAGCAAGCGCTAAGTATCAATTTAAAAATGAAGCAAAAGACGGTGGTGTCATACTCACTCTTTCAGGACCGATTGCAAAACCTTCAATTTTTGCTGATGAAACAATAAATAGCGCTGATATAGCTGAAGTATTAGATGACGTGGATAAAGATATTACTATTCGTCTTAATTCTCCAGGCGGGGACGCTTTTGAAGGCATAGAGATTTACAACTACTTAAAAAATCATCCTTCAAATATAACGATTGAAGTTACTGCTCTGGCAGCAAGCGCAGCCTCAATTATTGCAATGGCTGCTGATGAAACTGTTATGGGTAAAGGCGCTTCAATTATGGTTCATGAAGCTTCAACTATTGCAATTGGCAATAAATCAGAAGTTAAAAAAACATTAAATGCATTAGAAACAATTGATGAATCGATTGTTGATGTATATGAAGAAAAAACAAATTTATCGCGTGATGAAATTGTAAATCTTATGGAAGAAGAAACTTGGTTCACGGCACAAAAAGCAGTTGAAAAAGGATTTGCCAATCGTACTAAAGATGTGTCTGATATATCTAAAGGAAATAGTAATAACAAGCAAAACATTACAAATCAGCAATTTAACAATGAGATGAGAGATGCAATTGTTAATTTGACTAATGAATTTGCCTCTTTAAAAGAGAAGTTACCTACAGAAAATAAAAAGAAACCAAAATACTTATAGGAGTGGATAATTATGACAATTAAATTTAAAGATGACGTTGAAAAAAACGTGAAAAACTTGCGCGAAGAATATTTTGAAGCAGTGCGCAATGAAGCAGAACAAGAGGTAGTCGAACAAAAATATAACAATTATATGGCAGCATTTTCAGACGGATTACGTGATGAAGTATTAAAACAAGCGCGTGATGAAGTAAATAATACTACTAGTGATAACCAAATTAGAATGAACCGTGGGAATAATGTTTTAACTGCTGAAGAAAATAGGTTCTTCACTAATTTAGTTGAAGATGATGCAGATTTAGATACTTACAAAGAAGGTGTTATTTTACCAGAGACTACCGTTGTACGTGTATTTGAAGATATGCAAAAGGCACGTCCATTATTATCAAAAATTAACTTTCAATTAGCTGGTATTAAAACTCGAATGATTGTAGGTGATCCAAGCGGCGCAGCAATTTGGGGAGAAATTTTCGGTAAAATTCAAGGGCAAATTCAAGCGAACTTTAAAGAATTAAACTTTTCTCAAAATAAATTAACGGCTTTTGCAATTGTACCTAAAGATATGCTTGACTTTGGACCGCAATGGGTTGAGCGTTATGTTCGTACACAATTATCTGAAGCAATGGCGTTGAAATTGGAAGAAGGTATTGTTTTAGGTAAAGGTGCTGCATCTAACGAACCATACGGTTTAACTAAAGACCTTATTCTTGATGATGAGGGTAAAATTACAGGTGCAAAAGACAAAGAAACAACTGGAACTTTAACTTTTGAAGACGCTAAAACAACGGCAAATGAGTTAGCTGGAGCGTTAACTACACTTTCTACTAAGGAAAATGGTGCGAAAGTCGATGTATCCTCTGGTGTAGCTTTAGTAGTTAACCCTGCAGACCAATTCTACGTTAAAGCACAAAATACAATGCAAACAGTAAACGGTGCTTGGGTAACTTCATTACCTTTTAACGTTGATGTTACTACTTCTGAATTTATTCAGGAAGATAAAGCATTATTTGTAGTAGGTAATCGTTATTATGCTGTTCAGACAGGTCAGGTAAACATTAAATCTTATGACCAAACGTTAGCTCTAGAAGATGCAGATGTCTTTATTGCTAAACAAAATGCTCATGGTTTACCAGATGATAATAAAGTAGCTTTATTATATGACTTGAAATTGGATGGTAAGCCTAATAAAGATTCAGAAAACGAAACGCCCTAATCGTCCCCAAAAAGTAGAAGTAGAGACTAGAGCAAAATCTATCTCTATTACTGCTGAATAGGGGTTCAGTAATAAATAGTGAAAGAGGTGGTTAATTGATTGCGGATGAACATATAGAAGAAATGAAAAGACGTTTGAAAATATTTCATACTGCTGAAAATAAACATATAGAATCATTACTAAAGCAATCATACAAAGATATTAGTTATCGTTGTCAAAGTTTTGTTATGGGTGAATCATTAAGAGGTACTGAACTTGTTTATGAACGTACAAGGTATGCGTATAATGATTTGCTTGAATACTTTCACGAGAACTTTATATCTCAAATAACTTCTTTTGCTTTAGAAAACATGGAGGAGGAAGATTATGAAGAATAATTTTAAACCTCCTGAATTAGGTAACGGCGATTTAAGAACGCCTGTGACATTTTATGAATATATTAAAAAAGGACCTTATCCAGATGATTTAGAAAAAAGTGAATTACATTCATGTATGGCAGAGACTTATAGCCCTTCAATGAAAGATAGAGAAGTGCTAAATGTAAATGAAACTCAATACGGCCTTACAATTGCAATCAGAGACCCTTTACAATCTTATACACCTAATAATAAACATAGTGTTGAAGTTGAAGATTTCAGATTAGAAAAGAATTTATTCAATATATACGATGTACGTTTTGACAAACCTGAAAGGGGATTTATAACGGTGGTATTAGGTGAAAAATGAGTAAATCTAAAGTGAATGGTATATATGATGTAAAGCTTAAAGGCGAAAAAGAGTTAATGAAAAAGGTGGAAGCAAAATTTGGTCAAAAAGCAATGAAAGTAAAGAATGATAAAGCTTTAATTGAGGCATCTGACTTTTTAAAACAAGAATTAAAATATCAATTTGAAGATTTTAGAGATACAGGCGCGACCATTCAAGAAATGAAGCGAGGGAATCCTGAAACGGTTGCTGGTCAAAGACGGATTATGATTCATTGGGAAGGTCCTAAGGAAAGAAAAAATATCATTCATCTTAATGAACATGGCTATACACGTAATGGTAAAAAGTATACACCTCAAGGTTACGGTGTCATTGCCAAAACATTAGATGCATCACAAACCAAATACCGTGGCATCATTCGAAGAGAGTTGAACAAAAAGTGAATATACTCAAATATATTACGAATATCATTATTAACGACCCTATACTCGCATCAGAAGTAAACAACCGCATTTATTATTACGAAGTAACAGAAGTGGATGATACGAGTGATGCGTTTGTCGTTTTAACCCCGATATTAGATCGTCCAAGCACATATGTTTCTGATAAATATCTATCGGAAACTTATTTTTTTCAAGTCGATGTTGAATCTTATAATCATCAACAAACGATAGATATAACGAAACGGATTCGTTATTTACTATCAAATGAAAATTTAAATCAAGCATCATCACAATTAGATGACTATTTTAAAGCAACACAAAGGTATGTGATGTCACGAAGATATCGTGGCATACCTAAATACCAATATTACAAAGGTGAACGTGTCGAATAGATGCGTTCTTTTTAATTCAAGGAGGAAAAAATTATGGCAGTAGTAGGATTTGAAAAAGTACATGTAGGTATTTTTGATGAAGATGAAAAAATTAAGAAATTAATGACATGGAAAAATGTAAAAGGTGGTACGGTCAATCTTAACATTTCAGGATTAGCCCCTGAAAAAGTTGAAATGCGTGCTTCAAATAAGACGGTATGGTCTAAGAAACAAGGAACAGGCGAAGTTCAGTCAGAACTGGATGTATTTAATGTACCAGATAAAGATTTAGATGCCGTTTTAGGTCGTGATTCAGATGAAAATGGCACTTCATGGGTGGGTGAGAAAACACGTGCGCCTTATGTTGCGTTAATTGGGGAGTCAGAAGATTTATTATCAGGCGAACCTGTGTATCTTGCGTTAACTAAAGGAATAATGAGTCTTGAATCTATTGAATGGAAGACAACGCCAAAAGAAGCAGAAGAACCAGAACCACAACAACTTACAGGTGATTGGATCGCACGTACTATTAATGGCGAATCACGTACTTATGGTTATCATGTTGGTAAAGAAGGATCAGATGAATTGTTCCAAAGTGTATTCCCTGGTTACGAAAATGTTGGAGAAGGCGAAATCCCAGACAATGACAATTCAAATGATAACGAAGCAGTAGAAACACCCTAAGGCACCCCAAAATGTAGCGATAACAGCTAAAAGTAAATCGGCTGTTATTTCTGCAGAATAGGGGCTTTTTAAATTAAATTACTAGGAGGCTTTTAAATGGCAGACATTTTAAAAATTTATAAAGACAACGAAGTTGTAGGTCAAGGTGAACGTGGTGAAGATGGTAAAGCTAGCGTTACGATTGAAGGTCTGGACGCAGATACAGCATATGAAGCAGGCACATATCAAGCTGCTTTTAGTAACGATAATGGTGAATCTGACAAAACAGATGTACCACGATTTAAAACAAATCCAATTAAAGTAACAGGCGTTTCCCTTGATAAAGAAAGTTTAACGCTAAATGTTGGAGATACAGAAACTATTCAACCAACGGTTGCGCCATCGACTGCGACTAATAAAGGTGTAACTTATGCATCATCAAATAGAGATGTAGCTACAGTAAATGAAGATGGTACAATTACAGCAATTGCAGACGGTACAGCTAACATTGAAGTTACTACTGAGGATGGTAATAAAAAAGCAACATGTGCCGTCACAGTAGAAACTGAAGAAGAACCTGCACCAGAAGAACCCGATAATGTAGAAGTAGAAACAAATGAAAACGATGCAGATGTATCAGCAGAATAAATAAACAAGGCGACTTCGGTCGCCTATTTTTGTATACAAAAATAATTAACTTTAAGGAGACAATAACATGATCAAATTTGAAATTAAAAACCAAGAAACAGGTAAAGTAGAAAGCTATTCAAAAGACGTTATCACGATGGGCGAAGCAGAACGTTTTTATGAATGGATGGAAAGTCGAGAAAAAGAAGTGAATAAAGAAAAGCCAGATATGAAAAAAGTGAGAAAAATGGAACGTGATTACTTAGTTAGTTTGTTTGAAAAACAAGGTTTAACAGAAGAAGACATTTTAAATAACATGGGTACAAAAACATATTCTTATGTATTAGGTGAAATATTTCGAGAAATCAGCGGTGAAGATGAAGCAGATTCAGAAGATGAAACAAGCCAAGAGGGAAAGACAGAAGAACAAGCTCAATAAAAGAAATTTTATCAAGATTTAGAAATGCGTATGAATTTTGTATGAAAAACTTTGGTTGGACTTTAACAGAAGCTAAAGAACAGCCTTACTTAGAATTATTTGCTTTTCTAAGTGGCAATGATAACGAAGATGAACAACAATCTAAGTCTAAAAAAGACCAAGAAGTTATCAAAGGTAAAGGCATAATTAAACTATTGAATGGATAGGTAAGAAGGGAGGTATACATATTTGGATAATATTCAAGGTTACGCGATAAAGAATACTATGGATAACACAGGCATAGAACAAGGCATGAAAAGTCTTAAACGCCAGATGGGTGTATTAAGTTCAGAAGTGAAAGCGAATATGTCTAGTTTTGGCAAAGCTGAGAAGTCTGTACAAAAGTATCAAACACGGCTTGATGGACTTAATAATAAAATGAAAGTCCAAAAGAAAATGTATGATCAAGCTAAAACTGATTTAAATAACGTTAAGAGTTCTTATGAGAAAGCTTCAAACAGTATTAAACAACAAGAACAAAAAGTTAAAGAGCTTGCCGAAGCACATAAGAAGCAAGATGAAGCGATGCGTAAATCTAATCAAGAGATGAAAAAATCTAATAAGGAATTAGATAACGCTAAAATGAAACAATCTGTATTAAGTGCTGAAAAGGCCAAAGCTAAAACAAAACTCGATGACTTACGTTCTGCAGAAAGACGTTTAAAAGAATCAGGCAAAGCCTCTACTGAACAAATTAAACAAGCTTCTAATGCGACCAAACAACAACGTGAAGTCCATCAAAAATTAATTGCTAGCCACAAAGAAGAAACTGCAAATGTTAAGAAGTTAACCCAATCTAATAAAAGCATTACAGAAGAAAATAAAAAGGTTAAAGCTTCTTACCAACAATCAAATGACGCAGTTAAAACTGCTGAAAAAGAATATGACAAACTTTCTAAAACAATCAAAGATTATCCAAAAGACTTAGCGAAAGCCGAAAAAGCTGTTAATAATGAAAAAGCTTCAATGAATGGTTTGCAAAAAAGTATTGATAAAGCTGAACAAGAGCTAAAGCAAATGAACAAACAACAAATGATTGCTAATAGCTCATATACAAAACAAGCAGACCATTTAGACAAAATGTCAGAGAAGTATGGCAAGATGTCTCAAAATATGCGTTCAGTAGGACGTAATATGTCTATGTATGTGACAACACCGATTGCTGGCGCTATGGGCTACGCAGGTAAACTTGGCGTTGAATTTGACGATGGCATGCGTAAGGTACAAGCCATCTCTGGCGCTACAGGTAAAGATTTAGACGCGTTGAAAGCGAAAGCCCGTGAAATGGGTGCGACTACTAAATTCAGTGCGAGTGATAGTGCTGAAGCTATGAACTACATGGCTATGGCTGGTTGGAAATCGCAAGATATGATGAGTGGTTTGCCTGGGATTATGGATTTAGCTGCTGCATCAGGTGAAGAATTAGGTACTGTTTCTGATATTGTTACTGATGGATTAACAGCATTTGGGCTTGAAGCTAAAGATAGTGGCCGTTTTGCGGATGTCTTAGCGTCAGCTAGTGCAAATGCGAATACTAATGTTCAAATGATGGGTGAAGGCTTTAAATACGCTGCCCCTGTAGCTGGCGCATTAGGTTATAGTATCGAAGATACTTCAACAGCTATTGGGTTGATGAGTAATGCGGGTATCAAAGGGCAAAAAGCTGGTACAGCATTACGTACCATGATGACTAATATGACTCAAGATACAGCAAAAGCAAAAGAAAACTTCCAAAAATATGGTGTAAGTTTAACCGACTCTAACGGTAAAATGAAATCATTTAAAACAGTGATGGATGATTTAAGGAAAAATATAGGAAATCTAGACGAAAAACAACAAGCTCAAGCTGCGACTACATTATTTGGTAAAGAAGCGCAAGCAGGTGCGTTATCTATTATTAATGCTTCTCAAAAGGATTATGACAAACTATCTAAATCTATTGATAACAGTGAAGGCTCGGCTAAGAAAATGGGCGACACAATGGAAAAAGGCTTAGGTGGTAGTTTAAGAGAATTAAAATCAGCTGCCGAAGAGCTTGGGTTATCTGTTTTTGAAACTATTCAACCTGCTTTATCGGGTATGGTTGGCGGTTTGAAATCAACGGTTGATTTCTTAAATGATTTACCTAAAGGTGCAAAAGTAGCAGGTGTAGCTATTGCAGGCGTAGCTGCCGCGATTGGTCCCGTAACTTTAGGTGTAGGCCTATTATTAAGAGCGGTTCAAGCAGCAGCTGGTGGTTACGCACAACTTAATCGACGTATGGCTGAAAACTCTGCAGAAGCTGCAATTAATGCAGGAGCAACTAAAGCGAATGCAGGCGCAATTACTGCGTCAGGTAAGAGTGCTAAAGGTTCTGCAGGTTTATTTGGACGTTTCGGTAAATCAACAGGTAAAGCAGCTGGAAAAGTTAGTTTATTAGGTCAAGCGAGTAAAGTTTTAGGTAATGGTATTAAAATTTTGGGCGGTCCAATTGGCTGGATTATTACAGGTGTTACGTTATTAGGTGGCGCCTTTATTAAAGCATACAATAATGTTGACTGGTTTAAAAAGGGTGTTGATGGTTTATTTGATGTCATCAAAACGTTTGGTGGCGGCGCTATTGATCAACTTAAAAACTTAGGTGGTTGGTTCTCGAAAACAGGAAGTAAAATCAAAGAAACTTTCTTTGATGAAATGAAACAAGGCTATAAAGACTTAGACGATGACGATTTATTAAAAAAAGCTGGCGATGGCTTTAAAAAATTCATGGATAAAGTTGGTACAGCCTCAGATAAAGCAACCGATACAACTAAAGTTTTAGGTAAAGGCGTTTCTAAAGAAACTAAAAATGCTTTAGATAAATATGTTAAGTATTCAGAAGATACAACGCGTGTTTTATCAGATATCAAACTAAATCATGGCAAAATCACAGATGATATGCGTGAAAAACTTGAAACTTCAGTTCGAAAAGGTGGAGAAGAAGCCTTAAAGCAAATTCAAAAACGTAATAAAAAAGTATCCGATGAATTGAATGATATGCTTGAAAACAGTGAAGCGTTTACTGCCCAAGAAAAACAAGATATGATTCAAAAAAATCAAGAGGCATCTGATGAAAAAATTAAACGACTTGAAGAGCTAAACCAAGAAATCGAAGAATTAGAACTAAAACAATTTAACGACGGGAAACTTACAGCTCAAGAAGAAAAAGACCTAAAAGCTAAATTGGATGAACGTAATCGTATCACAACCGAAAGTATTGCGAAAGGACAAAAAGAGCAACAAGCTATTTTATCAAGAATGAACGCTAACACAGGTGCTATTGATACACAACAAGCAAGTGAGGCTATTAAAGATGCAGTCAAAGCAGAGAAAAAAGCTAAAAAAGAAGCTAAAAAACAACGTGAAGATGATGTTGTTCAAGCTGATGATTTACTTGCTTACGGCGAAATTGATCAAAAAGAACACGATAAGCGAGTTAGAGAAATCGAAGATGCTTATGATGAAGCGATAGATACTGCTGAAGGCAAAACTGGTGACATACGTAAATCAGTTAAAAAGAACAATAAAGATATAGCGGATGACATAGATTTATCTAGTGGTCATGTTTATTCTAATTCTGAAAAATGGTATAAAAAAACGAAAAATTTTATAAAAGATGATTGGAATAGTTTTTGGCAAGATGTAGGTTCACAAGCTTCTGGAATTGGCACTTGGATAGGCGATCAAACCGATGAAATTATTGGAGCTTTCAAAAAAGGTTGGGGCAAAGTTGAAGATTTCTTTACAGAAACGGATTGGAAAGAGCTTGTTAATGGTTGGTTTGAGAACATCGGTGAATGGATTGCTTCCCCATTTAAAGCGATAGGTGAAGATATTGGCGATGCCGTTTCTTCTTGGAAAGAAAATATTTCTGAAGCTGGCGAAGATATTAAGAGTGGTTTTGATACTATCACTGGTTGGTTCTCTGAACAAGGTCAAGAATTCTGGGATGCCCTTAAAGAAGGTTGGAATATTGCTATAGAAGCTGGCGGAGATCTTTGGAACTCTTTAACTGGCTGGTTAGGTGAGACTTATGAAAATGTTTCTGGTTGGTTTGTTGAAAAAGGCAGCAATATCTGGTCAAGTTTGAAAAATGGTTGGAATACAGCGATTGAAACCGGCGGTGATTTGTGGCAATCCTTAACAGGTTGGTTATCTGAGAAGTGGGAAAGTACGAAAGAATGGTTCTCAGAAAAAGGCGGCCACATCTGGTCTAATATTAAAACTGGCTGGAACAATGCTTTAGAGACGGGCGGTAATCTCTGGTCTTATTTAACAGGTTGGCTTGGCGAAAAATGGGAAGATACGAAAGAATGGTTTTCTCAAAAAGGTCATCATATCTGGTCTAATATTAAAACAGGTTGGAATGACGCGCTTGAAATTGGAGGCAATCTCTGGTCTTCATTGACAAGTTGGCTCGGTGAAAAGTGGGAGGAAACTAAAACGTGGTTCTCTCAAAAAGGCGGTCATATTTGGTCGAATATTAAATCAGGATGGAATAATGCGCTTGAAACTGGCGGTAATCTATGGTCATCGATTACTAACAAACTCGGTGAAAGTTGGGAAAATACCAAGGGTTGGTTTAGTGAAAAAGGTCAAAATATTCAACAATCATTCAAAAATGGTTGGAATTCAGCTTGGGATACAGCAGGTAATATTTGGGGCAAAGTGACGAAAGGTGTATCTGATACCTGGGAAAATGTGAAGACATCAACCCGTGACAAACTCGAAGAAGCTAAAGGTACTGCGACCGATAAAACAAAAGGTATTTGGAAAAATACATCTAAATGGTTTGGAGATACTTACAATTCAGCGAAAGATAAAGTAACAGGTGTTTATACTAAAACGCGTGATAAATTTACAGACGCTGCAGGTAAAGTGTGGGATAAATCCAAATCAGCATACGACGGTACGAAAAAATGGTTTGGTGAAACTTATGAAAAAGCTAAAACTAAGGTCACAGGTGTTTATAATCAAGCAAAAGGTAAATTTACCGATACCGCGAGTACAGCTTGGGATAAATCGAAATCTACGTGGAAAGGCACAAGCAAATATTTCGGTCAAGCTTATAGTTCTGTTAAAACTAATGTAAGTAACATGTGGGGTAAAGCTAAAACAAGTTTCGGTAATATTGCTGGTGAAGGTTGGAAGAAAGCAGAATCTGTTTATAAAGGCTTCAAAAAATGGCTGGGCGATACGCTACAATGGATTAAAGACATTGGTGCCGATATGGGTAAAGCCGCAGGCGATTTAGGTAAAACAGTTGCCAATAAAGCTGTAGATGGTTTGAATGGTATGATTGGCGGCGTTAATAAGATATCAAAAGCCATTACGGGTAAAAACGAACTTATAAAAAAAATACCTCATTTAGCTACAGGTACTTATGACGGTTCAACGCTCTCTACGGATTCAAATGGTGGGTTAAGACAACCTACGGTTGCAATGGTTAACGATAAAGGACCAGGTAATGGACCGGGCGGACGGACACAAGAGCTCATTCAACGTAAGGATGGTTCAATTGATGCGCCACAAGGTAAAAATACGATTGTTGGATTAGGCAAAGGTGACGGTGTTATTAACGCTAGGCATACGCACAAACTTCAAGAACAAGGCATAATACCTAAACGCTTATCAACGGGTACAGGAACTAAAATACCTCGTTTCTCTAAAAGTAGTAAGAAGAAAAAAACATATGAACAAATAGCTGATAGCATCAAAGATGTATCTGGTGGTTTTAAAGATAAAGCATCTAAAACAGCTCATGGCATCAAAGATAAAACAGCAGATGCAATGGAAACTGTTGGAGATAAAATGAAAGATAGCGCATCTTGGCTTGGTGAAAAAATCGGTGATGTTTGGAAATATGTTAAACATCCGGGTAAATTAGTGAATAAAGTTATGGATAGTATAGGCATCAACTTCGGCGGTGGCGATAACGCTACCGTTAATTTAGTTAAAGCTGCTTATAAAAACTTGAAATCTTCATTAGTAGACAAAGTGAAAGACTGGTTTACAGAAGCTAAAGGTGGCAATGGTGATGCTAGTTGGTTGCCATGGGATAATATCTTGCAAACATTTGGACATTACACTGGTGGGCTTATGTTTAATGGTGGTCGCCACTATGGTATAGATTTTGGTATGCCTATAGGAACACCAGTAAAAGCTGTCGCTGACGGTAAAGTTTCTAAAGTTTGGAACGATTACGGTGGCGGTAAATCGATTGAAGTTCAGGTTGGTAAGAACTTATGGAATTGGTACATGCATTTATCTGAACAGATGGCTAAACAAGGTCAAAAAGTAAGTGCTGGTGATGTCATCGGTAAATCAGGTGATACAGGTAACTTTGTAAATGGAGCTCACTTACACTTCCAATTAAACAAAGGTGATCACTCTGGAAACGATACAGCTATCAATCCTAAGCAGTGGTTAGAGTCATTAGAGAGTAAAGGCGGTAAGAATTCAGGACAAAAAGCAGTTCAAGCATGGAAACCAGAAGTAATGAAAGCATTAGGTCTAGCAGGTCTGCCACAAACATCAACATATGCAAATGCTTGGTTAAGACAAATCAACACTGAATCAACTGGCAATCCAAAAGCGGTAGGACCTGGCAGTTCAGAAGGTAATCCTAAAGGGTTAGTTCAAGTTAAACCTGGTACATTTAACGCATTTAAGTTAAGTGGACATGGAAATATATTCAACGGACTTGATAACTTAATTGCAGGTATGTGATATGCTAAAGAGACATATGGTGGAAGAATGCTAAAACAAATTGGTGTAGGTGGTCCTTACGCTAATGGTGGTATTGTAACTAAACATCAAATCGCTGAGGTTGGTGAAAAAAATAGAGCAGAAGCTATCATTCCACTTCATAAATCTAAACGTAATCGTGCCGTTGGCTTGATGGAAAAAGCAATGACAGCGATTGGCATGGATAATGGTTCCGCAAATGTCACAGTGAACAACGATAATTCAACGATGGAAAAATTACTAAAACAAGTTGTTCAGTTGAATGACACCAACAATCGTATGCAACAAACAATCATTAAGTTGTTGAGTGGCAATAATAATAACATGAGTAAAAATGAGGTTATGAATATCTTTAGTCAATTGTTAGGTAGTAAAGCTAATTTAGACAATTTCAACCAGGGTTTTTAAATAGGAGGTTTATATGATAGACGGTAGATGGATGAAAATCATAACCCAAGAAGGGAGTTATGATATCAACGATATCTTATTTAATTTTATTTTCTTAGAAGCTAAAGCTTCATATCCAAATGAAAATAATGAAAGTAACACATTTCAAGGTGTGGACGGTGAGCTACCAACAGTAGCCACGTTCGCACCTTTTAATTTAGAAGTAAGTTGCGGTTTTGATGGTATTGATGAAAATGACCGTAATTTAGCAGAATTAAAATTAAGACAACTGTTTTTTAGACGACAACCCTATTACATTATTACGTCAGACAATCCAGGGTTAAAATATCGTGTAAATAACCCAGATGTAAATCCTGATTATTTAGATTTTTCGGCTATTAAGTTTGATATGACCTTTAGTTGTCGAGATGGCTATGCCGAAACGGTCAAAGAAACAGATGAGTACAGTTTATCAAATGGTAATTGGCAATTCGGTGTCGGTTTATTGGCAGATGATGGAATTAAATATAAACACGATACCACAAGCTTTCGAATTTACAACGGTTCTTCAGATACAATCAACCCTTTATTAAGACATAAATTCAAGTTATTGATTAATATTGATGCGCCTAAAGGCTTTAAAATCATTAATCATACAACAGGTAATACATTTCAATATAAAAAAGGGATTAAACAAAACCAACAACTTATATTAAAAGGTGTACACCCAATACTTGATAATCAACGTGTAGGCATTGATACAAATCGACAATGGTTAACGCTTAAAGAAGGCTTTAATGATATTGAAATTACAGGCGAGAATATCGGAGGGGCAACAACCCAATGGATATTCCCGTTTATATTTAAGTAGGTGAGTAGTTTGGATGCATTAGTTTTAAAAAATAAAAAAGGCACGTTTGCGGAAATCATCACAGATTTTGATTTCGGTTCTTTTAAATATGAATATGAAAAGAATAATGAGCGTTCGATTAGTTTCACTTTATATAAAACGTCTAATAACGCAGATATATTTGATCATTTAGTTAATGAAGCTTTTATAGAGTGGCAAGGGCAATTATACGTCATTAAATCAACATCTATAAAATACGATGGCCTTAAACTTACGAATGAAGTTGTAGCTAAACATATTTTTATGGAATTTCAAAAACACTATATTCAAAAAGATATGGATGTCGAAAGTGAAAGTAGTGATGAAGATGAAGACGATAGTACACCGACCATGACTTTAGAACAATATCTTGATTTTGGTTTTAAAGACAATAAATTGGGTTTTGAGTATGAAATTAGATGTCAATTTCAAAAACGTGTACCTGTCGATGATTTAGGCGGTAAAAATGGTGTTGAACATGTATCAGAAGGTGCAGATTTATTTAACTATATTTATTTTGCTGATAATAAAAAATATTATATTTATGATGAAGCAACCTTTTATGAAATGTCCGATATTCCTTTAATCTACTTATACAATTCAAGTGAAGCCACAGTAACAACGACGACCACGGATATATTTAATTATATTCAAGGCTACGGTAAGAAAAAGACTAAAAAAGAAACACAAAATTATAACCCTATTAAACCTAAAGACTTAAATTACTCAGGTAGCTTTATTAAAGAAGGTACTTGGCGTACAGAAAAAGTAGGCGCAAGTTATACGAAAACATTCGATTGTAAACATGGTAATGAAACGCTTGAATGGACATTAAAGAAAATGTCTAAAGGCGGTATGCTTGATGTTTATTTAGATGGTGAAATGGTTGATACTTATGAGTGTTATAGTAAAAACGCAAAAAGTGAAAAAATTGTAATTGCGCAAAATCTAGCAACAGGCAAACACACATTTAAAGCCATATTTAGAGGTGCGAAAAAGGGTATTGATTACAAAAAATCTGAGCCATGTATGTATGTCGGTACTGAGAAATCCACTGTATTAAATTTAACAGCTAAACTTAAAGGTAAAGACGCTTATCATACGTATGCCGATTACACATCACCTAATTATGATGGTGGCGACATTGCAGAAGCACCTACCATATTTGATGATAATATCACAAATAAAGCTGAATTACGTGAAAGGCTTAAAGAAGAACTTAACGATCAACCAACTGTGGAAGTTTCTACTAATTACTTAGGATCTATGGAAGATAAGTATTATTTAGGTAACGATGATATTCACGAAAACAGTAAGATACGTTTTATCCATCAACCACTAGGTTATAACCTTGATTTGAAAGTAGTGAAGTTAACGTATTCACACCCACTGGTAAATGAACCAGTTGAAGTTGATTTCAGTAACTCACCTAAAGACATTATTAAAATACAACAAAATATAAACCGGAATATTAAGAGAATGAATAACCTAGTTAAAGGCGGGTCACTTGGTGGCGCGTCTTTTTCTATGCCTAGATTAGCTTCGGATTCGATAGGAAGTGTGTTAGTAAATGAATGAACCAACTGAAATTAAATATTCATTAGATGAAAGTGGTGAACCATATTTCGCAGCTACTCATATACAAGCAGTACAAGGTTTGAATTTTAATGAAGATGAAGATTTATCCACTGTCATTTTTAATATTCAAAAGGAAGTTAACAGGGTTTCGGAAGAAAATACAAATTTAAGAAATACTGTAGAAGATTCAAAAACGAAGATTTCAGAATTAAACACAAATATCGAAACATCTAAAAATGCTATTGAAACACTGAAAACTAAAGTTGGAAGTTTAGAAATAACTGTTAAAAATTTACAAGATGAAATAGAACAATTAAAAGGCTCAAGCACAAATGAAGGAGGTACTGGTGAATGAAATTAAAAAAAGATTTACCTATACAAATTGGGCAAGCATTTAGAAACATGTTGGTAGAAAATTTTAACAGATTAGAAAATAAAATATACAACAAAGATATTGAAGATAGAAAACACAGAACAGATGAATTTGCTGCTCATAATTCGAAACAAATAAAACATAATAAGACAAATGTAGAAAAGCAATTGAATTACAATAGTGGTCGTACGAGTAATTTAGTAGTGGGTTCAGATGAATATGGTCAAAAAGAAGTTATCGATGCAAGGGTCGATAGAGAAGGTGAAAGCCATGAATTACTATCAGAACGTTTGTTAAGTGATTTCAACGATGTGTATAACACAACTTCATTTGTACCTAATATAGATTTTAAAAAATTACATTATAGAGTCGGAAATACAGATACCGAGTATTATTTGTTGGATGTTCCTAAATTCGATAATCAAGGGAATAAATTAAATTTAAAACACGGTTTTGCTGCTGAACAATTTGGTAATGGAAATAAAGAAACTGCTCGAACATTTAGTGATAGAAATTATGCAAGTGCAGTTTTCAACGGTAGTGTATTTAATACATCTAACTTCAATCTAATTGGTAATCAAATTAAAGACGGTAAGATATATCAAAGTGATAGTTATACCGATAGATCGTATCGTTGGCATTTAGGGTTTAAGGAAGATGGAACGATGAAAATATACCCTAACGGTACAAGTGCTACTACAATGTTGGAAGATGGGATAGTAAACTCTATTACAGCATTTTACCCAATTATTCTTAATAAAGAACACAGACCAGATATTTATCATCAACATGCTGATTCAAAAACATTCCACCCTAGACAAGTTATTGCTCAACGTGAAAATGGCGATTATGTTTTCTTGAGTTCCGAAGGAAGAAATGTAAAACACAGAGGTTTATCTATCGATGACTGTTATGAAATATTAAGTGCTAATTATAACGACATCACGAATGCTTATGTGCTTGATGGTGGAGGTTCTACTTCATCGGTAGTAAATGGAACTATGATTAATAGACCTAACGACAGTTCATTGACGGCTGAACGTAGTGTGCCAGACTTCTTATACGTATCTAAGGAAGTTATTTCAGAAAGTGATAAACATTTATATAGTGTGATGAAACAGGTAGGCTATGTAAGAAAAGAATTGTCTAACCTTGAAAGTGCAGTGCTTTATATGAGAGATATGAACTTAGGTCATATTAGATTATATCAAAATGCACCGTTTGATCAATATGGTATTGAAATTAGAAGGAAAGAAAACGGAGAAGATAAGTATTTAGGTAAATTAACAATGAATGATGAGATTATTAGCTATAAACCATATCCTTTAGAAGTTGGTAATGTGCCGTTATTTCAAGTCGATAAAAACGACGTATGGTTTAATGGTCAACGTCTTGGTAATTCATATCATGTAACTAAAAATATAAATAAAATAACTGAAATTACTTTTAGTGGTTGGTATTACATGGATAAAGATGCGTCAGATAATCCTTATAAATCAGAGGATACAGGTTGTTATATTCTTTATATGACTACAGATAATCACAGTGGAATGGCAATAGCGACGCCTTTAAGTAACCAAAAACAGAAAAGAAGATTAAAGCAAGATGATGCTTGGCAAGACTGGATATCTAATGTTTAGGAGGATAAGATATGAATAACTTAGAAAAAATCGGACGTTTAAAGGCAAATATACTACCTAAAGAATCGACTATAGGTAAAGGTATTCTAGCGTATTATAGTGCAGACAATAATACATCTGTTATAAGGTTACAAATTAATAGAGAAAACGGAAGCTTATTGTTAGGAGAACCCAATGTTTGTCCAATGATAAGTTTATTTTTTGCCGATAAATCGAAATATATTAATCAAGAAATGAATATTGTTGATCCATTCACAGGGACAATTGAATACATTCTAACAGATGAACAATTAGAAAAAACAGGCGATGTAAAAGTTGTTGTAACCATTGAAAGGAAAGGTTCAGAGGATAGGGTTTATGTATGTGATTTTACAATCGCTATATTAGACAGTGGTATTGAAACACTCGAACCTAACGAAGTAGTCATACAAGTTGGAAATGTTGTTCAATTGCGTAAACAACTACAAGAATTAGAAGGTAAAATTAGTTTGGCAGAAGAATCTCTTTTGCAAGTTATCAATAACGGATTATCACAGTTAGATGATAAAAAACAAGAAGTAAATAAGTCGTTTGATGAAACTTTAGAACAAATTGAAACTAAAAGAGCAAATGTTTTAAGTGAATTTAATGGTGCGATTACAGATGTGGACAATGTAGCGAATAACGCAATAGAGATCATCGAAAACAATCAAGCGGTTAAATTAACTGACTATAATGATGATAAAAAAACTATCAATAATGATATTAATGAAAGTTTAAATTTAAGCAAAAGTTATACTGATGAACAATTAGAAAATGCTAACACAGAAATAAGTACATCTATAGAGCAAAAATCGAAAAACGCTGAATCTAACGCTAAAGTATATACGGACAACCTCATATCAAGAGTTGATAGTGATATAGCAAATAATCGTGTTAGTGTGACGCCTTTCACAGATATCACATTTAAGAATGGATTTAGTAATGTGACTGATACAGTGAAGTGGAGTGTTTATAGAACTATTTCACACGGTAATGGTTTGATTGAAATAGAGTTATTTATAAATGTTAAGGGACCATTTGCAGTGGGCAGAAATGTAGTAGGTGTTTTATCAAATAATATCGCTCCAAAAAAAACCTTTAGTGTAGGTGGACGTGGAAGCGACAACGAACCTTTAAGTTTACAAATCGGTGTAACTGGAGAAATTGCAGTATATGTTAAAAATACAACGACTTATGCTGATGGTAAAATTAATTATTATCTAATTTAGGAGGGATATTATGAAAGTAATATACAACTATTATGACGGAACTACTTATTTATTGTTCAACGATGATGAAGAATGGCCAGAGGGTGACTGGACTGAAGTACCTCCTCCAACAGGTATATACGAACCTTATTACTTCGATGGGGAAAAGTGGATTGGAACATCAAAAGAAGAATACGAAAAGAATAATCCACCTGACCCATATAAACCGAGTGATATTGAAATGGATGTTGCGAGTATCATAAAGAAACTTTATTTAACTGATAAAGAAAATAATGCTCCTGACTTTGATACTATAAAACGTTATTATGAAAAAAATTGTTATACAAAAGAAGATGTTATTTTTTACAGTAAAGAAAATTGCATTACACAAGAACAATACAAAGAAATCACTGGAGAAGATTATCCAGTAGAACCACAGGCTTAGGCTTGTGGTTTTTTATTATAGAAAGTGGGAGGTTCAATGTTGAATGAAAGCGAACTAACTTATTGGATTATCTTTACTGTTTTACCACTAACAGTAACTGTAGTGGGGCTGTTTACAAAAGTAGGTAAAGATAAAAAATATAATGAAAATAGAATTACACGTATAGAATCAGAGGTTGAAGATCATAATGCTTCATTAAAAGATATCAAAGAAGAACAAAAACAACAACGTGAAGATACAAAGGTTATCTTAGAAGTTAGTTCAAAGATTGATAGTTTGAATAGTCGTTTTGATAAATTCGAAGACCGATTTTATACACATCAAAATAATCAATTAACTAAAAAGTAAGGTCGTCACAGAGCAGTGACGGCCTTTTTATATTAATTAGGAGGAATTATAAATGGAACAAATTATCGCATTTGCAGGTGTGATTTCAGTAATCACAATAGCATTAGTACAAGTGTTAAAGAAATTGAATATCGTGCCTAAAAACTGGCTACCTGTTGCAGGCATGGTTGTCGGTATAGTCATTGGCGGTGTAACAACTTTCATTCCTGAAATTGTTTCAGAATTGTCTATTGGTGGTCGCTTATTGGCAGGCCTAATCAGTGGCTTAATGGCTACAGGCATTTGGGAAACATTCAAAAACCGTGAGGGCAAAAACGTAAATAAAATCGGAGGCGGAGGCGTTAAGTAATGGCTAGAGAATATATAGGTAAATGGAACGGCGTAGATGTGTATTTCGACTTATTGCCGATTGGAACAAGACGCAGCGGGCAAAAGCTCACTACAGGCACGCCTGCATTTGCAGTGGCACATGACACAGGCAACTTAAACACGACAGCACAAAACAATGTGAATTATTACAGAAATTCCTATAACATTGATTGGGCGCTTGTAGCGAGTGCGCATGTTTTCGTTGATGACAAAGAGGCAATTATTTGCATACCTGTTACAGAGAAAGCATGGCATGTGCTTTATAATGCTGTTACGGATAACAACTGGTACGGCCTAGACTCAAACGATGCCGCATTTGGCGTTGAGGGGTCGTATTTCTCAGATAAAAAACGTTCTAAAAAGTCACTTGATAATTTAGCGCGTATCTTGGCTTATCTTTGCGACTACTGGAAGATAGACCATAAAACAGAAATGCCAGGACATCAAGATATACAAGCAGGTAAAGTAGACCCTGGCAACTTACTCGAGGCTGCAAGTTACAGCCGCAATATCAGCAATCTTGATAAGCTAGTGAACAAATACATCGGCGGTGTACAAGAAGATGACAACATGCCCGATGAGGTCAAAGAGCCGACAAAAGAAAAACCGACAGAGTCACCTCAGTCGCACGTCAAGCTGAAAGAGGCTATCGAGTACATGCACAGCATGAAAGGTCAATATATTGATTTTGACGACGAGTTTGCGTATCAGTGCGTTGACGTTATCACTGATTTTGTACACCATGTCACAAAAGGTGTCAGATTTTGGGGCAACGCAAAAGACCTTATTAACAATGTTATGCCTAAAGGTTGGAAAGTGGTAGAGAACACGAAAAACTATATACCACCTGTAACAGCAATCGCTGTATATACAGAGGGCATATATAGCAAATGGGGGCATACAGGCCTAGTTTGGGATAACAGTGGTGGTACTAAATCATTCACAATATTAGAACAAAACTATGATGGAAATGCTAATTCACCGGCTAAATTAAGAGAAGATAATTATAGTGGCTTAACACACTTTATCGTACCAGACTTTGCAGATGACAGTGTTGATTTAACTACAATTGGAAACGTAAAACCAAAAGCGCCATCAAAAGGCCAGACATTGAAATTAAACAGTGTTCCACCTAAGAAATTAACTTGGTCTAACCAACCATATTTCAAAGCAGTAGCAGACAATGCAGGTGCTACAATTTGTAGACCTAACCACAATAACGTAATGGTACTTACAAATGAAGTGTACGGACAAGGAGATGTATTCTATGTTTATGAAATACGTGACGGTTGGGCTAGAGTTTATTCTCCTTCGAACGATGGCTTTGTTTGGTATGAAAGATTAAGAATAACAGAAGTTTATAAGCCAGGAGGCGGACAAAGTTTAAAAAATAAACCGGATAAACAAACTGTCAATCAAAAAACGAACGCTAAGAAAACAAGTGGTTTGAAGGTAGGAAGTATTCCACCTAGTAAACTTGGTTGGAGTAAGAAATGCAAATTCAGAGGTAAAGTAGATCATTACGGTGCAACTGTAGCGAAACGTAGTGGTAAAAAAGGTAATTATCAATGGTCACTCACTAATGAAACTTACCGTGCAGGTTATGATGACTTTTACATTTTTGAAGTGTTAGACGGTTGGTGTCGAGTATACTCTCATAACAATAATGGTTGGGTATGGCACGAACGATTAAGAATAGTAGAAGTATATTAAAAAATTTGAAACGTCTATTAGCTAAACTAATTTTCATATGTTATATTACAAATAGAGGCAATGAATATTTATTGTGACTCACCAATTCTATTTTTTACGCATTAGGCACTCTTTACGGAGTGTCTTTTTTATGGTATAAATGTCTTGAGCAATATATTACTATTGCTAACCAATACCGATACCATTACTATAAAAAAGAGTAGGCACACTGTCCCGTGCTTACTCTTTAATTTTATGTTAAACTATTAGTAGTGCTATGGTCATAGCACTTTTCAAATTTATATTCCTTTATATCTTCAGGCATCCTTTAGGGGTGCCTTCTTATTTTAACTTGATTAAGTTTATAAAAAATGGTAAGTTAATTGCAGAGAGCTTAGACTCCTTTCTATGTAACTTAAAATAATTAATCGTCGAATGAATAGGTGGACTTTCAAGTTCGCCTATTTTTAATTTTGTAAATTAGTTAAAATAGACAAAATATGTTATATTATGAATGTGCTTTGGTCACAAGCACGCCTTGAAAGTACATTTAAACGCATTATTAAGCGCCCTAAATAGGGTGCTTTTTATTTTATTTGACCAAGTCATTAGAAAGTGATAGTTTATAGGTAGACATATATTCACGTTCCTTTATTTTTATTAAAACATGCGAGTATGAAGAGACAGGCCCCTGTGCTTGTCTTTTTTATTAACTTGCATAATTAAAAATTTATGCTAATATAATAAATACGTTGATATAATACCAACTGTATTTATCGTCTCATTTTAAAAATGAGTTTTCACAACACCCCTTTACGGGGTGTCTTTTTTATATTATTATATAAATGCGCTTTCAATGATTGTATTTCTAGTTCACACTGAGTAGGCACATTGTCCCGTGTCTGCTCTTTTTTTATTTGATTAAACGGAAAAATATGTTAAATTATAAATAGGCTTTAAACCCACGCAATCCACTGTGATTGGCCTTAAAATATATTCAGCGTCTCTTTGCGAGGCGCTTTTTTATTGTATATTATAGGCACGATCATTATTAACCATACAATGGATCAGACGGACTTTCGGGTCTGTCTTTTCTACGTTATAACTATGGTTAATAAGTTGTTACTATGATTTGTTACCACCACGTGATTATATTAAGGGTAGGCACTTATGTGCTTGCCCTATTTTTTTGTGTTATAATTTATATACATGTATAAGCCCTTTCCCAAATAGTTTTTATATCCGCCACCCACACATGTCACTGGGTGGTTATTTTTTTATGTTTGTATGATATAGTTTCGTTAGTTTCTTAGATAGAGAAACTTCCTTATTGTGTATAGGCAGTCGTTAATTCGGCTGTCTTTTTTGTTTATTAACATTTTTAGTGGGTATTTATTTAATAGATACTCCTTAATAGTATTTATATTGATTGTATGATTACTCTGCTAATAGTTGATGCCATCCAGCTTCCTACTGGGTGTTTTTTTATACTATAATTTAATTGTATTCATACTATACAGGGCAGGTATTTATGCGCTTTGTTTCAAAACTCAAAAGTAAATTATATCAAGAAAATATATTGACACAATATGTAGTATTTTTAAGAGTGTTTATAGTGATTGAAGGAGTTTTTTAAATTAAAAACACAATATGTAGTATATTGATGTGTTTGTTTATAAATATATAAGATGTGATATATTATATATTATAATATAGGAAAAGTTATGAGGTGACATTTATGTTAAGTATTAAGGAATTAAAGCAAAAAAATAATAGCCTCGATAAAAGTAGATTAGTAGATGAATTTACACAACAATTAGAAATGGAATGGGAAAGAGCGCTCAAACTATTAGAAAATGAAGAATTTAAGAATCAACTCGAATATAATTTTAGAATTTTATATCTTTATGATGAAATTAAAGAATTAATAAAAGATAAAGGTACTAATGTTAATAATTCTTTTTATCAATTATATATAAAAAGGTTAAAAGCTAATGATTATATCCATGAATCAGCATATAGTAATTTCAAAGATATAATAAATTTATTCTCGGACATTTTAAATAAACTGGATAAAATAGAAGATAATAGTTTAGCTATAAAACATAATTTTAGCGCCGAAAATGAAATCATTAATAAATCAAATATTACGGAGTTTACTTTATGTTAATGAATTATGAATATGAATTCCAACTCTCAGATTTCAATTTAAATAATTTATCATTAAAAAAATATAATGAAGAATTTTTATCATATAACAATCCATATACTATTAAGTCTGAAGAGATTAATTTCAAAGTGTATTTAATAGAAGAAAAAAATAATAATATAACTGTTTTGGCGAAATTCACTATCAGCACTAAAGATTTTAAGTTAAATATTGAATATATTGCTGAATATAATTCAACTATAAATGAAATCGATACTAAACAAGAATACTACTCAAAGTTAGAGCCAGCTGTATTTATAACTATGTATCAATATGCGAAAGAAATGTCTGTTAAAGTTATTAGTGAAGTAGTAGGTAACAAAGTTATATTTCCAATCTACGATAGAAGGAAGATAGGAAAATAAATGACTAATAACATTCAAATTGTGCCTGCAATTGAAAACAGATATATTGATGGGAAATTATATTTTCCTATTGCACAAGCTAAGTATAAGCAATTTATGAAAAACATAGATGGTTTTATTTCAAAGTTAAATACAATACTAAGAATTAATGATGAACTTTATTGTATTTTATATGATGGATTATGTATGAATATAAATCAGGATTTTATGGATTTTAAAAATTTTACAAATAAAAACCTTGTAGAATTATTGGAATTTACTATAGTTGAAATCGTTGAATTATATGCTCAAATAGAAAGAGATATTACAGATGATGAAGAAAAAAACATAGAAGCAACTTTTAAATACTTTGAAAGAGCCTTAATGAATTATAAAAATATACTTGATTATAAAAAAGGATCAGTCAATAAAATGAGAGGTATATTAATGGAAGCTTTAGGAATATCTATTTTTGGTAAAACGAGTGATTTTCAAGAAAATTTATTTGTTTGGGATTTTAATGCTATAGAAAATGGAGAATTGATAAAAGTTCAAGGAAGAGAAACTGCAGACATATATTGGAAAAAAAACGGTAATTCTCATATATGTGAAATTAAATGTAGACCTACTGGAGTGAATGAAACTCAAATTGATTTTATAAAATTCACTAAGAATAGACTAACCGAAGTGGAAGGGCTGACCTTAAATAATATTATTCTTCATGGCGGTACTGCTGAAGATTATAATTTCGAAAGGCTAGAGTATAAAGAAAAATTAGAGGATTTTATAATTTATCCTAAAGAAAATATAAAAGAATTGTTAAAGAGGATATAAATTTATAACTGATTTGTTATAGTTTTTGTTTAGATACTATAACAAATGCATAAAGAACAGTAGAGAAATCAGATCTATTTCTTTTCTACTTAACACTTGTATGCGCAATATCTCTTAAACGTATAACCCTACTTCCACCCTTAGGGGTGGTTATTTTTTTATTTACATATACGAACAAGTGTTCTATTATGTATTCAAGAGGTGATGATATGAAAATTATAAATCCTAACGCACCAGACGAATATAAATATGAAACTGACTATCGTAAAATACCTAGTGAATACTTGAACCCACGTATACCAGAAGGGCGAGGAATCGTTAAGTGGAATGCCTTCAAGACCCTGCCCGAACAATACGAACAACTAGAACAATACATACAAGACCAAAATAAGATTGATAGACCATCATTAAGTGATGACCAATTGAATGATTTAAACGATAAGTTAATATTTAAAATGTACAATGATCCTAAAATTGAATTGCGTTACTTCGAAAATGGATATATTAAAACTAAAGAGGGTTGTATTCACAAAGTAGATGTTCATACACAAACACTACATTTATATGAAGATAGTGGATTAAGTAAGGTTGATTTGTTAGATATTGTGGAGATAAAATAGAGGGTGGTATAATAATATAAGGATGTGATTAAAATAAAACTATTTTTTAAAATATTGATTGCTGGTTTTATAGGAGAGCTTATAGTAATTCTAATTTTAGATATCATTAATATAGGTATTTTAAAAAAATATGAAAGATTAGAAGTTATTATAGGTATCACAGGGTTGATCACTACTTTCTTTGGTGCGTATTTTGGTGCTAAGATTGCAGGCAGTGAATCACGAAAACTTTTTAAACAACAGATTAAAATGAATGATTTACAACAAAATATGGAGATAAATTTAGATGTTTTGAAATATATAGAAGATGTTAATAATAATTTATATTTTATTAATGAGTTAATTAAAGACGATAATTTTTTAGATCCAACGAATTTAAAAAAACTTCTTAAAAATTGTAAAGAAATAAATGACACGTTAGAAAGTTTGAAAAACAAAAATCTAAATAAAGCATCTGCTGTTTTATATTGGGATGTACAAATTTTTCATGAAAAATTCAAAGATGTTTATTATAAAATACAAGGTATAATTGATAATAATGAGACACGTGATTTATTCAAAAATGTAAAAGGAAAAGAAATACCAATGGAATATATAGGTCCATGGAAAGATTTTACAGTGGGAATTGATAATTATATTTATTTTATAATCTGTAATGGTAGAGAAGAAATAAAGAAAAAAATCTCTGTCGATTTAATCATGGAAGAAAATAAAACTTTTTTCAAAGCGAAAAAAGATGAAGTCAAAAGTTTTTTACGTAAAATAAATAATTCATTTAATAATATAGAATATAAAAATAGAAAGGAATTAATTAAAGAGTATACTAAGATATATAAGGATTGATAAACCCACCAATTAAGGTGGGTGTTTTAATTTATTGATACCATTTTTGATACCATTTTATCTCGAAATGTATTTTTTATAAAATTTAAACCATGTAAAACGTTGATTTAAAGGCGTTTTGAATATACTAAAAATATGAAATAACCTAAATTTAATTGAAATGGAAGGTTCTATCGGCTAATTTTAAATAGTTGCTAATGCAATCTATAATCAAATTTAAAAACACGAGTGATGCCATTTTGGTGCCGTATTTTTCGGTATAATCAAATGTACATCACTTCGTGTTTTTTTATATTGATAAGTATATAAAACGTTTTCAAAATTTTAAAATAGCGTTTATTTCATAAAAAATAAGGGAAATAATAAATATCGTTTAAATTTTTACATAATATATAAAGGGAGTTATGCTTATATGATTATAGCCATAATCATACTTTTATTTGCTTCATTTTTCTTTTCGGGAAGTGAAACCGCTTTAACTGCGGCGAATAGAATGAAAATACAAACTGAAGCAGAGAATGGAGATAAAAAATCTGCAAAATTATCAAAGTTACTTACAAAACCTAGTGAATTTATCACTACTATATTAATAGGAAATAACATTGCGAATATTATTCTGCCAACTTTAGTTACTGTTTTAGCCGTGAATATAGGTGTGAATGTCGGAGTTGCTACAGCAATTACGACTGTTGCCATTATCATCATTTCAGAAGTGATACCTAAGTCTATCGCTGCAACTTACCCAGATCGTATGTCTAGACTGGTTTATACCCCAATCTCATTTTTTGTCATAATATTTAAACCAATTACTAAATTATTAAACTGGTTAACTGATATGATCAATAGTCTGCTTTCAAAAGGGCAAGAAGATCAACAACGATTATCTAAAGAAGAAATAAGGCAGATGGTTACAATTGCGGGCAGTGAAGGTGCTTTTAACGAAATGGAACGTAACCGAATTCAAGGTGTCATGGATTTTGAACAATTAAAAATAACAAATATCGATACAACACCGCGTATCAATGTGACTGCATTTTCATCCGATATTTCGTATGAAGAAGCTTATGATACTGTGTTGACTAACCCATATACACGTTATCCTGTTTATGATGGTGATATAGATCATATTATAGGTATTTTTCACTCGAAATATTTGTTAGCATGGAGCAAAGCACAGTCTAATAATATTCTACAATACGCTTCTGAACCTTTATTTGTAAATGAACATAATAGGGCAGAGTGGGTGTTAAGGAAAATGACTGTTTCTCGTAAACATTTAGCCATTGTACTAGATGAATTTGGAGGCACCGATGCCATCGTCTCTCATGAAGATTTAATTGAAGAAATGCTCGGTATGGAGATCGAAGATGAGATGGATGAACAAGAAAAAGAAAAATTAGAAGCACAGATGCAAGCGTACAATAACAAACCATAAATTACAGGAAATAATTAATAAACTTAAAGTGATATTTGAGATGTTGATTTTAAATAAAGGGGTGTTTGATATGCACTTTTCTTCAAAGGTTACAGAAGTATTAGGTATTAAGTTGCCAATCATCCAAGCAGGGATGGCAGGGAGCACGACACCAGAATTAGTAGCAACTGTGAGCAATAGCGGTGGCCTCGGTACGATTGGCGCAGGTTATTTTACTGCAAATAGATTAGATTCAGAAATAACATACGTTCAAGAATTAACGGATTTACCCTTTGCTGTCAATTTATTTGTACCCAGTGAGCAATTATATGTGCCAGAAAATGTAGAACATATGAACGCTTGGTTAAAACCTTATAGAAGAGCACTAAACCTTGAAGAACCAGTCATTGATATTAGTGTAGAGCAGCAATTTAATGAAGCGATTAATGTTGTAATTGAAAAAGGGATTCCAGTGGTTTCATTTACTTTTGGCATACCTAAGCAGAGCGTCATTGAAAAGTTGAAAGCGCGTCAAATCACGCTTGTAGGTACTGCGACGTCTGTTGAAGAAGCGATTGCTAATGAAAGTGCTGGTATGGATGCCGTTATCGCACAAGGTAGTGAAGCGGGTGGCCATAGAGGGTCATTCACTGTGACTTCTGGTGATCATACGCCGTTAATTGGCACAATGTCACTTATACCTCAGGTTGTCGATAATGTAAGTATTCCAGTGATAGCTGCAGGTGGAATTATGGATGGGCGTGGCATAGTTGCAAGTATGGTCTTAGGCGCTGAAGCTGTACAAATGGGTACGGCCTTTTTAACTTCAGAGGAAAGTGGCGCATCTACATTATATAAAAATGCGATACAACATAGTAAAGAAACAGATACCGTGATTACTAATGTTTTTACAGGCAAACCGGCTAGAGGTATAGATAATGAGTTCATACATAAAATGGATTATTATGACGATGACATTCCAGATTATCCTATTCAAAATCAATTGACGAATGGTATTCGTAAAGCTGCAGCTCAAAAGGGTAATGCACAATGGACACATTTGTGGAGCGGCCAAAGTCCTAGGTTGTCACAATTTGTATCAGCGTCTGTGCTGATTGACAATATTGTTAAAGAAACACGTAGTATTCTCAATAAATAATTAGCTTAAATATGATTGAATGCACAGTTGCTATTTCTAAAAAGTATAGCAACTGTTTTTATTTTTATATTGAAATAATCATGTTTTTTGAGATTTTATTACGCTTGCTAGAAATTGATTGAAACATTGGAGGAATAAATTTAATCTAGTGAATCTCTTAAAAGATCTATGGTATCATGTAACTGGTGATACTATGATAAATATTGGATTAACGGGTTGGGGTGACCATGATATTTTATATGAAGATTTGCAACGTAAATCAGATAAATTGATTACATATGCGAGCCATTTTCCTATCGTGGAACTAGATGCGTCTTATTATGCTATACAACCTGAAAGAAATATTAGAAAATGGATAAGAGAAACACCAGAAAGATTTGAATTCATTGTTAAAATTCATCAAGCGTTAACATTACATGCAGATTATCATGATTTTGCTGAAACGAGACAGACACTGTTTAATCAGTTTAAAGCGATGTTGGAACCGTTAAAATCAGAACATAAATTAGCAATGGTATTAGTACAATTTCCGCCTTGGTTTGATTGTACTGCACAAAACATCACATATATTCGTTATGTACGAGAACAGTTGAAAGATTTTCCAGTATGTGTGGAATTTAGGCATCAATCTTGGTTTAATCAAACATATAAAGAAGAAACTTTAGGTTTTTTAACAGACTATGACATTATTCATGCAGTATGCGATGAACCACAAGCTGGTCAAGGTTCCATACCACTAATTAATCGCATTACGAATGAAACAGCATTCGTTCGTTATCACGGTCGGAATATATATGGTTGGACTAAAAAAGATATGACAGATGAAGCGTGGAGAGATGTAAGATATCTATATGATTACAACAAGCAAGAACTTACAGATTTAGCGCAAAAAGTTAAACTATTAGAACAAAAAGCTAAAAATATTTACGTAGTGTTTAATAATAATTCTGGTGGTCATGCTGCTCAAAATGCAAAAACATACCAAAAGTTATTAGGTATTGATTATGAAGGCTTAGCACCACAACAATTAAAATTATTTTAGGAGCGATAAAACATGTTAACAATAATCATATTGATTTTAATTGGTGGTTTATCAGCCATCCTAGGATCTCTTGTTGGTATTGGCGGGGGCATCATTATCGTCCCTACATTAGTTTATTTAGGTGTAGAAAATGATTTATTACAAGGTATCACACCTCAAATTGCAATTGGTACATCTTCATTGATTTTGATTATTACAGGATTATCATCAACATTAGGCTATTTGAAAACAAAACAAGTAGACGTTAAAAATGGCTCAATCTTTTTATTCGGCTTATTACCAGGCTCATTAATTGGTTCTATACTAAGCCGTTTTTTAACATTAGATTCCTTTAATTTATACTTTGGTGTCTTCTTGATATTTGTAGCTGTTTTACTCATGATTAGAAATAATATAGAACCAATGAAGATGTTTAATAAACCTAAATATGAACGTACATATGTTGACGGTTATGGTCGAACATATCATTATAGCGTACCGCCAGTTTTAGCATTTATAGCAACACTATTTATCGGTATACTGACTGGTTTATTTGGTATCGGAGGGGGGGCGTTAATGACGCCATTAATGCTTATCGTTTTCAGATTTCCTCCCCATGTGGCGGTCGGTACAAGTATGATGATGATTTTCTTTTCAAGTGTGATGAGCTCTGTTGGGCACATTGCACAAGGACACGTAGCTTGGGTTTATTCGATTGTCTTAATTATCTCTAGTTATATCGGCGCTAAAATAGGCGTGAAAGTGAATCAATCTATAAAATCAAATACTGTCGTTATGTTACTAAGAACAGTTATGCTAATAATGGGACTATATTTAATCATAAAATCATTTTTATAAACTAAGAGGAGGGACCCATGGTGAAATTAACTATTTACCATACAAATGATATTCACAGTCATTTGCATGAGTACGAACGTATTTCCGAATATTTAGCTCAAGAGAGACCCAAATTAGATCATCCCTCGCTCTATTTAGATATTGGAGACCATGTTGATTTATCAGCCCCTGTTACAGAAGCTACGATGGGCATAAAGAATGTTGAACTTTTAAATAAAGCACATTGTGATATAGCGACAATTGGGAATAATGAAGGTATGACTATTTCGCATGAAGCTTTAAATACACTTTATGACAATGCAAAATTTGATGTGACGTGTGCGAATGTTTTTGATGAGCAAGGCCAATTACCGCGTAATATCACCTCATCTATAATTAAAGAAATAAACGGTGTGCGTATATTATTTGTTGCAGCAACAGCACCATTCACACCATTCTATAGAGCACTAGACTGGGTCGTTACTGATCCATTAGAAGCAATTAAAGATGAAATTAGCGCTAATGAAGATGCTTATGACTTATTAATCATTATGAGTCACGTAGGTGTGTTCTTTGATGAGAAATTATGCCAAGAAATTCCAGAAATTGATTTAATATTAGGTAGTCATACGCATCATTATTTTGAAAAAGGTGAAATCAATAATGGTGTTTTAATGGCAGCTGCAGGTAAATACGGCCGTTTTATAGGTGAAGTAACATTAGAAATTGAACACGATACAGTTGTAGATAAACATGCAGTGATTTATCCAGTAGAAACATTACCAGAAGTAGTGACACACTTCGAAGCAGAAGGTAAAGCTTTATTAAGCGACGCGGTCATTGATCATCCGATTAACTTACCAAGAAGAACAGATGTCATAACTCAAACGTCTTATATGTTAGCTGAAAGTGTATTTGAATTTACAAATGCAGACTGCACAATCATCAATGCGGGTTTAATTGTAAAAGGTATTTCAGCCAACCAAGTCACGGAATTTGATATTCATCAAATGTTACCTCACCCTATCAATGCAGTACGTATTCGATTAAATGGTTTAGAATTAAAAAATGTTATTATTAAAAGTCAAAAGCAAGAGTACCTTCATGAACACGCGCAAGGCCTAGGCTTCAGAGGAGATATATTTGGTGGTTACGTTCTATATAATTTAGGGCTGATTGAATCTGAATCAAGATACTTTATTAACGGTGAAGAAATTGAAGACGACAAAACTTATGTGCTTGGCACAGTGGATATGTATACATTCGGTCGTTATTTTCCGACTTTAAAAGAACAATCTATCGATTATTTAATGCCAGAGTTTTTAAGAGATATTTACAAAGAAAAATTACTTGGTTATTAAAATATTACATTTTACGTTTTAATTTAATCCGATTTTCGTTATAATGATTACAGATTTCAAATCAGGAGGAATTGTGCGGTTATGGCTACTAAAAATGAAGAAATTTTACGTAAACCCGATTGGTTAAAAATAAAACTGAATACTAACGAAAACTACACTGGTCTCAAGAAAATGATGAGAGAAAAGAATTTAAATACAGTGTGTGAAGAAGCAAAATGTCCTAATATACACGAATGTTGGGGTGAACGTCGAACTGCTACATTTATGATTTTAGGCGCAGTTTGTACACGTGCATGTCGTTTTTGTGCCGTTAAAACAGGATTACCAAATGAGTTAGATTTAGATGAGCCAGAACGCGTGGCAGAATCTGTTGAATTAATGAATTTAAAGCATGTTGTAATTACAGCAGTTGCGCGAGATGATTTAAGAGATGCCGGTTCCAATGTTTATGCTGAAACAGTTCGTAAAGTGCGCGAGCGTAACCCTTATACGTCGATAGAAATATTACCGTCTGATATGGGTGGCGATTACGAAGCATTAGAAACCTTAATGGCTTCAAAGCCAGATATTTTAAACCATAATATTGAAACAGTTCGTCGTTTAACACCTAGAGTTCGTGCTAGAGCGACTTATGACCGTACTTTAGAATTTTTAAGACGTTCTAAAGCATTACAACCTGATATACCAACAAAATCTAGTTTAATGGTGGGCTTAGGTGAAACTCACGAAGAAATTTATGAAACAATGGATGATTTACGTGCAAATGATGTTGATATCTTAACCATTGGTCAATATTTGCAACCTTCACGTAAACATTTAAAAGTTGAAAAATATTATACACCTTTAGAATTTGGTAAATTAAGAAAAGTAGCCATGGATAAAGGATTCAAACATTGCCAAGCAGGACCACTTGTGAGAAGTTCTTATCATGCAGATGAACAAGTTAACGAAGCTGCAAAAGAAAGACATCGTTTAGGTGAAGAAAAACTTGGTGTAGATTCTAATATTTAAATATAGATATTAAATACAAAGACTTAGTTCATTTTGGAAATTAGCGATGCCCGTTAATTAAATGATGGACTAAGTCTTTATTAGCAATAGAAAAGTTATTTTACTGACTTCTCGTATGTAAGTTTAGTATGGTTTTATTAAAAATAACAATTAGATTAGGTGAATATAATGATAAAAGTGAATAGTTTCTATTTTGAAATTATAGAAGAATACCGAGAATGTTTTGATGAAGAATTATTTGCGCAACGGTACGCAGATATTTTAGATAAATATGATTATATCGTCGGAGATTTTGGATATGACCAATTAAGATTAAAAGGCTTCTATAAAGATTCAAATAAAAAGGCAGAATTGAGTAAACGATTCTCAACGATTCAAGATTATTTATTAGAATATTGCAATTTTGGTTGTCCATATTTTATTTTGAAAAAAATTCCAGAGGATGAAGTGCCATCTCAAATTGAAGATGATGATGACGTTGAATTAACATTTGAAAAAAATAAATTACAAGATGTAAAAATCCAGCCGACGATTCAAGATACAGAAAAATAATAGGATGTTATATTCAAGTATATGACAATCTCAACATAGCTAAGTTAGCATCATAGATTAATTCAGTAACTATAAAAATAAATAGATCATAGTATACTAGACCCATAAAGCTGTGTATGATTGAATTTTAAAATACGGACGATAAACCAAAAACACAAAAAGACTACAACCATTTTTATTGGGTTGTAGATTTTTGTGTTTTTAATCTGATAGTTTTGGTTTATTTGGTATTTAACATATAACGCGTTTAATTTTTATTTTAATTATTGTATAACTTGGTTAAGATATTCTGTGATTTCATTGCCTTCATCTTCTGTTACCCCTAAGATATGTGCAATATAACCTTCCTCTTCTAAATCATCTGTACCAATAATGCCAAATTTATTTGTCTGCATATTTAAAACGATTGTTTTACCAAAATGGCGATCGGTTTGTACAAGCATTAAATCATAACGGCTAAATTCTCCAACAAATCCTACAAATTGCACCTGTGATGATTCATTATCATCATAAAGATACATATCTATCATATAAACATCCTTTCACAATTGAGCTATGAGATTATTTAATTATTAAGGACAATTCTATATCAAAAAGTCTTAATTTACAGTATAACCATAAATGAATTTGACTGCAAAGGTATGGTATGATGAGAATGATAGGAGTGACGTAGATGTATTTTGTTAATAAAGATAAGTTAGATAAAAAGTTAAATTACTTACAAGAATTAGTTAATGATTATCCTAACCATAAAGATAACCATTACGCATTCGAAAGAATTTCACAAATGTTGATAGAATCATCTGTAGATATTGGTAATATGATTATAGATGGTTTTATTTTAAGAGATCCAGGAAATTACAAAGATGTTATAGATATTTTAGAATTAGAAAATGTTATTTCTAAAGATACACAAAGTAATATCAATCAAACCGTTGATGAAAGAAAACAATTCGTACATTATTATGATGAACTTGAAACGACACAGTTAGTACCGCTTTTTGATAGAACGCTTGATTATTATCAACAATTTATTGATGAAGTTATCCAGTTTTTAAAAAATGAAAATGTCCCGATTACAGCATTTGGCCAAAAAGGAGAGAAATAAGCTTTGATGAAACATTATAAAGCGTACCTTATCGATTTAGATGGTACGATGTACAAAGGTAACGAACAAATTGATGGTGCAACACAGTTTATTGAGTATTTAAATAAACATGAGATTCCACATTTATTTGTAACGAATAATTCAACAAAAGAACCTGCCGAAGTAGTAGAAAAATTAAAAGCAATGGGCGTGACAGCTAAGCCAGATGAAGTAGTAACTTCAGCGATAGCTACCGCAGAATATATTGCTGAAGCACACCCAGGAGCTTCAATTTATATGTTGGGTGGCTCTGGTTTAGAACAAGCGTTAACGAATCATGGTTTAGTCATTAAAAATGATGAGTTCGTAGATTACGTAGTTATTGGCTTAGACGAAGCTGTAACTTATGAGAAATTGGCAACTGCTACATTAGGCGTGCGTAATGGGGCGACATTTATATCAACTAATAAAGATGTTTCTATACCGAAAGAACGTGGATTTTTACCGGGAAATGGCGCTATTACAAGCGTTGTATCCACATCGACAGGCGTTCAACCTACATTTATTGGTAAACCAGAACCTATTATTATGAATAAGGCGATGGAGATTTTAGGTTTAGATTGTTCTGAAGTGGCAATGGTGGGCGATTTATATGATACTGATATACTTTCTGGCATCAACGTTAATATGGATACAATTCATGTCCAAACTGGCGTTTCTTCGTTAGATGAAGTAAAACTTAAAGACGTTCCACCGACATACAGTTTTAAAGATTTAAATGAGGTAATCAAAGAACTCGAAATATAGGAGTGATTGAATGCAAAAAATTGTAGTGAGTAGAAAGATTCCAGAAAAATTCATTAAGCAATTAGAAACTATAGGTGAAGTAGAAGTGTGGGATGCATCATATAAGCCTATGCCGCGGGATAAATTTTTAATTGCTTTAAAAGATGCAACAGCATGCTTTGTCACATTGAGTGAAAAAATGGATGAAGAAGTTATTGAAGCTGCACCTAATCTTAAAGTCATAGCAAATATGGCAGTTGGCTATGACAATATTGATGTGCAACTAATGCAAAGCAAAGATATTGTGGTTACTAATACACCAGGCGTTTTGACAGAAACAACAGCAGAATTAGGATTCACTTTGATGCTTGCAGTAGCAAGACGTGTAGTTGAAGCGGAATCGTACGTTCAAAATGGTGAATGGCAAAGTTGGGGTCCGTATTTATTTGCGGGCAAGGATTTATTCCATGCGAACGTCGGTATTTATGGTATGGGGGATATTGGTAAAGCATTTGCGAGACGATTAAAAGGTTTTAACACTAATATTATGTATCATAATAGAACAAGACGCCCAGATGATGAAGAAGCACTTGGTGCCTTATACGTTCCATTTGAAACCTTATTAAAAGAGAGTGACTTTATCGTTTGTACCGCGCCGCTTACAGCAGAAACACGAGACAAATTTGATGAAAAAGCATTTAAAATGATGAAAAATGACGCCGTTTTCATTAATATTGGTAGAGGTGCAATAGTTGATGAAGAAGCGTTAGTATCAGCATTACAAAATGAAGAAATAAAAGCATGTGGTTTAGATGTTTTGAGAGAAGAACCTATTGATACGACGCATCCCTTATTATCAATGAAAAATGCAACTATACTCCCTCATATTGGGAGTGCATCAGTGATTACAAGAGATCGTATGGTACAACTTTGTGTAGATAATATTCAGTTAGTATTAAATGAGAAACAGCCTAAAACACCAGTAACCATAAATTAATTAAAAAAGCAGTTATCGAATAATTCGATAACTGCTTTTTTATATTTTCTTTACACGACTTAAAACATAATATATTTGTAATATAAATTAAAGTGCAAAGTATTTTGGAAAATAATAATTATGACTCTTTTATTTATAGGACATCTAACAATTTTGTTATATAGATGCATAAATATTTAATTGTATTAACGTAGAAAAAATTGTATAATTAATTGATGAAAAAGTTGAATATTTTTATAAAGTTTAACGTACAAAATTTAAAAGTTGATTTAATAAACATATTTAACTATAAATGGATAAAAATAAGAGGTGAAATATGCAAAAGGAAATCAATAAACAACCTTCTTTTCAAACATTCAAACCATGGTTATTAACTATCATGTACTTGGTTATTTTAATAGCCTTATACTTAATTTATGGTACTGGCGATACACATAATAACTTTATATATAATGAATTTTAATGAAGGAGACTAGCATGAAAGACATCATTCAGACAATTATAGAGAATGGAAAAAATTTTCCAGACCAAGTTGCAGTTAAGCACAACGATGAAAGTTTGACATATGAAGCATTAAACCAGTATGCGGACCACCTTGCTGTTATATTAAAAGATACTAAAAGCCCATTGATTTTATATGGGCACATGTCCCCGTATATGATAGTAGGAATGATAGGAAGTATTAAGGCAGGTTGTGGTTATGTACCGATTGATACCTCTACTCCTCAAGAGCGCGTTGTATCTATTATAAATAAAATAGCGCCCCAATATTTATTAAATACGACTGATGCGCAGTTACACATAGAGGGACCATCTATTATTACAACAACAGCATTATTAAACGTAGATGGAGATAGTCCCATAGAAAATAGTATAAATGATTCAGCTATAGCCTATACTATTTTTACATCAGGTTCTACTGGTGAACCTAAAGGCGTACAAATTAGTTATGAAAGTTTGAACCTCTTTACAAATTGGATGATACAACTAAATCAATTAGGATTAAACCAACAGTGGTTAAACCAAGCGCCATTTTCATTTGATCTATCTGTTATGTCTATTTATCCTTGTTTAGCAACAGCAGGGACGTTGAACTTAGTAGATAAAACAATGATCAATAAACCTAAGTTATTAAATCAAATGTTAGAAGAAACGCAGATCAATGTATGGGTATCCACTCCTTCTTTTATGGAAATGTGTTTGATGTTACCCCATTTAACAGAAGCGCATTATAGTAGTTTGAAAGAGTTTTTCTTTTGTGGTGAGATGCTCGCTCATAGAACTGCTCAATTATTACAACAACGTTTTCCTTCTGCGTTTATTTATAACACTTACGGACCGACAGAAGCTACTGTAGCAGTAACAAGTGTGTTGATTACTGAAGACATTATTAAAAAATATAACCCTTTACCAGTAGGCATACCACAATCAGGAACAAGTTTAACTTTAACGGAGGAGGGCGAACTTGTAATTTTAGGAAAATGTGTGAGTGAAGGGTATGTTAAAGATAAGACGCGTTCAGAGAAAGTGTTTAAAATGCAAGATGGACAGAAAGCTTACTATACAGGCGATAAAGCACAATTAAAAGACAACCAATGGTTTATAAATGGTCGGATCGATTATCAAATTAAATTAAATGGTTATCGAATGGAACTTGAAGAAATAGAGTGTCAGTTACGTGAAGTAGATTATGTTAGAGAAGCCATTGTTGTGCCAATGTACCGAGACGGGAAAGTGATCAATTTAAATGCTGTAGTTGTTCTTAATCATGTTGAAGACCATATGGATAACCAAACTATAACGCACCAAATAAAAAAGGAATTAAAACGTTTAATTCCTGAGTACATGATTCCTAAAAAGATAACTTATACAGATAAATTACCACTTACAATGAACGGAAAGTTAGATCGTAAGAAGATTGCTGAGGATTTATTGAAATGATTCCATACGGTGACTTTACATTCTTTTTTATAGCATTTTTATTATTAATACCAGTTATCATATTAGGGTTTTTGGGGAAACGTAGCAGAATTTATAATGGTTTAAGTACAGCCATCATGATTATGTTAATATTCTCTTCTGATAAACATAATCTTTTTGGACAAACGTATTTAAGCGTGCAACTAATCAATTTTTTACTTTATATTATATGGCAAGTAGTCATTATTATGTATTATTGGTACGCTCGCGCCAAAAACAATAAAATAACAATATTTATTACAGTCATTACGCTTTCTATCTTGCCCCTTGTAATAGTGAAAGTCATGCAGAGTTCATGGTTTGGAGCAGTACAATTAAAACTTCATGAAAACAAAGTAGTTGAGTTTATAGGGTTTTTAGGAATTTCATATGTGACGTTTAAAAGTGTTCAGTTATTAATGGAAATTAGAGATGGTTCAATCAAAGAAGTACGTTTTTGGAAAGTCATACAATTTATATCTTTCTTTCCAACGATTTCTTCAGGGCCGATTGATCGTTACAAGCGATTTGTTAAAGATGAAAATAAAGTTTTAAATGGCAATGAGTATAGTAGTTTATTTGCTAAAGCAATCCATTTGATCATGTTAGGTTTTTTATATAAATATATTATTGCATATTTAATACAAACATTTGCTATTAATCCAATGATGCTAGATTTTACAGGTATGATAACAAAGTGGTTGTACATGTATGCTTATAGTTTATATTTATTCTTTGATTTTGCTGGTTATTCATTATTTGCTATCGCATTTAGTTACATATATGGCATTCAAACACCACCAAACTTCAAACAACCATTTAAAGCTAAAAATATTAAAGACTTCTGGAACAGATGGCACATGTCATTGTCTTTTTGGTTTAGAGATTGTATTTACATGCGTTCACTATTTTTTATGTCAAAGAAAAAGTTATTAAAAAATCAATTTGCAATGTCGAATGTTGCTTTTTTCTTAAACTTTTTAATTATGGGTATTTGGCATGGTATTGAAATATATTATATATTATATGGTTTATATCATGCGGCACTATTTATAGGTTATGGTTATTACGAAAAGTGGCGAAAAAAACACCCGCCACGTTGGCAAAATAAATATACCACTGCTTTAAGTATTATTGTGACATTTCATTTTATAACATTTGGTTTTCTTATCTTTTCTGGGAAACTGTTTTAAAATTAGGAGGAATTATAATGGAATTTAGAGAACAAGTATTAGCGTTATTAGCTGAAGTAACTGAAAATAACATCGTGAAAGAAAATCCAGATATCGCATTATTTGAAGAAGGCATTATTGATTCATTTCAAACAGTTGGGCTTTTATTAGAAATTCAAAACCAATTAGAGATTGAAGTTTCTATCATGGACTTTGATAGGGACGAATGGGCAACGCCTAATAAGATAGTAGCGGTACTAGAAGAATTACGATGAAAATAAAACCTTTTACCCCAATTATTATTAGCCTTTGTTTATTTGGAATTTTCTTAATATTACCATCAAGTTGGTTTAGCGGATTAATTACTACAAAAACATTGGAAAAACAACGCATTGCATTATCTGACCAAGTATTAAAAGGTACTTTAATCCAAGACAAAATGTTTCGTTCAAATGCATTTTATCCTATATATGGATCGAGCGAACTAGAAAAAGATGATCCATTTAACCCAGCCATCTTATTACGTGATCAAACGGTATATTCACAACAACCATTTTTAATTGGAACGGGCGGATCTACTGACTTGATTAATGCAATAGAATTAGCAGCACAGTATGACAATTTAAAAGGAAAGAAAATGGCTTTTATTATTTCGCCCCAATGGTTTACGAATCACGGGTTGACGAATAAGAATTTTGATGCGCGCATTTCAAAAACGCAATTAAATCATTTATTTAACCAAAAAAAATTAAGCCCGGAACTTAAACAACGTTACGCGAAGAGATTATTGAGTTTTAAAAATGTATATAATAGAAATTATTTAGAAAAAATGTCTAAAGACAATGTAAGTGAGACAGACCACTATTTATCATCATTTAATACCACTCAATTCGAGAAAATTGAAGCGATCAAATCACGCGTGCCACTTTCAAAAACAGAATTAACAGATACCGAGCCTATTACAGCTCAAGAGGCATCCTGGCAAGCTATTCGTAAGCAAGCTGAAATTCATGGTGCAAAACACTCACAATCAAATGCATTTAAGATTAGAGATGAGTATTGGGACTTAATAAAAGCGCATAAACGCAAAATTAATAGAGATTACGAATTTAATGCGCATTCGCCAGAATTCAAAGATTTAGAGTTACTAGTAGACACAATGCGTGAAGCTGGCGCTGATGTTGAATATATTAGTATCCCTTCAAATGGCAAATGGTATGATCATATTGGCGTTCATAAAGAAAAACGTCAAAAAGTGTATGATAAAATTAATCACACTGTTATTAGTCGTGGTGGGCGAATTTATGATATGACAGATAAAGATTATGAACCGTACGTGATTAGTGATGCGGTACATATAGGATGGAAGGGTTGGGCTTATATTAGTGAGCATATTGCGCAACATATGCATCGCTGACTAACAGGTAATAGTATACCTTTATTTATAATTTGAAACATATTTTAAAAATCATGATATAAATGTAACATGAATCGGACCCGAAAATGCTTGCTATAAGCTTATTTTCGGGTCCAATTCGTCAATGCCTAAGTAGGACTATGATGTTTTTAGAAAATGGGCTTGTTGTCTCTCTAAGTGAAGGATTCTAAAGCATTTAAATCTTGTGTTGTTTTTATTTATAAATGAGTTAATAAACTAGAATACTTGTTCTACTTCGACTACTCCAGGTACTTCTTCATGCAAAGCACGCTCGATGCCTGCTTTTAATGTGATTGTTGAACTTGGGCATGTACCGCATGCACCGTGTAATTGAAGTTTAACGATTCCGTCTTCTACATCTACAAGTGAACAGTCGCCACCATCACGTAGTAAGAAGGGACGTAATTTTTCAATAACTTCTGCTACTTGATCAAACATTGTTACGTTTTCAGTTGGCATGGAAATGCCTCCTTTCAAGTATATTATTTCATTTTCTATCTATCTTTTTATTATAATAGATATATAAGAAAAAATCTATCAATCAAGACAAAAGGGGATAAGTTAATATGAATAAAGTAAGTGTAGTCGTTTATGGCGCAGATATTGTGTGTGCGAGTTGTGTCAATGCACCGACAGCTCGAAATACGTATGATTGGTTGCAACCGTTGTTAAAAAGAAAATATCCAGATACACAATTTGAATTTACGTATATTGATATTGAAAAAGATACAGAAAATTTAACTGACCATGATCAGCAATATATTGAACGTATTCAAGAAGATGAATTATTCTATCCGCTTGTCACTATGAATGATGAGTATGTTTCAGATGGATATGTTCAACTAAGAGATATCACTCAATTTATGGAGCGTCATTAATTATTTAATAAAGACACGGCCGTGTACTTTTCGAGTTAATGTATTAAAGAAAAGTCAGGTCGTGTCTTTATTTTAATATTATACAAGTTTAGCCATTATGGTATTTATATAACCATAATACGCCTGATTTTAAGATTGAGGCTAACCGACCAGTAACAGTTCGGTCCATAATATATGCAAATCCTTTTTTGTCGCCTAAAGAACCTAAGAACCCTTGAACTTTAAGTTCAGGCATTTTTTCGGGAAGTGGTTTACCTTGCCATTGTAACTTCATCACATCAGCAATTTGATCACCTTGAACTTCTGCAAGTTGTGCACTAGGTGCATGAGGTAAATCTGCACAGTCACCAACAACATATACGTTTTTATAAGTAGGCACTTGGTGATATTGATTTAATATAACGCGCCCATCTTTACTAATATCGATTGGTAGATTTCTAACAATTTCAACGGGTTGGATACCTGCTGTCCATACAATTAAATCTAATTCTTCTGGCACATCATTATTAAAAATCTTACCAGGTTCTACACGATTAATATCAGAATTTGGTACTACAGTTACGTCATTTTTTTTAAACCAATTTTCTATATAACGACTTAACTTTTCAGGGAAACGACGTAAGATACGCTCTCCACGATCATATAGGAAGATTTGTAAGTCTTCACGACTTTCGCGTAATTCACTTGCTAGTTCAATGCCGCTTAAACCAGCGCCTACAATGCCTACCTTAGCCCCGTTAGGTAATTCGCTAATATGGTGAAATGTTTCGCGTGAACTAGATAATGTTTGAATACTATGTGTATATTCCGAAGCGCCTGGAACGTTGTGATATTTGTCCTCACATCCTAGTCCTATAACTAATTCATCATAATCCACTTTCGTATTTCCAACAGAAACTATTTGGTCCTCTAAATTAATATCATTAATTTCTCCATATACGGTGTTAATACGCTCTGAATCTGGGAAATTCATACGAATATCTTTGTCTGACTTTGTGCCAGCAGCTAATTCATAGAATTCTGGTTTCAGACCATGATAAGGCATACGATCAATCAATGTAATAGAATAATTTTCAGGAAGTGCAGATGGTAAAATATGAGACATAATACGCATATTACCATATCCGCCACCTAATAGTACTAAGTTTTTCATTTATGATACCCCTCTAGTAAAAATAGTATTGATCAATTTAATAATAGCATGATGGTTTCGTAATGAACCATCAATGTTATTATCTTATTTTGTCAATGTAAGTTAATAAATATAATGTGGTTAAATCATATTCGTTTTTTCATTGAACGAAACACTAAATTTTAAAATAAGCTTACTTAAAATTATTATATGCTTTTTTGTATACTTCTACAAATAAAGACGATGCGTCATAATTTGTAAAATATAATAATTTTGAATACAAAACGATGATAACAATATATATAAATGCTGTGAATGGCGTTTTATACGAAAATATATATCGCTTTAATTTAATTTTGACAAAAAATTTTAAGCACATAAAAAATACAATCATAAATTTAAAATTTTACGTGTTAGTAAATGCGGTTTAGTATGGAAAAGTTAACATCAATGCAATGATAAAATAAGCAACGTAATTTAAAAAAATACGATTTTAAAAAATTGAATTATATAAGCTAGTATGTAGTCAGTTAGGGATTGTTTTTGTTATAATTATTAAACTGACAATTAATGAGAGGGTGTAATATGAATCCAATAGTTGAGTTCTGCATTTCGAATTTAGCGAAAGGCGGAGATTATGTATATAATCAACTTGAAAATGATCCAGGAGTTGATGTTTTAGAATATGGTTGTTTACAAAACTGTGGTATTTGCTCAAGTGGCTTGTATGCATTAGTAAACGGTGATATCGTTGAAGGAGAATCACCAGACGACTTATTACAAAACATTTATGCACATATAGAAGAAACATGGATTTTCTAAGGAGGTAATTTAAATGGCAGTAATTGAATTAACAGAAGCTGCAGCATATGAAGTTAAAGATATGATGCAACAAAATGATATGCCAGATGGATATTTAAAGCTTAAAGTAAACGGTGGTGGCTGCACAGGATTAACATACGGTATGTCAGCAGAAGCTGAACCAAGTGAAAATGACGAAGTATTTGAATTTCATGGTTTAAAAGTACTGATTGATAAATATGATAAACCTGTATTAGAAGGTACCAAAGTTGATTTTAAACAATCGCTTATGGGCGGTGGCTTCCAAATTAATAATCCAAATGCTATTGCATCTTGTGGTTGTGGTAGCTCATTTAGAACTGCTAAAGTTGCCGGAGCGCCAGAAGATTGTTAATAATATAAAACCAAGCATTCAAAGGCTATAGTTCGACCAAATATAGAGAGAACTATAGCCTTTTATATGTTTATGTGAAATAATAAACAATATGGGTATTACGGCTTGAAAATAAACTGTAAAAACTATAAAATTAGTGTTGGATGAAAAATGTCTTTTTTATGAAATTCTAAAAATTGTTTAACGTATAAAAAAAGACTGTCGCAACAAAAAAATGATGAAAGTTTAGGTGAATGAAATGGCTCAAGATCGTAAAAAAGTATTAGTTTTAGGCGCTGGTTACGCTGGTTTACAAACTATTACAAAATTACAGAAGCAACTTTCAGCTGATGAAGCTGAGATTACATTAATTAATAAAAATGATTATCACTATGAAGCTACTTGGTTACATGAAGCTTCAGCAGGAACACTTAGTTATGAAGATGCATTATATCCAGTTGAAAGTGTAATTAATAAAAACAAAGTAAACTTTGTTAAAGCAGAAGTTACAAAAATCGACCGTAATGCTAAGAAAGTAGAAACTGATGCAGGTATCTTTGATTTTGATATCCTAGTTGTTGCTTTAGGTTTCGAAAGCGAAACATTTGGTATTAAAGGCATGAAAGACTATGCTTTCCAAATTGAAAATGTATTAACTGCTCGTAAATTAGCACGTCACATCGAAGATAAATTTGCTAACTATGCGGCTTCGAAAGAAAAAGATGACAAAGATTTAGCTATTATCGTTGGTGGCGCAGGATTTACAGGTGTTGAATTCTTAGGTGAATTGACTGATCGTATCCCTGAACTATGTAATAAATATGGTGTTGACCAAACAAAAGTTAAAATTACTTGTGTAGAAGCAGCGCCAAAAATGTTACCACAATTCTCTGACGAATTAGTAAACCATGCTGTAAGTTATTTAGAAAGCAAAGGTGTTGAATTCAAAATTGCAACGCCAATCGTTGCTGCTAATAAAAAAGGTTTTGTAGTAAAAGTTAATGACGAAGAACAACAATTAGAAGCGAATACAGTTGTATGGGCTGCTGGTGTTCGTGGTAGTAAATTAATGGAAGAATCATTTGAAGGTGTTAAACGTGGCCGTATTGTTACTAACCAAGATTTAACTATCGAAGGTTACAATGATATTTTTGTAATTGGTGACTGTTCAGCATTTATTCCTTCTGGAGAAGAGCGTCCATTACCAACAACTGCACAAATTGCAATGCAAGAAGGCGAACATACTGCTAAAAACATTAAAAATATTTTAGAAGGTCAACCAACACAAGAATTTGAATACGTTGACCGTGGTACAGTATGTTCTCTAGGTGCTAATGATGGTGTTGGTGTCGTTTATGGCAAAGACATCCAAGGTAAAAAAGCTGCATTTATGAAAAAAGTCATTGATACTCGTGCAGTATTCAAACTTGGTGGCATTGGCTTAGCATTTAAAAAAGGTAAATTTTAATAATTAAATCATAAGTGTTAGCTATACATTTATGATGATATACATGATAAGGCTGGGGCATAAATAAATGTCTCAGCCTTAAATATAATATTGGCGGCGAAACGTTGTTTCGACAGTAGTTTTACATTTGTTGTTCGATTCAACCATCTGGTTCACACCAAGTGATAATTTCTGGGCCGAAAATCAGAATTTTATTGCACCTCGTCCGTGTCTTTGTTCTACTTAATTTGTAGATTAAAGCGTAAAATTGTGAGATGCTATGAATGAATGGAAATGGAGGATTATGAATGGATGCAGTAATTAATACAACTACAAATTTTGAGAATGATACGCTTATTGTTGGCGTGCCTGAACATTTGAATCAATTAGAGTCAATTAAAGTTGGAGATGATGAATTAAGTGATTTATTATCACCACTAAAACAACATCATATTTTAAGTACGAATATAGGAAAGATTTCTAGTACATTTTTTAAAATAGGCGAGAAAACACATAAACTTATCTCAGTTGGATTAGGAAATATCAAAACGCTCGAGTATAGTGATTATTTGAAAATATTTGGGAATGTATTTCAAGCTTTAAAACAAAGCCGGGTTGATCAGGCTACATTAGTATTTGATTCATTTAAATCTCATCAACATACAAATCAGACCATTGCTGAAATTCTAGGTCAACAAAGTGAACAATCTATCTACACATTTGACGGTTATAAAACAAATAAATCAGCACCTTATCAACTTAAATTAGCTATACATACAAAAGATCAAAGCATAAGCGACTCAGTTGAACAAGGGCATGCAATCGCAACTGCAATTAACTTAGCGCGTGATTATAGTAATATACCTCCTAATATTTTAACGCCTGCATATTATGCAGATTTGATACAACAGCATTTTAGCGAAACTGAAGTTATTGTAGATGTTAAAGACAGTGTGACATTACAAAGTGAAGGGTTTGGACTGGTTCATGCAGTCGGAAAAGCTTCTAAACAAGGACCACGTATTATCACACTTACTTATAACGGGGGGCGTCCAGGTGACAATCCAATTGCGCTTGTAGGAAAAGGTATTACCTATGATTCAGGTGGTTATTCTATTAAATCAAAAACAGGCATGCAAACAATGAAATTTGATATGTGTGGTTCATCTAATGTAATAGGAATGATTGAAGCGGCTCGTCAATTGGCATTGCCAATAAACATTGTTGGTGTGATTGCAGCTGCAGAAAATATGATAAATGAGGAAGCTATGAAACCGGATGATGTTTATACAGCTTTAAGCGGAGAATCTGTAGAAGTATTAAATACAGATGCTGAAGGACGTTTAGTCTTAGGCGATGCTGTTTTTTATGCAAATCAATTTGAACCGCAAGTTATTTTAGATTTTGCGACATTGACTGGGGCAGCAGTTGCAGCGCTAGGCGAAGATAAAGCCGCAGTGTTTAATAAAAATGCGACAACGTCATTAAATGCTATTCTGGAGCAAGCTAAGACAATGGATGAAATGGTATTTGAACTCCCTATGACTGCAACAGAACAAGCATTGATTAGAAAGAGTGCTGTTGCTGATTTAGTTAATCATACAAATGGGCAAGGTAAAGCTTTATTTGCCGCAACATTTATAAATCATTTCGCTGGTGACACCCCGCATTTACATTTTGATATTGCAGGCCCGGCTACAACGAATCAGCCATCATATAAAGGTCCAGCAGGCCCAACAGGTTACTTGATATTATCTATCGTTCAATGGTTGAGGACATTATGAGATAAAAAAACGTATTAAAAATAGGAACATGAATTAATAGTCGCGAGATAGGAATCATATGGTCTAAATTGAATTTCGTGGCTCCGCTTTAGCAAGCATGTTTAGACAAAAGTGTACAAAATCTAGAGTCTTGTGTAAGTACTATGCATTTTCATAAAGCGTAATATGAGCCAAAACGTTTTAAAGGGTATTCGAGGTTGAAACATTATTTATGATGTTTCAACCTCTTTGTTTATATTGTTGTAATGAAACGCAACCATACGAATGATATATTGTTTGGTTAAATATGAGAAAAATATGATTGACAATTCAGGTACTAATTGTTAATATAAATCTCGTGATACTTTAGTTCGATAACGTAATAAAGGAGATGTGCTTTTGTGATAAATGCAGTTGTTATAGCAGTTATACTGATGATTGTACTATGTTTATGCAGATTAAATGTAGTTATAAGTTTATTTATCAGTGCTTTAGTAGGCGGTTTGATTGCAGGTATGAGTATCACTGATATTGTATCTGTATTCGGTGAAAATATTGTCGATGGCGCCGAAGTGGCATTGAGTTATGCGCTATTAGGTGGATTCGCTGCTTTGATTTCTTATAGCGGTATTACAGACTATTTAGTGAATAAGATTATCAACGCGATTCATGCAGAAAATAATAAAATGTCACGTATTAAAGTTAAAATTATTATTATGGGCGCATTACTCATCATGAGTATCATGAGCCAAAACTTAATACCTGTGCATATTGCATTTATTCCAATTGTAATCCCTCCATTAATAAGTTTGTTCAACGAACTTAATATAGATAGAAGACAGATAGCAATTATCATCGGTTTCGGTTTATGTTGGCCTTATGTATTACTACCGTATGGTTTCGGTCAAATTTTCCATCAAATCATCCAAAGTGGGTTTTCTAAAGCGAATCACCCAATTGAGATGGGGATGATTTGGAAAGCTATGTTAATTCCATCGTTAGGCTATATTGTTGGCTTGATAGCTGGTATTTATTATTATAGAAAACCAAGACAATATGCAGAACATAAAGATATTAAAGATATGAGCCAAATTGAAATTAAACCCTATATATTAGGCGTAACTATCATTTCTATCATTGCTACATTTTTAGTACAAATGTTTACGGATTCAATGATTTTTGGTGCATTAGCTGGCGTACTTGTTTTCTTTGCTTCACGCGCTTACAAATGGACTGAATTAGATGAAAAATTTGTAGATGGCATTAAAATTATGTCATTTATTGGTGTAGTCATTTTATCTGCAAATGGTTTCGCAGGTGTGATGAATGAAACAGGGGATATAGGCAAGCTGGTTGATAGTATAAGCGGGGTGATTGGAGATAATAAATTAATTAGCATTATTGTAATGTATATTATTGGATTAGTTGTAACCCTAGGTATAGGTTCTTCATTTGCTACAATTCCAATTATTGCTACGTTATTTGTACCGTTAGGTGAATCTTTAGGTTTAAGTACCATGGCATTAATCGCTTTAATAGGTACGGCAAGTGCTTTAGGGGACTCAGGTTCTCCAGCAAGTGACTCTACATTAGGGCCAACAGCAGGTTTAGATGTTGATGGACAACATGATCACATTCGTGATACTTGTATCCCCAACTTTGTGTTTTATAACATTCCATTAATTATTTTTGGCACGATTGCAGCTATGATATTATAAACTTAATAATATGAAAATGAGGTGTCTTGAGTGACAAACATGCTTGATGTAATGAAAATAAAAGTAGAACGACAAGAACACGGGCTTATGGTTATGTCTATGCCAGTAACAGATGAAGTGAAGCAACCATTCGGCTTCCTGCATGGCGGCGCAAGTTTAGCGCTTGGTGAGACCGCATGTTCGATGGGAGCAGCCGATACCATTGATACGGACCACTATATCCCGTTAGGTTTAGAAATGAATGCGAATCACATAGGTTCCACTACTAAAGGCACAATATTTGCGACAGCTACAATTATACATGAGGGCAGTACAACGCAAGTATGGAATATAGATATTAAAGATGATACAGATAGATTGATTTGTGTCATGAGAGGCACGATTGCGATTAAGCCACGTAAACGCAATAAATAACGAAGTATAAATTAATTGACGATTTATAGAATTACGCTAACATGTATTTGAAAAAATAACTATAATAGACAGGCATATGAAACCAAATTAACTATTTGCGTTTCATGTGCCTGTTTTTTTAATTGATTATCTTATTTTTTCTTTTAATAATAATAAGGCGCCAATGCGGTTGGCAGCTTCACGCCCACCCATGATATTCCTTGCAAAAGGACCAAGTTGTAAGTCAGCTAAACCACCTGCCACAAATAAATTGGGCAACCATTCTAAATTGGTAGTGATGGAAGGTAAGCCTGCATTTGAGACTGGTGCGTTATATAGTTGAACTAACTGCTTAATTATTGGTTGTTGCATGATTGTATCTTTAAACCCGGTAGCTAAAAAGATGTGGTCGTAATATATGGAATGATGGTCTGTATAAATATGATGGCGATGAATTTCTTTTAATTCATTTATATGAATCATTAACCGGCCTTGTTTAACATATTTTTTAAGCCTTAGATACAACTCCTTAGGCATAGAACCTTGATGTCTTTCCTCTTTTATAATTGCTAATTTGGTTTTAGGATCAACAATATTATTGAAGGGTGTCATTTTTTTAGGGCCTAGCCAACCAGCATCTGCATCAAAATCATGCACATCAAGAGGTTTATTTGTCCAAAGATGAATGATTGAATGTGCCTGTTTTTTTAATAATTTTAAAGTTAAATGTGCCGCTGAAATACCACTGCCAACTACATGAGAAACGATTTTATCGATATCTATCTCTGAATCAAATATATGGGAGACGTCAGGTGCATTTTTAAATGTGGACGGTATGTATGGCTCATGATTACAACCATTAGCGATAACAACATAATCCGACTTTAGAAATTGTTGATTTGAAAGCCTAACGCACCATTGTTTTTCTTTGAGTATAATTTGATTAGCAAAAGCAACCGTGTGACTCTGATTCAGTTCAAATTCGTGTAAAAGACTATGAATATGGTCCATAAATAAATTTCTGTTGGGGCGTTTGTATGAACCATAGCTAGCATTAACATATTGATGATATTTAGCGAATTGATTTAAATGAAAAGGGTTAGGGTGAATATGATGTACACATGGAGATCGCAAATAGGGCATTTCAATCCTTTTTGTATAATGATTAAACTGTTCGCAAAGACTATGATGTGGATCAATAATATTCAACTCATGTGTCTTAATGCCTAAAGTCTTTAGTTTGATAGCAATTGTTACTGCCTGAATACCGCCGCCGATGATTGTCCAAGTAGACATTATTCCAACTCCTTTAAAACGAAATTATTACGATTTAATATATCATTGAATTGAGCAATAATCAATATTTTATAAAGCTCTAATGTGAAATAAGCGATTTGGAAAATAAAAAGATCAGTATGAGATAGTGTTGTTTTTCGAAAAAAGTAGCTTATTGCTCCAATTTGCTTGTAACAAAGCATCTGGAGTTAAACTTGAAGTTTTAATATGGAGGGTGGTTAGGGAGTGAGGCGAGGCTTTGGTATATAAAACATTTCAGCTTTGAATATCGTATTGGGAGCATCTGACTGTTAAAGCGATACTTTTTCATTTATGAAGATGAGTAGCACTTTAGCAAGGGTTTAAGCGCGTGTAACGCTTTGTGAAGGTGAATCACTTTTATGTAAGTGTTAGTAAGGTAGTATAAACATTACTGTTAATTTTAAATCATAAAAATAACCCCCTCTAACGTTTTCACTGTTTAAGTGTTTCTTTAGAGGGAGTATATCGAATGAAGGTGTTATAACTCCATTGTTCATTGTTATATATGCATTATTTAACGGTGTTATAATTTAGTGTCTTTTAAGTCTTCTTGAATATCATCCCGCTTTGTTCTTTTAGCAGCAGGTGTGCTTAAATTATAAGCAGCTTTGATTATAAGATGACTTGCTAACGGACCAGTAATTAAAATAAATAGTATACCAATCAGCAACTGCATATTTACGTATCCTTCGCGTCCGATAAAGTATAAGAAAACGCCACTAATTAATAACATTGCACCTAATGTAGCAGCTTTACCAGCAGCATGTGCTCTAGAATATACGTCATCTAAACGTAAGAGACCAATAGCAGCGAGTGCGCTAATAAGTGAGCCGAGTATAACCAATATAAGTGCAATACTAATGATGATCGTTGTTATCATGCTCAATCACCTTACCTTTATCCATATATTTGGCGAAAACGGCAGTGCCTAAGAATGCTAGAATACCAATTAATAGAATGGCAACCATCATATATTTAGTACCTAAGAAAATACTAAATAGCGCTACAATCGCCATTAATTGTATTCCCATAGCATCGAGTGCTACAACCCTATCAGCAAGAGAAGGTCCGATAATAACACGAACTAGCATACCTAACATGGATAATGCAACGATAACTAATGCAACGATTAATATAATATTGTAGTTCATTCATATTCGCCTACCTCTCTTACCACTTTTTCAAGGGATGATTTAATACCTTCAATCTCTTCTTCTTTTGTACTGAAATCAATACTGTGTACATATATTTTTGTACGATCATCACTGACGCCTAAAACAATAGTTCCGGGTGTAAGTGTAATTAAATTTGATAATAAAGCAATCTGCCAATCCTTTTTCAAATCTGTGGGATATATAAAGAAGGCAGGTTCGTTGTTAAGTTTAGGTTTAGTAACGATGCGAATGACATCGATATTAGCTTTTATTAGTTCTATTAAGAATACGAAAAACAATTTAATTATTTTATAAACCGTAATAATATAAAATCTGCCGGGTAAAACACCGCGCATTAGGAATACTAGCAATAGAGCAAATAGATAACCTAATAGAAAATTATTAAATGTATAACTGCCAGTAACAAATAACCAAAAAACAGATAACATTAAATTGACTAATATTTGAATTGCCATACTATTCTCCCCCCAATACGCTATCAATATAAACACTAGGATTGTAGAAAGTTTCAGCAGCATCTTTAATAATTGGGTGTAAGAAATCAGCAGATAATCCGAATAATACAGAAATAGCAACTGAAACGACCGCTACTGCAAGCACCCCTTTATATTGAAGTTTAGGATTCACTTCATAACCTTCAGGTTCTCCAAAGAAACCTTTTAAGAAAATGCGAATGACAGAATAAAGTACTACAAGACTAGATAATAATACGATTATACCACTAATGTAGAAGCCTTTTTCAAAAGTGGCTTGAACAATATAATATTTTCCGTAAAAACCACTTAACGGCGGAATACCTGCTAAGCTTAATGCAGCGATAAAGAATGTCCACCCTAATACAGGATAATGTTTGATTAAGCCACCATATTGACGTAAATCATGCGTTTTTGTAATTTTATACATTACACCGATTAAGAAGAAAAGGGCTGCTTTAATGAGCATATCATGTAAAGTGTAATAGATTGCGCCCATCATGCCGGCTTGATTCATCATCGCAATTCCCACTAAGATGACACCTACGGCAACCATAATATTGTAAATGATGATTTTTTTAGTGTCGAAATAACTTACTGCTCCTACACAACCAAAAATAATTGTGAGTAATGCTAGAAATAAAATTGTGTATAGAGAAAAGTTTGATGACTCACCAAAGAATAGGCTCGCCGTTCTTGCAATCGCATATACACCGACCTTTGTTAACAATGCACCAAAGAATGCAATAATCGCTATTGGTGGAGCGTAATACGCGCCCGGTAGCCAAATGTACATTGGGAAAACACCTGCTTTAGTAGCAAAGACAAAGATGAACATAATAAAGATGATACTAATAATCCCTTTATCTTGCGCTGACAATTGGCTTAATTTTTCACTAATATCTGCCAAATTCAATGTACCAACGACTGAATAAAGCATGGCAACTGCAATAACAAAGAAAGCAGAGGATGTCACATTTACAAGTACATATTTAATTGTTTCACTTAATTGTACCTTCGTACCACCGATGACTAGCAATATGTAAGATGCCATTAAAAATACTTCGAAGAATACGAAAAGGTTGAAAATATCGCCTGTGATAAATGACCCTATAACACCTGTAAGCATAAACATAATTGCGAAATAGTAGTAATATGTTTCACGTTCAATACCTACGGATTGGTATGAATATAAAATAATCAACATTGTTACAATTAAACTAGTGATTACAAGTAGGGCACTAAATATATCAAGTACAAATACAATACTGTAAGGAGCCTCCCAAGAACCGAGTTCAAGTTTGATTGGCCCGTGTTTTAATACATTTTTTAAATTAATAAATGCAAAAATCAATGTGATTGCTGTACCTGATAAAGCAACGTAACGCTTTATTTTCGGGCGTTTACCAATGAATATGAGTGCGATAATGGTTAACATTGGTATGACGAGTAGTGAAATAATAAGGTTACTTTCTATCATCATCTAGCACTCCTTTCATGCTTTCTACGTTGTCTGTGCCCAATTCTTTATAACTTCTAAAAGCTAATACTAAGAAAAACGCTGTGACAGAAAACGAAATGACTATTGCTGTTAATATAAGTGCTTGAGGGATGGGGTCTACATATGAAGTGATCCCTTTTTCATAAATAGGCACTTCACCTTTTTTAAGCCCACCCATAGTTATTAAAAATAAATTGGCTGTATGTGTTTGTAAAGTAGTCCCAATAATGATACGAATCAAACTTTTAGAAAGAATGAGGTAGACGCTCATTGCAGTGAGAATACCACAAACAAAAATCATCACTATTTCCATTACTCATTCTCTCCAATCGCTAATATTATAGTCATTATTGTACCAACGACAGCACACAAAACACCTAAATCAAAAAAGGTCGCAGTATGCATTTCTATTGGTTTTAAAATTACTAATGGAATTTCAAAGGGTGTATGTGTAAAGAAGTTTTTATTGTATAACCAACTTGCCATTGGTGTGGCTAAACAAAAGAATAAGCCTATACCAATGAGTTTTTTGAAATCCCATGGATATATTTTGCGCATTGTCTTAATATCGAATGCGACAGAAATGATTACAAGTGAACTGGACAATAATAAGCCGCCAACGAAACCGCCGCCGGGTGTATAGTGTCCTGTTAAGAACAGATGTAAACCAAACATAACGATTAAGAAGAAAATCACAATTGCTGAATATTGGAAAATTAAATTATTCTTCTGTCTTTTCAATGTGAGTTCCTCCTTCATCATTTGATTTATTTTTATAACGAAGTTTAATCATTGTATAAACACCTAATCCGGCAATACCAAGCACTGAAGATTCAAATAATGTATCGGTACCACGGAAGTCAACGAGAATAACGTTAACCATGTTTGTTCCATGTGCCAAATCATATACATGATCTTTATAGAATTCGCCAATTGAACCAAAATGTCTATTACCATAGGCGATCAAACCTAATACAGTAACCACAAGGCCAGCACCTATGGCGATAATTGCGTTTAACCATTTATATGAAGGTGTTTCATTGTGTCGGTTTAAGTTTGGTAAATGATAGAAACATAATAAGAACAATGCTGTAGAAATCGACTCTACAACAAATTGTGTGAGTGCTAAGTCTGGTGCACCAAAGAAAATAAAGAAAATAGCTACTGCATAACCTACAGCACTCGCCATAATAATACTAAATAAGCGAGAACGAGCGAATATAATCATAGAAGCAGCCGTAATGATAATGACTACGATGATTAATTCAAATGGTCTTATTTCACTAACATCTTTAAAATTGATACTGAACGGCGTTACTAGTAATGTCACAAGCGTGATAATGATTAATGATGCAAAAATCATTAATAAGTTATTACGTGTAAATCCTGTAACATATGTGTTTGTAAATTGGCTCGAAAAGCTTGGCGTAACTGCGCCTAATTTATTATACCAATAGTTGATTGTTAGTTTTGTAGGTTGCGCTTTTAATAAGCTAATCCAATAACCGAAACTAAAGATTAATAATATGCCAACAATATATATGCCTAATGTTGAGAAAAAGGCCGGCGTAAATCCGTGGAACATATGAAACTCAGCTGTTGTTCCTGTAGTATGACTTATTGCGTTAACTGCAGGTTCAATAATCGATCCTGTCAATATTGAAGGGAAGAAACCAAAAACAATCACTAGTATTGCTAAAATACTCGGTGATATTAGCATTAATTTTGAAACTTCATGAGCTGGCTTAGGTAATGAATCAGGTTTGTAACTACCTAAGAATATCTGTCCGATAAATCTAACAGAATAGACAAAAGTAAATACGCTGCCTAGGATAGCTACGATTGGAATAAGTATGCCAATACTATTTAAACTGAATATATTAGCATGTGTAACTTCAATCATACTTTCAAGGAATTTTTCTTTTGATAAGAATCCATTAAATGGTGGAATGCCTGCCATACTTAGTGATGTAATAATCGTGATTGTGAATGAAATTGGCATAATAGTGATTAAACCACCAAGTTTATTTACATCACGCGTCCCAGTACTATGATCTATAGCACCTGTTACCATAAACAAGGCACCTTTAAAAGTAGCATGGTTGATAAGATGAAACACAGCAGCCGTAAATGCAGCTACATAAATTTGGCTATCCGCACCTTCAAAATGGTAACTTACTGCACCAATGCCCAACATTGCCATAATCATACCTAATTGAGACACTGTTGAAAAAGCAAGAATGCCTTTTAAATCTTGCTGTTTTGTTGCGTTTAATGAGGCCCAGAATAACGTGATTAAGCCTACTGCGGTAATCGTCCAAATCCAGCCTTGAGAAAGTGCAAAGATTGGCGTCATACGGGCAACTAAGTAAAGACCTGCTTTAACCATTGTCGCTGAGTGTAAGTAAGCACTGACGGGCGTAGGAGCTTCCATAGCATCTGGTAACCAAACGTAGAATGGAAATTGGGCTGATTTTGTCATCGCGCCAATAATTACAAATATCATAGATAGTATAAAGAAAGGACTCGTTTGTATTTCTGACGCATTGCCAATTAACGTTTGAATACTTGTAGATCCGCCTGCAAGTGATAATAAGATGAGTCCACCAAGCAGTGAAAGGCCACCTAGTACTGTGATGAGCATTGATTTTTGTGCCCCATAAATAGATGCTTGTTTCGTTCTCCAAAATGAAATTAGTAGAAAACTAGAAAAAGAAGTTAACTCCCAAAACAGATACAAAATAATAATGTTATCTGATAATACAACGCCTAACATGGCACCCATAAAAAGCAATAGGTAACAATAAAAATGACCTAATTGCTCTTGTCGACTTAAATAACTAATAGAATATAATACAATTAAGCTTCCAATACCAGTTATTAATAAACTGAATAGTAAGCCTAATCCATCAACATATAAATCGAAATTCATGCCAAAGTGAGGCATCCAATTTGCTTTATGTACTACGTTATTTCCTGACATTGTAGTCGAAATGTCTGAAAGAAAATAAATAAATAAGACGACGGGGATAGGTAACACAAACCATCCTAAATGTATTCGCTTATATATGCGATATACAAATGGAATAATGAGTGCAAATATTAACGGTAATAAGACCGCTATATGTATCAAACTCATTATTTTATCCTCCTTTTAAAAAATAGTGTAAAGCCATTATACATGAATAACACTAATCTGAAAAACAACGCCAACCCTTGCAGAGCTTATATTTAAAGTTTATTTTAAATAAGAAGAAACAAGGTATTTTTATTCAAAAAATTTTTTATATTGGATTGAATAATCTTCCTTTAAACGGCTTAAATTCTCAAGTGACATTTTAGCAAAGGCTGTGTTTTCTGCTTTTAATTTACTTTCCAAATTTGAAATTGCGAGTTGCAAGGATGCTATATAAGGCATTTCCTCTACATTAAATGGTCTTAGTTTTGACTTAGATGTATAGCGTTTTTCAAATTGGCTTAAAGCTTTGCGCTCATGGAAAAATACATTTTCAGTTTCGTTTGGATGATGTAAATCACCTTGTTTTGGATGTTTAATAACTTGTTCAACTTGAACTAATACTTGGTTCTCGTCTTCTTCTTTGATTGAAACGCCATAACTTCCAGTTTTGTGTGCAAAACGATATAACATAATTCAATACTCCCTTCATTTTATGTTAGAATACATATATCATCTTAACATGAAATGGAGAATAAAAATGACGAACTATCCTCAGTTAAATTCAGAAGTAAATGAAAATGAAATAAAATTAGTAATGCATACAAATAAAGGTGATATGACTTTTAAACTATTACCTGACGTTGCACCCAAAACAGTAGAAAACTTTGTAACACACGCTAAAAATGGTTATTATAATGGTATTTCTTTCCACCGTGTTATCAATGATTTTATGGTTCAAGGTGGAGATCCAACTGCTAGTGGTATGGGCGGTGAAAGTATTTATGGTGGTCCTTTTGAAGATGAATTTTCATTAGAAGCCTTCAATTTATATGGTGCTTTATCTATGGCTAACTCAGGCCCGAATACAAACGGTTCGCAGTTCTTTATCGTTCAAATGAAAGAAGTGCCTGAGTCTATGCTAAGTCAACTTGCAGATGGTGGATGGCCAGAACCAATTGTCAAAGCTTATGGAGAAAAAGGTGGTACGCCTTGGTTAGATCAAAAACATACAGTATTTGGTCAATTGATAGATGGAGAAGCAACATTAGAAGATATCGCAGCTACTAAAGTGGGACCTCAAGATAAACCATTGCATGACATCACAATCGATTCTATAGACGTGGTTGAGAAATAAAAACAAATATTACAATAAGTGCAATGATTTGAACATAGAATGATATCAGTTATGGGTTGGTTTCAATGTTGTATCATATACAAATCAAATAATAGATGGCATAGTGTTGATATAATCATGGGTGTTTTATAACCGTTGCAAAACGTTAAAACAGTTTCAATTAATTTATAGTTATGCTTTTGAAGGTTATAAAATTATAACATCTGCTTGAAAAATATGAACCCGACTTTGAATGTATAAAAAATATAAAGTATGAAAATTAAGTCTGGATGCAGAGAAACTTTTTGTTGTTTTTACTGCATTCAGACTTTTTTAATTTTATTGTCAAAAATAAAAGAATTAATAAATACATCCCCATGTGCTGTAAGAGCTTTCATAAATGCATTCGATTCTCATTTAACGTTGGCTATTTTACTTTATTTCTAAATAAATCGTGAAATTTTTCTAGGTAATGTTAGTACCTTAAGAGGATTTATGCTATCATGAACTTGTTAAGTAAAACGAATTAAGGGGTTATCACGTTGAATAATCACTATAAAGTAGGTCAACATATTAAAGTTCGTGTGACTGGTATTCAACCGTATGGCGCTTTTGTAGAAACCCCTGACAATACTGAAGGATTAATCCATATTTCTGAAATTATGGATGACTACGTCCACAATTTAAAAAAGTTTTTATCGGAAGGACAAATTGTAAAAGCGAAAGTAATATCAATTGATGAAGAAGGTAAGTTAAATCTTTCTTTAAAAGATAATGACTATTTTAAAAACTATGAACGTAAAAAAGAAAAACAATCAGTATTAGATGAAATTAAAGAAACCGAGAAATATGGGTTTCAAACAATTAAAGAACGCTTACCGGTTTGGATTAAACAGTCCAAAGACGCGATTAAAGATGAGCGATCATCTTTTAAAAAATACTAACATCTTCAATGAAGATGTTAGTATTTTTTATATAACAGTAAATTGTTCTATATGAGTTGCACGCGTAATATGAAAAATCATAAAATTATATGCGTGAGCATATAGTTTTATATTTGAATTTAAGGCAGTTAGAATTAAAGTACTTAAAGTGATGATATTACGACACTTTAGTATTTTTGAATTTTAGGAGGATTTAATTTAATGAATAAAAAATTTCAACCATTATTTGAAAAATTAAAATTACCAAATAATGTAACATTAGATAATCGATTTGTGCTCGCCCCTTTAACACATGTTTCATCCAATGATGATGGAACAATTTCAAATGAAGAAGTTGTCTATATGGAACAACGTTCAAAAGACGTTGGTTTAGCTATTTCAGCAGCAAGTAATGTAACGGATTTAGGTAAAGCTTTCCCTGGACAACCTTCTGTAGCACATGATTCTAATCTTGAAGGTTTAAAACGATTGGCAAAAGCAATGAAGAAAAACGGTGCAAAAGCAGTCGTTCAAATTCATCATGGTGGCGCGCAATCATTACCTAATTTAACGCCTAATGGTGACGTTGCGGCACCAAGCCCTATATCATTAAAAAGTTTTGGTGAACAAGAAGAACACCATGCGCGTGAAATTACTGAAGATGAAATTGAAACAACAATCAAAGCATTTGGTGAAGCTACACGAAGAGTAATTGAAGCAGGCTTTGATGGTGTTGAAATACATGGTGCCAATCACTATTTAATTCATCAATTTGTTTCTCCTTATTATAACCGTCGTAATGATGAATGGGGAGAAAATCGCTATCAATTTGCTTTACGTGTGGTGGATGAAGTAGCAGAAACTGCTAAAACGCACGGCAATGAAGATTTTATCGTTGGTTATAGATTTTCTCCTGAAGAAGCTGAATCACCAGGTATAAGTATGGAAATAACGGAAACATTAATCAAAAAATTAATTGAAAAACCATTAGATTATTTACATGTATCATTAATGGATATTCACTCAAAAACACGTGAAGGTCAATATAAAGGACAAGAGCGTATTAAATTAATTTTAGATTGGATTAATGGACGTATGCCGCTGGTAGGTATCGGGTCAATTTTCACTGCTGAACAAGCGATTGAAGCGATTGAATCAACAGGCGTAGAACTTGTTGCATTAGGAAGAGAAATTTTATTAGATTATAATTTTGTAAGTAAAATTAGAGAGGGCAAAGAAGATGAAATTATATCTCAATTTGACCCTAATAGAGCAGATAAACATCATTTACCACCGAACTTGTGGGAACAATTTAATAATGGCTTTTACCCATTACCAAGAACTGACAATAAATAAAAGTAGTTCAATGATGTTCTAAAGCATATAAAACACACTAGCGATAAGCCATGAAGAAATCTATCATGATAGATTTCTTCATGGCTATTTTTTATCATTATCGTAAAAATAAAGGTTAAGGAATGACTATATGTCAAATAGGATATTGGTAAGATGAGCAAATGATTTTAGAAAATATATATTTCTGTTTGTATGCTTATTAAGCTTTACCATACAAGGTTTACGCGTATCGATTTGATAATCCATTTTTAAATTTTTTTGTTTAGGATATAGCTTTTATTCATAGTATATGAATAGCTAATGTGGGTTAGATTAGATAGCGATAAATTTAATTTAAGAAAATGGTTAAATTTATTGAAATTGACTTGTGCAAACAGTTAGAAATGTGTCATTATATTATTGTAAGGGCTTACATTATATTAGTGGTTTTATAAACATAGCATTTAAAACTTTAGTTGTAAGTTTTGAATTTACGATTTTATAGCATTTTCGGAAAATAGTTTTCGAAAGTTAATAAATACGTTATGCTATGAATAAGTATTGCCAATTAATCATTATATTTCAATTCACACAAAGGGGAGATATTATGTCAAGATCAGAAGAAATCATTGAATTAACAAACCACTATGGTGCTCATAATTATGTACCACTTCCAATTGTTATTTCAGAAGCTGAAGGCGTATGGGTTAAAGACCCGGAAGGAAATAAATATATGGATATGTTATCTGCTTATTCTGCAGTAAACCAAGGGCATAGACATCCTAAAATCATCCAAGCGTTAAAAGATCAAGCAGATAAAGTGACTTTAGTATCGCGTGCATTCCATAGTGATAATTTAGGCGAATGGTATGAAAAAATTTGTAAGTTAGCTGGTAAAGAGAAAGCTTTACCAATGAATACAGGCGCAGAAGCAGTTGAAACAGCATTGAAAGCTGCACGTCGTTGGGCTTATGATGTAAAACAAATTGAACCAGATAAAGCTGAAATTATAGCATTCAATGGTAACTTCCATGGTCGTACAATGGCACCCGTATCATTATCATCTGAACCAGAATATCAGCGCGGTTATGGTCCTTTATTAGACGGTTTCCGTAAAGTTGAATTTGGTAACATAGATGCAGTTAAAAAAGCAATCAATGAAAATACAGCAGCTATTTTAATCGAGCCTATACAAGGAGAAGCTGGTATTAATGTACCGCCTGAAGGCTATTTAAAAGAAATTAGAGCATTATGTGATGAACATAACGTTTTATTTATCGCTGATGAAATTCAAGCAGGACTTGGACGTTCAGGTAAATTATTTGCTACTGATTGGGATAACGTTAAACCGGATGTTTATATTTTAGGCAAAGCGCTAGGTGGTGGTGTGTTTCCAATTTCAGTTGTACTTGCAGATGAAGAAGTATTAGGTGTATTTACACCTGGCTCTCACGGTTCAACATTTGGGGGGAATCCTTTAGCTTGTGCTGTATCTATTGCAGCATTAGACGTTTTAGTAGATGAAGATTTAGCAGGTCGTTCATTAGAATTAGGCGAGTATTTTAAATCAGAATTAGAAAAAATTGAACATCCATCTATTAAAGAAGTACGCGGTCGCGGATTATTTATTGGTATAGAGTTAAATGAAAATGCTAGACCATACTGCGAGAAGCTAAAAGAAGCAGGTTTATTATGTAAAGAAACCCATGATACCGTGATTAGATTTGCACCACCGCTGATCATTTCTAAAGAAGAATTAGACTTTGCAATAGACAAAGTAAACAGTGTTTTTAAATAAAATCAATGTTCTGTAACTTAAGTTTTGAAAACCCTTTAAAAAGCAAAATCTTATGTTACAATTATCGTGAAAGCGAAATCATTAGTAACGAAAAAGAGGCGAAATGAATCATGACTGAGAATAATAATTTAGTTACTTCTACGCAACAAATTATTAAAGAAGCATTGCATAAATTGGGATTTGATGATGGTATGTATGACTTAGTAAAGGAACCATTAAGATTCCTTGAAGTACGTATCCCTGTACGTATGGATGATGGGACCGTCCAAACATTCAAAGGGTATCGTGCTCAACATAATGATGCTGTTGGACCAACAAAAGGTGGGGTACGTTTCCATCCCGATGTAGATGTTGAAGAAGTTAAAGCATTATCTATGTGGATGACATTAAAATGTGGCATCGTGGATTTACCATACGGTGGCGGTAAAGGTGGAATCATTTGTGATCCAAGACAAATGAGTATTCATGAAGTTGAACGTCTATCTCGTGGGTATGTTCGTGCGATATCTCAATTTGTTGGACCTACAAAAGACATCCCAGCACCAGATGTATTTACTAACTCACAAATTATGGCTTGGATGATGGACGAATATAGTTCATTAGATAAATTTAATTCACCAGGATTTATCACTGGGAAGCCTATTGTTTTAGGTGGTTCACAAGGACGCGATCGTTCTACAGCATTAGGCGTTGTGATTGCTATTGAACAAGCAGCTAAACGTAGAGGTTTAAACCTTAAAGGGGCACGTATTGTTATTCAAGGTTTTGGTAATGCGGGAAGTTTCTTATCCAAATTCCTTTACGATATGGGTGCGAAAATCGTTGGTATCTCAGATGCTTATGGTGCACTACATGACCCAGATGGTTTGGATATAGATTATCTTTTAGATAGAAGAGATAGTTTTGGTACAGTTACAAACTTATTCGATGACACAATTTCTAACAAAGCATTGTTTGAACTTGATTGTGATATTCTTGTGCCAGCAGCAATTGCTAACCAAATTACAGAAGATAATGCAAATGATATTAAAGCAGATATCGTTGTTGAAGCGGCTAATGGCCCTACAACACCAGCTGGTACACGTATCTTAACAGAACGTGGTAAATTGCTTGTACCTGATGTGTTAGCAAGTGCTGGCGGTGTTACAGTTTCTTACTTCGAATGGGTTCAAAATAACCAAGGTTATTATTGGTCAGAAGAAGAAGTGAATACGAAATTACGTGAGAAACTAATCACAGCTTTCGATACCATTTACGAATTATCTCAAAACAGAAAAATAGATATGCGCTTAGCAGCATATATTATTGGTATTAAACGTACTGCTGAAGCTGCACGTTACCGTGGTTGGGCTTAATTAATCAATGATTGAAATTAAATAAAAAGTAGATGAAGTTCTATTAATAAAGTGAACTTCGTCTACTTTTTTGTTTGCATTAATCTTTGTTGTGCTGTCGTCCATCATCTTGTATAACTTGTTTATATAAATCAGGATAATTAGTGAAAACACCATCAACACCATATTGGTTTAAACGATACATATCCTCTTTGTTATTGACTGTAAATGGATGAACTAATAAGCTGGCGCGTTTAAGATTCTTTACATTTTGTTCAGTTAAATCTGTAAATTCAGGACCTACACCAATGGCATATTGTCTGATTTGATTGAAATCTTTTTGTGATAGACGTGGTAATTCACCTTTATCTAACAATCTTATTAATGGTATATTGCTATTTAAACGATGTAATTTAGTTAAACTTTCAACTGAAAATGATTGTATTAATACATGACCATTGTTAAGCGAGTGTTTATTGAGCAAATGGTGAGCATCCAGTGCTTCAAGTACTGCTTCTTCCATGCCTGGATAAACATCAGGTGATTTGGTTTCAATATAATAATTAGCATCTGGGCCATAGCGTTCTAATATTTCATTAAATGTAGGAATTTTAGCATCTTTATAGTTTGAATTAGCGTATTTTGGGTTTTGAGCATTAAATTTACTACCTGCATCTAATTGTTTTAATTCTTCGAGCGTATAAGCATCAACTCTTCCAGTGCCATTTGTGGTTCTATCTACTGTTTCATCATGCATCGCTACTAGGTGCCCGTCTTTAGTCATTTGTAAGTCGATTTCAATATAGGATGCGCCTATGGCATTGTGGCTTTTATCATACGAGAAAAAGGTGTGTTCTGGGGCATACCCACTTGCGCCCCTATGCGCGATTGTTGTGTATTGTTCGCCAGTCAGATTATGTACGTTATTTGAGTTATACGAGTTATGAGATGTCTGATTTGAAGTTGAAGCGTTGCTGGTATTCCTACCACTAGCTTCGATTATCGATGTAGTTGTTATGAGGGACAGGGACGTAATTGCAATACTAGTTGTAATCACTTTATTTAGGCTTTTCAAAATGAGGTCACTCCTTGGTATGTATTTACATATCAACCGTACAAAATAAAATGACATATGAGAATGAAATTTACGATATTAAAATTTAAAATTTATAAAATTAACACTTTTATAACGATCTGTTAAATTATTTAAAAAACTTTATAAAATAAAACAATAAAAGAAAGGGCACTTTGATTTTTCAATCATATTGAATCATGTTCAAGTAAAATGCGATGAAATGTATAAAGAACGTATTTTGGAAAAAAAGCCTGTAAGTTAATTCACTTAATTAACTTACAGGCTTTATCTTAGGCATATTAATTTGTATTATACTGCTGTTTAATTACTGATAACTGATGTTTTACAGAAGCTTGACCAGTTGATCCATAACTGATACGACGGCTTACGCAATTTTCAGGTTTTAAGTAATCATAAATATCTGATTCAATGCTTTCGTGTGCTTCTTGATATTGATTTAATGGCACGTCTAATAAATAAATATTGTGTTGAATAGCCCATAATACCATTTTTCCAACAATTTCATGTGCTGTTCTGAAGGGCACACCTTTATTAACGAGATAATCAGCAAGCTCAGTTGCATTTGAAAAATCATTATAAACAGTTTGTTGTAAGTATTCCACATTTACTGTCATTGTGTCTATCATACCTTCGAAAATGCGAAGAGAGCCTTTGATAGTATGAATTGCGTCAAACAGTCCTTCTTTATCTTCTTGCATATCTTTGTTATAAGCAAGAGGTAAACCTTTGAGCGTCATTAGCATACTCATCAAGTTTCCTGTCGTACGACCAACCTTGCCTCTAATTAATTCAGCCATATCAGGGTTTTTCTTTTGTGGCATAATGGAAGAGCCAGTTGAAAACGCGTCTGATAAGGTTATAAAATGTGCTTCGGCAGATGACCAAAAAATAATTTCTTCAGCAAAACGAGATAGGTGAACCATCGTCAGTGAAATATTATGCAATGTTTCTACAATATAGTCTCTATCACTTACAGCATCCATACTATTTTCGTAAATAGAACTAAAGTTTAATAAAGATTGTGTTTCATGACGATCGATGGGATAGGTTGTTCCACTTAGTGCAGCGGCACCAAGTGGGGAAATATCGATTCGTTTTAAGCTATCTTCAAAACGTGATTTGTCTCTATTTAACATCCAATAATAAGTGAGGATGTGATGTGCGAATGAAATAGGTTGTGCTCTTTGTAAGTGCGTATAACCAGGCATAATGGTATCCACGTGTTGTTCCGCTATATCGACAATGGTTTGTTTAAAACTGTCGATTAACTCAATAATTTTTGTAACTTCTTCTTTGGTATACAGATGCATATCAGTAGCTACTTGATCATTTCTGCTTCGGCCAGTATGCAATCTACCACCTGCGTCACCAATACGTTTAATTAATTCATGTTCTATATTGAGATGGATATCTTCTAAAGAAACATCTAGTGATAAATTACCTTCTTCATAATCTTTTAAAATATCTTTTAAGCCATTAATAATTTGATGGCAGTCATCATCAGATATAATGTTTTGTTTGGCTAACATTGTGGCATGGGCAATGCTTCCTTGCACATCATATTGAATGAGTGCTTTATCAAAATGGACTGAAGCATTAAACGCATCAACCCAGTCTTCAGGTTGTTCACTAAATCTTCCACCCCAAGCTTTCTTACTCATTTAAGTAACCACCATGTAACATAGAATTGACTTTAGTTGGTAGACCAAAGATATCAATGAATCCGACTGCTGAGGCTTGGTTAAATGCATCTTCTTTTGTATAAGTTGCTAATTTTTCGTTATATAATGTATGTGGTGATTTTCTTCCATTTACAATTGCATTTCCTTTGAATAATTTAACACGTACTTCACCAGAAACGAACGCTTGTGTACTATCTACAAATGCTTTTAAGCTATCTGTTAAAGGTGAGAACCAAAGACCATTATATATTTGTTCTGAAAATTGCTTTTCAATTACTGGTTTGAAATGTGCTACATCTTTAGTCAAAGTAATCGTTTCAAGTGCTTTGTGTGCTTTTAAAATGACTTCTGCTGCTGGTGTTTCATAAACTTCTCTTGATTTAATACCCACTAATCTATTTTCTACATGATCGATTCTACCAATACCATGTTTACCAGCAAGCTTATTTAATTCTAATATTAATTGGCTTAATGTATAAGTTTCTCCATTAAATGATGTTGGAATACCTTTTTCAAAGGTTAATACAATTTCATCCGCTTCATCTGGCGTATCTTCAATTTCTTGTGTTAAATCAAATGCATCTTTTGGTGGTGCTGCGTAAGGATCTTCCAAAATACCACATTCATTACTTCTTCCCCATAAGTTTTGGTCGATTGAATATGGAGAGTCATGTTGGATTGGAACTGGAATATTATGCTTTAATGCATAATCAATTTCTTCTTCACGACTCCAAGCCCATTCTCTTACCGGGGCAAATACTTTTAAATCAGGGTCTAAAGCTTTAATTGCTACTTCAAAACGCACTTGATCATTGCCTTTACCAGTACAACCATGGGCAATACCTACAGCGTTAGTTTTGCTAGCAATTTCTACTAATTTTTTTGAAATTAAAGGTCTTGATAGTGCAGAAACAAGTGGGTAAGTACCTTCATACATTAAATTTCCTTTAATTGCATATGAAACAAAGTCATTACTAAATTCTTCAGTAGCATCAATAATATGACATTCAACTGCCCCCATGTCTAATGCTTTTTGATAAACTAAATCCAAATCTTTTCCTTCACCGACATCTAAACAACAAGCGACAATGTCATAACCTTTATCAATCAACCATTTTACTGCCACACTTGTATCTAATCCGCCGGAATATGCTAATACGATTTTCTCTTTCATAATTACACCTCTATTGAAAATTTTTATTTGTTAGTTATAAATTTGATATTAGTAAGTATAGCAGATTAAAAATGAAAATAAAACCATTTTTATACATAAATATGCAAAAACTTGAAATTTCTAAAAATGTATAATTTGGTTTTATGATTGTGATAGCGTTGGTATAATATTTGCCTTTGTTTCTTATAATGTATATAATAATTGATGGAATTGTTATAATTTTAAAACAATATAAAGTAAATGATTTATAGAAAAATTTGATTTATAGGCTAGTTGTTTGAATAGTAAAAATAAACTTAGTAAAATATTAGTGAAATCAAAAACACTGGAGGCAATTTAGATGACTCATATTCAATTAGATTATGGTAAAACTTTAGAATTTTTCGGCGAACATGAATTACAGCAACAAAAAGATATTGTTAAATCAATTCATAAAACGATTCATGAAGGAACAGGCGCTGGCAATGATTTCTTAGGTTGGATTGACTTGCCTGTAAATTATGATAAAGAAGAATTTTCACGCATTTTAGATGCTTCTAAACGTGTTAAAGAAAATTCAGACGTATTTGTTGTAATTGGTATTGGTGGTTCATATTTAGGTGCACGTGCTGCAATTGAAATGCTAACACCTGCATTTAGAAATAGTGATGAATACCCTGAAATTGTCTTTGTAGGTAATCATCTATCTTCAACATATACACAAGAATTAATTAACTATTTAGATGGAAAAGATTTTTCAGTTAATGTTATTTCAAAATCTGGTACGACTACGGAACCAGCAGTTTCATTTAGATTATTTAAACAAATTTTAGAAAATAAATATGGTGAAGAAGAAGCAAAACAACGTATTTTTGCAACAACAGATAAAGAAAAAGGTGCGTTGAAACAATTAGCGACAAATGAAGGTTATGAAACATTTGTAGTGCCAGACGACATCGGTGGCCGTTACTCAGTATTAACTGCAGTTGGCTTATTACCAATTGCAGTAGCAGGTATTGATATTGAAGCTATGATGAGCGGTGCTGCTAAAGCACGAGAAGAACTTTCTTCTGAAAACTTAGAAGATAACATTGCATATCAATATGCTAGTATCCGTAATATTTTATATGCAAAAGGTTACGATACAGAAATGTTAATTAATTACGAACCTTCAATGCAATATTTCAATGAATGGTGGAAACAATTATTTGGTGAATCAGAAGGTAAAGATTACAAAGGCATCTATCCATCCAGTGCTAATTATACAACTGATTTACACTCACTTGGCCAATATGTACAAGAAGGCCGTCGTTTCTTATTTGAAACTGTAGTAAAAGTGAACGAGCCAAAACACAGCATTACTATTGAAGAAGATAGTGATAATCTAGATGGTTTAAACTACTTGGCTGGTAAAACAATTGATGAAGTTAATACAAAAGCATTCGAAGGTACGCTATTAGCTCATACCGACGGCGGCGTTCCAAATGTTGTTATTAATATTCCTCAATTGGATGAAGAAACATTCGGCTATATCGTGTACTTCTTTGAAATGGCGTGTGCAATGAGCGGGTATCAATTAGGCGTAAACCCATTTAATCAACCTGGCGTTGAAGCATATAAACAAAATATGTTTGCTTTATTAGGTAAGCCAGGATTTGAAGATAAAAAAGAAGCATTAGAAAAACGTTTATAATTTTATTTAGCAAAATTGAATGTATCAATTTGATTCAGTGAGAGGTTTGTATGGGCGTGTATTTCAAGTTTCTTACTTAAATGGTTGGTAGGTGATTAGTCCTGAAAATAGCGTTAAATTAAAAGGAGAATTTCACCAACCTACGTATGAGCAGGATCAAGGAATCTTATTTTTTAAATTAGATTTCTGTTCTGCTCATTTTTATTTAATTAGAGATGGTGTGTATGCGTATAAGTAGTTATTTTTGATTTGCATTGCTGTAAAATTGGATGCTTTGTTTCGTACTTGAGACTGATATTTGATGAAATGAGTACTTTATTGTTTTAAAATAGTTATAATACACTTATAATAATCGTTGAATAACAATGGTGGGGATTGATGAAATGACTCAAGAGCAAGTACAATATTGGTTTGATTTATTTGGCAGTTTAGGATATATTGTTGGATTTTTATTGCCTTTTATTGAAGCGTTTATACCAGTGTTACCTATTATTGTATTTGTCATTGTCAATGTAAATGCGTTTGGATTTTGGATGGGTACATTATTAGCGTGGTTAGGAACTGTTCTAGGAAGTTATCTTGTATTTATATGTTTTAGAAGGTTAACCCATACACGATATATGCTACGATTACAACAACGTACATCTGTTCAACGGTTGATACATTTTATAGATAGAAAAGGGGTCATCCCCATTTTTATTTTGCTATGTTTCCCATTTACACCAAGCGCCTTAGTTAATTTGGTAGTGAGTTTGTCCCATATTAAAGCGCATGTTTATCTTGTCGTATTGTTCAGTTCGAAATTAATAATGATTGGTTTGATTGGATGGTTAGGCAATGATATTACGACGCTATTTACTGACCCATTAAGATTAATTTTGATTATAATTGTAATTGTGGTTGTATGGTTTATTGGTAGGAAGCTTGAGCGATATTTTATGCATTCTCCAGAGGAGTGACAAGTTGAGTAAGATAGTAAAACATTTGATTTCTATTATATTTGCGATTATTATTGTCATATTGATTCAAGCGTTTGTAATTACCGGTGCTGTGATTCAAGATAAAAGTATGAATCCGACATTGAAACAAGACGATCGTGTAATTGTTAATAAAATCAAAACAACATTTAATTTATTAAATAATAATGATATTATCATGTACCGTAAAGGTAATGATACCAATTTTGGTAGAATTATCGGAAAACCTGGTCAATCTATTGCTTTTAAACAAGGGCAGTTGTATAGAGATGACAGACAAGTGAAAGAAAGTTATACTGATACGCGTATTGATGAATTATCTCTTAGAAATGTTAAAGGGTCTGAAGGAGATATTATTCCACCGGACGTTTATTTTGTACTTAATGATAATCGTAATAATAAACATGATTCTAGAACAATTGGCTTTGTTCGACAGGAAGAAATTATTGGTGACATCAGTTTAAGGTATTATCCTTTTGATAGATTCACAGCAAACTTTAATTAAATGGACGAGGTGTAAACAGTGAAAAAAGAAATATTAGAATGGATTGTGTCAATCGTTGTTGCTGTAGCGTTAGTGCTATTGATTACAAACTTTGTCGCAAAGTCATATACAGTAAAGGGTGACTCTATGGATCCGACGCTTAAAGATGGAGAACGCGTAGTAGTCAATTTAATAGGTCAAAAACTAGGTAGTTTAGAAAAAGGTAATGTTATTGTATTTCATGCTACAAAAGAAAATGACTACGTCAAACGTGTCATTGGTACACCTGGAGATGAAATAGAATATAAAGATGATCAACTCATCGTTAATGGTAAAAAAGTAGATGAACCTTATTTAGATTATAATGAAAAACATAAATTAGGTGAATACATTACTGGTAGCCTTGAAACGAAAGATATCAACCAAGTAAACGGTAAAAATAAAATTCCAAAAGATAAATTGCTAGTGCTAGGTGACAACCGTGAAGTTAGTAAAGATAGCCGTTCATTTGGTTTAATTGATAAAGACCAAGTTGTAGGTAAAGTATCATTTAGATATTGGCCACTTAATGAAATGAAATTTGGATTTAATCCGGATACAAACTATGAATAAATAAAAAGTACAAAAAGCTTGAGACATTGAAATATTTCGGACTCAAACATAATAAAGGTAACAGAAGATTGGTTTGGAAATATCTTCTTTTCCAGTTTTTTACGATTTATCTGTGCCTAGGGCAGAATTAAGAAATCTGATTTTGAAAATAGATTTCTGTTCTGCCCTTTTTTATATAAGGTAATATTTAAACTATGTAAGGTTATTAGTCATCAACCCATTGAAAAATACAAAATAATTAAAGATGGACGAAGTACAATTTGTTATATGTTAAAATGTGATTCAAAGGAGTTGGCATATGCAATGGAATTAAATGCATATATCGGGAGAGCCGGTACTGGCAAATCCCACAATATAATAGAAGAAATAAAAAATAAAATGAAACAGGATCCGTTAGGAGATCCCATTGTATTGATTGCACCTACACAAAATACTTTTCAACTTGAACAAGCTTTTGTAAACGATGCAAGTTTATACGGTAGTTTGAGGACTGAAGTGCTCCATTTCGAACGTTTAAGTCATCGAGTATTCCAAGAGGTTGGTGGATTGACAGAACAACAATTATCCAAAGCAGGTACTGAAATGATGATTTATGACATCATTCAAGCATACCAATCAGAATTAAAACTATATCAATCGCAAGTTAAATACTATGGTTTCAGTGAAAAACTCTATGAACAAATACAAGATTTTAAAAAATATGCAGTTTCTCCACAAGATTTAGAATCATACGTCGCTGCGAATGATTTACAAACAAGAACGAAGCATAAATTAGAAGATATTGCGTTAATTTATAAGCACTTAGAAGATAGAATTACTGGTGAATATGTTTCTACAGAGGATAGTTTACAACGCTTTATTTCGCTCATGCATCAATCTGAATGGTTAAAACGCGCTGAAATATATATTGATGGGTTTCATAACTTTTCTACAATTGAATACCAAATGATTCGTGCTTTAGTACAAAATACGAAAAAAGTAACAGTCGCATTAACGACTGATGGGGATAAAGACGTCTTTAGTTTATTTAGAAAAGCCTCAGAGTCATTAACACATATTGAAGATATTGCTGATGACTTAAATATTCGTTTGAATAAGAAGCGGTTTAATGATTTACAAAGATTTTCTAACAAAGAACTAATGCATCTAGAACAAAATTTTAATGCACTACAATTTGAATCTATCGCTTCAGAAGGCCATATATCTATCATAGAATCATCAGTTATGCGTGAAGAAATTAATGAAGTTGCAAGACGTATCTTAAAAGAAAATCGAGAATTGGGTAGACGCTTTCAAGATATTGCTATTTTATATAGAGATGAAACATATGCTTATTTAATGGAATCCATTTTACCCCAGTATGATATTCCATATAACATTGATATTAAAGCTTCAATGACACATCATCCTATTATGGAGATGCTCCGATCATTAATTGAAGTGCTACAAACAAATTGGAACTTTGATCCCTTAATGCGTTTGTTTAAAACCAATGTATTAACAAAAAAATATAAAGATAGCCAATATCTTATTGATATTTTGGAGAACTTTGTATTAGAACGAGGGGTTTACGGGAAACGGTGGATCGATGACCAGTATTTCCAAGTTGAGCAATTTAGAAAAATGGGCTTAAAACGACAACCATTAACAGATGAAGAACGTCATACGTTTGAAAGAGTGATTCAATTAAAAACGGATGTTATAGATAAAATTATGCGTTTTGAAAATCAAATGGCTGATGCTTCGACTGCTGTAGAATTTGCTACGGCATTTTATGAAGCAATAGAAACATTTGATTTACCGAGTCAATTAATGACTGAACGTGATACGTTGGATACGGAGGGTGAACATCGTAAAGCTGAAGAAATAGATCAACTATGGCATGGTTTTATCCAAACGCTAGATGATTTAGTTTCTGTATTTGGTACTCAAACGATGACACAAAATAGATTTTTAGAACTGTTAGATATTGGATTGGATCAGTTAGAGTTTGTTATGATTCCTCAGACACTTGACCAAGTGAGTATTGGTACAATGGATTTAGCTAAAGTCGATAATAAACAACACATATATCTTGTTGGAGTGAATGATGGTGTACTACCACAAACTGTAAGTTCATCTGGACTGATTACAGATGAGGAAAAGAAATATTTCCAGGAACAGTCAGCTATTGAGCTCAGCCCTACAGCTGATATATTACAAATGGATGAAGCATTTGTATGTTATATTGCTATGACTCGAGGATGTTCAGATGTTACCTTTTCATATTCGTTGATGGGTACTAAAGGCGATGAAAAAGAACCTAGTCCATTCTTAAATCAAATTCAACAACTATTCACTAACCTAGACATACAAAATATCCATCACCAACATCAAGCAAACCCACTTACATTAATGGAGCATCCTCATCAAACAAAGATTGCTTTATTCGAATCACTGAAAGCTTGGCTTGATGATGAGATTGTTGCTGATACATGGCTAGATACATATCAAGTCATGAGAGACGATGCTCAACTCAATGAAGGATTGACTTATCTATTATCAGCATTAACTTATGATAACGAAACGGTACAACTTAGCGAATCGTTATCAAAAGATTTATACGGTACGACTATCAATGCAAGCGTGTCACGTTTTGAAGGTTATCAATCATGTCCTTTTAAACATTTCGCTTCACATGGATTAAGACTTAATGAGCGTACAAAATATAAATTAGAAAACTTTGATTTAGGAGATATTTTCCATCAAGTGTTAAAATTTATTTCAGAAAAAGTGAATGGTGATTTCAAAAATTTAAATGTAAACCAAATTCATAAATTAACAAGTGAAGCATTATCTGAAATACTACCAGAGATACAATTTAATTTATTAAATTCCACGGCTTATTATCGATATTTATCACAACGTATAGGTTCTATTGTTGAAACGACATTAACTGCATTAAAATATCAAGGCAGTTATAGCAAATTTATACCTCAACGATTTGAAGCGGGCTTCAGAAGAAAACCTAGAGACAACGAGGAATTATATGCCCAACCGTTACAAACAAAACAAGGCATCCCTATTAATATTCGTGGTCAAATTGACCGTATCGATACGTATAATCATGGAGAAGAAAGTTTTGTAAACATTATTGATTATAAATCTTCTAAATACAGTGGTACGCTCGATTTGACGAAAGTTTATTATGGTATGCAAATGCAAATGATGACGTATATGGATATTGTACTGCAGAATAAATCTAGACTTGGGCTAACAAATATGACAAAACCTGGTGGCTTATTGTATTTTCATGTACATGAACCACGTATTAAATTGGCTTGGAATGAATTAAATGAGACTAAACGTGATACAGAATTTATTCAATCATTTAAATTAAGTGGTTTGTTGAACAGTGATGATGCTGTATTAGAAGCTTTCGATACAAGGTTAGAGCCGAATTATAATTCAGATATTGTGCCACTTGGTTTGAAAAAAGATGGCGGCATCAAGCGTAATAGTAAAGTTGCTGATGAAAAGACTATATATAAATTAATCCAACACAATAAACGGAATTTTATTGAAACAGCATCTAATATTATGGATGGTCACACAGAAGTTGCACCAATGAAATATAATCAAACGTTACCATGCGATTTCTGTAATTATAAACCTGTGTGTCATGTAGATGGCATGATTGACAGTAAAAGATATCGAACTGTAGATGAAGCAATCAATCCGCTAGAAGCAGTTCAAGATTTGGAATTAGAAAGTGAGGAAGAAGAATGATGAGTGAGATTCCTGTAAAACCAGCTGATACCAGATGGACTGATAATCAGTGGAAAAGTATCTTCGCTAAAGATCAAGATATACTCGTAGCTGCTGCTGCTGGTTCAGGTAAAACAGCTGTCTTAGTTGAACGTATTATTCAACGTATCCTTAGAGATAAGGTTGACGTAGATCGTTTACTCGTTGTGACATTTACAAATGCAAGTGCAAGAGAGATGAAACAACGTGTAGATCAACGTATTCAAGAAGCTTATTCTGAATCGCCTGACAATACCCATTTGAAAAATCAACGCATTAAAATTCATCAAGCACAAATTTCTACATTGCATAGTTTTTGCTTGAAGTTAATCCAACAGCACTACGATGTATTAGACATAGATCCAAACTTTAAAACAAGTGGGGAAGCAGAAAATATTTTACTACTTGAGCAAACGATTGATGAAGTGTTAGAACAACATTATGATATTTTAGACCCTAATTTTGTTGATTTAACAGAACAATTGTCTTCTGATCGAAATGATGACCAACTTAGGGCTATTGTCAAAAAAATGTATTTCTTTAGTGTCGCTAATCCTAATCCTGTCAATTGGTTACAAAACCTTTCAGTTCCATATGAAAATGAACAACAGCAAGAAGCACTGTTACAGCTGCTAAACGAATTGGCTATGATTTTTATGACATCTGCGCTAGAGTCTTTAAATAAAAGTTACGATTTATTTATGATGCTTGAAGAAGTGGATAAGCAAGTTGCAGTTATAGAAAGAGAACAACAATTTTTAAAGCAAGCGATGGAAGATGGATATATAAACTCTGAAATCGTAACGCAACATGAATTTGAAAAAACGTTTCCGAGAAAAGATAAAAAGATTAAAGAAGCTAATGAAATGATGATAGATGCATATGATGATGGCAAAGCTTATTATGATGATTATAAAAAGTTAGTATCAAAAGTAAAAAACGATTATTTTTCAAGAGCTTCTGAAGATTTAAAATCAGATATGAAACGCTTAGCACCAAGAGTTTCGTACCTTGCGCAAATAACGCACGACGTGATAGAACGATTTAACCAAAAAAAACGTGGACGAAATGTGTTGGATTTTTCTGATTATGAACACTTTGCTTTACGCATATTAACGAATGAGGATGGTTCACCATCTACAATTGCAAAAGCTTACCGTGAACAATTCGAAGAGATATTAGTGGATGAATATCAAGATACCAATAGAGTACAAGAAAAGATTTTATCATGTATTAAGCGCGGGGAAGAGGCTGACGGAAATTTATTTATGGTAGGTGATGTAAAACAATCTATCTATAAATTCCGTCAAGCAGATCCTAGTCTATTTATTGGAAAATATAACCGTTTTACTTTAGATGGTTCAGAGTATGGTCTGCGCATTGATTTATCCCAAAATTTCCGTTCAAGATCCGAAGTGCTGACAACTACCAATTATTTATTTAAACACATGATGGATGAAGCAGTCGGAGAAATCGTCTACGATGACGCGGCTCAACTTTATTATGGTGCGCCGTTTGACAATGAACCACATGATGTGCAGTTGAATATGCTCATAGAAGATGGCGCTTCAGATTTAAAAGGCTCTGAACAGGAAGCAGAGTATGTTGTGCAACAAGTTGAAAAAATTATGGATGAACGTGAAATTTACGACGTAAAAACACAACAATATCGCAAACCGACATATAAAGATATTGTTATTTTAGAAAGATCATATGGCCAAGCACGAAAAATTCAACAAGCGTTTAAAGACCATAACATTCCTTTTCATGTAAATAGTAAAGAAGGTTATTTTGAACAAACAGAAGTACAGTTAATATTATCATTTTTAAGAACTGTAGATAATCCGTTACAGGATATCTATTTAGTAGGTTTAATGCGCTCTGTTATTTATCAATTCACTGAAGATGAGCTATCAAACATTAGAGTGTTTAGCCCTAATGATGATTACTTTTATCAATCTATACAACATTATATGGCACACGATGTTGCTAATAAGAAATTAGTGAAAAAACTACAAGCATTTTTAAATGATATTGCGATGTATCAAGAATACAGTCAGAGCCACCCTGTATATCAGCTTATTGATAAGTTTTACAATGATCACTATGTTATTCAATATTTTAGTGGTCTTATCGGTGGTAAAGGCCGTCGAGCGAACTTATACGGTTTGTTTAATAAGGCAGTTGAATTTGAGAATTCTAGTTTTCGTGGTTTATATCAATTCATTCGATTTATTGATGAGCTCATAGAACGAGGTAAAGATTTTGGAGAAGAAAACATTATCGGTCCTAATGATGATGTTGTGAGAATGATGACAATTCATAGCAGTAAAGGACTTGAATTTCCTTATGTCATTTACTCAGGATTATCTAGGAAATTTAGAAGAGATGAATTGCATAAACCAGTCATTTTAAACCAAAATTATGGATTGGGAATGACATACTTTGATGTTGAAACGAATTTAACTTATCCTTCGTTATCATCAGTGACGTATAAAGCTATAGCAGAAAAAGAGATGGTTTCAGAAGAAATGAGATTGATTTACGTGGCCTTGACACGTGCTAAGGAACAGTTGTTTTTAGTGGGGCGCGTTAAAGAAGAGAAAGAATTAGCCCAATTCGAGCAAATTTCAGTTTCGGACACACATTTACCAGTAAGTTACCGCATTACAGCGCAAAGACCGATTGATTTGATATATCCAATACTTTCAAAATATCAATCTTTATCTTTACCAAGAGAAATGCGCTTTGAACAATCGATCGAAGAGATTGATGCAACAATGAAACCACATGTCCAATTGAATACGGATTTTTATGAAGATATTGCTTCAGAAGAAGTTGTATCAGAAAATGAACAACGAACAGTGGCGGATATTGAACAATCAAATACTGGCAATACCCCAGTGAAAGCAAAAATACGCCAGCAATTAAATTATGAGTACCCTTACAAACAAGCTGTTGTAAAACCATCGAAACAGTCAGTATCAGAATTGAAACGACAATTAGAAACAGAACAGGCTGACACAAATTATGACAGAGTACGCCAATATCGTATCGGTACTTCTTCTTATGAGAGACCCGCATTTTTAAGTCACCAAACTAAGAGAAAAGCGAATGAGATAGGGACTTTAATGCATACCGTAATGCAGCATTTGCCATTTAAACAAGAACGCCTTACACCAGAAGAAATTGAAGTGTTTGTGAATCAATTAATCACTCAATCTATTATTCCTGAAGATGCAAAAATGGATATTCAATTTGAAGATATTTATAGATTTGTGGAAAGCGATTTATATCTAACCATTGCAACAAGTGAACATATCTACCGTGAGTTACCTTTTGTTGTTAACCAAACTAAAGTAGATCAGTTGAAAGATGCTGAAACGGATGCATCAATTATTCAAGGTATGATTGATTTGATTTTTATTAAAAATCATCAATATTATTTTGTTGACTATAAAACAGATGCGTTTAATCGTCGTTTGAGTATGTCAGATGATGAAGTAGGAAACCAATTGCGTTCTCGTTATAAAATTCAAATGGAATATTACCGAAATACATTACAGACAATCCTAAATGTACCCGTAAAAGGTTATTTATATTTCTTTAAATTTGGTCAACTTTCAATAGATGATCAATCGTAAGATGATTATTTTATAAAGGGAGCTGAAGGTATTGAAACAGCGGCGGATTTTTGAGTTAGATGCTTTACGCGGATTGAGTTTATTTGGCATTTTATTAATGAATATATTAGTGTTTAGTATGCCGTATGAAGAGGCTTTTCTTCCAGATTTGGTAAGCGGTTTTGATGAAAGTTTGTTACGTGGCATCACCCTTTTTGTGATCAGTTCATTTTATCCTATATTTACTTTTTTATTTGGTTATGGACTAGCAATCATGTACACCAATCGTTTAAAAAAATCGATGAATTACTATCCTTTTATATATAGGCGTTTCATTTTCTTATTGGTATTAGGTATGCTCCATGGTTTCTTATTGTTTTCAGGAGATATTTTATTCAGCTATGCATTTACAGGAATGATAGCAGTATTATTTATTAAAAAAACTGCGAGACAACTTTTAAAAGCAGCAATCATTTTATTTGCAGTGAAAATCATTATTCTTGTGTTACCAGCGTTTTTAATGACTTTGAACGACAATCCATACAGCACTTTTAGTATAAGTGGTTTGTCTGTTTCTGAAATTATAGCATTAAAACAAAGTGGTACTTATTCTAATTTTTTAAGTATTAATGTTAAAGAATATTTAAATAGCATCGTAGATACAGTAACATTTTCTGCATATTTTGAATTTTTACCATATATCTTATTCGGTATGGCAGCACAAAAATTTAATTTGGTAGAGAAAGTAAAACATAATCATAGCCGCACAATCATATCTTTAATTACGTTACTACTCATAGGTTATATGATTAAAATACCTTATGTAATTGATTATGGACATCAAGGCTTCAATATGATTAGTTCTATGATTGGCGGGCCTTTGGTAGGATTTGGTTATATTTTATTGTGTTTATATTTATGTCAGTTGAAGCAATTTTCGCATGTTTTGACCATTTTTAAATACCCTGGTAAGTTAAGTCTAACAGTCTATTTAATGCAGAGTTTTATTTTTACATTTATTTACGTAGGGTTAAGTTTATATAATCAGTTACCTTTATATCAATCTTATATTATTGTATTAGTTGTTTATGGCATACAGCTTGTATTCTGTTACTTCTATCTAAAATATTATAGATACGGTCCGATTGAATGGTTATGGCGTAAGTTAACGTATTTAAAATAGCATTTATAAAATGTTAGAGAGTATTGAATTTTTTGAAAATAGTGGGTATTTATTTGTGATTTGTTGGTAAATATAGTTATAATATGTAGTAAGATATAGATGAGGAGCTGATATTGAATGAAATTCCTATCATTCAGACATGAAGGACAGACATCTTATGGTGTGAAAGTTAAACGTGAAGAGGCTGCATGGGACTTAAAAAAAGTTTTTGCTGATTTTGCGGAAGGCGAATTCCACCCGAAAACATTATTAAATGGGCTTCAACAAAACCAAGTTGTCGATTTCCAAGAACAAGTTCGCAAAGCGGTAGTTGCAGCAGAAGATAGTGGTAGAGGTGAAGACTATAAAGTGTCGTTTACTGATATTGAATTTTTACCGCCAGTAACGCCAACAAATAATGTGATTGCTTTTGGACGTAATTATCAAGATCACGCAAGTGAATTGAACCACGAAGTTCAACGCTTGTATGTCTTTACAAAAGCAGCTTCATCATTAACTGGTGATAACAGTACAATACCGAATCATAAAGATATCACAGACCAGTTAGATTACGAAGGTGAATTAGGCATTGTAATTGGTAAATCAGGTGAAAAAATTCCTAAAGGTTTAGCGCTTGATTATGTATATGGTTATACTATTATTAATGACATCACTGATCGAAAAGCTCAAAAAGCACAAGATCAAGCATTCTTATCTAAAAGTTTAACAGGCGGTTGTCCAATTGGACCATATATTGTAACCAAGGACGAATTACCTACGCCTGAAGATGTTAACATTGTAACTAAAGTAAACAATGAAATACGCCAAGATGGTAATACAGGTGAAATGATTCTTAAAATTGACGAATTGATAGAAGAGATTTCTAAATATGTTGCTTTACATCCTGGAGATATTATTGCAACAGGCACACCAGCTGGTGTAGGTGCAGGTATGAATCCTCCGAAGTTCTTACAACCAGGCGATGAAGTCAAAGTAACAATTGATAATATCGGAACACTAACAAACTTTATTGCAGAAAAATAATAAAACATTAAAAGTAGGCTAGCTCAAAAGTTAGTCTATTTTTAATGGAACAAAAATAGTATATTGCTTTAATATGAAATAACGGATAAAATAAGCAGTGCAGAATTTTTTTGAAATACAGTTACTTTTTCAGTATGATAAGAGAAGCATTCTTTTAATTTTATAGTTAAAAGAATGGTATAGTTCTGTTTTATATATTTATAAAGTAAAAATGTGTGGGGGTAATCTTTTATGTTACATATGCATATTGCAAGTTGGGTATTGCTAATTATCTTGTTTTTTGCAGCATATTTTAATTTTTCTGAAAAACAAGGCGCGACACCTTATTTTAAACCTATTCATATGTTATTAAGATTATTTATGGTATTAGTCTTAATTTCAGGATTTTGGGTTTGGATTCAAGCATTTAGTTCTGATAATTCAGGTGGCCATATGTTGTTAACATTGAAAATGATTTGCGGTGTAGCTGTTGTAGCTTTGATGGAAGTTACAGTTACTAAACGTAAAAAAGGACAACCAAGCCACGGTTTATTGTGGGGGACAATCGTTGTATTTATTATTACTATGATTATCGGCGTTATTTTACCACGAGGACCAATTACACAAATGTTTGGTTTATAATGTGAAAAAAGATGCTATGACTTTATTGTCGTAGCATCTTTTTTATTTTGACAGTAGATAGATAATTTTAAATTGAAGGGCGCAATGATATGTAAACATTAAAATAGCGTATCAAACGCGTACTTTGATTTTTAACATGTTCTATAGAAATGTATCAATATGCGGTTCTAATAGATACCATAGTTCATTACTTAACTCATCAATAGAGCATGGTCTAGTGTTCTCAACCCACCATATAATAACACCTACTATTGCTGAACCTAAAAATTGTAATGTTATTTCATTATCTTTCTGCCTTATAGATTGCATAAATTTTTCAGAAAGCGTTTGTCTTAATATATTTAAATCAGATTTTTGTATTAATTGTTTCAAGATAACATATTGTTTATCTATAGCTATGAGTATTCCACGCATATTTGTTTTACCATCTTGTTGAAGGTTCATCGTACGCTCGCATTTTTCAATTGCTTCAGCTAATATAAAATCTAATGATTGATTAAGTATGTCGTATTTATCTAAAAAGTTTAAATAAATCGTTCCTCTATTGATATTAGAAGCTTCGGCAATATCTTTCATAGATATTTTAGCAATGTCCTTTTTTTGCATTAGCTTTATAAAATTTTCGATAATAAGTTGACGTGATTTTTCTTTTCTTTTATCCATAATTATTCCTCATTTATCAACGATTTTTGAGATCTGTTCAATAATCGTCAATATACTTATTTTGTTTATTGAGTTTAACTTTTTATAATGATAAGTTCAAGTTAATGAACAAATGTTCGTTAAAAAGGAGGACGCATATGAATATTCTTATTTATGGCACTGGAGTACAAGGGCAATATTTAGCACATACATTAAACAAAACTGATAATAACATAACATTATTAGCTAGAGGTGAAAATTATAAACACTTAAATAAGAGAGGGGTTGTATTGAATCATTACTTACAAAATAAAAGAACTACGGATCACTTTAACTATATAAGTCATTTAGGTAAGAATGATAACTATGATGTTATCTTTGTAACAATGAAGTATTCAGATTTTTACTCAGTTGTACCTTCAATAGCTCAAAATATAAGTACCAATATTATTTTTATAGGTAATAACACTAACCCCCATAAGCTTCGTCAAACAGTACTTCGCCAATCAATCACACATAAAAATATATCTTTTGGTTTTTTAATGACTGGCGGAAATAGAGGGGATAGTGCAACAACTGTTATTCGATTTAATGCAGGGGAATTAAAAGTAAGCCATCTCAATGGCGTAATGCCATTTCATCATAAACTTGATACAATTTTTAAAAATTCATCTATAAAATTAACTTATGAAACAAGATTCGAAGATTGGTTAATGTCGCATGCAGCAATGATAATACTTCTAAATACTGGGATATCACTGAAAAATAAATATAAAGGTAATCAAAAGCAACTTATCAGTAACATCATTAAGTCATATAATGAATTACATTTATTAATTGAACATAGTAACTATAAGATCATCCCAAAATTACAGTCGATACTTTTTAAGAAATTTAAATATATTGCTTATCCGCTGTTAAAATTAATTATTAACATCAAAATGATAAATCAAATTCAAGGTTCAAATTCAGAAGTTAATGCTTTATACGAAGATATAAAGTTATTAAATAGGCCAACGGTGTTAACAACAAATCATTTAGATGATTTGATTAGGGAATCGATATAATAAAGTTGAATTGTATTATGTTTATTAATTTTTAGGTGTAAATAAGAATTTAATATCATTATTATAGTTGTTAAAACATATGGTTAAGAAAATATGGAACCCCTTTATAAAAAATAAGCAATTTTTTATAAAAGTATTCTGTTTTATAGAAATCTAAACTTTAAAGTACTAATAAAAATAAAGTGATTGTTAAGGATTTAATATAAATAATAAAAGCGATGATTTCTACTTAGTTCTCGTATAGAAATCATCGATATCTTTGTGTTTTTCAAGAAGGGATTATTTTTATTTATTTCTAGCTTTGTAGCCAATCATATTAATGATATCTTTGGGTCTGCTATATGGTGGTGCGTAAGCAACTTCAAATTCAGTCAACTCATCAATGGTTAGTTTATTCATCATTGCCATAGATAAAACGTCGATGCGTTTATCTACGCCTTTTTTACCAACGGCTGCAGCACGTATGATACGTCTACTTGATTTTTCAAAATAAACACGTAAATGTAATTTAGTATTCCCTGGGTAATACCCTGCGTGTGCACCTTGATTGGCTTCAACTATTTGATAATCAAAATTTGATAATTCATTTGGCGTCACGCCAACACTAGCGAAGGTATAATCGAAGCATTTTACAATGTTTGACCCTAAATAACCTTTAAAGTGTATAGATGCATCTCCAGCTAGTTGTTCTGCTATAACACTTGCCCCTCTATGAGCGCCCCAAGCTAATGGCACATGTGCATTTAAATCTACATGACGATAATGAGAAGTGATAACATCACCTAAAGCATAAATATTACTAACATTTGTTTGGAAGCGTTCATTTACTGCGATGTAGCCCTTACTGTCTAACATCACATTAGATGATTTAATGAATTCAGAATTGGGTTTCACACCGACGCCTTCAATAATCATGTCATATGTTTCTATTTTTCCAGATTTAAAATGAACTTTATTACCATCGACTTTTTCTACTTCTTCATTTAAGCGATAGTTAATATTTCTTTTTTCCATTTCTTCAAAAATAGGCTGATTCATATCTTCATCCATCAATTTGTTAACACGCATAGAACGATGGATTAATGTAGTATCAATCCCTCTAACATGAAGATTATCTAATACTTCCAGACCAATATACCCTGCACCAATAACAAGGGCAGTTTTAACTTTTTGATTTTCGATAAAGTTTTCAATTTCATCTGTATCTTCCATATTTCTTAAGGTGAAACTGATATTACTGTTTAAGTTTAAAGTGTTAGCACTACATCCTGGACTTAGTATTAAAGTATCATACGTTTCTTCAAACGATGTATGATCTATTCTATTATAAACGGTAATTGTTTGTTTATGATCATTGATTGCTGTTACTTCATGATAGGGTTTCACAACAATTTGTTTGGATTTATAGAACGACGCTGGCGTTGCTTCAAGCACTTTATCCCTTGAATCTATTACTTCACCTAAATAATAAGGGAGCGCACAGTTTGCAAAACTCATGTCTCTATCTTTTTCAAATACTGTAATTTCACTATCTTTATCTAGTCTTCTGATTTGGCTGGCAACAGTCGCGCCACCTGCAACGGCACCAACAACTAAAATTTTACCCATAACCAATTACCTCCCTATCAATCTATTGATTATATATGTGATTCTACTTTTTCTTCATAAGGGATATTTAATTTGAAATAATCATTTAAATAACGTCCTATGCCGTCTTCGTTATTTGAATAAGTTACGTGGTTTGCAACATGTTTAAGTTCATCTAAGCCATTTTCCATAGCAATACCGTGTTTAGCATATTTGATCATTTCTAAATCATTATCTTCGTCACCAAACGCAATGATATGGTTTCTATCGATATCTAAATAAGATTTTACATAATCGATGCCTCTGGCTTTACTAATACCTTGTCTTACGATTTCGATCACCGGGAAAGGTGACCCCCATCTACGATGTTCGATATTTTCAGCATAAAAACGTGTGAGCATTTGTTTAATTCTAGGAATCATAAATTCTTCAGCTTCAACTAAAAGTGAAGTAGGTGACTCATTTAATGAGGTAAGTAAATCACCAGTTTCAATTTTGGGATTCCCCATTGAAAACCCATCGAATAATTTTTGGTCAAAATTATTTAAAAAGACATAATCTCTTACTTCAGCAATAATATTGGAAACACCAAAGTTTTGAAGAGATTGAATAATCTCGTGAGATAATCCTAAATCTAATACTTCATGCATAATTTCGAATTGATCATTTTTAGGGTGGTGTACAAAAGCACCATTGAAGTTGACAACTGGTGTATTCATATTTAGTTCATGGTAATAAATTTGGCTTGCTCTATAAGGTCTACCTGTTGCAATCATTAATTTATGACCTTGATTTTGTAATGTAGTTAAAACCCTTTTCGTATAAGATGTAATTTCCTTGTCATCGTTTAATAGTGTTCCGTCTAAGTCTAAACAAATTAAATAAGAACTCATGTAAATCTCCTTTAAATATAATAAATGATGTATGATTATCATAGCATTTTATTGGCGTTTTGTAAGATATTTGATATATTGTTAATATGATTAAATACAGAGAGGTGAGAAGTATGGACGAAGGATTAAAAGATAGCATACTTAATGCTTTAGAGATGGTAATTGACCCTGAGTTAGGCATTGACATTGTAAACTTAGGTTTAGTATATAATGTAGACGTTGATGATGAAGGACTATGTACAGTTGAAATGACATTAACTTCTATGGGATGCCCGCTTGGACCGCAAATTATGAACCAAGTGAAAATGGTGTTAGCTGAAATTCCTGAGATTTCAGATACAGAAGTAAATATCGTTTGGAGTCCACCATGGAGTAAAGAAATGATGTCACGTTATGCTAAAATTGCGCTTGGTATAGGTTAATATATTGATTAAAAACTAGTTTGAGTTGGGACACATAACTATGTGTATCGCTAACTTAGGCTAGTTTTTTTATTTTTGTAATTGAGGCTCTTTTTACAATGCGCTATATAATATTTCAGATTTTTTATTGTTCAAATCATTAAAATAATTGCAGTTATATTACAATAACTAGGTAAATCAAAGTGATATAGGGGTATTTATGTAAATTTTAGAAAGTTTGAGGAGAAATGGACATAATTTAAAAAATAATCATGTAAAGTATCAAATTCGGTATATGCCTGGTTTAGATGGATTAAGAGCAATCGTTGTAATAAGTATTATAATCTATCATTTAAATAAGTAATGGCTAACGGGTGGCTTTATCGGTGTCGATACTTTTTTGTTATTTCAGGATATTTAATTACTAGTTTATTTGTATTTGTTGGAGCGTTCGATAAATTGGGGAAAAAACGGTCTCTGATAAGAAAACGTCATTTAAAACAGAAGTATATGATAATTATTTAGTGAGACCTATTTCAGTAGATGATGTGAATTTCTTTGGGAAAACGACTCCAAAACAATTAAATAAAAACCAATTTTATACGGAAATTAAGCCACTGCTCAGAGATTATTGCATAAAGATATTAAAATATATACACAAAACGGTGAAGATGCAGAAGAAGTAAGAAATGTTGGCTTTACTAACGTTCAAATTTTTGAAAAAACAAATTATCTCGGAGAAATAACACTCATTAAAACACCTGCCCAACATGGGCGAGGAGAAGTGCTAAAAATTGCGGGTAATGTATGTGGATTAATATTCAAAAACGAAAATGAAAAAACATTATACGTTGCTGGTGATACAGTGTGGTATGAGAAGTTGAAAAAACATTAGAGTCATATAAGACAGAAATAATCGTTGTTAATGGCGGTGATAACCAGTTTAATATGGGCGGCTCTTTAATTAGGGATGAAGTTGATATTCAAAAAGTTGCCGAAAAAGCGCCTGGTTCAAATATAATCGTTGTTCATATGGGAGCTGTTAACCATTGGAATTTATCAAGAAGCGATTTAAAACAATTTGCTAAAACAAATAACTTCGATTCACAAATTCTTATCCCAGAAGACGGAGATAAATATAAATTTTAATTGAGGTCATATTATGAAAAAACAGAAAAGAATTGATAAAAGCATTTTATAAACTTATTGAAAATGAAGATTACGAAGAATTAAAGACATTCTGTCATGATGATTTTGTATTTTATCCACAAATTGATACGCCATACTATGGTGTAGAAGGGTTAAAAGTGTCTGAAGGAAAAAACTTCGCTGCTTTTCCAGATTTTAAAATGCCAGTTAAAGAAATTATTTTAGGCAACAATAACAGCGCAGCAGTATATCTAACGTTTGAAGGTAAGCATACTGGTACACCATTTAATGGCGTTAGGCCTAATGGCAAACATGTGAGGTTCTCATTAATGATGCTTTTAAAATTTAAAGATAACAAAATTGTAGAAAAAAATCGCATGTAGATATCAATGATATTACAAACCAAATTAAAGTTTAGAAATAAAAAACGATTTTAAGTGGGGCGTACAGTGACTTCGTTAACGTTAACATGATTTGGTTGAGAAATAGCATAGGATACAGCATTGGCAATATCTTTAGGTTCTAATTTTTTCCTGTTTTCTTCAAAAGGGCTTTTCGAACTGAGCTCTGTTTCCACCATACCTGGTGATATGTTTGTTACCCGTACGCCTGTATTAGCTAATTCTTTTTCTAAACCAATAGAAATAGCGCGCACAGAGAATTTTGTAGCACAATAAACAGATAAACGCTCAATAACTTCAAACCCTGAATCGGAACAAATATTGACGATATGACCTTTTTGATTATTGACCATATTTCCAATTACCGAATTTACACCATAAAGTAAGCCTTTAATATTTATATCAATCATATCTTCCCAATCAGATAACGAACCATCTAAAATTCTACTAGAGCCCATTTTCCCAGCATTATTAACAAGAACATCAACTGTCTCAAAATGCGTTACGGCTTGTTTAACTACAAATTCTATTTCTTTTTTATTAGAAACATCTGCTTGTATCGTGAGTAATGTAGAGTCGTTATTTAATTCGAAAGCTAAACTATCTAATTTATCTTGGTTTCTAGCTACAGCTACTACGTTCATATTCATTTGATGTAATTTTTTTGTGATGGCTTTACCTATACCACTCGTCGCGCCTGTCACTAATGCAGTCTTATATATTAAGTTTTGGGACATATTGTTATCTCCTTTGGTTAACAGTATAAATGTTTTTTTGTTTTCCTTTATGATTATGAAAATATAGTTAATTTTAGTCAGCTTCATTAATCTATATTTGATTCTAGTATTTTCTATCATCTTTGTTAATTGGGTAATCATTTGCACTCATATCTCTTCTAGTCATGAGACCATTTTTATTAAATTCCCAATGTTCATTGCCATGTGTACGCATCCATTGATTTGATTCTGCATCTCGCCATTCGTATTCAAATCGGACAGAAATAAGGTTGTCTGTGTAACACCATAATTCTTTCATTAATTTATAATCAAGCTCTTTATTCCATTTTCTATATAAAAAAGACTTGATTGCTTCGCGTCCTTCAAAAAATTCAGTACGGTTTCTCCATTTTGAGTCTTCCGTATAAGCGAGACAAACTTTTTCTGGATTTCTTGTATTCCATGCGTCTTGAGCTATCTTTACTTTTTCCAACGCTGTTTGCTTATTGAAAGGTGGTATTGGTTTTTTAATTTCTTGTTCCATGTAAGCACACTTCCTTATATTGTCTATTTACAATAATCGTAACATAATTATAACAACTGTCATTGTATTTACTTAGTTAAGCAGTTTGAAAATGCTAGTTGAATTTATTTACTTATAATAAATGCATGTTTTATTTTACGTTAAACGGGCAAAATATACGATGTAGCAAGCTTTCAATTCTCATAAAAATAATATGAAAAAGCGATCTTTATTGTTGATTAATTTAATAAGAAGTTATATAATGTATATAAGGTCAAAGAAAGTCAAAGTCAAACTTACTTTATTGATCAATCATTAAATGGTGAGGTGAATCATTTTGGACATAAATCAAATGACCTATGCTGTTCAAGGTGCTTTGCAAAAAGCAATTGAATTAGCAAAAACAAATGAAAATCAAAATATTGAAATTGAAGCTGTCTTATCAGCAGCATTAACAGAAAATGATAGTTTATTTAAAAGTATATTTGATAGAGCAAATATTGATACAGAACAATTAAACCAAACATATAATGCAAAATTAGAAAAATATCCATCAGTTCAAGGCGATAATATTCAATATGGACAATATATTAGTCAAAACGCTAATAACTTATTAAACAAAGCAGAATCTTATATGAATCAATATGAAGATGACTATATATCTATGGAACATATTGTATTAGCTGCAATGGATATAGACGATACAACTAAACAATTTGTAGGGAATAAACAAGAAGTTGTTGAAGAAATTATTAAAAAAATTAGAGGAGGCAATCGTGTGACATCACAAAATCCAGAAGCCAACTATGAAGCTTTAGAAAAATATGGTCGAGATTTAGTTGAAGAAGTCCGTCAAGGTAACATGGATCCAGTTATTGGCCGTGACGAAGAAATTCGTAACTCCATTCGAATCTTGAGTAGAAAAACAAAAAATAACCCTGTACTAATAGGGGAACCCGGCGTCGGTAAAACCGCCATTGTTGAAGGCCTAGCGCAACGTATTGTGCGTAAAGATGTACCAGAATCTTTATTAGACAAAACGATTTTTGAACTTGATTTAAGTGCCCTTGTTGCAGGTGCTAAATATCGTGGTGAATTCGAAGAAAGATTAAAAGCAGTGCTTAAAGAAGTGAAAGAATCAGATGGAAGAATCATTTTATTTATTGATGAAATTCATATGCTTGTAGGCGCTGGTAAGACTGAAGGTGCAATGGACGCAGGAAATATGTTAAAACCAATGCTTGCTCGAGGAGAGCTACATTGTATTGGAGCGACAACTTTAAATGAATACAGAGAATATATTGAAAAAGATTCAGCGTTAGAGCGTCGTTTCCAAAAAGTAAATGTATCTGAACCAGATGTTGAAGATACCATTTCCATATTGCGTGGTTTAAAAGAACGTTATGAAGTATATCATGGTGTTCGCATACAAGATAGAGCACTTGTGGCGGCAGCTGAATTATCTGATCGTTATATCACTGATCGATTTTTACCGGATAAAGCGATTGATTTAGTAGACCAAGCATGTGCAACAATACGTACTGAAATGGGTTCAAACCCAACAGAATTAGATCAAGTCAATCGTCGTGTGATGCAATTGGAAATCGAAGAATCTGCATTAAAAAATGAATCAGATAATGCAAGTAAACAACGTTTACAAGAGCTTCAAGAAGAATTAGCTAATGAAAAAGAAAAACAAAGTTCTATTCAATCACGCGTGGAAGAAGAAAAAGAAAAAATAGCTAAATTACAAGACAAACGTTCAGAATTAGATGAAAGTAGAAAAGCATTAGAAGATGCAGAAAACAACTACAATTTAGAAAAAGCCGCGGAATTACAACATGGTAAAATTCCAGCCTTAGAAAAAGAATTACGCGAGTTAGAAGATGCTTTCCAAAGTGAACAAAATGAAGATAACGAACGTATCATTCGTGAAATTGTGACTGATGAAGAAATCGGCGATATTGTAAGTTCTTGGACGGGCATCCCAGTTTCTAAATTAGTCGAAACGGAAAGAGAGAAACTCTTAAACCTAGCTGATATATTACACGAACGCGTAGTAGGTCAAGATAAAGCAGTAGACCTTGTTTCAGACGCAGTGGTAAGAGCTCGTGCAGGTATCAAAGACCCAAATAGACCAATTGGAAGTTTCTTATTCTTGGGGCCTACAGGAGTAGGGAAAACAGAATTAGCTAAGTCATTAGCATCCACTTTATTCGATTCAGAGAAACATATGGTTCGTATAGATATGAGTGAATACATGGAAAAACATTCTGTCTCTCGTTTAATTGGAGCACCTCCAGGTTATGTTGGCCATGAAGAAGGCGGACAATTGACAGAATCAATACGCCGTAACCCTTATTCAGTTATTCTCCTAGATGAAATTGAAAAAGCACATTCAGATGTGTTCAATGTGTTATTACAAATACTAGAAGAAGGGCGTTTAACTGATTCACAAGGTCGGGAAGTGGACTTTAAAAATACCATTATCATTATGACAAGTAATATTGGTTCTCAGATTTTATTAGAAAATGTAAAAGATACAGGCGTAATCACCGAACCAACAGAAAAAGCAGTTATGAACAGTTTAAATCAATATTTCAAACCAGAAATCATTAACCGTATGGACGATATTGTATTATTCAAACCATTATCTATTAATGATATGAGTCTGATTGTTGATAAAATTTTAACACAGTTGAATATTAGACTGATGGAACAACGCATTTCTATTGATGTTTCAGATAAAGCAAAAGCATGGTTAGGTGAAGAAGCGTACGAACCTCAATTTGGTGCAAGACCGCTTAAACGATTTGTACAAAGACAAATTGAAACACCACTTGCTCGTAAAATGATTAGAGAAAACTTACCAGAAGGTACTGTAATCAAAATTGATCTATCAGGTGATGGATTAACATTTGAAGAAATTGAACCAGAAATGATTTAAATTGTAAGAAGAAAAAAGCTCAGTAGCAATGTATTCATTGCTACTGAGCTTTTTATATTAATTGAGTTATAAATGATTAATGCTGTTCATTTGTATCATGTTTTGAAGATTTTATTACCATGTCAAACAATACTACAAGGATTGTAAATACAACAGCACCTACAATAGGGGCGATTAAGTTAAGTGTGCCCCCACCAGCAAGACTGTTAAGTACGAAATTTGTCATTTGTAATAAAAGTATAGCCCAAACTAACACTGCGAGGTATTTCATTATGTAATGCCTCCAATTTAATATATATATTTTCATTATAAATAAGAAAGCGCTATTTGTATAGTAGTAATTCATATAGCTAGAATTTTCATTGTACTCATATTTACTTTAAATTATAATAAAGCATGTAATTTGATTATTGTACAGTTGAAGTTCTTGTATTGGAATTGTGTATTATGTTAAATTAATACCTGGTATTAAAAAATTATTAAGAAGGTGTACAACGATGGACGTGGGTATCAAAGGTTTCGGTGCATATGCACCTGAAAAAGTTGTAGAAAATGCCTATTTTGAAACATTTTTAGAAACATCAGATGAATGGATTTCAAAAATGACAGGTATCAAACAAAGAAGATGGGCTGATGAAGATGAAGAAACTTCTGATTTAGCTTATCAAGCTAGTGTTAAAGCAATCAAAGATGCTGGTATTGAACCAACAGATATAGATATGATTATTGTTGCGACTTCTACAGGAGATTTTCCATTTCCAACTGTGGCCAATATATTACAAGACAGACTAGGTATTGGCAAAGTTGCTTCTATGGACCAGTTAGCTGCTTGTAGTGGTTTTATGTATGCAATGATTAATGCGAAACAATTTGTACAATCAGGCGATTATAAAAATGTTCTAGTTGTAGGTGCAGATAAATTATCAAAAATTACTGACTTTACTGATCGTTCGACAGCCATTTTATTCGGTGATGGGGCTGGTGCAGTCGTTATTGGAGAAGTGTCAGAGGGACGAGGTATTTTAAGCTATGAACTCGGTTCAGATGGTTCAGGCGCTGAATACTTATATTTAAATCCAGATAACGGTAAAATATTTATGAATGGACGTGAAGTATTTAAATTTGCTGTTAGAATTATGGGCGAAGCGTCTAATAACGCTGTAGCTAAAGCGAATTTAGAACCAGAAGATATAGATATGTTCATACCACATCAAGCAAATATTAGAATTATGGAGTCTGCAAGAGAACGATTAGGTATTCCAAAAGAGAAAATGAGTGTATCAGTAGATAAATTTGGAAATACTTCAGCAGCTTCAATTCCCTTAAGTATCGCTCAAGAGTTAGAAAATGATAGAATTAAAGACGATGATGTCTTAGTATTAGTAGGATTTGGTGGCGGTCTTACTTGGGGCGCTGTAACTATAAGATGGGGAAAATAGGAGGATAATATATGAGCAAAGAACAACGTGTTGTAATAACAGGAATGGGTGCATTATCACCAATTGGTAATAATGCAAAAACTACATGGGAAAATGCACTAAATGGCGTAAGCGGTATTGATGAAATTACACGTTTAGATACATCGGCATATAAAGTCCATTTAGCTGGAGAACTCAAAGACTTCGATATAGAAGATCATATAGATAAAAAAGAAGCGCGTCGTATGGACCGATTCACTCAATATGCGGTAGTTGCTGCAAGAGAAGCTGTAAATGATGCGAGATTAGATATTAATGCAAACACAGCCGATAGAATTGGTGTTTGGATCGGTTCTGGCATTGGCGGTATGGAAACATTCGAATTGTCACATAGCCAATTGTTAGAACGTGGCCCTAGACGTGTAAGTCCTTTCTTTGTACCAATGTTAATTCCAGATATGGCAACAGGACAAGTTTCTATTGATTTAGGTGCAAAAGGACCTAACGGTGCTACTGTAACGGCATGTGCGACAGGTACTAATTCTATCGGAGAAGCATTTAAAATCATCCAACGTGGTGATGCAGACGCTATGATTACAGGCGGAACTGAAGCTCCTATCACCCATATGGCAATAGCTGGCTTTAGCGCAAGTCGTGCGTTAACAACGAATGACGATAAAGAAACAGCATGCCGTCCATTCCAAGAAGGTCGTGATGGGTTTGTAATGGGTGAAGGCGCAGGTATCATTGTACTCGAATCTTTAGAGTCAGCTAAAGCACGTGGCGCAGAAATTTATGCTGAATTAGTAGGGTATGGCTCAACAGGCGATGCTTACCATATTACAGCACCAGCACCAGAAGGTGAGGGCGGTTCACGTGCAATGCAAGCTGCAATGGACGACGCTGGTATCGAAGCTAAAGATATACAATATTTAAATGCGCATGGTACAAGTACGCCAGTCGGAGATTTAACAGAGATTCAAGCGATTAAAAATACTTTCGGCGAAGCAGCTAATGCACTAAAAATCAGTTCTACCAAATCCATGACTGGACATTTATTAGGCGCAACAGGTGGTTTAGAAGCTATATTCTCAGCTTTATCTATTAAAGAGGGACGTATTGCACCAACAATCCATGCCGTATCACCAGATCCAGAATGCGACTTAGATATTGTGCCTAATAAAGCTGAAGATCTAGATATTACTTATGCGATGAGTAATAGTTTAGGATTTGGTGGGCATAACGCAGTGCTCGTTTTAAAGAAATTTAACGATTAGTTTTTTCTGTATTTATAAACATATAAAGTTTTGCTACAAAATTGGGACATAAACTTCTCAAATATTTATAAAACGAATGGTTTTTACGTAAACAAAGTAAAAACCATTCGTTTTTTTATTGTAAAAAATATTCGCTATGCGTTTGGTGCAGTTTATTCATTTATAAAACGCTTGTTCGCTCTATAATAATTATTAAGACTAAACTGATTTTTGATGAAATTTGAGCTTTTTGTCTAGCCATTCCTGCCAGAGTGGACAGCAAAATTTATAAGAAAATAGTTTTTCGTCCAACTTTTTTGAATATATTAAAATTCTTAGTTTACAGTTAAGTTTAAAATGTTAAAGTTATTCTTATATTAATAAAACACATATTAAGAGTCAGGAGAATGAGGATGAAAAAATTTCTAACATTGTCAATCACGCTAAAGACAAGATTAATAGCAGATTTCATCTTGATTGTGGCAAGTCAAGCAATTCTCCCTTTTTTGGCATTATATTTAACGAGTAAAGTTAGCGCAGTTTTTGCAGGTACATTCTTAATTGCGAACATTATAGTGAATTTTTTTATGTCCTTTGTTGGTGGCTACATTGGTGATAATTATAATAGAAAGAAAGTAGTGAATTATGTACATGCATTTTATGCTGTATGCTTAATTATTTTAAGTATTACGGTCACTATGGATGGCATCGGCTTAGTCGTATTTTGTGTAACAATCTTTATTTTTCAAATGTTATTTGCTGCAAGTGAACCTATATTTGAGGCAGCAATTATGGACGCAATTTATGAAGAAGTAAGAGAGTTCGTGTATCAATTTAATTATTGGATGTTTAATATAAGCACGGGCTTAGGTATGTTGCTAGGTGCCTTGCTTTATTTGGAACATAAACATTTATTATTTATTATGTTTTTTATTGCCATGTTAATCAGTTGGTTTTTATTTGAAAAATTCTATGACGTTGAACAAATTTATGCTCATAAAGATGAATTATCTTCTAAATTCAAAGATTTTTTGAAAAGTTACCATACTGTTATCAAAGACAAGTATTATATGATTTTTAACTTAGGGTATATGTTTGTCTTAATGGCAGAATTAAGTCTAAATTCTTATGTAATTGTTAGGTTAAAAAAAGATTTCGAACCTTTCACGTTCTTAGAATTTTATATTGATGGTGTCAGGATGTTTACAGTTATTATGATTATTAACACATTGGTTGTAGTTACACTTACGTTTACAGTGAATCGTTTAATCACTGGCACTTCTAAAAAATATATATTTGTATTGGGGATTTTGTTATATACAGTAGGTTATAGTTTGATTACAGCTTCGAACTCATTTTTATTGTTATGTATTTTTGCAGTTATAGCTACGTTAGGTGAATTAATATATTCTCCGATTCAAAATGCCCAAAGATTTTTAATGATACCAAATGACCAACGTAGCACATACGCTACTTTTAGTATGGTTTCATTTTTTGGAGCGAATATTTTGTCGCGCTTTGGTCTTATTCTCGGTGCTTTTTTATTACCATGGATGATGTCAATTTATGTAGCTAGTGTAGTTTTAATAGGTTTTGTCTTATTATATTATGCATTATTCTTTAATCCCAACATTGAATCTAATTAAAAGACTGTATTAGTTATATCATAGCAATCGCTACGATATCTAATGCAGTCTTTTTATATGGCAAACGATATCAAAATTGAAACCGCAATATACGCAAGATTACAGATAAATCCTATTTTAACCCAAGGTGAGATGATATAGACATCCTTTTTAACTTTAGTTGGTTTGAAGAATTCATCTTCGTCTAAGGTATGTCTATGTTTTTTTCTGGTTAGTTGATACTTCAACCTTCTAAAGCCAAAGCTTGTTGGATCTAATATGCCCTCTTGTGTAATTAAAATGATAAAGAAAATGATCGCTAAAATCATGGAAATATAAAAAGTGACGTTAATCAAATTTATCCAAGTGTGTGCTGTGAACAACCATAAAATAAATGAAAGTAAGGGGGTGAACAGTAAATATATGATGATATGTTGTAAATATTTCATGTTGTGTCCTCCTAAAAAGAATTAAATTAATTGTAACTTAAAGTAACTAAAAAATGAATAAAAATAACTATAAATAACTATAAATTCGTTAGCTACAGTATTTAATTAAATGAATAAAAAATATCCATTTTTAATAACTTTAATAAAGTAACGCAATAGAATATTGCTTAAAACCATAACAAAACGTATAATGTTATTAAATATTCTGAATATTGTGAAGGGAATGTTTATTTCGAAATTAAAGGGGGATAAGATATGCTTAAATATGTCTTAAAACGATTAGGGTATATGGTTCTATCGTTATTCATCATTATTACCATTACTTTTTTCTTGATGAAGCTTATGCCAGGTTCACCATTTAACGATGAAAAATTAAATGAAGAACAGAAGCAAATTCTAAATGAAAAGTACGGTTTAAACGATCCAGTACCTGTTCAGTATGCCAGTTATTTGAAGAATGTTGTTACGGGGGACTTTGGTAACTCATTCCAATACGATAACCAACCAGTGTGGGATTTAATAAAACCAAGACTATTACCATCTTTAGAAATGGGGTTAACAGCGATGGTAATTGGCGTTATACTAGGTCTTATTTTGGGGGTCATTGCCGCAGTCCGGCAAAACACTTGGGTTGACTATACAGCGACAGTTATTTCAGTTATCGCAGTGTCAGTACCATCATTTGTATTAGCAGTGTTATTACAATATGTGTTTTCTGTAAGATTACAGTGGTTCCCTGTAGCCGGGTGGGAAGGTATTTCTACAGCGGTATTACCATCTTTAGCACTTTCAGCAGCAGTATTAGCAACGGTGGCAAGATACATAAGAGCAGAAATGATAGAAGTATTAAGTTCAGATTATATCTTACTAGCACGTGCGAAAGGTAATTCAACTATGAGAGTATTATTTGGTCATGCGTTAAGAAACGCATTGATTCCAGTAATTACAATTATTGTCCCTATGTTAGCAAGTATATTAACTGGGACTTTGACCATTGAAAATATTTTTGGTGTGCCAGGTTTAGGGGACCAATTCGTAAGATCGATTACCACGAATGACTTCCCAGTTATCATGGCAACAACGATTTTATTCAGTACACTATTTATCGTTTCTATATTCCTTGTAGATATATTATATGGTGTCATTGATCCACGTATACGTGTACAAGGGGGTAAAAAATAATGGCTGATAATAAAAATGAAAAAGTAAACAAAGACTATTCAAATGCAGTTATGACACATACCTCAGAAGCAATCCCAGCATCAGATTTTATTAGAAGCAACAATGATATGGAAAAAGAACCAGAAATCCAAAGAGAAAGTAAAAACTTTTGGCAGGATGCATGGTCACAATTAAAAAGAAATAAATTAGCAGTGGTCGGGATGATTGGTTTAATTATAATTGTCATACTCGCTTTAGTTGGACCTTTATTAAGTTCACATGATTATGCGGAACAGGATGTTGATAGACGTAATCTACCAGCTAAAATACCTGTATTAGATCAAATTCCTTTTTTACCATTTGATGGTGAAGGTGCACAGGGTGTAGATGCTTATAAAGAAGCGAGCGTTAATGAAAATTTCTGGTTTGGGACAGACCAACTCGGTAGAGATTTATGGTCGCGTACATGGCAAGGTGCACAAGTATCATTATTTATTGGTGTTGTCGCTGCATTACTAGATATTTTTATAGGTGTTATTTATGGTGCGATTTCCGGATTCTTTGGTGGACGGCTTGACAACGTCATGCAGCGTATTATTGAAATCGTTGCATCAATACCAACATTGATTGTAGTTATTCTATTCGTGTTAATCTTCGAACCATCCATATGGACTATCATACTAGCGATGGCAATCACTGGATGGATAGGCATGAGTCGTGTAGTACGTGGAGAATTTTTAAAATTAAAAGGGCAAGAATTTGTATTAGCTTCACAGACACTAGGAGCATCTAAGCTCAAACTTATATTTAAACATATTTTACCTAATACTTTAGGCGTTATTGTTGTTACATCCATGTTTACAGTACCGAATGCTATCTTCTTCGAAGCGTTCTTAAGTTTTATTGGTATTGGGGTGCCAGCGCCGGGTACGTCGCTTGGTTCATTAGTGAATGAAGGTAGGGCAATGTTACTGATTCATCCACATGAATTATTTATACCGGCAGTTATTTTAAGTTTATTAATTTTATTTTTCTATCTATTTAGTGATGGATTACGGGATGCATTTGATCCTAAAATGCGTAAATAAAAAAGGGGGCAACATTTATGTCAGAAAGAATATTAGAAGTTAACGATTTGCATGTTTCCTTTGATATTGACGCAGGGGAAGTGCAGGCAGTACGTGGGGTGGATTTCTATCTAGATAAAGGAGAAACGCTTGCAATCGTTGGTGAATCTGGTTCAGGGAAATCAGTGACAACCAAAGCTATTACGAAACTATTCCAAGGTGATTCAGGAAGAATTAAAAAAGGCGCGATCAATTTTTTAGGTGAAGATTTAGCTGAAAAATCAGAAGAAGAATTAATTAAATTACGAGGTAAAGATATTTCTATGATATTTCAAGATCCAATGACTTCGCTCAACCCTACTATGAAAATAGGTAAGCAAGTCATGGAACCTTTGATTAAACACAAAGATTACAATAAAGCAAATGCTAAAAAACGAGCATTAGAAATATTAAATTTAGTTGGATTACCCAACGCTGAAAAGCGTTTTAACGCGTACCCACATCAATTCTCAGGTGGACAAAGACAGAGAATTGTTATCGCAACTGCGCTTGCGTGTGAACCAAAGGTTTTAATTGCAGATGAGCCGACAACAGCGCTTGATGTGACAATGCAAGCACAAATATTAGAATTGATGAGAGAATTGCAAAGCAAAATTAGTACTTCGATTATCTTCATTACACACGACTTAGGTGTCGTTGCTAATATAGCAGACAGAGTAGCTGTTATGTATGGTGGACAAATGGTTGAAACAGGGGACGTAGATGAAATATTTTATGACCCTAAACATCCATATACATGGGGATTATTATCATCAATGCCTGATTTGACTACCGGTGTTGAAACAGAATTATTAGCCATTCCAGGCACGCCGCCAGATTTATTACATCCACCGAAGGGTGATGCTTTCGCTGAACGTAGTCAATACGCATTAGATATAGATTTTAAGACACCACCACCATGGTTCAAAGTGTCAGATACACACTTTGTAAAATCATGGTTACTTGACGAACGCGCGCCTTATATTGACCCACCAGAAATGGTGCAAAAACGTTTGCGTAAGATGCCTAATAATTACGATAAACCGCAACAGGTAGAAAGGGTGGCGTTTGATGATGCAAAATAAAGAGATACTCCTGCAAGTAAAAAATGTTAAACAGTATTTTAATGAAGGAAAACGTAACGAAGTACGCGCAATTGAAGATATATCATTTGATATATTTAAAGGGGAAACATTTGGCTTAGTAGGTGAATCGGGTTGTGGTAAATCTACAACCGGTAAAGCAATTATTAAGTTGAATGATATAACAGATGGAGAAATTCTTTACGAAGGGGTGGATATTCAAAAAATAAAAAACCGTAAAGATTCATTAAAATTCAACAAAAAGATGCAAATGATATTTCAAGATCCATATGCTTCCTTAAACCCAAGATTAAAGGTCATGGATATTGTTGCAGAAGGCATAGATATTCATAAGCTTGCGAGTAGCATAAAAGACCGTAAGAAGAGAGTATATGATTTATTAGAAACAGTAGGACTTAGTAAAGAACATGCTAATCGTTATCCCCATGAATTCTCTGGTGGTCAAAGACAACGTATTGGTATTGCCCGTGCTTTAGCTGTGGAGCCTGAATTTATTATTGCAGATGAGCCTATATCAGCACTAGATGTATCAATTCAAGCCCAAGTTGTCAACTTATTATTGAAATTGCAGCAAGAACACAACATCACTTTTCTATTTATTGCCCATGACCTTTCCATGGTTAAGTATATTTCAGATAGAATCGCAGTTATGCACTTTGGTAAGATTGTTGAATTGGGTTCTGCAGATGAAATATATAACAATCCAATGCATCCATACACTAAATCTTTACTTTCTGCTGTGCCACAACCAGATCCTGAAAGCGAACGTTCACGTAAAAGAACAGTGTATAAAGAAGATACTTCAAACAATGACAAACGTTCATTAAATGAAATACAACCAGGACATTATGTATTTACAACAGATGAAGAAGCAGAGACGTTAAAATCTGAAACACACGCATCATCTGTTTAGGGAAGGGGGATTCATATGAAGAGGATTAAGCTATTGATAGCGCTACTGGCTTTAGCCGTAATTGCTGCGGGATGTAGTAGTGCTGAAGGTATTTATTCAGACAAAGGACAGGTATTTAGAAAAGTTATTCCACAAGACATTTCTTCTTTAGATACAGCCTTAGCAACAGATACGGTATCGTTTGATTTATATAACCAAGTTTACGAAGGGTTATACACATTAGATAAAAATGATAAGGCGCAACCAGGCGTTGCTAAAGAGATGCCTAAGAAAAGTAACGGTGGCAAGACGTTAACCATCAATTTGCGCAAAAATGCTAAATGGTCTAACGGAGACCCAGTTACGGCACATGATTTTGAATACGCTTGGAAAAGGGTTGTTAACCCAGATACAGCTGCAGAATATGCTTACATAATGTATGACATTAAAAATGCTGAAGACATTAATATGGGAAAAAAAGATATTGATGACTTAGGGGTAACAGCTTTGGACGATCATACGTTGAAGGTTGAATTAACAAAACCAATTCCATATATTAATGAAATGTTTGCTTTTGGGGCGTTTATGCCACAAAATGAAAAAGTTGTGAAAAAGAATGGCGAACAATATGCAACAACTGCAGATAAAACTGTCTTTAATGGCCCTTTTAAAGTTAAAGATTGGAAAGTGGAAGATAAAATACAACTTGTTAAAAATGAAGATTATTGGGATAAAAAGGCAGTTAAACTAGATCGAGTTAACTACAAAGTGTTAAAAGACCAACAAGCAGGCGCTTCTCTTTATGACACAGCATCTGTTGATGATACGACGATTACCGCTGATCAAGTAGATAAATACCAAGATAATCCAGGATTGAAAAAACGTTTATTAGCTAGTACATTCTATATTAAAATGAACCAAGACAATGTGCCTGAATTTAAAAATAAAGATTTGAGATTAGCCATTGCGCAATCTATCAATAAAGAGGGGTATGTGAATTCAGTAAAAAATAATGGTTCAGAAGCGACAGATGGGTTTACTGCTAAATTAACGGCAGACACACCAGATGGTAAAGATTTTGCTGATTCAATTGATTCACCGCTTACTTATAATCCAAAAGCAGCAAAGCAACATTTTGAAAAAGCGAAAAAGGACTTAGGAATTAAAGAATTAACATTTACGATGAATACTGAAGATACACCAGACGCAAAAATTTCAGCAGAATATATTAAAGCGCAAGTAGAAAGTACCTTACCAGGCGTCACTTTGAAGATTAAACAATTACCATTTAAACAACGTTTAAACCAAGAATCATCTGAAACGTTTGAAGCATCACTATCAGGTTGGGGGCCTGATTACCCAGATCCACTGACATTTTTAAATATTATGACTACGGGTAATGCGCAAAATAATACTGCATGGAGCAGTGAAAAATATGACCAACTCGTTAAAGATGCAAATGGTAAGTTATTGAAAAAACCTGAAGAACGGAACGCAGCGATGAAAGAAGCAGAAGAATTATTACTAAATGATGCCCCAGTTGCACCTGTTTATCAAAAAGGAGAAGCACACTTAACGAATCCACAAGTTAAAGGTTTGATTTATCATCAAATCGGTGGGGACACTTCATTAAAAGATGTGGAAATTGATAAGTCAATTGACCGTGAAACAGGTAAAAAGAAATAGACTGTAGATATCATAAAGACACGCAATCTTAAAAGTGATTGCGTGTCTTTTCATTTAATTACAATTTATCTTTTACGACCTAATCCCATAGCTTTTTCCATTTTTTTCAATGTTTTAAATGAAGCTTTTTGGGCTTTATCTCTACCATTATCTAAAATTGTATCTAGTTCATCAGAGTTAAAATAATACTCATATTTTTCTTGGAAATTCGTTAAAAAGTCTTTAACAATAGCTGCTAAATCAGCTTTGAATTCACCGTAATTAGAATCTTTATATTTTGTTTGAAGTGTTTCAATTGATGTATCAGTTAAACTTGAATAGATAGATAGTAGATTAGAAATACCTGGTTTATTATCACGATCAAATTTAATGATACCATCTGAATCAGTTACTGCACTTTTAATTTTTTTAGCGCCCACGTTAGGTTCATCTAATAATGAAATGTAATTTTTTTGGTTATCATCACTTTTACTCATTTTTTTAGTTGGATCTTGTAAGCTCATGACACGCCCGCCAACTTTAGGCATTCGTATTTCAGGCTTGATGAGTACATCGTTATAACGAGAATTAAATCGGTCTACTAAGTTTCTAGTTAATTCAATATGTTGTTTTTGGTCATCTCCAACAGGAACGATGTTTGTATTATAAATAACGATATCCGCTGCCATTAACGGTGGATATGTAAGCAATCCAGCAGGTATACCTTCAGTTTGTTTTACTGCTTTATCTTTAAATTGTGTCATACGTTCTAATTCGCCAATAGATGAGATAGTTGTTAACATCCAACTTGCTTGAACGTGCGCTGGGACCTCAGATTGTATAAACAACGTTGATTTTTCCGGATCAATACCTGAAGCTAGATAAATTGCTGCTAACTGTCTTGTTTGTTTACGTAGTTTTAAGCGATCTTGTGGGATCGTAATTGCATGTTGATCCACGATGCAGAAGAAACAATTGTAATCGTCTTGGACTTCACCAAATTGTTTCAACGCACCAATATAGTTACCAAGCGTTGGAATACCGCTGGGTTGGATACCAGAAAATAAAGTTTCCATTTTTTGATGCCTACCTTTTTAATAATTTAATTTTATATACTTTAGTATTAGTATAACAGTATTTCAATCATTTGTAAGTTATGTTAAACTATATACATATCAATATTTCTAACTAAATTGATTGGGAATTACGCCTATTTGAAATTTTTTTAAAAAATTAGAGAATTCTCATTTAATTTTAATGTTGAAAGGGTATACTTTAATTGTAAGGTTAAGAGAGCTAAAAATCACTTAGAAGATTCTTAATCATATAAATATTGAAATCTAATGAATTCATATTCATGAAAAATAGGAGAGTGAGATGTATGGTAACATTATTTACTTCACCAAGTTGCACATCTTGCCGTAAAGCGAAAGCATGGTTACAAGAACATGACATTCCGTATACGGAGCGTAACATTTTTTCAGAACACTTAACAATTGATGAAATCAAACAAATTTTAAAAATGACTGAAGATGGAACAGACGAAATTATATCTACTCGTTCTAAAACGTACCAAAAATTAAATGTAGATATCGATGCTTTACCACTTCAAGACTTATATTCAATTATTCAAGATAACCCAGGCTTGCTAAGACGCCCGATTATCTTAGATGATAAGCGTTTACAAGTTGGCTATAACGAAGACGAAATTAGACGTTTTTTACCTAGAAAAGTACGTACCTTCCAATTGCAAGAAGCGCAACGTATGGTTGATTAAATTATAAATAGAACGAAGACGGCCATGAAGTAATGTTGACATAATATTACTTTGTGGTTTTGTTGTATTTACCATAACAGATAGCCATATACTTGCGTCAAACAAAGCGATTATTTAATTGTGAATAATTAGTGACATAAGTCAAACAGCACGCTGTATAAAGTGCTGTTTTTTTGGCTTCTAAAAGGGGATATGTTATTATAAGAGACCAAATAGAAAATAGTAAAAATTAATCAAACAAATCAATTGTAATTCTTACTAGGTTCTAATACAATAATGATTACTATTCATCGACTGTAAGGAGTGAGATGATATGAGAATAGAGCGAGTTGACGATACTACAGTTAAGCTATTTATAACGTATAGTGATATAGAGGCTAGAGGTTTCAAGCGCGAAGATTTATGGACTAACCGAAAGCGTGGGGAAGAATTCTTTTGGAACATGATGGAAGAGGTTAACGAAGAAGAAGATTTTGTTGTAGAAGGTCCATTATGGATTCAAGTACATGCTTTTGAAAAAGGCGTTGAAGTCACAATTTCTAAATCTAAAAATGAAGATCTTATCAATATGTCTGAGGAAGATAATGATCAATTAGATCATCAAGTAAATGACTTGTTATCACAAACATTTGACCAAGATGAAAGTTTAGAAGATTTATTTGAACAGCGTCAAGAACAAAAAGAAAATAATCATGACCAAGAGCGTAACAATCGTAAACCACAAAATATACGTACCGTAATAGTTAAATTTAATGATTTAGAGGAAGTAATTGATTACGCTTATCATAACAACCAAAAAACGGATGAATTTGAAGATTTATTATATAGTCTTGATAATGTCTATTATTATGCTGTTCATTTTGATGAAACTGTTGGACAAGATGCAATTAACGATAGTTATAGTCAATTACTTGAGTTCGCATATCCTACTGATAAATCAGAAGTATATTTAAACGATTATGCTAAAATTATTATGAGTCACAACGTTGCGTCACAAGTACGTCGTTATTTTTCTAATACAGCAGAATAATGAGAAATGACATTAAACTAAAATAAGTTCAATTATGAACAAAAATGTATAATTAATTGCTTTGAGAGAAGTCATAGGTTAATTGGTAACAGTTAACTTATGGCTTTTTATTTAGACTATCCATATATAGGATAAATACTTTAATAATCATGTAATCATGTAGTAATTAGGTCGACTTCTGCGTGTATATAAACGAGGTGAGGAGCCATGTTATATGCAAGGAATAGTCAAAATCAAAATGTTTGGGCTGGGTCTGCTCTAAAAGGAGACCAATACCGCTGTCCATTTTGTAATTGTGAAGTGCTATTAAAAAATGGGCAAATCATCACGCCACATTTCGCGCATTATAAAAGGAATCATTTATACTGTCAAAAAAGCGAAACTCATGAACATTATAATTTGAAATATTGTATTGCTTAGAAATTGAAAAAATTAAATTACAAAGTAAGCATTGAGCCATACATACCTGATAGTTATCAATATCCAGATTTGATTATTGATGATGCAATAGCAATTGAAATCCAATTTTCTAGTGAAGTGGTAGCACATATTGTAAGACGCAGTAGATCGTTGCAAAATATTGGTTATAAAGTGATTTGGATTATCAAAAATGTGAAATATAATATCAAAACATGCGTACTCTATCTATCAAATTATGAACGTAATTTTATAAATAGCCACAATAGATTGCTATTTTCGTGGGACGCTATTCATGATAAGTTTTATGTATATAGGATAGTTTATTTTTTGGGAGGACAGCGATTTATTGCCAAAAGATATCTACTAGAGATTGATGATTTAATCAATTTTATTCAGAGCGCAGAGGCATTTCAATGCCCAACTCAGTCGATTAAATTAACTCGAAAATCAATATATCATTATATTAACCAATGTCGTAAAGCGCGTTCTGTTTTGGAACCTAGCTTAAGTGTTATGTATAACTTACGCTTAACGGATGAATGGGTTAGTCGTTATTTAGGGATAGTTTTTCCGGAACAAATATTTATTAAATCCCATCCAATATATTGGCAATTACAGCTCATGTATTTTTTACGTAATCATACGCTACAAATTGGGGCATTTCAATCTTTACTGAAATTTAATAGGTTTTATAATGAAGATATAGATACAATGCAAATTACGTATAATGTTGTACAGTCTTTTAAGCAATTCTATGGTATCCATGGGTGTTATAGCGTGCAAAATTGACTATTACGTGAGAAAATTATACTAATGAATTTATAGGAGGTTTACTAGATATTATGACACAACAATTAACAAGAGAAGAGCAAGAACGTAAATATCCTGAATACACTTGGGATTTATCTACTATCTTTGAATCCGATGAAGCTTTTGAAAAAGCATTTAAAGAAGTGGAAGATAATATAGGTCAAGAACAACAATTTGTTGGCCATTTAGCAGATAATTCAACTACACTTTACAATGCTTTAGCACTTGAAGATGCATTAGGTTCTAAATTAGAAAAAGTGTATGTCTACGCGCACTTAAAGCAAGATCAAGATACTGCAAATGATAAATATACAGGTTTTGAGTCACGTGCACATCAATTAATCATAAAATTTAGTTCTGCTTGGAGTTTCCTAGTACCTGAAATTTTACAAATCGATGAAGCAACGATTCAATCATTTATTGAAGAAAATGAAGATTTGAAACGCTATCAATTTGATTTGAAATTAATTAATGAAAAAAGACCTCATGTGCTTAGCGCGGATAAAGAAAAATTATTGACTGAGGCACAAGATGCATTATCTACGCCTGATAATGTTTATGGTATGTTTAGCAATGCAGATTTAGAATTTGAAGATGCAATAGATAAAGATGGCCAGCGCCACGCTCTAACGCAAGGTACATTTATCAAATGTTTAGAATCAGATGATCGCGTTTTACGTCAGTCTGCATATGAAAACCTATATAAAGCATATGGTGCATACAATAATACGCTTAGCGCGACTTTAGCTGGAGAAGTTAAGAAAAATGTATTTAACGCAAAAACGCATCATTACAATACTGCAAGAGAAGCAGCTTTAAGCAATAATCACATTCCAGAAACGGTGTATGATAATTTAGTGAAAACAGTTCATAAATACTTACCTTTACTACATCGTTATACTAAGTTACGCAAAGAACTTTTAGGGTTAGAAGATATGAAAATGTATGACCTTTATACGCCTTTAGTTAAAGATGTTAAGTTTGAAATGCCATATGAAGAAGCTAAAGATTGGATGCTAAAAGCATTACAACCAATGGGCGAAGAATATATGAAAGTTGTTGAAGAAGGGCTAAATAATCGTTGGGTAGATGTATTTGAAAATAAAGGGAAACGTTCTGGCGGCTATTCTTCAGGCGCCCATTTAACGAATCCATTTATTTTATTAAATTGGTCAAATACAGTTTCAGACTTATATACTTTAGTTCATGAATTCGGACATTCTGCACATAGTTATTTCAGTCGCCAAAACCAGCCGTCGAACTTAAGTGACTATACTATTTTTGTAGCAGAAGTCGCGTCGACCTGTAACGAAGCTTTATTGAGTGACTATATGGATAAACACCTAGACGATAAACGTAGATTACTGTTATTAAATCAAGAACTTGAACGTTTCCGTGCGACATTATTTAGACAGACAATGTTTGCAGAATTTGAACATAAAATTCACCAAATAGAAGAAGCTGGAGAACCATTAACTGCAAACCGTATGAATGAAGTATATGCGGATTTAAATAGAAAATATTTTGGTGATTCCGTTGAAACGGATGAAAATATTAGTAAAGAGTGGTCAAGAATACCGCACTTCTATATGAATTATTATGTGTATCAATATGCAACCGGATACAGTGCAGCACAGAGCTTAAGTCATCAGATTTTAACAGAAGGTAAACCTGCTGTAGAACGTTATATTAATGAATTCTTGAAAAAAGGAAGCTCAGATTATCCAATTGAAATCTTAAAAAATGCAGGTGTAGATATGACGACACCAGAACCAATTGAACAAGCTTGCCAAGTATTTGAACAAAAATTAGACGCCTTTGAAAAACTAATGAAAGCTTAGTATGAATGTATTCGTTTACAATATGACAAATTTGTGACAAAGTGGATTTATTTAATTTAAAAGGTTGAAAGGTATATATCAGCGTGTTATATTATATACATGAAATTAATCACATAACAAACATACCCCTTTGTTTGAAGTGAAAAATTTCTCCCATCCCCTTTGTTTAGCGCCGTGTAATCAGACACGGCGTTTTTTTTATACCTATTTTTAAAACTGTTACGTTATGTATAAGATATTGAATAACTATTCAGTTATTTTAGCATCACCAAACTGTATTTAATGTTTAAATAAATAAAGTAAAATAGAAGGGGTTAATGTAGTAAAAAGGAGCATTTGCTTATGCTATATTTAGACTTATTTTAACCGTTTAACTTTGCTTAATCATTGAGATCAGATCACAATAAATATTACATACAAAGAAGCACTGTCCATTTTTGGGCAGTGCTTCTTGTATTGGAACTAGGATATCGTGATTGTAAAATTGAAATGGTATTACATTTTTTGTTTTGAATATAAAATGGGATTCAAACTTTAGATTTCCAAAATTTACCATCAGGAGAGTGTAGTTTCTCTATTTTTTGTTGTAATGCTAATTTTTTCAGTTCTTTATTCAATAATTTTTCAGGCCATTCATAAATAGTCAGTAACTCTTCTTTGGTTACTAATTGTTGTTGTTGAATGTAAGATTCTAAACTTGGTGGAAGTTCTTTTTCAATTGGTGTACCAATAAGTTCATTTATGATATACGTATATATATGATAAGGGTATAAGCCTTCAACTTTTAAACCTTCTTCTTGTATATCTTCATTAAAGAAAACAAGGGACGGGGCTTCTTCAATTTCCATTTCTCGAGCAATATGCAAATCAACTTGTAAGCTTTCCTTTAAAGCACTTTTATGTAAGTCTTCTTTAAAGACTTCATAATCAAGACCTGCGTTACTAATGCAATTATTAACCATCTCTTCGGTGATAATATCACGCTTCGGTATAATCTCATTTTGAACAAGGTGTATAAAGCGTTCTGCTCGTATGCGTCCTTGGAGTTCGGCAGCTTTATAAGCTAAAGCAATATTATCTAGATTTGATGTGCTCTGTGCTTGGCATTTCGTCAATACCCTTAAGGAAGGATTCAAAATGTGTCTGATGCTAATATATTGTTTATATTCGAGACGTAATTTTGAAAGTATTGCTGACAATTTAAAGCATTCTTTACTGAATGGATCGAAAAAGGAATAAATTTCTATCTTACTCAAAGGTGAAAGATTTGCATCTTCACGACTATTAGCATTTATTAATTTTAATTCTTCAGCCATGTTTTTTTCACCTACAATTAATTTTCGGAATTAACCATGTGATTCGCTGTTAAACGTAATCGTTCATATAAATAATCCCCGACGCCCGCAGGAAAATGTGCTTGTTGAATTGCTTCGTACATATTTTCAAGCCATGCGTCACGTTCATCAGTTGTTATTACAAATTCTAAATGTCGTTTTTTTAACATTGGATGACCATGTTCTTCTGTGTATAGTTGCGGACCACCTAAAAATTGAGTTAAGAATTGCTTTTGTTTTCTACTTGTTTCTTCAAAATCCCCAGGAAACAAATGATTAATTCTATCATCACGTTCAACCATATAATAAAAATGGTCAATCATTTTAAATAAGGCATCTTGTCCAATAACCTCGTAAGGTGTTTGCGTCATAATATCACCATATTCTGCTAATATAATACTAATATAACATGAATTTTTACATTTGGAAGTAATTCGACTTCTTAATATTGTGCGCAACTAGTTGTTGCTTAATTTATATTTACGATTGAAAAATCTTTGAACTTTATTGTTTGGCATTTCATGTTTTATATTAAATTGATTAAGAATAGATTTGAATTGAATTAACCCTTCATTATAATCATCTACTTCATATTCAAGTTCAAAATCCTCAAAACCAAGATAACGATTTTTATCTAAGACAAGCAAATTGCCATCGATTTCCTTTTCGATGCGTTCAGTGGTTAAATCACCTAAAATGATTAATGAATCAATATCTATACCCATATTTAAGAGTTGATCTAATATATCTTCAGGTAAATCTTGACTTTCAATTTGTTTGTTTAGTTTAGGCTCAATATTGGTTTCAAAGTTGTATTCTAGTAAACCAATTTCTGCAGGTACTTTTAAAGTCATTTCATAGGCATTGTTTTTAACTCTGATTCTCAATGCGGATTGATGTGATTTTAAATCGAAGTTTAATGTATCGATGTAATAATTGGTTTGGCTAAACGCTTTTTCATCTAAAAAATATTTGTCATAAATGTCCTGATAGTTTGCTTTAGATAGTAGTTGCTTAAATTCGATTTCGTTGTTCGTTGACACAATACACACTCCTTAAATATTTATGATAATTCATTTTAAAGGACTTGTAAGTTAATTTAAATTGAATTGCATCGCTAGGTGGAAATGATTATATTATATTAAAGTATATTGATGACATTATAATAGAAATGTAACGTGTTATGTACGGGATAATTATGTTAAAATGATGAAGAATAAGGAGGAACAAGCATGCGTATTTATGTGAATGAAATTAAAGTAACAAAAGATAGTTTAAATTGTTATACAGAACAATCTACGGAAGGTTTACAAGAAGCAGGACAAATGCTTGTTGACAGTGATAATTATAGTTTTGCATATATCTTAGATGATGGCCAATCCTATTCCTATTTAATATTTGTTCAAGAAACATGGTCAATGTTACATGAAAATAAAAACAAGAAAATAATAATTAATGATCATTTAGAATTAAAACAATTCGGAAGAGAACTTAATTACATATTAGATAATATTCAAGGTAATTCAAACTATGGTAAGGCATTTGTTTCTGTTGTGGAAGATACTTTCGAATTAGAGTGAAGCGGAGTGAAGCACAATGAATCAATGGGATCAGTTTTTATCTCCATATAGACAAGCAGTTGATGAATTAAAAGTTAAACTAAAAGGCCTAAGAAAGCAATACGATGTAGAAGATAATGCTTCACCGATTGAATTCGTAACAGGCCGCGTTAAGCCAATGACAAGTATTATTGATAAAGCGAATAAAAGACAAATTTCATTTGACCGTTTGCACGAAGAAATGTATGATATTGCAGGTCTGAGATTAATGTGTCAATTTGTAGATGATATTGATATTGTTGTTAATCTTTTGAGACAACGTCAAGATTTTAAAGTGGTAGAAGAGCGTGACTATATTAGTAACACGAAACAAAGTGGTTACCGTTCATATCATGTCATAATTGAATATCCAATCGAAACACTTAATGGCGAAAAATCAATTTTAGCTGAAATACAAATCAGAACATTAGCAATGAACTTTTGGGCAACGATTGAACACACCTTACGTTATAAATATGATGGAGATTATCCTCCAGAAATTCAGCACCGATTAGAACGAGCGGCAGAAGCGGCATTTTTACTTGATGAAGAAATGTCAGAAATTAAAGAAGAAATACAAGAAGCACAAAAATATTATTCTAAAAAACGCGCTAAAAAACATAATAATGATTAGGGGGTGTAATCATGCGATATACGATTTTGTCTAAAGGTGATTCAAAGTCTAACGCTTTAAAGCATAAGATGATTAATCATATGAAAGACTTTAAAATGATTGAAGACGCCGAAAATCCTGAAATTGTCATTTCCGTTGGTGGGGACGGTACATTATTACAAGCATTCCACCAATATAGCCATATGCTATCTCGGTGTGCTTTCGTTGGTGTACATACAGGTCATTTAGGATTTTACGCTGATTGGTTGCCACATGAAGTTGAAAAATTAATTATTGAAATTAATAATTCGGAATTCCAAGTGATAGAATATCCACTATTAGAAATTATTGTACGATACAATAACAATGGGTATGAAACAAGATACTTAGCATTAAATGAAGCAACGATGAAAACAGAGAATGGTTCAACGTTAGTTGTTGATGTCAATATTAGAGGTAATCAATTCGAACGCTTTAGAGGAGATGGACTTTGTGTTTCAACGCCATCAGGTTCAACTGCTTACAACAAGGCTTTAGGAGGCGCTTTGATACATCCATCTTTAGAAGCAATGCAAATTGCTGAAATAGCGTCTATTAACAATAGAGTTTTCAGAACAGTTGGTTCGCCTTTAGTGTTACCGAAGCATCACACATGTCTTATTACACCTGTAAATCATGATACAATTTTAACAACAATCGATCATGTCAGTATAAAACATAAAAATGTTAATGCAATTCAATTTAGAGTAGCGAATGAAAAAATTAGATTCGCTAGATTTAGACCATTTCCATTTTGGAAAAGAGTGCACGATTCGTTTATTTCCAGTGGGGACGACGAGTAATGCAATTCACTTATATTATTGGAAGCACGTGTATGTTAAAAACTTTTTTACAAGAACGTCAGTATTCCAAGAACACAATTAGCGCCATTAAACATAATGGCGCTTTAATAGTTAATGGGCAACCAGAAACCGTTCGAAAACAACTAGAAATAGGAGATATATTAAATGTACAATTAGGCCAAGAAACAGCAAGTTCTAATTTACACCCATTTAATCAACCTTTAAATATTTTATATGAAGATGATTACTTATTAATTGTATCTAAAGAAGCCAATCAAAATTGTGCGCCATCACGAGACCATAAACATTTTAGTTTAGTTGAACAAGCGCTAGGCTATTTTAAAGACACAAACCAATGGTTGGTCCCACATATTGTGACTAGAATTGACCGAAATACCTCAGGAATTGTGATCTTAGCAAAACATGGTTTTCTACATCATCTGATGTCTAAAACAGTAATAGATAAAACCTATTTATGTATATGTTATGGAAAAATAAGGAGTCAAGGCCTGATAGATGCGCCAATTGGTAGAGATCCTTCTAGCATTATTCAGCGACGCGTAGATATTGCTGGAAAACAAGCAAAAACAAAATATAAATGCTTACAATATGAAAATCATTATAGTTTGTGCGAGATAACGTTACTAACGGGTAGAACACACCAAATACGTGTACATCTCCAACATATAGGGCACCCCATTGTAGGCGATGATTTATATGGTGGAACACATCCGATATATAAACATCAATTATTACGATGCAGTAAAGTGTCCTTTATACACCCAATTTACAACGAAACAATTGAAATTCAAGATAAATATGACGCAATAGAAAATATATTTAAAATGATATAATTTGACTAACCATGGAGGTGGGACTTTTGGCAAATGAAAAAGATCAAATCGTTTTAGAAGATGAACAAGTATATGATCAAGCAATGTTGGATAACTTGCTACATGAAAATCATATAGATGCGTTTAGAGAAGAATTCTTAGCGATGCACACATATGAACAAAGTGAATACTTTGAAGATAGCGACGAAGAGATTAGACAAAAAATATTTGAAGTATTGTCCCCTGAAGAAGTAGCAGATTTCTTCGAACAATTAGAAATTGATGAAGAAGATTATGAAGAGCTCTTTGATACCATGGATGCTACATATGCTAGTAAAGTGTTAGAGGACATGTCATACGATAATGCAGTTGACATTATGAACCAATTGTCTAAACAGAAAATAGTAAGCTTATTAACACTCATGAACCGTGATGAAGCTAAAGAAATTAAAGCTTTACTCCATTATGATGAAGACACTGCCGGCGGTATCATGACGACGGAATATATTTCATTAAAGTCAACTATGCCTGTCAAAGAGGCTTTGATGCATGTTAAAGAACAAGCGCCAGATGCAGAAACTATTTATGTCATATTTGCTGTTAATGAACATAAACAATTAGCTGGCGTTTTGTCTTTAAGAGATTTAATAGTGGCAGAAAATGATGCTTATATTGAAGATATTATGAGCGAACGTGTTATCAGCGCAAACGCAGCTGATGACCAAGAAGACGTAGCTCAAAAAATGCGTGATTATGACTTTATTGCTATGCCAGTTGTCGATTATCAAGATCATTTATTAGGGATTATAACTATTGATGATATTTTAGACGTTATAGATGAAGAAGCTAGTGAAGACTACTCACGTTTAGCAGGGGTTTCAGATGTCGATGCTACCAATGATTCAGTCATTAAAACTGCTAAGAAGCGTCTGCCGTGGCTTATCATTTTAACATTTTTAGGAATGATAACAGCAACGATATTAGGGTCATTTGAAGATACGTTGGCACAAGTTTCATTGTTAGCTGCATTTATTCCGATTATTAGTGGTATGTCTGGTAACTCTGGCACACAATCACTTGCCGTTTCTGTTCGTAATATTTCCACAGGTGAAATAGATGAACAAAGTAATTTTAAAGTGGCATTAAGAGAAGCGGGCAGTGGCTTTTTAAGTGGTTTAGTTTGCGCAATTTTATTATTTATTATTATACTCATCCTTTATGGACAACCTATATTAGCTACAATCGTTGCAAGTAGTTTAACGATTGCCATGACAGTTGGTACATTAGTAGGTTCAATGATACCTTTAGTAATGAATAAATTAAACATTGATCCAGCAGTAGCTAGTGGTCCATTTATAACTACAATTAATGATATTGTGAGTATGCTGATTTACTTTGGATTAGCAACTTCATTCATGTCTTATTTACTTTAGGGGGGTATATGGAATTTTTATCACTTGTCGTCGTTGTATTGGCAGCGTTCTTTACACCGATTTTAATAAATAGATTACGAATTACGTTTTTACCTGTTGTTGTGGCAGAAATATTAATGGGCATCATCATCGGTCATTCATTTTTAGATATTGTTGAACGTGATGCGATGTTAAATATTTTATCAACGCTAGGCTTTATTTTCTTAATGTTTTTAAGTGGTCTAGAAATTGATTTTAAAGCCTTTAAAAAAGAAAAAAACGTAACTAAAGATAAAGAAAAAAGCAAAGAGCCAGGACATTTACAATTAGCGCTCTTTGTATTTATGTTAATCATGATTATCTCAATTGCCCTAGCATATGCTTTCAAATGGTTTGGTTTAATTGACGATATCTTGCTTATGGTTATTATTATTTCAACTATTTCATTAGGCGTTGTTGTACCAACTTTAAAAGAAATGAATATTATGCGTACGACTATAGGTCAATTTATCTTGCTTGTTGCAGTTTTAGCTGACTTAGTTACGATGATATTATTAACTGTATATGGTGCTTTACATGCCTCAGGCGGCACATCACTTTGGTTAATCGGTAGCTTGGTTGTATTTGCGATTATCTTCTATTTCTTAGGTGGTATATTTAAAAAAGCGCAATTCTTGCAGAAGTTAATGGATGGCACGACGCAAATTGGTATTCGTGCAGTATTTGCACTCATCATTATGTTGGTTGCTTTAGCAGAAGGTGTTGGTGCAGAAAATATTTTAGGTGCCTTCTTAGCTGGTGTAATCGTTTCATTATTAGGTCCAGATGAAGACATGGTAGAGAAATTAGATTCATTTGGTTATGGCTTCTTTATTCCAATCTTTTTTATAATGGTTGGTGTAGATTTAAATATACCTACGTTAATAAAAGAACCATCGTTATTAATCATTATTCCATTTTTAATATTAGCATTTTTAATATCTAAATTAATACCAGTGGTGTATATACGTAGATGGTTTGATATGAAAACAACGATTTCTTCAGCATTTCTATTAACTTCTACATTGTCTTTAGTGATTGCTTCGGCGAAGATTGCAGAACAACTAGGTACAATATCTTCAGAAATATCAGGTATTTTAATTTTAAGCGCAGTGATAACATGTGTTTTTGTACCGATTATATTTAAAAAGATGTTCCCAATGCCAGATGAAGCTACGAGACAAATTGAAGTGAGCTTAATTGGTAAAAACCAATTAACCATACCTATCGCTCAAAATTTAACATCGCAACTTTACCAAGTTTCGCTTTATTATCGAAATGATTTAAGTGATAAACGTAAATTATCCGATGCAATTTCAATGATTGAAATTGCCGACTATGAAGAAGGTTTATTAGAACGCTTAGGTTTATTTGAAAGAGATATCGTGGTTTGCTCTACAAACGACGATGATATTAACCGAAAAGTTGCATTAATGGCTAAAAACCACGGTGTGAACCGAGTTATTTGTAGATTAGAAGCAAGTACAGGTGATGAAGCTTTACAAAGCGAAGGTATCGAAGTGTTTAGTGGATTCATGAGTAACAAGATTCTATTGAAAGGTTTAATAGAAACACCTAATATGCTAAACCTTTTAAGTAACGTGGAAACATCATTATATGAAATTGCAATGTTAAACCATCAGTATGATCAGATTCAATTACGTAATTTCCCATTTGATGGCGACATTATTTTTGTAAGAATTATTAGAAATAATGAATCTATCGTACCTCATGGTGATACACAATTGCGTTATAAAGACCGAGTTATTGTGACAGGTTCAAAAGAATATGTTGATGAATTAAAACGTGAACTAGAATTTTATTATTAATATAAAGGGAGTGGGCAACGAAATCGTATTAGTAAGGTATGATTTCAATCCTACTCCTATTTAATTTAAATAGAAGTTAGTAAAATAAATTGTTTAAATAATGAAACCAATGTTAAAATGAAGTTTGTTAGAATTGGCATTGAGCAAAATGATTAGTGTATTGATTATAAATTCTCGAGCCAATTTAAAATGAAAATTAAAAAAGGAGTTATTTTCATGTTAAATTTAGAAAATAAAACATTCGTCATTATGGGTATTGCAAATAAACGTAGTATCGGTTTTGGTGTAGCTAAAGTATTAGACAAATTAGGTGCGAAATTAGTTTTTACATATCGTAAAGATCGTAGTAGAAAAGAAATGGAAAAACTTGTAGAACAATTGGATCAACAAACGCCACGTATGTACCAAATAGATGTGCAAAACGATGACGATGTAATCGATGGTTTTACCAAAATTGGTGAAGAAGTGGGGCATATTGATGGTGTTTACCATTCAATTGCATTTGCTAATATGGAAGATTTGAGAGGACGTTTTTCAGACACATCTCGAGATGGTTTCTTATTAGCCCAAGATATTAGCTCATATTCATTAACAATCGTTGCAAGAGAAGCTAAAAAAATTATGCCCGAAGGCGGCAGTATCGTTGCTACAACTTATTTAGGTGGCGAATTTGCAGTACAGAATTACAATGTAATGGGCGTAGCAAAAGCGAGTCTAGAAGCCAATGTACGCTATTTAGCATTGGATCTTGGTGAAGATAATATTCGTGTGAATGCAATCTCAGCTGGTCCAATCCGTACGCTAAGCGCTAAAGGCGTTGGTGGATTTAATACGATTATGAAAGAAATTGAAGAACGTGCGCCATTAAAACGTAATGTAGACCAAGAAGAAGTTGGTAAAACAGCAGCATATTTATTAAGTGATTTATCAAGCGGTGTTACAGGAGAAAATATTCATGTAGATAGTGGCTATCATATCGTTAAATAATTCGTGAGTAAATCAATATGAAAAAAAATAATATTGCTTTATAATACCAATGTATCTCAACTATTTTCACGTATTAAATGTTTATTAAAATGCAAGATAGAAATTAATGTAGCAATGTTTGAATGCTATCTTGTGTTTGTTATCAAATACTATTTAAAAGCGAACATGTTTGGGATACAAATCCCAACATTCAGCCCCAAAAAGATTTCTAACTTAGAGTATCTTCTTGGGGCTCATTTTATAACAACACTTTGTATTATTTTACGCGCTTCGCGTAGATTTAGCTTGAACCTGTAGTTTTAATGTACTGCCTTTGGTTGAAGGCATGTCGCAACTTCTACTACATTTACATATCATTTTAATCAACACCACTTAATTAAATTAACAAGGAAACTTATGATAGGTAATGGTTATAACAAGACATAAGATTACGCTGCAATGGACTTATGAAAGATAAAACCGCATTAGAAATTTAAAAATACTGATACAGATTTGGCACAATAACGCGTTGGATGAATTTAGAACACAATTTACGTAAAGGAACGAAGATTGAACCAAACCAAAAGAATGATTTAAAATTCAGAGCAATGGGGGGGACAAAGACAAACAAAAACTTGTATTTGCCCTAAAATCATACAATGTAAGAAAAATAGTAGCTCAACGAGATAAAATTTCATAAAAACAAGTAAAACGTCCATTGCTATATTATTTCAATAAAAATGGACGTTTATTCTTTAATCAGGCGGCAGAGATATTGATATCCTAGCTTTTTTATTATAGGCAAGACAAGCAACTTTTTATAATTAATTAGATTTACGTATTGCTTTTGTTAATGTTTACCAATTATTTTATTCTTTTACATCGCTATTTGCTTTAGCGATAATATCTTGTCGATAACGGAACACGTTGCGAACTACAGTCTTAATTACCGCGTATAGTGGTACAGCTATTAAGATAAGGCCGAATCCACCTAGATTCCCAGCAGCTAAAATGACTACAATAATAGTTAATGGATGAATGCTAAGAGATTTACCCATTACATTAGGCGTAATCACGTTACCTTCAAGTTGTTGTGCAACAAGTGTGATGATACATACCCAAATGAATATAGTAGGACTTTGTATAATAGCAATGACCCCTGCAGGAACAAAAGCCATCCAAGGACCTAAGAAAGGAATCATATTAGCTACACAAGCGAACATAACAAGTAAAAGTGTATAATTTAGACCTACAATGGAATAACCAATATATAAAATAATTCCGAGAATAATACTAACTGTAACTTGCCCTTGAATATAAGATTTAACTGTTTCATTTAAATCCTTCAATAATTCTACAGTAAACACTTTTCTATCTCCTTTAAACAATCTTGCGATAAAAGGTATAAAACGTTCATGATCTTTTAACATATAAATCAAGAAGAACGGAACCATTATTAGTAAGAACAAAGTAGAAATAAATGATGTAAGGTATCCTAACGAGTTGGATAGAATGCCAGCGATGCTATCGCTCATAGACTGAACCATTTTATTAATTCTATCTGTTACGTCATTAGGTAATCTTTCCATCTGGTCTAACGCAAAGTTTATAATGTGTTGAGCTTCATGTTGTAAAGCTGGTATTTGATTTACTAAATTTTCAATTTGTTCGGCAATTAACGGAGCTAACACGCCAATAATAATACCTATGATTATAATTAATCCTATAAAGATGATTGTGATACTACCCCAGCGCGGGATTTTATTTTTTTCAAGTATTTTTTGAAAAGGTAAACAAATATAAAATAAGAAGCCACTTAGTAACAATGGTAATAACACCGATTGAAGAATAATAATAAAAGGTGTAAAGATAGTGTGTACTTCCATTACTAATTTGACTAGTAAAAACAGGATTAATAAAGCGATTCCTGTTCTAAACCATACCTTGTTAAGCATAGGACGGTTCCTCCTAAAAACTTTATTTGAATTTACTATTCAGTATATCTTAAAAAAAGATAGAACAAAAGATAAAATTGTGAATCTACGCGTAGAAAATATATTTATAATAAAGGATTCGCATAATATGAATATATAAGAAATTTTAATAAATAGTGTGGTATTCGTTTTAATAAATATAATATTTATTAATAAACTTTCTATAAAATTTCATAACTTAATATATAAATTGTGAAAATAATAACTAAAAAAATGCGTTGCGCGGAACCTAATATATGTGTATAATATGAAAAAATATCATTTTCTATAATGGTTAAACAAGGGGGATAAGTTATGATAGAAGGTTTTTTAACTTGGCTTTATGACATTGTTTGGAGCAAGCCTTTAGTTTACGGTTTACTTATCACGGGGATTTTATTTTCACTATTTATGAAATTTTTCCAAGTAAGACATTTTAAAGAAATGATAAGGTTGATGTTTCAAGGGGAAAAATCACCAACAGGTATTTCAAGTTTTCAAGCAATTGCATTATCTTTAGCCGGTCGTGTAGGTACTGGTAATATCGTAGGTGTATCTACAGCGATATTTATTGGAGGACCTGGCGCAGTATTTTGGATGTGGGCTACGTCTTTTCTAGGCGCGAGTAGTGCGTTTATTGAATCTACACTTGGCCAAATATATAAACGTGATGAAAAGGGTCAGTACCGAGGCGGGCCAGCTTTTTATATTGAATATGGCATTAAGGGGAAAACAGGGAAAATATATGGTTTGATTTTTGCGATTGTCACTGTTATTTCAGTAGGATTATTGTTGCCCGGTGTTCAATCAAACGCAATATCTAGTTCAATGAAAAATGCATTCCAGTTAAATCCTTGGGTGATTGCTATTTTCTTAGCAATCATTATTGGACTAATTATATTTGGCGGTATCAAGTGGATTGCTAATGCTGCAACTGCAGTGGTACCATTTATGGCAATAATATATATATTAATGGCAGTTATTATTATTATCATTAATATTGAAGCAGTGCCTGCACTCTTTGCATTAATATTTAAATCTGCATTTGGGATGGAAGCGGCGTTTGGTGGCATTGTAGGCGCTATGATTGAAATTGGTGTAAAAAGAGGACTCTATTCCAATGAAGCGGGCCAAGGGACTGGACCACACGCAGCAGCAGCAGCTGAAGTTTCACACCCAGCTAAGCAAGGTTTAGTTCAAGCTTTCTCAGTCTATATAGACACATTATTTGTTTGTACAGCTACTGCACTGATCATTTTACTTTCAGGTACTTACAATGTAACTGACGGTGGCAATACACCGAGTGATAAGGCAAGCTTAATTAAGGATAATGGTATTTTTGTGGAAATGTCTAATGGTGATAAAGATTATTCCGGTACAGCAATGTATGCACAGGCAGGTATAGATAAAGCGTTACAAGGAGGCAGTTACCACTTTGACCCTGCATTCTCTGGATTAGGCTCTTATTTTATAGCTATAGCATTGTTTTTCTTTGCTTTTACTACTATTTTGGCATATTACTATATCGCAGAGACGAATATTGCGTATTTAACAAGAAATGCAAATTTTAGAACTTCTTTTATATTTATTAATATAACAAGAATTGTCTTGATTTTAGCTACAGTATACGGTGCTGTCAAAACAGCAGATATCGCGTGGTTAATGGGAGATTTAGGCGTAGGAATGATGGCGTGGCTTAATATTATTGCGATTTGGTTATTACACAAGCCTGCCATTAATGCATTAAAAGATTATGAAATGCAGAAAAAACAATTAGGTTCTGGTAAAAAAGCAATATATAAACCAGATCCTGAGGAAGTACCTAACGCTGTATTTTGGTTAAAAGATTACCCGGAACGTTTAAGAAAAGAAAACATAAATGATTAAAACTAAATATGGAAATTAGATGGATTTTAATCGATTTATTTTAAAATAATGCGTCTCTTGGTACAATGTCATTAAGACTACGAGGGGGCGCATTTTTTTATGGATCATTTTCAACCAGGAAGAATAAATAAGATAGATTTTCCTAGTAAAATATTAGATAGAGATGTAACATTGTCTATTTATTTACCTAAAGATTTTACAGAACTGTTTAAATATAAAGTTATCTTTTGTTTTGATGGTTTAGATTTTTTCAGTTTTGGGAAAATTCACAGAACATACGAGAAATTATGGGAAGCAAATGAAATAGAAAGAGCTATCTTTGTAGGATTTCACTATGAAGATGTTGAAAAACGGAGAGCTGAATTTCATCCACGAGGAATTCGCACGCCTTTGACGGTGAAAGCTATGGCTAACGAAATTTTACCGTATATTGATGCTCAGTTTCCAACTTATAAGGTAGGTAATGGTAGGGTGGTGCTAGGTGATAGCCTAGCTGGAAGTGCAGCGTTAATGACAGCATTATCATATCCAAGAATATTTAGTCAAGTCGGCCTTTTAAGTCCTCAACATGATGATGTAATACAAACATTGATTGAGCGTTGTCAATTTCAGGAACAATTGACAATTTGGCATACAGTTGGGTTAGAAGAAGACGATTTTGCCCTGCCAACTACAGGTAAAAGCGCAGATTTTTTAACGCCTAACCGCCAGCTTAGGACAATTATTGAAAATAGTAGCATTACCTACCATTATACAGAGTTCGAAGGCGGACATAGATGGAAATCGTGGAAAAATTTACTAGATGATTTATTAAAATATTTTTTATCAGATAATATTTCTTTTTGATTATCTGAAGGAAATTTAGTTAAAAGTAACGAATTTTTATGAAATTTGATATAATGTAGTTATGTTAAACAAAGGAGGAATTTAAATGATTTTAGGATTAGCATTAATTCCGTCAAAAGCATTTCAAGATGAAGTGAACGCATATCGTAAACGTTATGATGCGCATTATGCAACAATCATGCCACATATTACGATTAAAGAACATTTCAAAATAAACGAAAGTGATCTTGAAGCTGTCAAAGAGACAATCAAATCAAGAATCGAGGGGATACCACCTGTTGAAGTACACGCGACAAAGGCATCTAACTTTGCGCCAATTACAAACGTAATTTATTTTAAAGTAGCAAAAACTGAAACTTTAGAAAAATTATTTAACCAATTTAACAGTGGTGATTTTTATGGTCGTCCGGAACATCCATTTGTGCCACATTTTACAATTGCACAAGGCTTGACGAGTCAAGAGTTCGAAGACATCTTTGGTCAATTGAACTTAGCGGGTATTGACTATAAAGAAGCAATTGAGCAACTTTCTTTAGTTTATTATGACGAAAGTGCTGAAAAATGGAAAGTATTAGAGAATTTCAATTTTGCATAATATTTTAGATGAACTTATATTTCGATGACCGAAAATATAATATTGAAACTAAAAAGGAGTCACTATCAACTTTTAGAGGATGTCTAAAAGGATAGCGACCCCTTTTTACTTGTGAATGGTTCGTTTAAATTAGCTATGCTGATGTTTGTTTTTATTTTTAACAAAATATATGCCGTAAAATATTGCTAAAAATAAAAATACTAGTGCTGAAAAATAGAAAGTGTTATTAACTGATTTAGAGAATTCTGTGATTAATCCTCCAACAAGTGGACCAATCATTGATCCAAACCCTTGTACACTGTTAAACACCCCCCAAGTCTCTTCTTGTTCATCCATATGAATATGACTCGCCATAAATGTATTCCATGCAGGTAATAAGATGCCGTACATTAGCCCTATAAATAACGCAAGACCCCAAACGATTTTAATGTCTGTGATAATAGATAATATAAATATCATTAAAGTGTATAAGACAAATCCGCTAAATATAATGCCATACATAAAAGATGTCCCGTTTTTATCGATAATTTTAGATAAAAATAGCATAGAGACTGTACAACCGATGCCGCCAATAATGATTGCCATTGTATATTCAACGGTTGAAACCCCGACGACTTTTGTTGCATATGTAGGTAGTATGGGTACTAGGGCTGTGATAGATGCACCTTGTAATAAAATACCTGGGAACAAGATGAGATGACGTTTAGTCACATTTACAATTTGGCCTAGTTGTTGTTTAACAGGTCTTGTATTGTAATTTGTAAGCCGTATTTTAACAAAGTAATATAAAATCCATGCTATGAGTACGAAGAGTGACATCATAAAAGCGAATTGTGTTGGATGTATTTTAAATATCAAGTTCATGCCGACCATACCGACTAATAAACCTAAAAGCCACGAGAAATAAACATAGCCCATTTGCTTACCGCGATTTTTTTCATCTACACTTGCTAGCATAATTACCCAAATTGGACTAACGGCAATACCTAATAAGATAGCACTCGTGATTAATACAATGGGTGATGTTGGGAACCAAATCACTAAAAATAAGCTACCAAAAGCTAATAAGAAACCCAGTGTTAACACAAGCTTGGTGCCTAAGCGTTTAAGTAAAAATCCAATGACAAAATTTGTGGACGCATCAGCAATAAAGTGAATAGAAATAGCGATAGATGTAACACCTACCGCAATAGAAGTTGCTGTCGGAAGTAACGCTAAATAACTAAGCACGTACATACCTCTAGCAAACTCCATTAAAAATAAAATGATCAACATAATTATAAAGTTTTTATTTGAGTTATAGTTAATATCATTTAACGAAGAGCTTTGCATATAAAGGAACCTTTCCATATACTTCTTCATATCGAGTAGAATGATCTAGAAGTTCTAATAAGTCTTTGCATAATTTATATGTTGAATAGGGGATGCGTGATTCACTCATTGCTTTAGTCATCTCTTTTAATGAAGTTGAATTATTAGTTAACGATGCGACCTGTTGAATCGCTTCCTTTGGTGTATAAGCGATTTTACCGTAACCTTTTTCTTCAAAGTAAATAGCATTTTCTAATTCCTGTCCTGGTGCAGGATCTAAGAAAATCATTGGTATTTGGCGTGTTAGTGCCTCTGAGATAGTAATGCCTCCAGGTTTTGTAATCATTAATTGACTGGACGCCATCCATTCATTCATTTGTTTTGTGTAACCTAAAATAAGTACGTTATCATAATCTTTAAATTGGTTAGCCAATGTGCGTTTTAACTCTTTATTTTTACCACAAATCATAACCACTTGTGAATGTGGACTTTTAGTTAAAATATCATTAATCATCTGTCCAAATCCTTTAGATACACCAAATGCACCTGCTGACATAAGGATAGTAGGTTTTTCTGGATTTAAATTATTTTGACGTAACCACGAAGTTGTATCTATATCTTTTTCAAATTTGTCAGAAATAGGGATACCTGTGACTTTTAATTGATTTCTAGGAATTCCTATTGCAGCGAACTCGTCTTTTAATTCCTCGGTAGCCAAATAATATTTTTGGGAATGAGGTGTAACCCAGTTCTTTTGCAATCTATAATCTGTCATAACTGTAGCTATTGGAATATTCATATCAAATTGTTCAGTTAATACAGACATAACTGGTGTTGGAAAAGTAAGCAAAATTAAATCCGGCTTTTCTTTTAGTAATAAATTAATTAATTTATTTAAGCCATAATATTTATAGAAGCATTTGTCAATTTGATCTGGTTTGCTATAGTAAAAAGATTTATACATATTTCTAAAATACTTAAAGCTATTGATATACCACTTTTTACATATAGAAGTCAGAATAGGGTGAGCTTCTAAAAACAAATCATGTTCTATAACTGTTAAATTGTCTAGATTCATTTCATTGAATTGGTTTACTACGCTTTGAGTAACCTGTAAATGCCCATTACCAAAAGAACCAGTAATAATCAATATTTTTTTGTTACGAGTAACCATTTTGAGTCACCCTCCAATAGTATAAATTTAGCTCATGCTAAGTTTAACGCATTTTATTGTCTTGCGAAAGAAAAAACACAATGAATAGCGATTATATCATTTTACAAATGTATGGAAAATGATTCATACTAATTTAAAAAATTATACTTTGTAAATTTAGGTTGTCCTATATATACACAATACCACGCTTTATTTCAAAATAAGCTGAATTTAAGAAATTAAATAAATATACATGAAAAAGAAACATGAAAGAAATAATAGTCAAATAATCATTAATTGGCAATATTAGTTTCTATAAAATCGAATGAAAAAGTGTATAATAGAAGTATTGGAAATAAAGGAGCGATTAATGTTGAATGCAAATGAGTTGTTTAAAAAAATAAGGGTCAAACAAGTAATTGGAACATTAGATAGAAACATTACTGATATAACAACGGACTCGCGTACTGCTGGACAAGGAAGTATCTTTGTTGCTTCTAAAGGTTATACAGTTGATAGTCATAAATTTTGTCAAGATGTCGTAAATCAAGGCTGTGAACTCATTGTAGTAACCCATGAGCAATTATTGGCAGGAGAAGTAACTCAAATCGTTGTACCCGATACATTGCGCGTTGCAAGTTTACTTGCAAATGTATTGTTTAACTACCCAAGTAAACAACTTACTACATATGGTGTTACCGGAACAAATGGCAAAACTTCTATAGCAACAATGATACATCACATTTATAGAAAACTTAATAAAGGTAGTGCTTATTTAGGTACAAATGGCTTCCAAGTTAATGAAGAGAAGTCTAAAGGTGCAAATACTACACCAGAAACAGTTTCTTTAACCAAAAAAATACATGAAGCAGTAGAAAAAGATGCAGCAGCGATGACACTAGAAGTATCGAGTCATGGCTTGTCATTGGGACGTTTAAGCGGCGTTGATTTTGATGTAGCTATCTTTTCAAATTTGACACAAGATCATTTGGATTTTCACGGCACAATGGAAGCATATGGGCATGCTAAGTCATTATTATTCAGTCAACTAGGAGAAGATTTATCACGAGAAAAATACGTTGTGTTAAATCAAGATGATACTTTTTCAGAGTACTTGGCTTCAGTAACGCCGTTTGAAGTGTTTACTTATGGAATTGAGAATGAAGCGCAATTTATGGCTGAAAATATCAATGAATCTTTACAAGGGGTGACCTTTGATTTCAACACACCAGAAGGCACTTTCACTGTGAAATCGCCGTACGTTGGGTTATTTAACGTATCTAATATTATGGCAGCAATGATTGCAGTTTGGAGTAAGGGCCCGTCACTCAAAGAAGTTATTCAAGCAGTTGAGCATTTGGAACCAGTTGAAGGAAGACTTGAAGTATTAGACTCATCCTTACCCATTGATTTAATTATTGATTATGCTCATACCGCAGACGGTATGGATAAGCTGATCGATGCAGTGAAACCATTTGCGAAACAACGGTTGATTTTCTTATGTGGTATGGCTGGAGAACGTGATATGGGAAAAACACCTGAAATGGGGCGAGTTGCATGTAGAGCAGATTATGTTATATTCACGCCGGATAATCCGGCCAATGATGACCCAAAAAAATTAACTAGAGGATTAGCTAAAGGGGCTACACACAACAATTATGTAGAGTTTGAGGATCGTGCTGAAGGTATTCGTCACGCTATTGAGATTGCTAACCCTGGAGATACAGTCGTATTAGCTTCAAAAGGACGCGAACCTTATCAAATTATGCCAGGCCATGTAAAAGTACCACATAGAGATGATTTGATTGGTTTAGAAGCTGCTTATAAAAAATTTGGTGGTGGTCCTGTTGAAGATTAAATATATAGAACATGATGGCGTCAATATACGTAGTTATATTTATGAGAATAAAAGCGATGGGTTATACCTGATCGTTATACCAGACTTAAATTGGTCAATAGAAATTGAATCTTCATTAGATGAAGATGATATCAAGGAGGAACTTGTGATACACTTGTTTACGTTACTTGATGAATCAACAGCAGAACAGATTGCTGATGTTATTGGTCAATGGATATTTGAGAATTAAAGGAGAGAACAAATGAGTATAAAGGAAGAAGTAGAATCTAGAAAAACTTTTGCGATTATATCTCACCCTGATGCTGGTAAAACCACTTTAACAGAAAAATTACTATTATTTGGTGGTGCAATTAGAGAAGCAGGGACAGTAAAAGGTAAAAAAAGTGGGAAATTCGCGACAAGTGACTGGATGAAAGTCGAGCAAGAACGTGGTATCTCAGTTACAAGTTCAGTTATGCAATTTGACTATGATCATTATAAAATCAATATTTTAGATACCCCTGGTCACGAAGATTTTTCTGAAGACACATACAGAACCTTAATGGCTGTTGATAGCGCAGTAATGGTTATCGACTGTGCCAAAGGTATTGAACCACAAACTTTAAAATTGTTTAAAGTTTGTAAAATGAGAGGCATACCTATTTTTACCTTTATCAATAAATTAGATAGAGTAGGTAAAGAACCATTTGAATTATTAGATGAAATTGAATCTACATTAGAAATAGAAACTTACCCAATGAATTGGCCAGTAGGTATGGGACAAAATTTCTTCGGCGTTATTGACCGCGGTACACACACAATTGAGCCATTCAGAGATGAACAAAATGTGCTTCATTTAAACGAAGATTATGAACTAGAAGAAGATCACCACATTAAAGATGATAGTGCGTTTACACAAGCAATCGAAGAATTAATGCTTGTAGAAGAAGCGGGAGAAACTTTTGATAACGAAGCATTAAGCACAGGTGATTTAACACCCGTATTCTTTGGTTCAGCATTAGCCAACTTTGGTGTGCAAAATTTCTTGAATGCTTATGTTGATCATGCACCGATGCCAAGCGCACGACAAACTAAAGAAGACATTGAAGTCAGTCCATATGACCAAGATTTTTCAGGCTTTATATTTAAAATACAAGCGAATATGGATCCAAAGCATAGAGATAGAATTGCGTTTATGCGCGTAGTCAGTGGCGCATTTGAACGTGGTATGGACGTCACGTTACAACGTACGAAAAAGAAACAAAAAATAACGCGTTCAACTTCGTTTATGGCTGATGATAAAGCGACAGTCAATCATGCAGTAGCTGGAGATATTATAGGATTGTATGATACAGGTAATTATCAAATTGGTGATACCTTGGTAGGAGGAAATCAAAAATTTAGTTTCCAAGAACTACCACAATTCACACCAGAATTATTTATGAAAGTTTCTGCTAAAAACGTGATGAAACAAAAACATTTCCATAAAGGTATAGAACAATTAGTTCAAGAAGGCGCAATTCAGTATTATAAAGCATTGCATACCAACCAAATTCTCATTGGTGCAGTAGGACAACTACAATTCGAAGTGTTTGAGCATCGTCTTAAAAATGAATATAATGTAGATGTCGTAATGGAACCTGTAGGTCCAAAAATTGCAAGATGGGTTGAAAACGAAGCAGATATTAAAGATAACATGAGTTCATCGCGTTCTATTTTAGTCAAAGACGTATATGATAATTATGTATTTTTATTTGAAAATGAATTTGCTACGAGATGGTTTGAAGAGAAATTTCCAGAAATTAAATTATACAGTTTGTTATAAAGTGATTAATTGTGTATAATACTATATTATTAATAGAATACCTATGACTTTGTAGTCAGAGGGGAGTAATTCAACTTTTTTAAAGAGATATATGAAGTAGCGACATCGTTTGAACATATCTGTTTTATATATCTTTTTAACATAGTCATTTTATCGTCATTACGAAACATGCAATGTTTCCGGTAAAATGGGCAGAATGATACTGTCGAGTGAGACCTTTGCTATAAATGTTACAAACACCAAAAATTTACAAACATACTAACGTTTTATTATATTTTAGTATGTTTGTATCATTGACGATGTGGGTAGCATTTACTTAGCTTAGGTCTCTATTTTTATGTTGAAAAACTAAAGGAGTTGGCCTATATGGATCCGAGTTTAATATTACCTTATTTATGGGTGCTTGTCGTACTAGTATTTTTAGAAGGTTTATTAGCAGCAGATAATGCTGTTGTAATGGCAGTTATGGTTAAACATTTGCCACCAGAGCAACGTAAAAAAGCCTTATTTTATGGTTTGTTAGGTGCGTTTATTTTCCGTTTCATTTCTTTATTCTTAATAAGTATTATCGCGCATTTTTGGTGGATACAAGCGCTAGGCGCACTTTATCTATTGTACATGTCCATTAAAAATCTCATATCCTTCTTTAAAGAGAAAGAGCATCATGTAGATGATGGTACAGACGATCACCACTTTGATGAATCTGGAGAAGAAATACATGCAAGTCCAAAAGCATTTTGGGGTACTGTGTTAAAAGTAGAATTTGCGGATATCGCGTTTGCAATCGATTCTATGTTAGCAGCACTTGCTATCGCAGTTACTTTACCTACCGTAGGTATACATTTTGGAGGCATGGACTTAGGCCAGTTTGCTGTGATGTTCTTAGGCGGTATGTTAGGTGTAATCATTATGCGTTTCGCAGCAACTTGGTTTGTCAACTTACTTAATAAATATCCTGGCTTAGAAGGTGCAGCATTTGCTATCGTTGGATGGGTAGGTATTAAATTGGTTATTATGGTACTCGCACATCCTGATATTAAAATATTGCCAGAGCATTTCCCACATAGTATTGCATGGCAATCTATCTTCTGGACAGTTATGATTGTACTTGTCATCATTGGTTGGTTGACTTCTGTCAAAAATAATAAAAAAGAAAATAAATAATATATTTAGCTTGTAAACAACGCAATAATAGGGTGTCATATCAAATAGGTGTGAATATCTATACTAAGCATATTTTTAGTTTAGTTAACCACTGGTAAAGACCTTATTTGATACGAAGCTATTTATTCGGAACTGTGTCTGATCAAGTGGACAATTAAATAATTAAAGTTTTTAGCAAGGCTGATTTCATATCATTTATGAGGTCAGCCATTTTTAATATCATGCATCTATAAAGAAAAATAGAACGGTAGTTTTTCTTATCACATATATGTAGTAAAATTAGAATTTTTTGTTACAAGGGTCTATAATCTGTAGTATGCTATTTTTATATGACAAAATAGAGCAGAAAAATGATATATGATATGTCATAATATAGTTATAATAAAGAAGTATTAGGGGGGATTATTGTGACGCAAAATAAAAAACATGTCATCCCAAAAGGGAAATACGGTCGTAAGCGACGCGAATATTTTCATAATGAGGAACGGGAGCAGCGTGTCCAACAAGAGCGTAAAGCTAGAAAACAGCGTGAAGAAAGAGCTGAAATTCTTGCTAAAAACAATGAAGAACGTGTTAAAGAAAACCTGAGAAAGGCACGCATAGAAAAACTTACACAAGAAGAAATTCAGCAACAACAAGCAACTGCTGCTGCGCGTAATTCAACATATTCACAAGGAGAAACCACTGATCAGCAAATCCCTTTAGATGATACATTTAATGAAACATCAAAGCAAATTGACAACGAGGATAAACATGCAACAGATAAACAGCCATCAAAACTTACCGTTGATAATCAAGGCAGTGGTTTGAATCAAGATGAACCGAACATACAAGATACACCGCTAAAAAAAGAACAAGAGGAGCACTTTTATTCAGAAAATGCACAACAGTCTAGAGTTGATCATTATTTAAATGATGATGAAAATAAGACTCAACCTCATAACCCAAAATTAGAGGAATCAGAGCAACTGCATCAATCTAAATCAGAAACTGAAACTAAAGGTGAACAACGTACTACAGAAAAGGTAAGGACGTTTTTTATTGAGCATTGGGCTAAAATTTTAATCGTTGTTGCAATTATTGTGCTATTAATATTAATACAAGCAATATTTAAAAATGTTGATGATAATGGCAGTTCAAATCACAATGCTTTCAATGATACTCAAGATACAGACAAAACATACACAACAACAATGAAAAGTGCAAATAACGCAATTCATTCCGTAGTAACTGTTGAAAATGACACAAGTAATGATACAACCTCTGCTGAAAAAGAGACACAAGAAGCAGGAAAAGAGAATGAATTAGGTTCAGGTGTCGTCTACAAAAAAGTGGGCGACTCTATTTTTATTATGACGAACGCACATGTTGTTGGAGATAAAAAAGAGCAAAAGATTACATATGGCAACGATGATTATTCAATTGGGAAGGTGATTGGAGCAGATAAATACTCAGATATCGCTGTGGTTAAAGCCAAAGTTAAATCAGATAGTGACGTTAAACCAATTAAAATGGGAGATTCTAGTAAATTAGTGTTAGGAGAACCTATTATAGTAGTTGGAAATCCATTAGGTGTAGATTTTAAAGGCAGTATATCAAATGGCATTGTTTCAGGACTAAATCGACATATTCCAGTTGATATTGACAAAGACAATCAATATGATGTATTGATGAGTGCTTTTCAAATGGATGCACCAGTCAACCCAGGTAATTCTGGTGGCGCAGTTATTGATAGAGAGAGTAAATTGGTCGGCATAGCATCTCTGAAAATAGACATGGACAATGTGGAAGGTATAGCCTTTGCGATTCCTATTAATGATGCTGAAAGTATTGCTAAGCAACTAGAAGATAAAGGTGAAGTTAAATATCCTAATACGGGTATCACAATTGCCAATATAGGCGACATTAATGACTCGACAAAACAATCCATTAATCTACCTGATGATGTAAATAAAGGTGTATTTATAGGGGAAGTAAAAAAAGATTCATTAGCTGAAAAATCTGGGTTGCAAAAAAATGATGTCATAGTAGAATTAGATGGTAAAGAATTAGAAGATAATCTTAGATATAGACAAATTATTTTTAGCCATAAAGATGATTTGAAAACATTGCCAGCCAAAATATATAGAGATGGCAAAGAAAAGGATATTAAGATTAAACTGAAATAACGTTGAGGTGATGAAACGTTGTCCATTTTCAATCAATTGTTAAAAAAATCAAGTCCTCAACAAGGGATTGTGATGTATTATATAGTGGCGATTATTGTAGCATTTTTAATGCTTAATTTGCCTTTTGTACATAAATCCAATATAACGGTTGACCCAATTGATTCATTGTTTGTTGCGGTATCTGGCGTGAGTGTAACAGGCTTATCACCTGTTAATATAATCGATACATACACGACATTCGGTCAGATTATTATAATGATTATACTCAATATGGGCGGTATTGGTGTTATGGCTATCGGTACCATGTTGTGGGTTGTATTAGGTAAACATATTGGTATGCGTGAGCGTCAATTAATTATGCTAGATAATAATAAACATACAATGAGTGGAACTGTAAAATTGATTTTAGATATCGTTCGTACAATTTTAATCATAGAACTTGTGGGTGCATCGTTATTAGCATTTTATTTTTACAGAGATACGCCAGATATTCAATATGCAATTATGCAAGGTATGTTTGTATCCGTATCTGCAACAACAAACGGTGGACTTGATATTACTGGGCAATCACTCATACCGTATGCAAATGACTATTTTGTGCAAACAATAGTAATGTTTTTAAGTATGTTAGGTTCCATAGGCTTTCCAGTCCTATTAGAAGTGAAAGCGTATATTAAAAATAGAATACCAAATTTTAGATTTTCATTATTTGCCAAGATTACAACGGTAACTTATTTTGCGTTATTTATTTTTGGTGTATTAATCATATTATTATTAGAACATAATCAAGCATTTCAAAATATGAGTTGGCATAAGTCATTATTTTACGCATTATTTCAATCAGCAACAACAAGAAGTGCTGGTTTACAGACATTGGATGTAAGTGGATTTGGTGAAGGTACTAATATAGTGATGGGTATCCTAATGTTTATAGGATCTTCACCAAGCTCGGTTGGCGGTGGTATTCGAACTACGACCTTTGCTATTTTAATATTGTTTTTATTAAACTTTAGTAATCAACCAGAAAAAACATCTATCAAAGCCTTTAATCGCGAAATTCATATCACAGATGTTCAGCGTTCCTTTGCTGTATTTATCATGGCTAGTATACTGACATTCGCGAGCATGATATTTATACTCGTTGTAGAAAATGGTAAAGTATCATTTTTACAAGCGTTTTTTGAGGTTATGTCAGCGTTTGGAACCTGCGGACTGTCTTTGGGTATCACAGATGATGTTAATGATATGACCAAAGGTGTGTTAATGCTATTAATGTTAATCGGACGCGTTGGTTTAATTAGTTTTATTATTATGATCGGTGGACGTAGAGAACCTGATAAATTTCATTATCCTAAAGAACGTATACAAATCGGCTAATTATAAAAATTATTTTAAAGAGCAAAGTGGATTGTGTCAGTTTGTATAATGATCAGCGCCAGTACATCTCATCATTGATGTATTGGCGCTTTTATATTGTGGACTAAATTGAAAATTAAACTGCTATATATAACTTGAAAAAATTCTAGCATTATTATTTCAAGCTATTTTAGAAACGTGTTAGACTAGTGTTAATGAGGGGAGAGGCGTATGAAAAAAAGTGAAAAAATTGCAATAGATATCATTACTACTTCCGATATGCATAGTTATTTTCAAAGCGGTGAAAATAATTCAAATATTTATAGAGCAGGCTCCTATGTTAAAGATGTAAGAGAAACGAATGACCATGTCATTTTATTAGATAGTGGCGGTAGTTTAGCCGGCTCATTAGCAGCATTTTATTACGCTATTGTTGCACCTTATAAGCGTCATCCCATGATTAAATTAATGAACGCCATGCAGTATGACGCAAGTGGTATTAGTCCAAATGAATTTAAATTTGGCTTGTCATTCTTTTCAAGAGCCGTATCATTATCTAGATTCCCATGGCTATCTGCAAATATTGAATATAAACGTACGAAAGAACCATACTTCTCCACGCCATATACAATTAAAGAAATAGAAGGCGTTAAGATTGCAATTGTGGGTTTAACTTCAGATGGATTGATGGAACGTGAACATTTTGAGATGGAAAACGATGTACGTATTGAAAAAACATTACGTTCTTCTAAGCGATGGATTCGATTTATTCACGAAACTGAAATGCCTGACTTTTTAGTTGTTATTTATCATGGCGGACTTAATCAACTTAATAAAACATCTAATGAGCGAGAGCAACATGTGAATGAAGCAGAAAAAATTATGCAAACTTTAGGTGTTATTGATTTATTGATAACTGGACATCAACATCAAACATTTATTGGTAGGGATGATCAAACGCTTTACGTTCAAGCAGGGCAGAATGCCGAACAGCTGATTCATGTAATGATTAATTTTAAGAAACGTACAAATTCATATGAACTAGAAGATGTAAATTCCAAAATTGTGGATTTGAATGATTATCCAGAAGATGCAGCTTTATTAGATTTAACATTTTATGATAGAAAAGCAGTTTGTCACTGGAGTGAAGAGGTAATCAACGAAAAGGCAGTATCAGCATCGGTCAATGGATTAGGAGATGTGATTACTAAACCGCATCCATTTACGCAGCTATTACATGATAGTATTCGTTTGGCGTATGACTATGATATATCTTGTGTTCATTTACCTACAAGTGGTGAAAAAGGGCTCAATGGCATTATCACAAATGAAGATTTATTCAATGCGTATCCACATCCTGATGTACCAGTTGATTTAACAATGAAAGGCCAACAAATTCAAGCTATATTAGAATATTGTTATTCTCACATTGAATTCAGTCACGGTGAACTAAGTTTAACAATTGTAGATGAAACGCTATGTACTTTTTGGCAAGGGGTCGATTATACTATCGATATGAATGCCGAACCATTTAACCGCGTGACGTTAAAAAATATAAAATTAGAGCATATGTACCGTGTTAGCATGACTGATTACTGCTATAGGAATTACAAACAATATCTAGAAAATGCAGTAATCCATGAAACAGATGAAATTACCATGGTAGAATTAATCGCTAGAAATTTAAAAAATAATGATTATCAAATACAGCAAAAGCAAACATTCGATGTGAAACTTTGACATGTGAAATGTTTTGTTAATAGACAACGCGTTATGAAATAAAGGAAAATATCCAAAACTTTTAATAAAAAGTAATACATGAATAAAATAAGAGGAGCCTTAAACATTTCAAAATGTCTAAGGCTCCTCTACATCATTATTAATAGACTTGATTATCCAAGTTGGATTAGCCATGGAATATTAATAGAATAACAACTGCAACAATTTGTGCTATTACAGTCGTAGCAATTCTACGTGTATAATAATAGCTTAATGAAAGTACTAATTGAACTATAAATACGAAGAAAACAATCCACATTTTATCTAAATAGAAAAATAATGAAGCAGAACAGATTGCTGTTATTAATACACTTAACCACATAGGAATATTTAATTTTAGTAATTCTTTTTGTAGTACAGTTCTCATATAAAGTTCATGACATGGTATCACAAATAATAGAGTAACTAACATCTGCCATTTAAAGTATACACCCGTACGAGTTAATTCTTTAATCAGTGAAGCGTATTTAATATCTGGCGAGATTGCTGCTATAATAAGCTGTATAATTATAAGTACGATACCTGTAATTATACCCATACCAAGAGAAGTTAATAACCTTTTAGATTCAATATCTCTTTGGTAAAATATATAGCTAATACCTGCTATAAGCATAATGCCCGTATAAAGGTACCAATATTCTTGCTTTTCGCCCCACATAATATACAAAATAATGTGGAATACGATAAAGCTTATGATAAACCAGATTAACGCGTTTGAAATTCTATTCATATAACTATCCTTCTTGTTCGACGATTGTATATCGTTTGTGATTGATGACAGTTTTTTCAGGCAAGTCTAGATCATTAAAATTTTCCATAATTGTTAGGTCTACAATTACTGAATTATCATTAATTTTTTCTACGCGGCCTTTTAAACCGTCATAAAATTCTACTATATTTCCCACTTCTGCAACAGTCATTTTTAGTCCTCCCTAGAAATGCTAACTAGATAGTATTATACAAAAAATCTTAAGACAAATAAACAAATAACCATTAAATATATTGTTATCCTTCTTTTTTTGAAAAATATTGAGAAAATCAGTTAAATGATTGGCATTTTTTATAAAAGTATTGCATAAATAAGGTAAGGGTATATTGAGGAAAAGGAGTGCAGTAAATGAAATTTATAAGTAATCATAATATTACCGATCCCGCTTTAAATTTGGCAATGGAAGAATATATTTTAAAAAATATGCCGAATGATGACAGTTATTTTCTTTTTTATATAAATCGACCTTCAATTATTATTGGTAAAAATCAAAATACAATTGAAGAAGTTAATCAACCGTATATTGATGAACACGGTATAGATGTAGTAAGACGTATCTCTGGCGGGGGCGCAGTGTACCATGATACGGGTAATTTAAATTTTAGTTTTATAACCGATGATGACGGTAATAGTTTTCATAATTTTAAAAAATTCACTGAACCTATTGTAGAAGCTTTAAAATCTCTTGGTTTAGATGCTGAAATGAGTGGTAGAAACGATATTCAAGTTGGTAACGCCAAAATATCAGGCAATGCAATGGTCAAAGTAAAAGATAGAATGTTTAGCCACGGTACATTAATGTTGAATAGCGAGCTTAACGAAGTTCAAAATGCTTTAAGAGTAAACCCAGCTAAAATTAAATCTAAAGGCATTAAATCTGTAAGAAGCCGTGTGGCAAACATTTCAGAGTTTTTAGAAGAATCGTTAGATATTGATACATTTAAAGAAATTATTTTAAAAACGATATTCGGTGAAGCTAAGCAAGTTGAAGAATATAAACTCTCGGATAAAGATTGGGAGAATATTGAGAAGTTAAGCAATGAGAAATATCGAACTTGGGAATGGAATTATGGTCGAAACCCGAAATATAATTTCGAACGAGAAGAAAAATTTGAAAAAGGTTTTGTACAAATTAAATTAGATGTTAAAAAAGGTAGAATCGAACATGCTAAAATTTTTGGTGATTTCTTTGGCGTGGGGGATGTTACTGAATTAGAACACGCTTTAGAAGGCACATTACATGATTTTGACAGTATTGAAGAAGCATTAGCAGATTATGATATTTTCCATTATTTCGGTGATATTGATCGACACGAACTGATTAGATTAATGTCATAAATAAATAAATACAACATCGAAAAAAGGTCTATTCTCTAACTTTAAATAATTAGTGAATAGACCTTAATTTAAATGAACTTCTAATAAATTAGCCAACGAGATATTCCTCCAAATTTTTGTATTCTTCAGTATAACGTTTGAAATCATTCTCGTTTTTATTTTTAAGAGCGTTATCTATCAGATTTTCTAGTTGCTGTTTACGTACATTCCTTAATGATTCGTCAATGATTAATTCAATACCTAAGTCGTTAATTGTTGATACAAAAGACTCTAATGTATTGTATTTTACATGTGTATTATGTTTCATTGAAAACACAACCTCTCTATCTATATTTACGTATAGTATACAAGGTTTTGAATCCTAAATCAACGAATATTCTGACTTTTCTGGAAAAATTAGTGTAAAATGCAACTTTCAGTAATTTAAAAATAGAAAAAGTTTCGCACCTAAAATTTAATTGCAGAAAATTTATAAAACATTTTATAATATAAGTTGATTTTAAATTGGTGTTGGTATATTATTTGAGTATCACCAAATTTTGCAAGGAGGTCACAACTATGAATCAACCGTACATTATTAAAAAAGGTGATATGGCATTACAACCTTGCCATCTAGCTATTGGACAATATGAAGGAACGCGCGTACTAAGGTATAAAGAAGATGAAGATGTGATTAAAGAACGTACACATAAAATTATTGATCGTTCCTGTAGATTTTATGGTAGTAGTTATGTGTTTAAGAAAGAAGACACCATTCGGATCACTGGTATTAGCAGTAAACCCCCAATTCTATTTACTCCATTATTTCCCACTTATTTTTTTCCAACTCATTCTGATAGAAAAACACAAAATACATGGATTAACATCCATTATGTTCAAAGTATTAGATCATTAAAAGATAAAAAATGTAGAGTTAACTTTGTTGATAATCAGTCTATCATTGTCAGTATTTCAGCACATAGCATGCATCATCAATATTTAAATGGTATTTATTATTATTATATGATGGACAGAGCAGCTAGGGTTGCAACTTTTGATCCGGAATCTCCAATAGATTATACGAAACCACAACTTAATATATACGAAGCATTAGCTAAATACTCTTTGTTTGAAAGCAAATAGTTAAGAATTATTTAAATTATTAATGTAAAATTAGGATATGCGGAATATTATATTAATTTAGTGTAAATGTTCTGCATATTTTTTTGCAATAGTACTTGAAAATTTGTTATTAATTGATATAATAATATTTGTGCTTGATTAGAGATACAAATTAATCCACAGTAGCTCAGTGGTAGAGCTATCGGCTGTTAACCGATCGGTCGTAGGTTCGAGTCCTACCTGTGGAGCCATTGGAAACGTACTCAAGTTGGCTGAAGAGGCGCCCCTGCTAAGGGTGTAGGTCGCGAGAGCGGCGCGAGGGTTCGAATCCCTCCGTTTCCGTAATAACACAAAATTCTTTAAAATTCTATTTTACAGAATGCCTTAAGAACGTTGATATATCAGCGTTCTTTTTATTTTGTCTAAAATTCTCTATTTGGATGTTTTTAAATTTTTGGTCAACGAGTGGACAACTTTTTTGAATTCCGTTGTTTTTTGTCCAATCTTGTCCGTTTGGTTGTCCGTTAAAAGTCTACAACCCTATTAAGCATGCTATCTTCAGCGGTTTTTAATTCTTCCAATAAATGACTATATACTCTCCAAGTGATTTCTATATTTGCATGACCTAAACGTTTACTTACATATTGAATAGAAAATCCATTTGCTAATAACATTGAAGCATGTGTGTGTCTTAATGCGTGTAATGTAAAATTTCCTGATCCATTTTCTAATAAAAATTTTCTCATTGTATCGGTTACTGCTTTGTTACTAATTAAATTTGCACCAGTATTGAAAATATATCCATTAAATGAAGTGGGTCGAGATTTTAATATACTGACTATATGCTTCATATCCTTATCTGTAATTGTGATAGTGCGATCAGCTGATTCAGTCTTTGTGCCAGGTAAATGAATCGTACAATCTTTTCTGTTTATATCTTTATACTGTAATTTCTGTATTTCTCCGAATCTTGCACCAGTTGCTATCAAAACAAAAAGTGCTAAATAGGACAATTCGTTTTTTGAGCTAGCGAATTTTTTTAATGCTTTGTAAGTTGTTAAATTCAAGAATTTAGATGATTCCTTTTTTGGTGCTTTTTTCTCATAAATAGGTGTGTTCCAAGTAGGGTCTCGTTGTATTAATCCTTCATTCAAAGCATCTTTAAACGCTTGTGAGAAGCAATTATTTAATTTACTTACACTTTGTTTTGTTCGTCCTTCTTTTCGACCACCTACAAAATGGCCTTCTGCATATTCTTTTAACATTTCACGATATTTTAACTGTGATACATCGTTAATTGGGATATCACCAAACTTCTCATCGAATATTTTTAAAGCATTATAATACCTATTTAACGTGGATTGACTTATACGATTTTCCTTATTCACTTTAATCCAGTTATCAAAATATTTAAGGAATGTTATACCATCTGGCAATTTACCTCCATTCACAACATTGTTATATATCTCGTTCATTGCAACAGTTGCATCTTTCTTAGTTTTAAAATCACGTTTTCTATATCGTTTATTATTATGTCGAAAATCATATTCCCAAGTTTTACCAGTTTTTTTACATTCATAGGCATTTCCTCCTAAAAAAGATAAAAATATATAGGGCATTGTTAAAATGCCCTTGTATGTTATGAAATATCAGATTTTTTAATTATCCAATCAGCTTTATAAGTTTCTAGATGAGGGTCAAAGTTCATTTCAGCTTTATATTCTTCTGCATCTGGTACATCAAAGTATGTGTATCCACTTACTGTGTTATTAGTATTTAAGAATTCACTGAACCCGTCATTAGTATCGTCCATACCGAAGAAATTTTTCTGAGTTTCATTATCTACTGTGAGATTGAATATGTCATCAGTAGCTAAGAAACGTTCTTCACCATTATTCTTAAACTTGTATGAAACTTTTAAAATATTCCCTTTCTCTGGTGTTGAATACTCATTGTCAGATTGTACAAATTCGGCAGTAGTAACTGTAACCTCTGCACCACCAACTTTAAGCGTTTCTCCTAGATTTAATTTTTTCTTTTCATTACTATCTTCGTCACTGTCTTCACCAGTAGTATCTGCATCACTTATTTCAGTGCTGTCATTTTTCTCTACTGTATAATCATCGTCTTTACTTGGAACCGAAGCAATTCCACCTATAAAACAAAGTAATCCAGCACCAAAAAGTATCCCGGTACTAATCAGTGAAGTTTTTACTTTTTGTTTAGTAACTGCTTTAACTATAGTGATAATTAACATGATTATAAAAGCTAAAGAAAAGCCAACCCATAGTATAAATAACAAACTCCCCATAAAAACCCTCCTAACAAATTAAAAACATAATATTTCTATTATATGAAAACAACATATATAAATCTATAGTTTATATCAAAAATTATTTGTTTTATACGAAATATAATAAATAGCAAACAGTTACTATTCTGAATTATGATGTTTTAACACTTGTAAAGGCTCAAAATTAACTATATATACATGATAATAAACCTTTAACCCCAATTTCATTCTTTAATAGCGTAATGTCTTGAAATTATACTTTACAGAAGAATCAAAGTATTGTTAAATTGATTTTAAATTATATACATTTTGCTGAAAGGCCTTAATGATATGTTAGAAAGAAATGGTTAATTCTAAGACTGAGAATTTCACTTTTAATCCAAGATTGCAATGTGGCATTTAAATTGACTCCGAATATGCTCGTAGATAATTAAAACCAAGTTTGAAAAATTCAATTATAGAAAGATTATTTCTCTGATTATACGTAAAACAACCGCTCGTACCCATATTGATTATGCCAACAGGGTATAAGCGGTTGCCTACATTTGTTCTTGAAGTTTCGTGCAATTTATTTCGTAAATTTATTTTGATTTATTTTTGATTAAATTTCTAATTCCTTTAACAATATAGCCTACAATAAGGGTTCTAAAAATGCGTTTAATAATGTTCATAAGTTTAACCTCCTAGCAAATAAAAAATCACTCATTTATATACAACTACTATACCCTGTTTAAGACAGTGTAAATAAAGATAGGGAATTTTTTAGAAAGTTAAATGCGGGTTACTTTTCAAGCGTGATTAGACCGTTTTCATCTGCTTTGTTGAAGAAAATCGTTAGTATACCGCTAATTATAGCGATAATGTAAGGGATGCCAGTCCAGAAAAATATTAAATGAATAATACCTTGTAGTAATTGATTTGAATAAAATTTGTGTATACCACACCAGCCTAACAAAAACGCGAGTACAACATATATAACTTTATTTACTTTCATTAGTATAATATCCTTTCCTTTAATTGATTGATTTAATTATCTCTTATATCACGCATTAGGACAAATAAAACAATATGAAAAAGTATATAGGGCACCGTTATGATTACTTCAAATTTTCACATGGATTCGTATATAATAGAATTAATAGTTGGATTAACATAAAGGAGAAATTAAAATGATTAGAAAAGCGAAGCCTTATGATAAAAAAGAAATAGCAGAATTATGTTATATCATCTGGAGTCAATTAGATATAGATATGGTAAAGGAAGTAGAAAAGTCTCGCTTACTTAATATAATGAAACAAAGTATGGTCGACGTAAAATATAGGGGGCACATTAGTAATGTTTGGGTATATGAAATAGATGGTCATATTGCAGGGTGTTTGATAGCCTATCCAGGGGATCAAGAATTAGAACTTGAGCAAGCGTGGTTAGAACTAAACGTAGATGAAGATATTAAAGCTTATGGCACGCCTATGCCAATGAAAGAAGCTAATGATGACGAATGGTATATTGAAACTGTCGCAACGTTCCCTCAATATCGTGGAAATGGTGTAGCAACAAAATTAATTAAACATGTATTAGATAATAATCCAAACGAAAAATGGAGTTTAAATTGTGATGTAGAAAATATAGCAGCGTTGCATGTATATGAGAAATTAGGGTTCCAAATCATGAGTGAATTTGATTTATATGGTCATATGCATTATCACTTAGTATATACTCAATCTTAAAATAATTGTAACAAAAAATCGCTCTTCAAATGAATGAAGAACGACTTTGAATTCAAGCTATTCAATTTAGTGTCTTAATATTAGATACCGCCTAGCAATGCGCTAATATAGATACCTAAAGCATAAAGGAGACCAAAGAATGTATTGGTTTTTCCTGTTGCTGCCATTGCAGGCATCATTGATGTAGGGGTATCATTCTTTTTAAATCTACGAACTGCTTTTATTGGCATTGGGAAAGATAGTAAAGCAATTAAGAAAAAGATTGAACCACCTGGTTTAAAGAATGTAATATAGATAACTAGCAAATAAGCGATGATATACATTAATGCTAAAAAGCGCACAGCATTATTTTTTCCTAATAAAATAGGTAAAGTTTTGCGACCACTTTCTTTATCTTTAACGCGGTCACGGATATTGTTTGCTAAATTGATCAGACCAATCGTAATTACAATCGGAATACTTATCCATATCGCTAGACTCTGTACATTTCCAGTTTGGATAAAGAATGAAATTAGGATAATAATCATTCCCATAAACAAACCAGAGAAAATCTCACCAAAAGGTGTCCATGATATTGGAAAAGGGCCGCCCGTATATAAGTAACCTACAGCCATACATATTAAGCCGATTGGTAGCAACCAGTAAGAACTTTGCGTTGCAATAAACAAGCCAAGTATCGCAGCGATAATATAAAAGGCAATAGCTAAATTCATGACGAGTTTTGGACTCATGCCGTTTCTCACAATGGCGCCGCCTATGCCTACCGAAGTGTGGTCATCTAAGCCTTTTTTAAAATCATAATATTCGTTAAACATATTTGTTGCTGCTTGTATAAGTAAGCAAGCAATTAACATAGCCACGAATAAACTAAGTTTTAGATGATCTTCACTGCCTAACAAGAAAATCTTTGCGGTAGCAGTACCTACTAATACTGGTACAACTGCAGCGGTCAACGTATGTGGTCTCATTAAATGCCAGTATTTTCTGACAGTTGAATATTGTTGGTATTGAGATGCCATAATTTTTTACCTCGAATCCTTTTAATGTAATAAATTTTTATCAAATTTATTTTAATAGAAGAAGGGGTAAAGGTCAAATTACGTAAAAATGTCTGTATGAAATAAGCTGAAAAGCGTACATGGATTTTGAAAAGTGGTACAATATTATAATGAGTGTAAACTGATAATGAAAGAAGTGAAATAGATGACTTTAGATGTCAAGGAAAGTGAAATTGTCGAAGCGGTATACGAAAGTAACCAAACTTGGGTTTCTGTAGAAGCAAAATTAGATTATGAATTAGATCCTACAATATTATTTCATGTAACCGAAGATTGTGCAGGAGACCGTTTCTATTTCAAGAAAAATGACAACGAAACTTCATTCTTTGGCTATCATGCTATTAAGAGATTTAAAAATGATTTTGAAAATAAGCAATCTATTTTCCGCGAGTGGGAAAAATATAAGAATGATATTGAATTAATACATCCAAGCTCCGAGAAACATCATTTGAAAATATGTGGTGGTTTTCAATTTTCATCACATAAATCAGGGGATGAATGGCGCGAATTTGGTATTAATCATTTTGTCTTACCAGAAGTGTTGGTGACGATGGAACAAGGAAAAACATTTATCACATATACTGTAGAATCCGAGAACTTTGAAATAGATGCTTTCTTAGCAATTATTGATAAGCTTACTCAAAAAGATATACAGCTGAATGACAAAATAGGAGATATTAAGCGGATCGATGACATTTATAAAGATGAATGGCGTGATCTAGTTAAAGACACAATTGATATTTTAGACGAAAATAAAAAAATTGTACTTGCAAGAAAACGACTGATTATATTTGATAAGAACGTCAATATCTCATACATCTTAAACAGAGCAATACAGGGTGAACATAATAGTTATTTATTTGTATTAGAATCGCAAGATAGTGTGTTCTTTTCACAGACACCTGAACAGTTAATGGAAATAAGCGATGATGTTTTATCTACAAAAGCAGTTGCTGGTACAATTAAGAGAACACATCAAGAAGAAATAGATAAAGCAAATATAGATGCATTTTTAAATGATGAAAAAAATTTAAATGAACATCGTTTCGTAGTTGAAAGTATTTTAAATGATATTAAACCTTATGTAGAACAAATTACTTTCAATGAAAAACCACAAATTTTAACGAATGATCATTTATTTCATTTATACACTAAAATTAAGGGCCGCTTAACCAAGACATCTTATATTGGCTTACTAGATAACTTACATCCTACGCCAGCATTAGGTGGTTACCCTAAGGACGAAGCAATTTCTTATATTGAGCAGTATGAATTTGGTACAAGAGGTCTATATGGTGCGCCAGTTGGCTATATAGATATGTATGATAACTGCGAATTTATTGTAGCTATTAGGTCTATGTTAATTAAAAAGAACCAAGCAACATTATTTGCGGGGTGTGGCATTGTGCATAATTCTGATGCTGATAGTGAAGTAGCAGAAACTGCTGTTAAATTTAGTCCAATGATGAAAGCTTTAGGAGTAGAGAAATATGAATAATCATACAGATGCTTTAACAAAACAAGTTTTCACACTTGTTTCGGAAATATATGCATATGGCATAAGAGAAATCGTAATTAGCCCAGGGTCTCGTTCAACGCCTTTAGCAATCGCAATTGAGGCGCACCCTAAGTTAAAATCTTGGATTCATCCAGACGAACGTAGTGCTGCCTTTTTTGCTATGGGTTTAATGAAAGGCAGTGAAAGACCAGTTGCGGTTTTATGTACATCTGGCACGGCTGCTGCAAATTATACCCCAGCGATTGCAGAAAGTAATTTAAGTCATTTACCTTTAGTAGTTTTAACAAGTGATAGACCACATGAATTAAGGGGTATAGGCGCACCGCAAGCGATTAATCAGACAAATATGTTTGAAAATTATATACATTACCAATTTGATTTTCCTATAGCAGATGCTAATGAAGTGCAAGATTATATGGCTGATACTGTAAAATTTCAAATGCAAAAAGCGAGTCAATATTTATACGGCCCACACCGAGGCCCGATACATTTAAACTTACCATTTAGAGAACCTTTAACGCCTAACTTAGAAAAAGTAGAGTGGCTAACTTCAGATAACAAAATTTTGCCACATTATCAAAAAACAACGAGTATTAATGAGATAAGCACAATTATGCAAAAGCGTAAAGGGCTCATTATTGTTGGTGATATGCAACATCAAGATGTAGACCAAATTCTTACATTTGCTACGATACATGATATGCCAATTTTAGCCGATCCTTTAAGCCAATTGCGTAGGGAACATCATCCTAATGTGGTGACGACGTATGATTTATTGTATAGATCCGGATTATCAATTAATGCTGATTTTATAATACGAGTCGGTAAACCAGTCATTTCTAAAAAAGTAAATCAATGGTTAAAAGCGACTGAAGCATTTCAGATATTAGTGCAAAATAATGATCGTCCAGATGCATTTCCAAAGGTGCCTCATGTATCTTATGAAATGTCTGCTAATGATTTCTTTAGACAACTATCTGAAATACCTGCGGTTGAACGAAAAAATTGGTTGGAAAAATGGCAATCATTAGAAAAACAAGCACATATCAAAATAAAAGACCATTTAAGAACAGCAACTGACGAATCAGCATTTGTAGCTAATGTATTAGATAAATTGACAAAAGATGATGCACTATTTGTAAGTAATAGTATGCCAATCCGTGACGTTGACAATTTATTTATTGATTGTGAAGCGGAAGTTTATTCTAATCGTGGTGCTAATGGTATAGATGGCGTGGTTTCTACTGCGATTGGTATGGCAGCGCATAAACGTGTAACATTATTAATTGGTGATTTAGCATTTTATCATGATATGAATGGATTGCTAATGTCTAAATTAAATGATATTAATTTAAATATTGTCCTGTTAAATAACGATGGTGGAGGTATTTTCTCTTACTTACCACAGAAAACAGCAGCAGATAGTTATTTTGAAAGACTATTTGGTACACCGACAGGCCTGAACTTCGAACACGCTGCGTTACTCTATGATTTTACATTTAAGCGCTTTGAGTCAATAGAAATGTTTAAGTATGCAGAACTATCAAAATTTGGATCTCATATCTATGAGATTATGACAAATCGTGACGAGAATTTAAATCAGCATCAAAATCTTTATACGAAACTGAGTGATATCATTAATGTTACATTATAAGTTTCACCAATCAAAGAAAGATACGAATCAACTATTGATTTTATTGCATGGTTTTATCAGTGACCAAACTACATTTGATGACCATATCAGTCTGTTTACTGAAGAAGTCAATGTATTAACGATTGATTTACCTGGTCACGGCCACGACCAATCAAATCAAAGTTATACATGGTGTTTTAAGTTTATTTGTGAAGAAATAAATCATACACTATCGTTATTTAATACGTATCAATTATTTTTACATGGCTATTCCATGGGTGGTAGAATAGCATTATACTATGCACTATATGGAGCATATAAATTAAACGGATTGATTTTAGAAAGTACATCGCCCGGTATTAAAAAAGAAGAAGATCGTATTGAAAGGATTCAGGTAGACCAAGCACGTGCAAAAGTTTTGGAAATTGCAGGTTTAGAAATTTTTGTCAATGACTGGGAAAAGTTACCTTTATTTCAAACACAATATGATTTGAGCAAAACAAAGCGACAAAAAATGCGTCAGATGAGAATGCAGCAAGCGCCAATGCGTTTAGCAAAAGCATTGCGAGATTATGGAACTGGACAAATGCCCAATTTATGGCCAAAAATAAAGGATATAAACGTGTCCACATGTATCCTTGTAGGTGCTTTAGATGAAAAGTTTGTAAGCATTGGTCAGAAAATGAGTCAATTGATACCAAATAACCGTTTGTTCAAAATTGCTGATAGTGGACATACAGTACATGTGGAAGAAATGGCAGAATTTGATAAAATAGTATTAGGCTTTATTTATAAGGAGGAGCAAAATGACTAGACAATGGGAAACAATCAAAGAATATAAAGAGATTAAGTATGAATTTTATAATGGAATCGCTAAAGTAACCATTAATAGACCTGAAGTACGTAACGCATTTACACCGAACACTGTCCAAGAAATGATGGATGCATTTTCAAGAGCGCGCGATGACCAACGTATTTCAGTTATTATTTTAACTGGTGAAGGCGATAAAGCATTTTGTTCAGGCGGAGACCAAAAAGTGCGTGGCCATGGTGGTTATGTAGGCGATGATCAAGTCCCTCGTCTTAATGTATTAGACTTACAAAGACTTATCCGTATCATCCCAAAACCAGTTATTGCTATGGTTAGAGGATACGCAATCGGTGGAGGCAATGTATTGAATGTTGTTTGTGACCTAACAATCGCTGCTGATAATGCCATATTTGGCCAAACCGGTCCAAAAGTAGGATCATTTGATGCTGGTTATGGTTCAGGTTACTTAGCTCGTATTGTAGGACATAAAAAAGCACGTGAAATTTGGTACTTGTGCAGACAATATAATGCTCAAGAAGCTTTAGATATGGGCTTAGTAAATACAGTAGTGCCATTAGATGAAATAGAAGATGAAACTGTTAAATGGTGTGAAGATATCATGCAACATTCACCTACTGCATTAAGATTCTTAAAAGCTGCAATGAATGCGGATACTGACGGTTTAGCTGGGTTACAACAGATGGCCGGGGATGCTACATTACTGTATTATACAACTGACGAAGCTAAAGAAGGTAGAGACGCGTTTAAAGAAAAACGCGACCCTGATTTCGATCAATTTCCTAAATTCCCATAATTGAATCAATAAAGATTTGGTAAACCAAACGACGATTCGTTTGGTTTATTTTTTTACGAAAAATGCTTTATAATGAGAAAATTAATTGCAAATCTAAGTTTTGGCACTAAATATATGCGTAATATACTATTAATATTTTTTGGGTTACCTGTAAAACTAGAAAATGATTAGAATAAAATGGGTTTCGGTGACATTACATTGATAAACGCTAGTATTTTTAAAAGTTTTGAGTAGTTTATTATTATATTTTACAGCAAATAAAAATTCTATTAATATAATTGCGAAAGGTTAGAGGAGCGTATGTATGACATAAAATACAAAGAACCATATAATGAAAGAAATGTGTTTTCTATTTTATGTACCAAGTAAAGAAGTAGTAAACAAGTTTAATAGACATCTAAAGCAGTATGATACTAGCTTTCCGAACTGAGCGGTAATGCTATATATTGAAAATAAAGTTACTGTATATATTAAAACTTTAGGCGACAAACGCTATTTAGCTTCAGGAATAATTAGCACGATTATAAAAGTCTAGGAAAGAAAGGATTGATTGAACGAATAAGAATAGAAGCAGACGAACGTAGCGTTAAAGTAAAATGAACAGGAAGAGGCACAGCATTAAAAGATCATTTTAAACAAATTGCAGTGACATGTTACAACAGTTTTATATAAATCCAGAAGATATAGAAATGTTTTATAAATTAATACAAAAATTTGCAGAAAAACATTTATTAACTGTTTATGTATGCGTTTTCTTTTCGTTACAGTTTTCCTTATTAATAAACTATAACAGCGACGCTAAGTTTTAATATACTATAACAAAGCATCACCGTTATACAATTAATATCGTTCTATAAGATACTGCTCTAACCTTCTCATAGCTTCTTTTAAAGCATCGAGTTCATAAGCATATGAAATACGTACATGCCCCTTACCAATATCTGTAAAAGAAGAACCAGGAACCATTGCAACATGGGCTTTTTCAAGCACATCGACACAAAATGTAAAATCATCTTCTGTAAAGTTTTCAATATTGGGGAAGATATAAAATGCACCTTCTGGTTTAGCATCTAACTTAAAGCCGAGAGATTGAAGTTTATCAATTAAAAAATCGCGTCTTTCCATATAGGCTTTATTCATATATTGTGGAGCATCTAGGCCTTCGTTTAAAGCAGCAATACATGCAATTTGAGCAGGCACATTAGCACAAATACAATTATACGCATGCATAAAAGTTAATTTTTCTATTAAATATTCTGGACCAAGTAAAAAGCCAATGCGAATGCCAGTTGCAGAATGCGACTTACTTAAACCATTTACTAGTAACAATTGATCACGAATAGATTCGAATTCGGCAAAGGAAGTATGTTTGTTATTAAACGTATTTTCGGCATAAATTTCATCACTAATGATGAAGATTGCTTCATTTTTTAGTACATTAGTAATCGCTTGAACTTCGTCATAAGTTAGAATTACACCTGTTGGGTTAGTAGGATAGTTTAATAGAATGGCTTTAGTTTTAGATGTTATATGTTTTTTTATGGCATGGGGTGTAATTTTAAAGTTCGTTTCAGTTGTATCAATAAACACAGGTATGCCACCAAGTGTTTTTATCAGTGGTATGTATCCAGCGTAAATAGGGCTAGGGATTAATATTTCATCTCCGTGGTTTATAATGCTTCTTAAAACTGTGTCTAATGCTTCACTCGCCCCATTAGTAATAATAATTTCCTCTGAACTATATTGAAAACCATAACGCTGTTTGAAATATTGACTAACTGCGTTTCTTGTTTCAAGTAAGCCTTTATTATGTGAATATTTCGTTTGGTCTTCTTTTATAGCATTAATATAAGCATTTTTCACTACGTCAGGCATAGGAAAGTCTGGTTGACCAATAGTTAAGTTTATACAATCATCAATGTCTTTTATTTTATTTGAAAATTGTCTAATACTTGGCGCTGTTAAAAATTTGGAATTGTCATTTAATGATAGTTTCATCGTTTTCACCTCAAAATAGAAATACCGATTTGTAGTTAAAATAGGTACGGATAGCTTAATTTATCAAATTACTACTATCATAACATATTTGTATGCACTACAAATCGGATTAATATAACATTACTCTTTAAAATTAGAAGGGGCTTGCAAGTTAATCACTGGGTTAGTCCATTTCGAAATAAATTTTGTTGATAACACGTATACAATGATACTTGTTAGCAGGATAAGATATATATAAGTCATCACAGAAATATGCTCTTTAAAAGGATAGACACCAAACCCACGTATAACGCCAATAACGATACCATGTAATAGATAAACATACATTGTTCTTCGTCCAATATAAGTGAAAAATCTTTCTTTCTCTGGAACTAAGTTTAGAAAAGAAAACATCGTTATTAAAATAATAAAGTATAATAGTAAACGTTTTATTGGACTATAAAGGTCAAGTTTACCTTCGAGTGACATATAAGGCGAGTGGCCTAAAAGCCAATCAGAATTAATTGGATGTATAGTATAGATGATGAAAAATATTACAAGTACACCCATAGCGATAGGGGCAAACTTTTTATTTCTTAATGTAAGTGTGTGATTACTTGTAAATAAATAACCTAAATAAAATATAGGGAAGAACATGATTGTCCTTGAAAAACTTAAATAATTGTCAATATTATCAGAATAACCTGCAAATAAAGAAATAATTATAGCAATAGGTAAGACATAATAAGGTTTATAATCTTTTACTATGACTAATATGACATGGAAGAAAAATAAGGTAAGTAAAAACCATAATGCGAACACCGGATCAAAAGGATCAAATGTAACGCTATCTTCCTTTCCAGTGAAATAATAATAAAAAGTAAAAAATACAAAGAAAATAAAATAAGGTACTAATAATTTTTTAGAAACTTTTTCTAAATAACCAGCTTGGCCTGCTTTTTTAGCAAAATAACCTGAAATAAATAAAAAGCACGGCATATGGAAGCTATAAATAGTTAAATAAAGCGATGATAGATATTTACTTTCTTCCGTGTATGGTTGTAATAAATGACCAAATACAACAAGAAATATTAATATCATCCTTGCATTATCAAAGAAAAAGTCTCTTTCTTTTAATTGTGCCATGTGGTTGCTCCTTTTATAATGCAGGTGAAAATATAATCACTGTTACTAATTTATTATAAAACATATGACAAATGCAACAAAATCGACTGATTTGTAGATTATCATTGTATATTAGGAAGAATAACATTATAATATTAGAAAATAAAATAATAAATTTAAATGCTATTGAACATTTTAATTAAAGTAGTGGAGATGAAACAACATGTATAAACAACTTGAGCAATTAATTACACTTACAAGTAACGATTTAAATTTAGTTAGCAGAAGGTTTGGGCAGCGCACTGATTTAACATCAGAACAATTAGAAATGTTACGTATTTTACACCATTACAACATGTTATCGCAATATGATTTAACTATGAAAATTAATAAAGAACAGTCTATTGTGTCTCGATGGATTAAAAAACTTTGTCAGATGGGCTATATTACGAGTAAACAATCAAGCAAAGATTTAAGATGTAAAGATTTAATGGTTACAGAAAAAACCAAAGCGCTTGTGCAACAAATCAATGAAGTAAGGGTAGCTTTAATTGAAGCGAGATGTCAAAATTTAACCTCAACGGATATTGAGTGTTTAAATAACTTATTACATAAACTAAATAATCGGCATACCTACGTCCAATAGAAAAGATTCAAAATCATACACTTAGAATTATTCACTAATATAAATCAACTTTATGAGTAGTATTTCGCTATCTTGATTTATATATGAACGAAAGGGAATGAACTAGTTCGATAATAGTTTAAGCTTATTCTAATCAACTTCTGCCAATATTATAAAGGTTGTAGACACTTTCTATGGCTAAGGCTTTTTAAGATTCTATATTAAACAGGGCTGATATAAAAGTCAGACCTGTTTTTTTATATATACTGCATATCATATTAATTCCGAGACTTGACGCTTCTTCGATCAAAAAAAGAGATTAAACAACTTAGGTTGCTTAATCTCAAAATTTTGTATCAGTTCTCTTTGACAAAGAGCCAATTAAATTGAATTATTTATACGTATCTACGTCGAAATATTTACCTAATTTATCCATTGAATCATAGAAACCTTTGATACGTGTAGCATTATGAGATGCCCATGCAACATCTGTTGCATATTGATGTACCCCTGGGTTGTCCGGATTCCAACGCATTTTATATAAAGTGTTTTGCCCTTGATTGATGTACGAATTTGCAATAAATTTAGCGCCGCCTACAATTGCTTTTTTAACAGTATCCCAACCATTGTTTTTAGCTGTGACAAAGCCTTGTTTAACAGCGTCACTATCAACTGCACCTATACCAAACATGTTATAGTATTTTTTCGATCCATCAGTAACAACTTTATTATTTACAACATCGCCGCCATTAGCAAGCGTTGAAGTGCCGTTACCTGTTTCAAGAAGTGCATGTGAAACTAAGTAAACTTCATTAATGTTATAAGCTTGTGCAGCTTCACTAAATGCTTCCCCTTGACCTTCTAAAATTCCTTTACCAACAAGTAATTTATCTAAATCCATTCCAGAAATATTTTGTGCTTTGTCTAAGCGTAAAAATTGATATTTTTGAGTTGGATCTTTAGCAAGTTTATTACTATCCATAGCGTTTTTAATTTCATTAGCTGTAGCATCTTCCCATTTTCCAGGTGTACGCTGAATTTGAGGCTTGAATTTTAAACCATGTTGTAATGCTACTGCCTGATCTAAAGTTAAATTAGATTTATAGTATTTCACAAGTTCTTTGCGTAAATCATTTTCTTTAATCCAAACGACCTTGCCGTTAGATAATTTACCATGATACCAAGTTACACCATTAATGATTTGTTTTTCAAAAACCGTGAAGATACTTTCATGGAAATCTTTTAATGAGCCAGCTGCTTTTGTAGAATTTGGATCAAGATAGTAACTTCCATTAGCGTTGTAAATGATATAATCGAATTTTTGTGGTGTGATATCCGATTGCGATTGAACTGCATTTAAATCTTTAGCAGAAACCCAACCTGTTTTATTATTAACGTTGCCGTAAAGGTATTCATCTTTATCAACGAATACAGATTTAGAGGCATTGAAGTTGTTATGCTTAATATTATTTTGGGTATCTAATTGCTGTGCTTTAGTTCCCCATGGGATTGCATATAAGCCATTATTAGTTCCCTTCACTGTGTATTGTCCATTTGTAGCTTTAGTTTTACTTAAATTACGAGTATTAATGTCTTTGGTATTGACCCAACCAATAGGCGTATTCTGTTTCGAATTTTGGATTAAAACATACGTGTTGTCGCCTTGAGTACGTTGCTTTGTAACTGTAAATGTACGTCCAGCAAATTTAGATGCATCTTTACCTTTTTGATCGTAAACAGTCGTTTTGATGCCTGCATTATTTGTATTTAATTGACCAATCTTACTAACTGATTTAGTCGGCGTTGAAGTAGCTTGTGTAGCTGCCTCTTTAACTGTGATATCTCGTGTCTGCATCCAACCTAAGTTTGTATTTGTTTTATTATCAGTAATTAAATAGAATGAATTATTTCCTAACGTAGCTTTCTTACTTAATTTGTAAGTATTGCCATTAACATAAGATTTTTGAACACCTTGTTTATCATACACAGATGTATAAACGCCATGATTCGATTTAGCTACAGTACCTTGTTTGTTTGTAAGTGTATTTACAGTCAATTGTCCTGTGTTTGTAGTAGGGGAGGTAGCTGTATTATTTGTTGAAGATAACTTGCTCACGCTTACCCAACCAGATAAATTGTTAACTGTACCGTAAACGTAATTTGTTTTACCTATTTGTTGCTGTTTTATTGCTTTAAAAGTTTGGTTAGAAGTACCAGAAACTGTGCCTGCTTTTTGAGAACTTGTGCCCCAAGGTACTGTATAAACAACTTCACCAGGTTTTATTTTATAAGTTTGATTATGCTTTGTAACTGTTTTAGCTGTATTATAATCCACATCAGCTTGGTGCACCCAACCAATTAAATTACCATTATTGTAATCAGAAACTAAATAGAAGTTTTTATCTCCTAGAGTAGCTGATTTTGTAACTTTTAATGTTTGGTTTGTACGATTCGTTTTCTTGCCATTTTGATCATAAACTGTCGTATATAAACCATTATTATTAGTATTTATACGTCCAACACCATCATTTTTAGATACAGTTAATTTACCAGTGTTTGGTTTCGTCGTAGAATTATTTGATTCATTTTTACTGCCACTTGTACTTCCTGATGAACTTGAGCCCCAAGCAGCTGCCTGACCAGTTTTAATTAAATATTTTTCATAAATTAAATCGTAAAGTTCGTCATAACTATAATTGTGGTTTGCCAAATAACCATGAGGATCAGTATGGTCAGATCCTTCTAAATATTTGCTGACTGCTTGATGCGTCCAAACAGTACCAACACCATCGTACTCAGCACTATCAGGTGCGAGACCATAATATTGTAAATTTGTAGCTGCATAATCAGCATAGTTATTGATTGAACGTGCAAATGAATCGTAATCATGCGTATGAACTAACTCAACGTGTATAAAACGGTCGTTTGCAGCTGGGCCAGCGCCCCATGCTAAATAATCAGTATTTGCTGTTTCAATAATACGGTTACCATCTACGTAGGCATGTACAAATGCACTATTATAATTATTTTTCATATAATTAATTTCGCCAGTAATTGTTGAATTATCGTTGGCTGTATCATGCATAACGATACCTTCAGGTTTGCCATAACGATACTGATATTTTGGTAAATAACTTGCAATATCTTGCTCATAATTTGGCGCTTGGAAATTATTATTACGAATATAATTATTAATAGATGAATTTACTTTTGGTGTATATTTTGGTAATGCACTTTTAGTTGCAGATTTAGTGCTAACAGCAGATCTTGTTGCTGTTGTTGGGCTGCTACTTACAGATCTTGCCATTCTTAATTTTGGCGCAGATGCATTACTGTATACATGTGCAATTTCCTGTGATGTATTATTATCTGAGTTTGTTGAATCATTTTCTTCTATATCTGTACTGACAGATGGAGAAGGTGTAGATACTTTATCAGATTTTGTTTCAACCTTATCGTTAGAAAATTTGCTGTCTGCTACATTAGTAGTTTTGTTATTAACTGCTTGTATATGTTTAGTATCGCTTGTATCTTCTTTTTGAGAAGCCACTTCATCAGATTTTGCCTCAGTTTCATCATTAGCAGCATCATTATCTTTAGCGACAGTAGTAGGATCATCCGTTTCTACCTCATTACTGTTATCATTGTCTACTAATTGATTAGACGGAGTTGTATCCTCAGATTGAGTTTCTGCATCGTTAGAAGTGTTGTTGTCTTTTACGTTAGTTGTTGTGTCATTGTTTTGCGCATGTTTAGCATCGCTTGTATCTTCTTTTTGAGAAGCCACTTCATCAGATTTTGCTTCAGTTTCATCATTAGCAGCATCATTATCTTTAGCGACAGTAGTAGGATCATCCGTTTCCACTTCGCCACTGTTATCATTGTTTACTGATTGATTAGACGGAGTTGTGTCCTCAGATTGAGTTTCTGCATCGTTAGAAGTGTTGTTGTCTTTTACGTTAGTTGTTGTGTCATTGTCTTGCGCATGTTTAGCATCGTTCGTATCTTCTTTTTGAGAAGCCACTTCATCAGATTTTGCCTCAGTTTCATCATTAGCAGCATCATTATCTTTAGCGACAGTAGTAGAATCATCCGTTTCCACTTCGCCACTGTTATCATTGTTTACTGATTGATTAGACGGAGTTGTGTCCTCAGATTGAGTTTCTGCATCATTATTAGAAGCGTTGCTATTTGCTACACTAGCTGTGTTTCCATTAACTTGAGCATCGTTAATATCTCCCGTTTTGGTAGATGTTTTGTCAGATTCTGTTTCAGTATTTTCATGAGAAGCGTTATTGTCTTCTGTACCAGTTGTAATATTATCCACTTGATCATATTGAGTATCGCTCGTTTTTTCTGCTTGAGTAGCAGTTTCATTTTCAGAAGTAGGTTCAACTAGATCTTGTTGAATTTGTTCAGCAGTAGTTGAAGTTTTCTCTAATGATTGTTTTGAAGTTTCGTTAGTTTCAGTTTCTTTTTGTTCTGAATTAATTTGTTCTTCTTGATTTTGAGCATTATATGTATTTTGACTTGATGTGTTTTTATCTAGTTCATCTAACTGAGCGTCATAATTTTCAGGTTCATCTGTTGAAAGTGCTTGAACTTGCGTAGGGTCATTATAAATTTGAGTGCCTGAAATATTGGTTGTTGGTTTGCTAATTTCAGACTTTATTTCTTCGCCTTGTTTTAAAGTATTTCCATCGTCTAACACATTCTTACTTGACGTTTGGTTTTGATTATTGTCAGCCGCATGTGCGTGATGTGTTGTCAAAGCTGTGCCGGCTAATGTTAATGCAACGATTGAAGGTACTTTATAAGTTAATTTTTTCTTAGTCATTTAACTGCCCCTTTTACTGTTATTATTTAATACCATTATAATACGACTATAGTTTTAATAAATTGATTTCATTGATTTGTAATATAAAATTAATCTTATTAAGCCGGGGGAAAAGTATAAAACATTTAAAAAAGGCGTAAACACGCCTTATTTTTTTGGTATTAAAATATTACACCCTTTGGAATGTTACATAATAAAGATGCATTTTAAATATAATTTATTTAGATTGTTTTCGTCATAACGATATGTTCTATATTTTCTTCTAAGAAAACATCACCAAATGTTGTGTATCCCAATGTTTCATAAAAGTGTTGTGCATGACACTGAGCATTCAAAGTTAAAGTATGATAGTCTGCTTCTTTTGCTGCTGCTTCGATAAATTGCATTAGAGATTTACCGTATCCTAGTTTTCTATGAGAAGCTAAAATAGCCACTCTTTCAATTTTTGCGCCATTTTTATAGGTTCTAAATCTTCCAGTAGCAAAAGGGGACTGAAGATTGTCATAACCTATAACATGAGTGGAAGAAGATTCAAATTGATCTATTTCATTTTCGAGTGGGACGCCTTGTTCAAGCACAAAAACTTTTTTTCTAATTTCATATGCATCGTTTAACATATCAGATGTATTAACAATTTTAAAAATCATAAATAGCCTCTTTTCTATTAATATAATAAAACTACCCTATCACAACTATAGTGTGATAGGGTAGTTATTTTACGAATTATTGAGCTTCTTGTCTAACCAAGGCAGTGTATTGCCAAAAAATTCTCATTTGGGCGATATTCCAATTGTTCATCCCCATAGTAAATCCTGACGGTCTAAATAAATTGACGTCTGTTACTTCCAAAGCTGCGGCAATTAAATATTGTAAGGGCACACTGATTTGTTTCATAGTTTCCGTGATGCCATTCTGGTTATAAACCCAAGAAAAGGGCAATTCTGATTGGAAAACATCAACTTTTTCAAAAATTTCTGGAAGTGCAACGATATAACACGCACCATCCACAACTGGATTATGGTCACTATCTTTGTAGTATATCCGCAAAGCTTCATAATTTTCACGGTGTGCGTGATTAACATAGAAAAATTCATTTCTAAAATGTGCCATATCTTGGCTATGGATTAATTGTTGTTCTAAAACATTGAACATGCCGTTTATGTTTACTAATTTTTCATATGTTTTTCGTGACATACCACGTGCTCCTTTCTACAGCCTAATATAAATTTGTTTCTAATTCTTGCGTATTTTGCTGTTGGTTTTGATTTGGTTGTTGGTTTTGGTTTGGTTGTTGATTAGGATTTTGTTGCTGATTTGGATCCATTTGTTGGTTTGATTCATTTGGTTGTTGCATTGATTGATTATTATTTTGTTGGTTTCCATTTGGCATTTCAGTTTCTTGTTGGTTCATATTATTTTCTTCGGAAGACGTTCCTGAATTATCTTCGTTTGAGTTATCATCTTTTTGGTCAGAACTGCTCTTTTGGTTTTTTCTTAATAAACTACTATCAATTTCTGTTTGTGGTACGAGTGTACCATAAAAATCAATAATACGTTTATTTAAGAAATCATTTGTGTCTGTAATTTTAGGTAAATTTAAATCACCACGCAAAATATTAGCAGTATCTTGTATATTTTTAATATTAGGATTGTAGTAATATACACCGTTTAAGTAATCATCTTCACCTTCAAGTTGTTTACTTTTAATTTCAACGTCGTCTTTTAAGTAAGAAGTAGCTAATGCCTTAACATCTTTATAGCTTAAATTATGTTTGGCGTTTTTACCAACTATTTCAATAACGTCGTCTAACTTACTAAATGAATCTGCTTTTTGAGCTTTGACAAATAGTTTCTTGATTAAATCCATTTGTCTTTGACCACGTTTTAAATCTGAATCTTGATGACGTGTTCTAGCAACTGCTAAAGCTTCATCACCATTTAAATTTTGATGACCTTTTTTAACTTTAATCTTGCCAGTATCATTTGTATTTGGCTCGGAGATATCGTATGGAACGTCATACTCAATACCGCCTAGTTCATCTACAGCATCTACAAATGCTTCCATATTAATTCTTACATAATAATCGACTGGAACATTCATCGTTGTTTCTACAGAATCCATTGATGCTGTAGGGCCGCCATAGGCGTGTGCATGTGTAATTTTATCATAATACCCAACTTCTGGAATATAACTGATAGTATCACGTGGAATACTTAACATTCGTATTTGTTCTTTATCTGCATTAAATGTTGATAGTATCATTGCGTCAGTTCTTGATTGTTCAGCACTTTGACCATTTTTTTGACGACCACTATTATCATCGATACCTAAAAACAAAATAGAAATTGGATCTTCAGAAGGGTTGACTTTTGTTTCACGAATACTTGATTCTCTGGACGTATCACTTGTGTTCAATGAATTTTCAAAAGCACCTTGCGATGATTTAAGTAATAAAATGGCAAATATAACTGGAACAACTACAAGAATTAAAGATAGAAATATTAAAAAGTATTTAAAAAATTTATTCATGTAAGAAGCTCCCCATTGTATATGATTTGGTTTATATTACAATATTGGTTTAATGTTAAAATTTCGCTAATTTCATTAAATTATTGTAAAGAGAAATTTGTACTATAACTTATAATTTTATATCTAACATAATAAAATATCAACAAAGAATTTATCCAACTAAAGTTTGAAATGTATATCATAGAATATGATCACTGATAGAAACGACGTCAATCACAATTAAAAATAATTATAAAAAAGACATGTAGCTAAAAATGATTTATTTATAAACATACGATATAATTAGCATATGATAAATGTTATTGATGGTTAAAGAGATGATGTTTAAAAAATAAGTTCAAAGATTAAAAATAAAGTAGATAGCATAGTTTGAAATTTTAAAATAACTTATAAAAGGTGTCATAAAGCATAATCCTTTTTAAATCATTATAATAGATGCTTATTAATGAATTCTAACACATTAAAGAAACAAGGAGGATTTAGCCATGAAGTCAGAATGGTTGGATAGAATAGACGAAAGTTTGGTAAAAACGTTTTATGAAGCACAAACTGAAGAAGAAAAAGAAGAAGGATTTAAAGACGAATTAACATTTGGTACTGCTGGCATACGTAGTACTTTTGGATTAGGGCCTGGTCGTTTAAATGCATTTACAATACGCAAGGTTGCATTAGGATTAGCACAATATTTGAATGAAAAGTTTAGTGAACCTTCAATAGTGATACATTTTGATACTAGATTGCTATCTAAAGCATTTTCTGAAGAAATGGCATCTGTCTTAGCTGAAAATAATGTGACAACAATTTTATCAGAAAATTACAAATCTACGCCGGAATTATCATTTGCAGTAAGACACTTAAAAACAGATGCAGGTGTGATGATTACTGCTAGCCATAACCCTAAGCATTATAATGGTATCAAAATATATGACCAAAACGGTGGTCAATTGTTGCCAGATGAATCAGAGCGCTTAAGTCATTATATCAATGCGATAGAATATCCATTACAAATTCATCGAGGTGATTTTAATGCATTGCTACAAAAAAAACAAATTCAATATATGTCCCATGAAGTCACTGAAGCATACAAACATGAAGTTAAATCCTTAGTAGATACAATTCCGGAAAAAGAAGCAAAAGTGGTACTCACAAGTTTACATGGTACGAGTTTACCTTTAGCATCTGAAATTTTAACTGAATTAAATTATGATAACTTTGTAATTGAAAAAGAACAATCAATGCCAGATGGTAATTTTCCGACTGTAGCAATTGCGAATCCGGAAGCTGAAGCAGTTTTTGAACGAGGGCTAAAATTGGCAAATGATACAGATGCACAACTGATTATAGCAACAGATCCAGACGCGGACAGATTAGGTTTTATTGAACGTTATAATGATAATGAGTATAGATATTTTAATGGGAATGAAATTGGTATATTACTAACTAAATTAAGATTTCAAGATTTAGCAGATGAAGGTAAATCGCTGTATATGATTAAATCAATCGTCACAAGCGAACTAGCTGAGAGATTGGCTATAGCTTTAGATGTCGAAGTGAAAAATGTCTTGACTGGTTTTAAATATATTTCTGATTTACTAGAACAAGAAAGCTCAGAACAAGAAAAGCAACTATTACTTGCTTTTGAAGAAAGTCATGGTTATTTAGCAAAACCTTTTTCAAGAGATAAAGATGCAATTCAAATGGTTCCATTATTAATAAAATATAAAAATTTATTAGCAAATAATGGTATGACATTTAAAGATACTTTGGAAGATATTTATGCTCATATCGGTTCATATAAAGATAAAACATTGTCTCCTTTGTTTGAAGGGGCAGAAGGCGTTGAAAAAATTTCGAAAATAATGAACCAATTTAGAAATAAAGAAGTATCAACAATTTGTGGTCTTGAAGTAAAACAAATTGAAGATTATGAATTAGGTACAATTAAAAATATTGAAGAAGGTACAACAGAAGCACTGACGTTACCTAAAACTAATTTAATTAGATTTATTTTTGAAAATGGTTTTATAGCATTAAGACCATCCGGTACTGAACCTAAAATCAAACTATATTTTTCATTAAATATAGAGCATATGACTGCTTTAACAGATCAATTTAAAGATGAATTTATTAATAATATTAAATAAAACATAAAGAGGCAGCTAGATGAAAGTCAACAAGTTCAAATTAATTATTGTTATGATCATTTTTATTTTTATAATAGTAGGGGTGTATAGTTACAGACATGATAAACAGACTAAAGACGCTATGCATCCTACTCATGCTTCACAAAAGGTAAATAAAAAACAAACAACTAAAAAGGAAAAAGAATTAAAAACAGTGGTTGATCACAGTGATTCACAAATGAAGCAAATAGATCAATACTTAGAGGAAGGCCAATTTAATGGTACTGTAACAGTTTTTAAAAAAGGTCAATTAAGTCTAAATAAGGGTTATGGATTTAAAGATTTTGAAAAAAATGAAACTAATACGGCTAATACAATGTTTTTGATAGGTTCCGCACAAAAATTTATGACAGGGCTTATGTTAAAACAATTAGAAACTGAAAGTGAAATTAGTATGGTAGCACCCGTGAAGCAATATCTACCATATTTTGAATTAGCATACCCTGTCACTTTAAAGCAGTTGATGTTACATCAAAGCGGTTTATATAAATATCAAGCTAACCCAAAATTAAAAACCTTAGACGAAGCTGTACATGCAATAATAAAAAGAGATATTAACCCATTATATTATAATCAATATCAATACAATGATGCCAATTATCTAGTATTGTCAGAAGTTATAGAAGCAGTTACATATCAATCGTATACTCAAAATTTAAACGATAGAATAGTGAAACCCTATAATTTAAAATATACGGGCCGGTATAATGATTCAAATTTTAAAAAATATATGGCTACTGGTTATAAAAAGGATAAAAGTACTGGAAAGCGCGTCAAACAGAATCCTAACACTTTAAGTCAATATGATGGGGCAGGCAACCTTTATATGACGCCTTACGACATGGGGAAAGTCGTTTTAAATCTACAAAAAAATAAAATTTTTAATGCGACGATTACGAGACCTTTTATCCACGAAAGTTTAACTATACAATACCCTCAAGCGTATCGTTATGGTTTTTATTCTTTTGCAGATAAAAATCGAATTAATGGTATTTTTTATGGAAATATATTTACTGTATATTTTAATGATAATTATATTATCGTTTTAGCTACAAATTACGAAAACGGAAAAACAAGTAACGAGCAGAAAATGAAGCATATTTACTTTGATATACTTCAACAGGGTGGGTCATATAATAAAGTAAAGCAACCATACTAAAAAAATAAAAAAAGCATTCAATGATTCTAATAAAATGAATCGTTGGATGCTTTTTTTATTAATACGAATTTATTTACAGTATTGTAAGGCATCGATAAACATTTGTTTAAAGATATTTGCTTGTACTGACAGAACTACTGATGTATTAGGGAAATGTGATTTGAAATCTGTTACTGTAGCACCTTTAGTCAGTTTGCCGTTTGTTTCAATTTGCACATCAGCTTCTTGAACCGCAAAATTTTCAGGATGAAGAAGATATAGGATGGTATATGCATCGTAAACGTTAATACCTTTTTCAAAATCGTCTCCTCTATAGTGTTTGAACAGTTGATGTAGCATATTACCTGTGTCATTTATGGATTGTAATTCATTTATAGTATCGTGCGTTAAACTAGAACTTCTTGCTACATCTAAGCCTACCATTGTTAATGGCAATCCAGAATTAAAGACAATTTGAGCAGCTTCGGGATCACAGTAAATATTAAACTCAGCTAAAGGGGTCACATTACCTCGAGATGCCGAACCGCCCATTAATACGATCTCCTTAACATATGTTTTTACTTCTGGGTAAGTCGTAAGTAACAATGCGATATTTGTTAAAGGTCCAATAGGGACAAGCGTAATCGGCGCATCACTATTTAGCAAAGCATTTTTCATAGCTTCAACAGCATGCGTAGATGCTAAATCACTTTCCGCTATTTCAGGGAAAATATAACCCTCCATACCTGATTCACCATGTACATCGCTTGCATCAACTATTTCTGAAAGTAGTGGTTGAGATGCACCTCTATGTACAGGGACATTACTATTGAAAAATTGTTTGAGTTTTAACGCATTGGCAGTTGTTTTTTCAATTCCTACATTACCGTTAACTGTAGTAATCATTTTCAAATCGAAGTTGGGATGATTTAAAGCAATACTTATTGCTGCTGCATCATCAATGCCTGGGTCTGTATCTATAATAATTGGTTGTTTCATCAAATTTTTAATCCTCCTATTGCGTAAGTTACCTTATTAATTATATTCTACAACTTTTCTCGAATAAAATGTTAAAAAGCAAACTATCATCCAAAAATGAAAAGGGAGGTTAATAAATAAAATAAAAAAGGCTTCTCTTTCGAGAAGCCTTTGCTTGAGCTATAAGTGGCTTGAGTGTCCACCTTGCATTACCCAATAAGTACCGATAACAGTAATTAAAGTAATGATAAGCGCAAATATAACTTTAAACCCTTGTACGTTTCCGTCTTTACCTTCAGTTAAGTGCATGAACATTAATAATTGTACTGCAGCTTGTATAAAAGCAAAGCCAAAGATGATTGTAATCTTAGCATTAAGTGCCATTGATGTGTATAGGGTTACGAATACTGCTAAAAGAGTCAGAACGATTGAGCCAATAAAGCCTACTGTGTGTTTTACAATTGTATTCATCCGCTAAACACCATCCCTATCATATATACGGCAGTAAAGATGAAGATCCAAACAACATCTAAGAAGTGCCAGTATAAACTTACTATAAATAACTTAGGCGCATTGTCTTTATTTAGTCCACGCATGCCAACTTGGATTAATAAACAAATAATCCAAATAATACCTAATGAGACGTGGGCGCCGTGTGTTCCTAAAAGTATAAAGAAACTAGACCAATAAGAACCGATTGTTAGGTTAACACCTTCTGATACGTAGTGTGCAAACTCGTAAATTTCAAATCCTACGAAGACAACACCAAATAATAAAGTGATAATCATCCAAATCGTCATTAATTTTGCTTTTTCTTTTCTCATATAGTAAATAGAAATACCACAAGTATAAGAACTAATTAATAACGCAAATGTCATTATCAAAACGAGGGGTAATTCGAACATTTCAGTCGTCATTTTACCGCCATAGTCTCCACCATGTTGAAGTGTTAATAGGGTTGCAAATAGCGTACCGAATAGTGAGACTTCTGCTGTAAGGAATATCCAAAAGCCAAGTCTATTTAAATTACCTTCATGCGAACGTTGATCAATAGTGTTTGCATCATGACTCATGACTTACAGCCTCCCTTTCTTTTATACGTGCTTCACGTAAACGTTTTTCGGTTTCTGCTACTTCAGAAGCTGGGATATGATAACCGTGGTCTACTTGGAAACTGCGGAAAATCATAGTACCGAAGATACCTATTAAGCAAATAACAGCTGGAATAATTGTTTCAAAGACAAGGAAGAAGCCTCCGATTGTGAAGAAAATTCCCATCCAGAAACCAACTGGCGTATTATTTGGCATATGGATATCAGTGTAGTTGTGATTATCTAAGTAGTGTCTACCGTGTTCTTTCATATTTACAAATGTATCATAGTCATTCCAGTCTGGTGTAACAGCAAAGTTGTATTTAGGTGGCATCGCTGAAGCAGTTGACCACTCTAATGTACGTCCCAAACCGTACCAGTTATCACCAGTAGCTTCACGTGGTGATTTGAAGAAGCTATATACGATACTAGCAACTAAGAACATAAAGCCTAATGCCATCATGAGCGCACCGACAGTAGAGATTGCGTTTAACAACCACCAGCCGTCTTCTGGCATATAAGTGTATAAACGACGTGGCATACCATCTAATCCAAGGATGAATTGAGGTAAGAAACAAACGTTAAATCCAATCATAAATAACCAGAAACTCCATTTGTTTAATGTTTCGTTTAACTTAAATCCAGTCATCTTAGGCCACCAGAATATGAGCGCACCTAAACAAGCAAATACAACACCAGCTACTAACGTGTAGTGGAAGTGTGCTACTAAGAAGTACGTATTATGGTACTGATAGTCAGCTGCTGCCATTGCAAGCATGATACCAGTTACACCACCAAGTAAGAAGTTAGGGATGAATGCTAGCGCAAATAACATTGGCGATTCAAACGTAATTCTACCTTGATATAAAGTGAATAACCAGTTAAATAATTTAACACCGGTTGGGATACCAATCAGCATGGTTGTGATTGAGAAGAATGAGTTAATTAATGCACCATTACCCATTGTGAAGAAATGGTGAACCCAAACTAAGAAACTAAGGAATGCGATACCTGCTGTTGCCCATACCATACTTTGGTGACCGAACAGACGTTTACGAGCAAATGTTGGAATAATTTCTGAATAAATACCGAATGCAGGCAGGATAACGATATAAACTTCGGGGTGCCCCCATACCCAGAAGAAGTTAGCCCATAACATTGGCATACCGCCATTTGCGACTGTAAAGAATGCAGTATCGAAGATTCTATCTGTTGTGAACAGTGCTAATGCCACTGTTAGTACTGGGAAAGCCAAGATAACGATTAATGCTGTAATGAAAGTAGTAACCGTAAACATTGGCATTTCCATAAATTTCATTGTAGGTGTTTTACATCTAAGTATTGTTACAAAGAAGTTAATACCAGTCATTAGGGTACCTATACCAGAAATCTGTATTGCGATAAGGTAGTAGTTGACCCCAGGTCCTGGACTGAATTCTCCTGCGAGTGGTGCGTAGTTCGTCCAACCAGCTGCAGGTGAGCCTCCGATTATAAATGATAAGTTGAATAACAACATACCTGAGAAGAATAACCAGAAACTTACGTTATTTAATACAGGGAATGCAACGTCTCTTGCACCAATTTGTAAAGGTACAATAACATTCCATAAACCAAAAATGAAAGGCATTGCCATAAAGATAATCATTATTACGCCATGCGTACTAAAGACTTCATTATAATGGTTTCCTTCTAAAAATGTATTATCTGGAATTGCTAATTGTGTACGCATCATTAAGGCATCAATACCGCCACGCACGAACATTAATACAGCACAGATTAAATACATAGCGCCGATTTTTTTATGGTCAATAGATGTGAACCATTCTCTGTATAGATATTTCCACAATTTAAAGTAAGTAATTACTGCGATCACTGCGATGATAGCGAACGGTGCACCAATTTGTGCCATTGTAATCATCCAGTTACCTTGAACGAGCAATTGATCCCATGGGAAATTCATTAATGTCCACCTCCATGTTCATGGTCTTTTTTCTCAGACTCTGATGCTTGTTCGTCTTTAGCACCTTCTGAGATTTTTTCCATTTCGTCCATATTATGTGATTCTTCATCTTTAAACTCACTATTATATGGTTCATTATTGCCTAGAATCATAGCTTTCATACCATGACGTTCGTAGTTTGCGTTTGTGATTTGTGGCTTACGTGCAGGTTTATTAGGTTTATCTAATACGTCCTCTTTTATTTCTTTTGGTGTATTAAAATTTGGATCTTTCTGTACGTAATTGAAACGATCATAAGCATAGAAAATATACTCAGGATCAGCTGCTGGATCAACAAACGCCATATGCGTACCACTGAAAGTTAAGTTTTTGTTTTCAGTAGTTGGTAAAAGTTGTTTATCAAAAGTATCTTGATCTAATTCCTTTTGACTTTGAGCATCTTTTACCCAATCCTTAAATTCACTTTGGCTAACTGAATTGACATCAAATGTTTGGCGAGCGAATCCTTCACCGTTGAAGTTTGAGTTACGTCCTCTGAACGTTCCTTCTTCGCTAGCAGTTAAAGTCCAATCCATTGTCATTCCAGTCATCGCATATTTTTGACCACCTAACTGTGGAATCCAGAAACTTGTCATCATATCCATTGATTGGAGTTTGAAGACAACAGGTCGATCTTTAGGTATGGTTAAGTGGTTAACAGTTTCAACTTTTTCTTCAGGATAACTGAAGAACCACTTATAACCAGCGCTTGTTGCATAGACAACAAGGGGATCGTCTTGTTTTTCCGGCGTTTCTTCATACATGTAAAGTGATTTTACTGTAGGAATAGCTAAAGCGATAACAATGATTACCGGGATAACAAACCAAATTGTTTCAATTAAAGAATTGTGGTGCATCTTACCAGATTCGTCTGTTTTGTGTAATCTATATTTATATAGAAACAGAGCAAACATGATAAGCACGGCGGCAATAATAACAAGCATGAAGATGATTGAGTAAATAATCAAGAACTTCGAGTCACTTGCTACCGGCCCTTTTGGGTTTAAAACTTCTACATTGGAACAGCCACTAAGTACAATTAGTGAGCCAAAGAGTAGAAGCAAAGACTTAAATTTTGACACTTTTTTGACCTCCTAATACTACAATTGTAGGGCTTACCATCAATTTTAAGATATTACGCAATATTTACAAGTGTTTGTGTAAAAAAAAATATTGTAAAATTAAAAGAAACCCAACAAACTCAACGTCTGACGGGCTTTTAAAGATTTGTTAAAATTATGTGTACATTTTGTGAAAAGTGTCATATTTAAGGCGATAGGATAATTTCACACTATTTGCTTACTGATTAGCACTCAATATTATAATCAGATATGTATGAATAATTTCGTTTATTTTACTTCGATATATCTTACAGATTTATTTGTAGCGCCTTCTGAATCTTCTACTTTGTATTCAACTTTATATTTTCCTTTTTTATCTGTATTAATTTGACCATCTACTATGATTTTATGCGTTAAGTCACCATCTTCTTTATCATACGCACGTACACCATTTAATAGATTGTAGTTATTCCCTTTATCTATTACTATATCGTTCGTTCCTTTTAACTCAGGTATAGAATTTTCTGTAGCTTCTGCGCTAAGGTTAGGTGAAACGAGTGTGGCAGAGACACCTAATGCTGATAATGACTGTAGTAATTTGTTCATAACGTAAACCTCCGTATGAGCGTCATTTAATTTTATCTTAATTACACTATATTTTATTTTAGATGATAAAACATCGTACTATAGTCCTAATATAACGTAGAAGTGTAAATTCAGTTATAATTTTCAGAAAAAATTCAATTAAATGTAATAATTCGCATATAGTGATAGAAATTGGCAAACGTTCATATATGAATCTAATAAGAAGAAAATAATTATTTTGTTTATAAAACTGTGTTGTAATGTTAGTAAGTTTTCAGTAGATAGAAGTGAATTTATTATAAAAAGACATTTCAAGATGCGTTACTGTGAATTTATATAAAGTTGCGCTTGCTATAATTATAAGCCATTTTGTTATATTCATTATCAATTTATTATATGTTAATTGACATTTTTTATTTGTAATACTTCTGTTATCCAAACATATAAGAATTTAAAATGATATGAAAGAAAACGCACTTTAGAGAATTAATGTTTTAAAAGTGTTATTTAGAAGTGACACTTTGTATGTTATCTATTGTCTATATAATAAACGAGCCCAAGCATTATTTATGACCCGGGCCCATTTATTTTTATTCAAATAAAAAGCGTATTATTCGATACCTCTACGCATTTTTTCTGCAATAAGTGTATTATTTAATACCATTGTAATCGTCATAGGGCCAACACCACCTGGAACTGGTGTAATAGCACCTGCTATTTCTTTAACTTCATCGTATGCAATATCACCTTTTAATTTGCCATTTTCATCCGGTGTGTTTCCTACGTCGATAACAACTGCGCCTTCTTTTACATCATCTTTAGTTACAAGCCCTGGACGACCTACAGCACTAACGATAACATCAGCATTTTTTAAATGTTGATGCATGTCTTTAGTTCTTGAATGAAGAATCGTAACTGAAGCATTTTTTTGTAATAATAATTTCGATACTGGCTGACCAACAATGTGGCTACGACCAATGACGACTGCATCTTTTCCTTCTAAATCAATATCAGCATGGTTTAGTAATTCCATAATACCTAGAGGGGTACAAGGAACGAAAGTCTGTTGGTCGATATAAAGTTTACCAATATTTTCAGGGTGGAACCCGTCAACATCCTTAGCTGGATTAATTGATTCTAAAACTTTTTGTTCACTTACTTGTTCTGGTAGTGGTACTTGAACTAAAATACCACTTACACTGTCATCTTCATTTAAGCGTTTAAGTTCGCTTAAAACTTTTTCTTCTGAAGCAGATTCATCTAAATGTACAATTTCTGAAATCATACCGATCTTTTCTGCTGCTTTCTTTTTAGAATTCACATAACTTTGACTTGCGCCATCATTACCTACAAGAATAACTGATAATTTTGGTGTATAACCCTTCGCTTGTAAAGCTTCGACTTGGTCTTTTAGACCTTGTCTGTAATCCTTTGCGATTTGTTTCCCGTCTAAAACTTTTGCGACCATGAAAAAATCCTCCTCCAATGTATGAACTTTACTTAACTTTAACATAAATAACACCACGTTTTTCAACCAAAAGACGTAAATTTAATGTTTTTTTAAATTTAAAGTTCGATTTTTGATTGAAAAAGCGTTTTTTAGTTGTTATGCTATATCTGTAATATACATCTAATAGTCATAACATTTCAAATTTCTGAAAGGGTGTTCATTTTGAAAGTGGTAGTCATAATGGGTAGTTCTTCCGATTGGGAGACTATGAAAGAAAGTTGCCAAATGTTAGAACAACTAGAAATACCGTACGAAAAGAAAGTAGTTTCAGCACATCGTACGCCTCAATTAATGTATGAGTTTTCTAAAGGAGCCAGAGATAATGGTTACGACGTCATTATTGCTGGAGCAGGTGGTGCAGCACATTTACCAGGTATGGTTGCATCAATGACAACATTACCAGTCATAGGCGTGCCAATTGAATCTAAAAGTTTAAAAGGTTTGGATTCTCTCTTGTCTATTGTACAAATGCCAGGCGGTATTCCAGTTGCGACAACAGCTATAGGTAAAGCAGGAGCTAAAAATGCAGGTGTTTTAGCTGCCAGAATGCTCAGTATTGGTAATAAAGATATCCAAAAGAATTTGGAAAATTACGAAAAATCACTGATTGAGAAAGTGAGTGAAATGCAACATGAACTTCAGTAAATTACCATTTGGATCAACGATTGGCATTATCGGTGGAGGACAATTAGGGAAAATGATGGCACAATCAGCACAGAAGATGGGTTATAAAGTCATTGTGCTAGATCCTGATGAAAATTGTCCGTGTCAATATGTAGCACATCAATTTATAAATGCCAACTATGATGACGAACAATCACTTGCGCAATTAGGTGAATTGTCTGACGTGATCACTTATGAATTTGAAAATATCTCGGCTAGTCAATTACAAACGCTAGTCTCTAAATATAATATTCCTCAAGGTTACCAAGCGATTCAATTATTACAAGATAGATTAGTTGAAAAACAAACGTTGCAAAATGCTCAAACGCAAATAGCGCCATTTATAAAGTTATCAGACCCAAATGATTTAACTCGTGCTATAGAAGAAATTGGTTTTCCATTTATCATAAAAACAAGATTTGGTGGTTATGATGGCAAAGGTCAAGCACTTATTACTAATGAATCAGATTTGAATAAAGCAAAAGTATTAGTTGAAAAGCAAGAATGTGTTGCTGAACAATTTTTAGATTTGCAAAAGGAAGTTTCGCTTACAGTAACAATTGGTAATAATAACCAAATTACTTATTTTCCTCTACAAGAGAATGAACATCAAAATCAAATATTATTTAAGACGATTGTTCCTGCACGTGTCGATGTCCAAAAAGAACAAGAGGCGCGAAATGAAGTTGAAAAAATAATTGAACATGTACACTTTATTGGGACATTTACGGTGGAATTTTTCATAGATTCAAACAATCATTTATTTGTAAACGAGATTGCACCACGACCGCATAATTCTGGACATTATTCCATAGAAGCGTGTGATTATTCGCAGTTTGATACACATATATTGGCGGTTACAGGTCAACGCCTACCAGAAAAGATTAATTTATTAAAACCTAGCGTAATGATGAACTTATTAGGTAGAGACTTAGATTTACTAGAAAATGAGTTTGGGGACCATCCTGAATGGCATGTACACATATATGGAAAAATAAACCGTAAGCCTGATAGAAAAATGGGACATCTCACGATGCTAACGAATGATGTAGATCAAACTGAACAGGCTTTGTTAAATCATTTTGAAGGGAGACATAAATAATGTCTTTATTATATGAAGGGAAAGCTAAACGAATCTTTTCAACAGAGCAACCTGGTGTACTTCGTGTCGAATATAAAGATGAAGTGACAGCAGGTAATGGTGCAAAAAAAGATTATATAGAAGGTAAAGGACGCTTGAATAATCAAATTACTTCTAGAATCTTCAATTTTATTAAAGCACGTGGTATAGAGAGTCATTTTATCGAGCAGACATCAGAAACGGAGCAACTTGTAAAATCAGTTGATATTATCCCTTTGGAAGTAGTAGTGAGAAATATCGCTGCAGGTTCTATCACTAAGCGTTTAGGGTTTGAAAAAGGACATGAATTTGAAAGCCCGCTTGTGGAATTCTTCTATAAGAATGACAACTTAAATGATCCTTTAATTACAGAAGATCATATCCAATTATTACATTTAGCAAGTGAAGAAGATATTGAATTATTAAAAAATGCAGCAAAAGCAATAAACGCTGTGTTAGTTCAATTAATGGATGAAATGGAATTGAGATTGGTCGATTTCAAAATAGAATTTGGTCGAAATAAAAGTGGTCAAATTATTTTAGCAGATGAAATTTCACCAGACACATGCCGTATTTGGGATAAATACAGTGATACTAACTTCGATAAAGATGTTTATCGTGAGGATACTGGCTCAATCATAGAAACTTATCAAACTTTTCTTAATAAATTGGAGGAACTTTAAAAATGAAGACAATTGAATTGCATATCACATTACAACCACAGGTTTTAGATACACAAGGACAAGCGTTAAATCGTGCAGTACATGATTTAGGCTACACACAAGTGAATGATATTCGTGTTGGTAAAGTACTATATATGACAGTAGATGAAGCGACAGATGCTGCGGTACATAACGTTGTTACTACTTTAAGTGAAAAACTATTTGCAAATACAGTAATTGAAGAATATAGCTATAAAGTATTGGAAGAAGGAGAGAAAGCATAATGAAATTTGCAGTGCTAAAATTTCCAGGTTCCAATTGTGATAGAGATATGTATAATGCAGCAGTAAAATCAGGAGTCCAAGCGGAGTATGTAGATTATAGGAATATATCGTTAGAGGGGTATGATGGTGTGCTTATTCCTGGAGGCTTTTCATTTGGTGACTACTTACGATCAGGTGCCATGGCAAGTGTTGCTCCTATTACTGAAGAAGTGAAACGTTTTGCAGAAGAAGGTAAACCAGTATTAGGTGTTTGCAATGGTTTCCAAATACTTACTGAAATTGGTTTACTCCCTGGCGCTTTATTGCACAATGATTCACATTTATTTGTAAGCCGAAATGAGTCTTTGAAAGTGGTTAATAACCAAACGCCATATACAAATTTATATAGTGAGAATGAGGTTGTTGTTTATCCAGTAGCACATGGCGAAGGACATTACTACTGCACATCTGAAATGTATGACAAATTAGAAGCGAATAATCAAATTATTTTAAAATATATGGATAATCCAAATGGTTCGTATAATGATATTGCAGGAATTGTAAATGAAAAAGGTAATGTTTGTGGTATGATGCCTCATCCTGAACGTGCAATTGAAACTATATTAGGAACAGACAGTGGCGTAAGATTATTTGAAGCAATGGTGAATAGTTGGAGGGAACAAAATGTCTAAGTTTATCGAACCGAGTGTTGAAGAAATTAAATTAGAAAAATTATACAAAGATATGGGCTTGTCAGAGGCAGAATACGACAAAGTTTGTGAAATTTTAGGACGTGAGCCAAATTTTACTGAAATTGGTATTTTTTCTGTAATGTGGAGTGAACATTGTTCGTATAAACATTCCAAGCCGTTTTTAACTCAATTCCCAACATCAGGGGAACATGTATTAATGGGGCCTGGTGAAGGTGCTGGTGTCGTTGATATCGGGGATAATCAAGCGGTAGTTTTCAAAGTTGAATCTCATAACCATCCATCAGCTGTAGAACCGTATCAAGGTGCTGCCACTGGTGTTGGGGGTATTATCAGAGATATTGTTTCAATCGGCGCTAGACCAATTAATTTGTTAAATAGCTTACGTTTTGGCGAATTAACAGAAAAGCAAAATCGTCGCTTATTACGTGGTGTGGTAGCTGGCATTGGTGGTTATGGTAACTGTATTGGCATACCAACAACAGCTGGTGAAATAGAGTTTGACGACAGATATGATGGTAATCCATTGGTAAATGCTATGTGTGTAGGTATTATTGACCACGATAAAATTCAAAAAGGCACCGCTAAAGGTAACGGAAATTCAGTTATCTATGTTGGATTAAAAACAGGACGTGATGGTATTCACGGGGCAACTTTTGCATCTGAAGAATTAAGTGAAGATAGTGAAAGTAAGCGACCTTCAGTACAAATTGGTGATCCATTTGTTGGTAAAAAATTAATGGAAGCAACTTTAGAAGCGATAACTTTCGAAGAATTGGTAGGTATCCAAGACATGGGAGCAGCCGGTTTGACGTCATCTTCTTCAGAAATGGCAGCAAAAGGTGGTAGCGGTTTACATTTACAACTAGAGAAGGTGCCAACGAGAGAACAAGGTATTTCTCCGTATGAAATGATGTTATCAGAAACACAAGAACGCATGCTTTTAGTAGTAGAAAAAGGTACGGAAGACAAATTCTTAGACCTTTTTGATAAACATGAATTAGATAGCGCTGTAATTGGAGAGGTGACAGATACAGATCGTTTTGTACTTACATATAAAGGCGACGTTTTCGCTGATATACCTGTTCAACCTTTATCTGATGAAGCGCCTGTTTATGTCTTAGAAGGAGTAGCGCCACAATATAATGCTAGTAAGAATGATTACAGTCATATTGATGTAGAAGATGTATTTGAACGTTTATTACAACATCCAACGATTGCTTCAAAGCGATATTTATATGAACAATATGATCAACAAGTCGGTGCTAATACAATTGTGAAACCAGGATTACAATCATCTGTAGTTCGAGTAGAAGGCACTAATAAAGCAATCGCATCTACGATTGACGGTGAAGCGCGTTATGTGTTCAACAACCCTTATGAAGGGGGGAAAATGGTTGTTGCAGAAGCGTATCGCAATTTAATTTCTGTTGGTGCTACGCCTTTAGCTATGACTGATTGCCTAAATTACGGTTCGCCAGAGAAAAAGGAAATTTATCAACAATTAGCTGATTCTACAAAAGGTATGTCAGAAGCTTGTGAAATATTGAGTACGCCAGTAGTGTCTGGAAATGTTTCACTTTATAATGAAACAAAAGAAACGTCAATATTCCCAACACCAGTAGTTGGTATGGTTGGATTAATTGAAGACATTGATTATTTAACTGATTTCTCACCAAAAGCAGGCGACACACTTTATATCGTGGGTGATACAAATGATGATTTTGGTGGCAGTCAAATTGAGAAATTGCTATATAGTAAAGTAAATCATGAATTTGAAGCGATAGATTTATCAGGTGAGGTACGTAAAGGTGAAGCAATTAAAACTGCAATTCGTAACGGTGTAGCTTCTCATGTTCAAACAGTTGGAAAAGGCGGATTATTAATGACGTTTGCTCGTTTAAGTGCGCATTATCAATTAGGGCTAGAAGTAGAACTAGCGCTTACGAATGAACAACTGTTCAGCGAAACGCAAGGGCGTTATATTGTTTCCGTAAAAGAGAACCAATCATTAGATCTTGATTGCGCAATCAAGGTTGGGTCATTTACACAAGATGGAAAATTTGTAGTTTCTAACAAAAATACTAAAGTAACACGTGATGTTAATGAATTGAATGAACTATGGGAAGGAGCTATTCCTAAATGTATGACTACAACGGATTAAACGAAGAGTGTGGTGTTTTTGGCATCTGGAATCACCATGAAGCAGCACAACTGACTTATATGGGGCTACATAGTTTACAACATAGAGGTCAAGAGGGCGCAGGAATGGTGTGTTCAAATGGAGAGACACTTATTGGAGAAAGAGGACTTGGTCTTTTGACTGAGGCTATTTCAGACACACAATTAGAATCATTTAAATCCTATCAACATGCGATTGGCCATGTACGATATGCAACATCAGGTAATAAAGGTATAGAAAATATTCAACCATTTTTATATCATTTTTACGATATGAGCGTTGCAGTTTGTCATAACGGAAACTTAATTAACGCACAAAGTTTAAGAAGATCGCTTGAACATCAAGGTTCTATTTTCCATTCTTCATCAGATACAGAAGTAATTATGCATTTAATTCGTAGAAGTAAAGCGCCTACATTTGAAGCGGCATTACAAGAGAGTTTACGTAAAATCAAAGGTGGTTTTACATTTGCATTGTTAACAAAAGATGCTTTATATGGTGCTGTTGATCCAAATGCTATCAGACCATTAGTAGTAGGCAAGATGAAAACAGGCTCATATATCCTTGCAAGTGAGACATGCGCTATTGATGTTTTAGGTGCAGAGTTTGTGAGAGATATTCATGCTGGTGAATATGTTGTTATCGACGACGAAGGTATTCGCGTGGAATCATATACGAGACATACAAATACAGCAATATCAGCTATGGAATATATTTATTTTGCTAGACCAGATTCTACCATCGCAGGAAAAAATGTTCATGCAATCCGAAAACAATCAGGTAAGCAATTAGCTTTAGAAAGCCCAGTTGAAAATGCAGACATGGTTATTGGCGTCCCCAATTCCTCGCTTTCAGCAGCCTCAGGTTATGCTGAGCAGAGTGGTTTACCTTATGAAATGGGCTTAGTGAAAAATCAATATGTAGCACGCACGTTTATTCAACCGACACAAGAGTTACGCGAACAAGGCGTGAGAGTTAAATTATCAGCTGTAAAAGATATTGTGCAAGGCAAAAATATTGTACTGGTAGATGATTCAATTGTAAGAGGTACTACAAGTAAACGCATCGTTCAGATGCTTAAAGATTCTGGCGCAAATGAAGTGCATGTACGTATAGCTTCTCCTGAGTTTATGTTTCCAAGTTTTTATGGCATAGATGTCTCAACAACAGCTGAACTTATATCAGCGAACAAATCACCAGAAGAAATTAGTAATCACATTGGGTCTGACTCTTTAGCTTATTTAACAGTAGATGGCTTAATCGATTCTATCGGCCTTGAAGTAGACGCGCCATACAAGGGGCTATGTGTGGAAAGCTTTACTGGTGATTACCCTGCTGGTCTTTATGATTATGAAAAGGATTATCTTGAAAATTTAAGCGAACGCCAAAAAGAATATTTAGCAAATCATAAACAATACTTTGATAGAGAGGGTAATTTAAATGTCTAAAGCATACCAACAAGCAGGTGTTGATATTAACGCAGGATATGAAGCAGTTGAACGTATGTCAAGTCACGTTCAAAGAACAATGCGAAAAGAAGTATTAGGTGGATTAGGCGGTTTTGGTGCTACGTTTGATTTATCTCAATTAAATATGAAAGCGCCGTTACTCGTTTCAGGTACCGATGGCGTTGGTACTAAATTAAAGTTAGCAATTGATAATGACAAACACGATACGATTGGTATCGATGCAGTTGCGATGTGCGTTAACGATATTTTAACGACTGGTGCAGAACCTTTATATTTTTTAGATTATATTGCTACAAACAAAGTAATTCCAGAAGTGATAGAACAAATCGTCAAAGGGGTTAGCGACGGTTGTGAAGAAACGAATACAGCGCTTATCGGCGGTGAAACTGCAGAAATGGGAGAAATGTATCACGAAGGTGAATATGATTTAGCTGGCTTTGCAGTAGGTGCAGTTGAAAAAGAGGCTTATATAGATGGTTCTACGGTAAAACCAGGTCATGTGATTATTGGACTTGAATCGAGTGGGATACATTCAAATGGTTACAGTTTAGTTAGAAATATCATTAAAAAATCTGGTGTTAATTTACAAGATAAATTTGATGTAGATCGCACGTATTTAGATGTTTTTCTAGAGCCTACACGCTTGTATGTCAAACCTGTATTAACAGTAAAAAAACAAATACAAATACATGCCATGACACACATCACTGGTGGCGGATTTATTGAGAATATACCTAGAGCATTGCCAAACGGTGTAACTGCTATGATTGACGTAACGCAGTTCCCGACGCCGAAAATATTCGAATGGCTACAAAACCAGGGTGATATAACAAAAGAAGAAATGTATAACGTGTTTAATATGGGTATCGGTTTTACATTAATTGTAGATGCTCAGGATGAATCTAAAGTGTTGGATGCATTAAAAGCCGAACAGATAAATGCTTATAAAATCGGAGAAATAGTTAAAGGCGAAGAGCCAATTCGCTTAATGGGGGTATAAAAGTGACTAACATAGCCATTTTTGCTTCAGGATCAGGAAGTAATTTTGAAAGTATCATGTCGCAAGTTGTAGCAGGCAAATTACCTCAAATTGAAGTGACTGCTTTATATACAGATAGAGTGGATGCTTATTGTATAGAGCGTGCAAGAAAGTACAATTTAGATGTACATATTAACGAACTTAAAAATTTTGATTCTAAAGCAGATTATGAACGTAAAATAATAGAATGGTTAACTGCTGAAAAGGTAGAATGGATCGTTTTAGCGGGATATATGAAATTAATCGGCGCAAACATCTTAAACGCGTATCCAAAACGTATTATTAACATCCATCCTTCACTATTGCCCAAATATCGTGGCAAAGATGCGGTTGGGCAAGCTTTAAATAGTGGAGAAAGTATTACAGGTACGACAGTACATTATGTAGACAGTGGGATGGATACAGGAGAAATTATTGAACAACGTACATGTGATATTAAACCGGGCGACACAAAAGAGCAATTAGAAACAAGAATTAAAGCATTAGAACATACATTATATCCAGAAGTTATTTCGAAAATTATTCAATAAGAGGTGCCAATAAAAATGAAAAAGGCAATTTTAAGTGTATCTAATAAAACGGGCATTGTCGCATTTGCTCAATCATTACAACAATTAGGATATGAGTTATATTCAACTGGTGGTACAATGCGCACTTTAGTTGAAGCGAATATTACAGTCAAATCTATTTCTGAATTAACGCATTTCGATGAAATTATGGATGGTCGAGTAAAAACACTACACCCGGCTGTTCATGGTGGTATCTTAGCAGATCGTGATAAACCAGAACATTTAGAACAACTCAGAGAACAGCACATTGATTTGATAGATATCGTTGTAGTTAACTTATATCCATTTAAAGAAACGGTTGCTAAACCAGATGTTACAGAAGAAGAGGCAATCGAAAATATAGATATTGGTGGTCCTACTATGTTGCGTGCGGCAGCTAAAAACTATAAACATGTAACTACTGTTGTACATCCAGCAGACTATAATGAAGTTATCGAAAAATTGAAAGTAAATCAATTAGATGAGTCTTATAGAAAATCATTAATGATTAAGGTGTTTGAACATACAAATCAATATGATACTGCAATAGTTGACTTCTTTAAAAATAATAAAGAAAGTTTAAGATATGGTGAAAACCCACAACAAAAAGCATCTTTTGTTCGCACGTCTGAAGCTAATCACACACTAGGTGGCGCTAAGCAATTACATGGCAAACAATTGAGTTACAATAATATCAAAGATGCTGATGCAGCGCTTTCACTTGTTAAGCAATTTGAAACGCCAGCAGCCGTAGCAGTTAAACATATGAATCCTTGCGGCGTAGGCGTTGGTGAAACAATATTTGAAGCATATCAATATGCTTTTGAAGCAGATAGCCAATCTATTTTTGGCGGTATTGTAGCTTTAAATAGAAGTGTTGATACTAAATTGGCAGAAACGTTACACAGCATATTCCTAGAAGTGATTATTGCACCTCATTTCACACAAGAAGCGTTAGAAATTTTAAGTAAGAAGAAAAATATAAGGCTATTAGAAATTAACATGACAATTGACAATAATGAAGAAGAGATTGTTTCTGTTTCTGGTGGTTATTTAGTACAAGATAAAGATAATGTCGTGGTTCATCGTAATGATTTGACTGTTGTTACTGAAGCCACTCCTACTGAGGCACAATGGGATGCGATGTTACTTGGATGGAAAGTCATCGCATCTGTTAAAAGTAATGCAATTATTTTATGTAACAATAAACAAACAGTTGGTATTGGCGCTGGTCAAATGAATCGTGTAGGTTCAGCTAAAATCGCTATTGAGCGTGCGATTGAGATAAATGACAAAGTCGTTATGGTATCAGATGGATTTTTCCCAATGGATGATACAGTTGAACTTGCAGCACAACATGGTATTAAAGCAATCATACAACCGGGCGGGTCTATTAAAGATCAAGATTCAATTGATATGGCAAATAAACATGGTATAGCAATGGTAACTACTGGCGTTAGGCATTTTAAACACTAAATACATTGGAGGCAAAACCATTTATGAAAGTACTAGTTATTGGCACAGGTGGAAGAGAACATATCTTAGTGCATAAGTTAAACCAATCTTCACTAGTAAATAAAATTTTTGCAATTCCAGGTAATGATGCAATGTCAGACATTGCAGAGGTTCATAGTGAAATAGCAGAAACAGAACATGACCGAATTGTCGAATTTGCTAACGAAAACAACATTTCATGGGTTATTATAGGACCAGAACAACCTTTAACGGATGGCTTAGCTGACAAATTACAGGCAAAACAAATCAAAGTGTTTGGTCCAAATAAAGCAGCAGCACAGATTGAAGGTTCAAAATTATTCGCAAAGCAGTTAATGGAAAAATATAATATTCCTACTGCAGAATATAAAGAAATCACGAATAAGTTTGATGCATTACAATATATTGAAACATGCGAATACCCAGTTGTATTAAAGAAAGATGGTTTAGCAGCAGGCAAGGGTGTTATTATTGCAGAAAATTACGAGGAAGCGGTTGAAGCGGTTCATTTATTGTACTCACAAGAGTTAGGTACAGTGGTCTTTGAACAATTCCTAGAAGGCGAAGAATTTTCATTAATGACGTTTGTAAACGGCGATTATGTCGTGCCATTCGATTGTATTGCACAAGACCATAAACGCGCATTTGATGAAGATAAAGGGCCAAATACTGGTGGAATGGGCGCGTATTGCCCAGTACCACATATCGATCAGAAGATACTTGAACGTACAAATCAAGAGATTGCTCAACCTATCGCACAAGCAATGTATAAAGAAGGGTACATGTTCTTCGGTGTACTTTATATTGGCGTGATTTTAACAAATGAAGGCCCAAAAGTAATCGAATTTAATGCGAGGTTTGGTGATCCAGAAGCGCAAGTATTGCTAACCCGAATGGAAAGCGATTTAATGCAACATATTTTAGATTTAGAAGCTAAAAGAGAAATTACATTTAAATGGAAAGATGCGTCTATCGTAGGTGTAATGCTTGCTTCAAAGGGCTACCCAGGTAAATACGAAAAAGGTAAAATAGTGTCTGGGTTTAATTTAGATGGAAATTATTTTGTTAGTGGTCTAAAAAAAGATAAAGATAACTTCGTTACAAGTGGTGGCCGTGTTATATTAGCGCTCGGAGAGGGCCATGATATCGTTAGTGCGAAAGCAAATGCATATAAGGCTGTAGAAAAAATAAAAAGTGAAGCGTTATTTTATCGCAAAGACATTAGTAATAAAGCAATTAAATAAGCTGATGTTATCACATTAAAATAGACGTATACTGAAATCTAAATTAACTTCAAGGTTTAGTATAAGCACATTTTTACACCAGTTATCTATTGATAATATCGCAGTATATTCAAGTCTATTTATCGACTAGAACGCTTTGATATCTTTATTAAATTAGAGTATAAGCTAGGCTACTGATTTCCTATATTCTAAAGGAGATGAGTAGTCTCGTTTTGATTTTATTAAAACGTTAAATGTTGTTTTACAATGGCTATGATTGGACAATTTATTTTAAAATGAATACATATAATATATAAAGGGCTGAATAGCAATTTATTAAAAATGTATTATTTAACCCAAGTAGTTAGATTGAAAAAAGCTAAGACAAAGTGGTTTAAGTTTTGTCTTAGCTTTAAAAATTGGATAATAACGAATTTTGGATCTAGTAAAGGTAATGGTTAATAAATATTTGTTATTCTGACATCGTTTATACCTGTAATAGGTAATTGTTGTGCTAAAAAATAAGCAACAATTAAAATAATGATGACAATTATAATTAATAGAATATCTTTATACGAGAAAGGCGCGTAATAATAATACGTACGTGGTCCATCTTTAAACCCTTTTTTTTCCATTGCTACAGCTAATTGATGTGCTTTTCTAATATTTTGGCTTAAAAGTGGGATAATAAGATGTTTCATGCGATTTAAAAAATTATAATTTTGTTTAGATATGATTTGATATCTCATTTTTAGGGATTTTCTAAGTTGTACGAGAGAACTAATCATTAATGGCACCATTCGAATAGCAGCCATAAAAGCATACGCAACTTTTGGTTTAACTTTTAAATGTTGCATGAGACTATAAAAAACCATAACAATTTCTGATGTAAATGCTATTAAAATACCAAAGAATGATATGGTTGTTGTACGTAATGCTAAATGAAGCCCTCTAACTAAACTTTCTACACTAATCTGAATAAATCCGAATTTAAATAGAATGTGGGTGCCGTCGCCATAAAAAATCATAAATAGTGCTGAAATTAAACTAAAGATAATCGTAAATAAAATAAACGCTAATGTAATTTTGAATTTTATACCATTGAAAAGTAATAAAAATATAAACATTAATAAACAAATGTAAACCATATAATCAAATTGATGTACAAAAATAATATAAAAAAACAAAATAATGGCTAATGTTAATTTAGTAATGATATTCACGTCATCTATGAAGGAATAATGTTTTTTCCACATTTCAAACATGTTTATCACCTTCGATTTCAAGTATTCGCTTATTTTCCACATATAATCTTCGTGAAGGGTAGCGTGAAATAATTTCTGAATCGTGTGTCACCATTATAATAGATTGACCATTTTTCACACGTTGTTGGAATAATTTGATTAGGTTAAAGGTATTGTGACTATCCAAACCAAAAGTAGGCTCATCCAATAAAATAAAATCGGATGAAGAACTTAAAGCAATTGCTACGCTTAGCCTTCTTTTTTGGCCAATAGATAATTCATAAGGATGTTGCGTTTTAACAGCTTCTAAATTTAACAAACGGAGCAATGTGTTGGTTTTTTCGTCAGCCTCTGCTTTTGAACGATAATTTGATTTGTTTTGAATTAAAATTTCTTGAAAAACTGAATGTGTAATAAATTGTTGCTCTGGATTTTGATATACTAAGTACATATTTTTGGAAGCGTCTTTAATTTTAGTGAGCTTTTTGTGATTGAAAAACATATTACCATCATATCTAATTAGTTGCATCATTGATTCTAATAGTGATGTTTTACCTGTACCATTTGGACCAGTGATGGTAACCCATTCTCCTTGCGTAATCTCAAGCTTAGGAATATTGATAAGTGATCGTTTTCTTCTTTTAATGATGCCTTTTTCAAAAGTGAATATCTTATTATTTGTTTCTGGGTTGTGATCGAGCTCGATTGGTTTGGGTGCTCTACTCCATGCCTTAGGATGCCACACGCCATACTCAGATAATAGATGTTCGTAGTTGTTAAGTATTTCAGCTGGCATCGCGTCAGCTATGATGTCTCCATCATAATTTAATAATATGACACGATCTATGTGTTGCCATATATGTTCTACTTTATGTTCTACTATGATAACTGTTTGGTTTTGCCACAATGATTTAATTTTATCCCATAACTCAACAGTTGCTTCTACATCTAACATTGCAGTAGGCTCATCTAAAAAGAGTGTATCTGCTTGTTGAAGTAATGTTTCTGCAATAGCTAACTTTTGTTTCATGCCACCACTTAAATTGTTGATATATTGATTTTTGTTGACACTCAGACCAACAGAGTCAAGTGCTGATTCGATCAGCGCATCCATTTCTTGACGAGGTGTTTGCAAGTTTTCTAGAACAAAAGCGAGTTCTTCATATACTTTTGGCATACAAAACTGACTATCAGGGTCTTGAAAAATAACTCCGCAATTACTATCAATTTCTAATTTATCGTATTTCATGGGTAAGTCGATTAGATTCGGCACAATACCACTTAAAACATTAAGTAGGGTGCTTTTGCCTGAACCAGATGGACCAAGTATAAGTAGCTTTTCTTTATCTTGTATATTTAGTGAAAAATGGTCGAATATTTTCTTAATCCCATTTGGGTATTTTAATCGTAGATTTTCAATTCCTATCAACTTTCATGCTCCTTATAAATTGTCATAATCTTTTTGGGTTGCAGGTCTAAATAATTTAGTTACACCGGTTTGATCTAATATTTTTACGATATAATAAGATAATAATCCAGCAACTACAATACCACTAATTAAACGAAAGGCGATATATAGTGTTAAATTCCACCCAACAATTTCTCCTAAATATCCATATGCAAAATCAAGTGGAAGTGTAGAGATAGAGGCTAAAAGGCCTGCTAATATTGCTACCATAGCAGAACGTGATTTATATCTAAAAACAGCAAAAATAACTTCACATGCTAATCCTTGAAGCAACGCATATACTATTGTGGGAATATCAAATCTACCCATAACAATCGTCTCTCCAGCGCCTGCAGCAAATTCAGCTAATAAAGCAATCCCAGCTTTCGGTATAATTAAATAAGCCACAATAGCTGCCATAAACCAGGCGCCATATGTGAGCTCTTCAAGATGAAGACCTGAAACCTGCACAGCTTTATAAACTAAAGTCCATATATTATAAATAAGCGCAAAGACAACTGCTATAAGTACAGTTACTAAAATTTCTGATAGCTTTAAACCCTTTGACATAAATTCTCCTCCAAAAAAAACGCACAACCTTCTAGAAGTTGCGCGCTAAACATAGGCATATGGATACAGAAAATATTGTATCGCAATACACTTTCCTACGCTAGCTTAATCTAGATCAGGTTCAAAGGGTTTGAGGGTATACCTCATCTCAGTCACTAAACACCCCTAGTGCGAATATTAATTTTAAATTTAACTATAATGTATGATTTTTCACCACTTATGTCAAGACGTATCGAGAATAAACTAAAGATTCACGAATGTTAAAGTCATTAGGTGCAAAATAGACGTTGCGATTTCGAAAGTATTGCATTATCCTAAACCGGATAGAACTCATATTGTTTATAAAAAGCATTATATCATATAAGGCTCATCATAAAGAGGAAAACAGAAACCAGATTTTCAAAAATGATTTCATTGTTCAACTCTGGTAAAGATGACTAGAAAATATACAAGAACGATAAGGGTAAAACCATCGTGTGAGTGTATGCTCATGTTCATGTCTAAGCATCACTAACTCAACAGAATTAAGAAGCGAAACTTTATACTTTAGTTTTAATTATCTACTGATACACACTAATTATATATGTATAAATATGTTTCTTATTTCTTTACAAAAGTTAATAGAAGTAGTTGAGCCATAGGTAAACAAAATACATAAAAAAACTAGGTTGCTAATCCTCATCGTAGAAAGAAGTCAACAACCTAGCCATATATAGTGTCTCAATAGAAGTCTATATTGAAAGTCCGACCTTTAGTAACGATATAACCTCTGTATCTTTGAATCAACACATTTTTTAAAGCGTTATACCGAATTTTAATCTAAACTGTCCTGAACGTTTTTCTTTGTTTCTTCAGTATTATTTTCAGCAGTTTCTTTTTTATCTTTTAATTTATCTTCAGCTTCTTTTGCTTTTTCAGCTGCTTTTTTATTTGCTTCTTCTTTACTCATAATTTAACACTCCTTCACAGTAAACATGACTTACAGTTATTATTTACCACATGAAATGAAACGTAAACAATAAGTATAGATGAAACTTTAATTCTTTGATTGTAAAATATTTGTTTAGTAATTTAAATTTAGTGGAAAGTTGACTATACCACTTTTTTCTATCATACTATAGACTTATTTATGGATTTATTAAAGACAAGAACAAAATGTTAATATATAATAACTTTGAGGTGAATGGTATGTCTTTTTTTAAGAAACACGCTGAGATATTATATAGTTATATAATAGGCATCGTTTCGCTTTTCACAGGTCTCATCATTTTAATAAATTTACCCATGATCCATGATTTAAAGGATAAGGGTAAAATAGAATTACATATTCATAATGTTTGGGATTTTATAAATGCATTTTTTGCAGAAATCATAAGAGTTATGAGTAATTATATAGGGAATTTTCCTGTTATAAGTGCGATATTAATTATTTTATTTGGTGTTGCAGTTATATTAATTGGGTTTGCCCTTTTAAGAACAACGAAATATGATTATGATGTTTCAATCTTCTTTTTAGTTATAGGTATTCTTTTTTTTATTATAACGTTAATTCTAATGACACAAGTTTATAGCTTTTTTGCTATCATTTTTATCATCCCGTTTGTTATTCACATTGGGTATATCGTGTATAAAGATGAATTAAATCCAAAACACAGAAAATATCACTATTTACTTATTATTTTCAGTTACGGCATGAGTTATTTAATTACACAAATTGTGTTATATGGAAGAATTGACAGTGATGAAATTATTCCAATAGATATATTAAGTGTAAACACATTCTTTATATTAATGTGGTTACTAGGGCAAATGTCAATTTGGAACTTCTTATTTTTAAGAAGATCATTACCGTTGACAAAACAAGAATTAGGTGAAGAAGAACCTGAATTATCTAGAGCGAGCAAAGATACAGTTACAAACCAAACAAAAGAACATTTGAAAAATTTACAAGATAAGACAACTGAGTTCACACGCAAAACCCGTAGAAGTGTCGATATTCAAAAATTAAGAGATAAAAAAGATAAATTTATCGAAAAATGGAAGAATATTATTGATATTCAAGAAGATGATATTCCAAATTGGATGAAAATACCAAAATGGGTTAAATCGGCGTATGTAGAAATATTTTGTGGTGTTGTATTATTGTTCTTTACAATTATAGAATTTAATAATAGAAACGCATTATTTGTATCAGGTAATTGGGAAATTTCTCAAACACAGTATGTAATCGAATGGATTACTTTATTATTGTTGATGTTTATTATCATTGCCTATATATTAACTACTATAACGAACTTCTTGAGAAATAAATTCTATTATCTACAGTTATTTATGATAAGTCTATTATTTTTCAAATTAGTAACAGAATTTATGAATATTATGGTTCATGGTCTATTACTATCAATTTTCATTACACCAATATTATTAATTATGTTAATTGCAGTAACAGTATCATTCATTATTAAATTACGTGAACCTTCAAGAGATTAACAAACAAAATATAACTTTAAATAAGGAACCTGAGATATTGATCAATATCTCAGGTTCTTCTACGGTATGCATAGTGAAGAATTGAATTAAAATTGTGATTATAACAAGTCATCTATGCAAGCATCCTGAATTCTGCATGCCTTTTCAGCCATCTTTACAAGTCTGAAGCAAAGGAATTTCTAGAGAAATAGAGTGAAAACGCGATTTTTTGTCTTACTTTTATTATTTTTAAATAACTAATGAGGTGAGTTTACATGTAATACATTATATTAAGCATTGCATATAGTTAATATTTATTTAAATATAAATGATGTTACTATAATTATTGAGATGATAGAATAAGAAAGCATTAATTACAAAACATTAGAAAGGCTGACATATATTTATGAAAACTGCCACATTAAATAAAGGTAAAGAAATGAAATATTTAAATGGTTACCCGCTGATTGATGATGAGGATGTTTTTGCTCATGATCATTTAAAAGAAGGAGATTTGTTCTTATTAGTAAATGATAAACACCAATTTATTGCAACTGCATATGTAGGAAGACAGCATAAAGGGCTTGGCTGGGTATTAAGTTATGATAAAGACGAAGAAATTAATATCCGCTTTTTTGAAAGTCTTTTTGAGACAGCTAAAGAGGAAAGGTCATATTTTTATAATATTGAAGGAACTAACGCTTTTAGAGTTTTTAATGGTGAAGGTGACGGCGTTGGAGGGCTAACTATAGATAATTATAACGGTCACTTTTTAATTCAGTGGTATTCTAAGGGCATTTATAAGTATCGCTACCAAATTTTAAATGCATTAAAGAATGTTTTTAAATATACTTCACTTTTTGAAAAAATGCGTTTTAAAGACGCTCATATAGAGGGCGGTTTTGTTGATGGAGAAGTACCTGAATTTCCAATTGTAATCGAAGAGAACCATACTTTTTATAACGTAGATTTAAACGATGGACCTATGACAGGTATATTCTTAGATCAAAAAGAAGTACGAAAGAAATTAAGAGATCAATTTGCAGATAATAGATACTTACTCAATATGTTTAGTTATACAGGTGCTTTTTCAGTTGTTTCAGCAGAAAAAGCAAAAGTGACTACTAGTGTAGATTTAGCTAACCGTTCTCGATCTTTAACAGAAGAAAATTTTGGATTGAATGCAATTGATCCAAAAACACAGTACATTTTTGTTATGGACACATTTGATTACTTTAACTACGCACGACGTCATGATTTAATTTATGACACGATTGTTATTGATCCACCTAGCTTTGCTAGAAATAAAAAGAAAACTTTTTCAGTGTTAAAAGATTACGATAAATTAATATTAGGCGCCTTAGAAATACTTTCGCCAGGCGGGACGCTATTATTATGTACGAATAACAGCACATTTTCATTAAAAGCCTTTAAAAAAGTTATTAAAGATACTTTAAACCGTGCAGAAGTTGATTTTGAATTTTCAGAAGTAATGGGCTTACCAAAAGATTTTAAAACACATCCTCACTACAAACCATCAAAATATTTAAAAGCTATTTTTGTAAATGTACAATAGATCACTAAAAATAGGGTAATGTTTTTAATATACTAGCATTTACAAGGAGTGAATATCATGAGTATTAAAAATAAAATTACAAATAGTGTGACCCAAAAAGTTGGAAATAAAGTGTTAAACATTGAAGATGTGAAAAATAAAAATAATTTACCCACTACACATATTGAACTTGAAGAGCGCCGCGAACGCGCTCAAGCAATTGTTAGAAAAAAATCAGTATTATCATCGAGTGTTAGTGTTGTACCCATACCAGGTTTGAATTTCGGTGTAGATATTAAGCTGATGAGAGATATAATTGAAGACGTTAATAAAATCTATGGTTTAGATCATAAACAAGTTAATTCAATGAGAGAAGATGTAAAAGAGCGCATTTTTGCATCGGCAGCCATTCAAGGCAGCCAATTCATTGGTAGAAAAGTATCTAATGCAATCTTAAAGGTTGTTATAAAAGATGTTGCAAAGCGTATGGCTGCTAAACAAACGAAATGGTTTCCGCTTGTTGGACAGGCTATTTCTGCCTCTATTAGTTATTATTTTATGAAAAAAATAGGGGACGATCATATTGAGAAATGTGAAAAAGTTGCTAAATCTTTAATGTGATAGTGTAGCGTTTTCAAAAAAGAGACAATATTCACGGATTATTGTCATGTCATGGGTGCAACGAATTGAATTTATATATATAATTTGGTAATGTTATTATATAAAACTATGCTAGGTTTTATAATAAACTAACGATTCTAACTATACGAAGGAGACATTATATTATGGAACAAAAATCATATGTAATTATTGACGAAACAGGGATTCATGCACGTCCAGCTACAATGCTTGTTCAAACTGCATCAAAATTTGATTCAGATATTCAATTAGAATATAACGGTAAAAAAGTTAACTTGAAATCAATCATGGGTGTTATGAGTTTAGGCGTAGGTAAAGATGCTGAAATCACAATCTATGCTGATGGTAGCGATGAAGCAGACGCAATGGAAGCTATTACAGATATCTTATCTAAAGAAGGATTAACTAAATAATATGTCTAACTACATTAATGGTATTGCTGCATCAGATGGTGTAGCTATTGCTAAAGCATATTTATTAGTTGAACCCGACCTTTCATATAACAGCGAAAAGGTCAAAGATGTCGACGCAGAAATTGCTAAGTTTCAAAAAGCTATTGAAACATCTAAAGTTGAATTAACAAAAATTAGAAATAACGCTGAGGAAAATCTTGGTGCTGATAAAGCAGCTATTTTCGATGCGCATTTATTAGTTTTAGATGATCCTGAGTTAATTCAACCGATTGAAGAAAAAATAAAAAATGAACAAGTTAACGCACCAACTGCACTTTCGGATGTAACTGGACAATTCATTACCATCTTTGAATCGATGGATAATGAATACATGAAAGAACGCGCTGCAGATATTCGTGATGTATCTAAGCGTGTATTAGCGCACATTTTAGGTGTGGAATTGCCCAATCCGAGTATGATTGATGAAAGCGTTGTTATAATTGGAAACGATTTAACACCTTCAGATACGGCTCAATTAAACAAGGCGTTTGTACAAGGCTTTGTTACAAATATTGGTGGAAGAACTTCTCACTCAGCGATTATGAGCCGCTCACTTGAAATTGCTGCAGTAGTAGGTACAAAATCAATTACACAAGAAGTTAAACAAGGTGATATGATTATTGTTGACGGTTTGACTGGCGAGGTAATTATAGACCCTACAGAAGATGAAGTGATTGCATACCAAAATAAACGGGAACGTTTCTTTGAAGATAAAAAAGAACTTCAGAAATTACGTGATGAAGAAACAACAACAGTGGATGGAGAACATGCTGAATTAGCTGCCAACATTGGTACACCAAATGATTTAAAAGGTGTTATTGAGAATGGCGCTGAAGGTGTCGGACTATACCGTACTGAATTCTTATACATGGGCAGAGATGAAATGCCAACTGAAGATGAACAATTTGAAGCTTATAAAAAAGTTCTAGAAACTATGAAAGATAAAAGCGTTGTTGTGCGTACTTTAGATATCGGGGGCGATAAAGAGTTACCATATCTAAGCTTACCTGAAGAAATGAATCCGTTCTTAGGTTACCGGGCAATACGTTTGTGCCTAGATCAACCCGAAATATTTAGACCGCAACTACGTGCATTATTACGTGCATCAACTTACGGTAAATTAAGTATTATGTTCCCAATGGTTGCTACGATTAAAGAATTCCGGGATGCTAAAGCATTATTATTAGAAGAAAAAGAAAATTTAACAAATGAAGGTATTGAGGTTTCAGATGATATCGAAGTTGGTATCATGGTAGAAATTCCTTCAACTGCTGCATTGGCAGATGTTTTTGCTAAAGAAGTAGATTTCTTCAGCATTGGAACTAATGATTTAATTCAATATACAATGGCAGCTGACCGTATGTCAGAACGCGTATCATACTTGTACCAACCATACAACCCTGCAATATTACGTTTAGTGCAACAAGTTATTGAAGCTTCTCATAAAGAAGGTAAATGGACTGGTATGTGTGGAGAAATGGCTGGAGACGAAACTGCTATCCCATTATTACTAGGTTTAGGTTTAGATGAATTCTCTATGAGTGCTACATCGATTCTTAAAGCACGTCGTCAAATTAAAGGTTTGAGCAAAAATGAAATGGAAGAACTAGCACAAAGCGCAATTAACTGTGCTACTTCTGAAGAAGTACAAGCATTGGTAAGCGAGTATACTAAATAATAAAAAAAGCGGGAGAGAAACTACGTTTCTTAAAATGTTTTCGTAATCTCGCTCTGGCTAAAATGGTTTGTCTTCATAAATAGATAAATAGCAATTAAGAAGTCATTTTTAAAGGCTATGAGAGACCCAAATGGGTCTCTTTTTTTAGGCTTTTTGTCAAAGAGGATTGAATGGCTTACATGACTAAAGCCCATGCGTAAGTACTATTAAATCAATGAGTTAAGAAACTATGCTTAAAAAGGGAGTTCATGTTCTCATGAGAGTTAGTTATTGCTGATATGCTAGTAGAAGTCAAAACAGTATGGGTGTCTTAAACTTTTTTAATTCATAGTAAATAAACATCTTTTGAGTAAAAAAATGTTTATTTATTTGTTTTAGTGTTAGATTGAATATATACATTAAACTAAAATAATGTCATTGGTTAGCAATAAGATTTGCTTTTGCTGGTTCCTGGTTCGATTAATCACATATTGATATAGTGTGTAACGTCAATGGGGCACTTGGCTTTGTTTTGCTTTCAATCAGTTAAAATCCTGATATTATACCTCTATATTTAATGAGTGGTTAATTTTATCCATATCAATTTGATACATTGGTTCATTATTTAATAAAATAAATGGTGTTGCAAATGCATCGTAATCTATCATTTCATTTCGAAATTGTGAATGAGCAATATTTTTCTCTGTGTAAGTAATGCCTTTATCTGATAAATAGTTTTTGATAAAAGTACAAGGTGGGCAATCATTCTGTGTGTAAATAATAACATCGTTCATTGATCATCAATCCTTTCGATAATTAAGTTACTTTAATATAAATTACTTTTAATAATAATTCAAGTTATTAAAATTACATGCAATTGGTCATTAATTTGTCACTTAAATTTGAGTTTAACTAATTTTAAATCATAGATATTCTAGTTATAATGAATAGACGTTGTGATTTTTGTCACAAATAATTAAAAAAGGTGATATTATGGATTCAGTTGAATTAGCGCGTTTTCTAACTGCAATGACACTTGCAGTTCATATCATATTTGCAACAATTGGTGTAGGCGTGCCATTAATGTTTGCTATTGCTGAATTTTTGGGGATTAAGAAGAATGATCCTCACTATATAACATTAGCTAAAAGATGGTCTAAAGGTTATACGATTACAGTTGCTGTAGGGGTTGTGACTGGTACAATCATAGGATTACAGTTATCCCTATTATGGCCAACATTTATGCAAATGGGCGGTCATGTAATCGCGTTGCCATTATTTATGGAAACATTTGCATTCTTCTTTGAAGCAATTTTCTTAAGTATTTATTTATATACTTGGGATAGATTTAAAAGTAAATGGACACATTTTTTAATTAGCATACCAGTTATTATTGGAGGTTCTTTCTCGGCATTCTTTATTACTGCAGTCAATTCATTTATGAATACGCCAGCTGGTTTTGAAATGAGTAAGGGAAAAATGATTAATGTTGAACCTTGGGTAGCAATGTTTAATGATTCATTTTTTGTAAGATCATTTCACGTTGTAGCTACCGCATTTATGACAATGGCATTTGTATTAGCTGCGATTGCCGCATTTAAGTTAATGAAAAATAAATTTAAAAAAGACGCCGAATATCATAAAAAAGCATTAAAACTAACAATGATTCTTGGAATCGTCTTTACTTTAGGTTCTATGCTAGCCGGTGATTTATCAGCTAAGTTTTTACATCAAGAACAACCAGAGAAGTTAGCTGCATATGAATGGCATTTTGATACAGAATCAAATGCTAATTTAGTGCTTTTTGGAACTTTAGACGAAGAAACTCAAGAAGTTTCCGGTGCAATTAAGTTACCAAGTATACTCAGTTTCTTAGCAGATAATAACGTAAATACTGAAGTTAAAGGATTAAATGATTTTCCAGAAGAATTACATCCGCCAATGATCGTACACTACTACTTTGATTTAATGGTTTCTATGGGTGTCTTCTGTTTAATTATTTCGGCAGCATTTATATTAACGCTATGCTTTAAAAAATTACGGAGATTCACTTATTCCAAACCAATGTTATATGGTGCCTTACTAACTGGGCCAGCAGCTATGCTTGCTATAGAGTTTGGCTGGTTCCTGACAGAACAAGGACGTCAACCATGGATTGTGCGTGGTTATCTAAAAGTAGCTGACGCTGCAACACAAGCAGGCGGCATAACACTCGTGACAGTATTATTTGGTATATTATATCTCATATTGATTGTAACTTCTTCGTATGTATTATTAAGAATGTTTAAGAATAAACCAGCCTATAAAGAGTTTGAAGAACATTCATCAGAAAGAGGTGATGCATAATGGTATTCGCATATATAGGGATCGCAGTTTTATGGATATTCTTATTTTGTTATATTATTGTTGCCTCAATTGATTTTGGTGCTGGTTTCTTTACATTACATGCGAAAATAACAAAGCAAGATAAAAAAATTAATCATTTAATTGCACGTTACCTTAACCCTGTTTGGGAAGTAACTAACGTTTTCTTTGTTTTCTTTTTCGTAGGTATGGTTGGATTTTTTCCAGACTCAGCTAAATATTTCGGTACAGTATTGTTAGTACCTGCTTCAATTGCACTTGTATTATTGTCAATTAGAGGCGGATTCTATGCTTTTGAAAATTATGGGCCAGATACAAAATTACCTTGGTTAGCAATGTATGGTCTAGCTGGGTTATTTATACCGGCTGCTTTAGCTACTACGTTAACAATTTCAGAAGGGGGATATATCACTGGATCAAACAACAATTTAGATTTAAATTGGTTTGAGTTACTCTTAAGTCCATATTCATGGTCAGTAGTATTTTTAGCAATTATATCAGTGCTCTATATTTCGTCTGGATTTTTAACATACTACGCTTCGAAAGCAAATGATAAACCAGCATATAGTTTGTTGAGATATTGGTTCTTATTCTGGGGGCCTCCTATGATAGCCATTTCATTATTTGTCTTTCTATCATTAAGAATACAAAACGAGACCCATTTCTATACGGCAGTATTTGATTATTGGTGGATGTTTGCACTTAGCTTCATTTGTTTTGCAGGTGCCATGTTGCTTACTTTAATGAAAAAATGGCATGGTATCGCATTTATATTAGTTATTTTACAAATGGGCTTTGCGTTCTTTGGATATGGTGTAAGTAAATTACCATATATCTTATATCCTTATATACGTATAGATGAACACGTGGTTAATAGTAGTATGGCAATTGCTTTGATTATTGCATTTATTTTAGGTTTACTTTTACTTATTCCATCGCTAATATTATTATTGAGATTGTTTGTTTTTGATAAAGAATATGTCAAAGGTAAAAAATAAACTCATATATTAAAGTGCTGTAATGATAATTGTTTAAATTATTTAGATTTGATACATTTCAATTATCTTACTGTTTGGAGGACGCATATGGACAAAGAATATGTGGTTATAGGTTTAGGCCGTTTTGGCGGCAGTATTGTCAGAGAATTGAATGCTTTAGATATGGATGTTATGGCAATTGATATGAATGAAGCACGCGTGAATGAATATAGTGATATTGCTACACACGCTGTAATTGCTGACACAACAGATGAAGCAGTAATGAAAAGTTTAGGTATTAGAAATTTTGACCATGTTATTGTAGCTATTGGTGAAAATATCCAGTCAAGCACGTTAACCACTTTAATTTTAAAAGAATTAGGTGTTAAAAAAGTGACTGCTAAAGCTCAAAATGATTATCATGCTAAAATTTTAAATAAAATAGGTGCAGATACAGTCGTTCATCCAGAAAGAGATATGGGAAGAAGAATTGCGCATAATGTAGCAAGTGCGAGCGTTTTAGATTATTTAGAGTTAGCAGATGAACATTCTATTGTTGAAATTAAAGTCAGTGAAAAAATGGCAGGTCAAACGATTATTGAATTAGATATTCGAGCGCAATATGGGATAAGTATCATAGCTGTGAAAAGAGGAAGAGAAATTATTGTTTCACCAGATCCCCATATCAATATTGAAATTGGCGATATTTTAATTATGATTGGCCATGATAATGATTTAAATCGTTTTGAGAAGAAGGTCGTTAGATAATAAATGCACCTAAGTATATTAAAGGTTGAGACTTAAATACGTCTCAGCCTATTTTCATAACATTATAGTAAACAAAATAAAAGCACACGGTTAAGTTATACTTAACCGTGTGCTTTTATTTTAATTTGACTCAGTTGATTGATTGGCTTTGTTATCATCTTTTTTTGATTTTGATTTCTGATTTGGCTTTTTATTATCTTTGTTGTTCGGTTTAGGATTTGTATGTTTATTTTGAGGTTTCGTGTTGTTCTTTTTTGATTTATCCTTTTTATTGTTAGGTTTATTTTGTGTTTTTTTAGTTGAAGAGGGTGAATTACCTTCGTTTACCTTCATGATTACGGGTAGAATCATAGGTTTACGAGCCGTTTTTTCAAATAAATACGGTTGTAATGTCTCTATAATAGATGACTTAATTTGATGCCACTGAATTTCTGGATTTTGGTTTAATTTAGTAATGACATCTGTTTTTATTTTTCGTTGCGCATCATAAATTAATTGTCCAGATTCGCGCATATAAACAAAACCACGAGAGATAATATCCGGACCAGATAAAAGTTTATTTGTCTTAAAGTCTATGCTAACAACTACGATGACTAAACCTTCTTCAGACAATAATTTACGATCGCGGATAACCACATTTCCGATATCTCCAATACCACTACCATCCACTAAGACATTTCCAGAAGGGATTCTTCCAGCTTTCCTAGCAGAGTTGTGCGTTAAAGCTAATACATCTCCAATATCAAAGATAAACACATTGTCTGGGTCAACGCCACATTCTATACCTGATTGACCATGCGCTTTTAACATACGGTACTCACCATGAATAGGAAGGAAGAATTTTGGACGTAATAAACGTAACATAAGTTGTTGATCGCCTTTAGATCCGTGACCAGATGTGTGAATGTTTGATACCTTATTATGAATAACTTCAGCACCAGCACGATACAATGCGTTTATCGTGCGGTTGATACTTTTGGTATTACCTGGAATAGGTGAAGAACTAAACACCACTGTATCTTCAGGAATAATTTTAATTTGCTTATGTGTTCCATTAGCAATTCTTGATAACGCAGCCATTGGTTCACCTTGTGAACCTGTACATAGAATGAGTAGCTCGTGTTTAGGTACACTATTAATTTTATTAGGTTCGATAAATGTTTCAGGTGGCGCTTTGATATAGCCTAACTCCATACCAATTTTGATATTATTTTCCATTGAACGCCCAAATGTCACAATTTTACGATTGTATTTAATAGCAGCTTCGACGGCTTGTTGAACACGATAAATATTTGACGCAAAAGTAGCAAATATGATTCTACCACTACAATTACGGAATATTTTTTCAACGTTCTGACCAACTTCACGTTCACTTAATGTGAAATCTGGAACGAGTGAATTTGTGGAATCTGAAAGTAAGCAAAGCACACCTTCTTCTCCAAGTTTTGCCATTTTCGCCATATTAGCAGGCTCTCCAACGGGAGTAAAATCAAATTTGAAGTCACCAGTATGAACGATATTACCTTCTGGTGTGTTAACAATCACACCATACGATTCCGGGATACTATGCGTTGTTAGATAGAAAGAAACTTCAAAATGTTTAGATTTAATAACACTGCTCTCTTCAATTTCAATAAGTTCAGTGGTTCTTAACAAATGATGTTCTTCCAGTTTATTTCTAATTAAGCCTAAAGCTAATGGTCCACCATATATAGGTACATTAATTTGTTTTAATAGGTAGGGCACACCACCTATATGGTCTTCGTGGCCATGAGTGATAAACAGTCCGACAATTTTATCTTGGTTTTGTTCTAAATAAGTAATATCAGGGATAACATAATCAATACCTAATAAGTTATCATCAGGGAATTTAATACCTGCATCAATGATTACGATTTCATCCTGATACTCTACAGCGTAAGTGTTTTTACCTATTTCACCCAAGCCACCGAGAGCATAAACCGCAACTTCATTTTTGTGAATTTGTTTCATTATTCTGCTTGCTCCACATTAAAGTGATCTGATTGTTTTTCGTATTCTAAATGTGCGCCCTCAAGTTTAGTGATAAACTCGATATTGTAATTACGATCTTTCAAATATCTTCTTACTTGTTCTTCTGATTGTGCTTCAACATAAATCGTTTGTGTGTGTTCTCTTACAACTACTTCATCTTTGTTATGTTGAAAAAATACTTTATATACTGCCATTATATCTATTTCCTCCTAAGTTTTTGTTTAAATTATTTATATAAACCCTGAATTGTATATTTTTTGTGAGTTTCTTAATATTAAATAAAAATAAAGTCACTCAAAACAGTGAATTGAAACTACGTTCATATATATAAAGAGAACATACGAGCATACGCCCAGTATGTTTCTAGGGTCATTTTAAATTCGTTCGATTAGAAAAATACAAATTTCACTATTTTGTATGTTTTCAGTTATTTCTCATTTTACATGATGTAGTCGAATAAATAAAGCAGTTTTATTTTAAGGGTACTTATTATATTACATAAAGTAATTAAGTTAATACAAAGCCCAAGAAAGTCGTTTTAATTAGATGTATTTAAATTTAAAAGCTATCTATCATAAAGCTTGAGTCAATGGTGAAAATTAATTATGATGAAAGGGTGATACATAATTGCAAAGTGTTTAATATAGAAAGAAACATAGATATTAGGTGAAGGTGATTGCTATGGACAAAGTAAAACGTATTTTAGAAGATATCAAGAATGAGAAACAACGAACTGACAAAGTATTTCAAGATATTACATTTGAAGTGCGTGCAGAACAAGTTATTATGTTTTTTAATTATAATGAAATTATCGATACAGTAAATGAAGACCAAAATTATCTAAAACATAACCATGACCCTGAATTCATTGATATTCAAGAACTGAATACATTGAAAAAAGAATTAACAGCATTAAATATTTCATTTCATGAGAGAAGAGACGACTTTATGTAAAAAAACTGTTAGTAAGCATGTGGATTAACACATTTACTAACAGTTCTTTTTTATACTTCTACTGCATCTTCATGTGGTTGCAGCGGATGATTGGGGTCAATATGATCATAAAACATGATACCATTAATATGGTCAATTTCGTGTTGTACGACAACAGCTGGATAGCCTTTTAAACGTAATTTTATATCATTGCCGTCTATATCTTTAGCTTTAACTGTGATTCTAAATTTACGATGAACGAGCCCGGGGATGTTTTCATCTACACTTAAGCAACCTTCTCCAGTTGGTAAGTATGCTTCTTGAATACTGTGGCTCATGATTTTAGGGTTTACTAACATTAAGTCATAACTTTTACCTTCTCCGTCATCAGGTAAATACACAGCAATCATTTTTTTAGATACATTAATTTGTGGTGCTGCTAACCCGACGCCAGAACGTAAACCATATTTATTAGCTGTTTCTTCATCTTGACTATTGATTAGAAATTCTCTCATAGATTTTAAGGTTTCTTTATCTTCATTTGATAAAGGAACTTCGACTTCTTTAGCTTTTTCACGAAGTGTAGGGTGACCATCGCGAATAATATCTTTCATTGTTAACATTTGTTCATACACCTTCCTTAATATAAAATATACCAAAGATTACTAGTTGAAATACAGTGATAAATTTGATTTATTAAAATTTATTATATAATATAACACACGGAAAAGGAGGATTACTCAAAAATGAAATTAAAACTCGGTATAGGTGCATTACTTGCTTCAACAGTACTTGTAGCTGGATGTACAACTGATAAAGACGAAATAAAAGATTACAACGAAAAAATACAACAAGCTTTTGATAAAGAAAAACCAGTTTCTTCTGTAGGAAAAAAACTTAACGATCTTGAACAAGAAAAACAAAAATTAGTTGAAGAAATAAATGGAAAAGATCAACAAGAGGCGAAAGAAACTTCTCAAAAAATTGTAGGTAACGTTAAAGATAGACAAGAAGCATTTGAAAAAGAAGAACAAGCTTTAGATAATTCAGAAAAAGAATTTAAAAAGGCACAAAAGCATTTAGATAATATCAGTGATAAAGATAAGAAAAAAGAAGTGAAAGAATTAAATGATGCATTAAAGGATAAATATAAAGCACACGACGATTATGCTAAGTCATATAAAAACATTATGAGCAAAGAAAAAGATTTATTTGAATATGGGGCTGGAGACCAAGCAAATCAAGAAGAAATGAATCAAAAAACGGAAGCAGTATCCAAATCATATAAAGATATGGATAAATCATTTAATAAATACAAAGACGCAATGGAAAAAGTAAATAAAGAAAAACAGGACGTAGATAATTTAAATTAAATCTATAGTGCTATAAATTTGAAATTTTGCTTATTTAACTATAGCATAATAAATGAGGGCGCTTACATTTTTAAGGGATATTACAACCCATATTTCAAAAATACAGGTAGTACAGCATGACGAAAATTAGTAGTACAGATTAAAAACTGTACCGGTTTATAGTACTACAGAACTTTTCTTATTTGTTTAACAGCGGAATAGTTTTGTGGTACAATATGAAAGGATAAAATGAATTTCTATTATACGGGAAAGGTATGGTGAATTGAATGGCTCCGAAATTGAAAGCCCAATTCGATGCAGAGAAAGTATTGAAAGATACTGAATCTCAATTTGAAATGATCCAAATTTTGGATGAAGACGGTAATGTCGTTAATAAAGATCTAGTACCAGATTTATCAGACGAGCAATTAGTAGAATTAATGGAAAGAATGGTTTGGACACGTATCCTTGACCAACGTTCTATTTCACTAAATAGACAAGGTAGATTAGGTTTCTATGCTCCTACAGCTGGACAAGAAGCTTCTCAATTAGCTTCTCAATATGCTTTAGAACAAGAAGACTTTATCTTACCAGGTTATCGTGATGTACCACAATTAATTTGGCAAGGTTTACCATTAACTGAAGCGTTCCTATTCTCTAGAGGTCACTTTAAAGGGAATAGAATGCCTGAAGGTGTTAATGCATTAAGCCCACAAATTATTATCGGTGCTCAATATGTACAAACGGCTGGTGTTGCACTAGGACTTAAAAAACGCGGCAAGCAAGCTGTAGCAATCACATACACTGGTGATGGTGGTTCGTCACAAGGTGATTTCTATGAAGGTATCAACTTTGCTTCTGCTTACAAAGCGCCTGCAATCTTTGTAATCCAAAACAATAACTATGCGATTTCTACACCACGTAGTAAACAAACAGCTGCTGAAACTTTAGCACAAAAAGCGATTTCAGTTGGTATTCCAGGACTCCAAGTGGACGGTATGGATGCATTAGCAGTGTATCAAGCAACTAAAGAAGCGCGTGACCGTGCTGTGAACGGTGAGGGACCAACGCTAATTGAAACAATCACTTATCGTTATGGCCCGCATACAATGGCTGGTGACGACCCAACGAAATATAGAACTTCAGATGAAGATTCTGAATGGGAGAAAAAAGATCCATTAGTTCGTTTCAGAAAATATCTTGAAGGTAAAGGTCTATGGACTGAAGAGAAAGAAAACGAAGTAATCGATCGTGCGAAAGCTGAAATTAAAACTGCTATTAAAGAAGCGGACAATACAGAAAAACAAAAAGTTACAGACTTGATGGAAAATATGTATGAAGCAATGCCTCAACATTTAGCAGAACAATATGAAATCTATAAAGAGAAGGAGTCGAAGTAACCGATGGCACAAATGACAATGGTTCAAGCGATTAATAACGCGCTTAAAACCGAATTACAAAATGATGAAAATGTCTTACTTTTCGGTGAAGACGTCGGCGTTAACGGTGGTGTATTCCGTGTAACTGAAGGGTTACAAAAAGAATTCGGTGAAGACCGTGTGTTTGATACACCGTTAGCAGAATCTGGAATCGGTGGTTTAGCTTTAGGTTTAACTACACAAGGCTATCGTCCAGTTATGGAAATCCAATTCTTAGGATTCGTATTTGAAGCATTTGACTCTGTTGCAGGTCAAATCGCACGTACACGTTTCCGTTCTGGTAACTCAAAACAAGCACCAGTAACAATTCGTGCGCCATTTGGTGGCGGCGTGCATACACCAGAATTACACGCAGATAATTTAGAAGGTATTTTAGCTCAATCACCAGGTTTAAATGTAGTTATTCCATCTAACCCTTATGACGCTAAAGGTTTATTAATTTCTGCAATTAGAAGTAACGATCCAGTTGTATATTTAGAACATATGAAATTATATCGTTCATTCCGTGAAGAAGTCCCAGAGGAAGAATATACAGTTGAAATCGGCAAAGCTAACGTTAAACAAGAAGGTAATGATCTTACTTTAATCGCTTATGGTGCAATGGTACAAGAATCATTAAAAGCTGCAGAAGAATTAGAAAAAGAAGGCTATTCAGTAGAAGTTATCGATTTACGTACGGTGCAACCTATTGATATAGAAACGCTTGTTGCTTCAGTTGAGAAAACTGGTCGCGCAGTTGTTGTTCAAGAAGCGCAACGTCAAGCTGGTGTTGGTGCAACAGTTGCTTCAGAATTAGCTGAACGTGCTATTCTTTCATTAGAGGCACCAATTGCGCGTGTAGCAGCTGCTGATACGGTTTATCCGTTTACTCAAGCTGAAAACGTTTGGTTACCAAACAAAAATGATATCATTGAAAAAGCAAAAGCAACATTAGAATTCTAATTTATAAATAAAAAAGTTTGGGATATCTGTCACAATGTTATCCCAACTTCATTTGTTTTTATTAAAAGAAAGCATGAGATAGTGAATAATAAATTCAACTCTCATTTTATCATTTGTGACTAAATATGAACTTTTTAGGAGGATAATAACGTGGCATTTGAATTTAAACTACCCGATATTGGTGAAGGTATCCACGAAGGTGAAATTGTAAAATGGTTTGTTAAAGCTGGAGATAACATCGAAGAAGATGATGTTTTAGCTGAAGTACAAAATGACAAATCAGTAGTAGAAATCCCATCACCTGTTTCAGGAACAATTGAAGAAGTACTAGTAGATGAAGGTACTGTAGCAGTTGTGGGTGACACAATCGTTAAAATCGACGCGCCTGATGCAGAAGATATGGAATTTAAAGGTAGCGACAGTGATGAATCTGCAAGCGAAGCAGAATCAGAATCTGAAAAAGAAGAAAAAACTGAAGCACCTGCTCAATCATCAAATGATGAAGATGTAGATGAAAATAAACGCGTTAAAGCAATGCCTTCAGTACGTAAATATGCACGTGAAAATGGTGTTAATATTAAAGCAGTTGTAGCTTCTGGTAAAAATGGTCGCACAACTAAAGAAGACATTGATGCGTACTTAAATGGAGAGACAAGTACAGCTTCAGCTGAAAGTACATCAGAAGCTACTGAAGAAACTACAGCTAGTTCTGCACAATCAGCACCAGTTGCTACTGAAGGAGAATTCCCAGAAACAACTGAAAAAATTCCTGCAATGCGTAAAGCAATTGCTAAAGCAATGGTTAATTCTAAACACACTGCGCCTCACGTGACTTTAATGGATGAAATCGATGTTCAAGAATTATGGGATCACCGTAAAAAATTCAAAGAAGTTGCGGCTGAGCAAGGTACTAAATTAACTTTCTTACCATATGTAGTGAAAGCACTTGTTTCTGCACTTAAAAAATACCCAGCACTTAACACAGAATTCAATGAAGAAGCTGGCGAAATTGTACAAAAACATTATTGGAATATCGGTATTGCAGCTGATACTGACAGAGGCTTATTAGTACCTGTTGTTAAACATGCTGACCGTAAATCTATGTTCCAAATTTCAGATGAAATTAATGAATTAGCTGTGAAAGCACGTGATGGTAAATTGACTTCAGATGAAATGAAAGATGCGACTTGTACAATTAGTAATATTGGTTCAGCTGGTGGTCAATGGTTCACTCCTGTTATAAATCACCCAGAAGTTGCTATCTTAGGTATTGGTCGTATTGCCCAAAAACCTATTGTTAAAGACGGAGAAATTATAGCTGCTCCAGTATTATCATTATCATTAAGCTTTGACCATAGACAAATTGATGGTGCAACTGGACAAAATGCTATGAACCATATCAAACGTTTATTAAATAATCCAGAATTATTATTAATGGAGGGGTAAAACATGGTAGTTGGAGATTTCCCAATTGAAACAGATACTATTGTAATCGGAGCCGGACCTGGAGGATATGTTGCAGCAATTCGCGCAGCTCAATTAGGTCAGAAAGTAACAATCGTTGAAAAAGGCGAATTAGGTGGCGTATGTCTTAACGTTGGTTGTATCCCATCAAAAGCATTATTACATGCATCTCACCGTTATAATGAAACTCAAAACTCTGAAGATTTAGGTGTTATTGCTGAAAGTGTTTCACTTAAATTTGATAAAGTTCAAGAATTCAAGCAATCAGTTGTTAAAAAATTAACTGGTGGTGTTGAAGGACTATTAAAAGGTAATAAAGTAGAAATCGTTAAAGGTGAAGCTTATTTTGTAGATAATAACAGCTTACGCGTTATGGACGAAAAAAGTGCTCAAACTTATAACTTTAAAAACGCGATTATTGCAACTGGTTCTAGACCAATTGAAATCCCTAACTTCAAATTCGGTAACCGCGTAATCGATTCAACTGGCGCTTTAAATTTACAAGAAGTTCCTGGTAAATTAGTTGTCGTTGGTGGCGGTTATATTGGTTCTGAATTAGGTACTGCTTTTGCTAACTTTGGTTCAGAAGTTACGATTTTAGAAGGTGCAAAAGACATACTAGGTGGCTTTGAAAAACAAATGACGCAACCTGTTAAAAAAGGTATGAAAGAAAAAGGCGTTGAAATTGTAACTGAAGCGATGGCAAAATCTGCTGAAGAAACTGACGATGGCGTTAAAGTAACATATGAAGTTAAAGGCGAAGAACAAACAATCGATGCAGACTATGTACTGGTAACTGTTGGTCGTCGTCCAAACACTGATGAGTTAGGTTTAGAAGAAATTGGTCTTAAATTTGCTGATCGTGGATTATTAGAAGTAGATAAACAAAGCCGTACTTCTGCTGAAAATATCTTTGCAATTGGTGATATCGTTCCTGGATTACCATTAGCACATAAAGCTAGTTATGAAGCGAAAGTAGCTGCTGAAGTTATTTCCGGTGAAGCATCTGAAGTTGATTACATCGGTATGCCAGCTGTATGTTTCACTGAACCAGAACTTGCACAAGTAGGTTATACTGAAGCACAAGCTAAAGAAGAAGGATTAGAAGTTACTGCTTCTAAATTCCCTTATGCAGCTAACGGCCGTGCATTATCATTAGATGACACAACCGGTTTTGTTAAATTAATAACACTTAAAGAAGATAATACATTAGTAGGTGCTCAAGTAGTTGGTACTGGCGCTTCTGATATTATCTCTGAGTTAGGTTTAGCAATTGAAGCTGGTATGAACGCAGAAGACTTAGCATTAACTGTACATGCGCACCCAACATTAGGTGAAATGTCTATGGAAGCTGCTGAGAAAGCTTTAGGATTACCAGTTCATACTATGTAATTAAAGCAATTTTTATATAAAAGACAAAGTGCTAGTGATTAATTGTTTCCATTTCAACTTATTTAGAAATCGGCATATCATAGTAGATGATTTATTTTAAATAATTTAATGTGCACTTTTAAGCAATATAGCATCTTTGTAGGGGCGGGCATATGAAATCAATTTCTTAAATTTGGTTTCTGTTCCGTCCTTTTTTAAATTAAATCTTAAAAATTCGGCATATAATAGGTAACATAAAGGTGGGTTAGTATATGGAGTATTCATACCCCTTAGACCTTGATTGGTCTAATGAAGAAATGTTGCAGGTGGTGGCTTTTTTTAATGCAATAGAGAAGTATTACGAATCGCAAGTTGAAGGCGAAGACCTTTTAAATCGTTATCAGCAATTTAAAAATATTGTCCCAAGCAAGGCTGAAGAAAAACAAATTTTTAAAACATTTGAAAAACAAAGTGGTTATAATAGTTATCAAGCAGTAAAGTCCGTTCAAACATCGCCTAACCAAAAATATTTCAGTTCAAAAGAAAAATAAGTGTTGTCATACAGGCTATACTTTGATATTTTTATTAAGCGCTAAAAAACGTTTAATAAAAGTAAATAAAGTATAGCCTTTTTTGAAGTAATTTAAAGTGTGTGTGTCAAAATAGATTGTAAACGATAATAAATATGAATAAATTAATTGATTTGTCATTAAGAATATAAGGGAAAACTTAAAAGTCTAAGAAGGGTAAAACAGTGTGTTCAAGAAAAAATCGTAGAAAATTTAATTTATCAAACGTTTTTCAGTATTGAAAGTGAATGTGCACTACCAATATGGAAAGATTTTTTAATATATTATAAGTTTTAGTACAATACATACTAAAATTTTAAAAACCTAGTGTTTAAAAAGTGAGACATAAAAGAGGTATAAAATTCATTATGAAAAACTTGAGAAGAGATGATCAATTAAATTGAAGCCGCACAACCAAATGGTTTTAAACAGAGGCGCTATTAGTTACTTTGAAACCTAATACTTTATATAAAATTTTGGTACCTCTGATTCTGATACATTGAATTTTTGTCTCTAAGGCAAAGCGTTATTTTTATTGGGTAAGCGTGATAATCCATATGCTGAAGAAAGAGACTTATTATAATTTAAATCAAGCCAAACTAAATACATAGATTAAAAAATATGGTGTCAAGGTACGTAAAAACGACAGCTATTACAACAGTATTATATTTATAGGAGGATAAAGTATGAACCCCTTATTAACATTCCAATCCGTTAGTAAATCCTATGAAGAATCCCAAGTTTTAAATGATATAGATTTGAATATCGACTCTGGTCATTTTTACACATTATTAGGGCCTTCTGGTTGCGGGAAAACTACAATACTTAAACTTATCGCAGGCTTTGAACAAGTTGATAGTGGTGAAATCATATACCAAGGTAAAACGATTAATCACATTCCTGCTAACAAGAGAAAAGTAAATACTGTTTTTCAAGATTACGCGTTATTCCCACACTTAAATGTTTTTGATAATATCGCATTTGGTTTAAAAATTAAAAAGCTAAGCAAACAAGTAATTAAGGCTAAAGTGCAAGAAGCTTTAAAATTAGTGAAATTAACTGGGTTTGAAAATAGAATGGTTGACGGCATGAGTGGTGGACAAAACAACGTATTGCAATCGCCCGGGCTATAGTGAATGAGCCTGAGATTTTACTTCTAGATGAATCGTTGTCTGCATTAGATTTAAAGTTAAGAACTGAGATGCAATATGAATTAAGGGATATACAATCAAGGTTAGGTATTACTTTTATATTTGTCACACATGATCAAGAAGAAGCATTAGCATTGAGTGATTATATTTTTGTAATGAAAGATGGAAAAATACAACAATTTGGATCGCCTATAGATATTTACGATGAACCAGTGAATCGATTTGTTGCTGACTTTATTGGAGAATCTAATATCGTAAAAGGAACAATGGTTGAAGATTTTGTGGTAGATATTTACGGACAAGTATTCAATTGTATTGATAAAGGCATCCCTACACAACAACAAGTCGATGTCATCATTCGTCCAGAAGACATATCTTTGGAACCGCCTAATCATGGGTTATTTGAAGTCACTGTCGATTCTATGTTATTTAGGGGCGTCCACTATGAGATGAATTGTGTTGATAAAAAAGGCTATGAATGGCTGATTCATTCTACTAAAAAAGCTGAGGTTGGCAGTAAAGTAAGTTTATACTTCGAACCTGAAGCCATTCATATCATGGTGCCTGGTGAGACTGAAGAAGCATTTGATAAACGAATTGAAAGTTATGAGGATGGTAACAATGCGCAAAATTAATGGTTATTTATTTATACCATATATATTGTGGATGCTTCTTTTTGTTGTTATTCCTGTGATTCTGCTTATCTACTTTTCAATGATTGATATTCATGGTCATTTCAATTTAGATAATTATAAACAAATCATGACCACAAAATATTTTAGAATGATTTGGGATTCTATCATGTATGCTACGGCGATCACAATAATGACTTTATGCATTAGTTATCCAGCAGCTTATTTCATTCGAATATCTAAATATCAAAGTCTTTGGTTGCTTATCCTAATTATACCTACTTGGATTAATTTACTACTGAAGACCTATGCATTTATTGGTTTGTTCAGTCATGATGGTATTATCAACCGAATATTATATGGTTTGCACTTGCCTAAATTGGAACTATTATTTACTGTGCCTGCTTTTTTAATCGTTGCCAGTTATATTTACATTCCATTTATGATTCTACCTATCTTTAATAGTATGAAAGACATTCCTAACAACTTGTTACAAGCTTCAAGTGATCTCGGTGCTAGTCGGTTAATAATATTTAGAAAAGTGATTGCTCCTTTGACAAAACGAGGTGTATTAACGGGTGTCCAAGTTACTTTTATCCCTGCGCTTTCACTATTTATGATTACAAGATTAATTGCAGGTAATAAAGTGATTAATATGGGTACAGCTATTGAGGAACAATTCATAGTTATTCAAAATTATGGCATGGGGTCAACGATAGCATTGTTTCTGATTCTCTTTATGGCATTTGTCTTAATTATAACTAATACAAAAAATACAATTGTAAAAGGATGAATCATATGAAATGGTATGGCAAATTATATATCGGTATGTTAATCACAGTGTTGTATATTCCAATATTATTTTAATGATTTATTCATTTAATTCAGCAGGCGATATGATCCATTTTGATCAATTTACATTAGCACATTACCAGTCTCTATTTAAAAATGAAAGACTCATGGCAGTTATATTTAATACGGTAGCAGTTGCATTATTAGCAGCTTCAGTTGCCACTATGATTGGAACAATGGGTGCTATTGCGTTGTACCATTTACGTAACAAAAAATTAAAAATATCATTGTTAACTTTAAATAATGTATTAATGGTATCTTCAGATGTTGTTATTGGCGCTTCTTTTTTAATTATGTTTACAGCAATAGGTCATTTTACAGGGTTGGGGCTAGGCTTTATAACGGTGTTAGTATCTCATATTGCTTTTTGTATTCCTATTGTGGTTATTATTGTATTACCTAAATTACATGAAATGAATGTTTATATATTAGATGCAGAACGAGATCTTGGAGCAAGTGATTTCCAAGTTTTAAATAAAGTGATGTTACCATATTTATTTCCTTCAATAATTGGCGGTTTTTTCATGGCATTAACTTATTCAATAGATGATTTTACAGTAATTTTTTTGTTACAGGAAATGGATTTAGCGTATTGTCAGTAGACGTTTATGCTATGGCTCGGAAAGGTATAAGTATGGAAATCAATGCGATATCCACGATGCTCTTTATAACAATTATATCAGGTATATTAGGCTACTTTATAATGAGAAAATTATTTAAACGCAATAAGCAATTGAAACAGGTGATGTAGCAATGAAACGGTTTTTACAATTAATCATATTATCCGTTGCTATTGGATTATTGTGTCTTTTTTTAAGCCAAAAATTTACTGCCAAAAACCAATCGGGTACAGGTGAAAAAATTTATGTATATAACTGGGGAGAGTACATTGATCCTAAATTAATTAAAAATTTTCAAAAAGAAACAGGGATAAAAGTGGTATATGAGACTTTTGATTCTAATGAAGCGATGGAAGCAAAAATTCGTAATGGTGGTACCCACTATGATGTTGCTTTTCCCAGCGAATATACAGTACAAAAAATGAAAATTTGTTATTACCGTTAAATCATGAGAAAATACCCAATATAAAAAATTTAGATAAAGATTATATGAATATGCCATTTGACAAAGGTAATCGTTATTCAATTCCATACTTTTTTGGAACGGTCGGCATTTTGTATAATAAAGATGTTTACCCCGATGACGATTTTAGTTCATGGAAAAGTTTGTATCATACAAAATATAAAAATGACATATTGTTAATTGATGGTGCTAGAGAAATTATTGGTTTAAGTTTAAATAAATTAGGTTACAGTTTAAATGATACACAAACCCAACATTTAAAAAAGGCAGAGAATGACTTGAAGGTTTTAAGCCCTAATGTGAGAGGTGTTGTAGGCGATGAAATTTCGATGATGCTTGAACAGCACGAGGCAAATATAGCAGTGGTATGGAGCGGTGTAGCAGCATCTATCATACAAAATAATAGTGATTTTGACTATATTGTTCCAAAAGAAGGGCCCAATTTATGGTTTGATAACATGGTTATCCCTAAAACTGCACAAAACAAAGCAGGCGCACATCAATTCATTAATTTTATACTTAATACACAAAATAGTAAACAAAATACAGAATGGGTAGCCTACGCCACGCCAAATAAATCATCAAGAGATCAATTGCCAAACTATATAAAAAATGATGAACGATTTTATCCCTCAAAATCTGTACAAAGCCATTTAGAAATTTATAAAAATTTGGGTAAAGATACATTAAGTGAGTATAATGAGCGGTTTTTAAATTTTAAAATGTCGTTAAATTAAAACGTAGTATAGTAGTTATTTTATCGTTTATTCGATATAATAGTTTGATAAGTAGTATAAGGAGTTGTATAGAAATGTCAGGAGAACAATATACTCAAGTTAGGCGTCCAGTGAGTCGACTAGCAGAAAAAGTATTGGGTTGGTTGAGCTGGATATTCCTACTTTTATTAACTATAGTAACAATGTTTATTGCATTAGTCTCTTTTAGTAGTGAAAGCTCTATTCAAAATTTAGAAACATCATTAAATGGTAATGATTTTATTCAACAAATATTAACGAATAATGGATTAAATACAATTCAATTTGTCATTTGGTTACAAAATGGGATATGGGCTGTTATTGTATACTTTATTGTTTGCTTATTAATATCATTTTTAGCGTTAATTTCAATGAATATCAGAATTTTATCTGGTTTCTTATTTTTAATAGCTATGATTGTAACATTGCCTTTAGTACTATTGTTCGTGCCATTAATTATACCAATTCTCTTTTTAATAGTAGCAATCATGATGTTTGCACGTAAAGAGAAAGTAGAAACCATACCAACGTATTATACTGGTGGTTTCCAAGGCGGTTATAATGACCAAAGATATGAGCAAGAACCACAACCAGATCCAGAACCACAACCAAAATCTCAACCAAATCCACAATACAATGTACAACAAGAAACTTCTGACGTAGAACGACCATCAGATGATGAACATCAATTAAGAAGAGGTGGGTACAGTTCTGAAGTTGCAGATAAAGTAAATGCGGATGTAAATGCAACAGATGAAGAACCTCAAGTATTATCAAGACAAGCGAAATATAATTATAAATCTAAAAAACAACCAAATAATATAGAGGAAAATGCTCAAGACGATAATGAGGCGCAAGATTTTGCTAACCAACAATCTGAAGAAGAAGCTAGATATAGACAAGAAGCATTCGAAAAAGAACAACAGCGCAAACAAGAAGCATATGAAGAACAACAACGTCTTAAACAAGAACAAGCAGAAGAAGCTGCTAGATTGAAACAAGAGAAGGCAGAGGAAAAAGCTAGAATCAAACAAGAAAAGAAAGAACGTAAACAGCGTGAAAAGGAAAGACGTAAGCAACAACCGAGTGCGGTGAATCAACGAAGAATGAATTTTGAAGAGCGAAAAAAAATCACAACTCAACAATCTGAAGAAAAAGATATAAATGATCAAAATAAGTCGTCAGATAAAAATGAGCAATCTGAAGAAACAAATTCAGAAAATGAAAAGTAACAAAAACGACCGAGTGCAAATTATATTGTGCACTCGGCCTTTTTTATCCTAATTCTTGGAAAGTTTCAATTATTAAATAAATATTTAAAATACTTAAAATAATAATTAATAACCAAGAAATTGTGTTAATCCACATTTTATTTTTAAACTGTCCCATTAGATAGCGATTATTTGTAGCTAACTGTAATGGTATTAAAGAGAAGGGTAAAGCTAAACTTAAAAATACTTGTGAGAATATAAGCAATTGCTCTATTTTACCTTCGTCACTCTTGAAAATAACGATACAGAATATGATTGGTAAAATTGCAATTAGACGTGTTACAAGTCGACGCAACCAGTTTGGAATTTTTAAGTGTAAAAACCCTTCCATTACAATTTGTCCTGCCATTGTTCCAGTAATTGTAGAATTTTGACCAGAAGCAAGTAATGCAACTGCAAATAACGTGCTCATAATTGCGCCCATAGAAGCCCCTAATATAGGTTGATTTTGCAAGGCTTGATACAAATCATAAAAACCACCTAATTGATCACTGTTAACACCATAAAATAAAGCTGCGCCTAAAACTAATAATAAACAATTAATAACAAATGCTATTGAAAGTTGAATGTTTGAATCCATTGTAGCGTATTTAATTGCATGAGCCTTAGATTTCAAATTATTTCTATCATACATTCTTGACTGCACAATTGAAGAATGTAGATATAAATTATGTGGCATGATTGTAGCTCCAATAATACCAAGCGCAATAAATAAAGCGCCGTTATCAGTAATGATTGTTTTACTTGGTAAAAAACCGTTTAAAGCTTCACTTACATGAGGAGAAGCAATAAATACTTCAAATATAAATATAACTAATACAGTGAAAATTAAAGTACCGACAATAGCTTCAATTTTTCTGAAACCAAAACGCATAATAAAGAGTAATAAAAATACATCTAGTACAGTGATGAGTGCACCAACGAGTAAAGGGATTCCAAATAATAAATCTAACGCTATCGCACTACCAATAACTTCAGCAATATCGGTTGCAATAATTGCTAGCTCAGCAATAATCCAAAATACAAAAGATAGTGGTTTATTCAAGTAGTATTTTGTTGCTTGTGCTAAGTCCATACCTGTTGCTATTCCTAATCTTACTGTCATACTTTGAAGTAACATGGCTGATAGGCTAGAGAGTAAAATTACGAATAGCAAAATGTATCCAAATTGAGCACCGCCTTGCATTGAAGTAATCCAATTTCCTGGATCCATATACCCAACAGCCACTAATAGACCTGGACCTAAATAAGATAATAATTTTTGGCTAAATTTGCCATTAGTATTGATAGAAACCGTATTGTTGATTTCTTCTAAACTTTTATTGTGCATTTTAATATTTTTAGACATTAAAAGACACCTCCTATATTCACAATTAATATTTTATAGGTTACTCCGAATTTTTTATTAGGTCAACCTAAAATAAAAGGTTTTTTGTCCCAAATTTTACTGTTTTTAACTTTATATTCAAAAATTAATATTTTGGTAATTAAGGGATGATACTTTGTAATTTTTAAATTTTAAAAAATTTGCTATGATGGTATTAATGAAATATTAGGAGGAAAAGTATGAATCGGAAAGCTGAAAAAATCTTTGCTTGGATTGCAAATGGTCTTAGTTTATTATTTTTAGTAATTATGATTTTAGGGCTAATTTTATTAAATTTCCCAGAATCTAAAGAAGCTTTAAATCAAATATATCAACAACAAGGCATGTCAGTATCTGCAGATGCGCTTAAAGCTTCAATAATAATGCAAGGTGGATTTTTATTATTTGCAACGATTCTAGGATTCTTAGGTGTCTTCACAATTAAAGGCAATAGGATTTTAGCAGGATGTCTTTTAGTTGCTGCTGCTTTAGTTAGTATTTTTACAGGTAACTTTATTGCACTTATACTTTGGATGATTGCGGGTATTATGTTATTAGTCAAAAAAGATAAAAAGAAACAACAATATAACCATGCAAGTTATCAAGAGCAACAGAGAAATAATGGTAAAGATATTCAACAGCGTCAGAACAGTGACATGAACCCGGAAGATGAATTAAAAAAGAAAAAAGAGGATGATCCATATATATACTAAAATATCCTTTGGTAACAAAAGGATATACGTTTAAATGACTCCAGTATAAAACCAGGTTGAGATAGAAATAAAGGTCTCAACCTGGTTTTATATTATAGTTTTATTGATAGAATTTTAATAATTGTTCAAAAGTTTCTTCAAGAAAGTTTAAAAAGGCTTTATCGCTTTTTAATTCTCTTGCATCAGGTGTAAGTGTGCGTGCAACAAACAATTCACCCTTTTTAACTTTTTTGACACGATTAATGGCGCTTTGTATAGCCTCATCTGACATATCTTTTATGTATGTTTTTTCTTGAGACATATGGTCTAAACTCAAACTATAATCAGTAGGCAAATTTTTAAGTGTATCGAATTGTTCTTCAAATACTTTTACACGCTGTGCTTTATCTTTTGCTTCATGCATCACACCATACATAACAAAAAGTTGATTTTCAAAAAGACCGATTTGAAAATGGGGGATCATTTTATAACCACGATTATTTGTAGCAAAAGCAACCCAAGTATCTTTTGGCGGGTTAACGCTTCTTCTCGCATGTTTTGCAACGTGTGGATAGAATATTTCACCTGTTGCTGTCTCTAAATATTGGGAAAAATATTCACCAAGTTCGTTCAACTGTGGTCGAATATGTTCATTTAATGCTTCCATTCTTGCATTTAAGCCGTCAACTGCAAATGCTTTAAAATCTTGTGTTGTAAATGTATATTTAGTCATATTTAGCCTCCTGTTATTTATTTATTCGATTGTATTGTAGCATAACGTAGCACGTTAAACATTGCGTTTGGCTTGGATTGTAATATTTATATAAAATGCGTATCACGTGTACAAACCTATGAATTAGGGTAAAAAAATAGTATTATGAACTAGCATAAGATTACATATAATTATTTATTTTAATATATACTTCTATATCTTTTTAACCACATATTAAGGTATAATGATTCGCTAAAAAGGAGATGGAAACAATGACTGTTTATGAGTTTGCAAAAGGCCTTATATTAGAAGCAGGCATTAATGTAAAAAAAATCATGAAACAAGATATAGAAATTGAAACTAAGTCTAATCCTAATGATCTCGTAACAAATGTTGATAAAGCTACAGAAAAATATATTTTTGACAATGTTATGCAAACCTATCCAGAGCATCTAGTAATTGGTGAAGAAGGGCATGGCCATAATCTTAAAGATGAATCAGGCGTTGTATGGGTCATTGATCCGATTGATGGGACGTTGAATTTTGTGCATCAAAAGGAAAATTTTGCGATTTCTATCGGTGTATTTAATGACGGGAAGCCATATGCAGGTTTTGTATTTGACGTGATGAACGATGTGCTATATCACGCGAAAGTAGGCGAAGGCGCTTATGAAAATGGTAATTTATTACCGTGTATTGAATCCAGTCCTTTAAACACTAGTGTAATAGGACTTAACCCAAATTGGCTTACAAAACCAAGATTAGAAAAAATGTTCAAACCAATTGTAGAGGAGTCAAGAAGTGTGAGAGCATATGGTTCTGCAGCTTTAGAAATTATTTGTGTCGCTACAGGCAAGTTAGGTGGTTATATTACCCCCAGGTTACAACCTTGGGATTTCGCTGGAGGGTTAATTATATTGCAAGAGGTTGGTGGTATAGGAACTGATTTAATGGGGAACGCACTGTCTATTTATGAACCGAGCTCAATAGTAATGGCAAATCCACAATTACATGCAGAACTGTTAGAATTTCATTTTCAAAAAAATAATGAAATAATAGAGGCCTTGCAACAACGCTTAAAAAATAACAAATGAAAATAAAAAAGGCTGATAACATCATTGATGTTTCAGCCTCGAATATCATATGAACAACAATAGCTAGTAGTGCTGATACAAGAACTTTAGCGCTTGCACACTTTTTTCTAGTCATGCTTGCCGGGATAGTGCCACGAAATCATTCCGTAAAAGTATAATTTCTATCCCACTCCCTATAAAACACGTTATTTGTTTGGGCAACTATAGCCAATTATTTTCACGATATTTCTTTTTTAATGTGAAACCGCAACCAAATGTTGCAATGAACAGTATAAATGTTAAAATCATCATTGGAACATTTGTAGCAGCGATACTAAAGCTAAATAATAGTAAAAATACGATAGCAATTATAGCGAGTACCCAAAATATTGATTTAGATTTTTTTTGTTGCATCCCGACCACACCTTTATAGTTTTCTTTAATCAATTATATGATATAATAAAAAAGTTGCAAAGAAAAGTGGGAATTTACTCGAGAAAGGAAATAGTATAAAATGACTAATTTAAGAGAAGATGTTCGCAATATAGCCATCATCGCTCACGTTGACCATGGTAAAACAACATTAGTAGATGAATTATTAAAACAATCAGGAATTTTCCGTGAGAACGAGCATGTTGATGAAAGAGCAATGGATTCTAACGACATAGAAAGAGAACGAGGCATCACAATTCTTGCTAAAAATACAGCAATTAATTATAAAGATAACAGAATCAACATTTTAGATACACCAGGACACGCTGACTTCGGTGGAGAAGTGGAACGTATCATGAAAATGGTTGACGGCGTAATCTTAGTAGTAGATGCTTATGAAGGTACAATGCCACAAACACGTTTCGTATTGAAGAAAGCACTTGAACAAAATTTAAAACCTGTAGTTGTGGTAAATAAAATTGATAAACCAGAAGCTAGACCAGAAGGTGTAGTAGATGAAGTATTAGATTTATTTATCGAATTAGAAGCTAATGATGAACAATTAGATTTCCCCGTTGTTTATGCGTCAGCTGTTAACGGTACAGCAAGTTTAGATTCTGAAAAACAAGATGAGAATATGCAATCACTTTATGAAACAATTATTGACTATGTACCTGCACCTATTGATAACAGAGATGAACCATTACAATTCCAAATTGCATTGTTGGATTATAATGATTATGTTGGACGTATCGGTGTAGGACGTGTGTTCAGAGGAACGATGCGTGTTGGTGATAGTGTATCTTTATTAAAATTAGACGGCTCTGTGAAGAATTTCAGAGTATCTAAAATCTTTGGTTATTTCGGATTGAAACGCGAAGAAATTGAAGAAGCACATGCTGGAGATTTAATAGCTGTTTCAGGCATGGAAGATATTAACGTAGGCGAAACAGTGACGCCTTCTGATCATCAAGAAGCATTACCAGTACTTAGAATTGATGAGCCAACATTAGAAATGACATTTAAAGTTAATAATTCACCATTTGCTGGGCGTGAAGGTGATTTTGTAACATCTCGTCAAATCCAAGAACGTTTAGATGAACAATTAGAAACAGACGTGTCATTAAAAGTAACACAAACTGAATCACCAGATAGATGGATTGTCGCAGGACGTGGTGAATTACACTTATCAATTTTAATTGAAAATATGAGACGTGAAGGTTATGAATTACAAGTTTCTAAACCTCAAGTTATCTTGAGAGAGATTGATGGCGTCCAATGTGAACCATTTGAGCGTGTACAATGCGAAGTACCACAAGAATACACTGGTGCAGTTATCGAATCATTAGGTCAACGTAAAGGTGAAATGCTAGATATGGTTACGACTGACAATGGTTTAACGCGTATTATTTTCATGGTTCCAGCTCGTGGCTTAATTGGTTATACAACTGAATTTATGTCACAAACACATGGCTATGGTATTATTAACCATACATTTGAAGAGTTCAAACCTCGTGTTAAAGGACGTATTGGCGGCAGAAGAAATGGTGCGCTTGTTTCTATGGATAAAGGTCAAGCTAGTGCATACGCAATTATGGGCTTAGAAGATCGCGGTACAAACTTTATGGAACCAGGAACTGAAGTATACGAAGGTATGATTGTTGGTGAGCATAACCGTGAGAATGATTTAACAGTTAATATCACAAAAGAAAAACATCAAACTAACGTACGTTCAGCTACAAAAGACCAAACAGTAACAATGAAACGACCAAGAAAATTAACTTTAGAAGAAGCGTTACAATTTATTAATGATGATGAATTAGTAGAGGTTACTCCTCAAACGATCCGTATTAGAAAAACAATATTAGAAAAATCAGCTCGTGAGAAAGAAGCTAAACGCATCAAACAATTAATGCAAGAAGAAGACTAATAATTATATTGAAGACAGAAGCGGAACAGAAACCTATAATTCTTAAAAGATTTTAGTGTTTTGTTCTAATCCTGTTTTTATATTTGAGACAGTTCGACTCAAAAGTTTCTTATAATATAGAATTAATTAGAGTTTGTGATATAGTATATGTGTACAAAAAATGTCCCTTCATTTTAAAATGAAGGGACATTTTTTGTATTTAAATCGTGCTGATTTTGAGTATTACAATTCTGGAGCATAAACATCTCGGATAAAGCGTAAAACGCCAGTTTCTACTGAAATTATATAGAAATTGACGTTTTCTTTGTTGTTGTGAATTTTTGTAGCTCGTTGGACTACTATGTTTTTATTTAGCACTATTAAGATAAAATGGTATTCTCATTGGACCTTATTTATTTCTCGAACTGGTATTCGAGTGAAACGCCAAATAGCACTACTAACTCTAAAAGCTGGTTCTATATCCTTAGTTCGTTGACTGAAGCATTTTTAACTTCTAATTCTGAAAGATTTTGATTGATTTGAGAATTGAAATATTTTAAATTATAATTTTCCGATTGTATATCTATTAACGTTAGCTACTACTTTAATACCATCAATAAAAAATCTATGACAATTATATATAATTTGAATCATAGTATTGGTAACAACACGCCGATAGGGATAGCATGTGTGTTGAGATTATAGGTCTAGGACATCTCTGAGACAAGCGAGCAAAACGATACGAAATAAAAATATAAAATGAGCCCCAAAAAGATCCCTAAGTCAAGCATTTTTTGGGGCTGCATTGTGGGATTTATATCCCAGCTTCATTAATCTACTTTTAAAAAGGCAATAATAAAATTAAGCAACACATAGCGTCGGTATAGTTTAACGATGATCGAAAGTCGTTTCTTGATTTCTTTGTTTCGGTGTATCTAGTCGACTTTTACATTCATCGCACATAAATGTATGCATTGGATCATTTCTTAACCTTTTAGCTTCTAATGTATTTCGATCAATAAATACCTCGGTATCACAAATAATACATTGAACTTTAATCAACTTAAATCACCTCAATATGAGTAACATACTTAAACTCATATGAATAACCTTGTTCTGGAATATAAACAAAACTATCTACAAAGTTATCGTCGTAAAGTCTTTTGCCATCACGCGCAAATTGGAAAAAAAGATACGGTAATAATTCCATCGGTACTTCAATTGAATCTTTATCATTAAATAAACGAATTGCTGTTGCGTTATCATACGGTCCCGCGTTTTTAAAAAATGGTGTCATATTAATTACAAATGAATTTTCTAAAACAGCTCTTTTTCTGTATTTTATTTCTGAATTTAGCGTTGGTGGATTTGTTTGTCCTTCGAGAATAGCGCGGTTCCATTCACGATTATCATTGAAATTGATTGGTTTTGTGCCATCAAATACGCCGCTTTCTAAATCTTCTAATTGAACTTTTCTATCGTCAAAAATCCAAGTCGTACTATCTAAAGTGATCGGAAATTTAACTTCACCCTTAATTTGAATCATAATCCCACTCCTAATGCATTTTAAATATTTTTAAATAAACGATACTACAAAAAGTATGTACATGCCTAAAAATGACATTTTTGTGAATTTAAAATCAATGAACAGCTAAGTTTAATTTTTACAAATCAAAAATTAAAAGTTGAAAAATTGTATTAAAGGCTTATGTCACAATGTTTTATGTACTTCGTTTTTAAATTAAATATATAACTGGTTTAAATATATCGCTGGTTATAATTTTATCACAAATAACTATGATTAGTATATTACTGAATTCTCTTGCTTTTTATTTATCAGTAAGATAAACTTTTACATATAAAGTTACTATTGATAGGGGGAATATGTCATGGTAAAGAGTCAAAAATTAAATAGTGCGGCATATGACCAATTAAATAAAGATGCGGATAGGATTCTTCAATTGATTAAAGTGCAAATGGATAATCTAACATTACCTCAGTGCCCATTATATGAAGAAGTTCTGGATACTCAAATGTTTGGTTTGCAAAAAGAAGTAGATTTTGCTGTAGAACTTGGGTTAGTTGACAGAGAAGCGGGCAAAGATTTAATGCTTCGTTTAGAGAAAGAATTATCTAAATTGCATGAAGCATTCACTAACGTTTAATTGGAATAAATATATTTAGTAAAGACTTAATTTATTTTTAGTAAATAAAACCTTATAAAAAATAAAGTAGTGAAATAAAACTACATAAATGATTTGGAGTGGCTAAGATATCAATATTTTATTGATTGTATCGTAGCCGCTTTTTTGTTTGATATTAAATGAGCTAAAATGATGATTTCAAAATATGAAATATTGCGTTACATTTGTTCGAAATATGCTTGTGTTATTTGATATAATGTTCAAGTACAATTAAATTTATAAATAACACCCATTTGTAATAGTTGAAGTATTGAAAGAAATTTTTATTAGCTTGTAAAGAATAAAAAATAGAATTGGATGATATGTCAAATGAATAACATAAAAAAATTTTTTCGATATATTGGTAAAAATGCTAAATATATTGATTATCCATTAGTAATTACATATTTATTGTTATGTCTCATTGGCTTAGTCATGGTATATAGTGCAAGTATGGTGGCAGCTACAAAAGGATCTTTAACTGGTGGCGTTTCAGTATCAGGGACTTATTTTTATACTAGGCAGTTGATGTACGTAATCATGAGTATCATTCTCGTGTTTTTTATGGCCTTCGTGATGAATGTTAAATTGTTAGAAACAATTAGGTTTCAGAAATGGATGATGCTAGGCATTATTTTATTACTACTAGCCACGTTATTAGTAGGAAGTAATATTAATGGTTCAAAAAGTTGGCTTAATTTAGGCTTTATGAACTTACAGGCTTCAGAATTATTAAAAATCGCAATAATTATATATATACCGTATATGATAGAAAAGAAAAGACCAAGGGTATTTAAAGAGCCAAAAGTGATGCTGTCTCCGATTGTTTTAGCTGCTATTTGTATTGCACTTGTATTTTTACAACGCGACGTTGGTCAAACACTTTTAATACTAATTATTTTCTTTTCAATTTTATTTTACGCGGGTATTGGGGTTCATAAATCATTAAAATACGGATTAATCATAGCGACAGGTGTGGTCTTAATTGGTGGTTTATTTTTACTCATTGGCCTCGTCCCAAATTATTTAACAGCTCGGTTTAGTACACTGACAGACCCATTTAGCAATGAATCAGGCACAGGGTATCACATTTCTAATTCATTAATAGCAATTGGTAATGGAGGCTTGTTAGGTCGTGGTTTAGGTAATAGTATTATGAAATTAGGTTACCTACCTGAACCACACACAGATTTTATATTTTCAATAATTTGTGAAGAACTGGGACTTGTTGGCGGGCTTATCGTAATCTGCTTGTTATTCTTTATTGTTTATAGAGCGTTTGAACTCGCAAGTAAAACAAGTTCATATTTTTATAAACTTGTTTGTGTAGGGGTCGCAAGTTATATAGGAAGTCAAACTTTTGTTAATTTAGGTGGTATTTCAGGTACAATCCCGTTAACAGGGGTCCCATTACCTTTTATTAGTTTTGGTGGATCTTCCATGATAAGTTTGAGTATCGCGATGGGATTATTATTAATCACTGCTAAACAAATTAAAGTGGACGCGTATAAAAGAAAACAACAACGCAAACAGACTAAAAAATTTGATATCTCAAGTAGATATTAAAGATGGCTATAAAGGCAAACATTTCAACCTTAAATGGTTGAAAACGTTTGCTTTTTTTCAATTTGCTCATTTTAATTTTGAAAAACTTAGCGAATATAGTATGAATGATAATGTTTAGTTATTGTCAGTGATAACTTTATGTTATGTAATTGGTATGATATAATGTGTTTTAAATCCGATAGCTACTATGCTTTTGGTGAATAATTATATTAAAACTAATGGTATATTAATGAAAATTACATTATTAATTTTATTACTAAACAAAAAAGTGTCAAAAATGTTTTACTGTATACATAGTTCGTATTTTGCTATAATAAAATCTATATTAAACTTTTTAGAAAATTCAAAATTTAAGGGGGACCATGATTTGAAACAAATAAACAAACTACTAGTAGCCAATCGTGGGGAAATTGCAATAAGGATTTTTAGAGCAGCAACTGAGTTAAATATTAAAACGGTAGCAATTTATTCCAACGAAGACAAAGGCTCTTTACATAGATATAAAGCAGATGAATCTTACTTGGTAGGAAATGACTTAGGACCAGCAGAATCATACTTAGATATTGAACGTATTTTAGATGTTGCTAAACGCGCAGGTGTGGACGCGATCCATCCTGGTTATGGGTTCTTAAGTGAAAATGAAACATTTGCTAAACGGTGTCAGGAAGAAGGCATTAAATTTATTGGTCCACATGTAGAACATTTAGATATGTTTGGAGATAAAGTTAAAGCGAGAACAACGGCAATTAATGCTAATTTAAGTGTTATCCCAGGGACAGATGGACCGATTGACAACCAAGAGGATGCAGTCGCTTTTGCCAATGAAGCTGGTTACCCGTTGATGATCAAAGCAACGAGTGGTGGTGGCGGTAAAGGCATGCGTATTGTCCGTTCGGAAGATGAATTAGAAGATGCATTTCACCGTGCAAAATCCGAAGCAGAGAAATCATTTGGTAATAGCGAAGTTTATATTGAAAAATATATAGATAATCCAAAACACATTGAAGTACAAGTGATTGGTGATGAGCACGGAAATATAGTCCATTTATACGAGCGTGATTGTTCTGTACAAAGACGTCATCAAAAGGTTGTTGAAGTTGCACCTTCTGTCGCTTTACCTGATGATTTAAGAGAGCGTATTTGTGATGCTGCGATTCAATTAATGGAAAACATCAACTATGTTAACGCTGGTACTGTTGAATTTCTAGTTTCTGGAGAAGATTTCTATTTCATTGAAGTAAACCCACGTGTTCAAGTTGAGCATACGATTACTGAAATGGTAACAGGCGTAGATGTAGTTAAAACTCAAATTCTTGTAGCTGACGGTGAAAAGTTATTTGATGCAGAAATTGGTATGCCCCAACAAAAAGATATTAAAACACTAGGCTATGCTATCCAATGTCGTATCACCACGGAAGATCCAACTAACGATTTCATGCCAGACACAGGTAGAATTATTGCGTATCGTTCAAGTGGTGGTTTTGGTGTGAGGCTGGATGCTGGTGATGGATTCCAAGGTGCCGAAATCACGCCATATTATGATTCTTTACTAGTAAAATTATCTACACACGGTATGACATTTAAACAAGCAAACGAAAAAATGGATCGTTCATTGCAAGAAATGAGAATTCGTGGTGTAAAAACCAATGTCCCATTTTTAATTAACGTTATGCGAAATGCACAGTTTAAAACTGGCGATTATACAACCAAATTTATTGAAAGTACACCAGAATTATTTGATATTGAACCGACTTTAGATAGAGGGACAAAGACATTAGAATATATCGGTAATGTATCGATTAATGGATTTCCAAACGTTGAAAAACGACCGAAACCGGTATATGAAACATCACCTATTCCACAAGTGCCTAAAAAAGTAGTGGATAAGTTTGAAGGTACAAAACAATTATTGGATAGTAAGGGACCTACAGCAGTTGCTCAATGGTTGAAAGAACAAGAAGACGTATTGATTACAGATACGACATTTAGAGATGCACATCAATCCTTACTGGCAACACGTGTTAGAACAAAAGATATGATGAATATTGCTTCTAAAACATCGGAAGTAATGAAAGATAGTTTTTCATTAGAAATGTGGGGCGGCGCCACGTTTGATGTCGCTTATAATTTCTTGAAAGAAAACCCATGGGAAAGATTAGAAAGATTAAGAAAGTCTATTCCAAATGTTTTATTCCAAATGTTGTTACGGGCTTCTAATGCAGTAGGGTATAAAAACTATCCAGATAACGTAATTAAAAAGTTCGTGAAAGAAAGTGCTGAAGCAGGTATAGATGTATTCCGAATTTTTGATTCATTAAACTGGGTAGACCAGATGAAAGTTGCTAACGAAGCAGTCCAAGAAGCAGGAAAAATTTCAGAGGGAACGATTTGTTATACGGGTGATTTCTTGGATCCAAATCGTTCTAATATATATACATTAGACTACTACGTTAATATGGCGAAAACGCTAGAATCTGAAGGTTTCCACATACTTGCTATTAAAGATATGGCTGGTTTATTAAAACCTAAAGCAGCATACGAATTAATCGGTGAATTAAAAGCAGCAGTTAATTTACCAATTCACTTACACACACATGATACAAGTGGTAACGGTCTTTTAACTTATAAAGAAGCTATAGATGCCGGTGTAGATGTTATAGATACAGCAATTGCATCAATGAGCGGTCTAACAAGTCAACCAAGTGGCAACTCGTTATATTATGCACTAAATGGATTTGGAAGAAGTATGCGTGCAGATATTGATGGCATGGAAGAGTTATCTCATTATTGGAGTACAGTACGTCAATATTATAGTGATTTTGAAAGTGATATTAAGTCACCAAATACAGAGATTTATCAACATGAAATGCCGGGCGGACAATATTCTAATTTACGTCAACAAGCCAAAAGTTTAGGGTTAGGTAATCGATTTAATGAAGTTAAAGACATGTATAAACGTGTCAATTTCTTATTTGGGGATATCGTTAAGGTTACACCATCATCAAAAGTAGTTGGAGATATGGCGTTGTATATGGTCCAAAACGATTTAGATGAACAAACTGTAATAAAAGATGGTTATAAATTAGATTTTCCTGAGTCGGTTGTTTCGTTCTTTAAAGGTGAAATTGGTCAGCCAGTAAACGGATTTAATAAAGAACTACAAAAAGTGATTTTGAAAGGACAGCAGCCATTAACTGACAGACCAGGTGAGTATTTAGAACCAGTCGACTTTGAAGCAATAAGGAAAGAATTAGAAGAAAAACAACAAAAAGAAGTCACTGAACAAGACGTTATTAGTTATGTATTATATCCAAAAGTTTATGAACAATTTATTACGACACAAGAACAATATGGTAATGTGTCACTTTTAGATACACCAACATTCTTCTTCGGTATGAGAGCAAATGAAACCGTAGAAATTGAGATAGACACTGGTAAACGATTGATTATTACGCTTAAAACAATTACTGAACCTGATGAAAAAGGGGTTCGTACAATATTTTACGATATGAATGGTCAAGCGAGACGTATTTTCATACAGGATGAAAATGTAAAAGCAAACGCAAGTGTTAAACCTAAAGCTGACAAATTAAATCCAAATCATATTGGCGCACAAATGCCTGGATCAGTAACAGAAGTTAAAATTTCAGAAGGGGAGTCTGTAACAAGTGGACAAGCCTTATTAATCACAGAAGCAATGAAAATGGAAACAACGATACAAGCGCCATTTGATGGTGTGGTTAAGAAAGTAACCGTTCAAAATGGAGAAGCGATCGAAACTGGAGATTTATTAATAGAAATTGAAAAAGAACCAGTAGATTAAATAAGAATTAATCAAATAAAAAATGTGAGTATGACTAAAATCAAGCATATACTCGTTGCATTCCTTGCATAGACATCATTTATTTTTATAATTAGAAAATACTGATTTATAGTTAATGAGTGACTTAATTGGAACGCTTCATACTGTCAACAAAGCCTTTGACTTTGTTGACAGTTTTTTATGCGCACTTTTTCGCGGGTAATGTATTATCTTATAGTCTTTGCTTAGTACTTTCTCACAAAAATCAGGCGAAACTACTGTTATTTTTAAAAAATAGCATATTATATAGATTATACAGTAGTGGCGTTTGTATGTTGAATAAATCAATGAATATTGAGACTAAATGCTCAATACGCATGCTATTCCTACAGCGTGTCACAATCAATACTATGTTTTAGACTAATATCATTATCATAAGTTTTTACTAAAAATAAGACACTTTCATATAATTCAATAAACCTCACTAAACTAAATTAACGGGGCGTATTATATCTGAGATGATAACATGACTCAACTTTCGCTACTAATTGAACTCAAGTATCAATCACTAATCATGATATATGGCGTCAATCATAGATCATTTTAATAGCATGTCTTTCATTACATATTATTTTTTGTTTCTTAAAGGTAAGGTTAAAAAATATAAAAGTAATCTTTTCAATACACAGAATTTGAAATACGATAAATTTATTTATCTAAAACACAAAAGAGTCGACTTTAAAAGTTATGTAAATCGAGAAGATAAATATGAATTTAAGAGAAATTTTAAATGATATGCATACGGCAATTGTTCATGAAAAATTTAATTTATGAAAACTGGATTAAAAACGAATAAGGTTAAACGAAAATTTAGTTTTATCTTAGTAGCGCTGGATATGAGAAAAATAAGAGCTCAACGAGATGCAAAATTACACAAAAACAAAGAAAACGTCAATTTCTATATGATTTCAATAGAAATTGACGTTTGTTTCTAGTTGGAGTTACCTATGTCTTCAACACTTATTTAAGGTTATTCGTTTCATTTATTTAGCACTTCGAATTGTTCGTAACATCAATACAATAAAGTATGCAATCAAGCCAAACAATAGTGTGATAAATAAAGCATGTAGTAAAGCAACCAATAAATTGACTTCAGTAATAATAGATAAAGCTCCTGTAATTACTTGTAAAATAATTAAAATAAAGGCAGCAGTATAACCGAATCGAATGGTACGATTCTCTTTATAATTATTAATTGCATGAATAAATGTAATTAATATCCATATAAACGCAATTAAAGCCATGCCTCGGTGCGTAAAGTTTACCCAATCTTGCACATTATGAGGTATTAAATCATTAAACGGTAGAGGCCATTGTCCATAAGCTAAACTTGCTTCTTTATGTCTAACTAAGGCACCAGTATAAATTGTTAGATAAACAATGACAGCCATTATCCATGTATAAATTCTTAGAGGCTTACGAATAAATAATTCATCAGCTTCATATTTATGGTCTACTTCAAAGATGATTAAAGTTAAGACAAATACTGAAGAGAACGAAATTAATGAAATACCAAAATGTAATGCAAGAACATAAGCATTTTGTTGCCACATTACCGCAGCTGCACCAACAAGTGCTTGTATGAGTAAGAAACCAACACTGATGATACATAAAGGTTTAACTTCCTTGATGTAACCGAGGTGTTTCCAAGCTACGATTACTAGCCATAAAACAATAATTAAAGATAATCCAGATACAGCGCGATGGCTTAGTTCAATTATCGTTTGTATAGGTAAATTTTGTGGTAAGAAAGCGCCATGACATAATGGCCAGTCTGAACCACAACCATCTGCTGAACCAGTTTTGGTTACTAAAGCTCCTCCGAGTTGTACAAATGCCATAATTATGGCTGCTAACACAGATAACCATTTAAGGTTTTTTTTGTTAAACAAGAATTAACCCCCCACATATAAATAAAACTCAAATAAGAGATGGAATAGAGTTGAAGTGAAAGTTAAGCACAATATTTCACTATTATTCATAATCTCTTGAAATTGATTTCTTTCTTTTTAAATAAAACTTAATTATCATTATAACAAGAAATGCACTTCTAATTGTGTCACAAAAATGACTATTTGTGAATGTCGATAAAGTGTCACAAATAACTTTATATAAATGTAGTCAATGACCATAAATTGATATATCATTGTATTATATGGAAAAATTAGGAGGGAAATTATGAACAAAGAACAAACTTTGTCGCATAATTCTAGCCGTGTAACTTTTAAAGAGTTACAACAAATTATTAAAATGGGGCTAGTTCAAGGTAATTTAATACCAGCTTTTGCTGGTTCATGGCTTGCAATTGTGTTGGCAAATCATTCCTTCCTCTCGTCAATACCACAGATTTTAATGATGTTGGTAGGCTCGACGTTAATTATGGGGGGCGCTTGCGCTTTAAATAATTACTATGATCAAGATATTGACAGTATCATGCCAAGCAAACAACAAAGACCAACGGTGAACGAAAGAATTTCAAATAGAAATTTATTATTACTTAGTTTTGGAATGATGCTCGTAGGGGAAGCATTTTTATTTGCTTTAAATGTGCCATCAGGCGTAATTGGATTACTAGGTATTGTTGGATATGTATCATTTTATTCCATTTGGTCTAAGCGCCATACGGTTTGGAACACAGTAATCGGGAGTTTCCCTGGTGCCGTTCCGCCATTAATTGGTTGGACAGCAATAGAAGGTAATATTAGCATGGTCGCAGTTGCATTATTTTTAGTTATTTTCTGTTGGCAACCGATACATTTCTATGCTTTAGCGATTAAGCGTAAAGATGAATATAGTATGGCTCATATTCCAATGCTTCCTTCTGTTAAAGGGTTTAAACGGACAAGAGTCAGTATGTTTATTTGGCTCGTATTTTTATTGCCATTACCATTATTATTAAGTAATCTTGGTACAACATTTATTATATTGGCCTCACTATTGAATCTTGGTTGGCTATATTTAGGTTTAACAAGCTTTAAAAAAGATTCAGACCAAACAAAATGGGCTACAAAAATGTTTATCTACTCTTTAAATTATTTAGTAGTATTTTTTGTACTCGTTGTTGTTGTCTCGTTAATAAAAATGTTCTAATAAATAAAAATAAGGATGGAATGTATGAATTTACCAATCTTACCTACAATCAGCACAAGTTTTATAGTTATTAGTGCGATCCTTGTTGCAATAGGATGGCGTAAAATTTGGAAGAGAAAAATCGAAAGCCATAAAAAAGTGATGTTAACGGCAGCTTTTTTTGCCCTTGCGTTCTTTATTATCTATGCTTCAAGAACAATATTTATTGGGAATACTGCTTTTGGTGGTCCAGATTCTATTAAGATTTATTATACAATCTTTTTAATCTTCCATATTAATTTGGCCACAATTGGTGGTATCTTGGGTCTTGTACAAATTATAACTGCTTTCAAAGAGAAATTTAAAATTCATAGATTTGTAGGACCAATTGCATCAATTATTTGGTTTTTCACCGCAATCACTGGTGTAGCGGTATATATGCTACTTTACGTTTTATATCCAGGCGGAGAAACAACGTCGTTACTTAAAGCAACTTTTGGGTTATAAAGCATACTATATTAAGCGTTAGTTATTCGGGAATAAAAGAGTTTGGACTTAGTCATCCATACTCATAATAAGAGGGGACAGGATAGAAATCATACTTTTCTAGAATAATTTTGTTATCCTACTCTGATAAATACAAGTATGGTTAAAAGTGCAGAGCTTAGGCTAAAAGGTTATCTGGCACGAGATTATATATAAGTCTCATTAGCATTAAAATTATTACACGAGTTAAATACTTGGATAAGTATTACTAGTTCTTTATTGTATATACCATATTTGTGGCCGAGACATCATTGATGTCTCGGCTTTTTTTAGGTTATGAGATTTTATTTGAACATTAACTTAAGGCGTCAGTTTCAATTTAGTTAATATTTTATTCTCATAAAAGGTGTTGGTAAGACGGATTAAAGGATAGTAATCCTTCATACAAAACAGAAATAATGAGTGTCAATAACCCCTTAAGATAAATACCGTTTTAAACGTTAGCAGTTAAAGAGTCATCGATACCTAATAAACCATAAGGAATTACCTTGATAAAGTAATTCACTGCCCTTATAGCCTGAATATAGCCCAATAACAATAATCCAACCTGGTTTAGTCATCATTGTTAAGTTATGTTCAGTAATAACTATAGTATTATTTTACCCAATTAAATGATCAAAGCAAGCTAAAATAATAGGAACACCTACTGAAATGTTTTTTAAGTTAATTTTTGCCCCATATATACGAGTCATTGATATATGCATCGCTCCTTAGTGAGCACTATACCCAAGATTTGGTTGTGTATCATTTAATACCTAAATATTGAAAGTTGGTTCAATTCATTGTAAAAAGATTGTTACAAAAGGAGAAATTTATGGAGATGCCTTGCTTGAATCAATCATAAACATGTACAATGAACCAAAGAATACTATAGGTGGATGAGCGATGAAAAAACTAATAATTAAAGTTATTGGTGTATTGTTATTAATTTGTTTTATAATTTATTTATTTTACTCACCGCGTTTAAAATTTGATGTTTTGGAAAATCCGAATAAGGACACGCCAAAAACAACTCAAAATAAAGATTTTCAAAAGCAAAAAACGACAAGTGAAAATCCAAAACTTGAAAAAGGTGTAGGTACATGGGTGGGACAAGATTTACATAGTTTAACTGACAAATATGGACAAGCAGATAGGGTTTATTCATATAAAAAAGGTTTTAAAAACTACGTATTTAAACAAAAAGATCAATATTATCTGGTGACGACTAGAAAAAACAAAATAAAATCTGTTTATGCAACTGGTAAAAACGCTAGCGTTAATCCAGTGGAAATTGGAGATAAAGCTTCTAATGTATTTGAAAAATTCAGTATAAATCCAGAACCAACAATCAAAGTAGATGGCAAAGCATATGAATTAGAGCTTTCTGATGCAGATATGAAAACACAGACGCTTATCAAATTTAATGACGTTTATGCTCAAATCTATATTGACCAACAAGACAATGAAATTGTCGGTGTACGCTATTTAGATAGTGAGGCATTAATGGCGTTTAAACCATACCAAATGATCACTGCAAAAGAAGATAAAAAAGTGAAAAATAATTATAAAGAAATACCTTATGAACAAAATGCTAATCAATTGATGACATTATATGAAATAACAAATGAAATGAGAGCATTAAAAGATGCAAAAACTTTAAAAGTTAATAATGATTTAGCACATATTGCTTCATATAACTTGTACGAAGCAATCGACACTGATAGTGTAGAATTTACAGAAGAAGCATTAAAACAGAAACTTGATGAACAAAATATATCTTTCGTTTCGACAAGTCAAAATGTTGGTTATGATTTCAATGAAGTGCCAACATTAATTCACAGTTGGTTAAACTCAGATATTCATAGATCGCGAATGTTAAATTCCAAATACAATGAAATGGGCGGCGAAGTATCTAATGGTTACTATACGATTATTTTCATTGAAGATAAGTAAGGAGTGTCACTATGATAACAGAAGAAACATTGACTGTACTTGATGATATCGAGAGTTTAAGTGATAAAATACTTGACTCACGTTTATATCAAGCATTCAAATTAGCTGAGAAGTATTTAATGGAAAATGATGAGGCTCATTTACTATACCAAGCTTTTTTAAAATCAAAAGAAGCATACGATGAAATTATGAGGTTTGGGAAATATCATCCGGACTATCAAAAAGTTATGTTAGAAACACGTAAACGTAAACGTGCTTATGAAATGTTGCCAGTCGTTATGGACTATAAACAAAAAGAAGTAGCGTTACAAGATTTAATTGATGAAGTCATCGTTAAAATTGCGTATGCAGTATCTGAAAATGTAAAAATTGAAACAGGAAATCCGTTTTTCCAAAAAGATGCGAGTGGTTGTGCTACAGGTGGTTCTTGTAGCTGTTCTTTGTAAACGTAAGACATTGTGTATCTATTAATGACGATAAAAGCTGGGAAACCAAACAGGTAACCCAGCTTTTATATAATTTATTTTAGTATGTGTTTTTAAAACGTTCTGCTAAATCCGGTCTGTCAGTGACTAAAGTGTGAGCGCCGTTTACGATTAAATCATTCATTAAATCTAAATTGTTTATGCCATAATATCCAGGTACAATATTTCGTTCATTTAACCAGCTAATAAATTTAGGAGAAGTCAATTTGATACCTTTGAATGTGACTGGCATTTGGAAGGTATGGGCTTGTGGTTGGAACATATTACCAAGACCTAAACTGAATTTTAAGAAACCTTCAGCAACTTCATTTTGGCTTGCACCTATAGCAATTGTGTCGTTACTTCCTTTTTTAAAACGTTTCACTTGTTCACTATGAAAACTAGTAACTAAAACACGATTTTGCGCATTATTTCTAACAATTATGTCATAAATGATGTGAGGTACAAGCTTGCCTTCGCTACTTTGTGGCATATCTTTAAGGTCTACATTGACGAGTGAGTTTGGATATGATTTTAGCAACTCATCAAATGTTAAGACCTTGGCACTTAAATGATTACGATAGGGCTTTAAACCATTCACATCTGTAAAATGGTAACCAGCATCCAATTGTTTTAACTCATCTAAAGTATGTTCTGCTACTTTTCCTGAACCATTTGTAGTACGATCAATTTCTGCATCATGAAAAACGATCAGTTGTTGATCTTTGGTTAATCTAACATCAATTTCAAATCCATCAATTTTATGGTTAATCGCGTTATCAAATGCAAGTTTGGTATGTTCTGGCATAACTGCCATGCCACCACGATGCGCAAATATATAAGGCGCCGGTTTAGAGAAGAAGGAAGGGACTGCCTGATTATTTGGCATACCTTTATATTTAGAAACGAAAATAGCACTGCCGACTAAACCAACTGTAGCTAAAAACGCACCTTTAATTAATTTATTAAATGTTGTCATGCGCAAATCCTCCTTGGTTTAAGTATATTAAGTAATATAGCAAATGTTAGCTTTACTTCAAAATAATTGTTATTTATTAATTGAATTAGTCGTGATATTATAAAGTGGCTAATAGATGGAGTGATAATATGGATATTGTATCTAGAACAAGTTTAATCATATATTTAAAACATATGAAACATGAACGCCAAATTAGAAAATTTGGCCATATTGTAAGTACAAATAAACAACAACGTTATGTTATTATGTATATAAATGAAGAAGAAGCTGATAGTATTGTAGACAAACTAATGAAATTAAAATATGTTAAAAATATTGTTGGCTCTCCTTATAAGTATTTAAAAAAAGAATACCCAAAAGAACAACATGAATTTACATAAGAATAAGTTATTAAATTAATTGAATTATTTTATAAACAAAACAAAGTCACAATAGGTTTAAGAACCAGTAAGGTGACTTTGTTTTGTTTACTATTATTCTAGTGGAGGAATCCATCTTTCTATTCTTAATACACTGATTAAATAATTGAAATAAATACTATGAGAGTGAAATCTTTCAGGTGGTTGTACATCAATTTCTTTTATCTCAAGATTAAATTGTGCTGCTTGTTTGTTAATCATATTGAACTTTTTGTTAGGCTCAGGATATGGATATTTTAATGCATTTACCATAATATACATAGCTTGAAAATGTTTGTCGCTCGTTGGTTTCATAATAATAGCGACTGAAGATAATTTTTTATCAAAAGTAGGGGTATGAAAATAGACAATATAATCTATCCGTGTATGGTTATATTCAATAAGTGTTATAAATTCAAATAAATCTGTAAGACCTTCACCTAATTTTATAAATGATTGTTTCATCTTGCTCCTCCTTATCATGCAATATGTATTATATAAAAATAAAATCTAGAATGGAAGTGTTTGTAAAATGAGAGTGATTTCTGGAATTCATAAAAGTAAACCCTTAGAAAGTTTAGAAGGACGTAATACAAGGCCTACTATGGATAAAGTTAAAGAAGGCATTTTTAATAGTTTGCACGAGGTCTCTGGCGTCGGTTTAGATTTATATGCTGGAAGCGGTGCTTTGGGTATTGAAGCATTGTCTCGCGGTATGGAAAAAATGATTTTCGTAGACCAAAATTTCAAGGCTATAAAAATTATAAAATCTAATCTTCAAAATTTAAAAATTTCCAATCAAGCAGAAGTATATAAAAATAATGCTGATCGGGCTCTTAAAGCACTTTCAAAAAGAGAAATCCAATTTGATGTTATTTTTTTAGATCCCCCTTATGAAAAAGGTTTGATTGATGAAGCATTAGATGGAATTGCAAAGTTTAACTTATTGAAAGAAAATGGTATTATCGTTTGTGAGTTCAATCATAAAGAAAAGATTGATACAAAATCATTTCATATGATAAAAAGATATCATTATGGATTAACAGACACTTTGTTATTAGAAAAAGGAGATTAAAATGTCTACAACTAAAGCAGTCATTCCAGGAAGTTTTGATCCAATTACATATGGTCATATTGATATTATTGATAGAAGCGCGGATCGTTTTGATGAGTTGCACATTTGCGTTTTGAAAAACAGTAATAAATCAGGAACTTTTTCAATTGATGAACGTATCGAATTGATTGAAGAATCAGTGAAGCATTTAAATAATGTTACTGTACATCATTTTAACGGTTTGCTGGTTGATTTTTGTGATGAAATCGGTGCTCAAACTATTATCAGAGGGTTGCGAGCTGTAAGTGACTTTGAGTATGAATTAAGACTTACTTCGATGAATAAAAAACTAAACAGTAACGTAGAAACAATGTATATGATGACAAGTACAAACTATTCCTTTATTAGTTCTAGTGTGGTAAAAGAAGTGGCTGCATATAAAGCTAATGTTTCAGACTTTGTACCAGAACATGTCGAAAAAGCATTAAATAAAAAATTCAAAAAATAATGAAAAGCTGGGGCGTAAAAGTATGTCTCAGCTTTAAATATAGTCTGTCTAATAATCATTTTATAGAAAGCATTTGTAAATTAGCTTTTGAAACAAAATATTAATGTCTGGAGTATAATGAAATGTGACGCGTAACATGGTAATTTGGCTTTGTTCCTTATACTTTGATATAGAAACACGCAATTTGGCGTAACCGTAAAACAAGGGGGAGACGAACTATTACGAACAATATCATTTCGAATTATAATTCGTATTTCATATTTAAAAAGATAAGTGAAATTCTACCTCGACTTTCTCTAGATGAGGTAGAATTAGAAGAATGGAATCAAAGCTATGAAAGCTTTAACTTTATATTTAACCGCGTTTCATTTAAAAGTAGAATGGCTAAAAAAACACCAAAAAAAAGCGGTTATTTTGTGGCAGTCTGGCATAAAAATAGCGAATATGAAAACGAACCTTTCGATTTTTATGAAATGAAAGATAAATTAATCGTTAATATATTAGATGGAAATCAAAAAGGACAATTTATTTTTTCGAAAGAGATCCTTGCGAAAAAAAGTATTATTCGTACTGATTATTCTATAGGTAAAATGGCCTTTCGTGTATATCCAGATTGGGAAACTAATTTAAATAAGGCTGCAACGTTAACCCAAAAATGGCAAAGTCAATATTTTATTGACTTATCTGATGGATTAAGTGAACAAGAAATAAAGGCACAAAACGTAAATAAATATTTAGAATAATTGTTGACATTAGCAATATCTTCGATTAAACCAAAACGTGTATTTATATCAATTTCTATAAAGACGACATTTAATGTAAGCGCTTGATATATTGTGTTTTTAAGTTATTAGTATTTCGGAGATATGGAATTGTTTCCGAAAATGTGACATCTCTCTTGTTCTGGTTTTTATATAAAATCTCCTTTTTTTATAATATATTAAAAAAAACGACGAACGTATGAACACTTAATCGTTTCATAGTGTTGTTAGCTTAATTTTAAATACGTATCACTGGGGTGTTGAAATCTGTTTCTGGTCGATGAGAAAGCAAATTATAAATTTCAGTAGTATGTATTTCTTGTTCAAATAAACGCGCATTTTGTTGGTTTATTTGCGTTATATAATTACGATTTGGAAATTTTTGTTTTAAGTATTTTAAATAGTGTTGTCCTTTTTGAGACATGCCTAAAACGCGGACAGCAGAAATGGTATCGAATTGATGTTGTTTTTGAAAATTGAGTAAGATATTCATTAATAAGCGCTGGATATGCGTATATGTATAACGTTTTGTTTTTATTAATGACATCAAATGTTCAAATGATGTGGCATGTTTAATTTTTTCTAATATTCGATTTTCTAGGCCCTCGCTCATGGTATAGATGTTTTTTAAGGAGCCTGCGGTATGACTTAAAATCGCATATTTAATATATGGAAATGTATCGTCAACAGATGTGTGTGGTTCTTGATAAAGATGGTGTATTGAATGAGGGACGACATGTTTCCATTGTTCGTCATATGCTTGTATTGCATTACGAATTGACGTACCACTAGCAAAATTTAAATTTGAGATATCTTGATCATGATGATGGCTGTTTTCTCTTGAAATTGTCCAAGCTTTAATATGAGGTGCAATCTTTTGAATTGCGCGCATGTAAGAAATGCCTAAAGTATTATTTGGGGAAGATAACAGCGTATTATCATTTACAAGTTCACTTAATATCCTAGGATAACTCTTACCTTCTTTTATCTTTTTAAGAAACAGGGAAGATTGTTCAACTTGATTGATATCTCGTAAAAACGCATTAAATGAATCTATGTCTCCTGATTCGCTTCCAAAAGATAAGTGATCTGCATCAACATAATCTGCAATTTGAACAGCTGACGTTGCAAAATATTGGCCAGCTGATAGTGCAGCAAGGGCAGGTAATTCAATTACTAAATCTACAACGTTTAACGCCATCTGTGTGCGAATAAATTTATTATATATAGCTGGTTGTCCCCTCATTACAAAGTTACCACTCATAATCGCAATAGAGACTTCAGAGTCGGTTATTGACTTTGATGTCTGGGCATGGTATAAGTGACCATTGTGGAAAGGATTATATTCAGTGATTAGTGCAACGCTTTTCATTTGCAATTCTCCCTTTCAGAACTCATTATAGATATTGTATCAGATTAAACCGTGTTAAGAAAAAATCTTGACAACTTTTGTCTATAAAGTTAAAATAAATTTTGTGCTTGTTAGAGGTGAAGCCATATGAAATGGTCAATAACACAATTAAGAAAATTCCAAGATAAACCATTTGAGTTCAATCAAACGGTGAATTTTGATCATTTAGTAAAATCATTAGATTTAATAGATCTATCTGATATTGATGTTGAAGGTGAGCTAACTGTCAAATCAAATGAAGTCATTGCAGACATGCATATTACTGGAACGTATACGATGGCGTGCGCACGTACATTAGTGCCAGTTGAAGTGCCTATCGATATTAAATCACAAGAAATTTTTGATTTAGAAGGTTATGAGTATTTAAGTGATGACGAAGAAAATGATGAGCATTATCATGATGCTTCAGACGGCATGATTAATCTAAAAGATATTGCTGAAGAACTTGTTATTGTAGAAAAGCCAATGCGTGCTTTTGCTAATGATAGCGATCAGATGTTACGTGAAGGTAATGGTTGGGAAGTTATTGACGAAGAAGAAGCGGTTGAGCTTGCTGAAGAAGAAACTAAGCAAATCGATCCTAGGCTTCAAAAACTACAACAATTATATGACGAAGAGCAATAGCGGATTTAAATAATTTATAGTATAATAGGTTATTGAGTCTGAAAACAATTATTAGTGTATGTATATAAGGAGGATATATCATGGCAGTACCAAAAAGAAGAACGTCAAAAACTAGAAAAAATAAACGTCGTACGCATTTCAAAATGTCAGTACCTGGTATGACAGAATGCCCAAATTGTGGTGAGTACAAATTAAACCACCGCGTTTGTAAGAACTGTGGTTCATACAAAGGTGAAGAAGTAGTATCTAAATAATTTCATTTATTTATGGGCTTATTGATAGCCGAAAATTAATCGTTCATTAATTATTCACATGATAATTTTTGAGCGATTTTTTTAATACTTATAGACACTATATTCAATTGATAGGTTGTGTGACTGTTGACGCAAATAAATGCTCAAATGATTCTGGCAAAAATTGAAAACAATGAAATTGATTGGTTATATGAGCATTTTAGTGATTATTTTCAAGAAGTTTCTTCTTATGATGAGTTAAAAAAATTGTTGAAATCGTATAACGCAATTAGATATAAAAATAAATTATTTAAACATATTCAACTCAATTATAGAGAGGAATACATATGGTTTGACGAAAAGATGGCCACCGGTATTAGCGTAACGCTAAATAAATATAATGAAATAATTGGTTTTGTTCTTACCCCAATTAAAAATATAAAAGGAATTAAAAATATAAAAGGAATTAAAAATATAAAAGGAATTAAAAAATCAAAATGTTATTATACGATTCCTGTTCAAAATGCTTGGTTTGTATACGCTGGTGGTGAAAATGAATTGCTCAATCATCATTATCCATACAAAAACCAACGCTATGCACTTGATTTGGTTTTAACAAAGGCAAATCGTAGCTACCACGGTAATCCTAATTTATGTGAAAGTTACTATAGTTACAACCAAATTATTGTTGCTCCTGCTGACGGCATTGTCGTCAAAATCATAGATGGTATACCAGATGCAACGCCAGGAGAAAATAACATGAAACATCCCGAAGGTAACTACGTTATTATGAAACATGCAAATAATGAATATAGTATGATTGCGCATATTAAACCACATTCATTTAAAGTTAACGTTGGAGATTGTGTTACGAGAGGGCAATTTATTGCTAGAATTGGTAATTCGGGTAACGCAATGGAACCACATGTACATTTTCAGATTATGAACCAATGTAATACTCAATTCGCTAAAACTTACAAAATTAAGTTAATCAATGGTACTTCGCCTGAAAAAGGTGATATAGTAAGTTATACTGATGATAATATGATATTAAAAAATAAGTTCAATTTTGCTACTAAATTTAAGAAATTAAGTTCAAATATGATTCATATCTTTAAAAATTAAAATGAAGAGGCTATAGTATGGAAATGATAACTTCTGCACAAAACAATAAAATTAAAAGTGCAAATAAATTAAAAAAGAAACGTGAAAGAGATAAAACAGGTCAGGTGTTAATTGAAGGTGCACACCTCATTGAAGAAGCGTATAAAAGTCATTTAAAAATATTACAATTATTTGCTGTTGATATTGAAAGATTAGATGATAATTTGGTGAATTATGTTGAAGAAGTATATGAAATAAATATAAAAGTAGCGGAAGCACTTTCCGGTACAGTCACACCACAAGGATTTTTCGCAATTATAGAAAAAGCACATATTGATGTTACAGGAGCACAACAAGTGTTATTAATAGATCGTATTCAAGATCCAGGAAATATGGGGACTTTGATACGTACTGCAGACGCTGCAGGTATCGATTTAATCGTTTTAGAAAAAGGGACAGCAGACCCGTATCAAGATAAAGTATTACGGGCGAGTCAAGGCAGTGTATTCCATCTCCCAATTGTCACTGAGGATTTAAGCACATTTATCCGTAAATTTAATGGGAATGTATATGGTACTGCACTTGAAAATGCAGTTGCTTTTAATCAAATTACAAGTCAAGAAAAGTTTGCGTTACTGTTAGGAAATGAAGGAGAAGGGGTCAACCCTGAGTTATTAGATCAAACAACACAAAATTTAAACATTCCTATTTATGGCAAAGCGGAAAGCTTAAATGTCGCTATAGCCGGCAGTATATTGTTGTACCATTTGAAAGGTTGACCCTTTAGTTAGGTTTCGTATATAATAGATTTAATACTGATTAAAAATATTAACCAATAAAAAGACGTAAACTAATTTAACCCAGTTGTCTAAGGGAGATTATCCAAAGACTGAAAGATAATCCGCTGCTATTAGTTTTTTTCACCTTTTTGGTTACTTAAAGAAATTTAAGTCGGAAATCATTTCCGTTATCAATGACAACAAGTGTATGCGTATGCATAAATTTGGGTGGTACCACGGAAAGCTTTCGTCCCAGTTTCAGGGGATGAAAGCTTTTTTTATATGCGATTATCTATTGTTTTACAGTATACATTTTAAATAGGAGGCAAAATTATGACTCAAACAGAAGCAATGTCTGAGATTAAACAACAAGCATTAGTAGACATAAATGAAGCTCAAAATGAAAAAGAGTTACAAGATGTTAAAGTTAAATATTTAGGAAAAAAAGGTTCTGTCACTGGTTTGATGAAACACATGAAAGAATTGTCTAATGAAGAAAAACCAGCGTATGGTCAAAAAGTAAACGAAGTGAGACAAGCAATCGAAGGAGAAATTGAATCACGACGTGAAATTTTAGCCAACGAAAAACTAGAACAACAATTAAAAAATGAAAAAATTGATGTTACGTTACCTAGTAGAAAAATTTCAATAGGCGCTAAGCATCCTTTAACTAGAACAATTGAAGAAATTGAAGATTTATTCTTAGGTTTAGGTTATGAAATTGTAGACGGATTTGAAGTTGAAAAAGACTATTATAACTTTGAGGCGTTAAACCTGCCTAAATCACATCCAGCTAGAGACATGCAAGATAGTTTTTATATTACAGAGGATATTTTAATGAGAACGCATACGTCACCCGTACAAGCGAGAACAATGGAACAACGAAATGGACAAGGACCAGTTAAAATATTATGCCCTGGTAAAGTTTATCGACGAGATTCTGACGACGCAACACACAGTCATCAATTTACTCAAATTGAAGGTCTTGTGGTAGATGAAAATATTCAAATGAGCGATTTAAAAGGGACTTTAGAATTGTTGGCTAAACAATTATTTGGCGAAGACAGAGAAATTAGACTCCGTCCAAGTTATTTCCCTTTTACAGAACCTTCAGTCGAAGTCGACGTATCTTGCTTTAAGTGTAAAGGTGAAGGTTGTAATGTGTGCAAACATACAGGTTGGATTGAAATTCTAGGTGCTGGAATGGTACATCCTAACGTGCTTGAAATGGCTGGATTCGATGCCTCTAAATATACAGGGTTTGCTTTTGGTATGGGGCCAGATAGAATCGCAATGTTAAAATATGGCATTGAAGATATCCGCCATTTCTATACGAATGATGTCCGTTTCTTAAATCAATTTAAAGCAGTAGAAGATAGAGGTGAAGCATAATGTTTATTTCAAAAGAATGGTTAGAGACATTTGTAGAAATTAATCAACCTGTCAATGTGCTTGCAGAAAGAATTACGCGCACAGGTATCGAAGTTGATGATATTATTGATTATACAAAAGATATTAAAAATTTAGTGGTAGGGCATATCCAAACGAAAGCACCTCATCCAGATGCTGATAAACTCAGTTTATGTCAAGTTGATATTGGTGAAGCAGAACCAGTACAAATTGTTTGTGGTGCACCTAATGTTGATGCTGGACAAACAGTCATTGTAGCTACTGTAGGTGGACGTTTACCTGGCGGTGTAAAAATAAAGAGAGCGAAACTACGTGGTGAACGTTCTGAAGGCATGATTTGTTCATTACAAGAAATTGGTATTTCAAGTAACCTTGTGCCTAAACAATTTGAAGAAGGTATCTATAATTTTACATCAGATATCAAACCAGGTACAAATGCATTGAAAGCTTTATACTTAGATGATCAGGTCATGGAGTTTGATTTAACGCCAAATAGAGCAGATGCTTTAAGTATGGTGGGTACGGCTTATGAAACAGCAGCGCTTTATAATGTACCAATGATTAGACCAGAGACACAAAGTCAAGAATCTACAAAACAAGCTACTGATGAAATGCGTATTAGTGTTCAAAATAAAGATAAAGTACCATATTATAGTGCTAGAATAGTGAACGATGTGAAAATACAACCCTCACCTGAATGGATACAAATGAGATTGATTAAAGCAGGTATTCGCCCGATTAATAATGTTGTAGATATTTCAAACTATGTGTTATTAGAATATGGTCAACCACTTCATATGTTTGACCAAGACCAAATCAGATCTAAACATATCGAAGTTCGTCAAGCGACAACAGGCGAAAAAATGACTACATTAGACAATCAAGAAAGAGCCTTAAAAGATAGCGATATTGTCATTACTAACGGGGATACACCAATTGCTATTGGCGGCGTTATGGGTGGAGACTTCTCAGAAGTAACCGAAAGTACAACAAATGTTGTTATAGAGGGTGCCATTTTTGATTCAGTTTCAATCAGACATACATCAAGACGCTTGAATTTAAGGAGCGAAGCTTCAAGTCGTTTTGAAAAAGGTATTGCAACTGAATTTGTAGACGAAGCTGTCGATAGAGCTTGTTATTTATTACAGCAATACGCAGAGGGAACAGTGCTTCAAGGCCGCGTTGCTGAAGGCCAACTAGGCCAATTTGTTACACCAGTGAATATTACTGTGGAAAATGTTAACGAAACAATTGGTTTTAACTTATCAGCAGAAGAGATTGAAGCTGTCTTTGTTCGATTAGGCTTCGAGACGACTAGGGAAGGTAATTCACTTACTGTTATGGTGCCGTCGCGCCGTAAAGATATTACCATTAAAGAAGACCTTATAGAAGAAATTGCACGTATTTATGGTTACGACGAAATACCATCAACATTGCCTGTATTTAAACAAGTCACACCGGGCACATTAACGGATAGACAAGCAAAAACACGTGTTGTTAAAGCGACGCTAGAAGGCGCTGGATTAAACCAAGCGATTAATTATTCCCTTGTCGATAAAACACGCGCAACTGATTTTGCTTTGCAAGACCGTTCAACGATATCATTGTTGATGCCTATGAGCGAAGCACACTCTACTTTAAGACAAAGTTTAATCCCGCATCTAATTGATGATGTATCTTACAATGTTGCACGTAGTAATCATCATGTAGCATTGTACGAGTTAGGGCGTGTATTCTTTGGCAATGAAGAGAATCAATTACCAGATGAGGTTGAATATTTGAGTGGTATTTTAACAGGGGACTATACTGTAAATACATGGCAAAATAAAAAAGAAGAAATAGATTTCTTTGTAACCAAAGGTATTGTCGATCGTATTGCAGAAATATTAGATATTCAATTTGAATATGAAGCCGGCGAAATAGATGGTTTACATCCAGGCAGAACGGCATGGGTTAAATTAAATGAGGAAATAGTTGGTTTTGTTGGAGAATTACATCCACAAACTGAAAATAACTATGATTTAAAACGTACTTACGTTTTTGAGTTGAATTATGATAAATTAATGTCAGTATCTGTAGGTTATATTAATTATGAACCAATTCCAAGATTCCCAGGCGTATCAAGAGATATTGCACTGGTAATTAATCGAGCAACGCCATCCGCTGAAATTGTAAAAATCATTCAAAATTATGGCGGAGATATTTTACAACATGCTGAAGTATTTGATGTATACGAAGGTGAACATGTTGCAGAAGATGAAAAATCAATTGCTATTCGTCTAGCATATTTAGATATGCACCAAACGCTTACGGATGATAAAGTGAACGGAGTGCATAACCGTATTTTAGAAGCTTTACAAGCAGAAGGCGCGACAATCAGATAATAAAAATAAACCTTGAATTGTAGCTTTATTAGCCTACAGTTCAAGGTTTTAATTTATGTATTAAGCATAACTGTTTTAAGTGCAAATTCAGCGATGTTTTTGGTTTACTAAATTGATAGCTTTATTTCTATTAGCAAAATGTTTTTTCGTGATTGTATCTAAATAGTCAATGCCATTTTTTTCAATGATTTTTGCTGCTGCTAAATCTACTTTATTACTAGCTCCTTTAGGTAAATCAGTTTTTGCATTTTTTGATAAATGGTCCATATTTTTTACAAATGCATAACGAGAAATAATACTGGCTGCTGCAATTGCAATTGATTTTGATTCACCCTTAGTTTCAAATTTCGTCTTATTTTCGAAAGGCATTTGACTAAGTGCATACCTTTTATAAACACCGGGCTCTGCAAACTGATCGATAACGATGTAGTCAAATTCTTCTTGATCGATTTTATCAACGACATTCTTAATCGCTTCATTATGTAAAACAGCTTTCATTTTAACCTGAGACCAACCAGACTTTTGCTTTTCATTGTATTTTTCATTATACATTGTTAGTAAAGAGTGCGGAATAAACGTTATAATCTGTTCAGCAAGCTCAACAATTTTTGAATCAGTAAGCCGTTTGGAATCATCTACGCCAAGCGTTTTTAAGATTTGCGTATGCTTATTAGATACATAGGCGGCGCATACCGTAAGGGGACCAAAATAATCACCACTACCTGCTTCATCGCTCCCTATACATTGAAATTGGTTATAATATATGTGTTGCTTAGCTTGTTTGATTTTGGAGGTTTTTGTATTATTTTGAGTAGCCGTAGATTTAGATGGTAGTAAAGTATTGGCTACAGCTTCTGCGTTTTTCCCTTGAAACATTATCTTATTTGAATTATAGATCGTGATGGAAGTATTTTGATATTTTGTACGTGCTTTCATACCTTGTGAAAGATTAGATGTATCAAAACGTATTTTAGTCATTAATTCTTGGATTTCTTGATTTGTTAATTTATGTACTACATTCGTCATTGAGTGACCTCGCTTTGTTCATATTACTTATTTTAAAATGAGACAATGCATATCATATCATAATTTTTAATATTTGAATGTTTTATGTTATAAGTAGCAATATAGCTTGAATTAAAAGGTGTTAAAGTTAAATATATGTAATTATTAAATAATTCAAATATAACAAATCACACCTCTTACAAAAAAATATTTTGTCGTGTATAATAGTTCGTGATAAATATTATAAATTACGAACATATAAATATAAATAAAGGTATATAACAGCAAGATTGGAAATATATATTTTTAAAGTCAGGAGTTATTATATGGGTGAGTTTAAAAACCGGATTAACGTAACTATCAATGATCAACATTATACAATCGTAGGAGAGGATAATCCAGAGCATATCCGTTATGTAGCACACTTAGTAGATGAAAGACTCAAAGAACTTGCGAGTAAGAGTGCTGGACTAGATACTACAAGAAAAGCAATCCTTACCGCTGTTAATATTATGCATGAAAAAGTGCAAGTAGAAGAGGAAAATGAACGTTTGCGACAAGAAATAAACCAGTTAAAAAATAGTGAAGACTAATGATAATTGATATACTAGTTGTTCTTCTCTTCATATATATTGGTATGATTGGATTTAGAAGAGGGCTTTGGTTAACAACTTTACATTTAGGCACTACAATGTTTGCTTTATGGTTAGCTCAACGTTATTATAGGCATGTTGCACAACGCTTAGAACTATTTGTACCTTATTCTAAAACGCGCGCTTATGATTTGGATTTTGCATTTCAATTCGCTAATCTGCAGCAACGATTTGAGCACGTGGTTGCTTTTGTAATTATTGCAACCCTTACGAAAGCTATATGTTATGGTGTTGTTGTACTATTTGATAACATTGTTCAACAAAGCTGGCCGAATATGATAAGCAGGGTATCTGGAATGGTATTGAGTTTGATTTCATCGTCAATTATTAGTGCTATTTTGTTATATGGTATAGCCATATATCCTAATGGCTTAATCCAACAACAACTATCTTATTCAATCATAACAGAATACATATTATTACATATTCCGTTTATCTCAACTTTTATCACACAACTTTAAATATATTCGTGTGGAATACAGTGATTTTAAAAACTAGGAGGTCAAGACATAACTGATATACCGAAATAACTAGGGTATGTTGTCTTGGTCTTTTTTTATGGAGTGAAACTTAATGACAAAAAAAGAAATTGTTCAATTATTAGAAAAAATAGCTGTATATATGGAAATCAAAGGTGAAAATACTTTTAAAGTTTCAGCTTATAGAAAAGCAGCTCAGAGTTTAGAAATCGACGAACGCCCTTTGGATCAAATTGAAGATGTCACTGAATTAAAAGGAATTGGTAAAGGTGTTGGTGAAGTGATCAATGAATACCTTGTAAACGGTCATTCGACAACATTAGCAGCTTTACAAGAAGAAGTGCCAGAAGGACTTATACCTTTACTAAAAATTCAAGGACTTGGTAGTAAGAAAATAGCTAAACTATATAAAGAACTTAATATAGATGGAAAAGAAGCTTTGCAACAAGCATGCGAAGAAGGAAAAGTAAGTGAACTAAATGGTTTCGCTAAGAAAACGGAACAGAATATACTTGAAGCAGTGAAAGCATTGGGCGCGAAAAAAGAACATTATCCTATTGATCAAATGAGAGGTTTAAATATAGACATTGACGACTATTTAGCGACAGTTGAAGCCATAGAAAAATACGAAGTTGCAGGCAGCTTTCGTCGCTTTAAAGAAGTGAGTAAAGATTTAGATTATATTATAAGTACAAAACAACCAACGGAAGTACAGCAAGCATTATTGAACATTCCAAACAAGGTGAAAGAAATTGCAGTTGGTTCTACAAAAGTTTCATTAGAATTAGCCTATGATGATGAAACGATAGGTGTAGATTTCCGATTGATTGAACCTTCAGCGTTTTATCATACGCTACAGCATTTCACTGGTTCGAAAGATCATAATATTCGCATCCGCCAATTAGCAAAAGAACAAGATGAAAAAGTAAGTGAATATGGTATAGAAAAAGCCGATGGTTCATTACTCCAATACCATAGTGAAAAAGAAATCTATGAACACTTTGGTGTGAATTGGATCGAACCAGCGATACGTGAAGATGGAAGCGAGTTTGATAAAGATTTATCTAACATTGTCACTTTAAATGATATCAACGGTGATATTCATATGCATACAACATATAGTGATGGTGCTTTTAGCATTGAAGATATGATTGAAGCAAATATTGCTAAAGGTTATCAATTTATGGTTATTACTGATCACTCTCAAAGTTTAAAAGTGGCAAACGGTCTCTCTGTAGAACGTTTATTACGCCAGAATGAAGCGATTAAAGCTTTAAATAAAAAATACGATGAAATTGATATATATTCAGGCATTGAAATGGACATATTACCTAATGGTCAATTAGACTATAGTGATGAAATCTTAGCACAATTAGATTACGTTATTGCAGCAATACATCAAAGTTTTAATCAATCGCAAGATGAAATTATGTATAGATTGGAACAAGCATGTCGGAATCCCTATATAAGACATATTGCGCACCCTACAGGACGTATTATAGGTAAACGACCAGGATATGAACCAGATATTGATAAATTATGTAAAATTGCTGAAGAAACAAATACGATTTTAGAAATCAATGCAAATCCAAAACGCTTAGATTTAAACGCGGAAATAGTTAAAAAGCATCCAAACGTTAAATTGACGATTAACACAGATGCGCATCATGTCGATCATTTAGAATTTATGAAATATGGTGTGGCTACTGCACAAAAAGGATTTGTTAAAAAAGATAGCGTAATTAATACGATGGATCGAGAGGCTTTTAAAGCGTTTATCGAAAACAATATTAAATTGAAGAAATAGAGGGATTATATGAGACAGAAATCATTAAATGTCTTAGAATTCGATAAAATTAAATCACTCGTTGAAAAAGAAACAATGAGTGATTTAGGTAAAGAAAAAGTAGTTGGAATGGTGCCAGCAACTGATATAGAAACTGTAGAATTTCAAATTAATGAAACAGATGAAATTGCTCAAATTTATAATAAATATAGATTGCCGAGTTTGAGTGGTCTATCAGCGGTATCTGCACTCATCCATAGAGCAACAATTGGTGGCGTATTAAGTGTTAAAGAGCTCAATGCAATTAAACGCTTAATACAAATTCAAAACCAATATAAAACATTTTATAATAACTTGTTGGAAGAAGAAGAGGAAGTGAATTATACTATCCTCCACGATAGAATGGAACAATTACCTGTACTTTCAGGTTTATATCAAAATATTCACCAAAAATGTGATGCAAATGATCTATTTGACAATGCAAGTTATGAATTACAAGGTATTCGCAGTAAAATATCTGGAACAACGCAACGTATAAAACAAAATTTAGATGAAATTGTTAAGAGCCAAGCGAATCAGAAAAAATTGTCTGATGCTATTATCACAGTTCGTAATGAACGTAACGTTATTCCAGTCAAAGCTGAATACCGTCAAGATTTTAACGGCATTGTGCATGACCAATCCGCATCCGGTCAAACACTTTATATTGAACCATCTTCTATTGTTGAAATGAATAACCAAATTAGCCGACTACGCAATGATGAAGCAGTAGAAAGTGAACGTATTTTAACTGAACTAACCGGCTATGTGGCTGCAGAAGCAGATGCATGCTTAATTTCAGAATCTATAATGGGCCAGATAGATTTTTTAACTGCTAAAGCACGTTATGCACGTTCGTTCAAAGGCACAAAGCCTGAATTTACAAGTGAACGCACAGTTTATCTACCAAAAGCATTCCATCCTTTATTAGATCAAGATACAGTTGTAGCGAATACGATAGAATTCGCAGAAGATATTGAAACGGTGATTATTACTGGGCCGAATACAGGTGGTAAAACCGTAACACTTAAAACACTAGGACTCATTATTCTTATGGCACAATCCGGTATGCTGATTCCTACATTAGATGGCAGTAAACTGAGCATCTTCGAGAATGTTTATTGTGATATCGGGGATGAACAATCTATTGAACAATCACTATCAACATTTTCTTCTCATATGAAAAATATTGTTGAAATATTACAAAATACAACTAAGCACAGTTTGATTTTATTTGATGAACTTGGCGCTGGCACAGATCCTAGTGAAGGTGCTGCATTAGCAATGAGTATTTTAGATTATGTACATGACATTGGTTCTCTCGTCATGGCAACTACACACTATCCTGAACTTAAAGCTTACAGTTATAACAGAACTGGTGTGATGAATGCGAGTGTTGAATTTGACATTAATACATTGAGCCCGACGTATAAATTGTTAATGGGCGTGCCAGGGCGTTCAAATGCTTTTGACATTTCTAAAAAATTAGGCTTAAATATGAAAGTAATTCAAAAAGCGAAATCAATGATTGGTCAAGACGAACAAGAAATAAATGAAATGATCGCGTCATTAGAAAAAAATTCTAAACGTGTAGATGAACAACGTATTGAATTAGATAGATTGCTACGTGAAGCACAAGAGACACATGATAATCTTGAGAAACAATACGAACAGTATCAAAATCATGAGAAACAATTAATGAGCGAAGCTAAAGAAAAAGCAAATCAACGGGTGAAAGCTGCAACTAAAGAAGCTGAGGATATTATTAAAGAATTACGTGAACTTAGAGACAAAAAAGGTGCAGATGTAAAAGAGCATGAACTCATTAATAAAAAGAAACAGCTTGACGATCAGTATGAAGCGAAATCATTAAAACAAAATATACAAAAGAAAAAATGGGATGAAATTAAAGTCGGCGATGAAGTGAAAGTGCTAAGTTATGGGCAAAAAGGCGAGATTTTAGAATTATTGGACGAAAATGAAGCAGTCGTCCAAATGGGTATTATTAAAATGAAGCTGCCAATCAGTGACTTAGAAAAAACGAAAAAAACGAAAGAAACGCCTACTAAAATGGTTAAGCGTGAAAATCGCCAAAGCATAAAGATGGAACTGGATTTACGCGGTTATCGTTATGATGAAGCGATGGTCGCAGTTGATCAATATTTAGACCAAGCTGTGTTGAGTAACTATGAGCAAGTTTACATTATTCACGGTAAAGGAACAGGCGCATTGCAAAAAGGTGTGCAAAAACATTTAAAACGACATAAAAATGTGTCATCATATAGGAACGGTATGCCAAGTGAAGGCGGATTTGGCGTGACCGTTGTAGAATTAAAATAAATGTGAGCAAGAGATATGCAGAATTATAAAAACTCTGTTATAATTTCTTCATCATTTGATAATTTAAGGAGGATTGGCAGTTATGGCAATCGTAAAAGTAACAGATTCAAACTTTGATGAAAATATTCAATCAGGTGTCAATTTAGTAGATTTTTGGGCAACTTGGTGTGGACCATGTAAGATGATTGCTCCAGTATTAGAAGAATTAGCTGGTGATTATGATGGAAAAGCTAATATTTTAAAACTTGATGTAGATGAAAATCCATCAACAGCTGCTAAATTTGAAGTAATGAGTATCCCAACTTTAATCTTATTTAAAGATGGAGAACCTGTTGATAAAGTTGTAGGTTTCCAACCTAAAGAAAACTTAGCAGAAGTAATCGAAAAACACTTATAGAAACAACCAAGCTGGGACATTAATTAATTTAATGTCTCAGCTTTTAAATTTGTAAATAAAACGAATACTTTGGTTTAATTATAAATAATGTTTTATAATAACAATTAGCATTTTAATCTTACAAAGAAGGATAAAAATGAAGTACAACTTATTTTCAGTGTAAGTTTATATATATACATTTACTTTTCAATAAAGAATATAGAAATTTGATAGAAAGGAGGAAAATGAAATGGAAGCATATCAAGAAGATATTAAGCAAAAATTGACTGTAGTACCTACTGAACCAGGCTGTTATTTAATGAAAGATCGCAATGATCAAATTATATATGTAGGTAAGGCAAAAAAGTTAAGAAACAGATTAAGGTCTTATTTTACTGGTGCACATGATGCTAAAACAACAAGGCTCGTTTCAGAAATTAGAAATTTTGAATTTATTGTAACATCAAGTGAGACTGAATCTTTATTGTTAGAACTTAACTTGATTAAACAATATCAACCTAGGTATAACATTTTATTAAAAGACGATAAAAGTTATCCCTTTATCAAAATTACAAAAGAAAAATATCCTCGGCTTCTTGTGACACGCACGGTAAAAAAGGGGACTGGAAAATATTTTGGACCGTACCCTAATGCGTATTCGGCTCAAGAAACGAAAAAACTACTCGATAGAATTTATCCATTTAGGAAATGTGATAAAATGCCAGATAAATTGTGCTTATATTACCATATTGGGCAGTGCTTAGGGCCGTGTGTCTATCCAGTAGATTTAAATAAATACGCTGAAATGACAAAAGAAATTTCTGATTTTTTAAATGGAGAAGATAAGACTATACTGAATAATTTAGAACAAAAAATGGGCGAAGCAAGTGAAGCACTAGATTTTGAAAGAGCGAAAGAATATAGAGATTTGATTCAACACATTCATAATTTAACTAAAAAACAAAAAATTACAACTTCTGATAATACTATTAGAGATGTTTTTGGTTACACTGTTTCAAAAGGCTGGATGTGTGTTCAAGTGTTCTTCATTAGGCAAGGAAACATGATTAAACGAGACGCTACAATGATTCCTTTGCAACAAACAGAAGAAGAAGAATTTTATACCTTTATAGGTCAATTTTATGACTTGAACCAACATATATTACCTAAAGAAGTGCATATCCCTAAAAATTTAAATAAAGAAATTATTCAATCAGTGGTCGACACTAAAATTGTGCAGCCAATTAAAGGTAAGAAAAAAGAATTGATAGACTTAGCCAATCATAATGCAGAAGTGACATTAGATAATAAATTTGAATTAATTGCTAAAGATGAGTCACGTACAGTTAAAGCGATTGAAGAGTTGGGAGATTGCATGGGTATACAGACGCCCATACGAATTGAAGCTTTTGATAATTCAAATATTCAAGGCGTGCATCCTGTTTCAGCCATGGTTTCATTTATTGATGGCAAACCTAATAAAAAAGGCTACCGCAAATATAAGATTAAAACAGTAGATGGTCCAGATGATTATAAATCTATGAGAGAAGTTGTGAGAAGACGTTATACGCGGGTGCTGAATGAAGGCTCACCTTTACCTGATTTAATTATTGTAGATGGTGGTAAAGGTCACATGACCGGCGTCATTGATGTACTTGAAAATGAATTAGGACTAGACATTCCAGTAGCTGGCTTACGTAAAAATGATAAGCATCAAACATCAGAAATTTTATACGGGGAAAGTGCGGAAGTGGTTCCTCTGAAAAAGAATAGCCAAGCTTTTTACTTATTACAAAGAATTCAAGATGAAGTTCATAGATTCGCAATTACATTTCACAGACAAACACGTCAGAAGACAGGTTTACAATCAGTATTGGATACTGTAGACGGTATCGGTTCTAAAAGAAAAACAAAATTATTGCGTACTTTCGGTTCAATCAAGAAAATGAAAGAAGCAAGCGTTGAAGAATTAAAATCAGCGGGGTTACCTCAAAATGTTGCTGAGAATCTTCATCAGGCGTTATACAACAAGTAAGAAAAAAAGATTAGGGGATGAGAATCATTCTCATGCCCAAAATCTTACTAATTAGTGTTACAATAGCAAATAACAGGGATTCTTTTTTTAAAAGTATATGGAAGCGTTTTCTAATTGAGAAAAATTATCACTTAAATCTAAGTTGTTAAACAACTGTCAAAACCAACTAGGGGTAATACTTCAATGTTTAACAAAAGTATGTTGCACTTTACATTGCTATAAATATAAAGCGATATTATAAAATGTTGTAGCTTAGTTTTAGTTGATAAGTGTCATCGCTTCTTTACTTTAATGAAAGATACCAAAAAATTAATTGTTTCACAGGGGGGACTTCCTTTTGGCATACTCGAAAAATCAATTCTATTTAAGACGCTTACATTCTTTACTAGGCGTGATACCGATAGGCGGATTCTTATTAATCCATTTGCTCGTTAACCACCAAGCAACGAAAGGTGTTGAGGCGTTTAACAAAGCAGCTGGATTTATGGAATCACTGCCATTTTTGATTGCATTGGAGTTTATCTTTATTTATATTCCAATTTTTTATCATGCGGTATATGGTGTACATATTGCCTTTACGGCAAAGGAAAACGTAGGACATTATTCCCAATTTAGAAATTGGATGTTCTTATTACAGCGTGTCACAGGTGTTATTACGTTTGTTTTTGTTGCGATTCATTTGTGGCAAACACGTATTCAACGTGCATTAGGTGATGAAGTGAATTTTGATATGGTACATGACATTGTATCAAATACAGGTTGGTTAATTTTCTATATCATCTGTTTACTAGCTGTAACATTCCACTTTGCTAATGGCTTATGGTCGTTCTTAGTAACTTGGGGCGTTTTACAATCAAAAAGATCACAACAAATTTTTACATGGGTATCACTTATTGTATTTATCGTAGTTTCATATATTGGATTAAGTGCTATTCTTGCGTTCGTATAATTTAAAAATGTTTCAGATATATTTAGGGGAGTGACTATTTATGGCAGAGAAAAAAATTATTGTTGTCGGTGGAGGACTTGCCGGTCTGATGGCAACAATTAAAGCAGCGGAACAAGGCGCTCATGTAGACTTGTTCTCATTAGTTCCTGTTAAACGTTCACACTCTGTATGTGCCCAAGGCGGTATAAACGGAGCGGTAAATACGAAAGGTGAAGGTGACTCACCTGCGGTCCACTTTGATGACACAGTTTATGGTGGCGATTTCTTAGCTAACCAGCCACCCGTAAAAGCAATGGCAGAAGAAGCGCCTAAAATTATTCATTTACTGGACCGTATGGGCGTAATGTTTAATAGAACAAGTGAAGGACTTTTAGATTTCCGACGTTTTGGTGGTACGATGTATCATAGAACAGCTTATGCTGGAGCGACAACTGGACAACAATTAATGTATGCCCTAGATGAACAAGTTCGTAGTTTCGAAGTAGATGGTTTAGTAACAAAATATGAAGGTTGGGAATTCTTAGGCATTGTCAAAGATGATGACAACATGGCTAGAGGGATTGTAGCACAAGATATGACTAGCGCAGAAATTCAATCTTTTGGATCAGATGCGGTTATCATGGCAACTGGTGGCCCTGGCATTATTTTTGGTAAAACAACGAATTCAATGATTAATACAGGCTCTGCAGCTTCAATCGTATACCAACAAGGAGCGATGTATGCGAATGGAGAATTCATTCAAATTCATCCAACAGCTATCCCTGGAGACGATAAATTACGATTAATGAGTGAATCTGCCCGTGGTGAAGGTGGTCGAATTTGGACATATAAGGATGGTAAACCATGGTATTTCTTAGAAGAAAAATACCCGGATTACGGTAACTTAGTACCGCGTGATATTGCAACGCGTGAAATCTTTGATGTATGTGTAAACCAAAAACTAGGTATTAACGGTGAAAACATGGTATATCTAGACCTTTCACATAAAGACCCACATGAATTAGATGTAAAATTAGGTGGTATCATTGAAATTTATGAAAAATTCACTGGTGATGATCCACGTAAAGTACCAATGAAAATCTTCCCAGCGGTACACTATTCAATGGGTGGCCTATACGTAGACTATGACCAAATGACGAATATTAAAGGCTTATTTGCAGCTGGTGAATGTGATTTTTCACAACACGGCGGTAATCGTTTAGGTGCTAACTCATTGTTATCGGCAATCTATGGCGGTACAGTTGCAGGACCGAACGCGATCAAATATATCTCAAATATTGAAAATTCTTATACAGATTTAGATGATAGCATTTATGAAAAACGTGTCAAAGAAGAGCAAGAAAAATTCGATAATCTATTAAAAATGAACGGTACAGAAAACGCGTATAAACTTCATAGAGAACTTGGTGAAGTAATGACAGCAAATGTAACGGTTGTACGAGAAAATAAATCACTATTAGAAACAGACAAGAAAATCGTAGAATTGATGGAGCGCTATCAAAATATTGACATTGAAGATACGCAAACATGGAGTAACCAAGCAGTATTCTTCACACGTCAATTATGGAATATGTTAGTTCTAGCACGTGTTATCACAATCGGTGCTTATAACCGAAATGAGTCTCGTGGGGCACATTACAAACCAGAATTCCCTGAGAGAAACGACGAAGAATGGTTGAAAACAACTTTAGCATCATATCAAGGAAAAACAGAAGCGCCTAAATTTACATACGAACCAGTCGATGTAAGTTTAATCCCACCTCGTAAACGTGACTATACAAGTAGTGCTAAAGGAGGTAAATAATTATGGCAGATACTAAAGAAGTAAATGAAGCGCAAGCACAAGACGAACAACAAAGCCAAAAAACGATTAAATTAATTATTAAACGTCAAGATGACGCAGAATCAAATCCTTATGAGGAAGAATTTGAAATACCTTATAAAGAGAATTTAAATGTCATCGCTTGTTTAATGGAAATTAGACGTAACCCAATTAATAGCAAGGGTGAAAAAACAACACCTGTCATTTGGGATATGAACTGTTTAGAAGAAGTCTGTGGCGCTTGTTCGATGGTTATCAATGGTAAATCAAGACAATCTTGTACGGCAATCATTGACCAATTAGAACAACCAATTAAATTAGAGCCAATGAGCACCTTCCCAGTTATCCGTGACTTGCAAGTTGATCGTAGTAGAATGTTTGATAACTTGAAACGTATGAAAGCATGGGTGCCGATTGACGGTACGTATGACCTTGGTCCTGGACCACGTATGCCTGAGAAAAAACGACAAACTGCATATGAGTTATCAAAATGTATGACGTGTGGTGTGTGTTTAGAAGTTTGTCCAAACGTTACAAGAGATAATGATTTTATAGGCGCACAAGCCATTTCACAAGTTAGATTATTTAACTTACACCCAACAGGCTCAATGACTAAGGATGAGCGTTTAAATGCGTTGATGGGCGTAGGTGGCTTACAAGAATGTGGTAACTCTCAAAACTGTGTTAATGCATGTCCAAAAGGTATTCCACTAACGACATCTATAGCAGCATTAAACAGAGAAACTTCTTTCCACATGTTTAAATCATTCTTTGGTTCAGATCATCAAGTAAATTAATTAAATATTATAAATTAACAAAGAGTCTGGGATATAAATATCTCAGGCTTTTCTATATTGTGGTAGTGGGTGTCTGTGTGAAAAAGCGGTTATTCAAGTGTTTAAAAACTGCTTTATCTAATGGCTCATTTATTCTGAAACATAGCTATTTATTATGTTTTTAAGCGATATATTTATTATATTTTAGGTCTTGTAAAATGATTTTGAAAACGTGGCTGTGCTACAATAAAAGACAAGTAAACATGTAAGGATGAACAAAATATGGAGAAACCAATTGGAGTCATTGACTCTGGCGTTGGTGGCTTAACAGTAGCAAAAGAAATTATGCGCCAATTGCCAAATGAAACAATCTACTATTTAGGAGATATTAAACGATGTCCCTATGGACCTAGAGAAGGTTCAGAAGTTAGACAATTCACAACTGAATTAGCTGAAAAACTAATGGCTTTTGATATTAAAATGTTAGTTATTGCGTGTAATACCGCAACAGCAGTAGCTTTGAAACATCTGCAGAGCTTATTTGCTATACCTGTTATTGGCGTCATTGAGCCAGGCGCTAGAACAGCAATTATGACTACTAAAAATCAAAATGTTTTAATTTTAGGAACAGAAGGTACTATTAAATCGGAGGCTTATAGACACCATATTAAGAAGATAAATCCGAATGTAGAAGTGTCAGGCGTAGCTTGTCCAGGTTTTGTGCCTCTTGTTGAACAAATGAGGTATAAAGATCCGACAATTACTAGCATAGTGATTCATCAAACATTAAAACAATGGAGAAATAGTAAAGCAGATACTGTTATTTTAGGCTGCACACATTACCCATTGTTGTATCAACCAATAAACGATTATTTTGGGGGAGAAAAAATTGTTATTTCTTCAGGTTTAGAAACTGCTAGAGAAGTAAGCGCATTATTAACTTTTAGCAATGAACATGCTGGCTATAAAAGCCAACCTAAACATAGATTTTTTGCTACCGGAGAAACTGAACATATCGAACGTATTATTGAAGAATGGTTAAATATGAAAACAACAGTTGAAAAAATCGAAGTTTAAAGTGAGGAGAAAACAAAATGGAAGATATTGTTATTGCATCAAATAATAAAGGGAAAATAAATGATTTTAGAGTTATTTTTCCTGAATATAACGTCATAGGCATTTCAGAAATTATTGAAGGTTTTGATGTTGAAGAAACAGGCGATACCTTTGAAGCAAATGCAAAATTAAAATCTGAAGCTGCTGCTAAAGCGTTGAATAAACGTGTGATCGCTGATGACAGTGGTTTACAAGTTTTTGCTTTAAATGGCGAACCTGGCATTTATTCAGCACGATATGCAGGTGAAGCCAAAGATGATAACGCCAATATTGAAAAATTATTAACTAAATTAGGCGATGAAACTGATCGCAGCGCACAGTTTGTTTGTGTCATTAGTATGAGTGCGCCTGGCGAAGAAACGGTTCAATTTAAAGGGACAGTACAAGGTGAAATTACTTTAGACAAAATTGGTGAATATGGTTTTGGTTATGATCCAGTCTTTTATGTTGAAGATAAAAATAAAACGATGGCACAATTAACAGCTGAAGAAAAAGGTGCAATTAGTCATAGAGGGAGAGCTATAGAACAACTACAACAATATCTAGAAGGTGATCAATAATGACGAAATGGGTAATTGTTAGTGATAATCATACAGAACAAGGTATTTTATTCAATGTCATTAATCAGCATGATGATATAGATGTTGCAATACATTTAGGAGATTCTGAACTTGCATATGACGATAGTGAATTGAGTCATTTCTATAAAGTAAAAGGAAACACTGATTTTTATCCAGAATTTCCAAATGAACAGACTATTGATATACGTGGAATAAAAGCATTTTTAACGCACGGCCATTTATACAGTGTTAATCGCACAAGAATGAATATAGCCCAACAAGCAAAAGCTTCAGATTGCCAATTTGCATTTTATGGCCATACACATGTAGCTAAACATGAAGTCATTAGCGGCGTGCATGTTATAAATCCTGGGAGCATTTCACAATCTCGAAGCGATATAGAAGAAACTTATGCAGAATTGTTAATTGATGAAACAAATCAATCTGCAACGTTAAATTTCCGCAATCGAGACCATAAAATTATTAATAGCGAAAATTTTACAATTTAATTAGATAAGAGGGAGTGTGCTTATAAAATGGTGACATCTTTCATTTTAGTAACGCTTCCTTGTTTCTGTATTTGAAAGTTTAATGACGCGTTTTCGAAAAATAATTTGATAAAAAATAAAATGGCAATAATATGATAAAAAGTTTACAATAGTGAAAAATCATATTTATTTTTAATGGCCAGAGTATTGCTTTATTGGCATAAGTTAGATATAATAATTCTTGTGTTCAAAAGAATGATGTCCTGGTAGCTCAGTTGGATAGAGCAATGGCCTTCTAAGCCATCGGTCGGGGGTTCGAATCCCTCCCAGGACACTAATGCATAGAATTACACAAAATTCTATAACATATACTTAACCAAGAACGTTGATATGTCAGCGTTCTTTTTATTTTGTCTAAAATTATATTTTTATATGTTTTATAATTTTTGGTCACATGGTGGTTACAAAATTTGTATGCGTGGCCACAAATATGGTCACGACATATTTGCATTTCCTAATTTTTTAGACTCTTTGTCAAAGAGGACTGATACCATTTTTGAGATTAGGCAACATTAGGTTGCTTAATCTCTTTTTTGATTGAAGAAGTATAAAGCCGTGAAGTTAGTAAGATACGATTACGCAAATTATCATGATTTTTATATCCAAACGATATTCATTTAATAAGTTTAACTTTATTATTGATACCTTCTATTGGAGAATTGCTCATATTAGGGTATTTTAATGATAATTGATAATTTTAATGGCATTCGCCAATTTTTGCATAACCTGTAGCGAAAAGGACCCTAATATATAAGGGCACATTCACAAAGTAGATAGCTATGAACAATTACTATACTTATATGAACAAACTGTGTTACGTAAAGTTAATTTAAAAGATATTATGGAGATAAAATAGAGAGTAATATGAATAAATCTCAAATTACTATTTTTAATTTACTTATTAAATTTAATAAGTTAAACTTAGGGTACACGCCTTAGGGCGTTAAGGAAATAATGAGTTTCTTCTCTTACATGCCCTTTGGCGTGGAGGAGAACGCAACTCCTTATAATCCTGAGGTCCTCTTAATTGGGGCCTTTTTTAATTTTTAAGTATCACTTTTACGTTCAATAAAAATTTGTATAAAAAGTTATTGTTTTTTAAGTTTAATTGTAAAGTAAGTAGAACATTATTATTGAATCATTAATTGATAATATCCTAAACGACACCTCTAAATCCCTGCTATTACTTTAGGTTCCGCTATCTTTTGTAATAGTATAGATATTTCTAAAAAAGTATATTTTTTATTTCTGTTTATTGATTTTTTAACCTTTAAGTTTGAGAAAAAATGGCAGGGGATACTACAATTACATCTCCAAATATTATTTACACTTAATCAGATTACCATATCTTCTGTTTATTATTTTTTAAGTATCCCGCTTTTATTAATAATTAGGGGATGTTTTAGTGTGCAAAAAATTATTACATATAAAACTAGATTAATTTAAAAGATACTGTGGAGATAAAATAAATCTACCGATTAATGTTCGTAAAAATAATGGACACAATACGGCTACAAAAACACATTCACAAAGACTATAAAGCTATTTGCTAAATCCTTCTCAGGAGAGTGTATGGCTCTCCCCCATTATATATCGTTAAATAAAACGTTGATATAACAGGACTTTATTATGTCTCGATAAATATTCAAAGTGAAAATGTTACTAAATTAAAAAATAATGGAATATTATATGATGAACTATCAGATGTAATGGGGAAAGTTAAGAAGAGATTAAAAAGAAAACATACGAATTTTCAAAAAGTTAGGTGCTTTGACAAGATTAGAAAAGATAGAATTAACTAACATTACATTAGAGAGTAAAATCAAAAATAAAACTAAAATTATTAGAATAAACTACTAAATTAAGAGGGGTCAGAGCCTATTGTTAATAAGTGAAAAATTATAATTTAAGATGTAAAATAGGATAGTTTCTACCTTGACCGTCTTTTTGAGATTCTTTATATTTTTTAAATCCATTTTTGGCATAAAATTTTACAGCGTTATGATTGTCTTTGTTGACGTCAACGTAATGTACTTTGTTTTCTTGAATGAGATATTGAAGTATTTCTGTTCCATACCCATTTCTAAAATATTTAGGATCTATAAAAAGCATTTCTAAGTTTTTTTCGTTTGTGCCTGAAAAACCAATTGCTTCTTTATCATTGAACCATAAATAAGCTTTTACATATTTGAAATAAGTTGGAATTTCATTTTTTAATTCCAAAATATCTTTTTCTTTTAAAAAGTCATGTGTTGCAATTACACATTTTTCCCATATTTCTAATGCTTTTGGATAATCTTTTTCCTGAAGTTTTATTTTGGATAAATGCATATTTCTGGCTCCTTGTTTTTACTTTTTATTTTGATATTCATTATAATAAAATTAACTTAATAAGCAAACCCATAAATCAAGGTAAGAAAGTGTTAAATCGCACGCGCTTTCGAAATACGTTTTAATAAAAATAAATGGGGGCCTTTTTTCGGGGTATCTTTTTTGTTATAAATCCCTATTTTATAAAGCGTTGGTATTTTTTTGGAAGTAAATTTAATGTATTATGGGGTTTGTCGTTTTTTACCGTTAAGTTTAAAGGAGGTTCATAAATTTGGAACAAAAAAATCCAAATTTAAATAATAGAAAACTATCTGCAGTTTTTATTTTTAGTATAATTATAACTGCAGTTTTTGTGATACTAGGCGCAATATTTCCTAACCAATTTAATAAAGTTGGATCAAGTATTACATCTTGGATAACTGAATATTTTGGTTGGTATTACATGATTATAGTAGCAGTAATGATATTTTTCTGTATATTTTTAATTTTTAGCCCGATTGGAAAATTAAAATTAGGAAAACCAGGAGATAAACCAGCTTTTAATACTATCTCGTGGTTTGCAATGTTATTTAGTGCAGGTATGGGTATTGGGCTTGTTTTTTATGGTGCAGCAGAACCGATCAGTCATTTTGCTAACCCAGCTACAGGCGATCCTAAAACAACACATGCTTATACTGAAGCTTTAAGAGGTTCATTTATGCAGTGGGGTTTCCATGCATGGGGCGTGTACGGTATAGTAGCACTCGCTTTAGCTTATTCTCAATATAGAAAAAATGAACCTGGTCTCATTTCGAGAACTTTACGACCTATTTTTGGTAATAAAGTAGAGGGACCAATAGGAACAGTTGTTGATGTGATTGCAGTATTTGCAACTATAGGCGGTGTAGCTGTTTCATTAGGTTTAGGTGCTTTACAAATATCAGGGGGACTTAGTTATTTATTTGATATTCCCAACAATATTACTACGCAAGGTATTGTAATTGTCATAGTGACATTCTTATTTCTTAGCAGCGCATGGTCAGGCTTGAATAAGGGGATGCAATATATTAGTAACATAAATATTGGACTTGCAGGAATAATACTTATCATTGTATTGATTATTGGACCTACCGTTTTGATTTTAAATATGTTAACTACTTCAACTGGAGAATATTTAAACACGTTCTTATATAATATGTTTGATACAGCGCCATTAAATGGTCAAAAACATCAGTGGATGTCACAATGGACATTTTTCCAATTAGCATGGTGGATTAGTTGGAGTCCCTTTGTAGGTATATTTATAGCGCGTGTATCTAAAGGACGTTCAATAAGAGAATTTGTTTCAGGTGTCTTATTAGCGCCAGTGTTAGTGAGTATAGTTTGGTTTTCTGCTTTTGGTGTACTTGGTATTGAAACAGCTAAAAGTCATCCGAAAATATTTGATATGCCTTCTGAAACAGCGCTGTTTGGTGTTTTTGATGCAGTACCATTAGGATTTGTACTATCAATTATTACATTAATATTGATTGTTACGTTTTTCGTCACATCAGCTGATTCAGCGACATTTGTTTTAGGTATGCAAACTACGTTTGGATCATTAAATCCATCAGTGACAATAAAAATTATTTGGGGCTTAGCCCAAGCCTTAATTGCGTTTGTATTACTCTTTTCAGGTGGAAACAATGGATTGAGCGCATTACAAAATATGGCGATTATGACTGCATTGCCTTTCTCAGTTATAATTATACTGATGATGATATCCTTCTATAAAGATGCTAACAAGGAACGGAAGTTTTTAGGGTTGACTTTACAACCTAACAAAAAACGTATGGAAAGTTATTTGAAAAGGAACCAAGAAGGCTACGAAGAAGAAATTATTGAAAGAAGAAAAGCAACTAGGAATTCAGAATAATAACTATCTTTCTATAATAAATAGGCGTATTATTTACATCCCTAAGGATAATTGAACAAATTAATAGATTGTTATGCTAATATAACTTGGTATTATTGGTTTGTTTTCTTGATATGAGCATTTCTTTATAATATGAAATAAAGGCAGTCGTTAATTCGGCTGCTTATTTTATTTTGTATGTAAAAAATCTTATTTATCACTCAAATGTGTCGTATATTTGTATATTTGAGGATGAACTATGGTTTATAGCCCCAGTAAGCCGGTGCATAGAATTTAAAAATATGTGTTCTTTTTACTTTGTTTAAAATTATGTTTTTGTATTTTACAAATTTTAACCAAGAAGGTACACGTCCCGAAAATTGATTTAATATACTTCTTGTTATTTTGAGGCTTTTTATAAATAATTGCATAGAATTTTTAGAATACAGATTTCTATATTTATGCGCTGTTAATTATACCAATGGCTTTTTTGTTTCTTTCTTCTAAGCTAAGTTTAATAAAATTACTGGGCGCCAGTTGTTACAGATATATTTTTGTGACTGATACTTGTATACCATATATTAAAATATTTTGGTTAATCAATAAATCAAGGATACTAACTAAAAAGTCTGCTGTTTTGACATACTATTGCTGCTGATTTAGCAGTGTTTTATTATAAAATGAAGTGAGTAAATTAAAATAAATACACAGGAAATATAATATAAGAGTCATAGCATAGATGATTAATTATTTATAGTTCATAATTTAAATTGCATAGTATTCAAGCTATAAATATGTTATGTAGATTTAAAATATATGTTTTACTCTAGTGATAAGTGGTATATATTAAATAACTATAAGGTCACTTGATTCGATGATTAATTTGCGCAAGCGCTACTTCAGTTTGAAGTGGCGCCTTTTTATGAAATTTTAATTTGAATTTTGGGCGTTTAATTTTTTATTAAACAATTTATCTTTGAAACTTCTCGTATAAAAGCCTATTTTAACTTTGCCGCTGAGCAACCCACCCATCTTCGTCTCCAGCAACCAAATCATTTTTGTATAAGTATTAACTATTATTTTAGTGTGAGAAAACGCTTACAAATATAATTTGGCGGGGATCCAATACGTGGATACATATAACGTCATTTGATTATGTAGTTTGTGTACCTGTATTTTAACACTATAAGTTTGAGCCAAAATAGCAATCACAAATTTACCTTTATTAATTAATGTGTCATAGCTATCTTGTAAATTGTTTTTTATAAATAGCAGCTCGTACATTTGGATTATTATTTATATTTCTGATTAATTTATAAGCATTATAGTATTATTAGTTTATTTGTGAATCAAGTGCTAGTTTATATATTTTTAATAATTGGTTTTCAAAAGGGATAAAATCATTTTCTATATCGTTCGTACGCGTATTTAATATCTTCAATTGAGATTGAATACAATCAGTTTTTACATAAAATAAAGTTAAAAGTAGTGAAAATGATTAATAATAAGGATAATGATTTTACAAAATTGAATTGCGAAAAATTCAATTAGGCAGTCAAAACTGTCTCGAAAAATATAATTAAATACAGTTATTACTTCTTTTCAACGAAGTATGAATAAAAACCCAATGAGATTATTAATTGTTCTATAGTATAGATAACAAACGATACTTAATTCAAAAAATAACAATATCGTTTAAAACATAATAATCAGTCATAAGCATGTATCTTAAGTAAGGAGTGTTTATAATGGAAGGTTTATTTAGCGCAATTAAAGAAACAGTACAAGCAGGTATTGCGGGAGATGGTGCAAAATTAGGTACAAGTATTGTAAGCATCGTAGAAAATGGCGTAGGTTTAGTAAGTAAATTATTTGGATTCTAGTTTTAACATAAAAAATTATAAATATAAAGGGGAGCTCAATCATGGCTAAATTAGCAGAAGCAATCGCAAATACAGTACAAGCAGCAAAATCAGGTAATGGTTCAGAATTAGGATCAAGCATTGTTGACATTGTATCGAGCGGAGTAGGCTTAGTAGGTAAATTATTCGGATTTTAATATATAGATTTTGGAAAAATTAAAGGAGAGATTTTAAATGGAAGGTTTATTTAACGCAATTAAAGAAACAGTACAAGCAGGTATCGCAGGAGATGGTGCAAAATTAGGTACAAGTATTGTAAGCATCGTAGAAAATGGAGTAGGTTTAGTAAGTAAATTATTCGGATTTTAAATTTAATCACTCATATGGACTGGCCAGGGTAATAACCTTGGCCTTTTTTGTTTGTGCTTGTCTAATTATGGTAAGATGTAATCGAATTCTATTATTATATTGAAGATTTGGTAATAAGTAATTAAACAAAGAATTTGAAATACGGGAAGCAGGGATAAAATGAAAAACAATTGTTTACTTATTGATTTTGATGATACTATTGTCGATTTTCATGATGCAGAAGGTTATGCATTTCACGCGTTAACAAAAAAATATAACTTACATACGGATTCTAATGATTTGAAAAAATTCATGTCTGTTAATCAAGCTCATTGGGAAGCTTTTCAACAAAATCGATTAACTAAGGAAGAAGTGTTAAGCAAACGCTTTGAAGCGTATTTTGGTTTACATCACATTAACGTTAATGGCCAAGAAGCGGATGTGATTTTTAGAGATGAACTCGCAAGTGCACCAATAAAGTATTTTATGAATACTGTAGAAACGCTTAAAGCCCTTAAAGACACACATGATATGTATATTGTTACAAACGGCGTTTTAGAAACACAAGAAAGGAGAATAGGAAGAACTGAACTAGGTAACTGGTTCAAAGGTGTATTTGTTTCAGAACAAACAGGTTATCAAAAACCAATGCCAGAATTCTTTGATTTCGTGTTTAATGAGATTGGTGAAGAAAAAAGAGAGTGTGCAATGATTGTGGGTGACTCGATCACATCAGATATATTAGGTGGCATCAACGCTAATATTAAAACGTGTTGGTTTAATCCAAGAAATAAGTTGAATGAAACTGATATCAATCCTGATTTCACAATTGATTCGCTCGATCAATTATTGAAACTGACAAAATAAAAAAGCTGAGATATCAATGATACCCTAAGCTTCAAAAATAAAAATAAATAGACTATGGATAACTAAACCTGGAGATGTGCTTTAACGTTTACTTCCTTTTTTAGTCACCATAGTCTGAGTGTGACGATAAATCATTTTATAAAATTGCGATTTTTGTCATATTTTTTATTTAGGTTTACTTAACCTCCCAAAGATTGAAATAATCCATTTAAGCGGTTAATAACTTTTAACGTGTTACTTTAAATTTATATATGTTGTTATATTTTATTTATGTTATACAGCATGGCTATGGTGTCCAAATCAGTACATCATGGCCGTCTTTATTTTGTAATTCAATATCTTTGAATCCTTGTTTAATAAAGAAGTCTTTTGATTGGTTACGTGCAATTACTTTAATAGGCTGGCCTTGTTCCTTAGCAAAATCTAAAAGTGCCTTACCATAACCGCGTCCTTGGAAATCGCGTAATACTTCTAATTTCCATAGTACGTTATAGTCATCAAAATCAGAGAAATATACTTCTTCGACTTCCCCTTTACGGTATAAAGCCATACGTGCGCCTAACCTGTCGCCAACGTATATACCATAAAATGGTGAGTCTGAACTAGCATCAATCATTTCTCCACGCAGCTCATCTACTAAATATAAATCTTCATTTCCGAAGTTTCTGAAATCTTCGAATAATTCATCTGTTTTATAATTAATATCAAGACGTTTTACATTACTCACTGTAGCTTCCCCCTTTGCGTTATTACTTATTATTATACCTTATTTTAATAGATATTTCACAAAAATGAATGCTTAAAACATTTTGTTTATTATTAAAATCAAATTGTTATCGTCTGTTACGCAAAGTAAAATTATTTTTGTTACATGAACAATAACTTCGAACAATATCTACTATTAATAGCAAAATAACTTGAATTTTATTAATATTATAAGCCGTAAAATTGTCAACGTTGAATATAAACTTTATACTAAATAGGAATAGAGTAACATAAGGAGAATTACGAATGGATTGTATAACAACGAAACTTAATGAAAAAGATCAATTTATATCAAAAATAAAAAATAGTGATTCCACTTTAGCTAAATATTACCACTTTGATGCAATGGATAAAAAGCATTATGAAGAAAGATTATTTTCAGAAAGTAATGGTAGAGAAACAGCGCTTGCTGATATTATTGAACGCTATATGAGTGATTTATCATTAGATAATCAACAAGTTGAAAATTTAAAAGCGCTTAGTGACGGTGCGAAAGTTGTGATTGGTGGACAACAAGCTGGTTTGTTTGGAGGTCCTTTATACACATTTCATAAAATATTCTCAATCATTACATTAAGTGAAAAATTATCAAATGATTATGATACACACGTCGTGCCCGTGTTTTGGATTGCTGGTGAAGATCACGATTTTGAAGAAATCAATCATACTTATGTATTTAATGAACAAAAGGCGAAGTTACAAAAAATTAAGTATAGTACTATGACGCCACCAGAATCTAGTGTCTCAAAGTACACGCCAGACAAAGCAGAATTACATAAAGCGTTGAATCAGTTTTTTAAAGAATTAAAAGAAACATCATCTTCTAAGCAATTATTAAACATGTGTAGAAATATCATCGATAACTATGATGGTTGGACGGATATGTTTAAAGCGTTATTGCATGAAGTTTTTAAGGCTTATGGTGTGTTGTTGATTGACGCTGATTATAAAGCGTTGCGTCAGTTAGAACAGCCACTTTTCAAAAAAATGATAGAAAATCACCAAGATGTGGACGACGCATTCAGACAAACACAAGCTCAAACGATTGATAGCGGTTTGGAGCAAATGATCCAAACTGATACAAATGTACATTTGTTTATCCACGAAGATAACATGAGACAGTTGCTGACTGTTAAAGATGGTCAATTCTATTTAAATAAATCGGAGAAGGTGTTATCGAAACAAGCAGTGCTCGATATAGTTGAAAAAGAACCTGAAAGATTTTCAAATAATGTGGTTACTAGGCCAATCATGGAAGAATGGCTATTTAACACAGTAGCGTTTGTCGGCGGACCAAGTGAAATTAAGTATTGGACTGAATTGAGTGAAGCCTTTCGAATATTAGAAGTTTCTATGCCTATCGTATTACCACGTTTAAGAATCACTTATTTAAACACTAGAATTGAAAAGTTGTTAGATCAATACCATTTGGATAAAAATAATATTATTAAAAAGGGCGTTACTGAAGATAAAGATAAATTTATAAGGGCGCAAGCTTCTCAATCATTTATTGACCAAATTAAATCGTTGAGTGAACAGCAAAAGTCTATATATCAGTCTCTTCAAACAGAAGTAAAAGGAAATCACGATAACGAAGTGCTATTGAGTAAAAATAATGAGATTCATCAAAACCAATTTGATTATTTACTGAAGAGATACCTATTAAATGTTGAGAGAGAAAATGATATTAGCATGAAACACTTTGAAGAACTCAGTGAGACTCTCCATCCTATGGGTGGGCTCCAAGAAAGAATTTGGAATCCACTTCAAATTATGAACGATTTTGGGATAGATGTGTTCAGTCCCTCCACCTATCCACCACTTTCTTACACATTTGATCATATATTAATTAAGCCTTAGAGCGACAAGGGGAATACCCGATTCATCAACTAGATGAATCGGGTGTTTTTTTCTATAATTCAAGAAATTTTGGTGAAAATTGTATAATTAGTGGAGGATAGTGGTGAGATGTGGTAAATTATATATATGAGAAGGTGAGGTGATTATAAATGTTCATGGGTGAATATGAGCATCAATTGGATACAAAGGGACGTATGATAGTTCCTTCCAAGTTTCGTTATGACTTGAATGAACGATTTATAATCACCCGAGGCCTTGATAAATGTTTATTTGGTTACACTTTGGAAGAATGGCAAGTAATTGAAGAGAAGATGAAGACTTTACCGATGACTAAGAAAGACGCGCGTAAGTTTATGCGTATGTTCTTTTCAGGTGCTGTTGAAGTAGAACTGGATAAACAAGGGCGTATTAATATTCCACAAAATCTGCGGAAATATGCCAACTTAAATAAGGAATGTACAGTAATAGGTGTCTCAAATCGTATTGAAATTTGGGATAGAGAAACTTGGAACGATTTTTATGATGAATCAGAAGACAGTTTTGAAGATATTGCTGAAGACTTAATTGATTTTGAATTTTAAATGGAGGCGTTAAATTGTTTCATCATGTCAGCGTAATGCTAAAAGAAACTATCGATGAGTTAAATATTGAAGAAGATGGCATATATGTCGACTGTACTTTAGGTGGAGCAGGACATGCACTCTATTTATTAAATCAACTCGGTGACGAAGGTAGACTGATCGCAATTGACCAAGATACAACAGCGATTGAAAATGCGAAAGAAGTATTGAAAGACCACATACATAAAGTTACTTTCGTCCATAACAACTTTAGAAAATTAACTGAAATTTTAGATGATTTAAATATTGAAAAAGTAGATGGCATTTATTATGACCTAGGTGTGTCTAGCCCCCAATTGGATGTACCTGAAAGAGGATTTAGTTATCATAATGATGCCAAATTGGATATGCGTATGGACCAATCTCAACCATTATCAGCTTATGAAGTGATAAATGAGTGGCCGTTCGAAAAATTAGTTAGAATTTTCCATCGTTATGGAGAAGAAAAATTTTCGAAACAAATTGCAAGACGCATTGAACAAAACAGAGCGCAAAAGCCTATCGAAACAACATTAGAACTTGTAGATATTGTCAAAGAAGGTATTCCAGCTAAAGCAAGAAGAAAAGGTGGGCACCCTGCGAAAAGGGTTTTTCAAGCAATTAGAATCGCAGTTAACGATGAGTTATCTGCTTTTGAAGATTCTTTAGAACAAGCAATTGATTTAGTTAACGTAGATGGAAGAATCTCTGTTATTACCTTCCATTCATTAGAAGATCGACTTTGTAAGCAAATGTTTCAAGAATATGAAAAAGGCCCAGAAGTCCCAAGAGGGCTGCCTATCATACCGGAGGCTTATACACCTAAATTGAAACGTGTTAATCGAAAACCGATTATAGCTACAGATGAAGATTTAGAAGAAAATAACCGAGCACGTAGTGCGAAGTTACGCGTAGTAGAAATATTAAAATGAGGAGTGAATATTGAGTGGCAGTAGAGAAGATATACCAACCATATAATGGAGCGGAGCAGCATATTCCAGAATCACAACCATCGACCCGCCCAGAGAGACATCCCAAGACAGTCAAGCGTAAAGTAATTGTTAAGCTAACTAAGTTTGAAAAGATGTTATACATAGGACTTATAACAGTAATTGCTTTAATAAGTATTTATATGCTATCTTTAAAAATGGATGCGTATGAAACTCGAGAAAAAATTGCAGATTTAGATACAAAAATTGAAAAACAATCAAGTGAAAACAGTGCAATAGAATCTGAAATTAAAAAGAACTCCTCATATGAACGCATTTACGAAAAGGCAAAAAATGATGGAATGAGCCTTAAGAACGATAATGTAAAGGTAGTGCGTAATAATGGCGAAGCGAAGAATTAAATTAAAAAAGCCAAAATTTTCAATCAAAAAAAGTAAAATAGGGGCAGTCCTACTCATCCTTGGATTTGGACTGCTCTTTTTTACGTTGGTTTTAAGATATTCATATATTATGTTGACAGGACACTCTTCTGGTGAAGATTTAATTATGAAAGCAAATGAAAAGTACTTAGTAAATAGTCAACAACAACCAGAAAGAGGAAAGATTTATGATAGGAACGGCAAAGTTTTAGCTGAAGATGTTGAAAGGTATAAAGTAGTCGCTGTAGTAGATAAAAAAGCAAGTGAAGGTAGCGACAAACCTAAACACGTAAAGGATAAAAAAGCAACCGCTAAAAAACTTGCTACTGTTATAGATATGTCGGCCAAAGATATTGAAGAAAAATTAAATAACAAAAAAGCATTTCAGGTTGAATTTGGTCAAAAAGGTACAGATTTAACGTACCAAGAAAAAGAAAAAATTGAGAAAATGAATCTTCCTGGTGTGATGTTATATCCAGAGACTGAAAGATTTTATCCTAATGGAAACTTTGCATCACATTTACTAGGTATCGCTCAAAAAGACCCTGACAGTGGAGAATTAAAAGGTGCGTTAGGTGTTGAGAAAATCTTTGATAGTTATCTTTCGGGTCAAAAAGGTGCCTTATCTTATATTCATGATATTTGGGGTTATATTGCCCCGAATACTAAAAAAGAAAAAATGCCTAAACGTGGAGATGATGTTCATTTAACACTTGATTCCAATATACAAGTGTTCGTAGAAGAAGCACTTGATGGCATGGTTGAGCACTATAAACCGAAAGATTTATTTGCTGTCGTGATGGATGCTAAGACTGGTGAAATACTTGCGTTCAGTCAAAGACCAACATTTAACCCAGAAACAGGTAAAGACTTTGGTAAAAAATGGGCTAACGATTTATATCAAAATACGTATGAACCTGGTTCAACATTTAAATCTTATGGTTTAGCAGCAGCAATCCAAGAAGGTAAATTTAAACCAGAAAAAAAATATACAGCCGAACCTCGAGAAGTTATGGGGTCTAAAATATCTGACTGGAACAAAGTAGGTTGGGGTGAAATTTCAATGTCACTTGGTTTCACATATTCATCCAACACACTTATGATGCACTTACAAGATTTAGTTGGTTCAGATAAGATGAAAGAATGGTATGAAAAATTCGGCTTTGGTAAATCTACAAATAGTATGTTTGATGGTGAAGCAACTGGTGATATTGCTTGGGATAATGAAGCACAGCAAAAAACCTCTGCATTTGGTCAGTCTACAACAGTAACACCAGTACAAATGTTACGTGCACAGTCAGCTTTTCATAATGATGGGAATATGCTTCAACCGTGGTTCGTTGACAGCGTAAGTAATCCTGTTACTAAAGATACTTTTTATAAAGGTAAGAAGGAATACGCAGGAAAACCTATTACAAAAGATACAGCTAAGAAAGTGCGAACTGAATTAGATAAAGTAGTTAATAGTGAAGATAGCCACGCTAAAAACTATCAAATAGATGGTTATGATGTTGCTGGTAAAACAGGTACAGCACAAGTGGCGGATTCTGACAATGGTGGTTATGTTGAAGGTGAAAATCCATACTTTGTAAGTTTTATTGGTGATGCGCCTAAAGATGACCCTGAAGTCATTGTTTATGCGGGCATGAGTTTAGCTCAAAAAAATGATCAAGAAGCATATGAAATGGGTGTAAGTAAGGCTTTCAACCCAATTATGGAAAATACTTTAAAATATTTAAATGTAGGGGAAAAGGATTCAAAAGATGGCTCTGATGTTAAATATAGTAAAGTACCAGATGTACAAGGTCAGGAAACCCAAAAAGCACAAGACAAGATGAATAGTAAGTCACTTGAACCAATTGTGATTGGAAGTGGTGATAAGGTTGTAAAACAATCTGTAACATCAGATAAAGAAGTACTGCCAAACAGCAAAGTCTTACTATTAACTGATGGAGATATCACTATGCCAGACATGACTGGTTGGACGAAAGAAGAAGTACTTGCATTTGAGACATTAACTAATACAAAAATCACAACTAAAGGTAGTGGTTTTGTTTCAGAACAATCAGAAGCAAAAGGTCAAAAAGTTAGCAAAAACGATAAGATTGAAGTAACCTTCACTGCCGAAAAAGTCAATGGTGAGTCTTCAAGCTCGTCATCCAACAATGACTCTGAAGATGATGATAAAGACGATTCGAACAAAGATGATAAGAATGAATCAAAAGATAAATCAGAAGACAAATCCAGTGATGATTCAAAAACTTCTGATGCAAGTAGTGACAGTCAAAATGAATAAGTACTTTCTTGATGTCTGACTTCAATTAAAAAACATGTTAAAATATTTAATTTGAAATTAGCACGAGGTAGTATGATAGGTTATCGGTAATAACAGTGGTATTGTGCGTCTGTTTAACCGATAATACTGCTATCTCGTTACATAATATATAAGCTGCACTAAGCATTAACGAAATTAATCCAATTTAATATTTAAAGGAGCATAATATGGTTTATTTACTAGCAATCATTGCATTACTAATAACATTTATATTAGTCCCTGTTTTGATACCAACACTTAAAAGAATGAAATTTGGACAAAGTATTAGAGAAGAAGGTCCTCAAAGTCATATGAAAAAAACGGGTACACCAACTATGGGAGGATTGACTTTTTTATTAAGTATTATCATCACTTCTATATTAGCTATTATCTTTATGGATAATGCAAATCCAATAATATTATTGTTATTTGTAACTATTGGTTTTGGTTTAATCGGTTTTATTGATGACTATATCATCGTTGTTAAGAAGAACAACCAAGGTTTAACTAGTAAACAAAAGTTCCTTGCACAAATTGCTATTGCAGTTGTTTTCTTTATATTAAGCCAAGTGTTTAATTTAACGGATTTTTCAACTGGAATTCATATTCCATTTACTGATGTAGAAATTCCGCTTTCTATTGCATATGTCATTTTCATAGTATTTTGGCAAGTAGGTTTTTCAAATGCGGTTAATTTAACAGATGGATTAGATGGGCTATCAACGGGTCTTTCTATCATTGGATTTATTATGTATGCGTTAATGGCTTATATTCAAGGTGCTACTTCTATTGGTTTATTCTGTGTCATTATGATTTTTGCATTGCTAGGTTTCTTACCGTTTAACCTGAACCCTGCAAAAGTATTCATGGGGGACACAGGTAGTCTAGCGCTTGGTGGGATATTCGCTACAATTTCAATTATGTTAAATCAAGAATTATCTCTTATATTTATTGGTTTTGTATTTGTAGCTGAAACACTATCAGTGATGATTCAAGTTACATCATATAAACTTACAGGCAAACGAATTTTCAAAATGTCACCGTTACATCATCATTTTGAACTCGTAGGTTGGAACGAAAGAAAAGTGGTTACTGTATTTTGGACAGTTGGTATTATTTCAGGTCTTATTGGTTTATGGATTGGAGTGAATTAAATTGCTGAAATATACAGGTTTAGAAGATGAAAATGTATTAGTAATCGGGTTAGCGAAAAGTGGTTATGAAGCTGCTAAGTTATTACAGGGACTGGGGGCCAACGTCGTCGTTAACGATGGTAAAGACTTAAGTCAAGATGCACATGCAATTGATTTGGAAAATATGGGTGTCAAAGTAGTTGGTGGTCAACACCCATTATCTTTACTTGATAACGAGCCGTTAATTTTCAAAAACCCCGGCATACCTTACACTGTGCCTCTGATCCAAGAGGCGCAACACAGAGGGTTGAAAATACTTACTGAGGTAGAATTGAGTTACTTAGTTTCTGAAGCGCCAATCATAGGAGTCACAGGTACAAACGGAAAAACAACGGTGACGTCACTAATTGGAGATATGTTTAAAAAAAGTAGGATAACTGGTAAATTATCAGGAAACATTGGTTATGTCGCTTCAAAAGTTGCGCAAGAAGTAAAAGCAAATGATTATCTAATAACAGAATTATCTTCGTTTCAGTTATTAGGTATTGACCAATATAAGCCACATATTTCTATTATAACGAATATTTATTCTGCCCATTTAGACTATCATGAAACCTTAGAAAATTATCAAAATGCGAAAAAACAAATATACAAAAATCAAACAGAAAATGATTATTTAATATGTAATTATCATCAGCGACACCTTATTGAATCCGAATCATTAAGAGCTAAAGCATATTATTTTTCGACCCACCAAGAGGTTGATGGCATTTATGTGAAAGAAGGTTATATTACCTTTAAAGGTTTTCGCCTCATTCATAAAGATGATTTAGTATTACCTGGAGAACATAATTTAGAGAATATTTTAGCTGCTGTATTAGCCGCTTTATTAGCCGGTGTTTCTGTAAGAGCAATCATTGAAAGCTTGACAACATTCTCAGGAATTGAACATAGGCTGCAATATGTAGGGTCAAATAAAACAAATAAATATTATAACGATTCCAAGGCTACTAATACATTAGCCACACAGTTTGCGTTAAATTCATTCGAACAACCTATTATTTGGTTGTGTGGCGGTTTGGATAGAGGCAATGGATTTGATGAATTAATTCCATACATGAACAACGTCAGAGTGTTGGTTACCTTTGGAGAAACACAAGATAAATTTGTGAAATTAGGTGAAAACCAAGGGAAATATGTAATAAAAGCAACAGATGTAGAAGATGCAGTCGATAGAGTACAATCGGTTATTGAACCTAATGACGTTGTATTATTATCGCCAGCTTGTGCAAGTTGGGATCAATATAATACGTTTGAAGAGCGCGGAAATCGATTTATTAAACGTTTTCAAGCGCACTTACCTTCACTTTAAAGGGCGTGAAAATATATGTCAGATAAAGTAAGTGAATTTGACTCTGAATATTTAAAAGAGAAGCGAGCAAAACGTCGCAAAAAACAAAAACAAATTCAATATTCAGTGTTTGGTTTATTGTTGTTTGTGATACTGCTCATTCTTATTTATATGTTCACTCCATTAAGTAAAATTAATTCAGTGAAAATTGAAGGAAATGATAATGTATCTCAAACTTCAATTGAAAAAGCAATTAACGTTAAAGACGATTCTAGAATGTATACTTATAGTACTTCAAAAGCGATAAAAAACTTAAAGAAAAATGAATTGATTAAGGACGCAGAAGTTACTAAGCAACTACCAAATAAATTGAATGTCAAAGTGACTGAGAATCAAATTGTTGCCTTGACCAAAAAGAAAGATAAATACGTGCCCATACTTGAAGATGGTACAGAATTAGAAAATTACGAAGATGGCAATGTGACAGATGATGGACCGGTTTTAGAAGGGTTTAAAAAAGAGAAAAAAGATAAAATTATTCAAGAACTCGCAAAAATGTCTGCAAATGTAAGAGGTATGATTGCAGAAGTAAAATATGACCCACAAGAAAATTTGCAAAACCAAATTAAGTTATTTACAACAGATGAAATTCAGATAGTAGGGAATCTAAACACAATCGCAAATAAAATGAAGTATTACCCACAAATGTCACAATCACTAGAACGCGATGAATCAGGCAAATTAAAAAAATCAGGTTATATCGATTTGTCAGTAGGAGCATCTTTCATACCGTATAGTGGAGGAAGTACGACTAAATCAACAAGTGATCAAAATGTAGATAAAGGAAATTCAGAAGAAGATAAGGCAAAAGATGAGTTACAAAGTGCATTAAATAAGATTAATAAAGAATCAGACAAAAATAATTAAAAAATTTAGACAAATACATGTGTTTATAGTTCACAAGCATCAAAACGTATTGTAAACTGTTAATAGTGTGAACATGAATAAGTTATTGTCAGGAGGTGCCTATCTATGGAAGAGCATTATTATGTAAGTATAGATATCGGTTCGTCAAGCGTTAAAGCGATAGTAGGCGAGAAATTTCACAATGGAATAAATGTGATAGGTACAGGACAGACCTACACAAGTGGGATTAAAAACGGTCTCATTGATGACTTTGATATTGCAAAACAAGCGGTCAAAGACACAATTAAAAAAGCCTCTATTGCTTCAGGTGTCGATGTGAAAGAAGTATTTTTAAAACTTCCTATCATAGGAACTGAAGTATTTGATGAATCAAATGAAATAGAATTTTATGAAGATACAGAACTTGACGGTACACATATTGAAAGTGTGCTTGAAGGTATTCGTGAAAAAAATGACGTGCCTGAAACAGAAATTATAAACACTTTCCCAATTAAATTTATAGTAGATGGAGATAATGAAGTATCAGATCCTAAAGAACTGATTGCAAGACATAGTTTGAAAGTCGAAGCTGGTGTCATTGCGATTCAAAAATCAATCTTAATAAATATGATTAAATGTGTAGAATCTTGTGGTGTAGATGTATTAGATGTTTATTCTGATGCATATAACTATGGCTCAGTTCTTTCAGCAACTGAAAAAGAACTTGGCGCATGTGTGATTGATATTGGCGAAGATGTAACACAATTGGCATTTTATGAGCGAGGAGAGCTTGTTGATGCTGATGCTATAGAAATGGCTGGAAGAGATATAACAGAAGATATAGCGAAAGGCTTAAATACATCATATGAAACAGCTGAAAAAATCAAACATCAATACGGGCATGCTTTCTTTGAATCAGCATCTGACCATGATGTATTCACAGTTGATCAAGTAAATAGTGAAGAAGAAGCACAATTCACTCAAAAAGATTTGGCAGATATAATCGAAGCACGTGTTGAAGAAATATTCTTTAATGTCTTTGATGTGTTACAAGAATTAGGGTTAACGAAAGTGAATGGCGGTTTTGTTGTAACTGGTGGTTCAGCTAATTTATTAGGTGTTAAGGAATTGTTACAAGATATGGTGAGTGAAAAAGTGAGAATTCATACTCCATCTCAAATGGGTATCAGAAAACCTGAGTTCTCTTCAGCGATTTCAACGATTTCTAGTAGCATTACTTTCGACGAATTACTAGATTATGTTACAATTAATAATCATGACAGTGAAGAATTCGAAGAAGAAGTCATCGAATCAAATGATCGAGAAAATAGTACGAAGTCAAGCGGATTTGATTGGTTCAAAAAGAAATCAAACAAACAAGAAGAGCCACATACATCAACTTCTGATTTAGAAGAACCAGAAGCGTCTGAGGCATACGAAGAAGAAGTCAATGTTGAACAAGACGAAGATCGTAAACCTCAAGACAAAGAAGAAGGTAAGTTCAAAAAACTTATGAAATCTCTATTCGATTGATTGGCCACTAAAACTAGGAGGAAATTTAAATGTTAGAATTTGAACAAGGATTTAATCATTTAGCGACGTTAAAAGTCATCGGTGTAGGGGGCGGCGGAAATAACGCTGTTAACCGAATGATTGACCATGGTATGAATAATGTTGAATTTATTTCAATCAATACGGATGGACAAGCTTTAAACTTATCTAAAGCTGAGTCTAAAATCCAAATTGGTGAAAAGTTAACACGTGGTTTAGGTGCTGGTGCAAACCCTGATATTGGTAAAAAAGCTGCAGAAGAATCCCGCGAACAAATCGAAGATGCCATTCAAGGTGCTGACATGGTATTCGTAACAGCTGGAATGGGTGGCGGTACTGGTACAGGTGCAGCGCCGGTTGTAGCAAAAATTGCAAAAGAAATGGGAGCGTTAACAGTTGGTGTTGTGACGCGTCCGTTCGGTTTCGAAGGTCGCAAACGTCAAACGCAAGCTGCTGCTGGCGTAGAATCAATGAAAGCTGCAGTAGATACATTAATCGTCATCCCTAATGACCGTTTATTAGATATTGTTGATAAATCTACACCAATGATGGAAGCATTTAAAGAAGCAGATAATGTTTTACGTCAAGGTGTGCAAGGTATTTCAGACCTTATCGCAGTTTCAGGTGAAGTTAACCTTGACTTTGCAGACGTTAAAACAATTATGTCTAACCAAGGTTCTGCTCTAATGGGTATCGGTGTTTCTTCAGGAGAAAACCGTGCTGTAGAAGCTGCTAAAAAAGCCATTTCTTCACCATTACTAGAAACTTCTATCGTTGGTGCGCAAGGCGTGTTAATGAATATTACTGGTGGAGAATCACTATCATTATTCGAGGCACAAGAAGCAGCAGATATTGTTCAAGATGCGGCTGATGAAGATGTTAACATGATCTTCGGTACTGTAATTAACCCAGAATTACAAGATGAAATTGTAGTAACTGTAATTGCTACAGGCTTTGAAGATAAACCTTCATCTCAAGGTCGCAAAGCTTCAAATACTGGATTTGGTAGCAGCGCAACATCTGGAAATACTTCTGGAAAAGAAGACACATATGCGTCAAGTTCATCAAGCGCTTCTCAACCAGCAGATAATGCAAATGAAAGCAGAACACATACTACAAATGAAGATGATATTCCTAGCTTTATCAGAAACAGAGAAGAGAGACGTTCTAGAAGAACTAGACGTTAATAATAGATTGACTTCTTCTTCTTGTTAGTTTTTCATAATTATTAATATTTATTTAGACAACATAAAATATAAAGATGTCATCAGGTCCAAAGATCTGATGACTTTTTTGAATTAAAAGATTGTCATATTATTTAAGCGATATATATCATTGGGGGAAATGCTATTTTAAACTTTTAAAGTCGCCCAAATGAAGTAAGTGTTGGAACAGCTGGAGGTTTATAACATGCAAGATAAATTTATCAAAGATCGTCATATACTCAAATATGACGATGAACAATTAAATCATGTGAAATTGGGTATAACAACAAGAGAAGACGGATTAAGCGATTATCCAAGAAATGCATTCAATATGGCAAGATATATTGACGATAATCAAGATAACATTACAAAACATCAAGAATTATTAGCTTCTATAATTCAATTTCCAAGAGAGAAATGGGTTTTCCCGATTCAAACACATGAAAATCGAGTGGTTGAAGTTAATCAAGAAGACAGAGGCGCCAACATCGACTGTCTTACTCATGAGTTACATGGCGTAGATGGTTTTTATACCTTTGAAAAAGACGTTTTACTTACAATGTGCTATGCAGATTGTGTACCTATTTATTTTTACAGTGAAAAACATCAATATATAGGTTTAGCGCATGCAGGTTGGAAAGGCACAGTTGGACAAATTGTTAATCAAATGGTGAAACATATACCGTTTGATTTAAATGATTTGAAAGTTGTTGTTGGGCCAGCGACCTCTAATTCTTATGAAATTAATGATGATATCAAGCATCAGTTTGAGGATTTACCGATTGATATCCATCAGTATATAGAGACAAGAGGTAAAAATCGTCATGGCATTGATTTGAAAAAAGCAAATGCTATGTTATTAGAGCATGTCGGTGTTCCAAAAGATAATATTTATATTACAAATTATGCGACATCAGAAGATTTATCTTTATTCTTTTCATATAGAGTTGAAAAAGGCGATACAGGTCGTATGTTAGCTTATATTGGTCAATAACAAAGAGGTGTGTAGAAATTGGACGTACAACAAAGTTTAAAACAGATTAATGAGCAGTTAGAAATGCATTGTAAAAAAGGTAATATTTCAACATTGCCAGACGTGATAGCAGTGACAAAGTATGTTACAATAGAGCGAGCTAAGGATGCTTATAATGCAGGAATTAGACAGTTTGGTGAAAACCGTTTAGAAGGTTTTCAACAAAAAAAATCAGCTTTACCAGACGATGTTACCATGCATTTCATCGGTTCATTACAAACAAGAAAAGTAAAAGATGTCATCAACGAGATAGATTATTTCCATGCATTAGATCGTCTGAAATTAGCTAAAGAAATTAATAAAAGAGCAGAACATAAAGTGAAATGTTTTGTGCAAGTGAACGTTTCCGGAGAAACGTCTAAACAAGGTATTGCTTTAGATGAAGTTGAGACATTTATCAAGCGTTTAGAGCAATTTGAAAATATAGAAGTAATTGGTCTTATGACAATGGCACCATTTACGGATGATGCGCCGTATATTAAAAAATTATTTAAATTATTAAGAGCAAAAAGAGATGAAATTAAAGCGCTCAATTTAAATTATGCGCCGTGTACTGAGCTCTCGATGGGGATGAGTAACGACTTCCATTTAGCAGCTGAAGAAGGTGCGTCATTTGTGAGAATTGGGACTAAACTTGTAGGAAAAGAGGAGTGAGCCCCGTGGCTTTAAAAGATTTATTTAGTGGTTTTTTCGTAGTTGAAGAAGAAGATGACGATTTAAAAGCGCCACCAGAAGAAGAACAGAATCATCAACAAAATAAACAACAAGCACAGTCTCAGACAAATTATAATAACCAACAAACTGATAATACAGAAAGACAACGATTACAGTCCGTGCCCAAAAAACAACCAACAAGATTACAACAATCAACGGGTGAAAGGAAGTATCAGATGAATAACAGTGCACCTAAAAATAATACTAGGAACGTGGTGAACATGAATAATCAAGATCAAAACAATTATGACTTTGCCCAAGAAAGTTCTAAAATGTGTTTATTTGAACCACGTGTCTTTTCAGATACACAAGATATTGCAGATGAATTAAAAAATCGCAGAGCAACTTTAGTAAACTTGCAACGTATTGATAAAGTGTCTGCAAAAAGAATTATTGATTTTCTAAGTGGTACTGTTTATGCAATTGGTGGAGATATTCAACGTGTTGGCTCTGATATATTCTTATGTACGCCAGATAATGTTGAAGTTGCAGGAAGTATCACAGACCAGATTGAAAATATGGAATACCAAGGCGAATAGAGGTAAATAATAATGGATTTAAGTTTATTAGCAAATATATTTCAATTTATTTTATTCTTGGTTCAAATCTATTATTATGGAATGATTGTATATTTCTTTATGTCATGGCTACCGGGTGCACGTGAAAATAAATTCGGTCAATTTTTAACAAAAATATATGAACCGTTTTTAGAACCTTTCCGTAAGATTATCCCGCCAATTGGCATGATTGATATTTCATCCATTGTGGCGATTGTTGTTTTAGTTTTATTTAGAATGGGATTGGCAAATATTTTTAACTTTATAATCAATTCTTTAGCGTAATCTCTTCTATAAATGACTATTGAAACATAAGCGTTTTATGAAAACTAATGTATAAAATGAATGCCAAGCACCTAACGTTAAAAACGCGAGGTGCTTTATATTATATTTGGGGTGAAGTATCATCGATATTTATCAACATTTTAGAAAAGAAGAACATGAATTAATAGATCAACTTATAGATAAGTCTAAGCAAGCAAATGAACAATATGCTCCTGTTTTAACATCTTTTTTAGATCCACGCGGACAATATATTCTCAATGTGATTGTCGGCACTTTTCAAGATTTAGAAGTTACTTTTTACGGTGGGCCTTTTGCAGAGAGGCAAAGAGCTATTATCGCACCAGAATATTTCCGACCAGAAGCTGAAGATTTTGAGATTAGTTTATTTGAAATCGATTATCCTCAAAAATTTGTTACGCTACAGCATCAACATATATTAGGTACTATTATGTCGTTAGGTATTGAAAGAGACCAACTAGGTGATATTTTGATAGATGATCGTATACAATTTACTTTGACAAAACAGTTGGAATCTTATATTATGTTAGAATTAAATAAAATCAAAGGCGCTACAGTCAAACTAAATGCTATACTTGTAAAAAATATGATACAATCAAAAGAGCATTGGCGCTCATTTGATACGACTGTGAGCGGTTTGCGATTAGATGTTGTATTAAAAGAAATTATTCGTAAATCTCGTTCTATTGGTAAACAGTTAATAGAGAAAAAGCGTGTCAAAGTCAATCATACCATTATTGATTCAGTTGATTTTCAATTAGATCAAGGCGATTTATTATCTGTTCAAGGGTATGGGCGAGCAATGATTACCGATATTGGTGGAAAAACAAAAAAAGATAAAATTCGTATTTCCTACAAAACTTTATTTAAATAAGTTATACTTATAGAACGTAAAATGAAATTATCTAATGAATAACAAATGAAAAACATGAAACCGAATGTATAAAAATTGAAATTTTGTTTATTATATTTAATGAAATACTAAAATAGTGTATTATAGAAGGAGGACACGGGCGCATGGCTTTTACACCAAGTGAAATAAAAAACAAAACATTTACACGTGTGAAAACGGGTTTGGAACCAACTGAAGTTGAAAGTTATTTAGAACAACTTAGCAATGAAATTGAACGTTTAAAAGAAGATAAAGCACAATTAGAAAAAGTAATCGAAGATAAAGAAACGAATATTCAATCTTATAAAGATGTACATCAATCTGTGAGTGATGCTTTAATTCAAGCAAAACAAGCTGGAGAAGAAACAAAAGAAGCAGCAAACAAAGAAGCTGACGCAACAATTGCTAAAGCTAAGAGTGAAGCTGATCGCATTGTCAATGATGCAGTTGAAAAGGCACGTCGTCTTTCTTTCCAAACAGAGGATATGAAACGTCAATCAAAAATATTCAGATCCCGTTTTCGCATGTTAGTAGAAGCGCAATTAGATTTACTCAAAAATGACGATTGGGATTATTTATTAAATTATGATCTTGATTCTGAACAAGTAACTCAAGAAAATATTAACCATTTAAACGAAAATGAATTAACTGATGAAGAAAAAGCTATGAAAGCAAGAGCAGAAGCCGATAGTACAGCAGAGGCAGATGCGCAAGCAACAGCTGATGAAACATCAAATGATAAAGAGAATAAATAATGAACAGCAGACGCGTAAGAAACAGTCAATATATCAAAGCGAGTTAGGGATAGTGTGAGCCTAATATATGTTTGTTTTTTATATCACTGGTGTTTTAACCAAATATAAGCAATGAGAGAACTCTAAGTTGAGTTAATCTGGGTGGTAACGCGGTGAATATCGTCCCTGTTAATTGAACTTAGAGTTCTTTTTATTGTTAAAAATAAATTTAGCCAGAATATTGTCATAAGGAGTGTAGGAAATGGATTATAAAGATACGTTATTAATGCCAAAAACGGAGTTCCCAATGCGTGGAGGTTTACCAAATAAAGAACCAAAAATCCAAGAAGAATGGGATGCTCAAAATATTTATCAAAAAGCACTAGAACAAAATAAAGGTAACGCACATTATATTTTACATGATGGTCCACCATACGCGAATGGAAGTTTACACATGGGGCATGCGCTAAATAAAATACTAAAAGATTTTATTACGCGTTATAAAACAATGCAAGGATTCTATACACCTTACGTTCCAGGTTGGGATACACATGGTCTACCAATTGAGCAAGCACTTACTAAAAAGGGTGTTAAACGTAAAGAGTTGTCAATTGCTGAATTCAGAAGAAAATGTGAAGCGTTCGCATTAGAACAAATTGAAAATCAGAAAAAAGATTTTAAACGACTTGGCGTTAAAGGTGATTTTGTGAATCCATATATCACATTAAAACCTGAATATGAGGCTGCTCAAATTCGTTTATTTGGTGAAATGGCGGACAAAGGTCTTATTTATAAAGGTAAAAAGCCAGTTTATTGGTCACCATCCAGTGAATCTTCACTAGCAGAAGCAGAAATTGAATATCAAGATAAGCGTTCACCCTCTATCTACGTGGCATTTGATGTTAAAGATGGCAAAGGTATTGTAGATGAAGATGCAAAATTTGTAATCTGGACTACAACACCATGGACATTACCATCCAATGTAGCAATCACAGTGCATCCAGATTTAGCTTATGGTCAATATAACGTAAATGGTGAAAAATACATTATCGGCAGAGATTTAGTAGCTAGTGTTGCTGAAGCGTTAGAGTGGGATGAAGATGCCATTGTATTAGAAAGAGAATTCACAGGGAAAGAACTAGAATACGTTGAAACGCAACATCCATTTGTTGATCGAGTTTCACTAGTGATAAACGGACAACACGTTACAACAGATGCTGGTACAGGATGTGTTCATACAGCGCCTGGCCACGGGGAAGATGACTTTGTTGTTGGACAAAAATATAATCTACCAGTTATTAGTCCTGTGGATGACAAAGGCGTATTTACTGAAGAAGCCGGACAATTTGAAGGTATGTTCTATGATAAAGCGAATAAAGAAATTACGGATCTCTTAAAAGAGAACGGTTCATTATTAAAATTAGAATTTATGACACATAGTTATCCTCATGATTGGCGTACTAAAAAACCTGTAATCTTCCGTGCAACGCCACAATGGTTTGCGTCTATTGATAAAGTACGTCAAGATATCTTAGATGCAATCGAAAATACGCACTTTAAAGTTGATTGGGGCAGAACGCGTATTTACAACATGGTAAGAGATCGTGGTGAATGGGTCATTTCACGTCAACGTGTTTGGGGCGTGCCATTACCGGTATTTTACGCAGAAAATGGCGACATCATTATGACTAAAGAAACAGTTAATCATGTTGCAGATTTATTCCAAGAACATGGTTCAAACGTCTGGTTTGAACGCGATGCAAAAGATTTATTACCTGAAGGATTTACACATCCAAGTAGCCCTAATGGTGAATTTACGAAAGAGACAGATATCATGGATGTTTGGTTTGACTCAGGTTCGTCACATCGCGGTGTATTAGAAGAACGTCCTGAACTATCTTATCCTGCAGATTTATATCTCGAAGGTAGTGACCAATATCGCGGTTGGTTTAACTCTTCAATTACAACTTCTGTTGCAACAAGAGGCATTTCACCATACAAAATGTTACTTTCTCACGGATTTGTTATGGATGGGGAAGGTAAAAAAATGAGTAAGTCATTAGGTAATGTTATTGTGCCTGACCAAATTGTGAAACAAAAAGGTGCAGATATCGCACGTCTTTGGGTAAGTAGTGTTGATTATTTATCAGATGTTCGTATTTCGGATGAAATCTTAAAACAAACGTCTGACGTATATCGTAAAGTTAGAAATACATTACGATTTATGTTAGGTAACTTAAATGATTATAATCCAGTAACGGATGCAATAGCTGAAGCAGATTTATTAGAAGTAGATAAATATTTATTAAATAGATTACGCGAATTTACTGCTCATACATTAGACAACTATGATAACTATGATTATTTAGATATTTATCAAGAATTACAAAACTTTATCAATGTTGAACTAAGTAATTTCTATTTAGATTATGGTAAAGATATTTTATATATCGAAGCGCAAAATGCACATAAACGTCGTAGTATGCAAACGGTGTTATACCAAATCGTAGTAGATATGACGAAATTATTAGCGCCTATTTTAGCGCATACATCTGAAGAAGTATGGTCTCATATTCCACACGTTGAGGAAGAAAGTGTTCATTTAAGCCGTATGCCAGAACGCGTAGAAGTAGACACCGAATTTATGGAAAAATGGAATACATTTATGAAATTACGTGATGATGTGAATCGTGCTTTAGAAGTTGCGCGTAATGAGAAAGTCATTGGAAAATCATTAGAAGCAAAAGTCATTATCGGCAATAACGATCAATTTGATGCTACATCATTCTTACAACAATTTTCTGACTTACAGCAATTGTTTATTACTTCTCAAGCAGAAGTAGTAGATAAAGTTGAAAATGGCGAATCATATCCATATGGAGATATCCGTATTGAACATGCACATGGTGAAAAATGTGAACGTTGTTGGAATTATAGTGAAGCATTAGGCGCTGTAGGCGAGTTAGATAATCTATGTCCACGTTGCCAAGCAGTAGTTAAAACACTTGTTTAAGTGTTATTCAAATAACATTTATTTTATAATATGTGAAATGAGGAATAGGATAGAAAACGCAGTGTTTAAAAAGGTTTCGATATGTTCCTAGCATAGATGCCTTGAAAAAAATATAGCTTGATATAAGCTTATTTTCATACCAAACAACTATTGCTAATAACAAAGATGAGTCTGAGACATTTCTTATGTTTCAGACTCTCTTTTTCGCTTATATAAGCATTTAACTAAAAATTTATCTAAACTGAAAAATTTTATTTTAAGTGAGCAAATTAAAATTTTTAATCTAGTGATTCGTATATAATAGAAACAATAAGCAATTAGAAAGGTGTTAAATATGTTCCATAACGAAAGTGCACATTTTGTAAATGGCATCTTATTAAATGTAAGAGATAAAGAAGAAATGAAGAAATTTTATGGTGATATCATTGGACTGAATGTAGTCAATGAGTCATATTCTACCATGCAATATGAAATTGGTAATCTCAATCATTTTGTAACATTAAACCAGATTGATATGGGCAGAGAACCATTAATTTCAGAAGCTGGTTTATTTCATTTAGCCATTAAATTACCATCTAAAACAGATTTAGCTGACTTACTTGTACAATTGAGTGAATATAAAATACCAATCAATGGTGGAGAACACGACATTTCAACTTCATTATATTTGGAAGATACTGAAGGGAATGGCTTGGAGTTTTATGTAGATAATCCGATTGAAGATTGGTCTATTGAAAATGAAAAGGCAATTTTAGAAACCAAGCCATTAAATGTACCTAAATTATTAACACATGTATCAGATGATAAATGGCAAGGTATTCCTGATAAAAGCATCATAGGTTATATTAATTTAAAAACGGTTCGACTCAACAGAGTCAAACAATATTATAAAAACTATTTTGGTTTAGAACCATCATCTGAAGAAACGAATAGTGCTGTTTATTTAGCTTCAAATGGATATCATCAGCATCTTGTAGTTAATAATTGGTTATCAAGCATAAAAAGAATAGAAAATAACAGAACATATGGCTTAGCTTGCGTAGATTTTCATTTTCCAGAAACGACACATACATTATTAACTGGACCTGATGGTATTCAATTTAGATTTAATTATTATTCTGTGCTTTAAAATGAAAAATAGCACAAGAACGATTTTAAAAAGTTAGAACATTATTGAAACTGTAACTTTTTTTATAAGTTTGATTAGGATATAATGAGAGTTGTTATCAAAAGCGATCGCACGTAGAATAAATAGGAGGTACAGACATGAAACGTCAGTACTATATTGGTATTTCTTTATTTATAACAATCGTTATATTAATATTAGACCAAATCACAAAATACATCATTACTAAAACAATGCAAATTGGTGATTCATTTGAACTTATTCCTAATTTTTTGAACATCACCTCACATAGAAATAGTGGCGCAGCGTGGGGCATTTTAAGTGGTAAAATGGCATTTTTCTATATTATAACTGTAGTCATACTTATCGTGCTTATTGTTTTTTATATAAAAGAAGCGAAACATAATTTATTAATGCAAGTTGCTATAAGCTTATTGTTTGCTGGCGCTCTAGGCAACTTTATTGATCGTGTATTAAATGGTGAAGTTGTAGACTTCGTAGATACTTATATATTTAGTTATAATTTTCCAATATTTAACGTAGCTGATTCCAGTTTAACTATAGGCGTATTATTGATTATAATCGCTTTATTGAAAGATATGAAAACAGAAGAATAGGAGAGGTAATGTATGGAGATGCATGAGTTTAAAATAGAAGACGCTGTTAACGCAGGACAACGTATTGATAAAGTGTTGCCCGAATTTAACAATGAATGGTCACGGACCCAAATGCAAGATTGGATTAAAGAGGGGCTTGTTAAAGTTAATGATAAAGTAATTAAATCTAATTATAAAACAAAATTAAATGACCGCATTGTAGTCACTGAAAAAGAAGTAGTCGAAGCAGATATTAAACCAGAAAATTTAAATCTTGACATATATTATGAAGACAATGATGTAGCGGTTGTTTATAAACCTAAAGGTATGGTTGTTCACCCTTCAGCAGGGCATTATACGAATACATTAGTCAACGGTTTAATGTATCAAATGCAAAATTTATCAGGTATTAATGGGGAGATACGCCCAGGTATCGTGCATCGTATTGATAAAGATACATCTGGCTTATTAATGGTAGCTAAAAATGATGTGGCACATCGCGGATTAGTAGAGCAATTGGTAGATAAATCAGTGACGCGTAAATACATTGCATTAGTTCACGGTAATATTCCACACGATTATGGTACTGTGGACGCACCGATTGGTAGAAATAAAAACGATCGTCAATCTATGGCAGTCGTGGACGATGGCAAAGACGCAATTACGCATTTTAATATTCTCGAACATTTTAACAATTACACTTTAATCGAATGTCAATTAGAAACTGGTCGTACACACCAAATTCGTGTGCATATGAAATATATTGGCTACCCTTTAGTCGGCGATCCAAAATACGGTCAGAAGAAAACACTAGACATTGGTGGTCAAGCATTGCATGCTGCAGTAATTGGTTTTGAGCATCCTGTGACACAGGCATATATAGAAAAAAGTGCGCCATTACCAGATGATTTTGAACAGTTATTAAATGATATACGAAAATCAGATAATTAAATTAAAAATAAGATTTCTGTCCTCTCGGATTTGGAAATGATGAATCGACCCCTTACTAAATGAATAGTGAGGGGTTTTTACTATAGTTATGCTATTTGGTTAACGACAAAGCAGTCCATATATGGCCCGCTTAAAGTTTTTTTAATATAATTAAATATTTAAATTAACAAAAAGAAGGTGCATCTTCGAATAGTGCTTGCAACGATAGGTGATTCGTGATAATATAGTGACAGTTTAATAAAGAACGAACGTCTTTAAATGAAAGTCCAGAGAGGCTTCGAAGGCATGTAATGAAAATAGAATATACAAACAAAAATTTTAGTAAGTTAATTGCTAAAAATTCTCGTAGTCTACGAAATAACACGATAAAAGCATAACAGTAGATTGACACCATGTTATGCAGGAGAAATCATCTAAACGCACAGATACGTCTCTTGATACTTTGTTTGTAATATTTTATTAGTTAACCTCATGTCTTCTAAAGATATGAGGTTTTTTATATTATTAAGATTAAGGTAGGTGCCTAAAAATGTCAGAACGCGTTATCATGGATGAATCAGCCATTCAAAGAACAATTACACGTATCGCTCATGAAATTTTAGAATATAATAAAGGTACTGATCATTTGATTTTACTAGGTATTAAAACAAGAGGTGCGTTTCTAGCACATCGTATACAGCAAAAAATTGAACAAATTGAGGAGATAACCGTGCCAACTGGTACGATTGACGTCACTCAATTTAGAGATGATCTTGAGCAAACGACAGAACAGGCAAACGAAAAAACATACAAAATCGACGTCAGCCTTACAAATCAAGTCGTGATCATTGTTGATGATGTTTTATACACAGGACGTACAGTAAGAGCCTCATTAGATGCAATATTGCAGTACGCGAGACCTAAAAAGATTGGGCTTGCCACGCTTATTGATCGAGGGCATAGAGAATTGCCTATACGCGCAGATTTTGTTGGGAAAAATATCCCTACTGCTAGAGAAGAAGCTGTTTCGGTTTTTCTTAGTGAAATTGATAGCCGAAATGCAGTAGTAATTGAATAATTTAAAACCTTTTAATTCAGTACGAGAGACTGAAAAAGGGAGGGAATCGTGTGGTAATCTATGATAGTGAAATAAAATAATTAACCACATGAGATATTATAGCGATAAAGCACACGCTATAACATTCTCTTCATACCATTTGATTGGATGTTTAAGTATACGCATATGACAAACTACTTAAGTAGTTTGAAGTGTGAGGTACTTTAGTTCAAGGCAGAGGGTAGATACTTTTTAGTCTCTTTACATGAATATAATGTAAAGAGATTTTTTTATGAGAGGAAGCGTAAAAACATGGAGAACGAAACAATATTCGAACGAACAGCCGAACCAGTATTAGATGTACGAGAACGACCTAAATTAGGACAATGGGCATTTTTAAGTACACAGCACTTATTTGCAATGTTCGGTTCAACAGTATTAGTACCGTTTTTAACAGGATTACCTATATCTTCTGCATTATTAGCATCTGGTATAGGAACCTTACTATATATTTTGATTACAAAAGCGAAAATACCAGCCTATTTAGGATCAAGCTTTGCGTTTATCACACCGATTATTACTGGTTTGAATTCGCATAGCCTTGGAGACATGTTAATGGCATTATTTATGAGCGGCGTTATGTATGTGCTTATAGGGTTAGCAATTAGATTAAGTGGGACGGGGTGGCTTATGCACTTGTTGCCACCAGTTGTAGTAGGACCAGTAATTATGGTCATTGGCTTGAGTCTTGCACCAACCGCAGTTAATATGGCTATGTTTGAAAACTCTGGAGAGATGAAAGGTTATAACTTAAGTTATTTAGTGGTAGCGATGATTACTTTGTTTGTTACTATTATTGTCCAAGGTTACTTTAAAGGTTTCTTGTCTTTGATACCGGTATTGATAGGAATCATAACGGGATATGTGGTATCGATATTTATGGGACTTGTTAATTTTAAGCCCGTAGCTGAAGCGAAATGGTTACAATTTCCAGAAGTATATTTGCCATTTAAAGATTATACACCGTCGATACATCTTGGATTGATACTTGTCTTAATACCGATTGTTTTTGTAACTGTAAGTGAACATATTGGACATCAAATGGTTATTAATAAAATAGTAGGACGAAATTTCTTTAAAGATCCTGGATTAGATAAATCGATTATTGGTGACGGTGTGTCAACGATGTTTGCAAGTATCATAGGTGGCCCTCCGAGTACTACTTACGGTGAAAATATTGGTGTTTTAGCAATCACAAAGATTTATAGTATATACGTAATTGGAGGGGCTGCAGTGATAGCAATTATCCTCGGTTTTGTTGGAAAATTTACAGCGCTCGTTTCGTCTATACCAACACCTGTTATGGGAGGCGTATCAATATTACTTTTCGGTATCATTGCAGCAAGTGGTTTGAGGATGTTAGTAGAAAGTGAAGTAGATTTTGCAAGTAACCGAAACCTTGTTATTGCATCAGTCATATTGGTTATCGGGATAGGTAATTTGGTCTTTAACTTAAATGGCGTAGGTATCAACTTAGAAATCGAAGGTATGGCCTTAGCAGCATTAGCAGGTATCATATTAAATTTAATTTTACCCAAAGCATCTGCAACGATTAAATAAACAAGTATTTCATTATTAGGAGGCTGGAAAAATGGATAATTTACTATCAATGGAACATCTAACTACAAATGAGATTTATGAACTAATAGAAATCGCGAGCGGTATTAAAAGTGGTAACTTTAAGCCACATAGATATGAAGATAAGTTCGTAGCAAATTTATTTTTCGAAAATTCAACACGAACAAAAAGTAGTTTCTTAGTAGCAGAACAAAAATTAGGATTGAAGTTAATTGATTTTGAGACGAGCACTTCTTCTGTTCAAAAAGGTGAAAGTTTATATGATACATGTAAAACGCTAGAACAGGTCGGTGCAGATGTTCTTGTAATTAGACATTCAAATACCACATACTATAATGAATTAAATTCACTGAACTTGCCGATTATCAATGCAGGTGATGGGAGTGGCCAACACCCAACACAAAGTTTATTAGATCTCATGACAATTTACGAAGAATATAAAACTTTTAAAGGTTTAAATGTATTGATATGCGGAGACATTAAAAATTCTCGTGTAGCAAGAAGTAATTATCAAAGCTTGACTGCGCTTGGTGCAAATGTAATGTTCTCAAGCCCTGAAACATGGAGAGACGAAACTTTAGAAGCACCATATGTAGATATTGATCAAAAAATTGAAGATATAGACATTGTCATGTTGTTAAGAGTGCAACATGAAAGACATGATGATGGTGAGGTAGCTGATTTTGAAAACCAAAACTACCATCAAAATTACGGATTGACTAAGCAACGCTATAATCGCTTAAAATCCTCAGCCATCGTCATGCACCCTGCACCTGTCAATCGCGGTGTAGAAATTGACGATTGCTTGGTTGAAGCAGATAAGTCACGTATATTTAAACAAATGGAAAACGGTATGTACACGCGTATGGCTGTTATTGAATACATTTTACAAGCGAAAGGGGCAAAATTAAATGAAATTGCTAACTAATACAAAAATACTACAAGAGGGTGAACTTAAATCAGCCTCTATATTAATTGAAGGTAAATACATCAAGAAAATTGCACCACAAATTGAGGTAGACAATAATATCGAAATCATTGATGTACATGGACAATTTGTATCCCCTGGCCTGGTTGATGTACACGTTCATTTAAGAGAGCCAGGCGGAGAACATAAAGAAACCATTGTTACCGGTACTAAAGCAGCAGCAAGAGGGGGTTTTACTACTATATGCCCAATGCCTAACACACGTCCTGTACCTGATTCTGTAGAGAATTTAGAACATTTAAATCAATTAATTGAAAAAAATGCACAGGTAAGAGTCTTGCCTTACAGTGCTATTACTGTAAGACAAGCTGGCGAATCACATGTTGATTTTAAAGCGTTAGCAGATCAAAATACGTTCGCATTTACAGATGATGGAGTAGGTGTACAACAAGCTAATATGATGTATGAAGCAATGCAACAAGCAGCTAAAGTGAATAAGGCGGTTGTTGCACATTGTGAAGATAACAGCTTGATATATGGCGGCGCTATGCATGAAGGAGAGCGAAGTAAAGCATTGGGTATACCTGGTATTCCTAATATATGTGAAGCAGTACAAATTGCGAGAGATGTATTATTAGCAGAAGCAGCTGGCGCGCATTACCATGTGTGTCATGTATCAACTAAAGAAAGTGTCAGAACGATTAGGGATGCTAAAAAAGCAGGTATTCATGTTACTGCTGAAGTTACACCACACCATTTATTACTAACAGAAGATGATGTGCCAGGAGACGATGCAATTTATAAAATGAATCCACCATTAAGAAGCCAAGAAGACAAAGCAGCGTTAATTGAAGGGTTATTAGATGGAACAATAGATTGTATTGCGACAGACCACGCACCACATGCAGAAGCAGAAAAAGCACAACCAATGACTAAAGCACCATTTGGTATCGTAGGTAGCGAAACTGCATTTCCATTATTATATACACATTTTGTGAAAAATGGTAATTGGTCATTACAACAACTTGTTGACTATTTAACAATTAAACCATCCAAGACGTTTGGTTTACCATATGGCACTTTAGAAGAAGGTGGTTTAGCTGACCTCACTGTCATTAATTTAGATGAAGAAAGAGAAATTAAAGCAGAAGACTTCGCTTCTAAAGGCAAAAACACACCTTTTATAGGTGAGAAAGTATATGGAACTCCTATATTAACAATAGTAGAAGGGGAAGTTAAATTTAAGGAGGAAAAGTAATGTTGCAAAAACGCTATTTAGTTCTAGAAGACGGTTCATATTATGAAGGTTACGCATTAGGGTCAAATAAATTAACAAAAGGTGAGATTGTGTTTAATACAGCTATGACAGGCTATCAAGAAACAATTTCAGATCCTTCCTATACTGGACAAATTATTACATTCACGTACCCTTTAATAGGAAATTATGGTATTAATAGAGATGATTTTGAATCATTAATACCAACATTAAACGGTGTAGTCGTTAAAGAAGCATGTGATTATCCAAGTCATTTTCGTAAGCAAAAAACATTAAACGATGTATTAATAGAATATGAAATACCCGGAATTTCAGGTGTAGATACGCGTAGTATTACCCGTAAAATTAGAAACTATGGCGTTTTAAAAGCAACGTTTACTGATAATAAGGAAGATATACAAAGGCTGACAGAGGATTTGAAAGTGATAGAATTACCAAGAGACGAAGTGAAAGCAGTCTCTACTAAAACGCCATATGTATCAACTGGTTATGATTTGAGCGTTGTGCTTGTAGATTTTGGAAAGAAACAAAACATTGTTAGAGAGCTTAATTCACGAGGTTGCAATGTGATAGTTGTACCTTATAATACAACAGCCGAAGAAATCATTAGAATGTCGCCGGATGGCATTATGTTATCTAACGGACCAGGGAACCCTGAAGCAATAGAGGTGGCAATTGAAATGCTGAAAGGCATTTTAGGAAAAATGCCTTTCTTCGGCATCTGCTTAGGTCACCAAATATTTGCACTTTCTCAGGGAGCGAGCGCTTTTAAAATGAAATTTGGACATAGAGGGGCCAATCACCCAGTCAAAGATTTAAAGAGTGGCAAAGTGGCATTAACGAGCCAAAATCATGGCTATGCAATCGATAAAGATTCATTGGTAAACACAGAGTTAGAGATAACACATATTGCAATTAATGATGGCACTATTGAAGGTTTGAAACATAAATCGTTGCCGGCATTTTCAGTACAATATCATCCCGAAGCCGCGCCAGGACCGACCGATTCCAATTATTTGTTTGATGAGTTTATTGAAATGATGCATCATTTTAAAACGAAGGAGTTTTTGACAAATGCCTAAACGTAACGATATAAAGACAATTTTAGTTATTGGATCAGGGCCTATTATCATCGGTCAAGCAGCAGAATTTGACTACGCAGGTACGCAAGCTTGTTTAGCATTACGCGAGGAAGGTTATCGTGTTATCTTAGTGAACTCAAATCCAGCTACAATTATGACAGACAATGAAATTGCGGACAAAGTTTATATTGAGCCATTAACGCATGATTTTATCACACGTATTATTCGTAAAGAACAGCCAGACGCGTTACTACCTACACTAGGGGGACAAACTGGGCTCAATATGGCTATAGAATTACATGAGAGTGGTGTTTTAGAAGACAACCATGTTCAATTATTAGGTACTAAATTAGAGTCCATTCAACAAGCAGAAGATAGAGAATTATTTAGAAACTTGATGAATGATTTGGATGTGCCTGTACCAGAAAGTGATATTGTCAATACATTAGCGCAAGCATTCCAATTTAAAGAAGCAGTAGGTTACCCGTTAATTGTTAGACCTGCGTTTACTATGGGGGGCACAGGCGGAGGTATTTGTTATAACGATGAAGAATTTAAAGAAGTCGTTTCAAATGGCTTACATTATAGCCCTGCGACACAATGTTTAATTGAAAAATCTATTGCTGGTTTCAAAGAAATTGAATATGAAGTGATGCGTGACAAAAATGGTAATGCAATGGTTGTATGTAATATGGAAAATATCGATCCGGTGGGTATACATACTGGTGATTCAATCGTGGTCGCACCAAGCCAAACGCTGTCAGATGTTGAATACCAAATGTTGCGAGATGTCTCATTAAAAGTAATACGTGCTTTAGGCATTGAAGGTGGTTGTAATGTACAACTGGCATTAGATCCACACTCGATGAAGTATTACATCATAGAAGTGAACCCGCGTGTTTCCCGTTCATCAGCTTTAGCTTCTAAAGCGACAGGTTATCCCATTGCTAAGCTAGCTGCAAAAATTGCTGTTGGTTTATCATTAGATGAAATGTTAAACCCTATTACCAAAACATCATATGCAGCATTTGAACCTGCGTTAGATTATGTTGTTACTAAAATTCCACGTTTTCCATTTGATAAATTTGAAAAGGGCGAGCGTGTTTTAGGGACGCAAATGAAAGCAACTGGTGAAGTGATGGCCATTGGTAGAACGTATGAAGAATCATTATTAAAAGCGATTCGTTCGCTAGAATACGGTGTCCATCACTTAGGTTTGCCCAATGGTGCATCTTATGATTTAGAATATATCAAATCACGTATTAAAGACCAAGATGATGAACGGCTATTCTTTATAGGCGAAGCGATACGTCGTGGCACAACATTAGAAGAGATACATGAATTGACTAAGATTGATTATTTCTTTTTAAATAAGTTTTTACACATTATCCAAATCGAACACGGTTTAAAAGCGCATAAAGGCGATGTTGACTACTTAGCATTTGCTAAGCGTTATGGATTTAGTGATCGCGTCATCGCACACCGTTTTGATATGACAGAACCAGAAGTTTATGAATTAAGAAAACAATATAGCATAACCCCTGTCTATAAAATGGTAGATACGTGCGCAGCAGAATTTGAGTCAGCGACACCTTATTATTATGGTACGTATGAAACAGAAAATGAATCTATAATAACTGACAAAGAGAAAATATTAGTTTTAGGTTCAGGACCAATCAGAATTGGCCAAGGTGTTGAATTTGATTATGCAACGGTACATGCTGTATGGGCGATTCAACAAGCTGGTTATGAAGCAATTATCGTCAATAATAACCCTGAAACTGTATCTACAGATTTTTCCATTTCAGATAAATTGTACTTCGAACCTTTAACAGAAGAAGACGTAATGAATATTATTGATTTAGAACAACCTAAAGGGGTAGTCGTTCAATTTGGCGGTCAAACAGCAATCAATTTAGCAGATAAACTTGCAAAACATCAAGTTAACATCCTTGGGACATCATTAGAAGATTTAAACAGAGCTGAAGACCGTAAAGAATTTGAAGCATTGTTGCATACAATTGGTGTACCACAACCGAATGGTAAGACAACAACATCGCCTGGAGAAGCACTGGAAAATGCGAGACACATTGGTTATCCAGTGGTGGTTAGACCATCTTATGTATTAGGTGGGCGCGCGATGGAAATCGTGAATAGTGATACAGAATTAGAAAACTATATGAATCAAGCAGTTAAAGCCAGTCCAGATCATCCCGTATTAGTAGATCGGTACCTCACAGGAAAAGAAATCGAAGTAGACGCTATATCAGATGGCGAGACAGTGATTATCCCTGGCATAATGGAACATATAGAGCGAGCTGGTGTACATTCAGGTGATTCGATAGCAGTTTACCCACCTCAATCGTTGACACAAGCAGAAATCACAACATTGGAAGACTTTACGATTCGATTAGCTAAAGGATTAAATATTGTTGGGTTAATTAATATTCAATTTGTTATTGCACATGATGGTGTATATGTCTTAGAAGTTAATCCACGTGCGAGTCGTACAGTACCATTTTTAAGTAAAATTACAAATATACAAATGGCGCAGTTGGCTATGAAAGCAATTATAGGTACAAACTTAGCTTCGCTTGGTTATAAAGAAGGTATCCAACCCTATGCTGAAGGTGTCTTTGTTAAAGTGCCGGTATTTAGCTTTAATAAATTGAAAAATGTTGATGTCACATTAGGGCCTGAAATGAAGTCAACTGGAGAAGTAATGGGCAAAGACCAAACTATGGAAAAAGCGTTATATAAAGGGCTAACAGCAAGCGGTATGGAAGTTAAAGATTGTGGTACTGTATTGATGACTGTCAGTGATAAAGATAAAAACGAAATTGTAAATGTTGCTGCTCGTTTGAAAGAAGTTGGTTACAACGTATTAGCCACAGAAGGTACAGCTAAAACATTACAAGATTATCATATTAACGCTGAAACTGTTGGTAAAATCGGTGGAGAGAATGATTTGTTAACTCAAATTCAAAATAACAATGTACAAATTGTGATTAATACCATGACAAAAGGTAAAGCGGTTGAGCGCGATGGTTTCCAAATCAGACGTGCTTCAGTAGAAAATGGTGTGCCTTGTTTAACATCACTAGACACAGCAGAAGCTTTGACCAGTGTAATAGAAAGTATGACTTTTACAATGAAAAATATGTAAATAAATCATTTATAAGCTAAGGGCTCGAGCGTTGATATTATTAATATCTTAAACTCGGCTTTGGCACATGATATAAAAAAAGGAAGTGCGAGGCGTTAGATATGCAAAATAATTTACCTATCATTGCTTTAGATTTTGATTCTATAGAAACGGTTGAACAGTTTTTAGATCAATTTGATGAACCTTTATTCGTTAAAGTAGGCATGGAACTATTTTATCAAACTGGACCTTCCTTAATAGCATCTATTAAGGAACGGGGGCATCGCATTTTTCTAGATTTAAAATTACATGATATTCCCAATACAGTAAGTAAAGCAATGGAAGGTTTAAGTAAATTAGATGTTGATTTGGTCAATGTGCATGCAGCAGGTGGTTCAGAAATGATGAAACGTGCTTTAGAAGGCATTAGAAAATATAATCAACATACGAAAATTGTGGCTGTCACACAATTAACATCCACTACCGAAGCCATGTTGAACAATGAACAAAATATTCAAAGTACAATAGATGAAGCGGTACTTAATTATGCCAATTTGGCTAAGTCAGCGGGTCTAGATGGCGTTGTATGCTCGCCACTTGAAGCTGAATTGTTAACGCGTGAATTAGGAGATGATTTCTTAAAAGTCACACCAGGCATTAGGCCAGAAAATGCTACATCAGATGACCAACACAGAATCACTACACCAGAAAAAGCGAGTGCCTTAGGTTCTACCCATATTGTTGTCGGACGTCCAATTACTAAGAGTCAAACGCCGGTGACGAGTTACCAAAATATTAAAGAAAGTTGGTTTAAATCACATGACTAAAACAATTGCAAAATCATTATTAGACATAGAGGCAGTATCATTGTCTCCTAACAATCCATTTACGTGGAGTTCAGGTATTAAATCGCCTATTTATTGTGATAATCGAGTGACGTTAGGTTATCCAACTGTACGCCGACATATTAGAGATGGTTTGCGTGATTTAATTGAGTCTCATTTTGAAAATGTAGATATTGTATCTGGTACAGCAACAGCTGGTATACCGCATGCAGCTTATGTATCTGAAGTAATGGACTTACCAATGAACTATGTTAGATCAAAAAGTAAAAGTCACGGAAAACAAAATCAAATCGAAGGCGCAATAAGTCACGATAAAAATGTGGTAGTTGTAGAAGATCTAATTTCAACCGGTGGATCTTCAATCACTGCAGTGGATGCTTTAAAAGCTGCAGGCGCAAATGTATTGGGCGTCGTGGCGATTTTTACATATGGTTTAAAAAAAGCTGAAACCTTATTTGAACAAGTCAATATACCATTTTATACTTTAAGCGATTATAATGAACTTATTGAAGTAGCTAGGGAAAATGGAGAAATTTCTGAAAATGATATTAGTACATTAGTTGATTGGAGAGATAACTTGTCATAATATATTAAATGGAGGGGATGTTATGACAGAAGACCCAAATGTAGCATATAATCATTTTGCGCATTTAAATAAGTTTCTTAAAAAATCAGAAGATTATAGACATCAATCAACTTCAGAAGATGAAAATAAAGGGTTATTAAATACTACTGAATCAGATATTTATAAAAAATCAAAATCAAACATTAAGCAAAAAGGTCATATCAAATAGTATGATTACCTTGTGATTGCGTGTAATTAAACTTGAAATGACGATATATGTTTTTATCCTATGGAAGGCTGGGCAGTAATGGCCCATGCTCAAAATAGAACTGAGGCCGGGGCATAATTATGCCTCGGCCTCAAACATCATATAGGTGTCTGTAATGAAAAGTTTTATAACAAGCATTTAAAATCACTATACCTTCTAGAAATTAATTCTCGACGAGGGGTTATGATAGCGTATCGTGCAATTGAGTAGAAAATGCAACTTGTGGGTGACATAATCTAACTCATTTTTAAATGAATGGTTCAGTAGTGTCAAAATTAAGCAAGCGCAATAAAGAAATCAAAATTTAATTAAAACGTCTCTATTATTTTTTTAATCATATATAAACCTTGTTAACTTTTTTGGTTGATGCGTTTGAAAAGTTTTCAAAAAATAAAAAATGCAATATGCTATAGTTAATACATCAACGAATCATAATTTTTATAATAATAAAACCGATAATCAAAACTAAAGCTGCAATAAGAAGCGGAATAATATAAAAAGACATGAAATACCTCCAATGTTATTTATATTTATTTTAACTATAATTGTTTAAAAGTAAAATAATTTGTTGTTATAAGCATGATATGCAATTGCTGTGCAATGTGTCTTATTGAAAGTAAATCTAAAATACAATATCACTTGGTTGATTGAAATAAACACGAATAATAAAAAATAAATGAGTTTGTGAAGTGGGTGTAGGAAAATGATATTTAATTTTTATATTTCTAACCTGCTTCCTTTATTTTATATTTTTTATGTAAGGGGAAATGATATGAGATTAGCAAAACAATTATTTAAAGATCATACTAAAAATGTGATTATCTGTTTGATTGGTGCTTTCATTAGTGCGATTGCAGTTAATTCGTTTATATTAGAATCTAATTTAGGTGACGGTGGCACGGTGGGTATAGCGTTAGCGCTTAAATATGCTTTTGGCTTTTCACCAGCAATTTCTTCTTTGATTATTAACACATTAGTTATTATTATCGGATGGCGGTTTTTAAGTACTAGAACAGCTGTTTATACCTTTATTGCGAATACGGCTATCTCTATCTTTTTAGATTTAACGGAAAATTTTAAGACAGGTATTGATAATTTTGTCATAAATGCTTCGTTTGGCGGGGTATTAGTAGGTGTAGGCATCGGTTTAGTCATTGCGGCTGGTGGTGTCATAGGTGGTACATCTGTAATTGCTAAAATGTTGAATAAATATTTTGATATCAAAACATCACAAGGTATTTTTGTCTTAGATGGATTAGTCGTTTTATCATTTTTATTTGTATTACCATTAGAGAATGTATTATTTACCATTATTATGATTTTTATAACAGAACGTGCAACTTCCTTTATCATTGAAGGATTTAACCCTAAAAAGGCAGTTACTGTCATTTCAAGTAAAAATGAAATAATCAGTGATAAAATCAATCGTTTTACTGGTAGAGGGTCAACATTGTTAAGAGGTAAAGGCGGTTACGGTAAAAATGAAACGAGTATGCTCTACGTCGTTGTGCCACAATCTCAAGTGACTAGAGTTAAAAAACTAATCAATGAAGAAGATGAAAATGCATTTTTAGTTATTCATGATGTGAGAGATGTTTTAGGTAATGGATTTATGAATTTATCTTAATTAAAAGTAAACCTATAGTTATTTAAATTTGATATGTTATTGAATTTTAAAATTGCATTAGTTCGATTTTTGAGTGAATTTGTTTTATTCTATAATTAAGATGTTTTAAGGAGGCAAGTACATGGTAGTTCCAAAAATAACGACGTTTCTAATGTTTAATGGTCAAGCAGAAGAAGCAATTAATTTATATATAGAAGCGTTTGAAGATGCCGAAATATTAGCAATGGTAAAATATGATGAAAATGATGAGGAACCGACTGGGGCAGTGCAACACGCTATTTTTCGATTAAAAGATCAAGTCTTTATGGCAATTGATAACATGAATGGTGTTGATATTGATATGAATCCAGCAATGTCATTATACGTTACAGTAGATAGCCCATTAGAAATGGAACGGTTATTTAGTAAGTTAAAAAGTGGTGGCGCAATTCTAATGCCCAGAACCGAGATGCCGCCATTTAGAGAATTTACATGGATTATAGATAAATACGGTGTGAATTTTCAACTTGCATTACCCGATAAAAAGTAACGTAAAGTAAACAGAGGTTGAGGTGTGAATTCCACGATAGCGCCCCTAAAAAATTTCAAAATTAAGCAATTTTTTAGGGGCTCATATTATATTGATATTTTGTATTGCTTTATCCCGTTGCCGCTATTCTGTCCAGATCCTGTAGATTCAAGGTACATGCTATCCCTGCAGGTGTGTTGCAACCAAAATACTTGGTTTGACTAATGTACTGAATGTAAAGAAAATAATGTGTTAAGGCCTTGGAAAAGTTTAAAAAAGTAAAGAAAACGTCAATTTCTATTGAAATGATAGAAATTGACGTTTGTTTTTATCCAGAGATAGGTTTGTCTCGGTTTCTTTTTGTCGTTGTTAATTTTAAGCATTAGAACTAACTACTCACTATAGAAAGATATGAATATAAATAACAGTTAAACCTTAAATATAACAGAGGGGGGTGAAGGAACGGTTTCAAAAAATCCCAATGTTTGTTTGTGTAGTCAACTTTTATCAACTAGGTTAAATAACGCTTTATAAAAAATAGAAGTTCGCCATACGTTCATTATCATGATTTAATTTTCATTTTTTGAATATGGTCGTAATCGGGAGTCGCGTAAAGCGTTTTTTGATTGTCGTAAGTAACAAATCCTGGCTTAGCCCCAGAAGGTTTATGAACGTGTCTGATTTGAGTATAGTCTACTGGTATTTGGCCTGAATCACCTGCTTTTGAAAAGTAACCGGATAACATTGCCGCTTCTTTAATCGAGTTTTCACTCGGGTTATCGTTCAAGATAACTACATGAGATCCAGGGATATCTTTAGTGTGAAACCAGAGATGGTTTTTACTTGCTTTTTTATTAGTTAAATAATCATTTTGCTTATTGTTTTTACCGACAAGAATAGTATCTCCATCTGTAGATATATATGTTTGTAGCTGGATTGTCGGTTTCTTTTTCTTCTTATTTTGTTTATGTTGTTTCATATAACCTTGTTCAGCAAGTTCTTCTCTTATATCCTCAATATCATCAACTGAAATATGAGTAAGTTGTTGTTCTATATTTTCAAAATAAGTGATATTCTCTTTGGTTAAATCAATTTGACGTGCCAATTCGTGTTCTCTTGTTTTTAGTTTATTGTATTTTTTATAATAATTTTGAGCGTTTGTCGCTGGGGATTTTGTTGTATCTAATGGAATTGTAACTTCTTCACCATTATAATAATTGATTGTTGTTAAAAATTTATCACCTTGTTTGATTCTATAAATATTAGCAGTGATTAATTCCCCAAAAAGTTGTTGCATTTCTTTATCTTTGGTGCCTTCTTGCTCATCGATTAATTTGCTTAATTTGTTTTGGTACTTATGCAATTGTTGTTGTACAAATTTAACCAAGTCGTTGGCACGTTGTTTGACACGTTCTCTTTCGCCTCTAGCATCATAATATCTGTCTAATAAATCATGTAAAGATTCATATATTACAACATCGTCATAAAACTGTTCTAAGTTCATAAAATAGAAATCTTCTTTTCCTGTCTCATGATTTTTATGAAAAACAGGTGTAGGTGTTTCTTTCGTTTCACCCATCACACTATCAAATGCTTCTGGTAAGGTTTCTGTTGTCATAAATTGTCTGCGATTAACCATTTCATTCGTTATTAAAGGACTGAAACCTTCAAAATGATTGAGTAATTGTTTTGCTATTTTGCCGCTGTTAAAATCTATATATTTTAAAACTTCAGCACCCGTTGTATCATAAGGGTTCATTTTATTCTGAGTCGGCGGAGCATCATATTGGAAACCAGGCATTACTGTACGGTATTGGTTTGTATTAGGTGTTAAGTGTTTAAACCCTTCAATAATCTTCCGCTGTTCGTCTACTAAAATTAAATTACTATGTTTACCCATAATTTCTAAAATAATGGTACGGTGAATCGTATCACCAATTTCATCTTTACTCTGAACATCTAGTTCTACGCGTCTATCATTACCAATTTGTCTAATTGCTTTAATAAAACCACCTTCTAAATGTTTACGAAAAACACGTGCAAACATTGGTGGTTCAAAAGGATTATCATATTTTTTATTTGTGAGATGCATTCTAGCAAAACTAGGATGGATAGAGAGTAGAAGTTGATGATTTTGACGATTTTGACGCACTACAATAATAATCGTATCGTTTTCTGGTTGATTGATTTTGTGGATTCTTCCGTCAACGAGAAATTGTAGAGATTCTATCATTTTTCGTGTAAATAAACCATCGTATGCCATTACTATCAGCCACCTTATTTTTAATCATTCAACATATTGTAACATGATGAAATGATTTGGTCATGAACAAAGATTGTATGAACGTATGCTATACAATTAAACGTTCCTTATGGTATCATAGTCTAATAATAGAAGAATAGCTTAGAGAGGTAGTAAGTCATGGATAATGAGAAAGGTTTGTTGATTGTACTTTCTGGACCTTCTGGAGTAGGTAAAGGGACAGTTAGAAAGAAAATATTTGATGACCCAACCACATCATATAAATATTCTATCTCGATGACGACACGTGGTATACGTGAAGGCGAAGTCGATGGTATAGATTACTTTTTCAAAACAAAAGCAGAGTTTGAAGAATTAATTAAACAAGACCAATTTATAGAATATGCAGAATATGTGGGTAATTACTATGGGACGCCGGTGCAATACGTAAAGGATACTATGGATCAAGGGCATGACGTGTTTTTAGAAATTGAAGTAGAGGGTGCCAAACAAGTGCGCAAAAAATTCCCTGACGCATTATTTATTTTTCTAGCTCCGCCAAGTTTAGACCATTTACGTGAACGCTTAGTAGGGCGTGGCACAGAGTCAGATGAAAAAATTCAAAGCCGTGTACTCGAAGCACGTAAAGAAGTTGAAATGATGAACTTATATGATTATGTTGTGGTTAATGACGAAGTAGAATTAGCTAAACAACGTATTCAATCCATTGTCGAAGCTGAGCATTTGAAAAGAGAACGTATTGAAGCAAAATATAGAAAAATGATATTGGAGGCAAAAAAATAATGTTATATCCACCATTAAATGATTTAACATCTAAAATTACATCAAAATATTTAATTGCAACTACAGCTGCAAAACGTGCGCGTGAATTAGACGAACATCCAAGTAGTGCATTACTAAATAGATATAGTTCTAAAAAAGCAGTAGGCAAAGCCTTAGAAGAAATTGCTGGCGGCGAAGTTTATCCTGAAAAAACAAAATAAAATATTCTAAGCAAATGATCAATAAAAAATTGAAATTTTGAAAAGTACACCGAGTAAACTATGTGTATCTTAAAGTCTCACTAAAAATCTGGCTTTAAGGTTCAGCACATCATTGAGGTGTGCTTTTTTAATTTGTATATTAATTTGTGTATAATAAACAGTAATCATATTTTTACTCAATACGAGTACCTCATTCTTTAAATAGAATGATTTATATATTTGTTAGAGAAACTATAAATCATATTGATAAAAGCTTAGTTATCCTAGCTATAATAAATTAATACCAAATATTTATTTAGATAGGTTGATGATTGAATATATTTAATTGTTCGAAATCATTTTAAGATAGTGATGGGAAGACATAAATTATTTGGAGGAGAACTACGATGAAAAATATATTACTTGCTGTAACTGGTGGTATCGCTGCATATAAAGCAATAGATTTAACAAGTAAATTAACACAAGCTGATTATGATGTCAGAGTTATGTTAACAGATCACGCACAAGAATTTGTAACGCCTTTAGCTTTTCAAGCTATAGGAAGAAATCCTGTTTATACAAATACTTTTATAGAACAAAACCCTGAGGAAATTCAACATGTGGCTCTAGGAGATTGGGCAGACGCTATTGTCGTGGCACCTGCAACTGCCAATACAATAGCAAAATTAGCAAACGGCATCGCAGATGATATGGTGACATCTACCATACTAGCTACAGAGACGCCTAAATTTATTGCACCAGCAATGAATGTTCATATGTATGAAAATAAAAGAACACAACATAATTTAGCTACTTTAAGTGCTGATGGTTATTATTTCTTAGAACCTGGCGAAGGCTTCTTAGCTTGTGGTTATGTAGCTAAAGGAAGAATGGAAGAACCATTGCAGATCTTAGAAAGATTAAACCAATATTTTAATAATGATCTACCGAATAAAAGAAATAGTAAATTTAAGGGCGTCCATGCGATAGTAACAGCTGGTCCGACTATTGAAGAATTAGACCCAGTTCGCTATTTATCCAATCGTTCTTCAGGTAAAATGGGCTATGCTTTAGCAGAATCATTATCAAAAAGAGGCGCTAAAGTTACACTTATATCCGGTCCAACACATCTAGACGCTCCTAAAAATGTAGAGCTTATACCAATAGAAAGTGCTCAACAAATGTTTGAAGCGGTTAAATTACGATTTGATAGTACGGATATTGTATTTAAATCTGCAGCAGTATCTGATTATGCGCCAGCTGAAATGTTAGATCATAAACTAAAAAAACAAGCAGGGGACTTAACGGTAACATTTAAAAGAACGCCCGATATTTTAAAATATCTTGGAGAAAATAAGCATAAACAATTTTTAGTTGGTTTTGCAGCAGAAACTCAAAATATTGAAACATATGCTCAAAAAAAATTAAAAAGTAAAAATGTCGATGTCATCATAGCCAATAATGTCGGAGATCGAACGATTGGGTTTAGTTCAGATGATAACGCTTATACAATGTATTATAAAAACGGCAAGGCGGTAGAATTAGGGAAACATAAGAAAGTCATATTAGCGGAGCATATATTGGACAGTTTAGAAACAAGGTGGCAATAAAATGATAGCAAAAGTAATTGTGGATATACCTTCTAAAAGTGTTGATTTTACGTTTGATTATATCATTCCACAAACATTCCAATCGATGATAGATATTGGTATGCGCGTGATTGTCCCTTTTGGGCCAAGAACAATTCAAGGCTATGTAATGAATATAACAGATCAATCAGATGCGAGTATGGACATATCAAAATTAAAAGAAGTTAAAGAAATTCAAGATATCAAACCAGAATTGACGAAAGAATTAATTGAACTGACAGACTGGTATCATACGTATTTTGTTACAAAACGAATTTCAATGTTAGAGGTTATGCTTCCAAGCGCTATCAAAGCTAAATATACCAAGGTATTTGCTATTAAAGACGCTACAGATATACCCAATACATTGTTGCAACGATTCAATGCTGAAGGTCATTATGCATATAAAGAAGCTCAAAAAAATGAAGATCTAACAACTATTGCGCCATTTTTAAAGCAAGGAGCAATTACTGAAAAAACACTATTATCTCAATCTTTAAATAAAAAGAAACAACGTGCTGTGCATATTGTTGAAGGTTTCGATTACGATATGGTATTAGGTTCTTTAGAAAAGTCTAAAAAACAATATGAGCTATATGCCTATTTAATGGATGAAAATCACCATGTCGTGTTATTAAAACAATTAGAAGAAATGGGTTTTTCAAAGTCGAGTATAGATACGTTATCACGGAAAGGCTTTATTGAAAAATATGACACTACTATAGAACGCGATCCCTTTGCGACACGTGTGTTTGAGCAAGATGAGAAACAATCACTGACTAATGAACAACAACAAGCGTATGAAACAATCATAGATACAATTAACAAAAAAGAACAACGGACATTTTTATTACATGGCGTGACTGGTTCTGGAAAGACAGAAGTCTATTTACAAACAATCGAAACCGTACTAAAGCAAGGTAGGCAAGCAATGATGTTAGTACCTGAAATTGCACTCACACCACAAATGGTATTAAGATTTAAACGTAGATTCGGTGATGAAGTAGCTGTTTTACATTCAGGTTTATCCAAGGGTGAACGTTATGATGAATGGCAAAAAATTAGAGATGGTAAAGCAAGCGTGAGCGTTGGCGCGCGTTCAAGTGTATTTGCACCATTTAAAGATTTAGGCATGATTATCATTGACGAAGAGCACGAATCTTCATATAAACAAGAGGATTATCCAAGGTATCATGCTAGAGACATCGCGCAATGGCGAAGTCAATATCATCAGTGTCCATTAATTTTAGGTAGTGCGACGCCTAGTTTAGAATCATTTGCTCGTGCAGATAAAGGTGTTTATGAACTTTTATCGTTACCAAATAGAGTGAATCAACAAGCCTTACCAGAAGTTAAAATTGTAGATATGAGAGCAGAGCTCACTTCAGGCAATCGTTCTATGTTCTCAGAAGGGTTGCGTAGTGCGATTCAAGATAGATTAGATAAAAAAGAACAAGTTGTTTTATTTTTAAATAGACGTGGCTATGCTTCATTTATGCTGTGTCGTGATTGTGGTCATGTCCCTCAATGTCCTAATTGTGATATTTCGTTAACTTACCATAAATCGACTGACCAATTAAAATGTCATTATTGTGGTCATCAAGAAGTTCCACCTAATAAATGTCCAAACTGTGAAAGTGAACATATTAGACAAGTCGGTACTGGGACGCAAAGAGTGGAAGAGTTGTTACAAGAAAATTTTGAAACAGCCAAGATTATTCGTATGGATGTGGATACGACTTCTAGAAAAGGGGCGCATGAACGATTGTTAGATGACTTTGGTTCAGGTAAAGGCGATATTTTATTAGGCACACAAATGATTGCTAAAGGATTGGATTTTCCTAATATTACATTAGTCGGAGTGTTAAACGCAGATACTATGTTAAACTTGCCAGATTTCAGAGCAAGTGAACGTACGTATCAATTATTAACACAAGTTTCAGGGCGTGCGGGTCGTCATGAAAAAGAAGGTGAAGTCATCATTCAAACTTACAACCCAGAGCATTATGCAATCAAAGATGTTCAAGATAACGACTACACATCATTTTTTGAAAAAGAGATGAATTACAGAAAATTAGGTAAGTATCCGCCATACTTCTTTTTAATTAATTTTACGATTGCCCACAAAGATATGAAGAAAGTTATGGAAGCATCTAAGCACATCCATAAAATTCTGTTACAACATTTAACAGATAAAGCGTTAGTATTAGGTCCATCTCCGGCGGCACTATCGCGGATTAACAATGAATATCGTTTCCAAATACTAATTAAATATAAAAGCGAACCTGCTTTACATGAAGCATTAACATATTTAGATGACTATTATCATGATCAATATTTAAAAGATAAATTATCACTTAAGATAGATATCAACCCTCAAATGATGATGTAGAATGTTATTGTAAGTGGCTTAATTGCAGTGTTTATAAGAGTTTGCTAGGTTGTTAAAAATTAACTAAGGGCAGAAAAAGGGCAGATAGTTTAACTTGGGATGTTTTCTAATTTCTCAGTTAACTGTTTGTCCATTTTTCTGTTACATGAGTGTATATTTGAATAGTGGTTTTTTCGTCTGTATGACCAACTCTTTTCATAATTGCTTTTAACGAAACATTCATTTCAACTAATAAACTAATATGTGTGTGTCTAAAAGTATGTGATGTGACTTTTTTGCCTATTTTTAATGATTCTGCAGCATCTGCTAACTGTTTATTAATTTTATGGGTATACATGGGGTTGCCAGTTCTTGTTGTAAATAGGAATCCTCGATTTATATAACTATCATTCCATTGCGATAGTTTTTTGTTTTCTAATATAACTTTCTTTAAAATATTTATAGAACGTTGATTTATTGCAATTTGTCTTTTAGAACCTTTTGTTTTTGTGGTATCTTTATAACCATACCCATTTTCATATTTAAGCCAATGTATCGTCCCATTAATATGAACCATTCTATTTTTTAAATCTATATCGTTTTCTTGTAATGCTTGAAGTTCTCCAATTCTCATGCCTGTTAATGCTTGCAATTCTATTATGCTAGCAACTAAAAAATTCAATCTTTTATCTGAGTGTTTTTTGTTTAATATGAAATCGCGTATTTGTATGACTTGTTCCATTTCTAAATAGTTATACATTTTTTGTTCTTCTTTTTCTATATCTTCAAGCGTTTTAGCTTTTTTAGGTATGTCAATATCGTCTAAAATATGTTTGTTTGTATAACTGTAATATTTTGTTGCGTAATTTAAAGCTCTTTTTAGATCATTTAATTGACGTCTTATTTGATTTTCTGAAAAATTTTCAGAAAGTTTATTTATAAGATTTTGAGCAAATTTTGAATCCAGTTTTATTAAAAGTACAGTCTTATCTAGATATTTTTTAATATTTCTAATTCTTACTTCTAAATTATTTAAAGTAGTGAGTTTTAGGCCTGATGTTTTTTTATGGTATGCAAACCATTCATCTAATAAATCATGAATGGTTAATCTATCTAATTTATTATTGTAATTATCAGCTAGCTTAGCGTCTATTTTAGCGTCTAATTGAAACATAGCTTCTTTCTGTGAAGTTTTAGTGTCTTTGTTCATTACAACGCTAACTCTACGCCATTTATTTGTATACGGGTCTTTATACTTCTCGTAGTAACGGTATTTAGTCTTGCCTGTTTTATCTTTAAATTTTTCGTTCCACATTGAGCATTCCTCCTAAAAAAGATAAAAATATATACCCATAGAAAAAAACTATGGGAAAGTGATTATTCTATAGGTATATGTTATAATTAAATAAAAAGTGGGTGAAATAATGTATATAAACTTTACTGATAAAGAAATAGCATACATTAAAGAATCTGTAAAAAATTACACTAATGAATTTGATATATATGATGATGAACAAATTGTGAAAAAAGAAGTTTACGAGTCAATAATGGCTAAAATAAAGACTAATTACGATGAAACATATTTATTCACTCTCATCAACTGATTCATTGTAGGTGATTAATATTTTTTGATTACTCTCTACAATATCTTTAAGTGTGTTTAATAAAAAATCACAATCTGCTTTTGCTACAGCTCCAATTTGTGAATGGTTAATAATATTTCTCATACTATATGCAACTTCAACCCTCTTTTTAGTCCTATAATTAACTTTGCCTTCTTGTTTTAAATCTTCTAATAATTGATTGTACATAGTAGAATCAGAATCTTTATGTTTGATATTATTTGCTTTTTTTAATTTTATAAGGAAAGTTTCTATTGCAACTGCAAATGTAGCGGCAGCAGGTAAATATAATTCTCTCTTATATGCTTCCAAGCCTTGATTTATCTGATATGAAAAAGTATCATCTTGTACTAAAGTTTTCATATTTTCTAAGTCTAAATGATTAAAAGGCGAAACTTCCTTATGATCTTTATTTTTCATTCTTGTTTGAGATGATTCTATGAAATTACCGTAATCATATTCAGCTCTTTTTCTTCCTGCATTTTCAAAATTTTCTATTTTATATTCTTTGATTTTATCGAAAGGATATGAACCTTTACCATAGAGCTTTTCTATGAAATATAAATTATTTGTTTTGTCGATTATATTTAAAGTATCTAACACATATTCCTCGCTTCTCCGTATATAATTAATGAAGTCTCGAGATAACTCTTCTCTATTTTCGTCACTATAATCATATTCAAAATCCATATTATTTTGATTCGAGATAACTATTACTTTAGGATATTCAAAAAAACTGTCGTTTAATAAAATAACAGATAATATATAATTATCCTTTTTCATAAAAGGAAAAGCTTCAGGGGTGTTTTCATATTGATAAACAAATCTATTATTTACGACGTTTCTATAACCTTTTAAAAAGCTATTCAAGTAAGTATTAGCTATTTCATTAGAATTAGTATTTTCCATTATACATGCTCCTTAATTTTCTTGATTATAAGTGGTTAAATTTTAACTATAAAAAAATAAAAATATATAGGGCAGAGATGACTGCCCATGTTTATTCTATAGACGACGTGGTATTATGTTTATAGAAAGCCCATTACTTGGGCCTCAATCTCCTTAAAGCACCCTATGGGGTGCTTTTTTATTTAATCACTTTGTTCTAATCTATCTAATTTGAATGCAAGTTCTTTCAATTCCTTTTTAATCATACGATATGGCGTGGAAGTTTGAACACTATGTACAAATTCTTTGCCACTAACTGTTTTAACTGTATAAGTAACTATACTATCATTTGATGCAGTTTTAATTATTTCCAAAATATCCTTCCTTCAAATTTGTAAATGCTTTAACCTTCTTCTAATTCAATACTATCAATGTCTTCATCAATTTCGGACTTAATAAGTCTATAAAGTAGGATAGCAATAGCTCCTACAATAAAATAATTTTTAAATTTTCCCATATTAATTCTCCTTAATTTAAGTTATTAAAGCTAAAACTATAACGACGAGAGCAAAACTATCCATATGATTATTTTGTGTAAATTAATTGCTTTATTGTTTTATAATTCCCGTTATTAAAATGATTCCCAAAATCAAAAGTACTAACAAAGTTATCTTATCGCTTCTCTTCATTAACGCCCTCCCTAATTACTAAGAGTGTTTTTCATATTAATATAGCTAAAACTATAACTAAGAAACAAATTGTTAAAGCTATTTTATCTTTGGTTTTGATAGTTAACTTCCTTTATAAATATAAATTATTAATCTTCTAGATGATCGACAGCGTATTTAGCTTCATCAGGAGTGAATTTATCACCAGCATCTGAAGTAAGTTGAGAGTAAATTTCATCGTCAGACATATCCATCATGTCTAAATAATTTTCAGCAGATTTCAAAGCGTTCTCATTATAATCTGCTTCTAGATTATCGACAGCGTATTGTGCCGCATCTTCTGGATATTTGTCACCTGCTGAAGAAGTTAATTGGTCGTAAATAGCATCTTTAGACATGTGCATTGTATCAGCATATGTTTTAGCTGAACCTAATGCAGCTTTTGCTTCGCGGTTTGGTTTATTTTCGTTCGTATCTTGTTTAGCTGCAGGTTCTTTTGTATCTTTTTCTATTTCCGATCCTTTATTGACATCATTTTGTACACTTGTCTTTTTAGAAGATTCATCTTTTTTATCTTCTTTATCATTATTATTTTCAAGTTCTTTAATTTCTTTTTTTAAGTCCTTATTTTCTGCGTTTACATTCTTTAATTCTTTCTTTAAATCGTTATTGGCCTGGTTTTTTTGATTGGAGGAGTTATTAACTTTCTCCCCATCGTTATTTCCAAGACTACTCAAATAAACTATTACAAATAAGCAAGTAATCACAACTCTTATCCATAATTTCCACTTTTTGAATCCCCACATTAAAGCTAAACCCACAGGGTAAATAAATATAAGTGCTAAAATAACTAATAAACTTCGTTCGTACCATTTTGGTTTTTTAGTTGAGTTTTCCATACTATCGAAAGTTTTAAAATCATTATTCATTATAAATTCTCCTAATAATATATTTATGTTATAAAAACATATTAATTATTAGTGTACATAAAATATATTATGAATTGTAGTAGGTATAGAAAAATCTTTTTTAACATTTTACACAATATTCAGAATGATATACATATTATTAAAAATGTAGTTTATTTATTTAATTCACATATACTTTTATCCTGAACAATATATTTAATTGCACACGTGTACAAAGACACGTGTATTGTTTCGATATAGTATTTTTTGTTAATTTTGTAAATTTATAGTTAAAAAATTAGAGGATAACTCTGCCTGCAAATCTTACATCAGAATCCCCATAAAAATTCATATCTCCATATTTAGGGTTTAAAGAGACTAACCTTATGTGATCTTGGTATATAAATACCTTTTTAACATATGCTTCTCCATCTACAACGAATACACCTAATTGCCCGCTATTAATACTTGTATTTTCTTCTACAAATATAATTTCTTTGTGTTCAAAAAGTGGTTCCATAGAATCACCATTAATTTGTAAAGCAAAATCGTGAGGCGGAACAACACCGGCAGGGTAGTTAACTATAAACTTTATATCATCTACTAAAGTTTCACCGGTGCCTGCTGACACGTAACCATTTACAGTTACTTCTTCAGTCTTAGAATCTTTATAAGATTGTAGATAAATAATATTCTCGCCTTGTTGTTGTACTGAGTAATGATGTTTTGCGTATGCTAAAACGCGTTTTTGCCTTTTTTCTTCTAATTTACTCGAGACTTCATTTATTTGAGTTAGAGTGGGTTTAGTTACGTCTCTTTGTTCGTCAGACACACGTTCTTTTGAAACGTCATATCCCATAAGCCATGCTTCATTAACATTCAAATACTTTGCTAATATATATATTTTATCTTGCTTAGCTTCATATTTACCTTTTAAATAATCGCTGATTGAATTTCTTCCTATACCAGTTAATTTTGATAGCTCAGATTGATTTAAGTTTTTATTTTGCATTGCAAATTTTAATCTATCCTTAAAACTGTTCATATTTCTGAACACCTCCTATAATCATACTACTATTAACTAAGGCAATTATCAATGATTTTTAACGATTTTTGTACATAAAACTGTATTTTTATTGTTGACGAATTCTAACAAAGATGATTTAATTAGAAATGTACAGAAAACCGAACAAGATTGGAGGCGACTTTATGGATGAGTTATATACGTTTAGTTATCGTTTATTATATGAAAAAATGAAAGACTATAGATATTCTCAAAATAGTTTGGCAAACAAAATTCCTATGTCACGTACATCGTTAAATCAAAAATTGAATGGTAAAGGAATGTTCACTCAATGGGAAATAAAAAGAATATCAGAGATATTAGAAATTCCACCAACAAAATTAGGGAAATATTTTTTTGATGATAATGTACAGAAAACCGTACAAAAAATTTAAGGAGGTAATTAAATGCAAGACTTATTAACGATCAATATCGAAAACAATTCAGAACTTGGACCGGTGGTTTCAAGTAGGACTGTAGCAAATGAATTAGGAAGAACTCATAAAAACGTGCTTAGAGATTTGGAACAAGTTGTAGAAAGCTCAAATGTGAGCTCTCTAATTATACCAAACTCTTACAAGGTGTCAGGACAAAATAGAAGTTATAAAGAATACCTTTTAACTAAAGACGGTTTCACTTTATACATGTTCAACATTCAAGGCCATAACGATTTCAAAATGGCTTATATTAATAAATTTAATGAAATGGAAGAAGAGCTTAAACAACAATATCAAGTACCTCAAACACCAATGCAAGCACTTGAAATGATGTTTAGTGTTCAAAAAGAACAAGAACAATTCAACAAACGTATTGAAACGGAAGTTACAGGCATTCGTAATATTGTTGGTATTGAAACAAAGAATTGGAGAAACGACACTAACAAAATTTTGGGTGCAATTGCTCAACACTTAGGTGGAGGAGATAAACATAAATCAATTCGTACAGAAGCATACAAATTATTAGAAGAAAAAGGGCGTTGCAAGTTAGATCAGCGATTAAATAATCGTAGAGCGAAAATGTTATCTAAAGGTGCCACTAAATCACAAATTAACAAATTATCTAAATTAGATGTAATTAATGATGAACCAAGATTAATTGAAATTTATATCTCAGTAATTAAGAACATGGCAATCAAATACGGTGTAGATATTAGCCAATTCGAAATATAGGAGGAAACGGAATGAACATTCAAGAAGCAACTAAGTTAGCTATGGAAAAAGGAAAGCCTATTTATAGAGAAGCATGGGAGGCAGATGACTTTAGCGTTGCTGTTCGATTACTGCCAACAAATGAATTTGGATATATAACAGTTTCCAATCAAAACAAAGACTTCATACCATTATGGCAACCAATGGCAGAAGACTTGCTGGCTAATGATTGGTCGATACATTCAAATAAAACACGCAAATTTTTAAAAACCTTATTCACTTAATGTTTTTCGGAAATTTTCAAATGTATCAATAGTAATATTTTGATAGTAGTAAAGTAATTCATCACTTAACTTAAATTGTATGATTTTGTTACTTGCTACAAATGGAACTATCAAATTATTCTCTTCTGAACTTAATGTTTCTAATGATTTGTAGAAGTCTGATTCTTTATAAAGTTTGAAATGGTTGTTATATACATCAGAACTATTCAAAAACCTATTATCAATTTTTTCGTTTAAATTATGTTCGTCATAGTAAACGAAGAACAGTTTAATGATAAAAAGTTTTATATTATTTTCCAAGACTAACACCCCCTTTGCACACGGATAAATTAATTGTACCAAACATTATTGCACGACCGAATAGTAAATTTTAAAAGGAGAGATAGACAATGCCAAAAATAATAACGCCACCAACATCAGAAAATACTTTAACAGGTAATGAAGTATTCGTTAAACCTTTATATGCAAGAGCTACAAATATTCATAAACTTTTTGATTTTAGCCAAGCCACAACTTACAACATCTTAAATGACTATAAAAAGGACGATAAAGGGATTAAAGATTTATACATTAGTTATTCAGCAACTATGTGCTTAATCGACATTGAGAAGTTTATTGAATTTTTGAAAACAAGACATAAAAAACATTTATAAGGAGAGATAAGCATGAGGATGTTTTTAACAATATTAACAATGCCAGTCATCACATTAGTTGTTGCTTTAGCAGTACAAGAGTTTTTCTTAGGCATTACGTTATCAGTATTACTAAGTTTCTTATCATATCTGTGTTGGGACTGGTTCCTTAACACAATAAAAAAGACTGAAAGCAAGGGAAGTTGCTAACAGTCAAACGATTTACAAAATATACAACTTTAATATACACGGAATAGAGGTGTTTCGTCAAATGGCGGAAGAATATGAAACAAAAGAAGTAGCCTATCTAGTCAAAGAGCAAGACGGAAAACGTAGATATATAACAAATAAGCCTAATCATCCAGAAGATGCTACTTACAACATTCAGCGAAGAAATGCTAGGCGTTTAACAGGATTAGAAGAAATAAACATTCAATGGGATGAACATCTTATTGAAACAGAAACTACAGTGACAAAAAAATATTATAAAACATACAGTGTAGATCAATTGAAGGAGGTACAAGATGACTGAAGAACAAGATATTCTTAGTAAATTGCATATTCAAGATATAAGCGAAAAGAATGCTAATAAATTCTATAAATTTGCTATCTACGGAAAGTTCGGGACAGGCAAAACGACATTTCTTACAAAAGATAAAAATGCGCTTGTGTTAGATATTAATGAAGACGGAACCACAGTGTCAGAAGATGGTGCAGTTGTATCAATAAGAAATTACCAACACTTTATTTACATTATTAAATCATTACCACAGGTCATAGAAGCTTTGAGAGCTAATGGCAAACACATAGATGTAGTCGTAATTGAAACGTTACAAAAACTACGTGATATGACTATGGATGATGTAATGAAAGGTTCAAGTAGAAAGCCAACATTTAATGATTGGGGCGAAGCAGCTAAACGTATTGTAAGTATGTATAGATTAGTTGCTAAGTTTCAAGAACAATATCAATTTCATTTTGCGGTATCTGGACACGAAGGTATTAACAAAGAGAAAAACGATGACGGGGCAATAATCAATCCGATTGTCACATTAGAAGCACAAGATCAGATACGTAAGGCAGTGCTTTCTCAAAGTGATGTATTAGCAAGAATGTTAATAGAAAACTATGAAGAAGGTGGAGAAAAGAAATATCAGTATGTATTAAACGCAGAACCTTCAGAAACATTTGAAACGAAAATTAGACATTCACCAAACATAACTATAACTAATAAAAGATTTATAAATCCAAGTATTAACGACGTAGTAGAAGCAATTAGAAACGGAAACTAAAGGAGAGGTAAATATGAATAATAATAAAAAAGTCATCTATTACTACTACGATGAAGAAAGTAATAGACGACCAATAGATTTTCAATTTAACGAAGGCTACGAATTAATGTCGCAAAGTTATTTGATTAACGGAATGTTAGAAGAAAACTTAACTCTTAAAAATAACTTTTATGCCTTAGTTGATGGATTTGAATTTAAATTAGACTGAATTTTTTTGCTAGGTATTGAAATGCTAATTTGCTCATAAGAGTTATCGATATATTAGTGCCCTTACTTGCAATATCTTTAACTTTCGACCAAGTTTCATTATCTCTAACGTTATCTAAAAATTCATGACCAGACCAAGTAATATTTCCAACTTAAACTACTGAAAGGGAATTACTCCGTTCTGTTACAGCAACTTTCAAAAAATCGGCTTGTTTTAACTTGAGTAATGAGTATTCAATGTCTTCGTAAGAATACTTTTCATTAACGGCTAAGTTATGTAAATCAGATATACGTAAATCCTTTTTATAAGTTTTTATTTCTTCTATCTCAAGAAGTAAGTCACGAACGCACTCAAAATTTAATTTCATTAAGTTTCACCCCTTTCTAAAACAAACTAAATAAATTGTATCAATAAATATTTTAAACAAAAAGGAGCAATTCAATTATGAAAATCACAGGTCAAACACAATTCACGAAAGAAACTAATCAAGAAAAATTTTATAACGGCACAACAGGTTTTCAAGCTGGGGAGTTCACTGTAAAAGTTAAAAAAATAGAATTAAATGATAGAGAAAACAGATATTTCACAATCGTATTTGAAAATGACGAAGGTAAACAATATAAACACAATCAGTTCGTACCACCATATAAATATGATTTCCAAGAAAAACAACTCATAGAGTTATTAACACGTTTAGGTATTAAATTAAACTTACCAAGCTTAGATTTTGACACTGAAGAATTAGTTAACAAATTTTGCCATTTAGTACTGAAGTGGAAATTTAATGAAAATGAAGGTAAATATTTTACAGACTTTTCTTATATTAAACCTTATAAACAAGGTGATGAGATTGTTAATAAACCAATTCCAAAAGACGAAAAAATGAAGTCTGAAGAAAATGGTACGAACAACCAAAAAGAATCGTTAAATAGTGAATCTAATCCTTTCGCAAATGCTAACGGACCTATAGATATTAGTGATGATGATTTACCTTTCTAGGACGTGATTAAATGCAACAAATTACAAGATACCAAATGGATAACGACGGTACTTACTCCGTCGTTGCCACTGGTGTTGAATTAGAAAATACCCATACAGAATTAATAGATAACAGTTGTATAGTATATGCAGATGTGACTGTACCAGATAATAAATTAATTTCTACTGACCAACGAAAAAAGATATTCGCATTGTGTAGAGATATTGAATTGCATTGGGGCGAACCAGTAGAAGCTTCAAGGCAGCTATTCCAATCAGAATTAGCTATGACAAACGGATATGAACGGATAAGTTTAAGAAATTGTAGTAAGAAAATAGCCAGTGAATTAATCGAATTAATCATAGCGTTCATGTTTCACCATCAAATACCTATGAGAGTTGAAACAAGCGAACTATTGCAAAGTGATAAAGCAATGTTGTACTGGGCGACAGTCAACCGTAATTGTGTGATATGTGGCAAGCCTGGTAGTGATTTAGCACATTATCAAACCGTAGGTAGTGGACGAAATAGAAACAAGATAAATCATACAAATAATAAAGTATTAGACTTATGTAGATACCACCATTCTGAGCAACACCAAATAGGCATGAACACATTTAATCGTAAATACCACTTACAAGATAGTTGGGTGGATGTAGACGAAAAACTAAATAAGATGTTGAGAGGTGAGAAACATGGCGACATTTAGAGCGATAAAAGAAAGTGGAAATTTTGTAACTGTCCATAAAAACTTTATCCATGATAATAATCTTACATTTAAAGCGAAAGGAATCTTGCTTTATTTATTAAGTAGACCAGATGACTGGCAAATATATGAGTCTGAAATACTTAAGCATACTAGAGACGGCAAAGATAGTTTGAAATCCGGTATTAAGGAGTTAGAAGAAGTAGGTTACGTAGCAAGAACTAGGAAACGTAATGACAAAGGACATCTTAATGGATACGAATACTTAGTTTACGAGCATCCTATCCAGAACGGAAATTCCTACCTAGGAAAATCCGACGACGGAAAATCCAACATCGGAGAATCCAACGTCGGAAAAACCGTTAACGGAGAATCCGTCACTACTAATAATAATAGAACTAATAATGATTTAACTAATAATAACAATACTAATAATGATAGTAATACTAGCGCAACTGACGTTACGCGTGAACGTTTTGAGGAATGGTGGAAACTTTATGATAAAAAGCTAGATAAGAAAAAAGCATTTAGCTTATTTAAATCAGCGCTTAAACAAGATGGTTATGAAACCATCATGGACGGTACTAGAGAGTATCTAAAGACTATAACTAATAAACAGTATCAAAAGTACCCTAAAACATTTTTGAGCCAAGAAAGCTATATGAATGACTTTACAGAGGAAACACAACCTACAGGACAAGACCAACTAGAACGTATGAAGTACGACCCTAGTTATTGGGATTAGGAGTGATTAAATGAAAAAAATGTTAAGCCCTAAAATAACGGAAACACTTAAGCAATATGAAGCTAACGATGTAGAGAAAGGACTGTATTGTGAAAAGTGTGGTAACAGATATGATCTGCACACATTCAGTAGTGGTTATGAATACCGTGATGGTTGCGAGTGTAGCATGATTGCAGCAGGCAAAGAAGCAGAGAAAAGACGTAAGCAGAAAGCAATCAATAGTATATTTAATCAATCTAATGTTAATTACTCATTACAAGAAGTCACAGTGAATAATTATCAACCACAGAACCAATCACAAACAGATGCTAAACAAACAGCTATAGAGTACGTCAAAACGTTTTCTATAGATAAACCTAAGTCATTAATCATGCAAGGCTCATACGGTACTGGTAAATCGCATCTAGCCTATGCTATAGCGAAAGCAATTAAGGCACAAGGTTATTCTGTAGCATTTATGCACATACCAATGTTAATGGATCGTATCAAAGCTACTTACAATAAAAATGCAGATGAAACGACAGACGAGTTAGTCAAATTACTTAGCAGCATAGACTTGCTTGTATTAGACGATATAGGTGTTGAGAACACAGAACATACATTAAATAAACTATTTAGCATAGTTGATAACAGAGTAGGTAAAAACAACATTTTCACTACCAACTTTAGTGATAAAGAGTTAAATCAAAATATGAATTGGCAACGTATCAATTCACGTATGAAACATAATTCACGCCAAGTGAGAGTACTTGGTGATGACTACAGGGAGAGAGACGCATGGTAAAAACAATTCAATATGTAAAAGACTTTTTAGAAGCGCCTAATTTAAGTGATATGTACGCACAGAAGTTCATAGATGGTGCGCACGGAGACGAAACAATGTTAGATGAATTATTGTTCGCAGAGAAAGCAAAACGTGCTACAACAGACGCTATTCGTGAGGTGTGTTAAATGGGATTAAGTACAGAATATAGACTAAAACAAAGCAACAGTAATGTAACTATTGATGTTATCCCATTAGATAATAATAGAAACCGTGTATTTGGATTGCATAAGCATTTCGATATAGATGAATACATTGTAAGTGACGAGAGATTAGAAGCAATCAAGCGCACATTCCGATTAGAACGTGCAAATCAAACAAGCATATTTGATTACATGTAGGAGTGAACAGCATGAGTAAATATAATGCGAAGAAAGTTGAATATAAAGGTATCGTGTTCGACAGCAAAGTTGAATGTAGATATTACCAGCATTTAGAACGACAAAAAGAACATGGGTTAATAGATTATATCGAACTGCAACCTAGATATGAGTTAATTCCTAAGAATGGTAAACAACGTAAAACAGAATATGTCGCTGATTTTGCATTGTGGCATAAAGGCAAACTGGTGGAAGTCATAGACGTTAAAGGTATGCCAACAGATGTTGCTAGATATAAAGCGAAACACTTTAGATATAAATATCCAGACATACCGTTGATATGGGTATGTGAAGCACCTAAATATACGGGTCAAACATGGATAACATACGAAGAATTGAAAAAGGTAAGAAGTGAACGCAAGAAAGCTAAGAGGTGATTGCATGAGAGAAGAAACATTCAAAATTAAGTACACAATCGAATATGAAAGGCAGTATACATTTCCTGCGTATGTAGATGAACCAGATGAAGATATAGAACATAGAATGTCGAGTCATATGTTGACTAATTTAGACGAGTATACAGACACAGACTTATTCAAAGACATTAACGAAGTAGAAATAACAGATAGAGGATTTTGAGGTGGAATAAATGGAAACACTACTTGTTAAAGGCAAAACATATCACATTATGGGTGAAAACCTTAAGTGTATGAACGAGAATGGTTTAAGTAAAAACTATGTAAGTAAAAGATTGCTTTATGGTTGGACGTTACATGAAGCTTGTAAAGCAGCCAAACACGTTCGCTTAAGTGAATATAGAGACATACAAAGACTTGAACAATTAAAAAATTCAAAAATGAAGAATGCACAAATAAAGAAAGCGAAACATAGAGACGAGCATCCTTGGTTATACGACGGAACACCACAAGTACATCCACGTTGTAAATATGTATCTGATTTAATGAAATACGATGCATTTCCTAAGGCGGTGCGTTAAATGAAGATAAGAGACTTGAATATAAATGATTACGTCATTGTGTATGACTTAGGCAAGAGTGAGTATAGCGAAGGAATGACGGTAGTGGGGAGAGTATTAGCAAGATCTTTAGATTATGCCTGCATTAAAACAGCAACTGATGACATATATATCATTTCTTATAATAACTACTTTGATTTGTGGAGTGACTATATAGAGAGTAAGACGGAGAGCGTGAGCACGCCTAATCCAGGTAAGATATATAGTTACAGTAATTCAACAGTTGGCCCAAATGAAGAAATTATATCTCACAGCCAATCCAACGACGTGCAACAACGTAAGCGTAAAGACACAGTAAATCACCCATCACATTATAACTACGGTGATATAGAAGTGATTGATTTTATAGAACAAGTCACGCAACATTACAATCCAAACGTAGCTTATCACATTGGCAATGCTATTAAGTATCTTGCACGCAGTCCGCACAAGAATGGTAAAGAAGATGTGGAAAAAGCTAAATGGTATATCGAGCGTGCCTTTGAGAATTGGGATGTGAAGTAAATGACACCTAACGACATACTACTAAAAAATTCTGACTTGATTGTTAAATCATTATTTCAAAGAGCTGATAGAACATATAAACAATTCTTGAAATATAGTAACACAAGTTATGAGGCAGAAGTTGGTACAAGTAGATACTGGAAAGCAGTGGCTGCCGCTGAACAGACGCAGAGAGAAATAAAAGGATTAATTGAACAACTTAAAGCAATGGATGAATATACACAGTGGAGTGAGAAGTTACACCAAGACAGATATAAATTTATTGAGAAGTACGACATTGTAATGGAGAAATATAAATTATCATGATCCTATCGGACACTATCAAAACTAAATACAAAATTGATACTAAAGGCAAAAATACTGTCGAAATGGCAAAGTTACTAAGAGATTGGGGAGTTAAAGGATTCTTATACTCGATTAATCCACGTAGCATTGTCATGGCAGTGTTACCAGAGGACAAGGAACATAACAAGAAAGTAATGGAGGGGATTAAGAATGGTAAAGATTAAGCAGAAAAAAACGATGAACTTACCACAGTTGATTGAGTGGGGATTTAATAATCCAAATTTGGTAAAAGGAAAGTTATTTTTAACAAAAGAACATGATGAATATAGTCCTTATGTGCAATTTTCAGTCGATGGTTATGGAGTTAGAACAAGTCAATCTATATCTAATGACGACACTTTCAAAGTTGAAGTCGAGGAAGAAATTACGGAAGATACAGTGATAGATGAAATGCTAACTATCTATAAAAATGGTGTAACTCATATAACTAACGATAAAAGCTTGAATTATTTAGATAAAACTAACTTAAAGTCTGCATACACAATGGGTGATGATTTAAGACTAATACTAATCTGGCGTGACGGAAAGCTGGTGGAGTAGATGGTAGACATAGTATCAAGTGGGACTGTGATTATCATATTCATTATATGCTTTATGGTTATGACTAAAGGTGAGTAGAGGAGTGATGGTAGATGATACCGAAATTTAGAGAATGGGATGCAGAAAGAGAAGACATTATGCCAGGTAAAGGTATGAGTTACGGAACGAGGGAAGATTCCGACGACGCATTCCTAATTAGGTTTGACCACATGGAAGACTTAGCCCTTGTTAACAATGATGGTTCGATAGATAGAGTTGTAATGATGTCCACAGGACTTAAAGACAAGAACGGTGTGGAGATATTTGAGGGGGATATAATCGATTGCTATACAGAAGGGTTATCAACAGTTAAGTTCGAACACGGATGTTTCGGATTAGTATGTTATGGCTACTTTGAAGGTTTTGAAAATGTATTAGGAAAATTAGAAATTATAGGTAATCAATTTGAACACCCATATTTACTAGAGGAGTGATGGCGAGTGAGAATAGAATTTAAAAGAGATAGAGTATCAATGTCTGAAAATGAATATAGACAAGTAATGAACGAACTTAACCAATACAAAAAAGCTTATCAGCACTGTGTAGATGACTTAATCGTCTTGCGTGCGAATAACAAACGGTTGGAACGAGAGAACGCAGAACAACTCGCATTACTGAAACAGTTTAGAAAACTCATAGATTATAAATTATCACTGCATCAAGGCAGTTCGATGTATAGAGAGTATCGAAGTAAGTTAGATCAGTTAGGGGTTAAGTAGATGAAAGATGAAATAGAACTAACAGTTACACAACCAGCCACTGAATTACAGATAACAAAAGACAGTAGTATACAAGCGATACCACTTAGTAATGAGGCGTATGAGAAAGCGGTAAAAGGAGAAGGTGTAGACGATGAAAGATAGAGAGTATAAAGACGCTTGGCAGACGTTGAAGGTGGAGATGTTGGAATCTTATGCAAACTATGAAGGACAGAAACGCATAAATAAGAATATGGGATTTTATAAAATTTTAGAGGGTGCGCAAATCAGTTTAGCTCCAGTATTAGAAGATATGGACAAACTAGACGGCACAAACGAATTCAGCAACTTACTAAACGATTTGGAGGACAAACAAAATGATTGAACCAAAAAATACAAAATTAGGAAAAGACAACTACGCTATCTTACAGGGATATGAAAATACCCAATCACTACAAATCAAACTACTAAGCGACAACGCAACAATGCCAGAACGTCATCATGATACAGACGCTGGTTATGACATATATGCAGCTGAAACAGTGATACTTGAACCACAACAGAAAGCATTAGTTGCTACTGATCTAGCAGTGAATATACCTAAAGGCTATGTGGGATTACTTACAAGCAGAAGTGGTGTGAGTAGCAAGACACATCTTGTAGTTGAAACAGGAAAGATTGATGCAGGCTTTCAAGGTCATATGAAGATTAATATTAAGAATGACTTTATACCAATTAAAAAAAGAAAGAAAACCGAGGCGTACTTTAATGTTGAAGGTAAAGGAGTTCTAGATTTAAAGAGTGATAAGAAATACAAACTTCGAACATACCAAATCAACAAAGGCGACCGACTAGCACAGTTAGTCATCGTGCCAATATGGACACCAGAGTTAGAACCAGTTAAGGAGTTTAGTAATGAAACAACAAGAGGAGATAAAGGATTCGGAAGTACAGGATACTAAAGACATACTACAAAAAGTTAAAGAGGTGCTAGGTAAATGAATGAATTTGAACAGCCTACTATAAAAATATTAAAAAGATTGTTTGAAGGTAAAAATGAAACCAATATTCACATCTCTAATTTAAATCATGTAAATTATGAGGTTATTGAAACAATTACGAATTTTAAATTATCAGATACACATACGAGGAACGAACATTTTAGAAACGTAGTGACTTTGAAATTTAAAAAGAAATATTAAAGACATACTTGAACGTGTACGAATAATCTTAGGCAAGGAGTGAGTGTGGATGACTAGAATAAGAACAAATAAACAGGAATTAGTAATTAATTTTCAAAATGATCTAATTATTACTAAGTACGGATTGAATATAAATAATAACCAAAACGAAGAAGGCAAAATGACTTACGCAATGAATCTGAACATGAATGTATTACCTATAAAACCTTGGCTTATAAGAAACGTGAAAACAAATTTAAAACGCACATATATCTTAATTAAATATTATTGGAGATTGAAATAAATGACCCAATACCTAGTACGCAAAATACACCACACAACAGATGAAGTGTTCCTGGATGCAACTAAGGCTAAGGAGAATGAAACGTTTATTGTGGTGGATGCAGAGAGTGCAGAAGAAGCTAAGGAGAGAGTGAAGGATAAGAAGCAATGTCCTAGATGTGAAAGTTGGAATACTGATTATGAAAAATACATTTCCTTCTTATGTCATAACTGTGATGGAACATATGTGGATATATTAAGAAAGGGCAGTGAGTAATTTGGAAATAGGTAAATACTATTATGTAGTTGTTAACAATGAGAACAGAATGTTTATGGAAGAAGTAGTGGTATATGGTGATAATCATACGGAAAGGTCTGTAACGACCACACTGGAAACCGAAAGAGCTGAATTGTTCGATAGTTACAAACATGCTAAAGAGTTAGCCGATACTTATGGGTTCAAGGTTAAGAAAATTAGAGCAGACATTTTAGGATTGGGGAGTCGGTAATATGAAACACATACTCAAACCATTATTAATTATATTTCTATACGAACTAAGTAAAGCAATCACATACGAGATCATTGTTAGGAAACAAGCAAACGATATGGTGGATGTGCCGAGGGATTATGAGGTGAGTAAGTAATGTTCTGGATAATAGCAATTACATTAGCAATCATGTTAATTGTATCTATCATAGCTAACTGCATACAAAGTGATGTGATATCTAAACTTAGATATGAGAAGGCACACTTGAAGAATTATATTCAGGCATATATTAATAAGAAGTAGGTGTATGTAATGATTAATGTACTAATAAATTCACAGCCAATTGTTCCTGCTTATATATCACTTCTATATTATCAATACGATAAAGGGTGTTATATGACTATGAAGGAATTAATAGCAATGGCTGAAATATAAGATGTAATAAATAGATTAGTTAAACAGTAACTGGAGGTAAGTCATGTATACTGCAGAACAAATAGAGGAAATGATATATGAATATCATTGGAGAAAGAATGTACTACTTGAAGAAGGTTATGAGTTAGATAGTAACTCTACTGCTCAGTATGGTGTTGAGTCTACTATGCCTAAAGCTCAAGGTGGAACGAGCGATAAAGTATTAGATATCGTGACACGTAATGATGTAATCTATAGAATATTGTATAAGCATCTTGAAGTAGTAAGCTTTATTGATAAATACGAACATCATATAGACAATGATAAGAATCTAAATATACTTTATGAAATTAAGAAAGGAAAGAGACCTACAGAAATTAAGAAGATAATGAATATAGGTAGAACAAACTTTGAAAGTCGTATGACAGATATCGTGAATGTGTATCTTAATGAGCAAGATAAACACAATAAACACAATCAACAGGATAAGCACAATCAACAGGATAAACACAATCAACAGGATAAACACAATCAACGCTATCAACACTAATTAGTAATCATCATTAGTATTTTATATAATATATTTATAGCGATAATGCTAGAATACAAATGGTACTAACAATTATAAATAATCAATACTATATTATATCGAGACACATCACATTGAGTGGTGTGTCTTTCTTTATGCGTATAGAACAAGGAAGTGAAGGGATGAAGATTGTAGTAGTGTATGGAGCACCAATGAGTGGCAAGACTACATATGTTCGTAATGCTATGACTGAGTATGATTTAGTGTTTGACTATGACGCACTCACACATGCAATGACTAGCACAAAGTATCAACAACACAATGATAATGCACATACATTAGTTATGAGTATGAGAGATAAGATGATTGATCATGCTAAGCAATCAGATAACGGTGTGTTATATATCGTTACTACATTCCTTTCATATAAGTTAATGAGTGAGGTAGATACACACTTTAATACTCAGTACAAACGAATGGATACATCATTAGATGAATGCAAGCGAAGACTAAGCATTAGTGATAGACACAATAAGCAACACGTTATGCAAGTGATACATGAATGGTATGGCAAGTATATATACAACAAAGGATTAATAGATAGTGATGAACTAACAAAGGAAACCAAGAGGTTATATAAGTCTAAAGACTGGCATACATTGAGACACATGGCATTAGAAAGAGACAATCATTTGTGTCAAATGTGTTTAAGAAAACATAGATATACAGATGCTGACTTAGTTCATCATATGATTTATGTTAAAAGTGATTTTCAAAAAGCGCTAGATTTAGATAATCTCATGTGCGTTTGTTCGAAGTGTCACAATAGAATTCATGCAAAAGATGAAGAAAAAGTTTTTACAACAGAAAATGTAGAAAGAAAAGTGCGAACGATAAAACTTTGATGCCCCCTGGTTTTTGTTTTGAGAAAAAGAAATAAAGAGACCGCGGACAGTTTCGTCGTTCGCAACGCAAATAACTTTTCATGAAAGGGGGGGTAAAGGTTGGAATTAACAAAAAAGCAATTAGTCAGTTATATCGATGGTTATCAAACTTCAGATGATATCTTAATAGATCTCTATTTAGAGACTTATAAATTTTATTGTCGATTAAGAGATGAACTCGAAGAATCTCAGCTTATGTATGAACATACGAATAAAGCAGGCGCTACGAATTTAGTTAAAAACCCATTAAGTATTGAATTAACGAAAACGGTTCAAACGCTAAATAATTTATTAAAGTCATTAGGATTAACTGCAGCACAAAGAGAAAAAATAGTTGAATCAGAGGAGGACGGTTTTGGTGACTATTAAAGTATTGAATAAACCTTCACCTAAATTGCTCACCACATGGTATGCGCAACAAGTCGTTAGAGGTAATATTACGGCGAATGAATACGTTAGAAAAGAATGCCAAAGGCATTTAAACTACCTCAAAAATGACAATCATCGGTGGGAATTTGATGAAGAAAAAGGACATAAACCTATAAGGTTTATTGAAAAGTTCTGTAAACCTTCTAAAGGCGAATACGGACAACTCATATTACAACCATGGCAACATTTTATTATTGGTTCTTTGTTTGGTTGGGTAGATAAAGAAACACGTTTACGACGCTTTAAAGAAGGCGTCGTTTTTGTTGGGCGTAAAAATGGTAAAACGACTTTGATATCAGGTTTAACAACTTATGGTGCTTCAGAAGATGGCGAACCTGGGGCAGATGTTGTTCTACTAGCTAATGGTATGAAACAAGCTCGATTATTATTTGATGAATCAACCAAGATGATAAAAGCTTCGCCTAAATTAAATAAAAATTTCAGACCAAGAAGAGATGCCATATATTACGATAAAACAAATTCGAAAATTGAACCCCAAGCAGCAGATAGTGAGAAGTTAGATGGTTTAAATACACATATTGGCGTGTTTGATGAAATCCATGAATACAAAGATTATAAATTAATTTCTGTTATAAAAAACTCTCGACAATCAAGAAAGCAGCCTTTACTAGTTTATATTACAACGGCGGGTTATCAGTTAGATGGTCCTTTAGTTGATATGGTTGGTGCTGGTGAAGATACTTTAAATGGTGTGGTTGAAGATGAACGTACTTTTTATTTCTTAGCTTCTTTAGATAAAGAAGATGATTTAGATAATCCAGAAAATTGGGCGAAAGCAAATCCCAATTTGGGTGTATCAATTGATTTAGAAACGATGAAAGAGGATTGGGAAAAAGCGAAGCGCGTTCCAGCGGAACGTGGGGATTTTATAACGAAACGCTTTAATATATTTGCGAACGATGATGAAATGAGTTTCTTAGACTATGAAACACTTAAGAAAAATAATAAAGTCATTGATTTAGAAGAACTCAAAGGGAAACCTTGTACGATTGGTTATGATTTATCTGAAACACAAGATTTCACTGCGGCTTGCGCTACTTTTGCCTTAGATGATGGTAATATAGCGGTTATTTCACATTCATGGGTACCAGAAGAGCGCGTTAAATACGCCAATGAAAAAATACCCTTTAGAGAATGGCAAGAGGAAGGTTATTTAACAATAACACCCGGACAATATGTTGATTACCAACAAGTTTATGATTGGATTACAGAAATGAATCAATATTATCCTGTGGAAAAAATAACGTATGACCGTGCGAATGCTTTTAAACTCAATCAAGAATTAAAAAATTATGGTTTTGAAACAGAAGAAACAAGACAAGGCGCGATTACTTTAAGTCCAGCTTTAAAAGACCTAAATGAGTTGTTTTTAGATGGCAAAGTTATTTTTAATAATAACCCAATGATGCGCTGGTATATCAATAATGTTCAATTAACTAAAGATCGTAATGATAATTGGTTACCAACGAAACAAAATCGCTATCGTAAAATTGATGGTTTTGCAGCGTTATTAAATACTTACACTGACATTATGAATAAAGTGGTTACAGACGCAGGTAATGGCAATATTGAGTTTATTAGTATGAAAGAACTACTGAGTTAGGAGGTGAAGACAATCGCTAAACAAAATATAATTAGTAAAGTTAAACAAAAATTGATAGATAATTGGGTAGATCAAAGTAAGGAAAAACTTTATGATTTTTCACCCTGGCGTAATAAAAACTTTTGGGGTGTTATCAGCAACACTTTAGAAACTAACGAAACAATATTTGCAGCTATCACTAAATTATCGAATTCAATGGCGAGTATACCTATAAAGCTCTATAAAAATTATGAAGTAGTTACCAATGACATTTCATTACTTATTACAGATAGTCCTAATGGCTCAATTAGTAGTTTTGACTTTATTAATCAAATTGAAACGTGTCGTAATGAAAAAGGAAATGCATATGTATTAATTGAACGTGATATATATCATCAACCTAACAAGCTTTATTTAATCAATCCGGATGTCGTTGAAATATTAATTGAGAGTACATCGAAAGACATTTATTACAGTATTCACGCAGCAACAGATAATAAATTAATTGTCCACAATACAGACATGATGCATTTCAAACACATTGTTGGTTCGAATATGGTACAAGGAATTAGCCCAGTAGATGTCTTAAAGAATACTACTGATTTTGACAATGCTATTCGAAATTTTAATTTAAAAGAGATGGAGAAACCAGAATCCTTTGTGCTTAAATATGGTACGAATGTATCAGATGACAAGAGAAAATCAGTCGTTCAAAACTTCAAAGATTTTTATGAAGAAAATGGTGGCGTTTTATTTCAAGAACCAGGCGTTGAAATTGACCCACTAGATAAAAAATATGTATCTGAGGACATTGTAGCTACAGAAAATTTAACACGCGAACGTATTGCAAATGTGTTTCAAATACCATCGGTTTTTTTGAATGCAAATAATGCAATGACATTTAACTCAAATGAAGAGCTTGACCGTTACTATTTACAACACACATTACTGCCAATTATTAAGCAGTATGAAGAAGAATTTAACCGAAAATTATTAACTAAATATAGACGGACTATGGGGTATTACTTCAAATTTAATGTTAAATCGTTCTTACGTGCAGATAGTAAAACACAAGCAGAAGTTTACTTTAAAGCTGTGCGTAGTGGCTATTATACTGTTAATGACATTCGATTATGGGAAGATTTACCCCCTGTTGAAGGTGGCGATACTCCGTTAATTAGTGGAGATTTATATCCGATTGATACACCGCCAGAACAAAGACACACATTGAAAGGAGGTGACAGTAATGAACAAGAAAAAAACTTACTTTCAGATGAAGAAAAAGGCGGAGAATAAAGGTGAAATATACATTTATGGGGATATTGTATCTAATAAATGGGATGACACAGATGTAACAGCCGTTGATTTCAAAAAAGAGTTAGATCAATTAGATAATGTTTCAGAAATAGATGTTCATATTAACTCAGCTGGTGGAAACGTGTTTGAAGGACATGCGATTTACAACATGTTAAAAATGCATAAAGCAAAAGTGAATATATATGTAGATGCCTTAGCAGCATCAATTGCAAGTGTTATCGCAATGAGCGGTGACACTATTTTTATGCACAAAAACAGTTTGATGATGATTCATAATTCATGGGTTATGACAATTGGTAATTCGAAAGATTTAAGAGAGACAGCTGAATTATTGGATAAAACAGATCAATCTAGTAACAGCGCCTATTTAGATAAAGCAACCAATTTATCAGAAAATGAGTTAAAACAAATGCTTGAAGCCGAAACATGGTTAACGGCAGATGAAGCATTAGAAAAGGGTTTAGCGGATGAAATATTAGGCGCTAGCGAAATAGCTGCTAGTATTTCGAATGATATATATCAAACATTTAAACACGTTCCTGAAAATATAGAAAAAGACGTGGACAAAATAACTAATGTTGAAAGTATTAAAGAAACGGTTGAAACGCCTAAAAACACTATGTCACCAGAGGAAAAAGAAGCAAGGGAACAAATCATTAAAGAATGTAAAAGTTTAAAAACAATATACAATTTCTAGGAGGAATAACATATGACTACATTATATGAACTTAAACAATCATTAGGTATGATTGGTGAACAACTAAAAGATAAAAATAACGAATTAAGTCAAAAGGCAAGTAATCCGAATGTTGATATGGAAAGTGTTAATCAATTAAAAGAAGAAAAAGCAGGATTACAACAACGTTACGATATCGTAGAATCTCAAGTAAAAGAGATTGAACAAAAAGAACAAAGTAAATTCAAAGATAAAACAAACGCATATCAGTCATTAAATGAAGAAAATCAAATTATTAAAGCGAAAGCTGAATTTTACCGTCATGCCTTAAATCCAAAAGAATACAGTAAACCTTCTGAACAAGCACAACGTTTATTGCATGCGTTACCAACTGATAATGATACAGGTGGAGACAAATTCTTACCTACTACATTATCAAAAGAGTTAGTTTCAGAACCTTTCGCTCGAAATCAGTTGCGAGAAAAAGCACGTCTAACAAATATTAAGGGATTAGAAATTCCTCGTATCTCATACACACTGGATGACGATGATTTTATTACAGATACAGAAACAGCTAAAGAAATGGAACTAAAAGGTGACACAGTTAAATTCGAAACATACAAATTTAAAGTATTTGCTGCAGTTTCTGATACTGTAATTCATGGTTCAGATGTTGAATTAGTTAGTTGGGTAGAGAATGCTTTACGTTCAGGATTAGCCGATAAAGAACGTAGAGACGCTTTTGCTGCTAGTCCTAAACCTGGAATTGAACATATGTCATTTTATAATGGAAGTGTAAAAGAAGTGGCTGGTTCAAATATGTATAAAGCTATCATTAATGCCTTAGCTGATTTACATGAAGATTATCGTGATAATTCAGTGATTTATATGAGATATGCAGATTATATTAAAATTATTGATATTTTATCTAACGGTACTACTAATTTCTTTGACGCTCCTGCTGAAAAAATATTTGGTAAACCAATTGTATTTACTGATGCAGCAGTTAAACCAGTAATAGGAGATTTCAATTACTTTGGTATTAACTACAATGGTACAACGTTTGATACAGATAAAGATGTAAAAAAAGGCGAATATCTATTCGTTTTAACTGCTTGGTATGATCAACAACGTACATTAGACAGTGCGTTCCGTATCGCTAAAGTTGATGGTGGTTCTGAAGACACGAATACACCCTAACAAGCCCCAAAAGGTAGAAGTAGAGACGAGAGCAAAATCCGTCTCTATTTCTGCTGAATAGGGGTGGTTTTGTTGAATCAAAATGAATTATTACGCATCAAAAGATGGTTAAACATAGATTATGATATCGAAAATGATACGTTAGAAGATATGATTCTAAGTGCTAAGTCTGAATTAAGTTTAAGTGGTGTGCCTCAGTACTATCATAGTGATGAGGCATATCCTTTATATTGCCAAGCGATTAATTATATTGTTTCGCGTGATTATGAGACTCGTGGCTTTGTTGAGTATGAACGTGAAAATAAAGGATTTAATGACAGAACCTTACAATCATTTATTCTTAAGTTGAAAGTTTGGTGATTTAAGTGCAATTTAAAAACTTTAATACGTACTTAACTTTTTATGACATGGTTAAAACTGGCCCTTACCCAGATGATTTAGAAGAAAAAGAGGTTTATAGTTGTAAAGTTGAAAAATATGATAATTCTATTAAAGACAGACAAGTTCTAACGACAAACGGTAAAACCCAAGGTTTTACATTATAATGAGAGACGCTCAACGACAATTTATCCCAAAGTATCAACATACAATCAAAGTGAAGGATTATCGCTTTGAAACGCAACTATTTAACATATATGATATTCGATTTGATAAGCCGAAAGCAGGCTATATTACGGTGGTGGTGGCTGAAAATGAGTAAACCTAAAATCAATGGTATATATGATGTAAAGCTTAAAGGCGAAAAAGAGTTAATGAAAAAGATGGAAGCAAAATTTGGTCAAAAAGCAATGCAAGTAAAGAATGATAAAGCATTAATTGAAGCATCTGACTTTTTAAAAGAAGAACTCAAATATCAATTTGAAGATTTTAGAGATACAGGCGCGACCATTCAAGAAATGAAGCGAGGGAATCCTGAAACGGTTGCTGGTCAAAGACGGATTATGATTCATTGGGAAGGTCCTAAGGAAAGAAAAAATATCATTCATCTTAATGAACATGGCTATACACGTAATGGTAAAAAGTATACACCTCAAGGTTACGGTGTCATTGCCAAAACATTAGATGCATCACAAACCAAATACCGTGGCATCATTCGAAGAGAGTTGAACAAAAAGTGAATATACTCAAATATATTACGAATATCATTATTAACGACCCTATACTCGCATCAGAAGTAAACAACCGCATTTATTATTACGAAGTAACAGAAGTGGATGATACGAGTGATGCGTTTGTCGTTTTAACCCCGATATTAGATCGTCCAAGCACATATGTTTCTGATAAATATCTATCGGAAACTTATTTTTTTCAAGTCGATGTTGAATCTTATAATCATCAACAAACGATAGATATAACGAAACGGATTCGTTATTTACTATCAAATGAAAATTTAAATCAAGCATCATCACAATTAGATGACTATTTTAAAGCAACACAAAGGTATGTGATGTCACGAAGATATCGTGGCATACCTAAATACCAATATTACAAAGGTGAACGTGTCGAATAGATGCGTTCTTTTTAATTCAAGGAGGAAAAATTATGGCAGTAGTAGGATTTGAAAAAGTACACGTAGGTATTTTTGATGAAGATGAAAAAATTAAGAAATTAATGACATGGAAAGATGCAAAAGGTGGTACGGTCAATCTTAACATTTCAGGATTAGCCCCTGAAAAAGTTGAAATGCGTGCTTCAAATAAGACGGTATGGTCTAAGAAACAAGGAACAGGCGAAGTTCAGTCAGAACTGGATGTATTTAATGTACCAGATAAAGATTTAGATGCCGTTTTAGGTCGTGATTCAGATGAAAATGGGACTTCATGGGTTGGTGAGAAAACACGTGCGCCTTATGTTGCGTTAATTGGCGAGTCAGAAGATTTATTATCAGGCGAACCTGTATATCTTGCGTTAACTAAAGGAACAATGAGTCTTGAATCTATTGAATGGAAGACAACGCCAAAAGAAGCAGAAGAACCAGAACCACAACAACTTACAGGTGATTGGATCGCACGTACTATTAATGGCGAATCACGTACTTATGGTTATCATGTTGGTAAAGAAGGGTCAGATGAATTGTTCCAAAGTGTATTCCCTGGTTACGAAAATGTTGGAGAAGGCGAAATGCCAGACAATGACAATTCAAATGATAACGAAGCAGTAGAAACACCCTAAGGCACCCCAAAATGTAGCGATAACAGCTAAAAGTAAATCGGCTGTTATTTCTGCAGAATAGGGGCTTTTTAAATTAAATTACTAGGAGGCTTTTAAATGGCAGACATTTTAAAGATTTATAAAAATGATGAAGTAGTCGCAAGTGCTGAACGTGGTGAAGATGGTAAAGCTAACGTTACGATTGAAGGTCTGGACGCAGATACAGCATATGAAGCAGGCACGCATCAAGCTGCTTTTAGTAACGATAACGGTGAATCTGACAAAACAGATGTGCCAGGATTTAAAACGAATCCAATTAAAGTCACAGGGGTTTCCCTTGATAAAGAAAGTTTAACGCTAAATATCGGAGATACAGCAACCATTCAACCAACGGTTGCGCCATCGACTGCGACTAATAAAGGTGTAGCTTATGCATCATCCAATAGAGATGTAGCTACAGTAAATGAAGACGGTACAATTACAGCGATTGCAGACGGTACAGCTAACATTGAAGTTACTACTGAGGATGGTAATAAAAAAGCAACATGTGCTGTCACTGTTGAAACTGAAGAAGAACCTACGCCAGAAGAACCCGATAATGTAGAAGTAGAAGCAAATGAAAACGATGCAGATGTATCAGCAGAATAAATAAGCAAGGCGACTTCGGTCGCCTATTTTTGTATACAAAAATAATTAACTTTAAGGAGACAATAACATGATCAAATTTGAAATTAAAAACCAAGAAACAGGTAAAGTAGAAAGCTATTCAAAAGACGTTATCACGATGGGCGAAGCAGAACGTTTTTATGAATGGATGGAAAGTCGAGAAAAAGAAGTGAATAAAGAAAAACCAGATATGAAAAAAGTGAGAAAAATGGAACGTGATTACTTAGTTAGTTTGTTTGAAAAACAAGGTTTAACAGAAGAAGACATTTTAAATAATATGGGTACAAAAGCATATTCTTATGTGTTAGGTGAAATATTTCGAGAAATCAGCGGCGAAGACGAAACAAATTCAGAAGATGAAGCAAGCCAAGAGGGAAAGACAGAAGAACACTCTCAATAAGCGAAATTTTATCAAACATTAAGGACTTACAAAGGTTCTGTATGATGCATTACGGTTGGACTTTAACAGAAGTTAAGGCACAACCGTATTTTCAACTGTTATCGATTTTAAATGAAGATGATAAAAAAGATAAACAAAAAACTAAATCTAAAAAAGAACAAGAAGTTATTAAAGGTAAAGACTTAATCAAACTATTCGGTGGATAGGTAAGAAGGGAGGTACATATAATTGGAAAATATTGAAGGCTACGCGATAAAGAACACCATGGATAATACGGGCGTTGAAGAAGGCATGAAAGGTCTTAAACGTCAAATGGGCGTATTGAGTTCTGAAGTGAAAGCGAATATGTCTAGTTTCGGCAAAGCTGAGAAATCTGTACAGAAGTATCAAACACGTATTGAAGGACTTAACAATAAAATGAAAGTCCAAAAGAAAATGTATGATCAAGCTAAAACCAATTTAAATAACGTTAAAAGTTCTTATGAAAAAGCAACGAATAGTATTAAACAACAAGAACAAAAAGTTAAAGAGCTTGCCGAAGCACATAAGAAGCAAGATGAAGCGATGCGTAAATCTAATCAAGAGATGAAAAAATCTAATAAGGAATTAGATAACGCTAAAATGAAACAATCTGTATTAAGTGCTGAAAAGGCCAAAGCTAAAACAAAACTCGATGACTTACGTTCTGCAGAAAGACGTTTAAAAGAATCAGGCAAAGCCTCTACTGAACAAATTAAACAAGCTTCTAATGCGACCAAACAACAACGTGAAGTCCATCAAAAATTAATTGCTAGCCACAAAGAAGAAACTGCAAATGTTAAGAAGTTAACCCAATCTAATAAAAGCATTACAGAAGAAAATAAAAAGGTTAAAGCTTCTTACCAACAATCAAATGACGCAGTTAAAACTGCAGAAAAAGAATATGACAAACTTTCTAAAACAATCAAAGATTATCCAAAAGACTTAGCGAAAGCCGAAAAAGCTGTTAATAATGAAAAAGCTTCAATGAATGGTTTGCAAAAAAGTATTGATAAAGCTGAACAAGAGCTAAAGCAAATGAACAAACAACAAATGATTGCTAATAGCTCATATACAAAACAAGCAGACCATTTAGACAAAATGTCAGAGAAGTATGGCAAGATGTCTCAAAATATGCGTTCAGTAGGACGTAATATGTCTATGTATGTGACAACACCGATTGCTGGCGCTATGGGCTACGCAGGTAAACTTGGCGTTGAATTTGACGATGGCATGCGTAAGGTACAAGCCATCTCTGGCGCTACAGGTAAAGATTTAGACGCGTTGAAAGCGAAAGCCCGTGAAATGGGTGCGACTACTAAATTCAGTGCGAGTGATAGTGCTGAAGCTATGAACTACATGGCTATGGCTGGTTGGAAATCGCAAGATATGATGAGTGGTTTGCCTGGGATTATGGATTTAGCTGCTGCATCAGGTGAAGAATTAGGTACTGTTTCTGATATTGTTACTGATGGATTAACAGCATTTGGGCTTGAAGCTAAAGATAGTGGCCGTTTTGCGGATGTCTTAGCGTCAGCTAGTGCAAATGCGAATACTAATGTTCAAATGATGGGTGAAGGCTTTAAATACGCTGCCCCTGTAGCTGGCGCATTAGGTTATAGTATCGAAGATACTTCAACAGCTATTGGGTTGATGAGTAATGCGGGTATCAAAGGGCAAAAAGCTGGTACAGCATTGCGTACGATGTTTACAAACCTATCAAAACCAACGGCAGGCATGAAAGACAAGATGGATGAACTCGGTATATCTATAACAGATAGCAAAGGTGAAATGTTGCCAATGCGTGACGTTATGGATCAATTGAGAGATAAAATGGGTGGTTTATCTAAGGACCAACAAGCTGCAACTGCAAGTACAATATTTGGTAAAGAAGCAATGAGTGGTGCATTGGCTGTTATTAATGCTTCTCAAGAAGACTATGACAAACTATCTAAATCTATTGATAACAGTGAAGGCTCGGCTAAGAAAATGGGCGACACAATGGAAAAAGGCTTAGGTGGTAGTTTAAGAGAATTAAAATCAGCTGCCGAAGAGCTTGGGTTATCTGTTTTTGAAACTATTCAACCTGCTTTATCGGGTATGGTTGGCGGTTTGAAATCAACGGTTGATTTCTTAAATGATTTACCTAAAGGTGCAAAAGTAGCAGGTGTAGCTATTGCAGGCGTAGCTGCCGCGATTGGTCCCGTAACTTTAGGTGTAGGCCTATTATTAAGAGCGGTTCAAGCAGCAGCTGGTGGTTACGCACAACTTAATCGACGTATGGCTGAAAACTCTGCAGAAGCTGCAATTAATGCAGGAGCAACTAAAGCGAATGCAGGCGCAATTACTGCGTCAGGTAAGAGTGCTAAAGGTTCTGCAGGTTTATTTGGACGTTTCGGTAAATCAACAGGTAAAGCAGCTGGAAAAGTTAGTTTATTAGGTCAAGCGAGTAAAGTTTTAGGTAATGGTATTAAAATTTTGGGCGGTCCAATTGGCTGGATTATTACAGGTGTTACGTTATTAGGTGGCGCCTTTATTAAAGCATACAATAATGTTGACTGGTTTAAAAAGGGTGTTGATGGTTTATTTGATGTCATCAAAACGTTTGGTGGCGGCGCTATTGATCAACTTAAAAACTTAGGTGGTTGGTTCTCGAAAACAGGAAGTAAAATCAAAGAAACTTTCTTTGATGAAATGAAACAAGGCTATAAAGACTTAGACGATGACGATTTATTAAAAAAAGCTGGCGATGGCTTTAAAAAATTCATGGATAAAGTTGGTACAGCCTCAGATAAAGCAACCGATACAACTAAAGTTTTAGGTAAAGGCGTTTCTAAAGAAACTAAAAATGCTTTAGATAAATATGTTAAGTATTCAGAAGATACAACGCGTGTTTTATCAGATATCAAACTAAATCATGGCAAAATCACAGATGATATGCGTGAAAAACTTGAAACTTCAGTTCGAAAAGGTGGAGAAGAAGCCTTAAAGCAAATTCAAAAACGTAATAAAAAAGTATCCGATGAATTGAATGATATGCTTGAAAACAGTGAAGCGTTTACTGCCCAAGAAAAACAAGATATGATTCAAAAAAATCAAGAGGCATCTGATGAAAAAATTAAACGACTTGAAGAGCTAAACCAAGAAATCGAAGAATTAGAACTAAAACAATTTAACGACGGGAAACTTACAGCTCAAGAAGAAAAAGACCTAAAAGCTAAATTGGATGAACGTAATCGTATCACAACCGAAAGTATTGCGAAAGGACAAAAAGAGCAACAAGCTATTTTATCAAGAATGAACGCTAACACAGGTGCTATTGATACACAACAAGCAAGTGAGGCTATTAAAGATGCAGTCAAAGCAGAGAAAAAAGCTAAAAAAGAAGCTAAAAAACAACGTGAAGATGATGTTGTTCAAGCTGATGATTTACTTGCTTACGGCGAAATTGATCAAAAAGAACACGATAAGCGAGTTAGAGAAATCGAAGATGCTTATGATGAAGCGATAGATACTGCTGAAGGCAAAACTGGTGACATACGTAAATCAGTTAAAAAGAACAATAAAGATATAGCGGATGACATAGATTTATCTAGTGGTCATGTTTATTCTAATTCTGAAAAATGGTATAAAAAAACGAAAAATTTTATAAAAGATGATTGGAATAGTTTTTGGCAAGATGTAGGTTCACAAGCTTCTGGAATTGGCACTTGGATAGGCGATCAAACCGATGAAATTATTGGAGCTTTCAAAAAAGGTTGGGGCAAAGTTGAAGATTTCTTTACAGAAACGGATTGGAAAGAGCTTGTTAATGGTTGGTTTGAGAACATCGGTGAATGGATTGCTTCCCCATTTAAAGCGATAGGTGAAGATATTGGCGATGCCGTTTCTTCTTGGAAAGAAAATATTTCTGAAGCTGGCGAAGATATTAAGAGTGGTTTTGATACTATCACTGGTTGGTTCTCTGAACAAGGTCAAGAATTCTGGGATGCCCTTAAAGAAGGTTGGAATATTGCTATAGAAGCTGGCGGAGATCTTTGGAACTCTTTAACTGGCTGGTTAGGTGAGACTTATGAAAATGTTTCTGGTTGGTTTGTTGAAAAAGGCAGCAATATCTGGTCAAGTTTGAAAAATGGTTGGAATACAGCGATTGAAACCGGCGGTGATTTGTGGCAATCCTTAACAGGTTGGTTATCTGAGAAGTGGGAAAGTACGAAAGAATGGTTCTCAGAAAAAGGCGGCCACATCTGGTCTAATATTAAAACTGGCTGGAACAATGCTTTAGAGACGGGCGGTAATCTCTGGTCTTATTTAACAGGTTGGCTTGGCGAAAAATGGGAAGATACGAAAGAATGGTTTTCTCAAAAAGGTCATCATATCTGGTCTAATATTAAAACAGGTTGGAATGACGCGCTTGAAATTGGAGGCAATCTCTGGTCTTCATTGACAAGTTGGCTCGGTGAAAAGTGGGAGGAAACTAAAACGTGGTTCTCTCAAAAAGGCGGTCATATTTGGTCGAATATTAAATCAGGATGGAATAATGCGCTTGAAACTGGCGGTAATCTATGGTCATCGATTACTAACAAACTCGGTGAAAGTTGGGAAAATACCAAGGGTTGGTTTAGTGAAAAAGGTCAAAATATTCAACAATCATTCAAAAATGGTTGGAATTCAGCTTGGGATACAGCAGGTAATATTTGGGGCAAAGTGACGAAAGGTGTATCTGATACCTGGGAAAATGTGAAGACATCAACCCGTGACAAACTCGAAGAAGCTAAAGGTACTGCGACCGATAAAACAAAAGGTATTTGGAAAAATACATCTAAATGGTTTGGAGATACTTACAATTCAGCGAAAGATAAAGTAACAGGTGTTTATACTAAAACGCGTGATAAATTTACAGACGCTGCAGGTAAAGTGTGGGATAAATCCAAATCAGCATACGACGGTACGAAAAAATGGTTTGGTGAAACTTATGAAAAAGCTAAAACTAAGGTCACAGGTGTTTATAATCAAGCAAAAGGTAAATTTACCGATACCGCGAGTACAGCTTGGGATAAATCGAAATCTACGTGGAAAGGCACAAGCAAATATTTCGGTCAAGCTTATAGTTCTGTTAAAACTAATGTAAGTAACATGTGGGGTAAAGCTAAAACAAGTTTCGGTAATATTGCTGGTGAAGGTTGGAAGAAAGCAGAATCTGTTTATAAAGGCTTCAAAAAATGGCTGGGCGATACGCTACAATGGATTAAAGACATTGGTGCCGATATGGGTAAAGCCGCAGGCGATTTAGGTAAAACAGTTGCCAATAAAGCTGTAGATGGTTTGAATGGTATGATTGGCGGCGTTAATAAGATATCAAAAGCCATTACGGGTAAAAACGAACTTATAAAAAAAATACCTCATTTAGCTACAGGTACTTATGACGGTTCAACGCTCTCTACGGATTCAAATGGTGGGTTAAGACAACCTACGGTTGCAATGGTTAACGATAAAGGACCAGGTAATGGACCGGGCGGACGGACACAAGAGCTCATTCAACGTAAGGATGGTTCAATTGATGCGCCACAAGGTAAAAATACGATTGTTGGATTAGGCAAAGGTGACGGTGTTATTAACGCTAGGCATACGCACAAACTTCAAGAACAAGGCATAATACCTAAACGCTTATCAACGGGTACAGGAACTAAAATACCTCGTTTCTCTAAAAGTAGTAAGAAGAAAAAAACATATGAACAAATAGCTGATAGCATCAAAGATGTATCTGGTGGTTTTAAAGATAAAGCATCTAAAACAGCTCATGGCATCAAAGATAAAACAGCAGATGCAATGGAAACTGTTGGAGATAAAATGAAAGATAGCGCATCTTGGCTTGGTGAAAAAATCGGTGATGTTTGGAAATATGTTAAACATCCGGGTAAATTAGTGAATAAAGTTATGGATAGTATAGGCATCAACTTCGGCGGTGGCGATAACGCTACCGTTAATTTAGTTAAAGCTGCTTATAAAAACTTGAAATCTTCATTAGTAGACAAAGTGAAAGACTGGTTTACAGAAGCTAAAGGTGGCAATGGTGATGCTAGTTGGTTGCCATGGGATAATATCTTGCAAACATTTGGACATTACACTGGTGGGCTTATGTTTAATGGTGGTCGCCACTATGGTATAGATTTTGGTATGCCTATAGGAACACCAGTAAAAGCTGTCGCTGACGGTAAAGTTTCTAAAGTTTGGAACGATTACGGTGGCGGTAAATCGATTGAAGTTCAGGTTGGTAAGAACTTATGGAATTGGTACATGCATTTATCTGAACAGATGGCTAAACAAGGTCAAAAAGTAAGTGCTGGTGATGTCATCGGTAAATCAGGTGATACAGGTAACTTTGTAAATGGAGCTCACTTACACTTCCAATTAAACAAAGGTGATCACTCTGGAAACGATACAGCTATCAATCCTAAGCAGTGGTTAGAGTCATTAGAGAGTAAAGGCGGTAAGAATTCAGGACCAAAAGCAGTTCAAGCATGGAAACCAGAAGTAATGAAAGCATTAGGTCTAGCAGGTCTGCCACAAACATCAACATATGCAAATGCTTGGTTAAGACAAATCAACACTGAATCAACTGGCAATCCAAAAGCAGTAGGACCTGGCAGTTCAGAAGGTAATCCTAAAGGGTTAGTTCAAGTTAAACCTGGTACATTTAACGCATTTAAGTTAAGTGGACATGGAAATATATTCAACGGACTTGATAACTTAATTGCAGGTATGCGATATGCTAAAGAGACATATGGTGGAAGAATGCTAAAACAAATTGGTGTAGGTGGTCCTTACGCTAATGGTGGTATTGTAACTAAACATCAAATCGCTGAGGTTGGTGAAAAAAATAGAGCAGAAGCTATCATTCCACTTCATAAATCTAAACGTAATCGTGCGGTTGGCTTGATGGAAAAAGCAATGACAGCGATTGGCATGGATAATGGCTCTGCGAACGTGACAGTAAACAATGACAATTCAACAATTGAGAAAATGCTAAGTCAGCTGGTAAGAGTGAATGATCAAAATAATAAACTTACACAGACAATTATCAAACTGTTAAGTAATCAAAAACAAGGTTCACCTAAAGATGCAGCGAATATCCTTTCTCAAATTTTAGGAGAAGATATGAGAATGGCTAGCTTTAATCAAGGAGGTTAATGATGATAGACGGCAGATGGTTAAAAATTATTGATGAAAATGGAACAAAGGATATCAATGAGTATATAAATAACTTTATTTTTCTTGATGCTAAAGCCTCTTACCCTGTATCAGTCGAAGACAGTATAACTATGAAAGGAGTAGATGGTGAGCTACCAGGTGTAGCTTCATTTGCTCCTTTTAATTTAGTGGTTAAGTTTGGTTTTGATGGTATCGATGAAATAGATATTAATTTAATGGAACAAAAACTTAGAAGTATATTTTACAAAAGAACACCTTATTATATCGTAACGTCTGACAATCCAGGCATAAAGTATAAAGTTAATAATCCAGACATAAACCCAGACTATGCAGATTTTTCGACAGCTCGTTTTGAAATGACTTTTAGTGTCAAAGATGGCTATTCAGAATCATTAAAAGACACAAGTGAATTTAGTTTATCTAGTGGAGATTGGCAATTTGAAGGTGGCGTTTTATCAGATAATGAAATTAAATACACACATAATACAACAGCTTTTAAAATTTACAATGGTTCATCAGATACAATCAACCCATTATTAAGACATCAATTTAAATTACTAGTTAATATTGATGCACCTAAAGGCTTTAAACTTAATAATAAAACCACTGGAGATGTATTTGAATATAAAAAAGGTATCAAGAAAAATCAACAATTGGTTATAAATGGTGTCCACCCTTTCATTAATAACAAACGTGTAGGTATCGATACAAATTGGCAATGGCTAACGTTGGATAAAGGTTTCAATGACATCGAAATAACAGGAGAAAATATCGGTAATGTTCAGACTCGATGGATATTCCCATTTATATATAGGTAGGTGAAGATATTGAAAGATATGGTATTAAAGAATAAAAAGGGTACGTTTGGAGAAATACTTGTAGATTATGACTTCGGTTCTTGGAAACTTAATTATGAAAAGAATAACGAACGCTCAATTGACTTCACTATTTATAAAACCTATTCAAATTCCGATTTATTCGATGCTTTGCTTAATGAAATGTTGATAGTTTGGGAAGGTCAAGAATATGTTATCAAATCGACTTCTATTAAATATGATGGCGCAGTTGTATCTAACGATGTGACTGCTAAACATATTTTTATGGAGTTTCAAAACCATTATATTCAAAAAGATTTAGAAAATGAAGAAATGAACAGTGATGAAACTACAGATGAAGATAACAAGCCCACAATGACACTTGAACAATATCTTGAATTTGGTTTCAGAGGTAATAAACTTGGATTCACTTATGAAATAAAAGGTAAATTTACTAACCGTGTATCTATTGATGAATTAGGTAACAAGAATGGCATGGAGTTCATAACTGAAGGCGCAGAATTATTTAATTATATTTATTTTGCCGACAATAAGAAAATTTATATCTATGATGAAGAAGCGTTTTATGAAATGGCAGATATACCATTGATCTACAAATATAATTCAAGTGAAGTACAAGCTACAGTTACTAGTACGGATGTTAAAACTTATATTCAAGGCTATGGTAAAAAGAAAACAAAAGCTGAAACAAACAATTACAATCCAGTTAAACCTAAAGATATAAGTTACTCGGGTACTTTCATCAAAGATGGTACTTGGAGAACAGAAGTAGTTGGAGCAAGTTACACAAAAACATTTGAATGTAAACATGGCAATGAAAGACTTGAATGGACGTTGAAGAAAATGGCTAAAGGTGGTTTGCTTGATGTTTATTTAGACGATGAATTGGTTGGACGATATGAATGTTATAGTAAAACAGCCACGAGTGAGAAAATAGTTATCTCGAGAAATTTATCAAGAGGTAAACACACATTCAAAGCAGTATTTAGAGGTGCTAAACCTGGTATTGATTATAAAAACTCAAAACCTTGTATGTATGTCGGTACAGAGAAATCAACAGTATTAAACATCACAGCAGTATTGAAAGGTACTGACATGTATCATGCTTATGCAGAATGGCCTTCACCTAACATGGGCGCGTTTGGTTTTGCAGAAGCTCCTACAGTGTTTGATGATAATGCATTAGACGAAGATGAACTACTTAAGAAAATAAAAGCCGAACTCAACGATCAACCAACTGTCGAGGTATCAACTAACTACTTAGGTTCCGTTGAAGAAAAACATTATATTGGTCATGATGATATTAAAGAAAACAACACCATAAGGTTTATACATCAACCACTTGGATATAACTTAGATTTAAAAGTTGTTAAACTCACTGCTTCGCATCCGTTAGTAAACGAACCAATAGAAGTCGATTTTAGTAACTCACCAACAGATATAATTAAAATACAACAAGGTATCAGTAGGAATATTAAAAAAATGAATAATTTAGTTAAAGGCGGTTCACTTGGTGGGTCGTCTTTTACTATGCCTAGATTAGCATCTGATTCAATAGGGAGCGTGTTAATAGATGAATGAACCAACAGAAATTAAATATCCATTAGATGAAAATGGAGAGCCTTATTATGCAGCTACTCATATACAAGCGGTACAAGGTTTAAATTTTAATGAAGATGAAGATTTATCTACTGTTATTTTTAATCTTCAAAAAGAAGTTAATAGAGTTTCAGAAGAAAATACAAATTTAAGGAATTCTTTAGAAGATTCAAAAACGAAAATTTCAGAATTAAATACAAATATTGGAACATCTAAAAACACTATTGAAACACTTAAAACTAAAACTGGAAGTTTAGAAGTGACTGTTAAAAATTTACAAGATGAAATAGAACAATTAAAAGGCTCAAGCACAAATGAAGGAGGTAGTGGTGAATGAAATTAAAAAAAGACTTGCCTATACAAATCGGTCAAGCATTTAGAAGTATGTTGGTAGAAAACTTTAATAGATTAGAAAATAAAATATATAATAAAGATATTGAAGATAGAAAACACCGTACTAATGAATTTGCTGCTCATAATTCAAAACAAATAAAACATAATGAAACAAATGTAGAAAAGCAATTGAATTACAATAGTGGTCGTACGAGCAACTTGGTAGTGGGTTCAGATGAATATGGTCAAAAAGAAGTTATTGACGCAAGAGTCGACAGAGAAGGTGAAAGTCACGAATTACTATCAGAACGTTTGTTGAGTGATTTCAACGATGTATATAACACAACTTCATTTGTACCTAATATAGATTTTCAAAAGTTACACTACAGAGTTGGAGATACAGACACGGAATACTATTTGATGGACGTTCCGACATATGACAATCAAGGGAATAAATTAAAATTAAAACATGGTTTTGCTGCTGAAAAATTTGGTGATGGAAACAGAGAAACTGCCCGAACATTTAGTGATAGAAATTACGCAAGTGCAGTTTTCAACGGTAGTGTATTCAATACATCTAACTTCAATCTAATTGGTAATCAAATTAAAGACGGTAAGATATATCAAAGTGATAGTTATACCGATAGATCATATCGATGGCATTTAGGGTTTAAAGAAGATGGAACGATGAAAATATACCCTAATGGTACAAGCGCTACCACAATGTTAGAAGATGGGATAGTAAACTCTATTACAGCGTTTTATCCAATCATACTTAATAAAGAACACAGACCAGATATTTATCATCAACATGCTGATTCAAAAACATTCCACCCTAGACAAGTTATTGCTCAACGTGAAAATGGCGATTATGTTTTCTTAAGTTCCGAAGGAAGAAATGTAAAACACAGAGGTTTATCTATTGATGACTGTTACGAAATATTAAGTGCCAATTATAACGACATCACGAATGCTTATGTGCTTGATGGTGGAGGTTCTACTTCATCGGTAGTAAATGGAACTATGATTAATAGACCTAACGACAGTTCATTGACGGCTGAACGTAGTGTGCCAGATTTCTTATACGTATCTAAGGAAGTTATTTCAGAAAGTGATAAACATTTATATAGTGTGATGAAACAGGTAGGCTATGTAAGAAAAGAATTGTCTAACCTTGAAAGTGCAGTGCTTTATATGAGAGATATGAACTTAGGTCATATTAGATTATATCAAAATGCACCGTTTGATCAATATGGTATTGAAATTAGAAGGAAAGAAAACGGAGAAGATAAGTATTTAGGTAAATTAACAATGAATGATGAGATTATTAGCTATAAACCATATCCTTTAGAAGTTGGTAATGTGCCGTTATTTCAAGTCGATAAAAACGACGTATGGTTTAATGGTCAACGTCTTGGTAATTCATATCATGTAACTAAAAATATAAATAAAATAACTGAAATTACTTATAGTGGTTGGTATTACATGGATAAAGATGCGTCAGATAATCCTTATAAATCAGAGGATACAGGGTGTTATGTTCTTTACATGACAACAGATAATCACAGTGGTATGGCAATAGCAACGCCTTTAAGTAACCAAAAACAAAAAAGAAGGTTAAAGCAAGATGATGCTTGGCAAGACTGGATATCTAATGTTTAGGAGGATAAGATATGAATAACTTAGAAAAAATCGGACGTTTAAAGGCAAATATACTACCTAAAGAATCAACTATAGGTAAAGGTATTCTAGCGTATTATAGTGCAGATAATAATACATCTGTTATAAGGTTACAAGTTAATAGAGAAAATGGAAACTTATTGTTAGGAGAACCCAATGTTTGTCCAATGATAAGTTTATTTTTTGCCGATAAATCGAAATATATTAATCAAGAAATGAATATTGTTGATCCATTCACAGGAACAATTGAATACACTCTCACAGATGAACAATTAGAAAAAACAGGAGATGTAAAAGTTGTTGTGACCATTGAAAGGAAAGGTTCAGAGGATAGGGTTTATGTATGTGATTTTACAATTGCTATATTAGATAGTGGTATTGAAACACTCGAACCTAACGAAGTAGTCATACAAGTTGGTAATGTTGTTCAATTGCGTAAACAACTACAAGAGTTAGAAGGTAAAATTAGTTTAGCAGAAGAATCGCTTTTACGAGTTATCAATGATGGGTTATCACAGTTAGATAATAAAAAACAAGAAGTTAATAAATCGTTTGATGAAACTTTAGAACAAATTGAAACTAAAAGAGCGAATGTTTTAAGTGAATTTAATGGTGCGATTACAGATGTCGACAATGTAGCGAATAACGCAATAGAGATTATCGAAAACAATCAAGCAGTTAAATTAAATGACTATAACAATGACAAAAAAACTATCAATAATGATATTAATGAAAGTTTAAATTTAAGCAAAAGTTATACTGATGAACAATTAGAAAATGCTAACACAGAAATAAGTACATCTATAGAGCAAAAATCGAAAAACGCTGAATCTAACGCTAAAGTATATACAGACAATCTCATATCAAGAGTTGATAGCGATATAGCAAATAATCGTGTTAGTGTGACGCCTTTCACAGATATTACATTTAAGAATGGTTTTAGCAATGTGACTGATACAGTGAAGTGGAGTGTTTATAGAACTATTTCACACGGTAATGGTTTGATTGAAATAGAGTTATTTATAAATGTTAAAGGGCCATTTGCAGTGGGCAGAAATGTAGTAGGTGTTTTATCAAATAATATCGCTCCAAAAAAAACCTTTAGTGTAGGTGGACGTGGAAGCGACAACGAACCTTTAAGTTTACAAATCGGTGTAACTGGAGAAATTGCAGTATATGTTAAAAATACAACGACTTATGCTGATGGTAAAATTAATTATTATCTAATTTAGGAGGGATATTATGAAAGTAATATACAACTATTATGACGGAACTACTTATTTATTGTTCAACGATGATGAAGAATGGCCAGAGGGTGACTGGACTGAAGTACCTCCTCCAACAGGTATATACGAACCTTATTACTTCGATGGGGAAAAGTGGATTGGAACATCAAAAGAAGAATACGAAAAGAATAATCCACCTGACCCATATAAACCGAGTGATATTGAAATGGATGTTGCGAGTATCATAAAGAAACTTTATTTAACTGATGAAGAAAATAATGCTCCTGACTTTGATACTATAAAACGTTATTATGAAAAAAATTGTTATACAAAAGAAGATGTGATTTTTTATACTGAAGAAAATTGTATAACGGAAGAACAATACGAAAAAATAACCGGCGAGAAATATCCAGAACAACCACAGGCTTAGGCTTGTGGTTTTATTTTATAGAAAGTGGGAGGTTCAATGTTGAATGAAAGCGAACTAACTTATTGGATTATCTTTACTGTTTTACCACTAACAGTAACTGTAGTGGGGCTGTTTACAAAAGTAGGTAAAGATAAAAAATATAATGAAAATAGAATTACACGTATAGAATCAGAGGTTGAAGATCATAATGCTTCATTAAAAGATATCAAAGAAGAACAAAAACAACAACGTGAAGATACAAAGGTTATCTTAGAAGTTAGTTCAAAGATTGATAGTTTGAATAGTCGTTTTGATAAATTCGAAGACCGATTTTATACACATCAAAATAATCAATTAACTAAAAAGTAAGGTCGTCACAGAGCAGTGACGGCCTTTTTATATTAATTAGGAGGAATTATAAATGGAACAAATTATCGCATTTGCAGGTGTGATTTCAGTAATCACAATAGCATTAGTACAAGTGTTAAAGAAATTGAATGTAGTACCTAAAAATTGGCTACCTGTTGCAGGTGTGTTTGTCGGTGTAGTTATTGGCGGTGTCACAAACTTCATTCCTGAAATAGTTTCAGAATTGTCTATTGGTGGTCGCTTATTGGCTGGTTTGATTAGTGGCTTAATGGCAACTGGTATTTGGGAAACATTCAAAAACCGTGAAGGCAAAAACGTAAATAAATTAGGTGCGGGCAGTGAATCTAAAGCCCCTAAGAAATAGGAGGTTAGAGTATGAAAAAACAAGACGCTGTAAATTGGGCAGTTAAGCAAATAGGCAAGTCAATAGACGAAGACGGTGCGCATGGCGCGCAATGTATGGACGAAATTATCGCTTTTTGTAAACAACATTTTGATTGGCACCCAACAGGAAACGCGATTGATTTAAGCACACAGAAACTGCCTGAAGGGTTTCAACGTATTAAGAACACAGATGACTTTGTCCCTCAACAAGGCGATATAGGTATTATAGATAGTGGCGAATATGGGCATACGAATATCATCGTTGCTGCTAACGAGCATTATTATGATAGCATTGACCAAAATTGGTATAACGCATCAGATCAGGGCAGCCCTGCAGCATTTGTTCAAAACCATAACTATGATGAGTTTTGGGGTGTCATTCGTCCGCCTTATGAGGACGCAGAGCAAGGTGTAACAACTGAGTCAACAAAACTACAAGTCATCAATGACAACATTAACTACACAATGAATAAACGTGTGGGCTCTATTGACGGTGTAGTTATTCACAATACAGCAGGTAGCCGAACAGCAGTACAAGATTATAATGCTTTAAGCAACGCATCTGTAGCACGCTATGAGGCAGGCATGGCACATTACTATATTGATCGTTTCACGATTTGGCGTGCCATTGACACTTACCGTGTTGCGTGGCATGTCGCAGACACATACGGCAACGGTCATTATTTAGGCTATGAAGTAGAAGAGTCAATGAGTGCAAGTAATAAAGATTTCATGATGAACGAGCAGGCAACATTCAAACAAGCAGCCATTGACATGTTGTATTATGGCATTGAGCCGAATACAAAAACGGTCAAACTGCACAATCAATTTGTTGCAACAGCATGCCCTCACAGAAGTATGGCATTGCATGTTGATTTCGACCCGATTAAGCAAGGCGCACCGAGCAAAGCCAAACAACGAGAAATGCAGAATTATTTCATTAAAGAAATTAAGAAATATTACGACAACCCAACACTTATTATCGGAGAACCTAACAACATACCTGATACCGTAACTATCCCAAATGAAGAAGATAAGAAAACGCCTGTACAGTCTAAAAGTGAGAATGTTGGTAATAAATGGCGCAGAAATGCTCACGGTATCTTATGGAAACCTGAACAAGCTACATTTACATGTAAGGCTACAGATTCCAAAGGTAATGAAAGTTTTATCTACACAAGATATTATGGACCTTGGGCGGGTTGGCCTATAGCAGGTCAATTACATTATGATCAATCTATCAACTATGATGAAGTATATGACTATGACGGCTACATTTGGCTTGCGTGGACGGTAAGTAGTGGAGATAGAGTCTACATGCCTATAGGTTACAGTAATGGACAAGGTCAACGTGTCGGTGATGCATGGGGAGATTTTAGCTAATATACAAGGGTAGGCACGTATGTGCTTGCCCTATTTTTTATGGTATAATGTAGGTATAGATACATGAGAGATACCATGTATCGTAACAATCGGTCCCGACTGGTGACTTCTTCCAGTCCAGTATCTACAATTCATCCCGCCATAGTGGGCTTGCTTCTTGTCTGAAGGTAGTATAAGACTATGACTTTGGCAGTTAGATAGAAACTGCAAATATGGCACGCAACCGTATAAGTTATATTTTATAGTCGCGAATATAAAGTGTAGTAGTGGTTGTGATACATAATGATTTATTGGAACAACTCTTTTGAGAATGTTCCCACGCAAACCACCCACACATGTCACTGGGTGGTTATTTTTTATGTTTGTATGATATAGTTTCGTTAGTTTCTTAGACAGAGAAACTTCCTTATTGTGTATAGGCAGTCGTTAATTCGGCTGTCTTTTTTTTTTATTACAGTTTTCGCTCTTTTTGAGATAACTATTTATGATTGCTTCTTTTTTTGTCTGATAAGTCTCAGATATTGTTTGATATATAAACTAATAAATATATACAATTATCTTTCTTATTGCTTTATGGATGTTTATTATTGTGTCATATATAACTAAAGATAAGCAACAGAAAACTAAAATGAGAAAAACTAGGGTAGTATTGAATGGACATGATATGTTAGATTTAAACTGTACTCTCTTTCGAGATACGTTTTTATATCAAAAAAGATGGGCACCTCTTTATGAGGTGTCTTTTTTGTTACTCTCCAGTGCATTTGTATTTCTAAAGTATTCTACATAGATAATTGTAATTTTTATTTTATACTTAAACCTGTTTGAATAAAACGTAGTGTTGGATAATCTTATTTGTTACTATTTTTATATTCATTTTATTCACTTTTTAAACTGAAGTTGTAATTTTTGGAAAACTTTGTTACTATGCATAATATTGAATTCAAGGGAGGTAAAATTATGAATAAAAACGAATCTAACTATAGTGGTAAGAGATTATCGCCAGTTTTTACCTTTAGTATTATAATTATCACAATTGTAGTACTTTTAGGGGCTATATTTCCTAATCAATTCAATAATATTGGGAATAATATCACCGGTTGGATAACTGAATATTTTGGTTGGTATTATATGGTTATTGTTGCTGTCATGATATTTTTCTGTGTTTTCTTAATATTTAGCCCAATTGGTAAATTGAAATTAGGTAAGCCTGGGGATAAACCAGAATTCAACACTATTTCATGGTTTGCAATGCTATTTAGTGCTGGCATGGGTATTGGTTTAGTTTTCTGGGGAGCAGCTGAACCTATCAGTCATTTCGCTTCACCGCCAACAGGAGATCCACAAACATCACATGCTTTTAAAGAAGCTTTAAGAGGAGCGTTCATGCAATGGGGCTTTCATGCATGGGCAGTTTATGCCGTAGTTGCTCTAGCGTTGGCTTATTTCCAATTTAGAAAAAATGAACCAGCATTAATTTCTAAAACACTACGTCCAGTTTTCGGGAATAAAATTGACGGTCCACTTGGAACGGTTATTGACGTGATATCTGTCTTCGCTACGATTGGTGGTGTAGCAGTATCTCTAGGTTTAGGCGCTATGCAAATCGCAGGCGGTCTAAACTATTTATTTGATATCCCAAACAATATCCTAACACAAGGTATTATTATCATTATTGTTACAATATTGTTCTTAGCGAGCGCATGGTCAGGCTTAAGTCGTGGTATTCAATATTTAAGTAATGCGAATATTGGATTAGCAGGGATTATCTTATTGTTTGTTTTCATCGTAGGGCCAACAGTTCTAATTTTAAACATGTTAACAAGTTCTACTGGTGAATATTTAAATACTTTACTATTTAATATGTTTGATACAGCACCATTAGATCCACAAAAAAACGAATGGTTGAATTCATGGACATTCTTCCAATTAGCATGGTGGATTAGTTGGAGTCCATTTGTTGGTATATTTATCGCACGTGTATCTAAAGGGCGTTCAATTAGAGAATTTGTTTCAGGGGTTATGTTAGCTCCAGTACTTGTAAGTTTAGTATGGTTTGCAGCATTCGGTGTATTGGGTATCGAAACAGCAAAAGACCACCCGAAAATTATAGATATGCCACCAGAAACAGCTTTGTTTGGTGTATTTAATGAAATACCACTTGGATTTTTACTATCAATTGTAACATTACTATTAATAGCAACATTCTTTATTACATCTGCAGATTCGGCAACATTTGTTTTGGGAATGCAGACTACATATGGTTCATTGAATCCGTCAGTAATGGTTAAGGTTATCTGGGGTATTGCACAAGCGTTGATAGCGTTTATTCTATTATTCTCAGGTGGAGATAATGGTTTAAACGCCCTTCAAAATATGGCGATTATGACTGCCTTACCGTTCTCTGTTATTATTCTAGTTATGATGGTCAGTTTCTATAAAGATGCTAACCAAGAACGTAAGTTTTTAGGGCTTACTTTAAGACCTAACCAAAAACGTATGGAAAGTTATATAAAACAAAGTTATGAAGAAGAGATTATTGAAAGAAGAAAGACATCTAGAAATTCGTAATTATAACTATATAGTTTCTGTTCCTAAGGAAGATTGAATAAATTAATAATTGTTATACTTAATAAAATTTGATATTATTGTTTTGTTTCCTTAATAGGGAACTTCCTTATAATAAAGGCAGCCGTTAATTCGGCTGTCTTTTTTTTATGTTCGCCTATACGTTCGTATCCAAGGAATATTAAAATGTTTTATATATTGTTAAAAATATTTTTAAAGGGGTATATAAATGGCATACGAAAATTACTATTCAGAAACAGATAAAGAAGAACAAGAAGATGTAACAATTTTTGATGAAGAAACAGTATATATTAATTCTATAGAAGTTATGGCAGGAAAAAATGATGGAGTTTTAATTATGAGGTCGAATTCACCTCGTGGAATAGAAAAAGAGTTAAACATCATGGTAAGTCCTGCTACGTTAAAACATTTAGCTGATACTACAAGCGACATTGTTGCTAAATATGAAAGTGCTTTTGGTAAATTACCTGAAAGTGAAATTAACTTTTTAAGAACTCCTGAGGATGAGTAACTAATGAACGACGATTATATTTTTAGTACTACTGATCCACTTAATAGAGAAGTGCGATTAAAGAAAACTACTTGGGAATTTCATGTAATGAATGAACACGAAGAAAGAAAACATTTTAAGGGCAATGAAGATTTTTTTGAAAATTTAGTATCTGACCCAGATTATATTTTCTCACAAGAAAGTATAGGGCCTAATGTTAGGTGGAAATATTCTTCTTATGGTAATATTAAAGAAGAAGGAAATCCAAAGATTTATAATATTATAGCTGAAGATAATTCAAATCATATGGACATAGTTACTATACTTGAAACTAGTAAGACACAATTAAAAGAATCCGAACGTAAAAAGGAGGCCAAAATTTATGATCGCAGAAAGAAGAATAAAGATTGACGTGGATAAGCAATTAGACGCGATGTATATAAATTTCCTAGATGCTTCAAGTGATTCTGATAGTGATATAACCAGTGAAGAATTAAGTCTTGGTGTATATAGGGTCTATGATGATACTCGCCCTTATATTACATTTAGATATGTTATTTTGGACTTATCTTATCAAGATTTAACGCAAATAAGTAAAATGATAAGTGTGCCAAATCTGAAGAAGTATATATAATGGCTTTTTAAAATAAATGTTTGAAAACACTCACTCAACTAGTGGGTGTTTTTTGTGTTATAATATATTCACATGTACATATTATAAAATGATAATGATTATTACCTATTAAACTACCTAAACATGTCACTGGGTGGTTATTTCATGTCAGTAAAATTGACATAAATTTTTCAGAATTAAGTCTTTGTTATATACTAATTTTGGCTAGTATAAACTAGTACATTTTGCCACATGTTTAATGATATATTTTTAACAGTCTGTTTTCCTCAGACTGTTTTTATTTATTTAAAAATTCATTAAGTACAGGGTTGTTGTCTTCTTTTTCAATAACTGTCGATACATCGTCAGTTAATTCATCTTTTGTATCTATTATTTCTTCTTCGATTAAACTTTCCACTCTATTAGCAACTTCTTTTTTATTCCAACCTATTTTTTAATTTCACTTTTGTAATTCATATACACTCTCCTTGGTTGTCTGAATTTATGTTAGGATTAAGTATAATTTATTATAAGAAAAAAAGAAATCTAAATTAAACTGAATTTAGTGAAATTCAAAGAAAAGATATAAAGGAGTTAAGACAGACCTGCCAATTCAATATGAGCTTAATCACCGATTTTATTTAAAATTTTATGTTTACAAACTAGGATGTTACAGATTACAAGCGCTTTCTTAGATGAAAAAGACTATATATGATATTATAAAGTTAGTTAAAAAATTATAATATTGGAGGATGATTTATGATGAATAAAACAGCTGTTATTACGGGTTCTGCAGGTGGTTTAGGTAAAGGAATAGCAGAAAGACTGGCAAATGATGGTTTTAATTTAATAATACAAGATCTTAATGAAGAACTCCTTTTAGAAACAGAAAAAGAATTTAAGAACAACGGTTTTAATGTTGCCGCATTCAAAAGTGATGTTTCGGTAAAAAAAGAACAAAAAGAATTAGTACAGTTTGCAGTTACGGAGTTTGGTCAGATAGACGTTTTTGTTAATAACGCTGGAGTAGATGCTGTTTCTCCATTTTTAGAAATAGATGAAGAACAGCTTAGTAAACTTTTTAATGTAAATGTTTATGGTACAGTGTTTGGGACGCAGGCCGCAGCAGAGCAATTTAAAAAACAAAATAGAGGTGGTAAAATTATAAATGCATGTAGTATTGCTGGGCATGAATCTTATGAAATGTTAGGAACATATTCAGCTACTAAACATGCGGTTCGTTCTTTTACACAGACTGCGGCTAAAGAATTAGCTCAAGATGGTATTACAGTTAATGCATATTGTCCTGGCGTTGCTAAAACGAAGATGTGGGATCGTATCGACGAAGAAATGGTTAAATATAACGATGATATGGAGCCTGGAGATGCATTCGAAGAATTTTCTTCTGCAATAAAATTAGGAAGATATCAAGAACCAAGAGACGTAGCTAATTTAGTATCTTTCTTAGCTTCAGAAGGTTCTGGTTATATTACAGGTCAGTCTATTCTTACTGATGGTGGGTTAGTATATAGATAACATGAACTATATTTGACGCATCTTTACGAGTTGTCTTTTTTATGATATAAATATTTTAAGCAATATACTATTGCTAACCAACGCAAGTATACCTTACTAAAAAGAAGCAGTCACATTGTCCCGTGTCTGCTCTTTTTTTATTTGATTAAACGGAAAAATATGTTAAATTATAAATAGGCTTTAAAGCCACGCAATCCACTGTGATTGGCCTTAAAATATATTCAGCGTCTCTTTGCGAGGCGCTTTTTTATTGTATATTATAGGCACGATCATTATTAACCATACAATGGATCAGACGGACTTTCGGGTCTGTCTTTTCTACGTTATAACTATGGTTAATAAGTGATTACTATGATTTCTTGGCAACACGTTATTATACTAGGGTAGGCACGTATGTGCTTGCCCTATTTTTTATGGTATAATGTAGGTATAGATACATCAGAGATACCATGTATCGTAACAATCGGTCCCGACTGGTGACTTCTTCCAGTCCAGTATCTACAATTCACCCCGCCATAGTGGGCTTGCTTCTTGTCTGAAGGTAGTATAAGACTATGACTTTGGCAGTTAGATAGAAACTGCAAATATGGCACGCAACCGTATAAGCTATATTTTATAGTCGCGAATATAAAGTGTAGTAGTGGTTGTGATACATAATGATTTATTGGAACAACTCTTTTGAGAATGTTCCCACGCAAACCACCCACACATGTCACTGGGTGGTTATTTTTTTACATAAATAAACCCACCAATTAAGGTGGGTATTTTTAAGGGCAAAAAAAGGGCAGATTATTTATAAATTAATAAAAACCTATGGAACTTATAACCACTAATATACTCTGAAAATATTGATATAACAGTCTTTTTGTAAAATAATAGAAACCTGTAAAAATAGCATAATAATTCTCAAATGATGATGTAATTTAGCGGTGTAAGTAGTTCAAACACAGTATTTTCAAGGGTTTCTAAGGTTGTTAAAATTTAATTAAGGGTAAACAAAAGGATAGACTGTTTTACTAACTATGCTTTTACTTCTTAGTTAGCAGTTTGTCCATTTGATAATAATATGATAACTAACCCTTTTTTAAAGAAGTAAAAGATAATGTTAAGGATATAAATATGTATATAAAAACTGAAACGAAGTATAGACGAACTCAATATAATATGCGTACATTTATTTTATGAATTTTGTCAATTGTGTGAAATTGGATTGTTTTATGTTTAGATTATATATTTATGTGGTAGATTTTAATTAATCTTGTTTACAAAATTATTTTTTAGAAGGTAATGAAACATGGCAGATGAAAGTAAATTTGAACAAGTTAAAGGCAACCTTAAAGAAACAGCAGGTAATGTAGTTGGTAATGAAAAATTAGAACAAGAAGGTAAAGAAGATAAAACTTCTGGTAAAGTGAAAGAAGCGGCAGAAAACGCCAAAGATAAATTTAACGATTTAGTCGATAAAGTTAAAAAATAATTTGTGAAAATTTTAATATGTATATGTCATAAACAGAGTAAATATTTTAGCGTTTGCTCTGTTTTTTAAATTTTAAAAAAAGAACAAGTGTTCCGTGATGGGAATCGAGGTGATATAATGAAAGTAAATTTGGATTGGAATAAAGAATTTCAAGAATTTCAAGAAATTTTAAATTCTGGTGTCAACCCAGAATGGTTATACAACGCAAAAGCGAATTTGATATTAATGCCTGCCTTCACTGGTAAAGGTAAGCAATATTTTTATACGAAAGATATTCAAAAAGCAAGTAATACAATACCCTTCTATTGAACGTTTAAGATAAAATTTTAATTTAGATATGTCTAAATGCTTTACCCTATCTATGATTTAGGTTCATTGAGATAAAAATAAAAGGTTTGCCCTATGCTTAAAACGCCTGCTTGTGAAATATTAAATGGCTTTATAAATATATATTTATAAAGCATATGGCTATTTTAAATTAAGTTTGTTTTAATACAAAATTTTAATTGGGTTGATTACTCCATTCTTTTATTTATTAAACTTGAAATTTAATGGTTGAATATAGCTTTTATATGTAGTAAATTTATTTGCTCATATTTTTTTATAAAGGAGTAATAGATATGGAGATGAGTATTGCAAATCAAAAAGACATAGAAACAATTATTAAATTAAGAAAAGAACAATTACTAGATCAAGGTATGCCAGCAACTGAAAATATTGATGATAATATGAGAGCATATTTTGAAAATGTTTTTGAGCAAAATAATATTTATCAAGTTTTTTTAATAGAGAATGAACAAATTGTATCAACAGGAGCAGTTGTATTTCAACAAATCCCACCAGCTTATGATAATTATACTGGTGTTGAGGGATACATTACTAATGTATACACGATTAAATCATATAGAGGATTAGGTTTAGGGAAACATGTACTAGATCAATTGCTTACGAAATGTAAAGAAGAAAATATAAGTGTAGTAAATTTAAAAGCTTCTAGCCAAGCAGCGCCATTATATTCAAAAATCGGTTTTATTAAAAACGCATCTTCAATGACAATTGAATTAGAAAATAGTGAAGTAAATCAATTTTAAAATCCATTTTTGATTATGATTACAAAAATGACTTATTACAACTTATAACAAAAAGTATTTACACCGTTTTTATAAAAATATAAAATATTTCAATTATGGAATTAATTTGTGTTTGCTTTTAATAGATAATACAGTTATATTGAATACTAAGTAGCTCAATATAAAATGGCAGCATAGATAATCGTATATGTAATGTGGTTCCATATGATTATAAAAGCATAATGAATCATCATTTTACAGTGTGAATACAAACGGGTTGGAGGTCTTGATATGAGTTTAATAAGTAATAGAGAAGCAATTGGTTTAAGCGTAGATGAATTAGTGAATCGCTTAACATCTATTTATAACACTGGTTTAAGCACTGAATTAATCGCACGTGTAGAAAGCAAGCAAGCCAAGTTATCAGAACATGATGTTAAAATTTTAACAGAATTTTTTAATACAACATCAGAAGACTTACTTGGTTAAGCATCAAATTCAAGTCCCCCCTCTAATTTTTAAAGGTATGTAAAATAGTCTGAGGTATATCAACCGTTTTCCAGACTTATATAACATTGAGCGTTGACGAATGACATAGTGTGTATTTATAACAAAACCATTTATTTCTAGCCAACGATACGTAGACGAGATGGCGAAATCTTTTAACAAAAACTGATTTCTGTCTCGTCTTTTTCATTTTTTAATTGGAGCAACTTACGTTATTATAATAGATTTTAAAGTAGATTGAGGTTAAGAAATACAAAGTGAAAAGCAAGCGTTGTTATGTATTTTCATTTTTATCCCGCCCCCCTTATTTTTAGTTAAACTATAAGATAATGACATAAATCATATTTGAAAACGCTTTCTATTTATAAATTATAATGATAACATATTATTAATTTATAAAAGGGAGTGGTTTTATGAATAATACAAATCATCAAAAGTTTGTTAATAATATTATTTTAGAAAAAGAATCAACGTTAACAAAAACTAGTGAATACATATGGTCACATCCAGAAACTCGGTTTGAGGAGTATTTATCTTCAGGGAAATTGTTAGAGGTTCTTGAAGCAGAAGGGTTTGCAATTGAACAAAATTTAGGTGGCATTCAAACTGCTTTTAAAGGAGAATATGGTAATGGAAAACCAGTTATTGGTTTTTTAGGTGAGTTTGACGCTTTATCGGGTTTAAGTCAAAAACCGCTTATTGGTGAAGAACAATCTATTGATGGACAAACCAACGGTCATGGCTGTGGTCATAATTTACTCGGTGTAGGTTCATTAGGGGCCGCTATTGCAACCAAAGCGTACCTAAAGTCGCATAACTTGCCAGGTACTGTCATTTATTATGGTTGTCCGGGTGAAGAAGGCGGCTCTGGTAAAACATTTATGTCTAGAGAAGGTGTATTTGATTCATTAGATTATGCTTTTTGCTGGCACCCTTCACCAGCCAATGCCATCATGAGCAACAAATCACTAGCTAATTTTCAAATTTATTTTCGATTTAAAGGTATCAGTTCACATGCAGCAAATTCACCAGAATTGGGAAGAAGCGCGTTAGATGCTGTTGAATTAATGAATGTTGGTGTAAATTATTTAAGAGAGCATATGCCTGATACTAATCGTATACACTATGCTGTGACAAATACAGGTGGCATTTCGCCTAATGTAGTTCAAGCTAACGCTGAAGTTTTATATTTGATTCGTGCTGAAAATTTAAAAGGGGCCAATGAATTGTTAGAAAGAGTGAAAAATATTGCTCAAGGTGCAGCCTTAATGACAGGTACTGAGTGTGAAATAGAAATTGATAAAGCATGTTCTGATTATTCTCCTAATAGAAAAATGGAAGAAATTATGTACCACTATTTAAAAGAAGAAGAATCAGAAATTGTATATTCTGAAAATGAATTAAATTTTGCTGAAAACATTTGGCAATCTTTAACACAAGCAGAAAAAGATAATGCGCAAAATATGTTGCAAAGTTTCGGGGTTATAAGCGACAGTAATAAATTAGACCACCAAAGACTAAGTCGTATCGTTAACGATTACGTTATTTCTGATAAACCGATGATGGGCTCTACTGATGTAGCGGACGTGAGTTGGGTCGCACCAACAGCTCAATGTACATGTACTACTGAAGCAATGGGAACACCCTTACATACTTGGCAAATGGTTTCGCAAGGGACATCTACCTATGCATTTAAAGGGATGTTTCGGGCTGCAAGGATTATGGCTAATACGGCTTTGCATATTTTAAAAGATGAAAATCTTTTAAAATCTATTCAAAAAGAACATAAGGAAAAATTAGAAAAACATCCTTATAAAAACCCTATACCAGATCACGTCCAACCGTCGACGTTATAGTTTAATCATTGAAATATAGTGATGTATTTCAGAATATTCTGACAAAAAAGGGGGAATTTGAATGGCAGAGAAAGTGAAAAAGCAAAGTAAATTTTTAAATAAAGTAGAATATTTAGGAAATAAATTACCGCATCCATTTTTTCTATTCATATATTTAGCAGTCATAGTAGTTATACTATCCTTTATTTTTAATATGTTCGGTGCAACTGTGAAACCACCAGGTAGTGAAAAAACGTTAGAAGTTAAAAATTTATTTTCAGGCGATGGTTTACAATACATGTTGAAAAATACAATAACAAACTTCACTGGATTTGCACCTTTAGGAATTGTTATCGCTATGATGTTAGGCGTAGGCTTAGCAGAAAAGGTAGGACTATTAGAATACGTAATTAGGAAAACAATTACAAAAGCTCCTTCTTCATTAGTGACATATGTTGTCGTATTTGTTGGAATTATGGGAAATATTGCATCAGATGCAGCAATGATTTTAGTCCCTCCATTAGCTGCAATTGTATTTTATAAACTTGGTAGACATCCAATTGCAGGGCTTGCAGCTGGATTTGGCGCAGCAGGAGCGGGTTTTACTGCAAATTTATTAGTGGTAGGAACAGATGCGCTATTATCAGGTATTAGTACAGAAGCGGCATCGATTATTGACGCAAGTATGAGTGTTTCACCAGTATCAAATTGGTATTTTAACATTGTATCTACGTTTGCGCTCACGGTTGTCGGTGGGTTGGTAACGACTAAAATCATTGAACCACGGTTAGGTAAATATAATAAAAAAGTCGAAGATTTGGAAGTAGATGAATCATCTCCAACTGCTAAAAAAGCGTTGATTAGTGCATTGATTGCTGCTTCAATTTATATATTAGCAATCATTATTACATTATTTATACCCAACAGCCCGCTTCGGGGCGACGATGGTTCAATCATAAATTCGCCATTTATAGATGGTATCGTCCCCATTATTTTAGTCCTGTTTTTAATATTAGGTATTACCTTTGGTATTGTTGATAGAAAAATTAATACTACACATGATATTGGTAAATATATGACAGATGCTGTTCGAGACTTATCGGGTTATATTGTTTTAGCATTTGCTGCAGCTCAATTTATTAGCTTTTTCCAATGGTCTAATATGGCTACTTGGATTGCTGTTAATGGTGCAGAGTTTCTAAAAAGTATTAATTTAACGGGATTTCCATTAATTATTATGTATATTATATTTACTGCTTTTCTTGGTTTTTTAATCACTTCTGGCTCAGCAAAGTGGGCATTAGAAGCGCCAGTTTTTGTTCCGATGTTTATGCAGCTTGGTATACATCCCGGTTTCACGCAAGTAGCGTATAGAGTGGCTGATTCTTCTATTGCGACTGTCACACCACTAAATCCTTATTTTGTTGTCATATTATCGTTTTTAAATAAATATGATAAAAAAGCAGGTGTTGGTACATTAATATCATTAATGATACCTTACACTGTATCATTTTTAACCACATGGATTGTTTTAGTCGCGTTTTTCTATATAACTGGTTTACCAGTAGGGCCCGGCGTTACAAGAGAATTGAAATAAAGGAGTGATTGAATGTTATTAGACGATCATCAAAGATTATATTTAAGTCAATTAAGAAGGAAATTACACGCTTTGCCTGAACCAGGTTTTTTGGAAATCAATACAGCAAATGAATTATATCATATATTAAAATCATTAAATTTTGATTTGGAGATAGGTGAAGCAGTGATGGATACTCAATATATGATGGGAAGACCAAATGACACCGTATTGAATGAACACATTGCGTTTTTAGAACAAAATCATTTTACAATTGAAAAATTTAAAGATGGTTTAACTGGTATTGTTGCGACAAAAGAATTTGAAGAACCAGGACCAACGCTGGCATTCCGGTTTGATATCGATGCTCTCCCCATTAAAGAAAGTGATTCTAATCATCATCAGCCATATAAAGCAAATTTTATTTCAAAGCATGAAGGGTTTATGCATGCTTGTGGCCATGATGCTCATATGACCATGGGTATTGGTTTAGCGCAATTAATAAATTTGAATCATTTAAACAAGGGCCGTATTAAACTTATATTTCAACCTGCTGAAGAAGGTGTGCGTGGGGCCCTTTCTATGGTAAAAAAAGGCGTTGTAGATGATGTTGATCACTTCTTTGCGACGCACATTGGTCTAAATGGAAAATCCAATGAGATTATTACATCGATAGAAGGATTTATGGCTTCGACGAAATATGATTTATTTATATATGGTGAATCAAGTCATGCAGGTGCTAACCCACAAGATGGTAGCAATTCGATATTGGCAGCAGCAACACTTATTCAACAATTATATGCGATTCAAAGACATGAAAAAGGTGACTCTCGAATTAATGTGGGTAAAATTAATGGGGGTTCGAGTAGAAATATTATTGCGGATGAAGTGAAACTTGAAATTGAAGTAAGAGGTATGAATAACGAAGTTAACCAATTTATGAACGACCGTGTGACCGATATCATTAAAGGTATTGAAAATATGTTTAACGTTAACATCGTTCAAAATAAAGTGGGGGAAGCGCCAAGTATTCTACCTTCAAAAAAATTAAAAGAAACGGTATATCAATTAATTTCAAATGTAATGAGTGAGTTGAATATTACTAAAGATGAAACCACCCCTTCCGGCAGCGAAGATGCAACTTATTTTATTGAAAGAGTGCAAGAGCTAGGAAACGAAGGACTTTATTTAAATGTAGGTTCAGATCATCAATTCAACCACCACCACCCTCAATTTGATATTGTCGAACAAGATATTTTTAATGGTATTGATGTTTTATATACAATAGCAAAGCATTTTAATGGGTGAAAAATCGTAAATATATCAAGAAATTAGGGTATTGTTTTGGATTTAAAAGAGAATGAAATGTTTAATGCATAGTGAAATAGCTAATGCTGTTAATAAGTAAGATGTAACTTATTAACGTATCATGATAAATAGTTGAATCAGAAAGGAGTTGAGGCCAAAATATAATGTCTCAGCTTCAATGTGTAATGCATCAGTCTGTATACCACTTATTTATAAAAGGAACAAAGCGATTAAGTCAGCTTCAATCTAAAGAATTAGAACAACAATTTCCTGGTTTATTGAAATCGATTTTGTCTAATATAGAATAATGAACGTAATAAAACCTTTTTAATATGAGTTTATAGCGGTAGTCAGATGTATTATAAGCGGCGCCCTTTATGACTTTGAAGTTATTATAACTTTTTATGTTTATTAGCTTAAAATATTTCATTTTAGTAATCGCGATTGCCTTTAATATTTTATAATCCTACTGCTCCTCATAAATGTTATACTTTTAATAATTTAAATATGCTTAGTGGGGTGTACAAAAATGAGAGTTAATGAATTTAATCAACCTATTGGAGAAGATTTAAAAGAGTTTGAATTACCAAAAGCACCAACAATTGATGTATTAGAAGGGAAATATTGTAGATTAGAAAAGTTATCTTCACACCATATTAAACGGTTATATCATCACTTTAAGGCAAACGAAGATGCACCTAATTGGACCTATTTACCTGATGAACAACCCCAAAACTATGAGGCTTTTGAATCTTATATTCATGCTAAAATACAAATGAAAGATCCGTATTTTTTTGCTATCATTAATCGTAGTGACCAAGATGTAGTTGGTATGTTATCTCTACTTAGAATTAACGAGAAAAATGCTTCTATTGAAGTTGGCCATATACATTATGCTAATAAAATGAAGCAAACGTGCGTTGCGACAGAAGTACATTATTTGTTAGCAAATTATATTTTTGGCACTTTAGGTTATAGAAGATACGAATGGAAATGTGATGCGCTGAATGAAGCTTCTATTAAAGCGGCAAAACGGCTTGGCTTTAAATATGAAGGGATATTTAGAAACCATACTATTTATAAAAAGCGAAGTAGGGATACGTGTTGGCTTTCCATGTTAGCGAGTGAATGGTCCGAGTATAGAATGAAATTTGAAAATTGGTTGGATCCATTTAACTATGACGAGTTTGGCATACAAATTAATAAATTATCACTATGATCCATTTAATTAACCGAGGGCTTGTTTTGTGTAAAACGCCTACGGTTATTTTTATAGTGTTAAAAAGAGAATGAAACGTAAATAACGTCTCAGCTCTGAATTCGAAAACGATTAATCGTTTTATAAGAAAGAGGCAGATTTTGCGAAAGCCACATGATTTCAATGCTATCGTTTATGAAAAATGCCATTGGTAGTGTAAGTTGAGGCATATTATAATCTTTATACATAAGGCACCTCGTTAATTTAGTTTAGTAGTGTTTATTAAATTATACGAAAGGGCCTTATTTTTTTGTGCTAAAACACATATTTTGTAAAGATTTTCAACGTGCTCACGCTTGGGGAATAGTATGAGTGAGAGACTACAGGCACGAACCACGCCCAGGTATGCATGCACGGTTAAAATCGTGAGATTTTTATATAAAAAGGACTCCTCCATTTTAATACAGATGAGTCCTTTATTTTGAGGATGGATATTTAAGTCCCAGGGTTTTATACATGAGTTTACTCATGTAATTCACTTAGCCTTATTAGTTCTTGTGCAAGTCCCATATCATTTATATTATTTTTTCTAGTCATCCTTGAGGGCCAGCGCAACGAACTCATTTTATAAAAATATGTTTTTAACGCAACTGTTATTTTAACGAAGCTTGATGCAAATTCAACTAAAATAAGTTATAATGATGTGATGAATTTTTATGAGGAGTTAATTAAATGACAATAAAGCAACTTGTTTCGGGAAAAAACCCAATATTACAAAAAAAGATACCCGATGTGTCATTGTTTGATGAAAGTTTAGCACAATTATTACTTGATTTAGAAGATACTCTGTATGAAGTAGAAGCATCTGCAATATGTGCACCTCAAATAGGTATTTCTCAAAAAGTAGCTATTATAGATATGGAAGCAGACGGTTTATTACAACTTATCAATCCTAGAATAATAAGTGAATCGGATAAAACAGTAACTGACTTAGAAGGCTCTGTTTCTTTACCCGGCGTGTTTGGTGAAGTAAAAAGAAGTGAAATGATTGTAATAAAAAGTAATGACAAAAATGGAAATGAAGTAGAAATGACTGCATATGATGATATTGCGCGCATGATATTGCACATGATTGACCATTTTGAAGGTAAGCTATTTACAGCACGTGCCAATAAAATTTTGAATGAGGTAGAAATGGAGGCGTATTTCGATTATGAGTAAAATTATTTTTATGGGAACACCAGAATTTTCAACAAAAGTATTAGAAATGCTAATCGCTGAACATAATGTGATAGCAGTGGTTACACAACCAGATCGACCAGTTGGTAGAAAACGCAAATTGACACCGCCGCCCGTAAAGCAAGTGGCAGTTGAACATGCAATTCCGGTTTATCAACCAGAAAAATTATCACAATCTCAAGAATTGGAAGAATTAATTGGATTAAATGCTGATTTAATCGTTACTGCAGCGTTTGGTCAATTACTGCCAGAGTCATTATTACAATCACCAAAATTAGGTGCAATCAACGTTCATGCATCACTATTACCAAAATATAGAGGCGGTGCGCCAATACACCAAGCTATCATTGATGGTGAAAAACAAACTGGTATTTCTATTATGTATATGGTTAAAAAATTAGATGCTGGGAACATCATTTCCCAACAAGCAATTGATATTGAAGTGCAAGATGACGTTGGCTCTATGCATGATAAACTTAGTTTTTTAGGTGCGGATTTATTAAAAGAAACACTACCTTCCATCATTAATGGCACAAATGATAGTATTGCCCAAAATGATGATGAAGCGACATTTGCTTCCAATATACGTCGTGAAGATGAAAAAATTGATTGGTCAATGTCTGCAGAAGCAATTTACAATCAAATTAGAGGCTTATCGCCATGGCCAGTTGCACATACAATCATGGATGGTGAAAATTTAAAAATATATGCTTCTCGCATTGAAAAAGATAAAAATGGTGAACCTGGCACAATTATAGAAACGACTAAGAAGGCTATCATCGTTGCTACTGGTTCAAATGATGCAATCGCATTAACGGATATTCAAGTTGCAGGTAAAAAAAGAATGCTTACAGCTAATTATTTAAGTGGTGTGCAAGGCACGCTCGTTGGGAAGGTATTGTCATGACAATTGAAACAAATGTTAGATTATTAGCTTTTGAAACACTACAAGATATTATCGATGATAAAGCGTATAGTAATATTATTATCAATGAAGTATTATCAAATAATGAATTAAACAGAGCAGATAAAAATTTATTTACCGAGCTTGTATATGGTACTTTAAAAAGAAAATATACACTTGATTATCTGTTGAAACCATTTCTACGGACAAAACTTAAAGGATGGGTTAGACAGCTATTGTGGATGAGTATTTATCAATATGTTTATTTAGATAAAGTACCTCAGCATGCGATTATCAATGAAGCTGTTAACATTGCAAAGTTTAAAGGTGGTCCACATAACGGGAATGTAGTGAATGGCATTTTAAGGAATTTAATGCGCAGTGAGTTACCTGATTTTAGTGAAATTAAAGATGAAAAGAAACGCATTGCCGTTCAATATAGTTTGCCTAAATGGCTCGTTGACCATTGGACGACACACTTCGGTATTGATAAAACAGAAGCAATTGCTCAATCGTTTTTAACTAAAGTTACTACTACAGTTAGAGTGAACTTAACTAGAATTACAGTTGAAGAAGCAATACAGCGTTTAGAAAATGATGGTTATACGGTGACGCAAGACGAAGATATTACGGTTTGTTTACATATTAGTGGGAAACCGATTATTGAGTCTCGAATGTTTAAAGATGGCTTAGTATCTATTCAAGATAAAAGTTCTATGTTTGTAGCAGAAATCATGAATCTTCAAGAAGGAGATTTAGTATTAGATGCTTGTAGTGCACCAGGTGGAAAAGCTTGCCATATAGCAGAAACACTTCATGGGAGTGGACACGTAGACGCTACTGATATTCATGAGCACAAAATAGATTTAATTGATTTTAATATTCGAAAATTACGATTATCTAACATTTCTGCTTTTGATCACGATGCAACCCAAAAATATGATAAAGTGTATGATAAGATTTTAGTGGATGCACCATGTAGTGGCTTAGGTGTATTGAGACACAAGCCAGAAATAAAATATGAACAGAGTCAGCAAAGTATTCAATCATTAGTAAATATGCAATTAGAGATATTGAATAATGTTAAAGAAAGTTTACGCCCAGGGGGCACATTAGTTTATTCTACGTGTACCATTGAACAGTTAGAAAATGAAAATGTTATTTATACATTTTTAAAAGAAAATAAAGATTTTGAATTTGACCTATTTGAACATCCAATCAGTGGAGAAAAGGTAAAAACTTTACAAGTACTGCCGCAGCACTTTAACTCTGATGGCTTTTTTATTACTAGGATAAAAAGAAAGGAACAATAGACGATGATTACTACAGAAAAGAAGAAGAAAAATAAATTCCTTCCTGATTTCGAAAAGCAATCAATTTATTCACTTAGATATGATGAAATGGAAAATTGGTTAAAAGTGCACGGCCAACAAAAATTTAGAGCTAAGCAAATTTTTGAATGGTTATATGAAAAACGAGTGAATAGCATTGATGAAATGACAAACTTATCTAAAGCGTTAAGAGTATTATTGGCAGATAACTTTGCAATGACAGCTATGACAACAGTAGTTAAGCAAGAGAGTCGAGACGGAACAATCAAATTTTTATTTGAATTACAAGACGGTTATACTATTGAAACCGTACTAATGAGACATGAGTACGGTAACTCTGTATGTGTCACGACTCAGGTTGGCTGTCGTATTGGTTGTACATTTTGTGCTTCTACATTAGGTGGTTTAAAGCGTAATTTAGAAGCTGGAGAAATCGTATCTCAAGTACTCACCGTTCAGAAAGCATTAGACGAAACTGGGGAACGTGTATCACAAATCGTTATTATGGGGATTGGAGAGCCATTTGAAAATTATGATGAAATGATGGATTTCTTAAAAATCGTAAATAATGATAACGGTTTAAATATTGGTGCACGCCATATCACAGTGTCAACTTCTGGTATCATACCAAGAATTTATGATTTTGCTGATGAGGATATCCAGATTAATTTTGCAGTCAGCTTACATGGTGCAAACGATGAAATTCGTTCTAGATTAATGCCTATAAATAGAGCTTATAATGTTGAAAAATTAATGGAAGCTATTACTTATTATCAGGAAAAAACGAATAGACGTATTACATTTGAATATGGATTATTTGGAGGCGTCAATGATCAAGTTGAGCATGCAAGAGAGTTAGCACACTTGATTCAAAAACTAAACTGTCATGTCAATTTAATCCCTGTAAACCATGTACCAGAAAGAAATTACGTTAAGACACCAAAAGAAGATATTTTTAAATTTGAAAAAGAATTAAATCGATTAGGCATCAACGCCACAATAAGAAGAGAACAAGGTGCTGACATTGATGCAGCATGCGGTCAATTAAGAGCTAAGGAACGAAAAGTAGAAACGAGGTAATAGTATGCTAAAAGCACAATTTTTTACTAACACAGGTCAATATCGTGATAAGAACGAAGATGCAGGTGGTGTGTTCTATAACCAAACAGAACAACAATTACTTGTACTCTGTGATGGTATGGGTGGCCATTTAGCAGGAGAAGTAGCTAGTCAATTTGTGACGAACGAATTGCAACGTCGTTTTGAAGAGGAAAATTTAATTGAACCTAAACAAGCTGAAGACTGGCTAAGAACTACATTAAAAGCTATTAACCGCGAACTGTACGAAATGTCAACGGAAAATGTTGAATATCAAGGTATGGGGACGACTTGTGTGTGTGCACTTGTATTTGATGAATATGTTGTTGTAGCTAATATAGGCGATTCAAGAGGCTATTTAGTAAATAGCAGAGAGATTGAACAAGTTACAAATGATCATTCTTTCGTCAATCATTTAGTTATGTTAGGTCAAATTAGTGCTGAAGAAGCATTTAACCATCCTCAAAGAAATATTATTACAAAAGTGATGGGAACGGATAAAGTTGTTACACCAGATATTTTTGTTAAAAAAACGAATTTTTATGATTTTCTACTTCTGAATTCAGATGGACTGACAGATTTTGTAAGAAACCACATGATACAAGAAGCATTAATGCAAGAAACAGATTTAGAAACACATGGTCAAAATCTTATTGAATTGGCATTGTCTCAAGATACAAATGATAATGTGAGCATTGTTTTAGCAGAAATCGAAGGAGATAAGGTATGATTGGAAAACTAATAAGTGAACGTTATAAAGTGATTAAAAAACTTGGCGGCGGTGGCATGAGTATAGTGTATTTAGCTGATGACACCATTTTGAATCGAAAGGTAGCAATTAAAGCGATTAGAATACCTTCTGGTGAGAAAGAAGAAACGATTAAACGTTTTGAGCGTGAAGTTCATAATTTAACACAACTTTCACATAAAAATATAGTGAACGTTTTTGATGTTACTGAAAATGATGAATATTTCTTCTTAGTCATGGAATGTATAGAAGGCCCCACTTTGTCTGAATATATTCAACAACATCGTCCTTTAGATATCCAAACTGTTATCAATTTTACGGAACAAATTATAGAGGGAATAAAACATGCGCATGATACAAAGATTGTACATCGTGATATAAAACCTCAAAACATATTGATAAATAGTGATCAAACGTTAAAAATATTAGACTTCGGTATTGCAAAAGCTTTGAGTGAAACAACAATGACGCAAACTAACCATGTTTTAGGTACTGTTCAATATCTTTCTCCAGAACAAGCTCGTGGTGACTCTACAGATAATGGCACTGATATCTATTCCATAGGTGTTGTCTTATATGAAATGCTTGTAGGTCATCCCCCATTCTCTGGTGAGACGGCTGTAAGTATTGCCATAAAGCATATTCAAGATCCTATGCCTAACGTTACAGATAAACGACCAGAAGTACCACAATCGTTAAGTAATGTCGTACTTAAAGCTACAGAAAAAAATAAAGCAGAACGTTATCAATCTGTTAAAGAAATGCTAGAAGATTTATCAACGGTGTTATCACAAGAACGCATGAATGAAGCAAGATACTATTCTGTGGATGCGGATACTAAAACTGTGCCTATTAATAAAGCAGAAATTGCCAACCAATCACGCGAAGAAGATAAATCGAAAAATATGCACCAAACAATGCAAATTCCAATTGTTAACCAACAATATTTTCAAACGAATGAAGAGCAATTATATGCAGTACCTCCTAAAAAGAGGTCTAAAAAGAAAAAGTTTTTCTATGGTTTGATCATTGTGTTACTTTTATTTGGGCTTTTTGGATTTATGGCTATGGGCATGTTTGGTAATAAATATTTAGAAACTCCCAATTTGATAGGCAAAACTGAAAAAGAAGCAGAAGGCATTCTAAAAGAAAATAAATTAGATTTAGGTAAAACGTCACGTGAATATAGTGATAAATATCCTGAAAATAAAATTATTAAAACAACGCCAGGTAAAGGTGAACGTTTAGAACAAAACAGCAAAGTTGATATTGTTTTATCTAAAGGCCCTAAAACAGCAGAAATGCCTAATTTATATGGATTACCTAAATCAGAAGCGTTAGATAAATTAAAAGATTTAGGAATCGATGACGCACAAGTCGATCAATCTTATACCAAACAAAATGTGTCAAAAGGTTTAATTGAAACACAAAATATCTCACCAGGCGAAAGAGTGAAAATCAGTAATAGCAATATTAAATTGACAGAATCACTAGGTATAAAACAGATATATGTAGATGACTATGAGGACAAATCATTTAAAACTGCTAAATCTGAATTAGAATCAAAAGGGTTTAAAGTAGTGACTGTAGAAAAACGTTCAGACAAATCGGTCGATAAGGATAGCGTAATTAGCCAATCACCGAAAGATAAAGAAGTTGACGAAGGATCTACTATAGAATTTGTAGTTTCTACAGGCAAGCCTGAATCCAAAGAGAAAAAAGAGGACAAAGATTCAGAGAAAAAAGAAGATGATGACTCATCAGATTCTGATAAGGATGAGAAAAAAGAAACCAAGGAATATACAGAAACATACCAAGTGTCATATACTGGTGATGATGATGAGAGTCAAGAAGTAAAGGTATATGTACGTGATAAAGATGATGAAGGGACGTCAGCTGCGCAAAGTTTCAAAATAAAAGATGACAAGACAGTCACTATTCCTATGACAATCGAAGAAGGTGAAACGGCGGGTTATACGATCCGTGTGGATGGTAAAGTCGTTGCAGATAAAGATATCCCTTACGATTTTTAGTGAATTGAAACATGTGAGCAAAAAGATTTAGCATATTAACCAACAAAAACAGAGCACTATTTCTACTGATACTGTGTAGAAATAGTGCTTTGTTATTTATTTGAAATTTTAATTTTTAACTGAATTAGTCTTAAATCGTATTTAAATTAAAAGGCCTTTGATATAATATAAAAAGTAAAGCTTAAAAAAGAAGGGGTGCCTAAGTGAAAACAGGACGCATCATAAAATCGTTAAGTGGCGTTTACCGCGTAGACGTCAGTGGAGAAATGTACGATACCAAACCACGTGGTTTATTTAGAAAAAATAAAATCTCTCCTATTGTTGGTGATGTAGTAGATTTCGATGTTGAAAATATAACAGAAGGTTATATCCAACATATTCATGAACGAAAGAATGAATTGAAAAGACCACCAGTCAGTAATGTAGACCATCTCATATTAGTGGTGAGTGCAGTAGAGCCTGATTTTTCGACTCAGTTATTAGATAGGTTTTTAGTTATTGCTCATTCTTATCATATGAGACCACGTATTTTAGTAACGAAGCGAGATATCACATCAGCTAAAATGGAAGATAATATTTTAGAATTATTAAAAGTATATGAAGATATGGGATACAAAACACAATTTATTAGCATTGATGAGGATATTAATCAAGTTTTTACACAATGGGGCGACGGTCTTGCTGTATTAAGCGGTCAATCAGGCGTTGGGAAATCAACATTATTAAACAAATACTTCCCAAATTTGAATATCGAAACACAACATATATCTAAAGCTTTAAATAGAGGTAAACACACGACAAGACATGTAGAATTATTTGAACGAAACAATGGCTATATAGCCGATACGCCAGGATTTAGTGCATTAGATTTTAATCATATTCAAAAAGAAGAAGTAAAACATTATTTTATGGAAATCAATACATATGGTGAACAATGTAAATTTAGAGATTGTAATCATATCAATGAACCCAAATGTAATGTGAAGCATGAATTAGAAAATGGTAATATAGCGCAGTTTAGATATGAACATTATTTACAAATTTTCAATGAAATTTCAAATAGAAAGGAAAGATATTAAGTGGCAAAATTATATCCTTCATTATTATCAGCAAATTTTTTACAGCTACAAGAAGAATTAAAAGCTTTAGAAAAAGCGGGCGTGGATGGCGTGCACTTTGACGTGATGGATGGACAATTTGTTCCAAATATTTCAATTGGTTTACCTATATTAGAAGCTGTAAGAAAAGGTACGCGTTTGCCAATAGATGTACATTTAATGATAGAAGAACCAGAAAAATATGTAGAACTTTTTGCAGAGCAGGGCGCAGATATGATTTCTGTACATGTTGAAGCGACACCGCATATTCATAGAGTAATTCAACAAATAAAAAATGCAAATGTGCAAGCGGGCGTAGTGATTAATCCAGGTACGCCCGTAGAGTCCATTGCGCCTGTGTTGAAAATGGTAGATTATGTACTCGTAATGACAGTTAACCCTGGTTTTGGAGGACAATCGTTTATTCAAGAAAGCTTAGACAAACTTGATCAACTTTCGAACATCAAAAAAGAACTTGATTTAACATTTGAGGTCGAAGTAGACGGTGGTATTAATGATGAAACCGTTAAATCTGTAATAGAACATGGCGCAACAATGCTGGTTGCAGGTTCCTATTTCTTCAAACAAGATGATTATCAATCAGCGACTCAGATATTGAAAGGTTGAAATCGATGAAAGTCAATTTATTATGTGGTAAACGAAATTTGCCCAAAAATATTTTACAAAAAAAAGAAGACGAAGATTGGATAGGTATTGACCGAGGTGCATTAAATTTAATCGAATCAGGTATTATACCAACATTTGCAGTTGGCGATTTTGATTCAATCACGAAAGAGGAAAAAGCTTATTTATCAGATAAGCTCACGATTAATCCTTACGCTTCTGAAAAAGACGATACTGATTTAGCGCTAGGTATCGGCCAAGCAATTGATTGTGGTTATAATGAGATTGATATATATGGTGCAACAGGCGGCCGTTTAGATCATTTTATGGGCGCTTTACAAATACTAGAAAAACCAGCCTATGCACAACAACAAATTACCATTAAAATAATCGATCACCAAAATGAAATTTCATATTTATCTACAGGTGAGCATCATATTGAACGAGATATTAATTACCCGTATATATCATTTATACCTATAATGTATCCTACAATGATTTCATTAACCAACTTTAAATATGAATTGAAGCATGCGTCCCTACAATTAGGATCAACCTTAACCATATCTAATGAGCTGATTAAGGCACAAGGGATTGTATCAATTACTAAGGGTAGTGTGCTAATGATAAAAAGTAAAGATTAATATGAAAAAAGTCATTTTAAAGAAATAAAAAAAGACCAATCCTCCACATAAGGATTGGTCTTTTTCGTGCATTATATTTATTAAACTCTAGTTACTTTACCAGATTTTAAAGCACGTGCAGAAACCCAAACTTTTTTAGGTTTTCCGTCTACAAGAATTCTAACTTTTTGAAGGTTAGCATTCCATCTTCTTTTCGAAGAATTTAAAGCGTGTGAACGATTGTTTCCAGTTGAAGCTTTACGACCTGTTACGAAACATTGTTTGCCCATGAAAGTACCTCCTTTAATAAATATAAATACACGTATCTACTACATACCTGAATAATGTACCACATATAAAAGGATATGGCAATAAAATGAAAAAAATTTCTTTACAATGCTTATGCTTTTGTTACACTCATTTTATGGTATAATTCTAAACTGTGGATAAATATTGTGTTTTTTAAATTTAAAAACGATAAGTATCAAAGCTAAAATAAGAACCATAAACTAGGAGGCCCAATAAAATGACATTAGAAATCACAAATGATTATGGTAGTATTGATATTTCGAACGAAGTAATAGCTTCAGTGGTTGGTAGTAAAGCAGTAGAATGTTATGGCATTGTTGGTATGGCTTCTAGACAACAAGTGAGAGATGGCATTGCTGAAATATTAGGCTATGAAAATTATGCAAAAGGCATTGTTGTCAGAGAAGAAAATGGCGTGTTAGATGTTGATATGTATATTATTGTCAGTTATGGTACTAAAATATCAGAAGTAGCAAGCAATGTTCAGTCAACAGTGAAATATACATTAGAACAAACATTAAAAGTAAAAATAAATTCAATTAATATATTTATACAAGGTGTGCGAGTGGATAATGGCACGAAAAACTAGGAGGACATAACGTAATGGTTAGCAAAATAAATGGTAAATTATTTGCCGAAATGATAATTCAAGGGGCACAAAATTTATCTAATCATGCAGATTTAGTAGATTCATTAAATGTATATCCAGTACCAGATGGAGATACAGGGACAAATATGAATTTAACAATGACATCTGGTAGAGAAGCAGTAGAAGAGAATTTGTCACAACATATAGGTGAACTAGGCAAAACATTCTCCAAAGGTCTGTTAATGGGAGCGAGAGGCAATTCTGGTGTTATTTTATCGCAGTTATTTAGAGGATTCAGTAAAAATTTAGAAGAGTATAATGAAATTAATACACAACAACTAGCAGACAGTTTTAAGGCTGGCGTTGAAACAGCATATAAAGCAATTATGAAACCAGTAGAAGGTACAATCTTAACAGTGGCTAGAGATGCAGCAGATGCAGGTCTAGAAAAAGCCCCAGAAACAGAAGATTGTATTGAATTAGTGACTTATATTATAGAGCAAGCTAAAATTTCTCTAGAAAATACGCCTAATTTATTACCAGTATTAAAAGAAGTTGGTGTAGTAGATAGTGGTGGTAAAGGGTTAGTAGTAGTATATGAAGGCTTTCTTAAAGCTTTAAAAGGAGAAACAATAAGTGCAGAAACACAAAAATTAGATACAGATACTTTAGTGAACGAAGCGCATGATTTCCATGGCGTTATCAATACGGAAGATATTATTTATGGATATTGTACAGAAATGATGGTCCGTTTTGGTAAAAATAAAAAATTCTTTGATGAAAATACTTTTAGAGAAGATATGAGTCAATACGGTGATTCATTATTAGTGATTAATGATGATGAAATTGTAAAAGTTCACGTACATACTGAAAAACCTGGAGATGTGTTTAATTACGGACAACAATATGGTGAATTAATTAAATTAAAAGTTGAAAATATGCGCGAACAACACCGAGAAGTTGTTAAAAAAGAACAAAAAGGACAAAATGTTGATTCAAATCAAGATATGACAACAGTAGATACTGCAGTTATCGCTATTTCTATGGGTGAAGGTATATCAGAGTTGTTTAAATCGATGGGCGCTACGCATATCATCAGTGGCGGACAGACAATGAATCCATCTACAGAAGACATTGTCAAAGTAATTGAGCAATCTCAGTGTAAACGTGCAATTATCTTGCCAAATAATAAAAATATTATGATGGCAAGTGAACAAGCTGCGACGATAGTTGAAGCAGAAGCAGTTGTGATTCCAACCAAATCGATACCTCAAGGTATTGTTGCACTATTTAACTTTGATGTAGCAGATACGTTGACAAACAATAAAAAGCGAATGATTGAATCATTAGAAGTAGTCACGTCAGGCTCTGTTACATATGCTGTAAGAGACACAAAAGTGGACGGCGTTGAGATTAAAAAAGATGCATTTATGGGCTTGGTCGAAGATAAAATTATTACAAGTAATGAGGATCAGATTGAAACAGTTAAAAACTTATTAGCAGAAATGATAACGGATGAAAGTGAAATTATCACTATGATTGTTGGAGAAGATGCGCATGCTGATATCACTTCAAGCGTTGAATCGTGGATTGAAGCGACATATCCTGATATAGAAATAGACCAACATCAAGGTAATCAACCCGTTTACCAATATCTGTTTTCAGTTGAATAGCTTTAAGTGAGTCGATAAAAATAACATTTTAATCCATATACGTAATTAGATAATCATATCTAGTTGCGTATATTTTTCTTTTTGCAATACATTGTTGTCATATTTAACCTATCTTGTTGAAAAAAGTGTATAATAAATCGGTGCATTTCATTTGAAAAATTCGCTAGTAAAGATAAATGATTTTGAAACTTTACTTATATATAATTTTTGTTCAAAATGGTGTGCCATTTTGGGTAATATTAAATTAAAAGCAGCACAACCAGAATTAGTTTATTATGTTAAGTTAACTTGTTATAATAATATAGATGCCATAAAATGTAAGCGCAACACTTTAGAACAATTAAAAATAAGGGCGGGGTATAATTTATGAAATATAAAACAGTTTTCGATATCATTGGACCGACAATGGTTGGTCCATCATCGTCACATACAGCGGGTGCAGTTAGGATTGGATTAGTGGCTAGAGACTTATTCAATGAAACACCAAAACAAGTTGATATATACCTTTATGGTTCATTTATGGAAACATATAAAGGCCACGGTACCGATGTTGCTCTTGTTGGTGGTCTATTAGGTTATGATACAGATGACGATCGAATCCAAAAAAGCATAGAAACTGCTGAGGACATTGGAATGAAAGTTAATTTTATTGAAATGACAGAAGAACGTTCTCATCCCAATACTGCTATGATTAATATGCGAGATGGAGATAAAGAAATTTCTGTAGAAGGCGTATCTATCGGTGGTGGCAAAATAGAAGTTGTCGCGATTAATGGATTTAGTATTGCAATTAGTGGCAATTACCCAGCACTTTTAGTATTCCATAAAGATACATTTGGCACGATTGGTCGCGTAGCTAATATATTAGGTGATTCGAGTATCAATGTGGGGAGTATGCAAGTTTCAAGAAAAGAAAAAGGTGACCAAGCCTTGATGACTTGTGAATTAGACGATGCTATAAATGATGAAATAATAGAAAAAATTAAAAACGTCGATGGTGTAGTGACAGTCTCACTCATGGGCGACGCTTAATGGAGGGATATCAATGTTTAAAAGCGTGAAAGAGCTTATTGAAAAATGTGAGGCAGAAAATAAAAAAATCTATGAAGTGATGCTAGAGCAAGAAATGGAAGTTACAGGATTATCAGAAGATGAAATATATGCACATATGGATAAAAACTTACAAACGATGGAAAATGCTTTAGATGAAGGATTAGAAGGTGTAACATCCACGACTGGTTTAACTGGTGGGGATGCGGTATTAATTAAAGCATACTTAAAAACAGGAAAATCTTTAGCAGGGCCTACATTATTAGATGCTGTTAGTAAGGCAGTGGCAACAAATGAAGTCAATGCTGCAATGGGTAAAATTTGTGCTACACCAACGGCTGGTTCTGCAGGTGTGGTTCCAGGTGTTTTATTTGGATTAAAACCCCGTCTTGAGCCTACACGTAAAGATATGTTGAACTTCTTACTTAGCTCTGGCGCCTTTGGATTTGTAGTTGCAAATAATGCTTCTATTTCAGGCGCAGCTGGAGGTTGTCAGGCGGAAGTGGGTTCTGCAGCTGCCATGGCAGCAGGTGCAACTGTTGAACTAGCAGGTGGCACACCTCAACAATCTTCTGAAGCTTTTGCAATTTGTTTGAAAAATATGCTAGGTTTAGTATGTGATCCAGTAGCAGGTTTAGTAGAAGTACCATGTGTTAAAAGAAATGCTGCTGGCGCGTCTAATGCTATTGTATCAGCAGATATGGCGTTAGCAGGTGTAACTTCTAGAATACCTACGGATGAAGTTATTGAAGCAATGTATAAGATTGGTCAAACAATGCCTTCTGCATTACGTGAAACTGGGCGTGGCGGCTTAGCAGGCACACCAACAGGGCAGCGTTTAAAACAAGAAATATTTGGTGATTAAAATGTCAAAAGTCAATTTAATAGAAAGTCCATTTCCTTTAGCTGAAATAAAAGGTTTAGGTCCAAAACGCTTATCGGTATTAAATGAATTAAATATTTATACAGTAGAGGATTTAATCTTATATTTACCAACGCGTTATGAAGATAATACTGTAGTTGACTTAAATGAGGCAGAAGATCAAGCGATGGTGACAGTTGTTGGGGAAGTTTATTCCACACCTACTGTCGCTTTTTTTGGTAGAAACAAATCTAAGCTAACTGTCCATTTAATGGTTAATAATATTGCTGTAAAATGCGTATTCTTCAATCAACCTTATTTAAAAAAGAAAATTGAGCTACATCAAACGATTACAATTAAAGGGAAATGGAATAGAAACAAACAAGAAATTAATGGGAACCGAATGTTCTTTAACCAACAAGTCATAGAGGGTGCGCAATTTGAACCTGTTTACCGCATTAAAGAAGGTATTAAACAAAAACCGCTTCGCGATATGATTCGTCAAGTGTTAGATCATGTGACTATCCATGAGTGGCTGTCTAAAACATTAAGACAGAAATATAAACTTGAAACGCTTGAAGATACAATTAAAACATTGCATATGGCACCTGACAAGAAATCATTGTTAAGGGCAAGAAGAACATATGCGTTTATAGAATTATTTATGTTCGAATTAAGAATGCAATGGTTAAATCGACTCGAGAAAACATCGGATGAAGCAATTGAAATTGATTATGATATTCATTTAGTTAAAAATTTTATAGAAGATTTACCTTTTGAATTGACTGATGCCCAGAAACAAAGTGTAAATGAAATCTTTAGAGATTTAAAAGCTCCGCTTCGTATGCATCGGCTTTTACAAGGGGACGTAGGTTCAGGCAAAACAGTAGTAGCTGCTATTTGTATGTATGCATTAAAAACAGCTGGTTATCAATCTGCATTGATGGTACCTACTGAAATCCTTGCAGAGCAACATGCTGAAAGTTTAGCTGAAATATTTGGTGATCGAATGAACATTGCCTTATTAACAGGTTCAGTTAAAGGTAAAAAAAGGAAATTATTATTGGAACAACTCGAAAACAATGAAATAGATTGTATCATTGGGACACATGCGTTAATACAAGACGATGTTGTATTTAACAACGTTGGGCTTGTAATTACAGATGAACAACATCGATTTGGCGTTAACCAACGTCAACTATTGAGAGAAAAAGGCGCTATGACTAACGTATTATTTATGACTGCAACGCCTATTCCTAGAACTTTAGCAATCTCTGTATTTGGAGAAATGGATGTTTCATCAATTAAGCAATTACCGAAAGGAAGAAAACCTATTATTACGTCTTGGTCTAAGCATGAGGCGTATGAAAGTGTCTTGCACCAAATGACCGTTGAATTGCACAAAGGTAGACAAGCTTATGTGATATGCCCCTTAATAGAGAGTTCCGAACATTTGGAAGACGTACAAAATGTCGTGGCATTATTTGAATCTATGCAAGCTTATTATGGTTCAAATAAAGTAGGCTTACTTCATGGTAAATTAACTTCTGAAGAAAAAGATCATGTGATGCAACAGTTTAGTAATCATGAGATTGATATTTTAGTTTCTACTACAGTCGTTGAAGTTGGCGTTAATGTACCAAATGCAACATTTATGATGATCTACGATGCAGATCGTTTTGGGTTATCAACGTTGCATCAGTTAAGAGGTCGTGTTGGACGAAGTGAACAACAAAGTTATTGTGTATTAATTGCTTCACCAAAGACTGAAACAGGTATTGAACGCATGAATATAATGACACAAACTACAGATGGTTTTGAGTTAAGTGAGCGTGACTTAGAAATGAGAGGTCCTGGTGATTTCTTTGGTGTTAAACAAAGTGGGTTGCCAGATTTCTTGGTAGCGAATGTAGTAGAAGATTATAAAATGCTAGAAGTAGCTAGAGATGAAGCAGCAGAACTTATTCAGTCAGGTACATTTTTTGAACCTGAATATGAACGACTTAGAACATTTGTCGAGAATAATTTGCTATATACGAGTTTTGATTAAGCGTTCAATGCGCATGTAGTAAGTTCATATATTTCAAACAGCAGTGTAGAAACGCTTTAAAAGTGCTACACTGCTGTTTATTATTTAATGAAAATATATTCAGTTATTTAACGCCGACATCATTCCAAGCTTGTTCAATTGCTTTTGATTCGTTACCATTCTTGCCATATAGTTCATTGGCAGCTTGTTTTAATGCTATTTTTGCATCTGTAAATTCAGCATTTGATGATAGATATTGCGTTAATGCTAAGTAGTAAATTTGTTCTGCTTTATCTTTGCCAATAGATTGGATTGTAAGATACGCAGCTTTATTTGGAATGCCACTATTAATATGTACGCCCCCGTTATCATCAGTTCCAGTATAAAATTGATTCATGTGTGCTGGTTGATCATATTTTTCTGGATTTTGTAAGCTTCTTAAAGCATCTCCATCTTGATTCGGTGTATAAACATCTTCGCCCATTAGCCAGTTATCTGGATCGATGAAATAGCCAAATACGTCTGAAAATGATTCATTTAAAGCGCCTGATTGATTTGTGTACTCTAAATTAGCAGTTTCTTCTGTTACGGCATGTGTTAATTCGTGCCCTACGATATCTTTAGCCCCTGATAGTGGATTAAATGTTTTACCATCACCATCGCCATAAATCATATATTGTCCAGTCCATGCAGCGTTATTATAATTTTTATCATAATGTACGACAGAGTTAATATTTGCGCCTTTATTGTCATAGCTTTCTCTATCGTATTTGTCTAAATAATAATCATAAACTTCGTTTGCATAAAAATGTGCGTCGACGCCTGCGCGTTGAATATCTTTGTCAAAATTATTTGAATCATGGGTGATTGGTGAAAACTGATCTGTAGTTTCATTCGCTGTTTTGGTTTCGATATGAGTATCTTTGCTTGTGTCGTTTAATGAATATTGTCCGTTGTCATTGCTTAAGTAAAGTGGAGATTTTTTATCACCATTAACGCCTGTGCCAGAACCTTCTGCTGTTGCATGTTTTATTAGGTTTTGTTTTTTTATAATCTCTCCGGTGCTCGCATCGACTTGTATCTTCCAACGCGCGGCTTTAGGAGATAAATAATTTAATTCGATATTATGTATCAATTTGCCTTTTTCACTATTAATATCTAGTTGATTTTGAGTTACAATTTTATAACCTTTTAGATTTTTAACTTCATTTTTTTGTTTACCAATTGCTTGAAAAGCTAAATTTTCAGCTTTGGATGGTGATATGTTAGCTTTGTTTTTAATGTCAATGTGCTGTCTATGGATATGCCCATTTATAAGTGAGACGTTGCCTTGTTGATTCACATGTACTTTAATGGTGCTATCGTTCGCTAATATATTATTGATTTTTGGTTTTAACTCATAATGTGAAGCGCCAGTGGTGTCAACGTTTTTATTGATTACTTTGTATTGTTTAAACGCATTTTTATTGATTGATTCATTTTTAGTTTTCTGGTTTCGATTAATGATAGATGAGGCGTTATTTTGTAAGTAATTTTCTACATCAGTATGGTTAGAAATATGTGTTGAGTCTGATGATTCCAATTGTTCTGGCACCACACTATTTGTTTCTTTTGCAAAACTAAAGGCCGAAGTAGATGTGAATAATGTAGCAGAGAGTAGCGTGCTTGTTATTGCTTTTTTCATTGTTCTTAACCCCTTTGTTATAAAATGAATAATCAATTATTTCTAATGAAATTATTTAATATATAAAATACATCTTTTTTAATTAAACATTATATTTTTATTTAATTTAACATAAAAACTTTGTGGTTTGTATGTTATTTTTGAAATTATTAAAATAAAGCTTGAAATGAAAGAACTGAGAATTGAGTAAATAGAATGATAAAAAGTAGTACGTTTTTAGTTGAGCAATTGAAATAGAAAGTGTTATGATATGTTAGGAATGTTTAAGACTTGGTACTAAAAATAGGGAGATAGAATACTATGAAGTTAAAAAAACAGGAACGTCGTGAGGCAATTAAAAAAGAAATAGAAAAAAACCCCTTTATTACGGATCTTGATTTGAGTATTCTTTTTTCGGTCAGTATTCAAACAATTAGATTGGATCGTACATACTTAAATATTCCCGAGTTAAGAAAAAGAATTAAATCTGTTGCTAGAAAAAATCACGAAAGTATTCGATCTATTGATGGAAGTGAAATCATAGGTGATGTGATCAACGTAGAACCAGATCATCAAGCGATCTCTCTTATTAATATTGATGAAGATTCAGTATTTACTAGAAATGAGATTGCTAGAGGGCATGTATTATTTGCTCAAGCTAATTCACTATGTGTGGCACTTATACATAAACCAGTTGTGTTAACTAAAGAAAGTAACGTTACATTTTTAAAACAAGTTAAGTTAAATGATACAGTACGTGCAGAAGCAAAGGCTGTTGAAATAACAGATAAATATTTCATGATAAAAGTATGTTCGTACGTCAAAGATACTTTGGTATTTAAGGGTACTTTTAAAATGTATTATACAAGTGAGGATGAACAAAATGGTTAAAATAGCTATCGACATGATGGGTGGCGATGATGCGCCTGGCATCGTTCTTGAAGCTGTTGAAAAAGCGGTCAAAGATTTTAAAGATTTAGAAATAATATTATTCGGTGACCAAAATAAATGTGACATTAACCACGGACGCGTGGAAGTGCGTCACTGTACAGAAGCGATAACAATGGAAGACGAACCTGTTAGAGCAATCAAAAGAAAAAAAGATAGTTCAATGGTGCGTATGGCAGAAGCGGTGAAATCTGGTGAAGCGGACGGTTGTGTTTCAGCAGGAAACACGGGCGCTTTAATGTCTGCTGGATTATTTATCGTAGGTAGAATAAAAGGTGTTGAAAGACCAGCATTAGTATTAACTTTACCAACTGTTTCAGGTAAAGGTTTCGTATTTATGGATGTAGGCGCAAATGCTGATGCAAAAGCAGAGCATTTATTACAATATGCACAATTAGGTAATATTTATGCACAAAAAATCCGAAATATTGAACAACCTTCTGTTGCATTACTTAATATTGGTACAGAAGCAGCAAAAGGAAATACATTAACTAAAAAAGCATATCACTTAATGGAAGAACAACAAGGTTTTCATTTTTCTGGAAATGTTGAAGCTAAAGCATTAATGGATGATGCTGCAGACGTAGTTGTAACAGATGGTTATACTGGAAATATGATTCTAAAAAATCTAGAAGGTGTAGCAAAATCTATAGGAAAAATGCTTAAATCTACGCTTTTGAGTAGTTTTAAAAACAAATTAGCAGCGCTTGTGTTGCGTAAAGATTTGAATGATTTAACTTCGAAAATGGATTATGCCGAGTATGGCGGTTCAGTATTGTTAGGGTTAAATGGTATTGTCGTGAAAGCGCATGGTAGTTCAAATGCAAAAGCATTTTATTCAGCGATTCGTCAAGCTAAAGTTGCTGGAGAATTAAACATTGTAAATACAATGAGAGAAACGGTGGGGACAGAAAATGGGTAAAACAGCAATTATTTTCCCAGGACAAGGATCACAAAAAGTTGGTATGGCTAACGACTTATTTAACAATGATGAAAAAGCTACGTCTATTCTTAATGAAGCTCAAGCGCAAATGGACTTTGATATTCTAGAAACTATGTTTGAAGATGTTGAAGACAAATTAGGCCAAACTGAAAATACACAACCTGCTTTATTAACTCACAGTATAGCATTATTAAACGCGTTAGAGCACGTTGATGTAGATTATACGATGGGACATAGCTTAGGAGAATATGCAAGCTTAGTAGCAAGTGGTGTATTGAATTTTGAAGATGCGGTGAAAATTGTTCGCAAACGTGGGCAACTCATGGCAGCTGCTTTTCCAGATGGTGTAGGTAGTATGGCAGCTGTGTTGGGTCTCGACTACAATGAGGTGGATGAAATTTGTAAAGAACTTTCGACAGATGATGAAATCATTGAACCAGCGAATATAAATGCGCCTGGACAAATTGTTGTTTCAGGCCATAAAACATTGATAGATAAACTTGCTGCTGAAGGGAAGTCCATGGGTGCTAAACGCGTGATGACTTTAGCAGTATCTGGTCCTTTCCATTCATCAATGATGCAAGTGATTGAAGCAGACTTTGCCAACTATATTGAACAATTTGAATGGCGTGATGCATCATTTCCAGTCGTTCAAAATGTAAACGCTAAAGGTGAAACGAATGCTAAAACAATTAAAGATAATATGATTAAACAATTGTATTCTCCAGTTCAATTTATAGATTCAACAAAATGGTTAATCGACCAAGGCGTTGATCATTTTATCGAAATTGGGCCTGGTAAAGTACTTTCAGGTTTAATTAAAAAGCTAAGTAAAGATGTAAAACTTACTTCAATTCAAACATTAGAAGATGTAAAAGGGTGGAATGAAAATGACTAAAAATGCATTAGTAACTGGAGCATCTAGAGGTATCGGCCGTAGTATAGCAGTTGAATTAGCTGAGGAAGGCTACAATGTTGTTGTTAATTACGCTGGGAATAAAGCAAAAGCAGATGCTGTGGTAGAAGAAATCAAAGCAAAAGGTGTAGAAAGTTTTGCGATTCAAGCTAACGTTGCAAATGGTGATGAAGTAAAAGCAATGATTAAAGAAGTTGTTAGTCAGTTTGGTACAGTGGATGTACTTGTTAATAATGCTGGTATAACAAGAGATAATTTATTAATGCGCATGAAAGAAAGTGAATGGGATGACGTTATTGATACTAATTTAAAAGGCGTATTTAATTGTATCCAAAAAGTAACGCCACAAATGTTAAGACAAAAAAGCGGATCAATTATCAATTTATCCAGCGTAGTTGGTGCAGTAGGAAATCCTGGACAAGCTAATTATGTAGCGACAAAAGCAGGTGTGATTGGCTTAACAAAATCAGCAGCCAAAGAACTTGCTTCAAGAAATATTACAGTGAATGCTGTCGCGCCAGGATTTATCGTATCTGATATGACTGATGCGTTAAGTGAAGATCTTAAAGATCAAATGCTTGAACAAATTCCATTATCAAGATTCGGAGAGGATAAAGATATCGCTAATACTGTGTCATTTTTAGCATCAGATAAAGCGAAATATATCACTGGTCAAACGATACACGTTAACGGTGGCATGTTTATGGAATAATATGCCAGACGACGTGAAAATCATTTTTGTATCACTTGAAGTGACTTGAAAATGTATGGCATGCTCTAAGGTATATGATGCATTCAATACTCATTTTTAATTGAAAAGCATCTAAAAAATTGTGGTTCAATAAATTATATTTATAACAACCCCATTTCATTAAATACTACTTGTATTTCGATTGATAACATGGGAAAATATAAAAGTCTATTATAGACTTTTTAAAGGAGGTGAATCGACGTGGAAAACTTCGACAAAGTAAAAGATATCATCGTTGACCGCTTAGGTGTTGACGCTGAAAAAGTAACTCAAGATGCTTCATTTAAAGATGATTTGGGCGCTGACTCACTTGATATTGCTGAATTAGTTATGGAATTAGAAGATGAATTTGGTACTGAAATTCCAGATGAAGAAGCAGAAAAAATCAACACTGTTGGTGATGCAGTTAACTTTATCAATAGTATGGAAAAATAATGAGCAAATATCTGAGTCGTGGATTTTACGGCTCAGATTTTTTATTTTAAAAAGAATTTAGTAAAAATTTGTTGTTTTTGAAACGTTGTCACCTATTTCTGTATGATTTAGAGGTTAGCATAGGAAGTTTAGGCAAAATTGCTTACTAGAAAATATAACACCTGTTGGGCTTTTTATTTATGGATAAAATAGCGCATCATTAACAGTTTTTCCTTTAGTTTTATAATAAATTCACGTAAAATGTAAATGCATAAGTACAATCAAAATTAAGATTGACTGAGGAGGAAATGTATTGGCGAATCATAAAAAAATGGAAATGGTTAAAGCATTCCAAGAAAAATTTTCTAAAAAAATGCAAGAATTAGGTTTACCCTTTGATAAGGTGGATTTATACCAACAAGCCTTTTCACATTCGAGCTTCATTAATGATTTTAATATGAATCGATTAGAACATAATGAACGTTTAGAGTTTTTAGGAGACGCGGTATTAGAATTGACGGTTTCACGCTATTTGTTTGATAAATATCCAGAGTTGCCTGAAGGTAATTTAACGAAAATGCGTGCGACAATTGTTTGTGAGCCCTCACTTGTAATATTCGCAAATAAAATTGAATTGCATGACCTAATCTTATTGGGTAAAGGGGAAGAAAAAACAGGAGGCAGAACAAGACCCTCTCTTGTATCAGATGCCTTTGAAGCATTTGTAGGTGCACTATATTTAGACCAAGGATTAACGTCGGTGTGGAAATTTGCAGAGAATGTTATATTCCCATTTGTAGAAGAAGATGAGTTAGATGGCGTCGTTGATTTTAAAACGCAGTTCCAAGAGTTTGTGCATCGACAAAATAAAGGTGATGTAACTTATCGTTTAGTAAATGAGGAAGGACCAGCACATCACCGTTTATTTACTTCTGAAGTTATTTTAGAAAACAAGCCTGTAGCATTAGGCAAAGGCAAAACGAAAAAAGAATCAGAACAACAAGCTGCAGAAAGTGCTTATAAACTTCTGAAAAATAAAGAATTATAATAACAAATAGTAAAGCATTGTGTGAACTATACAACATTAATGCAAACTTTCATAATATATGATAAATAAAATTTAATTAAACATTAGTAAAAATAAACGAATGTATAAGTATTTCTAAAAGACGAATCATAATGAACTTGTTATAAATACTGGAATATAATATTAAATTATAACTGTACAATAGATGTTGAGATTTAAGCGTATTTGTACCAAATTTATTGACACGTTAATTATGCGAGGATGAGTAGATGGGGTTAAGACAGAAATTTAAACTTTTTAAAAAATTCGTTGTCTTCCTGAGGCATTGATGACTAGGAAAAACGCTTAAGCTAAGAGTATTACATAGTTCTAAGTATACACATAAACGATGTTAACTTTAAGATGGATAGCTATAGAAGGCATTCTTTTACAATAGTACTTTAAAGTTTGATATAAAGTGCTTCAAACTAGTCACAATTACTAATTTTATATTTGCATATATAAGCCCCAGTTTCTATCCCGCACCTAAGAAACACTTTAAAGGAGAATAGCATGGTATATTTGAAATCAATTGATGCCTTTGGCTTTAAATCATTTGCTGAACATACCAACGTACAGTTTGATGAAGGCGTCACAGCAATAGTAGGACCTAATGGTAGTGGTAAGAGTAATATTACGGATGCAATCAAGTGGGTGTTAGGCGAACAATCTGCTAAATCACTACGTGGTGCTAAAATGGAAGATATTATTTTTTCCGGTGCTGAACATAGAAAAGCTCAAAATTTTGCTGAAGTAAGATTAAAATTAGACAATAGTTCAGGTAAGTTAAATGTTGATACACAAGAACTGGCTGTGACACGTCGTTTATACCGCAGTGGAGAAAGTGAATATTATTTAAATAACGATCGTGCAAGGCTCAAAGACATTATCGAACTATTTTTAGATTCAGGATTAGGTAAAGAAGCATTTAGTATTATATCTCAAGGTCGGGTTGATGAAATACTCAATGCTAAGCCAATTGATAGAAGACAAATACTAGAAGAATCTGCGGGTGTTTTAAAATATAAAAAAAGAAAAGCTAATTCTGTTCAAAAATTAGATCAAACAGAAGATAACCTTACACGTGTAGAAGATATTTTGTATGATTTAGAAGGTCGCGTCGAACCTTTACGAGAGGAAGCGGCAATTGCAAAAGAATACAAACATTTATCTAATGAAATGGAAAAAAGTGATGTATTAGTAACGGTTTATGATATTGAACAATATAGCCAAAATATTCATGAGCTCGATGAAAATTTAAATCATTTGAAAAGTCAACAAGCTGCAAAAGATGCAGAAAAAGTACAACACACACAAGCACTAAATAAATATAAATCTGAACGACAGCAATTAGATGAAAAAATAGAATCATTGAATTACCAACTCGTTAAGTCAACAGAAGAAGTCGAAAAATTTGCTGGTCAATTAAATGTGTTGGAAGAACGTAAAAAAAATCAATCACAAACCAACGCGCGTTTTGAAGAAGAACAAGAAAGCCTCGAGATTCAAATTACAAATATCCAACAAGAGCAAGTAGATGCGAAAGAACAACTTACGCAGTTAAAAGAGAAACAAAAAGCGTTGAATGAAGAAATACAACAATATGAATCACAACTCTATGTATCTGATGAACAACATGACGAAAAATTAGAAGCAATTAAAGATGAGTATTACCAACTTATATCAGAACAATCAGATGTTAATAATGACATTCGCTTTTTAGAACATACAATTCAAGAAAATGAAAATAAGCAATCTCGACTTGATTCTCGACTATTAGACGCATATAAAGAATTAAAAAGCATTCAAAATCAAATTAGCGAAACAGAGCAACAAAGTATGATTGCGCATAAAGATTTAAAAAAAGCGGAAAATCATTTGACCGAATATGAAAAGAAATTAACACGACTAAAGAATCAACAAAACGAGCATGAAGAAAAGCTACACCAAGCTTATAGGTTTAATGAGAAATTAAAATCACGTATTGATAGTTTAGCAACACAACAAGAAGAATATAGTTATTTCTTTAATGGCGTAAAACATATATTGAAGGCTAAAAACAATAAATTATCTGGTATACGAGGTGCGGTTGCAGAAATAATCAATGTGCCATCCAATTTAACTAAAGCAATCGAAACGGCACTTGGTGCTTCTTTACAACATATTATTGTAGATTCTGAAAAGGATGGCCGACAAGCAATACAATATTTAAAACAGAACGGACTCGGTAGAGCGACATTTTTACCATTAAATGTTATTCAACCACGTCACGTAGCACATGATATTTTAAATATAACGGAAAACGCTACTGGGTTTATCAATATTGCATCAAACGCGATACAAGTTGAAGCGGATTATAAACATATTATTCAAAACCTGCTTGGTAATACAATAATTGTAGATAATTTAAAAAATGCCAATGAATTAGCGAGACAAATTCGTTATCGCACACGCATTGTAACGCTCGAAGGAGATATCGTAAATCCCGGAGGTTCAATGACTGGTGGTGGCGAACGTAAAACAAAGAGCATACTATCTCAAAAAGATGAACTTTCGACTATGCGTGCCCAATTAGAGGATTACCAGCAACAAACTGTTACATTTGAAAAGCAATTTCAAGCTATTAAAGAAGAATCTGAGGCGTTAAGTAATACTTATTTTGATACAAGTCAACATTATAATGCCATAAAACAGCGTGCTCATGAGTATGATTTAGAACTGGATAGATTACGTAAACAAGAAGCACATTTAAAAAATGAACACGAAGAATTTGAATTTGAAAAAAATGATGGCTACCAAAGCGAAACGAGTAAGCAAACATTAAATGAAAAAAAAGAACAGTTAGCAATCATTAAAAAACAATTGCAAAAATTAGAAGGCGACATCCATCTTTATACAAAACTGTCTAAAGAAGGTAAAGAAAGCACAACGCAAATACAACAAAAATTACATCAAAAACAATCTGATTTAGCAGTGATTAAAGAGAGATTAAGCGCTCAAAAACAATCTGAAAAGAGATTAAATAATCAACTGACACAACTCACAGATCAAAAGCAAAAACTAAAAGAACAGATTGAATTATTTAATTCAGATGAAATGACCGGGGAAAAAGCTTTTAAAACAATTCAAAACAACATTGAACAAAGTAAAAGTGATAAGAACCAATTAACGGAAGATTTAGAAACTGTTAAATCACAAAGACAATCGTTGAATGATACAATCGAAGTGACAGAACAGAAATTACAAGAAGCAAACCAAGATATTTTATCAATCGAAAATCGTTACCAAGACATTAAAGCTGAGCAATCTCGTTTAGATGTATTAATTAACCATGCGATTGATCATCTCAGTGAGCAATACCATCTGACATATGAACGTGCAAGCACATTATACACTTTAGAAGAAGACATTGAATCGTTGCGTAAAAAAGTTAAATTAACTAAAATGTCAATCGAAGAATTAGGTCCTGTAAATTTAAATGCAATTGAGCAGTTTGAAGAAATTAATGAACGTTATACATTCTTAAATGACCAACGTGCAGATTTAAGAGCTGCTAAAGCAACTTTAGAACAGCTAATAGAAGAAATGGATAAAGAGGTAAAAGATAGATTTAAAACTACCTTTCATGCAGTACAAAGCCATTTTTCAGAAGTATTTAAATCATTATTCGGTGGTGGACAGGCGGAATTACGTCTGACAGATGATGATTATTTATCAGCAGGTGTAGATATTATCGTACAACCTCCTGGTAAAAAATTACAAAACTTATCGCTATTAAGTGGCGGTGAGCGTGCTTTAAGTGCGATTGCTTTGCTATTTGCAATTTTAAAGGTAAGGTCTGCGCCATTTGTTATTTTAGATGAGGTTGAAGCTGCGTTAGATGAGGCCAATGTGATACGTTATGCACAATATTTAAAAGAATTGTCGAGTCAAACTCAGTTTATTGTTATAACGCACCGTAAAGGCACGATGGAGTTCTCTGATTGCTTATATGGTGTAACGATGCAGGAATCAGGCGTATCAAAATTAGTAAGTGTCAATTTAAACACTATTGATGAGGTCATGAAGGAGGAACAAGTATGAGCTTTTTCAAACGATTAAAGGATAAATTTACATCTTCTACAGAAAAACATAATCAGGACGAGCTAAACGAAGCGCAACAATCCGAATTAGATGTGGAACAATCTCAAGTATCAGAGGAACCACAAGAAAAAAACAAAAAACCCAAGAAATTAAAAGAAGCAGATTTTGATGACGACGGCTTAATCTCAATTGAAGATTTTGAAGAAATTGAAGCACAACAATTAGGAGCAAAATTTAGAGCTGGTTTAGAAAAATCACGTGAGAATTTCCAAGAACAATTAAATAATTTAATTGCACGATACCGTAAAGTAGATGAAGATTTTTTTGAAGCGTTAGAAGAAATGTTAATTACTGCAGATGTTGGGTTTAATACAGTAATGGAACTTGTTGAAGAGTTACGTACAGAGGCGCAACGTCGTAATATTTCTGAAACAGAAGATTTACGAGAAGTTATTGTGGAAAAAATCGTTGAAATATATCACCAAGATGATGAACATTCAGAGATTATGAACATTGAAAACGAAGGATTAAATGTTATTTTAATGGTAGGCGTTAATGGTGTTGGGAAAACAACAACGATAGGTAAATTAGCGCATCGTTACCAAGCTGAAGGTAAAAAAGTAATGCTTGCAGCTGGTGATACATTCAGAGCAGGAGCAATCGAACAACTCAAAATTTGGGGAGATCGTGTTGGCGTCGAAGTAATGAGCCAAAAAGAAGGTTCCGACCCAGCAGCTGTTATGTATGATGCAATTAATGCAGCTAAAAGTAAAGGTGTGGATATTCTCATTTGTGATACTGCAGGTCGTTTACAAAATAAATCTAATTTAATGAATGAATTAGAAAAAGTCAAACGTGTCATAGGTCGAGCAGTACCTGAGGCACCACATGAAGTTTTACTTTGCTTAGACGCAACCACTGGACAAAATGCATTATCTCAAGCTAAATCATTCAAAGAAGTTACCAATGTAACTGGTATTGTGTTGACTAAATTAGACGGTACTGCAAAAGGTGGTATTGTATTAGCGATACGTAATGAACTTAAAATACCAGTTAAGTATGTTGGTTTAGGTGAAAAATTAGATGATTTACAACCATTTAACCCCGAAAGTTATGTATATGGATTATTTGCTGATATGATCGAACAAAATGTTGATAGTTCAGATAAATCTGAGGATCATTCAGATAATAGTAATGAACAGAATGAAGGGCATACAGATGAGCCAAAATGATTTAATTAAAACAATACGTATGAATTATTTGTTTGATTTTTATCAAGCACTATTAACGGATAAGCAACGTAATTACCTAGAACTATTTTATTTACAAGATTATTCTTTAAGCGAGATTGCTGATACATTTGATGTGAGCCGTCAAGCAGTGTATGATAACATAAGAAGAACTGGTGATTTAGTAGAAGATTATGAAGCTAAATTAGGCCTTTATCAAAACTTTGAAAAACGTCAAAATATATATGAACAAATGAAACAATACGTTAATGATCCAGAAAAAATAAAACAGTATCTTCAATCACTTGAAGATTTAGAATAATAGAACACATAAAGGAGGGTATTGATATGGCATTTGAAGGACTGTCCGATCGTCTTCAAGGGACGATGCAAAAAATCCGAGGCAAAGGAAAAGTGACAGAAGCAGATATTAAATTGATGATGCGAGAAGTCAGACTGGCATTACTTGAAGCCGATGTTAACTTTAAAGTTGTAAAAGATTTTGTCAAAACCGTATCAGAACGAGCTTTAGGTTCAGATGTAATGAAATCATTAACACCTGGGCAACAAGTTATTAAGATTGTACAAGAAGAATTAACACAACTGATGGGTGGCGAAAATGCTACAATTCAGATGGCTAATAAACCACCAACAGTAGTGATGATGGTTGGTTTACAAGGTGCAGGTAAAACAACGACCGCTGGTAAATTAGCATTATTAATGCGTAAAAAATATAACAAAAAACCTTTATTAGTAGCAGCAGATATTTACCGTCCAGCTGCGATTGATCAGTTACAGACTGTAGGTAAACAAATTGATATTCCTGTCTATAGCGAAGGAGATCAAGTAAAACCGCAACAAATAGTAGAAAATGCAATTAAACATGCTAAAGAAGCACATTTAGACTTTGTGATTATTGATACTGCAGGTCGTTTACATGTGGATGAAGCATTGATGGAAGAATTAAGTGATGTTAAAGAGATTACACAACCAGATGAGATTATGCTTGTTGTGGATGCTATGACTGGTCAAGATGCAGTTAATGTCGCTCAATCTTTTGATGAACAGTTAGAGGTTTCAGGTGTTACGTTGACTAAATTAGATGGCGATACACGTGGTGGTGCTGCATTATCAATTAGAGCGGTAACACAAAAACCAATTAAATTTGTTGGTATGAGTGAAAAATTAGATGGCTTAGAACCCTTCCATCCAGAACGTATGGCATCACGTATATTAGGTATGGGTGATGTGTTAAGCTTAATTGAAAAAGCACAGCAAGATGTGGATGAAGACAAAGCCAAAGATTTAGAAAAGAAAATGCGTACGTCGTCATTTACATTAGAAGATTTCTTAGGACAATTAGATCAAGTGAAAAATCTTGGCCCGTTAGATGATGTTATGAAAATGATTCCTGGTATGAACAAGATGAAAGGTGTTAACAATTTAAATATGGATGAAAAACAAATTGACCATATCAAAGCGATTATTCAATCTATGACACCGAATGAGCGTAACAATCCAGAAACATTGAATGTATCCCGTAAAAAACGTATTGCTAAAGGTTCTGGTCGAACTGTCCAAGAAGTCAATAGACTAATGAAACAATTTAATGAGATGAAGAAAATGATGAAACAATTTTCTGGTGGCGGTAAAGGCAAAAAAGGTAAACGTAAACAAATGGAAAATATGCTTAACGGTATGAACTTGCCATTTTAATGTTTGCTTAAAAGACCAACCAAATGGATTAAACGAATACGTATGGAATATCAATACCTACGCTTAAAAGAAAAATTTGAGGCCGGGACATAAAGTTCTTGGACAAGAGAGAAGGCAATTTCTATTGAAATAATATAGAAATTGCCTTTTTCATTATTGTTTTGATTATAGTTAGCTCGTTGAGCTACTACTTTTCTTATATTAAGTGCCATTAATACAAAGCCCAGTTCTCTTTTGACTTTATTTATGCCTCTAACCGACATTCGAGTGAAACCCAAAATAGCCTTCATAAATCCAAAAACAGGTTCTACATCCATTTTTCTTTGATTGTAGATTTCTTTTGTTTCTGGTTCCGAAAGCTTTTGATTGATCTGGGCTTTGAAATATTCCCAGTTATAATTTCTCATTATTTTTTATTCGATTGTGAATTTGATTTCATACAATCGTTCTTCAGTGGACATTCTGAACAATCATCGCATTCATATAATTTAAAATCTCTCCTAAACCCATATTTATCATGGCGATAGGCATATCTTTTAAAACCAAGTCTTTTATGATTCGGGCAAATAAATTCATCATTGATTTCATCATATTCCCAATTGTGAGTATTAAAAATGTCACTTTTATATTTGTTAGTTTTATTTTTAATAAACATGCCATAAGTTATGAGCGGTGTTCGATTAAATTCATCTATAATTGCTATATAATTAGGTTCACTACCATAACCAGCATCAGCTACAATATATTCAGGTAAATGACCGTAGGTCTCTTTAATTAAAGTTAAAAGAGGAATCATTGTTCTTGTGTCTGTCGGATTTTGATACACATCATATGATAAAACAAATTGAGAATTTGTCGCTATTTGTAAATGATATCCTGGCTTAAGTTGTCCATTTTTCATATGGTCTTCTTTCATTCTCATGAAAGTCGCATCATGGTCTGTCTTAGAATAACTATTTCTATCTTGGAGTATGGCTTTTTGTGTTTTATATTTATACTTTCGTTCTGACTAAGCAGCGAATTTCTTTTTATATCTTTTGATTTCAGTTCGCTTTTGACGTGTTTGCTTTCTTAACCGAGTAGATTTTTCATGTTCAATGTAATGATTTAAATCTTCGATTTCTTTATCCAAATGAGTACCAATTAAATCTATTTCTTCTTGTGTTAATTTACAATTTAACTTCTTTCTGAAATCGTAGCCTGTTTCGCATTCCATGCTACAGCGTAAACAGCATCTGCATATTTAGTAGCTAAAGCAATGCCAGAATCTGAAGCGCCAGCTTGCATTGCGACAGGTTTACCTTGTGGGCTACTCGGCGTAGTTAAAGGGCCTTGTACATTGAAATAGTGTCCTTCATAATTTATAGCGTTAATACCATCACTATTTACTAAAATATTTTTTCCTTGTTACCCAAAAAATCTGAAACATGGCAAGATTCTAATAATTGGTTTGTTACGAATGCAAATTCATCTGCTTTTTTATAACGCTCATGATGGTCAGGTAGTCTGGACATACCGTGATTAGCCGCTTCTAAATCTGACATAGATGTGACTAAACTCCAACCTGCGCGTTCATGACTCATATAATCAAGGCTTAATAATTGTCTTGCGACGGTAAACGGATTAGAAAAAGTACTCGAAATAGTAGCAACTAATCCGATATTTTAAGTAACTTGTGGTATTGCTGCTAAATTCATTAAAGGATCAAACCAAAATGCTGGCATATCACTATCAGATTGAGCTGGGAAAGATTGGTTATCTGCAAAAAACACATCATCAAATACTCCTTGTTCTGCTATTTGGCCTAATGATTGATAATATGTTATATCACTAATGCGTCCAATGCTAGACTCAGGCATACGCCAAGCAGCTTGATGATGACCACAGCCATAAATTCAAACACCAATATTGAGATGTCGTGTATGTGTCATTGATTACTTCGACCTCCATTCCTCAATTATTTTTAATTCATTGTTAAGCCACCGTCAATGGTAAAGTTTTGACCAGTTATACCTTTGGCCTGGTCTGTAACTAAATAAGCAACCATATTTGCAACGTCTTGTGGAGATGTAACTTTACGTAATGGGGTAGTCTGTGCAATTAAATCAAATACTGCATCTGATGTTACTGCACTGGCGTCTGTAGATTTTAATAAGCCGCCAGAAACTACATTAGCATTGATGCCATATTGACCTAATTCGGCAGCGATATTTCTTGTGAAACCGATTAAGCCTGCCTTGGCTGTCGTGTATTCATGATAGGGGACGACCGGGTTTTGATATAAATTTGTTCCAATTGATAGGATGGTTCCTGATTTGTTTTGGATAAATTGTTGAATAACACTTTGCGTGACATTAAAAGCGCCTTTTAATGTACCATCAATTTGTTGTTGGTAATCCGTCCAAGATAAATCTTTAAACGATTTTTGAGAGGTAGGGTCAAACTTAAACCCTACTAGTGCATTGTTCACAACCGCATCTATTTTTCCAAAGTGAGTGGATGCTGTCGCAATTAACTGATCAACTTGTGCTCTGTCAGTGATATCTGCTTGTATTGCAAGCGCAAGGTCATTTCCGATTTCATTTACCAATTGCTTTGCCAAAGTTTCGTTCTGAACATAATTGATAATCACATTGTGGCCTTGAGCAGCTAAAGTTTTTGCAATCGTTGCGCCCAAGCCCCTACTGCTACCAGTTACTAGAATTGTTTTACGCATTATTTCACTCCTAAAATAATATATTAAATAAAAAATACACAATCTTCACTAGGGAAGTTGTGTATTAAAAAGATATAGATGAAAGATTATAGATATTAAAATATCATCGTTATTTTCTAACACTTTCCTTCGCTAGTCTTGGCTAGATCAGGTTCAAAGGGTTTGAGTAAATCTCATCTCAGTTTAAAAAACACCCCTATTGCGTGCATGATTTCATTTGTTTTCAATGTATATCTTTTCAAGCCTGATGTCAATATTGTTTCAACCCGGTAAAGTTTAAGTGTAGGGATACTATGATTAGAAAAATATATATTGGTAAAGAAGAAACTCTTTACAAAGTAGTTAATTACTGTTATTATTATTTCTTGTAGAAAATAAAAACTATGAAAATTAAAGGAGAGAATATAAATGGCAGTTAAATTACGTTTAACACGTTTAGGTTCAAAAAGAAATCCATTCTATCGTATCGTAGCAGCAGATGCTCGTGCGCCACGTGATGGTCGTAACATCGAACAAATTGGAACATATAACCCAAATAATGTGAATGCTCCAGAAGTTAAAATTGATGAAGCATTAGCATTAAAATGGTTAAAAAACGGTGCTAAACCAACAGACACTGTACACAACATTTTATCAAGAGAAGGTATCTTGAAAAAATTTGACGATCAAAAATAGTCGTTATTATTCACAAATATAAAATTTGTAAAGGCTGGGGCATGAAAAAGTGTCTCAGCCTTAAATATTATATTGGCAGTATTTGATAAAGCACTACTTATCCATGTGCTTTAGTTCATGTAATCTGTCTAACCCAAGTGATGCCTTCTAGTTAATTTCTAGGATAGTATCATGAAACTTTAGAAAAAATCGGATTGCTATTCTGTTTCATTTTCACACTGAAATAGTCTAAAAAGCATATTGACGATGTAGAAACGATATTTTAATATCATAGCAACTATAATGATTTATAATAATACAAATATTTCATGTTATAATAATTTAAGTTATAGTAAAGATGAAATCAATTATCAAAATAATTGATACACGGATATTATCGGAGGAACATATATGAAAGTTGAAATTGGTAAAATTATTAACACACATGGTATAAAAGGCGAAGTAAAAGTGAAATCCCATTCAGATTTTACTGATATACGCTTTCAACCTGGTGAATCTGTCATGATAGAACGTCAAAATGGAACGGCATTAGAATTAAAAATCGCGTCTTATCGTATGCATAAAGGATTACATATGCTTACTTTTGAAGGTATCAACAACATTAATGATATTGAATATTTAAAAGGTGAAACACTTTTACAAGAACGTGACCATGAAGAAATCGAATTAGGCGAACATGAGTATTATTATTCAGATATCATCGGGTGTACTGTGTTCGATGATAAAGAAACGCCAATTGGTAGAGTAATAGAAATCTTTGAGACAGGTGCTAACGACGTGTGGGTCGTCAAAGGCGATAAAGAATACCTTATTCCTTATATAGAAGATGTTGTTAAACGTATAGATGTGGAAGGTAGACGCATCGACATTACGCCTATGGAAGGGTTGTTAGAATAATGAAAATTGATTATTTAACATTGTTTCCGCAAATGTTTGAAGGCGTATTAAATCACTCAATTTTAAAAAGAGCGCAAGATAAAGAGATGTTACAAGTTAATACTGTAGATTTTAGAAATTTTGCTGAAAATAAACATAATCAAGTAGACGACTATCCGTTTGGCGGTGGTCAAGGCATGGTACTGAAACCTGAACCTATCTTTAATGCCATGAATAGTATTGAAAAAACAGAAAGCACACGTGTGATATTAATGTGTCCGCAAGGGCGGCCATTTAACCAAGCAATTGCGCAAGAACTGAGTCAAGCAGAGCATTTAGTTTTTATTTGTGGACATTATGAGGGGTATGATGAGCGTATACGTGAGCATCTTGTGACAGATGAAATTTCTATGGGAGATTATGTATTAACAGGTGGGGAACTACCAGCAATGGTAATGACTGACGCTATAGTCAGATTAATACCAGGTGTTTTAGGAAATCAACAGTCCCATGAAGACGATTCGTTTCAAGATGGCCTATTAGAATTTCCACAATATACAAGACCGCGTTTATACAAAAACTTGGATGTTCCGGAAGTATTATTATCAGGCAATCACGCCAATATTGATCAATGGCGTCATGAACAAAAAATTATACGTACTTGGGAAAAGCGTCCAGATTTATTAGCAGATTACCCACTTACAGACAAAGATAAAGATATTATAGAAAGATATAAAAAGCAATTGAAAAATGAATGACAATGTGCTAACATAATTTAAGTGTGCGACACACGAAAATCACTATGATCCGCTGCTATATATTTGTCTAGGCAAGAACATAGGTTGAAGGAGAGAAAAAATAATGAGCAATCACAAATTAATTGAAGCAGTAACACAATCACAATTACGCACAGACTTACCTTCATTCCGTCCAGGTGACACTTTAAGAGTTCACGTACGTATTATTGAAGGTACACGCGAACGTATCCAAGTATTCGAAGGTGTAGTTATCAAACGTCGTGGTGGAGGCATTTCAGAAACTTTCACAGTACGTAAGATTTCTTCAGGTGTTGGTGTGGAACGTACATTCCCATTACACACTCCAAAAATTGAAAAAATCGAAGTTAAACGTCGCGGTAAAGTACGTCGTGCTAAATTATACTACTTACGTGAATTACGTGGTAAAGCTGCTAGAATTAAAGAAATTCGTTAATCAGTATAAAAGTTATAAAAAAGAAGCGATTCCTAAAAGGAATCGCTTCTTTTTTATATTAATTATTTTGTTTTTGAGGGTTAAGCCATTTTGTAAATATGAAACTTAAGATGATGCCAATAATACTTATAATAATCAATTTCCATGTATGAGGGGGCGTATATTTAAGATTGATCGTCTCATGTCCCTGTTCTACTGGAATCACAGTCATAATTCCATTTCCTTGCTTAACAGGTAAATCTTTTCCATTATCTGTATATGCCTTCATGCCATCTCTATAAGCCATTGGTAATACGAGATAACCTTCGTCATTTTTATTTTTTTCAACCTTATAACCGCTTGCGTTTTGTGAAACTTTCACAGAATTTAATTGTTTACGTGCTTGGTTTAAAGTATTGTAATTTTCACCGTAAATGCCTTTAATATTAAATCGATAAGTACCTTTAGATAATTTGATATTTAAATCCTCAGTTGATTTAACACGCATTGTAATGGGAGTAACGAAACGTCGGTATTTATATGTTAATTTGTTTCGCTGTTGATTGTACTCATTCACGCCCACATCATGTGCTTTATCTGGTGTTAGCAATTCAACATCCATTTCTACATATAAATCCTTATATTGATTTGCTATAGAGGAGGGTAGTTGATATTTGATGCCACCTTGGTCTTTGGTTACATTTAGTTTGTTGTTTTGGATATACTGCGCGTTAATCAATTTAGATGAAGCTTGGTTTAATAAATTTTTGTTTGGCGTAAAATTTTGGTTAATAGTGGCTTTGTTATTGTTTTCAAATACCACACCTTGTAACATAGCTTGTTCTCTATCTAAAGGAGAGTCGAGATCGTTTTTGTTAAACACTTTTTTAGTTATATGTGCACTAGGATAGTCGATTTTATTAACTGAATGAAGAAATGATGCTTCATCAGAATGCTTGATAATATCTTGTTTAGAGAAACCATAAGGCATATTCATGTCTTTTGGACGACGAATACGGTCATTTACGTCCCAAAGTGCCATTAAGTTCGCTCTATTGGAAAGTAAGCGATATGTACTATTTTTATCTGTATGCATATTGATTTGTAACGTTTTATCATAATAATTTAAAATATCTCCATCAAAAATACTAGAGTACAATGCGATACCGTTGAAATGATAAAGCATGGGTGAATTCAACCCATATTGTGACATATAATCAATTCTACTGAGAGGATTATCATGACCTTTTTTGATAGATTCTATTTTTTTTGCTAACGCTGGGCTTTTATATTTTGAGTCATGCATTGAAGAAATAGTTGATTCGTATTTTTGAATATTATTAACATAATTATTTGCTAAAATAAAACTTTGTTGAATAATGAATAACGATATAATGGCAACATACGGCCATTTTGATTTGAATAAAGATTTTTTATAAAGCAAAACGCTAATAAGTATCATTAGGATAAAACATATCAGCATCCATGACATTTCTTGTTCTTTAACGATGAATTGCATCACCGACATGATAACCAACACAGGACTACAGGCTAAAATATATGATTTTAATGTTAATTCTGAAAGATGTTGAATAAATAATGCAATTAGGCCTGCTGTGGTAAGTGCAAAAATATAAACCCAACGACGTTCTGGCGTTGAAAAGCCGTTGAACATACTATCGAAAAGCGGGGTTAATGATCCCAGAAGCATGATCCAAGTTGCAATCGCAAATAATCTATAATAGTAATGTTTGTATAGTTTAAAAGATAATAATGCAACCACTGCTATAATTGAAACAGTAATATAAAATCCATTTGTAAAAAAATGTTTTTGCCGTGCAAAGTCTGTGATAAGGCCATAATCAAAATGAGGATTACTCACCCTATCATTATTTAAAAAAGAAGAAACGCCTGTATAAAAGCCCCAGATGCCAATTAAAGTGCTCAATAAAACGGCTGTTGGAATCATCCATAGTTGTTGCTTTCTAGAAACGATGTCCTTAGCATGCGGGAATATACACCTATATAAAAAGTAAGCAAAGATAACGATAGCTTCATAATAACTGAAGTAAAAATTTGAAAAAAGTGTTAAGGCAATCGCAAAAATAAACAAGCCTATTTTCTTTTCTTTATAGAACCTTTCAATCGCTAATATGGATAGTGGAAGAAATATAAATAAATCACCATAATACGACCAAGTAAAATTAAAATAAACCAGGGTTGTTGATGCGGCGTATAACATTGCACCTAAAAAAGATGTGTAATATTTAAGTCTTATATAATTAAATAAATAAAAGGCTAGGATAAAAGTAACGACGCCTTTACAGAAAGCGACAATTAATTGGTTACTTGCCCAATATGTAATATTACTAGGGTTACTGTTAAATACGGACTCGGTAAGCCAGACAAATAAAAAGTTTATCATCACAAATGGTGAGGTCGCATAATAATAAGATAAATCTTTGATGTAGTCTCCACCTAAACCAAAAGAATGATCATAAAAACTTTTGAATTGACTAACATGTTCGTACAGATACATTTGAAAAGGCATCATTTGTCTAAAGCCATCGCCATTACCGCTAAAGACAATACCCTGAGTCAAATAGCGGTAAATATGCGGTGTGAAAGTTAATAATGCTACTGCTATTCCCATTAAAAAAATACATAAAAATCTTGTTAATTTGTGAGACCAAAGTCTATGAAACATGGTCATACCTCATCTCAGACAAACTCCTTTATTTAAATTTAAATTTTTTGATTAAACACCAAAAAACACTTATTACGATACATATAGCTGAAATTGTAATCATTGTAAACCAATATTTAGGGCGGTATTTAATAACTATGTTGCTATCATTTTCTGAAACAGGGATACCTGTCATCATATAATTGACTTTTATAGGTTTTACCTTTTTATGATCTACATAAGCTATCATACTGTCACGAAAAGGTATATTAACCGTCGCGATGCCTTTTTGATGCGGCGCTAATGTCATCTTAACGCCATTTTTAATATCTTTATAGTGGTTGTTTTGTTGTAACTTAAACGCACGTTTAAGCTTATTATAGTTTTCACCATGAAGGCTTAGAATTTTAAAATGATAGTTTCCATTTGGGCTAAGCGTAATATTAATATTACCATTTTCATCTGGTTGCGTCCTATATAATTGAGTTTCGACCCCAGTTTTATACGTTGAATTATTATATAAACGCTGATTGGCATAATTATTAATATTAATCGTGTAATTACTATCGGGTTGACCGCGTCTGATTTTCAAAGTTAAATAAAAGTCTGTATAGCGTTCTCTTAAATCACTAGGTACGTGTATTTGTATGCTGCCATTTGATTGAGGCAGATAAATCTGGTTATTATCCCTAAAATCTATATTTTTGGATGATATATCAGTACTATTTTTAAGATTATTGGCATTATCAGTGTATGATTTCCCTTTATCATTGATAATGACACCATCTAACATTGCATGTTCTCTATCAATAGGCGTCTTTAATTTTTGAGCATCATATAAATGGTTGGTTACTTTGACTGAAGGTAAATTTAAAGTATTTTCATAAATTTGGTATTGTCCTTTACTTTCAACTTTTTTAAAATACGCAGGCACGTTATCTTGATAATCTTTTAACATTAAATATTTAATTGAAAATAAACTATTAATATTTTGTCTACCATTAGTAGATTGATATCTGCTTACAGATTCAGATTGTAAATTGATTTTTAACGCGTCATAATAATAATCTAAAATGTTATGGTCAAAAATACTTGAGTATATACTTGTACCTTTAAAAAATTGGTACATTGGTGTATTATCTTGCTCATTAACACGCCAATCGATACGTTCGTCTTCTGATTTAGAATAGTTCATTTGAGATACTAATTGATGTTGTAATGGCGTATTAAAAAGACTTGCATTAACATAATCATTATTTGCACGTTCAACGTGATCTTCAAAATAAATTTGATTTCGTATAAAAACATCCGCTACTAATGTTGCAAGAATCATTATGGCAATATAGTAAAAATAAGATAATTTATTACGATAAATGGACGCTTTGACGCATAATACTAATAAACCAACTAAACTGACAATCGGTGTAAACCATAGCCAGGATACATATGTATCATAGACCCATGCACTGACAAAAACAAAACCTAAACTTACTATTGAAGAAAATATGTAGTTTTTGATAGTTAATGTACTAAAATATTTTGCGTATAACCCCATGAGCATTGCAGCATTAAAAGCAATTAAATAATGCCATCTTTTTTGAGGCGCAGAAAACCCGTTAAATAACTGGTCGACAAATGGTAAAAAATGAGCACCTATGGACATAATCATAAAAATAGCAAAAAGTTTAAAATAAAAATGTTTATAAAGCTTAAATGATAACAAAGCTTGTATCACTATATATAAAATGACAATTAAATAATTATCGTAAAACAAGTTGGTATTTTGATTAAATGGTTCAAAGGCGTCTACGTTTCCATCAAAAGGTATACGTCTATTATTTAAATAAGCTTGTATTCCATGATAAAAAAAGAAAAGGCTACATCCAAGAGACAATAGCGCAGCCGTAGATAATGTATATATGGCTTTGAACCTAGGGATTACGTCGTGTCTATGTTTAAAAATCAATCTAGCTATAAAGTAAATTAAACCTACTACTAATTGATAATAAGCAAAATAAAAATTATTAATTAATGATAAGGTTACTATCAAAATAAATATACCCTTTTTTCCTTTTTGTAAATATAATTCAATAGACCATAATAATAGAGGCAATAATATAAAAATATCACTAAAAAAGGGCCAATATACAGTAAACCTAAAATAAATAGGTGATATGACAAAAATGTATGAAGTCAGTAAGGAAATAATTGTATTATTAGTTATTCTTCGTACAAAACCAAATGTTGCTAACATAGCTAAACTAGATTTAATGATTGAGATAACAATTGCGTTTGTCATCCAAAACATCACATCTTGTGTATTTAAATGAAAGCATAAATCCACCGCAAAGATAAATAAAACGTTTAATATAAACAAGATATTTGTTGAAAAATAATAACTTAAGTCAGTGAAAAAATCTCCACCTAAACCGAAATCAGTTGCGTAAAACCATTGTCCTTGACTCCATTTATCATATAAATACATTTGAATAGGTACCATTTGCTCCATACCATCATTAGGACCAGTAAATAAAATACCATCACTAATAAATCTGTAAATAACATATCCATGACCAATGATTGCTAATATAAAGCTTAGTATTATGTAAATAAGTATCCTTTTCATGAATAATCTCCTGTAATTTAAGTCAATTTAATTCTATTGTAACCATTTTTTTGAATGATTGATAAAAATTACTATTATTTTATCTATATTAAATAATAGTGATTTTAAAAATACATTTAAATCATTACAACGCGTTGAAGGTGTAAATTGAGTTCTAATGATACAATGATTTAATTAATTAGAGCTTACAAAAAAAAAATACTGTAAAATAGTGATTATCATCGTAAAGTAAAGCAAAATTTTTATTTATCTTTAATCGAGCAACATGTTATCATTTTAAGGTCAAATAATAGAGGAATAAATTTTAAAATATTGAAAATACAGTATAAGAAAGGTGAAGCAAATGGTAATCCAATGGTATCCAGGCCACATGGCAAAAGCAAAACGCGAAGTTGCTGAACAATTAAAAAAAGTAGATGTTGTATTTGAACTTGTAGATGCTCGTATTCCTTATAGTTCACGTAATCCAATGATTGATGAAGTCATACAGCAAAAACCAAGAGTTGTGATCTTAAATAAAAAAGATATGGCAAATTTAAAAGAATTAGAAAAATGGGAATCATATTTCAAGTGTAAAGGATATTACCCAGTTGCAATCGACGCTAAGCATGGTAAAGGTTTGAAATTAGTAGAGCAAGCTGCTATTAAAGCAACACAAGAAAAATTTGAACGTGAAAAGAAAAAGGGTTTAAAACCACGTGCAATTAGAGCTATGATTGTCGGCATCCCAAATGTAGGCAAATCTACATTAATTAATAAATTAGCGCATAAATCTATTGCTAAAACAGGTAATACACCTGGAGTAACAAAGCAACAACAATGGATCAAAATCGGTAATTCACTTCAGTTGTTAGATACGCCGGGGATTTTATGGCCTAAATTTGAAGACCAATTAGTAGGAAAAAAATTAAGTATTACGGGTGCAATTAAAGATAGTATTGTTCATTTAGATGAAGTTGCCATCTATGGTTTAGAATTCTTAAAGGAACACGACTATGAAGGGCTTAAAAACCACTATAAAGTTGATGTTGCTATAGAAGCGGAAAACATTGAATGGTTCGATGCTATCGGCCGTCGTAGGGGATTATTACGTAGTGGGAACGAAGTGGATTACGAAGCGGTAATTGATTTAATTATTCATGAAGTTAGAAACGCTAAAATTGGCACTTACACATTTGATGTAATTAAAGAAATGGATGTGTAATCTTAGAATATGAAACAGACAATAAAAGAAATTAAAGCACATTTAACTCAACTTCAGTCTATTAAAGCAATTCAACAACAAGCATATTTTATGGACAAACGTATAGGAGTTCAAAAAGCGATAGCGACTCGACTTAAACAATTAGACAAAGCCCAACAATTGGTAAAGCAATATGAAGCAATGTCTTATTATGAAACACAAATATTAGAAAAAGATAACAATGCTTTTGTTTGCGGTATTGATGAAGTTGGTAGAGGACCACTTGCTGGGCCAGTTGTAGCATGTGCCGTTATTTTAAATAGCGGTCATCAGTTTACCGGTCTTAATGATTCAAAACAACTTTCATCAAAAAAACGTAAAATGTTAGAAAGTCAATTACTAGAAGATTTGTACGCGTATGCTTTTGGTTATGCATCTGTTGAAGAAATTGATCAAATTAATATTTATGAAGCTACAAAATTAGCAATGAATCGGGCGATTGACGGGCTACCAGTAAAACCGACGCATCTTCTTATTGATGCAATGACATTAGAGACTGATATACCGCAGACATCATTAATTAAAGGAGATGCTAAAAGTGTATCGATAGCTGCAGCAAGTGTTTTAGCTAAAGAGAATAGAGATCGTTACATGATTAAACTTGCTCAAAAAAGCCCCGGATATGGTTTTGAAAAAAACGTTGGATATGGAACACAACAACATTTAGATGGAATTAAGCAGTATGGGATTTTAAATGAACACCGAAAAACTTTTGAACCAATTAAATCACTTTATAAATAATCATAAAATTAAAAGAATTGAAATAAGTAGTTTAAATGAGTTTACAATAGCGCTTTCATTTCCTATAATTAAAGGTGAACTTAACCTAAGAAACAGGAGGATGGAGAATGAATATCCACGAGTATCAAGGTAAAGCAATATTTCGTTCAATGGGCGTTGCTGTCCCAGAAGGACGCGTAGCATTCACTGCAGATGAAGCAGTGGAAAAAGCAAAAGAATTAGATTCAAATGTATATGTTGTAAAAGCACAAATACACGCTGGGGGTAGAGGTAATGCAGGCGGTGTTAAAATTGCAAAATCACTTTCTGAAGTGGAAACATATGCAAAGGAATTGTTAGGTAAAACCTTAGTGACGCATCAAACGGGTCCAGAAGGTAAAGAAATTAAACGCCTTTACATAGAAGAAGGCTGCGATATTCAAAAAGAATATTATGTTGGATTTGTAATTGACCGTGCAACTGACAGAGTAACATTGATGGCTTCAGAAGAAGGCGGTACTGAAATTGAAAAAGTTGCTGCTGAGACACCTGAAAAAATCTTTAAAGAAACGATTGATCCAGTTGTTGGTTTAGCGCCTTATCAAGCAAGAAGAATTGCTTTCAACATTAATATTCCTAAAGAATCCATCAATAAAGCAGCTAAATTTTTAGTATCACTTTATAATGTATTTATAGAAAAAGATTGTTCTATTGTAGAAATTAACCCACTAGTGACAACTGGTGACGGTCAAGTACTTGCGTTAGACGCAAAACTTAATTTTGATGATAATGCATTATTCAAACATAAAGATATCCAAGAATTACGCGATTTAGAAGAAGAAGATCCAAAAGAAATTGAAGCTTCTAAGTATGATTTATCATACATCGCTTTAGATGGTGACATTGGTTGTATGGTGAATGGTGCTGGTTTAGCAATGGCAACGATGGATACAATCAACCACTTTGGTGGAAACCCAGCGAACTTCCTTGACGTAGGGGGCGGCGCAACTAAAGAAAAAGTTACTGAAGCATTTAAAATCATCTTAGGAGATAAAAATGTAAAAGGTATCTTTGTAAACATCTTCGGCGGCATAATGAAATGTGACATTATCGCAGAAGGCATTGTTGCTGCAGTTAAAGAAGTAGAACTTACACTACCACTTGTTGTACGTTTAGAAGGTACAAATGTTGAAAGAGGTAAAGAAATCCTTAAAGAATCTGGATTAGCAATTGAACCAGCTGCAACAATGGCAGAAGGCGCACAAAAAATCGTAAAACTTGTAAAAGAAGCGTAAGGAAAGGATGGGAACGCTAAGATGAGCGTAATGATAGATAAAAATACAAAAGTAATTGTACAAGGTATCACAGGATCTACTGCACTTTTCCATACAAAACAAATGCTTGAATATGGTACACAAATTGTTGCAGGGGTAACTCCAGGTAAAGGCGGACAGGTAGTAGAAGGCGTGCCTGTTTTTAATACAGTTGAAGAAGCTAAACAAGAAACTGGTGCAACGGTTTCGGTAATCTATGTACCTGCGCCATTTGCAGCAGATGCTATTTTAGAATGTATAGAAGCTGAATTAGACTTAGCGATTTGTATTACTGAACATATTCCAGTAATTGATATGGTTAAGGTAAAACGTTATTCAGAAGGTAAGAAAACACGTGTTATTGGGCCGAACTGTCCAGGTGTTATTACTGCTGATGAATGTAAAATTGGTATCATGCCAGGTTATATTCATAAAAAAGGTCATGTGGGCGTAGTTTCACGCTCAGGTACATTGACTTATGAAGCAGTACACCAATTGACAGAAGAAGGCATTGGTCAAACAACAGCAGTGGGTATTGGCGGAGACCCGGTCAATGGTACGAATTTTATTGATGTATTAAAGCAATTTAATGAAGACGATGAAACAAAAGCAGTTGTAATGATTGGTGAAATTGGTGGCACAGCAGAAGAAGAAGCTGCTGAATGGATTAAAGATAATATGGACAAACCAGTTGTAGGTTTCGTAGGTGGTCAAACTGCACCTCCAGGAAAACGTATGGGCCACGCAGGTGCTATTGTCTCAGGCGGTAAAGGAACTGCAGAAGAAAAAATCAAAACGCTTAATAGTTGTGGCGTGAAAACTGCAGATACACCATCTGAAATTGGCACAACATTAATCGAAGCTGCTAAAGAAGTAGGCATATATGAACAGTTACTTACTGTCAAACAGTAATAATGAATGCACCAAATTAAAACCAGCACAAATTCCAACATATGTTGGAGTTTGTGCTATTTCAAGTGGGGTTGTTCACCCTATTTTTACGTGTAAAAAATACATAGGCCTATCCAAAAATAATTCAGCATGCGTTGTAGCTGAAATTAATTTTGGATAGGTCTATTTTATTGATTGATTTGGGCATTTGGGTTATGGTTTTGATTAATTATAAAATTACTTTTTAAAAATAGATTACATTTCTTGTTTAAATGAATCTAATTTGTAACCCGTTTTTATGCCGTTTTACTTTATAATAAGGTTATAAAGGAGAGCGATAAATGGACATTAATCATCTATACTTAAAGTTACGCTTTGCAGGAATGACAACGAGACAAATACATCAATTATTTAATTATGAATGTGATTTTGGCTCTTATAATAAGAGAGAACAGCAGTATAAGTTGAAATCGTATTTAACTAAAATTAAATCAACGAAAAAAATGAGTATATATGATAATTTTATTAAGCATGATATCGAATCTATTTTATTACAATTAGATAGGTGGAAAGTAAAATTCATCGGGATCAAAAACACTGCGTATCCAAATTTACTCCGTGAAATATTTGAGCCTCCCTTTATACTTTTTTATAAAGGAAACCTATCATTGGCACAAAATGAACAAAGTCTTGCGGTTGTTGGTTCTAGGCAAGCTACAAGTTATACAAACGAGGCCTTAAGGATTCTTTTTCCTTCATTTAAAAAGAGAAATTTAACAATTGTTTCTGGCTTGGCAGAAGGCGCAGATAAATTAGCACATCAACACGCTTTAGCGCACCATATGCCTGCAATAGCAGTTTTAGGATTTGGACACTTAAACCATTATCCTAAGACAACATACGTTATCAGAAAGCAACTGGAGCAAAAAGGATTAGTCGTTAGCGAATACTTACCATATCAAAAACCACTCAAACATCACTTTCCAGAAAGAAATAGAATTATTAGTGGTCTATCAAAAGGTGTTTTAATTACAGAATCGACAATCAATAGTGGAACATCTATAACAACAAATTGTGCGTTAGATCAAAATAGAGAAGTGTATGTTTTATCAGGTTCAATATTTAATAAAATGACAATGGGTAATTTAATTAGTGCGCAAGAAGGCGCCAAAATCGTAATATCTGCAAAAGATATCATAGAAGATTATCATTAATTCTCTGTGGTTATTTGCATGCGTTAAAGCTCAAATTTACAGCCAGTGATAACATGTGAATAAACGATGACTTTTCTTAATTTTAAACCTAATTATTCCTGTGATTAAATAAATTTAAAATTAAAAACATTGACAAAAACAAAATAGACCGTTTATCATTTATCTTTGTAATTAGAAATGCAAGGGGGTAACTACTTTGGCAGAAAATTTAGTCATAGTTGAATCGCCTGCAAAAGCTAAAACCATTGAAAAATATTTAGGTAAAAAATATAAAGTTATCGCATCTATGGGGCATGTAAGAGATTTGCCGAGAAGCCAAATGGGCGTAGATGTAGAAAATGACTATGAACCCAAATATATTACTATACGCGGCAAAGGTCCTGTTGTTAAAGAATTAAAAAAACATGCTAAGAAAGCTAAAAAAATATTCTTAGCAAGTGACCCTGACCGTGAAGGTGAGGCAATTGCTTGGCATTTGGCAAACATATTAGACTTAGAAGATTCAACTGAAAATAGAGTAGTATTTAATGAAATAACAAAGGATGCTGTGAAAGAAAGTTTTAAACATCCAAGAGGCATTGAGATGGAACTTGTTGATGCTCAACAAGCAAGAAGAATATTAGACCGTTTAGTTGGATATAATATTTCTCCTGTTTTATGGAAAAAAGTAAAAAAAGGTCTTTCTGCTGGTCGCGTACAATCAGTCGCTTTGAGATTAGTGATAGATAGAGAAAATGAAATTAGAAATTTCAAACCAGAAGAATATTGGAAAATTGAGGGCGAATTTAGATACAAAAAATCAAAATTCAATGCTAAATTCCTTCATTACAAAAATAAACCATACAAATTAACAAACAAAAACGATGTTGAAACAATAACGTCCCAGTTAGATGGAGATCAATTTGAAGTAACGAAAGTAACTAAAAAAGAAAAGACGCGTTATCCTGCTAATCCTTTTACGACCTCGACGCTGCAACAAGAAGCGGCGAGAAAATTAAACTTTAAAGCGCGTAAAACAATGATGCTTGCACAACAACTGTATGAAGGTATTGACTTGAAGAAACAAGGTACGGTTGGTTTAATCACATATATGCGTACGGATTCTACAAGAATTTCTGATCAAGCTAAGAATGAAGCAAAGGATTATATTAAAGAAACTTATGGTGATAATTATACTTCGAATCGCAAGGCCAAAGGTCAAGGAGATCAAGATGCTCACGAAGCTATTAGACCATCAAGTACTTTACGTACACCTAATGAAATGAAAAGTTACTTGACTAGAGATCAACATAGACTATATAAACTTATTTGGGAGCGATTCGTTGCAAGTCAAATGGCTCCAGCTATTTTAGACACAGTAGCATTAGATTTAACACAGAACGATTTAAAATTCCGTGCAAATGGCCAAACAATTAAATTCAAAGGATTTATGACTTTATACGTTGAGACAAAAGATGACAGTGATGAAGGTAAAGAAAATAAATTACCTCATATCGATGAAGGTGAAATGGTAACTGCAACTCAAATTGAACCTTCACAACATTTTACTCAACCCCCACCACGTTATACGGAAGCAAGACTCGTAAAAACGTTAGAAGAAATGAAAATCGGTCGCCCATCTACTTATGCACCAACTATTGATACAATTCAAAAAAGAAATTATGTTAAGAATGAAAGCAAACGCTTTGTACCAACTGAGTTAGGTGAAATTGTACATGAGCAAGTTAAAGAATATTTCCCTGAAATTATCGATGTAGACTTTACAGTTAATATGGAAACGCTATTAGATAAAGTGGCCGAAGGAGAAATTGCTTGGAAGAAAGTTATTTCTGATTTTTATAGCAGCTTTAAGCAAGATGTAGAGCGTGCAGAAGAAGAAATGGAAAAAATTGAAATTAAAGATGAACCTGCCGGTGAAGATTGTGAAGTTTGTGGTGCACCTATGGTTATAAAAATGGGTCGATATGGAAAATTTATGGCATGTTCCAATTTCCCTGATTGTAGAAATACAAAAGCTATCGTTAAAACAATCGGAGTAACATGCCCAAAATGTAAAGAAGGCGACGTTGTTGAACGAAAATCTAAAAAGAATCGTATTTTTTACGGATGCTCTAAATATCCAGAATGTGACTTTGTAACTTGGGATAAACCAATCGGCCGTGACTGTCCAAAATGTAAGCATTACTTAGTTGAAAAAAAACAAGGGCGTAAAAGTCAGGTTATTTGCTCAAATTGTGATTACAAAGAAGAAGAGCAAAAATAACAATTATATATAAATTGATTATTAGAAAAGTGTAACAATTTCATTTTTTAATAGTTATTAGCAACTTACGATTCATATTTTATAACGTAGATGTATGTTATTAATATTATAATAAAAAATCGTAGTTGCTATTTTTGTGTATAGGGGGAAAATAAATGTCTCAAATTGTCAATGTTATAGGGGCTGGTCTAGCTGGTTCAGAAGCGGCATACCAATTAGCTCAAAGAGGTATAAAGGTGAATTTAATTGAAATGAGACCGGTGAAGCAAACGCCAGCACATCATACAGATAAATTTGCCGAACTAGTCTGCTCTAATTCATTACGTGGTAACGCATTGACTAATGCTGTTGGTGTATTGAAAGAAGAAATGAGGCGCATGGGTTCACTCATCATTACTGCAGCTGATAAAGCACGTGTTCCAGCCGGTGGTGCGTTAGCTGTTGATCGACACGATTTTGCTGGTTACATTACTGACACATTAAAAAAGCATCCTAACATAACTGTAATCAATGAAGAAATAAACAGTATACCAGAGGGTTATACTATTATTGCAACTGGACCATTAACAACTAACCAACTAGCGACTGAAATTGTAGAAGTTACTGGTAAAGACCAATTATACTTTTATGACGCAGCAGCGCCTATAGTTGAAAAAGATAGTATTGATATGGATAAAGTTTATTTAAAATCTCGTTATGATAAAGGTGAAGCTGCTTATTTGAATTGTCCAATGACTGAAGATGAATTTAATCGATTCTACGATGCATTGCTAGAAGCTGAAGTAGCGCCAGTAAATGAGTTCGAAAAAGAAAAATATTTTGAAGGGTGTGTGCCTTTTGAAGTTATGGCAGCACGTGGGCGCAAAACATTGTTATTCGGACCTATGAAACCAGTAGGGTTGGAAAATCCTAGAACTGGAGAACTTCCGTATGCAATTGTGCAGTTACGGCAAGATGATGCAGCAGGAACATTGTATAACTTAGTAGGTTTCCAAACGCATTTGAAGTGGGGTGCTCAAAAAGAAGTGCTCAAACTAATCCCAGGCTTAGAAAATGTTGAAATTGTTAGATATGGTGTCATGCATAGAAATACTTTTATCAATTCTCCAGACGTTTTAACTGAAACTTATGAATTAAAAGGAAGAGAAAAACTTCATTTCGCTGGTCAAATGACTGGCGTAGAAGGCTACGTAGAAAGTGCTGCAAGTGGTTTAATCGCTGGTATCAATGTCGCTCATAAAATCGAAAATAAAGGGAAAGTTATTTTTCCTAGAGAAACGATGCTAGGCAGCATGGCTTATTATATTTCACATGCGAAAAACGAAAAAAACTTCCAGCCAATGAATGCTAATTTTGGTTTATTACCATCTTTAGACGAAAAAATTAAAGATAAAAAAGCCCGTTATGAACAACTTGCTCACAGAGCATTAACATATTTAGATAATTATAAACAAACATTGTAGAATTTATAACTAATCTATGTTGTTTCAGAAAATTAAGAAAGTTTTCCTCAATTTAATAGTTATGTTTCGCAGTTCCCTCTATCGATATGCTACAATTTATGTTGATGGAGGGGTTTTTATTGGAAGAAATCCAGCAAGCATATCTATACATGCTTAAAGTAGAACGTCAATTTTCAGAGCATACTTTGAAATCATACTATGATGATTTAGAGCAATTTAATGACTTTTTAAACCAAGAATATTTAAGCTTAAAAACATTTGAATATAAAGATGCCAGAAACTACTTGAGTTATTTATATTCAAAAAACTTGAAAAGAACATCAGTTTCTCGTAAAATTTCTACGCTGAGAAGTTTTTACGAATACTGGATGGTTCAAGACGAAAACGTCATAAATCCATTTATACAATTAGTACATCCTAAGAAAGAACAATATTTACCACATTTTTTCTATGAAGAAGAAATGGAAGCATTATTTCATACAGTAGAAAAAGACCTAAAAAAAGGTTTGAGAGATCGTGTGATTTTGGAACTTTTATATGCAACTGGCATTAGAGTTTCAGAGTTAGTTAATATAAAAGAACAAGATTTGGATATGAACTTGCCAGGTGTTAAGGTTTTAGGTAAAGGTGGCAAAGAACGTTTTATCCCATTTGGAGAGTTTTGTAAGCAAAGTATTGAACATTATTTAGAATCATTTAGCCCGAAAAAAGGGAATGAGCACGATTATTTGCTAGTCAATATGAACGGTGCGCCAATTACTGAGCGTGGCGTTCGTTATGTGTTGAACGATGTAGTGAAACGGACAGCAGGCGTGACTGATATACATCCACATAAATTAAGACACACATTTGCAACACATATGCTCAATCAAGGCGCGGATTTACGTACCGTGCAATCATTATTAGGCCATGTTAATTTATCGACTACAGGTCGTTATACACATGTTACTAATGAACAGTTGAAAAAAGTATATTTAAATGCACATCCTCGTGCAAAAAAGGAGAATTAGTATATGAGTACATCTATTCATGCTACGACCATCTTTGCAGTCCAACATAACGGTCATTCAGCAATGGCTGGTGATGGTCAAGTTACGCTTGGAGAACAAGTAATTATGAAACAAACTGCTAGAAAAGTGCGACGTTTATATAATGATAAAGTATTAGCCGGCTTTGCAGGTAGTGTTGCAGACGCGTTTACATTATTTGAAAAATTCGAAACAAAATTACAACAATTTAGCGGCAATTTAGAAAGAGCTGCAGTTGAATTAGCACAAGAATGGAGAGGCGACAAGCAATTAAGACAACTAGAAGCGATGCTTATTGTTATGGATAAAGAATCCATACTTGTTGTTAGTGGAACTGGAGAAGTTATTGCGCCAGATGATGATTTAATTGCAATTGGTTCAGGCGGTAACTACGCATTGAGTGCTGGTAGAGCATTAAAACGTCACGCGACTGATTTAAGTGCACGCGAAATGGCTTATGAAAGTTTAAAAGTTGCGTCAGACATATGTGTATTTACTAATGACCAAATTGTCGTGGAAGAACTTTAAATAAAATATTTTTGAAGTAAAAAGTGATAAAGCAGAAAAGAGCGTAAACAACAATATTATTGTATAATAAATAACGGAATTTAAAATGAGAAATTCATAGTTACGGAGGTATTTTTTTCTTATGGAGTCGAATGGTATTAAATTAACGCCAAAAGATATCGTTTCAAAACTTAACGAATACATTGTCGGTCAAGATGATGCAAAACGCAAAGTGGCAGTAGCATTAAGAAATCGATATAGACGAAGCTTATTGTCAGACGAAGCAAAACAAGAAATTGCACCTAAAAATATATTGATGATTGGTCCAACGGGTGTAGGTAAAACAGAGATTGCGAGACGAATGGCTAAAGTTGTTGGCGCACCTTTTATTAAAGTTGAAGCCACGAAGTTTACAGAAGTAGGATACGTCGGCCGTGATGTGGAAAGCATGGTTCGAGATTTAGTTGACATCGCTATCAGATTAGTTAAAGATCAGAAAAAAGCTTTAGTTAAAGACGAAGCAAGAACCAAAGCAAATGAAAAATTAGTAAAACTTTTAGTTCCCAGTATGAAGAAAAAGGCTAATAATAGCAATGGTAGTAATCCATTAGAATCTCTTTTTGGCGGAGCAATACCCAATTTCGGTCAAAATAATGAAGAAGAAGAAGAAACTCCAACTGAAGAAATCAAGACAAAACGTTCTGAGATTAAACAACAATTATTAAATGGCGAGCTTGAAGAAGAGAAAGTTAGGTTAAAAGTTGAACAAGACCCTGGCGCTTTAGGTATGCTAGGAACAAATCAAAATCAACAAATGCAAGATATGATGAACCAATTAATGCCTAAGAAAAAAGTTGAAAGAGAAGTTCCAGTTAAAACAGCACGTAATATATTGACAGATGAATATGCGGATGAACTTATCGACCAAGAAACTGCTAACCAAGAAGCAATCGAATTAGCTGAACAAATGGGAATTATCTTTATTGACGAAATAGATAAAGTCGCAACTAATAATCAAAGTTCAGGCCAAGATGTTTCGCGTCAAGGTGTACAGAGAGACATTTTACCTATACTTGAAGGTAGCATGGTCCAAACTAAATATGGTACTGTTAATACTGAACATATGCTATTCATTGGTGCAGGGGCTTTCCATGTCTCAAAACCAAGTGATTTAATTCCAGAATTACAGGGCCGTTTCCCAATTCGTGTTGAATTAGAAAGTCTTTCTGTAGAAGACTTTGTAAGAATCCTTACAGAGCCTAAACTATCACTGGTTAAACAGTATGAAGCATTGCTCCAAACTGAACAGGTTACGGTTAATTTCACAGAAGATGCAATTAAACGTTTAGCAGAAATTGCATTCCAAGTTAACCAAGATACTGATAATATTGGTGCACGTAGGTTGCATACAATACTTGAAAAAATGTTAGAAGATTTATCATTTGAAGCACCAAGTATGCCACATGCAGTAGTTGATATCACGCCTCAATACGTTGATGATAAGTTGAAATCAATTTCAACGAACAAAGATTTAAGTGCGTTTATTTTATAATATAAATAAAAAGGAGTAGGAATATGAGCTTATTATCGAAAACTAGAGAATTAAATACACTTTTGCAAAAACATAAAGGTATTGCTGTAGATTTTAAAGACGTAGCACAAACGATAAGTAGCGTAACGGTAACGAATGTTTTTATCGTATCAAGAAAAGGGAAAATTTTAGGATCAAGTTTAAATGAACTTCTAAAAAATGAACGTATTATTCAAATGTTAGAAAACCGACATATACCTGTTGAATATACAGATAAATTGATGGATGTAAAAGAAACGCAATCTAACATTGGCATAGAAAGTGATTTATCAGTATTCCCACCTGAAAATAAAGACGTGTTTAAAGATAGTAAATCAACAATCTTTCCAATATTAGGTGGTGGAGAAAGATTGGGGACATTAGTGCTTGGGCGTGTACAAGATGATTTTTCTGAAAATGACTTAGTGTTAGGTGAATACGCTGCTACAGTTATCGGTATGGAAATATTACGTGAAAAACACAATGAAGTTGAGCAAGAAGCGCGAGATAAAGCAGCAATAAATATGGCGATTAATTCACTATCCTATTCAGAAAGCGAAGCAATTGAACACATTTTTGAAGAATTAGGCGGTAAAGAAGGTTTATTGATTGCTTCAAAAGTAGCAGACAGAGTAGGGATTACACGTTCTGTTATTGTAAATGCTTTGCGTAAATTAGAAAGTGCAGGCGTTATTGAATCCCGTTCATTAGGCATGAAAGGAACATTCATTAAAGTTAAAAAAGAAAAATTCTTAGATGAATTAGAAAGAATTAAATAATTCATCACAAAGCGAGCGCTCGGGACAAAGCTTATGTTGAATTTGCTCCTTGAAAGGCGATATGAACCAAGTTTATGTATAAGAGACATTTTTGGGTCAGTTTTTCGAGAAAGGATGTCTTTAAAAATTACCCCCAAAGAGTTGAGTAAGCATCATATCAGGTCTATTTGACATTCATTCATAACATAATAAGTGGCTGAGACATAAACTAACCGCTCAGCCGCTTATTAATGAGAAATTGTAAACTGAACTATTGCTTTATACGTATAGGTATGATATATTTATTCACGGCTATAAAGCCAATACGCACACGAAAAGCAGAAGTATAAAGGGTGCGATATTAAATTATCGTGTTTATATGAGCTTTTTGTGGAGGTAAAAAACCAGTAGGAGGATTTTAATTATGGCAGTAATTTCAATGAAACAATTACTAGAAGCAGGCGTTCACTTCGGTCACCAAACACGCCGTTGGAACCCAAAAATGAAAAGATACATTTTCACTGAAAGAAATGGTATCTATATTATCGACTTACAAAAAACAGTGAAAAAAGTTGAAGAAGCGTACAACTTCATGAAACAAATTTCAGAAGATGGCGGAAAAGTTTTATTCGTTGGTACGAAAAAACAAGCACAAGAATCAGTTAAAGCTGAAGCAGAACGTGCAGGTCAATTCTACGTTAACCAAAGATGGTTAGGTGGAATTTTAACTAACTATAAAACAATTTCAAAACGTATTAATCGTATTTCTGAAATTGAAAAAATGGAAGAAGATGGCTTATTCGAAGTATTACCTAAAAAAGAAGTTGTAGAACTTAGAAAAGAATATGACCGTTTAATTAAATTCTTAGGCGGAATTCGTGATATGAAATCTATGCCTCAAGCATTATTTGTAGTTGACCCTCGTAAAGAGCGCAACGCAATTGCTGAAGCACGTAAATTACACATCCCAATCGTTGGTATTGTGGATACTAACTGTGATCCAGATGAAATCGATTATGTTATCCCTGCAAACGATGATGCTATCCGTGCCGTTAAATTATTAACTGGTAAAATGGCAGATGCAATCTTAGAAGGTCAACAAGGTGTATCAAATGAAGAAGTAGCTGCAGAACAAAATATTGATTTGAATGAATCAAAAGAAGAAGCTACTGAAGCAGAAACAACTGAAGAAAACACTTCTGTTGAATCAAACTAAGAATAATGTAAAATGGGTGATAAGATATTTAAGCTTATCACCTTTTTTTAAAATAAATATAATAAAATTTATTAAATAATGGAGGAATACGAAATGGCAATTTCAGCTAAACTTGTAAAAGAATTACGTGAAAAAACTGGCGCTGGCATGATGGACTGTAAAAAAGCGTTAACAGAAACTGACGGTGACATCGATAAAGCAATTGATTTCCTACGTGAAAAAGGTATTGCAAAAGCAGCTAAAAAAGCTGACCGTATTGCGGCAGAAGGTTTAGTACACGTTGAAGAAAGAGGTAATGAAGCAGCAATTGTAGAAATTAATTCTGAAACTGACTTCGTAGCACGTAACGAAGGTTTCCAAGAGTTAGTCAAAGAAATTGCTATTCAAATTTTAGATACTAAAGTTGAAACTGTAGATGCTTTATTGGAAACAGAATTAGCTGACGGTAAAAGTGTTGACCAACGTATGAAAGAAGCAATCTCTACAATCGGTGAAAAATTAAGTATCCGTCGTTTTGCTGTGAGAACAAAATCTGACAATGATGCATTTGGTTCTTATTTACACATGGGTGGCCGTATCGGCGTGTTAACAGTTGTTGAAGGTACAACGGATGGCGATGCTGCTAAAGATGTTGCAATGCATATTGCTGCAATCAATCCTAAATACGTTTCATCAGAACAAGTTAACGAAGATGAAATCGCTCATGAAAAAGAAGTTTTAAAACAACAAGCATTAAACGAAGGTAAACCAGAAAAAATTGTTGAAAAAATGGTTGAAGGCCGTTTACGTAAATATTTACAAGAAATTTGTGCAGTTGACCAAAACTTTGTTAAAGATCCTGACCAAACAGTTGAAGCTTTCTTGAAATCAAAAGGTGGAAAACTAGTTGACTTCGTACGTTATGAAGTAGGCGAAGGTATGGAAAAACGTGAAGAAAACTTTGCTGACGAAGTAAAAGGACAAATGAAATAATTTTTCATAGTTTGAACAAGAAAGAAGACACCTTTTGTGCGCCGTATGAAAGATTTACTTTTATATTGGAAGGCCTACTGTGTCTTCTTTACTTGTATCAAACACATATTTTTACAATAGAGAGGATAAGACAATGGCTCAAACTTCTAAATATAAACGTGTCGTTTTAAAATTAAGTGGTGAAGCGCTCGCAGGCGATGATGGATTTGGAATTAACCCGATTATTATTAAAAGTGTTGCTCAACAAGTAGCTGAAGTTGCAAAAATGGATTGTGAGATTGCAGTTATTGTTGGTGGAGGTAATATTTGGAGAGGTAAAACGGGTAGTGACCTCGGTATGGACCGTGGTACTGCAGATTATATGGGCATGTTGGCTACTGTTATGAATGCTTTAGCGCTACAAGATAGCCTAGAGCAATTAGATTGTGATACACGTGTTTTAACATCCATCGAAATGAAACAAGTTGCAGAACCATACATTCGTCGACGCGCAATCAGACACCTAGAGAAAAAACGGGTTGTCATTTTTGCAGCTGGAATAGGGAATCCATATTTCTCTACTGACACTACTGCTGCTTTACGTGCTGCTGAAGTGGAAGCAGATGTTATCTTAATGGGTAAAAATAATGTTGATGGCGTTTATTCTGCAGACCCTAAAGTAGACGAAAACGCAGTAAAATATGAACACTTAACGCATATTCAAATGCTTCAAGAAGGTTTACAAGTCATGGACTCGACAGCATCTTCGTTCTGTATGGATAACAATATTCCATTAAATGTATTTTCTATAACAGAAGAAGGTAATATTAAACGTGCTGTTATGGGTGAAAAAATAGGAACATTAATTACAAAATAATTTAGAGGTGTATGAAAATGAGTGACATAATTAATGACACGAAAACAAAAATGAAAAAATCGATTGACAGTTTATCTAGAGAACTAGCAAATATCAGTGCGGGTAGAGCAAATTCAAACTTGCTAAATGGCGTTACAGTAGATTATTATGGTGCACCTACGCCAGTTCAACAACTTGCTAGTATCAGTGTGCCAGAAGCACGTCTTTTAGTCATTTCTCCATATGACAAATCATCTGTTGGTAATATTGAAAAAGCAATTAATGCAGCAAACTTAGGCGTCAACCCATCCAACGATGGCGAAATTATTCGTATAAGTATACCTGCCTTAACAGAAGAACGCCGTAAAGAACTTGTAAAAGAAGTTAAAAAAATTGGTGAAGATTCTAAAGTTGCAGTTAGGAATGTGCGCCGTGATTCAAATGATGAGCTTAAAAAGCAAGAAAAAAACGGTGACATCACTGAAGATGACTTAAGAACTCAAACTAATGAAGTTCAAAAAATAACTGACGATTCTATAAAAGACATTGATAAATTATTAGAAGAAAAAGAACAAGATATTATGTCAGTATAAACATGGTAATGATGATATGACTTCAAATCAACAGTAGGCATAAACTTTTTAATACTTGAGATTTGAAAAGAAGCATATTATAAATTTATCTGAACTGTATCAAATCAGACTTTGGTACAGTTTTTTTATTTGTTTATTCATTGCGCTTATCTAGTATGATAAAATGGTAGATAATTGCATTTAAAACCTATTAATAATAAGCAGAGATGATAACGCTCGGAGGAAATACCATGTTTAAAAAGTTAAACAAGAAGAAAAAAAACCAGCCTATAGAATCTAATAGTGAAATAGATTTACATAATGTACCTAACCATGTTGCTATCATTATGGACGGTAATGGTCGATGGGCTAAACAAAGGAAATTGCCTAGAATCAAAGGCCATTACCAAGGTATGCAAACAATTAAAAAAATAACTAAAGAAGCTAGTGATTTAGGTATTAAGTACTTAACACTTTACGCGTTTTCAACAGAAAATTGGACGAGACCTAAGAATGAAGTCAATTATATCATGAACTTACCGGTTAACTTTTTAAAAACGTTTTTACCAGAATTAATCGAAAACAATGTCAAAGTTGAAACAATTGGTTTTTTAAAAGAATTGCCAAAAGCAACGCTTGAGGCCATAGATAAAGCGAAAGAAAAGACTAAAACCAATACTGGTTTAAAATTAATTTTTGCAATTAATTACGGTGGACGTGCTGAAATTGTTCACAGTGTAAAATCAATTTATGAGAAATTATCTTCAGAGGGGTCATCCAGTGATCAAATAACCGAACAGATGATTAACGAGTATTTGATGACACATAGTTATCCTGATCCAGACCTTTTAATAAGAACTTCAGGAGAACAACGAATTAGTAACTTTCTTATCTGGCAAGTATCTTACAGTGAATTTATTTTCAATGAAAAATTTTGGCCAGATTTTGATAAAGAAGAATTAATAAACTGTATTAAAATTTATCAATCTCGGCAAAGACGCTTTGGCGGATTATAAATGGTTAGGAGAATAGTATGAAAGTTAGAACTTTAACAGCAATCATAGCACTTATTGTTTTTCTTCCTGTATTGTTAAAGGGTGGCCTTATTTTAATGTTGTTTTCATATTTGTTAGCGTTTATTGGCCTTAAAGAATTGCTGAATATGAATATGATTAAGTTTTTGTCCATTCCAGGAATTATAAGTGCATTAGGTATTTTAATTATTATGTTGCCACACGAAGCTGGAGCATGGGTAAATGATTTTCAATTAAAATCTTTAATAGCAATGAGTTTTATTTTATTAAGTTATACAGTGCTTTCTAAGAATAGATTTAGCTTTATGGATGCCGCATTTTGTCTTATGTCTATCGCTTATGTAGGTATAGGCTTTATGTATCTTTATGAAACGAGATCTGAAGGATTACATTACATACTATTAGCTTTCTTAATCGTTTGGTCTACAGATACTGGTGCTTATATTTTCGGTAGATTAATGGGCAAACATAAATTATGGCCTGTAATCAGTCCTAATAAAACCATTGAAGGTTTTATAGGAGGCATTATTTGTAGTTTAATTGTTCCACTTATTATGATGATTTTTGTGGATTTTGGTATTACGGTTTGGTTATTATTATTATGTACTGTTGTATTGAGCATGTTTGGCCAGTTAGGCGATTTAGTAGAATCAGGTTTTAAACGTCATTTTGGCGTGAAAGATTCTGGCCGAATTTTACCCGGTCATGGTGGTATATTAGATCGTTTCGATAGTTTTATGTTTGTGTTACCACTTTTAAACATTTTCTTAATTTAAGTGATTTTACAAGAAAAGATGTGCTTTTAAAATTGTATAATCGTAAAATCAAGGAGTTAATAAATTAAATACTGATTATATTATCAGTGATTTGATTTTTTAACTCCTTTTCACAAACAAAGATAATATAAAGTATTTATGTCACAAAAGCAGTATTATTTTCTTAATACTGTTTCAAGTTATGTGTATCAGTTAGTACTGTTATGTTATAATTTTATAATCAAAAGTAATATATCGCTCTATAGATTATAATAAATTACAAATAATGGAACAATTTTTCGGAAAATATGAGGTGTATCAATTTGAGTTTTCTAGTGACAATCATTTCTTTTATAATCGTCTTCGGTATTCTTGTAACAGTTCATGAATACGGTCATATGTTTTTTGCTAAAAGAGCTGGCATCATGTGCCCAGAATTTGCAATTGGGATGGGGCCTAAAATTTTTAGTTTCAGGAAAAATGAAACGCTATATACCATCCGTTTGCTGCCTGTTGGGGGTTACGTACGAATGGCAGGAGATGGATTGGAAGAACCTCCCGTTCAACCGGGCATGCATGTTAAAATAAAGCTAAATGATAAAGATGAGATTACACATATCATTCTAGACGACCAACATAAATTTCAACAAATCGAAGCAATTGAAGTAAAACAATGTGATTTTAAAGAAGATTTATTTATTGAAGGTGTAACGGCATATGATCAAGAAAGACATCGTTACCATATAGCGAATAAAGCTTATTTTGTAGAAAATGGTAGCTTAATTCAAATTGCGCCAAGAAATCGTCAATTTACACACAAAAAACCTTATCAAAAATTCTTGACGTTATTTGCGGGTCCGTTGTTTAATTTCTTGCTTACATTAGTATTATTTATTGGCTTGGCTTATTACCAAGGAACGCCAACGAATATAGTTGACGAAGTAGCCAAAGATACGCCAGCAGCTCAAGCAGGTTTGCAATCGGGAGACAAGATTGTAAAAATCGATCATCATTCTATCGATAGTAAATCTGATATTGATAATGCAGTATCACAGATAAAAAACAACAATACGCAAATAAAAGTAGAACGTGATGGTAAAACAGAAACATTACAAGTGAAACCTAAAAAGGTAGAACAAAAACTTACCAAAACACATTCAGAAACCAAATATTTATTAGGTTATACTGCAACAACTGAACACACGTTATTTAAACCGATTGTGTCGGGCGTAGAGCGTTCGTTAGAAGCAGGAAAATTGATATTTACTGCGATTTTAAGTATGATTGCGAGTATTTTTACGGGTCAATTCTCTTTCGACATGCTCAATGGACCAGTTGGAATTTATCACACTGTCGACTCTGTAGTTAAGACTGGTATTATTAATTTAATTTCTTGGACTGCATTACTAAGTGTGAATTTAGGTTTAATGAACTTATTACCAATTCCAGCACTGGATGGCGGTCGTATCTTATTTGTTATTTATGAAGCTATTTTCAGAAAACCACTTAACAAAAAAGCTGAAACTACGATTATTGCTATAGGTGCAGTATTTGTATTAATTGTTATGGTATTAGTTACATGGAATGATATTCAACGTTATTTCTTATAAAAGGAGAGCATTTAAATGAAACAATCTAAAGTATTTATACCAACGATGAAAGAAGTACCAGCTGCTGCTGAAGCTTTAAGTCATCGACTTCTGTTAAAAGCAGGTTTGATTAAACAAAGCACAAGTGGAATTTATAGTTATTTACCACTTGCTACAAAGGTTTTAAATCATATTGAAACGATTGTAAGAGAAGAAATGGAACGCATCGATGCTGTTGAAATTTTAATGCCAGCATTACAAAAAGCAGAGCTATGGGAAGAATCAGGTCGTTGGGATGCATATGGCCCAGAATTAATGCGTTTGCAAGATCGTCATGGCCGTGAATTCGCGCTTGGACCAACACATGAAGAGCTTGTGACTTCTGTTGTAAGAGATGAACTTAAATCATATAAACAATTACCACTTACATTATTCCAAATACAATCTAAATATAGAGATGAAAAACGTCCACGTTTTGGTTTACTTCGTGGTCGTGAATTTATCATGAAAGACGCTTATTCATTTCATGCAGATGAGACATCGTTAGATGAAACATATCAAGATATGTACAATGCTTACGCGCGTATATTTAAACGTGTTGGTATCAACGCTCGTCCGGTGGTTGCTGATTCTGGAGCAATTGGTGGCAGCCATACGCATGAGTTTATGGCATTAAGTGAAATTGGTGAAGATACAATCGTATACAGCGAAAATAGTGACTATGCTGCTAATATTGAAAAAGCAGAAGTTATTTATCATCCAAATGAGAAACATGTTGAAATTGCTGAATTAACAAAAATAGAAACGCCTCAAGTTCATACTGCGCAAGAATTAGCCACATTTTTAAACAAACCATTGGATGAGATTATCAAGTCTATGGTATTTAATGTTGATGGTGAATTTATTATGATACTCGTTCGTGGTCATCATGAAATTAATGACGTTAAATTAAAAGCATATTTTGAAACAGATCATATTCAATTAGCTACTGAAGATGAAATAAAAAATCTATTAGGTGCTTCACCAGGTTCACTTGGACCAGTTTTTGACAAGGATATCAAAATCTATGCAGATCATTTTATAAAAGATTTAAATAACATGGTTGTAGGTGCAAATGAGGATGGTTACCATTTATTAAACGCTAATGTTGGTCGCGATTTTGAAATAGATGCTTATGGTGATTTTAGGTTTATTTTAGAAGGTGAACAGCTAGCAGACGGATCTGGTGTTGCTAACTTTGCAGAAGGCATAGAAGTTGGGCAAGTATTTAAACTTGGCACTAAATATTCCGAAGCAATGAACGCTACATTTTTAGATAACCAAGGCAAGGCCAAACCATTATTAATGGGGTGTTATGGCGTAGGTATTTCTAGAACGCTAAGTGCTATTGTAGAGCAAAATAACGATGACAATGGAATAATCTGGCCAAAATCTGTGACACCTTTTGATTTACATTTGATTACAATCAACCCTAAAAAAGAGGAGCAACGTGAATTAGGCGATCAATTGTACGCACAATTAAAAGAGAATTATGATGTGCTTTATGATGACCGAAAAGAACGTGCAGGTGTTAAGTTTAATGATGCAGATTTAATTGGTTTACCAATTCGAGTAGTTGTCGGTAAAAACGCAGCTGAAGGTGTCGTTGAAGTTAAGCGTCGGGATTCAGGTGAAAGTGAAGATGTCCAAATAGATAATTTAAGTCATTATGTCAATGAATTATATAAGAATTTATAATACAAAGATATATGATGTTTATTGGAAAAGTTACTACACTAAATAGACATATAAATAAACAACTAACAATGATTCATCCAGTATATCTGGCGTGGCGTTCATGTATTAAAAATATATGAAAATATGACGTGATTACTGACTGATTTAAAGTTAATTTTGGCCAAAAAATTTGTGAACACGGCTAACGAATCAGGGGGGCGGGAATACGAAATCAATTTAGAAATTTTGATTTCAATCTCGCTCCCATTTGTTATTATTTATTATAATGGTATATAGTTTAAGTTTAAGTATTAGAAATCCAATCTTTTCCGTTATATTATAGAGAATGTAAAAAATACATACGCCGATATTTGCTGATATTTAAAGTGAATATTAAAAACAGGAAACGTAGTGTAATTATTAGTAAGGTGGTTATCGTCTTGTCAATGACAAATCAGGAAAAATTTAAAATCCTAGCTGACCAAATAAAAATTGCAGACCATTTGGACCCAGAAATTTTAGAACAAAGTGAATTAACACGTGTAGATGTTAAAACGACCGACCGAACTTGGGTATTTCAGATAACATTTCCATACTTTTTATCTATAGAAGATTATCTATTATTCAAACATGCAATCACTGAAGAATTTAAAACAATAGCTAAAGTAGATTGCAATTTCACGATAACGAATAAGGCGAATCAAGATGAATATGCAATGAAATACTTTAGCCACTGTATTGATCAAACTAAATTATCACCAAAAGTAAAAGGGCAACTTAAACAAAAACGTTTGATTATGTCAGGAGATGTCATCAAAGTTATGTGTCAAAATGATATAGAACGTGATCACTTTGACAAAGCTTGTAATGGCAGTTTGATTAAAGCCTTTCAACAATGTGGATTTGCTATTAGTAGAATATTATTTGAAACAGATAATGCATCCAACGGTGACGATTTAGCATCACTCGAAGCTCATATTCAACAAGAAGATGAGCAAAGCGCACGTGAAGCTACAGAGAAATTAGAAAAAATGAAAGCTGAAAAAGCAAAACAACAAGATAATAACGAAAGCACTGTCGCTAAATGTCAAATTGGAAAACCAATTCAAATAGAAAATGTAAAACCTATTGAATCCATCATAGAAGAAGAATTTAAAGTTGCAGTAGAAGGTGTTATCTTTGATATCAACTTAAAAGAACTAAAAAGTGGACGCCATATTGTAGAGTTGAAAGTTACAGACTATACAGATTCTTTAGTGCTAAAAATGTTTACTAGAAAAAACAAAGACGATTTAGCGCATTTTAAAGCTTTAAGTGTAGGTAAATGGGTTCGCGCTCAAGGTCGAATAGAAGAAGATTCTTTTGTGCGTGACTTAGTAATGATGATGTCTGATATTGAAGAAATCAAGAAAGCAGTTAAACAAGATAAAGCTGAAGAAAAACGTGTTGAATTCCATTTACATTCTTCGATGAGCCAGATGGACGGCATACCTAATATAAGTGCATATGTAGATCAAGCTGCAAAATGGGGTCATAAAGCTATAGCAGTTACTGATCATAACGTTGTACAAGCATTTCCAGATGCGCATGCTGCTGCAGAAAAAAATGGTATTAAAATGATTTATGGCATGGAAGGTATGTTGGTAGATGATGGTGTACCTATCGCTTATAAGCCACAGGATATAGACTTAAAAACTGCAACATATGTTGTGTTTGACGTTGAGACAACAGGTTTATCTAACCAATACGATAAAATTATTGAACTTGCAGCTGTTAAAGTGAAAGAGGGAGAAATCATTGATAAATTTGAACGTTTCAGTAATCCACATGAACGATTATCTGAAACAATTAAAAATTTAACGCATATTTCTGATGATATGTTAGTAGATGCTCCTGAAATTGAAACAGTACTCACAGAATTTAAAGAATGGGTTGGAGATGCCATCTTTGTAGCCCATAATGCTTCATTTGATATGGGCTTTATCGACACAGGTTATGAAAAAGCTGATCTAGGCGCCTCAACTAACGGTGTGATTGATACGTTGGAATTATCAAGAACGATCAATACAGAGTATGGTAAACATGGCCTAAACTTCTTAGCTAAAAAATATGGTGTAGAATTAACACAACACCATAGAGCGATTTATGATACAGAAGCTACAGCTTACATTTTTATTAAAATGCTAAAACAATTAGAAGAAGCAGAAGTTTCTAATCATCAAGATATCAACACCTCTTTATCTAATGAAGATGCATATAAACGAGCTCGCCCTAACCATGTAACACTTATCGTTCAAAACCAACAGGGACTCAAGAATTTATTTAAAATAGTGAGTGCATCGCTCGTTAAATATTATTATAGAACGCCAAGAATTCCACGTTCACTTTTAGATGAGTATCGTGAAGGTATTCTTGTTGGCTCAGCATGTGATGAAGGAGAAGTTTTCACCGCAGTTATGCAAAAAGATCAGTCACAAGTTGAGAGAATAGCTAAATATTATGATTTTATTGAAGTTCAGCCACCAGCATTGTACCAAGACTTAATAGATAGAGAACTGGTTAGAGATAATAAAACATTGCATGAAATATATGACCGTTTAATCCAAGCTGGTGACGCAAATAATATTCCGGTGATTGCTACGGGTAATGCACATTATTTAAATGAGCATGATGCTATTGCACGTAAAATTTTAATCGCATCCCAGCCTGGTAACCCTTTAAATCGTAGTACATTACCTGAGGCGCATTTTAGAACCACAGATGAAATGTTAGATGAATTACATTTCTTAGGTGAAGAAAAAGCATATGAATTAGTCATTAAAAATACAAATGAGTTAGCTGACCGCATCGAACGTGTTGTGCCAATCAAAGATGAATTGTATACACCACGTATGGAAGGTGCCAACGATGAAATTCGAGAGATGAGTTATTCAAACGCCAGAGCTTTATACGGTGAAGACTTGCCTCAAATTGTCATCGACCGATTAGAAAAAGAATTAGAAAGTATTATCGGGAATGGCTTCTCTGTGATTTATTTAATATCACAAAGACTTGTGAAAAAATCATTAGACGATGGTTATTTAGTAGGTTCCCGTGGTTCAGTCGGTTCAAGCTTTGTAGCGACGATGACTGAAATTACTGAAGTTAACCCACTACCGCCTCACTATATTTGCCCACAGTGTAAACAAAGTGAATTTTTCAATGATGGTTCGGTCGGTTCTGGTTTTGATTTACCAGATAAAAAGTGTGGAACATGTGGTTGTGATTTAATTAAAGAAGGACAAGACATCCCATTCGAAACATTCTTAGGCTTCAAAGGTGATAAAGTACCTGATATTGACTTAAACTTTAGTGGTGAATATCAACCTGAAGCGCATAACTATACAAAAATATTGTTTGGTGAAGATAAAGTTTTCCGTGCTGGTACGATAGGCACAGTGGCAGAAAAAACAGCATTTGGTTTTGTAAAAGGCTTTTTAAACGACCAAGGTATTCATAAAAGAGGAGCCGAAGTAGATAGATTAGTTAAAGGGTGTACTGGTGTCAAACGTACGACTGGACAGCATCCAGGGGGCATTATCGTTGTTCCAGACTATATGGATATTTACGACTTTACACCCGTTCAATTTCCAGCAGATGATCAATCATCTGCGTGGATGACAACACATTTTGACTTCCACTCAATACATGATAATGTCCTAAAACTTGATATTTTAGGTCACGATGACCCAACGATGATTCGTATGTTACAAGATTTATCTGGTATCGATCCTAAAACAATCCCTGTTGATGATAAAGAAACAATGGGTATCTTTAGTTCTCCAGAACCATTAGGCGTGACCTCAGAACAAATTTTATGTAAAACAGGCACTTTTGGCGTGCCTGAGTTTGGTACAGGGTTTGTGCGACAAATGTTGGAAGATACGAAACCGACGACTTTTTCAGAATTAGTTAGGATTTCTGGTTTGTCACATGGTACAGATGTGTGGCTAGGTAATGCGCAAGATTTAATTCGTTCAGGTACTTGTGACTTATCGAGTGTAATTTGTTGTCGTGACGATATTATGGTTTATTTAATGTATAATGGCTTGGAGCCTTCATTAGCATTTAAGACTATGGAGTTTGTTCGTAAAGGTAGAGGCCTTACCGATGATATGGTAGAAGCAATGGTAGAGAATGAAGTGCCAGATTGGTATTTAGATTCATGTAGAAAAATTAAATACATGTTCCCTAAAGCCCATGCTGCAGCTTACGTACTAATGGCAGTACGTATCGCTTATTTCAAAGTGCACTATCCACTTTATTATTATGCTAGCTATTTTACAGTTCGTGCATCTGATTTTGATTTATTATCAATGATTAAAGATAAAGACGGCATCAGAAACACTGTAAATGATATGTATTCACGTTATATGGATTTAGCTAAAAAAGAAAAAGATACTTTAACTGTACTAGAAATCATGAATGAAATGGCTCAACGTGGTTACCGTATGCAGCCAATCAGCTTAGAAAAAAGTAAAGCGTTTGATTTTATAATTGAAGATGATAGTTTGATCCCACCATTTATATCTGTGCCTGGATTAGGTGAAAACGTTGCGAAAAGAATTGTTGAAGCACGTGAAGAAGGTCCATTTTTATCTAAGGAAGATTTGAATAAAAAAGCTGGTTTATCACAAAAAGTTATTGAATATTTAGATGAACTAGGTTCATTACCAAACTTACCAGATAAAGCACAATTATCTATATTTGATATGTAAAAGTGCAAGTAATAAATGGTATTTAAGTATTAAATGCAAGTTTAAAGGAAAGCCGTGTGATGTTTAGCTATCATCCCATATGTGAAAAGATATAGTTGTTTGTATAGAAAATAAACATATGGTATAATAATGTTGCTTAAAAAATTAGACTCAGGCAGGAAGAGTGGGCGTTATACCCGCTCTTTTCTATTTGCCAAAAAAGGAGGTCAGTATGAGTAAAGTAACTGAGCAAGTTGAATCAATCATTCAACCCGTCCTTGACGACTTAAATTTTGAATTAGTAGAAGTCGAATACACAAAAGAAGGTAAGGATCGCTTCTTGAGAGTATCTATTGATAAAGAAGGTGGCGTCGATTTAAATGATTGCGCCTTAGCATCTGAAAAAATCAGTGAAATGATGGATGCAGAAGATCCTATTCAGGAAATGTATTACTTAGATGTGGCTTCTCCAGGTGCCGAAAGACCTATAAAAAAAGAAAAAGATTTCCAAAATGCCGTTTCAAAACCCGTTTTTGTTTCTTTATATGCGCCAATTGAAGGTGGGAAAGAGTGGTTAGGTATTTTAAAAGAGGTAACAAGTGAAACGATTACTATGGAAGTTAAAGAAAAGTCAAAAACAAAGCAAGTTGAAATTCCAAGAAATAAAATCGCTAAAGCACGTCATGCTGTAATGCTTTAATGTGATGAGGAGGATGATAAGCCGTGTCAAGTAATGAATTATTATTAGCTACAGAATATTTAGAAAAAGAAAAAAAGATTCCAAGAGAAGTTTTAATTGATGCAATTGAAGCAGCACTAATTACTGCTTATAAAAAAAATTACGATAGTGCAAGAAGCGTTCGTGTAGAATTAAACATGGATGAAGGCACTTTCCATGTTATCGCGCGTAAACAAGTTGTAGAAGAAGTGATGGATAATAGAGAAGAAATTGACTTAAGCACAGCTTTAGTTAAAAATCCAGCTTATGAAGTGGGCGATGTTTATGAAGAAGATGTAACGCCTAATGATTTTGGTCGCGTAGGTGCACAAGCTGCTAAACAAGCTGTAATGCAACGTTTACGTGACGCTGAGCGCGAAATATTATACGATGAATTTATCGATAAAGAAGACGATATTGTTAATGGGTTAATAGATAGAGTTGACCATCGTTATGTTTATGTAAATTTAGGACGTACAGAGGCAGTATTGTCTGAAGCTGAAAGAAGCCCTAATGATAGTTACATCCCTAACGAAAGAATCAGAGTATATGTAAATAAAGTAGAACAAACAACAAAAGGGCCGCAAATTTATGTTTCACGCAGTCATCCAGGATTATTAAAACGCTTATTTGAACAAGAAGTCCCGGAAATTTTTGATGGCACAGTAATTGTTAAATCTGTTGCCCGTGAGGCTGGCGATCGTTCTAAAATCAGCGTACATTCTGACAACCCAGATATAGATGCTGTGGGTGCGTGTGTAGGTGCTAAAGGTTCTCGTGTTGAAGCGGTTGTAGAAGAACTCGGTGGCGAAAAAATTGATATCGTTCAATGGAACGAAGATCCAAAAGTATTCGTGAAAAATGCGTTAAGTCCATCTCAAGTTTTACAAGTTATTGTTGATGAAGCAAATCAATCAACTGTTGTAGTTGTGCCAGATTATCAGTTATCATTAGCGATTGGCAAACGTGGCCAAAATGCGCGCTTAGCTGCTAAATTAACTGGTTGGAAAATTGATATTAAATCAGAAACAGACGCTAGAGCTGCAGGTGTTTATCCATCAGAGGAATCAGAAGAAATAGCGGAAAACGAAAACACTGATGAAACTGAAGATAATGATTTAAAAACATACAATGCTGATCCAGAAGCATTCGATACAACAGCTGAATCAGAAACAGAAGTAAAAGATGATGCTGATGTAATTTCTGAAGAAGACACTGAAAAATAATTTGGAGTGAGCTTTATGAAAAAGAAAAAGATTCCAATGCGTAAATGTATACTTTCAAATGAAATGCATCCTAAAAAAGATATGATACGAGTTGTTATTAATAAAGAAGGCAAAATTTTTGCTGATGCTACTGGAAAACAACAAGGGCGTGGTGCTTATGTATCAAAAGATGTTAAATTAGTAGAAGAAGCACAAAAACAAGGTGTTTTAGAAAAATACTTTAAAGTTGATGCTGAAACATTAGACCCAGTGTATAAAGAAATTATACGTCTTATTTATCGTGAAGAGATACCTAAATGACCTTAGAGAAAATCGTAAATTTTTTAGGTTTAGCAATGCGTGCTGGAAAAGTTAAAACAGGTGAGTCAGTCATTTTAAATGACTTAAAGAAAAACAGACTAAAGCTCGTAATTATTGCAACTGATGCTTCTGAAAACACAATAAAAATGTTTCAGAACAAATGTGAAAGTTACCATATATCATTTCGTATATTTGGAACAAGAGCTGAATTAGGACAAGCTTTAGGTAAAGCAGAACGAGTAAACATTGGAATCACTGATCAAGGCTTTGCTAAAAAGCTAGTGTCAATGATTGATGAATATCGTAAGGAGTGACTATATGAGTAAAAAAAGAATTTACGAATACGCCAAAGATTTAAAATTAAAAAGTAGAGATATTATAGATGAATTAAAGAAAATGGACGTTGAGGTAACGAGCCACATGCAAACGTTAGAAGACGACCAAATTAAGGCATTAGATAAAGTATATAAACCTGAACAAGCTAAACAATCAGAGAAATCACAACAACAAGGTCAAAGCCAACAAAAAACGACAAATAATAAACCTAATAAAAAAGACAACACTAGTAATAACCAAAAGCAAAATAATAAAAACAATAAAAAGAATAATAAAAACAACAAAAATAATAAAAAGAATAAGCAAACTAAACAAGAAGAACCAAAAGAAATACCTTCACAAATTACTTATCAAGAAGGTATAACTGTTGGAGAACTTGCAGAAAAAATAAATGTAGATTCATCAGAAATTATTAAAAAATTATTCTTATTAGGCATAATGGCAAATATTAACCAATCATTAGATGACGAAACTTTGGAATTAATCGCTGGTGATTATGGTGTAGAGATTGAAAAAGAAGTTGTAATCGATGAAGAAGATTTATCGATTTACTTTGATGACGAAACAGAAGACGAAGATGCAGTAGAAAGACCTGCAGTTGTTACAATTATGGGTCACGTTGACCACGGTAAAACAACATTATTAGATTCTATTCGTCATACAAAGGTAACAGCAGCAGAAGCTGGTGGTATCACTCAACACATTGGTGCATATCAAATCGAAAATGATGGCAAGAAAATCACATTCCTGGATACACCAGGACACGCAGCTTTTACAACGATGCGTGCGCGTGGTGCACAAGTAACAGACATCACAATTTTAGTAGTAGCGGCGGATGACGGCGTTATGCCACAAACAATCGAAGCCATTAACCATGCTAAAGAAGCTAATGTGCCAACTATAGTAGCGGTTAATAAGGTTGATAAACCAACTGCTAACCCAGACCGTGTTATGCAAGAATTAACAGAGTATGGTTTAATACCTGAAGATTGGGGCGGCGATACAATTTTCGTTCCACTATCTGCATTAAGTGGTGAAGGTATTGAAGATTTACTAGAAATGATTGTATTGACTTCTGAAATGCAAGAATTAAAAGCTAACCCAAGTAAGAAAGCAGTAGGAACAGTGATTGAAGCTGAATTAGATAAATCACGTGGACCTTCTGCATCACTTTTAGTTCAAAATGGTACATTACATGTCGGTGATGCATTAGTTGTTGGTAACACTCACGGTAGAATCCGTGCAATGGTTAACGATTTAGGGCAACGTATTAAATCAGCAAACCCTTCTACACCGGTTGAAATAACAGGCATTCATGATGTGCCTCAAGCAGGCGATCGTTTTGTTGTATTTAAAGACGAAAAACAAGCAAGACGTATCGGTGAAGCACGTCATGAAGCTAATGTATTACAACAACGTCAAGAAAGTAAGAGCGTGTCATTAGATAACCTATTCGAGCAAATGAAACAGGGCGAAATGAAAGATTTAAACGTAATTATTAAAGGTGATGTTCAAGGTTCAGTAGAAGCACTTGCAGCGTCCTTAATGAAAATTGAAGTAGAGGGCGTAAATGTTCGTATTATACACACAGCAGTTGGTGCGATTAACGAATCAGATGTGACATTAGCAAATGCTTCAAACGGTATTATTATCGGCTTTAATGTGAGACCTGACTCTGGAGCAAAACGTGCAGCAGAAGCTGAAGGCGTAGATATGAGATTACATCGTGTAATTTACAGTGTAATTGAAGAAATTGAAGCTGCAATGAAAGGCTTGTTAGACCCAGAATACGAAGAGCAAATCATTGGACAAGCGGAAGTACGTCAAACATTTAAAGTATCAAAAGTTGGTACCATTGCTGGTAGTTATGTTACAGATGGTAAAATTACTAGGAACGCTGGCGTACGTGTTATTCGTGATGGCATTGTGCAATTTGAAGGCGAACTTGACACATTAAAACGTTACAAAGATGATGCTAAAGAAGTAGCACAAGGCTATGAATGTGGTATTACAATTGAGAAATATAATGACTTAAAAGAAGGCGACATTATTGAAGCCTTTGAAATGGTTGAAATTAAAAGATGATTATTAAACAAAAACACGCTATATCAATTAAGACAAGTTTCATTATAAAATGATTAATTACCGTGAGCTAAAAATTTATATTAGCTTACGGTCTTTTTATGTTGAATATGTTATCTTGTGGGTAAGAGGTATAATATGCTAATAATACAGTTTTTGAAAATGAGATTAACTCAATATTTTCTCAAATCACTAATTTAATGTTCAAAAATTAAAATTTAAATCCCGTCTTTTTATGATTGTAAATGAGTGTAAAAAATATAGTGAGATTGCTTAATACCTTTAACATAGACACTAGTTGTCTATGTACTTAATTAAAATTAAGATAAATAGGAGGTTATAAGTTATGAGTGAATATTTAAAAGAAATCAATGAATTTTGGCAGGAATACATGGCTCAATATAACTCTATTTATGATTTAGATACCTTAAATAAAATGGTAAAAAATAATGACACAACTGCTTTCTTGCACCCACAAGATTTAGCATATTTAAAAAAACATTTTGGGGATAATTTCAGTGAGATACCAAGATTTAAAAAAATGGTTGATTACGCAAATGGAAAAGTTAAAATTAATAAAAACAGACAACGCGTGGTTCAAGAAAATGCAGAAATAAGTCCTGCAATAGCTAGACCTTACTTTGGTAATCCTGAATCAGCAGATATTGTTATATTGAAAAAACAAGCAGAAAACGATTTTAAAATTAATGATCCGAACTTACCAGTAGAAGTAGTATTACGTTATCGCAACAGAGTGTTAAGTGATATTCAAGGTAAATTAAAAATGAATGGTCAAAAAATATTTCTCCCCTACTTGGATAGGCATTGTTGGTTTGAAAAATATTTATATAGCAATGGATCAATCCTAAAGCAATTTAGGATTAATCCTAACAGAGTAATGGTAATGAATTTCTTCCCATATCAAACAGGGCATACAGCAGGATTACCTAAAGATTTTTTAACATCCAACCATTATTTACCCTCACAAGAAATGAATTTTGAACTTATGTTAAAAATTATTAATGATGAAAAACCAAGAATTTATATTGTTAGTGAAGAAGAATTGTTTATATCCATATTTAAAAATTTCGCAGATAGCGAATTGTATCAATACCTTGTAGAAAATTTATTCGTACTTTCTTCTAAACAGAATAGGCATATTACTGTCTGCAATGTGTTAAGTTATAAAGAACATATTACTCGGCTAAGAAAAAAAGAAACATTGAGTAAAACGGATTACTATAATTGGAATAAGCAACAAAAAATAGAACGTGATCAAGGGAATTCTGATTTTATACAAAAGCTAAAAGCGATTCAGCGTCCAGCTGAACTGCTTCATTGATTAAATATTAGTTTGTACAACTTGAAAAAGGTGATTTTCGTTTTTTAAAAATGAAAATCATCCTTTTGCTATTTTAGATATCATAGTTTTTAAATAACGATTTTAATTTAATTTTAAAGTCTTCAACATATTGCGAAGGTTTTAATAAGGTAATTAATTGAGGAAATTCAAGTGCAAGGGTGAAGCATTCTTTTTTTGAAATAATAAGTTCAGCGTTAACATAATTGTCGTCTATATTTGCCGTCATAATTATAAATTGTGATTTTATTTCAGACCAAATTGAATTGTGAATGTTTATAGTGACAGTTGGGGTTTTCATAAAAACGCTATTATCAAAAGATTCGTCATGCTGGTAAACGTGATTGATGGAAGTTAAATCATGGATGTGGATGTTGCCATTGTATAAATAGGTAACCCAAAAATGTTTATTGAAGTATCGTGTATAGATTGGGATAACTTTAAATGTCTGGTGATTTATATCGTTGATTGAAATCATTTGATTATTTTCAATAGCGAGTTGAATTTTCAAAATTAAGGTTGATTCAGTTAATTCACGATTAATATGAAATTGATTTAATAAAGTGTTAGACAGTAGCTTTTCTGCTAAATTAGAATGTGCATTTAATCCTAATATCAAATTATATGTATCTTCATGAATATTAGGGGTGAAACTTTTCATTCTAAACAGTAAGTTGAGGATTCTGTGATTTTTAAACTTAAAACGGTCAATTCTAAGACGGTGCCGACCTATATTGTTTTCGTAAACGATTCTGCCATTTAATCCTTCCCATTCTTGATCTTCGTATAAAAAATTATTTATATCACTGAAATCTCTTTGTATTGACCTAATGTTAACGTTAAGGCTTTGTGCTAGTTCTTCTTTACTCAATTTCTTTCCATTTAACAAACGAGTATAAATATAAAGCAATCTCTCTGATTTATCCAAATATACACGCTCCTAACTAATTTAATAGACAGTCAAATATCTAATTAGCTTAAATTATAACATGTTTCATTTCTATAACGTGTAAAATTTTAAGTGAATAAAAAATAATTATAATTATTTTAGAAATTTTAAAATTTAAATAACGTGCTTGATTAGTGATTTAGAAATATGTATTGTCTTGAAAATGTAATAATGTTTCATTAAAATACAGTTTGGCAATATAAATTGTGCCTAACTGTTGTTATAAAGTATAATAACCGATAGGTAATAAAGAAGTATGTTAAAATTACTGACACCATTAACAGTATATAGTTTAAATAAAGCATAAATTGATATCATATTCTTAAATTACAGGGAGAGGCATAAACGCTTTGTCATTTTATAAAACTAGCCTAAGTTAATGTGTCATACAATGGATTCAGATCGCAATATTCTGTTTTTAGAATACTTTAATGATTATGATTAACAAAATAGTAAAAATATGTTTTTGTTTTAGCCACTTATACAAATGTATTAAATAAAATATTTGGATAGAACAGGGAATTATGGCATTATGTCATTTTCATGAATAAAAAATTGAATGAAATTTGTTTGACGGTATGAAATAAACTGTCATATAATCTGTTAGTAAGGGAAGTATACATGTAGTATGATATATGTGAGGTGAAATTTATGAATATGAGAGCTGAACGCGTTGGCGAACAAATGAAACAAGAAGTTATGGATATCGTTAACAATAAAGTGAAAGACCCAAGAATTGGTTTTCTAACCATTACTGATGTGCAATTAACAAATGATTTATCTATTGCAACAATTTATTTAACTGTACTTGGAAATGACAAACAAATTGAAGATACGTTTAAAGGTTTAGAAAAAGCAAAAGGTTTTATAAAATCTGAAATTGGTTCAAGAATGAGATTAAGAATTGTTCCAGAAATCAAATTTGAGTATGATGAATCAATCGATTACGGAAATAAAATTGAAAGAATGATACAAGATTTACACAAAAATGATTAATATAAGCAAGCTGAAACAGGAAACCTTTAAGGTTGTTGTTTCAGCTTTTTTATGGCCATTTATTTGTTAATACGTGTTAATATAAATAAGGAATGATATAAAAGAACGTTTAAAGGTGGCGTAAGCATGTATAATGGTATATTGCCAGTTTACAAAGATCGTGGTTTAACAAGTCACGATGTTGTATTTAAATTGAGAAAAATTTTGAAGACAAAAAAAGTAGGACATACTGGTACGTTAGATCCAGAAGTATCAGGCGTGTTGCCAATTTGTATAGGGTCAGCTACTAAGGTGAGTGACTACATTATGGAAATGGGCAAAAACTATGCTGCAACTGTCTATTTAGGGTACAGCACCACTACAGAAGACCAAACTGGTGACATTTTAGAAAAAGAGATAATCAAGGAAAATGCGGTGTCATCTGAACAAGTGGATTATACTTTAGATCAATTTAAAGGAATTATTACTCAAATTCCGCCCATGTATTCTTCAGTAAAAGTAAAGGGAAAAAAACTTTATGAATATGCAAGAAATAATGAAACAGTAGAAAGACCATCTAGAGAAGTTAAAATTTATAATATTCAACGGGTATCTGACTTACGTTTTACAAACCATGGTTGTCAATTTGATATCCACGTGGAATGTGGAAAGGGAACTTATATTAGAACGTTGGCAACAGATATAGGGAAAGCACTCGGCTTACCGGCGCACATGTCTCAATTAACTAGAACACAAAGTGGTGGTTTTGATATTAAGGAAAGTTTGGCGGTCGACGACATCAAGTCACTACATGAGCATGAAACATTACAAGCATGCCTTTTTCCTATAGAATATGGATTGAAAGGTCTGAAAAGAATTGACATTTCAAATGAAAAACAAAAATTTCAGATTCTAAACGGTCAAAAATTTAATGTAAATGAATTTGAGCAACCAATTGATACAGTGGTTGTGATGTTTGACATGAAAGATAATAAGGCGTTAGCCATTTATACACCACATCCAGATAAACCATATGAAATTAAACCCAAGAAGGTATTTAACTAAAGGAGAAATACGCATGAAAGTAATTGAAGTAACTCATCCAATTCAAGAAGATCAATATATTTCAGAAGATGTTGCAATGGCTTTTGGCTTCTTTGATGGCATGCACAAAGGCCATGCAGAGGTATTTGATACTTTAGAAAAAAAAGCACAAGAATCGGATTTAAAAAAAGCAGTAATGACTTTTGATCCCCATCCGTCAGTGGTGTTAAATCCTAAACTTAAACGAACGGATTATTTAACACCTATTCAAGATAAAATAGAAATTTTAGAATCTTATGGTATTGATTATTGTATCGTCATTAATTTTTCTTCTAAATTTGCAAACGTCAGCGCAGAAGAGTTTATTCAAGACTATATTATTAATAATCATGTTAAAGAAGTGATAGCAGGATTTGATTTCACCTTTGGTAAATTTGGTAAAGGTAACATGCTCATATTAAGTGAAATGTCCGAATTTAATACAACTATCGTGAGTAAACAAGAAATTAAATCAGAAAAAATATCTACTACTGAAATTAGAAAAGCGCTGAAAAGCGGAGAATTACAAAAAGCAAATGATGAGTTAGGTTATCGCTATCTTATCAAAGGAACAGTTGTACAAGGTGAGAAACGCGGACGTACAATTGGTTTCCCAACTGCAAATGTACAACCCAGTGGAGATTACGTGTTACCTAAAAACGGCGTCTATGCCGTAAGTATGAAAATAGGCGCTGAAGAAATAATTTATCGTGGCGTCGCAAATGTTGGTGTGAAACCAACATTCCATGACCCTTCTAAGGCTCAAGTGGTCATAGAAGTTAACTTGTTTAATTTTCATGAAAATATTTATGGTGAGCGCGTCATTGTTTATTGGCATCATTATTTAAGACCAGAAGTTAAATTTGATGGTATTGACCCTTTAGTAGAACAAATGAATAAAGATAAAGAAAAGGCGAAATACTTACTTTCTGTTGATTTTGGCGACGAAATATCATATAATATTTAAGTCTAATGTGTTTCGCACATTGAAGGCACCTTTACCTTGGCAGTTCGAGACTCCGACGGTCTGCTCAGATAAAGGCGCATAAAAATAAAAAGGAGGAAATTGACTATGGCAATTTCACAAGAACGTAAAAATGAATTAATTAAAGCATATCGTACACACGAAGCGGACACTGGTTCTCCAGAAGTACAAATCGCTGTGTTAACTGCAGAAATTACTGCATTAAACACTCACTTACGTGAACATACGAAAGACCACCATTCACGTCGTGGACTATTAAAAATGGTAGGTCGTCGTAGACACTTATTAAACTACTTACGTAGCAAAGATATTCAACGTTACCGTGAATTAATTAAATCATTAGGTATTCGTCGTTAATCTTTAGACGTATATGAATGGGGAAAGAACCTTTGGGGTCTTTCCCTTTTTTATAATTTGATATTTGAAACTATATAATAAGTTATATACTAATATAAATAATGATTGATAAATGATATGATAGGACTAATAGATAAATGAGAGGAGATTCATAATGTCTCAAGAGAAAAAAGTTTTTAAAACTGAATGGGCAAATAGATCTTTAACGATTGAAACGGGACAGCTTGCAAAACAAGCAAACGGTGCGGTACTTGTTAGATATGGTGAAACAGTCGTGTTATCAACTGCTGTCGCCTCAAAAGAACCTCGTGATGGTGACTTTTTCCCATTAATGGTTAACTATGAAGAAAAAATGTATGCTGCAGGTAAAATACCAGGTGGCTTTAAAAAACGTGAAGGACGTCCAAGTGACGAAGCTACATTAACAGCACGTTTGATTGATAGACCAATCAGACCGCTTTTCCCAAAAGGTTATAGATATGACGTCCAAATTATGAATACAGTATTAAGCGCTGATCCAGATTGTTCTCCTGAGATGGCAGCGATGATAGGTTCATCAATGGCATTGAGTGTTTCTGATATTCCTTTCCAAGGGCCCATTGCAGGCGTGAATGTAGGTTACGTTGATGGCGAATACGTGATTAACCCTACAGTTGCACAAAAAGAAGTGTCTCGTCTTGACTTAGAGGTTGCAGGTCATAAAGATGCTGTAAATATGGTAGAAGCTGGTGCGAGTGAAATCACAGAAGATGAAATGCTTGAAGCTATCTTTTTTGGACATCAAGAAATTCAGCGTTTAGTTAGCTTCCAAGAAGAAATTATTGATCATATTCAACCAGAGAAAAAAGCGTTTGTTCCAGTTGAAAAAGACGAAACACTTGTTGAAAAAGTTAAGAATTTAACAACATCATATGGATTAAAAGATGCAGTGTTAACTTTTGATAAACAACAACGTGATATCAATTTAGATGCACTTAAGGAAAAAGTTGCAGCAGTATTCGTTGATGAAAATGATGACGAAAATGAAGATTTAATCAAAGAAGTTTATAGTATTTTAGATGACTTAGTTAAAGAAGAAGTTAGACGTCTAATAGCAGAAGAGAAAATTAGACCTGATGGTCGTAAAACGGACGAAATTCGGCCTTTAGAATCAGAAGTTGGTATTTTGCCAAGAACACATGGTTCTGGGTTGTTTACAAGAGGACAAACTCAAGCCCTTTCAGTATTAACTTTAGGTTCAATGAGTGAATACCAAATCCTAGATGGACTTGGTGAAGAAGAGCAAAAACGCTTTATGCATCACTACAACTTCCCTAATTACTCAGTTGGCGAGACAGGTCCAGTTCGTTCACCAGGTCGTCGTGAAATTGGACATGGTGCACTAGGAGAACGTGCGTTAAGCCATATTATTCCAGATGTTAAAGATTTTCCATATACAGTAAGAATTGTAAGTGAAGTATTAGAATCAAATGGTTCATCTTCTCAAGCTTCTATCTGTGGTTCAACATTAGCGTTAATGGATGCAGGTGTGCCAATTAAAGCACCAGTTGCTGGTATCGCTATGGGATTAGTTACACGAGACGATAGTTATACTATATTGACTGATATCCAAGGTATGGAAGATGCGCTTGGCGATATGGACTTTAAAGTAGCAGGTACATCTGAAGGTATTACTGCTATTCAAATGGATATTAAAATTGACGGGTTAACTAAAGAAATTATCAAAGAAGCGCTAGAGCAAGCTAGAGCAGGTCGCCTAGATATATTAGATCACATGCTTCAAACGATTGATACACCACGTAGCGAATTAAGTGCTTTCGCACCAAAAGTTGTAACAATGACAATTAAACCGGAAAAAATTAGAGATGTTATTGGACCTGGCGGTAAAAAAATCAATGAAATTATTGACGAAACTGGTGTTAAATTAGATATTGAACAAGACGGTACAATATTTATTGGTGCAGTTGATAAAGAAGCAATTGAAAAAGCGCGCAGTATCATTGAAGAAATTACGCGTGAAGCAGAAGTGGGAGAAGTATACGATGGCAAAGTAAAACGTATTGAAAAGTATGGTGCTTTCGTTGAACTATTCCCAGGTAAAGATGCGCTTGTACACATTTCTCAAATTGCGAATGAACGTATCAATAAAGTAGAAGATGTGTTGAAAGTAGGAGACACATTTAAAATTAAAGTTACAGAAATTGATAAACAAGGTAGAGTAAATGCCTCACATAAAGCATTGTTATCTAAATAGCATGTATGCGTAGAGACTAGTAAAATGATGAGAACTTCTTACAATAGAATTTTCGAGATTCTATTGTAAAAATGTTCCAATCAGAAAAACTGGTTTCTTTTTTTATTTCCCACTATTTATGAGTTACAGTTGTGTTTTTTATCAATGCAATTCCGTAATGCAATTCTGTTTTAAATACTAAATCATTTACATAAAAACTGAATCCAATCTATCTAGCGTTATTGTGAGTTACTTTCCCAATCATAAAAGCGAATAACCTGTATCATTTATGATAAATAGGGTAGCTACTTTAATAGTGTACATAAGGCCTATTTTAACTTATAATAAACTATGAGTTTACATATGGACGGGTAATTTAAATAGGAGGTAACATTTTGAGTTTAATTAAGAAAAAAAATAAAAATATTCGCATTATCCCGCTCGGAGGAGTTGGAGAGATTGCGAAAAATATGTATATCGTTGAAGTAGACGACGAAATGTTTATGTTAGATGCAGGATTGATGTTCCCAGAAGATGAAATGCTGGGCGTCGATATTGTCATTCCTGATATTCAATACGTAATAGAAAACAAGGATAGATTAAAAGGCATTTTTCTTACGCACGGGCACGAGCATGCTATAGGGGCTGTAACTTATGTGCTTGAACAAGTTGACGCACCAGTTTATGGTTCTAAGTTAACAATCGCATTAATTAAAGAAAATATGAAAGCCCGTAACATTAATAAAAAAGTGAGATATTATACAGTTAATAATGAATCTATCATGCGTTTTAAAGGCGTGAATGTCACGTTCTTTAATACAACACACAGCATCCCAGATAGCCTAGGCATTTGTATACACACATCATACGGTGCAATTGTATACACAGGGGAATTTAAATTTGACCAAAGTTTACAAGGACATTATGCACCTGATTTGAAAAAAATGACGGAGATAGGTGAAGATGGCGTATTTGCTTTGATTAGTGACTCAACAGAAGCTGAGAAACCAGGCTATAATACACCAGAAAACGTGATTGAATCACATATGTATGATGCATTTACAAAAGTCAGAGGTAGATTAATTGTTTCATGTTATGCTTCTAACTTTATTCGTATTCAACAAGTTTTAAACATTGCACAAAGACTTAATAGAAAAGTATCATTCTTAGGACGTTCATTAGAAAGTTCATTTAATATTGCTAGAAAATTAGGTTATTTCGATATATCTAAAGATTTACTTATACCAATTAATGAAGTTGATAATTATCCTAAAAATGAAGTTATTATTATCGCTACCGGTATGCAAGGAGAACCAGTTGAAGCTTTAAGTCAAATGGCGCAAAAGAAACACAAAATCATGAATATAGAAGAGGGAGATTCCGTCTTCTTAGCAATTACTGCATCTGCTAACATGGAAGTTATTGTAGGTAATACATTAAATGAACTTGTCAGAGCAGGCGCAGAAATCATTCCAAATAGCAAGAAAATCCATACCTCTAGTCACGGGTGTATGGAAGAATTAAAAATGATGATAAATATCATGAAGCCAGAGTACTTCATCCCAGTAAATGGAGAATTTAAAATGCAAATTGCGCATGCTAAGTTGGCTAATGAAGCAGGTGTGCAACCTGAAAAAATATTCCTAGTTGAAAAAGGCGATGTCGTTAATTATGATGGGGAAGAAATGATTTTAAATGAAAAAGTAAACTCTGGGAATGTGCTTATTGATGGTATTGGCGTAGGTGATGTAGGTAATATTGTATTACGCGATCGTCATTTACTTGCAGAAGATGGCATCTTTATTGCAGTTGTAACTTTAGATCCAAAAAATCGTCGAATAGCTGCTGGGCCTGAAATTCAGTCGCGAGGCTTTGTCTACGTTAGAGAAAGTGAAGCTTTATTAAGTGAAGCAGAAGAGAAAGTGCGTGAAATTGTTGAATTGGGCCTACAAGAAAAACGAATTGAATGGTCAGAAATCAAACAAAGTATGCGTGACCAAATCAGCAAGTTGCTTTTTGAAAATACAAAACGCCGTCCAATGATTATCCCAGTAATATCTGAAATTTAATAATTTCTATTCTAAAACAAAGAGGTTTAGACAAACGCTTAAGGAAAAATATTTAAAAGTAGATTATATGTATGTTATATCTAGATATAATGTACATACAACCTTTAAATAGACTTAGAGCGAATAATGTCTTACCTCTTTTATGTTATTATAAGTATGTAATGAAATGAGAGAACAGTAATCATATGTTTCTAAAAATGACTGCGTGATTTCGTTCCAATAAAAATAGCTAAAGCGAAAATGTAGGGGCGTTAAATACTTTAAAATACCAGGATACATGTATTTTAGTTTATTAATCTGTCTATGAAGTTTAATAGTTTTTATGCAAAAGTTCCCGATTTTGTGTGCGCTTTCCTTGGATATTACTACCAGAGGGACAAATCAATTTTATTGAAAATGAGTTTGCTGTCTGGTTTCTATGATTACAATACATAAAATGATTTAATTATAAACAAATATAAATTAGATTTGAAAAGAAGGTGTGAATGTTGGCACAAACCAAAAAGAGATCAACAGCAAAGAAAAAAACATCGAATACTAGAAAAAAATCAACAAACAATAAAAAGAAACAGGGCGAAAGTCCTTTAAGATATATTATAGCAATTGTAGTTTTTATCGCTATCATTCTTGGTATTTTCCAATTAGGTATTATAGGTACAATGATAGATAGTTTCTTTAATTATTTGTTTGGTACAAGTAGATATCTGACATATATATTAATATTAATTGCTACAGTATTTATCACTTACTACAAGGCGTTGCCCAAAACGCGTCGGACAACAGGTGCATTTGTTTTGCAAATAGCCTTATTACTTGTTACGCAAGTAGTGTATTATTTTAGCCATAAAGCGCAATCACTTAGAGAGCCAGTTTTGTCTTATGTTTATAATGCTTATAAACAAACTATATTTCCTAATTTTGGCGGGGGCTTACTAGGACATTATTTATTAACGTTGCTTGTACCATTGATTTCTATTGTTGGAGTTATGATAGTTACTTTATTATTAATGGTTTCTAGTTTTATTTTATTAACAAAAAATAGACATAGAGACGTATCTAAAGTGGCATTTGAAAAAATGAAAGTTAAAAGTCAAGATGCTTCTGAACAGCTTAAAGAGCGCCGTAAAGAAAATAAAATTAAAAAAGATGCTAAAGCACGTATTAAAGCTGAGAAAAAAGCAGAAAAACAAGCTGAGCAAGAAAAACAGATGCAAGCACAAAATACTGTGAAAGATGTGAGTGATTTACCTGAAATCAGTAATGCTACGTCTGAACAACAAGTCATTCCGATATATGGGCATAGTGATAATGAAAATGAGTCTACACAACAAGACCAAGCACAAAAAAATAAGAGCATAAAGCGTGTGTACGACCAAGATAATCACGTGGCTCAAAAGCCTATTGATCATCAAAGTCAAAACGTAACCAAGCCATCATCAATTGAATCAGATCAAGAAGAATCACAGCTTGACGAAGACGCTTCAAACTCTATATCTGAAGCAGGGGAAGTTGAAAATGAAGCCTATAAGATTCCACCATTAACTTTGTTAAAACAACCAGCTAAACAAAAAACAACATCTAAAGCAGAAGTACAAAAGAAAGGTCAACTGCTAGAGAATACTTTGAAAAACTTTGGTGTAGATGCTAAAGTCACACAAATCAAAATAGGTCCTGCAGTTACGCAATACGAAATACAACCTGCACAAGGGGTTAAAGTGAGTAAAATTGTCAATTTGCACAGCGATATTGCTTTAGCTTTAGCTGCCAAAGACATACGTATAGAAGCTCCAATTCCAGGTCGTTCTGCGGTAGGGATTGAAGTTCCAAATGATAAGATATCGCTTGTCTCACTTAAAGAAGTTTTAGATGAAAAATTCCCTGCTTCTAATAAATTAGAGGTAGGGTTAGGTAGAGATATTTCAGGAGATCCTATTACAGTTGAGCTAAATAAAATGCCCCATTTACTTGTAGCAGGTTCTACAGGAAGCGGGAAATCCGTTTGTATTAATGGTATCATCACAAGCATTCTGTTGAATGCTAAACCACACGAGGTTAAACTTATGTTAATTGATCCAAAAATGGTGGAATTAAACATATATAATGGCATTCCTCACTTACTCATACCGGTTGTGACTAACCCTCATAAAGCTTCACAAGCTTTAGAAAAAATAGTAGCAGAAATGGAAAGACGGTATGACTTATTTCAGCATTCTTCTACAAGAAATATTGAAGGTTATAACGAAGCGATTAGAAAACAAAATGAAGAATTAGATGAAAAACAATCTGAACTACCTTATATTGTAGTCATAGTAGATGAATTAGCTGATTTGATGATGGTTGCAGGTAAAGAAGTGGAAAATGCAATACAACGTATTACTCAAATGGCACGTGCTGCAGGAATTCATTTGATTATTGCAACACAACGCCCGTCGGTAGATGTGATTACCGGTCTGATCAAAAATAACATACCATCGAGAATCGCATTTGCTGTAAGTTCTCAAACGGATTCCAGAACAATTATTGATAGTGGCGGTGCAGATAAATTACTTGGTAAAGGTGATATGTTATATGTGGCTAATGGCGGTTCGACAAGAACACGTGTCCAAGGCGCATTTTTAAGTGACCAAGAAGTTCAAGATATCGTGAATTATGTCGTAGAGCAGCAAAAAGCAAATTATGTGAAAGAAATGGAGCCAGATGCGCCAGTTGAAAAGTCTGAAATGAAGAGTGAAGATGCACTGTACGATGAAGCATATTTATTTGTAATCGAACAACAAAAAGCAAGTACATCGTTACTACAAAGACAATTTAGAATAGGTTACAATCGTGCTTCAAGATTGATGGATGATTTAGAACATAATCAAATTATTGGACCACAAAAAGGGAGTAAACCTAGACAAATACTTGTGGATTTAGATAGTGATGAGGTGTAAATATGGAATTAACTTCTGTTTATAAAGTAAAAGAATGGATGATTCAAGAAATAAATTCTGGCGCATTAAAACCAGGTGATCATTTGCCGAGCAACCTATATATAGCAAGAAAGTTAAATGTGAAAACAGACGATGTATATGACGCAGTCGACGAACTTATTACCGAACAAGTATTATCAAATAATTTAGAAGAAGGGGCTAGTGTTAAACCGCTACACCCATTCTTCTACCCATTAGATGAGTTAGTAAGTATTAGCAAGATGATTGAAAATCAAGGATATCGTGCTAGTACAGAATATCTTAATTTAGACGAAAAGCCAGCTACATCTTTAGATGCAAAAAGGTTAAATGTACCTGACAAAGCACAAGTCACAATCATTGAACGCGTTAGAATGGCTGACCGAATGCCAGTTGTTTATTGTTTAGATAAACTGCCTGCGACAGATTTAACATGTGCGCAATATCAAAATAGTGATGAATCTTTATTAAATGCAATTGAATTTTACGCTTCTAAAAAAGTAGCATATGCGGAAACAGAAATTGAAGCTATTAGTTATGAACCACATATTTCAGATGTTTTAGACGCCTCACCACATGAGGGACTTATGCTCTTGAAATTAATTCACTACGATATGGATGATCAACCAATACTTTATTCTTTTAATTATTTCAAAAGTAGTTTAGTAAAGTTTAAAACGGTTAGAAATAGTATATAATAATAAAATTATGAAAGCGGGGTATGAGAATTTGAACATAAATCAAAAGCAAAACGATTTGCATATTAAAGTACTACCAACTACTAAATTCAAAACAACGACGATTACATTGAAATTTATGGCGCCATTAGATAGCAAAACAATGACAGCACGCTCTATACTAAGTAAGTTATTAGTGCGTGCTACCCAACAATGGCCAACAGATAAGGCTTTTAATCGTCACCTCTCAGAATTATATGGCGCATATGTTAATAGCTTTGTCTCAAAATTCAAAGATAAACATGTAATCACTATTACATTAGAGTTAGTCAACGAGCGTTATCTTTCAGATCAAACGCCATTATTTGAAAAGGGATTAAATTTGTTAAAAGAAATTGTTTGGAATCCGTTAATTTCTAACCAAAGTTTTGATAATAATTTTGTTGCTCAAGAAAAAGCGTTGCTAACTAAAAAATTAGAAGCAATGATAGATAATAAGTCTCAAATATCTTTTTTAAATCTTTTAAAGCTTATGTTTAACGAGCAACCTTATCGCCATCTTGCATCAGGGCAAGTAGAATACATAGCAGATATAACACCTGAAACTTTATACGATACATACCAATCTATGTTACTTAATGATTATTGTGCTGTTTATGTTGTTGGTAACGTAGAAGAACAAAAAGTAAAATCACAAATTAAATCTTATTTCGATATCAAACCTTTCCAATTCAAATTATCACATGCGACGCCTGTGCCACAAAGGGATAAAGTGCCGCAAGAAATTGTTGAGACAGATGAAGTAGACCAAGCTAAATTAAATATGGGGTTTAAACTACCAGTACAATTTGGCGACAGACAGTATTTTGCTAGTGTTGTGTTTAATACAATGTTTGGCGGCGACCCATCTTCCGTATTATTTAATGAAGTACGTGAAAAGCAAAGTTTAGCTTATTCTATACATTCACAAATTGACGCAAAAAACGGGTTTATGTTTGTACTTAGTGGCGTTTCTATTGATAAATACGAGGTGGCTAAAGACACAATTATTGCTGAATTTGAAAAATTTCAACGAGGGCAATTTAACGAAGAGAAACTTGAACTTGCTAAAAAGGTCATTGTGTCACAACGTCAAGAATCGTACGACAGACCTAAACGTATGATTGAAATATTGAATAATAATATTTTACTAGAAAATGATTTGTCAGAATCAGATTATATTAAACGTATTCAAAATGTTACTAAAGCAGAAATTATAGATTTAACAAAACATATAGAGTTAAATACAATCTATGTGTTAACGAAAGGAGGTAATGATTAATGCAAAGTACATATTATGAACAAATCGATGAAACAGTCTACGAAGCTGAGTTAAATAATGGCTTGAAAATGTTTATTATACCTAAAAAAGATTTCCAGAAAACATTTGTTACTTATACCACCCAATTTGGGTCGTTAGATCGCAAATTTAAGCCACATGAAAGCGATGATTATGTTACAGTCCCAGATGGTGTGGCGCACTTCTTAGAACATAAATTATTTGAAAATGAAGAAGAAGACTTGTTTACAGCTTTTGCCGAAGACAATGCCCAAGTGAATGCTTTTACTAGTTTTGACCGCACAAGTTACTTATTTAGCGCGACAGATCATATTGAAAGTAATATTAAACGTTTACTAACAATGGTTGAAACCCCATACTTTACAAAAGACACAGTAGACAAAGAAAAAGGTATTATTGCTGAAGAAATTAAAATGTATCAAGAACAACCTGGTTATAAACTAATGTTTAATACTTTAAAAGCAATGTATGATTCACATCCGATTAGAACTGATATTGCTGGCAGTGTAGAAAGCATTTACGAGATAACTAAAGAAGATTTGTATTTATGTTATGAAACATTTTATCATCCTTCTAATATGGTTTTATTTGTGGTAGGTGATGTTGATGTGGAACATATTTATAATGTTGTTGTAGATCACGAAGCGCAGAGAGATAAAATAAATCAGCCTCAAATAGTAAGGGATCCTTTAATAGAACAAGATAATGTGAATGAAACAGCAGTATCTGAAACGATGAAATTGCAATCACCTAGAATCATGCTTGGTTTTAAAAACAAGCCGTTATTGGATGTGCCTGACGAACTGTTTGTTAAAAAAGATTTAGAAATGAGCTTATTCTTTGAAATGCTCTTTGGTGAAGAAACTGATTTTTATCAATCTTTACTTAATGACGAATTGATTGACGAAACATTCGGTTATCAATTCTTACTAGAACCCACATACAGTTTTTCGTTAATCACCAGCGCAACCCAATATCCTGATAAATTAAAAGCATTATTATTGCATGAATTAGAAGAGAAACAAGGCAAATTAACAGATGAAGAAGCATTTAATTTATTGAAAAAGCAGTTTATTGGTGAGTTTATATCCGGTTTGAATTCTCCTGAATATATTGCTAATCAATATACTAAACTTTATTTTGAAGGCGTTAGTTTATTTGATTTATTAGATATCGTCGAAAGTATTACATTAGAAAGCGTAAATGAAACTTCTAAATTATGCTTAAATTTATCTCAAGTTGTAGATAGTCGTTTGGAGATGAAATAAATAATGAAAGCATTAGTCATAGGTGGGTCCGGATCGATAGGGTCTGCGATTGTTAATCGTTTATTAGAGGATGGTTATGAGGTTATTGTGCATTATAACGCTGCAAATATTGAACAACTGAAATTCCAATTTGAATATAGCCCAGTACAATTTGTACAATGTGATTTACGTCAAGTAGTTAACTTTGACAGCTATTTCAATTTTATTAAAAACTTAGATTGTCTTATATATGCAAGTGGGACTGCGCTTTACGGCCAATTACAAGAGATGACAGATACAATGATTGACGAACATTATCAAATACACGTTCGACAATTTATTAGGATTTGTAGATACTTTATAGATCAATTAAGACAAAGTCACAATGGTAGAATTATAGTTATTTCCTCCATATGGGGAGAGACAGGTGCAAGCATGGAAACAATATATTCAGCGATGAAAGCGGCTCAAATCGGTTTTGTAAAAGCGTTAAGCCAAGAGTTATCGATGACTTCAATAACTGTGAATGCGGTTGCGCCTGGTTTTGTAAGTGGTAATATGCTTAAAGTTTGGGGAGAAGACGAACTTGAAACGTTAACTCAAGATTTACCTCAACAAAGATTTATCCAACCTGAAGAGGTAGCACATACATGTAGTTACCTTTGTAATCCATTAGCTAAAAGCGTTACTGGCACTGTACAAAAAGTGAATGGTGCTTGGTATTTATAAATTTAAATATAATAGAAAAAATAAACCACCTATGAAACATTCAATGATATAATATTAATATCATACATTAAATGTAATAAACTTGATTGATATTAATTTAAACCAATCGCTGTTATTTATAAACTAAGGGGTGCGTATTCCATGACAGTTGCTACAAAAAAAGAATGGTATCTAGAATATGAAATAACAATGAACAGAGCTGGTTTATTAGGTGATGTTTCTAGTTTGCTAGGTATGATGGGTATCAGTATTGTTACGATTAATGGCATAGATGAAGGCCGTAGAGGTTTATTAATTAAATCTGATAATCTGGAAAAGGTTAGCAGGTTTGAAAATATTGTTACTGAAATTGATGATATCTCTATTACTAAATTACGTAAGCCTGAATTGAGAGACCGTTTAGCAGTACGACATGGTAGATACATAGAACAAGATGCTGATGATAAAAAAACGTTTCGTTTTGAAAGAGAAGATTTAGGTTTATTAGTAGATTTTATGGCAGAACTATTTAAGGAAAAGGGGCATAAATTAATAGGTATAAGAGGTATGCCTAGAGTTGGTAAAACAGAATCCATTGTTGCAGGTAGTGTTTGTGCGCACAAACGTTGGCTGTTTATTAGTTCCACTTTAATTAAACAAACAGTCCGTAGCTCGTTGATAAAAGGGGAATATGACTCTGATCATGTATATATCATTGATGGTGCAGTCACAGGAAGAGAATCTAACCAAAAACATCAAGAGTTAGTTAAAGAAGTGATGAGTTTACCGGCAATTAAAGTAGTAGAACACCCGGATTTATTTGTAGAAACTAGTGATTATGAAATGAGCGATTTTGATTATATTATTGAATTAAGAGAAAACAAAAATCAAGAAATCCATTATGAAGAAATGAAAAAACAAACTGTAAAAAGTAAAAACAACCTTGATTTCGGAGATGATGTTTTTGGCGGTGGTTTTGGATTTTTTGAATAGTGATGGATAATACTGAGGAGGACTAACATCGTGAGTTTAGTTGGTCAAACTTTAAAAGGGCGTCGTGAAAGACTAGGTATGACGTTAACTGAATTAGAAAATCGAACAGAAATAAAGCGCCAAACATTAACATTAATTGAAAATAATGATTTTGATTCACTTAAAAATGCAGATTATGCTGAAGGATTCATACGAAAATATGCAAAAGCTGTGAATATTGATTCGGAACAGCTTATTCATGCACACAGAGATGAAATTCCCAATCATGACAATAATTTAAAACAAACGATGGAAGCTTTTTCTTCTGGTAATCAGCCGACGTATCGTAGTAAAAATAAAGAACCCTTACAATTAGCAGTTATTATAAGTCTTGTTATTATTATTACTGCGATACTATGGATATTAGCAGTATTATTTTTGTAAAAACAGCAGCGCAGTATTAAGTTATATATAGAAATGAGGACACTACATATGAATATACCGAATTGGATAACTGTTTTTAGAGTTATATTAATTCCAGTATTTCTATTATTTGCGTTATTAGATTTTGGTTTTGGTAACGTGACATTTGTTGGCGGATATGAAATAAGAATTGAATTGTTAATTAGTGGTATTATCTTTATCATTGCGTCATTAAGTGACTTTGCAGATGGTTATTTAGCAAGAAAGTGGCAGCTTGTTACAAATATGGGAAAATTTTTAGACCCCTTAGCAGATAAGTTATTAGTCTCAAGCGCACTTATTGCGCTTGTAGAAATAGGCTTAACAAATTCATGGGTAGCTATTATCATTATTGCCCGCGAATTTGCAGTAACAGGTTTACGATTGTTACAAATTGAACAAGGATTTGTAAGTGCAGCTGGGCAATTAGGTAAAATAAAAACAGCTGTTACAATGGTAGCGCTTGTTTGGATTTTGCTAGGTGATCCACTAGCCACTTGGATTGGCTTCCCTATAGGACAAGTGCTGTTATACATTGGTGTGCTCTTCACTATCCTTTCTGGGATTGAATATTTTTATAAAGGTAGAGATGTATTTAAAGCCAAATAAAGTAATTTAAATTGTAAAATGAATTTTAACTGGAAAGTGTCTTTATCAACACATTTCCAGTTTTTTGATGCTGAAAATGCTTGTTATTCTAAAAATATAAACAAAAGCGAAAGCATTGATGTATATAAAAACGAAATCTTAGGTTTTGAACTAATTTAGATTTATAATTAATATAAAGGGTTAAAAAGCGTATTGAAGAAAAGGTTACTTGCTATCGAGGAGGCAAAATTGTGAACATATCAATTATAGCAGTTGGGTCTGAATTACTACTCGGCCAAATTGCAAATACAAATGGCCAGTATTTATCAAAAAAATTAAACGATATCGGTCATAATGTCATCGAACACACCGTGGTTGGGGATAATTCAGAAAGATTAAAAAAGGCTGTGCAAGCAGCTTTAAATCAATATGATGCTGTTATTCTTACGGGAGGGTTAGGCCCAACAAAAGATGATTTAACAAAACATACTGTGGCTGAAATATTAGATAGAAAGTTAATTACTGATGCAAAATCACTTGAATATATAGAACAATATTTCCAAGAACAAAATATTGAAATGACGCCTAACAATAAACAACAAGCATTAGTGATAGATGGAGCTCAAGTGCTAGATAATAAAGTGGGTATGGCGCCAGGGATGCTTATTGAACAAAATGATAAACGCATCGCTTTATTACCTGGCCCACCTAAAGAAATGCAACCGATGGCTAAAAATGAATTACTACCTCACTTCTTAAACGGAGAAAGTACTATTTTCTCAGAGTTATTACGTTTTGCAGGTATAGGTGAATCTAAAGTTGAAACCATATTAATCGATTTAATTGATAAACAAACTAATCCCACAATTGCGCCATTAGCAGGAACACATGAGGTGAATATTCGATTAACAGCGAACGGTGATACAAAACAAGCATGTGAGAAACGCATCGCTCAAGTCAAACAAGAAATATTGTCACGTATCGGTAAATATTATTATGGCTCAGATGATATTACATTAGAAGCATCATTTATGGATAATATGACGCAATCGTTTGCCATATACGATGGAGTGACAGATGGGATATTGTATTCTAGAATGAAGGATTATGATGAATCTAACAAACTAGTAGGTATGTTGCCGCATCACGAACAGTTTGTTAATACTACTGAAGATATTGGGCATCAACTTTCAATTACAGCGGGGATAGTCAAATCATTGTATGACGTTGAAACAGGCATTTCAGTTATCCAAAAAAATGGCACAGTATATTTAGGTATTTTAGAAAAAGAGCATATTGCGATTGAGTCGTTTAAAATGCCTCAAAAAAGGAATTTAATTAAAAATAGGACTCAAAATCATGTGTTAATAAGATTATTGAATTATTTTAAACAATAAAATGTGAAAATGAAAACTTTGAATTTTAGTACGTATGTTCTCTATTTAAGAGAATGCGTACTATAATAAGCGAACAAATATTCGCAAAATACTTGCGGAAAGATTAAAATCAATGTATAGTATGGTTAAGATATTTTACAGAGATAAATCTCATTTAGGAGGTCCAGCGTTTTGGATAATGATCGTCAAAAAGCTTTAGATACAGTAATTAAAAATATGGAAAAATCATTTGGTAAAGGTGCAGTAATGAAACTTGGTGATAACGAAGCACGTAAAGTTTCAAGTGTATCAAGTGGTTCAGTAACTCTAGATAATGCGCTCGGCGTGGGTGGCTACCCTAAAGGTAGAATAATTGAAATTTACGGTCCAGAAAGTTCTGGTAAAACTACTGTAGCTTTACACGCAATCGCCGAAGTACAAAAAAATGGTGGTATTGCAGCATTTATTGATGCGGAACACGCGTTAGACCCAGTTTATGCAGAAGCATTAGGTGTCGACATAAAAAACTTATATTTATCTCAACCAGATCACGGTGAACAAGGTTTAGAAATTGCAGAAGCATTTGTTAGAAGTGGCGCAGTAGATATTGTGGTTGTTGACTCCGTAGCAGCTTTAACACCAAAAGCCGAAATTGAAGGTGAAATGGGAGATACGCATGTTGGTTTGCAAGCACGTTTAATGTCACAAGCGCTTCGTAAATTATCCGGTGCCATCTCTAAATCAAATACAACAGCCGTATTTATCAATCAAATCCGTGAAAAAGTCGGTGTTATGTTTGGTAATCCAGAAACGACGCCAGGCGGACGTGCATTGAAATTCTATAGTTCAGTGCGTTTAGAAGTACGTCGTGCTGAACAACTAAAACAAGGGCAAGAAATTGTTGGTAATAGAACAAAAATTAAAGTAGTTAAAAATAAAGTCGCACCCCCATTTAGAGTGGCAGAAGTAGACATGATGTACGGTAAAGGTATCTCTAAAGAAGGAGAGCTAATCGATCTTGGCGTTGAAAATGAAATTGTGAATAAATCTGGCGCTTGGTACTCATATAATGGTGAACGTATGGGACAAGGTAAAGAAAATGTTAAACTTTATTTAAAAGAAAATCCTAAAATCAAAGAGGAAATTGATCAAAAATTACGCGAAACATTAGGTATTTTTGATGGAGATGTAGAAGAAAAAGAGCAAGAAGAAACACAAGGTACTCTGCTTGATGAAAAAGAAGAGTAAATTATATTTAAAATTTTAAATATAATAAATTTTCTTGATAAAATAAGCGTGTATATTTAAATATACGCTTATTTTTTATGATTATATATAGCTTTGAAAAAAATTAAATAAAAAAATTTACGATATAAAAATGAGATGAAATAAGTAACAGCAATAACTAAAACAAGTTTAGTGTTTAGGGACTTATTCAAATATTGAATTAATGTAGTTGCACACCTTGACACTTCTTAGTTTAAGACCGTACAATTACATTGTATGATTCTTATATAACTTCATATAATCATATTGAATTAAATTTGATATACAGAGCAAAATCCTAGAAAAAAAGGGGGTGTTTGTGTGAATTTATTAAACCTCCTACTCATTTTGCTAGGTATTATTCTCGGAGTTGTTGTAGGGTACGTTGTTGCCCGAAAAGTATTGCATCAAAAGCAATTACAAGCAAGACAAACTGCAGAAGATATTATCGAACAAGGTAATAAAGAAGCAGAGAATGTTAAGAAGGAAAAGCTCCTTGAAGCTAAAGAAGAGAATCAAATCTTAAAAGAACAAAGTGAAAATGAGCTTCGTGAAAGACGTGGTGATCTTCAAAAGCAAGAAGCACGACTTCTTCAAAAAGAAGAAAACTTAGAGCGAAAATCTGATCTACTAGATAAAAAAGATGAGATTTTAGAGCAAAAAGAGTCTAAACTTGAAGAACGACAACAACAAGTAGATGCAAAAGAGAGTAGTGTTCAGTCATTAATAAATAAGCATGAACAAGAGTTAGAACGCATCTCTGGTCTCTCTCAAGAAGAAGCCGCTAATGAGCAACTTCAAAGAGTTGAGGAAGAATTGTCACATGATATTGCAATACTTGTTAAGGAAAAAGAGAAAGAAGCAAAAGAAACAGTCGATAAAAATGCAAAAGAACTATTAGCAACTACTGTTCAAAGATTAGCTGCAGAACATACTTCAGAATCTACAGTATCTGTTGTTAATTTACCAAATGACGAAATGAAAGGTCGAATCATTGGTAGAGAAGGAAGAAACATTAGAACGCTAGAAACGTTAACTGGTATTGATTTAATCATAGACGATACACCAGAAGCAGTCATTCTCTCAGGTTTTGACCCAATTAGACGCGAAATTGCAAGAACTGCATTAGTAAATCTTGTTTCAGATGGACGTATCCATCCTGGAAGAATTGAAGATATGGTTGAAAAAGCTCGAAAAGAAGTAGACGACATTATTAGAGATGCTGGTGAACAAGCCACATTTGAAATTAACGTACACAACATGCATCCAGATTTAGTTAAAATCTTAGGTCGCTTACAATATCGTACAAGCTATGGACAAAATGTACTGAAACATTCTATAGAAGTTGCTCACTTAAGTGGTATGTTAGCAGCTGAATTAGGAGAAGATGTTACATTAGCTAAACGTGCTGGTTTACTTCATGACGTTGGTAAAGCTATCGATCATGAAGTTGAAGGAAGCCATGTTGAAATTGGTGTAGAATTAGCTAAAAAATATGCTGAAAATGATACAGTCATTAATGCTATACATTCTCACCATGGAGATGTAGAACCAACTTCTATTATTTCTATCTTGGTCGCTGCGGCAGATGCATTGTCGGCTGCAAGACCAGGTGCTCGTAAAGAAACATTAGAGAATTATATTAGAAGATTAGAAAGACTAGAAACACTTTCTGAAAGCTATGAAGGTGTTGAAAAAGCGTTCGCAATCCAAGCAGGTAGAGAAATTCGAGTTATTGTATCGCCTGATACTATCGACGACTTAAAGTCACATCGCTTAGCAAGAGATATTAAGAGCCAAATTGAAGATGAACTTCAATATCCTGGACATATAAAAGTGACAGTTGTTCGTGAGACTAGAGCAATTGAATACGCAAAATAATGGATGATTAACTTAACCAAGTTAGTCATTGACTGTCAGCAGAGTTATATCGCTTTGTTGGCAGTTTTTTAATTTAATTGTTCTCCGTAACACAATAACATCAAAAAAATAAAGATATCATAAAAAAATTGAGGGGATCAATTCCCGTATTCAAAATAAAATACGCCTTCATTTTGAATGAAGGTGTATTTCTGTATTTAAAATTCTACGATTTTGAACATATATTCTCATTTGGGGCACTTTTCAACCCTTTAGTCTTTCGCCCATGCTATTTTTCCTGAAGTGCTACTTCTTAATTTATTAAGTGAGTAGCATAACAGCATTTGTGTGTGAACTTGGCCCATTTATTTTATTATCATCTTTACTGAGGCGGGACAACTAAAAATATAGTGTGCCCCACGGCACTTCCTCTTTAATCTAAAAATCAGTAAAAATTCAATTTTCAAAATGAATTTCTACTGATTTTTAGCATATTTATGACCTAAGTGTTTTCATTTAAAATAATATAATTATTTTAGTTCTAGATCTGCGTTATTTACTTCTTTAATTACTTCAGCGGTGTCGTAACAATTAGTGGAAATATTTGCGTAGCGTTCGGCGAGTCTATACGCATTGATATATAATTCTAAACTTTCTTTTGCGATATCTTCTGGTTTTTCGCTATTGGCAGGGTTAGCTGAAACAACTAAATCAGCAAAATGCTGTGGATCAATATTGATTGACATATCTTACTTACAACTCCTAATTTTTTTGAAATGATACTTAACTACTATCATTATTACCACTAACGAACCTTTTAAAACAAATGAATTTTTATAAATATTTTTGAAAGCACCTTTTCATCACTCATAAATTCAATTAAACTAGCATTAAGAGAGGATGACACGTAAATGAGAATATTATTTATTGGTGATATTGTTGGTAAAATAGGTAGAGAGGCTATTACTAATTATTTACCCAAACTAAAGCAAACATACCGTCCTACCGTTACAATTGTAAACGCAGAAAATGCTGCACATGGCAAAGGTTTGACTGAAAAATTATATAAGTCATTATTAAGAGAAGGCGTTGATTTTATAACTATGGGTAACCACACTTATGGACAACGTCAAATTTATGATTTTATAGAAAATGCTAATCGTATGGTGCGTCCTGCCAATTTTCCGGACGAAGCGCCAGGTGTTGGCATGCGTTTTATTCAAATTAATGAAATTAAATTAGCGATTATAAATTTACAGGGTCGGGCATTTATGCAAGATATTGATGACCCTTTTAAAAAGGCGGATGCATTGATAGCTGAAGCGCAAAAAGAAACTGATTATATATTTGTTGATTTTCATGCAGAAACAACTTCAGAGAAAAATGCAATGGGGTGGTATCTAGATCATAGAGTCAGTGCGGTCGTTGGTACGCATACACATATCCAAACGTCAGATGAAAGAATTTTACCTGGGGGAACAGGGTATATCACAGATGTTGGCATGACAGGTTATTATGATGGCATTCTCGGTATTAATCGTGATGAAGTCATCACGCGCTTTATTACCAGTTTACCTCAACGGCATGTAGTGCCTGATGAAGGACGTAGTGTCTTGTCTGGTGTGATTATAGATTTGAATAAAGAAGGCAAAACAACGCACATAGAACGTATTCTTATTAATGACGATCACCCATTTTAAAATAATCGTCCATTAGTATGAATTTTTAAATAAACCGCGCTTTTCGTAGTAAAAGGGTGGTTTTTTTTGGTATGATGAAATATGAATTATTATAACCACTAGGAGGCTAGATGATATGAAAGCTCAAGTATCATGGAAAGTGGGCGGTCAACAAGGTGAAGGCATCGAATCCACTGGAGAAATCTTCGCCACTGCTATGAACCGTAAAGGATATTATTTATACGGATACCGTCATTTTTCAAGTAGAATCAAAGGCGGACATACTAATAATAAAATTAGAGTATCTACATCACCTGTACACGCGATTAGTGATGATTTAGATATATTAATAGCATTTGACCAAGAAACGATTGAATTAAATCATCATGAAATGCGCGAAGATAGTGTTATTATTGCTGATAGTAAGGCTAAACCAGAAAAGCCAGAAGACTGTCGTGCGCAACTTGTTGATTTACCTTTTACGGCAACTGCAAAAGAATTAGGTACTACTTTGATGAAAAATATGGTTGCTGTAGGCGCGACTTGTGCATTAATGAATTTAGATATTCGCGCGTTTGAAATACTAGTCACAAATATGTTTAATAAAAAAGGCGACAAAGTCGTTGAGATGAATATAGAAGCGTTGAATGAAGGTCACCGCTTAATGACAGAACAATTAAATGAAGTTAAAGGCGATTTCGTATTAGAAGAAACAAATCATTCACCACATCTTTACATGATTGGTAATGATGCAATTGGATTAGGGGCATTATCAGCAGGTTCAAGATTTATGGCTGCTTATCCAATTACACCTGCCTCTGAAATTATGGAATATATGATTGCAAACTTACCTAAAGTAGGCGGCACAGTCGTACAAACTGAAGATGAAATTGCTGCTGCAAATATGGCCATTGGCTCTAACTATGCTGGCGTGCGTGCTTTTACTGCAAGTGCTGGTCCGGGGCTTTCTCTAATGATGGAAGCGATTGGACTGTCTGGTATGACAGAAACGCCATTTGTAATTATCAATACACAAAGAGGTGGCCCATCTACAGGATTACCAACTAAACAAGAACAATCAGATCTTATGCAAATGATTTATGGCACACACGGTGATATACCTAAAATTGTTGTAGCACCTACAGATGCTGAAGATGCATTTTATCTAACAATAGAAGCTTTCAACCTTGCTGAAATATATCAATGTCCAGTTATTGTATTAAGCGATTTACAATTGTCATTAGGTAAACAAACAGTAGATGCTTTAGATTATAACCAAATTGAAATAAATCGTGGCGAAACCATTCAGTCCGATATAGAACGCGACGAAGATGACAAAACATACTTTAAGCGTTATGCATTAACTGAGAGCGGGATATCGCCAAGACCACTACCTGGTGTCAAAGGTGGCATTCATCATGTTACGGGCGTCGAACATAACGAAGAAGGCAAGACAAGCGAAGCAGCAGAGAATAGACAACAACAAATGGAAAAACGGATGCGCAAAACAGAACATTTGTTAATAAACGATCCAGTAGAAAGCGACGCGCCGCATGAATCAGCAGATATTCTTTATCTAGGCTTTATTTCAACTAAAGGTGCGATACAAGAAGGTAAGGAAAGATTAGAACAACAAGGTTTAAATGTAAACCATTTACAAATTAGACAATTACATCCTTTCCCAAGCAAAACAATACAAGCAGCAGTTGATAAAGCTTCCAAAGTGATAGTGGTTGAGCATAATTATCAAGGACAACTTTCTAATATATTAAAAATGAATGTGAATGTTGGGAACAAATTAGTTAATCAAACTAAATATGACGGTACGCCGTTCTTACCAAAAGAAATTGAAACTAAAGGATTAGAAATTGCTAAAAATTTGAAGGAGTTGGTATAAGTGGCAACATTTAAAGATTTTAGAAATAACGTGAAGCCCAATTGGTGCCCTGGTTGTGGGGATTTCTCTGTTCAAGCAGCCATTCAAAAGGCAGCTGCCAATGTGGGTTTAGAGCCTGAAGAAGTTGCTATTATAACAGGCATCGGTTGTTCAGGTCGCTTGTCTGGCTATGTTAATTCTTACGGCGTACATGGCATTCACGGTCGCTCATTACCATTAGCTCAAGGTGTGAAAATGGCCAATAAAGATCTAACTGTTATCGCGTCTGGTGGCGATGGGGATGGCTATGCCATAGGTATGGGTCATACGATTCACGCCTTACGTAGAAATATGAATATGACGTATATTGTCATGGATAATCAAATTTATGGTTTAACTAAAGGCCAAACATCTCCTTCATCCGCACAAGGATTTGTCACTAAATCAACACCAAAAGGTAATATTGAGAAAAACGTTGCGCCATTAGAACTTGCTTTGTCTTCAGGTGCAACGTTTGTAGCACAAGGATTTTCTAGTGATATTAAAGGATTGACTAAAATGTTAGAAGATGCGATTAACCATGACGGCTTTTCGTTTGTTAACGTCTTTTCACCATGCGTAACATATAATAAAGTAAATACTTATGATTGGTTTAAAGAAAATCTTACTAGTATTGAAGATTTAGAAGATTACGATATGACAGATAAAAATAAAGTCACTCAAAAAGTGCTTGAATATGATTCATTACTTAAAGGGATTGTATACCAAGATACAGAAACACCTTCATATGAATCACAAATAGAAGTGATAGAAGGTACAGCATTAGCTAAAAAAGACATACATCTTGATGAGAACCAGTTTAAGGAATTAACAAAACAATTTGTTTAAATCGGAGAAAATAAGCGCCATGATTAGAGTTGAAACAGATAAATAAATAATAATATGTATATGTAAGCTGATTACTTACGTTAATGGATTAAGAAGTTTTCCAATATCGTATAGGATCAGCTTTTTTAATGAAATTAATTTATATAATAGTAAAGTTTATAGTATCATATGAGTTAAGTAGCGTTAGATATTTTGGAGGGAACGACATGATAGACCAATTTAATTCAATGAGTGAATTATTGTCTCATACAATTGAAGGTATAGATTGGGAAATTAGTACAAGACAAATGAAACATCCAGTCATAATAACTGCAGTCCATGGCGGCGCTATTGAACGTGGTACTACTGAAATTGCTCAATCTATTAGCGAAAAAGGGAACTATAGTTTTTACACATTTAAAGGCGTACGAAAAAATAAAAATAATAAACTTCATGTCACGTCTAGGCATTTTGATGAACCTAAACTGTTGGAAATGATTAAAAATCATCGATACACTATCTCTGTGCATGGTTGTGTGGGTGACACACCAGAAGTATATATTGGAGGGAAAGATAAAAGTTTAATAAAACACATTAAAAAGCGACTATCTGAAATCGACATTATTGTTAAAGATGCGCCAGCTCATATTTCTGGTATGCATGATGATAATTTTGTTAATTGTAACCAAAACAAAGCTGGCGTACAATTAGAACTTACAGCTAAGCTTAGAAAAAGTTTCTTTAAAAATAAGAAGTACAACCTTTATGATAGGGAAAATCGAGACAACTGGTCTTCAACCATGAGTGAATTTACTGAAGCAATTATTTTAGCCATGAATTTTTATCAACAAGGATTCAACTAAATTTTAACAGCTAATTTTAATGCACATCGTAAATAATTATTGCAAAAGACATCTTCATAAGATATTATAGACTTATAATATCTATAATAGGAAGTTGATCACTCATGAAATGTTCAAAAGCAACAGATTATGCATTACATGCATTATTATTTATGATAAAAAGTAATGGAGATTCAAAAAGAATTCCTGTCCAAGATTTAGCTTCAGCATTAAAAGTGTCTACTACTTATTTATCTAAAATATTAACACGTCTAGTAAAAGCGAATATTATTTCAGCCAATAGTGGTGCTAAGGGTGGCTACCAACTGAAAGAGGGTTGGCAAAACGTTTCAATTTATGAAATTATCGTAACAATAGATGGTAAACAAAGTTTGTTAGAAGATAGTTTTAGTCATGGCGATGGTTGCCCAATTAAAACAATAATGGACGAAGCCGAAAGTACTTTAATAAATAATCTAGAACGAAAAACTTTAAAGAACTTAGTGTAATACTAAGTTCTTATATTATTAGATATTTTGTAGATATTAAGAATCTATAAAAGGCTTAAAGGAGGAATGAAATGGATTATGAAGTAATCGTTATTGGTGGAGGACCAGCTGGTTTAAGCGCAGCATTAAACTTTGGTAGAGGTATGAAACGTACATTAGTGATAGATGAAGACAAACCACGGAATAGAGTGACTAATGAGTCGCACAGTTACTTAACACAGGATGGCATTTCACCAATTGAGTTTAAGCAAAAGGCTAAGCGAGATGTTGCCAAATATGAAGATGTGTCATTTTTAGAAGATAGTGTATTAGATATTCAGCAATGTGCAACAGGCTTTGAAGTTATTACGCAACGCCGTTCCTTTAAAGCAAAACAAGTATTAATTGCTACGGGATTAAGGGAAAAAGGACCTAATATCTCAGGCTTTAATGAGTTTTATGGGCAATCTATATTTTATTGTCCTTGGTGCGATGGTTATGAAATGCGCAATAGAACATTGGCCATTATTTATGCGGATGAAATGATGATTCATATGGTTAAACTGTTAAGCAATTTTTCAAAAAAACTGATCGTTTTTACAAATGGTGAAAATAACATTGCTTTAGAAGACAAAGTCATCCTTGATAAAAAAGGCATCGATTTATATACGGAACCTATTACTCAATTTATTGGAGATAATGGCGACTTAGACGCTATTAAGTTAGCTAATGAGAAAACCGTCAAAGTTGAGGGCGCATTTACTAAGATGGATTGGGATACACATTTCAGTTTTTTAGAAAACTTAAGTATAAAGCGTGATGAAAATGACAAAATTGAAATTTCACCTTTTGGAGAAACATCTGTTGAAGGTATATATATAGCTGGAGAAACAAAAGATAACTTTGCAGGCCAATTAATAGATGCTGCATCAAATGGCGGTATGGTTGCTAAAATGATGATGATGACACAAATAAATGAAGATTTTTAATGAATGTAGAGATAAATATAAAACAGTTTGGTAGTTAATATGTATACCTTTATCCTCTTATTTGATAAACTGAAATATAAACAAATGATTAAAAGGGGCTGAAGCGGTATGCATGATACTTTAATGAGTGTTCAAATTATTCCTAAAACTGCTAATGGTGCAGACGTTGTGCCTTACGTAGATGAAGCAATCAAAGTCATTGATGATTCTGGTCTATCCTATAGAGTTGGACCATTGGAAACAACAGTACAAGGCGAGATGAATGAATGTTTAATCTTAATTCAAAAATTAAACGAACGTATGGTTGAATTAGAAGTGCCAAGTACAATAAGTCAAGTTAAGTTTTACCATGTCCCTGAAGGTATTACGATTGAGACACTCACTGGGAAATATGACGAAATTTAAGAATATACAATACAAATTCAACCGATTCGACACACAAAAGCTGTTGAATCGGTTTTTATTTATTTATAAGACTTTTTGCACTTTAGAGTTAAATTTAATATAATGAAGTAATGATTATAGATAAAGTTATGGAACTTTGAACAACTCGGCTGCAATATACGGAAATAAGGCATATGTTTAGACGTTTGTTCATAGTTTTTATGATATAGAAAGGGTTTTGTTAGCGTGAATGAAGAACAAAGAAAGCGTACTTCTATAGATGTTTTAGCCGAACGCGATAAGAAGACAAAAGATTATAGTAAGTATTTTGAACATGTTTACCAACCACCAAGTTTAAAAGAAGCACGTAAACGTGGTAAAGAAGAAGTACACTATAATCGTGATTTCCAAATAGATGAAAAATACCGTAATATGGGGAAAGGTAAAACCTTTTTAATCAAAACATATGGTTGCCAAATGAATGCGCATGATACAGAAGTTATGGCAGGTATTTTGGGGGCTTTAGGTTATCAACCAACAGAGGAGATAAATGAAGCGGACGTTATTTTAATCAATACGTGTGCTATCCGAGAAAATGCAGAAAACAAAGTTTTTAGTGAAATAGGAAATTTAAAACATTTAAAAAAAGAGAAACCTGAGACAGTTATCGGTGTTTGTGGTTGTATGTCACAAGAAGAATCTGTAGTTAATAAAATATTAAAATCATATCAAAATGTAGATATGATTTTTGGTACACATAATATACACCGATTACCTGAAATTCTTGAAGAAGCTTATTTATCAAAAGCAATGGTTGTCGAAGTTTGGTCTAAAGAAGGCGATGTCATAGAAAATTTACCAAAAGTTAGAAAAGGTAATATTAAAGCTTGGGTAAATATCATGTATGGTTGTGACAAATTCTGTACATATTGTATCGTTCCATTTACTAGAGGGAAAGAACGTAGTAGAAGACCTGGAGATATTATTGACGAAGTCAGAGATTTGGCCCGCCAAGGATATCAAGAAATTACATTATTAGGTCAAAACGTAAACTCATACGGTAAAGATATCGATGATTTAACATATGGACTGGGTGATCTATTGGAAGATATTTCAAAAATTGATATACCAAGAGTTCGATTTACAACAAGTCACCCGTGGGACTTTACTGACCGCATGATCGAAGTTATCGCTAATGGTGGAAATATCGTGCCACATGTTCATTTACCAGTACAATCAGGAAATAATGCTGTACTTAAAATAATGGGTCGTAAATATACTAGAGAAAGCTATTTAGATTTAGTAGATAGAATAAAAACTAGAATACCTAACGTTGCGTTAACTACAGATATTATTGTCGGCTATCCAAATGAGACAGATGAGCAATTTGCAGAAACATTAACGCTATATGACGAAGTTGAGTTTGAACATGCATATACTTATATTTATTCACAAAGAGATGGTACACCAGCAGCTAAAATGAAAGATAACGTTCCTTTAGATGTGAAAAAAGAACGCTTACAACAATTAAATCAAAAAGTAGCTCAATATTCAGAACAAGCTATGAACCAATATGAAGGGCAAACTGTACAAGTGCTTTGTGAAGGTGCTAGTAAAAAAGATGACACTGTACTAGCAGGCTATACAAATAAAAATAAACTTGTTAATTTTAAAGCACCCAAAGATATGATTGGAAAAATTGTGGATGTCAAAATTGATGAAGCTAAACAATTTTCATTAAATGGCACATTTTTAAGTGTTAGTGACAAAGCAGTGGTGACACAATAATGTATGAAAAAGATGAAATATTAGCTGAAGCGGAGTTACTAAGCCAACGCATTAAGTCATTAGATACAGTAAAAGATTATCAAGCTATAGAACAACAAATCCATCACAATAAAAATATTGAAACGCGTATGAAAGATTTAAAAAGAACCCAAAAACAATCTGTTAACCTACAGAACTATGGCAAACATGAAGCATTACGCCAATCTGAAGGTAAGATTGAAGACATTGAGCAAGACGTCAATGTTATACCTATCGTAGAAGAATTTAGAGAATCACAATCTGAAGCAAATGAATTATTACAAATGATGATCAGCACGATGTCAAACCGTTTAAATCAGAATCAACAAGGCGAAGATTAATACGTAATCTGCTTGTAGAAAGGAAATGAACGCTATGAAGACTAGAAAATTAACATTAACTGCCATATTTATAGCTATTAATATAGTTCTAAGTAGTATTATAGTCATTCCATTAGGGCCCATAAAAGCAGCACCTATACAACATTTAATCAATGTTTTATGTGCAGTATTTGTTGGACCTTGGTTTGGTTTGGCACAGGCGTTTATATCGTCGATACTCCGAATGCTTTTCGGAACAGGTAGTTTCTTTGCATTTCCTGGTAGTATGGTTGGCGTATTATTAGCAAGTGGATTTTATTATTATCGAAAACATCTCTTTATGGCAGCGATTGGCGAGGTAATAGGGACAGGTATTATTGGCAGTATCATGTGTATACCGTTAGCGTGGATACTTGGCTTTACGGATTTTGCTGTTAAGCCACTCATGGTAGCATTTATCGCATCAAGTGTCATTGGTGCCATCATCAGTTATATCATATTGATGACTATGAAAAGAAAAGATATTTTAAAACGTTTCTTATAAATATGACGAGATTAAGTTTCATTACTTTGGACATATAAAAGTATTAATTATAATGCAATGTTGTAATTAAATACTTTTATATGACTATGAGGCTTAATCTCGTTTGTTTGTTATATCAAATTGATAATAGCTTAGAAACTTATATAACTTGTAAGCATAGGCGTAAAAGCTAAAGTTATGTTAAAATTTAAGAGTTAAATGAGCTGTAAAATGTTAATCATAATTGTGTTCCTACAAAAACGTAGCGTGTAAAAGATATAGAAATAAGCCATATAAAGTAATAAGCTTTTAAAATAACGTAATGACGAATCGTACATAAGAAATTGATAGTTTGCAATAAGTATAAATCAAAGTAAGAAACTAATAGAAGGATTGTGAAATATTAAATGACGAATCAAACTCCAATGATGCAACAATACTTAAAAATAAAGTCACAATATCAAGATTGTTTATTATTTTTTAGGTTAGGCGATTTTTATGAAATGTTTTATGAAGATGCCAAAGAAGCTTCAAGAGTACTTGAAATAACTTTAACAAAACGTGATGCTAAAAAAGAAAATCCGATTCCTATGTGTGGGGTGCCGTATCATTCTGCAGATGGTTATATTGAAACATTAATCAATAATGGATATAAAGTTGCTATTTGTGAACAAATGGAAGACCCTAGACAAACTAAAGGTATGGTAAAGCGTGAAGTCGTAAGAATTGTTACACCAGGGACAGTCATGGATCAAGGCGGCGTTGACGAAAAACAGAACAATTATATTTTGAGCTTTGTCCAAATTAATGGAGTTTATGCGCTAAGTTATTGTGACGTATCCACTGGTGAATTAAAAGTTACATCATTTGATGATAATGCTACATTAATCAATGAAATTACAACAATTAATCCAAATGAAATAGTTGTAAACGCACCGATTAGTGAGGTATTAAAAAGACAAATTAGCTTAACAACAGAAACAATTACGGTTTTATCTGAAATATCTGATGCACAATATAACATTAATACAAATAATGACCTACCACTATTTAACGCTACGCAACTATTACTTGATTATGTTTTCCATACGCAAAAACGAGATTTATCCCATATTGAAAGCGTAGTTCAATATGAAGCTGTCGATTTTATGAAAATGGATTTTTATGCAAAGCGTAATTTAGAATTAACAGAAAGTATACGGCTTAAAAGTAAAAAAGGTACACTGTTATGGTTGATGGATGAAACTAAAACGCCAATGGGCGCTAGAAGATTAAAACAATGGATTGATAGACCATTAATTCACAAAAACCAAATTGAATCACGACTAGATACAGTGACACAGTTTATTGATTATTTTATAGAGAGAGATACCTTAAGAGAACATTTAAATCAAGTTTATGATATTGAACGTTTGGTTGGTCGTGTAAGTTATGGCAATGTAAATGCGAGAGATTTAATTCAACTTAAACATTCCATTTCTGAAATACCCAATATTAAACAGTTATTAGACAGCTTAGATACCAAAACGACAGCACAATTTAATGCATTAGAGCCTTTAGATGAATTACTAGCACTATTAGAAAACAGTCTCAAAGAAGAACCACCAATTTCTGTGAAAGAAGGTGGATTATTCAAGCAAGGATTTAACGAGACACTTGATGAATACTTGGAAGCATCTAAAAATGGTAAGTCTTGGTTAGCTGAACTACAGACTAAGGAGCGTCAACGAACAGGAATTAAATCGCTGAAAATTAGTTTTAATAAAGTCTTTGGATATTTTATTGAAATCACAAGAGCCAATTTACATGGCTTTGACCCTGCGGCATATGGTTATCATCGTAAACAGACATTATCAAATGCGGAGCGCTTTATTACTGATGAATTAAAAGAAAAAGAAGACATGATATTAGGCGCTGAAGATAAAGCAATAGAATTAGAATATCAACTGTTTGTCCAATTACGTGAACAAATCAAGACCTACACCGAACGTTTACAAAAACAAGCGAAAGTTATTTCTGAACTTGACTGTTTACAAAGTTTTGCTGAAATAGCACAAAAATACAATTATGCTAGACCTTCATTTAGTGAAAATAAAACGTTAGAATTGACAAATTCTAGACATCCAGTTGTAGAACGTGTAATGGACCACAATGATTATGTACCAAATGATTGTAAATTAGATCAAGACACCTTTATTTACTTAATTACTGGCCCTAACATGTCTGGTAAATCTACTTACATGAGACAAGTAGCTATCATAAGCATCATGGCACAGATGGGTGCTTATGTACCATGTGAATCAGCTACGCTACCAGTATTTGACCAAATATTTACGAGAATTGGTGCAGCCGATGACCTTGTTTCCGGTAAAAGTACATTTATGGTAGAGATGCTTGAAGCACAAAAGGCACTTGCAAATGCCACAGAAAATAGCTTGATTATCTTTGATGAAATCGGAAGAGGTACATCTACTTATGACGGCTTAGCGTTAGCACAAGCAATGATTGAGTATGTTGCACATACTTCACATGCTAAGACTTTGTTTTCAACGCATTATCATGAATTAACAGCGTTAGATCAGTCATTATCATGTTTAAAAAATGTACACGTGGCTGCAAATGAATATAAAGGTGAACTTATCTTCTTGCATAAAGTTAAAGATGGCGCTGTAGATGATAGTTATGGTATACAAGTAGCTAAATTAGCTGATTTACCTGACGAAGTGATTTCACGTGCGCAGGTTATTTTAGATGCTTTTGAAGAGAATAATACGCAAAAACAAGCGACGAATGAAGAAGTAAATCTCATTAAAAATGGGATAGATGCACAACCTCTAGAAGATGATTCAGTAGAAGAAAGTGCAATGACTTATAAAGAAAAAGTACAGGATGACACTCAATCTCAATTTGAACAAGCTGCATTTGATTTGTTTGAAACCCCTGTGAAACAAAGTGAAGTAGAAAGTGAAATTAAACAATTAAATTTATCAACTATGACGCCAATAGAAGCCCTAGTAAAACTAAGTGAATTGCAAAATCAGTTAAAGTAGAGGTGAAGTCATCCAATGGGTAAAATAAAAGAGTTACAGACATCATTAGCAAATAAAATCGCAGCTGGAGAAGTGGTTGAACGACCTGGTTCTGTCGTGAAAGAATTATTAGAAAACGCCATAGATGCACAAGCGACTGAAATTAATATAGAAGTAGAACAATCTGGTGTGGCTTCTATTCGTGTGGTTGATAATGGAACTGGTATAGAAATCGACGATTTAGATTTAGTATTTCATCGACATGCAACAAGCAAATTAGATGTAGACGACGATTTGTTTCATATTCGTACGTTAGGCTTTCGTGGTGAGGCATTGGCCAGTATTTCGTCAGTTTCTAAAGTGACTTTAAAAACTTGTACAGATAACCAAGAAGGACAAGAAGTTTATGTAGAAAATGGCGAGGTTTTAAACCAAAAGCCAGCAAAAGCCAAGCGCGGCACAGATATTTTAGTGGAATCTTTATTTTATAACACGCCAGCACGCTTAAAATATATTAAAAGTCTATATACCGAACTCGGTAAAATAACAGATATTGTTAATCGAATGGCGATGAGTCATCCAGATATTCGTATTTCGTTGGTTTCAGATGGCAAGACTATTATAAAAACAAATGGATCTGGTAGAACCAATGAAGTTATGGCAGAAATTTATGGTATGAAAGTTGCGAAAGACTTAGTCCATGTTACTGGAGATACAAGTGATTATCATTTAGATGCTTATTTCGCTAGACCAGAGCATTCTAGAAGTAATAAACACTATATTTCTATTTTTATTAACGGGAGATATATTAAAAACTTTTTATTAAATAAAGCGATTTTAGAGGGATATCATACTTTGTTGATGATTGGTAGGTACCCAATATGTTATATCAACATTGAAATGGACCCTATACTTGTAGATGTAAACGTTCATCCGACCAAGCTAGAAGTTAGATTATCAAAAGAGGATCAACTTTATGAACTCATTGTTGAAAAAATTCATGAAGCTTTTAAAAATAGAATTTTAATCCCTCAAAATGATATGGATAAAATGACGAAGAAGCATAAAGTGTTAGATAAGTTTGAACAACAGAAAATGGAATTTGAAAAACGTCAACAACACAATACCCCGAACCATAACACACTAGAGCACCATAACGTATCATCTGAAAACAATAACGTTTTAAACGATGAACATCAATTGAACTATTCCAATTTAACGGATACCTTTCCTGATAGTATTCAAGAATCCGCAAATGATTATGATGAATACAAAAAAGCACAAAACGAAATACTTGATGATATGGAGACAGAAGGCGTAAGTAATAATGAAGAAACAACGACGCATGGAAATCATTTTTCAGAAAGCAATATCAATAAGGATATCAAAGAGCCTGTGGGGGGTACGTCGTCTCGTAGAGTACCTTATATGGAAATTGTTGGCCAAGTACATGGGACTTATATTATAGCGCAAAATGAAAATGGCATGTTTATGATTGATCAACACGCCGCTCAAGAACGCATAAAGTATGAATATTTCAGAGAGAAAATTGGTGATGTTGCAAATGAAAGCCAAAACCTATTGATTCCATTGACCTTCCATTTTTCAAAAGATGAGCTGATGATTATCAACCAATATAAAGGAGAATTGGATAAAGTAGGCGTACATTTAGAACCATTTGGTGGGCATGACTACATTGTTGATAGCTATCCAGTTTGGTTTCCAAAACAAGAAGCGGAAGAAATTATAAAAGATATGATCGAATACGTACTAGAGCATAAAAAAGTAGATGTTAAGAAAATTCGTGAAGAAGCTGCAATTATGATGAGTTGCAAAAAATCTATTAAAGCAAATCATTATTTAAAAAATAATGAAATGGCTGATTTAGTTAATCAATTAAGAGAAACAGAAGACCCGTTTACTTGTCCGCATGGAAGACCCATTATCATTAATTTTTCAAATTATGAATTAGAGCGCTTGTTTAAACGCATTATTTAAGGAGGGCGTCGTATTGAAACCACATATTTTACCAGCAGTAAGGTCAATGAAAGATCTAGAAAAATTGACGAAGACTGATTATAAAGAATGTGTGATGTTGGATGCACATATTGGGCATGTCAAAAGCATTATGGATTTATTAAATAAACATCATATAGAAACTTATATGCATATCGATTTAATAAAAGGCATGAGCCATGATGAGTATGCTTGTGAATATATTATCCAAAATTACCACCCGAAAGGGATTGTTTCAACGAAAACTAAAGTGATTAATAAAGCGAAATCATTAAATACTATAACTGTTTTTAGAGTATTTGTATTAGATAGCCATGCGCTGTCTAGAAGTATAGAATTAATTAAACGTGTGGAGCCTGATTTTGTTGAAGTGTTACCAGGTGTCGCTACAAAAGCGATTAGGATTATTAACGAAGAAACGAATACTTCAGTGATCGCTGGTGGATTGATTAATAGTAAAGAAGAAGTCGATATTGCAATTGAGAATGGCGCTAAACATATCACCACGAGCGACCGCTTATTATGGTAAATAAAGATATGAATGTGCTTAAATAAAAACAAAGTGTATAGATTATAAAATTCATTAATCGTGCTGCTTCCTCTCCATGAGATATTGAAACGTATCAAAATGATGGCGAGGGAGTTTTTTATAAGAATCTATTTTCGGTCTAAATAATGATAACTACCTATTAAGGAGATGATCATCATAATAAAACCTAGTAAATTAAAGAAAGGCGATACTGTAGCGATTGTTTCTTTATCTTCTGGTTTAGCTGGCGAAGCTGAAATTTTATGGAGGACTAATCAAGGGATCCAACGCTTAGAAAATGAATTTGGATTAAATGTAAAAGTGATGCCGCATGCGCTTAAGGGCTTAGCATATGTCCGTGAGCATCCAGAATGTCGCGCTGAAGATCTAAATGAAGCGCTCAAAGACCAAGAGGTCAAAGCCATTATTTCTTGTATTGGTGGAGAGGATGCTAGACGAATTTCACCTTACGTCGATTTAAAAACTATTGCTGCAAATCCTAAAATATTTAGTGGCTATTCAGATACTACAACGATACATTTAATGTTTTATAAAATGAACGTAGTCAGTTTCTATGGCCAGGCATTATTAACTGATTTTGCAGAAAATGTCGAAATGGATTCTTATACGGTAGAGAATATTAGAAAATGTTGGTTTACTTCAAATGAAATAGGTGAAATAAAAACAGCAAACTATATTAGGCCTTACGGGTTAGAATGGGATATTAAAAACAAAGCTATTTCAAGACCCATTTTAAAGCAAAAAGGGCTTGAAGTATTAAATGGTAATCAAAAGGTTAGTGGCAAACTTGTGGGAGGTAATTTAGAAACGTTTGTGGATTTAATGAGCACCTCGTTTTTTCCTGATTTAGAAGATTTTAATAACGCCATATTATTTTTAGAAACATCAGAAGATACACCGACACCAAAAGTGTTCTCAGCATATTTAGAGCAATTGTTGAAGAAAGGAATTTTAGAACGCATAAATGGTATGCTCTTTGGGAAACCTTTTAACAATATATACTATGAAAGTTACAAAAAAGAAATTTTAGAAATTATCTCAAAATGTAATAATCCTAAAATGACAGTTTTTTATAATTTATCATTTGGCCACAATGAGCCTAAACATATGATACCTTATGGCTTAACGGCAGAAATAAACGCTTTAACAGGCCAATTTAGTATCAATGATAGCGGCGTACAATCAAATTAAATTGTGACAAGTTTTTCACGAAAAGATTTGACAACGCTTACAACATCGGTGTAAGATGAACTCAAGTTAATATTTAGAACAGAGATGGGAGATTTCTACAGTCATTAAGCCGGTGGTTCGAAACTGGATATAATTGTAGGGATCTCCCTGTCTTATTTTAGGAGGAGTCTTTATGAGTGTATATTTTGCTGAATTTTTGGGAACAGCAATACTTGTGTTATTAGGCGGCGGCGTTGTTGCCAATGTCAATTTGAAAAGAAGTAATGGTAATGGTGCAGATTGGATTGTTATCGCTACAGGATGGGGTCTAGGCGTAACGATGGGCGTTTATGCAGTAGGAGAAATTTCTGGCGCCCATTTGAATCCCGCTGTCACCTTGGCTTTTGCGATGGACGGAGCAATTAGTTGGGGAATGGTACCTGGTTATATTATTTGTCAAATACTTGGCGGTGTTGTTGGTGGCGTTTTAGTTTGGTTAATGTATTTAGCGCAATGGAAAGCAACAGAAGACCAAGATACTAAGTTGGCTGTGTTTTCTACAGCGCCTGCAATTAAAAACTATTTCGCCAATTTTATGAGTGAAATTATTGGTACTGGCGTTTTAACTATGGGTCTATTATTCATTGGTATGAATAAAATAGCTGATGGATTAAATCCATTAATCGTTGGTAGCTTAATCGTCGCAATTGGGTTAAGTTTGGGTGGACCAACTGGTTATGCGATCAATCCTGCCCGTGATTTGGGGCCTCGTATTGCTCATGCGATTTTACCGATTTCAGGTAAGGGTGGTTCTAATTGGTCATATGCAATCGTGCCAGTATTAGGACCAATAACTGGTGGTATGATTGGTGCTGTAATTTATAGATTATTCTATAAAGGTGCATTTGATACGTTATCAGTAATTGCAATTGTATTATTGATTATTACACTTGTGTTAGGTGTCACTTTAAATAAAGCAAAAAATGCAAAAGGCATTGAATCTATATATTAATTATATTTAATCTATATAGAATATACGTTAAACTGTTAACAGATAATATTTTAGTTGGTTTACCATTAGATGTTTGTTGTGTGAATCAGTTAAAAATGGGTACAGTGAAAGTATGCATGTAAATTTGGATTACATAAGTAATTCGTTTTACTAACATTAGAAGAGGGAGATAATAATTATGGAAAAATATATTTTGTCAATCGATCAAGGTACTACGAGTTCAAGAGCCATTCTTTTTGACCAAGAAGGTAAAATAAAAGGAGTCGCACAACGCGAATTTAAACAATATTTTCCTAAATCAGGATGGGTAGAACATGATGCAAACGAAATATGGACATCAGTTTTAGCAGTTATGGCTGAAGTTTTAAATGAAGAAAACGTGGGCGCAGAGCAGATTGCAGGCATCGGTATTACAAACCAACGTGAAACTACAGTCGTGTGGGACAAAAAAACATCTAGACCCATTTACCATGCAATTGTGTGGCAATCACGCCAAACACAAAGCATCTGTCAAGATTTAAAAGAACAAGGTTTAGAAGACAAATTCCGTGAAAAAACAGGCCTTTTATTAGATCCTTATTTTGCAGGAACAAAAGTTAAATGGATACTAGATAACGTGGATGGAGCAAGAGAAAAAGCTGATAATGGAGATTTATTATTCGGTACCATCGATTCATGGTTAGTTTGGAAATTATCAGGTGGTAATGCACATATTACTGATTACACGAATGCAAGCCGTACATTAATTTATAACATCCATGATTTAGAATGGGATCAAGAATTACTAGACATTTTAGAAATTCCAAACTCTATGTTACCTGAAGTTAAAGAATCTAGCGAAGTTTATGCAAATACAATTGACTATCATTTCTTTGGCCAAGAAGTCCCAATTGCTGGTATCGCAGGCGACCAACAAGCAGCATTATTTGGTCAAGCGTGTTTTGAACGAGGCGATGTTAAAAACACATATGGCACAGGTGGCTTCATGTTGATGAATACAGGCGAAGAAGCCGTAGCATCTAAAAGTGGACTATTAACAACCATTGCATATGGCCTAGATGGTAAGGTTAACTATGCACTGGAAGGTTCTATTTTTGTTTCAGGTTCAGCCATCCAATGGTTAAGAGATGGCTTGCGAATGATTAACTCTGCACCACAATCAGAGAACTACGCAGAACGTGTAGAATCAACTGAAGGTGTTTATGTTGTGCCTGCTTTCGTTGGATTAGGAACGCCATACTGGGATGCTGACGCGCGAGGTGCTATCTTTGGTTTAACTCGTGGTACAGAAAAAGAACATTTTATCCGTGCTACATTAGAATCATTATGCTATCAAACACGTGATGTACTTGAAGCAATGGAAAAAGATTCTGATATTACTGTCAACAATCTGCGCGTTGACGGAGGTGCTGTAAAAAACAACTTTATCATGCAATTCCAATCAGACCTGTTAAATGTGAGCGTTGAACGACCTGAAATCAACGAAACCACAGCTCTAGGTGCAGCTTATTTAGCAGGTTTAGCTGTCGACTTCTGGGATAGCAAAGATGAAATTGCTAATCGTTGGAAACTTGAGAAAGAGTTTAATCCAGATATGGAAGAAGAAGAAAGAAATAAATTATATAAAGGCTGGAAAAAAGCTGTAGAAGCAACACAAGTCTTTAAATTAGATGAAGCATAAAAGAATTAGACTTTATTTAGTTTTTTATGCTATAATAAGGGTAAGTTAATAATACCGAGATGAGAAATGAGAGACTCTGTTCGTACAATAATATATGTATGGGATAGGTCTCTCTTTTTTTATTATTACTAGGAGGCGCTAGATTTATGAGTTTATCAACTTTGAAAAGAGAACAGATTAAGAAAGAGTTAAAAAATGATACATTTGACGTTGTGATTATTGGTGGCGGAATTACAGGTGCAGGCATCGCTTTAGATGCAACACAAAGAGGTATGAAGGTTGCATTAGTTGAAATGCAAGATTTTGCACAAGGCACTAGTTCACGTTCAACAAAATTAGTTCATGGCGGTTTACGTTATTTAAAACAACTACAAGTTGGTGTGGTAGCTGAAACTGGTCGAGAACGTGCGATTGTATACGAAAATGGTCCTCATGTAACAACACCAGAACGCATGCTATTACCAATGCATAAGGGCGGTTCAATGGGCAAATTCACTACTTCTATTGGCCTAGCTTTATATGATAGATTAGCAGGTGTAAAAAAATCAGAACGTAAAACAATGTTAAATGCTAAAGAAACATTAGCAAAAGAACCGCTTGTTAAAAAATCAGGCTTAAAAGGTGGCGGCTCATACGTGGAATACCGTACTGATGACGCTCGTTTAACAATTGAAGTAATGAAGCGTGCAGCTGAAAAAGGTGCAACCGTAATTAACCATACTAAATCAATACACTTCACGTATGATTCAAACGAACAGGTAAATGGTATTCACGCCGAAGATCAAATTAGCGGAGAAACTTACCCAATTAAAGCTAAAAAAGTAATCAACGCAAGTGGGCCATGGGTAGATGAAGTACGTAGTGGCGATTATGCACGTAATAATAAACAATTACGTTTAACAAAAGGTGTGCATATTGTTATTGATCAATCTAAATTCCCATTAGGTCAAGCAGTGTATTTTGACACTGAAAAAGATGGACGTATGATTTTTGCTATTCCTCGTGAAGGCAAAGCTTATGTAGGCACAACAGATACTTTCTATGATAATGATAAAACATCGCCATTAGCTACACAAGAAGATAGAGATTATTTAATTGAGGCAATTAATTATATGTTCCCAGATGTAAATGTAGCTGATGAAGATATTGAATCTTCATGGGCTGGCGTAAGACCATTGATTTTAGAACAAGGAAAAGACCCTTCAGAAATTTCTCGTAAAGACGAAGTTTGGGAAGGTAAATCAGGACTATTAACTATCGCCGGTGGTAAATTAACAGGCTATCGTCATATGGCGTTAGAAATTGTAGATTTATTATCTAAACGCTTAAAAACAGAATATGGTATGAAATTTGATAAATGTGCTACCAAACATTTACCTATTTCAGGTGGAGATGTTGGTGGCAGTGCTAACTTTAGCGACTTCATAGATAAAAAAGTAGAAGATGCAAAAGCTTATCAAATTGATGACGCAACTGCACGTCATTTTGCTACTAAATATGGTTCAAATGCAGAAGAATTATTCAAAATTGCACAAACAGCACAATATCAAGATTCTGGTTTGCCATTAGATATTTATACTGAATTGATTTATTCTATTCAAAATGAAATGGTTCACCGTCCAACAGATTTCTTTATTCGCCGTACAGGCAAACTATATTTCAAAATTGACGATGTATTAAATTATAAAGATCAAGTTATTAATGTAATGGCTGAGTTACTTGGCTACACAGACGTTCAAAAAGAACTATTTACAAAAGAACTTCAAACTGCCATTGACGAAGCACAAACAGGCAACAATCAACCCGCAGTAAAAGAATAAGAAATATAATATTTAAACGACTGATATGAGAGCCAGTTAGGGAGTATAAATGCCTACACTCAAAATAAAACTGTCTGGGATATAAATCCCAAAATTTAGCCCCAAAAGGATTTCTAGTTAACGAAATCTTTTTGGGGTTTATTTTATAATGATACTTTGTATTATTGCTGCGAGTGTGTCTTGAACATTAAGTTTCAAGACCATGTTATTCTTTCAGATATGCCGCAGTTAAAAATGTGTTTATTTCATCATCGTTTTATGCTACAAAAAGCATGGTGCTTTTTATGAGTTAAGTTAGAACATAGATAAACGCCTTGGGTTTTAAATATGAGATTGATAGTGCATGATTACCATAAAATGTAAAGTGTTATTTCTGAACTAATTGAGTTAGCGGCCTTTTTGCAATGAGCTTTAGTCGATGTAACCATTTTAACTTTAATACGATTTATGGTTGAACTATAATAATTTGTATTTTTTAGTTATTTTTGTCTGCGTCGGACTGCAAAATCGTTTGAAAAAATACGGTTTCTGTTCTAGTACGATATTAAAACTAGAAAATTTAAGGTTACACATTTTCAAATACATACTAGCATTGTATTTGAAAACAATACATTTTGAAGGTATATTGTATAATATATGATGAGTGAATCGAAGTGTGATTTGGAGGCTATAACATGGGTGTAAATGAATTTAAAATCACAGTTGCAGATGGGACAACATTGGAAGTTAAATTGAATAAAGCTAAAAAAGAAAGGGTAGGCATCGTCCACCTACTTCATGGTATGGCAGAACATATGGACAGGTATGATTCACTTATTGAGTCACTGAATCAGCAAGGTTATGATGTGTTACGCCATAATCATAGAGGTCATGGTAAGGATATTGAAGTGTTTGAACGTGGTCATATAGATAATATGGAGCATATAGCTGACGATACTTATGAAATTGCTCAAACATTGTATTCAAATGATACAAATACGCCTTATATTATTTTAGGTCATTCTATGGGGTCTATTGTTAGTAGAATATTTACACAGAAATATCCAGATGTTGCACAAGGTATGATTTTATCTGGGACAATGCAATACCCAAAATTTTTAGGAAAGTTAATACAAATATGTTTGAAAATAGTCACTTTAATAACAGGGAAACGACGTCGTTTAAAATGGTTAAATCAAATCATGTACAAATCCTTTAATAAAAATATTAAAAACAACAAATCTAATAATGATTGGTTATCCAGCGATGTTGAAGAAGTTAAAAAATTTGAAAAAGACCCTTATACTGGATTTTTAGTCTCAAACCAATTAATTTATGAAACTGTCAAACATATGTTGCTGACAAGCCGTTTAAAAAATATAAAAAAAATGCAATCAGAAATGCCTATTTTACTTATTTCAGGAAAAGAAGATGCCATAGGTAATTATGGAAAAGGGATTAGACATTTAGGTAGACTATATAAGAAGGGTAATATTCAACATATTACAGTTCACTTATATAAAAATAAAAGGCATGAAGTACTTTTTGAAAGAGATAGCATAACGACTTGGCATCATATGTATGATTGGATAGAGAAACAAATTTTAAAAAAGAATAGAGAGAGTTGATACAAGTGCATAGCGACAAGCCTTTTATAGTTGCGTTGGTGGGTCCTACGGCTGTAGGTAAAACAGAATTAAGTATTGAACTAGCCAAAAAATTCAACGGTGAGATTATTAGCGGAGATTCCATGCAGGTCTATAAACATATGGATATCGGAACAGCAAAAATAACAGAAGGTGAGATGGAGGGCATACCGCATCATATGATAGATATGCTCGAACCTAATGAAACATTTTCTGCATATGACTTCAAAAAAAGCGCACAGCGATTAATAAAAGAAATTATCAATAGAGGGCGTATACCTATTATTGTAGGTGGTACTGGATTATATATTCAATCATTAATTTATGATTACGCCTTTGAAGATGAGACTATTTCAGAAGAAAGACAAAAATACGTAGACGCAACTTTAAGTGAATTAGATTCACTTTCTAATGTACATTTGCATGGTTATTTAGCTTCGTTTGATAAAGCCTCAGCTGACAATATCCACCCAAACAATCGAAAAAGAGTACGTAGAGCGATAGAATATTACTTAAAAACAAAAAAACTTTTAAGTTCTCGTAAGAAAAGTCAACAATATACGGTGAATTATGATACATTATTAATAGGGATAGAAATGTCACGCGAAACTTTATATCAAAGAATTAATAAACGTGTAGATATAATGTTGGAACGCGGATTACTTAATGAAGTGAAACAACTCGTTGAAGATGGTTTTGAAACTTGTCAAAGTATGCAAGCTATCGGATATAAAGAGATGTTACCTGTAATTAAAAATGAGTCTAATCTAGATGAAGCAACAAATAAATTGAAAAAGCATTCTAGAAATTATGCAAAACGACAAATGACTTGGTTCAAAAACAAGCTCGACGTAGTATGGTTAGATAGAGAGAAAATGTCACTTTCATTGATGTTAGATGAAGTTTCAGTCCAAATAAATAAAAGGAGTACATAACATGAATACAACAGAAAACATCCAAGATAAATTCCTAGGACAATTTAAAAATGATCAAACTAAAGTCATTGTTTTTTTAGTTAATGGTTTTCAAATGAAGGGGATTATTGAAGATTATGATGATAGCTTAGTTTGTTTATTAACACAAGGTAAGCAACATCTAATTTATAAACATGCAATCAGTACATTTACAATTGATGATACAGTTGACGAAGCATAATTTTTCTAACAATTTATTTTGCATACTTTAAATAATAAGAAGCTACCCTTGATTTTTAATAATCAAGCGTAGCTTTTTTAATTAATTCATAATTGGTTAAGTTTAAAGCAGTGATTCAATTTCAGATTCAATTTGACTTGGTTTTTTTTGAGGAGAGAAACGTTTAACTACGTTACCATTTCTATCAATTAAAAATTTAGTGAAGTTCCATTTGATTTTTTCATTGAAGAAACCATTTTGTTGTTCTGTTAAGAATTGGTATAAAGGATGTTGATTTTCCCCTTTAACGTCAATTTTTTCGTGCATTGGAAATGACACACCATAATTGATTTTGCAACTTTGTGTAGCTTCTTCCCCTGTCCCTGGTTCTTGACCACCAAACTGGTTGCATGGGAAACCTAAAACAACGAAACCTTGGTCTTTATAATTTTCGTATAACGCTTGCAAGCCTTCAAACTGTGGTGTGAAACCACATTCACTTGCAGTGTTAACAATTAACAGTACTTTATCTTTATATGCTTCTAATTTATAAGTCTCTCCATTTGGTTTCTGAACTTCTATATCGTATATAGTCATATTGCGTCACCTCTTATTATTAATCTAACATAATTTAAGTTTATAGTCTTTATATTAACACTATGATAGAATAGCTAAGAAAACTTTGAAAGAGGTGCATGTTATGAGCCAACAACACACACATACGACTAAAAAAGAATTAGAATCAGCCATTTTAGTCGGAGTTCATGCTCAATCCGATGAAGTATTTGATTTTGAATCCACAATGGAAGAACTAGCTTCATTGTCAGAAACGTGCCAACTTAATGTACAAGCGCAGTTTACGCAAAATAGAAATCATTTTGATAATAAATACTACGTAGGTAAAGGAAAATTAGAAGATATAAAAGCATATGTTGAAATGAATGACATAGACGTTGTAGTAGCCAATGATGAATTGACGACGGCACAGTCAAAAACATTGAATGGTAACCTGAATGTCAAAATTATAGACAGAACACAGTTGATATTAGAAATCTTTGCATTGAGAGCGCGAAGTAAGGAAGGTAAATTACAGGTAGAGCTTGCGCAATTAGATTATTTATTACCACGCCTCCAAGGCCATGGTCGTAGCTTGTCGCGTTTAGGTGGCGGTATCGGTACAAGAGGTCCAGGTGAAACCAAATTAGAAATGGACCGTCGTCACATTAGAACGCGGATGAATGAAATCAAACATCAATTAGAAACAGTTGTTGAGCATCGTGAACGATATCGTAATAAGCGTGAACAGAATAATGTGTTCCAAGTAGCCCTTGTTGGTTATACCAACGCCGGTAAATCATCATGGTTTAATGTATTAGCTGATGAAGTGACTTATGAAAAAAATTTATTATTTGCTACATTGGATCCTAAAACGAGACAGATTCAAATTAACGAGGGATTTAATTTAATTATTTCTGATACTGTTGGCTTTATACAGAAACTGCCCACAACTTTAATCGCTGCTTTTAAATCTACCTTAGAAGAAGCGAAAGGCGCAGATTTGTTATTGCATGTGGTTGATAGTAGCCATCCAGAATACCGTGTTCAATATGATACTGTCAATCGAATTGTTGATGACTTAGACATGGGGCATATCCCACAAGCAATTATATTTAATAAAAAAGATTTACATGAGGGGACACTGCCCACAACGAACTTACCATCCGTTTTTGTTTCTAGTAAAAATGATGAAGATAAAGACAAAGTGAAACAAATGCTGATTGAGCAAGTGAAAGCAGCGCTCACTTATTATGAAGAAAGTGTGCCAAGCAACAATGCTGATAGGTTATACTTCTTAAAACAGCATACACTCGTCTCAGAATTGAATTTTAATGAAGATGATGCAACATATGAAGTGAAAGGTTTTAAAAAAGAATAGAAAGAAGAATGGGTAATGGAGAAGATAGAGCAATTAATAGCAGACACTGAAACGATGTTAGATCCCTATTTTAAGAAAATAGAAGCAACAGCTTATAGAAATCAAGAAAAAGTGTTAGATGCTTTTCATGCTGTTAAAGCAACAGAAAGTGATTTACTCGGCACCACAGGTTATGGTTACGATGATATTGGTAGAGATCATTTAGAAGCAATTTATGCACATACATTTAAAGCAGAAGACGCAATCGTGCGCCCACAGATTATATCTGGCACACATGCTATAACTATTGCGTTACAAAGCCTCTTAAAACATGGGGAAGAATTATTATATATTACTGGTAATCCATATGATACATTATTAGAAGTGATAGGCATCAATGGCAATGGTATAGAAAGTTTAAAAGAACATGGTATTGCATACAGTAAAGTGGATTTAAAACAAGATGACATTGATATTGACGCTGTTTTAAATAATATTAAACCTCAAACTAAAGTCATTGCGATTCAACGTTCTAAAGGTTATGATCAACGACCATCTATTGATTTAGCAAAAATTGAAAGAGCTATTAATCAAATCAAAGCGAAACATCCGGAAGTGATTGTCTTTGTTGATAATTGTTATGGAGAATTTGTTGAGAAACGTGAACCTATTGAATGTGGTGCTGATTTAATGGCAGGTTCATTAATTAAAAACCCGGGCGGCGGACTGGCTAAAATCGGCGGATATATTGTTGGAAAAGCTGCATTAGTTGAAAGATGTGGATATCGTTTAACAGCACCTGGTATTGGAAAAGAAGCCGGTGCTTCATTATATTCCTTGCAAGAAATGTACCAAGGGTTTTTCTTAGCACCTCATGTTGTAAGCCAGAGCTTAAAAGGCGCGTTATTTACAAGCTTATTATTAGAAAAAATGAATATGCGCACAACACCAAGATACAATGAACTGAGAACAGATTTAATTCAAACAGTTGCATTTGATACAAAAGAACAAATGATTCAATTTTGTCAAAGTATTCAAGAAGCATCTCCTATCAATGCACATTTCAGTCCTGAACCTTCATATATGCCAGGGTATGAAGACGATGTGATTATGGCAGCTGGTACTTTTATTCAAGGGTCTTCAATTGAATTATCAGCGGATGGTCCCATTAGACCACCATATGAAGCTTATGTGCAAGGCGGTTTGACATATGAACATGTTAAACTAGCTGTGACAAGAGCTGCACAAAAATTACAACAACAAATTTAAGATAAATTAAATCCACAATGATTCGCGTGTTCACTTATGTAATTTATATTTTGAGTGAAACGGGATTATCATGTGGATTTTTTATTTAATTTTAAGATTTTTTGGAATATTCAATGTTATAAAATAAAGAACATTGCTTAAAACTGTTCGTATCAAGGATTAACTGCTGATGTTAGAAAACCTAACATATTTTTGAAATCATTTATTAATTATGCTAAATTATATACAAGTTCAAAAATAGAGGTGATTGGATTGGAGTCAAAAGATACGATAAGACGCAACATGCCAGTCTTCTCTATGAGTGTTGTTACAAAATTAAGCGAATTAAGCGCTAGACAAGTTCGTTATTATGAAACACATGAACTGATTAAGCCAGAAAGATCAGAAGGAAATAAACGACTTTTTTCGTTAAATGATTTGGATCGCCTTTTAGAGATAAAAAGACTGAATGAAAAAGGTTTTAACTTAAAAGGAATCAAACAAATTTTAAACAACGAACAAGATCACCTATCTGACAATGAACAAGAAACAAGAAAACAAATGATAGTTGATGCTACACAGAAACCACAACGAGAAGCGATTCCGATAAATCGTGGAGATTTATCTCGATTTATCAAATAAAATTAATGGGGGACATTATAATGGCAAAACGTTCATTTACAAAGGAAGACATTCACAAGTTCGCTAAGGAAGAAAATGTCAGGTACTTACGTTTACAATTTACTGACATTTTAGGTGTAATTAAAAACGTAGAAGTGCCAGTTAGCCAATTAGAAAAAGTTTTAGATAATCAAATGATGTTTGATGGATCTTCAATCGAAGGCTTTGTGCGTATTGAAGAATCAGACATGTATTTATATCCAGATTTAGACACTTGGGTTATTTTCCCGTGGACAGCTGGTCAAGGCAAAGTGGCTCGTCTAATCTGTGATGTATATAAAACAGACGGTACACCATTTGAAGGTGACCCACGCGCAAACTTAAAACGTGTATTAAAAAATATGCAAGACTTAGGTTTTTCTGAGTTAAATTTAGGACCTGAGCCAGAATTCTTCTTATTCAAATTAGATGAGAAAGGTGAACCAACATTAGAATTAAATGATAATGGCGGTTATTTCGACCTTGCACCTACAGATTTAGGTGAAAACTGTCGTCGTGACATTGTTTTAGAGTTAGAAGATATGGGCTTCGATATTGAAGCAAGTCACCATGAAGTGGCACCAGGTCAACATGAAATTGATTTTAAATACGCAGATGCAATCACTGCATGTGATAACATTCAAACGTTCAAATTAGTTGTCAAAACAATCGCACGTCAACATAATCTACATGCAACTTTCATGCCAAAACCGTTATTCGGTGTAAATGGAAGCGGAATGCACTTTAATATGTCACTATTTAAAGGTAAAGAAAATGCCTTTTATGATCCTGAAGGTGATATGCAAATGACTAAAGATGCTTACCACTTTATTGCCGGAATTCTTAAAAATGCACGCGGTTTAACAGGTGTATGTAATCCTTTAGTTAATTCTTATAAACGTTTAGTTCCAGGTTATGAAGCGCCTTGCTATATTGCTTGGAGTGGTAAAAACCGTTCTCCATTAATACGTGTACCAACTTCACGTGGTTTATCAACACGTGTGGAAGTCCGTTCTGTTGACCCTGCAGCTAATCCATACTTAGCATTAGCAGCTATCTTGCAAGCAGGCTTAGATGGTATTGAAAATAAATTAGAAGTACCTGAACCCGTAAATCAAAATATTTATGAAATGAATCGTGAAGAACGTGAAGCAGTGGGTATTCAAGATTTACCTTCAACTTTATATACAGCTATCAAAGCGATGAGAGAAAATGATTCTATTAAAGAAGCTTTAGGTAACCATATTTATAATCAATTTATCAATTCTAAATCAATTGAGTGGGATTATTACAGGACCCAAGTTTCTGAATGGGAAAGAGAACAATATTTAAAACAATACTAGGTGCTAAGCAAAAGGGGCAAAACACTAGTAATATCAGCAATCCGAATCTTCTTCTATACGAATAAATTCGGATTGCTTTTTTTGCGCCTTTTTTATCAATATTAGTATTTGGGTGCAATTTGTATGTGCAAATTTTACAATACTTCTTTGTCTTGAATAATTTTTTCTAATTTTCTGCACCTACCTTTGTTTGTATAAGTGGTTTAGATTGTATTTATGTGTCATGTTAAAAATATGTATTTTTAACATATTTATTAGATTCTAAATCATGCGTGATATGTAATATAATTTTGAAAAATAAGATTAAATTCATTGATAAAGTGTATAATGTATATATGTTTGGAATTATTTTTTAATCATGAGATTTTGTGTTTTTTAAATAATAGAAATATACAATTACAAAAAGGGGATGTATTTAAATGCAAGAAATAAAATTAAGCACTATCAAAGCACATTCTTTAAAAGAATTAGAAAGTAGCATCAACGCATATTTAAAAGATGAAGAAGTTTCAGAATATAAATTATTAAATAGTACAATACGTGAAATCGAAGAGCGCACATTTTCATCGGATGAAGAAGAATTTCATGCGATATTAACTTTTATTAAAGAAATTTAATCAAAAACCATTTTTAAACTGTTGTGTTTGCGGTTTATAAAGCGACTCGGATTGAATAAAGCGCGTGTTAACGCGTTGACTTATTATAACAACCATAATCCATAGCTATATTTGAGACTAAGAAGTTATTTATATCTTAGTCTCTTGTTTTATGTACAACATTTATATTTTTTAGCATAATGCTAAATGATTTTAAAAACACAAGTTTTAATTTGATCGGAGTTATAAGGAGTTAGATAATGATGAAATATTTTAAATTACAGATGCTAAGAGATCAATTAGGTCATATACCAGATTACGGATTACCCAATGGTTATAAAATTCGCCATTTTCAAAAAGGTGAACAATTAAAATGGGCTAATGTAGAAACAAGCGTTAACGAATTTAATACTATAAACCAAGCGTTATGCCATTTTAATGATGAATTTGGTCCCTACTTAGACCAAATGGAACAACGATGTTTATTTATAGAAAATGCTAAAGGAGAAGTCATTGGCACTGCAACCGCTTGGTACGGACGATTAACAGATGAACGCCATACAATGGGTCGTATTCACTGGGTAGCAATCATACCTGAATACCAAGGCAAACATTTATCTAAACCACTATTATCTGCCACAATGAAACTTATAGCCAAATATCATAACCAAGTTTATTTAACTTCTCAAACGACGAGTTACCAAGCGATTAATATGTATCTTGATTTTGGTTTTAGACCGATTCATTTAGATGAGCATTTTTATGAAGCTTGGTCATTATTAGAAGAAAAATTAAATAGGACTATTTTATAATCTATCAATGAAGGTTTTAAAAAGATATACTTTCGCCAAATACAATTTTGTCTAAAGAAAAATACAATATTTAATTTTGATAAGTTTAATAGATAAGTTTTTTAAAATTATTTTTTATAAATAGAATAATAATAGGGAAATAGTATAGTTTTTGAAAGAAGTATTATATATTTAAATAAAATAACTATGCTGAATATAACACTAAAAGGTGTTACATCAAACACGGAGGTATCATAGATAAACAATAGTAATAAAATGCCACAAATAGAAAAAGTAGTTATGCTCAAAGCAAGTAAAGATAAAGTTTGGCACGCCATTCGAACATCAGAAGGTATAACTTCTTGGTGGATGCCAAATGATTTTGAAGCTAAGTTAGGCAAAGAATTTACGCTTTACGCTGGAGAATATGGGGCATCCCCATGTAAAGTAACAGAACTAAACCCTAAAGATAGCTTAAGTTTTAATTTGGGAAAAGATTGGACCATAACATTCCAACTTAAACAAATAGATGATAGTACAACAGAATTTATACTGATACATTCTGGTTGGGATGAAGAAAAAGAAACAGAGTTTGGCCAGCCGCACTCTGTTGTACAAGGATTTATGGATGACGGTTGGGAAGAAATAGTGAAGATGAACCTTCCTAAGTATCTAAATGCTAATGAATAATATAAAAACTATAATGTGTTTCAAGCGATGGTGGACCCCCAACGTCGTAAAATAATAAAATTACATGCAGATAACGAAATATCCATTAAATCAATCACTGAAGATTTTAATATATCTATTTTACTTTTGGATGCGTAGAGCTAAATTTATGAAAATGTAAAAAGCGTACGTTTGGTTACTGTTCACTGTATGGTTTAACTTTTTTGAGCAATACGTAGGCTGAAGGTAGGGCGTTTGCTTATTATTTAATTTAGAAAATAAACTTTTTCTAAAACCAAAATTTTAGTTTTATGTGTTTAATATACTTTTTTGAGGTTATTGAATTTATAAGCAGAATATGTAAGTTGTATTCTTATAAATGTTAGGCATCGTACCATGTTCAGGTGTGTTTAAATAAATGGTATACGCAGATAGAAACACTATACTATAGGAGGGATTTGATGGATTTTATTATTACAATCGTAATAGGTGTAATCGTTGGGGTGACATTTTCAATTTGGTTAACTAATAATAAAATGACTAACCTTATTATTAGCACGATTTCAGCAGTAATTGGCGCATTCATTGGAGTAACCATGTTAAATTCTACAGGTGAGGCTATATCAAACTCGACAGACATGTTCTTTATTATCCCAACGCTTGTTGGTTCTGTTTGCCTGACTTTACTTGTTTTATTTATTATTGAAACGAGTAAAGATATTGTGAGAAATTAATTATGTTACATTGTTGTGTCAATGTAACAAATAAACATTCATATTAAGTAGTATTGTAAATGACTTTTCAAATAACTATGGTCATACTATATAAAGTTTAATTTAAATCAGACAGTTTTTTCTAATTGGGATTACACTTGCAGTTCATATGCCAGGCACAACCCTCATATTCAGTTGCTGAGTAATTTAAGCTTAAAAAATGATAGCAATTATACTATAGGTATACAAAGTTTAATGTAAAGGCAACGTCTTTTGGACGGCACTCATATAGGACGACATGCAGTAGCATGTTGTCCTTTTTACGATAACTTTATAAACGCTCAATTAACGATGAGAATGGTGTAATAGCTGTTAGGACATACTTAATTATATTAAAATTAAAGATTTTAAATTCTGTTTAATATATTGAAATTTATCAGAAGCGGACATGTTTCTAAAGGATTAACATAATCGTTTTTGATCACTGCAAACATCAGTTGGTATATCAAAAAGAGGGTTAAAAAGCGACAGTTATTCTAATTCATATCATGATCACAGCAGCACGTAATTGGGTTGTCACATCATATGTATATTACCTTTGCAAACCTGAAGATGAGATGAGCAAATAGGCGGCTAAACTACAAATGAAAGCCCTCACTAATTAGCGATAGCGAGGGGCGGTGCGTGGCGTACAGATATGTTTGTTAATTGCATTATATAGTGAGTAACAATGTAAAATATTTGTTTGTGAAGTGTCATTAGCGTTGATTTATAAAGTGAACTATTAAGAAACCACAGCACTTGTTACATAACCATCACTGACATGGAAAACAATATTACCGTCGCCAACTTGGTATCCATAAAGTCCGTCACTACTAGTTTCTTTATCTCCATTTATTGGCTGTTGGTACTTATAATTTTCACCATACTGCACACGTATATCTTTTAAACTTACTGATTTATTTTGTATACTAAATGTTACACTATTTGCGGTTTTACCATTTGTTTGCTGAAAAGTTTGATCGTAAATCACCTTACTGCTAGATCCAGAATGGTACTTGCTGTTGACTTTAATTTCATTAAATGTCATATTTCCAGCTTTTAACCCATTAAAAAAAGATTGATCTAATACAAAATCACCACCCTCTGAAGTATATCCACTATAAGTATACCAAGGTTGCGTCGTTATTGCTTGCGCTTCGTTATGTGATTCTTCTTCATTAGAAATATTTATACCTAATGCAGTTCCAAGCGTAACCGTACCTGCTACAAAAATCTTTGAAATTTTATTCATACTATATCACTCCAAATAGAAATTTTGAATCACATTACGATTCAGTTACACTATAACAAAATATTACAAGTAATGTGTATATTTACTTTTTTGATAAAAGTTTAATGGAAGCAATTAAAATACTACTATATTAAAGTAGGCTATTTAATGAAAGGAAAATTGGAAGTAGAAAAAATGCTGAAGTATAATAAACAATCATAGATAAAGTATGTTTACAAAACTATAATAATATTATGTTAACTAGATGCCAAAAAAACTGCCGACTCAATTGTGCGGCAGGAAATACTATTTTTTCTTAATTTTAGTTACAATAACTTGAATGACAAAGACAATAAATCCAATGAAAATGCCTAGAAATATAGCTACAGCGGCTGACACAAGGGGAGGAAATTGATATTGGTATTGTAATATCAATCCAACGATGATTGCTATAACAATTGCAATAACTGTAATCATGTTTTCTTTAAATATGCTCAAGTGTTTCACTCCTATCGTTGTTTATTATAGCACGAGAAAACAGATAAGATAAAATAAATTACCATCATATTATTTAACAATCATGTAGACATTATAAAGTAGTAAATATTTATTGCGTAAATAATACATTTGTTTTTGTATAGCTATCTTGACGTATAGTTTTATATTCTATATGATAATTTGGAATATGCTTAAGGAGTAGGTGCAACAATGAAATCGACAAAGAAAATCACTATATTAGTTGTGAGTATCGTTATTTTAGGTGTTCTCGTATTTCAATTTATCAATGGCACCGGCCCGTTTTCATTCAATGATTCAAATGATGCCTCTGGTCCAGAACAAACTGAAACAGTACATGTAGAGCGTGTGGTAGATGGTGACACGCTTGTAGCAAGAAGTAATGATAACGAACAAATGAGAGTGAGGTTAATAGGCATAGATACGCCAGAAACGGTTAAACCTAACACGTCTGTGCAGCCATATGGAGAGGCAGCTTCTGGTTACTCTAAAGCACATTTAACTGATAAAGATATACATTTAGAATATGATAAAGAAAAAGAAGACCATTATGGGCGAACACTTGCTTACGTTTGGTTAGATAAAGAGACACTATTTAACGAAGAACTAGTAAGAAAAGGATTGGCTAGAGAAAAATATTATGCTCCAAATGGCAAATATAGAGACTTATTTGAAAAGGCGGAACAAGAAGCAAAAAATAATAAAGAAAATATTTGGAGTTAATTTAATTTTTACTATTTTAAAATATAAAAAAGGCTAGTGGCTCAACTTTTAAAATTGAGTACTAGCCTTTTTCAATTAATAATTTAGAGTGTTTTATTAATATTTGATTAATGAAAATGTGAAAGTAATGCATTATATTGTTCTTCAGACAATGATTCAGGTGCATGAGTCACAGTTTCACCAATGACTTCTTTTAGTGAGGATTTAGAAGACACTGTTTCTACAAAATCTTGTCTTTCTGTAGGGCCATCAATTAAATTTACACTTCCATCTGTGAAGTAAACTAAACCGATGTTATGGATTCTATGATTTAATTTTTCTGCAATTCTATCTTCTAATGCTTTTGTATTTTTTGAAGATTGTTCATATGGGTCGTAATTATAAAAATCATACGTAACAGAATTGTTTCTGATTCTTTCAATAAATGTGTACGTTGTAGGGCGCGTTGATTGGAATTGACTATGAAATTGATCAGCTATATAACGGCCTACAGTTTGGTTTACAGTATCTTCCTGATTATTTTCTAACGCAGTAGATGGATCCACAGTGAAATGGTAAAATGTCTTTTGTTTCCAGTTTTTCACATTAATATTAAATAAACCTTTTTCTGTAATGACAATATAATCAAATGCTCTAGCATATTCAAATAATGGATGTTTAACAGCTAAGTTACCAGTGGTAATAATATCAAAGAATGAAATGGCCCCTTCTTTTTGATATTGTGATAATATCTCTTGTAATTCTTGTTTTGCTTTTCTTAAACCATGATGATGCGTGTCATTACTAGCATTTTTTTCAAGCATTTGGTTTTTCAAGTACGTGTTTTCACGAGTGATGAGACTTATTTTATTTACTAATTGGTCTTTAGCATAAGTTTCAGTTTCAAGTTTATGATTCATCACTCTTCGTTCTATAATAATAACTAAAATTAGTATTACAATAATAATTGCTAAAATAATCGGAAAAAACATTGATATCATCCTAATCTTAATAATTTTTTAACAAAGTATATTTTACTCTTTTATTTCTATTAGCACAAATACTATTAACTAATTAATAGTGGGTGATAAGCATACAGTTTTAATCTTAAATTATAAGGTGTAATGGCCTATAATTCAAGGTGAAGTAGCGTGCATTTAAAAAATGAAATAAGCCACAAATATAAAGAAGTAACTAGCGCTTATTTAGGTAATACGTATATTACATACTACATTTATTTTCGAAAAATCTATTTGGAGGACAAAGATTTGACTATTATGAAAAAATATATTAATTATACTATCGAAAATATAAATAATAATGAAGTGATTGCATTTGATAATCATCCAGTATCTTATAAAATCATTGATGAACTATATGAAGCGCATACCAAAATTTCAATCATTAGTTTTTCGACAGATATTATAAAATACGTGGCAAAATATACAAATTTTAATATTATTATGCCTAACGGAAAAGTAAACAACGCTTTACATATTATTACTGGTACTGATGTTATCCAAACATTTGAGAAGTATCATATTCGTTATTATTTCGCTACTGCCCCATATATGGTAGATAATGCATTATATCAAACTTTGCCAGAAATTGCTGAAATTCAACTAGCGATATCTAATAGTACTCAAGAATTATTACTTGTTAATAGACCAGATACTTTAAAGCAACAAGATAGACAAGACTATAGCTATATTGGTAAATTTTAAATAAATTTGTGTTTGATTTCACAATTTTAAATATTTTACGTTGAAAAATAAACTTACTAATACTATAATAATTGTTAATGGAAACGCTTACTTTTGATTGGAGGTACAGATTTGGCAGTTAGTAATAGTAGTAAAATTAAAGACGTTGTAAATAATTTAACTGAAAATGTACCTGATTTGTTTAAATATAATGGTGAAATTGCGAAACAACTTTTTCTTCATGATGAATTTAACTTAAACGATAAGGTTGATATCAGTGTGGAAAGGAAATTTCTTGGTGAAGTTCTAAAGTTCATACCTAAAGATAATATAATAAAGTTACATGACGGTAAAAATGAGACACCTGACTTTTCAAACGTTCATTTTTCAGATGTGACCCATGCTAATATATATGCAGATGATGAATTAGTAATGACAGTTATTGTTTATGACGTCGAAAACGATGAATGGATGTTTAGATGGAATCACAACATTCGTTTACCTGAAAAACATATTTATTTCCATTCTATTAAGTGGGATGTCGATTACATTAAACCAGAAATTGTTTTAATGTACGAGTTATTAGATCCGATTGATTATCATCAATTGCCTAATTACAGAAATGTCATAGATTCATTAAGTTATTATCAATTTGTTATTTTACGTTTAGTGGTTGGAGACGAACGTATCAATCAAGCACTTATTTCTGAGAACAGAGCCATTTAAAAATCCTTCAAATCATTCAATAGTATTCATCAGCTTTCAAATGAAACTATACGATTTGAAGGATTTTGCTTTTTATTTTTTACATGCTGTTATTTAAACGTTTAAACATTTTTTAGTATAACAATATTCATAAGTCGCATTTACTGCTCTTTCAGCATCAGTTACATCAATACCAAACATCATAGAAATTTCTGACGCACCTTGGTTCATCATTTTTAGATTGATATTAGCTTCTGCAAGTGCATGCGTAATCGTGTTAGCTGTGCCAACAATTCTATGCATACCTTCCCCAACTACCATTAATACTGCTAAGTCATGTTCAATGCTTAATTCGTCAACATCACAATGCTTACGTATATCATTAAGTACTTTTTCTTCTTTGTTCTGTATTTCTTTTGAACGCATAATGATACTGATGTTATCAATACCTGATGGCATATGGTCAAATGAAATATCGTAATCTTCTAACACTGCCAATATTTTACGTGTGAAACCAATTTGTCTATTCATTAGATATTTTTTAATATTTAACACTGTAAAATCTTTATCGCAACTAATACCACTTACGACACTCGTTGAATCGATTTCTCTATTATGTCTAATATACGTTCCAGTATCGTTCGGTTTATTTGTATTTTTAATTACCACTGGGATTCTATCTTTATGCAATGGTTGTAACGCTTCATCATGAAACACACCGAATCCTGCATAGGATAACTCTCGCATTTCTCGATAAGTAATTTCATTAATAACTTCAGGATTTTTTACAATAGAAGGGTTAGCTTTAAAAATACCAGAAACATCAGTGAAGTTTTCATATAAATCTGCTCTGACACCTCTAGCTACAATTGCCCCAGTAATATCTGAACCTCCGCGTGGGAATGTAACTACGTAATTTTGTCTTGAAATACCGAAAAATCCTGGGATGATTAATTTTTCTTTATACGATCTTAGGTTATAAAGTGTTTCATATGATTGGTCTAAAATTTGAGCATTTTGTGGTAAATCCGTAACAGTAATACCAGCTTCTCCAGGAGAAACATAACGTGTTGGTATGCCTTGACTATTATTGTATTCTGTAATCAGTTGAGCATTAAAGTTTTCGCCACATGAAAGCAATGCGTCTAATAACCTTGAAGGTTTGTTTTTTAATGTATTGATATAGTTTTCTAATGTTTCGTCTATTGTTTTTAATAAAGTATGGCTCATATTAAGTTCGTCAATAATATCAGCGTAGCGTTGAACGATTTCTTCTTTTTTAGAAACGTGATCCAATTGTTCTATTACTTTTTCATATAGACGAATCAATAAATCGGTTGTTTTTACATCCTCTTTATACCTTTTTCCTGGTGCTGATACAACTACAATTTTTCTTGCTTCATCTGAATTAACGATGTCTAATACTTTTTTAATTTGTTCTGCATTGGAAACAGAACTTCCTCCAAATTTTGATACTTTCATAATGTCATACAACCTTTCTAAAAAATCAGAAAATTTAGTTTAGTTTTTATCACAGGAGTGATAATATAAATATACGCTTTTAATATTCATAGGCTTTACAAAAAGAATGAATGAATTTATACTATACCATATTCAAGTATTTTTCAACTGTACAATTGTATTTTTTAGAAGAACAAACGGAGGAATGAAGACATGAAAGAATTAAACGTAGCACTACTTGGTTTAGGAACTGTAGGTTCTGGTGTAGTAAAAATAATAGAAGAAAATAGAGAACAAATTAAAGACACTATGAATAAGGACATTAATATTAGACATATTTTAGTCCGTGATAAGACTAGACAAAGACCTATTAATGTTTCGAAATATCATTTAACTGAAAATATTGATGACATATTAAATGACACTTCAATTGATATTGTTGTCGAAGTACTTGGGGGAGTTGAACCCACAGTAGAATGGTTGAAACGTGCGTTAAGCCAAAAGAAACATGTTATTACAGCTAACAAAGATTTATTAGCTGTAAATTTAAATGAATTAGAGAGTTTAGCGCAAGAAAACGACGTTGCCTTAAAATATGAAGCAAGTGTTGCGGGCGGCATTCCAATTGTAAATGCTATAAACAATGGCTTAAATGCCAATAATATTAGTAAGTTTATGGGTATTTTAAATGGAACATCTAACTTTATATTAAGTAAGATGACACACGAAGAAACGTCATTCGAAGATGCTTTAGCAGAGGCACAACGCTTAGGATTTGCTGAAGCAGATCCGACTGATGATGTTGAAGGTATTGACGCAGCTAGAAAAGTTGTCATCACTTCATATCTATCATTCAATCAAGTAATTAATTTAGATGAGGTAGATAGACATGGTATTAGTGACGTGACATTGTCAGATATTAAAGTTGCAGACCAACTTGGCTATAAAATCAAATTAATAGGTAAAGGGACGTATGAAAATGCTCAAGGAAACGCATCCGTGGCGCCAACGTTCATCAATAAGGACCATCAGCTTGCAGCAGTTGAAGATGAGTTCAATGCGATTTATGTGATTGGCGATGCAGTCGGGGAAACGATGTTCTATGGTAAAGGCGCAGGTAGTTTAGCTACTGGTAGTGCGGTAGTAAGTGATTTATTAAATGTCACGTTTAATTTTGATACTAACTTGCATACGTTGCCACCTCATTTTGAATTAAAAACAGAAAAGACAAAAGAAATGATGAACGATGAAGAAGAGACTATTACAATTAAAGGTAAAGAAAGTTATTATGTTGTAGTACAAACAGATGGTGAAGATATAAATCAAGTAGAAACATTATTAAAAGGAGAATTACCTGTACACAAATCATTAACTGTGGCTGAACGTGATGCTCGTACTGCCGGTATAGTTGTTATTGGTGTTGATGAGTCACCAGTATCTGCTATTAAAGAATCAGGTTATGTTGTTCAGAAAATCTACCCAGTTGAAGGAGTTTAAAATTTATGAAAAATTGGCAAGGACTTGTAGAAGAATTTAAAGCGTATTTACCAGTTACATCTGATACCCCTAAAGTGAGCTTGAATGAAGGCCAAACCCCTTTAATTTATTGTAAAAATATGTCAGAAATGCTGGGTATTGAATTACATGTGAAATACGAAGGAGCTAATCCAACAGGATCCTTTAAAGATAGAGGTATGGTTATGGCTATGGCCAAAGCGAAAGAGGAAGGCAAAAAAATTGTTATTTGTGCTTCTACTGGTAACACTTCTGCTTCCGCAGCTGCATATGCTGCAAGAGCAGGTTTGAAAGCAATCGTAGTCATTCCAGAAGGCAAAATTGCTTTAGGTAAATTGTCTCAAGCAGTGATGTACGGTGCTGAAATTGTTTCTATAGAAGGGAATTTTGATGAAGCACTCGAAATTGTACAAGAAGTTGCTAAAAATGGTGAGATTGCACTCGTTAATTCTGTTAATCCATACCGTATTGAAGGACAAAAAACAAGTGCATTTGAAGTAATCCAACAATTAGATGGTCAAGCACCTGATATTTTATCCATCCCAGTTGGCAATGCGGGTAACATTTCTGCCTATTGGAAAGGCTTTAAAGAGTATCATGATGCACATGGCACACAATTACCTAATTTATATGGTTTTCAAGCTGAAGGCGCATCGCCTATTGTACAAAATAAAGTAGTGAAAGAGCCAGATACAGTTGCTACTGCAATTAGAATTGGTAACCCAGCAAGTTGGGATAAAGCAACGAGTGCGTTGGAAGAATCTGAAGGCTTAATAGATAGTGTCACAGACGAAGAAATTTTAGAAGCGTATCAATTAATGGCTAGAAAAGAAGGCGTGTTCAGTGAACCTGCTAGTAATGCTTCAATTGCAGGTTTAATTAAGCTACATCGTGCAGGTAAATTACCTAAAGGTAAACGTGTCGTATCAGTGCTTACAGGTAATGGATTAAAAGATCCAGATACAGCTATTTCATTATTGGACGATCCAATTAAACCTTTACCAAATGATAGAGAAAGCATTCTAGAATATATTAAAGGAGCACTATAGCATGTGTGAAAGCTTAAGTTTAAAAATCCCGGCATCTACTGCAAATTTAGGTGTCGGTTTTGATTCTATAGGTATGGCATTAAATAAATTTTTATATCTAAATGTACAAATCAATAATAGTGATAGGTGGTCATTTAAACATATTGGGCCCAATGTTGAAGGTTTACCAATTGATGAAACACACTATATTTACCAAATTGCACAGCAAGTTGCTAATAGATATGAAGTTACTTTACCTCCCTTAGATATAGAAATGAGGAGTGAAATCCCATTAGCAAGAGGACTAGGCTCGTCTGCTTCTGCATTGGTTGGTGCACTTTACATAGCAAATTACTTTGGAGATATAGAGCTTTCTAAATATGAATTATTGCAGTTAGCTACCGAGTTTGAAGGACATCCTGACAATGTGGCACCGACGATTTATGGAGGGCTCGTATTAGGGTATTATGATCCACAAACGAAAGTGACGGACGTATCGTATATTGATCCACCTAGAGCAGACATGATCATCACAATACCATCTAATGAATTAAGTACTACACTTTCGAGAAATGCATTGCCAGAGACTTTTTCGCATAAGGATGCCGTTAGAAATAGTGCAATTAGTAATACCATGATTAGTGCATTGATTCAACATAACTATGAATTAGCAGGTAAAATGATGGAACAAGATGGTTTTCATGAACCTTATCGTCAACATTTAATTCCTGAATTTCAAACAATTAAACGGATTGCGAAACGGTATCATTCATATGCTACTGTTATCAGTGGCGCAGGACCAACTGTTTTAACAATGATAGCGCCTGAACGAAGCGGAGAATTAGTAAGAGAACTTAAACGTGAATTTATCCATTGTCGTTCAGAACTTGTTACTATTAATGTGACGGGTGTAGAATCTGAAGTATTGTACCAACGTCATTAATTTGTTGTATTATAGTTGAGTAGACGTTGAAAGGAGATTAGGAAGATGGGATATAAGTTAATAGTTATGGATATGGATGATACATTAATGACTTCAGACAATGAAGTGAGTACTGATACGGCCAATTATTTAATTGATATACAACATCAAGGTTATACAGTTGTGCTAGCATCAGGCAGACCAACTGAAGGTATGTTACCAACTGCAAAACGATTAAAACTAGATCAATTTAACAGTTATGTTATAAGTTATAATGGCGGTAAGACAGTAAACGTAGCAAATGAAACAGTTGAAGTTAGTCGTACAGTATCAAAATCAGACTTTGATGAAATTGTAGATTTCTGTAGAGATAACCAATTATTCGTGTTGACTTACCAAGATGGCTATATCGTATATGAAGGTGAACATGAATATATGAATATTGAATCAGAGCTGACAGGTTTACCAATGAAAGCAGTAGATGATTTAAAATCATATATTCAAGAGTATGTACCTAAAGTTATGGGTATTGATTATATTCCTAAAATTACGAGTATTAGAAATGATTTAGCTGGTCATTTTAACGAAACGATTGATGTCACAACAAGTAAACCTTATTTCTTAGAATTTATGGCACAAGGCGTTTCTAAAGGTAATGCAATAACTGATCTTAGTAATAAATTAGGTTTGAATTTATCTCAAGTTATTGGCTTTGGTGATAGTTCAAATGATATATCAATGTTAAAAGTTGTTGGTAAAGCAATCGCTATGGGGAACGCTAATGATGACGTGAAAGCTGTTGCTGATGAAGTGACTTTAACAAATGACTATAACGGTATTCCTTACAGTTTAAAAAAATTATTAAATTAAAATAAATGAAGCATAGCAAGATAGCCAAAGTTTGATATGTGAAGGAATAAGATGCAAATCCCAAAATTTTGCCCCAAAAAGATTTCATTAGTTAGAAATCTTTTTGGGGCTTATTTTATATCAATACTATACTCACGTATAAGGGAATAATATATATGAAATTTTTAAGATTAATACTTTATGAATTATTCATTATCTGTAATTGATATTTCTAAATATAAAAAAAGTGAAGTTCCTACGAAATATTTCATAAGGTTAATAAAATCAGTTTTGTTAATCGTAAATTCGTTATTCACCATAACTTCGTAAGTCCCCCATCTATCTTTAAATATAAGTCCAGATTCATTAAATTCATTTTTTTATAAAAATCTTTTCTTTTTTTCTTTGTGAATAGTTTTCAAATGTTGAATCAACTATTTCTATATTAAGAATGATTGGGTTCATTCCATATTTTTCATTGATAAACTGTAAAATTTTACTTCCATAGCCCATAGATTGGTGTTTATTGTCTACAGCTAAATATTGAACATATGTTAAATTATTATATTGGATTAAATAAGTGAAACCTATAAAATGATCATCGTCATAAATAGCTAATAAATTACCAATGCCTTTTTCTAGTTTATATAAAATTAAGTCCATTGGGAATCTTTCTACTTCTGAAAAAGAATTCTTAAGTAATGATTCTATACGTTTTAAATCACTTGAATTCTTATTGATATTTTTCTGTTGTAAACTCATATATTTGATATCCTTTCTATACTGTAAATTATAATCATTAACTACAATCATAAAATTTAAATAAGACTAATAGAAACCAAAGCGATATCATTCTATTTATCAGTATAGATTTCAGTATACTGATAAATGAAAAATTCGATAGTAAAGTTTCGAACTTATGTTTAATAAATGATTTATAAAGCATACAAGTCGATGTTTTTTAATACTTATTTCAACATTCAAAATATTATATGAATTTTTTAGTATTCTTTCCATGTAAAAAGTAATATAAAATAAATGTTAATAGAATAATAACCGCAAGGATTTTATACATTCCCGCATAACCCAAAATGGGAATTCCAAATCCTAATATATAAGGTCCTAATCCATTTCCTGAATCCATAAAAATCATAAATGTTGAAGTAGCTAGTCCTACATTTTCTGGCTTAGCTTCACTGACAGCGATCGTTTGAGTGATTGAAGAAATGTTACCAAAACCAAGCCCAATAAATAGTCCTGACAATAACATCGTCCAGTCATCGCTACTGATACTTAGTAAAAGTAAGCCAACAAAAAAGAATATAAGGGCTGGATACATAATTTTATTTGCTCCATAAATATCAGCAATTTTACCTGTGAAAGGTCTAGACGCTAATACTGAAACTGTATATATTATAAAAAAGAACTTGCTGCTTGTACTAAATCAATTTGGATCGCGTACAAATTAATGTACGATACTATACCTGAAAAAGAAAATGCACTCAAAAATATAATAAATCCAATTGGTATTGTTGATTTATTCATTAAGTTTTTTATAGATATTTCTTTCTTATTTTCGTTATAAGGCACTTTGATTAAAAATGACATAAGTAAACTTAATATCGCAAAGATCAAACTGGCATAAAAAATATTCATTAAACTAGAATTCTGTGTTAAAGATATTCCAATAAATGGACCGAATCCTGTAGCCAGTGCAGTACTTAACGCAAAATAGCTAATCCCTTCGCCTTTACGCGATTGAGGGATTACTAAGGCAACAATAGTACCTACTATCGTTGTAGTGATACCCGTAGAAAGCCCATGTAATAATCGAACAAACACTAAAAAATATTCGTCTAAGTTCACAAAATATAAAATAATTGATACGAAATAAATCACCATATTTAAAATAAATATTTTCTTCGTTATTTTAATAAATCCAGTGAGTACTCTACCAATTAGCGCACCTACTATGAAAACACTTGCTATAAAGCCCATCATTATACTAGATGAATTATATTCAGTTTGCGCATAATTAGTGATGGTAGAGTTTAGTAAAAAATATACGAGTATCAATAAAAAGTTTATGATAGAATATATCACAAAATCTTTCGACCATATTTTGTTATTCATAATAGCTCCTTTCTACATATGATAACTGTCACCGTTATTTGGGATTAGTACTTGATCTTCTAATCCTTTTTCATTTACAAATTGTTTTAATCTGTTTCTAGATAAATTCCAATGAGTTACTGCTTCCATATGCACTACAATAATTTTTGAATTAGGTGCTTCTTTTGCTACTTTATATACATCATATTCGTTCATAATTAATGAGCTGCCTTCATAAAATTGGTTGTCGCCACCATTTACAATGATAACTTCAGGCTCATAGTGTTTTATTACGTTTTTAATCTTGCTATACCATACGGTATCTCCTGCTATATATAATCTTTGTTCTGTAGGATGATCAAAAATAACGCCACAAACAGAACCAATGATTTCTAAAATTTCACCTCTACCATGCTCACCAGGCGTTTTTATTAGTTTAACACCCTCAAACGTTGTATACTCGGTTAATATTTCTACATCTTTAAAGCCAACACCTTTAATTTCTTCTGCGTCGTTTTCGTCTTGTACAAATACCTTGATATCTTTTGGTAAATGTTTTTGTGCCGTTTCATCAAAATGGTCAATATGCAAATGTGTTAAAATAATCGCGTCAATATCTTTAATGATGTCTTCTAGAGATATAGGTAAGTCGACAAGTGGATTCTCTAACTCTTCTCCAGGAGCATCAGGAAAACTTGCAAAAGCCCCTTTTTCGCCTAACATCGGGTCAACTAAAAACTTTTTATCTGCATACTCAATGATGCTTGTAGCATTTCTTATATGTGTTATGTTCATAAATAATTCCTCCAAATTTTTGTATATATTTATCTTAATTGGATGGTCTATGTGTTTAAATATAAATTTCAAAGAGTTTTTAACTAAATACTTGAAAATTGAAAGTGAGTGATAAAAATGGACGAATTAGACAAAAAAATAATTAGCGAATTAAAAAATAACAGTAAAATTTCAATGAAGCATTTAGGAGCAAAAGTAAATCTAACTGGTCAAGCAGCAACAAATAGAGTGAAAAAATTAGAGGATGACAACGTTATTACTGGATACACGATTGCTTTAAACCAAGAAGCATTAGACTGTAAAGTCCATGTATTTATTAATATTTATACTCATAAAATTTCTCATAATTCATATCTTGATTTTATTCAGGAAGAGAGCATTTTTGTTATGAATAACTATAAAGTAATAGGCGACCCATGTTATCTTTTAGAGTGCCGTTTCCCAAATAATGATTATTTAAATGCATTTCTTGCGCGATTAAATAAGCACGCAAACTATAATGTTTTAATGGCAATATAAAAGGCCAATCTCATTAATTAAACGGGGAACTAAAAGTGGCATGATTGCCATTTAATATTGAATTATATTGCAATAAACATCATTAATTTGGTAGTATTTATATTCATTTCTTTGCTAGTAATAAAAAACGAGGTAGCGAAATCTACATAGAAAATGTGATCCCGTTACCTCGTTTTTGTGTTTTTGCATATTTTGATGTCATACATACGATGATTTGACTATTTAGCGGTATGGGTCCATTCATTTTTGCCGCGATGTCTTTTTACGTGTGCATAAACATTGTCTGCAGCGTAGTCTAAATTAGTGTAAACCGTAATCGAGAATGCAGATTGGTTATCCTCAAATGCTTCTTCTGAAAACAATTCTTTAAGATGGCTAAAAAGACTTTCCATTTGTGAGCGGTCTAAACTTGGGTATTCTCGTAATGTTCTTTTGATTAGTTGGTCATGTCTTTCTTCAAGTGATTGTACAACAATAACAAAACGCTCATCAGTTTCTAAAATATCGTCAAATAGATTTGTTTGTCCAATCATAATTTCCACCTCTAAGTAATTAAATTATTAATCTTATTATACTATACTTTCTATATACTGAAAATAACACCAACTTCTGAAAAAGCAATTTCTTTTGTAACCAAGGTTAATTTATATAAAAGTAGGGAATACAATTACTATGTTATTAGCAAAAAATTCACCCCAAAAATTAGATTTCTAGTCTAACTTTTGGGGTGAATAGTATGATACTTGTATTAGTGGTTAAGTATCTAATTATAATCGTGGTTTTTTAAATCAATTTCTTCGAGTTTAACAATTTTAGTTTTTCTAATGTACTTATGGATAAAGTAAATTAAAGCTAATATAACCATTGGTAATAAGTTTCGGATTAACGCGCCGATATCACCAGCCAAAATTGCACCAAGTGAATTTCCTACAAATAGGAATAACAAAGCAATGATTACTATAATTGGTCCGAAAGGATAGAACGGTGCCTTATAAGGTAATACATCATCAGGATTTTTATTTTGTTTTTTAATTGCAGAACGCAGTCTGATTTGGGCTATTATACTAGATGCCCAAACAACAATGACTAAAGACCCAATGATATTTAGCAATGAAAATACAATGTCTGATTTAAATTGAGCTAAGATAATTACAAACAAGACAATGATAAACGTCACAAATATTGATACTATAGGTAATTTTGTAGTCTTATTAAGTTTACTTAAAAATTTAGGTGCTTGTTTATCTTCTGCCATTGAGAATAACATTCTACTTGTTGTATAAATTCCAGAGTTTGCAGCAGATAATAATGAAGTTAAAATTACTGCGTTAATTACTGATGCTGCAAATGCGATACCTACACGATCAAACACTATTGTAAATGGGCTTTGTGATACAGATTCACTTTCATTCAATAATAATGGATCAGTATAAGGAATTATCGCTGAAATGACCGCAATTGATAAAACATAGAATAATAAAATTCTCCAAAAGACTTGTCTAATTGCTTTGGGCATAGACTGACTTGGGTTTGAAGATTCGCCAGCTGTTACAGCAACGACTTCTGTGCCTCCAACTGAGAATCCAGCTACAAGTAAAACCCCTAAGAAACCAGAGATGCCACCAACAAAAGGTGCTTCTCCTGTTACATAATTACTCAAGCCATATGTCTGACCGCCTAAAATGCCTATAATTGTTAATACGCCAATAACGATGAAAATAATAATGGTTGCAACTTTAATGAGTGATAACCAAAACTCTGTTTCACCAAAGGCCTTTACTGAGAATATATTAAGTAAGAAAAGAATGACAAGGAAGATGATGCTCCAAGTGACAGGACTAAAAAATTGGAAGAAATCCCAATAATAAATTACACTAGAAGAAATAATAACATCGACACTTGTAACTAACAGCCAAATTGCCCAATATAGCCACCCCATAGTGAAACCGAGGGAGCTATCTACAAAACGTGTTGAATAGGAACTGAAAGAACCTGAAACAGGATAAAATGTAGCTAGTTCACCAATCGAAGCCATTAAGAAATATAACATCACACCAATGATTAAATAGGCAAGTATTGCGCCACCAGGTCCTGCTTGCGAAATCACGCTACCAGTAGCAACAAATAGGCCTGTACCAATTGCACCACCAATTGCAATCATTGAAATGTGCCGAGAATTAAGACCACGGTTCATATTGTTTTGTGCCATAATACAGTCTCCTATGTTCTATTAAATTTTAAATATATATTATCCATTCTAATGCTTTTGAGCTGTACAAGCAATGCTTTTTATGACTGTCTTGCTATAAATTTTCAAATATTTTGAAAATTAGTATTTATATGTATATTGTTAGTTGCTTTTAGAAAAATTATAGATTAAAATAAGTACTAGGTAATAATTATTATTGATTAGTAAAGGCGGGGGAATTTTGATGAGTAACAGGAAAAAATTAACGAGCCTCTTTGGCGCACCAGTCTCAGATAGAGAAAATAGTATGACAGCCGGCCCTAGAGGACCATTATTAATGCAAGATTGGTACTTTTTAGAGCAAATGGCTCATTTTGATAGAGAAGTTATACCGGAAAGACGTATGCATGCAAAAGGGTCAGGTGCTTTTGGTACTTTTACGGTTACAAACGATATTACACAATATACTTCAGCTAGCATTTTCTCTGAAGTAGGCAAACAAACTGAAATGTTTGCGCGTTTTTCAACTGTAGCAGGTGAAAGAGGCGCAGCTGATGCAGAACGAGATATTCGTGGGTTCGCGTTGAAGTTCTATACAGATGAAGGTAATTGGGATTTAGTAGGAAATAATACACCAGTATTCTTCTTTAGAGACCCGAAACTATTTGCTAGTTTAAACCACGCTGTTAAACGTGACCCAAGAACAAATATGAGAAGTGCACAAAACAATTGGGATTTCTGGACTTCTTTACCTGAAGCATTACATCAAGTAACAATTTTAATGTCAGACCGTGGTATACCTAAAGGTTTTAGAAATATGCATGGTTTTGGATCTCATACTTATTCTATGTACAATGATAAAGGTGAACGTGTTTGGGTGAAATTCCATCATAGAACGCAACAAGGTATTGAAAACTTACAACCTGACGAAGCGGCAAAAATTGTTGGGGAAGACAGAGAATCATCACAACGTGATTTATTCGAAGCAATTGAAAACAAAGATTATCCAAAATGGAAAATGTATATTCAAGTCATGACAGAAGAACAAGCGCGCAACCATAAAGATAATCCATTTGATTTAACAAAAGTTTGGTATAAAGGAGACTATCCTTTAATAGAAGTTGGAGAATTTGAATTAAATCGCAACCCAGACAACTATTTCCAAGATGTTGAGCAGGCTGCTTTCGCCCCAACTAATATTGTACCTGGGATTGATTTCTCTCCAGACAGAATGTTACAAGGTAGATTATTCTCATATGGCGATGCACAACGCTACAGATTAGGCGTCAATCATTGGCAAATACCAGTTAACCAACCTAAGGGTGTTGGCATTGAAAATATTTGTCCATTTAGCCGTGACGGTCAAATGAGAATTATAGATAATAATCAAGGCGGCGGCACACATTATTATCCAAACAGTGATGGTTCATTCGAAGATCAACCTGAATTTAAAAAACCTGGACTAAAAATTGAAGGTGAAGCATATGAATATGACTTCAGAGAAGATGACGATAATTACTTCGAACAGCCAGGACGTTTGTTCAGAATACAATCTAAAGAACAGCAAGCGCGAATTTTTGAAAATACAGCTAATGAAATGCAAGGTACTACATTAGAAGTTCAACATCGTCATATTCGCCATTGTTATAAAGCGGATAGTGAATATGGTAAAGGTGTGGCGAAAGCATTAGGTATCGACATAAATGATGTAGATTTAGAAATTGCAGATTAATCATTGCACGCTTATGATTAACAATTTACAATAAAAGTTTTAAAATGCGCGTTTAAGATATAAACATGCCTATTTAAAATAAAGATGCACCTTCATTTCAAAATGGAAGGTGCATTTTATGTTTGAATTTTTGGGATATTCAATGCATATGTTTATCTAAGGGCATGTTTAATTTACGTTATTAGATAGGTTAATAAATATAAAAAGACAAACCAAATGTCATAAGTCATTTGGTTTGTCTTTAACTGTAAACATCATTTAATTAATCGTAACTGCTTAAATGTAATGCTGAACAGGGCACATTAGATTTAAGCGTGTAAGTCATTTATTTTAATTTGAATTATCTTGTCTTTATACCTAAGAAATTTTGCGAATAGAAATGCATTTTTCCACAATTGTTACATAATAATGTTATTAACGGCGTTGGATCATTACCTAAGGAAGCAGTTAACAATGGTAGGAAATAATGACCATCTAAAATTTCAATATCAGGACGCTCGCAGTTACACACACTTTTATCTTTTGTTTTTTCAGTTATTGAATCAATAATGTGTTTTTTTTGTTCATCCGTAATGTGACGATTTTCCATATAAAAATTCCCTCCAATATATTTTATATACTTATTTCATTATAAGGGTAGTTATGATTTATTAGAAGACCTTAAATGCATTTAATAGTGATATTTAAGTATATTATTGTTAATTAACGCTTTGTTGTGTGATTTAATGTATTGTTTCAACCCAGTTACATAGCGCGGTGTATCATTAATAGAAATTAAAACTGAAGTGCCCATCGGTAGTGTAAGTTGCCCCTTATCATAATTTATACATATAAGTTGTCATGTTAATTTAGTTTAGCGGTGTTTATTAAATTATACGAAAAAGCCTTTTTGTACTAAATTCCATATTTTATAACGATTTTGTAACGTGTTGACGCCAGGGAAGTATATGAGTGAGAGACTATAGGCTTGAACCATACCTCATACCTCAGGCAAGCATGCACGACCAAAACTGTAAGATTTTAAATAAAATAAGAGCTAACCCATTACGGATTAGCTCTTATTTTTAAGTGTCGTATTAAAAAGATAATGAAAGCACAGAATTATTTAGTTTCACGATGTAAAGTGTATTTATTTAATCGTGGGCAGAATTTTTTAAGTTCAATACGTTCTGGATTGTTACGCTTGTTTTTAGTACTGATGTAGTTACGATCGCCACATTCTGTACAAGCTAATGTAATATTTACGCGCAAAATTAACACCTCTTTCTTAACAGGAATCATTACGTTTTAAAATGATACCATAATTAATCAATATATTCAATGAAAAATGCTTTACTTAACTTGAAGATATCCTAATATACCTAACTATTATACCCCTTTTAAAAAATAATTTTCAATGACCAAATCGTTTTAGTTTGATTTATGAAAAGCATATGTTAATATTTAAAACGTAACGATTACGATTTAAAGGAGAGAAAGATATGGCAAAAAAATCAAAAATTGCTAAAGAAGAAAAAAGAGAACGCTTAGTTGCTCAATATTATGAATTAAGAAAAGAGTTAAAAGCAAAAGGCGATTACGAAGCATTAAGAAAATTGCCTAGAGATGCTTCACCTACAAGACTAACACGCAGATGTAAGGTGAGTGGGCGTCCAAGAGGTGTATTAAGAAAGTTTGAAATGTCACGAATTGCATTTAGAGATTATGCACATAAAGGCCAAATTCCTGGTGTTAAAAAATCAAGTTGGTAAAATCAGACTTTAGTTCATTTACATTTAGAGTGAAACCATGTATATTATCTATTGGTAAAGATAAATAAAATGCTATTGTTCGGAAATAATCCTAATATATAGGATTATTTCCTTAGATAATTGTTGAATTCATTTAAAAATCTTACCTTTAAATACTGTTTCACTATTAAATATTAGGGGTTTATATAATTATGAAAATATTTGATTATGAAGATATCCAGCTTATACCAAATAAATGTATTGTGAATAGTCGCTCAGAATGTGATACTGCAGTGGAATTCGGACCAAAAGAATTTAAATTACCTGTTGTGCCTGCAAATATGCAAACAGTGATGAATGAAACTTTGGCAGAATGGTTTGCTGAAAACGAATATTTCTATATTATGCATAGATTTGACGAAGCAGCACGTATACCTTTTGTGAAAAAAATGCATAGCAAAGGCTTGTTTGCTTCTATTTCAGTTGGCATTAAAGCACGTGAATTTGAATTTGTTGAAAAAATGGCAAACGATGGTGTAATTCCTGAATATATTACAATTGATATTGCACACGGTCATTCAGATGCTGTAATCCATATGATTCAACATATTAAAAAACATATTCCTGATTCCTTTGTTATTGCAGGTAATGTTGGGACGCCTGAAGGAGTTCGAGAATTAGAAAATGCGGGTGCAGATGCAACGAAAGTAGGTATTGGGCCTGGCCGTGTTTGTATTACTAAAATCAAAACAGGATTTGGTACAGGCGGTTGGCAATTAGCTGCTTTAAATCATTGTAGTAAAGCAGCACGTAAACCAATCATAGCTGATGGAGGTATTAGAACGCATGGTGATATTGCTAAATCAATTCGATTTGGTGCATCTATGGTAATGATAGGTTCATTATTTGCTGCTCATGAAGAATCTCCTGGCGAAACGGTTGAATTAGATGGTAAATTATATAAAGAGTATTTCGGTAGTGCATCTGAATTCCAAAAAGGTGAACATAAAAACGTTGAAGGTAAAAAAATGTTTGTTGAACATAAAGGTTCATTAATGGATACATTAGTTGAAATGCAACAAGATTTACAGAGTTCAATCTCATATGCAGGGGGTAACGATTTAAATTCATTAACTAAAGTGGATTATGTCATAGTTAGAAATTCTATTTTCAATGGAGATAGAGACTAATAATATAGTAGGTGTAAAAAATTAAACGATTTTTATTATATGTAATTGTACTTCTGTTAATTGTGTTAATTACTCCAATTAAAGAATTTGCACCGCTAGAATCGTTGCAGCAACAATTTAAATCAAAAGTAGACAGTTGGTCATCTGATAAGCCTTTAACTGAAAATACCTTAAAAGTACCTGATGAACAAGATTTTGCTTTGAATAATATTCAAATGAATATGTCTAAGGAAGAAGTAGAAGAAAAATTAGGTAAAGCAAAGCGTGTTACTTCAAACGAATATGGTACGAATTGGCATACGTATTATTCTGACGATTACAGAAGTTTTGTTATGGTGAGTTATATTAAAGATAAAGTAAATGGTTTGTATAGTAATCAAAATGTTATTTCTTCTAAATCTAAAATAAAATATAATTCTCCGAAAGATACAGTTAGAGATCGATTAGGTGACCCTATATCAACAAAACAAAAAGGTCATATAAATATAGACGTGCAAGATAGTGAATTTGACAATTTTAAAAAAGACAATATTTATACTACAGCATTTTATGACAAACATAACCAAAACCACTTAACAGCATTATTATTAATTAGTGAAGAAATGGAAAATAGACTTCAACAACAATATGGGGCGCCGTCGGATAATTTAGCTAAGAGCTTTGAATTGCAAAATTTTGACTTAGTAAACGCTGAAAGAGTGCAACATGGTTTAAATACTTTAGATTATTCAACAACTATTTCTGATACAGCACGTAAGCACAGTACTGATATGGCAGAAAATAACTATTTTAATCATGATAATTTGAGTGGAGATTCTCCGTTTGATCGTTTAGAAAGTGATGGACACGATTTTAATGCAGCCGGAGAAAACTTAGCTTATGGTCAACAAAGTAGTATTTATGCCCATCAAGGTTTAATGAATTCTTTAGGACATAGAAAGAACATTCTTAAAAAAGAATTTCGAACATTAGGTGTCGGCGTTGATTTTAATGAACAAAGACAACCTTATTGGACTGAAAATTACACTGGATAGTGTTTACGATTTGTTGAATGAGGGTATCTGTAACCTGTGAGGATGAGATATTATGACAACAAATAAAAAAGATCAAACAGAAGATATACTAGAAAAAGTTAAAGACGTTTTAGAAAAGAATGACGAAAAATAAGAGGTTGCGCTCAACGCGCAACCTCTTATTTTTGTTGAGAGTGTCTTTATTTACAAATAAAATAATTAAATTTCTCTGAAAAGCCCAACGACTTTGCCTAAAACAGTGACTTGGTCTAAATAAATAGGAGACATTGTACTATTTTCCGGTTGCAAACGATAACGTGTTTTTTCTTTATAAAAACGTTTGACTGTAGCTTCATTTTCTTCAGTCATTGCAACAATAATATCACCGTTTTCAGCAATTGTTTGGCTTCTGACTATAACTTTATCTCCATCTAATATACCAGCTTCGATCATACTATCACCAACAACATTTAAGATGAAAATGTCACTGTTATGCGTAGAAGTAAAATGTTCTGGTAATGGAAAGTATTCTTCAACATTTTCGACGGCAGTAATAGGAATACCTGCCGTTACTTTTCCAATTACTGGTACATGTATCGTTGATTCCATATTTGCAGATTCGCCTAGTTGTTCAGTTACAATTTCTATTGCACGGGGCTTGGTTGGATCTCTTTTTATATAGCCTTTTTCTTCTAGTCTTGATAAATGTCCATGTACGGTAGAGCTTGAAGCTAAACCCACAGCTTCACCAATTTCTCGAACACTTGGTGGATATCCTTTTGAATGAACGGTCTGTTTGATATATTCAAAAATTTCATTTTGTCGTTTTGTTAATTCTCTCATAATAGGCACTCCCTACGTTAATTTGTTTTTATTATAGCATGCATGATTCTTTTTTACAAACGTTTGTTCGTTTCAAGGTTGACTAGGAACAGATGTTCTGTTAGAGTTTAGACACAAACAAACGTTCTAGGAGTGACTTATAATGTTCAAATTATATATACATCAAATAAAGCCTTACTTCGTAGTCCTATTAGTTACTATGATTTTAAGTTCTATATTTATTTTAAGTGCACATAATAATGCTGAGTCGGAACAAACGTACGAAATGACAGATCATCAAATCCAAAACAACTCAATTCAAAACGAACAATATCAAATGGATTCAGTGGAAAAAAGCGAACAGAGCAATAAGCCATTTTTGGCAAGAGCAAAATAGAAATATCAAACATTAATTTATTTGGGAGTAAATTAATTGTCTGGTACATATGAAAGTGAGCGGAACTATTTCGTTTCGTTCACTTTTTTGTTATATTTTTTATATTATGAATTACGGAGGTTTAGTATGGCTAAAAACGATGCCGTAGATATCAAGCGTATAAATGAATTAGCAAAAAAGAAAAAAGAAGAAGGATTAACTGAATCTGAGGCTAAAGAACGATCTAAATTAAGAAAAGCGTATTTAGACTCTTTCAGAGATAATTTTAAAAAACAAATTGAAAATACTAGAGTAATTGATCCTGAAGGTAACGATGTAACACCTGAAAAAGTTAAAAAAATATTAGATTCAAAAGACAAAAAAGATAACAACTAAATCAATTTTTTGTTAAACAAACGTCAAATAATGTATAATGGTAATGAATCTTGCTATAAGAAAGGAAGTCATTTAGATGAATAAAGAAAAAGATCAATTAGCAATAGATACGATTAGAGCTTTAAGTATCGATGCTGTTGAGCAAGCAAACTCAGGACACCCTGGATTACCAATGGGTGCTGCTCCAATGGCATATACTTTATGGACACGCCATTTAAATTTCAACCCCCAATCAAAAGATTTCTTCGATAGAGATCGTTTTGTATTGTCTGCTGGTCATGGTTCTGCATTACTTTATAGTTTATTACATGTTTCAGGTAGTTTAGAATTAGATGAATTAAAACAATTTAGACAATGGGGCTCAAAAACACCAGGACATCCTGAATTCAGACATACTGATGGTGTGGAAGTAACTACAGGTCCATTAGGTCAAGGTTTTGCTATGTCTGTAGGTATGGCTATGGCTGAAAAACATCTTGCTGGTAAGTTTAACAAAGAAGATGCTAATGTAGTAGACCATTACACTTATGTACTAGCTTCTGATGGAGATTTAATGGAAGGTATTTCACATGAGGCGGCTTCATTAGCTGGTCATACGAAATTAGATAAACTTATTGTATTATATGATTCAAATGATATTTCTTTAGATGGAGATTTAAACAAAGCTTTTTCTGAAGATGTTAAGACTCGCTTTGAATCATATGGTTGGAAACACATTTTAATTGAAGATGGTAACGATATCGAAGCAATTGATAAAGCAATTGAAGAAGCAAAAGCTTCGGATGTACCAACAATGATTGAAGTTAAAACAATTATTGGTTACGGTGCACCAAACAAACAAGATTCTCATGGTGTGCACGGTGCGCCATTAGGTGAAGATGAAAGAAAATTAGCTTTAGAAAATTATGGTTTAGATCCTGAAAAACGATTCAACGTTCCAGATGAAGTTTATGAAATCTTTCAACAATCAATGCTAAAACGTGCAAACGAAAAAGAAGAAAGCTGGAACAAACTTGTTGAAACATACAGTGAAAAATATCCAGAATTAGCAGAAGAATTCAAATTGGCAATCAGTGGTAAATTACCAGCTAATTACGCTGATGCATTACCAGAATTTGAAGCTGGCCACAGTGGTGCGTCACGTGCAGATTCTGGAGAAGTTATTCAAGCGTTAAGTAAAACAGTACCTTCATTCTTTGGTGGTTCAGCTGACTTAGCTGGCTCAAACAAATCAAATGTAAAAGATGCTGTTGATTTTGATAAAGATACACCTGAAGGTAAAAATATCTGGTTTGGTGTTCGTGAATTCGCTATGGCTGCCGCAGTAAATGGTATGGCTGCACACGGTGGTTTACATCCATATGGTGCAACATTCTTCGTATTCAGTGACTATTTAAAACCAGCGCTTCGTTTATCTGCAATCATGGGCTTAAATTCAACATTTATTTTTACGCATGATTCCATTGCAGTGGGTGAAGATGGACCGACACATGAACCAATTGAACAATTAGCTGGTTTACGTGCCATCCCTAATATGAATGTTATCCGTCCAGCAGATGGTAACGAAACTCGTGTAGCTTGGGAAATAGCACTAGAAGCAGGATCAACACCGACATCATTAGTACTTACACGCCAAAACTTAACTACAATGGACTTGCCTAAAGAAACTGTAGAAGAAGGTGTACGTAAAGGTGCTTATGTAGTGTTTGAATCAGATAAAGCGCCAGAATTCTTGTTATTAGCAACAGGTTCAGAAGTTAATTTAGCTATTGAAGCTGCTAAAGACTTAGAAGCACAAGGTAAGGGTGTACGTGTTGTTTCTATGCCAAACTGGAACGCATTTGATCAACAAACAGATGAATATAAAGCATCTGTTTTACCGCCATCTATTACTAAACGTGTTGCTATTGAAATGGCTTCGCCACTTGGTTGGCATAAATATGTTGGTACTGAAGGTAAAGTAATCGGTATCGACGGATTTGGCGCAAGCGCTCCTGGTGATTTAGTAGTCGAAAAATATGGTTTCACTAAAGAAAATGTATTAAACCAAATTCAAACATTTTAAGTAGTTAAAGCTTAAACAAATATAAAAAAGTTTGGTATGAGAGCGATAGCTCTCATACCAATTTTTTATTATAAATAAAATTTGGATTATATTTACAAACTGAATTTATAATTGATATAATACATAAGGTTGGAAGTATAACTTAATTGAGTAGCTCTTGAAAAGGAGCACTTATTTTAGTAAAATTCATTAGGATAGGAAAGTGGGTGAAACAATGGCAACTTGGTTAGCGATTTTATTAATCGTGTTAGCACTAATTCTAGGACTAGTCGGTGGATTTTTCCTTGCAAGAAAATATATGATGGATTATCTGAAAAAGAACCCACCAATTAATGAAGAAATGCTACGAATGATGATGATGCAAATGGGTCAAAAACCATCTCAAAAGAAAATAAATCAAATGATGACAATGATGAACAAAAATCAAGATGACGCATTCAAGAAGAAGAAATAACGCATAATGACGGGGTTTACGACACTTTCAGTAGTGTTAGTAAACCCCGTCATTTTATTTATATAAAAAACCATACGCTATGCGTATAGTGCAGTATGGTTATACCGTTGTATTAAAAATTGCATCTCTACGTGCTAAAATAATATTTGGTCAGCCAACCAAAATTAACAACATGAGGAGATGCAATTTATGTCATCAGACACAAATAGTTTAGCACATACAAAATGGAATTGTAAGTATCACATTGTCTTCGCTCCTAAATATAGAAGGCAAATTATTTATGGAAAAATAAAGAAAGATATTGGATTAATATTGCGACAGTTGTGTGAAAGAAAAGGTGTAGAAATTATTGAAGCTGAAGCATGTAAAGATCATATTCATATGTTAGTTAGTATTCCACCAAAATTAAGTGTTTCCCAATTTGTAGGATATTTAAAAGGGAAGAGTAGTTTATTGATTTTTGATAGACATGCACATTTAAAATATAGATATGGAAATAGAAAATTTTGGTGTAAAGGGTTTTACGTTGATACAGTTGGAAGAAATAAAAAAGTTATAGAAAATTATATTCGTAATCAATTACAAGAGGATATCGTTGCAGAGCAATTAACGCTTGTCGAATATATAGACCCATTTACTGGCGAAGAAACTAGAAAGAAAAAATAAACAACCCTTTTAAGGGTTGCTGGGAAAGTAGTACATATGGCTGATCTTCTCAGAGCCCTTATCAGGGCTGGTCAGTAACAAAGGCTTATAGCCGCAGAACAAACCACCCGTTATACGGGTGGTTTTGATTTATTGGCAACAAATTGGCAACAAAATTACCAACTATCATTATATGCCTTAGTTAATATGGATTGTAATTCTTTTTCAGTGTTCGGGTATAAATGTCCGTATGTGTTCGCAGTGGTCGTTATATCTGAATGTCCTAAATGTTTTGATATTGTGTATAACTGTACGTTGTTATTAATTAATAGCGTTGCATGTGAATGGCGCAGATTGTGTACCCGAATTGGTTTAACATTTGCTTTATCAATGCCAATTTTAAATTGTTTATTAACATTAGCAAGTGTCATTGGTTTTGCTATACTTCTAACTGTAAAAATAAAATCATCGTTATTAACGTATTCAAACTTCTCAATTTGAAATTGTTCCAATTCCCTTAATTGTTCTATTACGTGGCTAGGTATCGTTATAGTGCGTTCTGATGGTGTAGTTTTAACCGTCGTGATTGTTTTGTCATTCCACGAGTTGTTTATTTCTATTTCTTCATTTTCAAAATCAATATCGCAATAACGTAGAGCTAATATTTCGCCTTTACGAGCGCCGGACCAAAACAAGACCATAAACAATGTTTTATACACTATATTGTCTACTACTTTTATAAAATGGTTGAATTCGTCAATCGTCCAGTATTCTTGCTTACGTCGTTCTTCATGTTTTGGCAGTGATACAACTTTCACAACATTGCGTGAGAGATTGTAGAAGTTAACAGCGAAGTTAAATATAGCAGACAAATTACGTCGTATATTACCTAACATTGAATTACTATATTTATCAAATATAGATTGATAAAAATCATCGATATGTTTAGGTTTGATATTTTTAATAGGTGTAGTTTTAAAATGTGGAATCAAAATGTTATTGATTAAATTATTTTGATTGTAAATTGTGGTTTCTTTTTTGCGTCCTTTTGAATAACGCATAAACCTTTCGGCTATTTCACGAAATGTGTATTGTTCTTCAATTTCCGTATCGTATGTTTCTAAAAATCTTTGTTGGGCAATTAAAGCATCTTTCTTTTTTGCGAACCCCCGTTTTTTCTTATGTACCTTTTCGCCATGTACGTTTTCAACACGTACAGAATAAAACCATTTATTTGTGTTGGGGTCTTTATGAACAGTCATTTAAAAACCCTTGTTTCGTCATTGCAGTAATAATTACATAAACTGATTAAACGTTGTCTTGCTATGTTATGCCCAACTTCATAAAAAGTCATTAAATCATTTTCAGTAAACAATTCGTGTAATTCAATTTCTTTTTGAGGCATACGAAACAACAGACTAAATTTGTCAGCCTCATTTTCTTGTTTCTGATTGTACATATCATTCATATCACGTTGATCGGTGTCATGTAACATAAAATGTCCTAATTCATGAGTAAAATCTTCCCACATTTTATTCTTTTCATCTTGTTTAATGTAAATTACGTGATAACCTTTAAATTTCATTACACAACTTATATGTTCATTGTATACAACAATAATACTTAAATAGTCAGAAATTCCTTCAATACTCTTTTCAACATTATTACTATTTAATTCGTAAGCTAAATCATTTACCACATCATCAATAAACATAAAATCCTCCTCATATAGAACGTCAGTTCCCCTTAAAGTTCAAAAAATAAACGATGCTTTATTTATCATCGTTTTTCTTTTGTTTAATAGTTTTCGCTATTAAATAGTCGGCTTGATCTTCCAACGACTGTATAATTCTTGTTTTTTCTTCGCTTGATAATTCATCAAATGCTTCTTTGTCTTTGAACATGATTGCTTGATAGTTTCTTTTATCGTCCTCAACATCTCCCAAAATGTCGTTAGTAGTGCAATCGAGTGCATGAGCTAAATTCAAAAGTTGTTTATTATTTGGCGCACTGTACCCACGTTCTAAATTTGATATAACTTGTTTAGTTTGACCCGTTTTATCGGCTAGTTTTTGTTGTGTCATGCCTCTTTGAGTTCTTAAAAATTTAATATTTTTACTGTATTCTTCCAATTATTACACCCTTTATCTTTTTTTATATTTAGAAATCATAAAATCGGCTTGTTCACGTAAAGTAAGTAATATTTTTTCTTTATCTTCTTCTGGCAAACTATCAAAGCCTTCTTTATCTTTAAACATAAAATATTCATCGTCGCTAGTGTGTCGTGGTTCATCTAGGTAACCGGCTTTGAACATAAGATATTCATAATCTAATTCGTAACCTTCGGCAAATTGACGCAAAATTATCATAAGTGGTTTAATGGCAACAGGATTATGGGAAACAGGCAAAAAACGTAGTGGAAACACTAAACAAGACCACCAAAAACAAGGTGGAGGCAATGTTAAATAGTTAATAATTAACCGGCTATAAATATAGTCGGTTCTTTAATATAAAAAATTAATGGAGATTTTTATAAATGGCACAAGAAAAATGGAATGGCGTACCAGTACGTTATGATTGGTTACCAATCGGAACGAGACGTAGTGGGCAACCATTAACAACAGGTAACCCGAAATTTGCAGTAGCACACGACACAGGTAATATAGATACTACAGCACAAAATAATGTTGATTATTATAAAAACTCATATAATATTGATTGGTCTATCGTGGCAAGCGCTCATATATTCGTTGACGACGAAGAATGTATTGTTTGTATTCCAGTTACAGAAAAAGCATGGCATGTGTTATATGGTGCAATCAAAGATAACCAATGGTATGGCGTAGATGCTAACGATGGCGCATTTGGTGCTGAAGGTTCATATTTCACAGATAAAACACGTTCTCAAAAATCATTAGATAATTTAGCACGTGTCTTAGCTTATTTATGTAACTATTGGGGCATTGATTACAAAACGGAAATGCCCGGACATCAAGATATTCAAGTAGGTAAAGTTGACCCGGGTAACTTGTTAGAATACGCTGGTTATGGTCGTGATGTTAGCAATTTAGACAAATTAGTTACTAAATACATTGACGGCGTAGAAGAAGAAAGCGATAGTGAGCCTTCTAAAGAATTATCAGAAACAACTACAGAAAAACCAACAGAAAGCCCACAAACAAATGTAGATTACAAAGAGGCTATAGAGTATATGCACAGCCTAAAAGGTCAGTATATCGATTTCGATAATTTCGCAGCGTACCAGTGTATGGACTTGATTGTAGACTATGCAGACCACGTAACAAATGGTTACAGAATATGGGGTAACGCAATAGATTTAACATGGGTTGCTTTGCCTAAAGGGTGGAAACTTGTAGAAAATACGCCCGACTATGTGCCACCTATCGGTACAATCGCAGTATATACTGAAGGTATTTATGATAAATGGGGCCATACTGGTTTAGTATGGGATAACAGTGGAGGTACAGAAACATTTGTTATCTTAGAACAAAACTATGATACGTTAGCAAACAGCCCGGCAAAATTAAGAACGGATAATTACGCTGGATTAACGCATTTCATTGTTCCCGATTTCGTAGATGAAGATGTAGATTTATCAAACATCACACCGGAACCAGTTAAAACAAACGAAAACAACGCTACACTTAAAGTTGGTAATGTACCACCTAAAAAATTAACATGGTCTAATCAACCATACTTTAGAGCAACAGCAGATAACGCAGGTGTTTCAATTTGTAGACCAAACCATAATAATGTAATGGTTGTCACTAGCGAATCATACGATCCCGGCTATAATCAATTTTATATTTATGAAATTCGTGACGGCTGGGCAAGAGTATATTCGCCGGATAATGACGGTTTTGTTTGGTATGAAAGATTACGCATAAACGAGGTTTATAAACCGGGCGGTGGTAGTGAATTGCATGATGATGTAAGCGCATATGACAATGTGTTAAATGATTTAGCGATTGGTTCCATTCCACCCGATGATTTAAATTGGTCTGATAGTGCATACTTTAGAGGTCGTGTTGATAGTTACGGTGCTACTATTACAAAACGTACAGGTAGTAACGGTAATTATGATTGGCACTTAACAAACGAAAGCTACAGTGCTGGTTACGATCAATTCTATATATTCGAAATACTAAACGGTTGGGCAAGAGTATATTCATCTTCAAACAACGGTTGGGTATGGCACGAAAGATTAAGAATAGTAGAAGTATATTAAAAAGTCTATTAGCTAAAATGATTAAAATATGTTATATTGCAAATAGGGTCACTTTTCATTTAATGACTCACTAATTCTATTATATTTTTACGCATGAAGCACTCTTTTATAGAGTGCTTTTTATTTTTATGATGGGTGGCCAAACTTATAATTTATGATAAAATATTAAAACATGCTGTGATAACTCCTTATTGACAATAATTTATATACTGCCCAAGCATGTCACTGGGTGGTTATTTTTTTGTATTAAAGTTCAAAAAATTTTACAAAAAGGTATTAATATATTATATAATATAATTAAAGGAGGGATGTCAATGGAAAATATTAGAAAAAGGACTAATGATTTTCGTAATGAATATAAAGAATTTAGTTTTAAAAATATATTAGATGATTTAGAAAAAGCAATTGAATCATTTGGTATAAAAGTTTTGTATAGTGATATGAGTACATTCGATTTTCCCGATTCAATTAGCGGTTATAGTCGAATTAATGAAATAGGTTTGCCAGAAATAGTTGTAAATGCAAAACACTCAAATGGGAGAAGACGGTTTACAATGGCTCATGAATTAGGACATATAGTTTTACATTGGGGTTGGCCGATGTATAAACCTAATAAAGAATATAGTATCTTGTATAGAAATGAATACGATAACGCAAATACTCAATTAGAAAATGAAGCTAACGAATTTTCAGCACAGTTATTGGCTCCTATAGATGTAATAGAAAAAGTGATACCGAAAGATATCTTTGCTTATTCTGAGTCAGAAATTAATGAGTTATCTTATAAAGTTGCAACTGCTTTTAAGATTTCTAAGCCATTTGCATGGAGACAATTAAACAAATTAAAGAACGAAAGAATAAAGTGAGAATTTTAAATGGATAGAACGGATTTGGATTCAAATACATTTAATAATTTAATAAATGATATAAATAATTCTGATGCGAGCAAAATAGATATAGATGCTCAAACTGCACATGACGATATTAAAGATTTTTATGACTATAAAAACATTTGAGAGATTCAGCTAAAAAGCAAATCGATTTTAAAGACAATATTAGAAAAATATCATTATTAATATTTGGATTGATAACACTTGTATTATCTTTGAATTTATTTGTAATGTTATATTTACAAGGTTTAAGTTTTAAAATCTGGGTTTTTCCTGTTAGTGTACCACACTATGATATTAAATTAATTATCTTTTTTGCCTCAGCAACTTTTATTAATATTTTTGGTATTATAGGATTTTTATTAAGGTATATTTTTAGTTCTACAACTGATATTTTAAAACACAATGAAGATTTATCTAATAAGTAACCGCATCTTAATTGATGTGGTTATTTTTTATTACTTTTGAATTTAAATATTATTTTAATGATGTTAATATAATATTTGTGTTGAAATTCTGTATTTATTATAGTTTGGCATTTATCCAGACTGAAATTGTGGGTAGATTACGTTAATCTATCCACTTTTTATGCTCAAAAGTTAAAATAACTACGTAAAATATATAGAATAACTAACTTAATTATATGAGATTATTAGTTTGGATTTCGCCATATTGAAGTGGACTTATGCTTTCACGTCTAATATCTGATCCAGTTCTATACAAGAATATAAGCGAAATTAAAAGCGCTGTTACCGTCCCCAATATAATCCATTTAATCGTTTTATTAACTTTAAATATTAAAGTAAAAACTATCAATAAAAAAATAATACAAAAAATAACATAAGATGAGTACATCATAAAATTTCCCATAAATAAAACTTCCTTAATAAAAAAGCCCACTTATGTAAAAGCGAGCTTGTGAATAGTATTATATTTATTTGATACGGTTGAGGTCGTATCATGTCCATATAGTAACACAGTCTAAATTAACAACAAATGGTACAAAAGTTTGATATAAAATAATATGTTAATAACACGCTGAGCGATAGTTGAATATATTGGAATTACAAGGCTTAAACTAAATGTGCTAGATTGCAATTGTTAGCAATTTTGCATGAATTTGCCCACTTTTTTATGATAATTATTATACGAAAATAAAAATAGGGAAAAAGTTCTTATATGCTCGATCTGTTTTTTATGTTTACAACAACTAGTTTGTATTGTATTATTATATAGCACACCTTAGGGTGTTGTCAGATAGAGTAGGTCTAATATATGCCCTAGGGTGTGTATTCAGACATACTCTCTAAGACATAGCCGCCCTTATGGGTGGTTAACTTTATACGATAAGTGTTGTGAAACTTCTTGTCAAATGTAACAATATTTACCAAAATATATTTGTGAAGTTCCCCACAAACTTCACTCAACTAGTTAGTATAAAGAAATTATTCATTGGCATTTCTTTCAAAAATATCATTTTTATAATATGTGGTACAATGTTTTTACATGCGTCACCATATTCTTGTTAAACATTTAAAAACTTTAATTTGATCCCACCCAAGCATGTCACTGGTTGGGTATTTTTTTATGTAATTATGTTTATAATATGTACAAAAGTTATCCAAATAGAAGAAAAAGTTTGGCTAATTTATTTACAAAAGATAATAAAAGTACTATAGTTATTGATGAAGAAAGTTAATTCTCAATCCTGTTCTTTCTTCCTAACTCTTAGCTCTGTAAGTTAGTCTGTGTGGTAACTATGTTATATAGATATAGTTATATACAATTAGGAGTGCATTGTATAGCCTTGACTGTGGCCTTGTAACTAGTCGTTGGTCCTGGTAAGTGACACCCTTCTTACCCGCGCTCATATACATAATCCCTGCTTAAAGAGTAGGGATATTTTTATGAAAGAGTGATTTTTTGGAGGATAATAAATATTACATATTAAATAGTGAAGAAGATATTAATTTTCAATACATCCTCAATGATTTTATAGAAAAATTCACTCAAAAAAAATTAGTGTTAAATGTTACTGATAGAAAACTAGATAAATTAGAGATAAGATTTGATAAATTTAATTTACCTCATTTGTTAGGTTTACATAAAGTTATAAATGGAAGAGCAACAAATATCCTTCAAAATATATTAGAAGGTAAAGTTGCTATAGAAAATATAAAACTACATGAAAGATATAAAGAAATTAAAGACAGAATATTAAGTTATAATTTTTTACATAGTTGTTTTATCGATAAAAATATTAAATTATGTATAATAATAAATAGTCACGATCGAAATCCGCAAAATTTAGATATAGTTTTTATAGATAAATACAGTGGTAAAGATATATTATTAGGTTTAAGAAAAGCAAGAAATAAAGATTATTATTCTCCGACCACTATGTATGTTGTAAAAGATAATAGTGATTATGTGGGAAGAAAAAAGGTTAGAATAAATAGTATAGAATGGCAATCATACTAACACTCACTCAACTAGTTGGTGTTTTTGTTTTTCAATTTCTGTGTTAGCATAAATAATATATTAATGTTAAGGGAACGCATTAATAAATTTTAAGCCTATAAAATAGTACAGTTTTTAAAAGACAGTTATTATTTAGCTGTCTTTTAATTTTGTGTTAAAATATATAATACATGCATATATAAAACTCCAATTATTTATTTCGCCAATCACCTAAGCATGTCAATGGGTGGTTATTTTTTACATAAATAAATCCAGCAATTAATGTGAAAGATTTATTCACAAACGAAGTTTGTAACATGAATTTGATAATCTTACATTTTCGATTGTTGGAAAGTTGGAAAAGTATTTTCTGGTGACGACAATGGTTGGGCAATGCAAGCTTATAAGATGTTTTGCTATTGATTTTTAATTAGCCACATGTTAATTTGTTATTATACCTTTATTTCAATACTTCAAAAGAGAGGCACTGATTATGTGTCTCTCTTTTTTATTTGCTCAAATTTAAGTTCATTAATAATTTTTTATCTGATTTATCGGTTTAAATTAATTAAAATTAATGTTATGTTGTGTTACATGAAAATAAAATATATTGGGGGATTTAAAATGAAAAAAATAATTTTTCCATTAAGTGTAGGTTTATTATCAGGTGCTTTATTACTAGGCAATGATGTTGCTGATGCAGCTATTAATGAAGATAAGTTGAAAAGTGATGCTGTTGATAAGGTTTCTGAAGAATTTGGTTATGTAGAAAATGGTTTGAAAGCTACTGGCCAAGTAGAAGATAAAGGACAGTATTATGAAGTTCCCGCTGTTCAAAGTACAGGTGTTGGTGGTTTACAAATTATCAAGGTTGATAAAGAAACTGGTAATTTACGATTTGGAGATAATGATATCAAAAATTTTCAATCAGCAGGTTCTATAAATATTGATACTTACAATAGCGATGAAAATTCCGTGACAGAAGACAATAATCATAAAGAAGTAACTAAAAGTCAAAATGATATGTTACCAGAAACTGGTGTAGAAAATGATTTTAATAATATTTTGTTTGGCGGATTGGCATTATTTTTAGGGATTGGATTTTTAGTAGTAAATAAATTAAGAAGTAAAGCATAATTTTATGCTAGTATAGTAGACAATCACACTAGGTGATTGTCTATTCTAATTTGTACTCTTAAGTTATTGAAAGAATACATATATATACTTTAGGAGATTTAAAATACTAGAAATCAAGGAGGGTTAATTATCACAAAAAGGGTCTTGATTGTTCTTATTGCGATTGTTTATATAGTTGGTGTTGTATTATTAATATATGAACTTAATAAGCAAAATGCCTATAGTCCACCTCCATATATGCAAAATGCTGTATATAATAAAGAGAATGAAGTTAAACTCAATAATATAGGTTATAAAGTAAAGAGTGTTGAAGAAAAGCAAGAAATTAAAACGGATAATAATACATATAAAGCAAATGGGAAATATATTGTCCTTACAATCAGAGTTGCAAATTACAAGGATGCGGATTTTATTATAAAACGTAATCAGTTTGCTATAAGTAATAAAAATAGCTTATTAATCCCCGCTATGGATATTACTAACGTACTAAATAAAAAAAGTAATAATTTTTTAGAAGCAAATTCGATAGGTAGTATAAAAAAGAATAACATAAAGAATTTTAAATTAGTATTTGATGTTGATTTAAACACCTTAAAGTCTAACGAACTATATTTAAATATAAATTCTAAAATTATTTCAAAGAATAAAATTTCTTTTACCCTTTGAAATAACATAATTAAAAACTAACTAGAACCACCGGACGCCATATTGGAAAAGTAAAAATCAATGTAGCTATAAAACTAAAAAATAGAAGTAAAGCATTTACTAAACGATCCCCATGAATAAGAGATAAAATATTTATCAATATAATAATACCCAGCAGTACAAGTCCATTAAAAAGGTATAACGTACCGTTAAAAAACTTATTGAAAGATAAAATTGGTATTAAGTATGCTACAAAAGTTGATAGTGCAGATACTAAAGTCATGTAATACTTGATATAAAACACCTCATTAAATATATCCTAAAGTATATAATATCAAATAAATAAGTTGAATTCACTGATCTATTTTAATAATAACTAAAAAGTTTTCATAACATATTTAAATTCTTAAATATATATGTTAAATTTGTATTAGGTTTTAAGTACTCCTAACTTTGCCTATATAGCTCAATCAGATTAATATACATTATTAATTTATTAGAATTTTAAGGGAATGAGACAGTTAAAAACTGTCTCTTTTTTTATGTTATAGTTGCATTTGTGACTAGTTTCTACCATTATAATGGTAGTAAAGTAATTTTAGCTTGTTAAGGGATTGCCCTTTGTTTTTTACATAGTATTAAGGAGTGAATGTTTTGTTTGTTTTGGGTGGCGCATTATCACAAATTGGTATTAGTTTGATATTGGCAATAATTATTTCTGCAATAATTTTGGTTGCTGTTATGTATGCAGTTGCGCCACTTACGGCAATAGATAATAATATAGTGCAAGCTATTGCCGGTATTATATTTTTTTGGATTACCAACAATAACATTTATAGTAGTATTTATTTTATCGTTAACAACTGATTATTCCTAACGGATAACGTTATTTTTGAAGGAGGAAGGGAATGTTTGTTCCGTTATAGAATTGTTGATACGAACACATAAAAGTTATATGGCAAACAATTATTGGCAACAGATTGGCAACAAAACTTTTAAAATAAGTTTTGAAAGCCTGTCATAACAGTTTTCAAATGTTTTAAGTATTTAAACTTAAAGCGTTGATTTTGAAGCGTTTTTTAATGTTCGGGTTAAATGATGACAATGATGAACAAAAATCAAGACGACGCATTCAAGAAGAAAAAATAGTGCGTCATAAAAGGGCTGAATACTACTTTCGACAAGTAGTCATCAGCCCTTATTTTTAATTTGGTAGCATAAAGCATTTATTCACATTTGTAGTTTCAAATGCGTTATTTTATATTTCGCTCACTTTTTTGCTGTTCATGTGTAAGTCCACGAAAATAGACTTTTGTTTCACAATTTTTGAACCTTGTTAAATTTTGGCTGATTATAAAAATGCCATATGCTTGTATATGAAAAGGGTCTAATAACCACATGTTAGTATTTTATATTATTTTAAATCTTTGTCTATTTTTTAATATTAGGTCTCTCTTTTTAGACTTTTTTAAATGAATATGAATTACTTTAAATAGTGAAAGTATGATATTTATTTTTTAAATATTTGATTGTAAAATCAAATTTGTTATAATTTGTATATATAAGGGAGGTATAAATAAGTGAAGAGTGCTTATGACATGGAAGATAAAGAAGTTTTAGATCGACTAGCAAATATGCATATTAACTTTTCTACCGATGAAGAATTCAAACGATATCATAATGCAATGCAAATGCATGATATGAACTACCTTAGATACACTTTAGAAAATGCGTTATCAGCATGCGATAGTACACGCGCTATTTAAATAATGAAAGATAAGATAAGTCTTTAACAAGGCTTATTTTATTTTGGATTCATCTTCCAATATACTTCCCGTGATTGAGCATGTTATTTTAAGATAACTAATGTATAAACAGCTCTGTTTATTGTTTTGAGCCAATCCATACATGTTGAAGAATGCAATAAAATATAACATGCGATGTTTTAATTTAAAAATACTGAATATTAAATGGTTAAGTGATATACTATTCAAGGTGAGAGTTAAGCTAGTAACTTAAAGAAGGTGTAAGCATGTTATATTTAGTATTTTCTATAGTAGTAGCTTTTTTAATGGGTATTGGCGTTATTTTTGTAAGAATGAAAGCACAAGAATACCCAGTAAATGAAAAGAAAATCGTTCTACCTCCTTTCTTCATGGCAACAGGTGCACTTATGTATGTGGTACCTTACTTTAGATTAACAGGTATTGAAATCATAGAATGTATTATATTAGGTGTTCTTTTTTCAACAGTATTGATATGGACATCTAAATTTGAAACACAGGGTAGTGAAATATATATGAAGCGTTCCAAAGCTTTTCCTATCATTTTAATTTCGCTATTACTAATTAGAACTATAATCAAAATATTTGTTAGTAATCAAATTGATCCAGGGGAAATTGCTGGTATGTTCTTCTTACTTGCATTTTGCATGATTGTACCATGGAGATTAGCCATGTTATATAAATATAAAAAAATTAAAAGAACTTTAATAGATTGAGTTTGAAATAACTACATCCCAGAAATTGAATATATTTGGTATTAAGAGGCTGCTAAATTTCCTTGTTTCGTAGGGGTTAAGTAGCCTATTTTTTTATCATGAAACTATACTTGTGTGATAATGAGGCATATTGTAATATAAAAGCGAACAAAGGTTCTTACAGGAGTGGTAATATGAAAGTGATACATACAGCAGATTGGCACTTAGGCAAAATTTTGAATGGAAAATCATTGCTTGAAGACCAATCTTATATATTAGAATCATTTATAAAAGCAATGGTAGATGAACAACCTGATGTGATTGTAATTGCAGGTGATTTATATGATACAAGTTACCCTAACAAAGAAGCAATTCAATTATTAGAAAGTACAATAAATACATTAAATTTAGAAATGAATATGCCATTAATTATGATTAATGGCAACCATGACAGTAAAGAAAGACTCAATTATGGTTCAAAATGGTTTGAGAAATCTCAACTTTATATTCGGACTTCGCTTGAAGATATGGCAAGTCCTGTTTCAATAGGGAATATTGATTTTTATACTTTACCATTTTCTACAGTTAATGAAACAAGTTATTTCTTTGGTGATAAAATGATTGAAACGCATCAGCAAGCTTTATCGAAATCCATTGAATATATGACGCAGCATTTGGATCGAGATAAGACGAATATGTTAGTAGGTCACCTTACTGTCCAAGGCGGAATTAGAACTGAATCTGAGAGACCATTAACAATTGGTACAGTTGAATCAGTTGAAGAAAGTTCATTTCAACGTTTCGATCAAGTATTGTTAGGTCATCTACATCATCCTTTTAGTATCAATTCTAATTTTGTACATTACAGTGGCTCATTATTACAATATTCTTTTTCAGAATCTACACAACCAAAAGGTTACAGAGTAATTGAAATAATTGATAATGAAATTAAAAGTAAATTTAGACCTTTAACCCCTTTAAGGCAATTGGAGGTAGTTGAAGGAAATTATGATGATGCAATCCAAGAAAAACTAGAGATAAAAGACAAATATAATTACTTACATTTCAAGCTGAAGCATATGTCACATGTCAGTGATCCAATGATGCATTTAAAACAAATTTATCCTAATGCATTAGCGCTTACAAACAAAACTTTTGAGTTTAATACACCCATTCATCACGAAAACATTGAAATTCAAAAATTAGATGATGAAACAATTATTAATAAATTTTATGAAAATATTACGAATGAAACTTTAACTAGTGTTCAAAATAAAAAAATCGGTAAAGTATTAAACGAATTACTTGAAGGAGGCCAAACTCATTGAGACCTTTAACATTAAAGCTAAAAAACTTTGGTCCTTTCTTGGATGAAACTATTGATTTTCAACAAGTTAATGACGACCAGTTGTTTTTAATTAGTGGGAAGACGGGTTCTGGGAAAACAATGATATTTGATGCTATTGTATTTGCATTGTTCGGAGAAGCATCCACTAAAGATAGAAGTGAGAGTGATTTACGAAGTCATTTTGCAGACGGTAAAACACCAATGTCTGTAGAATTCGAATTTAAATTAAGAAACACAATTTTTAAAATTAATCGCCAAGGTTCATTTATAAAAGAAGGAAATAAAAATAAAACGCTCGGTCAACTTGCTATATACCAATTGGAAGATGTATTTGAATTACGAGAAAGCAAAGTAAATGCTGGTAACCAATTTATTAAAGCATTATTGGGAGTCAATACTGAACAGTTTAGACAATTGTTTATCTTGCCTCAAGGTGAGTTTAAACGATTTTTATTATCTAAAAGTATAGAGAAGCAAGAAATATTAAGAACGCTTTTTAATAGTCAAAGATTCGAAGAAATACAAGCAATGCTAAATGATGACGTAAAAAAAGTAAGAATACAAATTGAAAAGCGATATCACGCGCTTGAGACAGATTGGGAAGATTTAGAAACGTTTAATATGGACACTTTAAATGAATATAAAGCAATAAATGCAAGACAGACTAATAAAATTAAATCTGTATTACCAGAATTTAAAATAATAGGTGAGACTATTCAAAATGATTTAATTGCTAAAAGAGATAAATGTAAAGAAACATTTGAAAAGATTGAGCGCCAATTAAATACCAATCTAAAACTTCAAGAAGCGATGACAAACCTTGAACAAAAACAAACAGAGTACAATAAATTGTTATCAGAAGAAAATAATATCCAAAATCAAATGAAACTGTTAAAAGAGATTAATGAAGTAAGACCTTTAGCAAATTTATTTGATACTAAAGAAAAATTACTAAAAAAACATGACGAAATAAAAGTAAATATTTCAAAAAAAGCGGCTTACATAGCAAATTTAAACGAACAATTAGAAAAAAATAAAAAACAATTCAAAAATCACCAATCTTTAACTCAATCTATAGAAAAATCTAAGATATTTATAGAAAACTGCAAATTATTTTATAACAAGTATGATAAATATAAAACTGCATACTTAAAAATTGGAAGTTTAAAAAATGAATATACAAAACTTGAAGATGATTATAAAAAAGAAAAGAAGCAGCTTAATACTTATATAGCGCAATTAAACGGGAGGGAACCCGATTATAAAAAAATTGAACAACTCAATGAAAAAATACACAAATTGGATAACGATATTAAAACATATAAGCAAAATGAACAACACAAAAATGAATATCTTAAATTACAAGAAAAAAAAGCTGACAAAACAGCTAGAAAAAAACAAATTGATGTTAACTTAAGCACAGTGGAAGAGGGATATCAAAAGATTGATAAAACAAATATTGATTTAAATAATAAACAAGAAATTATCTCGAAAATACAAGCAGCAATTGCTCAAGGAGACACGTGTCCTGTTTGTGGAAATGAAGTTCATACATTAGAAACACATATAGATTTTGATGAACTCACAACAAGACATGAGAAAATAGCCGAACTGGAACAAAAACATACAGATTTAAAAGAACAAAAAATTAAATTGGATAGTGAAATCCATTATATACTTGAGCAGTTAAATAAATTTAATCTGGACGAGTTAGAAAAAACCAATTATAAAGCACTTGAACAATGTATGAGGGAAGTTTCAAAAACTAAAATACAATTAGAAACCGAAAACGAAACAATTACAAAGCTTAAAGACAAAGTAATGACATTAAACCAAAAAATTCATGAATTTGAACTAAATCTCAAAACGAAGCAATTTGAATTAGATGAATTTACAACCGCTATCAATGATTTTGAAAGCGCCACAGCATATACAAACGTTGACACATTTATCAAGGCTTATGAAAAGGAATTAGGGGAAATAAATGATTACCAAAAAACATATGAATGCTTAGAACAACAGATTCAAAAAGACAGTAATAAATTATCGTTAGAGCTAAATGATCAAGATCATCTTAAAACGACATTAGAGAGTTTAAATAGGGACATTGAAGATTCCAATAACAAAATTGATGAAGAAATGAACAGAATTGGCTTTTCATCACTTAAGCAAGTAGAGCATACTATAAATGAAGTGCCAAACAAATCCAAAATCGAATTAGAAATAAATAAATACAATCAAGAAAAACAACATCTTGAAATTATTATTGCACAGCTAAAATCAGAAATTGACAACAAAGCATTGCAAGATATTTCAGAGTTGAAATCATCACATGAACAAGCAAAGCATAAATTAGACTACGCAAGTTCAATATTGAGTCAACATCATTACAAATTAGAGTTCAATCAAAAGAAAATAGAACAAATCAATAAAATTATTGATAATCTGGACAAAGAACTCCAAGAACAACAAGAGATTTTCCAATTAGCAGAAATTTTATCAGGCAAAAATGAACAAAAATTAACTTTAGAAAACTTTGTTTTAATATATTATTTGGAGCGTATATTAGCGCACGCCAACCAAAGATTATCATTAATGACTGGACAAAGATATCAATTGGTACGAAGGGAACAAACCTCCAAAGGATACAGTGGTTTAGAAATAGATGTTTTTGACTCGCATTCTAATAAAAAAAGACATATCACTTCTTTATCAGGAGGGGAAACGTTCCAAGCTTCTCTTGCATTAGCTTTAGGGCTTAGTGAAGTAGTACAACAAGAATCAGGGGGGATTGCTTTAGATTCTATGTTTATTGATGAAGGATTCGGTACATTAGATCAAGAAACACTTGAAACAGCTTTAGATACGCTGTTAAGTCTGAAATCTTCTGGGAGAATGGTGGGTATTATATCTCATGTGAGTGAATTAAAACAGCGTATTCCGCTTATTTTAGAAGTGAAAACAGAACAGTATCAAAGTACAACCCGCTTTAAAAAGCAATAAAATGTTTAAAAAATAGCTGATAATCTCTGGCTCGTCAGCGCGTTTTATGTCATTAAATTAATTAAAATCCCTTATCCATGATAGTGTTGTTGCTAAAATGGATAAGGGATTTGAAATGTTTTGACTCTAAAATTTAAATAATATCGCTGTGTAAAATTAATTTTTTTCGCGTAATAAATCGCGAATTTCTGTTAGTAACACTGTGTTTTCTTCGATTTCCTCTTCTTCTTGTTTAATTAAAGTGTTCGCAATTTTAACAAAAATAAATAATGCAAAGGCAATAATAATAAAGTCTATAATTGATTGCACGAACATACCATATTTAATCCCCATAAAAGACCAACTCTTGGCGAAGTCAACTGTACCAAATATTAAACCAATTAAAGGCATAATAATGTATGAAACTAAAGCGGTTACAATTTTGTTGAAAGCTGCCCCCATAACTACAGCTACTGCTAAATCTAGAACATTACCTTTTAACGCAAATTCTTTGAATTCTTGTAGCATATTAATTACCTCTCTTAATTTAATATAAAAGTTATTATACAATATTTAATAAATTAAGAAAATACTTTTTGAAAGTGAATTTGATATTAACATAGATGTTTGTTATTCTTATGAATGATTAAACTAAATTATAGAAAAGTAATTAATTTTTCCAATTTTCTTTTTTGATTTAAAAACTTAATATAATATGAAAGGGAGTAATTTATTGTGAATTCTTCTGAAAATCAACCGAATGGTAAGAAGATATCGCCTGTTTTTATCTATAGCGCAATTATTACTGGTATAGTTGTTTTAATTGGTGCAATAGTTCCGGAACAATTTGACACTGTTACAAATACAATAAAACTATGGATCACTGACAAATTAGGTTGGTATTATTTAATTCTTACGACATTTATTGTTTTCTTCTGTGTTTTCCTAATATTTAGTCCTATCGGTAAGTTAAAGCTAGGTAAACCAAATGATAAACCGGAATTTAATACAGTGTCTTGGTTTGCGATGCTGTTTAGTGCCGGTATGGGAATTGGTCTTGTATTCTATGGTGCTGCTGAGCCTATGGCAGATTTTGCTGCGCCTCCAAATGCAGATCCTAAAACTACTGCCGCGTATACTGAAGCGTTACGTTCAACATTTTTCCACTGGGGCTTTCATGCGTGGTCAATCTATGGTGTAGTTGCCCTAGCGCTTGCATATGCACAGTTTAGGAAAGGTGAACCAGGACTGATATCTAGAACATTACGCCCTATTTTAGGTAATAAAGTAGAAGGCCCAATTGGGACAGTAATCGATGTGTTAGCAGTATTTGCTACAGTTGTCGGTGTTGCTGTGTCCTTAGGTATGGGCGCACTACAAATTAACGGTGGCTTAAATTACTTATTCGGTATTCCAAATACTATTTGGGTACAAGCAATTATTATTGTAGTAGTTACAATACTGTTTATTATGAGTGCATGGTCTGGATTAAGTCGAGGTATTCAGTATTTAAGTAACTTAAATATTAGTTTAGGTGCAATATTAATGATTGCAGCTTTAATCATTGGACCAACCATTTTGATTTTAAATATGATGACAAGCTCAACAGGTAGCTTATTAAATTCATTCTTATTTAATACATTTGACACGGCTGCCCAAAACCCTCAAAAACGTGAGTGGATGTCTAGTTGGACGCTTTACTATTGGGGTTGGTGGTTAAGCTGGAGTCCGTTCGTTGGTATATTTATCGCACGTGTTTCTAAAGGACGTTCAGTGCGTGAATTTATCGCAGGTGTACTTTTAGTACCTGCTTTAGTAAGTTTTGTATGGTTTAGTGTATTTGGTGTTCTAGGTATTGAAACAGGTAAAAAGAATCCTGAATTATTCAATATGACAGCTGAAACACAACTATTTGGTGTATTTAATGAGATACCATTTGGCATTGTTTTATCATTAATTGCGCTTGTTTTAATCGCTTCATTTTTTATTACTTCTGCAGACTCTGCAACGTTTGTGTTAGGTATGCAAACCTCGTTTGGTTCATTAGAACCATCAAATGTTGTTAAAGTAACTTGGGGTATTGCGCAATCACTAATTGCATTTGTATTACTATTTGCAGGTGGTGGCAATGGCGCTGACGCATTAAATGCAATTCAAAGTGCGGCCATTATTAGTGCGTTACCATTCTCTTTTGTAGTAATAATGATGATGACTTCATTCTACAAAGATGCCAATAAAGAACGTAAATTCTTAGGTTTAACATTGACGCCTAATAAGCATAGACTTCAAGACTATGTACAATATCAACAAGAGGATTTTGAAGATGAAATGATTAATAGAAGAGCGCCTCTAAGAGATACGGAAAAATCCAAGAAATAAAGTTATATCTAAAGAAAGTGGGACAGAAAACATTTTTTTAAATGTGATTGCTGTCCCACTTTTTGCTTTTATAAATATGTTTATAAACCAAGACAATGTCCTTATTAAAAACAATGATAATCATTCTCATTTAATAATATTAACTTATTACACGAAACACTTACGATAAGTTTTACTTATACATACTGATTGTAAATTCAAATCTAAATTATAGATGTTTATAATAGTAGGTAGTTGTTTTAAGTTACATATAATTATACAATTTAATTAACGGCATATAATTACTAAAAATTTCAAGGGGGATTTATATGGCTTCTAATTTAAAACAGCAAGCGAAAAAGTCGTTCGAGCTAAATGGAAAATCATACACATATTATGATTTAAATACTTTAGAAGAACAAGGGTTAACTAAAGTATCAAAATTGCCATATTCGATTAGAGTATTATTAGAATCTGAATTAAGACAAGAAGATGGATTTGTTATTTCTGAAGAACACATCAAAGCGTTGTCTGAATTCAATAAAGGTACAGAGGGTGAAGTACCTTTTAAGCCATCGCGTGTTATTTTACAAGACTTCACTGGTGTTCCTGCAGTAGTTGACCTAGCGTCATTACGTAAAGCTATGAATGATGTTGGGGGAGACTTAAACAAGATTAACCCAGAAGTGCCAGTAGATTTAGTTATTGACCATTCAGTTCAAGTCGATAGCTATGCAAATCCAGATGCACTAGAAAGAAACATGCAATTAGAATTTGAAAGAAACTATGAACGTTATCAATTTTTAAATTGGGCTACAAAAGCATTTGATAATTACAGTGCGGTACCACCAGCAACTGGTATCGTCCACCAAGTTAACTTAGAGTATCTTGCTAATGTGGTCCATGCACGTGAAGTTGACGGTGAAATAGTGGCTTTCCCTGATACATTAGTTGGAACTGACTCTCACACAACTATGATTAACGGCTTAGGCGTATTAGGTTGGGGTGTTGGTGGTATTGAAGCAGAAGCCGGAATGCTTGGTCAACCATCTTATTTCCCAATTCCTGAAGTAATTGGTGTTAGATTATCTAATGCGTTACCACAAGGGGCAACTGCAACTGATTTAGCATTACGTGTTACTCAAGAATTACGTAAAAAAGGTGTTGTCGGCAAGTTTGTAGAATTCTTTGGTCCAGGTGTAGAACATTTACCATTAGCTGATAGAGCAACAATTGCAAACATGGCCCCTGAGTATGGTGCAACTTGCGGTTTCTTCCCAGTAGATGAAGAATCTTTAAAATATTTACGCTTAACTGGTCGTTCAGAAGAACAAATTGAATTAGTTAAAAAATATTTAGAAGAAAATAGCATGTTCTTTACTGCGGATAAAGATGAACCAGAATACTCTGACGTAGTCGAATTAGATTTATCTACAGTTGAAGCTTCACTATCAGGTCCAAAACGTCCACAAGACTTAATCTTCTTAAGTGATATGAAAGAAGAATTTGAAAAATCTGTTACTGCGCCAGCGGGTAACCAAGGGCATGGTTTTGACGAAAGTGAATTTGATAAGACAGCAACCATTGAATTTAAAGATGGATCTACAACGCAAATGACGACTGGTGATTTAGCAATTGCTGCGATTACATCTTGTACGAACACATCAAACCCATATGTTATGTTAGGTGCTGGGTTAGTAGCGAAAAATGCAATTGAAAAAGGCTTGAAAGTACCTGAATACGTTAAGACTTCATTAGCGCCTGGTTCAAAAGTTGTTACAGGGTATTTAAGAGATTCTGGATTACAAGCATATTTAGATGAACTTGGGTTTAACTTAGTAGGTTATGGTTGTACAACGTGTATTGGTAACTCGGGTCCGCTATTAGAAGAAATCGAAAAAGCGATTGCTGAAGAAGACTTACTTGTAACTTCTGTTTTATCAGGTAACCGTAACTTTGAAGGACGTATTCATCCACTAGTTAAGGCGAACTATCTTGCTTCTCCTCAATTAGTAGTTGCTTACGCACTTGCAGGTACGGTTGATATTGATTTGCAAAATGAACCTTTAGGTAAAGGTGAAGACGGAGAAGATATCTACTTAAAAGATATCTGGCCATCAATTAAAGAAGTAGCTGACACTGTAGATAGTGTCGTTACGCCTAAATTATTCAAAGAAGAGTATGAAACTGTTTACAACAATAATGAAATGTGGAACGAAATTGACGTGACAGATCAACCGTTATATGACTTTGATCCAGAATCAACATATATCCAGAACCCGTCATTCTTCCAAAATTTATCAAAAGAACCAGAAGCGATTAAATCATTAAATAATTTACGTGTTATGGGCAAATTTGGCGACTCAGTTACGACTGATCACATTTCTCCAGCAGGTGCTATCGGTAAGGATACGCCAGCAGGTAAATATTTATTAGATCATGGCGTACCGATTCGTCAATTTAACTCATACGGTTCTCGTCGTGGTAACCACGAAGTAATGGTACGTGGTACATTTGCGAATATTCGTATTAAAAACGAATTAGCACCAGGTACTGAAGGTGGTTTTACAACTTACTGGCCAACTGGTGAACAAATGCCTATATATGATGCAGCTATGAAATATAAAGAAGATGGTACTGGATTAGTAGTGCTAGCTGGTAACGATTATGGTATGGGTTCTTCACGTGATTGGGCTGCTAAAGGTACAAATTTATTAGGTGTTAAAACGGTTATCGCTCAAAGCTATGAACGTATTCACCGCTCGAACTTAGTTATGATGGGTGTCTTACCATTACAATTTAAAGATGGTGATTCATCAGAGAGCTTAGGATTAGATGGTACAGAAATTATTTCTGTAGATATCGATGAAAATGTAAAACCGCATGATTTAGTAAAAGTAACTGCTAAAAAAGAAAACGGTGAAGTCATTGATTTTGAAGCAATTGCGCGTTTCGATTCACATGTAGAAATTGATTATTATCGTCACGGCGGTATTTTACAACTGGTATTAAGAAATAAATTAGCAAACGAATAAATGATTTGCTATTGATTCAAATAAATAAGTGAGGCTAGTATATAAAATAGTTTAGCTTCATGGATGACTGAATAGTAAATGGTTGGGATGAGAAACAATTAAATTAATATTTGGTCGTTTATAAGGATGCGTAGTTCTTATGCTAGGACTAAGCGCTTATATTCTTTTCCAATCATTCTTACCGGGTGGGCAATGAAATCATTTTAGAAAATGTGATTTCTGTTCCACCCCTTTTTTATGTTATTATTTATATAGTATGATATGAACAATTGAAAAGAGGACGTTTATAATGATTTATAGTATGACAGAAATTCCTTCACGCTATGCTGAAACTGATCAAATGGGTGTGATATATCACGGTAATTATCCTACTTGGTTTGAAGTAGCACGAACAGATTATATTTCAAAATTAGGTTTTAGTTACAAAGATATGGAAGATTCAGGCATCATTTCACCAGTTACAGATTTAAATATTAAGTACATTAAAACAATTCAGTATCCAGAAACAGTGAAGATTAAAACGTGGGTCGAAAAATATACACGCTTAAGATCTATATATTATTATGAAGTATATAATAATGATGGAGAACTAGCTACTACTGGCTCTACAGTGTTAACTTGTATACGAAAAGATAACTTTAAGCCTATTCGATTAGATAAGTATTTTCCTGAATGGCATGCAGTATATTCAGAAGTGGAAAAGCGAAATAAAGCAGGAGAAGATTTAGAGGTTGTGAATGGTTTATCATAGTTAAAATAAGTATATGAATTGTGCATGAATATACATAAATTTTACGGGAGTGTATTTTGGGGATGTACACTAATACTTATAACACTAAAAAATTTATACAAATCAACAAAAAGGAGGCCGGACATAGATAACGTCTTGACCTCGCATACTATATAGACAGTAGACGGCTAGAGCTGAAATATAAAAGCGGAACAGAAATCCCAAATATGATTTCTGTTCCGCTTCTTTTTTAAGTATATAATTCATATATATGATTAATAAACTGTGTTGAGTTTATTTTAGCTATTAAAATTATTTAGCACTGTAAGAAATTTCATCCACGCTATCACTGATGTCTATGAATAAATCATGGTCTTCAAAATACCATAAATCCTTTTCTGCAATTACTACATCTAAACCATCAAAATGATTTTCGTAACCAATTTCTACATCGTCTTTTTGATCAACACTGAATGCAGGGCTAAATCCTTGTTTTAATTGGAATTCTCCACCATAGCGAACGAAAAATTGTAAGACTTTGTTATCTTCAGGTAAATCAAGTTCATCTTTAAACCAAGATACAGCGTTATCTGAAAGTTTTATATCCATAATAAAAGTCCCCTCTCATTTCACAAGTTATAGCTTGTGACAATTGGTTACTAATTTAAAAAATTAGTATTATTTGTATTACCCAATTTTGAGTAATAATAAAAGTAGTATAACATATTTAATCTTAATTTTCTTTAAAACAAATTGATTTATTATTACGCATTTACAGCTATAATGATGATTTAAAAAAGAGCGGAACAAAAATCCAATCTCATCATAAGACTTCCTTGTTCCGCTCAGATATTGGCTTCTCAATTTAAAAAGTGCGATATTAGCATATTTTCAAATGAGTTGTTTCTGATTAATATTATATTTTTAGACTGAGACATTGGTTGATGTCCCAGCCTAAGTAATATTTTGTTACTATTTACTTATTGATTGCTCGTGACACGTGTAATAGTTACATCCATTTAATTTTAGGCTCTTCACCTTTAAAAATTCTAACAATATTTGTGCGATGTCTGAATATTAATAACACACCCACAGCCATACTCACCACAAGGAGAATATAATCTCGAATAAGTAACGCACCAATTACGCAACAGATTGACGCGATAATACTTGATAGTGATACATATTTCGTTAAATATAATATACCAAAGAAAATTGCTGCTAATATGATTAATAAGATAGGGTTGATTCCAAGTATAACGCCGGCACTGGTTGCAACTGCTTTTCCCCCTTTAAACCCAAGATAAATCGGGTAAACATGACCTAGAATCGCAAATGCTCCTACGATGAGTCCATTTGTAAAAAATGTACTAATAGCACCGTCTGCATGAACTGGAAGCCATAGTGGGAAGAATACAACGATAAACCCTTTAAATATATCTAAAAAAGTAACTAGGAACCCTGCTGGTTTACCTAATACTCTAAAGCTATTCGTCGCTCCAGTGTTCCCACTACCGAATTGTCTAATATCCTTTTTGAAAAATAACTTACCTATTACATAGCCACTTGGGAAAGCACCAATGAGATAACTTAGTATTAACATGATAATTATCATCACCATACATAATCCACATCCTTTAATGACATTAGAATTATTTTACCACATAAGACCATAGTTAGACGAATAAAATTTATAAGAGTAGTAAAACACGGTTCGATTATAAATTTGATACTTGCAATTTATCAAGATTTATATAAGAATAACTAATGTATAGTTTTAAAAACGAACGTACGTTTGTAGGAGGGCGAAACGATTGGCAATGAATAAACAAAATAATTATTCGGATGATTCCATTCAGGTTCTTGAAGGGTTAGAAGCCGTAAGAAAGAGACCCGGTATGTATATTGGGTCTACTGATAAACGTGGTTTACATCATTTAGTATATGAAGTTGTCGATAATTCCGTCGATGAAGTATTAAACGGCTTTGGTAGTGAAATTTTAGTTACGATAAACAAAGATGAGAGTATCACTATAGAAGATGATGGACGTGGTATGCCAACAGGTATTCATACGTCAGGGAAACCTACAGTCCAAGTTATATTTACAATACTTCACGCAGGCGGAAAATTTGGACAAGGTGGATATAAAACGTCTGGTGGGCTACATGGTGTGGGTGCATCAGTAGTAAACGCATTAAGTGAATGGCTGGAAGTAGAAATTTATAGAGATGGCGCTATCTATAAGCAGAAATTTAGCCATGGTGGCTTACCAGCTACAGGCCTGGAAAAACTAGGAAAAACTAAAAAAACTGGTACTAAAGTAACTTTTAAACCAGACGCTGAGATTTTCAAGTCAGCCACATCTTTTAACTACGATGTCCTTAGTGAACGTTTACAAGAATCTGCATTTTTACTTAAAAATTTAAGAATAACGCTTAAAGATTTAAGAGCGGGCAAAGAAAGAGAAGATGTATTCCATTATGAAGATGGGATTAAAGAGTTTGTAAGCTATGTCAATGAAGGTAAAGAAGTATTACATGATGTGGCCAATTTTGCGGGAAATGCGAATGACATAGAAGTAGAAGTAGCATTTCAATATAATGACCAATATTCAGAAAGTCTTTTAAGCTTTGTTAACAATGTACGTACTAAAGATGGTGGTACACACGAAGTTGGTTTCAAAACAGCAATGACACGTGTCTTTAATGACTACGCAAGACGTATAAATGAATTAAAAGAAAAAGATAAAAACTTAGATGGAAATGATATTAGAGAAGGTTTGACAGCTATTATTTCAATTCGTATTCCAGAAGAGTTGTTACAATTCGAAGGTCAAACTAAATCTAAATTGGGTACACCAGAAGCAAGAAGTGCTGTAGATTCTGTTGTATCTGAAAAATTGCCATATTACCTTGAAGAAAAGGGGCAATTATCTAAAACCCTCGTTAAAAAAGCATTGAAAGCCCAACAAGCAAGAGAAGCAGCTCGTAAAGCAAGGGAAGATGCACGTTCGGGTAAAAAAAATAAGCGTAAAGATACATTGTTATCAGGAAAGTTAACGCCAGCACAAAGTAAAAATACAGAGAAAAAAGAACTTTATTTGGTAGAGGGGGATTCAGCTGGTGGCTCTGCTAAATTAGGTCGTGACCGTAAATATCAAGCAATTTTACCACTTAGAGGTAAAGTGATTAATACTGAGAAAGCACGTTTAGAAGATATATTTAAAAATGAAGAAATCAATACAATTATTCATACTATTGGCGCTGGTGTCGGTAATGAATTTAAAATAGAAGATAGCAATTATAATAGAGTTATTATTATGACAGATGCCGATACAGATGGCGCTCATATCCAAGTATTACTATTAACTTTTTTCTTTAAATATATGAAACCTTTAGTAGAAGCTGGGAAAGTGTTTATAGCTTTACCACCGTTATATAAACTAGAAAAAGGTAAAGGGGCTTCTAAAAAAATAGAGTATGCTTGGACAGATGAAGAATTAGAAAAACTTCAAAAGAAATTAGGTAAAGGATTTAGTTTACAGCGTTATAAAGGTTTAGGAGAAATGAACGCGGATCAATTATGGGAAACGACAATGAACCCAGAGACAAGAACGCTTATTCGAGTTCAAGTTGATGATGAATTGCGTTCATCTAAACGTGTAACAACATTAATGGGAGATAAAGTAGCTCCTAGACGTGAATGGATTGAAAAACATGTTGAATTTGGACTTCAAGAAGATCAAAGTATTTTAGATAATAATGAAATTCAAATACTAGAACAGGATTATTCCGATGAGGAGGAAATAAATTGAGTGAAATAATTCAAGATTTGTCGCTAGAAGATGTTATTGGCGATCGATTTGGTAGATATAGTAAATATATCATTCAAGAGCGTGCACTGCCAGACGTTCGTGATGGTCTCAAACCTGTTCAAAGACGTATTTTATACGCAATGTATTCCAGCGGTAATACATTTGATAAAAACTTCCGTAAAAGTGCGAAAACGGTTGGTGACGTTATCGGACAATATCACCCTCATGGTGACACGTCAGTTTACGATGCAATGGTCCGTCTGAGTCAAGATTGGAAATTACGCCATGTATTGATAGAAATGCAAGGTAATAATGGTAGTATAGATAACGATCCAGCAGCAGCGATGCGTTATACTGAAGCGAAATTAAGCAGGATTTCTGAAGAATTATTAAGGGACATCAACAAAGACACAGTGCCATTTATGCCGAACTATGATGATACAACTATGGAACCAATGGTTTTACCAGCACGCTTGCCGCATTTGTTAATCAATGGAAGTACAGGTATTTCTTCAGGGTACGCTACTGATATACCGCCACATAACCTAGCTGAAGTGATACAAGCCACTTTAAAATTTATTGACAATCCTAATATCACAGTAAGTCAATTAATGAAATATATTAAAGGCCCTGATTTTCCAACAGGTGGTATTATTCAAGGGATAGATGGTATTAAGAAAGCGTATGAGTCTGGAAAAGGTAAAATTGTAGTTCGTTCAAAAGTAAACGTTGAAGAATTACGAAACGGTAGAAAAGAATTAATTGTCACAGAGTTACCATACGAAGTTAATAAAAGTGCGCTCGTTAAAAAAATGGATGAGTTACGTGCAGATAAAAAAGTTGATGGTATTGTAGAAGTCCGTGACGAAACTGATCGTACTGGTTTACGTATTGCTATTGAATTAAAGAAAGATGTTAACAGCGAAGCGGTTGCGAATTATTTGTACAAAAATACAGATTTACAAGTTTCATATAACTTTAATATGGTTGCAATTAGTGAAGGTAGACCAGTACTTATGGGTGTACGTCAGTTTATAGATAGTTATCTTAATCATCAAATTGATGTGGTGACGAAGCGTACGCGTTTTGAGTTAGATAATGCAGAAAGTAGAATGCATATTGTAGAAGGTCTAATGAAAGCACTATCTATTTTAGACCAAGTGATTAAACTTATTAGAAATTCTAAAAACAAAAAAGACGCTAAAGACAATTTAGTAGCTGAATTTGATTTCACAGAAGCACAAGCTGAAGCAATTGTAACATTGCAATTATATCGTTTGACGAATACGGATATCGTGCAATTACAAGAAGAACATGATGAATTAAAGGCTAAAATAGCGTATTTAAAAAATATATTAGATAATCACGATGCTTTATTAAATGTTATCAAAGACGAATTAAATGAAATTAAGAATAAATATAAGCAAAAACGCTTATCTTCAATTGAAGCAGAAATCAGTGAAATTAAAATTGATAAAGAAGTTATGGTACCAAGTGAGAATGTGATGGTGAGCATTACAAAACATGGTTATATTAAACGAACTTCTTTACGTAGTTTTAACGCCAGCGGTGTAGAAGAACTTGGGGTTAAAGATGGCGATATGATGCTTAAATATCAAGAAGCTAACACGTTAGATACCGCGTTAGTGTTCACTAATAAAGGTAGATACCTTTATATACCAGTGCATAAACTTTCAGAAATTAAGTGGAAAGATTTAGGGCAACACGTTTCACAAATCGTCCCAATAGACGAAGACGAACATGTCATTGATGCTTTCTGCGAAAGTGATTTCAAGCCCGAAGCATTTTATATTTTAGCTACACGCAATGGCATGATTAAGAAAAGTAATGTTTCTATGTTCAAAACATCACGTTATAATAAGCCGTTAGTGTCCATGAAATTAAAAGGTGATGATGAAATCATAGACGTAATGAGAATAGAAGACGCCCAAATACTTACTGCTATAACATATAAAGGTATGTCATTAACTTATAATAGCGATGAGTTATCAGACACTGGTCTTAGAGCAGCTGGGGTGAAATCTATCAACCTTAAAGATGAAGATTATGTCGTGTTAACGCAAGTTATTAATGAACGTAGTTCTATATTAATGGCGACGCAACGTGGATCATTAAAACGTATAGGATTTAAAGTATTACAACAAGCGAAACGTGCACAACGTGGTATTACACTTTTAAAAGAACTTAAAAAATCACCACATCGTATCGTCGCAGCTCATATAATTCATCCTGATGATACGATTTATACCATAATTTCTAAACGACACGAAGAAAGTGGCAATATCAAAGACATTCATTTATCAGAACAATATACAAATGGTAGTTTTATCGTCGATGTAAAAGAATTTGGTGAAGTGGAAAACTTAATCATCAAATAAGGTAATTTTAAAATTTCTGTTAGTAAATACAACAATATAATGATAAAATACCATTAAGTTGTCATAAAAATAAAACAAGAGATTTATAGTAACGTGAAATAGTGTTGCACAAAGCTTTACGATTTGTACTTAACTTATTCATTCATTTTCCTGTGTACATAAATAATTTAACGTTTTCTGTGCACAGAACATATGCTATAAATCTCTTGATTTTATTATAAAAATTTATTTGATAGATGAGAGGGATTAAATTGAGCAATTTTGATAGTTTGATTCCGGATTGGTTCAAAACGTTTGTTCAAGTCGGAAATGATTTAATCTGGTCACAATATTTAATTGGACTTTTAATTACAGCTGGTATATTTTTTACTATTGGTTCTAAATTCGTACAATTAAGATGGATACCAGAAATGTTTCGAGCGATTGGAGAAAAACCTGAAACATTAGATAATGGAAAAAAAGGTATTGCGCCATTTCAAGCGTTTGCAATAAGTGCTGGTTCTCGTGTTGGTACTGGTAATATTGCAGGTGTTGCCACTGCGATTGTGTTAGGTGGACCTGGTGCTGTGTTTTGGATGTGGGTCATTGCATTTATTGGGGCAGCGAGTGCCTTTATCGAAGCAACCTTAGCACAAGTATATAAAGTACCTGATGAAGATGGCGGGTTTCGTGGTGGGCCTGCATATTACATAACTAAAGGACTCAACCAAAAATGGTTAGGTATCGTCTTTGCAGTATTAATTACTGTAACGTTTGCATTTGTGTTTAATACAGTGCAATCTAATACCATTGCTGAGTCATTAAAAACGCAATATAATATAAGTCCTATAGTGACGGGTATTATATTAGCTATTGTTACAGCGATTATTATATTTGGCGGTGTTAGAAGTATCGCGACATTATCATCAATCATTGTGCCAGTTATGGCAATTGTTTATATTGGTTTAGTTGCTGTCATTTTAATACTTAACTATGATCAAATTATCCCGATGATTGGAACAATCATTAAAAGTGCATTTGGATTTGAACAAGTAACTGGAGGCGCTGTTGGTGCAGCAATTCTTCAAGGTATTAAACGTGGTTTGTTCTCAAACGAAGCTGGTATGGGTTCGGCACCTAACGCCGCTGCCACAGCTGCTGCGCCTCACCCAGTTAAACAAGGGTTAATTCAATCATTAGGTGTATTCTTTGATACTATGCTAGTGTGTACCGCTACGGCAATTATGATTTTACTATATACAGGATTAGAATTTGGTGAAAATGCAGCACAAGGTGTGGCAGTAACACAATCAGCACTAAATGAACATTTAGGTAATGCAGGGGGTATTTTCTTAACAATTGCAATTACTTTATTTGCTTTTTCTTCTGTTATTGGTAACTATTATTATGGCCAATCTAATATGGAATTCTTATGGAAAAATAAATCGGTGTTATTCATTTTTAGATGTTTAGTGGTAGTACTTGTATTTGTAGGATCAGTGGTTAAAACTGAAACTGTATGGGGTACAGCAGATGTGTTTATGGGTCTAATGGCAATTGTCAACTTAGTTGCTATTATTGGTTTGTCTAATATAGCTTTCGCAGTAATGAACGACTATCAACGTCAACGTAAAGCAGGCAAAAAACCTGTGTTTAAACCTGAAGAGTTGGAAATTAATTTATTCGGCATCGAGAGTTGGGGCATGAAAAAGAAATAATTCATGTATCATATTTGAATGTGCGTAAAACTATTTTCTTAATGCATTTATTGTATGTTTGTGAAATTTTATCCATATATGAGCAGTAATATGAAATCCGTAGTACTTTATGATTTCGTATTACTGCTTTTTTGAATACTTAAATATTTGCTTATTTTTCTCAATCATTTAAAATAAAGCAATGCGTTTATAAAATACTTTATAGTTTTTACGCTTATTAAGAATATGATTAGTTGTAAATCAAATGTGACAAAATATATATGTTTGAAAAATGTACATTGTGTTATGATTAAAATTAGTTATTTTAAATATGGAACTACATGTATAGAGGTATAAAGATACATAGTTTCATCATTATGTTCTAAATGATTTGTATATTTTGAAAAAATTTAAGGTATGGTGATTTTATGTCGAATGAAGAGCAATTAAAGCAAGATAATCATTCAAAAAAAAGAAAATTGAATTTAAGTTTTCCTGAATCGCGTTTTATGAAATTTATAGGTGGAAAAGATTTAGCCTTTGCCTTACTTATATTAATATTTATCGGTTGTGCAATTTTTATTTTTGACCAAGTTTCTTATATTTTCAAACCATTTATTATTGTTTTTAATACGATTATCGCACCAATCATAGTATCTATTATTTTATATTACTTATTTAATCCCTTAGTGAATTTAATGGAACGCTATAATATTTCAAGGCTTTGGGGAGTTATTATATTATTTTTAGTTATTGTTGGTGTTATTGCACTAGCTATTAATTTATTAATACCAGTAATCGGAGCACAGTTTAAAAGTTTTGGGAATAATTTTCCGTATTATGTTGATAAAGTAAATAAATTTATTGATAGTGTAACGAAGTATTCTTTAATTTCTAATTTTTATGTTCAAATACAAGATCAGTTAGATTCATTAGCTAAAAAGCTACCTTCGATGGTTTCTGATTACTTTAACGGTTTTGGTTCTAAAGTTAAAAATTTTGCTGAGGCTTTAGTTAATGTTGGCGTTGTTATTGCAACAACACCTTTTGTTTTATTCTTTATGTTAAAAGACGGTCACCGCTTTAAAGAATTTTCAACAAATTTAATGCCGCCTAAGTTTAGAAAAGATTTTCATGACTTATTAGATAAAATGAGTATCCAAGTTGGTTCTTATATCCAAGGTCAAATTATCGTGTCATTTTGTATTGGTATTTTATTATTTATTGGATATAGCATCATCGGTTTAGATTACAGTTTAATTTTAGCTTCAATTGCTGCTGTAACAAGTGTAGTACCGTACATCGGCCCAACGATTGCGATATCTCCAGCTATTATTATTGCTTTAATTACGTCACCATTCATGTTATTAAAATTAGTAATTGTATGGACAGCAGTTCAATTTATTGAAGGTCACTTTATTTCCCCAAATATTATGGGCAAAACATTAAAAATTCATCCACTTACGATTATTTTTATCTTATTAAGTGCAGGTAATTTATTAGGTATAGTTGGTGTTATTTTAGGTATACCTGCGTATGCAATATTAAAAGTACTTGTATCTCATTTATATACAATGTATAAACGTCGCTATAACAAATATTATGGTGATGATGCAGGCGAGTACGAAATCACTTCGGATGAAGAAATACGTTAAGTTAAAATTAAGAAAATATTTGAAAAAGAACTGCATTGGAAATCTCAATTTCCAATGCAGTTTTATCGTTTTTAAATCACAGTATCAAAGTACTTTTATTAAAGATGTGTTGCTATAAGTATATATGTTAAAACTAACAATATTGTAATATGTATTTGCTATATAAATTATTTATTAAAAATAAGAATCGTGCTATATTTTAAATAATATATGAATATAGAAAAGTGATGTGAACACATGTCAAAGCAATCAAGAAATAAAGTATTGTCTATTTTGAAAGTAATCTTTGCAATTTCATTATTTATTTTTGTTGTATTTACTTTATATAGAGAGTTAGCTCATATCAATTTGAAAGAAACGATATACGCTATTAGAGATCTTAATAGTGTTTGGTTGATCGTGCTATTTTTGAGTGGCGGTACGGCTATACTTATATTATCTATGTATGATGTGATTTTAGCTAGATCATTAAATCTGAAGGTTTCATTACCTAAGGCTATTCGCATTGGCTATATTGTCAATGCTTTAAATGCTGTATTAGGGTTTGGTGGTGTTATCGGGGCTAGTGTAAGATTTATTTTGTATAAAGATACTGCTGAAGATAAAAAAGAGTTATTGCATTCTATTTCTGTTGTTTTAATATCTATGTTGACCGGTTTAAGTATGCTCTCAATATTAGTAGTATTTCATGTGTTTGATGTGAAGCACATATTTAATCCGTTTCCTTGGATTAAATGGGTAATGTATATTGCTGCCTTGTTTTTACCTATATTTATAATTTCTACAATTATAAGACCAGTAAACAAAAAGCATAAATTGATAGGTTTATATTGTACAATTGTCTCTAGCATTGAATGGATTATCGCGGCATTAGTATTATATATGTCATTATATACTGTTGGTGTTCAAGTGAACTTATCTGTGTTTATAGGTATATTTGTCATTAGCGCACTGTCAGGGCTAATCAGTTTTATACCTGGAGGGTTTGGTACGTTTGATTTGGTCGTATTATTAGGATTAAAAAGTTTAAACGTTCCAGAAGAGAAAATTGTCTTAGCGTTATTACTTTATAGATTAGTGTATTATCTGTTTCCAGTATTAATTGCATTAATTTTAGCAACTTTTGAATTCCGAGATACAGCTAAACGTTATTGGGATGATTCTAAATTGATGGTTCCTATTAAAGATATGTCTTCATTATTAGCTTCATATCAAAAAGATATTTTAGCAAGAATACCAGCATTTTCGATTGCGATATTACTTACGTTTACAAGTCTATTGTTTTTCTTCAATAATATTACAATTATTTATGATGGACTATATAGTGATTATCATGCCATTTACTATATCACTGTCTCTATCCATACATGTGCTTGTTTATTATTATTATTAAACGTTATAGGCGTTTACTATTTATCCAAAAGAGCCATTTTGTTTTCTATTATTTCAATCATTATTATATTCTGTGTAACGGTTTATACGTATCCTTCTTTAATATTACTAGGTTGGTTAACAACTATGTTCATTATGTTAGTCGTATTTTATAAAAGGTCACGTGTTATTAAACGCCAATTTAGATATACTAAGTTATTGGTCAGTTTATTAATAGGGGCATTCGTTTTATTTGTGAATCACAATATTATAAGAAGTACATTTTATACTTTGGATATTTATCACTTAGAAATGGACTCATCAATATTAAGGTATTACTTTTGGTTTACGATTATCACAGTAGTCATTATTGTGAGTGTGATTGTATGGTGGTTTGAAGCGAAGTTTAAATCTTCAAGCAATGATGATGGTTTAGCACAATGTAAAGCCATTATTGATAATTATGGCGGTAATTACTTAAGTCACCTCATATATAGCGGCGATAAAAAGTTTTTCTTTAATGATACTAAAGATGCGTTCGTGATGTATCAGCGTAAGCGCAACACATATATTGTTTTAGGAGACCCAATTGGAAATGCTACATCGTTTCATAAGTTGCTTGAAAAATTATATAGTGAAGCGCACTATTTAGGCTATGATATCATTTTCTATCAAGTTACTGATAGATATATGTCTATTTATCATGATTTTGGGAATCAATTTTTCAAATTAGGTGAAGAAGCGCTCATAGACTTATCAGCTTTTACTATTTCAGGCAAAAAAAAGCGTGGCTTACGAGCTACATTAAATAAGTTAGAGGACTCAGGTTGTACATTTGAAATACTAGATCCTCCATTTTCGCAAGCGTTTTTAGATGAATTAAAACAAATAAGTGACGATTGGTTAGTTGGATCAACAGAAATGCAATTTTCTGTTGGTAATTTTGATGAGCATTATCTTTCCCAGGCACCTATAGCAATGATTAAAGATATGGACGGAGCTATACTTGGCTTCTGTACTTTTATGCCTACAAATTATAACGCAACGCTTTCTGTTGATTTAATACGTTGGAAATCAGATGTAACATTGCCTTTGATGGATAGTTTATATATTCATATGTTGTTGTGGTCTAAAAACAATAATTATAAATATTTTAATATGGGTATGGCCACATTATCTAATGTAGGTAAAGTTCCGTTTTCATTCTTTGGTGAAAGACTGGCTGGCAGAATTTTTGAACATTTTAATGGTTTATATAGATTTCAAGGATTAAGACGTTATAAAGAGAAATTTAATCCTAGCTGGCAACCGAGATTTTTAGTCTATCGTAAAAGACATTCACTATGGCTCAGTATGATAAAAGTTATGCGTGTAATTAGAAAAAAAGAATAAAATAAAAACAACCAACGCATCCCGTTAATGATGGTTGGTTGTTTTTAGGAGTTATAGTTTTTAATGGTTTTGGTAGTTAACGCCGGAGAAGTTATTAACTACTTTAATAAACTAACTATATTACTTTCTAAATATCATTTGATCCTAACTATATATGAATTTCTCTTTACCCTCTGTTTAAGGTATATATATAATAGCATCAACAGAAAACGCTTTCAACAGTGTGATTCGATATTATTTGAATAATAATTGACATTTTATCTACTTTATTTCTTTTTGAATTTAAATAGTATTTTTACATTTAAAAACATACTATTGTAGCCATGATTTATAAAATTATGAAAATACATTTAAGGTTTTAAAGTTATATAGTAATATATAAATATTAATTATTTGCAAAGGGTGCAGTGGGGTGAAAAAATGAAAAAAATTATAATTAGCTTGGTATTAATAGTTCTCTTAGTAGCGTTAGTACTTTCAATTAAATCATTATATGAGACAAAGCAGATAAATTATCAAAGCGTTAATCAACCATCTCAAAATAATGAAACTAAAAATAAACACAATTCACAATATCCTTCTCCTCAAATTGATGTGCTATCACAAGCATTTAGTGAAAATTTTATGAATCGTGATGTTAGAAATCAATATATGCACATATCTAAAGGCATGAGTAAAAGTAAAGTGGAACGATATTATGGAAATAGTGAAGAACATTTAAAAATTAATAACCTTAAAACACAAAAATATGGGAATATAGCAATTTATTATCAAAACGATAAAGTGCAACGATTTTTTGTTATTCCTAACAATGTTTATATTCAAGCGTTTACTCAAGTGCATGGAAATAGAGACAAAAACTATAATAATGGTACGATGATATATGATGATAATCCGTTTAACCAATTCTCTGTCAAAGTATATTTTGATCCAAACGGACAAATTAAGGCTATAGAAAATGTGAATCAAGTTTCTTTATCCTATTAAATAGCGTATAAATAATGCTATGTTAGACATAACTTTTTATTTTATTTCATAACCAATGACTTAAATCATCTCTTATTAATATAATAATTAATCACTAGAATAAACTATCAAAACAGAAAAATTTGTGATAATATGAAAGCGGTTACACAAATAGAGGTGATTTTTATAACGACAATTAAAGAAGTAGCAAATTTAGCAGGTTGTTCTGTAGCAACGGTGTCTAGAGTCATAAATAATAATGGATATGTAAAAGAACAAACGAAAAAGCGCATTGAATGTGCCATCAGTGAACTTAACTATCAACCTAATGAAGCGGCACGCACGTTGTATAAACGTAAGTCAAAAATGATTGGTCTATTATTGCCAGATATTAGCAATCCTTTTTTTACATTAATAGCGAGAGGCGTTGAAGATATAGCATTATCACAAGGCTTTCAAGTATTAATTGGTAATAGTGATAATAATGCTAATAAAGCTAGAGATTATCTTTCTACTTTTAATTCTTATAATTGTGTTGGAGTGATTACTACAGCATTTGCTGATAAGCAAGTTGAAAAATTATTAAAATCTCAAAATATGCCATGTGTATTTGTAGATCGCGTTAATGATGTCATTAGTGGCGTTTCTGCAAACCATTTCGAAGGAGGAGAATTACAAGCGCAACTTATTTTAGAAGGCAAACCACAAAATATATTGATTATCCATTTGGATTTAAAAATTAATACCTTTAAGTCAAGAATCAACGGTATTGAATCAATATTGAAGCAATATAATGTGAAGTATTTTTATTATGAATCTGAACAGCTAACAAATGAGCAGGCATTTATTTCGTTAATTAAAAATTTGAAAATTGATAGTATCATATGTAGCAATGATATTTTAGCGATTGAAACGATGGCGATTATTCAACAATTTAAGTTTAAAGTACCTGAAGATATTCAAATTGTAGGTTATGATAATATACCATTTTCGACAATGACATTTCCAAACATTTCAACAATTGATCAATCTGCATATGTCTTAGGCCAAAAAGCTGTATCAAAATTATTGAATTTAAAAACGAATGATTATGATAAGCAACTTGTATTATCACCTAAACGAAGGGGGAGCATAAGGTTTTAACTGCAATTATGTAACCCGTTACATAATATATTATATAACGAATGGGAGATTAAATGTATAAAACAGGTATTCTAAACAGTGAAATATCTAAAGTATTGAGTGATTTGGGACATACTGACAAAATAATGATTGCTGATTGTGGTCTTCCGGTGCCAGAAGGCGTGAAAAAGATAGATTTAGCATTAACATTTGGAAAACCTTCATTCGAAGAAGTATTCGATTTAATTAAAGAACACATGGAAATCGAACAATTAATCATTGCTAATGAAATGATAAAACAAAACAGCGCATTATATGTAAAGCTATTATCTTGGAACATTGATATCACAACTGAATCGCATGCATCTTTAAAAACGTTAAGTAACGAGGTTAAGGCAGTTATCCGAACGGGCGAAGCTAAACCTTATGCCAATGTAATTTTAACAAGCGGTGTTTTATTTTAAGGGGGAGCAGTTATGATAAACATGAATCAAATATACAAATCATTTGGGCAAAATAATGTATTAAGCGGCGTTGATTTTGAAATAAATGATGCTGAAATTCATGCACTAATGGGTGAAAATGGAGCTGGTAAAAGTACGCTTATGAAAATACTTACCGGCGTGTATAAGGCTGATAGTGGCAGCGTATTAGAAGATGGGAAACCGATTCATTTTAAAAATACGATGGATGCTGAACAAAATGGTATATCCTTTATCCAACAAGAATTAAATATTTGGCCAAATTTGACTGTGCTTGAAAACTTATTTTTAGGAAAAGAGGAAACCAAATTTTTAGGTGTTGTAGATAATAAAAAGATGAAACAACGTGTTTTGTCAGTTTTCAAAAAATTAAATATTGATATTGATTTAAATAGAATGGCAGGTACTTTATCAGTCGGTATGCAACAGATGTTAGAAATTAGTAAGGCGTTGATGGAAAAGCCAAAAATTATCATTATGGATGAGCCTACTGCTGCTTTAACGAATAATGAAATAGCTACTCTGTTTGAACAGATTAATCGTTTGAAAAATGAAGGCGTTTCTTTTATATATATTTCTCATAGAATGGAAGAAATATTTAGTATTTCAGATGGTATTACTGTTATGAGAGATGGCCAATCTATTTTAACAACAAAGACAAAAGACACCACTCATGCTGAAGTCGTAAAATCCATGATAGGAAGAGATCTAGACAATCAGTATCCTGATAGGCATTATCACCAAGAAGATATTGTCCTTTCTGTAGAAGATTTAAGTTCAGTAGAGCATCAATTAAAGCCTATCCATTTTGATTTACACAAAGGAGAGATACTCGGATTTAGTGGTTTGATGGGCGCTGGTCGTTCAGAAATTATGCGTGTCTTATTCGGCTTAGATAAGGGAAATAAGACTGTCAAACTTAATGATAAACAAATTCAAATTCAGAACCCCAATCAATCTATTTCACAAGGACTTGCTTTTATCACTGAGAATAGAAAAGAAGAAGGATTAGTGCTACAAGATTCAATTCTAGAAAACATTACGTTACCTGCTTTAAAAAGTTTTTCAAAAACAGGTTTTTTAACTAAAAGTACGATGGCACAATATTCTGATCAAATGATTGCACGCATGAATATTAAAGGTAAAAAAGAGGACGCTTGCGTTAATTTATCAGGTGGTAATCAACAAAAAGTCGTTTTAGCTAAATGGATTGCAACAGCACCACATGTTTTGATTTTAGATGAGCCAACACGAGGCATTGACGTAGGAGCTAAACGCGAAATATATCAATTGATGAACGAACTAACAGACCGTGGCATGTCTATAATTATGATTTCATCAGAATTACCAGAAATTATAGGTATGAGCGATAGAGTAGCAGTGATACACGAAGGAAAAATTACAGGTATATTAGAGGGCGCGTCTATCTCTGAAGAACATATTATGACTTTAGCTACAGGAGGGGAAAATAATGAAACAGTCTAAATTATCATTTTCTTATTCGTATTTAGAAAAAATCATACCTTTTATTGGTTTGATTTTATTGGTTATTATTATAAGTATACTAAATAGTGCTTTTTTAGAGCCTTCTAATCTATTTAATTTATTAAGACAAGTTTCAATCAATGGTTTAATTGCGTTTGGGATGACCTTTGTCATTTTAACGGGAGGTATTGATTTATCAGTAGGTTCAACATTAGCATTATCTAGTGCTGTTGTTGCGATTTTAATGGTTACTGGCATAGACTCAATTTTAGCACTGTTAATCGGGTGCCTTTTTGGTGCTATATCAGGTGCTATTAATGGATTATTAATAACGATTGGCAAGATGGCGCCGTTCATTGCAACATTAGCGACGATGACTGTCTTTAGAGGTTTAACCCTTGTTATTACAGATGGTAATCCTGTTACGAATTTAAATGGCAGCTATGCTTTTCAATTGTTTGGTAGAGGCTATTTCCTAGGTATACCAGTACCAGCAGTTACCATGTTTATCACCTTTATTATCTTATATATATTGTTACATAAAACAGTATTTGGTAGACAAACGTATGCTATGGGAGGAAATGAAAAAGCTGCATTTATTTCCGGTATCAAAGTCAACAAAATTAAAATAATGATTTATAGCTTAGCAGGGTTAATGTCAGCTATGGCGGGAGCTATTTTAACTTCTCGTTTAAATTCAGCGCAGCCAACCGCAGGGATGTCCTATGAATTGGATGCTATTGCAGCTGTTGTGCTAGGTGGTACTTCTTTAACAGGCGGTAAAGGTCGTATTGTTGGAACGTTAATAGGGGTATTAATCATTGGTGTATTGAATAACGGTTTGAATTTGTTAGGGGTATCTTCTTTTTATCAACAAGTTGTTAAAGGTATCGTTATTATTATTGCTGTATTAATTGATAGAAAAAATAAGTAATTGGGGGGGTGCTGATATTGAAAAGACTATTTATAAGCGCGTTAGCTTTAGTATTATTTTTAGCTGGTTGTTCACTAGAATCACCATTGGAAAAAAATGATAACGGTAAATCAGATAAGAAAAAATCGGATATCATTATTGGGGTGAGTATCTCTACACTAAATAATCCTTTTTTTGTAAAAGTTAAAGACGGTATTGAAAAAGAAGCTAAGAAACAAGGTGTTAAAGTTAAATTTGCTGACGCACAAGATGATGCGGCGAAGCAAGCTAATGATATAGATGATTTGATTCAACAAAAAGTTGATTATTTAATCGTAAATCCAACTGATTCAGACGCAATATCTGGTAGTATTCAAATTGCGAATGATGAAAGCATACCAGTGATCACATTAGATAGAGATGTAGCAAAAGGCGAAGTAGCTTCATTTATTGCTTCAGATAACATCAAGGGGGGTGAAATGGGTGGTGAGTTGATTGTGGATGAGTTAGGCGAAGGCGCAAAAGTAGCTGAACTTGAAGGTGTTCCAGGCGCCAGTGCTACGCGAGAACGTGGTAAAGGTTTCCATAATATTGCTGACAAATCACTCGATGTAGTGTCTAAACAAAGTGCTAAATTCAACAGGACTGAAGGGTTAAACGTAACACAAAATATGATTCAAGCTCATCCTGATATGGAAGCCGTTTTTGCACAAAATGATGAAATGGCTTTAGGTGCAGTAGAAGCCATAGGAAACAAAGATATCAAAGTCATTGGTTTTGATGGTAATGAAGATGCTATTAAATCTGTGGAAAGCGGTAAATTATTTGCTACAGTTGCGCAACAACCTAATTTAATGGGTGAAGAAAGTATCAAGACGATTATGGATTTATATAATGGTAATAAGGTAGAGAAAAAACATAAAATCCCTTTAGAAATGAAACGTCAACAGTAAATTATATCTTAAATATATAAAAGCCGGGCCATTTTGAAATTTAAGATGTACCCGGTTTTTAATATTTGTTTATTTGTATTTTTGGCGTTCTTGTTGCTCTTGCGCATAGCGCTCAGGATTTTTTTTGTAAAAATCTTGATGCTCAGCTTCAGCTTCATAAAATGTAGAAGCAGGTAATATTTTTGTAGCGATTGCTTTATCTTTATCTATTGTTTGTTTTAATTTTTCTACATAATCTTCTGCTACTGCTTTTTGGTCTTCATTTGTGTAAAAGATAGCTGTTTTGTATTGTGAACCTCTATCTTGAAATTGACCGCCTTCATCTGTTGGATCTATTACAGAAAAGAATATCTCTAATAATTTATTATATGAAAACAGAGCAACATCGTATTCTATTTCGACTGTTTCATAATGTCCGGTGTCACCTGTCTTAACTTGTTCATATGAGGGGTTATCTTTATGTCCTCCCATGTAACCAGAAGTTACCTTTTCAATGCCTTCAAACGTGTCGAAAGGTTTGACCATACACCAAAAGCAACCTCCAGCGAAGTATGCTTTATTTATATTCATGCTTAACATCCTTTCCATATTAGACCTTAGTACCAAATATTAAGATATTACTTGATTTTTAGGCAGTTTTTATATAACTTTAATATATGTTAATTATAGTACATAGCAGTGCAATTTTGAAGATATAAGGTTGATTACATATGAATGAGGATAAACAGAGAAGTAAAGAAAGTGAAAACACAGAAAAACAATCTACAATGCGTAGAAGCAAAAAGAAGCGGCTAAAAAAATTTCCATTTATTATTTTAATAATCATTATTATTTTAGCGATTATTGTCGGATATTCTATTCATGGTTATAAATCAGGGATTGAATATGCAGAAGACCACGGTAAGACACTTAAAAAACACAAATTTAACGGTGCCAAAAAAAATGATGGTAAGATTACAATTATGGTTTTAGGTGCTGATAAAGAACAAGGCGGTATTTCTAGAACTGATTCTATCATGATTGCACAGTATGATTATATTCATAAAAAAATGAAGATGATGTCTGTGATGCGTGATATTTATGCGGATATACCAGGTAATGGGCAACATAAAATTAATTCAGCATATTCTATTGGAGGTCCTGAGTTATTACGACAGACATTAAAGAAAAATTTAGGTGTTGACCCAGAATATTATGCCATTCTTGATTTTACTGGATTTGAAAAAATGATTGATGAATTGGAACCTAATGGTGTACCAATTGACGTTGAAAAAGATATGTCCAAAAATATTGGTGTTTCCCTTAAAAAAGGCCACCATAGATTAAATGGTAAAGAATTATTAGGTTATGCTCGGTTTAGACACGATGAAGAAGGTGACTTTGGTCGTGTAAGACGTCAGCAACAAGTCATGCAATCACTTAAACAAGAATTAGCGAGTCTAGATACATTGCCTAAATTACCTCGTGTTGCAGGTATACTAAGAGGTTACTTAAATACTAATATGCCAGATTCTGCGCTGATTCAAACTGGTTTGAATTTTGGTATACGTGGAGATAAAAATGTTGATTCTATTACGTTGCCATTACAAAACACATACCAAGATATTCAAACACCGATGGATGGAAGTGCTTTAGAAATAGATAAAGCGAAAAATAAGGAAGAAGTACAAAAGTTTTTAAATGAATAATAATATATTTAAAATTTAAAAAAGAAGAGACCGAGACATTAATCATGTCTCGGTCTCTTCTAGTATGCGGGAAGTAAGGAATGGGATGAAAATGTGATTTTTGTCCTGTTTTTCTATACTATAAGAAATTATTGATCTGATTTTCTAACACCAGCAACGCCGTAGTGAGAAGCTTTCATTTCTTCAATGACTACATGTATAGCTTCTTTATTGGCGTCTGTTGTTTTTTCTACAGCTTTAGTCACTTCTGATACTAAATTTTTAAGTTGTTCATCTGAACGTCCTTCTAATAGTTTTACATTTACAATCGGCATTTAAGTTCCTCCTAATATGTCTATTTTTTATATTATATCATGAAAATCCTCAAAACTATAAAAATAGTTAAAGGAACAATTGTTCTTAAAAATATTGAAATAGAACACGTGTTCTTATATAATAAAAATGACTAAGGGGGAGTGTCATATGTATGATTACAATCTGTTAGAGGAAAGGGTCATATTATGTATTGATCAAAAAAGTTTTTTTGCAAGCGTTTCTTGTATCCAAAAAGGGCTAGACCCTATGAAAGAAAAGTTGGCAGTTGTTGCAGATACTAAGAAACAAGGTTCAGTTGTGTTAGCTGCTACAGGGCCATTAAAAGCGTTAGGTATTAAAACAGGTTCAAGGTTATTCGAGATACCGCATAGAAACGATATTTATATTATTAATCCAAGTATGAGAAAATATTTGGAAGTTTCAGTAGCAATATCTAAAATTGCATTACGTTATATCGCTCCAGAAGATTTGCATCAATATAGTGTTGATGAATTCTTTATGGATGTCACAGAAAGTTATCGTAGATTTAGCAGTACAGTTCATTCTTTTTGTCAAAAATTACAATATGAAATTCTAGAAGAAACGGGTATACATTGTTCAATAGGTATTGGGTCGAATATGCTACTGAGCAAAGTAGCAATGGACATAGAAGCCAAATATACAGATCATTTAATTGCTGAGTGGCGATATCAAGATATACCTCATAAACTTTGGCCTATTTCACCTTTAAGTGATTTTTGGGGAATTAGTAAGAAGACTGAAGCAAAAATGAATAAGCGAGGCATCTTTACTATAGGAGATCTAGCACATTATCCATATCAATATTTAAAAAGAGATTTTGGTATTATTGGCGTTGATTTACATTTACATGCAAACGGAATTGACCGAAGTAAAATTAGAGATAAATATAACGTAACGAACCCTTCAATTTGTAAAAGCCAAATATTAATGCGCGATTACCATTATCATGAAGTTAAAGTTGTGATGCAAGAATTAATTGAAGATGTGTCAAGCCGTGTTAGAGCAAGAAATAAACTAGCTAAGACGATTCACTTTTCTTTTGGTTATAGTAACCAAGGCGGCGTGGAGAAACAATATACATTACAAGAACCCACAAATTTAGAGCGTATTATTTTTGAAGCGGTAGAACGCTTAGCAGATAAACTATGTGATCCCACAGTATTGTATAGAACAGTAAGTATTTCACTTACTCAATTTATAGATGAAAAAGATAAACAGTTAAATTTATTTATAGATGAGTATGAAAGTAAAAGAACTGAAAAATTAGCTAAAACAATCGACGCTTTACATCAGAAATTTGGTAAAGGTAGTGTATCTAAGGCAATATCTTATACAGACGCGGGCACCAAACATGGTCGATTAGGTCTTATGGCAGGGCATAAAATGTGAATGATTGAAACTATGCAAAACATATTCTATACGGATGTACCAAAGTGAGCGCAATATAAGAATGTACCATAACCAAGTGACTATTGGTATAACTAAGCATTTCATAGGGAAAAAATATGATGTGATATGGCGCAATATTATGATATAGATAGAAGCGTCCTTGGTATTTTACTATCACGTAATGAATAAAGCTGTATAAGATTAAATAGGCTGAGGTATATAAAAACGATTGGCCAAATGACATGATTTGGTCAATCGTTGAATAACGTTTATGTCTTAAATTAAAATCAGAAAATTTTTGATTAACTATTCAATATAAGTATCAAAATCACTTAGCGCTTCAGCACCTTTTTTACGGTCTTCAGGGTTTTTAAAGCTAACGCGTAAAGCTCCATATATATCTTCGCGCACTTCTAAAATCCTTAAGTTGCTTATAGAAATATTATGTAAACTCAAGATATGTGTAACTTGGCTAATCATACCTGGTTTATCCGGAATATCAACATATAAATCATACTCTATAGATAGCGCACCTTGTGATTTTAGTGGAAGTTCATCTCTGTATAATTTCGCATCATTATAAAAATGATATAAGTCTTCAGGGTCATTTTCTTCCACAAGGCTTATGACATGTTCCATTTGTGTTTTCCATTCTTTCAGGATATCAACAATAGTATTTTTATTTTCGATGGTGATGTCGCGCCACATAATTGGACTGCCACTAGCAATTCTTGTGATGTCTCTAAACCCTCCAGCAGCCAGAGTTTTCACCAATGAAGAATGATTGACATGGTTTGCGTTTAAATGCACAAGGCTCGAAGCAATAATATGGGGGACATGACTGACGATGCCTGTAACAAAGTCATGTTCTTTTGCATTTGTTGCAATAAATTTTGCTTTTGTTGTATCCAGTAATGATCTAATTTCATCAAATGCTTGGTTATTGCCTGGTTCATCATGTACTAACACGTAAAAAGCATTTTCAAATAAATGTTTTTTTGCGTTAAGCACGCCTGATTTATGACTTCCAGCCATAGGATGACCGCCAATCAAGTGAATATCATGGTTTAAAAGGTACTGCTCATATTGTAATATAGTTGATTTAGTACTGCCAGTATCAGTAACAATCACATTGCTTTTAGTTTGATAGTTTGGTAGTGCTTGTAAATATTTAATTGTTTGTTGTACGGGTGTGGCATAAATAATAATATCTGCATTTTCCACACAAGTTTTATAATCGGTAGATTGATAATCAATAATCCCAATAGATAACGCTTTTTCTAGTTGGGAGGCATCTGCATCATAAGCAGTGATTTCAATATCATTATGGTAATATCTTAAATTACTCGCAAGACTACCACCGATTAAACCTAAACCTACGAAAAGTATTTGTTGCATTTTGCTGACCACCTCTATCAAAATTTTCAGAATAGTAACATTGTATAGTAGGAGAAGCTAATTCGCAATACGTGTTTGATTTTAAAACATGAAATAGATAACAAAACTATCTGTTTAATTATCTATGGCATTGAAACATATATAATAGTTATTATGATCACATAGTTAATCATCTCGAATGCAGTCAATCGATGATGCCCGATACTCCAACCAATATCCAAAAAGAAGATGTAATGAAATCTGAATTAGAAGGTACGGTTGCAATATAATCTTTAGAGAAAGTCCAATAAATAGCAGACGCACAACCTAAAATCAAAGAAGCGATGTTGATAGACATGCTTTTTTGTAGTAATGGTTTCAAACTGTAAGGCTGTGTTTGGGTTTTAAAATTTTTTATAGAAGAAATATGTTTAGGTATATAAAGATAATTTATTAATAAAACGATAATTGCTATAATTCCAAATATTAAATAAACAATTCTCCAATTATCAGACAATATATAAGCGATAGGTCCAGAGATTACGATACCAAAACCAGTACCGGCGTTTATCCATGTATTAGCTTTGTTTTGCGTGTTTTTATCCAAATTATTTTGAACCACCTCACCGTAAGCAGGTGAACCAAATCCTGTACTCATACCAGCAATAAAAACACCTAAGAACAATAGAACTGCTTCATGAGATACGGATATGATAAAAATACCTAAAATAGAAGTTAAACCAGCTAAACTAACAAACATCTTTGGGTCTTTTTGGTTTGAATAGTAAGTAGAAATCGCAATAGCGAGACAATAAGCAATATAAGTTGCGGAACTTATCATACCCATAGTACCACTACCTAATTTGAGGTCATTTGAAATATTGGGTAATAATAGTCCGAAAGCGAACCTTGCTAAACCGTAAGTAACGGCAATCATTAAAGTCCCAGAAATAATTATTTTATTATTCATTGTTTAGCACTCCTTTTGAAAGACTCATCGTAATAGATTTAACATCTGCAAAATCCATATGTTCTATCATTGATGTACTGCCTTCCAATATGAATAGTAACTTTTTAGCTAAATCTTTTATGTTACGATAATTTTCGTTTTCTAACTTTTCTTCTATTAATTTTGCCACCTTTATTTTATGGTGACTGACTATATCTACAATATCTTGATTGGAATGTCTAAATTCTTCCATAGCTTTTAAAAATAAACACCCGTTTGTATTTTTGCGCTTTAACCATTCTAAATGCTGTTCGATCATATGGTTTAAGCTTTTATCATTGTTATTTTCTAAGAAGTTCATATACACATCTTCTCTATATTTTAAAACCGCGACGATTAAATCATCTTTAGATTTATAATTTCTATATAGAGTCATCGTTGCAACATTTGATGCTTGGATAATCTGATCAATGCCTGTTGCGCTAAAACCTTGCTTATCAAAAAGTTGATTGGCACTGTAGATTAATTGCTCCTGTTTTTTAGTTAATTTTGTCATTATATCCCACCTTTAAAAGAGAACGTTCACTCTCATTTTAAAATAATATGTGCTATTTTCAATACTTTTTATTAAAATAAGTAAAAATTTATGAGAATTTATGTTAATGATTATTCAATAACGGTTTAAATCATCGTAGTATAAGCAACTATGAGTGACATCCAAGTATTGCTTATTTAGAATGATTTTTATAATATAATTTGGATTAAGTTGCCATTTAAAGTTAAACTTACAAATTTAATTACACCAGTTTAGTTACAATGTTAACTCAGCATATTATTTTAAAAATAAGAGCGTTTTTAAATTATAAGTTGACAAATGAAAATGATACTTGTATTATTTAAATTAATTCATTTTACAACAAACACAAGTTGTCATTTGAAAGATAGAGTAGCGTATGTGATTTGTAGCAATTAGAAAGCTAATGGTCGATGAAAATTAGCACAACATATATTGTGAATTGGGCTTTTAAATGTTGATACAGATTAATATATTTAAAGTGAACAATAAATTTGTTAACTAAGGTGGCACCACGGTAACGCGTCCTTACAGCATGCGTTAGTGTGGTGTTTTTTATATTTAAAAAAGAAAACAAAATGAAGTAAGTTATGAAAGGTAGCGTACAGAAAGTTAGTGGCTGATGAAAACTAACACCTACATATACTGAAATTGGGTTTTGTTGGATTACAAGTGAAGATTCAAATGAGTGGGTAGATAGTTTATGACATATGTCTACTAATTTAGGTGGTACCGCGCGTCAGCGTCCTTAATTAATATTTAAGGACGCTGATTTTTTTATGAGGAGGAATATAAAATGAAGGTGCAATATCAAAAAATAAATGCTGAAGTAACTCCAGAAGCACTAGCAAGATTGAAACAACACAAAATTATTTTAGAAAGCACAGACCAATCTAAACTTAAAGGACGTTATTCAATTGTGATATTTGACGTATATGGATCACTTACATTGGATAATGAAAATATGATGATACATTACAGTGATAAAGAGACGCTAATAGAAACTGAGCAACCCTATGATAAATTAAAAGCATTTATAGACCAATATAAAGCTGATGTAGAAGATGAAGATTTAGCTTTATTACCATTTGTTTCAGGGTTTGTAGGTTCATGTAGTTTTGACTTAGTTAGACATGAATTTCCAATATTGAAACAGATTGCATTAGATGACCATCCACAGCACGATGCAAAATTTTATATGGTCGAAGACGTCTATGTATTTGACCATTACAAAGAACATCTCTATGTCATAGCAACAGACTTATTTTCTAATGATAGTGAACAACAGTTAGCACAACGTGTAAATCATCGTGTTGAAGCATTAAAGGATATCAATATTTACCCTTCTCCTATAAAGAATGAGATAAATGAAAAACAAATTGAATCGAATATTGCACCAGAACAATTTATAAAAACAGTGAGCGATATGAAGTCATTAATACAACAAGGTGATATGTTCCAAGTTGTCCCTTCAATTATTTATAAATATAAGCATCAGTTTGGTGTAAATATACAATCGTTATCTTACCAACTTTATCAAAACCTAAAACGCCAGAATCCCAGTCCTTATATGTATTATTTAAATTTAGACGAACCGATTATCGTAGGTAGTTCACCAGAAAGTTTTGTGAAGGTAAAAGGACAAACTGTTGTTACTAATCCCATAGCTGGAACGATAAAAAGAGGTGCTACTGAAGCAGAAGATTATAAAAATGAACAACAATTAATCAACGATGAAAAAGAAATCAGTGAACATAGCATGCTTGTTGATTTAGGCCGAAACGATATTCACAGAGTAAGTGAAATAGCTAGTTCTAAAATTGAAAAGTTAATGGCAATTGAACGTTATGAGCATGTAATGCATATTGTGAGTGAAATAACTGGAAAACTAAAATCTAACTATTCACCAATGACAGTTATTGCAAGTTTATTGCCAACAGGTACAGTATCAGGTGCGCCGAAATTAAGGGCAATTCAACGAATTTATGAAGCACAACCTCAAAAACGCGGTGTGTATAGCGGAGGTATAGGATACATCAATTGCAATCATGATTTAGACTTTGCATTAGCCATACGCACAATGATGATCGATGAAACATATATTAATGTAGAAGCAGGTTGTGGTGTTGTATATGATTCAATACCTGAGAAAGAATTAGAAGAAACGAAACTTAAAGCGAAAAGTTTACTGGAGGTGTCACCATGATCTTAGTCGTTGATAATTATGATTCTTTTACGTATAACTTAGTGAATATTATAGGCAAAACAGAAGATATGGTGATTAAATATCCAGATGACCCTGAAATATTTGGTTTAGAAATTGATGGATTAATTATATCTCCTGGTCCAGGCCACCCTCTTGATACAAATCTTTTAATGGATATTATTGAGCATTATAAAGAGAAACCAATATTAGGTGTTTGCTTAGGGTCACAGGCATTAACATGTTATTACGGTGGCGATGTAATACAAAATAAAAAAATAAAACATGGTAAAAAAGATACGATGCAAATTGTAAGTGACTCTAAATTATATAGAGATATTACTGAATATTCAGAAATAATGAGGTACCATTCATTAATCAGTGACCCTGAGACGTTACCTAAACCATTAAAAATAACTGCTAAAACAAATGATTGCGTTCAATCATTTGAACACAGAAATGGCTTGCATTATGGAATTCAGTACCACCCTGAATCATTTGCAACGGAATATGGTGAAGAAATTATAAAAAACTTTTTAAATATCATTAAGGAGGTCAATTATAATGAGTCTGCAAAGTCATATAAAACAGTATAAACCACTTAATCAAACTCAAATGAATGAATTTATAGAACTATTGATTGCGAACGATTTAGAAGAAGCAGTTAAATTAGAATTATTAGAAGCATTTTCAGAAAGAGAGCTAACTCAAGATGAATTGACTTATATTTCGCATAGTCTCATTAGCTCTATGTACTCAGAACAACCCTATTGTCCTGATAGCATGTGTGTTTGTGGAACAGGCGGAGATAAATCAAATAGTTTTAATATTTCAACCACAGTTTCATTTGTGTTAGCAAGTGCAGGTGTACCAGTGATAAAGCATGGTAATAAAAGCGTGACATCTTCATCAGGAAGCACAGATTTATTAAATGAGATGAATATTGAGACACGCAGCGTTAGGGAAACAGAAGGGCAATTAAAAGACGTTGGATTAGTATTTTTAAATGCAACCGAAACGTACCCAATAATGAAAAATATACAACCTCTGAGAAAAGCGATTAGCAATCCAACTATTTTTAATATTACTGGTCCATTGATTAATCCATTTAAATTAGATTATCAAGTTATGGGTGTATATGAACCAAGTAATTTAAGTAAGATTGCTCAAACATTAGCAGATTTAGGAAGAAAAAAAGCTATCGTATTACATGGTGCAAATGGTATGGATGAGGCCACGTTATCTGGAGACAATATAATATATGAAGTAACAGAAGATAAAACAATTCAATCTTACACATTGAATGCAACAGATTTAGGTTTAGATTATGCGCCTAATAGCGATTTGTATGGTGGCACACCACAAGACAATTTGGAAATTACGAAACAAATATTAAATGGCAAAGATCGCAGTGCTAAAAGAGATGTCGTTTTATTAAACACAGGTATTGCTTTGTATGTTGCAAATAAAGCGACAACAATTCAAAAAGGTGTTGATAAAGCTCGAGTATTAATTGAAAACGGCGAAGCTTTAAAACAATATAATAAAATGGGAGGCAAAACGTATGACTATATTGGATGAAATTGTAGCATATAAAAAGGATTTATTAAGTGAAGGGTATTATAAAGCAAAATTAGCAGAACTTAATGAGGTAGATGTATCTCATAAACAAACATTTGAAACACAATTAAAACAATCGAATCAATTAGCCATTATTGCAGAAATTAAGTCTAAAAGTCCGACATTAAATGAACTTCCTGGTAGAGACTTAGCACAGCAAGTCAAAGATTATGAAGCTCATGGTGCTAACGCAGTTTCAATTTTAACCGATGAACATTATTTTGGTGGCAGTTATGAACGTCTACAAATGCTGACAAAATTAACGAATTTACCAGTGTTATGTAAAGATTTTGTAGTGGACCCTATCCAAATTGATGTTGCTAAAAAAGCTGGTGCCTCAATCATTTTATTAATTGTAAATGTATTGGATGATGAACAGTTAAGTACGCTATACAACTACGCGACATCACAAAATTTAGAAGTATTAGTAGAAGTCCACGATAAAGAAGAACTAGAACGTGCTTATAAATTAAATCCTAAATTAATAGGCGTTAATAATAGAGATTTAAAAAGATTTGTAACTGATGTTTTGCATACAAATGAAATTTTAGAAAATAAAAAAGATGGATATTATTATATTTCTGAAAGTGGTATACGCAATCAGCAAGATGTTGAGAATATTGTGAATGCTGGTATAGATGGTTTGCTCATCGGTGAATCTTTAATGAAGTGTGGTGACTTAAGCCAATTTTTACCAGGACTTAAATTAGAAAAGGTGAAAGTATGAAATTAAAATTTTGTGGATTTAAAACACTCGAAGATGTAAACAAAGCTAAAGATTTAAATATCGATGCTATAGGGTTTATCCATTTTCCACAAAGTAAACGTTTTGTAGATATTGAAAAAATTCAAACACTTACCAAGATTGTACCAAATGATAAAGAAAAAGTAGTAATTGTAGTAAATCCAAACAACCCAACTTTATCAAAACTTATTGATGGTACAGATATGACAACGATTCAATTACATGGAAATGAATCACTTGAGACAATAGCATTTATTCGTCAAAAAAAGAAAAGTATTAAAATCATCAAAGCGTTGCCAGCAAAAAATTCAGAAATATTGATAAAAGCTATCCAGTTTTATAAAGACTTTGTAGATCAATTTATTATAGACACCCCGTCAACTTCTTACGGCGGTACTGGTAAATCATACAACTGGGACATGCTCAATGCAATTAAAGATGTAGATTTTTTAATAGCGGGTGGTATGAATTATAAAAATATACAAAGTGTGCAAGAGCGCGACTTAAAACATAGCGGTTATGATATCGCAAGTGGTATTGAAACCGACGGCACCAAAGATAGTAAAAAAATGAACGAAATTATAGAACTTGTAAAAGGAGTTAATTAATTATGGTTAAGCATATACAAACTGAAGTGGATGCATTTGGGTTCTTTGGTAATTTTGGCGGTCAATATGTTCCTGAAACATTAATGCCAGCAATTCAAGAACTGAAACAAGCTTATACAGAAGCTAAAAATGATCCTTCATTCCAAAATGAACTTAATGGTTATTTAAAAGATTATGTAGGCAGAGAAACACCACTCACTTACGCAGCTTCCTATACAGAATCACTTGGTGGAGCAAAAATTTATTTAAAAAGAGAAGACTTGAACCATACAGGTGCGCATAAAATTAATAACGCACTTGGGCAAGCGCTTTTGGCTAAAAGAATGGGGAAAAATAAATTAGTAGCAGAAACTGGTGCTGGACAACATGGTGTGGCAAGCGCAACAGTTGCAGCATTGTTTGATATGGAACTAGTAGTATTTATGGGTGAAGAAGATATTAAACGCCAATCGTTAAATGTATTTAGAATGGAATTACTTGGTGCAACGGTTGAACCCGTGACTGAAGGTCAGGGGACCTTATCCGATGCTGTAAATAAAGCTTTACAATATTGGGTCAGTCATGTGGATGAAACGCATTATTTATTGGGATCGGCGCTAGGACCAGACCCGTTTCCAACTATAGTTAGAGATTTTCAAAAAATAATAGGTACTGAGATTAAAGAACAAATGAGTGACAAAGAAGGGCGATTACCAGATGCGATTATTGCCTGCGTAGGTGGTGGATCGAATGCGATTGGCACTTTCTATCCATTTATACAAGATGATGTTGCATTGTATGGCGTTGAAGCAGCCGGTGAAGGTATTGATAGCGATAAACATGCACTTGCTATTAATAAAGGAAAAGAAGGTATCTTACATGGCACTAAAATGTATTTAATTCAAGACGATCACGGTCAGATTGAATTAGCACATTCCATATCTGCAGGGCTAGATTATCCAGGCGTCGGGCCAGAACATTCATATTATCATCATATTGGAAGAGTAAAATATGCTACAGCTAGTGATAAACAGGCGATGGATGCATTGGTGAGATTTACGAAAGCAGAAGGTATTATTCCTGCTATTGAAAGTGCACATGCATTAAGTTTTGTTGAAGAAATAGCGCCAACTATGGATAAAGATCAAATAATCGTGGTAACTGTATCTGGACGTGGCGACAAAGATATGGAAACAATAAGAAATTACATGAAACAGGACGGTGACAAAGATGCGTAAATTATTTATTCCATATATTATGGGTAACAAACGTTTTATTGAAAACATGAAAACGTTAAGCGATGCAGGTGCTGATATTATAGAAGTAGGCGTCCCTTTTTCTGACCCTGTCGCTGATGGGCCTGTGATTATGGAAGCTGGCAATAAAGCGATTCAAGAAGGTGTAAATATACAATACATCTTGGATGCGTTAACCGCTCATCGTGAAAAATTATCTAGTAAGTATGTGTTAATGACATATATTAATATTATAAATTATTACGGGGAAGATGCGTTTTTTGATGCGTGTGAAAAAGCTGGTGTATATGGTTTAATCATACCTGATTTACCACATGAGCTTGTACAACAATTAAAAGACAGGCACCCCAACCGGAAAGTGAACCTTATCCCTCTAATCGCTATGACTACTTCAGAAGAACGTATCAATCAAATTGTTGCAAATGCCGAAGGGTTTATCTATACAGTTACTATGAACGCGACTACAGGTGAAAATGGTAAGTTTCATCCGGACTTAAAACAAAGAATAAACAATATCAAATTAAAAGCAAACGTACCAGTAGTTGCAGGATTTGGTATTCGTACACCTGACCATGTAGAAGATATTGTTGAAGTAGCAGATGGTGCAGTTATTGGCAGCGAAATTGTTAAACGATTTGATCGCGATCAGAACCAACAAACAGTAAATTATCTAAATTCTATCAGAAAAGCGTTAGATAAATAAAAAACATATTAGATGTGTGAAGTTCGTATGAGACGGGTATTATTTGTAATAGAAATCAATTATAGATGGTTAAATTGAATTCAATTTAATTCAAATAAAGAGTCAAACGAATGAAGAGGTGACTATGTTGAGTAAAAAAGTTTTATTCATTATAACAAGTAGAGCACAGTATGAAGATGGCACACCAACAGGTTTATGGTTAGAAGAGGCCAGTGAACCTTATCATATTCTAACGGAAGATGGTATACAAGTTGATATAGTTTCAATTGAGGGAGGAGAAATTCCTTTAGATCCAAATTCAACTCAAAACGACGAGTTGAATAAATATGCGCAATTTGTAGAAAAAATTAAAAATGTGCCGAGCATAGATGAAGTTAATGTTATAGAATATGATGCAGTCTATCTACCGGGTGGCCACGGTACGGTATTCGATTTTGCGCACAACCAAAGATTAGCTAATATCTTATCTGACTTCAAAAATGAAGGCAAGTTCATTTCCTCTGTGTGCCATGGTCCAAGTGCCTTTGTAGGTGCAAAAGATAAAAATGGCAAGTACCTAGTAGAAGGCGTTACTTTAACGTCATTCACAGATAATGAAGAACGTGCGATGGGTCTAGAGGATAAAGTGCCTTTCCTAACACAAACAGCATTAGAACAACAAGGTGCTCAATTTATAACAAATGAAGACTTTACAGAGCATATTGAAACAGATAATCAATTCATTACTGGTCAAAATCCTCAATCAAGCGTAGCAATAGGTAAAGCACTAAGAGATGCTTTAAATTAATATAGAAGATAAATTATATATAATTTTATGAAGGATCTGGGATATAGTGAAATATCCCAGATCCTTCTTTATTATCGCAAGTAGTGAAGCAAGTTCGAAAAAAGGCTTACATCAGCTTATTATTTTATTGCTCTAATCATTTTTACAAGCACAAAATCTATAATTTTAGGAAAATATATTTATATCTATGTCTTTTATAGAACATGCTTATTATTCAATTTAGATTTGTGTTTAAATGAGTATTCTTTGTTAAAATAAATATAGTGCTATAATATAAAATACATAGATTAAAACCTAATTGTAGCATTTAGCAAATATATATAGGGTATCGATTTAGTTTTGTAAATGAATATTGTATAATAATCAAGATTGAAGTTTAAACTCGAAAAAAGAACTATAGACAAATAGGAGTATATAAAATGAAATTTACGAATTTAACTGCTAAAGAGTTTGGGGCATTTGTTGATCATATGCCAAACAGTCATTTTACACAAATGGTTGGAAATTATGAGCTGAAAATTGCAGAAGGTACTGAAACACACTTAGTAGGTGTAAAAGATAACAACAACGAAGTGGTTGCAGCTTGTTTATTAACTGCTGTACCAGTAATGAAATTATTCAAATACTTTTACACTAATCGTGGGCCAGTTATTGATTTTGAAAATAAGGAACTAGTCCATTATTTTTTCAATGAACTATCAAAATATGTTAAAAAACACAACGCGTTATATTTAAGAGTAGACCCGTATGTTGCATACCAGTACCGTAATCATGATGGAGAAGTATTAGAAAATGCAGGCCATGATTGGCTCTTTGATAAAATGAAACAACTTGGTTATAAACATCAAGGTTTTTTAACTGGTTTTGATCCAATTATTCAAATTAGATTCCATTCGGTATTAGACTTAAAAGATAAAACTGCAAAAGATGTTCTCAATAATATGGATAGTTTGCGTAAACGTAATACGAAAAAAGTTCAAAAAAACGGCGTAAAAGTAAGATTTTTAAATGAAGATGAATTACCTATTTTCCGTTCATTTATGGAGGATACCTCAGAAACGAAAGATTTTGACGATAGAGAGGATAGCTTCTATTACAATAGGTTGAAATACTACAAAGGTCGCGTCTTAGTTCCATTGGCTTATATGGATTTTGATGAATATATTGAAGAATTAAAATCTGAACGTGAAGTGCTCAGCAAAGATATAAATAAAGCGCTTAAAGATATTGAAAAACGCCCTGAAAATAAAAAAGCATATAATAAAAAAGAAAATTTAGAAAAACAACTCATTGCAAATCAACAAAAAATTGATGAAGCGAAAGCATTACAAGAAACGCATGGTAATGAATTACCAATTTCTGCGGCGTTCTTTATCGTTAACCCGTACGAAGTAGTTTATTATGCTGGAGGCACATCTAATGAGTTTAGGCATTTTGCAGGGAGTTATGCGATACAGTGGAAAATGATAAATTATGCTATTGATCATCATATTGATAGATATAATTTTTATGGGATTAGTGGAGATTTTTCAGAAGATGCTGAAGATGCAGGTGTTGTTAAATTTAAAAAAGGCTTTAACGCCAACGTCGTTGAATATGTTGGAGACTTTATCAAGCCAATAAATAAACCAATGTACAAAATTTATACAACATTAAAAACGCTAAAAGATAAAAAGAAATAAGCAATATAATTTAGAAAGGAACTAGCTATAATGAAATTTACAGAGTTAACTGTCAAAGAATATGACAATTTTGTACAAAACCCAGCATTAGAGAGTCATTATTTTCAAGTAAAGGAAAATATAGCTACTAGAGAAGAAGATGGTTTTCAAGTTGTTTTATTGGGCTTAAAAGATGATGATAATCAAGTGATTGCTGCTAGTCTTTTCTCTAAAATTCCAACGATGGGTAGCTATGTATATTATTCAAATCGAGGTCCAGTAATGGATTATAAAGACTTAGGCTTAGTGGACTTCTATTTACGGGAATTAGATACTTATCTTCAAAAACAAAACTGTTTGTATGTAAAAATGGATCCATATTGGATATATCAAATCTATGATAAAGACGTTAATCCATTACCCAATCATGAAAAAAGTGATGCGCTTGTTAATTTATTTAAGTCTCATGGCTATACACACCATGGATTTACAACTGAATATGATACATCAAGTCAAGTAAGATGGATGGGCGTTTTGAATTTGGATGGCCAAACGCCAGCATCACTAAAAAAACAATTTGATAGTCAAAGAAAGCGTAATATTAATAAGGCAATTAATTTTGGGGTAAAAGTAAGATTTTTAGAAAAAGATGAATTTGATCTCTTTTTATCGCTTTACCGTGAAACAGAAGAGCGGGCTGGGTTTGTATCTAAAACGGATGAATATTTCTATAATTTTATAGACAATTATGGAGACAAAGCATTACTTCCTTTAGCCTATATAGATTTAGACGAATATATCATTAATACACAAGAAAGTATTAATGATAAAGAAGCACGCAGAGATCAAATGATGCAAAAAGAAAATAAATCAGATAAACAACTAAAAAAAATTGCTGAAATAGATAAACAAATTGAGCATGACAAAAAAGAATTGTTACATGCCAGTGAGTTAAGGTTAACAGACGGTTCTATTTTAAATCTTGCGGCAGGCGTGTATTTTGCTAATGCTTATGAAGTGAATTATTTTTCAGGTGGTTCATCTGAAAAATATAACCAATATATGGGCCCTTATATGATGCATTGGCATATGATTAATTATTGTTTTGATCATGGATACGGCCGTTACAACTTCTACGGTTTATCAGGTGATTTTACTGAAAACAGTGAAGATTATGGCGTATATCGATTTAAACGTGGTTTTGGAGTACAAATAGAAGAATTAATTGGTGATTTTTATAAACCGATTAAGAAATCTAAATATTGGTTATTTAATACATTGAATAATATTAGAAAAAAAATCAAAAAATAAAAAAGAAAGCATACTGGTAAATATAAGCCCCAATCCAGTATGCTTTCTTATGTTCAAAAGTCGGTTATATAAAGACACACACTTCATATAACAGTGAACTTTGAGTGGATTATCATGTAATGTAAATTCTAGTTGTCTTCCACATTTTTAGTATAAAGTACAATGCATATCATTTGCAATATCAATTCATTCTATTAACAGAATAGTAAAAAATAATTTTATAATATAAACTTAAAAATATATCAAAGAAGCATATTCCTTATATTTCAGGAATATGCTTCTTTGATTGTTAAATTACTAAAAGAAATATTTCAATATTTAATATATATTGAAACTTATTAATGTAAGGCGTCTATAATATAAGTTATGCCAATAATAAAGAAAACAGCACTCATAAATATAGCAATGATAACAGCTGCTATAAGAGGGTTGAATAGTAAAATAACCCCAAATATGATTTCTATAATATTTAAAATGATAGATAAACTATGGAAACCTCTATTTGATTTTTCTGCTGGTGTCACAGTAAACATATTAAAAAGTGCGTTAATAATAAACCAAATCGCGAATAAATAAACGATAAATGTCGTGCTTGTTACTACATTAAATAATATAAGTACACCGATGATAATATTAATAATGCCCAATACAATAAGTATATTGGAACCATTTTGAGTCGCTTGTTTCATAACACGTCTGATAAATATTTCAATAAAACCATTAATAATAAATAAAATACCAATCAACCAAGTAATAGCAAATAAATTTTCTTCTGGAAAACTAACGATAAATACACCAATAATTAAGAAAAAAACGCCAATTAATAAGCTAGACCATTTGATGCCTGTTTTTGGATACATCTATTTCACCCCATTCTAAGTAATATTTACCCCAAACCATAGCCTTCAACACGTTTATTTTCAATAATATTATTATGTTAATTGTTTATAGAAAGCTAAATTGTAATATTTGATTTAATCTCTATTTAAGTTCAATCTATATATATAGTATGTTATTAGAAAGTATGTATAGGAGTGTTTAATCAATGGCTATGTCAATTAAAAAAGTGATATACAAAAAGTTATTGAAAAATTTATCAACGGAGCCGTTTGATGTGACGTTTTGGGATGGTTCAACAATCCATTATAATGACGGAATTTCGAAATTCCGTTTGACTTTTAATAAACCATTAAATCGAAAATCTTTAAAAGAAAATCCTATGATTGCCTTAGCTGAAGGTTATATGGATAAAGATATTGAAGTAGAAGGTCATTTAGAATATGTAATGGAAACGATATTTTCTAAACAAAGTAGTTTTATAAATCAACCTAAGAAAAAATTAAGCAAATCAACTAAAAAAGGGAATAACAAACAAACATCTAAAGAAAATGCTTCGTTTCATTACGATATAGGCAATGATTTTTATCGTCTTTGGTTAGATCCTACTATGAACTATTCATGTGCATATTTTAAATCAGAACATGATTCATTGTACGAAGCACAAGTCAATAAAATGAACCATATACTAAAAAAATTGAATTTACAGCCAGGGCAACGTTTGTTAGATATTGGTTCAGGATGGGGACATCTCATCATTGAAGCTGCAAAGCAATATAATGTTCGATCATTGGGAATCACACTAAGTGAAGAGCAATATAGAAAAACATTAGAACGTGTTGAAGCTGAAGGATTAGTAGGGCAAGTAGATGTGAAATTGATGGATTATAGAGACCTTATGAATGAAAATATAACCTTTGATCGCATTGTGAGCGTAGGTATGCTGGAACACGTCGGTCATGAGAACATCCCAACATTTATGGATAATACACACAAGTTATTAAAAGAGGGTGGAGTAGCCCTGTTGCATTGTATTACCGGCCTGGAGGAAGTAGAAGGTAATGAGTTCCTTACTAAATATATCTTCCCAGGAGGCGCAATTCCATCGATTAGAGAATTAATTGACCATATGTCACAAAATAATTTAAGAATTGTTGATGTGGAAAGCCTAAGAAGACACTATACATTAACGTTACGTCATTGGGTAGAAAACTTTGAATATAATATAGATAAAGTTCGTGATCAATTTGATGAACGATTTATTCGAATGTGGCGTTTATATTTAAATGCATGTGCTGCAAACTTCACTTATGGTGTGTCGGATTTACATCAATTCTTGATTACAAAAGGTGTAAACAATGATTTACCGATGACAAGAGATTATTTATACCAAGAGGATGAGTAATAAATAGCCATTCATCAAAGAACCGGGATATGTACAATGTCTCGGTTCTTTGGGTTTTTTGATGAAAATACGTGAAATATGTGCACAAAGCGCGATTTATTGCTATAAGAAGTAGACTTAATATTTTATTAGTTTACTTTATTTATGTTATGTAAACTTTATAGTTTAATATACTATTTCAAAACCATCAATTAAAGACTAAAATATTATATATTTTTATAGCAAAAACTGTCATTTGTAAACTTATAGCAGCCATTTTACTACGAATGCACTATTTTTAATGATTTATGACGCTGATGTTCCTATATTTGAGCATCAAATTGTATTACCGTGTGTTGATATTCATGCTATTGTAAATGATTTAACTGCAATAGATAAGATCACAGACATTTTTATAGATAGTTCACTTTATAGACAAAGCGCTGTACTTAATAAACTATCAATTAATTTAAGTAAATAATTATAATTAGTATATAGCAACTTATTGCTTGTTTAGATTATAACGTCAGTTTATCAGTTTAATTAAGATGTATTGGCATACTTATAAGTATATATATTGACTAAGCAATTTAAGCGTATTTAAATTGCTTAGTCAATATAAAGTTTATGATATGAAATATTTAAAACTAAATTGATATTCAATAGATAACGATGGCTATATATAAACGTATGTACTTAAAGTTTAAATTACAATTGAATAACGTATACACGTATAGTAACTTGATGAAACGTATCGTTAAAGACATATCATTCAATTACTATATTTATTTTCATATTTTAGTTTACATAATATATATTATAGGAAGTTATATTAAAGTTAGGTTTATAGTTGTATTTACGATTTGAGATGCTTCTCCACTTTGTGATACTTAATTACTTAAAGTTTTATATCACTTTTTGAATACTAGTTTATCTGATTAGTTTATTTGATGTCTATCTCTATAAGCTAATCAGATAATATGAGTCATTTTATTATGTTGAATTTTAAGTTAAATTACTATATGACTACAATGATTGCTTTTTTTATTTTAGTTTTAAATATATAATTGAATTCCTCATAAAAAAATCTCCATTAATAAATATCTGATTTACGTGGAGATTTTTGTGTTTACTATTTGAATTGTTATAACATTTCTCTTGAGTTTTAGATAAGGCTCTATAGTGTTTGTTGTTCAAAATATTGTTATGATAGATTTGCTGTAGCGTATTTAAGGTTTTAACACGACTTTAATATTGTTATCCTTTTTCTGGTCAAATATTTCATAAGCCTCAGCTGCTTCATCTAAAGGCATCGTATGCGTAATAATATCAGTTGGGTCAAAAGTGCCATCTTGAATCATGTCATATAGTTTTGGCATGAGATGGATGACTGGCGCTTGGCCTGTTTTTACTTGAACGTTACGGTTAAATATTAAATTTAACGGAAAATCGTCTGCTGGGCTGGCATATATACCTGTTAATTGAATTGTGCCAAATTTCCTTACTGCTTCAGCCGCCGTATCAATTGGACTTATCGTTCCACGTTGCGCTGAATTTGAACTTAAATTACGTTCAGATTCTTTTACTTGACCGTCCATGCCTACACAATCAATAACGACATCTGCGCCGCCTTGCGTTGTTTCACGAAGTAATTTTCCGATTTCTTTTTCTTCGTCGAAATTGTAAACTTCAACTTGATTATATTGTTTCGCGTGTTGCAGTCTATGCGTTACATTATCTATACCGATTACGCGTTTAGCCCCCTTCATTTTAGAGAATTTTTGGGCCATTAAACCAATCGGTCCACAACCGAGTATAACTACAGTATCACCTGATTTAACACCAGCATGTTCTACACTCCAATATGCAGTTGGCACTACGTCAGATAAAAAAAGTACTTCTTCATCTTTTTTATCATTATCAGGTACTACGAAAGAAGAAAAGTCTGCATATGGCACTCTAAGATATTCGGCTTGGCCTCCCCAGTGATTGCCGTGCATACTACCAAAACCAAACAAACCGCCATTATCCATTTTCCAGTTTATTGGATCTTGATTTGAATTGTCACATTGAGATTCCATATCATGGTTACAATAATAACAATCTCCACAACCGATATTAAATGGTATGACAACGCGATCGCCCTTTTTAAGTTTTTTAACGTCTTTACCCACTTCTTCAACGATGCCCATAGGTTCATGCCCTATAACAAATCCTGGATCCATCATTAAATCACCTTGGTGATACAAATGCAAATCCGATCCACAAATACCGGATGCTGTAACTTTAATGATTGCATCTGTAGTTGCCTCAATGCTAGGATCTTTGACTTGTCTTACTTCCATCTGTTTTTGTCCTTGAAAAGTAACTGCTTTCATATTGCCACCTCTTTCTAATTTTTACTGTGTCACATAAATTTTTCCCTTATATTGTAATAAATAAACTTTAGGTTACTTTTGTTTATTATAGATTGGTTGGTTACTACGATAATAAGAGTTGTCTTCGTTATAATGTCTTCTTTATTACCGTTCGATTTAGTTTTGAAAATACGTTTTGCTAATTTTAATAAACAATTTTAAATTGAGCACTTAGGCAAGTGTCATCGTTAGCGTGGTAGTTTGTAGAAGGATGTTGCCCAAGAACCTTATTTGTTACGTTTATAAAATGATTTCAAATTTTGCTTTTAGTCATTTAATAGATTACCTTTGTTCGGTATAGGGTTTTCCTTGAAAATTTTAGCTAAATGAATGGTATTATATGCTAACATTTCTACATGTTTTTTTGTGAAGTCATTTTCGTAATCAATATCCATATATGAAGGGCCTGGACCAGCTTCGCCTACCCAATATGCATCGACGTTCGGTGGTATAGTAAACCCGATGTGAGATAGCGAATATAATATGGAAGTTGCTGCATGTTTAGCGCCATCTTCATTACCTGTAACTACGGCGCCGCCTACTTTATTATAGAAAATTGATTGACCTTGCTCATTTGTTAAACTGCTACTGCCATATAACCGTTCAATCGCTAATGTAGCAACACTACTTTTTTCTCCTAACCATAAAGGTGTTCCAATAATCAAAATATCCGCATTTGCAATTTTTTTTAAAATTTCAGGCCATTCATCTCCTTCGCCCATATCATCAGCTATGCCATATGAAATGTGATAGTCACTTAAACGAATGATTTCGCTGTTTACATTCTCTTTTTGATAAATTTCAATAACTTCTTTTGCTAAAGCTTCAGTATTAGAACCTTCATCTCCATGTTTCAAAGAGCCGTTTAAAATAATTGCATTTAACTTCATCATATAAACTCCTTTCTATATTACGATTTGTTTACCCTAAAATTGTAAATTGACAACATATATTATGCTGTTAATTATTTCGCAGTTTTTATCTAACAATTAAGGGAATATAAAATTTATAGATTGAAGAAGTCGTAAAGTAAAGGAGGGATATATTGGATGCCATCGTTGTAGGTTTAGTCCCTTCACCAGGGATGCCAGAAAAAATCACGTCTAAGATTGTTAATAAATTATCTACAAATATCAAAGAAGAAAACAATTGGAATATAAATTTAAAGTTTGAAATAAAAAAAGACCCAATAACTGATTCTTCTGAACATATAAATAAAGCAATGCATATCATTAATCGTATTAGAGAAGAGAAAAATTGGGATTATATAATAGGTTTAACAGATTTACCTAGGTTTTCAAAAAAGAAGACGATTATCTCTGACGTGAACATCAGCCAAAATTCTGCGCTTATTTTCCTCCCGAGTCTAGGTGCAATTAATATGACAAGCAAGGCACATAATATCATTAAAGACATACTCAATGATTTGCTTTCAAAAACAGCACAATATAATCCTCAGCACATTAAAAAAATGCATATAACAACAAACCTATTATCAAAGGTTAATAAATTAGATTTTAAAAATAAAAAACATGTTAGCAAACGCTATATTATAAATTCTAGAATGATTGGGAAAATGCAGACTATTAGCGGGATGACATATTTAAACCAACCATGGAAAGCGATAACTTCTTTTACAAAGATATTATCCTTATCGTTTGCAACTGGTACTTATATATCTATTTTTCCCACACCTTGGCAATTAAGTGACAATTTCTCCTTAATTCGTTTTATCATGCTTACACTTATAGCTATTATTGGTATGGTTGTTTGGTTAATGTATACCCATAATTTATGGGAACCTAAAGCTTCAGCTAATAAGCGTAAATACAGATTTATATACAATATCACTACTTTTACAACATTAAGTGTCGTAACCATTACAAATTATTTAATATTATATATAATGTTGACTTTAATGATTGTATTTTTTATACCAGAAACGTTGTTCACTATGTGGGGAAAAGCTAACCCTGAGCATTCAACCCTCAATTATTTAAAGTTAAGTTGGTTTATTACTTCATTGGGCGTGATAGTGGGTGCTTTCGGTTCTACAATGCAGAAAAAAGAAAAAATCAGAAAAATCACTTATTCTTATAGACAATTAAATAGATACTATAGAGCCAAATCTTCAAATAAGAAATAATATAAAGTGAGGTGTTCATAGTGAATAAAAAAATTTTAGGCCTAGTTGTTTCACCTGGAGAGGCCGAAAAAAAGGTGAACACATTAATTGATATGATTCCTTGTGCTTTAAAAGAAGTAAGTCAAAACACAGAAGAATGGCAGGTTCAAACCATCGTTGATTCCTTAACAGGATCTGCTGAATCTATTAATGAGATATTCCAAAAAATAAATGCGCATACTAAAAAAATGCTTGGGACGTTACCATTGGAATCACAGACTTACCAATATTTCATGAAGGCAAAGTAGTTAACGCTGATATAAATGAAAAAAATGATGTTATTTTAATTTCGCTCCCTTCTTTAGGATGGAAACTTAAAAAGAACGTTATAAAACAGTTAATTATTAAAATGGCCTTAACTATAAGTGAAAGTGATAATGATTCTAATAATAAACGAAGCCCCTCTTTCATAAATATATTTCCCCGAAATTATAAAAGTGTAAGGTTGAAAATTAAAGAAACGGATAGCTTCCATACACGTTTTATATTAGGTTCTAAAATAAAGAGCTATATGCGTATACTTACGGGTATGACATTTATTAATAACCCACTTAATATGCTACAAACACTAAGCGGCGTACTAGCTATCGGTTTTACTACAGGTGCTTTTTGTATGGCATTTACTACAATGTGGCAATTAAGTTATTTATTTAATGGATGGCGACTGTTACTTGCTTCTGTATCTTCCATTCTAGGAATGCTCGCTTGGATCACTGTTTCCCATAATTTATGGGAAGTGCCATCTAAAAAAAACAGAAAGAAATTTAGGAAACTATATAACTTAACCACGTTATCAACTTTAATGAGTTCTATTTTAATATTTTATTTCATTTTGTTCCTTTTATTTTTATTACTTTCTGTAACTTTATTACCACCCAGTTTCTTAGGGCAAACTTTAGGCATTAAAGAAGGTATAGGTTTTACACGTTATCTGGATATTGCATGGTTTGCTTCTTCTTTAGCTACAGTTGTCGGCGCTATTGGAATTGGGTTATCTGATGAAAAACTTGTATTAGAAAGCACATATGGTTATCGACAAAAAAATAGGTATAGAGTTTTAAGAAATAGAAAAAAACGTTGATCATTATCTTAAAAAATAATATTTCGAGGGTGTTTTCTTTCAGAATTTTGAAGTCTTGAATTTGGTAAGAGAAACACATTAAAAAGAAACGAAAACACTGAAATTTCGCATAATAATGATTGGAATTTATAGTTGTTTTATATGAACTAAAACTGATACGCAAGTGTAAAACAATAAAAAGATACATGTGCAACTACACATATGTATCTTTTTATAAAATAATATATATCTTAAGTGTGATTTATAATTTTCAAAATACATTTTTAATTTGTGATAGTCATGCAAAGCTTTAAAAAAAGAACAAATCATTAATATAATAATGATAGAAAAAGTTAAAGCAGTAATGATTAGCAAATTTTGTATAGACTGCATACCACCTGTATAAAACATGATGATAGAAAATAAGGCTAAAATCACCCTCAACGAACCTTCACAAAACTAGGTGGCGAGATAGAACCTTTCGTAGTTAACATTCTTAAAACATAAGTCGCTGAATCAGCTGAAGTAATAAAGAATATAGCTATAACAATCAATGTGAGCATGCTTAAAATAAAGCCTAATGGATAATGTTGTAAGGTAGCAAACGTTGCTGTTTCGGTAGCAAATCTAGTTATGTTTTCCACGTTGTTATTTTGTAAATAAATGGATGAAGCGCCAAAAACAGTAAAAAAGAGAAAGCATATTATTCGTAAACACATAATACATTTTAATAGTTATACAGAAATTTTAACGAACTTCTTGAAACATTAAAAGTGGCTGTTCTCATATGATATTTATGAAAACAGCCTAACTATTAACCATTATTTATTATTTATGATATTGTTAATTTTATTATCTATTTTAATGTACCAGTTTCTTGGCTTTTAACTTACAATAAATTGTTTTTGTCGTTCATAAGTTTATTATACTCACTAAGATATATTTTTTCCGCTTCTGAAGCTTTATCGTATGCGTTCATCGCACGATGCCATAACGGATAAATCGGTTCTGGTGTCGTTAAATTGCTAATCGCTTCAATTTCACTATTTGCTAGTTGTAGATGATAAGACGCGATGTTATCTTTTAACTGCGCTTCAGTTCTTGCGGCTAGGACTATAGAATCTACATTAGGTCTATCTCTTAACCAAGCAAGCGTTACTTGTGCTACAGACACGTTATAATTCAAAGCAATTTCTTGCATGACATCAATCAATTGATAAAATAATGCTTTATTTTTTATATAAGGTTCTGGCCAACCATCCCCTTGTCTTGTGCCAGTTTCTCCAGATTGAGTTCTATTAATTTTTCCAGTTAATAAGCCTTCACCTAAAGGAGACCAAATACTATTGCCAACGCCTAACTCTTTGCCTGCAGGCAATAATTCATATTCTGCCTCTCTTGCTTCTGGAGTATAGTAAATTTGTTGAGCAATCGGTGGCGCCATATTGTTGGCTGACGCTAGCGTGTGGGTTTTCGCTAATGCCCATCCACTATAATTAGAAACGCCCCAATAACGTATCTTTCCTTTTTTAATTAAGTCATTCATCACTTGGATAGTTTCTTCAACAGGAACTTGTCCATCCCATAAATGTACATAGTATAAGTCTAGATAATCGCTATTCAAACGTTTTAATGTTTTGTCGATGGAATGTTCAATATTAATACGAGTCGCCCCACCATCATTAGGGTTTTCTGATAATTGTACGCCAGTTTTACTACTGATAATCATTTCTTCACGTTTATTTCGGATAGCTTTCCCTAAAGTAATTTCTGACTCACCTTTTGAATATAAATTAGCTGTATCGAATTGGTTAATACCTTGTTCTAACGCATAATCTACCATATAATTTGCGGTTTCTTGGGTCATGCCACCAGCATTTTCGAAACCATTTGTACCTGCGAACGGAATTGTGCCTAAAGCATATTTTGAAACAGTTAACCCTGAATGGCCTAATAATGTATAATCCATAATTTAGCCTCCTAGAATAAATTGTATGGGCGTTTGATACTCTAGTTTATAATTAGATTGAAACAAAACTAAGAATGTATAAGTTTTTAGTAATATAAGCGTTACAAATACCATATATTTCAAAAGTCTTATTCTTATTACAAATAAAGGGGCTGTTCCCACTTCTCAAGTGTGAAAACAGCCACACATTTATATATTTAAGCAACTAGTTGAAAAGTACATGCAAATGTTACATTCTAAATTTCCTCTTGTACTACCAATTTATTGATAATATCCAGCAATTGATTTAACTTCTAAAAATTCTTCAATACCATAATCTCCCCATTCTCTTCCTATACCAGAATGTTTATAGCCACCGAACGGTAAATTATAAGCTTGGCCTGATTCGTTAATTTCTATAATACCTGCTTCAATTGAACGAGCAACCTTATGGAGTGTTTCTTTGTCTTCACCGTATACATATCCTGCTAGTCCGTATTTTGTATCGTTTCCGATTTTAATAGCTTCCTCTAAATTTTCGTAAGTGATCACTGACATTACTGGGCCGAATATTTCTTCTTGGGCAATCGTCATTTGATTATTGACGTCACTAAAAATCGTTGGTTTTACAAAGTAACCTTGTTCAAGTTGTTCAGGTTTTCCAGCGCCGCCATATATAAGAGAAGCACCTTCATCGATTCCTTTTTCTATATAATTTTGTACACCGTCATATTGTTTTTGGTTGATTAGTGGCCCTAAATCTGTTTCTTCGGATTGTGGGTCACCCACTTTTAGCGTTGACATTTTTTCTTTTGCAGCTGCTAAGAATTGTTCTTTCATAGATTTCGGTATGATTGTACGACTTCCAGCTGTACATTCTTGCCCTGTATTATTTACTACTTTGCCCACAGCTGCTTCTGCTGCGCTTTTTATATCAGCATCAGCTAAAACAATATAAGGAGATTTTCCGCCCAATTCAAGCGAAACTTTTTTAAAATCTTCGCTTGCTTTTTCCATAATTTTAGCGCCAACGCCTCCTGAACCAGTAAATGACATCATACGTACTTTAGGATGTTCCGTTAAGGGATTGCCTACTCCTTCGCCATCCCCATTTACTAAATTGAAAACGCCTTTAGGGACGCCTACTTTTTCAAATATTTCTGCTAGGATAATCGCTGCGTATGGTGTTTCTTCAGAGGGTTTTAAAACAACTGGACAACCAGCTGCAAAAGCTGCAGCGAGTTTAAGTGAAGTTTGATTTGTTGGGAAATTCCAAGGTGTAATCAATCCAGCTACGCCAATACCTTCTTTTACGATTAAATTATCGCCACGTCGTTCTTCGAATTCAAAGTCATCTAGTGCATCTCTTGCTGCAGCAAAATGATTCAAGCCCATTTGATAATGTACATTTTCTGATACTTTGACAGGTGCGCCTAATTCTTCTGTCATAGCTTCAATCAAGTCTTCCTTACGATTTTCATATTCTACAACAATTTTCGACAATAAATCTTGACGTTCTTGTACTGAAGTATGACGGAAATTAAGATAAACATTATGTGCAGCTTCTACTGCTTTATCTACATCTTGCTTGTTACCTTTAGCAATTTCGCCCATTTTTTCTTCAGTTGCTGGATTGATAACGTTGATGGTTTCACCACTCGTACTTTCAATCCACTCGCCATTTATATATTGCTTAACTTGCATTCTCATCTTTCAACACATCCTCTTAAAAATTTATTATGCACTATCTTGGATGTTGAACTTAAATGCTAAGTGTTTACTGCAATGTTTATATTCTTGTTGGTCTTATTAATGGGGATTCCTTTTTGTTAATAAATTAAACATGGGATATACGATTTAATAACGCTACTATTTTAATAATGTTTACGATTTTTCTATATCAATGTTAGGGTTAGAACCCTTGAGAGGCTTATTAGAAGTAGCTTTAAAGTAAATACCAAAAACAACTAATCCAATTAAATTAATAAATATTAAATAAAATGCTGGAGCTAAAGCGCCATTTTTTAAATTGCCTAGTATTGATAAAATAAATGGCGTAATCCCACCGAATATAGCTGTTCCAAGATTGTATATAATAGACAGGAATTTCATTCGTACATTTGTATGCGTGATTGCAGGCAATGTAGAGGGCATAACACCATTAAAAACAGATAACATGATTGCAAGTAGCATTATACCTAAGAAAATGACAAAGATATGGTGGCCGGTGTCCATAAGAAGAAATGCGGGTATTGAAAAACAAACGAAACTAGAGAGCCCAAATGTAAGCACTTTTTTATTATCAAATTTATCGCTCAATACACCAAACATAAAAATAAATGGCAGCATCAATATTAATGCTATTGCATTGAGAATCGTAGAATATTGAGCATCTATGCCGATGTTACTTTTTAAAAAGGAAGGTAAATAGGTTAAGAACATAAAATTATTTACATTTAAAAATATAACCCCTATAGCCATTAAGGCAGCTTCTTTTTTATAATCTTTAAAAGCTTTTAAAATGTTATTTTCTGAGTCCTCTGTTTTATTTTTAAACGATGGTGTTTCATCTAATTTAAATCTTAAATAAACGACTACAAGGCCAAATGGCGCTGCTAGTAAAAATGGAATTCTCCAACCCCATGTCTCTATTTGATTTGTAGTTAAAAAATATAAAAGTGTAGCTACGGTAATTGCGGCTAAAGCATTTCCTATCATAGTCCCCATTTCAAGTCCACTCGTAAGTCGTCCCCTTTTTTTATCTGGAGAACTTTCAACAATATAGGTCATAGCGCCACTATATTCGCCCCCTGTAGAAAAGGATTGAGCCATCCTTACCACTAATAGGAGTATAGGGGCCCATATCCCTATCTGATCCGAAGTAGGTAGTAAACCTAGGGCTAATGTAGAGGCAGACATAATCGTAATTGTAATGGTTAACACTACTTTTCTGCCTTGTTTATCCCCAATGTATCCAAAGACGAGTGAACCGATTGGGCGCATTAAGAAAGCAATAGCAAATGTTCCAAAAGTAAAAAGTAATTGATTTTGGCTTGCCACATCTCCAAAAAAGTTATGGCTAATATAAGTTGCCAATTGCGCATATAATGCGAAATCAAACCATTCAATTGCGTTCCCCATAGATGTTACAACTACTTTTTTTCTTACTTCTGAAGTTTTGACTGAGTTTTGAGCATTTTCCATGGTTCTCCTCCTTTTGCAAATTAAAGTAGTAGTGTTAATATATCGTTTTCGAAAAGTCAATTTATCCGTTTATTAAAAATTAATTAAGTTTTATAAATAATGGATGTTATTAATCGTAAAACCGTCACTAAGTACAGCTGGAATATCATTAAAATTAAAATCAAAGTTTTGTTCGGGTACGTCATAACTAATATATTTAATTAGATAGTGAATTGTAGCTTTCATCATAGACATTGTGACAAATTCTCCAGCACAACGATGTCCAAAATCATAATTACCTCCACCTTGCGGTATAAAATTAAATGGTGTTTGTTTCCAATTAATGAATCTTTCTGGTAGGAACGTTTCTGGTTGAGACCAGTCTTTTGGATGTCTGTTTGTTCCATATAAATCCAAAAGCGTTAGCGTGTCTTTTTTTAATTTAAAGCCTTCGTATTCAAAATCTTTTTGTACTCTCGCTACTGCGAAAGGGAAAAACGGATAATATCTTCTTGTTTCTTGTAAGAACATTTCTATATATTGATTACCCCCATTTTGTAATTGCTTTGCTGCTTCAGGAAATTGATGCATCCCTATCCCTATATTAGCCACCCAAACAGACACAGCTACCATAGGTCTTAATAAGTTTAAAATTTCAACAGCGACTACTTTTTCAAGTAGTTCGTTATTTATATCCAAGTGCCAAGTAAATTGATATAAAGCACTGTTTTTACATGGGTTTAAACGAGCTAATCTAGTGTCATGAATTATATCTTTTATCTATGTTTCTGCATTTGTTCGCGCCCTTCTACTTTTCCAATGTTGTAATCCGACAGATGCCGCGTTTTCGAATAATTCAGATAATTGTTCGGCCCTTTTATCGATTTCATTTTCTTTTAAAGGGATTCCTGTCCATTCACAAGCTGTTTGTAAAAAAACTTTTTTTGAAGCTTCATACATATTAATGTTTTCTGATTCTGAAATATGATTAAAATATTTTTTCCAGTGTTTATGAATTGAGGTGCTTATTTCCTGCATCGCGTTATCGTTCATTAATCGCATAAACATATTTTTTCTTTGGCGATGCGCTGCTCCATCGAGACATTGAACGCCACCTTGCCCAAAAAGTGTTTTCTGGATTCTGATAGGCGCAGCATCATTTCTTTTGAATAAGTGGCTGTCATAAAATAGTTCTGCACCTTTACTTCCACTTAGGCAATATACTTTTTCGCCTACAATTTTGTTTCAAATATATTTGTATTTAGTCTTTCGCTTCTATTAATTATAAAATAGTAACCTTCATTTAATAAACTTAAAGTGTGATCTAAACCGTGCTCTTTAGGTATCTCTTTCATTCTATATCCCCTTTCCACATCTGTTATTACCTTATATGTAAATTTAAAACAGCGACACACGGCAATATAAATTTTTTATCATTTTAATTTAGAAAATCTATTTCGTTAATTTTTTTAAATGTTTAATGACATAATGCTTGGGAATAAAAGTAAAAAAGTGAATTTCAGAATTTTTTAAATTCATTACGAAAAAAATAAATGGTTTACTCACTCATCCTTAGTTTAAGTAGAAATTTAGTTTGTTTAAATCTAGGTTTCACATTATTCACTTTTGATTAAAACTTTATAAATACACGAGGTGGTATCAATGGCTTTTGAAACGAACGATTATCAAAAAATGAACAGTATGCCGTATGTTGGTGAACAAGCGCCTCATTTTAACGCGAATTCGACTCAAGGAAATATATCTTTAGACGATTATAAGGGTAAATGGTTTATTCTATTTGCACATCCTTCTGATTTTGACCCGGTTTCTACTTCAGAATTTGTAGCTTTACAAGTTGCTTCTTCAAAATTAAGAGAACTGAACGTTGAAGTTGTGGGTATTAGCGTAGATAATATAACTTCACATGTAGCGTGGTTAAATAGTATAGAAGAAACTTTCGATACACAAATAGAATTTCCTTTAATCGCTGATTTAAATAAACAAATATCAACAGACTACGGCATGTTATCTAAAGAAAGTAACGGTTCAGAAACTTCAAGAGTTATTTTTATTATTGATGAAGATTCTGTGGTACGTTCAGTTATAGATTATCCGGCTACTATAGGCCGTAATATAAATGAAATACTACGTGTAATCAAAGCTTTAAAAACAACAGATAAAACAGAACATGTTACACCTGCAAATTGGGAAACAGGAGATAAAATATTAGCTCCCTCTCCAAGTATTATTAAGGATGCTAAAAACCGAATGGAGAACCCAGATTACGAGTGCAAGAATTGGTATTATTGTGAAAAGGATAGTGACGATCATTCAAAAAGTATTTATAATGCTTTTTTACAAGATAAGTAATTTAAGTGTCTAACGTATAAATTTCAAAATTCAGCCCCCAAAAGGTTTCTAATTAAAGAAATTTTGGGGGCACGTTTTATGCCAATATTTTGTAGCAATTTGCTTTCTTGTCATGAACATGGATTGAGGCTGTAATCTTAAGAGAGATGCTATTTTGCAGATGTATGGTAATCAATACTATAATTACATGTTATGCTCATAAATGTTCACTACAAAATAAGACATTGTCTTATTTTAATTGGGTTTATTTGCTTAAGTATTTTCTTTTCCATGATTGCACAGCAATTAAAGATGCTATCAAAGTAGCGATTACCAACACTAATGTAAAAGGCCAAAACCAGATGGATACGATGCCATCTTCTATAGCTAAGCCAATTTTAGAAAATAAAGTAAAAGTAAAAATCATAGTGCTTACTAAACAAATTGAAACCGGTGTTGCATATTTCCACGGCGTAAGATCTACCCTAGACTTATTTATAAAAACAAAGGGTTGTTTTAGTGGTTTGAATCTGCCCATAACTAATAAAAATATAATTTCTGCTAGGAAAAGCGCGCCTTGAATATGAATGAAATTAATGGGAAGCGTCACATTAAGAAAAGTTGGCATCCCCCACATCAAAAAATAATAAATAAATACATGAGAGATTATAACTATTTTAGCCCCAATAGCAGGGACGCGTTTAGAAAATATACCGATTAACACAATTGCAATAATTGGTATATTAAAGAAACCTGTAAATTCTCTAATTACTGTCCATAAACCATCAGGTGCATAAATTAAAAGTGGAGATATAAAGAATGTAATCAATGATAAAGTAATACCGAACCATTGGCTAACCCTTATCATTTGTTGATCATTAGCTTTTTTGTTAAAAATAACTTTGTAAATGTCATAAGTAAACATAGTGGCAGCACTGTTTAATAGTGAATTAAAACTCGAAAATACTGCACCTAGTAATACTGCTAAAAAGAATCCATTTAAAAATTTAGGAAAAACATCATTAATTAATGTTGGATACGCCAAGTCCATGGTTTTTAAATTAGAACCGTATAAATGAAATGCAATAACGCCAGGCACCATCATTAAAAATGGAACTAAAATTTTCAAAAAACCAGTAAATAAAGCGCCTTTCTGACCTTCAGCAAGATTTTTAGCCCCTAACGTTCGCTGAATGACATATTGATTTGTACCCCAATAAAATAGGTTTGCAAATATCATACCCGTGAAAATGGTTCCAAAAGGGACGCCGTCTTCTTTCGAGCCAATCGAATTTAATTTTTCTGGATGGTCTGTAATGACCGTCTTTATACCAACTAAGAAATCCCCGCTTCCTAACGTGATGAATCCTAATATAGGCACGATTAACCCAACGATAAGTAAGCCAATGCCATTAATCGTGTCGGAAATAGCAACTGCACGTAAGCCGCCAAAAATTGCATACATAGATCCTATTATTCCTATTACCCAAACGGATAACCACATAGATTGTTCAAAGGTGATACCTAACATAGAAGGTATATCAAAAAATTGTAATACAGCGATAGCACCCGAATATAAAATAGAAGGTATCGTCACTAGACCATAACCAAGCATAAATAGCATCACAACAAGCAGTCTTGTGCCTTGGTCAAAACGATCGTTTAAAAATTCTGGAAGTGTAGTAAACGCTCCTTTCAAATAGCGTGGTAAAAGTATAAGTGATAAAATAATAACTGAAAAACCTGCTGTCACTTCCCACGCCATATTAGTTAAATTAGCGTTATATGCTTGTCCATTCAGCCCAATTAATTGCTCAGCAGATAAATTTGTAAGTACTAATGAACCAGCTATAAAACTGCCTGTTAACGTTCTACCTGCCAAAAAATAACCAGTAGAATCATTAACTTTATTTTTTGTTTTGTAATAAGCATACCAAGCAACTAATGCCATAAACCCAGCGCAAGAAAAAAGCGTAAATAGCGTTCCACTCATAAAATCCCCCTTTTTAATATATAAATGCCATATCGTTATTTATATATTCACCATTTGCCTTTCTTTATAACATAATTATATTTTAACCAGTCTCTTTTTAAGGATTTGCTTTATATATTCTATGTTGTTAGTTATTTGGTTTTACATTTTCAAGAAAAAGATAAATGGATTGGAGCATCTCACTTGAATCAAATGCACATATAAGTCCCACTCACTCAATCAATTGAGAAGCGGGACTTTATGTTTTGATTCAAGTTGTCTATAGCCAATATGACATTTAAAGATAAAACTTGGTTTTTGTCGCAAACGCTGCACGCTATTTTATCAGTCTAAAGTCTTGGTTGTACACTTGGTTTGAAATTGTTTATTACTGACAGTTTTCTACATAAATATCTATAGCTTCTTTAATCAATTGGGCAGTGCCTTTGCCGAATTGGTCGATATTTTTAGTGAATCTCGCATCAGCCACGTACATATCCCCTAAACTTTTAAATACTTCCAATGTATAATTATAGTCGATATTTGAATTTAAATAGTTGTACCATTTTTGTACATTTGCTTGTACTTCTTTTGATCCTGGCGATTGTGTTCTAAGTTCTGAAAACTTTTTAAAAATTTGGTTCATTGCTTCCGATTTAGCATTTTTTTCTTTGACTGACCAAGAATTAATACGATTATTAGCTTTATCTACAATTTTCTCGCCCCATTTTTCACGTGCTTCTTTATCATATTTCGTTTTATTAAAGTCAAAGCCTTTAAATTTCTCTTCATTTGTCATTGATAATTCTCCTTTCAGATGTAGTAATGTTTGATCAATCGTTTGTATCATTTGGTCAATACCATTTCTTTTTTCTATTAGCATTTTTTTATGCATTTTTAACGCTGCTTGCTGATCAAATGATGGATTATCGAGCATTGTTTTAATCTTTTTTAAAGGAAAATCAAGTTCTCTGAAAAACAAGATTTGTTGTAGCTTATCTTAAATCGCCCTCAGAATATAATCTATAACCTGATTCAGATATGCTTGTAGGATTTAATAAGTTAATACTGTCGTAGTAATGTAATGTACGCACACTAATACCAACTAAATCGGCCAGCCCTTTAACTGTCATTTCCATTTACTTAACCTCCTCATAGCTTAACTATAATGTCTTACGTAACGTTAAGGTCAATACGAAATGCTTTCTTTTTATTCATTAGCATTCTCAATAATAAATAGTAAAACGCGAGATAGAAATCTTAGTTTTAAAAGGCTTCTATCTCGCGAGATTCATAAGCGGTTAACATTTGAACCGAAAAAAGGATATAATTCCAAACGTTAATTCGATCACTTATCGTTAATATATACTTAAAGCTGAGATAACAATTGGTACCCCAGCTTTTTACAAATTATCTACTTTTATATTCTTCTGTATCGTTTTCTGGCGTAATACCACGTTTACGCATTTCTTTTATCGCTTTCTTTTCACGACGTTTGCGCCTAAAGTCACGTGTAAAGTACCATATTAAAAAGCTCATAATTAAACTTAACACTGCCATAAACGCAGCAAAACCTAACAACGGTTCATATGTAATATTTTCAAAATTAGGTATTAAAAATGCAGCAATAGCCAAGACAATAAATGTTAAAATTGCTGCCGAAAACCATTTGTTCAAAACAAGCGTACAGAATAATGTAACCACTACAACAGCTACTACAGAAATCCACAAAAAATTAGGCAAATCAAAAATCGTCATTTATAGCGCTCCTCATATCATTCGACATATATTGTCATCATAACAATCTAATTATACTAAAAGAAAACCTATTTATATTCAGTCCTGAGTAGTATAACTTTATATTAAAATATTGGCATAGTCACGTCAATTGTCAATGTTTTAAATACGGTTACATTCATTAACATACTTCCGGTTTGTTTATAAACTAACAATTGTATTTTCTAAGGTGCTTTCATGTATAATTAATATTAAATTAAGTGTATATGAAGAGGAGTGATTAAATGGCTGAAATACTACCATTTAGAAATGAAGTCCCTTCTGAAAAGACCTGGGACATTACAGCTTTATTTAATTCAGATGAAGCTTTTTATCAAACTTTAAACGAAACGATTACATTAGCGAAAAACTTTAATGAAACCTATGTATATCGTTTAAATCAACCTGACACAATTGAGGAAGCGTTAGACGCCTATTCAAACATACTTATCCAATTAGATAGAATGGCTAATTACGCTGAATTGAGATTAAGTGTAGATACAACGAACGAACAAGCACAATCGTTAAGTTCTAAATTTTCAAATTCTTACGGCAAAATTGCTAGTGAATTATCTTTTGTAGAGTCAGAAATATTAATACTTTCTGATGATGTTTTAAATGATTATATTGCAACATCAAAATATCCACATTTTTTACAAAAATTAAAAGAGAAAAAAGCTTATCAACTTAGCCCAGAAGTCGAAAAGACATTAGCCAGTTTATCACCTGTATTTGAACGTCCTTTTGAATTATATGGTATCACTAAAATGCTAGATATTGACTTCGAGTCGTTTGAACATAATGGTCATACATATCCATTAGATTACGCCACGTTTGAGAATGAATATGAAGATCATCCCAATGAAGCATTCCGAAGAATTAGCTTTAAAAAATTTAGCGATGCGTTGAATAAGTATCAACATACCACTGCTGCTACCTATAATATGCAAGTCCAACAAGAAAAAATAGAAGCAGATTTACGTGGTTATGATTCTGTCATAGATTATTTATTGCAAGATCAAGAAGTAACTAGAGATATGTTTGATCGTCAAATTGATGTGATTATGAGTGATTTAGCACCTATCATGCAAAAATATGCGAAATTAATTAAACGTGTTCACGGATTAGAGGTCATGCATTTTGAAGATTTAAAAGTATCTATAGACCCTGATTATGAGCCAGATATTTCAATTGAAGATTCTAAAGAATATATTTATGGTGCATTAAATGTGTTAGGTAAAGATTATTTAAAAATGGTTGAAACAGCTTATCAAGATAGATGGATAGATTTTGCGCAAAATAAAGGTAAAGATACTGGCGCTTATTGTGCAAGCCCATATACTACACATTCATATGTATTTATTTCATGGACTGGTAAAATGACCGAAACATTTGTTTTAGCGCATGAATTAGGACACGCTGGGCATTTTACATTAGCGCAAAGCCATCAAAATTATTTAGAGTCAGAACCATCAATGTATTTTGTAGAAGCACCTTCAACTATGAACGAAATGTTGATGGCTAACTATCTATTCAAAAATAGTAATGACGCTAAATTTAAACGATGGGTTATTGGTTCTATTGTCTCTAGAACATATTATCATAATATGGTAACACATTTATTAGAAGCTGCGTATCAACGTGAAGTGTATAAAAAAGTGGATGACGGCGAATCATTAACTGCTCCATTGCTAAACCAAATTATGTTAGACGTTTATTCACAATTCTTTGGAGATAGTGTTAAATTTACTAAAGGTGCAGAATTAACATGGATGAGACAGCCGCATTACTATATGGGATTATATTCATATACTTATTCAGCAGGCTTAACGATTGGTACAGTCATGTCACAACGTATCCAAAATGAAGGTCAACCTGCCGTTGATGATTGGCTAAATACATTGAAGGCTGGTGGAAGTACATCACCTGTAGAATTAGCTCAAATAGCTGGCATTGACATAACCACTGATCAGCCATTAAAAGCTACAATTGGCTATATAGGTAAGCTAGTTGACGACTTGGAACAACTGACGGATGAGATAGAATTTGAATAGCAACTGTTAATATATGTAAAAGATACAGTATATACAAAAAGCACAATGACGATTTTAAGTGTGGGTTTCCAAACAAAGTATTGGAACTTACTTAATCCGTGCCATTGTGCTTTTTTGTTTAATCGTATGATTCATAGCGTTTGCCTGTTATAAAATAAAAAATACTCTCTGCTATATTACTGATGTGGTCACCGATACGCTCTAAATGTCTGGCAGCTAAATGAGCTTGTCCTGCGACAAAAGGGTCGTTGTCTATTAAATACGTTGTATTAACGATGTGTTTGTACAAATCATCAATGTCTTTATCTCTTTCAATGATTTCTTTAATCAACGTAACGTCATCCTTTTTGATTGCATCATCGAGGTCTTTGAGCATAAGTAATGCAAGTTTGCCCATTGTATTTAATCTTGTCAGTACAAACTGATCGATAATCTTAGCACGTAGCCTAATTTCTGCAATGTTAGCTGCATTATCACCAATACGTTCAAAATCAGAAGCGATTTTTAAAGCTGCCATCATCAATCTTAAATCAGTCGCAATAGGTTGTTGTTTCGTAATCAACATGATGACTTTTTCATTTATGTCGGTTTCTAATGCGTTAATATTTTTGTCATTAGCTATAGTTTGTCGTGCATAGTTTCTATCTTCTTCGCTTAACGACTTTAATCCATATTCGATATTATAATATACACGGAGGCCAAGTCGACGTAAATCCTTAATCAATGCCTCTAATTGACCTTCGTATTTTTGCCTAATCGCCATATATTGATTACCCGAAGCGTCCAGAGATATAATCTTCAGTTTGTTTATCAGAAGGATTAGAGAAGATTTTATCAGTGTCGTCATATTCATTTACATAACCGTTAAGGAAGAATGCTGTTTTGTCAGAAACACGTGCTGCTTGTTGCATATTGTGTGTAACAATAATAATTGAATATTTTTCTTTGAGCTCTTGTACGAGTTCTTCTACTTTTAAAGTTGAAATTGGATCTAACGCAGAAGTTGGCTCATCCATTAATATTACATCAGGTTCGATGGCTAAAGTACGTGCTATACAAACACGTTGTTGTTGCCCTCCTGATAAACTATAAGCATTCGTATCTAACCGATCTTTTAATTCATCCCATATTGCCGCGCCGCGTAAAGATTTTTCTACGATTTCATCAAGTACTTTTTTGTTTTTAATACCGTGTATTTTTGGTCCGTAAGTGATATTATCATAGATTGATTTTGGAAAAGGATTTGGTTGTTGGAATACCATGCCGACATTCGTTCTCAATTTTTCAACTGAATATTTATCGTCAAAGATGTTTTGATCACGGTAGATAATTTTACCTGCTGTTTTAACAGAGGGTACGAGTTCGACCATCCTATTTAATGTTTTAATATAAGTTGATTTACCACAACCTGACGGGCCAATAATAGCAGTTACATTATTTTCTAAGATATCCAGGTTAATATTTTTTAAAGCATGATTATCGCCATACCATAAATCTAAATTTTTAGTAGAATAAATAATTTTTTTCTCCCTATCAGGTGTTTTATTAGCTTTTAGCTCTGTATCTAGTGTTGTAATAGGTGTTGCATTTTGAGCTGCATGTGTTTCTAATTCTGATTTTTCTTTTTTAATTGTTTCTTTAGCCATAATTAAAAACTCCTTTTATTGACTATTTATAAATTAAATATGATTAATCTTTCCCCAAAAATAGTCATTACCTTTAAATTGAATTTTGAAATAACTTTAATATTTTTTGCTGTATTTATTTCTTAAGAAAATTGCAATTGCATTCATTAATAATAGAATAACAAGTAGGACAATAATACCGGCAGATGCCACATTTTGGAATTCATCTTGAGGTAATTTAGCCCAATTATAGATTGCCATTGGTAGCGCTTGGAATTGGTCGAAAACACTGGATGGTAAGCTTAATAATACAGTTGGTATACCAATTAATATTAGTGGTGCTGTTTCACCTAATGCGCGTGATAATGCCAAAATAAAACCTGTTAAAATACCAGGAATTGCTGCTGGTAAAACGACTCTACGAATCGTTTGCCATTTATTTCCACCTAAACCATATGAGGCTTCTCTAACTGCACTCGGTACAGACCTAATTGCTTCTTGGCTCGCAACGATAATAACAGGCAATATAAGCAGTGACATGGTTAAGGCTGCTGCTAATACAGAATTACTTAAAGCAAGCGCCTCAATCCCCATGCCCCTAACGAATATTGTTAGTCCTAATAAACCAAATACGACAGAAGGCACACCAGCTAAATTTGAAATACATACTTTAATGAAACTAGTTAAAGCGTTATCTTTAGCATATTCTTCTAAATAAATTGCTGTGCCAACGCCTAAAATAATTGAAATAGGAATAATTGTAACCATTAACCATATCGTCCCTATTAATGCACCTTTTATGCCAGCCATTGATGGCGTAGAAGAGGAAAAGCTAGTGAAAAATGAAGGTGTTAAATGACCAGCACCTTTAATTAAAGTATCTATAAGTAACGCAGCTAAAAATAGTAAACCAATCATCGTACATGCGAAAAATGCCCATTTATTTAATTTATTTGTAGTTAATCGACTAGAAAGTTTCTTTTCAATTGTCTGTTGATTAACAAGTGTTTTCGTTTTTGTCTCAGCCATTTTAATACTCCTCTCTAAAGCGTTTCGTGATCCATTGTGAGATTAAGTTCATCACGAGGGTGAATAGGAATAAAGTAAAACCAACAGCGTAGATACTGTAATAAATATCTGAGCCGAATGTAGCATCGCCTGTAGCAACTTGTACGATATATCCAGTCATTGTTTGAATTGAACCGGTTAAATCTAATGAAGAAGTCGGTGTACTACCTGCGGCTAGTGATACAATCATTGTTTCACCTATTGCACGAGAAATGGCTAAGACAATAGATGCCATAATACCTGAAGTTGCTGCTGGTAAGACTACTTTTATTGCAACTTCAAACTTTGTTGCGCCTAAACCAAGTGCGCCTTCTCTCATTTTGTTTGGAACAGATGACATCGCATCCTCACTCATACTAAAAATTAAAGGGATAATCATAACACCGACTACAATCCCAGGGCTGACAGAGTTGAAACTGCCTAATTCAGGGAAGATACTTCTTAGTACAGGTGTAACAAATGTAAGTGCAAAGAAACCAAATACAATTGTTGGAATTCCTGATAAGATTTCTAAAATAGGTTTGATTATTTTTCTAACCCTAGTAGATGCATATTCACTTAGATATAATGCTGCGCCTAAACCGATTGGTACCGCAACAAATGTGGCAATAGCCGTAATTTTAAGTGTGCCTAAGATTAATGCCCATATCCCATATTGTGGCGTTGAAGAGAATGGGTTCCAATCTTTAGTAAATAAAAATTCAGTTATAGGTACGCGTGTAAAAAATGTTATTGTTTCAGTTAATAATGTGACAATAATACCAACTGTCGCTAATATTGAAAAAATAGCGATGATGCCTAAAATGATTGGCACAATTTTATCGCTAATCCCTTTTTTCTTAGCGTTATTTTGAGCAATCATTTCACTAACAGAGATTTTCTGATTAGTCATTTTAATACCCTTCTTTCTTATAGACTCCCAATATTAAAACAAAGGTTAGGATTGTTCTTCATCTTAAACATCAGGGGCATTTCACTAGATGGTTAAATATGATGAATTGAACTTGAAGGTGAGTGACAAAATGATGCAGTTGCTATCACTTTGTCCCCCACTTTCTGAATCCCAACCTTAAAAATTATTAATAAGTTTATTCTTCTTTTTTGTCGCTATCTTTACCAATAATGTCGTTTAACTTGCTTTCTTGATCTTTGTAATCTTTATCAGGTAATGCAACAAATCCTGCACTCTCAGCTGATTTACCTTTATCTTCAATTATAAATTTCATGAAGTCTTGGAATCCTTTATTATCTTTTAATTTTTTCTCGTTTGTGTAGATGTAAAGTGGTCTACTTAATGCATATGAGCCATCTTGGATTGTTTTCTTAGTTGGCTCAGTAAGATTATCGTCTTCATCTTTGATTTTAACTTCTTTTAGTTTGTCTTTATTTTGTGTATAGAAATTATAACCAAAGTAACCGATACCTTCGTTGTTTTTCTCCACAGATTGAACGATCACGTTTGTATCAGCATTTTTCTCAGCTTTAATATCTCCTTTATCCATAATTTCTTCGCTAAAGAAATCATATGTTCCGTGAGACTGGTCAGGAGAAAATGCTTTAATTTCTTTGTCTGGCCACTCTGAGTTTACATCTTCCCAAGTTTTAGCTTCACCAGAGTAAATGTCTTTTAATTGTTCTTTAGTCAGTTCGTCTACAAAGTCATTTTCTTTATTGACTGCGATTGTTACGCCATCTTGCGCAATTTTGAATTCATCATATTTAATACCTTTGTCGTCTAATTTTTTCTTTTCTTCATCTTTTATAGGTCTAGACGCATTTGAGAAATCAGTGTTACCTGCTATGAATTTTTCAAATCCGCCGCCAGTTCCTGAAGTACCGTTTGAAACTGTAACATCTGAATTATCTTTTGCGAACTTTTCATTTAATTTTTCAATGATTGGACCTACTGTTGATGAACCGTCGCCTTTGACTTCTCCGCCTTCTTCGCCTGAACCGCTATTTCCACCGCCACAAGCACCTAATAAAAGTGAAGCACCAACTACTGTAGTACCAAATAATTGCCATTTTTTCATTGAAACATCCTCCTAATAAATAACCCAAAAGTTATATGTATTTATTACACTGCTAATACTACAGGTTGTTTGTTAAATACAAGTGGATTTAGTGTAAAAGTTATGTTAAGAATTTATTGACTTCATTTACAAAATTCACATACCCTTTTATGATCAATAGTGCTTTTCCTATAAACATTAATACAACTGCATTCTTGCATGTGATAAATTAATTAGAATTCGTAATATGAAAAAATCCCATATAACACAAATATTTGTGTTATATGGGAAGATATAAAAAGTGCTCAAATATTATTTTTTAACTATAGAGAAAACTCGTCTTCGACTCTGCTCCATCCTTTTTTAGTTAATGCTATTTTACCAGTTTCAATTGTAATAATTTGATTTTTATATAAATGGCCAATGGCGCGTTTAAATGCAGCTTTACTCATGTTAAATACTTCTTTTATTGCTTCAGGGCTTGATTTATCCCAAAACGGCAGCTCTCCTTCATATTCAACTAATAGGTTAAAGATGTGTTGGCCATCTTCGTCAAGTCTCTCGTGTGCGAGTGGTAAAAATGATCCATTAAGTTCACCTTTTTCATTATGACCAATGATTCGGACTTCTACGTTTTCACCCAAACGTGGTTCTGATTTACGTTCAGATTCGTGTACGAATATTTTGTAGCCATCTTTTGAAAGTAAAAAACTCCCAATTCTTAATACTCTATATGGTCGAGCTTCAATCACTTTATTTTGCATTTCATCGTTGTATACGGGTGTGTACATTGATTCTACAATCGTTTCTGTTGCTAAACGTGCGAACATATTATTTTCACTGTCAATACGCAACGTTACTAACACCTCGTCATCTTGAATGGGCCATACATCTTTTACTTTTGGCAGGTCAATCCAAGGTATTAATACTTCTCTAGGCAAACCGACATCAACATGTGCACCATCGCGATCTGTTTTTAATACTTTTACAAAGTCATATTTACTAGTGGTAATATCAGGCATATTTTGTGTAGCAAATAATGCCCCTGATCTATTTGGATAAATAAAGAAACTATATTCTTCGCCTACGATTAATTCATCTTCTTCATTCACTTCGGAGTGATTGAGTTTAACTTCTTCTTTATTCGGTCCTTGTAACTTGTAAGTAGATCCTTCTAATCCAATAACTTCAAGAAACTCTATGGAACCTACAATATTTTTCTCGTCTTGGGCCATACTGTTCTCCTTCGTACTTAAATTTATTCTTATTTATTATAACATGGTATAAAGAAACAAGCATCATCACATTGAGAATGGTCGAAACTCCTGGATAATTGTGTTATAATTTGTCCGTTAGATTATCGAAAAAGGAGCAAATGCATGTTACAAGTTACTGATGTGAGTTTACGATTTGGCGATCGTAAACTATTCGAAGATGTAAATATTAAATTTACAGAAGGCAATTGTTATGGTTTGATTGGAGCGAACGGTTCTGGGAAATCAACGTTTCTAAAAATTTTATCTGGTGAATTGGATGCGCAATCTGGTCATGTTTCTATGGGGAAAAATGAACGTTTAGCAATTTTAAAACAGGATCACTTTGCATACGAAAATGAACGTGTTATTGATGTGGTAATTAAAGGTTATGAACGTTTATACGAAGTTATGAAAGAAAAAGATGAAATTTATATGAAACCAGATTTCAGTGATGAAGACGGAATTAGAGCAGCGGAATTAGAAGGCGAATTTGCTGAAATGGATGGTTGGAACGCTGAAGCAGACGCGGGCTCCCTGCTATCTGGTTTAGGCGTCTCTGCAGATTTACAAGATAAAAAGATGTCTGAATTAGAAAACAATCAAAAAGTAAAAGTCCTTTTGGCCCAAAGTTTATTTGGTAAGCCAGACGTCCTTCTACTTGATGAGCCTACAAACGGTTTAGATATTCCAGCTATTAGTTGGTTAGAAGATTTCTTAATCAACTTTGAAAATACAGTTATCGTAGTATCACACGATAGACACTTCTTAAATAATGTGTGTACGCATATTGCTGACTTAGATTATGGAAAAATAAAAGTTTACGTTGGTAACTATGATTTTTGGTATCAATCAAGTCAATTAGCTATGAGAATGGCTCAAGAACAAAACAAGAAAAAAGAAGAAAAAATTAAAGAATTGCAAGATTTCGTTGCTCGTTTCTCTGCGAACGCATCTAAATCTAAACAAGCAACAAGTCGTAAAAAACAATTAGAAAAAATTGAACTAGATGATATTCAACCTTCCTCACGTCGTTATCCATACGTAAAATTTACGCCGGAACGTGAAATTGGTAATGATTTATTGTTTGTTGAGAATGTATCGAAAACAATTGACGGTGTAAAAGTGTTAGATAACATTTCATTTACAATGTACCCTAATGATAAAGCCGTATTAATTGGTGATAGTGAATTTGCTAAAACAACGTTGCTTAAAATCTTAGCTGGTGAAATGGAACCAGATGAAGGTACAGTTAAATGGGGAGTGACGACTTCACGTAGTTATTTCCCTAAAGATAATTCTGAATACTTCGAAGGTGTAGACATGAATCTTGTTGACTGGTTACGTCAATATGCGCCTGAAGACGAACAAACTGAAACATTCCTACGTGGCTTTTTAGGACGCATGTTATTTAGCGGTGAAGAAGTTAAGAAAAAAGCGAGTGTTTTATCAGGTGGCGAAAAAGTGCGCTGCATGTTAAGTAAAATGATGTTATCAAGTGCTAACGTGTTATTGCTCGATGAGCCTACTAACCACTTAGACTTAGAAAGTATTACAGCGGTAAATGATGGTTTGAAAAATTTCAAAGGTTCTATGATATTCACATCTTATGACTTTGAGTTTATCAATACAATTGCTAACCGTGTGATTGACTTAAACCCTGCTGGTGGATTGTCTAAAGAAATCTCATATGAAGCTTATCTACAAGAAACAGGCGTTTTAAGTAAATAATAAATAGCGTTTATAAAGATTAGAGGCTGAGATATCTATTGATATTTCAGCCTATTTAATATCATATTGGCAATAGCTATTTGAATTGAACTTGTAAAGCGTCAACGCTTCAGAGAGCTACGACTTCATTCAATTTATGAAGATGATTAGACATTATAAGCCTTCTTTTGAATTTACTAACACTTATACATAGTCCTTACTTCAAGTAATTGACTTAAACCTAATAGTGCTTATGCAATATCCTTGTTTTTTGTATTTTTACTATCCATTTTAACGAGAGCGCCAATAAACGCTGCTTGGAAAAACGCAAACACCCTCCCCTTTTATGTTTTATGATGCAAGATAAGCTTCTATGCTCAGGCTGATTACTATGAATAAGTTATTTTGAATTATATAATTCAAAATAACTATACAATGATGGAGGTATTTATAAATGGAACAGTTAAATATGCTTGATGGGCAAATTATTCCTCAAATAGGTTTCGGTACATATAAACTGAACGGTATGCAAGGCGCGCATGCGATTGTAAGTGCGTTAGACCAAGGTTACCGTTTATTAGATACAGCATATAATTATGAAAATGAAGGCACTGTTGGTAAGGCTATTGAAATGAGTAATGTACCGCGAGATCAAATCATTATAACTTCCAAATTACCAGGTCGTTATCAAGATTATGATGCTTCGCTTACTGCAATACAGGAGTCAATATACCGTTTGGGCGTCGAGTATTTGGATTTATATTTAATCCATTGGCCAAATCCGAAACAAGGTAAATATATTGAAGCTTGGCAAGCTATGATTGATGCCCAAAAAGCTGGTTTAGTCAAATCAATTGGTGTCTGTAACTTTTTACCTGAACATATTGAAACACTAGAAAAGGAAACTGGCGTTTTACCAGTCATAAATCAAATTGAGTTACATCCTTATTTCAATCAACGAGAAATGGTTAAGTATAATGCATCAAAAGGCATTGTCACTCAAGCGTGGAGTCCGTTGGGCCGTGCGTCGAATGTTATCAATGATGAAAAGATTACCGAAATTGCTGATAAACATAATAAAACTATACCTCAGGTTATATTAAAATGGCATATACAAAACGGCGTGGTCCCTATTCCAAAATCTACCTCGGTAGCCAGACAATTTCAAAATATTGATATTTTTGATTTTTATTTAGATAGCGATGATTTAGAGAAAATAGATACGCTTACGCGAGAAGATGGTAGACGTAAAGACCAAGATCCTGCTGTATATGAGGAATTTTAAGTTTTTGCTTAATCTTTATATTATTAACGTATAAAAACTTCATATTAAAAAATAGATACATTTACACTTATAAAGTAAAACGTGTGTAAAATAGTTTAATTTTTCAGTAAATTATAAAAACTTTGTAAAAGCGGTTTACAGTACATATAACCGTATGTATAATATGAGTCATAAACAAAAATTAAATAAGTTTTGATGAGGCGCATCAATCATTAGTAAATTTTAGAAGAACCTGTCTGCTAGCAGCTAATTTTGAAAGGGTGAGATGCCGAAACAGTTATAATAGCAGCTTATAACAAGTTGGACTTTATGGTTAAGAGCTAAGAGTCTGTCATTATTTTAAAATAATGGAGTGCATCACTTGTATATAAATTATAGAACAGGTTCGCATTCCGGACTTGTTCTTTTTTATATCATTGTGATTCTCCCCTATTAAATGAGGAGGATATAGAATTGGGAAGAAGTGTTTTGAAATTTGGAGGTTCTTCGGTAAGTGATTTTACAAAAATAAAAAATATAGCCGGAATGTTACAAACGAGAGTTGAAAATGGTGAACAACTCATTGTTGTAGTTAGCGCAATGGGTAAAACCACTGATGAACTCATGGCTAATGTTTCAACGCTTACAACTACACCAAAAGATCAAGAACTCGCATTGTTACTAACTACTGGTGAACAGCAAACCGTATCATATTTATCAATGGTATTAAATGATATTGGCGTCAATGCTAAAGCGATGACAGGTTACCAAGCTGGTATTAAAACAGTTGGCCATCATTTAAAAAGTCGTATTGCAGAAATTGATCCCATCACATTTGAACATGCTTTTGAAAGTAATGATGTATTAGTAATCGCAGGGTTCCAAGGTATCAATGATGAGTTTGAAGTAACGACATTAGGTCGCGGGGGATCAGATACCACGGCTGTCGCTTTAGCTGCTAGTAATCAAACAACCTGTGAAATATATACAGACGTAGACGGCGTATACGCTACTGATCCTAGAGTCTACAGAGACGCAAGGCGACTTGAATACGTTTCGTATGAAGAAATGATGGAAATGAGTGCTTTAGGTGCTGGTGTACTTGAAACAAGAAGTGTTGAACTAGCAAACAATTATAATATCCCCCTATATTTAGGAAGAACTTTATCAAATGTGAAAGGAACATGGATTATGTCACAAGCAGAATTATTAGAAAAAAAAGCAGTTACGGGTGTTGCCTTAGATACACATATGATGCACGTTACTATTAGCCATCCCCTGCCAGATAACAGACTATTAACAGATTTATTTAATCATTTAGAGAATGAATCTGTTAATGTTGATATGATTTCTCAAATAATAAATTTGGAAGGATTGCAAATGTCGTTTACGATTAAAGACACAGATGCAATTCAAATCACACGTATTTTAGAATCATTAAAAGAAAAATTTAATGCGTTAGACTTCAAGATTAATGAAGCATACGTTAAACTTTCATTAATTGGTTCTGGTATGCGTGATATGTCTGGTGTTGCTTCAAAAGCGTTTATCACACTGATCGAAAACGGTATTACCTTTTATCAAACGACAACATCAGAAATTAGTATTTCATGTGTTATAGATTCTGAAAATGGTGAACGTGCCGTTCAAGCACTATACGAAACATTTGATATCTGAATTTTCTTAATATAATTAATTTTAATAAAATAATGAAAATGGAGTGTATGAGATATGACAAAATTAGCAATCGCGGGCGCAACTGGTTTAGTAGGAAGAAAAATGTTAGAAACAATCAATCGCAAAGGCATTTCATTTGATGAATTAGTACTATTTTCATCTGCGCGTTCTGCTGGTGAGAAAATTGAATTTCAAGGCAGCACATATACAGTTAGAGAATTAACAGAAGAAGCTGCAACAGAACATTATGATTATGTGTTAATGAGCGCTGGTGGTAGTACAAGTGCGCATTTCTCCCCTATTTTTGAAAAAGCTGGTGCAATTGTTATTGATAACTCTAGTCATTGGAGAATGGTAGAAGATATTGATTTAATTGTACCTGAAGTTAATGAGCCAATCTTAAATAGAAAAATTATAGCAAATCCAAACTGTTCAACGATTCAATCTGTTGTACCTTTGAAATTATTACAAGAAGCATTTGGATTACAACGCGTAGCATATACAACTTATCAAGCAGTTTCAGGTTCAGGAGTTAAAGGAAGACAAGATTTATCTGAAGGTGCAAATGGTAAAGAACCAGAAGCATATCCGCATCCTATTTATAATAATGTGTTACCACATATTGATACTTTTCTTGAAGACGGGTATACAAAAGAAGAACAAAAAATGATTGATGAAACAAGAAAAATTTTAAAAGATGATGATTTAAAAGTAACAGCGACTTGCGTCCGTGTGCCTGTTCAAGATAGTCACAGTGTGCATATGAGCGTTACGCTAGAAAAAGAAGCTTCAGTACAAGCAATTCAACAACTCTTTGAAAATGATCAACGTGTAGTACTTATTGATAATCCAGAACAGAATGAATACCCATTAGCGATTCACTCTACAGGTAAAGATGAGATATTTGTTGGTAGAATTCGTCGCGACGATTCATTAGACAATACTTTCCATGTTTGGTGTACTTCTGACAACTTATTGAAAGGCGCGGCTTTAAATGCAGTACAAGTGCTTGACCAAGTTATGAGCTTGAAAGGAGTAAAATAATATGGGACATATATTTGAAGGTGTAGGTGTCGCTTTAACAACACCATTTACACATAATGAAATAGACTTAAATGCACTGAGAAGACATTTAAAATATTTATTAGAAAACGATGCAAAATGTATTGTGGTTAATGGCACTACAGCTGAGAATCCAACGTTAACAGACGAAGAAAAAGACCAAGTCTTAGAAGTAGTTGTGAATTATGTAAATGGCCAAGTACCAGTTATTGCTGGTACAGGTACAAACAATACTGAAAAGTCTATACAAGCTTCAGTACGTGCTAGAGAAATTGGTGCAGATGGTATTATGCTTATCACGCCATACTATAATAAAACGAATCAACGCGGTTTAATTGAACACTTTACTACTATTGCTAATGCAGTGAAATTACCAGTCATTTTATATAATGTACCATCACGTACAAATATGACGATTAATCCTGAAACGGTTGAAACTTTGAGTGATAATGAATATATTGTAGCCTTAAAAGACGCTACTAATGATTTTGAATATATGGACGAACTAAAAAAACGTTTAGATCTAAATCATTTTGCTTTATATAGTGGAAATGACGATAATGTCGTTGACTATTTTGATAAAGGTGGTCACGGTGTTATTTCAGTAGCTTCAAATGTAATACCAAACGCATTCCAATCATTATATAATGCTAAGCAAAAGGGAGAAGATATTGAAGTACAATTTCACCCTATTCAAACATTATTAGACGCTTTAGCAATTGATGTTAACCCTATTCCAATTAAGGCGCTCACTGCAGTTGAAGGTTTTGGTAATTATGAAGTACGCCTTCCGCTAGTGAAATTACAAGATGCTGAGCGTGAAACATTAGAACAAGCATATGAACAATTTAAAGCAGGTGACCAAGCATGAAAATCATTTTAATAGGTTATGGTGCCATGAATCAACGCGTGGCCAGATTAGCCGAAGAAAAGGGACATGAAGTCGTAGGTGTAATTGTACGTGATTCATCAAAAACGTATCCTTACCCGATTTTTGAACGTATTTCAGACGCTAAGGATGCAGATGTTGCAATTGATTTCTCAAATCCAGAGTTATTGTTACCATTATTAGATGATGAATTTAAACTACCATTGGTAATTGCAACAACCGGGGAAAAAGAGGAAATCGTTGAAAAATTAAAAGAACTTAGCAGTAAAATGCCAGTATTTTTCAGTGCGAATATGAGTTACGGTGTCCATGCGCTAACTAAAATTTTAGAAGCGGCTGTCCCACTACTTCAAGATTTCGACATTGAACTTACAGAAGCACACCACAATAAGAAAGTAGATGCACCTAGTGGCACATTAGTGAAATTATATGATGTGATCGAGTCATTACGCGATAAAACGACGCCTGTGTATGATAGACATGAAACAAATGCAAAACGTACACAAGAGGAAATTGGTATACATTCGGTCCGAGGTGGAACTATTGTGGGGCAACATGATGTTTTATTTGCGGGAACGGATGAAACAATTGAAATCACGCATCGTGCTCAATCAAAAGATATATTTGCTAATGGATCAATAGGCGCAGCAGAAAAATTAATTCATAAATCAAATGATTTTTACACATTTGATAATTTATAATCACTAAGGAGAGAATTAAATTATGGTACAACATTTAACGGCAGAAGAGATTATTCAATATATAAGTGATGCAAAGAAATCGACACCCCTTAAAGTTCATGTGAATGGGCAGTTTGACAATGTAACCTTCCCTGAAAGTTTTAAAGTTTTTGGCGGTTCTGATTCAAAGGTTATCTTTTGTGAAGCGGATGATTGGAAACAGTTTTATGAAAATAATCAATCGAGTATTGATGAATTAGAAATTGAAATGGATCGTCGTAACTCAGCTATCCCATTGAAAGACTTAACAAATACGAATGCACGTATAGAACCCGGTGCATTTATCCGTGAACAAGCTATTATTGAAGATGGTGCAGTTATTATGATGGGTGCGACTATCAATATTGGCGCAGTTGTTGGCGAAGGTACTATGGTAGATATGAATGCTACACTTGGTGGTCGTGCTACTACTGGTAAAAATGTTCATGTTGGTGCTGGTGCAGTATTAGCTGGTGTAATTGAACCACCAAGTGCCTCACCAGTTATAATTGAAGATGATGTGCTTATCGGTGCGAATGCAGTTATTTTGGAAGGTGTTCGTGTTGGTAAAGGATCAATCGTTGCAGCCGGTGCAATTGTGACCCAAGAAGTACCAGCTGGTTCGGTAGTTGCAGGCACACCAGCTAAAGTCATTAAACAAACAAGTGAAGTAGAAGATTCAAAACGTGAAATTGTTTCAGCTTTAAGAAAATTAAATGATTAATAATTGATTTAAATGATAAATAGAAGCTGAAATTAAAATATTTATATAGGAGGTTTATGACGAAATAACATCTAATGATTGATAGACGCATTAATTTATATGTATATATCAATTTATGATGTTCGTCTAACCTCCTCTTTTTTATACATAAAAGTTTAGACGTTGATTTAGTTTTATGTTTAAACAAATTAATAAACTAGAAGGATTTGATTTTAATGAATGAGTTAGAATTTGTAACAACACATAGACGTCATTTGCATCAACATCCAGAATTAAGCCTACAAGAATTTGAAACGACAGACTATATCGCAGCATTTTTAGATAATCTTAGCGTTGAGTATAAGCGCCCTCTTGATACGGGATTAATTGCATACCTTCCAGGTAATGGAAAACATACAATTGCTTATCGCGCAGATATAGATGCGTTACCTATTTTTGAAGAAAATGATGTTCCCTATCGAAGTTTAACTGATAATGTGATGCACGCGTGCGGCCATGATGGACATACAACTGTGTTAATGTTATTTGTTAAACGATGTAAAGCTATGGCAGATCAAGGGACATTGCCTCAAAATATCGTTTTTATTTTCCAACCAGCTGAAGAAACCGGCGGCGGCGCAAACCGTTTAATTCGTGCAGGTGCGTTTGAAAATTACCCTATAGAAGCAGTGTTTGGTATCCATGTTATGCCGTTTGAAGACGAAGGCCATGTTGTAATTCGAGATGAAGAAATTACGGCAAGTGCGACCGAATATCGCTTTTACTTAACTGGCCTGTCTAGCCACGTAGCGGATAAAGAGCAAGGTTATTCAGCTGGAGAAGCCTTACAACATGTATTAAGTCAAGTCGGTCAAATACAGCAATTCCATTTAAATGGATTAAAAAGAAATATTGTGCATATGGGACACTTTGTAGCTGGAGAAGCGATCAATACAGTGCCAAGTAACGGATATTTAGAAGGTACGATAAGAACTTATGATATCAATGATTTAGAATCAGTTAAACAACAAATGAAGACGATTGCTGAAAGTGTCAAATTATTGTTTAATGTAGATTGTGAAGTGAAGTTTGAAGAAGGCTATCCACCTACATATAATGCGCCAAAACTACGCAAGCATGTTGAACATGGCTTAGAAAATGCTGGTTTTACAATTATTGATAAACCGACACCGTATTTATTTGGTGAAGATTTTAGTTTTTATAGTCAACTTGCTCCAAGTTATTTTGTATTTGTTGGTGTGCGAGACGTGTCGAAAGGATATGTAACTGGGTTGCATACCGCTCATTTAAACTTTAATGAATATATGTTGATTAAGATTGCAGATTATTATGAAGCTATTTTAAAATCTTATGGCGAGGTGGAAGCATAATGACAGCAATTTGGTCTGTAGACACTGAAAGATTTTATAATAATGCGCTAAAAGTAATTCAAAATAATCAACTTATGGCAGTTGTAAAAAACAATGCTTATCATTATGGATTGGAATTTGCAGTTAATCAATTTTTAGAAGCAGGCATCAATACGTTTAGTACAACTTCTTTAAGAGAAGCTATACGTATACGACAATTAGCGCCAAACGCAACTATATTTTTAATGAATGCTGTATATGAATTTGATAAAGTACGTGATAACCAAATTCAAATGACATTGCCATCTTTAGCATTTTATTATCAGCATTTAGAAGATTTAAAAGGTATTGAAGTTCATTTAGAATATGAAAATTTATTACATCGCTCTGGTTTGAAAACCATTGATGAAATAAGAGAAGTACTCATTCACCATCGTAATGATAAAAGTAATGAGAAAGTGCACATTACAGGTTTATGGACGCATTTTGGTTATGCAGATGAATTTGACGTGCCTGAATATGATATAGAACGTAAAGCGTGGTTAACGGTTGTTAAAAACTTGTTAGATGAAGGTTATCAATTTGATATGATACATGCGCAAAATAGTGCAAGTTATTATAGAGAACATGGTGTTTTTGAAAATCATACACACGCTCGTGTGGGTATAGCATTATACGGTTCAAGACCTTATGCTACAATTGATGAAAAATCCATTGAACAAGCTTTGACTGTAAAAGGCAATGTCATTCAAGTACGTGAAGTAAATGAAGGTGATTATTGTGGTTACAGCTTTGCATTTGAAGCTACGCACAATCATACACAATTAGCAGTAGTTGATATTGGCTATGGAGATGGTATCCTTAAATCGAGGGCCAAACATGAGGCGCTTATCAATGGCAAACGTTATCCCATTCGTGCACTGATGATGAGTCATATGTTTGTTGAAGTAGATCATCATGTTCATGCACAGGATGAAGTATTATTATATAATAATGATATTCGCATTGATGAATTTACGTTTAAAGGCGTTGGCGCGAATTCTGAACAGTTAAGTGCAATGAATCATGACTCACTAATAAAGGAGTATAGATAAATTATGGCAGTAGAATATAATAGTTATGGCGAGCTTACAATGGGAGGCACTAGTCTTAAAACAATAGCACAGAGTTTTGGCACCCCCACTATCGTTTATGATGAAAATCAAATTAGGGCACAAATGCAACGATTTCATCAAGCCTTTCAAAAAAGTAATTTAAAATACAGTATTTCATATGCTTCTAAAGCGTTTACTTGTTTACAAATGGTGAAATTAGTCCAAGAAGAAGGCCTTGAACTTGATGTAGTTTCTGAGGGAGAGTTATATACAGCTTTAGAGGCTGGTTTCGATCCCCAGCATATTCATTTTCATGGTAATAATAAGACAAAGCATGAAATTCAATACGCGTTAGAAAGTAAAGTAGGATATATTGTGATTGACGCTTTAGAAGAAATTGAACTGATTGATAAATATGCAAGTGAAACAGTAAATGTAGTATTACGGTTAAACCCAGGTGTTGAAGCACATACACATGAATTTATTCAAACTGGGCAAGAAGATAGTAAATTTGGTTTATCAATCAAACATGGTTTAGCGATTCAAGGCGTTGAAAAAGTAATAAACTCAAAACACTTGAAGTTAAAAGGTGTCCATTTCCATGTAGGTTCACAAATTGAAGGTACAGAAGCTATGATTGAAACTGCTAAAATTGTAATTCAATGGTTGAAAGAAAATGATATAAAAGTTGAACTGATTAACTTAGGTGGAGGGTTTAGCATTAAGTATGTTGAAGGAGATGTAAGTTTCCCTATTGAAACCGGTATAACTGAGATTACTGATGCTATTAAACAATTTTCTACGCAGTTTGACTACCCACTCCCAGAAATTGGAATCGAACCAGGAAGATCTATTGTTGGTGAAGCAGGTATAACGCTATATGAAGTAGGTACAATTAAAAACATCCCCGATGTTAATAAATATGTGTCTGTAGATGGTGGTATGAGCGACCATATTCGTACAGCGTTATACGATGCTCAGTATGAAGCTTTGTTAATTAATAGAAATGACCCGAAAGATGAGACTGTAACCATTGCAGGTAAACTTTGTGAATCTGGAGATATTATTATTAAAGATGCCCAATTACCTAGCACAGTAAAACGTGGGGATTATTTAGCTATCTTATCTACAGGTGCATACCACTACTCAATGGCTTCAAATTATAACCAAATGCAAAAGCCCTCAGTATTCTTCTTGAAAGATAGTAAAGCAAGAGAAGTCATTAAACGTCAATCTTTAAGACAATTAATTATAAATGATACTAAATAAATTAAAAAAGTGGTTCTATCCCCTACTTTAGGTTGATGGAACCACTTTTCATTTAGTTTATACTGATATGAAATAATATGTATTATGTATACAATAAGCCACCGTAATTAAATATAACGGCTATTCATAGAAGAGGACATACATTAAGCCCCCTAGCTCATCGCAAGAAGGCTATAAAAAAAAGAACCTTTAACAAGGTTCTTTGATAAGTCAATATTGCAATCTATATTATAGTTTTACAACGTTTGCAGCTTGAGGACCGCGGTCGCCTTCAACTACTTCAAATTCAACTGATTGACCTTCTTCTAATGATTTGTAACCCTCTTGGTTAATAGCTGAGAAGTGTACGAATACGTCGTTTTCTCCTTCAACTTCGATAAAACCGAATCCTTTTTCAGCGTTAAACCATTTTACTGTACCTTGTTTCATAAATGTGAAACCTCCAAGACTAATATTCATTCAATATGCATTATTCGCATATTACAAAAAATACAATTTCACAGTCTAAATCTGTTTTACAATATTCTTTGCAATATGGAATAAAACAATTGCTTGACTTATATTATAAGCTATTTTAACTAAAAATGCAATGCAATTGTGAAAAAACTATTTCTTAAATAATAGGTAATTTATAATAAACTTCATTATTATTTAAAACAATATAACTATAAAAAATCTGTAAATCTTCATCACAATCTTCACAAAAACCTAATTCACAATTATTATAAAATGCATGAATATTGTATTTGCCAACTAAATAATTATCGTAAAACTGCTTACTATTTCCTATTATTGATTGGTAGTAACTTAACATTTCTTCATAATTATCAAAATGATATTGTTCGACGATATGATCAGTCCAGTCACTAAATAACCACCAGCCTTCATAATCAGCTCGAATCTTTGCAACTGTCCACATGTAAATTACACCCTTTCATCTTTAACTTAAAAAATACCAGTATTGTATACGGTACTTATAGTATCATCATTATTTTAGAATGATTAAATTTATTTTATTAGAACTCACTTGTTCACACGCATTACATATATGTATTGTATATAAAAAATAAGTCTTATTGTCGTTATGCTTATTATATTTGATTAATAGCTATGTATAATATTTTAAATGTATCATGAACAAAATCAAGTTATCTGTTTCATACTTTTGGCCGATAGACAATTACTATCCAAACAAAAATATTAGTTTTGTAAGTTAAAATTTCGTATAATGATAATAAGAGGTGATTATATGCAATGCAAACATATTAAAGTATTTGGTATAGTGCAAGGTGTCGGTTTTCGCTATTATACTGAAAAGATAGCTAGAAAATATAATATTGTAGGTACTGTACAAAACGTATCTGATTATGTAGACATTTACGCCCAAGGCGATAAAAATTCGTTAACATCGTTTACCAATGCTGTAATTGAGGGTGCTTCACCTGCTTCTCATATAGAAGATTATGAGATTGAAGAAATTGAAACTAACCCATCATGGAAAAATTTTAGAACATTATAAACATTATAAAGGAAGATGAAGTTTGAGATACAATATTTCGCGTATTTACGGGGCCATTATTGCTTTTCCAATAGCTGTTATCGCATGGATTGCTAGTGTATTTGCATTAGACGTATATTTTATTTTTGATTTTCTTATTTCTGCGGTAGCGTTTGTAGTGTTCTACTTCCCTACTCAACGTTTAACTTCTAGAAAATATTTAAAAGAAATTGGCTTATCACGTAGAGATTATCATTTTATCAATAGTCAGTTAAATAACGCTCAAGATAAAATAAGAAGAATTTTAAAATCTTTTGTTAATGTAAGATCAATTAAAGATTTTAAGCAAGTCAATGAAATATATCGGATCACACGAGCTATATATTATGCAGTTAAACAACAGCCACGAACGTTTTTCAAAGTAGAGAGTTTCTTTTACTCTCATATCGATAATGCATTGAATTTAATTGAAGCCTATACGAGATTATCAAAGTCACCAAAAAAGTCTGAAGAAGAAAAACAAAAGTTAGCACAAACGCGTATTACTCTAGATGAAGTTAAACGTACTTTAGTAGCAGACTTAAAAAGAATCAACGAAGAAGATTATAGTCAATTAGATATAGAAATGGAATTGAACAAAATTGAACAAAAAAGACATAAATAATATACACGATGAAATGGAGAGGAATTAAATGGTTAGAGAACAAGACTTTTTAAATTCGCATCCATTGGATAAATATATTGATGAACAGACAACAAATGAATCAGAGATTATCAACAGCACAAAACAACACTCTCAAGAAGATCAGCAGAAAATTGACAAATTGAGTGAACAAATAAAACCAATGGATAATGATACTTTATTAAACTATGGTACAGCTGCACAATCCAATATGTCTCAATTTTCACATCGTATTTTAAACGAAGTGAAGACAACGGATGTAGGGCCTGTAGGTGAATCATTAAATGGATTGATGAGTAAGCTTAAATCTGTTAATCCTGATGAATTAAATCCGGAAAATCAGTCTAAGTTAAAACGTATTTTTAGACGCACTAAAGCTTCGGTTAATGAAATATTCTCTAAAATGCAATCAGTAGGTTCACAAATTGATCGTATCTCTATCGAATTAGATAAGCATAAAAATAATTTAAATAAAGACATAGAGATGCTCGATGAATTATATAATTTAAATAAAGATTACTTTGATGAATTAACCCTATATATTGAAGCAGCTAAAAGAAAACAACATTTATTACAACAAGAAGAAGTACCTAAACTAAGGTCACAAGCTGAATCAACTAATAATCAAATGGATGTTCAAGCAGTATCAGATATGGAACAGTTCGTTGATAGATTAGATAAACGTATTTATGATTTACAATTATCAAGACAAATTGCTATTCAAACTGCACCACAAATTCGAATGATACAAAACGTGAACCACGCACTAGCTGAAAAGATTCAAAGTTCAATTTTAACAAGCATCCCATTATGGAAAAATCAGATGTCGATTGCTTTAACACTTATGAGACAACGTAATGCAGTTTCAGCACAAAAAGCAGTTACTGATACAACAAATGATTTATTACTCAAAAATTCAGAGTTATTAAAACAAAACGCTGTTGCTACAGCTACAGAAAATGAGCGCGGTGTCGTAGATATTGAAACATTAAAAACGACACAACAAGATATTATTGACACGATTGAGCAAACATTACAAATTCAAGAACAAGGTCGTAACAAACGCAAACAAGCTGAAACTGAGTTAAATGAGTTAGAAACAGAAATGAAAAACCAATTACTTGATATGAAAAACAACAAATAAATATTACGTAAAAAATGAACGTGATATAAATATGTAGACAACTTACAAATAAAACGAGATTGAGATTATCTTTTTTCTAAGACGTACCTCAGAAAAAGTATTTCTATCAAAAACTTGGCATAAGAATATTTTTAAATAACCCCTCTACTGCTTGTATTATAAAGGAGGCCAAGACATTATTTTGTCTCGGCCTCCTATTTGATTTAACTATTCTTTTTCATAAACTATTGTTTGTTGGTTTTTAAGCATTAAAGATACGAGATAGCCAATGATTGTTGTGATAACAGCTATTGGGAACCATTCTAATGAATAATCTTTTAATGGTAAACTATCAATAATACTTATGTTAATCCAACCTTGTGTGTGAATAACGCTTAAGATTGAAACGATTGCCACCACTGCCACAGGGATTTGTTGCGCAATTGGTTTTGTTGGTACAAAACGTGCAATCAATATTAATAACACGGATGTAATTGCAATTGGATATACAATGCTTAACACAGGAACAGACATTGTAATAACTGAATTCAATCCTTGGTTAGCTAAAATAAAACTAATTAACGTAAAGATGATTACATAAAGTTTATATGAAATTTTTGGGAATATTCTATTGAAATACTCTGAAACAGATACAATCAACCCACAGGCAGTTGTTAAACATGCAAGTGCGACGATAATACCTAATAAGTATTTACCAAAAGTTCCAAATCCCGTACTAGCCATTGTCGTTAATAAATAAGTACCAATATTTTGATCATTCGCAGTTAAACTAGCTATTTTCTCTTGCGGCACTGCCATGTGGTTACCTATAAAGCCTAAGGAAATATAAATAAACATAAGTGCAATTGCAGCGATAATACCTGCTAAAAGTGTTTGTTTGAAAATTTGGTTAGCATGCGAGATACCAGTTGATTTGACTGCATTAACTACAATCATAGAAAAGGCAATTGCTGCAATGGCATCCATAGTTAAGTAACCATTTGTAAATCCTTGAGAAAACCCAGAAAAATTAGAAGTGAAAGCTTCAGCAGATTGACTATGTGCATTACTACCGTAATCGACAAATCCTTTAATAATCATTGCTAATATGGTAATTAGTAATAATGGTGTAAGTAGTGAACCGATACGGTTAATCATTTTATTTGGATTAATACATAAATATAATACGATTAAAAAGTAAATAACTGTAAATATCAATAGAGCTAATGCACTATTTGTATGAGTAATCGGCGTAATAGTCATTTCAAACGACGTTGATGCGGTACGAGGTATCGCAAAAAGTGGCCCTATCGTCAAATAAATAATGATTAAAAATATTACTGAAAATTTGGGTGAAATTTTATTTAAAGAACCGATATATCCTTGTTTGTCTAAAGCACCAACTACTACTCCTAATAGAGGTAAACCAATTCCCGTTAAAGCAAATGCTAAAATTGCAGGCCAAAAATATTGACCGCTATCTAAACCTAAATTCGGTGGGAATATAAGGTTACCAGCACCAAAGAACATAGCAAACAAAGTAAACCCTATAATCCATGTATTTTTATTCATAAATTGTTCTCCTTCTTGCCTATAAAATAATATTTACTATTCTATCACGATTTATGAGAAGTAGTCTATATAAAATTCAGAATATTTAAATTTATGTTCGATATAATAAAAAAAGTACGTTTTAAAATGATTTTAATAATAATTTTTTAAGCAATGGTGCAAGATGACTCGGTAGGTTTTCTACACCTTCTACGAAAATTGCATAGTTTCCATAAATATTATGAATTGTTTCTTCAATATCTTCAGTAATAGAATCTTGGCTTAAAAATACATTAAACACTTCAATACCCATTTTACGAGCGGTTTCCACAGCTTCATAAGTGTCGAGTATCCCGTCTTGACTATAGTTATAAGCAGATGGTTCACCATCTGAGAATACAATTAAGAAGCGTTGGTTATGAGATTTACGCATTAATCTTTCGCTCCCAATTCTAATAGCCACACCATCTCTATTGTCATCTTGAGGTTCTAACGCCATAATCCTTGGACCATCTTGTGTCATTATAGAATGGTCATATGAAATAATTTCATCAATAATATTAGGCTGTTTTGAATCGTCAGCGTCAAAAGCATCTTCATTAAAAGCTAGAATTTCATGTTTCACATTTAACGATTTCAAAGTTTCGTGAAATAATACAACGCCTTTAATTGTTTCTGACATTTTATCTTGCATACTTGCTGAAGCGTCAATTAATAGTGTGAACGTGGCGTCAAAGGTTTGACTTAAATCTTGTTTTTTATAGAAAAGTTTATATTGATCGTCGATAAACCAATTTAATAAGTTTTTTTGGAGCCGCCCTTTAGTTAAATTGCGACGTTCATCTTGGTATTCTCTATTTATTGTTTTTTTTATGATTTGTGTTAAATCTTTTGTCTCAAATTGGACTTCTTTTTCAACATTATTATACAAATCTTTATATTCTGGTAAAATATCTGGGACATTCCATTTAATTTCTACATTTTCATTAATGCCTTTTAAAGCAAAGGCAGAATTATTCCCTACGGAACCACCTTCATCACTTTCGATATGATTAGACGAACCTTTACCTTTTTTAGTTTGCATATCCGTCATATCATCACTCGTATCACCTTCTCGAGCTGTATCATTATCTCCTAGGACGTCACTATTTTCCCCTTCATGAAGTTCCATTTCTAAATAAGCACCACCTTGCGACGAACTATCTTGATAATTTGATTCAATTTCTTCACTTACGACGTCATCCTCGTGGTTTTCATTAGAAGCTTTATCCGTATTACTCGCGTCAGTTCGTTTTAAATCTTCAAAATTAAGATTATGGATAGATTCGTATACCTTTTTAGGTAAATGATAATATTCGTTTAACATGTCTTCTTTTAATATATCATCGATTTGGAACATTATACGTTCAGCTAAATACATATTATCTTCTGATGAATTGTTATAGAAAAAATTGGGTAGATATTGGTACATGTTTGTTAAAATGTCATCTATTTCTGGGCTGATTTGAGGTATGTCGTAAAAATTTTCTGTTAAAAATGATGCTTCCAAATATAAGAATAGTAAATCTGTAAATGTTGCTTTTGTCTTATAGACATTAATTTGAGTGTGCGTGTAGTTTAGTCTGATTTGGTTACGTAATTGTATAGCAGATTGAGTAGATGGACGAAGTTTAACTATTTCATTTAACACACGTTTATCTTCTAATAATTTAAATAGCTGTTGGTAAAATTTAGGATGGTTAAATGTGTGATTATGAATTACTTCGTTGACAATAGATTCATCCATCATTTGGTAACCATAAGCAGCAAGCATTACATCTGTTTTAAGGCCGTTAGTTTCAATGTCTTTACTTCTATGGGACCAAAAAGAACTTGTAATTAACATATTATTGATTGGATCGTAATATGGGAATTTTTGAATTTTAACTTGTGTCTGTTCATTTTTTAACAATAATCGAGCTAAATCTTGAAGCATCATGACTTGTTTAGCATCTAGCTGTTCATCATTAAATAATATAAAACGATCGCTCATAAATATCCCTCACTAAAAATTTAATTCAACTGCGTTTAAAATAGCTTGTTGTTCACGTTCATCTTCTAATTTATCAATAATTGTTCGTTTAATAGCACGTTCAATAGGCATCACAGTTGCTAAATCACTTAAATCAATTAAAGCACGAATACTAGCCGCTTCCTCAGAAATCTGTCCTTGCTTTGTCATCGTGCGTAAATCTGCATTAAATTTAATAATATTTTGTATAGTAGCATCGTCTGATAATTGACTTTGATTTTTGATTACATCACTTAAAATATCACCGTCAATATAATCAACTTGAATGACTACGAAACGGTTTTTGAGTGCTTCATTCATTGGTAACGTCCCGATATATCCTTCATTGATAGCAGCAATTACATTAAATCCTGGTGCTGCATTTACGACTTCTCCAGTGAATGGGTTTGTTAATTTTCTACGGTAGTCTAGCACACCGTTTAAAATGGGTAATGTCTCTGGTTTCGCCATATTTATTTCATCTATATATAGAATATGTCCTTCTTTCATAGCTTTAATGACTGGGCCATCAATAAATACGATTTCCTGTGTGCCGTTTTCATTTGTTTGGATTGTTTTAAATCCTAATAAACTTTCTGCATCTAAATCTACTGAACAATTGACTTGGTGCATAGGACGATTGAGCGTTTCTCCTAAAGTTTCGGCAAGTTTTGTCTTACCTGAACCTGTTGGTCCCTTCAAAAGAATGTTTTTATTCAATCTCATTAATGATTTTGCATCATTAAAAACAGTTTCGTCTCTGTTTATATATTGTGAATTTGTCATGGTTTAATACTCCTTTTAAAAATAAATAATTCATCAAAATTTATATCATTAAAAATAGACTGGGGCTTAAATAACGGTTTATATTTTCGCCCTAGTCCTATTCAAATCATCCATATTTAAAGTTTCGTTCTATATTTAGTACATGTGAAACACATTAAATTAAACTTCTTTAAAATAAGTTTTAAAATAGCCGCCAACAAGACCAGAATTATCGACAATTTGATAGTATTCTTCAGTTTCGTTTATTACATCATATTGTTTTCCTACTGTTAGCATATCAGCTACAGTGAATTTTTGTGCGTCTGTATGAATAACTTCTATTTTTTTGATTGGTGTATTATCTTTCCAAGTTTCGTGTAACATATATAAAATCCTCTCTTTACTATTATGAAATTTCTAACGTTAAGATGAAGGTGATACCACTTTTTTCAGTAATACGTACCGATCTTTCTCCATCTTGGTCTAACGTTTGGTAAGGAATCCCTATAGATTCAAGTTGTTCTATAGTGTGTTGAAATTGAGACTTAGATTCAGTACCAAATTCAATTTGTTCTAATATACCATGTTCAGGCATTTTTATTTCATCTGGTGAAGCATGGATATGTAACTCGCCACCTAGACCGCCATCTCCTATACGAAATACTTGCATATTGAACTCAGCATTATCACTAGATACGTATTCAGCAAAATGTTCTAAACCAAAGACTTTTGTCAGAATGGATTGTGTCAATGCGAAATCATTAACTTTTATCATAACTGGCCCTAGACCTTGTATTTGATGCAACGGATTTACATTACTTTCAAAAGCAGGCATACCTAATGGCGTTCCTGTATTATGTTCATTGGAATAAATATTAAATGTTTGACTATTTTGGTCTTGGAAATTGAAACACTTGTGACCATTTAAGTCTGTAGTTTCCCCATGAGTAATTTGGTTTTTTTCTAAAATAGATTGATATTCTTCAATTCCTTCATCGCTGGGTACTCTTAAACCAATGTTTTCAATATGATTATTACTGTTAATATAGTTCGGCACTTCTACAAAATGTATACGTGTACCGGAATTTAATTCGGCATCACCAAAACGCAAGGCTTGTCCTTTATTTGCCACGTTTAGTCCAAGTATACCTGAAAATAATGCTTTGGTTTTTACTAAATCATTTGTCCCTGTAGTAACACTTCTAAGACCATTCATTATATTAACCCCTTTATTCATATCTTTTCAATATATTATAACTTATTTTGCGATTTATTTGTATGATGAAGTATTTGATTGCATAACTATTTACAAAATTGTAATTTTTAGACATTGGAGGAATAGAAGAAATGTATTAATATGGATATATATTAGGAATTATTATTTTTATTCGCAAATAATATAATATTATTTTACAAATAAGGAGGTTTTAATATGGTTGGTACATGGATTTTATTTGGTATCACAGTGCTCATTGCAGTGTATTCTGGAATTACTTTCTTTTCAAATATAAATAATAAAGCAAAACAGCAAAAAGCAAGTAAAGAAAGTATTAAGAAAAATAATATTTACGGTGTCGTTTTCCTAGTATTTTTAGTTCTAGCAATCATTGAATTATTTGTATTTATTGCATAGTTAGATTTAATAGAAGTAGCGGTGCATCATTTTAAATTATTATATACGGTATATTTAACAAAAATAGAAGTAATGAACAAATTTATAGTGCTTATTTCTATTTTTGTTTTTATGATGTATTAACTGAATCGCATTAGTCGTTTAAATTTTGTATAAAAAGTGAGATAGAATTCATTAGAACTTCTATCTCACTTTTTGCTTATCTTTATTTATATAACGTTTATACACTTTCGAATTGTATTGTTTCATTTGTTTGAGAAGATTTTTGTATCGCATCGATGATTGCAATAGACGGTAATGCATCTTTAACGTTTATATAATTTTGCGTATTCTCGAAAATACAATCATAGAATTGATTAATTAAAGTGTCATGACTTGGTCCGTAATAGGATTTTGTACCCGATGCTTTTTTATCTTCAATGATTTGAGTTTTATAACCTGCTTCATTTACACGTGTTAGTATATTATCTTTAATAGTGCATTTTTCATTTTCAAAAATAACTTGGAGTTCAATGCTTGAGTTACCGACATTAGCATTGGTAGCAAAAAACATGCCGTTTGCGTTGTTTTCAAACTTAATATGAGCAGAAGCAGTATCTTCCACTTCTATATTATAATCCAATAATTGTGATGTGCTGCCTTTAATTGATTTAACTTTGCCACAGAGTAATTGCATTAAATCCAACGTGTGTATCGCCTGATTAATCAATACGCCCCCGCCAGCAGTTTTCATACTACCTCGCCATGGTTTGTCAGTATAATAAGACTCAGGACGAAACCATGTAACTAACCCTTTAATGCCGATTATCTCACCATATGTTTTGCTTTGAACAATTCTCTGTAAAGTTTGGAAAGTCTCGTTATATCGATTTTGAAAACATACACATATTTTCGTATCAGGATTTTTTTGTTCTAATTGTATTAATTCTAAACCTTCTTTTGCGTTGAGGGATAATGGCTTTTCTTGCAATACATGTATCCCTTTTTCTACACAAGCTGTTGTCACAGGCAAATGCAAATAATGAGGTAAACAAATATGTACACAATCTAAATTTTCTTGCTCTAACATTTGATATAAATCTGTGTAGAAATGCGCATTTGGAACTTTAACTTGTAAAGTTGTATCTATATCACATGCAGCAGTTAGTTCGACATGAGGATTAGCTTCAATCACATTTAAGTGTACAGTTGAAATATCACCTAAGCCTATTATTCCAATTTTTAACATAATACCAGCTCCATATGTTTATCTTTGTTCTGATTGTTCGTTTTGAATTTGAGCGTGTAACGCATTTTTAAACGCTTCAGGATCTACGGGGACGGCTACTTCTTGACCTGTCCAACTAGATAAATAAATGGCATTTACTAAATTGACGCTGTTGATACCATCGCTACCTGGCGCAATCAATGGTGTATTATCCTTAATGTTTGCAGCGAAATTTTCTAATACATTTATATGTTGTTCACCCCATACACTATCAAATTCAAATATTTCTTGGTCGTAAATATTTTCGAATCCACTGCCTTGGAATATTTTAGATGCTTCTTGCCATGTCATATTTTGATTCATTTCTGTTTCGGATTCTTTTAAACGCGTTAAAGTGATCTTTTTACTATCTTCTACTAAAATTTTTCCTTTATCGCCAGTAATTTCTAAACGGTCTGTACCAATAACATCATGGGTGCATGTAATAAATACGCCGGTTGCCCCATTACCATAGTCTAAAATGGTAGTAACATCATCATCTACACTCAATTCGCGTTGGTAACCATATTTAATATTTGAAAATACAGATTTTGGCATACCACATAACCATTGGAGTAAGTCTATTTGGTGGGGAGCTTGGTTTACTAATACACCGCCACCTTCTTCTGACCATGTAGCTCTCCATGAACTTTGATCATAATAAGCTTGCGGGCGCCACCAAGTCGTTATGATCCAATTAGTACGTCGGATATTACCTATTTCACCAGTATCAATCAGTGTTTTCACTTTTTGATATAGCGGATTTGTTCGTTGATTAAAAAATATACCAAATGTTAAATGCGGTTTTGAAGATGCTAATTCGCTAACCTCTTTTACTTTTTCAGCATATATATCAGCTGGTTTTTCTAAAAGTGCATGGATATCTCTTTCTAAAGCTTCTGTACCTATCTCTGTGTGTAAATAGTGAGGGACAGTAGTAACAACAGCGTCAATGCTTCCACTTTCTAACATATCAATATAATTTTCATAAAAAGGCACATTTGGGTAGTTTTCTTCTACTATATTTTGCTTTTCAGAATCAATATCACAAATCGCCCCTATTTCTAATTGTGGAATTTTACCTTCGTTTATAAATCCTGCGTAAGTACTTCCTTGTGCTCCAAAACCAATGATACCTAAACGAACTTTTTCCATTATACATTCCCCTTTTTATTAATATTTGCTAATATTTGTAATAAAGCTTCGTATTGCATTTTATATCCTTCCGCCCCATCTTTTGCGACAGAATTTTGAATTGTTTCAGTTGAATGTTCTAATTCTAAATCTTTAATTGAATCAAAAACAACGAGATGAGGTTCAAGCGTTAAGAATCCTTTGTAACCAGCTTTAAATATTTGAGTTAAAATACTTTCTATTTGCCCATCTCCTGTGCCACATAATACATTCACATTATCTTTGTATACTGCATCTTTTATATGAATGTATTCAATATAATCTGACAGTAATTCGTAGCATGCTTGTGTATTTTCTCCACATTGTACAAAATTTGCAAAATCAAATATGGCTTTGAAATGAGTCGAGCCAACTTCGTCAAAAATAAGCTTGCATCGACGCGCAATATCACCGAAAATATCTTTTTCATTTTCATGTAACAAGATAACGTTGTATTGTTCTGCAATTTCCGCAAATTGTTTTAACTTTTCGATAACACTATCTTTGTATTTATCGAAATCTTCATTTCTCGGTATATAAAAGCTAAAGATTCTAATATATCGACAATTGAGTAATTGGCTTATTTCACACAATGTTTTCAGTTGTGCTAATTGCTCTTGAAACGCTGTCTCATCATCCACATAAATTTTACCAATAGGAGAACCGATTGATGATACACCTATATCCCATTTACTTAAGCGTGGTAATACGTCGTTTTTTATCATATCTACTGAATATTTACTGATATTTTTATCATCTATACCTCTTAATGATATATAATGCATCCCTAACTTGTTTACCGTTTTTAATTGTGTATTCAAATTTGATGATATCTCATCTGAAAACCCTGAAATTGCTATATTTTCAAGCATGGAATCAACTCCTTGTTTTTGTTTGTTAGCGCTTACATTAATGTTAGTGTTAAGTACGAATTAACTTTAAATTGTGTTGAAAGTTTTAAAACCAAGATTGATAACCTAAGTCATTTAAGTGGTCACGACTTATAGTTAAACAATCGTATGGATCTGCGCCATATAGTTCATCTTGCTCTACAAAGAAATATTCGCTTCCACTTTCACGACCGACTTCAATAATCTCTTTAAGCGGTAATGTACCTTGTCCTAATTCAGCGAATTGAGTAATCATATGTAGCATATAATATACCTTTTCATTTCCTTCTCCTGGATATTGAGACATATCTATTTCACCAATACGGTAATCTTTAAGATGTATTGCACGAATCCGGTTTGCATAATTAGGTATAACTTCAATAGGGTTTAACCCTGCACGCCAAATCCAATGCACGTCTAATTCAAACCCTAAATAGTGTGTATGGTCTCGCATTAAATCAAGCATAAATTGGCCGTCATATTGAACAAATTCCAAATTATGTGCATGATAATATAGATCAATGCCCTCTTCTTTTAATCTTTTCGCATAAGAATCACATATTTCTGCGAATTCAAGTGTACTTTCTTTTGTCCCCATATAATTGATTGGAAGCATACCAATTCTTAATATAGAACAATCTACAGCTTTACAATCTGCTACAATTTTATCAAAGTCATTTTTCAACGTATCTCCAGGATATTTTTGATCTTCTGAGATATCCTCTACGCCACATGACATTGCGGCTATATTCATGCCAAAATCATTTATAGCTTGTTTCATTTCTTCAATATTCTGAGTATTCATTTCAATTTGAGATATTTCTACAGCATTATAGCCTAAATTGCTAACTTTCTTTAACACATTGTATAATCCTTCTTCTTGTACTTTTTGTTTGAGCATCATCATTTGAACGCCAATTTGATTTGTTGTCATTTTTATCCTTCCTTCTTAAAAATATTAATGTTTAAATGCTATAATATAATTATAATTTGAGTGAAAATTAACAACATTGTAAATAAGGGAAAAAAGTATGTTTTTTGAGTAGGAGGAATTTCAAATGAAAAATAGAGGGGATTTTGAGCATCAATTTGATACGGTATCTTTACCATTTGATGGCGAATATGCTGCATGGCATAAAATTAGTGACGGTCATTTTGGGAATGAATTACATTATCACGATCATTATGAAATATTTTTTTCATTATCTGGAAATATGCGCTATACCATAGAAGGAGAATCATTTAATTTAGATGTTGGGTCAATGCTGATTATTCCACCGTTTGAATTTCATCGTTTAGATGAACAAATGGATGGCCACGCTGAACGTATTGGATTAAGGTTTGATGCAAATATATTAAATGAACTTTCTGTTGAGAACTGTGATTTAAGTATTTGTTTTAATAAACGATCTTCGAAATTCAAAAATTTATTACAATTATCTGAATCGCAGAAAAGAGAATTATATTATTTATTACAGGGCTTAATCAACGAGCAAGATAATGATGCTTTTGGCAAAAATTTAGCAGGTAAATCGTTGCTAACACAGTTTTTAATTATCCTCAATAGAGTTGCTATAGAAAATGAGCATACATCTGATAATGTTGATGACCCTTCTACTCATTTAGTGAGACAAGTGTTAGATTATATGGAATTGAATTATAATAAAGAAATTTCACTGGAACATCTTGAAAATAAATTTTTTGTAAGTCGTCATAAAATCACATAACAGTTTACTAAATTAGTTGGTTATCCACCTTATCGGTATTTATTGAATTTGCGTTTACAGAACGCACAACGAATGTTAAAAGATGGGGGGAATCCACAACAGGTAGCAATATGCTGTGGATTTACAGACTATTCTAACTTTTACAGAAGATTTAAACATTCTTATGGTTGCAGCCCAAGGAACTATCTGCAGCAGTATAGTTATAGTGAAAAAATGAAAAATCAATTAAACATATATAAAACGAGCAAGTAAAGTCATACAATGCTCGTTTTTTTAATTAACTAGGATATTTATTACAACATAAAATAATCAAATAGCATTAACAAGTCAAATAAGTGTTTGTTTTTATTATGAAGTTTTTAAATAAAGTGTCTAATACGGCCTAACTTAAACTATCTAAAATCCAGCAATAGTCAACAATATAAAGAAGTTCAATTGCACTAACGAATGAATATAAAAAGACGAGATAAACATTGAGTTCGCTGTTAAAAAGTAGTGAATAAATAAAGGTGGCATTTTCATTATAAATGTAATTTTAGCAATATGATGTAAGACGGTGTTACATATACTGGATACTCATATTAAAATAAAGATTCAAAATCAACCCCAATATTTAAAAAAATAATGCTACGATTTTATTTAAAATAGGTATAAAGATTGTCAAGACAGCGTTTATAAGTAGTATTATTAGAGTCTCCTACCCCCTACCCTATCAATAGAATCTTTATAACGTCTAAAATTACGTTATAAAGTTCAGGCTTTAAAGTTTCTTTTTTATACGTTATATTGTAAAAAGAGGTGTATAAATAATGAGAGAAATCAATGATATTATATCTGAAAATTTAAAGTTATACAGAAAACAAAGTGGATATTCACTTGAACATTTGTCAGAAATCACTGGTGTAAGTAAAACGATGTTGGGCCAAATAGAACGTAAAACATCTATTCCTTCTATTACTACGTTGTGGAAAATAGCAAATGGTCTAAAAGTTTCTTTTACAGAATTAACTCAAGAAAATAGCACTATTATTAGAAAAGTAACTCTAGATGATATGCAACCTTTGATGTCTGAAGATCAGAAATGTAAGGTTTACCCTTTCTTTAAATTTGATATTGAAAAGAAATTTGAAAGTTATATGGCTACCATTGAGCCTGAAGGAAGAATGAACGGCTCACCACATGGTTCTGGGGCAATAGAATATATAACGGTATATGAAGGCACATTAACGCTCGTATTGGATGGAGAAACCTTTTTGATACATAAAGATGAGGCAATTCAATTTAATGCGAATATGTTTCACTATTATGCTAATGAAGATGATATAACTATTCGATTACATATAGTTATACACTATTGATAGTATTTTTAGCTTATAAATAACTTAAGGTTGCTATATTCTACCGGGAGATTTCAGGAATAAAAGGTGTGATATAACATTTTTTATGTAGTTTTTGAATATTGTTTTTTACATAAAAAACACAACGACGCAAAACGCCGTTGTGTTAGGTTTAATAAACTATTTTGTGTTGTAAATTAAGATTCTAATAGTAAATCTTCTGGGTTCTCAATCAATTCTTTAATTGTTTTTAAGAAACCTACAGCTTCTTTACCGTCAATAATTCTGTGGTCATAGCTTAATGCGATGTACATCATTGGACGGTTTTCAATCGTGTCTGCATCGATAGCAATTGGACGCGTGATAATAGAATGCATACCAAGTATTGCAGCTTGGCTTCCGTTAATGATCGGTGTGGACATCATTGAGCCAAAGATACCACCGTTTGTGATAGTAAATGAACCATTTACCATATCATCTAAACCTAATTTTTTATCGCGTGCTTTTGTAGCTAAGTTAGCTATTTCATCTTCAATTTCAGCAAAGTTTTTCTTATCACAATCTCTTACAAAAGGAACTAATAAACCATCTTCTGTAGATACAGCAACGCCGATATCATAAAATTGTTTAGTAATCATATCTTCGCCATCAATTTCAGCATTTACTTCAGGGTATTTCTTCAATGCTGCTACCGCTGCTTTTGTAAAGAATGACATAAAACCAAGTTTAGTACCATCATGGTCTTTGATGAATTGTTCTTTTTTACGTTTACGTAAGTTCATAACATTTGTCATATCAATTTCATTAAATGTCGTTAACATAGCAGTATTATTAGATACTTCTAATAATTTTTTAGCAGCTGTTTTTTTACGACGAGACATTTTTTCTCTGATAACTGGTTTAGTTGGATTTTGTTGTGCAGCTGTTTTTTTAGGTTCTTCTTTTGTTGATGATTGAGCAGTTTGTTGTGAATTAGATTGATTATTTTGAGTTTGGTTAACGTGTTCTTTTCTCACAATATCATTTGATTGTGTTGCTACTTCTGATAAATCTATACCTTTTTCACGCGCATATTTTCGTGCGGATGGTGTAGCATTCACACGCGCCCCTTTATCTTGTGCATTATCAGATGCGCTATCATTTTGTGGTTCTGATTTTGTTTGGTTTGCTTCATTTTCATTACTAGATGCAGATGATTGCTTTTCAGAATCATCTTGTTTTGACGTCTCTGGAGCATTATTACCGCTTCCTTCACCAACCACTGCAATTGACTGTCCCACTTCTACAGTATCGCCTTCGTTGGCTAGTAATTCTTGAAGTACGCCGGCTTCTTCTGAAACAACCTCTACGTTGACTTTGTCAGTTTCTAATTCTAGTATAGCTTCACCTTTATCTACACTATCACCAACTTGTTTTAACCATTCTGCAATGGTACCTTCTGTAATGGATTCTGCTAATTCTGGAACTTTTACCTCTGGCATGCTTAACTTCCCCCTAGTTAAATTTTGTGCTTTGTTCGATAATCATATTTTGAACGAGTTTGTGTATTTCACCATCGCCTTCAGCTGGTGCTGAACGTTGGATACGACCGTGATAACTTAAATCGTATTTATCAGTAGTCAATGCTTTGAGATATGGATAAACAAATGACCATGCGCCTTGGTTTTTCGGTTCTTCTTGTACCCAAGCGACATTTTCTAAGTTAGGTAATGTACTGAGCAGTGCTTCGATTTCTTCTGCTGGGAATGGGTATAATCTTTCGACAGCAACCAATAAAATGGATTCGTTTGGATTTTTCTCTAAATATTCTTTTAAATCAATGAACATTTTACCTGAAGCAAGAATAACCTTTTTAACAGCTTCTTTATTGTGATCTTCTGGTAAGATTGGTTCAAATTGTCCAGATATAAATTTATTGATTGGATCAGCTACTGTTTTATTGCGCAATAGACTCTTAGGAGACATAACTACTAAAGGTCTCATAGATTGCGTACCTAAACTTGCTGCTTGTGCTCTTAACAAATGGAAATAGTTGCTTGAACTTGATAAGTTTACAACAGTTGAGTTGTTTTCTCCTGCTAATTGTAAGAATCTTTCCAATCGAGCTGATGAATGCTCAGGACCCTGTCCTTCAAACGAATGAGGTAAGAATAGAGTTAAACCTGAACGTTCACCCCATTTAGCTCTAGCGCTAAATAAGAAGTTATCAAATATCATTTGAGCCATATTTGAAAAATCTCCATATTGTGCTTCCCAAATTGTCATACAATCTTTATTTTGAACATTATAACCGTATTCAAAACCAACAACTGCTGCCTCTGATAATGGTGAGTTACGTACTTCAAAAGTCGCTTTTTGGCCAGGTACATGGTGTAATGGGATAAATTCTTCACCAGATTCTGGGTCATGTAATACCGCGTGACGATGGCTAAATGTGCCACGTTCACTGTCTTGACCTGTTAAACGGATTGGTGCACCTTGTTGTGTTATTGTTGCGAACGCTAATTGTTCTGCTTGAGCCCAGTCAACTAATCCATCTTCGTTTTCAAAAGGTTCTCTACGTTTCTCTAGTACTTTATTTAGCTTCTTAAGTACATTGAAGTTTGATGGGTATGATAACATGGCATCGTTAATTTCTTTAAGTTGTTCATAACTTATATCGATACCGACGCTTTCAAGAGGTTCTGCAAGACTATCTGGTTTTTGCATATCTGGGTTATCCATTTTATCATTTTTATCAATTTTATCGTGAGCAGCACGTAGTTCTTTTTGAACCTCATCAAATATATTGTTCATTTGATCTTCTGAGATGATGTCATCTTCAACTAATTGATTGCCGTATAAAATATCTACTGGGTCGTGTTTACGAATATTATGGTAAGGTAATGGATTCGTGATTGAAGGTTCATCCATTTCATTGTGGCCATATCTACGATAACCAACCAAATCAATCACAACATCTTTATGGAATTCTTTTCTAAATGCCATCGCTATTTCAATCGCTTCAATAGTAGCTTCAACATTATCTGCATTTACATGCATAATAGGAACATCATAACCTTTAGCCACGTCTGATGAATACGTTGTAGAACGCCCATCTTCAGGCTCTGTCGTAAAGCCAATTCTATTATTAGTAATGATGTGAAGCGTTCCGCCCGTTGAATAGCCATCTAAGTTTTCTAAATTCATCGCTTCAAAATTGATGCCTTGACCAGGATACGCTGCATCACCATGTATTAAAATAGGCATTGATTTATAGAAGTCTGTTTGAACAGCTCCTGGTTTGTTTGTATCATCTTGTGTTGCACGTGTTTTACCTAGAACAACTGGTGCAACGATTTCTAAATGGCTCGGGTTATTTGCAAGAGAGATGCGTTGCTCGCTGCCATATGAATTGGTTGTTTTCACACCGCCTAGATGATATTTTACGTCACCTGACCAACCTGCAGTTAATTCTAAGCTGCCATCTTCTGGTAAAAATTTCATTGGATCAGTATGCATAAATTCTGAAATCATCATTTCATACGGTTTTTCTAATACATGCGTAAGCACATTCAATCTACCGCGGTGAGCCATGCCTATTTGGATATTTTGAATGCCTTCATCACTAGCTAATCTTAACGTTTGTTGTAACATTGGCACTAGTGTATCTACACCTTCTATTGAGAAACGTTTTGCTCCTACAAAATTTTTATGTAGATATTTCTCAAAACCTTCTACATGCGCTAAATTTTTAAATAATTCTATTTTTTGATTGTCATTTAAAGTCGCCTTGTATGGTGTTTCTATTCTACGTTTTAACCATACGCGTTCCCTATTATTATTGATATGTGTATATTCAAATGCAATAGGTCCTTTGTAACGTTTTTCCATACGAACAATTGCTTCATAAGCATTATCGTAAATGTCTTTAAAGTGTTCAGATACAATACCTGCAGAAATAGATTCAAGTGTTTCTTGATCTAAATTAAAGTCTTCGATATTTAATTTTGGAACATTTTCTCTTACAGGTTTGTTAACTGGATAAATATCTGCCAATAAATGCCCGTATTGACGTATGTTATCAATTAAACGCATAACACGTTTGATTGTGCTATCAGCTTTGGTCACGTTATGTTGCCCTTCAGCTGTATTTGTTGAGATGTTTGCTTCACCGTTTTTGATTGTGCTAAATAGGACTTGTAAATCTTCAGGAACTGAAGCTGGATCATTGAGATACATATCATATAAATCTAAAATATACCCAAGATTAGCCCCGAAATTTACAGGTGCCTGTGAAACCTGACTTTCGTTGCTCATATTACACCCTCCACAAAATAGTTAAAACGCTTACAAATCAATAATAGCATTAAATATAACCAAATTAAAGTACCAATAACTGGTTATATAAAAAAAGCAGAACCTCATATAATTTGGCTCTGCTAATTGAATTTTCATTTAATAGCGTAACATAGTTTAGATGCATTAGTAACCGGTAACATAGGTCAAAATGTAATTTTGAATGTTGTATATTTGCCTACTTCACTTTCGACATGGATGGTGCCGTTATTTAATTCAATAATTTTTTTAGCTATTGAGAGCCCTAATCCATTACCGCCCAGTTTTCTGGAACGTGATTTATCTACTCTGTAGAATCTATCAAATATAAACTCAATATCTTCTTTGGGTATACCTACGCCATGATCTGTAATTTCTATAGATATTTGTTTGTTTCTTAGTTTAGTTTGAATAAGGATGTTTTTATTTACTTGATCATACTTCATAGCGTTATCAATAAAGATAATTAATACTTGTTCGAATTGATAGCGGTCCATTTTAATATTAAGTGGTTTATTATAAGGGCTAAATTCAAATTTATAATCTTGATGTAGTTGCTTTAAAGATTTAATTCTAGAAGTAATTTCTTGATTGATTTCTACGCTTTCAATTTCATTTTCCCTGTTATTATTGTTGTCTTTAGTCAATAATAATAACTCTTCTACTAATTTAGTAATTCTTTCCATTTCTTCTAATGAGATATCAAGTGATTCTTCAAGAATGGCTGCGTCCTTTTTTCCCCAACGTTGAATTAAATTTAAATGGCCTTGAATGATTTGTAAGGGCGTTCGTAACTCGTGTGAAGCATCTTCAACAAATTGTCTTTGTTGATTAAATGACTCTTCTAATTGGAACATCATTTCATTGAAAGTTACAATTAAATTATCTGTTTCTTCGTAATTTGTTACTAAATCCACTTTTTCTTGGAAACCATCACGACGTATTTGTTGCATCTTGTTAGACATTAATATCAAAGGTTTCGTAATTTGTGCAGAGAAAAAGTAACTAACCATTGCAGTAATAAAAGTGGCAATCACTCCAAATATCAATGCAATAAAATATAGAGAATTAACAAGTGCATTATAGCGATCTAAAGAATGTACAATAATGCTATATCCTTGGAAATGGCTTGTGTCAATTTGGTTTGTAATAATTAGATAATCACTGTTATGACGTTTTTTAATCGTAGCAGTATTAATATCCTTAGGGTTAAACTTAGGAGAATATGTTATTGAATTATCATTTGTTGTTTCAATTTGTTTTTTTCCTTTTTTATTGAAGAGTATAACTTTTTGAAAGTTTCCTAAAGATGCATTCAAATCTAATGGGGTGATCTCTTTTAGTTGTTTTGATTCGAATAATTGTAAAGTATCTGTATAACTCCTTTCTGCTTCGTTTAATTCATTATGGCGTAGCGCATTACTTAAAAAGAGAATAATGATTAAACTGAATATAAAGATTGTTGAAAATGTAATCGTTGTTGTGATTATCATCCATTTTGTTTTTAATTTACGTTGTTTCATTTTCTTACCACGTAACCTACTCCTCGAACGGTTTCTATGTACTTATCTTTACCGTAGGGTTTAAGTTTATTTCTTAAATAACGAATGTAAACATCAACAACGTTGGTTTCAACTTCTGAATCATATCCCCATACATCAGCAATGATTTGTTCTCTTTGCAATACATGATTACGGTTTTCTGCTAGTAATGTTAATAAATCGTATTCTGTTTTTGTTAAGTCTAAAGGTTCTCCGTCTACTGTGACTTTAAATCCGTCTCTATCTATGATTATGCCTTTCATATCAATCACGTTTTTTTGTGGTTGCCTGCGTAGCATAGCTCTTATTCTAGCTAATAACTCTTCAATATCAAATGGTTTTACAATATAGTCATCAGCACCATAATCTAACCCTGCTACTTTATCGTATGTGTCGCTTTTAGCAGTGATAATAATAATGGGGGTTGTTTTATTTTGTCTAATTTGTCTACAAATTTCTAAACCATTGATATTCGGTAACATTAAATCTAGCAAGATTAAATTGTATTCATTATTTAATGCTTTTTCTAAACCTGGTTTTCCATCATATTCAATATCTACGTCATAATTTTCATGTTCTAGTTCTAATTCAATAAAACGTGCAAGATTTTGTTCATCTTCAACTATTAAAATTTTTGTCATTAGTTACACCTCAAAATATATAATATATGAAATGACTGTATAGAGAAAGTATCTAGGTGTGAAAGGCATAAAATGATGATTGGCATTGATACAAAAAAACTAAAAAATTAATGTTAAATTTTTTCATGATTCTAATTGACAATTATTCTCAATGTTGTATAATGTAATTGAAAATGATTATCAATACTATATAGACATTCCCCCCACACATATTTGTTTAATAGGATTGATCATTTTCACAAATATCCCCTTTTATATGCCCGTAAAAGACTAACGTTGCGAGACAACGTATATATAAAGACCGGTTTTACAGTGTAAAATCGGTTTTTGTAATAATTTTTGACACAATAGAAATAAGCTAGACGGTTTCACGTCTAGCTTATTTCTATTGTGTTTTAATTGATGATAAACGCATGTCGTTTTCTAGTTGGGTGCATATAAATGCTTATATTTTTAAGTTGTGTCTTAGGATCAACGTGGATAATACCACACAAAAAGTGCCTCCGATAATACCAGCAATAATATCTGTAGGGTAATGAACGCCTAGATATACTCTTGATGATGATATCAAGAGTATAAATAACGCTGAAAGACCTATCATGACACCCTTTGTTTTTCCTTTCATGACACGATTAGCGATGTATATTGTGCTACCAAAGAACGCTGCAGAACCCATAGCATGCCCACTTGGAAAACTAAAACCTGAAATATCTATTAGACGTAATAGTGTAGGGCGTTCTCTATCAAATATATTTTTTAACAAAGGGTTTAATGTGCTTGATAAACTCATAGCAATTGCAAAAAACAATGCTTCAATGTTTAGTTTTTTGAGCATTAAATAAGCAATTAATAGAAGTGATAAACAAACCATTGCCCATACTTCACCTATTTTAGTTACTCCTAGAAAAAAAGTAGTTGTGATAAAACTTTCTGAAGCATATATAAATTCATAGACTTCATTATCTATCCATTTTCCTAATCTAGATTCATGAAAGGATGCAATGATACCAAATATTAAGGTGAAAATGATAAGTAAGCTTATTCTTTTCCAACGACTCATTGCAAAACCTCCCTTTCATCATTTTGTTGCATCTTTAATAATTTTATGAAATAAATCTTGACGTGTAAAACTTTCTTTATATGTTTGCATTTGAGTTATAATTGAATCACGGTTATTTTCAATGTCATTTAACTGATTTATCAGTTGATGTTCAGTTAATGTGTCTTCTGGAATGGTTCTACCAAAGCCTTTAGACGCGAAATTTTTCGCGTTATCAATCTGATCTCCACGAGATTGATCAAGGCCTAAAGGAATTAATAGCATAGGGATTCTAAGTGCTAAAAATTCATAAATAGCGTTAGAACCAGCACGACTAATAACAGTATCTGTAATGGCTAGTAAGTCTGTTAAATCATCTTTAACAAATTCAAATTGAACGTAACCTGGTTTATTTACCAAATTTTGGTCTAATAATCCTTTACCAGTTAAATGGATAACCTGATAATCTTTTTGTAGTGCATCCAAATTATCTCTAATAATCTCATTTAGCTTTTTACTACCGAGACTGCCTCCCATGATTAACAACACTTTTTTATCATCTTTAAATTCTGTAAGTTGGTACCCTCTATTTTTATCGCCAGATTTTAAATCTTCTCGGACTGTTGCACCAACAAAATCTGCTTTGTCTTTTGGAAGGTATTGTAATGTATCTTCAAATGTTGTATAAATCTTTTGAGCAAATTTGAGCGCGATTTTATTGGCTAGTCCAGGTGTTAAATCAGACTCATGGATAATTGTTGGTATTTTTAAGGATTTAGCGGCAATAACTACTGGTACAGATACGAAACCACCTTTTGAAAATAATAAATCAGGTTTTTCTTTTTTTAAAATACGGCGCGCGTCGAAAATACCTTTTAATACTTTAAAAATATCTTTTATATTTTCAAAAGAGATATACCGTCTTAATTTACCACTCGAGATTGTATGATATTTTATTTGTGGTAATTGAGACTCAATCATTTCACGCTCCATACCTTTTTTGGACCCGATATAAAAAGCTTCATGACCTTCTTCTAAAGCTGTTGGTATCAAGCTTAGATTTACTGAAACATGTCCAACAGTGCCGCCGCCGGTGAATGCGATTTTTGTCATAATATTACCTCTATTCTTCTAAATTTTTATAATAGGCATAGAATGGTTCTCCTTTATCAAAAGGAGGATAATCAATATTGACTTCACCTACTTTGGTAAAGTCAAATTTTTTGAATAAACCTTGTGCGCGTTTATTTAATGCAAAAGTATCTGTTAATATTACAAGAATATCGTTATTTAGTGCAAGATTAACTGCATAATTAAATAACTTTGTTGCAGCACCTTTTAACTTTGAAGAAGCCGCTAACCTGTGAATAACATACGCGCTATTTCTATCAATTGGCCACGCTAGTTCATCATACCATTCAGGTTGCTGTTGGTCGACAACTATAAATGCAAAAATAGTCGAATTTGCTTCAAGCACAAAGAGTGATTTTTTTTTAATATCTTCTTCGAAATGTGTTTCTAAGGGATATTGTTCATCCCACTGATGATTGCCATCTTGTCTCATGATTGCTTTTGCTTCGTTAACGATGTTTAAAATTGCTGGTAAGTCTGCTTTTGTACCAAGTCTAATCATAAAATTTACACCTCTTTGATGTTATTTTAATTTTTTTAGTAAAGTTTGTAACACGGTATCTTCTTTATTCGCTTTGTCAACTAAAGCTTGAGTGAATTTATTATTTGTCTGTTTATCAAATTTTCCATTCACTGTTAGTCGATTATCTTTTTGGAATGTTTTAATAGCATCTGCTAAATTTTCATCAAAAGTTTGAGATTTATTATTTGTTTGGTAACCTAAAGCTGAGAGCCCTACTTTTATCGTTTTAATATGCTTGTCTTGATCATCCAATTGATATGTCTTAGTATTCGGAATAACATTTAATGATTGATATTCAGGTTCATCAATTTTTACATCAGGTTTGATTCCTTTACCATGAATGTAATGAGATTTAGGTGTCAGCCACTTCATATTAGTAAATTTCAACAGTGAACCATCATTAAATTCATGTGTAGTTTGTACAATCCCTTTGCCAAACGTTTTTGAACCGTATACTTTTGCTTTGTCATAATCTCTCATAGCGCCTGTAAACACTTCTGAAGCACTAGCGGAGCCTTTATTTACTAAAATAGAAACATCCATGTCTTTAGCTTCTTTTGAAGCATCATTTGAAGTTTTAATTTGTTCTTTATGGTCGCCTTTTTCAAGTTGTACTGCAGTTTTACCTTTATCTACAAAAATGTTGACCATTTTCACAGCTTCATCAAGTAAACCACCTGGATTATTACGTAAATCTAAAACAATTTTACGTATGCCATCTTTATGTGCTTTGATAATTAAAGATTTTAATTCACCAGATGTACTATTTTGGAATTTATTTATTGTAAATACACCTACATTGCCTTGTTTTTCGTATTCTACGCTTTTAACATGTATTTTATCTCTTTTAATTGAAATTTCATGTGCTTGACCCTCTCTTTCGATTGTAAGGGTTACTTCCGTACCTTGTTTACCACGCACTTTTTTGACGATAGCTTCTAAAGGCTGGCCTTTAATAGATTTGCCATCTACTTTAGTCACGGTATCCTTTGGTTGAATGCCTGCTTTATCAGCAGGAGAATCTTTTATTGGACTTGTAATTTGTATGGTATCGCCTTTTTTTTGCATTTCTGCACCAATCCCTACAAAATCACCTGAAACGTCCTCATTAAATGATTTAGTCTCTTTTTTGGTCATAAACTCTGAGTATGGATCGTCTAAGTCTTTAACCATACCTTTAATTGCTGCTTCAGATAGCTTTTCTGAATCGGTATTCTTATAATATTCATTATTTAAAATTTTATAAACTTCTTCAACTTTTTTCATTTCTGTTCTTTGATTTCCATCAAGACCGCTAGCCCAGTGATTAACACCTATAGTTGCAAACACAGTTATGACTGCTGTGATAAGTATCGTACTTATTAATATTAAGATAAAGTGTTTACGTTTGAAATTCATTCTTTTTGGTAAGTATTGTGTGTTTGTCTCTTCGTTACCGGGCGCTTTATTATTTTCATTTTGGATGTCTGAACGTTCCGACATTTAATCACTTCCTAATGCGTATGTATAATTCATATCAAAATTTCATTTAGTTGGAAATAAAAGTAGCTGGGATTGAATCATTAAAGATTAACCCCAGCACTCTCTATGATACTTTATTATTTTAATACACTTTGATATATACTCTCAAATATAAACTAAAATTAAAATTTTAACCATTCAGTATACTCTTCATACAAACTATCAAATACAGACATTGAAACAGTATAGTTTCCTTGCATTTCAATATAATCTGATAATATGTGAAAATCTTTTTCTTGTCTTGGAAAAGACAAATCATCAAATATTTCTTCTGCTAATTCGCCTTTTTCATCTTTTCTACCACGTGCGGTTAATGCAAATTGATAAAATGAATGATCTTTCATTAATTCATTGTCACATCAACTATTTTAGTTTCGCCTTTTGATACTGAATTTACATCTTCTGCAACAGCAATTGCAGATGTGTTGTCTGAATTTGTAATAATGATAGGAGAAATAACTGATTTAGCATTTTCTTTAATATAATTTAAATCAAAACGTAATAACGGATCTCCGATATTAACAGTGTCACCACTTTCAACTAGTACCTCAAAACCTTCACCGTCAAGCTGTACAGTATCTAAACCTACGTGTACGAGCAATTCAAGCCCGTTATCAGCTTGTAACCCAATAGCATGTTTAGTTGGGAAGATATTATCTACTTTACCATTAATTGGAGATACGACTTCACCTTCTGTAGGATTGACACCAAAGCCTTCTCCCATCATCTTTTGTGCGAAAACAGGGTCTGGAATGTCTTCTATTTTCACATATTCACCAGTAATGGGTGTATAAATAGCAATCTCTTTATTAACTTCTTTACCTTTACCAAATAATTTTTTAAACATGTCTTGTTCGCTCCTTATTTTTCAAAATGTGGTATTAAATCTCCATAACCCAATTCTTCTAACTTTTCGTATGGTATAAATTGTACTGCTGCTGAGTTAATGCAATATCTTAGACCGCCACTTTCTTTTGGTCCATCATTGAAAACGTGTCCCAAATGACTGTTAGCATCTTCAGATCTTACTTCTGTACGCACCATACCAAATGTTTTATCTACAAGCTCTATAATTTCGTCATCAGCTAAAGCTTTAGAGAAACTAGGCCAACCACAATCTGATTCGAATTTTTCTTCTGAGGTAAATAGAGGTTTCCCAGAAATTTTATCAACATATACACCTTTTTCAAAGTGGTTCCAATATTCATTTTGAAAAGGTGGTTCGGTTCCCGCTTCTTGAGTAACTAAATATTCCATTTCTGTTAAATCGCTTTTATTTTTTTTAATCATTTTGTTCCCCCCAGTGTTTTTCTATAAAGCCTTTTCTGCCAGAACCTCGTTGATATTGTTCATAATGTAATGGATTCTTTTTATAATAGTCTTGATGATATGATTCAGCTGGATAGAAATTTTTATATGGTTTTACGGGCGTAATAACAGGATTATTAAATATAGCTTGTTCGTTTAAATCTTGAATTTTTGCTCCTGCAGCTTTTTTTTGGTCTTCGTTATGATAAAAAATGGCTGGTTGATAATGTTCGCCTCTATCAAAGAATTGGCCGCCATTATCCGTTGGGTCAAATGTTTTAAAGTAAACATCTAAAATGTTTTCGAAGGAAGTAATTTCAGGATTATACGTGATTTGTACTGCCTCAACATGTCCGGTTTGTCCGGTGCTCACACTTTCATAAGTAGGATTTTCGACATGTCCACCACTATAACCTGAAACAACATTTTCTATACCCGGATAAGAAGTGAATGGTTTTACCAAACACCAGAAACACCCTCCAGCTAATGTTGCATATGCCATGATATACCTCCTTTTTACTATCTTGTCATAAAGTTATCATTATTTTAAGGGATACGCCATTAAATTGTTTTAAAGGTTTAAAAAGCATCAAAATAAATAATTTATTTTGATACTATTATATATGAATTTATGATTTTAATACAACTAAGCCTATCGCACCTTGGCCAGTATGTGTGGATATAATAGGAGTCGTGACGTTCGTATCAAATTGAGAAAAATTAAATTCTTCAGAAAAATGCTTTTTAATTTTATCGACAAATTCTATAATATTAGCATGTGCAATACCAATGGATTTAATTTTCTTGTCCCCGATAAAAGCACTAATTTCCTTTTTCAAAAATTGAATGCTGCCATTTTGAGTACGTGAGTTATGAATTAATTCAATATTACCATCAATTAATGTGCCAATTGGTTTAATTTTCATCATATTTCCAATTAATCCTTTAGTTTTACTAATTCTACCGCCTTTAATTAATTGGTTTAATTGTCCGATCACAACGTATAACTTTATATTTTTTTGTAAATCACTAATTTTCGATTCAATTTCTTCTGATGAAAACCCTTGATTATTCCAATCTACAACATGTTGAACTTGGTAACCGAGTCCAAATGAAATAGATTTTGAATCAATCACTGTTACTTTACTATCGGTCATTTGGCTTGCTTGTAATGCTGTTTGATACGTGCCACTTAATCCTGAAGTCATGTGAATACTAATGATTTCAGAACCATCTTTACCTAATTCATCATATAGTTCAATGAATTTACCGATTGCAGGTTGACTTGTTTTAACGTCGGCATCATTTTCTATTTTTTGAATAAATGCTTCAGAGGAAATATCTACTTGATCTACAAAAGTGTCACCGTCAATGGTTAAATTAAGCGGGATGACGTGTATTTCATTATCTTTTAAATAAATATGTGATAAATCTGATGTTGAATCAGTCACAATTTTTGTTTTCATTATCTTATCCTCCTATGCCGTTTCTTTACGAACTAAATGTAAAAATGTATGCGGAATCGTATTTTTTTCATCTAGCTTTCCTGTAATAGAAGATTCAACTTCCCAATCTTCAAAAGTATAAGGTGGAAAGAAAGTGTCCCCGTTATATTTATCTTCTATTACCGTAATATACATATCATCTACTTTATCAATCATTTCTTCGAATAATGTTTGACCCCCAAAAATGAAGACATGTCCAGGCAATTCATAGATTTCGTCAATAGAATGAATAACATCCACACCATCGTGTTTAAATGATTTATTTCTTGTTAGAACTACATTTTTTCTATTAGGGAGAGGTTTTCCTATAGAGTCAAATGTTGCACGCCCCATAACAAGCGTATTGCCAGTTGAAAGTTCTTTAACATGTTTTAAGTCATTTGGTAAATGCCATGGCAATTGATTGTTCACGCCGATAACGCGTTGCTGATCATGAGCAACAAGTATTGAAAGTGTCATAATGATCCTCCTAATAGTGAGTATGATCTCGTTTATCTGATATTATACTTACCTAAATATTATAGATTAGCTAAAGCTAAAATTAAACAGTGGCCAAATTTATACAGCGATTGGCGCTTTAATTGCAGGATGAGATTGATAATTAACTATTTCTAAATCTTCATAATTAATTTCAAATATAGAAGCATTTGAATTAATTTTAAGTTGTGGTGGTTCGAAGCTATTTCTAGATAATTGTGTTTCAATCGCATCAATATGATTTGAGTAAATATGCGCGTCACCAAATGTGTGGATAAATTCCCCAACTTCTAAACCACATTCTTTAGCGACTAGATGAGTTAATAAACTATAGCTTGCGATATTAAATGGTACACCTAAAAAGATATCTGCACTTCTTTGGTATAGTTGACAACTTAATTTACCGTCTTGGACATAGAATTGGAACATTGTATGACAAGGTGGTAAAGCCATTGTATCTATTTCTGTAGGATTCCAAGCAGAAATAATATGGCGTCTTGAATTGGGATTTTTTTTAATTTGCTCAATTATTGTTTTTAATTGGTCAAAATGGTTACCATTTTTATCTTCCCAATCTCGCCATTGTTTACCATAAACATTACCTAAATCGCCATATTTTGTTGCAAAATCAGGATTGTTTAAGATTAATGCTTTAAATTTACGCATTTCTTCTTGGTATACTTCTTTAAATGCATCATCTGTTTGAGCTCTGTGACCGAAATTTGCCATATCAGGTCCTGTATATTCGTCCGATTTTATATAATTTTCAAACGCCCATTCATTCCATATATTATTATTATATTGAAGTAAATATTTGATATTTGTATCGCCTTTAATAAACCAAAGTAGTTCAGTAGCAATCAATTTAAAAGATACTTTCTTAGTCGTTAATAAGGGAAATCCTTTTGATAAATCAAATCTCAATTGATGTCCAAATTTGGAAATAGTACCTGTATTTGTGCGGTCATCTTTTTGTTTGCCAATTTCTAATATCTCCGTACAAAGATTGTGGTATGCTTGATCAAATGTATTTAACATGACTCCCACACTCCTTTCAATAGTAATGTTATTTAGGTTTAATCATATTTTAAAATGCGGATAATTTAAAGAGATAACCTTTGATAGTGTAAAAAATAATATACAAGTTTAAATAAAATGAATGTATGTAAGTGATTAAGCAGAGTCGAGAACGAAATTACCGTTTTAATGGTTTTTGTTATCTCACTAAGCAAAGATGGTTCATAAAAAGCATACAAGATTTAAGGTGCTGATTCTTTTTCATAGAGAACAACATAATTCAAGGCTCTATACATAAGTATCATTAACTTAAGAAGAAGGAATATAAGTGTTAGAACACGCACGTAAGGACTACATATTTTTATAAATAACATAAAAGAAAAAGTAATGCTTTAGCGCAGCGCTTTATATTTTATGCTAGCTTTGCGTTCTCTATATGCTATTTGAGGCTGAGACATTATTTATGCCCCAGCCTCGTTTAAGTAACTACGTATAAAATGATTTGATAGGTTGATGATTAATCGCAATAATCATCAAATGCATCTTTAATATCCATGCAAATATCTTGAATATCTCTTCCTTCTATATGTTCACGCGGGATAAAGTGTTTTAATTCTTCTCCTTTAAACAGCGCATAAGATGGGCTAGATGGTGCTTGTTGTATAAAAGAACGCATTGCTTCAGTTGCTTCTTTATCTTGACCTGCGAAAACAGTTATTTTATGTGTAGGCTTTTTATCGTTTTGCTCTGAAACTGTTACTGCTGCAGGCCTCGCTAAACCAGCAGCACATCCACAAGTCGAATTAATTACAACAAAAGTAGTTTCATCTTCAGATACGTTTTTCATAAAATCATTTACTTCATCTGCAGATTCTAAACTATTAAAATCATGCTCTGTTAATTCGCTACGCATTTGAGTAGCAAGTTCGTTCATATAAGCTTCATATGCATTCATATATAACACTCCTATACTTTGGGTACATTTTAATTTATGCTTTATTTCTATTGGCAATTTGTTTCCAAACAGAGCCTAATGCTTCATCCCCATTTTCAATTCTAGTGATTGCCATTTCTATTTGTAATTTGACTTCATAAGCTGAATCATCTGCATGTTCACGTAAAGCTGGTAACTGTTCAGGTCCAGCTTCATCGAACATAAACATGGCAGCTCTCCATCTGACAATTTTATGTGGATCGCTTAACGCTTTTTCCATTTCAGGTAAGGCTTGTTTAAAACCTAAATCACTTAAGCAGTCTCCAGCTGTTCTTCTTACGCCAGGGCTTTTATCGTGTAACCCTTTATATAAGTAAGGCAACACAACTTCATCTTCAATCATTCCAAGCAATATGACAGCTTCCCGTCTTAAAGGTGTTTTCTGCGCTTCACTGACAACGTCGCCTAACAATGGTAAGTCTTCGATAGTGGGCGTTGGGAATGATTTTAACATTCTTAAGCGTTCTTTCCAATTTTCAGTTGCTTGATAGTCTTCTAATGAGACATGTTTATATTTTGTTTCTGGAATAATTATATCAGTTGCTAAAGCTTCATCCACACGTTGCTTTAATTGCTCTTTAGGATACATAGCTGTAACTTCCTCTAACATATCTTCTAAAACTTCATCCATTTCGCCGTACCGTATGCCTAAATCTTCCCATTTACGTTGAAATATCACGTTGTCATTATCTTTTTGAGCAGCTAACATGCTATCAACATAAATTTCAGGCAATTGTTTGCGTTTTTCTTCTGAACTTGTTGTTAGTTTAATCTGATATGGAATACCTTTGAATTTTAATACTTCTGCCTTTATCTCACCAAAATGTTCATCTGGAAGCTGCTCAGCAGAGGTGGTTTCTTCATCATTTAAAGTTGCTGTTACTTTAGGTAATACTTCTTCCCAATCGAATTTTGGTTTTTTATCGACTGCTAAAAAATCCATTACATGAAATATAGATTTAACACCATCAATCGCTAATACATCATTGATAAAATCAGGTTGCCCTTCATTAATTGATGTATAAGTATTAGATTGGTTGTCTTCCCTTTTTTTAGTCAATACAATTTTCATCGTATTGGGGCTTGGCGTAGGTTCCACACGTACAATTTCCATTAAGGCACCCTCCCTATCTTATATTTCTTCTAGTGCTGTTGTGATATTAGGTAGGATTTGATCCCACTCAGCATCTGATTGTTTATCTACAGAAATAAAATTCATCGCTTGAAATATCGACTTAACACCTTCTACTTTTAGTACTGCATTGATAAAATCAGGTTGATCTTCTTTCACCTTAGTATACGTATTTGGTTTATTGTCCCCGCTTTCTAACTTTAAATCGATTTTCATTGTGTTTGGATTTGGTGTAGTTGCTACATTTAAAATTTCCATTATAGATTCTCCTCCTTATTGTAATTCATTACCAATTTGTTTTATTTGTTTTCCAACAGAACATTCATTTATACAGAAATGATGTGCTTGTGTCTTACCTTTTGTATTTTTGATATGACGTTTTAACAAGCACGTTTTACAATATGTGTTCATCAATTGATCAATTGCATCAATCGCCTCTTTTTCAGAATAGGTTAGAATACGCTTCACTCTCCTGTATTGCTAAAAATGAAATATAAGTACCAAATAAATCATAAAATTAAGATTTGAGACTTGTTGACATTATATCATTTGTAACAACGATTGTTTAATCATTAATTTGTAATTCTAACTATTAATAAAACGTTAAATATTCAATTATAAATAGAACTTGATTTTTTTGTTTTTTCTAGTAAAATAATGTAGTTGCTTATTTTGCGGTTTCTAAACACCCGCATCATCAAAATTTAGGAGGAATAAAATTGTTTAATGAAATATTTGGAGTTATTACCTTTTTAGTAACTTTTTTGTTATTGGTGGCTATGTATCGATTATTTGGTAAACATGGCTTAATTGCATGGATTGCAATTGGAACAATTATTGCCAATATTCAAGTTATTAAAACAATCGATATTTTTACTATTTCGGCCACACTAGGAAATGTGATGTTTGCTTCAATTTATTTAGCAACTGATATTTTAAATGATATATATGGTCGTAAAATTGCTAAACGTGCAGTTTGGTTAGGTTTTAGTTCAACCTTAGTAATGATTATAGTAATGCAATTTTCACTTCATTTTGTACCTTCCCCAGTAGATAATACACAAAATGCATTAGAATCCATTTTTAATATTGTTCCAAGAATTGCTTTAGGCTCTGTTATTGCGTATATTATTGGTCAGCATTTGGATGTTTTACTATTTTCAATAATTAAAAAGGTTTTTAGTTCTGACAAAACGTTTATTATAAGAGCCTATGGTAGTACGATTTTAAGTAATATTGTAGATACAGCATTATTTGTTATTATAGCCTTTTTTGGCGCAATGCCAAATGAAGCAGTATTTGAAATCTTTATAACAACTTACTTACTAAAAATCATTTCTACCGTATTCAACGTTCCTTTTGGCTACTGGGCAAAATCTATGTATAGAAAAGGAAAAATACAAAAATTAGATGAGGGTTATTAATCACTCAATATCATTTCTTAAAGATAATCAATAAAACAAACCACAGCCACAAATATTCATACGTCAATATGCAGTATAAAACGCATTTCCATTTTAATGGAAATGCGTTTTATACTTAAAATCTTCAGATTTTGTATTTATATGCTTGTTTATGGTTACCATTCGAGCGAAAATTTCTCATTCATACTTTTCATTGGGTATAAGTTTATTACGGAAGCAGTATGATTATATAAATATAGATAAAAAATAAGACACTTCCTTGTAATAAAATCACAATCAAATAAATTGAATAACTAGGTGCCTGATGGATAAAAAGGATATTTAAAAAATTTATACGTAGATACACATTTGCCATCTTCAGATCTTGAAACAAAGACTTATGGTTTGACGGCTCAGTTTTCATATTTAATAGAGTTATAAAATTTCGATAATTTTATCTTTTAAGAAATTAAAAGAGTTATAACCTTCTGTAGCTAAAAAATGGCCATTATGATTGACATAAGTCGTTTTGACATTTAATTGTTCAGATAATCTATCTGTTGCATCGATATTAACCACAGGGTCATTTATTGCGCCGATAGTAACAATATGTTGTGCATGCAAGTTATTTAAATTAATATTGATGCAATCTATATATTGATTTAATTCTATTAAATTCGATAATTTTTCATTAAAACCAGAAACGAGAAAAAGCCCTTTGATTGTTGGGACGTTAAGCATAGAAGTTAAATAATTTAACGTTGAAATAACACCTAAACTATGAGCCACTATAATCGTTTCTGAATTTAAATTATTTTGCATACTGTTTTGAATAGCCTGGTACCACGCCTCAAAAGAAGGACAATCTGAATCTGGAAGATATACGATTTCCACATTGTAACCATAGGGCTTCATTTGATCCGCTAACCATTGAAACCAATGGCTTTCTGTATTAGCTTGATAACCATGTACAATAAACATATTTTTCACTTTAATCACCTTTTTAAGTTATTTAGCTATGTATATATTTGTTAACTCTCATAGCTTACGTTATTTTAATCTATTTTTTCAAGAAAAATACCCGCCCTTTATTAGTCTAAATCGTATTCGTTTGTTAATATAAAATTAACTTTTATATTTGAAGGTGAATTTATGGCAAAAATATATTTTGACGCAGCTACTGCAGGAAATCCTGGACAAAGTGCATGCGCAGTAGTATTGGTTACTGAACACGAAAGAATTCATTTTGATTTTGATTTAGGTATAACAGATAACCATAGTGCGGAATGGGCATCTTTCGTATATGCATTAAAATGTGCAAAAGCACATTATATTACTACAGCGCTTGTCTATACAGATTCAAAATTAATAGAAGATAGTATGAACAAAGGACAAGTAAAAAACAAAAAATTCAAGCACTATTTTGACCAAATTCAAGCATTAGAAACAAATTTTGATTTGTTGTTTGTGAGATGGGTTCCAAGAAACCAAAATAAAGAAGCAAATCATCATGCTAAAAATGCATTATATAAAATCACCCAAACTAATAAGAAGAAGCTGAGACATAAATAAACATGTCTCAGCTTCCATCACATATGGACAGTAAATGGCTTGGATAAAAACGCATAAACTCATTTCTAAATGACTATTTTTTATTTGTGAAAACGAATAATACTTACGCGAGTGCTTTGAATGTTGTACATTTTCTTCATACATTAACGGTAAGTAAATATAATCCTTGGTTCATATCATTTTTTGCTTTAGCATCGTATATACACGAGATTGACTCAAATCATTATATCGATACTTCTTAACTTGGATCCGTTTTTAAGTCGGACGAATCAAAAATGTAATAATAAAGATTAGATCACTACGCTATACTTCAACCTGTATTAATTAAAATGTGTCGATAAATATTTGCCAGATACGTATAGTTCGTGCTGTTTACAAATATTTAGCACCTCTGCTAAATCAGTACCAAATTTCATATCACTTAATAACTCATTTGTATTTAATGGCACTTCGGTATGAATTTTCGCCAAATTCTTTGATAATTTTAAGTTATATATATTGTCTTCAATTTTTTTACGTTGGCTAGGCGTTAATTCGTGTAGTGCATCTAAAACTGCTTCAACAGAACCATGTTTTTGAATGAGCTTTATAGCAGTTTTTTCTCCAATTCCTTTAACGCCAGGATAGCCATCAGCACTATCCCCCATAAATGCTTTGACATCAATTAGTTGCAATGGGTTTAACCCATATTCACTTTGAAACCGATCCAGCGTGTAGCGATTGTAAATATTAAATCCTTTTTTAGTGAGCCATATTTCTACATTTGGATTAATGCATTGTAGGATATCTTTATCTCCGGTAACTACATAAATCTGGTTTTGATCTGAATATTGATGAGTTAATGTACCTATAACATCATCCGCTTCATAGTTTTGAACCCCGATATTTACAAAACCGAATTGTTTTGAAATTTCTTTAACATAATCAAACTGAGGAATCAGTTCTGTAGGTGGTGCTGGGCGATTTTGTTTATAACCATCATACATATCATTTCTAAAAGTAGATTTTCCCATATCCCAACATACAGCTACATGTGAAGGTTGAATTTCATTTATTGCTGTGAATACATGGCGAACAAATCCTTGAACACCATTTGTAGGAGTGCCATAAGAATTACGCATAAATTGTTTATGCAAACTTGTGGCATAAAAGTGGCGGAATAATAAAGCCATGCCATCTATTAATAATATTTTTTTAGACATTGTGAGTACCTCTTTCTCAATTTACAATTGTGCTTTTAATTTATGGTTGGTTTCTTGAAGCTGTTGAATTAATGTGTTGTCCATTTCAAATGATAATAGTTGTTTAATTTGTGAATGGATATCTTTTTCGTAGTGGGTGAATTTCTTCTCAATATCTTGGTTTAAGATATCTATAATCTCTATGAGTCCTTTTCTTAAATCAGCAATACATGGTTTGAGCAATTCTATTGTATTTTGAGTAATTGCTCTTTGGATTTCATTCTGTGTTTTAGATTGTATTATATTTTTTTTCGTAAGTGTTTTAGGTAAAGATGAAATCATTTCACTTAATTCAATTTTTAGATAAGGGTTTTCTAAATCGATATTGGATTTATTAAATTCAGGCTCAATAAATACATGTACCTGTGCTAATTTTTGTTTTAAAGGGGCAAGTTCTTCATGTATTTGTTGGATAAAATATTTTTTAACACGTTCAACGAGTAAAGATTGCTCTAGATATAACCTTTGATGAATTTGATCTAAATATGATTTTGTAGATTTACGTTTCTGTTCATTAAAATTATTACTTCGAGTCATTTGACCATTATAAATGGATTTAACTTCGTCCAATAATTGTATTTTTAAGCGTTCATTTAAATGATAAATTTGATCTTCCACTTCATTTGCAGCACGTTGTTCAGCAATTTGTAAGATATTAGAATTCATTATCGTTTGATTTTGATAATTTTCAAGTTTGCTTTTGCGTTGCTTGATTTGAGTTTGATTGTGTTGTGCTTCTTCAATCATTTGGTCAAATGCTTTTGAAATGTGTGTTAGTTGTTTGACCATTTGTTGTTGTAAGATACCTTTTGATGCCACTTCTGTAAAATATGTTACGCTACTTTTTAATTTTTCAATACCTGAATCACCATTTTTCAGGCCTTCTCGGCTAGAAACAGCAAAAATATCAGAATGCATATTCACTTGGTTAAGCGCATCACTTACATATTCAATAACAGCGTTTAGATCCTCTTCAGTTTCTGCTAAATCAGTGGCATTTACCACCATCTTAAAGGCCTGATTTTCATTTAATTGATTCATTTCTTTCATATGTTCAATGAAACGTTTGTCATTTTCCGTGAAAGAATGATTAAAATAACTCACGTAAAGTATTAAATCAGAAGAAGTCAAAATCTTTTCTGTTTCGTTTGTGTGACGTTGATTATTAGAATGTAAACCGAGTGAATCTACAATGATTTTGTCTTTTAACCATTCTAAAGGTAATTTCAAATGAACGGTATTCACAAATGTTGCGAATTCATCTTCTGCACTCCACTTTTTAATTTCATCTTGATTGATTGCGTGCGTCAGACCTTCTTTTAACATATCTTGATACATTGCATAGTGCTTTTCAATGGCGTTGATAAAGGCTAATTTATTTTTTTCTAATGAAGATGTTAGCTTATTTGTATTTTGTTTAAAAAATGATTCGATTGTGTCGAAACTTCGGTTATCAACTTCAAATAATTGATTTAGTTCTTCTAGGATTTGCGCTTCGGGCTTAAGTGTAATTTGACTTTCATCACCATAGCTTAATTCTGTCATTGCTGCTGTCGTAGGGTTTGGAGAACTTACAAGATACGTCCCTCCCAGAAGTGCATTAATTAAACTGCTTTTTCCAGCGCTAAACGTGCCAAAAACACCAATTTTAACTGTTTGATTATCAAGCCGTTCCAATGTATTATGAATGTCTTCTTTTGTTTGTTCAAACAGTGGTATATCCTTAATTAATTTTAAAGAAGATCTAATGTCTTGTGTTGATGGTTGATCGTTTGAAGCGACATTCATTTTCACATTGTTACGTTTTTTAGTTTCTGATTGCTGTGGTTTGGGCTGATAGGTGATCTTTTCTCTATCTATCAACTTGTCTAATGAATCATCAATATGGATGTAGTAATGCATATAATTTTGCGTTTCTAAGGAGTCTCTTAAATTACGCATTTCAATAAATTTTACATAATCATTGTAATCATCTTCTTGCTCAATACCGATATCATTGGCTTGAGAATGGTGGATTGCTTCTTTAAATAATGGTTCCGTTTCTTTAGAGATAAACTGTTTAATAGATTTCATTAAGTCGTCTGAAAAAGTTAATACATACTGGTTACTAATTGAAATCTGCATTTGATATAAGTCATCTATAAGTTTAGATGGTATAGTATAATGTTGATTTAAAATCGCGTCGTTCACTTTTGAAGCATTGATAAATCTAGTTAAAAATGACATGTCTTCTCTTAAAGGTTGACGTATTTCTTGATTAACTTTTTCTTGTAATTGTTCAAGAAGCACTTGGCGTCTAATTTGTTGTGTTTCTAAAGTCTTTTTCTTTTTATTAAATATGCCACCTACTTTAAAATCTTTTGTGCGGCTTTCCAAATAAGTCCTTATCTTTTCTCTAGTGTCATGTGTCATTACATACGCATTATCCAAGATAGCTTTGCGTTTTTGTTTCAAGAAGTCGTATAGTTTATCTGGATTATTTAATAATTTGGCTTCTTCGCTAACTTGTTGATGCTGTTGAAAATTTAAATATGCTTGGTCAAAATCTTCTTCAAAAATATCAAGTTCTGTTAATATGTGTTGAATTTCATGTTGAATAAATGATAATTGTTCTTCTGTTATAAAATTAACAATACGATTGACATAATCTGACATTTGCTCTCTATCTTCATCTTTTTTAACGAGATAATCTGACAATGTTTGGATTTGGTTATGTTTATGATCAAATTTAGAAACATAAAAAGTTTGATCTAAATCAATGCCCCATTCGTTTATTGATTTTTCAACTCTTTCTTTAAATAAATCAAAAGGTATTTCGTCTTCGTTATGCTTATCGATTTGGTTAATTATAAAAACGACAGGAACACCTGCGTGGTTTAGTTGTTTCATAAATTGGAAATTCATTGCTGATTGGACATGATTATAGTCTACTGTATAGAACAATACATTGCTTGTATACATAAATTCTTCAGTGCTAGATTGATGCGTTGTGACGTTCGAATCTACACCTGGTGTATCTTGTAGCGTAAACCCTTTGTTAAACTTCTTGGATGGAAATTTAATTTCTACTGATTCCACATCTATATTTTCGCGGTTCATTTGTTTAACTTCATCATAACTATTTAATAATGTATACCTCTGATTAGTTAAGTTTGCGATTATGCCTGGTTCTTCAGCTACTGAAACAATAGCTGTATTACTAGTTGTTGGTACAGGTGAACTAGGTAGTATACTTTCTTCTAATAATAAATTAATTAATGTTGATTTACCTGCTGAAAAATGCCCTACGAAAGTCGCTGTATATTGTTCTAAAAACACTTTTTTAATAACTTGGTTTATAATATGGACAAGTCTATGATTTTTGGATTTTTCAACCTCTTTTTTTAATTTATATAAAATATCGAGTTGCTTCGTTTTAGACATAAGATTGTATCCCCTTTATTACTTTTATGTAATTATTTCTATTGTATAACAAATTAATGTGGGTCTAAAGTAAGTTTATGAAATTAGATTGTATTTAGTATTTCTTTGGCATACTGTGAAAATATATTTTATTACTGAAAAATATGCGCAATATATTATAAACTCCAAATTAAAAAATACCACCTAAAATGGTGGCATTTACATACCGAGAGAAAAATTAGATTGAAATGATGCCTCGTTTATTTATAAACGTTATTCATTTCCATCTCGGCTTATTAAAATTGGTGTTTGGTTTACTAATACCAATGTTGTCTTTTAAATAAAGTTTGGGATTTTTAGCGATATTAACTGCTACAGCAGCCACACTTTTTCTAGAAACTTCTGTCCCTTTAAATTGATCTGTTTTATGTGTGATTTCATAATCAATTTCGTTAGTATCTGTTAACCATGCTGGTCTTAAAATAGTATAATTAATATTTGAATTTTCTATGATATCGGCTGCTTTTCTGTAAACAGGTAAATAATCTCTAATCTGCTCATCGACCCACTGTCCAAATTCACCTGGAACTTCATTATATATACCTAAAGCAGCCACAAATATTAAACGGTCAACTTTATTTTGTTCCATTGCTTTAACAATATTGCTTGCTTCTTTGTCTAATTCTCCAGAAAGACTGGCAAAGACGATATCAACATCTTCCATCGCATGATTAACGTCTTCAAAATTTGTAGCATCGCCTTCACGTACTCTTATACGGTCTGATGCATAGTCAGGTAATCTATTCGCATCCCTTAAGAATAATCTCAATGTATAAGATGTGTTCTCTAAAAATGAATTAATAGCGGCTTTAGAAACAGCTCCATTTGCCCCTAATATTAATACTCTTGTCATAAAATCACTCCATTATTATATATGCTTTAAAAATAGCGAAATAAATTTTATTTTTTAATTATCTTGATAATATAATGTTTATTTTGAATCAACCGTTTTCTCTATCTCTTTTAACAATACTACAAATAAGCTATTTATACTAATAATATATTTGGTGTATTATTTTTTAAAAAAGAGTTAATAGCTTGTGCATTTTAAATGTATATATCGATTTAATATATTATAAAAAATCTCTAAGGGTAATTATACGAGCATTACCTTTAGAGAAATAATGAGTGTTTTTAATTGATTGCTGGGTTTTTATTTTTTTTGATCTTAATATATTGAGAAGTACTATAAATAATGATACCAACCCAAATAAAAATAAATGTAACAAATTGGTCCATACTAAATGGTTCTTTGAATAAGAAAACACCTAATATAAACATGATTGTAGGACCAACATATTGAATGAAACCAGTTAAAGAAAGTGGTATTCTTCGAGCACCTGCTGAAAATAGTATAAGCGGAATTGCAGTTATGGCACCTGAGAAAATCAACCAAAATGAAGAACTATTATACCCAAATGTTAGACTACCTTGTTGCCATATATACCATAAATATATAATCCCAGCTGGAGCAGTAACGATACATTCTATTGTAATACTGCTAATCGCATCTATAGGTACAATCTTTTTAATCAGGCCATATATACCAAATGAAAAAGCAAGTAGTAATGAAATGCCAGGAAATACTCCTACCTTAATAGTCATATATAATACACCAATTACTGCAAATCCAATAGCTATCCATTCGAATTTATTAAAACGTTCTTTTAAAAATATCAACGCTAGTAAAATACTTACAAGTGGGTTGATGTAATATCCTAAACTCGATTGTAACACGTGACCATTTGTAACTGCCCATATAAACGTCCCCCAATTAACCGTGATTACATAACCAGCTACAATTATAGCTACAAGTTGTATAGGGTTAGTTATCAGTTGTTGGACATCGCGTTTGAAAGGCGCGGTATTTTTAGTGAATACGACAACCAATAACATAAATATCATTGATAGTATGATCCGAAACGCTAATATTTCAAATGCGCCAATGTCTTCTATTAAATCCCAATATATAGGAAGGATCCCCCATAATATGTAGGCACTAAAAGCAAATAATATACCTTTTTTAAATTCACTATTCAACTGTGGCACCTCTTTCTAAAAATTAAAATGGTTTACTTTCTAGGTTTTTTATCACCCCAATATTGATAATATGTACATTCGATATAACCGTTGAATAATTTTCTTCTTTTAGTTGCTTTTTTATTAACTAAAAATTCGAATTCACTGTTACTTGTTAATATATATGATGATAAATAAGGATGTTGTTGCATTAACTTACCGATATAGCGATACATTGCTTCAACTTCTTCTCTGTCACCAATACGTTCACCATAAGGTGGATTACCAATTAATGCGATTGGTTCTTCTGATTCTATCGATAATGTATTAACATCTTTAACGCTAAAATTAATAATATCTGCTAAACCGACCTCTTCAGCATTTCTGCGAGCTATTTCTATCATTTCTGGATCAATATCGGACGCATAGATTTCTAATGGTCTATCGTAATTCGCTTGTTGATCTGCTTCATCTCGTAATTGGTCATATAATCCATCAGGCATGATCTCCCAAGTTTCTGAAACAAAGTCACGATTAAAGCCTGGCGCAATGTTTTGAGCAATTAGGCATGCTTCAATTGCGATTGTCCCGGAACCACAAAATGGATCAATTAGGGGTGTATCTCCAGTCCAATTTGCTAGTCTAATCAAACTAGCAGCAAGCGTTTCTTTAATTGGCGCTTCGCCCTGTGCCAACCTATAACCACGTTTATTCAACCCTGAGCCAGAAGTATCGATTGTGAGTAAGGCGCTATCTTTTAATAGTGAGACTTCAATCGGGTATTTAGCACCAGATTCATTTAACCAACCTTTTTCTTGATAAGTTTCTTTTAAACGTTCTACAATCGCTTTTTTGACGATTGCTTGGCAATCTGGAACACTAAACAATGTTGATTTAACACTACGGCCTTGTACTGGAAAATTCCCTTCTTTTTCAATTAATGTTTCCCAAGGTAATGCTTTCGTTTTCTCGAATAATTCATCGAATGTTTTAGCGTTAAATTGACCTACTACAATTTTTATTCTGTCTGCAGTACGCAACCATAAGTTACATTTAACTATTGCAGTTTCATCGCCTTCAAAAAAGATTTTGCCATTTTCCACAGTTGTTTCATAACCAAGCTCTTGAATTTCTTTTGAAACGATGGATTCTAATCCCATAGGGCATACAGCTAGTAATTGATACATTGTTTTGCTCCTTTTTTATATTGTTTTAATTATATTTTATCAAAAGTTATTTTAAATAGATATGACCATATTCTAGAGGTTATGATGTAACTTAATATCTTAGTCTCAAATATCTTTTTAACAGAAAATGATTGAATTAAAATTATGATTATTTCAAGTCTGTTCAATCACAATTATGACGTATTTGCCCACTTTGTGTAAGAAGTTTTTATTAGAAAGTTATAATTTATCTTAAATTCGTATTTTTAACAATTAAAAAAGCTCTCCTGTATGGGAGAGCTTGGGCCTAGTAATGATGTTTCTATAAGCCATGTTTTGTACCTTTGTACTGCCAACGTGTACTAGTTACACTCGTACGCCGGTGGTAACCATCTGTCTACATACTATAAAAAGTATGCCTTATTTATACGTTGAATTTCGTTAAATAAGTGCTCCTACCTAATTTGGATTGCTCACTCGAGGGGTTTACCGCGTTCCACCTTTTATATTTCTATAAAAGCTACGTCACTGTGGCACTTTCAAACTATTTTAACCGTATCCTAAGACTTAGGTTATTTCATCGCCGTCAACTTAATGCCTTGACTTATTGTTTCATCAAGCACGAACACTACAATCATCTCAGATTGTGTGAGCATGGACTTTCCTCTATATCGCTATAGCGATTACCCAAAACACCATCCTTAGTAGTATATCATTTTTAACATTTCAAAACAAATAAAATAAGATAAGTTTTGATTTTTCAAAACTTATCTTTATGTAGATACTACAAATCTACGTTGGTATATTCGTTTAAATTATAATGGTTGTATTACTTTCCAAACACAGCTTTTTCTAAGTTGGAAATTCTTTTTAAAATATCTACGTTGTTCCCATTATTGCTAGAATTGTTATTGACATTACCATTAGACGAAAAGTTTTTATTTTCTTGTGGTCTAGATGTGGCTACACGTAATCTCAATTCTTCAAGTTCTTTTTTTAGTTTATTATTTTCTTCAGAAAGTTTAACAACTTCATTATCTAAATCTGCCATCTTTTGATAATCAGCTATGATGTCGTCTAAGAAAGCATCTACTTCTTCCCTTCTATAGCCACGTGTCATAGTTTTTTCAAAATCTTTTTCATAAATATCTTTAGCTGATAATTTTAATGAAATATCTGACATATTTTCCCACCTCATTCGAAACTTTGTTCTTGAGACCACTGCAAATCGTTAATAAATTCCGTTAATTCATCGAACGAAACAATGTCACAAGTATAATTTGTTTTTTCCATAAAATCAACTAACATTTGCTTAAAGTATTTTGGACTGGCTTCTTGTTCCTCATCGTAAATGAGTAGCGATTGATCTGTATGATCGAGCATAAATTGATCTGTCTGTTTAAATTGATGTGGCCCTACATAAGTCGTGTGAAACACGCTATCTACAAAATCAGACTGTTGTACAATTCGGTTATATTTTGCTTGATTTTGTTCATTCCATTTATCAGTATGGCCATAAAATGGTGTAACGATACCAAGTTTGAGATCAGGATATGTTGCTTTCAAATTAATAACCACTTCAGCCGTCCATAATTCTATACCCATCTGTCCTTGTATTAATACCCATTCAAGTCCTTCTTCAATCAACTGTTTTAATTTATGAGCAATAAATTTTTTTAAATAAGAAACTTCAGGTGCGTCATCTTTAAAAATATTAAGTTCAAACGATTTATAACCTGTGACATAAATTGTTTTTATCATAAGTTGATATCACTTCTTTGTATATAACTTAAGTCATATTGTACAGCTTTCACTTTTTCAGTGAATAGCTTTCGGCTTGTTCTTTTGAAATGACATTCTACTGATAAAGCTTCAATGTTTGATATTAATAAATCAAATTTTCTCTTATTCATATAAGGTAATTGAAGCATTTTAGCTTCGTAAGCTTTTAATGAAACTAATAGTTCATCTATGTTTCTAGTGAATGGTACAACGTCTTTATAAAAGTCATAGTCTACGACATCTGCTTTGACAAATTCATATCTGTCTTGCATAACTTGTACATCATTTAATAGTTGGGTGAATAATTGTTGCATGAAGTTTCCTCCTACATACTAAATTTACCACAAATGAATTTAATAGTCATTTTTGAAATGCACACCTTACATTTATGTCATATATAAAGCATATTTAACGTCTAATATTGTTTAATTGAACAAAGCACGTTAAAATATACATGATGTATGTACAGATACATTGCTTTATATATCATAGTTTGGAAAAAAAGACAGTTTTCAGGTATAATGAAAAAAGTTTTTGAAACCAAATTAAAGTGGTGAAAAACGATGAATTATCCTAATGGGAAACCATTTTATGGAAATAAGTCTCAAGTCGGACGAACTCATAAGGAAGAAAAGGGTAAAATAAACTATGGTGGCAGAGGCATGTCACTAGAGAATGATATTGAATTATCAAACACCCACTATTTGAAACTCGGACAAGCTGTTATACATAAAAAGCCAACGCCGGTACAAATAGTAAACGTTCATTATCCTATGAGAAGTAAGGCAGTGATTAATGAGGCTTATTTCAGAACGCCTTCGACTACTGATTATAATGGTATTTATAACGGGCATTACTTAGATTTTGAAGCGAAGGAAACAAAAAATAAAACTTCCTTTCCATTAAATAACATGCATGAACATCAAGTGTTACATATGGATGCTTGTTTTGAACAAGGAGGTACAGTGTTTTTATTAATACGCTTTAAATTAATAGATGAAGTTTATTTATTGCCTTATAGCAAATTTAAATATTATTGGCATCGGTTTAAAAAAGAGATTAAAAAGTCGATTACGGTTGAAGAAATAAGAAAAAATGGTTACTATATTCCTTATCAGTATCAACCAAGATTGAATTACCTCAAAGCAGTTGATAAGTTGATATTAGATGAAAGTGAGGACCGCGTATGACGGAGAAGAAAAGGACTACGAATTCTAATAAGAATAGTAAGTCTGGAGAAAAAAAGAATAGGAATATAAAAAGAACAATTATCAAGATAATTGGATTTCTCATCATAGCATTTATTGTTCTAGCATTAATTGGTATTTTGTTATTTGCTTATTATGCTTGGAAAGCGCCTGCATTTACAGAATCAAAATTACAAGATCCAATTCCTGCTAAAATATACGATAAAGACGGTGATTTGATTAAAACCATTGATAATGGACAACGACGAGAACATGTTGATTTAGACGAAGTGCCTAAAAACATGAAAGCTGCAGTATTAGCAACTGAAGATAATCGTTTCTATGATCATGGTGCACTTGATTACAAACGTTTGTTTGGCGCCGTAGCTAAAAACTTTACAGGTGGATTTGGTTCAGAAGGTGCTTCAACGCTAACGCAACAAGTGGTTAAACGTTCGTTCTTAACGGATCAAAAATCAATTGCGCGTAAAGCTCAAGAAGCTTACTTATCGTATAGGCTCGAACAAGAATATAGTAAAGATGAAATTTTTGAAATGTATTTAAATAAAATTTACTATTCAGACGGTGTTTATGGTGTGAAAGCTGCAGCTAAGTATTACTTTGATAAAGATTTAAAAGATTTAAATTTAGCTGAACAAGCATATCTTGCTGGATTGCCGCAAGTTCCGAACACATATAATATTTATGATCATCCAGAAGCAGCAGAGTCGCGTAAAGACACTGTTTTATATTTAATGGAATATCATAATAGAATTTCTAAGAAAGAAAAAGAAGAAGCGCAAGACACCTCTATAGAAGATAACTTAGTTAACCGAAGTTCTGAAGAACGCAAAGTCAGCGAAGATAATTCAACTGAAGAATATGACTCATATATTAACTTCGTAAAATCAGAATTAATGAATAATAAGGAATTTAAAGGTAAAAACTTAGGCGAAGTTCTAAATAGTGGTGTTAAAATTTACACAAATATGGATAAAGATGTTCAACAAACTTTACAAGATCGTGTAAATAATGGTAGCTACTATAAAAATGAAGACCAACAAGTTGGTGCTTCTATCGTAGATAGTGAATCTGGTGGATTAGTTGCAGTATCTGGTGGTAGAAATTACAAAGATGTTGTTGATAGAAACTTGGCTACTGACGCGCACCCTACTGGTTCATCATTAAAACCGTTCTTAGCTTATGGCCCAGCTATAGAAAATATGAATTGGGCTACAAATCATGCTATCCAGGACGAAGAATCTTATCAAATAGATGGCGTGACATTTAGAAACTATGATATGGAAGGTCACGGAGAAGTTAAGTTATATGATGCCCTACGTCAAAGTTTCAATATACCAGCGTTAAAAACTTGGCAATCTACCAAAGAAAATGCTGGTAATGATGCACCAAAACAATTTGCTAACAATGTAGGTTTAGATTATGAAGGAGAGATTGGGCCTTCTGAAGTACTAGGTGGTTCATCATCAGAATTCTCCCCTACTCAATTAGCATCAGCATTTGCAGCTATTGCAAATGGCGGCGAATATAATAATGCGCATTCAATTAAAAAAGTAGAAAAAGAAAACGGAGAAGTAATTAATTATGATCACACTAGTAAAAAAGCGATGAAAAACTCTACTTCTTACATGCTAGCAGAGGTACTTAAAGGTACATTCGAAGCATATGGTTCTGCTTATGGTCATAATATTTCTGGTGTGAATGTTGGCGCCAAAACTGGTACAGGTACTTATGGTAACCAAACATATCAAGAGTACGGATTACCTGATGATGCCGCAAAAGACGTTTGGATGAATGGATTTACACCAAAATATAGTATGTCCGTTTGGATGGGATTCAATGAAGTTAAACAAGGTGGCGTCAACTCATTTGTTGGTCACGAAGAACAAGAATATCCACAATTTTTATTTGAAGATGTAATGAGTACAATTTCACCTAGAGATGGTCAAGACTTTACAAAACCTGATTCAGTAAATGGTGATAGTAAAGATAGTTTATCTGTTGCAGGTCATTCTGATGACAATACAACGAGCAAAAAACCACAAGGTCAAGGTGGAAGCAGCAGTAGTAACAGTAATAGTAACAGTGACTCATCATCCGATTCTAATAGAAATAGTTCGAGTAACGATTAATTAAATGTTTTGAGTGAAATAGTTATTAATATGAACTCATAACAATAAGAAGTGCTTGGGATACCCATCCCAAAATTTAGCCCCAAAAAGAATGCTTTAGTTAGAAAACTTTTTGGGGCTCATTTTATAGGCTCTATACTAAACAGGACTGATACAAAAATCAGTCCTGTTTTTTGGTAAAAAAAGCGTAGAAATCTGGTTCAGTGACAATACAAACTGACGTTTTTTTATGAGTTAGAGACATTTATGCTTCAGAGACCTCTCTTTTATTTTGGTGGTTATATAAAGCATACTTACGCATGAGCCAAGGGCTGCGTAACCATATTAATAGGTTAAGCGTCTACGTCTAAAATTTCTTTTACACACCTTTTATGGAGACAATTACTTTTATAGCAGTACGTTTATATTCTATTTAGTAACCAAAGCCATAACCAATCTTCGTCATCTACTCAGAAAAATGTGATTTCTGTCCCGTTCCCTTCTTTTTTTGACGAATTTGATACGAAGCATTCATTTTAATTAATTCTGATTTGAGTGTTTTCATTTGTCTATAGCCCATAAAATGATACTTCCGAGCAACCATATAATGATAACGCTCTTCAAAATTCATAGGCACAATAGGATAGGCGGATAAATGATTAAAGTCAATTGTATTAATACCATTGATTTGTAAAAAAAAAGTTTCAATCATATCAAAATATTGATCTAATAATGCTTTAGCTTGTGGTGATTTTAATTTTTTCTGTTTAGAAAATGCATCAATTTGTAATTCCATGTCTTTAAAGTCTTCTTTTGAAATCAATCAGTTCACACTTCTTTCAAACTTGCTTTATATCGTTTTTGTCCTTCTCTACATACATCAAATAATGGACATATATCACATTTAGGGCTGCGTGCTAGGCAGTGATAGCGTCCAAAGAAAATGAGCTGATGATGTGTTTTATTCCATCGCTCTCTTGGGACTACTTTACATAATTTATCTTCAACTTGTCTTACGTTGTCTTTCCATCTACATATACCTAATCGTTTAGATACACGTTCTACATGTGTATCCACAGCTAACGAAGGCTCATTAAAAGCTACACTCATAACTACGTTTGCTGTTTTACGCCCCACACCTGCTAGACTTTCAAGTTCAGCATGTGTCTCTGGGATAATGCCGTTAAATTTTTCTAACAATGATTGACATAGCTTTTGAATATTTTTAGCTTTATTTCTATATAAACCAATGGTGCGAAGGTCGTTTTCGAGTTCTGAAATATCAACATTAATATAATCTTCGGGGGTTTTATACTTTTTAAATAAATGTTTAGTCAGTTTATTTACTGAAACATCTGTAGTTTGTGCTGACAACAATACTGCAATGGTTAATTCAAATGGATTCTCATGTACAAGTTCACATTCTGCATCTGGAAACATATTTGAAATAACATCAATCATTTCTAATGCTTTTTTATTACTTATCATCTTGATTCTCCTCATTAAGCCAATCAAATTTAGGTATTTTTTTAATTGTGTGTTTCATTTTAGGTTGGTTAAATTGTCGGCTTATTTTTTTTGAATCTTCAATGGTTTTTACATTGTTCTTTTTCCAATTTAATAATATTCTATCAATATATTTAAAATTAAGTTTATTTTGACTTTGTGCTTCATCCAAAGCTGCTTGAATGATACTTAATTCATGTTTGTCTACATCCAACCATTGGTTTAAAGTCTCAATTTCGTATGGTGATAAAGGCCTACCGAATGCTTGCTCAATTTTTTGAAAAAGCGTGTTAAATTCAAGCTCAGATTGCTTGTGACTTTTATCTACATTAATTTGATCGATTATATCACTTAATTTATTATAAAATTGGTCGAGGTTCATATATTCAGTGAACTTACCTTCTTCATCTTTATTAACATTTAGTTCTAATAAGTCGTGCTGAATCAGACTTTGTATGATAGAAGTAGTTTCTCTTGAATCTAGTGATGTGCCTCTTTGTAAAGATTCAATGGGCGGCTGTTTATTCGTAGTTTCAGATGCGTAGATTAATTTAATTAGAATGACTAGTTCACGCTCATTGATACCTAACTCATTGTAGTGATCTAATAATTCTTTACGAATAACCACAGGCCTTGTTTTAAGTATATCTTTATCCAAATGATTTCCTCCTACCTATATAGTTGTTATAAAAACGTCCAGCCATAAATAGACTGGACGTAGTTAGTTTCATTGATTGTACTATGGATATAAACGGTTTAATAAACGAGGGAATGGCGCGGTTTCACGCACGTGTTCTACCCCTGATAACCATGCGACTGTTCTTTCAAGCCCTAATCCGAAACCACTATGTGGCACACTACCATAACGACGTAAGTCTAGGTAGTAACTATAGCTTTCCGGGTCTAATTCAAATTCATTGATACGTTGTTCTAGCAATGCAAGATCATTGATACGTTCTGAACCACCAATGATTTCACCATAACCCTCTGGCGCGATTAAATCAGCACAAAGGACTGTTTCTTCATTCTCTGGGTTTGGTTGCATATAGAAAGGCTTGATTTTTGTTGGATAGTTAGTGATAAATACAGGTAAATCATAATGATTTGCAATTGCAGTTTCATGGGGAGCGCCAAAGTCTTCACCCCATTCGATGTCATCAAAGCCTTGTTCTTTTAAGAATATAACTGCATCATCGTATGTGATACGTGGAAACGGTGTCGCGACTTTTTCAAGTTTAGATGTATCACGCTCTAATGCATTTAATTCTAATTTGCAATGATTTAAAACTGATTTAACAACATGTGACACATATTGCTCTTGAATCTCTAAACTTTCATTATGGTTACAAAATGCCATTTCTGGTTCAATCATCCAGAATTCAATTAAGTGACGACGTGTTTTTGATTTTTCCGCACGGAATGTTGGACCAAATGAAAATACTCTGCCATGTGCCATCGCAGCCGCTTCCATATATAGCTGTCCACTTTGTGATAAAAAGGCATCTTGATCAAAGTATTTGGTATGGAACAATTCGCTTGTGCCTTCAGGAGCACTTGCTGTTAATATTGGTGGATCAATCTTTGTAAAACCATTATTATTAAAGAATTCGTATGTTGCACGAATAATTTCATTTCTAATTTTCATAACCGCGTGTTGTTTCTTTGAACGTAACCATAGATGGCGGTGATCCATTAAAAATTCTGTACCATGATTTTTAGGTGTGATTGGATAATCGTGTGCTTCTGAAATGATTTCAATTGATTTAACTTGCATTTCATAGCCTAAATCAGAGCGGTTGTCTTCAGTGATAACACCAGTAATATACAGTGAAGATTCTTGCGTAATATCTTTAGCTGATTGGAAAGTATCTTCATCTACGTCAGCTTTGACCACAACGCCTTGCATAAAACCTGTGCCATCTCTTAATTGCAAGAATGCGATTTTACCGCTTGAACGTTTGTTTGTTAACCAAGCACCAATAGTTACTTCTTGGTTAATATAATGTTTTGCTTCTTTTATCGTTGTCTTCATAACTAAACTCCTAATTTTATTGTAATCTTCTTTTATTAATCCTTATATATTTTAACAAAATCAAGTTGCAAGTTCTAGTTGCGTGTATCAACTTTTAGCGGCGTTTTGTCTCTTTTTGTAACTTTTTAAGTAAACTTGAGAATTGTTTGATATCGCCTTTTCTTTGACGATAATTTTCTAATGATTGTTCAAAGAATTGTTTGTAGTTGCTTCGGATTAAACGATCATCGAAAGAGACTATAATACCCTTATCTTGTTCATTTCTTATTAACCTTCCTAAACCTTGCCTAAATCGAGTAACGGCATCCGGTAAAACAAAGTCTTTAAATGTTGAAGTAAATTCAGATTCCATTAACCAATATTTTGTATTGTTATGATTCATAAAAGGTAATTTTGTAATCATAACACATTTTATTCCGTTGGATTGGAAATCAAAGCCTTCAAAAAATGTGCCAGTACCTAATAGAATTGCTTTATCAAAACTATTAAATTGTTGTACAATTTTATAGTTTTGGTTTTGTTGCTGTGTTAATACGACATAATCTTCAAATTCAGGTAACTCATTTAATAATTCTTGTACCATGTGCATCATTTTGTAGCTTGTAAATAGTATTAAACATTTTGATTCAACGATAGTAGTATATTCAATAACGTAATTAACGATAGAACTCACATAATCGTCTATATTTTTATAGTTATATGACGCTACATCATTTGGTATAAAGACAGTTGTTTGATTCGGAGACACTGAAGAAGTATCAATTTCATAGGTGTTGAATGTTATATCTTTATTAAACCATTGTTTGAAATTTTCGAATGAGTGATTAAATGTTAATGTACCAGAGATAAAGGTTAAAGCGTTAAATTTATCTAATACTTGTTTGGTTAATATCTCTTTGACATCGTAATCTTTAACATTCAATTTTATTGTAGATTTTTGATGGATATTTTTAATTGATAAATAACTAATATGACTATTTTTTAAGCTATTTTCAATCGCTCTAAACCTATCAGTGATATATAATAGTTGCTTTCTAACTGTTTTAATTGTTTTGTGGCTCATACCATTGAAAAATTCTAATGTCATATTTAATTTATGAATAATAGAATGTAAATCATTCAAAATTGGAGTTACATCAAAATGATATACGAAATGAATTTTATGTGCGTCATCATCGTGAACTTCCGATTGTTGTATCATATGAAACATAGTGCTAAACAGTTGCTCATTTAAATCATGTATTTCATTAATATTCGTTTTTAAGCCAAAAACATCAATTGGAGGTATATCTAACTTTTCGAGGATACGTTGTTGCTCCAAATGGTCTATAGCTGCTAACAATTTTTCATTTTCAGTTTTACCAATCAGACCTAATTGATATTTAATATCAGCATAACTTAATTCGTTTGTGACTTGATTTAATGCGTAATCTGGTAATCTGTGTGCTTCATCTATAATACAATCATCGAATAATTGGTAAATTGTATTGTCGTGTGATGCGTGGATTAAATGAGCATGGTTGGTAATACCGATTTGAATATTTTGAGCATTGCGTTTAATAAAGTTGAAATAATTGATATCATTACGAACTGGCACATAAGTCTCTAATTTTTGTTCGTAATACATTTTTTGACCGCCTTTTAAGTCTAACTCTTGAATATCACCAGTATTAGTTTCTGTGATCCATATGAGTAATTGCATTTTTAAAATACTGACTTCATAATTATTAGACTCATCTTTTAAAATTTGGCTCATTAATCCCAAAGAAATATAATCTCGTTTACTTTTAATCAACGACGCATTTATTTTAAAATTTAAAGCTGATTTAATTGCTGGAATATCTTTTTCTAATAATTGATTTTGTAACAATTTTGTATTAGTTGAAATCATTACATGTTTGCCTGTTTCAATATTATACATGAGTGATGCAAGTAAATAAGCAAATGATTTACCACTGCCTAACGGTGCTTCTATCATTGCTTTTTCGCTATTCATCAATTGTTCTAATATAATTTCAGATAAATATAATTGTTGTGGCCGATAGGTCAAATTGAGTTTCTCTGTGAGGTCGGAATATAAATCTTTTAGTGTGCCATTAAAGTTTGCTGTTGGCGCTTTAAAATCTTTTTGTTTTTTGTAAATAATTTGTTCGAATTGTGTAAAATCGTCCTCTAATACATTATTTGTATGAGTTCTTGCCATTTCAAAAAGAATATCATGTAAATCATATTTTAAATTTTTACTTAGATAATATAGTTGTTTCAAAGTATCTATGTGCAATGCTTCAAATTTATTAAATGCCAAAATCATAAGCTGTGCAGTTGTAGCCGCATCTTCATCAGCGCGATGCGCATTGTTTAAAGCGATGCCGTGCGATTCAGCTAATTCACTCAACTGATAGCTTTTGTCTGTTGGAAAAGCTACTTTGAACAATTCCAAAGTATCTAACACTTTCTTTGGTCGATATTTAATATTACAATTTTTAAAAGATTTTTTGATAAAATTTAGATCGAAAGTTACATTGTGCGCTACAAAAATACAACCTTCAATTTGTTTATAAATATCTTCGGCAATTTCATGGAAATATGGTGATTGATCTAGCATTTCTTCTTCAATTGAAGTTAATGCCTGTATAAAAGGAGGAATTTCTAAATCTGTCTTAACCATAGAATGGTAGGTGCCAATGATTTTATTCTCACGCACAAAAGTAATTCCTATTTGAATGATCTCATCATAATCCAATTGATTACCTGTTGTTTCTAAATCAACAACAGCATAACAAAGTCGTGTCATATGCATTCCTCCTTTCTTTTATATTAAAGTTCAATATCCGCACTCATTAATTTATGATATTCTTTTTGGTTGTCAATAACGATAAGATAACCTTCGTCGTCAATATCGATTGCTTCTCCTTGAAATTGGTTTCCATTGTCAGTAAATTTTAGGGTTCTATTCCAAATATTCGAAGCTTCAATATACTCTTTTCGAATAGTAGAGAATGGTTGATTTAGAAATTGGTTATAACGTTTTTCGATTTGATGAATCAATACTTCTAATAATTGATAACGATGTATTTTTTGGTTAGCATGTATTCTCATACTTGTAGCTTTCTGTTGTAGCTCGCCTTGAAAATCATCAGGTAAATGATTCATATTGATGCCAATACCACATATAACTGCTTCTATACCATCACTATTAGCCACCATTTCAGTTAAAAAACCACATGCTTTTCTACCATCTATATAGATATCATTCGGCCATTTTATAGTTACTTTATCATTACAAAATCGTTGCATTGTATCTTTAATACCTAATGCCATAAACAAATTAAATTTAGTAATCATTTCAAATGATACTTTGGGACGCAAAACGATAGACATCCATAGCCCATTACCACGGGGTGAATCCCATGGTCTATTGAAACGCCCTTTACCGTTTGTTTGCTCGTCACTTAAAATCATAAAGGTCTCTGAATTCCCTACCAGTTTTTGTTTGGCTAATAATTGTGTGGAATCAATCTGTTCTAACACCTCGACATGGTTGAACATCGCTTGTGCATCAATTAAAGACTCTACAATCCCACTATACCATTTATCTGGGAGTTCAATTAAACAATGACCTTTGTGGTTAATAGATTCTATATCGCACCCTTCGCTTTTAAGTTGATCAATCACCTTTTTAACTGCTGTTCGAGATATAGAGAGATGTTCCGCAATAAATTGACCAGAAATATAATTGGATTGATGTTGATATAACAGTTGCATCACATATTTACTATATTTAGACATGCGTTTTCACCCACTTAATGAGTTCTGGTTTAATATTTTGGACGTCTCCATCTATAATGGCACACTCAATTTCTCTTAGCGCTGTCTTGATCCAAGGGCCACTTGGTTTATTTACGAGATTAAGCAAATCTTTACCATTTATGTCGATTTCTTTTCTAGATTGAATAGGGAGCTGATTAGCGATCTCTTTGACAGATTGTGCATTAACGATTAACGGTGAAACATTTGGCAAATTATTTTTGACGATTAACGTTGTAAAGGTTAATACATTTAATATGTCTTTTTGACTATAATCGTAAACAAATAATTTAAAATCCGATTTTGATTTAATGTTCGGTAACTGGGTCAATATGCTTTCTAACTTACCTATATGTTTTTTTTCGTTGTTACTTATTTTTAAGTCATTAAGATGACCTTTTACATTCGGTTGTTGTACTTTTAATAAAGCTATAAACAATGAAAATGGTACCGATTCATCTAAAATCATTTGCGATAAATCATAGTGCTTAAAAAATGGGATGTAGTTAAAAGCTTTAAAATATTGTAAATTTTGGAAACTACGATCGATATAGCGACCCGATGTTAATTTTTTAAGTTCAATAACAATACGTTCAATTGATAGATATTTAATATCACTGATATGTGATTTCATACCATGAAAAGTGTTCTTTTCTATTGTAAAACCTAGTTGTGCTTGGAAACGTAAGCCTCTTATGATTCTCAAAGCATCCTCATTAAATCGTTCGTGTGCATTTCCCACAGTTCTTATGATATGGTGATCGATATCTTGTTGACCACCAAAGTAGTCGAGGATATGGTAGTCTGCATCCATTGCTATAGCATTCATCGTAAAATCACGTCTTTTAACATCTTCGTATAACTCGCGAACGAAAAAAACTTCGTTAGGTCTACGGTGATCCTCATAGTCACCCTCTGCTCGGAAAGTTGTAACTTCGTAATGTTCGCCATTATAAACTACATTAATAGTGCCATGCTCTCTACCAATAGGGATTGTCTTTTCAAATATGGCTTCGATTTCTTCAGGCATCGCACTTGTAGTAATATCGATATCATGAATTGGTTTATGCATTAAAAAGTCTCTGACGGACCCACCAACAAAAAATGCTTGATATTCATTTGATTGTAAAGTTTTTAAAATAGGTTTTGCTTGTTCAAATATTGATTTAGTCATTATTATCCTCTAACATTTTTTTATAATAGTATTCATATTGGTCAGCGATTAAATCAGAAGAAAAGCGTTTTGCAACGTCTTCTAACATACGTTGTTGCATTTCGTTATACAATTTATCATTCGTTAGTAATTCCAATGCATATGTACTTGCCGTGTTACTATCTCCTACATCAACAATAAACCCTGTTTCTTTATGTTTGATGACTTCTTTGATGCCACCTGCTGTTGAACCAATAGGTAAGACACCTGACTTCATTGCTTCAAGTAACGTGAGGCCAAAGCTCTCTTTTTCACTTAATAATAACACTAAATCAGAAATCTGATAAAATTCACTTACCCAGTTTTGTTTACCTAAAAAAAGTACCGAATCTTCTATATTGAGTTCACGTGCTTTTTCTTTCATATCCATTAATTGCGGGCCATCACCTAAAAGAATAAGTTTTGAAGGTAACTGTTGATGTATCTTAGCAAACGTTTCAATAACTGTGTCAATGCGTTTGACAGTTCTAAAATTAGAAACATGGATAATCACTTTATCCTCAGGATTTATACCATAACACGCTTTTAATTCTAAATCTGCTTTGCTTGGTGTATCACCTTTTGTAGGAAACTCTTTTTCCCTAACGAAATTATAAATAGGAATAATTTCTTTATCAGTTTCAATGATATCTGTTGTTTGTTGTGCAAGTGATTTACTTACACTTGTAACAATGTCGCTACCTTCTATTCCAAACTTTATTGCATTTTTTAAAGAATGATCATAACCCAATACGGTAATATCAGTTCCATGTAGTGTTGTCATTATTTTAATGTCTTTACCAGACATGTGTTTAGCTAATATACCACAAACCGCATGTGGTACAGCATAATGCATATGTAATAGATCTAAATCATATTCGTTAATGACTTCAGCAATTTTTGTGCTTAAAGTGATATCATATGGCGCGTACTGAAACACTGCATATTGATTTACTTCAACTTGGTGAAATGTAATATTCGATAAAGGTTTGCGAATTCTAAAAGGTATATTTGATGTTATAAAATGGATATCATGACCTCTTTCCGCTAACTTGATACCCAATTCAGTTGCGATAATACCAGAACCACCCATAGATGGGTAACATGTAATGCCTATTTTCATAGGTGGAACACCCTTTCTTTGATTATATTAATCTATTTTCTTTCGAAACGATTTTTATCACGTGTATTAAATTTTTCCATAGTTTCGTTAAAGCTTTCAGTCATATCTATATCTAAGGAATTAGCAATACACAATAACACGAATAAATTATCACCGAGCTCAGCTTTTACTGAATTAACCTCTTCTGTATCCTTTTTCTTCTTCTCCCCATAATAGTGGTTGATTTCTCTTGATAATTCCCCTACTTCTTCAGATAATCTTGCCAGATTTGCTAGAGGAGAAAAGTAACCTGTCTTAAACTGACTGATATACGTATCAACTTCAGTTTGCATATCTTTCATTGATTTCATATTAAACGCCTCACATTCTAACGGTTTCTTATATAGTATAGACTAATTTTATGCTTCATGCATTATTCCTGCAACCCTTAGATTATATTTAAAAATCAGTTGATAGTTTATTCATTTTGGATAATTTAAAAAGGACTCATTACACGTACACTTCAAATAAGGACGAAACATAGTGCGGTTTGTGGCACATCTAAGATTTTCACTGTCTTTATAATCAATAATCATATTTGCGGTATAAAAAAATCCTACCATGTAAACATGATAGGAGATATCTTAATAGTTTATTCACTTGATCTAGCAATTAAAATGAAACGTGCAAGTTCTGCTAATGCTACAGCAGTTGATGCTACATATGTCATAGCAGCTGCAGATAGTACTTTCTTAGCATGTCGATATTCATTTTCGTTAACGATGTCTAAACTTTTAATTTGTTTCATCGCTCTACTACTTGCATCAAATTCAACTGGTAATGTGATAATTGAAAACAATACTGCAAATGACATTAAAGCAATACCAATCCAAAGTGCGGTAGAGCCTAATGTGCTCTGTAAACTAGTTAAAATAATACCAGCAAATACTGCCATATAACCTAATGAACTACCAATATTAGCTAGAGGTACCAGCGAAGTTCTAAATCTTAAGAAGAAGTAACCTTGCGCATGTTGAATCGCGTGGCCTACCTCATGCGCTGCGATGGCAGTACCAGCTACTGAAGGTCTGCTAAAGTTTGCTGGTGATAAGACAAGCACTTTTTTACTAGGATCATAATGATCTGTTAAGAAACCTTTTCCTTCTACAACATCTACGTCGTAAATACCGTTTGAATGAAGTATCTCAAGAGCCACTTCTCGCCCTGTTTTACCACTAGTAGATCTTACTTGTGAATACTTTTCATAGTTAGATTTAACCTTGTGCTGTGCCCATAGAGGCAAGACCATTAAAATAACAAAGTATATAATCATATAAATAAAAGACAAAAATCCTCACTCCTTTATTAATATTTTACTGTGGACGTTAATAATGGTCAAATATTTTATCCTTTTTAAATCGAGTTAAACTTAAATATAACACTAAAGGCATAATACTTAACCAAAATGCCAAATAAGCTATTGATTCGACATGACTCGCAATAAAATCATAATAAGGATATTGCATAAATACATAATCGATGATGTCATTGTGGAAAACCCATACCATCGCTATAAAAAATGCTACGATAGTCACTTTAAATCTTGGATAAAAAATGAAAGCTTCAATTGCCATAATACCGTGAGATAGTATGAGCATACAACCTGTGATTGTAATCATATCGTATTGAATAAATAAAATGATATTCATAATGACAGCCCATACACCATATTTAATGAGTGAAACAAATGCGAGCGCTTCAATAATAGGCAAATTCTTGCCTATAATCAAACCTGCGATAGCAATACATAGAAAAAGCGATGCAGTTGGGCTATCGGGCACAAAAGGTATGAATTGCCATTGTGTAATACTTATTTGTGAACCATACCAAATATACCCATAAATTGTCCCTAATAAATTACATACTAATAAGAAATACAACATACCTTTGTTATAAATAATAAGTTGCCAGAGCGTATTCATATTCATACTGTCAATCCTTCGGTAATATATTTAAATTTCTTAACTTAAAAGTATTAAGAATTTGAGATAATTGATAAAATAAATCCTTGTCGTGCAATTGTAAACTAAGGTCAATGTTATCTTGTAAATGTTTGATGATAGAAGACTCGCTTTGTTTCGATAATGGAATGCGATATATATCTTGAATATATATCGCATAATATGGCGAATTTAGCAATTGAGTTAATAATAATTCATCTAATTTTGTATCTCGCACTTCTTCTAGATTTAAATATAATTTAATATCAAAAGATATCTTTTGATCCGCGATATAATCAAATATTTTGTCATTGTTAATCATTACTTGATCTTGCACTGTGAATTTTATCGCTGGTTGACTTGTATTATCTGTCGCAATTTCTAGCGTGTTGTGATTAGAAATATATGCATCAACAAAGTGAATGTGTTGCAATAACTCAGGTGAGGATTTTATTAAATTCAATACCCATACACTTATTCTAGATTTAAAACGATATTGGAATAATATATATTCAATAAAACTAGCCTTTACTTGTTGTAGTGTATCAGTCATTATACTCACCTTCCTAACTAATTAGAATGATTGCAATCGCTCAGCTTCATCGTGCCAAGTTTCATTTGATGGGTCCATTTCAAGTAATTGATTTAAAATATTTTGAGCTTGTTTAATATAACCAATCTCTACAAGATAGAAGTAATAGTCGCTTAAGAATGCAGATTGTGTACGCATTGTTGGATAAGCCAATTCAAAAAAGTGTTGAGCTTCTTTATCTCGTTCTTCTTGGCCTAACGCATGTGCTAAATGCCACATGAACACTGGATCTAAGTCTTCTTCGTCAACATGTTGCAATAGTCCAATAAGTGCGTTGTAATCTTCTTCTTGTCTAAAGAAATCACTTAAGATTAAGAGTGGTTCTTGGTATGCGTTATCTACTTCTAAAGCTTGTAATAACAATTCTACACCCTCATTTGCATCACCATGTTCAATAGCAATACTACCTGTTGAGACCATTAATTCTTTATAGAATTGACTTAGTCGTAATCCTTCTTTACCAATTTCAATCGCATCTGCATGGTTATGTTCGTTTTCATATAATTGTTGTAAATAAAAATAGCCTTGGAGGAAATCTGGGTCTTTTGATAATAATGTTTGAACTAATTTGATGGCTTCTTGAGTTAAATCATTCTTTTCATATGCAATCGCTTTTTTAAAGTATATTTCAGAGTCCATTTCATCTTCATTAATTTCATCAAACATTTTAATCGCATCACCATAATTACCACTTTGTAAACTACAATCAGCTAAACGTGAGAATAGATTAATGTTGTTTATTTGATATTCGCCTGTTTCAAGCACAGTTTCATATTCTGAAGAAGCGCGTAGATATTGACCATCAAAATAAAGTAATTCTGCCAATGCAAAATGTATAATTGGATCATTGGGTTCAATGTCAATGGCTTCTACTAATTTATCAATGGCTACTTCAAGCATATTTAATTGTTGATATAGATCTGCTTCTAACATCAAACGCTCTGTAGATAATTCCACTGTACTAAGGTATTCTAAAGCTTCATCAGTTTGATCTTCAGCAATAAGTCCCTCAATAAAATAGATTAAGAGCTCACTTTCGTCTGGGTATTTGTGGTAAAGCGTGCGGAATACCTCAAGTCCTTGTGGCATTAAACCATAATTGTATAATGTTTCACCAAGAATAAAGAGTGCATCGTCTTTTGGAGAACTTAACGCGTCATTTACACGTGTATCTAAGTTATCTAACTTCTGTAAGTTGATATCATCTATAAGTTTATAGATATCTTCCATACTTTTATCCCTCTTTTTCTAATTGTTTAAATTTAGGTAAGAAACCTGGGAAGGAAACATTGACAGCATCAAATTGATCAATTGTTAATGAATCATCAGTCAATAATGAAGCGACAGCAAGCATCATGCCAATACGATGGTCGGTAAAACTATCTACTGTAGCTGTTTGTTCAAATTCAGATGGATGAATAATTATGCCGTCACTTGTAGGTTGTAACATAAAGCCTAATAAATTCAACATGTTTGCTGTTGTGTCAATTCGATTTGTTTCTTTAACTTTCAATTCTTCTGCTTCTTTTATAATACTTGTACCACTAGCTTGAGTACAAAGTAAAGCGATGACTGGTAATTCATCAATCGATCTTGGTACCAAATCACCTTTGATATGTAATGGTTTCATATCTGGTGTATATTGTACCCTGATAGAAGCGGTTGGTTCTGGATTATCATTTTGATTGAATAGTGTTATATTTCCACCCATTTGTGTCACGATATCAATAATACCTGAACGAGTTGGGTTTATGCCAACATTGTGAATTGTAATATCACTGTCAGGTGTTATCAAGCCCGCGACGATAAAATAAGCTGCTGATGAAATATCACCAGGTACGTGGAAATCTGCTGCTTTAATGTGTTCAATGCTATTTTCAGGCAATGTTATTGTCTGCCCGTCTGTTTTGATTGGAATTTGATAATGTTCGAACATCGTTTCTGTATGATTACGTGTAATGCCTATTTCAGAAACCATTGTTTTCTCATTTGCAAATAAACTCGCAAATAATATGGCACTTTTTACTTGCGCACTGACAACCTCCATTTGGTATGTTATCCCTTTAATACGTGCGGGTTTAATGATTAATGGCGTGAAGTTATCATTTATGCCTGTAATATTAGCATTCATTAAGCCTAAAGGTTTCATAATTCTATCCATAGGTCTTTTCCCAATAGAAGCATCTCCGGAGAGTACCGTTTCGATGCCGAGCCCACATAATAAACCAGCAACTAAACGTGTCGTAGTACCAGAGTTACCGGTATAAAGTACTTGGTGTGGTGTTTGGAAGTATTTGTATCCAGGGGAATTAACTTCAATCTTATCTTCTAAGACCTCTATTTCGACGCCAAGCAAACGAAAAATTTCTACAGTACGAATACAATCTTCGCCTAATAGTGGTTTATATATCGTTGACTTTCCTGATGCTAGTGAGCTCAATATAATTGCTCTATGCGTCATAGATTTATCCCCAGGGACTTCTATATCTCCAACAAGAGGCCCTTTTATATCAACTGTTTTACTATTAACCAAATATGCCACCTACTTTTTAAAATATGTTTGTAAATCTTTAAAACTCTCTAACAAAGTTGATTTACCTACGTGCTTAACCACAGGATGACCAATGCCATCTAATAAGACCATTTGCACACCTAACTGATCATTTTTCTTATCTTTTAACATAAGCTCATAAAGCGGGTCGAATTCAAATGATTCTATAATATTTAAAGGGTAGTCTAAAGATTTTAAATAATTAATATAATGGGCTATATCAAAATTTTGGTTTAAAACTTTATTCGCTACAATAAATTGAAAAATAATGCCTATCATCACAGCATGGCCATGTGGAATTTTAAATGTATACTCTACTGCATGACCAAACGTATGACCTAAATTTAGAAATTTACGTACATGCGATTCTTTTTCATCTTGGACAATAAGATTCAATTTTGTCTCGATACCTTTATAAATATAATATTCAATTTCATTTAAAGAAGCTAATGTTTTTTTATTTGTAAAATGAGTTTCAATCTCATTTACATCATTATCATTGTTCAACAAAGCATGTTTATATACTTCAGCATAACCACTGAGTACTTCTGTATAAGGTAATGTTGAAAGAAAATTCAAATCATAGATAACTGCTTTAGGTCTATAAAAAGCGCCTATTAAATTTTTGCCATGTTTTGAATTAATGCCTACTTTTCCTCCTACACTAGAATCATGCGCCAATATCGTTGTAGGTACTTGGATAAAGTCGACGCCTCTTAACAATGTAGCAGCTAAGAAACCACTAAAATCTCCAGTAGCGCCTCCGCCCACTGCAATAATGCAAGTATTTCGAGTTAACTTGTTACTGAGCAAGGTCTCTATTGACTGTCCATAAAAATCTAGAGATTTAGTAGATTCTCCAGATGGTATAACAAGTTTGTGTGCATCGTATTCAGACGTGATGAAATTTAAAGTTTCATTCCATTCTTTATCAATTGTACCATCGACGATAAGCACAATATCCTTATATTGCTTAATGTATTGATGTAAATGATCTAAAGCATTATGTTTTATAATTATAGGGTAATTATTTGATTCATAAGTGGTTTGTAGTTTCATAGATATCACCTAGTTAATCTTAAAATTTTTAAATTAATCTTAGTATTCAATATTTAATAAACGACGTTCTTCAATTTGTGTTTTTAATTGGTCGATATGATTGCACTGGAATTCTTCTAGCAACGCTTTTGCAAGTTCGAAAGCAACTACATTTTCTACTACAACACTTGCAGCAGGTACAGCACAGCTGTCAGAACGTTCAACAGAGGCTTTGAAAGATTCTTTTGTATTTATATCTACTGAATTAAGCGGTTTATATAATGTTGGGATAGGTTTCATCACACCATTAACGACGATAGGCATACCGTTAGACATGCCACCTTCAAACCCACCTAAATGATTTGACCCTCTATAGTAGCCGTTTGTTGTATCGTAAAGTATTTCATCTTGTACTTCACTTCCAGGTTTTTCTGCTGCTTTAAAGCCTTCACCAAAGCTCACACCCTTAAATGCATTGATGCTCACTACACCTTGAGCTATTCTACCATCTAATTTGCGATCATAATGCACATAGCTACCAACGCCTACAGGTACACCTTCAATAACTGTTTGGACAACTCCACCTATAGTGTCACCTGCTTTTTTCGCATCATCTATTTTATCTCTCATTTGTTGTGCGATTTCATCGTTAATTACACGGACATCATTTTTATCAACATTAGATTTAATTGTTTCAAGGTCATATTCTAAATCATCTTTAATACCGCCAATTTCCATGACTCTACTATAAAAATGAATATCAAGTTGTTTAAGTAAAATCTTAGAAACTGCACCTACAGCTACGCGTGCTGCTGTTTCTCTAGCAGAAGAGCGTTCTAATACATTTCTTAAATCTCTGTGGTTATATTTCATACCGCCAATTAAATCTGCATGACCTGGTCGTGGTTTGGTAATGACGCGTTTCATGTTTTCTTGGTCTTCATCACTTATTGGGTCTGCCCCCATAATTTTTCTCCAATGTTTAAAATCATCATTTGTAACAATAAGCGTAATTGGACTACCAAGTGTAATCCCATTACGTACGCCTGATACAATTTCAACACTATCTTTCTCAATTTGCATACGACGCCCTCTACCGTATCCGCCTTGACGTTTAAACATTTCTTCATTAATATCTGATACATTGATTTCTAAATTTGATGGCACACCTTCAATAATTACCGTTAATTGTGGACCGTGCGATTCTCCTGAAGTTAAATATCTCATTATTTACCCACTCCGTTCTTTAGTACTTTAAATGATTATATGTCCTTTATCTTATCATATTCAATAGTTCAAATTAACAGAAAAATTTCAAAATTGTTAATGTTTATATAATACACCTAAGTACAATGATAACATTTGAATATTTTTTCAGTAATAACTTATGATATTAAATGACTTGAGCATGGATTTCACATGGATTTCACATGGATTTCAATTGTTATTTTAGAAAGCAATATTGCTATTCCAATAGTATGATACTTAAAATAAAAAAACTGACTGTAATTTAACCTATACAGTCAGCTGTTCTCTTTCCTATTTACTTTTAATGTAATGGAAAGTAAAAGTAGATTTTCAAATGTTTAATATGTTTGCGCTTAAAATTACACTTATGTACTTTATTTATTTTCATATTAACTACATTATTTGAGTTATCTTGTAAACGATTATTCGTACAACCACATTTCGCGTGATTCTGTAAATTCACTTAACTCTTCAGAATTAAACCAAAGATTGATTTCTTTATTTGCTGAGTCTACTGAATCTGAACCATGGATAATGTTTCTTCCGACAGTTAAACCAAGGTCCCCTCTAATAGTACCTGGTGTTGCTTCTGATGGATTTGTTGCGCCAATGATATGACGAGCGACATGGACAGCATCTTCACCTTCTACTACCATCGCAAACACAGGCGCAGAAGTAATAAAGTCGATTAAATTACCGTAGAATGGTTTATCTGTATGTTCAGCGTAATGTGCTTCAGCAAGTGATTTAGGTACTGTCATTAATTTAGCGCCTACTAGTTTAAGCCCTTTACGTTCTATACGAGAAACAATTTCTCCTATCATATTGCGTTGAACCGCATCCGGTTTAATCATTAGAAATGTTCTTTCCATTGTGTGTTTATCCCCCTGTTAATTATGTATAATGTACAAAGATAAAATTAAATACTTTGAACAAAAATATAAAACAAAACATTATTATGTTTTATAGCACATTAATATATTAACAGTTAATTAAAGCGCTTTCAATGGTTTTCACATAATTACCCGTTTCTTTTCCCTACTTTTTTGATTATTTTTTTAAATAATGGTTTCGCATCATCTTTTTCTAACTGATCAATGAGATAAAGTGCTTTTTCTAAATATCGATCACTTATCGCTTGTGATTGCTTAATGACATCTGAGTTTTTGATTGTTTGAATACATTCATCGAATAATGATTGTTCGCTTTCAGGACTAAGTTGTTCAATTTTTAGTTTGAAATCTGGATTATTACGCATTTCTAGTAATACTGGAAGCGTTAAATGACCATTCATTAAATCACTACCTACTGGTTTTCCTAATTTCTTTTCTGTACTAGTAAAATCTAAAATATCATCCACAATTTGAAAACTCATCCCGATGTAATGACCGATCATTTTTAAGTTTCGAATGGTTTTGTGATCAGCGTGAGAAGCGATAGCGCCTACTTCTGTAGATAATTGGATTAGCAATGCCGTTTTGCGATTGATTCTTCTTAAATAATTAGTGATCGTTTGCTTCGCGTTAAATTGATCTTGAAACTGGTATAACTCACCCATACATACTTCAACAATTGCACTAGATATTACTTTATGTACACGGTTATCTTCAATGTTCGAAATATGTTCTAAACCCACAGCTAATAAAAAGTTTCCAGTAAGTATTGCTGTATCCTGGTCCCATTTTTTAGCGATTGTTAGACTACCTCGGCGTTTATCACTTTTATCAATAACATCGTCATGGACTAATGTCGCCATATGTATTAATTCAAGCGCAACAGCTACACGGTACACGTCTTCATTCATTTCCTCACCAAATTGACTGCTCAAAATAACGAAGGCAGGTCTTACACGTTTACCTCCTGATGAAAATAAATGATAAGAAGCTTTCTCTAGGATTTGGTCTTTGCTTATCAATGATTTTTCTAATTGTTTTTCAATTATCTTAATTTCATTATTTATATTTAACTTTGACACAGTAATCACCTTTGGTTGTTTCATTTTTATTTATAGCCTAGGTGCATCGCTGCAACGCCACCAGTGAAGCTACGTACTTTAATGTTACTAAATCCAGCTTGTGAGAATAAGCGTTTTAATTTTTCTTTATCTGGAAAATCAAAAGTAGATTGTTGTAACCATTCGTATTCATCTTTTGATTTTGCAAATATTTTTCCAAATACAGGCATAACAAATTTAAAATATAATTTGTAACACTGTTTGAATATTGGAGCACTCGGTTGACTTGTTTCTAAACAAACAACCATGCCACCAGGTTTTAGAACTCGATTGAGTTCTTTAAGCGTAGCTAAATAATCAGGTACGTTACGTAAACCAAAGCCGATAGTGACATAATCAAATTCATTATCTTCAAAGGGCAAATTCATAGCATCGCCGTGAATAAGCTGAATATTTTGCATATCCTTTGTTTTATTTTTACCTACTTCCAACATGTTTTCACTAAAATCTACACCTAATACTTCACCAGTATGCCCCACTGCTTTACTTAAAGAAATAGTCCAATCTGCCGTTCCACAGCAAACATCTAATGCCTTGCTACCTGGTTTAACATTCATTTCTTTCATAACACGTTTTCTCCATGTTTTATGCTGTTCAAAGCTAATGATATTATTGAGACGATCATATTTTCTAGAAATATTTTGAAACACATTATGGACTTGTTCTTTTTTCGCTTTATTATCTGCCATGTTTGATTACCTCTTTTTTGAATAAATTTCTGATTTAACTTCTTCTAAAATTGTGTTTAATTCATCTTTTGAATAATTTTTTAAATATGAAGGATGATTTTCTAACAAGTTAGTTAATAATTTTTGATCGATATTTGCTATTTTGCTATTGGACACATATCGATTAATTGTAATAAATGGAAATTTGTTTTCTATCTTTAAAATGTAATGCCCTATATCTTTTTCTGGAATTGCGCCATTATGAATGGATGATTTCATTTCGTTGATTTCCACAATCGCTTTACTCATTTCCTTTTGATAAATTGGATCATTTAACTTAGCTAATAATGTATAAAAGTGAGCGCTTAGCAAATCGCCAATCAAAATGGATTTTTTAGAGGATAGGTTTTTAGAAACCTCATCTAAATGACGCATCGCAGTATCTATAGTGAGGCAAGCTAATTTAGCATCTTCAGGTATATCATAGGTATCAAGAATTTGAGCTAACATTTTATTTACATAAATAGTGTCATGATAATGTATACCTTTCAAGCGCTGGGTAATTTGTTTTTCAAAAATGCTTAATGTCGTTTCCATGTTCACACCTCACGTTATTATCAATATACATATTAACATTATATAAGGAAAATTAAAATCGACGGTTTTCAAAGTGATAAATATTTACGTTTTATGTATTTTGTGAATTATAAAATTTGTGAAATAAACCATGAGCTTTTTACTGATTATTTTTGAAGAAAAACGATATATTAAAAGTTTATGTTTAATCATTTTTAAAAAGCTCTTAATATAACACCATTATACCGAATGATATCATATTAAGAGGCATAGTTAACAATCAATTTTTAGTTATTTATTTAAAAGAGCTTATAAAAAAAGAAAAAGCCCCTTTAAAAGGGCTTCGCTTTTAAGTAAAGAATTATTTAACTGCATCTTTTAAAGCTTTACCAGCTTTGAATGCTGGAACTTTACTTGCAGGAATATCAATTTCTTTACCAGTTTGTGGATTACGACCTTTACGAGCAGCACGTTCGCGTACTTCGAAATTACCGAATCCAATTAATTGTACTTTTTCACCTTTAGAAAGTGATGATTGAATTGATTCGAATACTGCATCTACAGCTAAACCAGCTTCTTTTTTAGTTAAGTCGGCTTGCTCTGCAACAGCATTGATTAAATCTGTCTTGTTCATTATGAATTCACCTCCCCTGGGGTCTATAATGATATCTTAATATCATTATGCTATGACTTTAACACAAGGATTACTGCAACTGCAATGATTTATGTGCAAAAAACGTTGAATTAATAGGATTTTAATATCAAAATGTTATATATTTGCAAAAAAGTGTAATAGTACTTTTTTATTCTGACTTTTTGCCACGTCCCATTAAGTCTTTTACACTTTCATCGACAGGTTGATCTTCAAATAAAACCTTGTATAAAGCAGTAGTAATTGGCATCTCAATATTGTGCGCTTCAGCTAAATTGTAAACAGATTTGGTAGTATATACACCTTCTACAACCATATTCATTTCTTCTAACGCTTTATCTAAAGATTTACCTTCGCCTAACTTATAGCCGAGTGTATAGTTTCTAGAGTGTGTAGAAGTACAAGTAACAATTAAATCTCCAATACCACCGAGCCCTAAAAACGTAAGTGGATCGGCGCCTAATTTTTCACCTAAGCGACTAATTTCAGCTAAACCTCTAGTCATTAATGCAGCTTTTGCGTTATCTCCAAAGCCCATTCCAGAAATCACGCCACTCGCAACGGCTATAATATTTTTTAAAGCGCCACCCAGTTCAACCCCTACTAAGTCATCATTTGTGTATACTCTTAAATAATCGTTCATAAATAAATCTTGTGCAAGCTTGCTCACTTCTGGTGATTTAGAAGAAGCAGCGACTGTAGTAGGCTGTTTGATTACAACTTCTTCGGCATGGCTTGGCCCTGATAATACACCTATGCCACCATTATGCTCCTCAGATATGCTGTCTTCTAACATTTCAGATACACGTTTGTAAGTATCGTTTTCAATTCCTTTTGCTACATGTATAAATATTTTTTGAGTGGTTAAGTGTGAATCAATTTCATTAGCCACTTCTCTCATCGCTTTCGTAGGTAGAGCCATTAGATAAACATCTGCATGTGTTATCGCAGCATTAATATCATGAGTTGCTGTAATCGATGTTTCAAGTTGTGCATTTTTAAGGTATTTTGTGTTTAAATGTTCTTCATTGATTTCTTGAACAGTATTTTTATTTTTTCCCCACATTAATACTTGATGTCCATTTTCCGCTAAGACATTTGCTAACGCCGTACCGAAACTTCCTGTACCAAATACAGTTATATTAGACATGTAACCCCTCCATTTATTAGTTTCTTCTTCTTGATATAATGTGCACAGGTGTGCCTTCGAATCCAAAAGCAGCTCTTATTTGATTTTCAAGGTAACGTTTATAAGAAAAATGCATTAGTTCTATGTCATTTACAAATACGACAAAAGTAGGCGGTTCTATCGCCACTTGAGTAGCATAGAATACATTTAATCTACGACCTTTATCAGTTGGTGTTGGATTCATAGAAATAGCATCTGTAATAACTTCATTTAATGTTGAACTTTGAACACGTTTTTTATGGTTTTCGCTAGCTTCAGTGATATAAGGGAATAGCGTAGATAAACGTTTCTTTTCTTTAGCTGAAACAAATGCAATTTGAGCATAATCTAAGAATTGAAATTCTTTACGAACTTCATCTTTAAATTTTTTCATTGTATTTGTTTCTTTATCTACTGCATCCCATTTGTTAACAACTATAACGATAGCCTTACCTTCTTCATGAGCATAGCCAGCAACACGCTTATCCTGTTCGATGATACCTTGTTCTGCATCAATAACTACTAATACGATATTAGAGCGTTCAATCGCTTTAAGTGCACGTAACACTGAATATTTTTCAGTGTTTTCATATACTTTACCTTTTTTACGCATACCAGCAGTATCAATAAGTACATAGTCTTGGTCATCATAACTATATTCAGTATCGACGGCATCTCGGGTTGTACCTGCCACATTGGACACAATCACTCGATCTTCACCTAGTATAGCATTAACTAAGCTTGATTTACCGACGTTAGGACGACCGATAATAGACAAACGTATGGTATCTTCATCGTATGGGTCTGGTTCTTCTTCTTTGAAGTGTTTAACTACTTCATCCAATAAATCCCCTAATCCTAATCCATGCGAACCAGAGATTGGATATGGGTCTCCAAAACCAAGTGAATAAAAATCATATATGTCATTTCTCATTTCAGGATTATCGACCTTATTGACAGCTAAAACAACTGGTTTTTTTGATTTGTATAGCATTTGTGCTACCATTTCATCACTTTGTGTTAATCCTTCTCGTACATTAACCATAAAAATGATGACATCAGCTTCATCTATGGCAATTTCAGCTTGCGCTCTTATTTGTGTTTGGAATGGTGCATCTCCAATTTCAATACCGCCTGTATCAATGATATTGAAGTCATGCGTTAACCATTCACCTGATGAATAAATTCTGTCGCGAGTCACACCTGGTGTATCTTCAACAATAGAGACACGTTCACCTACGACTCTGTTAAAAATTGTAGATTTACCCACATTAGGTCTTCCTACAATAGCAACTATAGGTTTAGTCATAACTAACTTCCTCTCTTTTTTAATCTCTATAATTCTATCATAAGGGGAAAGTATTTCAAAAGAAATTATTAATGAATTCATTTTGGTATTCAGTGATAGAATAATTACGTAGTTGTTTCTATGTACATTAAAAAAATAAATCTTGCCCTAATTCAAATAGGACAAGATTTAAAATTGGTCTCAAGTGTATCTATTAAAACTTAATATCTTTAAGTTTATCTCCGAAAACGTCTCCTAATGTTGGATTGTCTTCGTCGTCATTACCATGGTCTAAATAAGATTGTGTCGTTTCACTATCGCTTTCAACGACATTTTCATCTGGTAATGTTGCTTTAATAGAAAGTGAAATACGTTCTTTTTCAATATCAATACTTAGTATTTTAACACTTACTATTTCTCCAGGTTCTAATACTTCTCCAGGCGTACCAATATGTGAATGACTAATTTCTGAAATATGAACTAATCCTTGCACGCCAGGTTTAATTTCAACAAAGGCGCCAAAACTTGTAAGTCTAACTACTTTACCTTCAATGTTTTCACCTTCGTTAATTTCGCCTCTTAGTGATTCGAATGGACTTGGTAACGTATCTTTGATGGATAAGGAAATGCGTTCAGAATCTTTGTCTACAGATTTAACTTTAACTTTCACCTTATCACCAATTGAAACGACATCTTCAGGTGATTTAACATGTTCATGTGATAATTCAGAAACATGTACTAGACCGTCTACGCCACCAATATCTATGAATGCGCCAAAATTCGTTAAACGTGCTACGGTACCGTCAATTACATCGCCTTCATCCAATTTGTTTAGTAGCTCTTCTTTTTTCTCTGCATTTTCTAATGCTTCTACAGCTTTACGACTAAGAATGACGCGATTATTTGCTGGGTCTAATTCTTCAACTTTTAATTTTAGAACTTGTCCATCAAAATGAGAGAAATCCTCGATAAAATCAGTAGAAATTAATGAAGCTGGTACAAATCCTCTTTGACCAACATCTACAACTAACCCACCTTTAACAACTTCAGTGACTTTAGCTTCAATGATTTCATCATTATCTAATTTTTCTTGTAAAAATTCATATGATTTTTCAGTTTCTAATTGACGTTTAGATAGAATATAAGCACCTGTTTCATTTTCTTCATCATATTCTACTTTGGTAACATAAGCACCGATTTCGTCTCCAACTTTTACAGCATCACTTGGGTTGTCAATATGATGCGTTGAAAGTTGACTTATAGGGATAATACCATTGAATTTGCCGCCATTTACATGTACAACGACTTGTTTTTCTTCAATCTCTTGAATTTCGCCAGTAACTTTATCCCCTTCTTTAATTTCGTTAATCATTGATTCGTTGAATTCTTCAGTCATCTTGTCTGCCTCCTTATTACACTACATATTTATAACATCTTATAATTTGACAGAATTGTCAAGAAATTCCACTTTATAGTAGGCATCCTAATTCCAATCGTTAAAATGATGTAAATTGATATTTTGCTTTATTTAATATTCTAATTTCAATAGCAATTTACATTGATATATATGCAGTACCCGTTAATAAAAAATGTTCTATGATATTATACCCTGTTTTTGGTATTTTATAACTTTTTTACATTATTTTAATAGAAGAGACCTAAATCTTAATCAAAGGTTAACGTGCAATAAATTGGTTAAAGTTTACTGACTAAATTTAAAATTTCATTTGTAACATCTTCAATACTCATGCCCGTAGTATCAATAGTAATTGCATCCTCTGCTTTTTTTAACGGAGATATTTCTCGGTTCATATCATATTGATCACGGTCAGAAATTTCTTGTTTTAATTGTTCAACATTAGATTGAATACCTCTTAATTCATTATCTTTTTGACGACGAATGGCGCGTTCTTCCACTGAAGCAATCATATATACTTTTAATTCTGCCTCAGGTAACACAACTGTGCCTATATCTCTTCCATCCATCACTATTCCTTTTTTTTCTGCTAATTCTTGTTGTTTTTCTACAGCAAATGTACGTACAGGCTCTTTTGAAGCTACATAAGAAACATGATTTGTTACATCATTTTCTCTTAAATAATCCGTAACATCTTGGTTGTCTAGAATTACCCTTTGTCCTTTTTCTTCATCATATGTCAAAGACAATACTGATGATTGAACAAGACTTGAAAAATCTTCAGTATTATTTAATTGTAAATATTTATATGTAATGGCGCGGTACATTGCGCCAGTATCTACGTATATCATAGATAATTTAGCTGCAACACGCTTAGCTATTGTACTCTTACCCGCTGCTGCAGGTCCATCTAATGCGATATTAATTGGTTTCATTTTAGTAACCCTTCCTTGTTGTTTTATAAATAATATTTTATCATAAATATGTATTTTATAAATAGGAGGAATGCACACATGAAAAAACTTCTTGTCATACATACTGGCGGCACAATTAGCATGTCTCAAGATGAATCAAATAAAGTCGTAACGAATACTGATAATCCTATTTCCAATCATCAAAATATTATAAAAAAATATGCTGATGTGACTGAAATAACACCTTTTAATGTACCTTCGCCACACATGAATATTAAATATGTAGAGGAATTAAAACAAATTATCATAAAATCTGAAAAAGAGAACTATTATGATGGTTACGTTATCACGCATGGTACGGATACTTTAGAAGAAACAGCTTATTTATTAGATTTAACACTAAATATTTCTAAGCCAATTGCTATAACTGGTGCAATGCGTTCCTCAAACGAAATTGGCGCAGATGGACTTTATAATTTTTTGTCTGCAATTAGAGTAGCTATAAGTGATGAAGCAATGAACATGGGTGTTATGGTTGTCTTTAACGATGAAATCCATACAGCTAGAAATGTTACCAAAACCCATACTTCCAATACAAATACTTTCCAGAGCCCGAATCACGGTCCATTAGGTGTAATCACTAAACAAAGTGTACAATTTCATCACCGCCCATTTGAACATTTAGTATTAACGGAGATAAACCAAAATCTAAATATACCACTTGTTAAATCGTATATGGGTATGAAAAGCGACGTACTAACTTTTCATAGTGATAACCGAGTTGATGGCATCATTATAGAGGCATTGGGTCAAGGCAACTTGCCTCCCACTTGCTTAGAAGGTTTAAATCAATGTTTACGGAATAATATCCCTATTATACTTGTGTCGAGATCGTTTAACGGTATTGTAGGTCCTATATATGCTTATGAAGGGGGCGGAGCAACGTTAGAAGAAAAAGGCGTCATTTTCTCAAATGGCTTAAACGGCCAAAAAGCAAGATTAAAACTTTTAATCGGTTTAAGTAATCATTTAAATGACGAACAATTAAAAAAATATTTTGAAGCGCCATTATAAGATAAATCAAAAAAGAGTAAGACTTGTCACATTACAAACTTTAGAATAAACCGATTTTAAAGTTTATGTAACTTGTCTCACTCTTTTTTAATAAATTAAGACTCCAGTGGTGTTTGTTTTTTAGCTAATATACTTTGAGTGATAATACCACCATGATATTTACCATTTTCAATAAAAATTGTGTTAGCATCATTTCCTGCAGCAATAACACCAGCTATATAACAATTTTCGACATTTGTTTCATAAGTTTCTTTGTTGTGAACGGGTGCTGTTCCATATTCATTGCTATTAATTTTTATACCGATTGATTCTAAGAAATTGTAATCTGGATGATAACCAATCATAGCAAAAACGTAATCATTAGGAATTTCAATTAAATCACCATTTTGTTCATAAATGACACTTTCTTCAGTGATTTTCGTAACGTCAGATTCAAATGCCATATTAATTTTTTCATGTCTTACTAATGATTCGAAATTTGGTAATATCCAAGGTTTGATGGCCTTCGGATAGTCAGAGCCGCGATAGATTACCGTCACATGAGCGCCTGCTTTTTCTAATTCAAGTGCTGCATCTACTGCTGAATTTTTACCACCGATAATGACGATATTTTGATCAAAATAAGGATGTGCTTCTTTAAAATAATGCATCACTTTTGGTAGCTCTGCACCTTCTACTTCAAGCGCATTATGTTGACCGTAATACCCTGTAGCTACCGTCAGAAATCTACATTGATAAACGTCTTTAGTAGTCGTAAGCGTAAATCGATTATTGATTTTTTTAACAGTAAGGACTTCTTCGAAAGCATTGATACGCAATTGATGATGTTTGACCACTTCTCTATAATAGACTAGTGCTTGATTACGATGTGGTTTGCTTTCTTCGACAATAAATGGAATGTCCCCAATACTTAATTTATCACTAGAAGAAAAGAAAGTTTGATGTGTTGGATAATTATAAATAGCATCTACAACATTCCCTTTTTCAATTACTAATGTATCGATTCCCTTTTTCTTTTGTTCAATAGCGGCACTTAAACCACAAGGACCGCCTCCTATGATAATACTTTCTACTGTTTGCATAGTTTTGTCCTCCTTTTACCACCCATTTATTATACCAGGACATAAAAAAAAGCCAAGAGATAGAATTTGAAAATTTAATTACAATAAAAATAAGAGTAGGACAAAAATCAAAATTAGATTTGATTTCCTATTCCTACTCTTATTGCTAAATCATAAGCAAACATTATTCTGGAATAACTAGTTGCTGGCCATTATGAATATCGTTGCCTTGTAAGCCATTTGCTCTTCTAATTTTTTCAACATTTTCAGTTGAGCCACTTCCATAATACTGGATTGCTATTCTGTATAAGTTTTGCCCATTTACAGTATGTGTTTGTTGGCCTGAATTGTTGCTTGATGCTTGATCATTTTGCTGGTTATCTTGCTGATTGTTCTGCGAGTTCGCATTCTGATTTTGGTCATATGAACCATTTGAACCGTCACTTTGATTAGTGGCTTGATCTTCTTGTTGTGATTGGTCACTTTGATTGTTTTGATTATTTTGGTCAGAAGTAGCAGCTTGATCTTGATTGTTAGATGCATTACTTTCTGAACCAGAATTTGCTTGGTTTGAACTATCATTACTATTATCTGATGCTGATTGGTCATCATCTTTATCAGATTTATCGCTACCAGAATCTTTATCAGAATCTTTCTTGCTGTCTTTATCAGAATCATCATTTTTATCTTTATTATCAGCTACTTGTTTATCATCACTATTGCTATCGTCATTATTACCATTTAAGGCCATACCAGCAAAAATTCCAATTGCAGCTAAAATGAGGATTGCAGCAATAATAGGCAATATTTTTTTGAATAAACCGCCTTTTTTCTTGTTATTTTCATCATTATTGTCGTCATCATTTTTATCATCGTTATTGTTATCATTATTGCCATCATTACCACCAGAAGCATTTGAATGAGCGGCACTCGCACCTGCAGCAGCGGCAGCACCACCAGTGGCAGCAGCGCCTTTTTTCTTGCTACTTTGATCTTTAGTTTGCTTGTCTTGAGCTGCTGTATTTTCTTTTTCACTGCGATTTTGATTAATATTATTATTTTCCGAAGGGTCTTGGTTTTTATTCATTTCATTTGATTTTGATGATGTATCATTATCTTGCTGTTGATCGGCGTCAACTTGACTAGATGTACTTTCTTTGTCATCAATATTAGATTGATTATCTTCATTTTGATGCGTTGCGGTTTCTCTTCTACGCTGTCTCCTTTGAGCATTTCTTGGAGGGAATTGTTCGTCTTTTTTATCAGAAACTTCCTCTTTTACATTGTCAACGGAATCATTGACAGAGTTCTCTACATCATCCTTGTGTTCTTTTGGATCAATGGATTGACGATTTTTTTCAAAATCATCTTTAAAATTATTATTAGACAAATTCATCATCCTTCCGTATTTTAATTTATTATATACAGTTTTACCCTGAAAAGTAGTAAATATGTATAAATTATATATATAAAACAACTATAAAATGAGTATGTATTTAGTATTATAGCTTGATTGAAAAACGGAAGTAAAGCATTTATCTTTTATTTGAAAAGATTTTGTAATTTTTCATTATAATCCATTTTTCTTTTTACTTTTTTTCTATTTACGATATTTATATCAATTAATTCTGAATCATTATCACAACAGTGGTTTGGTTTTTCTGATAATTCCTCTCCAAAAAATTCAACCATATAAGCTCTTCGACATTGATCTAACTGTTTATAGCCCAGCATACGATGATAACCTTGTTTTTTCCTTTGAAACGCAGTCGCAAAGATATGCCGTAATTGTTTAATAGAGTAATAGCTAAATAAAACCTCTAATATTTCTATCTTTTCTGGAGGCAAAAACATGCCTAACTCAAAAGTGTTTACATCCTCTTCTGTAATAACATCAGCGAACAGCAACGTTTCTAATAGGTAACTATCATCTGGCTGGAAAAGACTTATAGCTTGACTATATGCACCATCCCTGCCAGCACGTCCAATTTCTTGCATATAATTAGATGGACTAGTAGTTAAATGGAAATGTATAATAGTGCGAATATCTTTTTTGTTGATGCCCATCCCAAATGCACTTGTTGCAACAATAATTGGGATTTCGTTGTTTATAAATTGGTGTTGAACTGTGTGCCTTTCTTGATAAGTTAAATCTCCATGGTAAATACCTGTTAAAAACCCATACTGATAAATTGCTTTTGCTAAGTTGAGACACATTTTTTTTGATGAAACGTATATAATAGTCGGTCCTGAATGTTCTAAAAGTGGTAGCAACCATTTTAACTTAGCATGATCGTCTTCGAAGTTTTTATGGGTTAGAGATATGTTTTCTCTATTCATTGTAGTTTTTACAATAATGAAGTTTTTATTTAGCATCTGATTTAAGTCAGATGTTAAATATGGCGGAGCTGTAGCAGTTAATGCAAGTACATTGGCTTCAGGAAAATGGTCGATAATTTTGCCCACAAGCGCATAATGAGGTCTGAAATCGTATCCCCACTCAGAAAGACAATGTGCTTCATCTAAAACAATCAAGCCTAAATCCAAGTTTTGAATGAGTTTGAAATTATGCGGTTGCAACAAAAATTCTGGGCTTAAAAATATAAAACGACTATGTTTTAATAATTGCATATTTTGTTGTTTTTCATTTTCATCTAAACCAGAATGAATACACGAAACATAGTGTTCACCATGAAGTTTTAATTGCATAACTTGGTCGTCCATCAAAGATATTAAGGGTGAAATAATAAGTGTTGGTTTTTGCTTAATATAAGTTGGCAATTGATAACAAAGGCTCTTCCCACTACCTGTAGGTAATATGCCTAAAGTATCTTTGCCATTGAGTACATGTTCGATAATTGCTTGCTGTCCAGGTTTAAACGAGTCAAACCCGAACCACTTCTGTAATTCATGTTGTAACATTTAAATCACCTCTTTCAAATCCAACAATCAATAATTTAATTTCGAAATAACTGAGTTCTGGAAATTTTTCTTTATAATTTCTTAACCGCTCACCACGATTTCCGATATAAAATCTTAAAAATGAAGTGTCATGTTGACTATTTAAATAATCTTTGTATTTAGATAAATAACCTTTTATAAATAACTCTAATATATGGTCTTCAATTGTATTAGGTTTAACGTTTTGCATATTTGCTAATTGATTAAAGCTCAGACCATTTTTAATTCCGCTAAACGTTTGTTCAGTCTTAAATAATAGTGTCGGTAGTATGATTAATTGGTTTAAAATGGGATACTTTGCTTGTTCTTCTAATTCAAACATCATCATGACCAAATCATTTAATTCTAATTCAAACAGTCTTTTTTGAGAGACATTTTCTATTAGACTGATTTGCTGTCGTGTATACATGCTTTCTTCAAAACCTTGCAAGTAATAGTGTATGTAAAGTGTGTTATTTTTTTCTATAATCGATTTGAATAAAACATTTAACTCTTCAATTAATTTATATTGTGTGTCAGCGTTTTTAATTTCCTTATATACTGCTTTTACCCGTCGTTGAATTGTACTGTGATGGGTAACAGGGATAAATTGAAACATCCCATGTTCTGTATTAGAAACTGTTTGGACTAGCAGTTGAATTGCTTTAAATGTATTTAATAAGCTATCGTATGTATGGCGCGGATGAACGCGTATACGTTGTTCCGAATCTTCGTTCATTTTGAAATCATGAACATTTCCCACAAATGATGGATACTTTAGGTTGGGTAAGCTATGATACAATGATAAGAGTTGCTGACTACAGGCGTCAAAAAAGGTTTGATGAGACTTTTTCCCTGTGATAATATTATATATGCTTTTTTCAGTTTTGTAATTGTGTGCTTGTGTAAGTGATAAGTGAATTATATTATACATGTTTACTCCCTCATTTTATAAAACGAAAACATTTGAAAAAATTTAAAACAGTAACTACAATACTAATTGTGTTATTAGTGTAGCATGTTTGTTAAAGGAGGCGAAGAAATTGGCTAAATATACAATTGTTGATATGGATACATGCATTGCATGTGGTGCTTGTGGTGCTGCTGCCCCTGATATATATGATTACGATGACGAAGGTATCGCGTACGTTATACTAGATGACAACCAAGGTACTGCAGAAGTACCAGAAGAATTATATGAAGATATGGAAGACGCATTAGAAGGTTGCCCAACAGATTCCATTAAAATTGAAGAAGAATCATTTGATGGAGACCCTTTAAAATTTGAATAAAGCATCTATTCAAATAAAACATCTTATAAAACTCAGTGTAGTCATTAAACAAATGAAAACGCTGGGTTTTTTTATTTTTAAATAATCAATTTAGTTTTATAATTGTATCCATAAGACCACATCATAAAAAAAGCTGGACTTTGAACTCCTATTTATAAAATGGGTTTCATCCAGCTTTCTTATGGTTATTATATATATTTATTTAGGTAAAATATGCTTTAAACGTTTGAATAAAAGTATAAATATTAATGAAATAATGATTCCTTTAATAATATTAAAAGGAATAACGCCTGAAACAACAACGATTTTAATGTTTTCAACTACATTAGAAAGGTTCATTATCATTCCGTAAAGCGGTAATAAAACAAAATAGTTTAAAATACTTAAGACGATTGTCATGACAATCGTAGCTATACTAAAGCCAACCACTTGTGTTTTAATTGTAGATTTATGTTTGATAACGTAAAAAGCTGTTAAAATAAAGCTTGCTCCAGCTAAAAAGTTGGCAATAGGGCCAACTGGATCGCCTATATTAAACAAAAAATTAAGCAAGTTTTTTATAAACAATACAATAATTCCTGCTATTGGGCCTAAGCTAAAAGTAGCTAACAATGCTGGAATATCGCTGAAATCTAACGTTAAATACGGTGGTAAAAATGGTATCGGAAATTTGATAAACATTAAAATAAATGAAACCGCACTTAACATACTTATTGTAATAAGTCTTTTGGTTTGTTGTTGCATATTAAATTATCTCCTTCCATTCACCTTGCATAGAAAAGGAGGATTTAATTGCATAACAAAAACCCTCCATCTTCTCCCATCCAGACTATACTGTCGGCTCTAGATTCGCACTAGATCAGCCATCTATCTTTAAAAGATAAATAGGTCGCAGGCTTTATTTACTGCCGGTTGGGAATCACACCCTGCCCCGAAGATGAATTTCTTAATTTTTATAAATATATCATAGCCTATTACTCAGATAAAAACAACAGACATGCTCTTATTCATTAAAACAGTAGCATTTATAAAATTAAAAACGAGATTAGAAAACAGAATATGTTAACTGATTTCTAATCTCGACTTTAGATGAAGGTATTCATGTACTTTTAAATACAAATATGGAATGGTTATAAAATGATACAGGTTTAACTTATTGCCCATTCTTTCTAAATTAAATACGTTATTTCTGAATTATTTAATATTAAGAGAGATTGCTACAATTATATGTTAGCAAATTTATTTACTAATATCGTGATCCACTGGTTTTGGTAGTTTAATAATGAAAGTCGTACCTTCACCTAGTTCACTTTTTACTTCTATAGAGCCTCCATGTTCATCAATAATCATACGGCAAATAAATAACCCTAAGCCAGTACCTTGTTTGCCACGTTTACGTGCAGTATCAACTTTATAAAAACGATCAAATACCTGCTGTAAATGCTCAGGTGCTATACCAGAACCAGTATCAGTGATATAAAGTATATTTTCATTATCAGATTCGCCATAACTAATTGAAATTAAATCGCCAGGTTCAGTATATCTAGTAGCATTATCAATAAGGTTAGTTAACACTTGTTCAATTCTATCTGTATCAAAATACCACAATTGATTCTGAGTATTGGGATTTAAAGTCATAGTTAAACCTAAATCATTTGCTTGTTTTTGGTATTTTTGTTGCATTCTGCTTAATAACGGATCGATGGGTTGTACAACCTTTTCTACGGTTAACCCTTCAGCATCCATCCGTGCTACATTGAGTAACTCATTTACTAAACGATTTAAACGTTTCGTTTCGTCCAGTACAATAGACAATGATTCATGTATTTCTTCAGGTTCAGTTACAATACCATCTACGATTGATTCTGTATAACCTTGCAATAAAGAAATGGGTGTGCGGAGTTCGTGTGATACATTAGCAATAAAATCTTTTTTCATCTGGTCAATATTATGCTCATTTGTCATATCACGAATAATTGCAACAATACCGCTTCTACCGTCTGGTTGTATTTGTTCGATATAACTTGAAATAATAACAAAATAACGTGTGCTAATCTCGTATTCTTCGAATTGTGTTTGTTTTGTTTTAAATGTTAATTCGTTTTGACGATCTAGTTTTTCTAAATCATGTTTATCCAATATTTTTAAAATGTTTTGTGCCATTTTATTAGATATAATAATATCTTTTTTATCATTAAATCCTAGTACGCCTTCGACCATCGAGTTAATTAAACTATCTCGTATATTTTTAGAAGATGATAGTGCATCTATATGTTGTTGTATTTCAGAGCTCATCGTATTAAAAGCCCGTGAAAGTTCACCTATTTCATCTCGTGAATTAACAGGAACAACTTGTGCATAGTCCCCTTTAGAAACTTTGAGTGCTTGTGTTCTTAATTTTCTAAGTGGTTTTGTGATACGAGAAGATAAGAAAAATGCAAATACTGTCGTTATAGCTAAAAATATTATAGCAATAATTAAAATAATGACAGTAATGACATTGTTTGTATCTTCAATCGTTTTTAAATCTTGGTAAATAAATACACCACTGTACTTGCTATTATGCTGACTGGAATCAAGATTTTTAGATGGATAGCCAATTAATATATATGTCTTTTGTTGTTGTTTTATATCAACCGTGACGTGTTCTGATATTTGCTCTCCTTTGTCGAATACTTTTTCGTAATCTTTATTATCTTTAATTTCTCTGAACATCTTTTCTTTAGTTTCATCTTTATTTGCACTATCCATGTGCTTGTTATTCATAATAATCAGACCTACTGGACCTTCGATTAATGATTTACTGTGTCTAATAGCTGTTGCTTTATCATCTGAACTTTCAACCAAATGGCTAATTCTTTTTGCATCTTTGAGTAATGAATCCTCTGTTTCTTGCGTAAAGTAAGATTGTATAAACGTTATAAGGGCTGCGCTTAATAAAATTAAAACTGTCGTTACTATAAAGATTATAGTTAACCACAGTTTTACTACGACATTATTGAGTCGGTTCATTATCAGATTTAACCTCGAATTTATAACCCACACCCCAAACGGTTTGAATCATTTGAGCTGCATTCTCTGAAACTCGATTTAATTTCTCTCTTAAACGTTTTACATGTGTATCAACTGTACGCAAATCACCATAGAACTCATAGTGCCAGACTTCTTTTAAAAGCTGTTCACGATCAAAGACTTTGTTTGGTGTTTTCGCTAAAAAGATTAAAAGTTCATATTCTTTTGGTGTCAGGTTTACTTGATTATTATCAGCCAGTACTCTATGCGCATCATTATCAATCACAAGATGTTCAAACTCGATTAAATCTCGTGCATGGGGTTCGCTTTGTTCTGTATGTGCTACCTGAGTGCGTCTTAATAAAGCTTTGACACGTAATACAACCTCGCGAGGTGAAAAAGGTTTAACGATATAATCATCTGCACCGGATTCAAATCCTTCTACTCGATTTGTTTCTTCACCCTTTGCAGTTAACATAATAATAGGTGTTTCTTTATGTTCTCTTAATCTAGATGCAACAGCAATACCATCCATCTCTGGCAACATTAAATCTAATAAAATACATGAATAATCATGTTCCATTGCCATTTTATACGCTTCATGTCCATCTCTAGCTTCATGTGTTTCAAAAGATTCTCTTTCTAAGTACAATTTTAATAATCGTCTGATTCTATCTTCATCATCAACGATAAGTATTTCGTTTGACATAGGTTTCGTACCCTCCCACACTGCTATCTTTCAATTTCAATCACATTATATCATAGGTTGAAGCATAAAAGTGCTTAAGAATGAAAAGTTTGTGAATTTTTTATCAATATCTGGTTGTTGCCTATAGGTTCTCACAATTAATGACCATGTTCAGCCAATTGACGTAATACTTTTACTTCATGCGGTGTAAGCACTCTGCCTTCACCAGCATTCAATCCTTTTAAATCTAAAGGCCCAAATTCTATACGTTGTAATTTTGATATTTGGTAACCAAAATGCTCAAACATACGTCTAACTTGTCTATTACGTCCTTCCGTTATTGTAATCTCTACAAGCGTTGAATTTTTGTCTTTATCTTGATTTTTAATTTTTACGTTGGCAGGTTGCGTCTTACCATCTTCTAATTTAATGCCTTGTTCTAACGCTTTAACTTCTTCACGCATAAGATAACCTTTTAATTTAACGACGTATTTCTTTTTAATTTTGTAACGTGGGTGCGTCATTAAATTTGTGAATTCTCCATCGTTCGTTAGCAATAGTAAACCAGATGTATCATAATCTAAACGACCAACTGGATAAATCCTTGTTTTGATTTGTTTAAAGTAATCAGTAACTACTTTTCTACCTTTATCATCAGACACACTCGTAATCACTTGCGCTGGTTTATAAAAAAGGATATATAATTTATCTTCTTGTTCCAATTTAACGCCTTCTACTTCCACCGTGTCAGTAGGCTTTACCTTTGTACCTAGTTCAGTTTCTGTTTCACCGTTTACTTTGACTTTACCTTCTGTGATTAAGGTTTCAGCTTTACGTCTTGAAGTATAACCACTGTTTGCAATACGTTTTTGTAATCTTTCTATTTCTTTACTCATTATTATCTCCTTTTTGGTTGACTAAGTTACTAAAGAAAGCTTCAATTTCTTCATCTTCTTCATCTGTAGTTGGTAGATCATCTAAATGTTCAATGCCGAATACATTTAGGAATAACTCTGTTGTATATAGCTGTTGGCTTCTAGAATCTTGTTCATCTTTCGCTTCAATTAAACCACGCGCTATCAAAGTTTTAACGGCACCATCTGAATTAATGCCTCTAATCATTTCGATATCACTACGAGATAAGGGTTGATTATATGCAATAATAGATAAAGCTTCCATAGCTGCTTGTGATAATTTCAATTTTGATTTTTGTTCTATTAATTTTTCGATATATTCTGAAGCATCTTTTTTTGTTGTAAGTACATAATTATTGCCAAAATGTTGGATCTCTAGCCCAGAAGCATCATATTCGGTGATTAAAGTATGCAATGTATTTTGATCAATTTCTAATATCTCTAGAATTTGCTTTTCTTCAAGTCCTTCATCCCCAGCTGTATAAAGTAATGCTTCTAGAACTCCTTTATCGTTCAATGCCATAGTTAACTCCTCTTAAAATATTTATATCTTCAAAGCTTTTTTGCTGTTCTATATTTACAATACCTGATTTTGACATTTCTAGTATTGCAAGGAAATGAGTAACCACCATTTCTAATGGTTCAGTAAAATTAAATAAGCTAAAAAAGTTAAATGATTCATGATCTTTCAAACGTTTGGTAACTTGAGAAGTAGCTTGTTGAATTGTAAATGTATCTTTTCGAATATCGACTGTTTTAGGCGTTTGATATTCGACACGATTTTTTACTTTTTGATAGGCGATGATCAATTCAGTTAAGTCAATCGTATGGTTTGAATCCCAAGTTTCATTTGATTCTAAATGCGTTAAATCAGTTGGATGTTTAGCATAATATTGTTCTCTTTCTGCTCTTTTTTCATTTAAAAGAACTGTATACGCTTTATAATTTTGATATTCTATTAATCGTTCAACTAAATTTTCACGTGGATCATCGTCTATATCCTCAACGTCTTCTGATTGAGGTAATAGCATTTTACTTTTAATCATAAGTAATTCTGATGCCATAACTAAATATTCACTTGCCACGTTAATTTCTAATCGGTTCATCGCATGTATATATTGCATATACTGCTCTGTTAATGATTTCATAGGAATATCATATATATCAATTTCAAATTTTTGAATAAGATGCAATAATAAATCTAAAGGTCCATTAAAGGCATCGAGTTTTACTTCATACATTTTTATCTACCTCATATTAGCAAGTTAAGTGCGGAATTCACTAAAATATTATAGCATGTTTAGTATAAACATTTAAATTTGGAGCGATATTCATGTTAAGAAATGCATTACAAGATTTTTATTTTCAATTTCATACGCAACAACATTACTTTCTTTGTCATGACATTTTAGAAGATGCTTGGAAAGCAAACCCGCATTATAGTAAAGAGGACGCAATTGTTAGTTTAATCTTAACTGCGACAGGTTGTTATCATTACAGAAGACAAAATTTTGTAGGCGCTGTTAAATCTTTTAAAAAGGCATTAAGTGTGATTCGAAAATTTGATTCAGCTTTAAACATTGGTCTTGATATACAAGCATATCAACAGCAAATACAAACTTTGATAAACACAGTTAATAGAGAACGAACTTTTACGCCAATTCAATTACCTATTACAAACGAAATGGAAGAAGACATATTAAAAAGATATCCTAATTATATAGTGACTTTTTATAAAATAGAAGATAGTTATATTATAGATCACCATTTAAAAAGAGATCGTACTGAAGTTGAAGCTGCTAGACAACGTGCATTACAAGCGCGACATAATGCACAATAAAATTATAGTGGCTTTTTATTGAAGTTATATTTTCCACATATACTATGTTAAAAAACACAGACTAGTTATTCAACCGAATAAACTGGTCTGTGTTTATGCTCGTGGATGAAATTCGTTATACATTTTACGAATTTGTGATTTAGACACATGTGTATACAATTGCGTAGTTGAAATGTCAGAATGCCCTAACATTTCTTGAACTGCACGTAAATCTGCTCCGTTTTCCAGCAGGTGTGTTGCAAATGAATGTCTTAAAGTATGAGGTGTTAAAGTTTTCAAAATATTTGCTTTAATACCATTTTGTTTAATCATTTTCCATATAGCCTGTCTTGATAAAGGTTTTCCATGCATATTTAAAAATAGTGCATTAGTTACAGTGTTTTTTAAAAGTTGAGGTCGAACTGTTTCAAGATAAGTATTTAAAAATTCAATAACTGTATCGCCTAATGGTACAATACGTTCTTTATTCCCCTTACCAAATACACGTATGAACCCCATAATTAAATTAATATCTTCTAATTCAATTTGGATAAGTTCAGAAACGCGCATACCTGTAGCATAAAGCAATTCTAGCATTGTTCTATCTCTATAACCGTTATTTTTAGATAAATTAGGTGTTTCTAATAATCTAAGTACTTCCTCGACTTCTAATACGTCTGGTAATTTACGATCATATTTAGGTGTTTCAATTAATACAGTTGGATCTTTGGCAGCGTATTTTTCTCTTAAAGCAAATTGATGAAAGCTTCGTATGGTTGAAATAAATCGAGCTAATGATTTCGAAGAGGCACCTTCATCATGAAGGTGTCCCAAGCATTCTTGAATTAATTGTCTATCTACAAAATCTATATGGCTGATTTTGCGTGATTCTATAAATTCAGCATATTTCTTTAAATCGCGGCGATATGCGCCTATTGTATTTACACTTAATCCTTTTTCAAGTTGTATAAATTTTAAATATTCATCTATCATATTATTCACTATACTACCTCTATTTCTGAAATAGTCATTTTCGATTTATTTTCCTTTAGCTTGGCATGAAGCGCATACACCATGAAACGTTAAACGGTGGTCTAATATTTTAAAATTAAACTCATTTTCGACTCTTTCCTCCACACGAGGTAACAAATCTTCTTCGATTTCTTCTACTTTCCCACATTCCATACAAACTAGATGATGGTGGAAATGTTTTGCACCTTCTTTTCTTAAGTCAAAACGAGCTACGCCATCGCCAAAATTTATTTTATCAACTACTTTGAGTTCTGCTAATAATTCTAGTGTACGATAAACCGTTGCAAGTCCAATTTCTGGCGCCTTATCCTTGACCTTTAAATAAACATCTTCAGCACTTAAATGATCTTTTTCATTTTCAATTAAAACTCTCAAAGTTGCCTCGCGTTGTGGAGTCAATTTATAAGATGATTGCTGTAATTGCTGCTTCACGCGATTTAAACGTTCTTCCACGGAAGCCTCACTCCCCTACTAATAATTATAATCATTTTAATTTAGTTATGATTTATATATATAAAATACCAATAATTGATAAAAAGCGCAAGTATTCTCGCCTCTTATTTATAATGATTATAATTAAGTAAAATATATTGTAACGCGATAATGGTTTTTGCATCTTCTAATACTTTATTATCTAGCATTGTTTGTATCTCACTCATATGATAGTATTCTAATTCTAAAAATTCATCCTCATCTAAATGCATTTCGCCATTTTTTAAATCTTTAGCTAAATATATAGATATTTTTTCATTTGAGAAACCTGGAGAACCATACATTTCTGAAATAAGTTCTAATTCTTCAGCAATATAACCGGTCTCTTCTTGGAGCTCACGTTTTGCTGCAGCTTCTCTCTCTTCCCCTTTTTCTAATTTACCAGCTGGGATTTCTAAAAGTGGTTTTTCACATGCTTTTCGAAATTGTTTGACTAATATAATCTTATCATCTGGCGTGATAGCACAAACAGCAACAGCGCCATTGTGATATATCAGCTCACGTTTAGAATTTTGACCGTCGGGTAGTTCAACATCGTGGACTTCCAAATCGATGATCGCGCCTTTATAAATGGAAGCTCTATGTATTGTTTTTTCAAATAAGTTCATAAATAATCACAGTCCTTTTAATTGGTTTAAGATATTGTTAAGATAAACACATTAGTAATTAAGGGGTTAGCGATTTAACAAATCAATGCGTTAAATGATTTATTTGTTTTTTAGCTATGTATAGATAGTTAATAATGAAAATGTTCATCTTACTTTATTATGTCTACGCCCTATTATTTAAGTGTATCGAAAGGAGAAACAACATGCAAAAAAATGTTTTAAAAAGTGGCATTGAAATTTCAGAGTTAGGTTTAGGTTGTATGAGTCTCGGCACTGATAAAAAGCAAGCAGAACCTATCATAGAACGTGCAATAGAACATGGTATCACGTATTTTGATACAGCTGATATGTATGATAAAGGTGTAAACGAAGCTATAGTAGGAGAAGCTTTAAAAAAATATCAAAACAGAGACGATATTGTAATTGGAACGAAAGTGGGTAATCGTTTGAAAGATGATGGCTCTACAACATGGGATCCTTCTAAATCTTATATTAAAGAAGCAGTTAAAGGTTCGCTACAACGATTAGGTTTAGACCACTTAGATTTATATCAATTGCATGGCGGAACAATCGGTGATCCTTTGGATGAAACGATTAGCGCCTTTGACGAATTAAAAAAGGAAGGCATCATACGAGCTTACGGTATCTCGTCAATTAGACCTAACGTGATTGATTATTATTTAAAACACAGCGACATCGAAACACTTATGTCTCAATTTAATTTAATTGATAACAGACCAGAGCCATTATTAGATGATGTGCATGCTAAAAAAGTAAAAGTCTTAGCTCGTGGGCCAGTATTTAAAGGCCTATTAACAGCAAAAAGTAATAGTGTGTTAGATTCAAAATTTAGCGAAGGTATTTTTGATTATACGTATCAAGAACTAGGAGAAACAATTGCTTCAATTAAAGAAATAGAAAGTAATTTAACTGCGCTTACCTTTAATTATTTAACCTCACACGATGCTTTAGGTTCTATTATCGTTGGTGCAAGTAGCCCAGAACAGCTAGACGAAAATGTAAACAACTACCTACATTCGAAAGATATAAGCCTAGAAAAATTAAAAGCAGCCCAAGATCGTGTTAAAGATTTAAACTATACACAGCACTTAAATTAATTCTTTTTTTCATTTAGTCAAAAACGTTAGGTTCCAAGTTATAAGGAACTTGACGTTTTTTTATTTTGTAAAAATAGCGTTATTAGAAATAAATAGTTTAAGTTCATCTTTTGTCAGCAGCAGTAGACTCAAACTTAAAAACGCCTATCTCCTTTTTAGAATACAATTCAATTGTTAGCTAAAATAGCACAACTTTCATAGATACCATTTTTGACTATCCCATTTACCTGAATTATCCGAAGTAATACGCCTTATGTTATTTGGATATAACTATTTGCTTTAAACTTTTTTAAACTAAAAAGAGTATAAAAGTTATAGAACTCTAGCTTAATAATAAAAAAATTATTTGATATATTGGATTTATCATTTAGACATTGTGTAAAAAGGTTAAGCTTTGTTTTTAAACAATGACACAAAGTTTTTTTCAATAAAACGAGGTAGTAATTGATAAAACTTTAGCATGATATGCATCCATTTGGGTTCGTTGAGTTCTATCTTTTTGTTTATGATACTATTAATAATTTGGTCTGCTAATACATCAGGATTAAGCATCATTTTTTTATATTTTTGAGCAAACTTTAAGGTTGGGTCTGCTTTATCATGGAACGGTGTTGCTATTGGGCCAGTGTTGACAGTCATGACATGATAATTTGGTTTTTCTATGCGTAGTGCGTTTAACACTTGATTCAAGGCCGCTTTACTTCCGCCATAATGCGCTGCATAGCCTTGTGTTAAAAAAGCAGATTGGCTACCAATACCAACAATAGAAGGATTTTTAGATAGATAAGGTTGTAACACTTTTAATAAAATATTAAAATGGACCACATTTAAATTATAGGTTTCTTGCATTTCAGTTACTGTATGGTTTTCTATTGATTTAAAATAACCTAGTCCGGAACTATAGATGAAACCATCAATTTTTGTATGTTTAAAATGCATATCTAAATCTAAAATTTGTGCTTGAGATTGTAAATCACATTTGATTATAGTTAAGTGATTTGTGTCGTATTGCGCTTTAATGTAATTTAATTTCTCTGGGTTTCTTGCAAGCACTGTTACATACACGCTTTTATGAAGTAGTGACTGTAAAATAGATTGACCTAACCCGCTTGTGCCACCTGTTAAAACATAATGTTTACCAATCATAATGAAACCCCTACCTTTTTGAACTTAGTACTAGTATATGTATTGAATTGCATTTTGTCATGCATTTTTTAAAATTATTAGCCATATTTTAAAACTATGTTAGTATGGAAACATAAAAAACAAAGGGGAAGTGAAGTCTTTACATGAAACTCGTATTTTATGGTGCTGGTAATATGGCACATGCAATATTTACAGGAATTGTTAACTCTAAAGTAATTGATTCCGATAAAATTTATTTAACCAATCGATCTAATGAAGTAGCATTAAAAGCATATGCAGACGAATTAGGCGTTAATTATAGTTATGACGACGCCGCTTTATTAAAAGATGCTGATTATGTGTTTTTAGGCACTAAACCGTATGATTTTGATAGTTTAGCTGAGCGAATTAAACCTCATATCAACGAAAAAAATAAATTTATTTCAATCATGGCTGGGTTACCGATTAGTTATATTAAAGATAAATTAGAAACAAGCAATCCTATCGCACGTACTATGCCAAATACTAACGCTCAAGTAGGACATTCCGTAACCGGTATTAGTTTCTCAAATAATTTCGGAGCTAAATCTAAAGAAGAAGTTGATGATTTAATAAATGCGTTTGGCTCTGCTATTGAAGTTTCAGAAGATAATTTGCATCAAGTTACAGCCATTACAGGTAGTGGGCCAGCCTTTTTATATCATGTATTTGAACAATACGTTACTGCTGGTACGCGTTTGGGCCTAGAAAAATCCCAAGTAGAAGAATCCATTCGTAATTTAATTATAGGTACAAGTAAAATGATTGAACGTTCAGAATTAAGTATGGAACAGTTAAGAAAGAATATTACTTCTAAAGGTGGAACGACTCAATCAGGACTTAATGCGTTAGCAGAGCACGACATCGAAGGTATTTTTGAAGATTGTCTACGTGCTGCAGTTAATAGAAGTATTGAATTATCAAACCAAGATAATGATTAAGCATAATTGTAATTTAAATTGCAATAAAAAACTATTGATTTTTAAAACTAAAGCATATTAACTTTGAGATTCATTTATGTTTGTTACACGGAAACGGGACAGGAAATCTGATTAAAAACCAGACTTTCTGCCCCGCTTTTTTAATGGAAATAGACTTTACATTTGCATTCCAGTCACCTAGTGCTACTATGATATTCGAGATTGAAATATTATTTATTTCTCAATCCTATTTTCAAAACTGCCATGAATCAAAATCACTAACAAAATTAAATGGCGGTGTATCATCTAAAGATTTTAATCTTTTACTAATTTCATTAACTTCTTCTTTGGTATAACGATTACTGATATGCGTAATCAAACTATAGTCTACTTGAGCTTCTCTGATTAATTCAAAAACGTCATCAATATGGCTGTGATGATAACTATTAGCCAATGTTTTGTCACCCTCTATATATGTGCTTTCGTGTACCATTACTGTCGCATCGCGTGCGATAAGCAATTCGTTTTTACATGGCATTGTATCACCAAATATCGCTACAACTGGCCCTTTTGTAGCATCATCTTTAAAGTCGTTGGAATTATATATTGTTCCTTTGTATTCGAATGTTTCATTATTTTTAACATCTTGATATTTAGGTCCAGGTTCTAAACCAATTTTTTTAAGTGCTTCAACATTAATTTTACCAGATTTATAGGGCGCTTCTACTCTGTATCCAAATGATGGTATGCCATGGTTTAGCATATACGCTTCAACATTAAAACCGTTGTGTTGGTAAGATAGTTGTTCTTCTATCTCGATATATGTAACAGGATAATTTAACTTAGATTCTGATAAATTAAGTGTAGTTTCTACATACGACTTTATACCTTTAGGCCCAATAATTGTAAGTGGTTTACCTTCTCCGCCCTGGAAAGAGCGACTTGTTAATAAACCAGGCAATCCAAAAATATGGTCTCCGTGCATATGCGTAATAAAAATGTGATCTACTTTCCCTAATTTAATTGAGTGATGCAGTATTTGATGTTGTGTCCCTTCACCGACATCAAAAAGCCAAATACTATTACAATAAGGCTCTAAATTTAAAGCAATTGCCTGCGTATTTCTGTCTTTAGTTGGTAGACCAGCACTTGTCCCAAAAAACGTAATTTCCATGCATATGCCTCCTCTTCTGCTTCATATTTTATCATATAAAAGAACGAAAAATATAATAAAATATGATAACATAAGCAAAATTGTGGGAACATAGCAGTAGATTGGTCTATAATAAATACAGATTTAATAAAGAATTGAGGTTTTGATCTTGAATACTAGAAATAAAGATATCCCATGCTTAATAACTATTTTTGGAGCAACTGGTGATCTTAGTCACAGAAAATTATTTCCATCGCTATTCCATTTATATCAGCAAGAAAATTTGAATGAACATATTGCGATTGTTGGAATTGGTAGAAGAGACTTATCAAATGATGATTTCCGTAGTCAAGTGAAGTCGTCAATTCAAGAACATGTCAAAGACACTAAGCATCTAGATAAGTTTATGGAGCACGTATTTTATCACAAGCATGACGTAAGTGATGAAGCAAGTTATCAATCGTTATTAGAGTTTAGTAATAAATTAGATCATGAGTTCCAATTACAAGGCAATAGATTATTTTATTTAGCTATGGCGCCTAATTTCTTTGGTGTTATATCAGATTATTTAAAATCTTCTGGCTTAACAGATACAAGTGGTTTCAAACGTTTAGTCATTGAAAAACCGTTTGGTTCAGATTTAGAATCTGCTGAAGAATTAAATGAACAATTGCGTCATTCGTTTAAAGAAGAAGAAATTTATCGTATTGATCACTATCTAGGCAAAGACATGGTACAAAATATTGAAGTATTACGTTTTGCTAATGCGATGTTTGAACCGTTATGGAATAACAAATATATTTCAAATATCCAAGTTACTTCATCTGAGGTTTTAGGTGTTGAAGATAGAGGCGGTTACTATGAGTCTAGTGGTGCATTGAAAGATATGGTACAAAACCATATGTTACAAATGGTCGCCCTACTAGCAATGGAAGCACCCATCAGTCTGAAAAGTGAAGATATCAGAGCAGAAAAGGTAAAAGCTTTGAAATCACTACGTAAATTACAACCTGATGAAGTCCGTCAAAACTTTGTTCGTGGACAATACGATGAAGGTATCATTGAAGGTCAAAAGGTTAAGCGTTATAGAGACGAAGATCGCGTAGCTGAAGATTCTACTACACCAACCTTTGTTTCCGGTAAATTAACAATCGATAACTTTAGATGGGCTGGTGTGCCATTCTATATTAGAACTGGTAAACGCATGAAGAGTAAGACCATTCAAGTCGTTGTAGAATTTAAAGAAGTACCAATGAATCTATATTACAAAACAGATAAAAAATTAGATTCCAATTTATTAGTAATTAATATTCAACCTAACGAAGGCGTTTCACTTCATTTAAACGCCAAAAAAAATGTTCAAGGTATCGAAACTGAGCCAGTTCAATTATCATATGCGATGAGCGCACAAGATAAAATGAACACGGTAGATGCTTATGAAAATTTATTATTTGATTGTTTAAATGGTGATGCGACGAACTTTACGCATTGGGAAGAATTAAAATCAACTTGGAAATTTGTTGATGCGATTCAAGAAGAATGGAATCAAAGTGAACCAGAATTCCCTAACTACACTGCTGGGACAAACGGCCCATTAGCTAGTGAATTACTTTTAAGTAGAGATGGTTTCCATTGGTGGGACGATATACACTAATTTATAGTTTTTAAATATTGCAATAATACAAGTTTGAAATATAGCTTGTGTTGTTGCTTTTTTCTTATACCTCGTTTGTGTTATGATTTAGACTATTGATTGAATCATACATAAGTAATTTTTAACTTGTTTACATTTTATCCTATTTAATATTTTTGAGATGTCAGTAGAACAAAAATGATGTAAAATAGTATTAATCATCAATTATTCATAACATTATGTATAGAAACAAAGTTAAATATATACTTGTATTTAACTAAATTAGGAGTGAAAGTTTTGGACGTCATCAAGCAAATTCAACAGGCAATTGTGTATATTGAAGATCATTTGCTAGAGCCTCTATATTTGCAAGCATTGAGTGATTACGTTGGTCTTTCACCGTTCCATATTGACCAATCATTTAAAATGATTGTGGGCCAGTCACCAACAGAATATGCTAGATCAAGAAGATTAACTTTAGCAGCCAAAGATATTTTAAGCGGTTCAACGCGCTTGGTGGATGTCGCAAAAAAGTACAACTACAAAGATACTAATGATTTTGCCAATGATTTTAGTGACTTTCATGGCGTTTCTCCTATTCAAGTCAATACAAAACGAGACGAATTAAAAATGCAACCAAGGCTTTATATTAAACTTACTACTACTGAACGCGCACCCTATACGTATCGTTTGGAAGATACGCCAGGTATTTCATTAGTAGGTTATGCTAAATTTTTAGATTCAGAGGAAATAGATAACCCTTATAAAGTACCTGATTTCTTAGAAGATTTATTGGTTGAAGGTAAAATTAAAGAATTACAACGATATAATGATGTCAGTCCATATGAACTATTTGTGGTTAACTGCCCACTTGATCAAGGCATGGAAATATTTGTAGGTGTTCCTAGTGAACGTTATCCTGCACATTTAGAAGATCGATTTTTACCTGAAAGACAATATGCTAAATTCAACTTACAGGGTGAAATAGACTATGTCATTAATGAAGCTTGGTATTATATTGAAACGAGTCTCCAAATGACTTTACCTTATGAGCATAATAGTCTGTATGTTGAAATATACCCATTTGATATTTCTTTCGACAACCCTTTCACGAAAGTCCAATTATGGATGCCTGTCGATCAAGAACAATATAATAAATTAGATTATTAAGCATTTAAATAAAATAATAAACACTACCACTCTTTAATTTATATATTATAATATTTTTGTATCATACCGGCAGTGGTTTGGCCGACTCCTGAGAGAAGAGCGCTAGCTGAATACTACAGGCTAAATCAGTGTCCACGAAAAGCGTACAAAAAAACTGCCAACAAAATTGGAGACTTTGTCGACAGTTTGAGACAAGAGCCCTAGCTCTTGTCTTTTTTTGTTTACATTGAAATCATTGTGGTTTTTAACATACTGATTGCTTAAGTAGGATATTACGAGTGAGATACTGCAGCTTGAACTATAATACTAAGATAAGTATTCAGATCCAAAATTAGAAATTTTTTCTTCTAATAAAATGAAGATGCGTTTTATTTTTTATGATCTGTCCGTTTTTTAATTTGTTTATTGAGCAAATTCACTAAATTCACTTATATTCTAATAACAAACGATTCGTATGGTTGAATGTTTTCAACATCTAGGAAGCTATGCTTATAATTGTGTAATAATATATTTTCTTGTTTGAAATTGATTGGATAATTAAGTGTTGCTTTTTTATCTGTTAAATTACCAACTACCAAAACCATTTGGTTACCCAATTCTCTTGTATAAGCAAATATTTGACTGTTGTCTGGATCTACTAAATTAAATATACCGTAAGTAAAAATGTCATGAGATTTTTTCAAGTTAATTAATGACTTATAAAAGTTTAAAATTGAATCTGGGTCATCTTGTTGTTGTGCAACATTAATTGTTTTATAGTTTGGATTGACTGGGAACCAAGGTTCTACTTGGGAGAACCCTGCAAAATCAGAATCGTCCCATTGCATCGGTGTACGTGAATTATCCCTATTTTCCACCTTGTGTTTATCTAATAGTTTTGTAACATCTCCACCTTGCTTTTTGACGATTTTATATTCGTTTACTACGGCTACGTCATTAAAGGTCTCAATATCTTTAAATGGGTAATTTGTCATACCGATTTCTTGCCCTTGATAGATAAACGGTGTCCCTTGTTGTAAAAAGTAAACAATAGCATGACTTGTAGCTGACTCAAACCAATAATATGTATCGTCTCCCCAAGTTGATACACGACGAGGTTGGTCATGGTTTTCTATAAATAATGCGTTCCATCCAACATTTTCAAGTTTTTTCTGCCAATGATTCAGCACTTTTTTATAAGCATTTACGTCAAATTTGATATCGCCAGAATTCCATAAACCTAAATGTTCAAATTGAAAGATCATATTAAATTTTCCGATTTGTTCACCAACCCATAGCTCAGCATCATCAGGGCTCACACCATTTGCTTCTCCTACAGTCATAATATCGTATTTACTCAACGACTTAGCTTTCATCTCTTGTAGCCAAGTTTGAATGCCCGGCTGGTTCATATCAACTTCAAATGCTGGTGCATAAGTTTTACCTTCAGGCACATTTAAATCACCTGCTTCAAATGTTTTCTTAATATGAGTAATAGCGTCTATTCTAAAACCATCGATGCCTTTTTCAAACCACCAGTTCATCATATTAAAAATTGCATTTCTTACTTCGTCATTTGCCCAATTTAAGTCTGGTTGTTTTTTACTAAATAAATGAAAATAATATTGACCAGTATGTTCATCAAACTCCCATGTAGAACCATTAAATATACTTTCCCAATTATTTGGTTCAGAGCCATCTGGTTTTGGATCTTTCCATATATACCAGTCTCTTTTAGGATTATCTATACTAGATTTTGATTCTATAAACCATGGATGTTCATCTGACGTATGATTAACTACTAAATCTAAAATTAATTTCATGTCTCTTTGGTGCACTGCTTCTAACAGTTGGTTGAAATCTGACATCGTTCCAAATTCATCCATAATATCTTTATAATCACTAATATCATAACCATTGTCATCATTAGGGGATTTATACATTGGACTAAGCCAAATCACATCAATGCCTAAATCATAAAGATAATCTAATTTTTCTATAACACCTGTTAAATCACCAATACCATCATTATTTGTATCTTTAAAACTTCGTGGATAAACTTGGTAAGCAACAGCTTCTTTCCACCATTGTTTAATCATATAGATGCTCCTTTATATGTATGGATTTAAGTTTATTAATTTTCGTAACTATTTCAATATTTTGTTTCTTTATTTTTGGATTTTTAATCAATGCTACTAATTTTAATCTAGCACGTTCTCTCAAAGATTTTGAAAATATCTCTACCGTTATTTAAGGAGATGTCGCAAATCTTGTTATATAATATTTGCTAATAGTATTAGTATGTATATCATCTGTAATTTTAATGTTTAAATACTAAGTAGAAGATGATTTAACATAGTACCAGATATAATTATACCAGTTGGCAATTTATGTATTGATATTAAGGTATTCAAATAGTTTTTATTCGCCCTATATCTATATCAATCAATTTAATATCGCTGTAACTTCATTAAATTGAAATATGTTTTGCAAACCGCAGATTATATCTTTAACAACTTGATATTTATCTTTTTCAGCTAAAAACAATAAACGTGTATGATTTTGTTGTATAAGGTAGTTAGTTAATGATTCAGAAGTCATCATTATCATCTAAAGATTTACCCATTACTGCATAAGGTGCTTTATGTAATTTTAATAAATTAGTGCTTTTATCAAGTTCTATAGGATATAATAAAATAAATTCGTCCACTGAATGATGAAAAATCATATATTTAACTTCTTCATCTCTGCTACTGAGGGCTAAATTATTATTTAGTTGCATGATTAGCGTAATGAATAAGTAAATAAAAGTCAAAAGATATATGCAATCGCTTGCATAAAAATCAATGTTACTAACCTGTATTGTGTTGGAGGTAAAGTTGTATATTTATTGTTATTGATAACAAGTAATATGTTAAAAAATATATTCTATTTTCATTTTGTTTACAAATCGTATTCTATCATTCATAGGAGTTAAGATTGACATTTACATTGTTAGTGAGAATTGAGCCATATTATATTTAAAAACATAAGGTTTTAAATATAAAGAGAGCCAACCCGATATTACGGGTTGGCCCTCTTATTTTGAACATGGGTATTTATATCCCAAGCGCTATGCTTTGCTTAAATCGTCAATTATATACGTAGTCTAGTCTTCAATCCATTGTGTATGGAATATGCCAGAACGATCTTTACGTTCATAAGTATGCGCACCAAAATAATCACGTTGTGCTTGGATTAAGTTAGCAGGTAAGTTTTCTGAACGGTAACTATCATAATAGTTAATGCTTGCAGAGAAACCTGGCGTAGGGACGCCATTTTGTACACCTGTTGCTACTACATCACGTAAAGCATCTTGATAATTCGTTACAATATCTTTGAAATAAGGATCTAATAATAAATTTTGTAAATCTTTATCATTATCATATGCTTCTTTTATTTTTTGTAAAAATTGTGCACGGATAATGCAACCTTCGCGCCAAATCATAGCTAATTCACCAAGTTGAAGTTCCCATTCGTTGTCTTCACTTGCTTTTCTCATTTGAGCAAAACCTTGTGCATAAGAACATATTTTACTCATGTAAAGCGCTTTGCGAATTTTTTCTAGAAATGCTTCTTTGTTTCCTTCAAATTTAGCATTTGGGCCATTTAATTGTTTTGAAGCATTTATACGTTCTTCTTTAATTGAAGAGATAAAACGAGCAAATACAGATTCAGTAATAATAGTCAATGGAATACCTAATTCTAATGCGTTGATAGATGTCCATTTACCTGTACCTTTTTGACCAGCAGTATCTAAGATTTGTTCAACTAAAGGTCCATCAGTTTCATCATCTAATTTATTGAAAATGTCACCAGTAATCTCAATTAAGTAACTTGATAATTCACCAGCATTCCAATCTTTAAATGTTTGCGCTATATCTTCGTGAGACATACCTAGTAAATCTTTCATCATTGCATAACTTTCAGCAATTAATTGCATATCAGCGTATTCTATGCCATTATGAACCATTTTAACATAATGACCAGCGCCATTAGGTCCAATATAAGCTACACATGGTGCGCCGTCTTTTGCTTTTGCTGAAATTGCTTCTAAGATATGACTGACTTTATCAAATGCGTCTTTTTGTCCACCAGGCATAAGTGAAGGTCCTGTTAATGCACCAACTTCACCGCCAGATACACCCATACCAATGAAATTAACGCCACTTTCAGCAAGTGCTTTATTACGTCTAATTGTATCTTGATAATTTGTATTACCACCATCGATTAAGATATCATCATCATCTAATAACGGTAACAATGTATCAATCGTTGCATCAGTAGCAGCGCCTGCTTTTACCATTAATAAAATCTTACGGGGTTTTTCTAAAGAATTTACGAATTCTTCCATTGAATATGTTGGATGTATATTTTTTCCTTCAGATTCTTTGACCATTTCGTCTGTTTTTTCAGAAGAACGGTTAAAAACTGAAACGCTATATCCACGTGATTCAATATTCCAAGCAAGGTTTTTACCCATTACGGCTAAACCTACTACACCAATTTGTTGTGTCATTTAACTAACCTCTCTTATTAAAGTTTTCTAGTATATTGTATCACAAAGGTAACTAAGTATTCACTTAATCAGTTTATAGTCTGCAAATTTAATACATGATTAATACTTAAAAGTTGTTCGGCCAGTAAGTTTAAAGATTGAACCGAGATTCTTTCTTCTGTTGTATGAATATTTTCATAGCCCACACCTAAAATAACAGTTGGTATACCAAGTTCGTTTATTATATTACCATCTGACCCTCCGCCTGCGATAACAGTATTGGCTTCTAATCCTAGAGAAGAGGCACTAGCTTTTGCCACAGTAGTTACTTTTGAGTCATCAGACAATTTAAACCCAGGATAACTTTTCGTTATATCTACTTCTGCATGGCCATCGTATTTCTTAGCTATCGTTTCGAATACAGATTTCATGTGATTGACTTGCTTGATGATACCTTCTTCTGAATGGGAACGTGCTTCTGCGTTCAGAGTTACTTTATCAGCTACTATATTGGTTGCTGAACCTCCTTCAAAGCGACCAATATTCGCCGTAGTATAAGTATCAATTTGGCCTAAATTCATTTCGCTAACAGCTTTAGCAGCAATGTTGATAGCACTTATCCCTTTAGTAGGCGTGCTTGCATGCGCGGTTTTACCATATATTGTTGTATTTATTTTCATTTGAGTCGGTGCACCGATAACAGTTGTGCCTACAGGTACGCTTGCATCTATTGCGTAACCGTAATCTGAATCTAGTAATGATTGATCGAGAAATTTAGCACCTTTTAAACCAATTTCTTCGCCTACAGTTAAAATAAATTGTATTTGGCCATGAGGTATATTCTTTTCAGAAAGAACGCGAATAAATTCTAAAATTGCAGCTAATCCTGCTTTATCGTCTGCACCTAATATGGTGGATCCATCCGAATATATGTATCCATCGTCTTTCACTGTTGGATTGACGCTTTGACCAGGCACTACGGTGTCCATATGGCTTGTAAAATATATTTTGTCGAGAGAGGCTAAATTGGGCGTAGATTTTAATGTACATATTAAATTATTTGCCCCTAAATCAGTCTCACTACTTGCGTTATCTTCAACCATTTCTATATTATACATTTCTAAGATAGCTTTGAGATAGCTTTGAATTGGTTGCTCATTACCGCTTTCTGAGTCGATTTTCACTAATTCTAAAAACGTATCTAAAAGACGTTGTTTATTTATCATTATTAAATCCCCTTTTCTACATCGTGATTACTTATATTAGTTTACATAAATACAAAGTTAAGAAAAACTAATATGTTTATACGTATAACGCGTATTATGATATAATAATGCAGTGAAAGTGATGTATTATTGTAATCAAGAGAATGATTTAATTTGAAAAAGTGAAATGCTTATATAAGATTTGGAGGAATAAACTTTGAATAACAACAAAGTATTAAGAGTTATTATTGTAATAATGTTAGTGGCCGTAGTACTTGCATTAATATTAACAAGTATTGTTCCTTTAACAAGTTAAAATAAAAAATTTGAACTGATTAAAAAACAGATTTTGTTAAAATATCATTTAACGGTTTAGGTGTTATTGATGCCATCGTTAAATGATATTTTTTTTAATCTAATTTTAAAAACTAGCTAAAAAACTTGCAACGTCAATATCATACGTTTATCTATAATATTGATGAGGAGAATACCTAGAATCAAAATGCGTCTATGGATATAAGTTATGAGCGTTGTAATGCGATTATAAAGTTGGTTAGCAATTAAGTATAAACTTGAGTTCACATGTCATATACCCCTATTGATTCCTTTATATAAAAAAGAGACCCAGATAGGTCTCTTCAGATTGCTTGTAAAAAAATTTCAACGTTTGCACCTTTTCTAATTATACTTGCCAGAGCTATACAAAATCTTTAAAAAGATAGATTTTTATGCTTTCTCACTATACAAGTTAAGGTGATCAATTTGTATATGTTTCGCTTTTTATTATTTTATGAAAGGTTTGGTAGTTTTTTATTTTTGTGCAGTTTTAAAGAACCAAATTGTGATTTGACTTCTAAATATTTTTCCAATTCATTTAACAATTGCATCATATTCGCTCTCGTTCTAAAAGAAGCATGTGATTTTGGTAAATCTAATTGATTTAGTTCTATTCTTATTTCATATAAAGAATGCAATCTTAACACTGTATAATCATTACTATTTACATTTGTAGCAACTTCAGAAAATAAGCCACATATTTTTGACAAAATTGCATCTTGCGTTTCAATATGATTAATCATTTTAGCCATTCTTTCTAATAATTCTAGTTGTTCTTCTCTCATATCAAAATAGTGGTAATAAGAATTTTCGTTACGAACAAAATGGTTTTTAACATCTCTAAAGGCTATTGATTTTGCTTTTTGAATTGTGAGTTGTAATTGATTAAAAGAAATATTTAAAGTTTGCTTTGGGTCTTTACACGTAGCGCTGAATCTTTCAAATATAACTATAAATTGACTTTCTATTTCGTCTTTATATTGCTTTAATTTAAAATCTAAGCTAGGCATGATTAAGTTCATTATAAAAGCAATACCAAGACCTACAATTAACAGTAAAACTTCATTTATAAATAAGTGTATATCGATGGTATTTGCGTTAAACACGTGAAGTAGGATAACGCAACTTGTTACCACGCCTTCTTGTACTTTGAAAACTACAGTGAGTGGTATAAACAGAAGTACGATGAGTCCGAGTACAATGGCACTTTGACCTAAGTAACTAAAAACGAAAGATCCTATAATTAAGATTAATAAACATGAGACAAACCGAGATACAATTGCTTGTAGAGAGTGTACTTTCGTGTGCTTAATACAAAGCACAACTAAAATGGCACTAGAAGCAAAATTATCTAAACCTATGAATTTAGCGATAATAATCCCCAGCGCCATGCCGATAGCTGTTTTAATTGTTCTAAATCCGATTCGATATGGATTTAACCGCGACATCGATTTATCCTCTATCTTTCATCACAATATGCTTCAAATAAGTTTTGTAATTGAGTGATGACATCCATGACATCATGACCTTCGATTTGGTGACGTTCTATCATCTCAGTAATTTCACCATTTTTTATTAACGCAAATGATGGACTAGATGGCGCATAACCTTTAAAATAATCTCTTGCTTGTTGCGTTGCCTCTTTATCTTGCCCAGCAAAAACTGTAACAAGTCTATCTGGTAATACATCATAATGTAAAGCATGTGTTGCTGCTGGTCTTGCGATGCCACCTGCGCAACCACAAACTGAATTCACCATAACGAGTGAAGTCCCATCTTGATTTAATACTTTATCTACTTCTTCTGCAGTTGTTAATTGCTCATATCCAGCCTCTTCTATTTCATTTCTAGCTTGGCTTACTACGTCATTCATATATAAATCAAAATTTAAATCCATTTTCAAATCACCTTTCATTATCAATTTATTAACTTCATTCTACTAATATCTAAACAATAGTTCAACATGTGCGTTCAATGTGTAAGGCATGACAAACTCCATGGAAACGTTAAAGACATTGAAATAAATACTTAAAATATAAAATAAAAGAAGTAAACTAGAAACCAAAATGAACACTTTTGATTTCAAAGGCTTACTTCTTTTTAATGACATCTTTAACAAATACTTATGACAAAGCAATGTCAGAGCTGCATCATGGTATAAAATTGTTAGCCGGTAACTGGTACCAAAATACATTTATATCAAGCGTTTTGATGTTTAGCTGAGAGGACGAAATGGTATTCCACACAAACATAATATAAATATGAAATACATCGCTCTAATTTTAAAAACATTGAGCATTTGATAAATAATGCAATAACAATCTTAGTATATACTTGTATTTTCAATAGAGTATTGCTCAATTCTTGTTTTTACAAAGTTCATAAATCTTCCTGCTTGTAAGCCATCTAAAATACGGTGATCAATCGAAATACATAAATTAACCATATGTCTAATTGCTATCATATCCTCAATGACTACGGGTTTTTTAACAATAGACTCAATTTGTAAAATAGCTGCTTCAGGGTGGTTAATGATGCCCATCGATGACACTGAACCAAATGTTCCGGTGTTATTCACTGTGAATGTGCCACCTTGCATATCTTCTGTTCTTAACTTTTTGTTACGTGCTTTTTGAGCTAAATCATTTATTTCTCTCGCTATACCTTTAAGTGATTTTTCATCCGCATTTTGAATAACTGGTACATATAGTTTCTCTTCATCAGCTACGGCAATTGATATATTAACATCTTTATGCATCACTATTTCAGAGTCTTGCCAGCTACTATTTAGAAGCGGATATGCTTTTAGCCCTTCAGCTACAGCTTTAACAAAGAATGCAAAATAAGTTAAGTTGTAACCTTCGTTTTCTTTGAAACTGTTTTTATGGTAATCTCTCGTTTTAACAAGATTCGTAGCGTCAGCTTCGACCATCATCCATGCATGTGGAATTTCATTGACACTGTGCACCATATTTTCTGCTATTTGCTTACGTACACCATTAACTGGTATAGCTGAACCTGGAGAAGGTTCATTATATTGAACTTGCTTACTTACTTTAGGAGAATCTTTAGGTGCAATGATTTCAGAACCTATTTTATGAGTTCCTTCTTTAATGACATTTTCAATATCTTTTTTAGTTACTCTACCTTCAAAGCCAGTACCCGTAACTTGGGAAAGATCTATTTGGTGTTCAGAAGCCAGTTTAAATACTACAGGTGAAAATCTACCGTTATTTTTAGGTTCGCTTTCTGATAAACTTGTATTATTATGCGCTTGACCCTTTGTATTTTTATCATTTTGTGTTGATTTCACTTCAGTTTCAGTTTTTGGGTGGGTCTGATCGCTATCGTTCGATACTGTTTCTTCTGTCTCTAAGTAGCAAATAACTTCTCCAACTTCAACAGTAGTACCTTCTTCAACAATGATTTCGCGAACTGTCCCTGCATAAGAAGAAGGTACTTCAGCTGTTACTTTATCAGTAATCACTTCACAAAGAGGATCATATTCCTCGATTTTATCGCCTACAGAAACCAGCCATTGTTCTATTGTTCCTTCATGTACACTTTCGCCGAGTTTAGGCATTTTAATTTCCATGATTGTGCCTCCTTAAAATTCTGCGAGTTCACGCATTTTCGTTTTTATTTTTTCTGGATTCATCATAAACTCATCTTCAAGCGTCGGCGCAAACGGCATTGATGGCACATCAGGTCCAGCTAATCTCATGATAGGTGCGTCGAGGTCAAATAAACAGTTTTCGGAAATAATAGCAGCAACTTCAGAAATAACGCTACCTTCTAGGTTGTCTTCAGTGACTAATAATATTTTCCCTGTCATTTTTGCTCTTTCAATGATTGTTTTTTTATCTAAAGGATATACCGTACGTAAATCAACTACCTCTACATTAATACCTTCTTCTTCTAACATATCAGCAGCCTGTATACAGTAATTTACACATAGACCATATGTAAATACTGTAATATCCTCACCTTCACGTTTTACATCCGCTTTACCAATCGGCACAGTATAGTATGAATCTGGCACTTCTTCTTTTAATAAGCGGTAAGCTTTTTTATGTTCAAAATATAAAACGGGATCGTTAGACTCAATAGATGAGAGCAGTAACCCTTTTGCATCGTATGGCGAAGAAGGGATAACAATAGATAAACCTGGCGTAGATGAAAAAATAGACTCCACACTTTGTGAATGGTATAACGCTCCATGTATACCCCCGCCAAAAGGAGCACGGATTGTTATAGGACAATGCCAATCATTATTTGAACGGTATCTCATTTTTGCCGCTTCACTCATAATTTGGTTTGTAGCAGGTAAAATGTATTCTGCAAATTGTATTTCAGCAACTGGTCGTTTTTCCATCATTGCTGCACCGATGCCAGTCCCTACAATATTAGATTCGGCTAAGGGCGTGTCTAATACACGTGCGATGCCATATTTTTCCTGTAATCCCAACGTTACACCGAAGACGCCTCCTTTTTTACCAACATCTTCTCCTAATACAAATACGTTGTCATCTTTTTCCATTGCTTGATCTAAGCCTTGTTGGATAGCTTCTAAATAAGATATTTTAGCCATTATTTAAGCTCCCTTCTTCGTAAACATGTGTATAAGTTTCTTCTGGTGATGGATAAGGTGCTTTTTCAGCTTCTTTTGTCGCTTGATTTATAATCTCTTTATGTTCTTTCTCTACTTCCTCTAACCATTGTTCATCGATAATGTCTTCTTCTAATAGAAATGCTTTAAATTTAAGGTTACAATCTAATGATTTTAACGCGTCTCGTTCTTCTTGTGGACGATATGTATCGTCATCATCAGACGAATGTGCTGTCATCCTTGTACACATCGCTTCAATTAAAGTTGAGCCGCCACCGTTTAATGCACGCTCACGCGCTTCTTTCATTATTTTGTAAACAGCAATCGGATCGTTACCATCTACTTGCTCACCATGAATACCATATCCTAACGCACGATCTGATAATTTTTCTGCACCATATTGTAATGAATCAGGTACAGAAATAGCATATTTATTATTTTCTATGACACAAATAAAAGGTAATTTATGTACGCCGGCAAAGTTTAATCCTTCATGGAAATCGCCTTGGTTTGAACTACCTTCACCTACAGTTGTCATTGCGATGTTTTGTTTGTTATCCATTTTGAGTGCTAAAGCTGCACCGACCGCATGTAAAATTTGTGTTGCTACTGGTGAACCTTGAGATAAGATGCCTTTTTCTTTTTTACTAAAATGTGATGGCATTTGCTTTCCGCCAGAACTAATATCATCACGTTTACCAAAAGCGGCTAACATTGAATCTAGCGGAGTCATACCTAAATATGTTACTAGTGCGAGATCTCTATAATAGGGTGATGAAATATCTCCCTCTTGCATTGCAAAAGCCATTCCAATTTGTGTTGCTTCTTGTCCTTGACAACTTATAACAAATGGGATTTTCCCTGCACGGTTTAATAACCACATGCGTTCATCAATTTTTCGGCCTAAATCCATCCACTTATACATAGATTGTAGTTCAGATTTACTAAGACCTGCTGATTTATAATCAAACATTTTGAATCCTCCTTAATTAAACGTGAATTGATTTGTTTTCAACTTTTAATCCTAGTTCCATTAACACTTCTGAAAGTGAAGGATGTGCATGGGTTGTTAAACCTAATTCTAAAGTTGAACCATTCATAAATTGGAACAATGATATTTCATTAATAAGTTCGGTCACATGTGGTCCGATCATATTGAGGCCTAATACCGTATCATTTTCTTGATCAATCACGATTTCGCAAAAGCCATTTAGATTTTTGGTATTTTCAATTACTGCTTTCCCTATTGCTTTAAATGGCACTTTAACTGCTTTTGCTTTTATACCTTCATGAGTCGCTTCATTTTTATTTTTACCAATACTTGCAACTTCAGGCTGGGTGTAAACACATTTAGGCATTTTATTATAATCTATAGGTATTGGCGAAACATCAAACATATGCTCAATAGCTGTCAACCCTTCTTTTGAACCAACATGAGCTAATTGTAATTTACCTATACAATCACCAGCAGCATAAATATGTTTGTCTTTTGTTTGTTGATATTCATTAACAACAATGTGCTGTTTGTCGGTCAACTCAATTTTCGTATTGTTTAACCCGATATCTGTAGTGTTCGGTTTACGACCAATTGCGACTAATACTTTGTCATATACTTGAACATCTTCTCCGAGTATTAATTCAATATTATTTTCGTTTACTGAACACTGTGCTTCTGCTAATTGTGTATTTATGTAAAATGTCACGCCTCTATTTTCTAATTCATTTTGTAGAGACTTAGCCAATAGTTTGCTTTCAGTCGGTAAAATAGTTTCACCGGCTTCAATTACTGAAACCTGAACACCAAAATCTACCATGAGAGACGCAAACTCTAAACCAATAACCCCACCACCAATGATAGCAAGCGATTGTGGCAATTCGTCTAATTTTAATATATCGTCACTAGATAACACTATGTCTCCATCAAATGGTAAAAATGGTAATGACATAGGTTTAGATCCAGTACAAATAAGTACATTGTTATTTGGTATTAACTCGGATTCTCCATCTTCGTATTCTACTGAAACTGTGCCGCTTTGTGGTGAAAAGATAGAAGGACCTAAAATGCGTCCAACGCCATTAAAAACATCTATTTTATTATGATCCATCAGTTGTTTAACGCCGCTAAACATTTGTTGAACCACTTCATTTTTACGTGCTTGGATTTGCGAAAAATTCAATTTGAAATTATCTATATCGACGCCAAATTCGCTTGAATTTGCTACTGTCCTCAACACATCAGCAGATTTCAAAAGCGCTTTTGTTGGTATACATCCTTTATGTAAGCATGTGCCTCCTAACATAGATTTTTCTACTAACGCCACTTTTTTACCTAGCTGAGACGCCCTGATCGCTGATACGTATCCAGCTGTTCCTCCACCTAAAATTACTAAATCATATTTTTCATCTGCCATGTTTTGACTCCTAACTATCATATTAGCCTTTTCTTAAAGCATCCTATTTATACAAGTTTATGTATGCTGTATTGATTAAAATTTAGTTTACCTGAAATGATATGATGATAACTAGAAATATAGTGTTTAAAATATACTAGCCAAACAAAATTTCAAACGGTAATCACATACTGTGTAAACTATATTGTTTCAAAGTTATTTATTTAAACATGCGAATGAAATCACCTTTAAATTTTAAAAGTGATTTGTTTGCAGTATCTTTACTTTAAAATCATTAAAAAACGATACACACTTGAATTTATGATTACTAGAAGAAACCAATACTTTTAATCGATTACCATGTTATAAGATTATCGACAATGATTACAATAAGAATTCAATTAATAGAAAAACTCAGCACCTATTAATTAGAATAATATAAAATTTAAACTCGAAATTGATCTATTAACTAATATCCTTTACTATTTTACATCAAATTTTGCCATTATAAAATTAATAACCTTAATATTAGTGTAATAATTCAAATAAATTTAGTAGTTGAATTTAATTTTGTGCTCTCAAAGCAAGTAATAAAGAATCCAATTTATTTTGTTTGTTCTCAGTTCTTGATGTGAATACGATTGGGAATTTTGCACCAAGTAATAAACTTGCTACACTGGCATTACTAAAATAAACCAATGATTTAGACAATACACTACCAACATCAGTATTTGAGACAATCAACGCATCAACATCTCCAGCAATATTAGATTTAATGTTCTTTTGAATTGCATTCTTTTTGCTAATTGCATTATCAAAAAGAATGGGGCCATCAATATTTAAATAGTCGTTTGCTTCCCTATTAAAAATGTGTTTAATTTTTTCAGCATCCACTGAGGATTGAATCTTTTTATGAGGGGATTCTACTGAAGATAATAAACCAATGTTAAAGTGGGTGTACCCTATTTTTTGCTAAAATGAACTAAATTATTAATAATTTGTTTTTTCTCTTCTATGGTAGGTGAAATATTGTAAGCTACGTCACTAACCATTAATGTTTTATGATAATTTGGTACATTGAAACATACGAGGTGATTTAAAAAGCCATAATTATCTATAAAGTTTTTATTACTCAATATAAATGATAAGAGTGAAGAAGCTTTCATATTGCCTTTCATTAAAACTGAAATTTTTCCACGAGATAAATCTTCTGAACATTGTTTCAATAATTGATAATCACTTGAAAACGTAAAAGTATGAATTCTATTTAAAATTTGTGACTCTAAGTTAAAAGAACGTATGATTTCAGTAGTATCTTGTGTATCGTAGATGTAGATATCAATATCAGTCATCATTAACACCTTTACTAAAACAGCAATCATTTTCTCGTCATTTGCATATAAAACAGCTACATTTCCAGTTAATGTGTTTGACGGTTCAATTAAATGTTGGTACTGCATAAAATCGACACCCTTCACTGATTATTTGTCTTACTCTGTCTTTTCCCTAAAATAACAAAATAAAAGCGATATCTTATTTATGATTTATGGTTTTGCTCAATCATTTCTTTAGCATTTTGTCTAGTGAGTTTAGTCACGCTTGCTCCAGAAATCATTCTTGCTACTTCATCGATTCGTTCTTCTCCTGTCAATTCTTGGACTTGTGTTGTCGTCCTATCTGCACTTGTATTTTTACTAATAAACAAATGATGATCGCTCATAGAAGCAACTTGGGGTAGATGAGAAATACATATGACTTGAATATGTTTAGCTAACCCTTTCATTTTTTCAGCCATTTTTTGTGCGGCTTGGCCAGAGACGCCAGAATCAACCTCATCGAATAATATTGCTGTTTGTCCTCTTGTTTTAACAAAAATTGTTTTTAATGCAAGCATAATTCTAGAAAGTTCTCCACCAGAGGCAATTTTATTTAAACTTTTTAATGGTTCACCTTTATTTGGACTGATTAAAAATTCAACAAGCTCTATACCTTCTCGATTTGGCACATCTAATGTTTTGAATGAGATTTCTAAATTAGCATCTTTCATTTGAAGATTCTGGATTTCGTCTACTATATGATTACGCAATGATTGTGCAACCTTTCGTCTTTCTTTTGATAGTTTTTCGCCTAATTCGATAACATTATGGTATAAATCATCGATTTCTTGGCGTAATTGCGCAGTACTTTCTTCGTAATTTTCTATTTTATTAATTTCATCTGCCATTTTGTCTTGATAAATGATGAGCTCATTAATGTCTTTACCATATTTACGTTTTAAACTATTTAATAAATTCATCCTAGATTCTAACTCATTTAAATATTGTTCATCAAATTCTGTGTTGGTTAAATCGTCATATAATTGGTGTTTAGCGTCTTCAAGCGTATAATAAAACTGGTCTACGTCCTCTTTCAAACGATCATATTTATCAGGTAGTATCTCGCTAATAGATTGCAATTGATTACTTAATTCATACAAACGATCTGTAATTGCATGTTCATCAGTTAATGTAACATGTGCATTATTTAATGCTAAACTCAAACTTTCTGAGTTTTGGATACGTTTGATATCAATTTCAAGTTGTGTTACTTCATCTTCAAGTAAATTTGCTTCTTGCAATTCTTCGTATTGAAATTTTAATAAGTCCAAACGTTGTAATAAAGCTTGATCAGCTGATTCTAAATCCTCTAATTCTTTTTTCTTAGCTTTATACTTATCATAAGTTACCACATACTTATCGAGTAAATCTTTATATGTATTTTCTGCATAATTGTCTAATAATTGTAGATGATATTTTTGTTTTAATAATGTTTGCGTTTCATGTTGGCCATGTATATCTAACAATTCTTGCATAATTTTACGTAAGTCTTGTAAAGTAACTGTTTGGTTATTGACTCTACAAATACTTTTACCAGAGCTGAAAATTTCTCTTTTGACTAATAAAAAGTCTTCATCTACATCAATAGATAAATCATGAAGAATCGAGATGGCTTCTTTGCTATCATCGATATCAAAGATTCCTTCAATGATTGCTTTTTTCTCTCCATGTCTAACAAAATTGGATGAAGCACGCATGCCGATTAATTGTCCAATTGCATCTATAATAATGGATTTACCGGCGCCTGTTTCGCCACTTAAAACAGTCAGACCTTGCCCAAATTGTATTTCTAATTCATCAATAATTGCGAATTGTTTAATAGATAAGGTTTGTAGCATGTATTAATCACTTCCTTAAACTTATAATAAATTAAAGATACGCGTTTTAATCTTTTCACTGGCAGATTCATCACGACATATGATTAAACAAGTATCGTCACCACAGATTGTACCTAAGACTTCGTCCCAATCTATTTGATCTAAAATAGCTCCGATAGATTGTGCATTACCTGGTAATGTTTTAAGTACAAGTAAATTACTAGTCCCATCAATATTCACAAAAGAATCCATCAAATAACGGCCAAGTTTTTCTAAGGGATGATATTTTCTATCATTTGGCAAGCTATAAACATATTGTCCTGACGGTGTGGGGACTTTGATTAATTGTAATTCCTTGATATCTCTTGAAACCGTCGCTTGTGTTACGTTTAATTCGTATTCATTTAAACGTTTTACTAATTCATCTTGTGTTTCTATTTTTTCATTTGAGATAATTTCTCTTATTTTTATATGTCTTACTGATTTTTTAGCCATGTATAGCACCTCTATAAACGAATATTTATACAATGATTTTAACACATGGAAGATGATACTACTACTAAAGTTAATTTTATAAAATCGCAACGCCATATTGATATACCGAGTGATAAGCAATTATTAATAGTTTATAATTGTGGCAAATTCATCATTTTTGAAAATACTAAGTATAGTGGTATCTGTCAAATTATGAATATTTATTTATATGTTTATAAATTTCAAAGTATAAACAACCTTTTATACATAGAGGATTGTTGTTAGCATTGGTTGACTTACCCTTTGAAGGTATCGCAAAGTAAAGTTGGCCATTATATTGCTAGCATTACCAACGAGTATAATAGTTTGTGTTCAACAAAAATGAGTGGCCGAGACGTTATTAATGTCTCGGCCACAAAATGTATTATAAGTAATAGATAGTGCTGTAAAAATAAAAATGTGCTTACACATGCGTTTGACCTAATGTAGCCTTTTAATCTTAAACTTTTCTAAAGTTAAATTTCTTAAAACAAAGTTTTAGTTCTTAACTTTTTTCTAGCCAACAAAAGCATGTATAATGGAACAGAAAAATTTTTGAAAATGCGAGTACTGTTCCAATCGCAAATTCTAATGAGTTAATTAGGTTCTAATCCCTGGCCCTATCTATGATTTGTTTTTCTTTTGGTTGTTATGTTTTAAACTAAAGTAAAAATGACGCGCTTATGAAATATTTAAGATTCTCTATTATTGAACAATTCTATAACGTATTCAAGGTTACGTGTATCATATTGTTTTGGTAAATGTTCTAAACATTCATACGCAGATTTAGTATGTGATTGTAACTTTTCTTCAGCACCACTTTGACCTAATAATGATACATAGGTACTTTTATCATTTTCGATATCACTGCCTGTGGCTTTTCCTAATTTTGTTTCATCGCCATATACATCTAATAAATCATCTTTGATTTGGAACATTAAACCAAGGTGTTCACTATATGTTTCTAATAAATCGGCAACATTTTGTTCAGGTTCAGATATATCTACTGCTGCCATTACAGCAAATTTTAATAACGCCCCTGTTTTGGCATGGTGAATGTGCTCTAAAGTATTTAGGTCAATAGCAGAGCCTTCGCTTTGCATATCTAGTGTTTGTCCACCAACCATACCTAAATGGCCGCTGGCAAACGATAAACGTTTAATAAGGTTCATTTTCACACTATCTTTGAGATTTGCATCGTTGACAATAACATCAAAAGCTTTAGTAAGTAATGCATCCCCAGCTAGAATGGCTTTCCATTCTCCATAAACTTTATGATTTGTAAGTTTACCTCTACGATAATCATCATTATCCATTGGTGGCAAATCATCATGAATCAATGAATAAGTATGAATCATTTCTAAACTGAGTGCAGATGTATAACCAAGTTTATAATCCGTTGATAGCATATCCAATGTTAATAATAGTAAAACCGGTCTAATGCGTTTACCTCCGGCTTCTAATGAGTATCGCATGCTGTCTTCTAAATCTGTACCCAGTGAGGAATGAGGAATCGTTTGTCCTAATAGTTGATTGATTTCTTTGATTAATTGATTCATTTTATTATTCGTCATTATCTTCTACCTTATCCGTTTCTTGAACGTTATCAGTACTTTCTTCTGACATTAGTTCATTCACTTTTTTTTCAGCATTTTTTAATGTTTCATCACAACTAGCAGATAAGGTCATACCGCGTTGATATAAATTCAAAGACTCTTCTAATGAAACATTTTCACTGTCTAATTTTTGAACTATATTTTCTAATTCTTTCATCATTTCTTCAAAACTTTGCGTGTTATTGGTCATCATTACACCTTACTTTCTTAACTTGTGCATCAACAATGCCGTCTTTCATTGTTAACACAATGTTATCATTTTCAACCAAATCATTAGTGCTCGTTATCACTTTGTCTTCCTTGTTTACAATAGTGTAACCACGTAACATTGTATTTGTTGGACTCAGATTATTTAAGCTTTCTAGTTTGGCAGTTAAATTGTTTTTTTGTTTTGTAATATAATGATTCATTAATTTATTAAGTTCCATTTGTTTTTGAGAAATCGTTGTTTGTTCTCTGTGGATACTTTGCTTAAAGTATTTTAAGTTAAAGTTCTGTTTCATTAACTGTAATTGTTGGTTATGCTGATTGATTTTGAAATTTATATTTAAATTAAGCTGTTTCTCTAAATCATCACGCTTTTGAATTTGTTGATCATATAACAGAGTTGGTGTTTTAAATTTGTAGTAAGAAGCAACATGTTCTAAATGCTTTCTTTGCTGTTGTATATGTTGGTTAATAAACCTTGTAAGCGAAAGCTTGAGTTGTTGGAGATATTGTCTAAGTTCATATTGATCTGGCGTAGCCATAACAGCGGCTTGAGTAGGCGTTGCTGCACGCACATCTGCCACAAAATCACTTAATGTAAAATCTGTTTCATGACCTACTGCTGAGATAATAGGCGTCTCACAAGCATAAATTGCTTTTACCACATCTTCTTCGTTAAAATTCCATAAATCTTCAATAGAACCGCCACCACGTCCGATTATAATTGTATCTACATTTAATTCATCAGCTTGCTTTATTTTTTCAATTATATCGTTTTTAGCCTGTTCCCCTTGTACTAAGGTGTTAATTTGAATTTGTTCTGCTAAAGGGTAGCGACTATTGATTGTAGTATGAATATCACGTATCGCAGCCCCTGTACCGGCAGTTAATACTGCGATTTTTTGGGGGAACTTAGGTATTAACTTTTTATGGTTTGAATCAAAATAGCCATCTTTAGTTAATTTCTTTTTTAATTGTTCTAATTTTTGATATAAATTACCAATTCCATCAATATGCATTTTATTGACATAAATCTGGTAATTACCACGTCTTTCATACACAGAAACGCGTGCCTCTAATAATACTTCGTCCCCTTCTTTTGGTTCGAAATCTATTTTTGAGGCATTACCTTTGAACATCATCGCGCTAATAACGCTATTTTTATCTTTAACATTAAAATAAAGGTGACCACTACTGTGCTTTTTAAAGTTAGAAAGCTCACCTTTAAGTAGTACAGTTTGTAAATGTGGGTCTTGGTCAAATTTATATTTGATATATTTTGTTAAAGCCGAAACACTTAAATAATCTGACATATTATATCACTCTTTTATTCAATATTACTTAATACACCATTAATAAATTTATAATGTTCATCATCACTAAATTGTTTTGCCAATTCAACAGCCTCATTTATGATTACTTTTTGTGGTGTCGAACTATTTAACAATTCAAATGTAGACATTCTTAGTATAATTCGATCAGATTTTAATAATCTGTCAATCGTCCAATCTTTAAGGTGAGGCGCAATTTTATTATCTAATACAGATTCATGATCTTTGACACCTGTTACTAACCAGCTAATAAAATCAAATTCTAAATCGGGATTATCATCTTTGATAAAGCTAATCGCTTCATCTATGGTTAAATCACTATTTTTCATTTCTAGTTGGAATAGAGTTTGAAAGGCTTGTGTTCTTGATTCTTTTCGACTCATTATAAACTCCTTCTCGCATTGTTTACTTTATTACTCATTTTAGAAAAGAAAAGCATAAGTTATTTAAAAGCTTAGTTCTTTTTCAATGACTGCATTAAAGTCAATTTGCATTATATATTTAATTTGTAGATTCAATGTGTGTAATGTGGACATTAATTTGGCTAGGAACAATCGTTGTCATAGTAGTTAAAGAGTTATAAATGGTTGTTTGTATCTTTCTTGCAGTTTCTGAGATATTAACACCATAAGATAGTGAACAATATACGTCTATATGAATCCCATCATCTTTTGTATCTACTTTAATACCACGCGATAATTGTTTTTTAGTAATCTTTTCCACGCTTAAGTTTTTAATTTCTTTAAAATGTCCTTCTAGCCCTTTTATTTCAGAGGTTGCTATACTCGCAATAATAGTCAAAACCTCAGGCGCAATTTCTATTTTTCCTAAATTGGAATGTGATGATTCTGCTACTTTAACCATTTCACATACCTCCTATTTAGTTTGATCATCCATAATATTATAAGTTTCTAAGAAATTAGTATTAAATTCGCCACTTCTGAAAATATCATTATTTAGAAGACGAATATGGAATGGAATTGTAGTATCAATGCCTAATACTAAGTATTCTCCTAATGCTCGTAAGCCAGTCATAATTGCTTCATCTCTTGTTGGTTGGTGCACAATTAATTTGGCTACCATAGAATCATAATATGGTGGTATTGTGTAATTAGTATAACATGCTGACTCAATTCTTACTCCAAAACCACCTGGGGCAAGATATTGTGTGATTTTTCCTGGAGAAGGCATAAAGTTTTTATATGGGTTTTCAGCATTAATTCTAAACTCTATAGCATGTCCTTGAATATGGATGTCTTTTTGAGTAAATGATAACTTCTCACCCATGGCCACTTTTAATTGTAATTTCACCAAATCAATGCCAGTTACCATTTCAGTTACAGGATGCTCAACTTGAATACGTGTATTCATTTCCATAAAGTAAAATTCATTAGAATTTAAGTCATAGATAAATTCAATCGTTCCAGCATTTTCATAGTTTACTGCTTTTGCAGCTCTTACTGCTGCATTACCCATTTCTTGTCTTTTAGAATCAGTTAAAATAGGAGACGGGGACTCTTCCACAAGTTTTTGCATACGTCTTTGTATTGTACAATCACGTTCGCCTAAGTGGATCACATTACCATAACTATCTCCAATTACTTGTATTTCAATATGTCTAAAGTTTTCGATGAATTTTTCTAAGTATAGTCCACCATTACCAAATGCTGTTTCAGCTTCTTGTTGCGTCATTTTGAAACCTGTTTCTAATTCTTTTTCATCACGTGCTACACGTATACCTTTACCACCGCCACCAGCAGTTGCCTTTATAATCACTGGATAACCAATATCTTTGGCAATTTTTTTGGCTTCTTTAATATCTTGGACTAAACCTTCACTACCAGGCACAACAGGAACTTCAGCACGTTTCATTTCTTCTTTTGCAACGTCTTTGATTCCCATTTTTTGAATAGACTCATAACTTGGTCCAATAAACTTAAGTTGACAGGCTTCACAAAGTTCAGCAAAATCCCCGTTCTCTGCTAAAAAGCCATACCCTGGGTGAACGCCATCACAACCTGTAGAAGTTGCAATAGATAAAATATTAGGGATATTTAAATAAGAATCTTTAGATTGAGTAGGGCCGACGCAATATGCTTCATCAGCAATTTGAGTATGTAATGCATCTTTATCTCCCTCAGAATATATAGCCACAGTTTGTAAACCTAAATCATGACAAGCACGAATGATTCTTACAGCAATTTCCCCTCTATTTGCAATTAAAATTTTATTCATTATTTCACCTTGAACAACGGTTGGCCATACTCTACCATTTGACCGTCTTCTACTAGTATTTCTGCAATTTCCCCTGTGACTTCAGCTTGTATTTCGTTAAATAGTTTCATCGCTTCCAATATACAAACAGTCGATTCGTTAGACACTGCATCGCCTACTTGAACATATGGACTTTCTTCTGGTGAAGGTGATTTGTAGAAAGTACCAACCATTGGCGCGTTAATTGTTTCTAAGTTGTCATTTTCTTGTGCGGCGCTTCCTTCTTCAGAACTTTCGCTTGTTGATTGAATTGGTGTAACGGCTTGTTGCGGCGCTACTTGTTGCATTGGTTGTTGTGAAACTTGCGGCGTAATGATTTCAGTTTCTTTTTCTTTTTTTAAATTAACGATGTTCCCTTTATCTTCAATGTTAATTTCAGTTAAGCTAGATTGATCAAGAATTTCAATTAATTCTTTAATTTCTTTAAAATTCATAAATACTGACTCCTTCAGATTGTTTTCATTTACCTAGTTTATTTTACTTTAGTAAAATGTTCAATTCAAGCATATACACACTTTCTATTATAACTCGTTGCGCTATAACCGTATAAAATATTTTTTATCTCAATGCCATCGAAATTTTTGAGTTATTTTACTTTTTAAAACCCCTCTAATTTTATATCGTATGTAATATGGTTATCCTTAAATAATAAAAGCCTTTCCAATAAATAGAGTGGAAAGGCTTTTGAGTACCATAAATTTTTTAGAAACTTATGACGTTAAAAAGATTAAGCTCTTGATACATAACTACCATCACTTGTGTTAATTACTAAAGTGTCACCTTCGTTAACGAATAAAGGTACATTTAACGTATAACCCGTTTCAACAGTAGCAGATTTAGTAGCACCTGTAGCAGTGTCACCTTTAATACCTGGTTCTGTTTCTGTTACAGTAAGTTCTACAGTTTTAGGTAATTCAACACCTAAAGTTTCATTCTCATAGCTTTGAATTTGAACTTCCATATTTGCTTTTAAGAAATTCAATTCATGTTCTAAATAATCAGCAGGTAGTTCAATTTGATCAAATGTTTGATTATCCATGAAAACATGAGTGTCTCCATCAGCGTATAAATATTGCATGCGACGATTTTCAATCATTGCAGTTTCAACTTTTTCTCCGCCTCTGAATGTTTTTTCTTGAATTGCACCTGTTCGTAAATTACGTAGTTTAGAACGTACAAAGGCAGCACCTTTACCTGGTTTTACGTGTTGGAAATCTAACACTTTCCAGATGCCATTATCTACAGAAATTGTTAAACCTGTTTTAAAATCATTAACCGAAATCATTCAGTCTCCTCCTTAATATAAGGTCTTCTATAAAATAATAAGGTCTTTAGACGATTTAGTAAAGCGTTCGCAACCATTTTCAGTGATTAAAATGTCATCTTCTATGCGAACGCCACCAATACCATCTAAATATATACCGGGTTCAATTGTAACACAATTATTTATCTCTAAAGCTGTTTCAGATTTTTTAGATAAATTAGGGCCTTCGTGAACATCTAAACCGATACCATGACCTAAAGAATGCCCGAATGCATTACCATACCCCTTTTCAGTGATATAGTCTCTTACAACTGCGTCTAACGCTTTACCAGTTATCCCTTTTCTAGCAGCTTCTATTCCTTTTAAATTAGCTTCTAATACAATATTATAAATTTCTTTTAATTGTTGCTCTGGTTCACCTATAGCAAAGGTACGGGTAATATCTGATGCATAACCTTTGTAATAAGCACCAAAGTCTAATGTAATCAATTCACCTTCGTTAATTACTTTATCGCTTGCTACGCCATGTGGAAGTGCACCGCGAACCCCTGAAGCAACAATAGTGTCAAAAGATGGCCCCTCTGAACCTAGTTCTAACATTTTACTTTCCAATTTAGCTTTTAACTGTAGTTCTGTCATACCAGCTTTAGCAACTGTTAAGATATATTCATAAGCTTCGTCAACAATTTGAGCAGCTTTTTGAATAAATGCGATTTCATCTTTATCTTTAACTTCTCTTATTTTTTCAATTAAACCTGATATACTGATTAAACTTATATAAGATTTACTCAATTGTAAATAAGTATCATAACTGACTAAATTACCTTCAAAACCAACATTTTGTACATTTAATTTCTCTAGCGTAGTTTTAATAGATTCTACAAGTTGACCTTGTTGTTTAACAATTTTGAAATCAGGTGCTTGTGTAGTAGCTTGTTCTATGTACCTAAAGTCAGTAATTAATAATTTTTCATCCTTTGTGATGATAAGTGCGCCACTCGTTCCTGTAAACCCAGATAAAAATCGTCTGTTGTAGTCTGACAACACAATAACCGCTTCTAAATGTTTTGCCTCTATTGCAGCATTTAATTTTTCAATTCTATTCAATATTAATCCCCCTATTCAATAAATTTGTACATTTCCTTTATATACATTAAAATGATAGCATAATTATTGTATAAATTTATAGTTTTTGAATTAGGAGAGAGTTATGAAGAAAAAATTGGTCGCTATTTTAGTAGCTTCGTGTATACTCGCTGGGTGTGGGAGTCAAAATTTAGGCCCATTAGAAGATAAGACAACAAAACTACGTGATGAAAATCATAAATTAAAGAGTGATATCCAAGATTTAAAAATTGAAATCAAGAAAGAAAAAACAAATATTTCTGCATTGGAAAAAGATAAGGATAATATTAAAAACGCTAAAAATAACAAAAATAAGCTAAATCATATAAAAGCTTCTTCTGAATATTATCAAAATGTTACTAAAGCAATTGATGATTACACTAATATTGAAGATGACGTATCAAAAAACAAAAAAAGCGAAAAAATACAATCAAAATTAACAGATATTACGAATAAACTTGATTCTGCTTACACTACATATAAAAGTAAAATTGATAAAGATAAAATGAGTGATGAAGATAAAAAGAAAAGTAAAAATATAAATAAATTAAATAAAGAACTCAATTCAGCTATGGATGACATTAGAGACGGTTATAATGAAAAAGACAAAAAGAAAATCCAAAAAGGTCAAGCTACTTTGTCAAAGGTGAGTATTAACAATAACTAAGGATACAATCAAATAGGAGTGTTTATTTTGAAACAAGCAATATTTTATATCGTAATCGCTATTGCATTAATCGGCTTATTACTTAACTTAGATGCGTTTTTATTTAGTTTTGTAAAAATGATTATTAGTTTAGCTATTTTTGCAGGAATTATTTATGCGATTTATTATTTCTTCTTTTTAACAGAAGATCAAAGAAAATACAAACGTGCTCAAAGAAAATATAGAAAACGAAACAAGAAAAAGTAGTTGATGTTTTGAAACTTCATAAATGAATAGCATGAGGTGGTATAGAAAACGGACCGAAATTTCATTTAGGATTTCGGTCCGTTTTTATATGGATCATTAGGAAAAAGTTTACAAAGGGATAAAGCACAGACTTATATTTTACTCATTCAACCCAATAAAAAATATAACTTTATGTTTTATTCCAATTATCTACTTGTTATATGTAATGACGAGCCTGAGATATTTATACCCCAGGCCCGTTTGTATTTAATCCTAAATGGTTCATAAATTTATTTCCTATAATTCCATTCTTCAGATTTATATTTTTCTATTAAATTTTTTACTTCTTCATTTTGTTTTGGCGTTAATGTTAAAGGTTTAAAATCTATATTTAATCCTTTTTTAAATCCTTCTTCAAAAGCATGTTCCATTTCCTTTAATGTAATATGTCTATCTGATATGTCATTTATTGCCACAGCTTTATCAACAAAAGCTTGTTTCATTTTCTCTTTTAAGCGATCGTTTTTATATATGAACATATCAAATAAATCGTCCACATCAATGTCTTGTAACAATGAGCCATGTTGAAGTATCACGCCTTTTTGTCTCATTTGTGCACTGCCTGCGATTTTACGTCCCTCTACTACTAACTCATACCAACTTGGCGCATCAAAACAAACTGCACTTCTTGGCTGTTTTAATTTAGCTCTTTCTTCTTTAGAACGCGGTATGGCAAAAGTAGCATTGAAACCTAACACTTTAAAACCTTCAAGTAAACCTTCTGAAATAACTCTATATGCCTCTGTAACAGTTTTTGGCATTTCTGGATGAGTTTCTGGTACAATAACACTATAAGTTAATTCTTTGTCATGAAGTACACCTCTACCACCTGTTTGTCTTCTAACAAGGCCATAACTTTTTTCTTTTACTTTATGTATATCTATTTCTTTTGTTAGTCTTTGAAAATAACCTACTGAAAGTGTTGCTGGATTCCATGTGTAAAATCTGATTACCGGGTCAATCTCACCTCTTGAAACAAAATTTAATAATGCTTCATCCATTGCCATATTATAAAATGGATCATTACTACCTGTATTGATAAAATGCCATGTTTCAGTCACACTCAAAACTCCATTCATTAAAATTAAATTGTGGTAACAGCCAAATTGTGTTATCGTTTTCAATAATTGTTAAAATTTGTTAGCAATGTGTACAGTTTGTGATAAAAATATTTTGATAAATTGTGCTAACAGTCTTATAATATATAATATCGGTTAATTAGGGAGGATGCAAGATGAGTAATTTTTGGTTTATAGCTTTAGCAATTTTAATAATAATCGTCGCTTATATGTTATTTAACAGATATTTGAACAAAAAAGCGGTCATTGAATTAAACCAAAATGAATTCCATAATGGTTTGCGTAAAGCTCAAGTTATTGATGTGAGAGAAAAAGTAGATTATGATTATGGTCATATCAATGGTGCTCGTAACATTCCAATCACAATGTTCAAACAAAGGTTTCAAGGTTTGAGAACAGACCAACCTATTTATCTTTGTGATGCTAACGGAATTGCTAGCTATCGTGCCGCTAGAATTTTAAAGAAGAATGGGTATAAAGATATATATATGCTCAAAGGCGGATATAAAAAATGGACTGGTAAAATCAAATCAAAAAAATGAGTTATTAATCAATTATTTAAATGAGCATGAGATATAAATGTTTATGTTCAAAGTAAAAAACACCTTCATTTAATAATGAAGGTGTTTTTTTATATTTAAACTCTATTCAGATTTTACCAATATACTTGGATTTCGTCATCTCTCATTCATATATATTCTGAGGAACAACACAATAAAAATTGGCATAATTATATGGTAGTAAATATCTATTAACGTTACGATGTACACAAACTAATAACGCATTCAATGAGTATTTAAAATAGAAATTTAACTGGTAATATTTTTAATATTTGATAAACAAAGCCATAAGCGCATCGTCTACATTTAAAGACGTATAGATTAAGCCAAACGTAAATTTGATGTTTGTAAATATATCAAATTAAATAAATGTTTAAAAAAACGGGTGATTTTTTACTTAGATTTATGTAAAAACCACCCGTTTTATAAAATACTTGGGATATTGATATCTTAACGTTTTTTAATTACCTTTGTTTTAGAGGACAAACGACATCATGTTAAAAAATGGGATGTCTAACTTATACCTTAAATATGACGCTTTCAGAACTTTTATTTTTCTGAACGTAAATTTTCAAATTTCAATACTGGATGACGCGCAGCTTGTGTTTCATCTAAACGATCAATAATTGTTGTATGTGGTGCTTCTAATACTTTATCAGGATTTTCTTTTGCTTCTTTAGCAATTTCAATCATAGTATCGCAGAAATAGTCCAACGTTTCTTTAGATTCTGTTTCTGTTGGTTCTACCATCATACCTTCCTCTACGTTAAGCGGGAAGTAAATTGTTGGCGGATGGACACCAAAGTCTAGTAAACGTTTCGCCATATCCAATGTACGAACACCAAATTCTTTTTGCTTAGAACCGCTTAGGACAAATTCGTGTTTACAATATTGTTCATATGGAATTTCGAAATGTTCTTTTAAGCGTGCTTTAATATAATTTGCATTCAATACTGCAGCTTCTGAAACTTCTTCAAGGCCTTTATTACCCATAGTTCTAATATAAGTGTATGCTCTTAAATAAATTCCAAAGTTCCCGTAGAATGGTTTAACACGTCCGATTGAGTTTTCAATATCATTATCGTATTTATAGACGTCGTTTTCTTTAACCACCATTGGTTTTGGTAAAAAATGGGCAAGTTCTTTTTTAACGCCTACTGGGCCTGAACCTGGGCCACCGCCGCCATGAGGTCCTGTAAATGTTTTGTGTAAGTTTAAATGAACAGCGTCAAATCCCATGTCGCCTGGTCTGACTTTATCCATAATTGCATTTAAATTAGCACCGTCATAATACAATAGGCCACCAGCTTCATGCACAATATTTCGAATATCCATAATATTTTGCTCAAAAATACCTAACGTATTAGGGTTAGTGAGCATGATTGCAGCTGTGTTGTCGTTAACAAGGCGTTTTAAGTCCTCAATATCAACTTCTCCGCGTTCGTTAGACTTAACAGTTACAGCTTTAAATCCAGCAAACGCTGCTGAAGCAGGGTTTGTGCCATGAGCTGAGTCAGGAACGATGACTTCATTACGATGTCCTTCGCCATTTTTTTCGTGATATGCTTTGAAAATCATAAGCGCTGTCCATTCTCCGTGGGCGCCAGCTGCTGGTTGTAGTGTAACTTCATCCATACCTGTAATCTCTTTTAATTCTTCTTGCAAGCTATGGATGATTTCTAATGAACCTTGCACTTGAGATTCATCTTGTAATGGATGTGATTCAGCAAATCCAGGGATTCTTGCAATTTTTTCATTTATTTTTGGATTGTATTTCATCGTACAAGAGCCAAGAGGATAAAAACCTGTATCTACGCCAAAGTTTTTATTTGATAATTCTGTATAGTGACGAACTAAATCTAACTCGGCCACTTCTGGGAATTCAGCTTTGTCTTTTCTTATAAATTTATCATCTAATAATTTATCTACAGCTTTATTATCAATTTCTTTTTTAGGTAATGAATACGCATAACGACCTTCTTTAGAACGCTCAAAAATTAATGGACTAGATTTACTTACTACCATTTAATTCACCTGCTTTCTTAACAAATGTATCAATTTCATCTTTAGTTCTTAATTCTGTTACAGCAATCAGCATATGACTGTCAAAGCCTTCTCCAATTTCGCTTAAATCGAAACCTCCGATAATATCTTCTTGGATTAACGCATCATTGATATCTTTGACAGATTTATCAAATTTAACGACAAATTCGTTGAATGATGTACCATTGCTAACTTCAAAGCCTTGTTGCCTAAATTGCTCTTTAGCATAATTTGCATTTTCAAAATTTTGAACTGCAATGTCATAAATACCTTGTTTACCTAAAGCAGACATACATATAGATGAAGCTAAAGCATTTAAAGCTTGGTTTGAACAAATATTAGATGTTGCTTTATCTCTACGGATATGTTGTTCCCGCGCTTGTAAAGTTAAAACAAAACCACGATTTCCATCTTGATCTTCTGTTTGTCCAACTAGACGTCCTGGGGTTTTTCTCATTAATTTTTTAGTAGTAGCAAAGAAACCACAGTGTGGTCCACCGAATTGCGTTGGGATACCAAATGGTTGAGTATCTCCTACTACGATATCCGCTCCAAAACTACCTGGTGGTGTTAATAATCCAAGTGCAATTGGGTTTGCATAAACGATAAATAATGCTTTTTTATCTTCAATTAAAGCTTGGATTTTTTCTAAATCTTCAATTGAGCCATAAAAGTTTGGATATTGTACCGCAACTGCTGCAGTCTCGTCATCAATAGCATTTTTAAGCTTTTCTAAATCAGTGATTGTTCCATCTAAATCCACTTCAACGACTTCAAATTCTTTACGTGTTTTAACATAAGTGTGTAATACTTGTAATGCTTGGTAGTGCATCCCTTTAGAAACAACAATTTTATTTTTACGAGTTTGATTAAATGCTAAAATACATGCTTCTGCAAAACTTGTAATCCCATCATACATAGATGAGTTAGCGATATCCATATCAGTTAATTCGCATATTAACGTTTGGAATTCAAAAATGGCTTGTAATTCACCTTGGGAAATTTCAGGCTGATATGGTGTATAAGCCGTATAAAATTCTGAACGTGAAATCATTGAATCTACTACTGCTGGGGCATAGTGATCATAGACACCAGCGCCTAAAAATGATGTGTGTGTTTCTTTAGTAATATTTTTACTTGCAACTTTACTTAGTCTTTTAGTTAATGTTGTTTCTGATTCTGCATCTGGGATAGCTAATTCTCTATTTAATAGAATGTCTTTTGGAACATCTCCAAATAATTCATTGATTGAACCAGCACCAATAGTTTCTAGCATTTCGTGTTTATCTTGCTCTGTTAACGGAATATAACGATGACTCACAGTAACACCCCTTTAAATTATTTACTAATTTGATTTTTTTTAACAATTTTTGCTTTAGCTTGTCTTTTTCTAATTTGCACTATAATTTCTTTTCCCATTTCAAAAGCATCTCTATCTATTATAGCTAAACCAATGGATTTACCACTTAATGGAGATTGCGTACCTGATGTAATTTCACCGATTTCATTACCATCGACATCATAAACTGTGTAACCTGTTCTTGGAATTCCTTTATCAATCATTTCAATTCCAACTGTTCTTCGTTTCGAACCGTTTTCTTTTTGATCTTTTAAAACGCTTTTTCCGATAAAATCTGCATCAATTAAGGGTTTAGCTGCAAATGCTATCCCACCTTCATAAGGCGTTATTGATTCACTTAAATCTTGTCCATGTAATGGTAAACCAGCTTCTAATCTTAATGTATCTCTTGCGCCTAGACCACAAGGGGCCACATCATATTTTAAAATGGATACCCAAAGATATGGCGTATCTTCAGATTTACAATAAATTTCAAAACCATCTTCACCAGTATAACCGGATTGTGACAGTATCACTTTTTTTCCAAAGAATTCAACATCTTGTTTAAATTCGAAAGGAGACATTTCAGAGATGTCTATATTGACATGTTCTTGAACAAAGTCACGTGCATTTGGACCTTGAACAGCTAATTGTCCATAATCACTTGATACATTTAAAACTTCTGCATCAAAGTTAGTAGCATTATTTTTCATCCACTCAAAGTCTTTATCAGTGTTACCAGCGTTTACAACTAATAGATATTCTTTTTCTCTGAGTTTATAAGTAATTAAATCGTCAATAATACCACCATGCTCGTTACATAATGCTGTATATTGAGCTTTTGTTGTTTCTAAATTGTCAGTATCATTTGAAAGCAAGTATTGTACAAGTTTATCAGCTTCAGGGCCTTTTATAAGAATTTCACCCATGTGGCTGACATCAAATAATCCCATTTTAGTTCTAACAGCATTATGTTCTTCTTTGATACTTGAAAATTGGACTGGCATTGCCCAGCCACCAAATTCAACAATTTTTGCCCCGAGATCCACAAAATTTTGATAAAGTGGTGTGTGTTTTAATTCATTAGCCATTAATAAACCCCCTATTGTTATATTAAAAAAGACAGAGTAGACTAAGCCTACCCTGTCAATAAATCCAGGAATGCGTCTCAGTATTATCCTTTTGCCTGAGAGTTTCGTTAAACTTGCACCTTCGGCGATGGATACATTAAATCATGTACCATTCTCTCTAATACTGGTCATTCGCTTTACATCGATTTCATTATCTCATTATATAAGTTTGAAAGCGATTTACTACTATTCACTTTGATGAATGCGATTTCATTATATCTTGAAACCCTAGATGAATACAAGCTTTTTAGTTTGGAAAATGATTTATTATTTGCATTTGGTCTATTGCTGTCATTTTTAATTCTATTGTATAAAATGTTTAATTCGCAATCTAGCCATACAACGTAATTTTGATTTTTCAATAAATTATAAGCGTGTTCCCCTTCTATGATACCTCCACCAGTGGAAATGATATCAAATTGGTTAATACATATAGTTAAATATTTATATTCCAAACTGCGAAACGTTTCTTCACCGAATTCCTCAAAAATTTCTGGTATAGATTTAGCTTCTTGTTGTACAATGAATTCATCTAAATCTACATAAGTTAACTGGTCCTTTTCAGCAATATGTTTACCTAAAGTTGTCTTTCCTGTTCCCATAAATCCTACTAAAATAAGTGGGGTATTCATCTTGTTTTTCAAAAATATCTTCCTTTATGCAAAAGTATTTGAATTTGCTTTTCATAATATGATTCAATATTATCAAGTGTTTTCAATTGAATGTTAAAATGAGCTGTATAAATCGCTATCAATGATAAATATAGCATATAAACCACCATCACAAAAGGATATATATAGCCTTTTGTATTAAAAGTAAATTTCTTTTTCAAAGTAAGTTCCCTCATTATATAATTTTACATATAATTTCATTCGTTTATTTTTTAACATTGTAAATTGAGCTTCTATAACATTATTTAATAAAGTGATATTGCCGCTATGGTTTATGGTTTTAATTATTTTACGATTTTTAAATTCGTAATAAATATTTTTTTCCTTGTTTGTAATTTTTAATCTATGTCCCCGATTTTCTATATTAAAAAATTGCGATTTGTTAAGTAACAACTCTTCTGTTAAATCCCTTGCAAAAAATTCTAAATCAATAGAAGAAGCAAAATTTGATTGATGCTTCAATGGAACGATGGATTTGTATAATAGTGGCAGCATTGTAAATACAACTATGGTAATAAATAATGCAAATAATACTTCGATATAAGTAAAACCAGTAACTTTATTTGTAATAGCATTTTTCATTTAAATAGTCCTTCGATTTTATACAAATTTTATAATTGTCTAATTTTATTTCATAGTCGGCTATTTTCACACCTTTGTTTAAATCTTTTTGATCATTATGTTTTAACGTGAGTAGCATCACGCGTTTCATATTAATATAGTCTAATTTATTTTTAAAAGAATAGTTTAGTTGTAAGATCATTGGTAGTAACAAACTGCACATTGCGATCATAATCGTAAAACTTAACATTGAATCTATGAGTATGCTAGCTTTAATTTTTCTTTTTTTCATATCTCATTCTCCCTTTTTCAATATGAAAAACCACTTTATAAATCACTTTATTTACAGATATATAGACAGTGCCAAATTTATTTGTATTTCCCTTACTATCAAAAGTTAAGTAATTGATATTAGTTTGAGGATAGATAAATGAATGATCTGGCAATTTTATATCGTTATTTTCAATCGACGGTTCTTTAACGGTTATTTTATTTGAGTAATGATTGAATATCAGTGTAATAGGCTTTCCATCTTTAATGGCTTTTGATTTTAAATAATTAAGTTTCAATATTAAGGAATTCATAAAAGGATTGGCTGTTTCACGCGTTTCTTTTTTACTTGACAAGTGATTTACTTGAACAATTAATAAAACACTTATGATACCCATAACAAACAATATTTCGGTTAATGTAAATGCCTTGCTAGTTTGCAACTACTTCACCGTTATTAATATGGATAGTAGCACCTGATTTACAATATTTCTGATTTTCTTTGATATAACCATCTGAAATAAGTTCCTCTATAGATTGTGGTTTTTTATTATGTTTTAATGTGTAAGCTTCAACTTGACTTTCTACCATTTTTATTTGTGCTTCACAACCAGTGCTTTGGATATGTGATGATTGTTTAGCGATATTAGGTATAATAAGGATAAGTAATAAACTAATAATTAATAGAACAAGTAGCATTTCAATCAATGTGAATGCTTTTTTATTGTATAGTTTTTTTATTTTATGCATTGAATGCGCTCCTAGTGTAGTTATTTAATCGTTTGCATTAAGTCAAACATAGGTAACATAATGACTAAATATAAGGCAATGATGAATAAACCTAATACTGTAAATAAGATTGGTTGTATAAATTTTATTAAAATTTGCGTATATTGTTCAATTTTTGTAAAAATAATATCGCTATATAATTTTAATTCAATCTCTAATTTACCTTTCTTTTCGCCCTCTGCTATAAAAGTAATGAGTCCTTTTTCAAACCAAGAAATATTATTTAATATTTCGCTTAGTTTATAACCTTGTTGCGTTCCACTTGATAATTCTGATGCAAGATAAACTAGATATGGGTCCTTTTTTTGCTTTGAATAAATATCGACAATAGAATACAAGTTCACGCCGTTTTTATAGAACAATGCAAATTCTGTAGATAATCTATAAGTTTTATAAAATTTGAAAAATTTACGTACAATGGGTATGCGTAAGATGATTTTATATTTCGCTTTAATTGGTAATTTTTTAATATATTTATAAAATAGTAATATGCAAAGTAATATCATTAATAAAGTAACGAGAAGTGTCTTAGGTAAGTGAGTTAATATCGAAGATAAAATAAATTGTATTGTAGAGAGTTCTACATCAAAATTTTTATATAGTAATTGGAATTCTGGTATGATTGTGTGGTTTAAAACAATTAACATAATGATAAAAATAGCCATAAGTAAAAGTGGATATTGGAGCGTTTTAAGAAGTTGTTGTTTAGCTTTATAATTTCTAAGTAAATAATCTTGAGCATGTGGCAATGTTGAAGTAAGTTCGCTAAACATTTCTGCAAAATAGATGATCATGATGATAATTTTAGGATAGTTTAATAATAAAAGTATTTGATAACATTGTGCACCTTGTTCTAATTGCGCTTTTATTTGTGCGGTTAATTTTGGGGATTTAATACTTATATGTTGAAGTAAAAAATTAAATGATTCAGATAATGTGAAACCATGTTCAAGCAAATTTTGTAACCTTTGGAGTAATTCAATTCGCGTTTTTTCGTTAATAATCATAAATTGAGATATGCTAAATATATCTATTAAGTGTTTCTTCACAAATTTCTCCTTCTTTAGCCATTTCGTGTAATTTAAAAGATAAATTTTGAAATGTGTTTGGAAGCGTAAGCTGGTTTTCGAAATAAAATTGTATATCTTCTCGTGTTAGTTGTTCATATATTAATGAACGCTCTTCTTTTGATGTAACGATAAGTCGTTGATTAATAATACTTAAGATCGTTTGACGTAGTTCTTGAACACTTATCCCCATTTCTAATAACCTGCATAATGCGCCTTTACAGTTATTAGAGTGGATAGTTGAAAGCACTAAATGCCCACTTAAACTAGCATGTATGACCTGTTTAGCGATAGTTGCATCTTTAATTTCTCCTATAAGAATAATATCTGGGTCACATCTTAAAATTGCTTTAAAGGAGTTAGCATAATTAATACCTGCCTTTTCATTGATAGAAACTTGTGTAATACCTTCAATTAATCGTTCCACAGGATCTTCAACTGTTATAATATTCACATTTAATTGTTCTTTTGCGTGTAAAATCATTTGATACATTAATGTGCTTTTTCCTGATCCAGTTGGACCACTAAATAGTAGTAAACCTTGTTGTTTATTCATTAATTTGAATAATTGATTGAGACTTTGAATTTTTGCTGTTTTTTGAAAATATTGAGGAATAATCCTAACTACACAACTCTCATAACCTAAAGACAATGGCAAAGTAGAAATTCTTAAATAATATAGTTGTTTTAATTTATATGCATATCTACCACTTTGGGCAGCATTGTGTTTAGAAACATCTAATCCTGCTTGATATTTCATATAGGTAAGTAATTTCTTATAAGTGTTGATTTCTATTGTTTCTACTGTAACTAAAAATGCTTTCTTTCTGAATTTAATTTTTACTTTATTTTGGTTTGGTATAAAATGTACATCTGTAACATTTTCATGAATTGCCTTGTCAAAAATATTTTTAAATAATAACTTCAAAAAAACACCTCCTACACTTATACACGTAAGAGGTGTTTAAATTACTTTGGTTAATTAAAAATTAGCCATGTAAATATGGGTTAACTTGTTCGTCTTTAATTGTTGTATATGGTCCGTGACCAGGGAATAGTGGTAAGTCTTCATCTAATTCAAATATTTTATCTAGTATAGAAGCTACGAGTGTTTCATAGTCTCCTTTATATAAATCAGTTCTACCTATACCTTGCTTAAATAAAGTATCTCCGACAACTGCAAATTCATCAAAGACAAATGACAAACTACCAGGTGAATGTCCAGGTGTATGGAGCACATTAAATTGGAAACCTTCTATCTCTACCGAACCTTCATCAAGTTGGTTTGGAGATACGTTGCTAGTTATTGGCTCAAGACCATATTGCTTGAATTTCTCTGAACCATTTTTATATGTGTCAGTTAAAAAATCAAATTCAAGTCGATGCATATAAACTGGGACTTGATATTTTGCTACGACGTCATCTAAAGCGCCAATATGATCAAAATGAGCATGTGTTAATAAAATTGCTTTTAACGGTTTATTAATTTGATTTAATTTTTTTTTAATCAAATCATAATCACTTGCAGGGTCAACTAAAATAACGCTTTTTTCATTCTCAATGAAATAAGTATTCGTCTTAACTAGACCCAATGCTAAACTCGATATTTGCACTATTCTTGCCCTCCATTATCCAAATGTTTTTCAACAGATGCCAATTTGTCATTCATTTTACGAGATTTATCTCTTCGCTCGTCAATTCTAATATTCGTACACACTCTATCGACACCTTTATTAAAAGGTAATTCATGAATGGCTTGAACTACTTCAAATAAATCTTTTAAATCGCCTTCAATCAAAGTATTCATAGGAGTTAACTGATAATCAATTTTACCTTGCGCTTTATATTCTTTTAATTTTGTTTGTATCTCAGCAATATATTTACTTACACTTGGCCCTTCTGTTCCGACAGGTATAACAACTACATCTACGATAGCCATTATTTAACACCTTCCTTTTCGATGATATAAGTATAAATTAAACCAGCAGCACCTGTAATACCAGCGTCATTACCTAGTTTAGCTTGCACAATTTCTGTACCTTGTTGTGCTGGCGTAAATGTTAAATTATGATATTCTGTTTTAATATTTTCAATTAAAATCAATCCTGCTGTAGACATACCACCACCTAAAACAATATATTTAGGGTTGCTTGTCACACTAATGATACTACATAAATAAGCAATATAATTTGCAACACGTTCTGTAATAAAAATACAGAATTGATCTCCTGCTTTAGCTGCATCAAATACAGCTTTGGCAGTAACTTCATTATCTTTAATGAGTTGTAATATTGATGATTTGAATGTTAATTTTGGATAATAAAAATTAACTAAATTGACTACACCAGTGGCAGAAGCAACAGTTTCGATACAACCAGACTTCCCACAGTTACATTTAAAGCGTTGATCATGGTCTACTCTAAAATGACCTATCTCAGCACCTGAACCGTTGTGACCATGGACAATTTCACCATTAGAAATAATACCACCACCGAGACCAGTACCTAATGTAATTGCAACCACTTCATCCGAACCTTGGCCTGCACCTTTATGTTTTTCGCCTAATGCTGCAACATTCGCATCATTATCAACATAAACAGGACAATCTACAAATTGTTTAAAGATATGTCTCACATTTACCGTATCTTTCCAATATAGGTTAACGGCACCATTAACTTCACCAGTTTCAAAATTAACTGGCCCTGGCACTCCGATACCAACTCCCAATACATCTGAAAAAGTAAATTCAGAATTGTCGATATGTTCAACGAAAGAATCATAAACATTTTTTAACAGTGCATAACCTGTAGTATCTGAAGTATCAGTTTCAATAGACCATTTCTCTATTTGTTCAAGTTGCTGATCGAATATTCCGAGCTTACAAGTTGTTCCACCAATATCTGCTGCTAAGATAATTTTTTTCATTTATTTATTCATCCTTCTCTGAGTTTAAGGAAACGTTAGTTCTAATAATAGTAATGGCAACAAACTATTAAAATTCTAGTTAAAATAAGTGTATATTACTACTTTAAAATCCATTTAGTACGTTGAAAATAACTGTTCTTTTCCTTAAATTTTATTTAGTATCTTTGTTAAAAACATATACTTCTATTTTAATATTATTCGTTTCACAATTGCAATAATAATGAACAAAGGCGCGATATAGAAATCTATTTTCCTTTAAAGATTTCATTATCCCGCTCCTTTAAGTTTAAATGATATAGTTATTGTTCACTTCTTCTTTGATTAATAATTAATTTGCATTTGATATACCTATCTTGTGTAATTAAGTTATATTCATACAACGAATGTATTTCTTGTGCCATCATTTCATATACATCTTCTTTATCTTTGAAATAAATAATAAAACCAAATTTTTTCAAAAGTTGTTGAACGTCATAAAATGTTTTTATTTCCTCAATCACTATCATCGCTCAATTCTTTATTTAAATTGATATAATCTCTATTACTTGGATCATTTTTTAATGCAGTTTTAATATATTTTTGAGCTTTATCTTTATTATCGATGGACCTATTTGCAACAGCTAGTTGATAGTTTAATATTGCAGAATCAGGGAAATGTCTTAAACCTCGCTCCCATGTTGCCATGCCTTCAGCTTTTGAGTCAGTTGTCGCACTGATAAATCCTTTTAAATAATATGTCTCATCGTCTGCGTAATTTTTATTTATTGTATGCTGAACCATGTCTTTAGCATCTTTATAGTTACCGCTTTTCATTTCTTTTTCAATGATTGTATTATATATATTATCTTCCTGTATGGTGAAAATGCGTATTTGAAATCCTATGAATAATACAATAAGCAAAATAAGGAATATCCAAAATTTATTCTGGTTTAGTTTAAAATAATAGCCTATTAATGTGATAAGTAATCCACCAATAAATCCACCGATATGTGCTACTATATTTACGTTTTGCATAAGCAATGACACACCGATTAAGATGACAAGTACGATTAACAATTGTCCTATTAATTTTCGATTATATTGTTTCCCAATATACATAAACGCAAAAATAGCACCAATTAAGCCAAAAATAGCCCCACTTGCCCCGACGGACACAGTATCAGTATTAAAAGATAATGAAGCAAAATTACCAAATAAACCAGCGACAAAATAAATGACTAAGAATCGCCAGTGTCCTACTATAGATTCAACTATTTTTCCAAATATGAATAAAGTTAACATATTCATTAGTATATGCTCAAAATTATAGTGTAAGAATATAGAAGAAATTACCCTATACCACTCACCATGAACTACATTAAAATGTACTAGACCGCCTACGTCTAAAAGTTTCAAATCAGAAAATCGGTTTAAAAATAAAACCATAGAAAGCCAAATAATGATATTAATTGCAATTAATGTGTATGTAATTGGTGCAAATTTCAGCATATGTTTTTCAATAGGATTATTGTTTAAAGCTCTTTGCTTATAATATGATTTCGTTTGATTAGAACTTTGATTGAAAACACTTTTTATAAAAAAATTTGGCATTATTTTTTCAATTTGATCAGCTTGACGGATAATTTTTACTTTGAACTTTATTGATTTCAGTTCATCTAAATTTTCATCAGTAAATGTTTTATCAGTATAAATAAATAAGTTATAACTTTTAGGTTTGAAATCTAAAAATGCTATAATATCTTCTTCATGGTCTTGGATTCTACTTTTATCAAATCTAACTTCTTGTGTGGAGTTGGCTCCAAATTTAAATATAACAACGGATTGTTTTTTCTTATTTGCCAACCAAATTTCTGTATCGTCTTGATTGCGATGCACTATTTGATAATTTAAATATTTAACCCAAGTAAAGATTGACTTCCAATAATGTTTTTCTGTAATCATTTTAGCCTCCATTATTTTGTTGTTGCTATAATTAGTGCTTGTACTGGTTGATCATGTGCTTCAATTTCGAAATCATCAAGCTGGAAGTCGTAAATTAAACTTATCGTTGACTGTTGATGGTGTGTTAAAAATTTATCAAAATAGCCCCCGCCATATCCAATTCTATAACCTGCATCATTAAAAGCTAAACCAGGGACAATGAGTAAATCTAAGTCATTTGAAATTTCTGTATCGGATATGACGTGGTTAATTCCTTTATCATCAGGTCCAATATTAGATAAATCATCCACGTGTTTAAAGGACATTTCTTTAGCCTTATAGTTTGTTTCAGGGACGTATACTTTTTTGTTATCACTAATCATCTTAGAAATAATTGGGTATGTATCCACTTCATGGGGCATTGAAAGCACTATACCTATACGTTTTGCTGATTCATATTCGCTCGTATGCATCAGTGCTTCTGTTAAGTATTGATCGGCAGATGGTTTCTGGTCTTCTACAGCAAATGCTTTCATTAATTTTATTTTTTCTTGTCTTAATGATTTTTTATCCAATTTTGACACCTTCCCGTTAGATATACTCATTTTATTATAACGTTTTAAAAATATAATGTCATTAAACTGCTATTTCAAGCACTCTTATTATTTTTCGAAAAAATAACCAGACTCTATAGTTAGAATCTGGTTTAAAATATAAATTATTTTGTTTCACGGTGCAATGTATGTTTGTTATCACGAGCACAGTGTTTTTTCATTTCAATACGTTCAGGATTAGTACGTTTATTTTTTGTTGTGATGTAGTTTCTTTCTCCACATTCTGTGCAAGCTAGTGTTACGTTTACGCGCATGCTAATTCCTCCTTACCTTTTCAAAATACGACTTATTTATCATACCATTTAGTTATAAAATTGAAAAGTATTAATTTTCAATAGAGACCATAACAAAAGGATTTTTCATTAAAATATGAAAGTATTTTGTTAATTTTTATCTTTTTCTTTAAAATAATAGTTTATAATATCTCTTCCTAAGTCCCCGCCGTTCAACCAAGGTTCTGGGACTGGGTGATTTGTGTAGACAATAGAAAACGCTAATTTAGGATTTTCTATTGGAGCGTAACCGACATAAGTTGAATTGACTCTTGGTTCTCCATCTTGGAATACTTCTGCTGTACCTGTTTTACCAGCAGATGGGACAGTAGTATCATTAAAGCTTTGGTAACCCGTACCTTCTTTTTCATTAAAAGCCATTTTAAAGCCTTCTTGAACTTGTTTTATTTGATCAGAAGTATTATTAACTTTATTCAATACGTTGCCTTTAACTTTTTCTTTAACAGGTCCTAGTGTATCTTTATTTGTTGCTTTCCTGATTTCTAAACCAATATGCGGTTGAATTCTATAGCCGTTATTAGCAATTGTAGAAACATATTGAGATAATTGAAGTGGTGTATAAGTATCATATTGACCAATAGATAAGTCTAAGAAATTACCGGGGTTATCAGTCAATGGTTCAATTTGACCACTTGTTTCATTTGGTAAATCGATACCTGTTTTAACACCTAATCCAACTTGGTTTAAACCTTTACGTAATTTTTGGCCAGCTTCAGAAATATCTGTTGGCAATGACATATTAGGTGTGTATGGAGAGCCTGCAATCTTCAATGCCGTTTTAATCATATAAACGTTTGATGAATGCATTAATGCTTCTTTATCATCGATTGTGACTTTACCATCTTGGTTAAAGTACGAACGCTTGGAAAGCCCACCAGAGAAAGTTAAAGGTTCATCAACCATTTCTTCGCCAACTTTAATTGCGTCGTTTTGATAACCTGCTAATAACGTTCCACCCTTAACAGAAGACCCTACTGCATATTGAGAAGTGAAATTACCAATATCATAATCCGTGAGATCACCATTTTTATCAATTTGTTTACCTGCCATCGCTAAAATATCACCGTTATTTGGATTTTGAACGACGACTAACGCATTATCCATATTTTTAGCGCCTTCGCTACGTAATTTACTTATTTGTTTTTCTAAATATTCTTCTGTTTTCTTTTGTAAATCAATATCAATACTTAATACGAGGTCATCGCCTCGTGAACCTGGATGAATGACTTGTGAATCTATTACTTCGCCAGATTTATCCGTAGTATATTTCATTTCTTTCTTTTTCCCTTTAAGGATATCATCATATTGATACTCTAAATAAGATTTACCAACACGATCATTTCTTGAATAACCTTTTGACAAATACTGTTCCGTGAGTTCTTTAGGAATACCTTCTTGTGTAGTAGAAACATCACCAAAAATACCTCTTAATGTATCTTTGTATGGATATTTTCTATCCCAATCCATAGTTGTATTAACGCCTGGTAAATCAGAAAGTTTTTGTGATACTGCTGCATACTCCTCGTCTGTAACATCTTCATTTTTAATCATTTGAGGATCTAATGCTGAACCAGCCATCATCTCACGATATATGGCTAACACTTGTAAATCTTTGTCCGAGAACGAATCAAATTGTTTTTCGCCAATTTTTTTATGTAATGCATCATCATACTCATCTTGAGAAATACTGCCATCATCTAATAGTGATTGTTCGTTTTTCATTAATTGTTCCGCTTTATTTGGATGTTTTAAAATCCAAAAATCTTGTTTATCTCGCTCAGTGATTTTAGCAGTATCCATCTTGATTAATTTGGATAATTTTTCAGCAATATCTAACACTTCAGATTGAGAAGTCTTCCGTCCGCGGGAATATGTAATTGCTTTTTTAGATGCGTTATCTACGAGTACTTTACCATTTCTATCCAAAATTCTTCCGCGTGGGACCGCTTCATTGACGGTTAAATTTTCACTGTTTTTAATTAATTGCTTGTAATGAGAGCCCTGTGCTATTTGCAAGTAACCTAAACGTAATACAATTATTGCAAAAATAAATACAATGACGCCAAATACAAAACTTATTCTTTTGTTCATGGTATTTCTTATTTTTTCATCATTTGATTTTTCTTTTAATCTTTTTAGCAAAACAACATACCTCTATTCAAAAGTGATCACTTTAAATGATATATGAAATTGGCGGAGATTTCTATTATTTTAATTAAAAAAATGACGGCCTTTAAAAGGCCGTCAAAAATTGAAGCTTAATTATTTAGCAGCGTTATATAATTCGTCTGCTTTTTCCCAATTTACAACATTCCAGAAAGCACTAATATATTCTGGGCGTTTGTTTTGGTATTTAAGATAGTAAGCATGTTCCCAAACGTCTAAGCCTAGGATTGGCGTTTTGCCTTCAGTTAATGGATTATCTTGGTTTGGTGTTGTAACGATTTCTAAGTCACCGTTATTAACAACTAGCCAAGCCCAACCTGAACCAAAGCGAGCTGCAGCTTTATCAGCAAATTCTTCTTTAAACGCATCTAAAGAACCCCATTGTTCTTTAATTTTATCAACTACAGTTCCTTTTTCTTCAGAATTTGGAGTTAACAATTCCCAGAATAATGAATGGTTTAAATGTCCGCCACCATTATTTCTAACAGCTGTTTGAATGTCTTCTGGTACACTATCTAAATTAGCAATAATTTCTTCGATTGATTTAGATTCTAAATCAGTTCCTTCAATTGCTGCATTTAATTTAGTTACGTAAGTGTTGTGGTGCTTGTCATGGTGAATTTCCATTGTTTGTTGATCAATATGTGGTTCTAAAGCATCAGAACCATAAGGTAAATTTGGTAATTCAAAAGCCATAAATAATCATCCTCCTAATTAATCTTTAAATAAAGCATAACAACTAAAAATGATGACAACAATTAATATGCTTATATATTAATTCAAAAGTCATAAAATAATATTTGTTATCTTTAGTTACTTTATTAGTATATCTCAAATCACTGCAATTTAAACATCTTTGGCTAAGTATTTTAAAAATTCTAAGTAATTCATACTAATGACCTATGCTTAGAAGGAAGGTTTTTAGTAATAAGCGACATATTGTGCTATTTTACAAGCAAATCATTACAACTTTGTTTACAATTATTGCACGCGTTGGCAAGCTTCACATATGCCATAAACTTCCAATTTATGTCTGTGAATATCAACTTTTGGTAAAAAAGATTTAATTTGTTCAATAGGGCAAAAATCAATTACTTTTGTGTCACCGCATGATTCACAAATAAAATGATGATGATGGTGGTCCGTACACGCGATTCTAAATTTCATTTCCCCATCAAGCTCAGTTCCTTCTACAATACCTAAATCTTTAAACAGGTGTAAGTTACGGTATATAGTATCAAATGAGATACCCGGATAACTTTCATCTAATTTTTGTTGGATATGCTTTGCGTTAATGTATTTATCTTCATTTACAAAAATATTAATCATATCTCTTCTTTTATTCGTATATTTATGACCTTCTGTTTTTAGAATATTAATAGCTTCATCTGTCTTCATTATTAATAGCCCCTTTCACAGTTCTTACTTTAATTTTTTGATATAACATCATGATTGCTAATAAAAGTACAAGTAATACTACAATCACACCGCCAGGAGAAATATTCATATAAAAAGCTAAAACTAACCCAGCAATAACGGAAAATTCACCAATGACAACGCTCAGGGTGATTAATTGTTTAAACCCTTTTGTCATACGCATAGCTATAGCTATAGGAAGTGTAATCAATGCGCTCACTAATAATATACCCACAACTCTCATAGATGCAGATATGACTAATGCTACAATGATAATAAATAAAAATTGTATCCATTTTGGTATGCCAATAACTTTACTATATTCCTCATCAAAAGAAAGAATAAATAATTCTTTATAAAATAAAAGAATGAAAGCTAATACAATAACGACAATCACAATAATTGTTGATAAATCACTAACCGTTACGGCGCTTATTGAACCAAATAATAAACCTACAATTTCTTGGTTGAAACCATCAGCTAATGAAATGAATATTGCACTTAATGCTATACCTGCACTCATGATAATTGGTATCGCGATTTCTTGATAATTACTATACGAAGTTCTAAGGTTTTCGATTAACAGCGCACCTACGATTGCAAAGAGAATACCAAACCACATTGGATTTATGAACGCTAATGCTGGTGCAATCGTAACAACGAACATGCCAAAAGAAATGCCCCCAAGTGTAACGTGACTTAATGCGTCTGCAATTAAAGATAATCTTCGTACCACGATAAAAGCTCCGATTAATGGCGCAATAAATCCAATTAAAATACCACTAATAAAAGAGTAACGCATAAAATCAAAATTTAATAACGCCTCAATCATGATGAACAACACTCCCTATTATGTTGATGGTCTACGAATTGGATGGGATGTCCATAAATTTTTGAAATTTCTACTTCATCTAATGATTTAAAATCTTCAGTCGTACCGTGGAAATGTAAATGTTTGTTTAAACAAGCTACTTCAGTAGCAGTATCTGCCACAACGCCTATATCGTGGGTAACTAAAATAATAGTCACACCTTCTTTTTTCAATGTTTCTAAAGTTTCATAAAATTCATTAACGTGTTTAGCGTCTATACCATTCGTTGGCTCATCTAATATGAGCACAGAAGGATTGCTAATTAACGCTCTGGCAATCAACACGCGCTGTTGTTGTCCACCAGATAATTCTGCAATATTTTTATGCATTAAATGGCTAATATTTAACCGATCTAATACTGCCTCAACCTGATTTTCATCCTTTTTGTTAAACCATTGAAATAATTTCTTACGCTTTGTAAGCCCACTCATGACGACTTCTTTAACGCTCGCAGGAAACCCTGCTTTAAATGCTTGTGCTTTTTGAGAAACATAACTGATTTTATATAAAGATTGCTTTCCATTATACACCTTACCGTCTACAAAAATTTGACCTTTTTGCAATGGTAATAAACCTAAAATTATTTTTAATAAGGTTGATTTACCTGCGCCGTTCGGTCCAACAATCGCTAAAAATTCACCTTTATTAATTTTTATGTTTATATTTTCCAAAACTTTCTTGTTATCAAAATAATAATCAATATTTTTTAATTCAAATACTGCAGTAGTCATCTTTTCACCTCGTTCTATACTATACAACTTGTGGACAATTATGTAAATAGTAATGTTTACGAATTAAAAAAAAGAGCGAACTAGAAATCTAATTTTAAGTGATTTCACGTCTCGCTCTGTTAATGGCAATAATATTTAATAATTGGTTGAAATATTATTGCGTTAAAATTTTATCTTTTAAATTTTCATCGAATTTTTGTTGTTTAAGCATTTCGATTTCAAATTTATAAGGTGGTTTTTTATTCTTTTTATCTTCACCAACATACGGTGTTTCAAGTATTTTTGGTATATCTTTAAATGTGTCATGATGAACAATATAATTTAATGCATCAAAACCAATATAGCCAAAACCGATATTTTCATGTCTATCTTTGTGAGCGCCAATATCATTTTTACTATCGTTTACATGGACAACTTTAATTCTATCGACACCGACAATTTTATCAAATTCATTTAGTACACCATCAAAATCTTCTTTAACATTGTAACCAGCATCATGGGTATGACATGTGTCAAAGCAAACTGATAAACGTTCATTATGATTCACGCCATCAATGATTTTAGCAATTTCTTCAAAGTTTCTACCAATTTCAGAACCTTTACCAGCCATCGTTTCAAGTGCAATTCTGACATTGTTATCATTTGTTAACACTTCGTTTAATCCTTCGATTATTTTTTTAATGCCGGCATCAGCCCCTTCTCCTACATGTGACCCTGGATGTAATACAATATCTTTAGCGCCGATAGCTTGTGTTCGTTCAATTTCACTTTGAAGAAATTCAACACCTAAATTAAATACATGTGGCTTCACTGTGTTAGCTATATTAATAATATAAGGTGCATGAACTACGATGTTTGAAAGCCCATATGTTTGCATTAATTCTTGACCTTGTTCAATATTCAATTCTTCTATAGGCTTTCGTCTTGTATTTTGCGGTGCACCCGTATAAATCATAAAAGTAGATTCACCAAATTTATGTGCCTCTTCTGCTGATCCTGCTAACATTTTTTTACCATTCATAGATACGTGAGATCCTAATAACATAGTTACCACCAATCCTTTATTTATTTTTTTCTGGCTTGACGATTTTGCTTTTTGCTAAATTTTTTACGTTCTTGACGTTTTAAATGTTCTAAATCACGTTGGAATTTTTTCTTATAACCAGGTTTAACCTTTTTCTTGTTTCTTTTTACTTTATATTTCAATTCATTAGTTAAATGATCATCTTTGTTTTTACGCGATTGGCGTGTATTGTGTGCTTTAATCGATTTTATTTCATCATTTTTAATATCAACGTTTTCGAAATGATAACCACGTTGCTCTATTAATGCTATGTTTTCTTCTTCTTCAGGACTATATAGTGTAATAGCAACCCCTTTATATTGGCCACGACCTGTACGGCCAACTCGATGTGTAAAGAAATCAATGTCGTTCGGTACATCAAAATTAATGACATGACTCACACCTTCAATATCTATACCACGGGAAGCTAAATCACTTGCAATCACATATTGAAATTCTAAGTTTCGGATACGTTTCATTTGTTGTTTACGTTCTCTAGGTGTTAAGCCACCATGTATCATACCTAATTTCAGTCCAGCAGTGTTTAATTGATCAGCAAGTTCATCAGCGCTATCGCGACTATTGCAAAATATAATACATAAATACGGATTTAAGATATCGATTAATTTAATTGTTTTTTCTATTTTTGCTTCACCTTTCGTAGGGATCAAATAGAATTCGATATTCTTTTTATTTTTTTGTGTGCTTTCAATTTCTACATAGTCAGGGTTTTCTAAATATTTATTTAAAAATGGATGCAGTGACTTAGGGATAGTAGCACTAAATACTGCTAAATGAGACCCGTCATCTAATCTTGTAGCAATGTGATCTACTTCGTCTATTAATCCTAAATCAATCATTAAGTCAGCTTCATCAACTACTAAATAAGATGCCAAATGGACATGCAAATCGCCATGTTTGGCTAAATCATTTATCCGTGTTGGCGTTCCGATAACAAGCTGTGGTTGATTTTTAGCACGTTGACGATCTTTCTCAATATCAGTACCACCTATAAAAAGTTTAACTGATACACCTTTTTTATATTCTGCTAAATGATTTGCAACATCAAAGAGTTGCTGTGCTAATTCTCGAGTTGGCGCTACAATAATAGCCTGAGGTTCTTTAATATCTATATTAATCAAGTGTACCAATGGTAATAAAAAGGCATGTGATTTGCCTGTGCCTGTCTGGGATTGTCCGATTAAATTGACTTGCTTTAATATTTTGGGAATAACGCGGTTTTGAACTTCTGTTGGTTGATTAAAGTTCAAATTTTGTACCGCCTCTATTAAAGTCGGTTCTAAATTAAACTTATCAAATGGGTGATTTGCCATGTTTTGGCCTCCTTAAATCTTCATCTTTTCTATTATAAAGCATTCTTTCTTAATTTTGAACTAAATATTTTAAGCAGACTGAACCGTGAGTAAAAACAAATAAATCTAATAGAGACCGAAACATAAATAATGTTTCGGTCTTGTATTTCATATTGGTAGTAGAAAACTAGAATGGTAAAGCGCTTGTGCCAAACTATTTTCACAAAAATATTAATATAAGGAAAATCAACTCGCCTACAATTTATACAAAAAATAATTTTTATATAAATGTTAAGCTAGAAATAATCAAAAGGGTCAGTGTTTAATTTAGATGGCTTAATTCCAAATGAAACGTGGCTAAATTTAAGCCAATCTTGCAATAATTGGCTTAAACCATCTTTCATTACATATTCACTATAATGATTAATATCTAATAAATTGATGCCGGCGATTTTTGCGTCTAGCGCATCATGGTGTTTAATATCTCCAGTAATAAATATATCTGCGCCTTGTTGTGCTGCATTGTATTCAAATCCAATTCCAGAACCGCCAATAATTGCAACTGTTTTAATTGTATCTTCTAAATTTCCAATAAATCTAACGCTAGGCATGGCTAACTTTGTTTTCACATGATTCACGAAATCACGGACGTTCATTTCTGTGTTAAGTTTACCCATCATTCCCAAACCATAATCTGCTTGCTTTTCTAATTTTATAAAATCAAAGACAGGTGTTTCATAAGGATGGTTTTCAATAATTAATTGCTCAGCAAGTACTCTTTGATGCGCTTCTATCATAAATTCTAATTTAAATTCATTAACTTCTTCAATTTTATCTATTGAACCAATATGTGGCTTAGCATCACCTGTGGGTTTAAATTGCCCGTTGCCTAGGCTTTCGAAGAAACAATATGCATAATTTCCTTCTTGAGCTAAACCAGCATCACTTAAAGTTTCTTTAAATGATTTAAGATTTGATTCAGGGATAAAAACTTGTACTTTATAGTAATTTAAAGTTTCTGGATTTAAAACACGTTGATGATTTAGTTGAAGTTTATCTGCTAACATTGCGTTAACGCCTTTGGAATAAACATCTAAATTGGTATGTAAGGCGATTAAATTAATATCATTTTTTATTAATTTACGTAATATAGCTCCATAACCATCTTGATCAATAATATTTTTTATTCCTTTAAAAATAAGGGGATGATGGCAGATAATCGTATTATAATTATGGTTGATTGCCTCATCTACAACTTCATCGGTACAATCTAACGCTGTTAAGATTCCAGTTATTTCAGAAAATTCATCACCAATTAGTAATCCTACGTTATCCCATGATTCTGCTGTTTTCAAGGGTGCGTTTTGATTTATAACTTGAAGTAACTTTTTAACATTCATTTACAACACCTCATTAATTAAGTTGATTTCATTGTTAATTTCTATTAATCGATTATTATGTTTATGATGATCGAGATGGCTTTTAATTTTATTAAGCGACGCGCATTCATGTTCCCATTTTTTGAAGAATAAGTCGGTCTTATTTTTCAAAAGTATTGGGCCGAATTTTATCTCTGACTCTGAAAGTTTCTGTTTAGTTTCAGAATAATCAGCAACAATAATTTCATAAATATGACCTTTTTCTTCTAAAATGGCTTCTTCCACAATTACATAATTCATGTGTATGAGCAAGCGCCTGATCGCACTTGACTGTATATTACTTTGTAAAATAAGTCTCGGGTGAGAGGTCAATTTTGCTTGTCCATTTTTAATGATTTTTGCTATTAAGGGGCCGCCCATGCCACAAATTGTAACACAATTAATCTGCTCGTTAGGGTTTAGCACTGATAAGCCATCACCAAGTCTAACATCGATGTAGGGACTTAATTTATGCTCTATGACATTTTTTACTGAAGCTTCAAATGGCCCCTTTATTACTTCTCCTGCAATTGCTTTTTTAACCAAATTATTTTCAAGAGCATAAATAGGTAGATAAGCGTGGTCTGAGCCGATATCTGCTAATGTTTCTCCTGTTATATAAGTACTCACTTTTTTTAATCTTTGATTTAATGTAACCATAAAAGCGCTCCTCTATATATATGTAAAAAGCTCTTTTGCACATCAAGGTACAAAAGAGCTGAAAAATTAATCCATAAAGTCTTTTAGACGTTTACTTCTACTTGGGTGTCTTAATTTTCTTAATGCTTTGGCTTCTATCTGACGAATTCGTTCTCTTGTAACACCAAAAACTTTACCTACTTCTTCTAAAGTACGCGTTCTACCATCATCAAGGCCAAAACGTAAACGTAATACATTTTCTTCTCTATCAGTTAATGTATCTAAAACGTCTTCCAATTGTTCTTTTAATAATTCGTAAGCAGCATGATCTGAAGGGCTTTGAGCTTCTTGATCTTCTATAAAATCACCTAAATGACTATCGTCTTCTTCGCCAATTGGGGTTTCTAATGAAACAGGCTCTTGAGCTATTTTTAATATTTCTCTTACTTTTTCAGGTGGTAAATCCATTTCTTCACCAATTTCTTCTGGTGCTGGATCACGTCCTAAATCTTGTAATAATTGTCTTTGGACACGAATTAATTTATTGATCGTTTCTACCATATGCACTGGAATACGAATCGTACGAGCTTGGTCAGCTATAGCACGTGTGATTGCTTGACGTATCCACCAAGTTGCGTAAGTTGAAAATTTAAATCCTTTATTGAAATCGAATTTTTCTACCGCTTTAATTAATCCCATATTACCTTCTTGGATTAAATCTAAGAAAAGCATGCCACGTCCAACATATCTTTTAGCTATACTTACAACTAGACGTAAGTTTGCTTCTGCCAATCTAGACTTAGCAACTTCATCACCTTGTTCAATTCTTTTAGCCAATTCAATTTCTTCTTGTGCGTTTAATAAATCAACGCGCCCAATTTCTTTAAGATACATACGTACAGGGTCATTAATTTTAACACCTGGAGGTGCACTTAAATCATTAGGGTTCAACTTCGAATCTTTATCTGAACTATCTTTCTCATTTACTAAACTGATATCATTATCAGTTAATTGGTCAAATAGTTCATCCATTTGATCAGAATCCATCTCGAAATTTTGTAATTTCTCTGCAATTTCTTCGTGGCTTAGATGCCCTTCTTTTTTACCTTTTTCAATTAATCGTTTTTTTACATCTTCTAAAGTTAGAGATGGGTCAATGGTTTGCTTTTTAAGTGTAACTTTATTTCCAGACATGAAAAGGCCTCCCGAATATAATATCAACTTAGCATCGTGATATTTTGATAGATGAACTTATTATTATCTACCCACTATCTATACGATTTATGCAAGTTGTTAAACCCAATAATATACAGATATATTCATTGTTAAGTTAATTCATTCTATTTTTATTATAGTCTACAATTTTTTCTAGGTAATATTTTTGCAACTCTAAATCACCTAATCTAGAAGCCTCCCGTAGCTTATGATTAAGCGATTCAATCGTTTCTTCGTTTCTATTTGTTATTAGCATGTTTAAATAATCATCGATTTCATGTTCGTAAGGTTCTTCATTTATCATATAATTATCCAATGATATAAATGCTTCTTTAATTTCATTATTATCGATATATTGTAAAACGTCACTAATATTGAACGTATCGTTCCCAGAATAAAACTCATGTAAAACATTAAATATACGCTTAAAATAATGATTTGTAAAGTCTTCTGAGTAAAGTAATTTATGATAATTTAAAAAAGTGTCTTTATCATTCATAAAATGTTTTAATAAAGCGCGCTCTGCTTTTTCTTGTTTATTTAAATTAGTGAATTGCGGGACACTAGGCGTTTGGTAAGACTGTGGTTGATAATAATCTTGTCGTTGTCCTATTTCAATATTTAAACTATCCATGCTTACTTTAAACAATTCTGATACGTCTTGCAATATCTTTTTGCGTAAAATAGATGACTGCATCAAAGAAATGTCATGCGTAATTTCTTTTAAATATTTCTCGTAAGCTAAATCATTATTTTCTATTTCCTCTTGGTGCATATGCACTTTATATAGTATAAATGCTTTTTTTTCATGTTCGACGTAATAGTTAAAAGCATCGGCACCGTGTTTACCAATGTATTCATCTGGATCCATGTTTTTTGGTAATTGTACAACAAACACATTAAACCCTTGCTGTAACAAAATTTGACCGGATTTCAAAGTAGCTTCACTACCAGCAAAATCACCATCAAACATCAGCGTCACATTAGAGGTTAGTTTTTTCATAAACGCTATATGCTCTTGAGAAATCTGTGTTCCCATACTAGCCACTACTTGTTTTAAACCTGCGTAATCCGCTTTTATAACGTCCATAAACCCTTCTAGTAAAATAATTTCATCATTTTTTCGAATGGCTTTTCTAGCATGATCAACGTTGTATAGTAATCTTCTTTTTTGAAATATAGGTGTTTCTGGGCTATTAAGGTATTTAGGTTCTTGATCTGTATAAGTCCGACCAGAATAACCAACAGTTCGTCCTTGTGCATTTGTTAATGGAAACATAATTCTATCTCTAAACCGATCATAATAACTAAAGTTTTCTTCATTTCTTGAAAGTAAACCAGCTTCATAAGCTAACTGAATATCGTATCCTTTTTTCTGTAAAAAATCATGACAAAAGTGAGCATTGTTTGGGGCATACCCTATTTTTCGTCCATCTATGAGCTCATCAGTGAAACCACGCTCTTTTAAATAGGTTAAAGCCGCTTCACCCTCAACTGTTTTTTTTAATGCATAGTGATAATATTCTTGCATTAATTCATGCATTTCAATCATTTGTAAATCTTCTGAAGCAATTTGGTGATTTGCATTTTGACCAGCAGATTGCTGTGGCGTTTCAATTTCAATATTGACGCGTTCACCTAGTAACTTTACCGCTTCAGTAAAAGAAACATCTTTGATTTCTTGCGTAAATTGGAAAACATTCCCACCTTTTTTACAGCCAAAACAATGGCATATTTGTTTATCTTCAGAAACAGTAAATGAAGGTGTTTTTTCATCATGAAAAGGACACAAACCAATATAATTGCGTCCTCTTTTTTCTAATTTGACATATTCACTTACCAAGTCAAGTATATCCGTTTTATCTTTTATTTCATTAATCGTTGCTTGTTCAATTCGCAAAATTATCACCTATTAGACAGTAGTTATAACATTATATTAGTTTTGGCTAATTTAAGAAACTATTTTGCTCAATGATGCTTATAATATCGTTAGCAGTTTCTTCGATAGCTTTATCAGAAACATCTATGACTGGACAACCAATTTTTTCAACTAATTCATGAAAATAATTTAATTCTTCTTCGATTCTTTGTTCTGTTGCGTATCTCGCACTATCGCCTAGCCCGAGTTGCTTTAACCGTTCTTTACGAATGCGGTTTAACTTGTCTTCACTAATTTTTAAAGCGATACACTTTGAAGCATCAATATTAAATAAATCATCTGGAGGCGTCACTTCAGGGACAATTGGAATATTCATCACTTTATAACTTTTGTGAGCTAGATATTGTGATAATGGCGTTTTTGAAGTTCGAGATATACCTAATAGTACAATATCGGCTTTAGCCAAACCTTTGGGATCTTTTCCGTCATCATATTTTACTGCAAATTCAATTGCATCAATTTTTTTAAAATAAGCCTCATCTAATTGATGAACAAGTCCTGGTTCAAAATAGGGTTGTTCATCTATTTTATCTAATAATATATTCATTAAAGGTCCCATAATATCAACCGATTTAATTTGAAATTCTTTAATTTTTGATTCCATATATTTCCTTATTTCTGGTTTAACTAGTGTATAAACCACTATCGCTTCAGTATCTTTAGCGACTGAAATGACTTCATCGACATTTTCTAAAGCTTCTATATATGGATATCTGTTAATTTCACTTTCACATTGATTTGGATTAAATTGTGAAATACAGGCTCTTGCTACTAGTTCAGCAGTTTCACCTACTGAATCAGAAGCAACAATAATTTTAATATTTTCCATTTAATTCATACCACCTATTCATTTAGTAAAGATACAAAAATTTTTGTAATCGTTGTTTTAGAGATACGTCCTTTCACTTCATACTTGCCGTTTTCTTTTTTAATAACAATTGGTAAGGAATCAATTTCTTTTTCAATCATCAAGTTTGCTGCGAATATCACTCGCTCGTCTTCAAGGACAAAACTTAAATTAGGCATGCGTGTCATGATAATATCTACAGGCATGGTATGTATATCTTTACCTATCATCGAAGCACGTAATAAATCTTTACGCGAACATACCCCCATAAAATCTCCGTTATCATTTATGACAAATAATGTACTAACATCTTCTAAGAAGATTGTGCAAATCGCATCGTAAACTGACATCTCGTTTTTTACTACTACAGGGTGTGACGCGTAATCTTTAACAATATATTGTTTTAATTGATCAGCGATTAATTTATTCTTGGGTTTTCCAGAATAGTAGTAGCCTACACGTGGGCGCGCTTCTAAAATGCCAGACATTGTAAGTATAGCTAAATCTGGTCTCAATGTTGCTCTAGTAAGACTTAGTTGTTCCGCTATATGTTCACCAGTAATAGGTCCATTATTTTTGACAATTTCAACGATTTGTTGTTGTCTTTTACTCAGTTCTATAAGACTTCACCCCTTCACTCATTACCTATAATTATACATTGAATCATAAATTGCTACAAATACATATATTTACTTGCTAATAATCAACCAATACATTAAAATTGTATTTAAAGCGAGTTAAGGTTGGTGAGAGCTTAACAAAATTATTGGCTACAATTTTAAATGACTTTCAAAAGCGAGTGCACACACTAATTTGGGTGGAACCGCGGGTTAATAATGATTTATTAAAAAAACACATATTACATATGTGATTAAAAATGATTAACTCGTCCCAAGACATTGATTAAGTTTTTAAGCTTTTTCTTTGTCTTGGGGCGTTTTTATGTTAAAAGGAGTGTATTTTTTATGGCAAAAGATATGGAAACAATAGTACAGTTAGCAAAACACAGGGGGTTTGTATTCCCAGGTAGTGATATTTATGGTGGTTTATCAAATACATGGGATTACGGCCCATTAGGTGTTGAATTAAAAAATAATATTAAAAAAGCATGGTGGCAAAAATTTATTACGCAATCACCGTACAACGTTGGGATTGACGCCGCAATTCTTATGAATCCTAAAACTTGGGAAGCTTCTGGCCATTTAGGTAACTTTAACGATCCAATGATTGATAACAAAGACAGTAAAATTCGTTACCGTGCCGATAAAATCATTGAAGATTACATGGCTAATGAAAAAGGCGATGAAAATTTTGTAGCTGATGGTTTAAGTTTTGATGAAATGAAACGTATTATCGATGAAGAAGGCATCGTGTGTCCTGTAAGTGGAACTGCTAATTGGACAGATATTCGTCAATTTAATTTAATGTTTAAAACTTTCCAAGGCGTTACAGAAGATTCAACGAATGAAATTTTCTTACGTCCTGAAACTGCACAAGGTATTTTCGTAAATTACAAAAATGTACAACGTACGATGCGTAAAAAATTACCATTTGGTATTGGTCAAGTTGGTAAATCCTTCCGTAACGAAATTACGCCAGGTAACTTTATCTTTAGAACACGCGAATTTGAGCAGATGGAATTAGAATTTTTCTGTAAACCAGGTGAAGAAATCGAATGGCAAAATTACTGGAAAACTTTTGCTAGTCAATGGTTAAAAGATTTAAACTTAAGTGAAGAAGCAACACGTTTACGTGATCATGATGCAGACGAATTATCTCACTATTCAAATGCCACAACTGATATTGAATACCGTTTCCCATTTGGTTGGGGAGAACTCTGGGGTATTGCAAGCCGTACAGATTATGATTTGAAACAACATAGTGAGCATTCTGGTGAAGACTTCCAGTATCATGATCAAGAGACTGGTGAAAAATATTTACCATACTGTATCGAACCTTCGCTTGGCGCTGATCGTGTAACTCTAGCATTCCTTTGTGATGCTTATGCAGAAGAAGGTGTTGAAGGCAGTAAAGATTCAAGAACTGTATTACATTTCCACCCTGCGTTAGCACCTTATAAAGCGGCAGTATTACCTTTAAGCAAAAAGCTATCAGGTGATGCAATTAAAATATTTGAACAATTAAGTGCAAACTTCTCAATTGATTTTGATGAGTCACAATCAATTGGTAAACGTTATCGTCGTCAAGACGAGATTGGTACACCGTATTGTATTACTTTTGACTTTGATTCATTAGAAGACCAACAAGTAACTGTACGTGATAGAGATACAATGGAACAAGTACGTATGCCAATTGCTGAATTAGAAAGTTTCTTAGCTGAAAAAGTTAAATTTTAATGCTTTACAATATAAACGCTAATTCACTCATTTTAGTTTAATTAGCAAAAAAGCCGAGACATACATAATGTCTCGGCTTTAAATATGGCATAGGACTGGATGAATCAAACTTACGTAGTCATTAATAGTATTTGCGTTGTCAGTACAGGATAGGAATCATTTAAAAAATGCTTTTTCTATCCTGTTTTTGTATTTAATTTGGGTTATCTAATCTTCGCAATTGGTTAATAAGCTTTTGACTTTTAAAATACATACCAGCATACTCACTATATAACATAATCATCAATTGTGACATCTCATCTACAATATCGTGATGAATTGTCAATGCATTCATTTTACTTATAGGTAATTTTTGTAAAATATCTAATAAGTAAAGTGTTTTATTAGAAAGTATTAAAGCGTTCGTGTCTTGATATTTTGCATGATTTGATATCGCGCCATCAAATTTAAAGCTATAGCCAATCAACTTAGATTGATCACGATCTCCAGTAATGACACATTGATTAAAAACTGCATTAAATCCAAATGTTGTCATACACTTGATAAGTACGACAACTGACATCAATTGCGCAGACACACCATCTTTAATTTTATCTAGTACAAAATGTAGTAGTTTATAGCTAAATTGAGATATTTCATCATTTTCAATTGAACGATCTATGGTTTCAGCACATAGACTAGCATAGCTACTTTCATAAATATCTAAGCGTAGATGATAATTTTGTTCAATAACATCCACAGAACTTAAAGTCCCCATACCTTTCCATTTAGAATAAATAAACAAGCCAAATACAAATAATTGTGTATTAGCTTGTAAACCACTCTTGCTTTTTTTTGCGCGACGTACCATTAGTGGGACTTTTGCACCGTATTCATTTAAAATTGTGATAATTTTATCGGATTCGCCATAATCAACTGTTTTTATAATGATACCTTTTTGTTTGATTAACACATTAGCTCACCGACTCCCGAATTAATCTTGATCTTCTAAATAACCCATTTGACGAATAAAATTAACTTTATTACGCCAATCTCTTTGAACTTTTACCCACAGTTCTAAATAAACTTTTGAACCTAGCAATCTTTCAATATCTTGACGTGCGCGTTTACCTACTTCTTTAAGTTTTTTGCCACCTTTACCTATGACAATACCTTTTTGTGAGTCACGTTCAACAAAAATAGTAGCTTCAATTCTTACTCGATCTTCATCTTCTTTAATCATGCGGTCAACATTTACTCCGATAGCATGCGGAATTTCTTCACTTGTAAGATGTAATATTTTCTCACGTATTAACTCACTTACTACAAATTGTTCAGGATGATCAGATATCTGATCATCTGGATAGTATTTAGGCCCAGCAGGTAAATAAGATTTAATTACGTCAATAAAATGTTCTACATTGAGACCTTCTAATGCTGAAATAGGCACGACTTCAGTGAAATCCATATGTTTTTTATACTTCTCAATTTTAGGCATGAGTTCATCTGGGTGTACTAAATCAATTTTATTTAATACTAAAAACACAGGGGTTTTAACTGTCTTCAACATTTCCATAATATATTCATCGCCACGGCCAATATCTTCATTGACGTTGACCATAAACATAATGGCATCAATTTCTGATAGTGTATTGGTAGCAACACGCATCATATAATCGCCTAATTTATGTTTCGGTTTGTGTATGCCAGGTGTGTCTAAGAAAATAATTTGCGCATCTTCTTGAGTCATAACACCTTGTATTTTATTTCTTGTCGTTTGTGCTTTATCAGACATGATTGCAATTTTATGTCCGATAACACGATTGACGAATGTAGACTTTCCTACATTGGGTCTACCTATTATTGTTACAAATCCTGATTTATGTTCTGTCATTAATTTAAATCCTTTCCAGAAAATCCTAATGGTAGTAAATCACTTACTGTTGATTGAATCATATCCTCTTTATGATTCGTCATATAAACTGGCATATCGTCATCACAAAGTTCCTTTAATACTTGCCTGCAGGCACCACAAGGGGAAGAAGGTTCATCAGTATCCACTGTTACCGTGATAGATTCAAAATCACCAGGACGATATCCATCTGCAATTGCCGCAACAAGACTTGATCTTTCCGCACAAATACCTAAAGGATAGGCAGCGTTCTCTACATTCCCACCGCGGTATGTTTTACCGTCTTTTGTAATCAAATATGCGCCAACTTTAAATTGACTATATGGGGCATATGCATTCTCTTGTGCTTTTCTTACTTCAGTATAATAATGAGGTTGGTAAGCCATAGTTCATCTCTCCTATTCAAAGATTAATTTTTTTAATAGTTATTAAAACCATTTAAATTTAATGCTATCTTAGTATATACAAATTGCAAAAAATGCACTACTTATTTTATTAAATATGGTAAAAAAACAATAACCCCAATTGCTAACGCTACAATCGAAGCAAGTACTACACTAGAAGCTGCTGTATCTTTAGCTTTTTTGGCTAATTCATGATAATCCTTTGTAATTAAATCTACTACAAATTCGACTGCAGTATTCATTGCTTCAAATGCTAACACTAAACCAATAGCAATAATAATCAAAAGCCATTCAATAGCGGTTATACCTAATATAAGTCCTAATATAATTGCAATAATCGCAAATATAGAATGGATTAAAAATTTACTATCTTTACTAAAGAGTACAAATAATCCTTGAAAAGCATAATTGAATCGTTTCATAACTGCCTCTATTCTCTTGGTAAACCATATGCATTTAAGATTTCATCTTGACGACCGAACATTTGCTTCTCATCAGTTTCAGTCATATGATCGTAACCTAATAAATGAAGAAATCCGTGAAGTGCAAGGAAACCAAGTTCTCTATCAAAAGAATGCCCGAATGTCTCTGCTTGTTCTCGTGCGACATCTGTACATATGATAATGTCACCCAACACACGTGGAATATCTAAGCCGATGATTTCAGGTTCTTCTTCTTCTAATGCAAATGAAATCACATCTGTTACTTTATCTTTATCACGATACATTTTATTCATTTGTTGAATTTCTTCTTTATCTACAAAAGTTACAGATAACTCTGCTTCACTATCTATGCCTTCTTGTTCTTTTGCAAATGTGAGTAGTTTATCAATTTGCTCGAACCAACTATTATCAACTAATCCTGTATGGTCATTAAAATCTATTGTAAACATTTACTCTTCTCCCTCATAACGATCGATTATTTTACTTACAAGTGGATGACGGACAACATCGCTTTGATCTAAATGATGAATACTTAAACCTTTAACGTTTTGAAGTTTAGCAATCGCTTCTTTAAGACCACTTTTAACGCCTTTGGGTAAATCAATTTGTGTTTTATCACCTGTAACTACCATTTTCGAACCGAAACCTAATCTCGTTAAGAACATTTTCATTTGGGCATGCGTTGTATTTTGTGCTTCATCTAAAATGACAAACGCATCATCCAGTGTTCTTCCTCTCATATAAGCTAGTGGCGCTATTTCGATAATACCGCGTTCGATAAATCTAGCAGTTTGCTCTCGACCTAAGACGGTATTTAAACCATCATAAAGTGGGCGTAAATAAGGATCAACCTTTTCTTTTAAATCTCCGGGTAAGAAGCCTAATGATTCACCCGCTTCAACTGCTGGTCTCGTTAAAACGATACGTTTAACATTGCCTTTTCGTAATTGTTTAGCTGCATAAACCACCGCTAAAAAAGTTTTACCTGTACCGGCAGGCCCAACACCAAACACTAAATCGTTATGATACATGGCATTGACGTATAATCTTTGTCCCATTGTTTTAGCACGGATTATTTTGCCGAATGCGTCTTTAGTAATTTCATCTTCATATAAATCTAATAAGTATTGAACCGTGCCGTTTTTAGCCATTTTAACAGCAGCTTCTACATCTTTAAGTGATATAGTAACACCTTGTTGTATCACTTTTAATAAATTGATAAGCACTGATTCTGCTTGTTCTACATGCTCAACTTTTTCACCTCTTACAGCTATTTCTTGTCCTCGAGCATGTACTATGACATCAAATCCTTCTTCTATTGATTTAAGATTTTCATCGTTATTACCGATGAGTGCTTGTGCTTCATTGATGTCATCTATTTGAATAATTCCAGGCATATAGTTACTCCTTTACAAATATATTCGTTTCTTTTATTTTATCCTATTAGATTTTAAGTTACAAAAATTAATTATTATGCTAGAAATGAGTTATACAATATTTGATAAGTAACCATGTAAATAAACCATTTCGCATCTTCACTGCTATTATAGCATGAAATATTCATATATTATTTTAAAGTGAATTAAAAATTAATCGTAATTGTTAAATTTTGGTTGTAATCATACAAATAAATCTATTTTTCAAATAAACATTCATTTTAACCCACCTAGAGAAATGGACTAGATTTGACATTAAATGAATATAAATGTATTCCTTATTTAGATAACAACTACACATTTTAAGGGTTCCTAAAATATGGACCCAAGTATAAAGATACCAACTCATTTTCAAATCAAAATTCAAAGCAAAAGTAAAAACATCTTATAAAGTCAAAATTTCTAACTTTATAAGATGTTTATTCGAAAAACTATAGTTTTTTAGGTCTTTCCAATACTTCAGACCAAATGATACCATTAACCACTTCATCTTCTGCAAACCTATACTGGGCATTCGTGCCAGAACTTTGAACTGAATGGGCATTCATTAATTGTTTTAAGCGGTAACGTTTTGTTCTTTCTGATAAATATTTATCAGAAATAATAGCACGTGCTTGTTTCTCAGTTCGTTGTATCTTATTTTCAGTTTCACGATCGATTTCATTACGCACATTTTGTATTCTACCCATTAACTCATCTTCAAGCTCTTTTTGAATTTTGTCATCTTGTTGTTTTTGCTCACCTTTTAATTTATCTGCTTCAGTTTCTCTATGGTTCTGTGTCGATGGGCTATCTTGTTGGGTGGTTTGATTTTCCATCTTCTCAGCACGGGTTTCAACAGGTTTGTCTTGTTGTGGCGAACGTTTTTCTTCTGAAAATGGCCCTTCATTTAATTGTTTTTCAAGATCTGAAAAAGTTTTACCGATTTCTTCAAGAAAACCGCGTTTCTTAGGTTGAGCTTCAGATTGATTAGGTTGCTTATTGATTGGTGGCTTTTGGTTTTTGCGCTTTTTATGACTATCATCATTAATAGCACCAATTATTGTAAAAATGACAGATACTACAAAGATAATAATACCTATATTCATTTAATCACCCCTATTTATTGTTCCGGTGATTCATCATCTTCTTGTTTAGTTCGTTGGTTAATTGAGTTTCTCATACCAGTGTCTGCTTCTACATTTTTAAGGTTATAATAATCTTTGACACCAAGATTTCCTGAACGTAATGCTTCTGCCATAGCTAATGGTACTTCAGCTTCAGCTTCAACAACTTTAGAACGCATTTCTTGAACTTTCGCTTTCATTTCTTGTTCTTGAGCAACAGCCATTGCTCTACGTTCTTCTGCTTTAGCTTGTGCGATATTTTTATCAGCAAGCGCTTGTTCAGTTTGTAAATCTGCACCAATGTTCTTGCTAATATCTACGTCTGCAATGTCAATTGATAAAATTTCAAATGCTGTACCAGAATCTAGTCCTTTACTTAAAACTGTTTTAGAGATGTTGTCTGGATTTTCAAGTACTTGTGTATGATGTTCGCTTGAACCGATTGTCGATACAATACCTTCACCCACACGTGCGATGATTGTTTCTTCACCAGCACCACCAACTAATCTAGCAATATTAGCACGCACAGTAATTCTTGCTTTTGCTTTAACTTCAATACCATTCATCGCAACACCAGCTATAAATGGTGTTTCAATCACTTTTGGATTTACGGACATTTGAACTGCTTCTAAAACATCACGGCCCGCTAAGTCAATAGCTGCGCCACGTTCGAATGGTAAATTGATATCCGCCCTTTGAGCTGCGATATTCGCATCAACTACACGATCAACATTACCACCAGCTAAATAGTGTGATTCAAGTTGATTTGTTGTTAAGTTCAACCCTGCTTTATGCGCTTTGATTAACGGGGCGATAACTTTACGAGGAGAAACTCTACGTAGTCTCATACCCACCAATGTACCAATTCCCACTTTAACACCTGCAGCGATTGCTGAAATCCACAATCCTACTGGTACAAATGAAAATAATAATAATAATGCAATTACGACGATAACTGCTATAATTAATACTCCGATCATACTAATTCTCCTTTATGATTCGATTTCTCTAACAACCACGCGTGTACCTTCTACTTCAAGAATAGTCACTTTTTTATTTCGCAATATAAAAGAACCATCTGAAACTGCATCAATACGCTCATTGTTGTAAGTAATTATTCCTGCTGGTCTTAAATCCGTTGATGTTGTTGCAATTTCTCCAACTAAATGAGAGCGATCTTCGTGTGATGTATAACCTGCTTCTGCATTTGTAGAATCCTTCAATACAACTTTATCTAAAAACGGAATTTTGCGTTTGAAAAACTTCACAAGTATCACCCATTCTATGATTGATAATATTAAAGCTACGACAACGCTAGCAATCATATAAACTAAATTGTCGCCTAAAGTAATAATACTAAAAACAATTAGTGCCATTCCTATAATTCCAATAATTGCACCAACTACAAATAATTCTATGATTACAAATATAACACCAATACCAAATAGTACAACGGAATAGAAATTGACATCCCCTTTTATAAAGAATCCTAAAAAGAAAATGAATAACGCTAATGTGGATATAATACCAACAATATTTATCCTATTTGAGTATAATTGGTACAAGAATCCTAAAAAGATAATACAAGTTAATATCAAAGCACCTATTGGGCTAACAATAAAATCAGAAATACTGTCTACCCAAGTTCCATTTTCAACAAGTTTGGATGAAACGTTTGTATGTATGCTACTCATCGAAGGAATCAATTTATCACCTCGCTCTCCATTTAATTATACATGAAATGAATATATGATTATAGCGTTTACACAATAAAATTCAAATTATTATAAATAAATTGTTTGGAGTTTAATTTCTATTGTAATTTAGAATAAATTGCTTTTAAATAGCTTCAATATAAAAAAATAATAGCCTTAGCTGAAAACTACAACTAAGGCTATTATGGTTTATAATTAATGTTGGTGTTGAGGGAGTCAACGAAACAATTAATTATTTGAATTTACGTTTACGTGCAGCTTCTGATTTCTTTTTACGTTTAACGCTAGGTTTTTCGTAAAATTCACGTTTACGTACTTCTTGAATTGTACCGCTTTTAGAAACCGTACGTTTGAAACGACGTAACGCATCTTCAAGTGATTCGTTCTTTTTGACTACTGTTTTAGACATGTGTATTTCCCTCCCTCCAAATATCAACGAAACTTTATAATCATTACACGGTAATTACCATGTATTTATTAGTATAATATATCTGATTAATGTGGTCAATTACTAAAATTCCAATTTCTTGATTCATTTTACACTACTACTGCAAATCCATGCTTTTGCAGTAGTTATACTTCAAAATACTATTAAACTTACATGTTAGATGTAAGACACATGAATACGCCACAAGGGTAGAAATGAGAGTGAAACAGAATCGTGTCCCATCAGAAATATGACATAGGCAATGATTAATTGACATGGAAATATGCGCTAATATCAAACTTATAAAGTCCTACTCATAAAGAGTAATAGCGTTTACACACTAGACAAAACACAAGCCACACACTTGGCTTAAGTTCATTCTCATCCAGGAATAATTCAGAAATATTTAATATCTCTCTGTCACTCATCCATTATGATGTTGTTACCACATGTTCAGTAGTATTAGTTGCATGGCTCACTACTCTAAGTACCTCACCTTTATTAATTGGATAATCAGGTTGAATAATCTTAACTTTTACTAGTTCGCCAATCAATGATTCGTCGCCTTCAAATTCGACTTTCATATAATTATCTGCAAAGCCTACCAACGTCCCAGGTGTGCTACCAGCTTCTTCTGGTATCACTTCGAGCACTTCATGGTTAAATTTAGAAGCATAAGCCTTAGCAAGCTGATCACTTAAATTAATTAGACGATGAACACGCTCGTTTTTAATATTTTCATCTACTTGATTATCCATTCTTGCAGCTGGCGTGCCGATTCTTGAAGAATAAGGGAAGACGTGTAATTCTGAAAATTGATGATCTACGATAAAATCATAAGTTTCTTGGAATTCTTCTTCAGTTTCACCTGGGAAACCAACAATAACATCACTTGTAACGGCTAATCCAGGTAACGCTTCATGTAAACGCGTTAAACGTTCTGAAAAATGCGCCATCGTATACTTTCTTCTCATTCTTTTTAAAACAGAATCTGAACCAGATTGTAATGGTATATGAAGATGACGAACAACCTTTTCTGATCGTTCAATTACACTGATAACTTCATCTGTTAGCTGACTAGCTTCAATTGATGAAATTCTAATTCTTTCTAAGCCGTTTACTGTTTCTAAGTCTCGTAATAATTGGGCTAAATTATAATCTTTCAAATCTTGACCGTATCCACCAGTATGAATACCAGTTAAAACAATTTCTTTGTAACCCGAATCAACAAGCTTTATTGCTTGTTCAATTACTTTTTCCGGATCTCTTGAACGCATTAACCCACGAGCCCATGGAATAATACAAAATGTACAGAAGTTATTGCAGCCTTCCTGTATTTTTAATGATGCACGTGTTCTATCCGTAAAATAAGGTACTTCTAGCTCTTCATATGTACGATTTTTCATGATGTTTCCTACACCGTTAATCGGTTGTCTTTCTTTTTTAAATGCTTCAATATACCCAATCAGTTTTGTTCGGTCTTGTGTTCCAACTACCACATCTACACCAGGAATTTCCATTATTTCTGCAGAAGATGTTTGTGCGTAACAACCAGTGACGCAAACTACTGCTTCCGGGTTTTGTCTAATAGCCCGTCTAATCACTTGTCTACTTTTTTTATCACCCGTATTTGTTACAGTACACGTATTAATAACAAACACATCAGCGTTTGTTTCAAAATCAACACGTTCGTAATCTGCTTCTTTAAATAATTGCCAAATTGCTTCAGTCTCATAGTGATTCACTTTACAACCTAATGTATGAAATGCAACTGTTGACATAAATATCACCCCAATAAATCTTTTTGAAAGCTTACCGCACTTAAAGTATATAAAGGTGCTGTTTCAGCTCTTAATATTCTAGGACCAAGACCAATCTGATATGCTGAATTTTCAAATAACTTAATTTCTTCTTCAGCAAAACCGCCTTCTGGTCCGAAAATGATTAATACGCGATCACCAGGTTTAAATCTCTGAACAACTGCTTTAAAATTACTTAATTCCCCACACTTAGCAGATTCTTCATAGGCAATCAATACATAATCATATTCATCAATAATACCATAGATTTCTTTTAAATTCGACTTGTACTCTATTTCTGGGATGATTAATCGATAACTTTGTTCAGCAGCCTCTTTTATAATTTTTTGCCAACGTTCTAATTTCTTTGTTATTTTACTATCGTTTAGTTTTACAACTGACCTTTGCATACCTACAGCAATAAATTGACTTGCTCCTAATTCTGTAGATTTTTGGATCATCCATTCATATTTATCAGCCTTAATTAACCCACTACAGAGTGTTATATGTTGTGGCAGTTCTGTATTTATATCAACTGCTTCAATTAAATTTATTCCAATACGATTTGGCTCTATCACTTCAATTTGACATTTATAAACTTTTTGATCTGCAAAAGTAATTATAATCTTATCGTTTTTTTGATATCGCATTACATTAGTGATGTGGTGAATATCATTTGAATCTGTAATAAAAAAACGCTGATGTATATCAGCGTTTTGGTCAATAAAATATCTCTGCATTGCTTATTCGCTCACTTTCTGTCCAACGATACATACCCAACCGTTGTCATGATTAATAGAATTGATTTTAAAACCTATGCGCTTCATTTGATTTAAAATTGCTTCATGTTTCTCAACAATAATACCTGAAGTTATAAAATAACCCTCTTTATTTAACGTATTATAAGCATCTTCTATCATTTCTTCAATAATATGAGCTAGAATATTAGCAATAACGACATCAAATTTTTCTGTTTCTTCTGTGAGTAAATTTCCCGGCACAGCCTCAATCGCTGCTTCGCAATGATTTTTTTCAAAATTTTCTTTTGCTACTTTAATTGCCATTTCATCAACATCTAAAGCTTTGATACGTTTTACGCCTAATAAATGAGATGCAATGCTTAATATACCTGAACCTGTTCCAACATCAATCACTGAATCCTCTGGTTTAACAAATTTCTCAATCGCTTTTAGACACATACTTGTAGTAGGATGATCACCTGTACCAAAAGCCATTCCAGGGTCTAATTCAATACACATTTCGTTTGCGTCTTCTTTTTGGTACGTTTCCCAACTTGGGACAATTGTAAATTTTTCAGAAGCTCGAAATGGGTGAAAATAATTTTTCCATTCATTTTCCCAATCATGTTCTTGAATCGTTTGTTGTTCATATTCAAACAATTTAGCATCTAATACTTCAATACTTTTTATTTTACGAATTAATTTATGTTCAAAATCTTGAGTATATTTAATTTCATTAAAATATGCTTTAACTCTAACACCATTAGCTGGATAATCTTCAGGATTTAATTCATAAATCTCACCAAATTTGTCTGTCAGTCCATTTTGAAGATCTTGAGAATCTTCAATTACAACGCCATTTGATCCGAATTCTTCCAAAATATTGGAAATGATTGGTACTGCTTGATGATTTGCAGTGATTGAAATTTCGGTCCAGTTCATATTTTATTCTCCTTTAAAGAATCTTTTTGCTTTATCTTTAAAATTTGAAGGTTGTTCACTTAATGATTCACCATCAATTTCAGCAAATTCTCGTAATAATTCTTTTTGGCGTTCATTAATTTTAGTTGGTGTAACTACTTTCACATTAACGAACAAGTCACCATAGCCATAACCATGAACATTTTTGATACCTTTTTCTTTAAGCCGGAATTGTTTTCCAGACTGCGTACCAGCAGGTATTGCTAACATAACATGTCCTTTTAATGTAGGCACCTTCACTTCATCACCAAGCGTTGCTTGCGCGATACTAATACTTTGTAAGAAATAGATATCATCGCCATCTCTTTCAAAAGTTTCTGAAGGTTTAACTCTAAATACAATGTATAAATCACCTTGCGGTCCACCGTTTTCTCCTGGTGCACCTTCGCCAGCTAATCTAATTTGTTGCTCATTGTCTACACCTTCAGGTACAGTCACGTTAATTTTAACTGTTTTATTTTCAGTTCCTTTACCATGGCAAGTTGGACAAGGTTCTTCAAATTCTTGACCTGAACCGCTACATACTGGACAAACTTTTTCAGTTCTCACTCGACCTAAAATAGTATTTTGTTCAACTGCTACATGGCCCGAACCATTACAATAGTGACATGTTTTCTTTTTAGTTCCTGGTTTAGCACCTTCGCCATCACAAGTGTGACAAGTTACGTCTTTACGTATGGAAATCTCTTTATCTGTACCAAACACAGCTTCTTCAAACGTTACCGTCATTGTGTACTGTAGGTCATCACCTTTTCTAGGAGCATTCGGGTCACGTTGACGTCCGCCTCCAAAGAATGAGCTGAATATATCTTCGAAGCCGCCGCCGAAACCACCAAAATCTTGACCGCCAAATCCTTGGCCACCAAAACCACCTTGTGGTCCGTCATGACCAAATTGGTCGTAATTGGCACGTTTGTTTTCATCACTTAAAACTTCATAAGCTTCTGATATTTCTTTGAATTTTGCATCTGCGCCTTCTTCTTTATTAATATCTGGATGATATTTTTTTGATAATTTACGGTAAGCCTTTTTTATTTCATCTTTAGAAGCGTCTTTACTAACACCTAAGACTTCATAATAATCTCTTTTGGCCACTTTTATCTCTCCTTTTACATTTTATTAAATCACTTATTAAAAAGGAAAAAGTCAAAGCCAATGTTCAATTGACTTTGACTTAATTTGGCTAAGCAATTGTGTCATATTTTACTATCAATAACAATTAATTAGATAATGACTAAACTTATTTTTTGTCGTCTTGGTTATCATCATCGTTTACTTCTGTGAAATCAGCGTCTTCAACATTGCTATCATTTGAATCACTTGCTTGTTCTCCTTGTGCTTGTTGTTGCGCTTGAGCAGCTTGTTCGTAAACTTTAGCAGATAAATCTTGAACTACTTTTTCTAACTCTTCTTTTTTAGCTTTAATGTCGTCCATATCTTCGCCTTCAAGAGCAGATTTTAGAGCTTCTTTTTTCTCTTCTGCATTATTTTTATCTTCTTCGCTGATATTTTCACCTAAGTCAGTGATTGTTTTTTCAACTTGGAATACTAAGCTGTCTGCTTCGTTTCTTAAATCACTTTCTTCACGACGTTTTTTGTCTGCTTCTTCATTTTCTTCAGCATCTTTAACCATACGATCAATTTCTTCATCTGAAAGTGAAGAGCTTGATTGAATTGTAATGTTTTGTTCTTTATTTGTACCTAAATCTTTTGCAGTAACATTTACAATACCGTTTTTATCAATATCGAAAGTTACTTCAATTTGAGGTACGCCACGTGGAGCTGGTGGAATATCAGTTAATTGGAATCTGCCAAGAGTTTTGTTGTCAGAAGCCATTGGACGTTCACCTTGTAACACATGGATATCAACTGCTGGTTGATTGTCTGCTGCTGTTGAATAAACTTGTGATTTAGATGTTGGGATTGTTGTATTTCTTTCGATAAGCGTATTCATACGTCCACCCATAATTTCAATACCTAATGATAATGGTGTCACATCTAATAGCACTACGTCTTTAACATCGCCTGTGATAACGCCACCTTGAATTGCAGCACCCATTGCTACTACTTCGTCTGGGTTAACACCTTTATGAGGATCTTTGCCTACTTCTTTTTTTACAGCTTCTTGAACTGCTGGAATTCTTGTTGAACCACCAACTAAAATAACTTCGTCAATATCAGAACTTGATAAACCAGCATCTTTCATAGCTTGACGAGTTGGATCCATTGTTCTTCTAATTAATGAATCAGATAATTCTTCAAATTTAGAACGTGTTAAGCTTAATTCTAAGTGTAACGGGCCACTTTCGCCAGCAGAAATAAATGGTAGGGAAATTTGTGTTTGAGATACACCTGACAAGTCTTTTTTAGCTTTTTCTGCAGCGTCTTTTAGACGTTGTAATGCCATTTTATCTTGAGATAAATCCACACCATTTTCTTTTTTGAATTCTGCAACTAAATAGTCGATAATAACTTGGTCAAAGTCATCCCCACCTAATTTATTATCGCCTGCTGTAGAAAGTACTTCAAACACACCATCGCCTAATTCAAGGATAGATACGTCAAAAGTACCCCCACCAAGGTCAAAGACTAAAACTTTTTGATCTTGTTCAGTTTTGTCTAAACCATAAGCTAAAGCTGCTGCTGTTGGTTCGTTAATGATACGTTCAACTTCTAAACCAGCAATTTTACCAGCATCTTTTGTTGCTTGACGTTCACTGTCATTAAAGTATGCAGGCACAGTAATAACTGCTTTTTCAACTTTTTCACCCAAATAATCTTCAGCTGTACCTTTTAAGTTTTGTAAAACCATAGCTGAAATTTCTTGAGGTGTGTATGATTTACCTTCCACGTCAACTTTATAATCTGTACCCATATGACGTTTAATAGATTGGATTGTATTAGGGTTTGTGATTGCTTGACGTTTAGCAACTTCACCTACTTGTGTTTCATCATTTTTAAATGCAACAACAGATGGTGTTGTTCTTGCGCCTTCAGGGTTTTGAACTACTTTAGGTTCGTCACCTTCTAAGATTGCTACACATGAATTTGTTGTACCTAAGTCAATACCTATTACTTTACTCATAAATAATTTCCTCCTGTTTGTTTAAAAATTTGGTGTTTTCATCAATAAAAATTATTGATTTACTTTAACCATTGAAGGTCTTAATACTCGATCCTTCAACTTGTAACCAGTTTGTAATTCCTGCGTGATTTCTCCTGATTCAAAATCTGGGTTGTCATCTTGAACTACAGCTTGGTGTACATTCGGATCAAATTGTTGACCTTCAGCTTCAATTTTTTCTAAACCGTTGTTTTTTAGGGCGCTCAATAAGCTTTCATAAACCATATCTACACCTTTTTGTAGTGATTTAAATTGCTCATCTTCGCCTTCAATTTGTAAAGCACGTTCAATATTATCTATAGTAGGTAAAATATCATTTAAAACATCTTGTGCTTTATATTCTTTCATCGTTTGATTTTCTTTTTGGATTCTACGCTTGTAATTTTCAAATTCAGCATACAATCTCAAATATTTTTCTTCTTGTTCTTGAACATTGTTTTTTAACTGTTGAATTTCTTCATCTTTAGGATCGATTTCTGTTTCAGTTTCTTCAGAATTCTCCTCCTGCAGATTTTCTTGTGGTTCATCTGTCGTTTCCTCAGTATCTTCAACTGAAGTAATTTGGTCTTCGCTAGATTCTTGTTGCATATCTTCAGTTTTTTCGTTTTCTTCGAATACTGATTCATTTTTTTCTGCCATTGTCTGCCCTCCAATACAATTCTTAATTACCAAATCGTATTTAGTAATCGTATTACATTCTGATAATTCATTGCTGTTGGTCCGATAACAGCGATTTGACCTTTAAGTCTATCGTCAATGTGATATTGCGTTGTGACGATAGAAATGTCACTTAAACTTGATTCAATTTCGTGTCCAATCTTAACATTTATTGATGAATTTGACATTTCATCAAGCAACTGAGTAATCTTATTTGATTCGATATACTGCAATATAGGTTGAATAGATGCCACGTTTGATTCATTTAACGCATCAATTAGTTTAACCTTTCCACCCATATAAATGCCATTACTTTGATTATCAAAATGAACTTCTATAGTATCTAGCATATCTTTTATAAAATCTTTTTCAAAGTCTGATTTTACAAAAGCATTAAGTTCATTTTCAAAGCGCTGGTTGTTTAATTCATTATAGGTCGCAGTCACAAAGTTAGCTATATTCGTCAATTCATCACTCGATAAGGGCACCTTAGATACCAAATGCAAATTTTCCACATGACCTGAAGTAAAAACAACAACCATAATGACCAAATAAGCATTTGCTCGAATCAAGTGAATGTTATTAATAATATCTTTTTTGTGATTTGGACGCATTACCAACGTTGTATATTGAGAAGCGATTGAAAGTTCATTTGCAAATTCGCTCAAAGCTGAGGAAATATCATAATGGTTTTCCACCAACAATTCTCTTAAACGTTGCATTTTTTTGTGTCGATGATGAGATGTTTGCTGCAATAATTGATTCACATAGTATCTGATGCCTGACTCTGATGGAGAACGTCCTGATGAAGTATGTGTTTTCTCTATTAAACGAAGTTCTTCTAGTTGTTTCATCTCATTTCTAATAGTAGCAGGACTAACATTTAATTTATGTCGTTCAATCAGTGTTTTTGAACCAATTGGTTGACCTAAATCAACATAATCTTCAACAATTGCATTTAAAATGCTCAATTGCCTATCACTAATCATGTTATTCACCTCATTAGCACTCTTCTGTTTCAAGTGCTAATTATAATTTATCAAATTGGTCAAAGTAAGTCAACGTTAAAGGCTCAGTTTTTCAAAAAAATTAAACATTTAATAAAAATGATTCAAACACTAGATTCCCTATTACCTTTCCTCTTTCTGTCAATGAGATATACCCACCATTATCGAGAATAAGTTCACGTTGAAGTAAATCTTGTATTGCTTCACTATATACATCGTCCACCGTTTTATTAAATTTTTGATAAAAACGTTCTCGGCTAACACCTTGGTTCATTCTTAATCCTAGAAACATTTCTTCTTCCATTTGTTCATTTTCTGTAGGGTAAGTTGAATCTAGGATAGGTCTTTCATTATTTTGTATTTTTTTAATATAATGGTTTACTGGGTTTACATTATTATAACGTTCTCCATTAACATAACCGCTCGCTCCTGCGCCAAATCCGTAATATCCTTCGTTTTTCCAATAAACTTTATTATGTTCAGATTCGTGTCCTGCTTTACCAAAGTTTGAAATTTCATATTGATGCAATTCAGATTGGTTCATTCTATTTAATAAATACTCATACATTTCTTCCCCGATATCTTCATTTGGAATTTTTAACTGTCCCTTGCGATACATATTATAAAACTGTGTTTTAGGCTCTAAAATCAACCCGTAACTAGAAATATGATCAATGCCCATAGATAGCGCTTTTTCTAAACTATCTTTAAAGTCTTCTAAAGTTTGTTTTGGTAAGTGATACATTAAATCTAAACTTATTGAAGGAATACCAACTTTTCTAGCATTAGTTACCGCATTATAGATATCTTCAGTTTGATGTGATCTACCTAAAATTTCTAGTAATTCAGGTTTAAATGTTTGAACACCCATAGAAAGTCTATTAACACCATAATCTTTCAGAAGTTGAACTTTATCTAGCGTCAATTCGTCTGGATTAGCTTCAAAACTAAATTCACCTTTAATCTCAAATATATCAGTGATAGCGACTAATAGTTTTTCTAACTGCTCATGTGACAATGCAGTAGGCGTTCCCCCGCCAACAAAAACTGTATCTAATGTTCTAACTTCACTTTGGTTCATTTCCGTAATCAAACAATCTAAGTATTGGTCGACTGGCTGGTTTTGTATAAAGTATTTATTGAAATCGCAATAAGTACAAATTCTCACACAGAAAGGGATATGAATATATGCGCTTTTCACTTCCATTTTGCGATTACCTTCTTTCATAAATAAAATTTAATGATTATAACAAAAAACTGGGGCATAAATCGAATGGATTTAAGGCCCCAATGTTAAATTTATATTAATCTTCGTCCATTTTAAGCACTGCTAAGAAAGCATCTTGAGGAATTTCTACGTTCCCTACCGCTTTCATTTTTGCTTTACCGGCTTTTTGTTTTTCTAATAATTTTCTTTTACGGCTGATGTCGCCACCATAGCATTTCGACAATACATTTTTACCCATCGACTTAATGTTTGTACGCGCTATGATTTTTTGACCAACTGCTGCTTGAACAGGTACTTCAAATTGCTGTCTTGGTATTAGGGTTTTTAATTTTTCGACTAACGCCTTACCTCTTTCGTAAGCAAATTCTTTATGAACTATGAAGCTAAGTGCATCAACCTTCTCGCCATTTAACAATATGTCCATTTTGACTAAATCACTTTCTTTATTATCTATAAATTCATAATCAAATGAAGCATATCCTTTTGTATTTGATTTAAGTTGGTCAAAGAAATCAAATACGACTTCTGATAAGGGGATTTCATATATAATATTAACTCGAATATCATCTAAATATTCCATGTTAATGAATTGACCACGTTTACGTTGACATAGTTCCATAACAGCACCTACGTAATCATTTGGTACCATCATAGTCGCTCTTACAAACGGTTCATATATTGTATCAATTTGATCTCTTTCAGGCATATGCGCAGGATTATCAACAGAAATTTCATCGCCATTTTTCATGATACATTCATAAATCACTGACGGCGCTGTAGCAATAAGTTCTATCCCAAACTCACGTTCAATACGTTCTTGGATAATCTCCATATGTAACATACCTAAGAAGCCTGTTCTGTAACCAAATCCTAGCGCTTGAGATGATTCAGGCTCAAATTCCAATGAAGCATCATTTAATTGTAATTTTTCTAACGCTTCACGCAAGTCATTATAATCTTTATTATCTATTGGGAATAAACCACAAAAAACCATTGGGTTCATCTTTTTATAACCTTTTAAGGGTTCTGCGGCCGGACGTTGCACATGTGTAATCGTGTCCCCAACTCGAGAATCATCCACATTTTTAATATTGGCGATAACATACCCGACATCACCAACTGTTAAAGCATCTACAGGTAATTGTTTCGGTGTGTTGAAACCTACTTCAGTTACTTCAAAAGATTTTCCTGTAGCCATCATTTTTATTTGATCTCCGTTTTTCAATGTACCTTCAACAATTCTGATGGAAGATATAACACCTCTGTACGGATCATATTCAGAATCAAAAATTAGCGCTCTCAACGGTGCTTCCGGATCGCCTTCTGGTGGAGGAACTACTTCTACTATTTTTTCTAATATATCTTCAATACCAATATTCGATTTTGCACTTGCTAAGACAACATCGTCTTGATCGAGACCTATAACATCCTCTACCTCTTGTTTCACACGTTCAGGTTCTGCTGCTGGTAAATCGATTTTATTTACAACTGGTAATAATTCCAAATCATTATCTAATGCTAAATAAACATTAGCTAATGTTTGAGCTTCTATACCTTGAGCAGCATCTACAATTAAAATTGCACCTTCACAGGCTGCTAACGATCTAGAAACTTCATAGGTAAAATCTACGTGTCCAGGTGTATCAATTAAATGAAATGTATATGTTTCCCCGTCTTTTGCATCATATTTTAAACGCACAGCATTTAACTTAATTGTTATACCTCGTTCTCTTTCTAAATCCATGGAATCTAATAACTGTGATTGCATTTCACGTGATTCGACGGATTTAGTGTTTTCTAAAATTCTATCAGCTAACGTGGATTTACCATGGTCAATATGTGCGATAATAGAAAAATTTCTTATATTTTCACGCTTACTTAAACGATTTTCTTTATCCATGTATTATCATTCTCACTTTCATAATTCTAGCCCGTAAATATGTATGACATTCTTTGATATAATAACGTTTTTGTTTACTAATTGCAAACTTGTGATAACCAAGTGTAATATTTAAATTAAAGTGTTTAAATTCAACTTCCAAACAAATTTAAAAGTTGAATTTGTTCTATTATAAATATTATTGTAACATTTATCGCGTGTTTACGCGCCTTATTATAAATAAATGATTGCAGAAAGTTGCTTGTTTTGATAAAATATTTCTTGTTGTAATCAAATTATTTTTGATAGCGAAGATCACACTTTTAGGAGGTGACAGACATGCCAAACATTAAATCTGCAATCAAACGTGTTAATTCAACTCGTGTAACTGAGGAACGTAATATTTCACAAAAAAATGCAATGCGTACAGCTGTTAAGAGAGCTCATTCAGCAATCGAAGCAAATGCTGATGACAAATCTCAATTAGTAAGCTTTGCATTGAAAAAAGTAGATAAAGCTTCTCAACGCAACTTAATACATTCTAACAAAGCTGCTAGAATTAAATCTTCTTTAATGACAGCTGCTAAATAATTAAAAGTTCAAGCATTAGCTTGAACTTTTTTATGAATAAAAGGCCGTAAAGATGATCCTAATCATCTTTTATGGTCTTTTATTTTAGTGGTTAATGCTTAAAATGATTCAAAAACAGCAATTATCGGTGTTAGAGCGATAAAATAAATAACTCAAGGATTAATTGTTTATCCATATAGGAAGACTTTAATTTATAATCAGTCTCTGCACAATTATCAATGATGTTCAACAAACTTTCTAATTGGTAATGCCTTGCTTGATTTAAAGCTAATTTGACTCTATAAGGATGAACATTTATCGTTTTAGCTATTTGTTGGCCGCTGTACCCCTTTTGTCCTAATATTTTGCTTTGATAAAACAGACGGTAATTACTCGTCACTAATGCTAACAATTTGATAGGTTCCTCTTTCATCGCTGTTAAGTCTTTAACTAATTGAATCGCTTCGGTCTTTTTATTTTTTTGAATATATTCGGTTAATAAAAAAACATTTTGTTCTAAACTTCTATTAACGATTTGATGCACATCTTGTTTGTTAATTGTAGTTCTCTCACCTAAAAATAGTATTAATTTTTCAATTTCCTGTTTAATAACATTAAAATTTACACCGGTCAATTCTAGAATTAACTCAAGTGCGTCTTGTTTAATATCTTTATAATTTTCATGTAGTTGACTTTTTATCCAATTTTTCAATTCTTCTTCAGACATTTGCTCTATCTTTATAATTTGAGCATGTTTTTTCAAAGATTTAACTACTTTTTTTCTTTCATCTAATTTAGCATGATTCACTTCAAATATAATTAAGGTCTCACCATCATATTTTTCTATAAATTTCATAAGTTGGTCGATATTATGATTAAGTTCTTTAGGTGCTTTCTCGCCAGTAAATACATACGCATTTTGTACCAGAACCACTTTTTTATCAGAAAAGAAAGGCATAGTAAGCGATTCTTCAATTATTGGAGCTAAATCACTTTCATATAAATTATATTTTATGAAATTAAAGTCGTCTTTTGGCGCATCTAAATATTTATCAATCATTTCGGAAGCTTTTTTTTCAATAAGTTCAGGCACTTCTCCGTATATTGTTATTATATTATTACTCATTCTTAGCACCCTTTCATTACTATTGCACATTTCATAATTATAACATGTCTAATATTTTCTAACTAATTTAATCTGTATGAGTTTGTAATAAAATATTATCTCTAAACAAAATACTGACTTCACCATCTGTATGAGTTTGTAATATTTTAGCTCCTAAAGATTGTAACTTGTTAATAACCAGTTTATTAGGTAAGCCATACCTATTGTTGTTTCCCACTGATATCAGAGCTATTTTCGGTTTAGTAGCTTGAAGAAGTGCCTCGCTCGTACTCGTTTTACTACCATGATGACCTACCTTTAAAACATCCACATTATATAAATTATATTTTTGCATTAATATAGATTCATTGTTCATAGTTGCGTCGCCCATTAATAATATTTTGTATTTTCTGTATTGTATCAGTATAATAATCGATTGCTCATTTAAATTATCTGAATTGAGAATCGTAGCATCTAAAAGATTAATATGAGCTTTGTCCATTAAAAATCGCGGTTTATTTTTAAAATCTAAAAGTTTTACATTATACTTTTGTGAAGTTTCTCTCAAATGATTTAATTCCTCTGGTTTAAAGCTTTTTTGATTAATAATGATATTTTCAATAGGTTGTTTTTGAATTAAATATTCTAACTCACCCATATGGTCTATGTGAGGGTGTGTAATTACCACGTAATCAATCTTTTTGATATTATGGCGTTTTAAAGTTGGGAGTATATGATATTTAGAAATATTATGATTGGGCGTTGTTTGTTTTGAATTGAATTGCCCTCCAGTATCAATTAATAATACCTCGTGTTTTTGTGTTTCAAATAAAAAAGCATCACCCTGTCCTACATTTAGCATAGTTAATTGATAGTCCTTAGATTGAGGTATTACAGTAGAAAAAATGTATAAAATAACCAGGGCAAAGATAAACATTTTAAAATGTTTATTTACTAATAGCAATAAATTAACAAATAAAATAATACATATGCCAGTTATTTGTAGATCGTTCAATACAGGGATATACCATTTAAAACTATTGATTTTTTCGAAATTTTCTACAAACTTATCATGTATAAATACGACATTATTATATAGTATGGATAACATGCTTATTTTAAAAGGAAAATGGATAAAACAAGTAAGAATAATGACTAGTGGAAATAATATAAATGAATAAAAAGGCACAAAAAATAAATTTGATATTAAGCCAATCCATTGAATTTGGTGAAAATGAATCGCACTTATAATAAATGAACCTAATTGAGCAATCAAGGTGATATAAATAAGTGATTTAAATGGTGACACGTTTGTTAGTAAAGGACTAGAAAAAAGTATAAAAAAAGTAATTAAAAAAGAAAATTGAAATCCAATATGGTAGATTAGCGAAGGGTTTATTAAAGTTAAAACGATAAATAGACCACCTAGCACATCCATAGCATTTTTCATAATATATTTCGGAAATATTAATATAATCAAGCTCATTGAGACAGCTCTAATAGCACTTGGTGACATATTTGTATAAAAACAGTAAACAGGTAATAAAAACAATAATATCATTTTGATGAATAATAACGGGCATTTGAATAAATTACACATATAAAATACAATTCCTATAATGATAGCAATATGTGTACCACTGATAGCTAATAAATGATATATACCGATATCTTTAATTTTTTCTATTTCATCTTTTTCCATTTGTGCCGTATTACCTGTTATAAATGCTATTGCTTTCTCAGGTGAATTGATATCCCATTGCCGTAACTTTTTATAGATAAATGCTTTATGCCTATGTAATAAATCGATTAATGTGCTAGAGTAGCTTTTACAACTTGAAAACTCTATATTTTGAATAAAAAAGGTAAGATTACTTTTGAAATTAGGGTTAACAGCTTTAAATTGGCCATTCACATTACAACTTTTTTGCCATAAAAAATTTGATATAGCCTTTGTTTCAACATTTTCTGGATGATAAATATATTTATAAAACGTTTTATTTATCATTATTTCTCCTTTAATACGATGATGTTCCAAAAAAGGGTGACTCATAAATTTCGCTTCTACTTGAAAATTTTTATTTATCATTGAATAACGATTTTTAATCGTCGAATCCAAATCTTTTTGAAACACCATAAAGCTAATTAAAGGGATTATAATAATAATAAAATATTGAAAATAACTAAAACGTTTACGCATCATTATAACGATTAATCCTATTAATATAATGAGTGATAAAGTTTTAGTATACAAAACCAAGATACCAGCTAAAAAAGCTAATGCATAGTAAATCAAATTTACTTATTGATTAAGTATTGCGCTACGTGTTTCGGGTTAAAAGGGATTTTTTTATATACAATACCTGACTGATCTAACAATTCTAAAGCATAGTGGTGGTTATGATAATCTTCTGCATAATAAATATTTTTAATACCCGCTTGAATGATCGATTTTGTACAGTTTAAACAAGGAAAATGAGTTACATAAATCGTAGCACCCTCGGTTGACACACCTTGTTTCGCGCATTGTAGCAATGCATTCATCTCTGCATGTATCGTGCGAATACAATGTCCATCTTCTAACAGACATCCTTCATCGATACAATGCACTTCTCCTGATACCGAACCATTATAGCCTCCGGCAATTATTCTGTTATCTTTGACGATAGTGGCGCCTACTGACAATCTTTCACAAGTAGAACGTAACGCTAGTAAATGACTTTGAGCCATAAAATATTCTTCCCATTTGATTCGTTCCATGATGTTAAACCTCCAATAGTATGTCATTTTTATTGTGAATAATTCTAGATTAATTGGCTTTTCTTAATAATGCAACAATATTTTAGATTGATAAATAAGAACTTAATTTTTCAACTGTCTTAGCACCAATTCCATTAATTTCTTTCAATTGGTCTAAAGATTTGAAATCGCCGTTTTGCTCCCTATATTCAATAATAGATTTAGCTTTCGTTTGCCCTATTCCAGGAATAGAAATAAGTTGACTTTCTGTTGCAGTATTGATGTTGATTGCTGCATCATTGCTATTTTTACTTGCTTCTACTAAATGCGTTGCATAATTCACGTTATGACTGGTTTTTTTGTCATTCTGTGTATTTAAATCCTCCCCTTTTTCAGGAATGTATACCATTTTTTGATCTACTAATTTTTCTGATAAATTAATATTTGATAGATCTGCATTAACTGAGACAACTGCTTTATCCAATAACTGTTTCATACGATCATCGCTTGCCATTTTGTAAATATTAGGATGTTTCACTGCACCTTTAATATCTACGTAAATGGTGGCATGCTTTGTATTATTTTGTCTTTGGTTTGTCTTATTATTTAATGAAGTTCCATTATCCTCCTTTAATAAAGATGGCATATGTGTGTTTGTTCCAATTAATTTGTTTTCATCAGTTTGTTTAAATTCATTTTCGTTACTATGCGCGTTAAATATAAGAAACAATATTGAAACAATTAGCAAAACTGAAATCGCACTCACTATGATTAAAGCTCGATATTTGTGGCAAATGTCTTTGATTAATTCCCATTGATGTAACAAAAAATCACTCCTTTATACTATACACGCATAAGGGAGTGATTTTACTCTTTATTTTTTTGCGATGAAAAACAAACGTTCCCCATCTTTATCATGATTATCTATTTCAAAATCAACAAAAGTTGTTATATTTTTAAAACCACAAGCTTCAAGCATGCTTGTGTAAATTTCTTCTGTATACGTTCTTTGATAATGTGATTCATCAAATCTGATATATTGATTTTCACCCTTTTTTATAAAAAAAGTCATGTCATGCCATACGCTTAAAGGGGCTTCGCCTCGAACAGCTTCCCAACCTAAAAATACATTTTCAGTTTCATCAATATAACTTTCATTATTGAATAGCGTTGTCATTTTGTGTTCTGTGTGAACATCAAACATAAACACGCCACTATCCGTTTCTAAATGATTATACACTTGATGGAACGTCGCCGTTACATCTTCTTTTTCGGGTAAATAATTTAAAGAATCGCAAAAAATGGTAATCACATCGAATTGTCGATTAAGTTCGAATTCAGTCATATCTCCTTCTATCCAGTTCACTTTATTGGATTTTTGCATTGCTATAGAAAGCATATCAACGCTTAAATCCATCCCAGTTATATGATCAAATCCGTCTAATTTTGAAGTGAAACTGCCTGTCCCACAACCAATATCTAAGATAGATGTTTTGTTATTGGCAAAATAATCTACAAGATTAAGCCAAGATTCGTAAGGCTGGTCTAAAGTCAATTGATCGTAGTAAAAGCTCATTTCTTCATATTGAACCATTATTAATAAACTGCCTGTCCATAAGATGCTAAAGGCGCATCTCGATATAATTTTTCAAGATTGTAATAATCACGTTCATCTTTATGGAAGACGTGAACAACAACATTAGCTAAGTCAATTAAAATCCATCTTGCCTCGTTAAAACCTTCCATTCGTTTAACTTCAATTTCAGCTTCATTTGCAGCGTCTTTAACTGCACGTGCAATGGATTGAACTTGTCTTTCATTGTTACCATGACAAACTATAAAATAATCTGTCATATCACTGATACCTTGCATATTTAAAGAAATAATATCTTCTGCCTTTTTATCTTCAGTTGCTTTGACAGCTATGTTTAATAATTGATCTGAATTCATTTAATCATCCTTTACTCTTTCGTCACTATAATTGTAATAATTCAAGCAAGCAATCGTGGCATTATAAACGGTAATATCTTTTGTGATTAAATATAAAACAGTTCGCTTAGAAATTTCATAAATTGTATTATCTAAGCTACCTTGATTGTATGCTAAATCTCTAATTTCTTCAACGCCTGGGGTCTGACGACCAGGTTCTATATAATCTGCAATAAAAACTAATTTTTCAGTTTTGGACATTTGAGCACGTCCAGTTGTATGATTTTTGATAGCCAATAAGACTTCTTCATCAGTCACGCCAAATTGATTTTCCATTATAACTGCACAAACAGGACCATGTAAAATTTCCGAACCATAACTGAGTAAATCACTATCTAAATCATATTGTCTAACCATTTGATACATTGAGCCTAAATCATCATACTTACTGTAATCATGTAAAATGCCAGCAAGTTCTGCTTTATCTTTATCACCATCATATATTTCAGCTAATTTCACAGCTGTTTCTGCTACTCTAAGTGAGTGATTAAATCTTTTCTCAGGTAATTTTGCTTTCACTAAGGAGACGGCTTCATCCGTTTTCATATAATCCTTCCTCTCTGATATATTTTTCTACACTTTGAGAAACAAGCATTTGAATATTATTATTTTGTTTCACTCTATTCCTTATAAGCGTGGAACTAATATCTACACGTGGTATATTGATTGCTAACATGTTCGATGTTACTTCTTGATTTGATTTTTCTCTGTTAACAATTACAAACGTGACGATTGATTTCAATGCTTCAATTTTATACCACTTTTCTAATTGATTATACTGATCAGTGCCTATGACAAAATACAATTTAGCATTCGGATGCTTATCTAGGATATGTTTTATCGTATGATACGTATAACTTTGACCTTTGCGTTCTATTTCATCTAAACAAATTGATCCAAACCCCAATTCATTAATCGCACATTGAATCATATCTATCCTATATCTCGCGTCTAAATAATCTGTATGCGCTTTTAGTGGCGACATATAACTTGGTATAAAATAAAATATATCTGGTTGAATAACATGATTCACTTCACTAGCAACAACCATGTGAGCTGTATGAATCGGGTTAAACTGCCCACCATATAAAACAATAGATTGCGCCATTAAGGTAATTGAATCTGTTTGTTATCTTGTGATTCTTTATACAACACAATCATAGACCCGATTACTTGAACAATTTCACTATGCGTTGCATCGCTTAATGACTGTGCTAAGTCATTTTTGTCTTCAAAATTATTTTGCAAAACATGTATCTTTATTAATTCTCTATTTTCTAAAATATCTTTTAATTGATCTATCATGTTATCTCCAAGACCAGCTTTTCCGATTTGGAAAGTTGGATCTATATTATGTGCTTTGCTTCTTAAAAACCTTTTTTGTTTACCTGTTAACATAAAATACTCCTTTATAAATATTCTAAAACTGTTTGTTTCATAATTTGTATATTTGGTTCAGTGGCCGTCCATATTTTAAAGCTTTCGGCTCCTTGATAAATAAACATGTCTAAGCCATTATAGACCGGATTACCTTGCGCTTCAGCTTGTTGTAAAATGGGTGTCTTAAATGGGACATACACAATGTCACTTATTAATGTATCAGGTTCTAAATTTTTTAAACTAATTGGAATTTCTTGATTTGTATTCATACCAGCAGGCGTCGTATTAATAATAATATCAAATTCTGATAATGCCACTTCAGCTTCTGATAAATGAACTTTATTAACATTTAAATTCCACTGTTCAAATCTATTCATCGATCTATTCGCTATAGTAAGTTTAGGCTTTACATACTTAGTTAATTCATTAGCAATACCTTTACTTGCTCCGCCTGCTCCCAAGATTAGTATATATGCATTGTTTAAATCTGGATAAACTTGCTGTAACCCTTTGACATAGCCAATGCCATCTGTATTATAGCCAATCCATTTACCATTTCTAATTTTAACTGTATTAACGGCGCCAACAGTTTCAGACTGTTCGTCAATTTCATCTAGGAAAGGTATAATACGCTCTTTATGAGGAATGGTAACATTAAAACCAGATAAATCTTTTTCTGAAGTAATTTCCTTTATAAGATGGAAATCTTTTTCAGAGATATTAATAGCTTCGTACGTTGCATGGTAATCTAATGCTTTAAAATTAGCGTTATGCATTGCAGGCGATAACGAATGATCAATAGGGTTGCCAATTACTGCAAATTTCATATTTAACACACCTTACATAATTGAATTTCTTAAAATAACATCAACATTTTTAGGCACTCGAACAATCACTTTTGCACCTGCATCTATTGTGATGAAACCTAAACCAGAAATCATGACATCTCTTTTTTCTTTACCTGTTTCTAATCTTACGGCTTTAACATCTTTTAAGTCAAAGTTCTCAGGATTATGAGGTGGCGCTAAGAGCGAGCCTAATTGATTGCGCCATAGTTCATTAGCGTTTTCTGTTTTAGTTCTGTGAATGTTTAATTCATTTGAAAAATAACAAATTAATGGACGTTTCCCTCCACTTATATAATCAATACGTGCAAGACCACCAAAAAATAAAGTTTGCCCTTCGTTAAGTTGGTAAATTCGTTGCTTAATCTCTTTTTTAGGTATGACAACTTTAAGTTCATCTTCTGAAACTAAATGCGTCATTTGGTGATCTTGGATTACACCTGGTGTATCATACATGAAAGTTGTTTCATCTAATGGTATGTCAATCATATCTAACGTTGTACCAGGAAACCTTGATGTCGTAACAACATCCTTTTCTCCTACACTACGTTCTATTAATTTATTAATTAAAGTCGATTTCCCTACATTTGTCGTGCCTACAATATATACATCTTCATGGTTTCGAATGCGATCAATAGACTCTAATAAATTTTCAATGCCTTCATTTTTTTCTGCAGATATGAGCACTACGTCTTCGGCTTCAAGTCCATATTTTTTCGCCGTTCTTTTTAACCATTCTTTTACACGACGTTTATTGATTTGTTTTGGTAATAAATCTATTTTGTTAGCTACTAAAATAATTTTTTTATTTCCAACGATTCGTTTTATAGCATTAATAAAAGAGCCCTCAAAGTCAAAAACATCTACGACATTTACGATTATGCCTTTTTTCTCACTTAATCCATTCAGTAGATTTAAAAAATCTTCACTATCTAATCCGACATCTTGAACTTCGTTATAATTTTTCAACCTAAAACACCGTTTACATATTACATCTTCACGAAACAAATTGTGTTCCGGCACATAACCTGGCGCGTCTGAATCTTCAGATTGTAATGGCGCACCGCAACCAATACATTTTAATAATTCCGTCTCACTCAATCAGTTTTCCTCCCACTTGATATAGCCTTTTTTTCTAAAGTGCTGTAATAAACGTCGCTCTATTAGTCGATTAAATTTAGTTATAAAACCATCTGTTTGCTTAACAGGCACCACCATAATTGTAAACAGACCACGTCGATTGCCACCAAACACATCCGTTAACATTTGGTCTCCTATGACTACAACTTCAGATGGTTTTAAATCCATAGAGGTCATCGCACGATTAAATGCACGGCCTCTTGGTTTTTTTGCTTTAAATATATAATCGACTTTTAAAGATTTTGAAAAACTGCCAACTCTTTTTTCACTGTTATTAGAAACAATTGTAATGGTAATACCTCTTTGTTTCGCTTCTTCAAACCAGTTTTTAACTGCTTCTGTCGGGTCAGCAACGTCCCACCCAACAAGTGTATTATCTAAATCAGTTACTATACCTTTTACACCAGATTCTGCAAGTTTATCTATGTCTATTTGAAAAATAGATTGCACGTATTCGTTTGGCATAAAATATTTCTTTATCATACCCATTATCTATTCACCTTTTTATATCATTTTAATTAACGCTTCTACGGTTTTACTAGATGATTTCGCAGCTTTGTCTAAAAATTCATCAAATGTAATACCAGCATCTCCATCTGCTAAATCTGATATGGCACGTGTGATAATAAATGGTAAATTGAATTGATAGCATGTTTGTGCGATTGCCGTTGCTTCCATCTCGGCAGCCATTGCTTGAGGGAAGTTTGTCTTAATTTCCATTCGTTGACGACTCGTTCCAATAAAGCTATCACCACTTACGATAAGACCTGTTTTAGCTATCAATTGTTGATCAGTTATCACTTGTGTTGCTTTATGAACTAATGATTTATCCGCTATAAATTGTGCTGGCATTTGAGGAATTTGCCCTAACTGATATCCAAATGCTCTAGCATCAGCGTCATGATAAGCAACCATATCACTTACAATGACATCACCTATATTTAATGACTTATCTAAAGCACCTGCTGACCCCGTATTTATAATCAATCGCGGTCTGAATTTTTCAATTAATAATGTTGTTGAAATGGCTACATTAACTTTACCGATTCCACTTTGAGTTAAAACAACTTCTTTATCATTTAAATAGCCTTTATAAAAATAAACATGTGCAATATTAATTTCTTCTAAATTTACGAGTTTATCTTTAAGGATTGCTACTTCCTCTTCCATAGCACCTATAATACCTATCATTATAATTCACCTCATTTTAAAATCCTAACCTTAGTTATTCTACCACATTTAAAGCGATACCTCGACGATTGAATAATAATTATACTAAAATATTAAACCAATTTTCAGATTTATACAGAGGCATTTTAATATTTTAACTCCTCATTACGCTTCGTATGTTTAATGCTTTTTCCTCGACACTTATTTAAGTGAAGCTAGTAAAGTAAATTTTTGTATTAAACAAATAAACATTCTCAAGTCCATTAATGTTTAGATTAAGAACTAGAGAATGTTTATACAGTAACTATTATAATTTTTAACTGCCCATTAATTGTGTTAAACCTTGTAACGAATAAACGCCTGTAACAACAGTGACTATAACAGCTAAAATACCAAACCAGAGCATCCAGGTGGGGTGATGGTAATCTCCAACGATTGATTTTCGTTTACTAGCAATTAGTATGGTAGTTAATATTATTGGTAATATTAAACCATTTAAAGCACCAGCAACAATCAATAGTGTAACTGGTTTACCTAAGAATAAGAAAACCAATGTGGATACAACGATAAATGTAATTACTATTATATTTATTTTATTGTAAATAGATTTATGCATCGTCTTTAAAAATGTTGCGCTTGTATAAGCGGATCCAATCACAGAAGACATCGCTGCCGCAAATAATACAATGCCGAATATGTTTTTACCTATCGGCCCGAGCACATGTTCAAATACAGATGCTGGTGGGTTTGTAGAATTTAAAGTTACCCCTGTTACAACTACTCCAAGTACAGCTAGAAATAATAATGCTCTTAGCACGCCAGTTGTTAATATCCCCGAAATAGCTGCTTTGTTTACAAACGGTAAGTAATGTTTACCTTTTATGCCTGAATCTAAAATTCTATGTGCGCCAGCAAATGTAATATAACCACCTACAGTTCCACCAACCAATGTAATAATTGGTAAAACAAGCGCTAATGGTTGCTCTGGCATCACCAGATGTTTAGCCGCTTCAGCATAAGGTGGATTTGCTTTAAACATAACAAATGCAACTACTACAATCGTAAGTATACCTAAAAACATAGTGACAACATCCATGATTTTTTGACCACTTTTACTTACAAAAATAAGTATGGCTAATACAGCTGTGATAGCTGCTCCTATTTTAACGTCTAAACCAAAAATGGCATTTAACCCTAATCCTGCACCAGCAATATTACCAATATTAAATGCAAGTCCACCAATGGCAATCAGCAATGAAATAAATGTGCCAAGCCCGTTAAATATTTCATTCGCTACTTCTTGACCACGTTTACCTGTAACTACCAATACTCTCCAAATATTAATTTGCGCCCCTATATCAATTAATATTGATAGTAAAATTGCAAAAGCAAAACTTGAAGTAAACTGAGCAGTAAATACTGCTGTTTGCGTTAAAAACGCAGGTCCTATTGCTGATGTTGCCATTAAAAATACAGAACCTAATAACAATCTTTTATGATTTTTTGTAAACTCAAAATCCTTTGATTCTGTTTTTAATTTATCTCCCATGTATTAGCCTCCCAGCTTTGTTATAGAAACGCCTTCTTTCGATAGTCTCTCTCTTATTTTTGTAACAAATTCTAATGCATGTTCACCATCTCCATGAACACAAATCGTATCTGCTTGAATATCTATTTCTTTGTTATTTTTAGTCATGACGCTTTGTGATTTCACCATTTTAATAACTTGTTCAATCGCTTCTTCTGTATCCGTAATGAGGGCATCATTTTCCTTTCTGCTCACTAATTGACCATCATCTTCATAACGTCTGTCAGCAAATACTTCTGAAGCGGTCGTTAATCCTATGGCCTGGGCTTCTGAAATAAGTAACGTATTGGATAATCCTACATAAATTAACGATTGATCAAAATCGTATACCGCTTGCGCAATAGCATGAGCAATTGATTTATTACGTGCCCCCATTTGGTAAAGTGCTCCATGTGGTTTTACGTGATTTATCTTAACCTCATGAATGTTACAAAAACCACTTAAAGCACCAAGCTGATAAATTACAATATCATAAATCTCATCAGGCGATAAATCCATGTTTCTGCGTCCAAATCCTTGTAAATCTGGCAGACCTGGATGTGCTCCTATACCAATCTCATTTGATTTAGCTAATTTTACAGTTTGATGCATGACATGTTGATCACCTGCATGAAACCCACAAGCAATATTAGCTGAGGTAATTAGCGGAATGATTTGCTCATCCCCGCCAAAAGAATAATTTCCAAAAGCTTCACCTAAATCACAGTTTAAATCGACTTTCATTATGATTCCTCCTTGATAATCTTATGTCTATCTAAGAATTTAATATCGACTTCATTAGCATCACCATCTGCGTATAGTGGATACGATAAAACAGCATATAAAAAGTCAGCTGTGGTTGTAAATCCATCTATAACCATTTCATCTAATGTAACTTTCAATTTTTTAATAGCTAATGCTCGATTTGATGCTTTCACAATCACTTTTGCCACTAGTGAATCGTAGTTTGGAGAAACAGTATAACCTTGATAAAGCAAACTATCAATACGAACATTAAATCCCTGTGGCAAATGTAGTGCTTTTACTTTTCCTGGAGAAGGTTGAAATTGTTTCTGAGGGTTTTCAGCATTGATTCTCGCTTCAATCACGTGACCATCAAATAAAATATCTTCTTGCGTAAATGGCAATGCACCATGCTTCATTAAATAAAGTTGTGCTTGTAATAAATCACGATTTGATCTCATTTCCGTAACAGTATGTTCTACTTGGATGCGTGCGTTCATTTCAATGAAATAATAAGCGTCATCTGTCACTAAATATTCGATTGTACCTGCACTTCTATAATTGGATGCTCTAGCTACTTTTACAGCATCATTACACATAGAAGCCCTCATTGCTTCAGATAACGCAGCACAAGGTGATTCCTCAATTAATTTTTGATTTTTGCGTTGTACTGAACAATCACGCTCTCCTAAATGTATGTAATTATCGTAGCCATCTCCAAGTACTTGAACTTCTACGTGTTTAGCTACAGGTATAAATGTTTCTACATACACACGATCATCATCAAAATATTTTTTACCTTCATTCTTTGCTTCTTTAAAAGCTTTTTCCAAATTTTCTTCAGTTTTAACAATTCTTATACCTTTTCCTCCACCACCGCTAGCAGCTTTTAACACAAGTGGATAACCAATATCATTTGCGATTTCTTTAACTGCTTCCACCGATTCTACAGCAGCTGTTGAACCTGGTATGATTGGCACGCCAGCCCGGTCTACTGTTTGCCGAGCTGTAATTTTATCTCCCATTAATTCCATGGTCGTATCAGTTGGCCCTATAAAATGAATATTGTTTTGTTCTACGTTTTTAGCAAAGGATGCACTTTCTGATAAAAACCCGTACCCTGGATGAATCGCATTCGCGCCAGTTATTTTGGCTGCGCTAATAATCCTCTCTTGATTTAAGTAACTATCTAATGGATTTGCATCACCAATGCAAACCGCTTGATCAGCTAAACTTACATGAAGACTTGATTCATCACCTAAAGCGTAAATTGCAACCGTTTCAATATCCATTTCTCTGCAGGCCCGAATGATTCTTACCGCAATTTCTCCTCTATTTGCAATTAAACAACGGTACAATACAAATACCCCCTATTCAATCTTATTTTACTGTTATAATTGTTTGGTCGTATTCCACGCTTGAACCGTGGCTAATAAGTATGGATTCTACTACACCACTCACATCACTTTTGACCTCGTTCATCACTTTCATTGCTTCTATATAGCCAATGACGTCGCCTTCTTTAATTTCGTCGCCTTCTTTAATTAACGGCTTTGATAATTCTTTTTCATCCTGTAAATAAAATGTACCAACCATAGGTGATTTAACAACTTGATTTGATTTTACTTCATTTGAAATACTTTGTTGATCAGAATTTGAAGTATGATTTGCGACTGCATTTTGTTGCGTTTGCCCGCCATTAAAAGTATTATCTGTGAAATCTATAGAAATTTCGTTTTCATAATCTTTATAATTAAATTTCTTTACTCCATTATCTTTTACTAATTGAATTAATTGCTCTAGTTTATCAAAGTTCATCATAATTCCCCTTTCAATAATTTATTAATACGTGCTGATGTGTTTCTCATTTGAGCAACATCGAATATGGGTTGATTAAGTAAATTTTCTATTTTGTCGTTAAAATCTTTTTCTTGTTGTTCTAATTTGGTTACTGCTGTTTCGACTGTAGTCCATTCAAAACGAATTATCTCATTAGGTTGCATTTGAGCTAATCTATGCAAATCTGATGCACAAACTGTTGCGATTTTTGTATAACCCCCAACTGTTTGTTTATCATTTAATAAAATAATTGGATTGCCATCGTTTGGGACTTGGATACTTCCTAATGCAACTGGTTCCGATATAATATCAGCCGATCCTATAGGTGGTATGTTTTCTCCTTGTAAACGATATCCCATGCGATCTGATTTTTCTGATATTTCGAAATTTTTAGATACTAATTTTTGTTGCGCCTCTTTACTAAAATGATCAATTTGTGGCCCCTCGATAATTTGAATAGGTTTATTATTATTTTTTGCTAAATTAAAAGGTAAACTAATACCTAGTCTTTCCTTATATGATGTATTATAAAGACATCCAATTAAATCACCAGATTTTAAAGCACGTCCTTTAAAGCCACCAATTTGACTACGCGTATGTGTTGAAAAACTATCTGCAACTTTAGATATATCTAATGGTTTACCAAATAATAAATACCCTCGTGCACCTTCGTTTACTTGTCCAACTTTTAAAACATCGCCTTTTTTCACCGCTATAACTGTCGATCCATCAATGAATGTATCATTTAATGTCGCCTTAAATTTAGCGCCTGTAAGTACAAATGTATTGTCTTCCAAAAATTCAACTGTTGGGCCAATAATAGTACATTCAATGGCTGGTCCCCTATTCCCAATTAATATTTGACCCATTCTATAAGCATAGTTATCTAACACGCCTGCAGAAGAAAAACCTTGATCTTGATAACCAATTCTCCCTAAATCTTGAATGGTACTAAATAAACCTGGAGTTAAAATTTTAATGCTCATATTGAACTTTCACCCACTTTTCAATATCAAATTCACCTTGTTGTTCAGCAATAATCTGTTCAAATGTTGTTTCATCTATAGAATAAAACTTTATATAATCTCCAGATTTATATAAACACATAGGCGTTCTAAAAATATCAAATACAGTAATAGGTGTGCGGCCTATAATTTGCCATCCTCCTGGCGATTGTTTAGGGTATAATCCAGTTTGATTATTTGCAATACCAACAGAACCAGCAGGAATATGCGTTCTAGGTTCTTGTCGTCTAGGTGTGTGTAGTTGGGAATTTAGCCCACCCAAAAAAGGGAAACCTGGCATAAACCCTAACATATAAATTAAATAAGCATCTTTTGTATGTAAATGGATGACTTCTTCTACAGATAATTGATTATGTGTTGCTACCTCTTGAATATCTGGCCCATATTCACCATCGTATAAAACTGGCAAACTGATTGTTTTTATGTTTTTTGGTTGGTCATCCAAATCAATTTGATTTAATTGTTCTAAATTCAACTGATTAACTATATCTATTAATTTTTGCTTTGTAATATCAATATGTAACATTATAGAACAATAAGAAGGGATAATTTCAATAATTGCTTTATGCTGTTGTTCTTTTATATATTTTTCAACTTTTTGAACTTTTTTAAATGTTGCAGGATCAATCTGTTGTTCAAAATAAATCATAATTGTTTCTTCATTAATCAATTTATATTCCACTATTGCGCCCCCCCTTTTATATTACGCACAATTAAACCTTAAAACAAAGATTATTAAACACGCAATATTAGTATTATATCATTAATACTTAATTTATGTTTAATAAAAAATAGTTATAATTGTTGATAATAAACTACAATCATAAATGACTTATTAATTCACATGTCATCTTACAAAGTAGTCTTAATTTTCCGATATTTTTTTGAATGATATTAATTTATCAAATAGTCGCCAATAAGTATATATTTTTATATTGAAAGTGTAAAATCCCCCTAACTCAATAAGTTAAGGGGATTAGTTACAATTATTTAATGTTTACAATTTTTACGTTAATTTCAGCACCATTTGGTAGTGGCACACGTACTTCTTCATTTAATTTTTTACCAATTAAACTTTGTGCCATAGGTGATTCATTTGAAATCTTACCATTAAATGCATCAGATTCTGCTGACCCAACGATTTGATATTCTTCCTCGTCGTCACCAGGTAATTCAACAAATGTTACGGTTTTACCAATTTGTACTTGATTATTGTCTCCTGTGTCTTCGATGATTAGCGCATTACGTAACATGTGTTCAATTCTCTGTATATCTTGTTCAATAAATCCTTGTTCATCTTTAGCAGCATCATACTCGGAGTTCTCAGATAAATCACCAAATGAGCGTGCTACTTTTATTTTTTCAACGACTTCTGGTCTTTTTACAGTTTTTAATTCTTCTAATTCGTTTTCTAATTTTTCAAAACCCTCTTGAGTCATTGGGTATTGTTTTTGGTTTTCCATATTTGTCATCTTCCTTTACTAAAATACTATTGTGTACTAACTAATGTTTGGATTTTTGTTGTCATTATATCGATAGCCACTTTATTACTTCCACCTTCTGGGATAATAATATCCGCATATCTTTTAGTAGGTTCGATAAATTGGTTGTGCATTGGTCGAACTACATTTAGATATTGATTGATTACCGAATCCATTGTACGTCCTCTTTCTTCAGTATCACGAAGCAAGCGTCGCAAGATTCGTAAATCTGCGTCCGTATCAACATAAATCTTAACATCCATTAAATCTCTTAACATTTTATTTTCAAGCGCAAATATACCTTCTACGATAATAACATCTTTTGGTTTAAATGCAATCGTTTCATCGCTTCGAGTATGATTTGTATAATCATAAGTGGGCACTTCAATCTGCTTACCGTTTCTCAAATCGTTTAAATTTTCAATTAATAAATCATTATCAAAAGCAAATGGATGGTCATAATTCGTTTCTAAACGTTCTTCAAAACTTAAATGGGATTGGTCCTTATAATAATAGTCTTGCGCTAATAATGCAACACTATGACCTTCTAAATTTTTCATTATTTCGTTAGTTACTGAGGTTTTACCTGAACCTGAACCACCAGCAATTCCAATTATTGTCGTACCTTTCATTATCCAATTTCCTTTCTCATCATGTTGTTGGTATAAATTGGATGGTCAACTTTAATTTGCACGATTTGTAATGGGTGCCGTGCAGCATCAAGTTCATTACCTTCTTCATCATAAATAGTCTCAACAACTTGTCTAAATGTATTAATTTCAGGACCAAAAAACTCTATTTCTTGCCCAGGTTCAAATTTATTTCGTTGCTGTATAGTAGCTATTTTCGAAATCTTGTCATAATCCAAAACTAATCCACAGAAATCGTATGCAGCGTTTTTTTTATTTTGTTGACCATACATTTGCTCTTCATAACCTGGCGTCCCCTCTATAAATGCAGGCGCGGTGTCTCTATTAGCGCATTTGTCTAACTCAATTAACCATTCAGGCTGAATTTTAAAGTTATCTGGATCTTCAGCGTATGCATCTATCACTTTTCTATATACTGAGACTACTGTAGCGATATAATGTATTGACTTCATTCGTCCTTCAATTTTAAGCGAATCTACACCAATATCCATCATTTTAGGGATGGACTCAATCAATTTCAAATCTTTTGGACTCATTGCAAATGGTGTGGCTTCATTCTCATCGTAATACAAATCTAACTCGCCATCTTCATCTACTTCTAATAAATCATAATCCCAGCGACAACTTTGACAACACCCGCCTCTGTTAGAATCACGTGCTGTCATATGATTACTTAAAGTACATCTTCCAGAATAAGCAATACACATTGCACCATGTATAAAAGATTCAATTTCAATATCAACTTTCTCTTTCATTTCTCTCATTTCCATAGCACCTGTTTCACGAGCTAAGACAACACGATCCAAGCCTTCCTGTTTCCAAAATTCAACAGCTTTATAATTCGAAAGTGATTGTTGTGTAGATAGATGTATTTCTAATTTAGGCGCGACACGTTTACATGTTTCAATGATCAGCGGATCCGCTACAATGATGCCGGTAGCACCAGTTGACTCTAAATCTTGTAAATATTGATCTAATCCCTCTATATTTTCATCATGAGCAATAATATTCGTAGTTACATATATTTTGGCTCCATATTGGTTTGCGAATGATACGCCTTCAACTATTTCTTCCATGGTAAAATTGTCAGCGTTAGATCTCAAACCGTACGCTTGCCCACCTAAAAATACAGCATCAGCACCATAATGAACAGCTATTTTTAGTTTTTCTAAATTACCAGCGGGGGCAAGAAGCTCAGGTTTTTTCATTTTATTTTTGCTTTTTTCTACAACTTCTTCTAAGATTTTCATCCTCATATACCTCCCTTAATATACAGTTTGTTTATATAAGAAACCTTCATCAAATGGACGGTGTTCTGGTTGTATCGCTTCAATAGGATCGACAAGCATAAATTTTTCATCCTCATAAGCTTCTGGATCTTCATTGTATAAATCAATAGCTTCTCTATATTGCTCTGTACAAACATTGATATATGTTTCCGTTTGTAATACACCATCGATTTTTAATGCATCTATACCATTTGCTAAAAGGGGTTCTAATTCTTCAATCAAACATATATCATTCGGAGACATAATATGTGTCCCATTATAATCTTCAAAAACTGGATATTTATTATCACGTTCTGCATCATATAATAATAATTCATTCGCTTCTTTGTTTCTTTGAATTTTCATTTGACGTTCTTGGAAAGTAAAGTAATTACCTAAAAGCATGCGTTTAGATTGGAACATGCAAGTCATGCCGTGTACTTGAACTTCAATTTCAACATCGGCATGTTTTTTAATATTTAAAATTTCATCTAAACTAAGTTCTCTGGCTAGTTGCGCACGTTTTGCACCTTTTCTTCCCCAATAATTACATTGAAAATAATTCGTCACTAATGCTTCTGCATCCCAATTTAGTGGTATTGGGTTTTCTTGTTCTTTGACATACATAACCACTGCAGGATCTCCAAAAATAATACGATCGACTCTAATTTCATGCAAAAAGTTGATATATGCTTCTACTGCGTTTAAATGGTAATTGTGAAAGATACCATTAACTGCTGCGTAGACCTTTTTTCCGTGACTATGTATTAATTCTACTGCTTCTTTCATAGCTTCTTTTTTAAATTCTCCAGCTAACCTTAGGCCAAATTTTTGTTCCCCAATGACGAAAGCATCTGCGCCTTTTTCAATTAATACTTCAATGTGTTTAACAGATTTAGGTGTCACTAATAGTTCTGTCATTTTGATTCTCCTTTAATTGAAATAGCTAACCCATCATCCATATTTAAGAAATTAGTAGTAAAGTCAGGTTGAGCCATAAGCCATTCGTTATACTGTTGCACTTTTTTTACCATCTGCTTTACATTTCTACTTCGTACTACTGAAATGTCTGAAACAAAACCATGATACAGCACATTATCAGTGACAATAACGCCGCCCTCTTTCAATAAAGGGGCGTAAAGCGTAAAGAATTTTTTGGATTGTGCTTTCGCAGCATCAATAAAAATCATATCAAATGAAAGGTGTTTAATGTTGTCAAATGCTTCTAGTGCATCTTCTTCCACCAATTCAATTTGTTCTCCATATCCAAATTTTATAATGTTTTCTTTAGCTTTTAATTGCATTTCACTATTACGCTCAATTGTAGTAACTTTAATTTTATTAGAAACAGAAGCGAACTGCATACTGCTATATGCAATAGCAGTACCAATTTCTAAAATGCGCTGTGGTTTATGTAATCGAATAAGCTGTTTTATCATTTCTAATGTAAGCCTATCAACAATAGGAACTTGATTTGCTTCGGCGTATTGCCTAAGCATTTCAATCGGTTCAGCATTTTGTTTATGCAATTCTAATAAATATGACTGGTTATTATTCATTTTAAAACTTCCTTCAACGTAAAATGATTCAAGCGTTTTTTACAAATTAAATATAATCAGTCAAGGTTACTGTGACTGATTATATTTAATTCATAAACGCATACTATGTTTTTATATTATGAAATACTAAATAGATTTATTATAAAATGCTTTGAAATCATTTCTTATGATTTAATTTTAACTTTATATATTTTACCACAAAGCTACATAGATTATAAGTGTAAATTGTGTTTACTAACACAGTCCTACACTTATAATTTCTAACAAGTTGGGTATTAATACAAAAGATAGAAAAATTATATTTACACTTATTCTTCTATTGATAACCTACACCAGTAAATTAGAGCAAGTTGAAAAATTTTACTCTCAAGGTTTGTTGATAACTAGAAAAATATAAAAGTTGGCGTGTACATTTATAATTACTACAAAGTCGAACTATAATTGAAACAAACACGTAGTATGTTTCTAATCGTGAAACTTTGAATATAAAAAATGCACCTTCATTCAAAAATGAAAGTGCATTGATGTTAAGTGTGGGTATCACACCCAAACATTGTATTTTTAAAGTTATATACAAATATTTTAATCTATATAAAAATTATTCGTGATTATGATCGTGATCGTCCATTTCGGTATTAACTACTTCTTCAATCATATCCCATTCTTCATCTGTTTCCACAGGTAAGAATTTTCCACCTTCTCCGTCTTCATCTGGATCATTAATCATTGGTACTAATTCAATGAGATCATCATCATCTGATTCTGCGCCTTCTTCAGCAAGAATAACATACTCTTTTTTGAATTCTGGATGGAAAAATTCTAAAACTTTGCGATATAGTACTTCATTTCCATCTTCGTCATATAAAGTTAATAATTCCTCTTGGTTATTGATTTCTAATTCAGATTCATGGTTGTGTTCAGTCATTATAAAACGCTCCTTTTTATTGTATAGAATCTAAATAGCCTTGTAATATAAATACGGCAGCCATTTTATCTATTACTTTTTTTCGTTTTTGTCTAGAAACATCAGCTTCAAGTAAAGAACGTTCTGCGGCCATGGTACTTAAACGCTCATCCCACATGATAATCTCTACAGATGGCAATGCTTCTTGAAGTTGCTCCTTGTATTGTAACGAAGCCTCGCCTCGAAATCCAATAGAATTGTTCATATTTTTTGGTAAACCTATAACAACGGTCCCAACTTTCTCTTTCTCTATTATATTTACTAATCTATCTATACCTAATTCATTCTTATCTTCGTTTATATGGAGTGTATCTAATCCTTGGGCTGTCCAACCCATGAGATCACTAACAGCAATGCCAACAGTTTTACTTCCTACATCTAAGCCTAATATTTTATGTTTTAACATATATTAATTGGAATTCTCTTGTAAATAATTCGAAACTAATTCTTCCATAATATCATCACGATCAATTCGACGTATTTGGTTTCTAGCTTCATTATTACGCGGGATATAAGCTGGGTCGCCTGATAGTAAATAGCCGACTATTTGGTTAACCGGATTATAACCGCGTTCATTAAGCGTATTATAGACATTTTGAAGTACTGTTTTGACATCTTCTTTTGGAATTTCATCATAATTAAATTTCATTGTTTTATCAAAGTTTTCCATTTTTTTAACACTCCTTTGTTCGAGTAAAAAAGTTCTTATTGTATATTCTACATTACAATGCATTGAACTTATAGAGATTTAATGTAATCTTTAATGAAACGTAATGATTCTGTTATGTTTTCAGGTTGTGTTCCTCCACCCTGAGCCATATCAGGACGGCCACCACCTTTACCACCTACGATTGGCGCCATATTTTTAATAATGTCACCAGCTTTAACACGATCTGTTAAATCTTTAGGTACGGTTGCAACTAGCGATACTTTTCCATCTATATTACTGATTAGAATAATAATCGTGTCTTGAAGTTTAGATTTAAAATCATCCATTGTTTCTCGAATTGCTTTCGCATTTGCTACTTCTACTTCGGTAGCAAGTACTTTAAATCCATTAACTTCTTCAACTTGATTCGTTACATCACCCATTTTTAATGAAGTAATCTCTTTGTTTTTTTGTTCAAGTTGTTTAGACAACTCTTTTTCGTCTGTTTGCATTTGCATAACTTTTTCTAATACTTGTTCATCAGATTTCACTTTGACTTGAGCTTTGACAGCATTAAATTGTTCTTGTATTGTCTCTAAATATAAAAATGCTGATTTACCAGTTAACGCTTCTATACGTCGAACTCCTGCGCCCGTTCCAGACTCGGTTACTATTTTAAACAACCCTATTTCAGATGTGTTATTTACATGGATACCGCCACAAAGTTCAATAGAGAAAGGCGCCATATTTACAACGCGAACGACATCTCCATATTTTTCACCAAATAATGCCATAGCGCCTAACTTTTTAGCATCTTCTATTGGCATTTCTTGAATGTTTACGTCTATGCTATTCCATATTTCTTCATTGACTCTGCGCTCTACTTGCTCTATTTCGGCCTCTGTTAAAGGACCAAAATGAGAGAAATCAAACCTTAAACGATCAGCCTCAACAAGTGAACCAGCTTGGTTTACATGATCTCCAAGCACTTCTTTTAAAGCGGCATGTAATAAATGCGTTGCGCTGTGATTTTTTTTGATGTCTCTACGCTCTTTATGATTTACACTGGCCAAAACTTCAGAATTTACTTTGACAGTTCCAAATTGTATTTCACCTTTGTGTAAATTTTGACCGTTAGGCGCTTTTGTAACTTCATCCACATATATTTCAAATTGTTCATTACTTATCGTACCTTCATCAGCAACTTGGCCACCGCTAACAGCGTAGAACGGTGTTTCTTCTAAAATGAAATAGATTGTGTCACCAGCTTCAGCCTCATTTACTAATTCACCATCAAAAATAATATCAGTTATTTTTGTTTCTTGATCCATAACATCATAACCGACAAATTTGCTTTCAGTCGTAATTTTCTTCAAAACGCCGCTTTGTATTTGCATTGATTGTGCGTTTTGACGTGCTTGTCTAGCTCTATCTCTTTGTTTTTGCATTTCTTCCCCGAACGTTGCCATATCAACTGTTAAATTTTCTTGATTAGCAATTTCTACAGTTAATTCAACTGGGAAACCATATGTGTCGTATAACTTAAATGCATCTTTACCACTTATTTCATTCGTTGCATTTTGTGCTTTAGCAATTAAATTATTTAATATAGCGAGTCCTTCTTCTAATGTTTCGTGGAAACGTTCTTCTTCTGATTTAATTACACGTTTTATAAAATCAGCTTTTTCTTGAACATTCGGGTAATACGGCTTCATAATATCTGCGACGATATCAACTAATTTATACATAAATGGTTCGTTAATATCTAATGATTGACTAAACCTTACTGCGCGACGTAAAAGTCTTCGTAGTACATAGCCTCTGCCTTCATTTGCAGGCAACGCACCATCAGCAATTGCAAATGAAATGGTACGTATATGATCAGCAATCACTTTAAATGCAACATCATGTGCATCATGCTTTAGATATTTTTTACCCGAAACTGCCTCAACTTCACGTATAATAGGCATAAACAAATCTGTTTCATAATTAGTACGTACATTTTGGGCAATGGAAGCCATTCTTTCAAGACCCATACCTGTATCAATATTTTTATTTGGTAATGGTGTATAAGTATGATCTTTATTATGGTTAAACTCACTAAAAACTAAATTCCAAACTTCTAAGAAACGTTCATTTTCTCCACCTGGATACATTTCTTCAACTGGGTCATTTTGTCCAAATTGATTCCCGCGATCATAAAAAATCTCCGTATTAGGGCCTGAAGGGCCTTCTCCAATATCCCAGAAATTCCCTTCGATACGGATAATTCTACTTTCTTCTAAACCTATCATTTCATTCCATATTTTATATGCTTCTGTATCTTCAGGATGAATCGTTACATATAATAATTTAGGGTCCATCGCCATCCATTTTTCACTTGTTAAAAATTCCCAAGCAAATTCAATCGCTTCTTTTTTAAAGTAATCACCAATTGAGAAATTTCCTAACATTTCAAAAAATGTATGATGTCTTGCTGTAAAACCTACATTTTCAATATCATTTGTTCTAATCGCTTTTTGAGAATTAACAATACGTGGCTTTTTAGGCGTTTCTCTACCGTCAAAATATTTTTTTAATGTCGCAACACCGGAGTTAATCCATAATAAAGAATCATCATCAATTGGGACTAATGGCGCAGACGGTTCAACCATATGTCCTTTCTCTACAAAATAATCTATAAAGTTTTGTCTAATTTCGCTTGCTTTTAAGTTTTTCATACTTAAAATTCCTCCATCTCAACTCAAGTTATATCAGTTATTTGATAAAAATGAAAATAAAAAACGCCCATCCTATCAAAAGGGACGAACGTTTCGCGGTACCACCCTAGTTATAAGCATTCATAATGATTCTATAGTACATTTGCACTCAAAAAGCATACTATTTTTAAAATCATTACTCACATCACTTATCACTCAATCAGTATATTTTCTATTAACATAAAGTAGCATTCAACTATACTATCTACACTTTTCACCAACCAGTGTATCTCTATATGTCTAGAATAGTTTACTCATCTTTATGCACAATCAACTATATTGTATTTACTTTCACCTCTGTTGTCAATGTTCAACAAAATCATAGGGAGAAATATCTCCCATATTAATCATCGGGTTAATATTATAAATATTTTCTTCTGTTAAAACAATGGTTGAATCAAACGTATCACCAACGTCTACCGCTTCATCAGTATCTTCGTTATTAAAATACGTTTTTAAAAATGTACATAACTGTGTCATTCTTACTTGGCCATGTGTGTTCAAACCTATTTCAAAAGCTTTTGGGTCTCCCAAAAAGACAAGCGATTGCTTTGCTCTTGTTAACCCTGTATATAATATGGGTTTTTGTAACATTCTATAATATTGTTTAACCATTGGCATGATTACAATTGGAAATTCAGAACCTTGTGATTTATGAATAGATGTACAGTATGCATGTGTCAACTCTAATAAATCTTTTCTAACGAATGTAATCTCATTACCATCGAAATCAACAACCAAAACGTCTTTATTTAACGCGTTTTCTTTTGCCCAAAATATGCCAACAATGACACCTATATCACCATTAAATATATTATCGCTCGGTCTATTTACCAGTTGTAATACTTTGTCTCCTTTTCTGAAAACAACTTCTCCAAATTCAATCTCTCGTGTGTCTTTATCTTTAGGATTTAAAATAGTTTGTAATACAGCATTTAATTTTTTAATACCTGCAGAGCCTTTATACATGGGAGCTAATACTTGTATATCACTCATGTCATAACCTTTGTTGACAGCACTTGAGACGACTTTTTCAACTACTGTTGGAATTTGTTCTGTTGAACAGTTTATAAAGTTACGATCATGGAATCGTTGTGTAATGTCTATAGACTCACCTAATTTCATTCTATGTGCGAGTTCTATAATACTCGAGCCATCTTGTTGTCTATACACTTCGGTTAAATTGACTCTTGGTATCACTTTAGAATCAATCAAGTCTTTAAACACTTGCCCTGGACCAACTGAAGGCAATTGATCTTCATCGCCTACTAATATAACTTGAGCGTCAATCGGGACAGCGCTCAAAAATTGATGGAATAACCATGTATCTACCATAGACATTTCATCAATGATAATCAGCTTTGCCGAAATTTCATTATCTAATATATCTTCTGGTTGTGTATCTTGGTTCCATCCAATCAAACGATGTATAGTCATTGCTTCTAATCCTGTGGACTCAGCCAAGCGTTTTGAAGCTCTTCCAGTTGGTGCTGCTAATACAACTGGGTAATCATCATTTTGATAGTCATCATAATCGAGAGATAAACCATGAATTTCTGCATATAATTCAACAATACCTTTAATAACAGTCGTTTTCCCTGTACCAGGGCCCCCTGTTAAAAGCATGACTTTGGAATTGATTGCAGTTTGTAACGCCTCTCTTTGTGAATTTGCATAAGTTACCTCATTACGTTGTTCAATTTCGCCAATTTCAAGCAATAATTCCGATTGTTCAATTTCTTTTAATTTGTTGGTATATGTGTAATTACGGTATAAGTTTTGTACACTTTTCAACTCTGAATAATATAAACTTGGCACAGCAAGTTCATTTTCTTGTTTAACTAATTTCGATTCTTCAACAAGATATTGCACCATATCTTCTAATTGTTGCCGATCAATCATTTCACTTGGTGGCTGTGATAGCATATCGTGTGTCATTTCTAATACATTCTGAGTCGGCAAATAAGTATGTCCTTGTTTAATACATTCTTCTTCTAACACATATAATAATCCAGCTTTCAAACGTTCATTATCATTAAATTGAATACCCACATTACGCGCTAACGTATCAGCTTTATTAAAGCCAATACCTTTGACATCATATACTAATTGATATGGTTTATTTTCTACAACATTCAACGTATCTCCAAGATAAACTTGATAAATGGCCATAGCAAGTTTAGGACCAAACCCTAAGTCATGTAAACGAATAATAATTTGTTCTGTTTCTTGATTACTGGCAATTTGTTCAGCAATTTGTTTTTGCTTTTTCTTAGGTAAACTTGGTACTTTTTCTAATACAGATGGATCATTTAAAATATCTGAAATTGTGTTTTCTCCAAGTGCATTCACAATATTTTGTGCTGTTTTTTTACCTATACCCTTGAATAAATCACTCGATAAATAGCTAACGATTGCTTCTTTGGTTTGCGGTAATTCTTTTTCGAAGGTCTCTGCCTTTAATTGTTTTCCGTACTTAGGATGTGAAACAACTTGTCCTTTAAAGGTGTAGACGTCGCCTTCAGCAATTTCTGGAAAGAACCCTACAACTGTAGGCATTGAATCAAATGTTTCATTAGATTCAATCGTATCTACCTTTAAAACAGTATAAAAATTGTCTTTGTTCTGGAATAAGATAGCATCTACAGTACCTTTAATCATTGAGTTGTTAAATAGTGTAGGGTTATCCATTGAATTACTCCTCCTCTGCGATAGATTTAAATGTTTTGATAGCGTGTTGACTCATCAAATGCTCTGGATTTATAGAAACTGCGTGTTCAAAATATTGAATAGCTGTCTCAGTATCTTCTGTTTGCATATAAGTTGCTAAACCTAAATTATATAAAGCGTCTGTATGGTCGCTTTCTATAGTTAAAACATACTTTAATTGCTTAATAGCTTGTTCAAACATCTCTAAATGACACAAAACAAGCCCATACTGAAATTGAACTTCTACATCTTGTCGATTGTCCTTTTCCGCAGCAGTCATTAAAAATGGTAATGCTTCATTAAATGCTTCTAATTGATTAAATGACATACCAATCATGTAGTTCGTATCGATGATATCCACCTGATATTTTAACGCTTGTTGGTATAATTTGATGGCTTCTTTATAACGCCCTTCATTATAATACACATTCGCTAAATTATAATAAATTGCACCATTATTTGGATCAAGTGTTAAAGCTCTTTGGAAAAATTTCTCTGCTTTTTCTATTTCACCCGCTTCAGCTATCAAAATACCTGCATTGATGTAATTTTCAACCTCTTTTGGATTTGTTTCAATATTTTCAAATAAAGATGACAATGCTTTTTCAAAATTGCCCTGTTTAATCAAGTTATAAATCTGTTCTTGGTTCATTTTATTCCCTCGCTCTCTTAGCATCTTATTATAACATTTGTGTATCATTTTAGAATAATAAACAACAAAAAGGAGCAAGATACAAATCAAAAAATTTAAATTTGATTTTGTATGCTTACTCCTTAACAAAACCCTTATCTTAGGTTTTTATATTATTAGTTAACGTGATTACAAACGTATCTTTCGTATGATCAAACAACGTAGCTTAGTTGGCCTGATATTTTATATACATCATCTATCGTTGCGCCGCCTAAACAAACGTCCCCATCATATAATACAACAGATTGACCGGGGGTAATGGCACGAACTGGTTCGTCAAAGGTAACACGAATTGCATTTTCATTTTCTCTTTGAACAAATACTTTTGTATCTTTTTGACGGTATCTAAATTTTGCTGTACATTCAAATCCATTTTCTAAGTCAACAGGATTTACAAATGAAACATCTGATGCAATCAAATAATCACTATAAAGTGCTTCGTGATGGAATCCTTGTTCAACATATAATACATTATCGTTTAAATTTTTACCTACAACAAACCAAGGATCGCCATCTCCGCCAATTCCTAGACCATGGCGTTGACCTATTGTATAGTACATTACACCTGCATGGGTACCAATTTTTTCACCATTTAGTGTACGCATTTCACCTGATTGTGCAGGTAAGTACTGAGATAAAAACGTTTTGAAATTACGTTCTCCAATAAAACAAATACCAGTTGAATCTTTTTTCTTAGCTGTTGCTAAAGCTTGTTCTTCAGCAATTTTACGAACTTCTTTTTTATCAATATCTCCAAGCGGGAACATCACACGTGATAATTGAGATTGCGACAATTGGTTTAGGAAATACGTTTGGTCTTTATTATTATCGACGCCACGTAGCATTTCGACATGACCATCTTCACGACGACGTACACATGCATAATGTCCTGTTGCGACGTAATCTGCACCTAGCTTAAGCGCATGTTCTAAAAATGCTTTGAATTTAATTTCTTTATTACACATTACATCAGGGTTAGGCGTACGTCCTTTTGTATATTCATCTAAGAAATAAGTAAAGACTTTATCCCAATATTCTTTTTCAAAATTAACTGCATAATATGGAATGCCAATTTGATTACAAACAGCAATGACATCATTATAATCTTCAGTTGCTGTACAAACACCATTTTCATCTGTGTCATCCCAGTTCTTCATGAAAATACCTATGACATCGTAACCTTGTTCTTTTAATAAATGTGCTGTTACAGAACTATCTACGCCACCTGACATCCCGACAACAACACGTGTATCTTTATTTGACAACTAAACTTCCTCCTTGAATTTATGATAAATTTTATGAATTTCTGTAGCTATATATTTTATTTCTTGTTCGGTCATTGCTTCATTAAAACTAAATCTTACTGAATGCTGAGCTCTGTCTTCGTTACTATACATTGCCGCTAATACATGTGAAGGTGTTGTAGAACCAGCAGTGCATGCAGATCCTGAAGACACATATACATTGGATAAATCTAACAATGTTAACATGGTTTCAACGTCTATAAATGGAAAATACAGATTGACAATATGGCCAGTCGTATCTGTCATTGATCCGTTTAATTCAAATGGAATTGAACGCTCTTGTAATGAAACAAGAAATTGATTTTTCAAATTCATTAAATGTACATTGTTATCATCTCTATATTGATTTGCTAGCTTTAATGCTTCAGCTAAACCGACAATTTGGGGTACATTTTCTGTACCTGCCCTTCTTTTCGTTTCTTGTTCTCCACCTAATTGAGAAAACTTAAGCGCTGTACCTTCTTTTAACAATAACGCACCAACACCCTTAGGGCCACCAAATTTATGCGCTGTAATACTCATTGCGTCTATATTAAATTCATGAAAATTCACTTCTAAATGGCCTATTGCTTGTACAGCATCTACGTGGAATAATGCGTTAGAATTGTTAATGACTTCTTCAATATCATACATGGGCTGCACTGTACCAATTTCATTGTTTACAAACATAATTGAAACAAGTATGGTTTCATCAGTCAATGCATTTTGCAACTGTTTCAATGACACTAAACCTTCTTCGTCAACATCAAGATAAGTTACATCAAAGCCTTCTTTCTCTAATTGTTCAAAAACATGGAGTACTGAATGATGCTCTATTTTGCTTGTAATAATATGCTTCCCTTTATGCTGATGAGCATAAACAATGCCTTTAATCGCTGTGTTATTTGATTCTGTTGCACCACTTGTGAATATCACTTCGCTAGATTTTGCATTAAGTTCCTTGGCTACAATATGACGAGATTCATCTAAATATTTACGTGCATCTCTTCCTATACTATGTATAGAAGATGGGTTGCCATAATGTGTTGAATATATATTCATCATCTTATCTATAACTTGTTGCTTAACTGGCGTTGTGGCAGCATAGTCTGCATATACTTCCATGTTTGACACTCCTTACAATTTTATCAATGTTCCAATGATAGCACCAACTCACTAAATTTTCTAGTTGTCTGTTTCAAAATGACCATTTTCATCTATAAATTTATATTCACCTAGTAACTTAAGGGTTTCATCTAAGTTTGATTCACGCGTATGAGTTAAAGATACATTATAAAGTTGTTGATTTTTTATTTCCCAATGTACAGCTTTAAATTGAGATTGTAAATATGAATCATGTGTAACAATCAATACTTGACCGGTAAAACTTTGAATCATACTTAAAATTAAATCTTGAGTTACAATATCAAAATAGTTCGTAGGCTCATCCAATACTAATAAATTAGCACCTGAAAAATATAATAATACAAATTGTAAACGACTTTTTTCCCCCATAGACAAATAGCGAATTGGTTTTTTGATTTGATCCTTATCAAAATTAAATGAAGCAAGTAATGTCTGCGCTTGGCTACGCGTTATGTTAGTTCTTACTAACAACATTGATAATGGAGATTCTGCTTCATTTAGATTGTTATTTGTATGATCAAAGTAACCTATCTTTAACGATGGCGTAATCTCTATAATACCTTCGTCTGGTGATAAATGCTGTCTAATCAAAGCGATGAAAAGCGATTTACCACTTCCATTTGGACCAGTAAGTAATATATTTTCATTTTGTTTCATTTCAAAATGAGCGTGTTTATATATAGCTTGTCCATCAATATTAACGCTAACATCTTCAAAACGAATTAAGAAACGTTTAGGAAGGCTAGTCTGATGACTAAAGTAATATGACTTTGTTTCTTTACTCGGTTCTTGAATATGTTTTTCTTGTAATTTTTGGTTTAATTGTTTTTCCTTCACCTTTGCCCTTTGCGCTAATTTGCTCAACTTTTTCTGTTCAATCGGATTACGTACACTTGCTTTTTGCTGAGCAGAATGATGCCATGTTTGTACGCGTTTGATCGTACGTTCGAGGTCTTGTATTTCTTTTTGTTGTTTATTATATATACGTTGTTCTGTTTGACTTTCTAAATCTTTTATCTCTTTGTATTGCTTATAATTGCCATTAAATTTTCTTGTACTTTCGGGTGTTATTTCTATAACATGACTCGCGGTCTGATCTATAAATCCTCTATGATGCGACACATATATGATTGTGCGTTTTGATTGTTGTATATGGTTAATCAATTGGTCTATCATTTCTTGGTCTAAATGATTGGTTGGTTCGTCCAGCAATATCAATGGTTTGTTTGAAATAAATGCTCTCAATAAAGCAAGCCTAGTTTGTTGGCCGCCGCTTAATACTTTAATTGGTTTGTCAAGATCTGCTTCCGTTAGAGCCATTTGCTTCGCTTTAGTTATAATGGTTTGTTCAAATTCATAGCCATTTAAAGCGATATAATCTGAAACTTTTTCATAGTTATCCATTAACGCTTGTTTTAAATGAAACAATTCTGTGTTTAAGCTTATTACATAGTCTATCCCCGTCATGTTTCCAAAGGTAGTCATATTTTGGTCCATCAAATAAGTATCTTCTTTATACTTATTATTTAATGCTTTTAATAAAGTCGTTTTCCCAACGCCATTATTACCAATCACAGCAATATGTTCACCCTTTTCAAATTGTAAATCCACTGACTGAATCAGTGTTTTTCCAAACATTTCAAAAGGTTTTTGGGCAAAATAAAAAGACATATCATTTCCCTCTTTCTTAGGAGATATGACACGCCATAATAAATGAAACACCATACATGTGAGGTGTTAATATTTTAATTTACGTATTAAGACATACTCATATCCCATATATTTTCTCTGATTTAATAAATTGTTTTGGTTGTTCCTTATGAGATTTATCCATTGTCTTAATAAGACCACCTAACTTTTTAATTTCATATAGTATACCAGTGAGCAACTTCTTACGCAAGTTTTAATTCAACTGTTATACTTCAATATATTAATAATCATAAGGAGGAAACTGTATAATGAGCAATATAAAATTATCTGCACTTAACCTGGTTCCTGTAAGAGAAGGTCAAACGGACCAAGATGCGATTCATGACATGGTCAAATTAGCACAAAACTTAGAAGAATTAGAATATGAACGTTATTGGATTGCAGAACATCATAACGCGCCAAATCTTGTTAGTTCCGCGACTGCGTTATTAATACAACACGCATTAGAGCATACATCAAAAATCAGAGTAGGTTCTGGTGGCATCATGTTACCTAATCATGCACCGCTTGTTGTTGCAGAGCAATTTGGTACTATGGAAACTGTTTTTCCAAATAGAGTTGACCTTGGGTTAGGTAGAGCACCTGGGACGGATATGATGACGGCAAGTGCACTTCGTAGAGATCAACATAACGGTGTATATGAATTTCCTGAAGAAGTGGAACAACTTGCAACTTATTTTGGCCCAGCTAATCAACAAGCTTACGTCCGCGCTTATCCAGCAGTTGGAAAAAATGTGCCCCTATATATATTAGGTTCTTCTACTGATTCTGCTCATTTAGCTGCTCGTAAAGGTTTACCATATGTATTCGCAGGACATTTTGCACCACAACAAATGAAGGAAGCAATAGCTATTTATAAAGAGCTATTCGAACCATCAGCGTTTTTAAGTGAACCATATGTCATTGTATGTTTAAATGCTATTGTTGCTGATACAGATGCTCAAGCTGAATACCTTGCAACTACTCAGGCTCAAGTGATGGTAAGTATTACTCGAGGAAGAATGCAGCCAGTACAACCTCCTACAGATGACTTGAGAGGTCTGCTAACACCGACAGAATACGAAATAGCAAAACAACGCATGCAAAGCTCACTTATTGGATCAGAAGAAACTGTGAAAAGTAAATTACAAGCTTTTATTGATGAATATGGCGATATTGATGAACTGATGGCAATCAGCTATATCTATGATCAAAAAGCACAGCTAGACTCTTATAACAAATTAAAAAATGTGGTATCCACTTTTAATTGAACTTAAATACAAGCGTGGTTGATTAGTAAGAACGAATAGCAAAACGCAAGTGCTGAAATACATGCGTAAAAACTTGATATAAATACATTTACTTTGTAGCTATCTATTATTTCAAATATAAAATGAGCCTGGGATATCAATGGATATCCCAGGCTCATTTTATATTTAGATGAATAAGTTTAAACAACGATAAAGATAAAAATTATTTTTTATCTTTTTTGTCGTCTTTTTTATCATTTTTTTTATCGTCTTCACTGCCACCAGTGAATTTATCGATTTGTTCAGATGCTTGTTTTGCTTTTTCGTTATCAGTATCTTTTAATTTATCAGAAACATTTTTTGCAGTTTCCTTTGCTTTATTTAAAAAATCTCCAGCCATAGTAAAACCACCTTATTTAGTATTAGTTAATGATTATTATTTTTTGAATTTATCAATAACATCATTTGCTTTTTCTTTTGCATTTTCTACTGCTTCTTTAGCTTTACCAGAAGTTTTATCTTCTTTGCCTTCTTTTTCTAAATTTTTATCATCGGTAACATTACCAACTGTTTCTTTCACATTTCCTTTTGCTTGTTCAAATTTATTTTCGTCTGCCATAAATAATACCTCCTTAGCAATGTACATATTAAATACCACATTACTGAAAGCATAAACATTTAAAGCAAAATTATTTAAAATTTCACAATAAAATCATAGGAAATACTTTAATAAAGATGATTTTTAAAATAATTTAAATATAGAACATATAACCATCTAAATTATTTGTATCATTGTAATCTGCTAAATATTGTAGCGTTGTATTATCTAAAACTTCTCTTACTGCATCTCTCATTCTAATCCAAAGTTGTTTCTGTGCAGGAGGTTCAGAATCAATGCTTTCTACAAATGTAATAGGTCCTTCTAATAAACGAATAATATCGCCAGCAGTAATTTCTTCAGCTGACACTCTTAATTGATAACCGCCTTTTGCACCACGAACACTTCGAATTAAACCAGCATTTCTTAATGGACCGACAAGTTGCTCTAGATAAAGATCACTTAAGTTATTTTCTTCTGCTATAGATTTTAATGAAACGCATCCTTGGCCTTGCTTTTTAGCTAAAGATATCATTAATGTTAATCCATATCTTCCTTTTGTTGATATTTTCATTATATAACCTCACTTAATTCGAATACTATATATTAACATTCTATCATTTTTTACGTTAAGATAATATTAGAAAGGTGTGAAAGATTGTGACGAACGAACCACTCGCTTCAAGAATGAGACCAAATACGATTGATGAAATTATTTCACAAGATCATTTAGTTGGTACTAAAGGCATTATTCGACGAATGGTAGAAACTAAAAGATTATCCTCTATGATTTTTTACGGTCCTCCTGGGATCGGCAAGACAAGTATTGCCAAAGCGATTTCAGGCAGTACTCAATTTAAATTTCGCCAACTAAATGCTGTTACAAATACTAAAAAAGATATGCAACTGATTGTTGAAGAAGCTAAAATGTCCGGGCAAGTCATTTTATTGCTAGATGAAATTCATCGGTTAGATAAAGCGAAACAAGATTTCTTACTGCCCCATCTTGAGAATGGCAAAATTGTATTAATTGGTGCTACTACTTCTAATCCCTATCATGCTATCAACCCAGCAATTCGTTCAAGAGCTCAAATTTTTGAGTTATATCCATTAAATGAAGACGATGTTAAATTATCTTTAGAAAGAGCGTTAAATGACGAGGAACGAGGTTTAGCTTCATTTAATCCAATAATTGATAAAGATGCGATGAATTATTTTACAACTCAAAGTCAAGGCGACGTGAGAAGTGCTCTAAACGCTTTAGAATTAGCTGTGCTCAGTTCTGAAGTAACAGATAACCAAAGACATATTACTTTAGAAGATGCTAAAGATTGTTTACAAAAAGGCGCATTCGTCAGTGATAAAGATGGGGATATGCATTATGACGTAATGAGTGCATTTCAAAAATCAATTAGAGGTAGTGACGTTAATGCAGCTTTACACTATTTAGCTCGATTAATTGAAGCTGGTGACTTACCTACAATTGTTAGGAGATTGTTGGTTATCAGTTATGAAGACGTCGGATTGGCTTCGCCAGGTGCTGGCCAACGTACTTTAGCAGCAATCGAATCTGCCGAACGACTTGGTTTTCCTGAAGCAAGGATCCCATTAAGTCAAGCTGTTATTGAATTATGTTTATCACCTAAGTCTAATTCAGGTATTACTGCCATTGATGCAGCATTATCAGACATTCGTAAAGGACATGTAGGACAAATTCCTGATTATTTAAAAGATGGTCATTATTCAGGTGCCAAAGAACTCGGAAGAGCTATAGGTTATAAATATCCTCATAATTATGAGAATGGATTCATATCTCAACAATATTTACCCGATAAGCTAAAAAACAAAATTTATTATACACCAAAAATGACTTCTAAAACGGAACAACAATTTAAAACTATATTTGAAAATATTAATAAAGCACAACAGAAAAACAAATAATCCTAATGCCACATCATTATTTCATCAAAAAAAATCCTTAAAGCTTACACAATAAAGTGAAAAGCTTTAAGGTCTTTTTTATTTTTTATCTTTGATACGTGTAACTGGTATGTCTTTTAAAATGTCATTAATTACATAACTTGCACAAATTAATCCTACCGCACTAGGAACAAATGCATTGGATGACGGAGGCATTTGGGCTTTCCTTGTTGGCGCGTTGGCATCTCCTACTGTTTCTTTAACATCTTCTCTAATGACAATTGGACTTTCATCTGAAAACACTACAGGGACGCCTTTATAAACACCTAATTTTTTCAATTTACGACGTATCAATTTGGCCATAGGATCCATATAAGTTTTGGATATATCTGCAATTTGAAAACGTGTTGGGTCTGTTTTATTTGCTGCACCCATACTTGAGATAACTGAAATACCTCTATCAAGGCATTCTTTCATTAAATGAACCTTGTAAATAAGTGTGTCACTCGCGTCTATAAAATAATCAATATTATAGTTGTTAAATAAAGCCTCGTATGTTTCTTCCGTGTAAAACATATGTAGCGAAGTGACTTTACAGTCTGGATTAATTAACTTGATACGTTCTTCCATTAATGTCACTTTACTTTGACCAATCGTAGATGTGAGCGCATGTAATTGACGATTCACGTTTGTGATATCCACATCGTCTTTGTCGATTAAAATAATATGTCCTATATTCGTACGTGCTAATGCTTCAGCTGCGAAAGAACCGACACCACCAACGCCTAAAACAACAACTGTTTTCTGCTTTAATAAATCTAATCCTTCTTGACCATAGGCCAATTCATTTCTCGAAAATTGATGTTTCATCTCTAAACTCCTTATTAAACAAATACTATTATTATTATATTATAACACTATACTTTTTATATTTTAAAAGCACTTTATAAACCAAACATTAACATGTATGGATTTACAGCGGCTTATCAACTTTATTATAAAAAAATACGCAAGACCGAAGTCTTGCGTACCGATAGAGTCCGTGAGTGCCGTAGTTATAAATTGCTTGATCATTCGGCCTGCTATTAACAGGTGGGTGCCCTGTTTCTTGTTTTGCAAGTCCTCCTTAAGAGGCGTGTGCGCTGCAAGAAAACCTATTGGGCTCCCGGATCAAAGAGTGTTAGGCCCAAATATGAAGCAAACTTACGAACACTACAGATGACTACCTTATGCAAGTATCATAACATAATATTTGGATTTAGCAAGAATTAAAACTTGGTCCATAAAAATTAATGTCTAATTCTTAATGATAATTCTTCTAATTGACTTTCAGAGACTTCACTAGGCGCGTTTGTTAATAAACACGTCGCAGAAGCTGTTTTAGGGAACGCGATTGTATCACGTAAATTTGTGCGACCTGTCAACAACATCACTAAACGGTCTAATCCTAATGCAATACCGCCATGTGGTGGCGCACCATATTTAAATGCATCTAATAAGAAACCAAACTGCTCTCTAGCTTGTTCTTCAGTAAATCCTAATACTTCAAACATTTTTGATTGTAAATCAGCGTTATGGATTCTAATAGATCCTCCACCTAATTCATAACCATTTAGCACAATGTCGTATGCATTCGCTTGAGCATTTTCAGGTTCATTATCTAATTTTTCAATATCTTCTTGTTTGGGAGCAGTAAATGGATGATGTGCTGCTGTATAACGTTTCAAGTCTTCATCATATTCAAGTAAAGGCCAGTCTGTTACCCATAAGAAGTTTAATTTACTTTCATCAATCAAATCTAATTCTTTAGCTAATTTCAATCTTAAAGCGCCTAAACTTTGAGCAACAACACTTGGTTTATCTGCTACAAATAATACTAAATCTCCTGAATTTGCACCAGTTAATGATTTTAGTTTATCAACATGTTCTGGTTCAAAGAATTTAGCTATAGGGCCATTTAAACCTTCATCAACCACTTTAACCCATGCTAACCCCTTAGCACCGTAAATATTGACAAATTCAGTTAACGCGTCGATATCTTTTCTAGTATAATTGTCAGAAGCACCTTCTGCCACAATTGCTTTTACTTGGCCATTATTATTCACTGCATCTTTGAAGACTTTGAAATCCATCATTTCACCAAGTTCTGAAACATTTATTAATTCCATACCAAAGCGTGTATCTGGTTTATCTGAACCAAAACGATCCATTGCTTCATTATAAGTCATTCTTGGGAATGGACGTGGTACTTCAACATTTTTAACATCTTTGACTACTTTTTGTAACATTTCTTCGCCTGTACCCATCACATCTTCTTGGTCAACGAAACTCATTTCAATATCAACTTGGGTGAATTCTGGTTGACGGTCAGCACGTAAGTCTTCATCACGGAAACATTTTACAATTTGGTAATACTTATCAAAACCACTAATCATTAACAATTGTTTAAATATTTGTGGTGATTGTGGCAAAGCATAAAATTCACCTTCATGTACGCGTGAGGGCACTAAATAGTCACGTGCGCCTTCTGGCGTTGATTTTGTCAACACTGGCGTTTCAATATCATAAAAGCCTTCAGCATCTAAATATTGTCTAATGGCACGTGTTGTTTGGTGCCTCATTTTAAAAGTTTGTGCTAATTCTTGACGTCTTAAATCGAGATATCTGTATTTTAATCTAATATTTTCATCTACATTTTGATTTTCTTCATTTAATGCGAACGGAGGCGTTTCAGCTTTATTTATAATTTGTATATCAGAAATTTGGACTTCTACTTGTCCTGTTGCAATCTTTGGATTAACTGTTTGTGGATCACGTTTTTTCACAATACCTTTAACTTCTACCACATATTCAGATCTGATCGTTTCAGCTGTTTGTAAAGCTTCTTTTGAAAAATCTGGGTTAAATACGATTTGTACATAACCTTCGCGGTCACGAAGGTCTACGAAGATAAGGCCACCTAAATCTCTACGGTTGTGTACCCAACCTTTCAATATAACTTCTTGTTCTAATAGTGATTCAGTAACTAAACCACAATAAGTTGTTCGTTTACTCATGCTATCTTCTCCTTAGTTTTTAAAATAATTAACAAGTTTACTTAACTCAATCAGGTCTGATTCACCAGATTGCATATCTTTAACATTTATTTTGTTATCTTCTAATTCTTGATCTCCGATAACTACCGTGTATTTAGCATTTAATCTATCAGCCTGTTTCATTTGACCTTTAACTTTACGCTCCATATAATCTTTATCGGCTTTGACACCATCCCTGCGTAAATCATTTAAAATTTTCACTGCGTATCGATCAGCTTCTTCTCCCATTGTGACGATAAACAAATCAAACTCATGTCCCATATCCAAATCAATGCCTTCTTCTTCTAAAGCAAGTAAGAGTCTTTCAATACTTAACGCAAAACCAATACCAGTTTGACTAGGACCATCAAGTAATTCTAATAATCCGTTATATCGGCCGCCACCACATAATGTAGTAATAGCGCCATCATAATTAGGGTTATCAATCATGAGCTCAAACGCTGTGTGTGTATAATAATCTAATCCTCTTACTAAGTTAGGGTCTTCTTCATATTTAATACCTAAATCGTCTAAATGTTGTTTCACTTCTGCAAAATACGCTTTTGAATCTTCATTTAAGTATTCTGTTATACGTGGCGCTGTTTTAACAGCTTCTTTATCTTTATCAACTTTACAATCTAAAATTCTCATTGGATTAGTGTGTAAGCGTGCTTGGCAATCTTTACAAAAATCTTCTATTACCGGTTCAAAATGTTTTACCAAAGCATTGTTATATTCTTTACGAGAATCAATATCACCAATACTATTGATAACCAATTTCAAATGTTTAAGTCCAAAGGATTGATAAATGTGCATGACCATTGCTAATATTTCAGCATCAATACTAGGATGCTCTGCGCCTATGGCTTCAACACCAAATTGGGTAAATTGGCGATAGCGCCCTTTTTGTTTTCGTTCATAACGGAACATCGGCCCGTTATAATATAACTTTACTGGTTGATTAGGTAAGCCTTGCATTTTATTTTCAATGTAAGAACGTACAACAGCAGCAGTCCCTTCTGGACGTAATGTAATACTGCGATCGCCTTTATCTTTAAAAGTATACATTTCTTTTTGAACGACATCAGTGGAATCACCGACACCCCGTGCAAATAATTCTGTACTTTCAAAAATTGGTGTACGAATTTCTTCATAATTATATAATTCCATTAATTGGTCTAATCGTGCTTCTATATATCGCCATTTTTTTGTTTCTTCTGGTAAAATATCTTGTGTTCCTCTAGGAATATTTATCATGAAATCTCTCCTTTTATACAATAAAAAAACCCTTGTATGACCTTAACAGTCATACAAGGGACGAATCTCCGTGTTGCCACCCTAATTGGTTATATATAGCTATCTATAACCCACTTTATACGAATAACGTTCGTCACACGGCTTTATCTTCATAAAGCACCTCTTCTTGTGTTCTAATTTCTAAATTACTAAGCATAATTTTCCAGCCTCGAATTATGTCTCTACGCATTAGCAAATGCTGTCTCTTCATCTAGAATAGTCAAGAATGATATCGGTTTTAATATAGAATTCATATCTAATAATAACGAGTTATCGATTAATATGCAACCTTTTTATTCTGAAAAGTATGCACTTAAACCATCAACAACTGCTTGTTCTACAATATGACGATGCAATTGATTCGTTATCATATTTTCATCGGTGGGGTTACTGATATAGCCTAACTCTAATAAAACAGCTGGTACATCCGTCTGTCTCAATACTTGGAAATTTTCTTGTCTAGCACCTTTATTTGTTAATAAAGCTTTCTTTTGTATGTAAGCATTTAATGTTTCGGCTAGTACTTTTTGATTATCTTTAAACCAATATACTGTAGTGCCATTGGCTTTAGAAGATTTTAAAGAATCGTTGTGTATACTGATATAGGCATCGCCTTTAATATTACGGTCATCTAAGCTAACATAGGTATCTGAGCTTCTCGCCATATTTACGGTCGCACCTTCTTTTTCTAAAAGTGTTTTGAGTTCTTTCGCTGTTTTCAAAGTATACACTTTCTCAGTACTATGCTTTTTGGTATTACTTGATGCTCCCTGATCACTACCTCCGTGACCAGGGTCAAGTACAATTGTTTTATCTTTTAAAGGGTTAGCGTTAGGATCTGCATCTGCTTGAATATCAAGATTAGTGTGCCAACCCGCTACCCAACCTTTATCTTTATGATTACTTGATTCTACTTCAATCCATTTACCAGATTTACCAATTTTATTAAAATTTTGTCCTTGATCAACTGATTTTATCGCAGGATACACTGCATTAGGGCCTGTTCTTAAATCAGTATCTTCTGTAACATAAATCGAACTAGATTCTTCGTCATTATGATTTAAAAAAGCAATAATCATAAAAATAAAAATGACAAACGCTACCATAACAATGAGTGTCGGCAAATTCTTCAAATTATGTTTTTCTAACCAAGTATTGACTGTTTTCATACGATTTTGCCGTCCTGACTTTCATATATAATCGTCACTGGTCCATCGTTGGCAATATTAACAAGCATGTCTGTTCCAAATTCACCAGTTAATACATTAATTCCGTATGCGCGTATCGCGTCATTCAGCTTTTCATAAAATTCATTTGCTTTATCGGGAGGCATTGAATTTGTAAAGCCTGGTCTATTTCCTTTTTTTACATCAGCATAAAGTGTAAATTGCGAGATAGAAAGGACTTCGCCTTGTACTTGCTGTAGGTTGAGATTAAGTTTGCCATCTTCATCTTCAAATAGACGTGCGTTCACGATTTTTTTCGCTAATACATCGATATCCGCTTCAGTTGATGATTTGCCTACGCCTACTAACAAGCAATAACCTTTGTTTATCTTATTTTCGATAGATCCATTTGAAACAGATGCTTGTTTCACTCTTTGAACAACTACTTTCATGTATGTTTCACCTCTAATTCCAAACTCTTGTTACTGTATAAACATCTCCAAGTTGTTTAATTTTATCTACAACTTGATAAACTTCATTTACATTTTTCACCATTACGCCGATATTAATGACTGCATTTTTGTCAATATCTGAACGCCCAGAAACTTTCACTAAATTGCTTTTTGTCGAATTAACTGCTTGTAATACTTCGTTTAGTAACCCATTTCTATCGTAAGCAGTAACTTCTAAATCAACCTGGTAACGTTGCGTTGCATCTTTCGAACGTACCCATTCGACACTAATCAATCTTTCTTTTTCGTTTTTGATATTGGGACAATCTGTGCGATGCACCTTAATACCGTGCCCTTTAGTGATATAACCAACAATATCATCGCCAGGTATTGGATTACAACATTTTGACAATTTAATTAATACGTTTTCGATGCCTTCAACATATACACCGCTATCTGTAGTAATATCATTTTTAATCGGAACTGACTTTTGAACTTCTTGAACAGAATTTAATGCTTTTTGTTTATCTTGTATACGCTGTTTTTCAGTTAACTTATTAACGATTTGTAGTGCTGTTACACCGCCAAACCCAACTGCTGCAAATAAATCGTCTTCATTAGAAAAATTATATTTATCTTTGACCACTTCAATATTATCATCAGTCAAAACAGCATCCATTCTATAACCTTGGTCTTTTATTTCTGCTTCAACCATAAATTTACCTTTTTCAATATTAGAAGAACGATCTTGTTTTTTAAAGAAACTACGAATTTTACTCTTAGCGCTCGAAGATTTAACAATTTTCAGCCAATCACGACTTGGCCCATAGGAATGTTTGCTCGTTCTAATCTCAACAATATCGCCTGTTTGCAAAACGTAATCAATTGGTTCAATTTTTCCATTTACTTTAGCACCAATCATCTTATTTCCTACTTCACTATGTACAGCATAAGCAAAATCAATTGGGACAGCGCCATATGGTAATTCAATTACATCACTTTCTGGAGTAAAAGCATATACTTTATCACTTTGCAAATCAAATTTTAAAGTTTCCATAAACTCTTCTGCATCTGTTGTAGTACTATCTGTTTCTGCTAATTCTTTAATCCAATTTAATTTTTTATTGAAATTTTGTGTTTTTTCAGTAACTTTTTTGCCTTCTTTGTACGCCCAATGTGCTGCTACCCCGTGTTCTGCAATTTCATGCATTTCAAAAGTTCTAATCTGAATTTCTAGCGGATCACCATTAGGGCCAACAACAGTAGTATGTAAGGATTGATACATGTTTTGTTTCGGCATTGCAATATAATCTTTAAACCTTCCAGGCATTGGTTTCCATAACGTATGTACGAGTCCTAAAACGGCATAGCAATCATTAATCGAATTTACAATAACTCTAATGGCTAATAAATCAAATATTTGATCGAATTGTTTCTTTTGTTTAACCATTTTTCTATAAATGCTATAAATATGTTTAGGTCGCCCGTTTATATCTCCGATTATTTGCATTTGTTCCATCTCATCATCTATCCGATTAATGGCATTTTGTATATAATCTTCTCTTTCACTGCGCTTTTTTTTCATGAGATTAACGATACGGAAATATTGCACGCTATCTATATATCTAAGCGCAGTATCTTCTAGCTCCCATTTGATTGTATTAATCCCTAATCTGTGAGCTAAAGGCGCGTAGATTTCTAGCGTTTCTTTAGATATTCTTATTTGTTTTTCCCGTGGCATCGCTTTTAATGTTCTCATATTATGTAAGCGATCTGCTAATTTAACAAGGATAACACGAACGTCTTTTGCAATAGCTATAAACAGTTTACGGTGATTTTCAGCTTGTTGTTCTTCCTTAGAGCGATATTTAACTTTTTTAAGCTTAGTAACGCCTTCTACGATTACCGCAATTTCTTCGTTAAACATCCCTTTTACATCATCAAACGTATAAGGCGTGTCCTCAATAACATCATGTAAAAAGCCTGCTACGATGGTTGGGCCATCTAAATGCATTTCAGTTAATATGCCAGCAACTTGAATGGGATGCATAATATATGGTAAACCGTTTTTTCGAAATTGACCTTCATGTGCCTCATAAGCTAGATGGTAACTTTTCAATACATATTCATATTCTTCCTTTGATAAATATGATTTTGCTTTGGATAATACTTCGTCCACACTGTATGGATATTCATTGTTCACTTAAGACACCCCTATACTAAATATTAATCGCTATTACATACCCAGTATTATTTTTATATCGATTGTAACGTATTTTTACGCTATTAGGTCAAATTATGTATAATAGTTATATAATACTACATGTTATTAAATAAATAAATGAGTACAGATAACAATTAGAAAAATGTAGCTAAATTTCAATTTTTTAATGCAAATAAAATATATTTTAATATAATACTTTATTAAGATTATTTCAATGTATATAAAAAACCAAATGAATCCACATCCAATGCGCTCATTTGGCTTTTTAAACTTATTCATTTATATATGAGATTTATTCGTCGTAAGATATTAAACTCATGACATCGTAATCTTTAATTTTTTCAATACCTTTTAAATATTTCAATTCTATAATAAAAGCAATACCTACAACAATACCACCTAATTGTTCAACTAATTTAATTGCTGCCTCTATTGTGCCACCAGTTGCTAATAAATCGTCTGTTATTAAAACGCGTTGTCCCGGTTTAATTGCGTCTCTATGCATTGTTAGTACATTAGTACCATATTCTAAGTTATATTCATAACGAATCACTTCTCTTGGAAGTTTGCCTTCTTTTCTAACTGGCGCAAATCCAATCCCCATTGAATATGCTACAGGACAGCCAATGATAAAACCTCTCGCTTCTGGCCCAACCACAACATCTACATCTCTTTGTTTTGCATACTCCACAATTTGATCTGTAGCATAGCCATAAGCTTTACCATTGTCCATTATAGTAGTAATATCTTTGAAGTTAACACCTGGTTGCGGCCAGTCTGAAACCTCAGATACATATTGTTTTAAATCCATTCAAACTTCCTCCTATTATTCTACCAATTCAGCCTTAAACCATTGCTTCAAGCGATTAAAATCTTCATAAAGCAATAACTTTTCAACTTCTATCCTATCAAGACGATTTTGATAATATTTACTTGTTGCAATGTCACGTTTTGTCGAAACACTGTTTAGCATTATTATACCATTTTCATCTTTAATAAACTCTAAATCTAAGAAAACTTTTAAGATAAATTTAAGCATACTCGGTTGAATATTAAGAAACTGGCTTAATTGCATACCTTCCTTAGCTAAATTTGTTTCTTTCTTAGACGCTAGTGCTTTAAAACATTGTTTAAACGTCTCCATTTTTGGCATACCTTCAAAATATATAGAACGTTCATGATTTAGCACAAGATAAATTTGAGATACGTCAACTGTTTTTAAAGTAGTTTTTAATTCAGTGATTGATGTAGGTAAATCTCTAAATACATATTTATCATATTTATTAATAATGTCCTCACCATAATAGTAATAATTCTCACCTAATTTTTCACTTTTTTTATGAATTAAATAAGCAACGTCTTCAGCATCAGCATTTAACTCGCTCACTTTACGTTTACTTCTATAATCCAATATCTGCAAATTATTACTCGCTAAATCTGCAACCATAAATTGTGGAGATTGAAATCCATTCCATTCATTAATTTGTAAAGTACCTATTAAATTAATCGGCTGTTGTACACCTAGTTCTTTAACTAAATAGCCATTTTGCCAAAAAATAGCCTGTAATTGACTATCCCCTAATACAAGTTTTAAATGATTTTTGTCTTGACCAATACCTTTTGCTTGTTGAACAATAATATCTTGTAATTCAAAACAAGGGCTGGAAAAATCTGTTCCAAATGGACGGAGCCTATGAATATCTTTAATATTTTTTATTGTAATATCACTTTCTAATATTTTTACATCCACTTTTTTCCGCGGTTCTAAAGAAGTCGTTTCTGCTAATTGAGCCATCCAACCGTTTAAACCATGTTGTAGATCTTGTATATTTTCGATTGGCATCGTAACACCCGCTGCCATATGATGACCGCCAAATTTAGAAATTAACTCTGAATGTGCACTTAAAATTTCAAACATCGAAACTTGGTCAATACTACGAGCTGAGCCCTTCGCATGGTTTTGCGCTTGATCAATGTTTAAAATTAATGTAGGAAGACTGTATGTTTCTACAATTTTTGAAGCTACAATTCCGAGTACGCCTTCATGCCAGTCCGGTTGTGCTAACAATAAGAACTTAGAACCATCTTGCACCTGTTGCTCTGCCATTACTAATGCTTCTTCGGTAATTTGTGAGACGATATCTTTACGTTCTTGGTTAAAAAATTCAACTTGTTCAGCTAAAAATTCCGCTTCTTCTTCAGTTTCTGTCATTAATAACTCGACAGCTAGTGCAGCATCTTCTAAACGACCTACTGCGTTTAAACGCGGGCCGATAACAAAACCAACAGTTTCTTCATTGATTTCATCATTGCAACCTGCTTGTTTTAAAATCGCTTTTATTGATAATGGACAGTGTTGATTTAACACGTCTAAACCGCGTTGAACAAGTGAACGATTTTCATCCGTTAATGATACTAAATCTGCAATCGTTCCAATAGCTACTAAACCAAGAAAATGGGTTGGTGGTTCAGTCAATAAACACTGTGCCAATTTATACGCCACGCCAGCACCGCACAAATATTTAAAAGGATAATCAAACCCAGGATGCATTGGATGTACAATTGCATATGCGTTAGGCATTGTACGACCAATCTCATGATGATCTGTAACAATTACATCTACACCTAATTCTTGAATCATTTGGATTTCATCATGGCCTTGAATGCCATTGTCTACTGTTATAATTAGTGAAATGCCTTCCTCATAAGCGTTTTTAAAGGCCATCTCGTTAGGTCCATAGCCTTCAGAAAAACGGTTTGGAATATACCAACCTACATGCGCTCCAAGTGCTTTAAGTGTAGAAACTAATATTGTTGTAGAAGTGACACCATCAGCATCGTAATCACCATATACTAAAATTTTTTGGTTTTGATCTATAGCTAGATTAATACGCTCCACAGCCTTATGCATATCACTCATTGTCCACGGATCGTGCGCAATTTGTGTACCGTTTAAAAGTTCACGAATTGCAGTTTCTTCTGTTATCCCTTTACTTTCCAGAATTTTTTTTACAATAGGAGTTAGCTTTAAATCTGTTGAAACATCTTCTGTAATTTCAACTTCAGGTAATTTAACGTCCCAATTATATTTTGATTTAATCATACTATTCTCCCTCATTTCCACAAGCAATTATACAAAAGAAATTCAAAAATAAAAAGTAGTAACCTTTAATTTAGATATAGATTTGAGCTTCTTATTAACTGTTAAGGTATATCTATGAAATCTTACCATAATTTTTTAAATACAATTATTTGATTTGACCTGTTTCATAAAAAGTAAAAGCGACTAGATTCCAAATTGGAATTTAGTCGCTTTAATTAAAACTCAAGTTATTATACTAAGATTTTTTCATCGTTTGATTTTTTCTCTTTATAAACTATAAGTTTATGATCATCTGATTTTTTAAGTTGACGTTTTTTCATAATGCCCCACAGTGGCACGGCAATAAATACAGATGAGAATACACCACTTATGAGACCAATTAACAATGCTAATGAGAAATTAAAGATACTTGGTGCACCAAATGCAAGTAATGCAACAACTACAATTATAACAGTCAATACTGTATTGATGGAGCGTGTCATTGTTTGTCGAATCGATCTATTAACGATATCGTCTATTTGTGAAGGTTTGGTGATTACTTTAATTTTATGCAAGTTCTCACGTACCCTATCAAACGTTACAATTGTGTCATTGATGGAATAACCAATAATTGTTAATACTGCAGCGATAAATGTAATATCGATTTCAAGTCTAAACAGACTGAACACAGCGATAATCATAAATGCATCGTGTAGTAACGCGAGCACTGATGATAATCCCATGCGCCATTCAAATCTAAAGGTAATATAAATGATAATACCAATCGCGGCATATAATAAGGCCATCATTGCATTTTTAGCTAATTCCTGACCAATTACAGGGGAAACAGTGTTAACCGTTGGGTCATTGCCAAATGAATCATCAATGGTATTTTTGATTTTTGAAACTTCGTCTTTTGATAAATCATTTTTAAATTGTACTGTAACGTTTTTACCGTTTTCACCTAATGATACTTGTGTTGGTTTAAAGTTTTCATCTTCCAATGTTTGGGTCACTTTTGCTTCAGAGACTTTATCGTTTGATTCGAAGTCAACTCTTGTACCACTTGTAAAATCTATACCTAAGTTTAATTTGAAAACAAATAATATAACTGCACCAATAATCAATATGATAATACTTAAAGATAGTAATGGCTTAGCTAACTTCATGAAATCCCAACGTTCATATGGTGTTTTGAGGTCATGAACTTCTTTGCCTTCATTTATATCTGCAATGTTTTTCTTACTAACTCCAAATAACCAAGTAGATTTTTTAAAGTAATTTGAAGAAACTAGAAGTGATAGCAACCATCTTGATAAGAATACAGCTGTAACAAATATCATTAAGATACCAAGTAATAACATTGTGGCAAAACCTTTAACTGAGCTTTCACCAAAGAAAAACAGTACAGCAGCTGCAATTACTGTTGTAAGTTGCGCATCTACTATAGTTAAGAAGGAACTCTTATTCGCTTTTTTATAAGCTTGTTTAAGGGTTCGCCCAATTTTAAGCTCATCTTTAATCCGCTCGTACATAATAATGTTAGCATCTACTGCCATACCAACACCTAGTACTAATGCGGCTAAACCTGGTAAAGTTAATACGCCTGATATGAAATTAAATGCTACCAATGTTAAATAAATATAAACAGTTAGCGCAATAACTGCAACTAAACCTGGTAAACGATAAAAGCCTAGCATAAATAAGTAAATAACAGCTATACCAATTGCTGCTGCAAGTATCGTTTTATCTAGCGCATCTTGACCAAACTGAGCGCCTACAGAGTTAGAGTAAATCTCATTTAAGTCTACAGGTAAAGAACCAGAATTTAATAAATCAGCTATTTGTTTAGCTTCTTCAATACCTTCTTCCCCTTTAAAACCACCAGAAATTTCTACACTATCTGAATTAATCGGCTTATCTACTGATGCAGCAGATACATATTTAGGGTCTTCTTTATTCATTTCTTTATGATAAGTGTCACCTTTTTCGTGATCTAACCATACAACCATGACATTTTCATCTTTTTTAGAAATTTCTTCAGTTACTTTTTTAAATTTATCACTATCTTTTAATTTAAATGTAACTGCGGGTTCATTTGTATTCTGTTTAAACTCTTGTTTTGCGGAACCTTGTTGAATATCTTTACCCGTTAATTTGACGTTATCATTTGCGTCACGAATTGTTAAATTAGCTTGCGAAGACAAAATTTCTCTGGCTTGAGATTGGTTTTTCACGCCTGCTAATTGTACCCGAATTCTGTTTTTGTCTTCCACTTGAATTTTAGGTTCTGAGACTCCTAAAACATTCACACGGTTTTCAAGTGTTTTTGCTGTGGCTTTTACCGCTTTATCATCAATTTTATCTCCTTCTTGTAAAGGATCAACTTGGTATAAGACTTCAAAGCCACCTTGTAAGTCTAAACCGAGGCTGACATTCTTAACTACATTTTTATATGTAAGTCCTATTCCGCCTAACAATAGAACTACAAGTAATATAAATGCAACTATTCTACTACTTTTCTTCACTTGAACACCTCATTGTAAGCTTATGTTATCAATTCAAATTCAATCGCGTTTCTCTACGTTTAATAAATTGATTAAACTTTTCTAAATAACCTTTCATATTTTAACATATTACATTTAGTGTAAAAACAAACTTAACCTATTTGTAATTACTTTTTAAATGTAAGTGCTTCATATGTAATGTTTATTTAGTTTCGTTATTTATGCGATTTTGTCTATCTTTTATTATAACACCAACTATGACTCCAAAGTCCAATAACTTTAGGTTTTTATTAAACAAAAAACGAACTGATAGTAAATATCAGTTCGTAATTATCAATTTTATGATGGATCAACTTGTTTAATTGCTGGTTTTTCTAAAGTAATTTCAGTGCCATTACCATTTAAAGTTAATACAACAGTTGTTTCATCGACGCTACGTACAGTGCCTTTGATGCCACCAATAGTTGTTACATGTTGACCAGATGAAATTTGACTTATCATTTCACGATGCTCTTTTGCCTTTTTCTGTTGTGGTCTAATTAAGAAGAACCACATTAATACTAATAATAAAATCGGTAATATCAATGAAGTAAATTGCATAAAGTTATTTCTCCCTTTTTAAAAGTTTTTTGGGTTTTCTACATTAAGTCCATACTGTTCAAAAAATTCTTCTTTAAAATCAAGTAAACGATCATCGCGAATAGCTTGTCGAATGTTTTCCATTAATTTCAGCAAGAAATGTAAATTATGATAAGTAGTAAGACGGATACCAAAAGTTTCTTCTGCTTTTATCAAATGTCTTATGTAAGCTCTACTATAATTTTTACAAGTATAGCAGTCACAATTTTCATCAAGCGGGCCTAAATCTTCTGCGTATTTAGCATTTTTAATAGTCACACGGCCATGTGAAGTCATACATGTACCATTACGTGCAATACGTGTTGGTAAAACACAGTCAAACATATCCATACCTCTAATGCTGCATTCTATTAATGCATCTGGCGATCCCACACCCATTAAATAACGTGGCTTATCTTTAGGCATAAATTGTTGTGTATGTGATACCATATCGTACATTACAGGTTTTGGTTCCCCTACTGATAAACCTCCAATGGCATATCCAGGAAAATCCAATGCTACTAATTCTTCGGCACTTTGTTGTCTTAAATCTTTATATTCTCCGCCTTGAATAATACCAAATAATGCTTGATCTTCAGGTCTTTGATGTGCTTGTAAACATCTAGCGGCCCATCTACTTGTTCTTTCGATTGAATCTTTCACGTACTTATATTCAGCTGGCATAGGCGGGCATTCATCAAATGCCATCATAATATCTGAACCTAAATCATTTTGAATCTGCATTGATTTTTCAGGACTCAAAAATAGTTTAGAACCATTTGTATGATGACGGAATTCAACACCTTCTTCAGTAATTTTTCGTAAATTACTTAAACTGAATACTTGAAAACCACCTGAATCTGTCAGTATTGGACCATTCCAGTTCATGAACTGATGTAATCCCCCACTCTTTTTGATAATATCATTTCCTGGTTGTAACCACAAATGATATGTGTTTCCTAATATAATTTTCGCTTCCATCTGATGTAGTTCTTCTGGACTCATCGTTTTAACTGTAGCTTTTGTACCTACGGGCATAAACATGGGTGTTTCAAATGACCCATGTGGCGTATGTACAATGCCTAATCTAGCTCCAGATTGTTTACATGTTTTAATATGTTCATATGTTACCGCAGGCATACAAATGCTCCTTTCATTCCCTAAATAATTAACATTGCATCGCCAAAACTAAAGAATCTATACTCAGATTTCACGGCTTGATGATACGCATTTAAAATATAATCTTTTGTACTAAATGCAGAAACTAACATGACTAACGTTGATTTCGGTAAATGGAAATTTGTGATTAATCCATCTATCGCTTTAAATTCAAAGCCAGGAAAAATAAAAATATCAGTCCAACCACTATCTGCTACAAATTCATTATGAGATGCTCTTATTGTTTCTAAAGTTCTAGTAGATGTCGTACCTACTGAAATGACACGATGACCTTTCGCTTTTGTCTCATTTAACAAATCAGCTGTTTCTTGATCCATCTGATAATATTCGCTATGCATTTCATGATCATCTATATTTTCAACACTTACAGGTCTAAATGTACCTAATCCTACATGCAACGTAATAAAAGTTATATTCACGCCTTTAGCTTTGATCTGTTCAAGTAATTCATCTGTAAAATGGAGTCCAGCCGTTGGAGCAGCAGCTGATCCTGAGGCTTTAGCATATACTGTCTGATAACGATCTGGGTCATCTAACCGCTCTTTTATATATGGTGGTAATGGCATTTCACCTAGTTCATCTAATCGCTCTTGTAATATACCATCATAATCAAGGCGCATAATGCGTCCGCCTTGATTTAATTCTTCCACACATTCAGCTATTATTTTACCATCACCGAATGATAATTTATCCCCTGTTTTTATTCTTTTCGCTGGTTTCAATAATACTTCCCAATCATCGTCTTCAAGTTGTGTAAGCATCAACATTTCTACTTTCGCACCAGTTTCTTCTTTTAAGCCAAATAAGCGCGCTGGCATAACTCTCGTATCATTGAGTACTAATGTATCTCCAGCTTGTAAATAGTCAATTACATTTTTAAAGTATTTATGTTCAATATCTCCCGTTTTTCTTCCAAGGACAAGCAATCTACTCTCATCTCTATTTTTTAAAGGGGTTTGTGCAATTAATGATTCTGGTAAATGGTAATCAAAAGATTCAATATCCAAAACTATTCCTTCTTTCTATCCTTACTAAAGTGTTCATAGGCATAAGCTGTTGCTTTACGCCCTCTAGGTGTACGTTCGATAAATCCCTTTTGTATTAAAAACGGTTCATAAACATCTTCTATTGTAACGCGTTCTTCACCAATAGAAACAGCAATTGTATCTAAACCAACAGGTCCACCATTATATTGTTCTAATATACAATTCATCATTTTATGATCGATATAATCTAACCCTTCATCATCTACTTGTAGCAATGCTAGTGATTGTTTCGTCGTACCGATACTAATCAATTCATCTTCTTTAACTTGTTGGAAATCCCTTACACGCTTTAATAATCGATTAGCAACTCTTGGGGTACCTCTACTTCTCTTAGCTAATTCTATTGCACTTTCATCATCAATAGATGTGCCTAATACCTCTGCTGTACGAATGATAATTTCTTTTAATTCAGGTTCTTTATAATATTCCAATCTGAGATGAACGCCGAATCTATCACGTAAAGGTGCTGTTAAACTACCCGCTCTAGTCGTGGCACCAATCAATGTAAAAGGCGGTAAATCTATACGTATACTTCGTGCTTCTTCCCCTTTGCCAATAACAATATCTAAGAAAAAATCTTCCATAGCTGGGTATAACACTTCTTCAACTACGCTACTTAATCTATGGATTTCGTCGATGAACAATACGTCTCCGGGTTGCAAACTAGAAAGAATAGCTGCTAAGTCACCTGGGCGTTCAATAGAGGGACCAGAAATTGTTCTAATATTAACTTCCATTTCATTGGCAATAATATTAGATAAAGTCGTTTTTCCTAATCCAGGGGGGCCAAATAATAGAACGTGGTCTAACGGTTCTTGCCTAATTTTAGCTGCTTTTATAAAAACTTCTAAATTTGATTTAATCGTTGATTGTCCTATATATTGACGCAATCTTTCTGGCCTTAAAGATAATTCAAATGATGATTCCTCTTCGTGCATAGATTGATCTACCATTCTATCATCCATTGATCATTCCCCCTTCACTAAAATTCAACAAAAAACTAAGATATAAGTAACTGCAAACCTCGCTTAACAGCATCATCTACAGATTCAAAAGTTTCTTTGTTTAATGTTTTTTCTACTTTATTAAGTTCTCTCTTAGAATATCCTAATGCCTCTAAAGCAAGTAAGGCTTCTTTTACGCTTTCAGAATTTTGATGTCCGTTTTGATTCGCATTTAATAATTGACCGCTATCTTCTTCAGTCACTTGAACTTTACCCTTAAGATCCAAAACAATTTGGCGAGCAGTTTTTTTACCTATCCCGGGGAATTTTGTTAAATAAGCATCATTTTCGTTTTCAATCGCTATTTTAACTTCGTTTGGTGAACTACTAGCTAAAATTGCTAAAGCTGATTTCGGTCCAATGCCAGTAACTTTAATCAAACTGAGAAACATGTCTTTTTCTTCTTGGTTATAAAAACCATAAAGTAGTTGTGCATCTTCTCTTACAATCAACGATGTATGAATTAATATATCTTGGTCTTTATATTTTTGAAAACGATATGAATTGGGTGTTTGAATTTCATAACCTACACCAGCAGCTTCAAGCACTACGTGTGTAGGATTTAAAACAGTTAATGTTCCTTTAATATATGCGTACACAGTCACACTTCCTTATATAGTCATACTAATTAATTCAACATTAGAAATATGCTCAATCATGTTTAATGATTCCATCACTTCATCAATTTCTAAATCTGTATCTTTACCGTCTAACGATAGCGTAATAGTTGCTCTACCATCCATTGGTATACTTTGATGAATCGTTAACACTGACAAATTTAATTTAGAAAGTGTATTTAAGACTTCAGCTAACATGCCTATAATATCATTGACATACAATATCAAAGTAAACTCTCTTGTTTCTTCTAGTTTTTCATCTATAGGAAAGATAGTATCTCGATATTTATAAAATGCACTTCTAGATAAATCAAATTGTTTAACTGCTTCAAATATGGACAATGATGGATTGTTTTTCAAAACTTCTTTTATTTGTAAAGTTTTGACTACTGATTCTGGTAATACATCTTCACGGATTAAATAAAACCTTTTATTTTCTTTTTTGTCCATATTAAGCACTCCTATTCTACAAATTCGAATTCTCCGCCAAGTATTCTTACAATGTCTCCATTTTTACATCCACGTGCACGCAAGGCGTCATCGATGCCCATCGAACGCATTTGACGAGCAAAACGTCTTACAGCTGGATCGCTATTAAAGTCTGTCATTTTGAACATTCTTTCAATTGCTTTACCTCTTACGACATAAGCGGCATCATCATCTCTCGTAATTGTAAACGCGTCTTGACTAGGCGTATGTTTATAAACTACTCTATTTACGCCTAGATCTTCTTCCTCTTTATTGAAATCAATATCTTTCACTTCTTCTAATGTCTCAGCAATAGCGTATAATAATTCATCTATATGGTCATGCATAACTGTTGATAACGGCACAATACGGATATGTTCGTCATTGAGTTTTTCTTTAAAAATAGCTAGATTTTCCTCTGCTTCAGGTATATCCATTTTATTAGCTACAACAATTTGTGGTCTGTCTTCCAATCTATGCTCATACGCTTTTAATTCTTCATTAATTACTCGATAATCTTCATAAGGGTCACGACCTTCAGAACCACTCATATCAATCATATGCACAATAACTTTAGTTCTTTCCACATGTCTTAAAAATTGATGTCCTAATCCAATGCCTTCAGAAGCCCCTTCAATAAGCCCAGGCAAATCTGCCATCACAAAACTTCTATTATCTTTCGTAGATACCACGCCTAAATTAGGCTTGATCGTCGTAAAGTGATAAGCGCCGATTTTGGGTTTTGCTTTTGAAACTGTAGACAATAACGTAGATTTACCTACACTTGGGAAACCAACTAATCCGACATCCGCCAGTAATTTTAATTCTAAAGTAACCTCGATTTCTTCTCCTGGCTCGCCATTCTCGCTGAAATCAGGCGCTGGGTTTCTCGGAGAAGCGAAACGTGAATTACCACGGCCTCCTCTGCCGCCTCTAGCTACTGTTGCGCGTTGCCCGTTTTCTACTAAATCAGCTAACACTTCTTCAGTATCAACACTTTTAATAATCGTGCCTGGTGGTACTTTTAAAACTAAGTGTTCAGCATTTTTACCGTGCATATTACTACTCTGGCCACCTTCGCCTCTTTTAGCTTTGAAATGTGTTTGGTATCTAAAATCTAATAGTGTTCTTAGACCTTCATCCACCTCAAAAACAATTGAAGCACCGTCACCGCCGTCGCCACCAGCCGGACCACCAAATGGCACATATTTTTCTCTTCTATAGGCAGTTATACCATTACCGCCATCACCTGCTTTAAGTGATATTTTAACTTGATCGACAAACATGATTTCACCTCTTTTTTATAAAACTTAATTTACATATCTTTTATATTATAGCATTTTCTAGATAACTAGAAAATAAAGACAAAAAATAAACACCAGAAGTCATCACTTCTGGTGTTAACATTAACAAAAATTACTCAGCTGCTGCATAAACAGAAACTTGTTTTTTGTCTCGACCTTTACGTTCAAATTTAACAACGCCGTCGATTTTAGCGAATAATGTATCGTCGCCACCGCGACCAACATTTTCACCAGGATAAATTTTAGTACCACGTTGACGGAATAAAATAGAACCGCCAGTAACGTATTGACCATCAGCACGTTTAGCACCTAAACGTTTAGACTCAGAGTCACGTCCGTTTTTTGTAGAACTTACCCCTTTTTTAGATGCGAAGAACTGTAAGTTTAATTTTAACATTTGGTTGCACCTCACTTATAATTTAATCTAATATTTTCATTGTATTCTTCCTCAATGGTTTGCAAGGAAACTAACATTGCTTGAAGAATTAATTGCGCTTGTTCATTATTCGTATCGACACTTCTGACATGAAAGTGTCCGCCGTCTTCACTGTAATCAATATCAGGTTTCTCAGAGGTTAATCCTATTATAGCATTAACACTGCCAAAAATAACTGCAGATGCTCCGGCACATACGATATCATAACCATACTCGCCATGTTCGGCATGGCCGTCCATGATAACATCCGTTACTTGACCCGAATCGTTCAATGTAATATCTACATTAATCATAATTACGCGTTGATTTTGTCGATTGTTAATTTAGTGTAAGGTTGACGGTGACCTTTTTTACGTTTAGAGTCTTTACGACGTCTGTAAGTGAAAACAGTGATTTTTTTACCGCGACCTTGTTTATTTACTGTTGCAGTAACTGTTGCACCTTCAACTGTTGGCGCGCCAACTTTAACTGAATCTCCACCTACAAATAGTACTTTATCAAAAGTGAAAGAATCACCTTCATTTACGTCTAATTTTTCGACGAAAATTTCTTGTCCTTCTTCAACTTTTACTTGTTTTCCACCTGTTTCAATAATAGCAAACATACTTTGCACCTCCTATAATTTAAGTCACGCCAAATCCAGGTGACACCAATGTACTTAAACCTGAATCCGAGCGGTTGTATGTAGCTAGAAACTACTCAACTACTGCATTTTAGCATTACGACCTTTTACTGTCAATCTTCAATTGCAGTTTTTCAAGAAATTTTGCAATTAGTGGGTATAAAATAATTAACAAAATAAAGTTTAGTATAAGTGTAGGTACTAATCTAAAAACAATAAACTCAAATAGGTTAAAATGGACTAAGCCTAATACGCTATATATAATTGCTGCATACATTTCTAATACGATCGTACTCAATAGAATAATAGCAAACAGCATTGAATGATCTCTATAAAACACTTTAAAGAAGAAATCCATAATCACAACTAATAATATGTAACCAAATAAATACAGCCCGTAAAAACTACCAAAATATAAATCAGTCATAAGTCCGAACACGACCGACAATATAACGGCCACACCAGCGCTTCTGTAAACACTCATGATCAAAATGTACATGATGGTTAAGTGCGGCACGAATATAATTTCTTTCCCAGAGATTTGCATAGGTATAACAAGTGCGATTGCAGTATCTACATAAAAGAGGATAATACCAATTATAAAGTAGTAAAAAGCTCTCATTAATTCTCACCACTTTCGGTATCAGGTACTGTATTAGGGTTTCTTTTTGCTACATAAACATGACTTAAATCAGCTAAATCAGTACCAGTCTTCACTCTAACCTCTTTAGATAATCCATATTCATCATTTTCTACCTTAGATACTTCGCCTATGTATAAACCTGTTGGAAGTTGATCAGCTAAACCGCTTGTAACAACTTTGTCTCCTTTTTTAACACTGTCTTTATTATTTATATCTGAAATAACGAGTTCTTCCGTTTTTGAGTCATAATGATCAATAAGGCCGAACACATTTTTATCATCATGTTGGATATTAACTGACAAACGGTTAGCTCTAGTGTTAGTTGATATTAAATCCACTTGAGAAGAGAATTGGTTCACTTTAGATATACGACCAACTAAACCGTCTGAAGTCATTACTGCCATGTTGTTTTTAATCCCATCTTTTTTACCTTGATTAATAACTAAGGTGTTCATCCATTGATCGGGGTTTCTAGATAAAACTGTACTAGAAATCGGTTCGAATTTAGATATATCTTCTATATCTAATTCTTTTTTATACTTTTTATTTTCTGACTTTAATCTTTCATTTTCTGCTTCTAACTGTTTAATTTTGTTTGATTGATTTTTTGAATCACCATTCGAAAAAATATTGTTTATTGACCCAGTAATAAAATGAACAGGATAACTTACGGCTTTTTGACCAAAAGCCACTGTATCCCCTACGTACTGTTCAACATACGATTGTGATTGCGATCGCAATGATACACCAATTAAGGCGATAAACACGATGATTGCACATAATATGACAATCAATTTGTTGTTTCTAAAAAACTTTGACAACCTAAACACCTCTATTAACCAACTATTTTATCTTCTTCTTATCATTTTATATTACTACATAAATGAAATAAAGCGCGAACGTTAAGAATATAAAACAAAATTTACTTGTGAATCAAAAAGACACAAGCCCTATTTATTTTGTATTCAAACATAATGATATCTAGTATTATAGCAATAATTGCGGTGAATAGTGTATTATTTAGTATTAATTTAGACACTAAAATTAATTATTGATGAGAGTAATATGCAAAATAGTAAACATAGCTTAAACTCTAATTATATTTTGGACCAGTTTTATTCTTTTATAAAAAATAAGAGTGAGCAAAAACCAATCGTTGCTGAATTGATTTCATATACTCACTCTTATGTATATCTATGGCCTCAACCACATTGTTACTACATAATACAGAAACTAGTTTATTACTATTGATCGATCTACGTATCATACTAGCCACTTTCCTGCGTCTTTTTTAACAAATATTTTTATTGTTTTTCTTCATCTGATGATGTTTGAGAGTCACTTGATTTATTAGATTCCTTTTCATCATCTTTATATAATGTTTCTTCTTTTCGCCAACGAGCAAATAAATTTTGCGCTTTTGCTTGTTCATCCGCTTTTTTTTCATTAGATTTTTCACTCATATTAAACACCAACCTTTTCATATTACTTTCTTAAGGCTAACTTATTTCTTGTTAGAATTCAAACGCACTACTCATAATAAGAAGTAGGCTTGAGCTCTATATTTTCACCTAATTGATTAAGGTCTTGATTCATTTCTATTTCAGTTTTATATACTCTCATAGAGTCAGATCCAAACTTATAAATTATAAATTCATCTCCACGCTGTCCAGCTAAATAAGCATCGTTGTATCCCATTCTCTGAATACCAGAGACCGACATAAATTCACGTTTATCAATCCAATCAAACATGTTTTTAGTTTGGCTTAGCGGAACGTTGTTTAATATATCGTTATCTTCAACTGAATATCTTTGTCCACCAGTAAGATGTCCTTCATTAGCATTTTTTTGTAGGGATGATTCATCTTCATGCACTGGATTCCAATCTTGATCTTTTAAAAAAGGAGCATATTTGAGCGCGAAAAATACAATTACTATAATTGCTATAATTGCTATAATATTTTTGATAATGCTAAATATAAAACGCATGAACCATCCTCCTATTTTATTCATCAAAATTATAGTATTTTAAATTATAATTATCATCAGACTATAGGTGTATTTATATCTTAACTATAGACTGATGCATGTATTATGCATTAATATTAAAATATATTTAAAGGGAGTGAATAGACAATGAGTATTTTATCTATAATCCTGCTTGCACTCTTAGTTATCTTATTATTTAGAGTAGGCTTATCACTTTTAAGATTTTTAATATATATTGGTATAATTGTATTATGTATTTACCTTGGATACCAAGGGATTCTTTGGTTAATGGAAAACTATAATCAATTTTTCAATTTTATAAATTAAAATTTTAGCGCTTATAGACTTTTGTCCATTAAGCGCTTTTTATGTATGCAAAACTAACGTCTATTTGTAAGGACTTGATAACAATAATAACATCCACATAATAATAATGCCCATACTACCCCAACAATGATACCACTTAGTAAAACAATAAAATAGGAAGTATTATAGTCTTTTACCATATTGAGTATCAATGTAGAAATTGTAACGCCAATCGTTGAAACGATAACTGTAACATATACATGCTTCATTCTAATAATTTGTTTCATTTTAATAATTTGCATTAAATATATAATAGGTAATAATAATGCTACTAACAGAATGCTTTCCAATATTTAACCTCCCGCATCGAAGAACATCAAATGCACTATAATAATTAAATATATCACGGCTATCTTTACAAATATAGTGATGAAAATATTATTTTAAAAACTACAAAATATTTTGAAATTTAATCAAAGTAACCCGCTTCCACCATACTCAGATATTCATGATCGCCTATAATTAAATGATCTAATAAGTCTATACCTAAAAGTGCGCCACATTCTCTTAACCGTGCAGTCGTTTTGATATCTTCTTTCGAAGGCGTTGTATCACCCGAGGGATGATTATGAAGTACGATAATTGCGTTGCTTGCACATTTGATTGCTTCACTAAAAATTTCACGTGGATGTACAATTGAAGAATTTAAAGTACCAATAAATATTGTTTTCTTTTTTATAATGACGTTTTTGGAATTTAAGAAAAGCGCAATAAATTTTTCTTGTGTTAAATGTTCCATCTTCCCCATCATAAAATCTGCCACGTCTTTAGGACTAGTGATTTGAATTTTGTCATCAACGCTTCCAGAATGCATGCGCTCACCAAGCTCAAATGCTACTTTCAATATGAGCGCTTTATATATACCTACACCTTTTATTTTATTCAAATCATTTACAGATAACCCTTTTAATTCTTTTAAGCTACCTACTGATTTTAACAATTCATTAGCTATATCTAAACTTGAACACCCTTTTCTACCTGTATTAATTAAAATAGCTAATAATTCCGCGTGCGACAAACGTGCTGCACCATGGCTTAACATACGTTCCCTTGGTTTCTGATGATCCGCAAGCTCATTTATTCTCAATAAACAACAGCTCCTATTTATTATATTATTATGAAAAAGATTTGTTTAAAAAATGGGACATTACGATTTATGGTAGAAGGATTTAGAAGAGCGCATGATTTATATACATTTATTTTACTACAGTTAATATCGGTTGTTGACAGTTTTTTCATTAATTTTAAAATTGAGAGTTCGTTACAACAAGTATTTACTTTATATATTAAAATCACTCAAATATATTTTTAATAATGATGAAAAAGTAAGTTGAGATATAAATTCGCATGCTCATAATAAGAGAGCTAACCCTTTAGGTATTAGCTCTCTTATTATTTAATATCTTACGATTTTGGCTATGCATGCCTGCCTGAAGTATGGTTCGAACCTATAGTTTCTCACTCGTACTATTCTCTCGAGCTTCAGCACGTTATAAAATCGTTACAAATGATGTATTTTAGTATAAAGAAATAAGGGCCTTTCGTGTAATTTAATAAACATCACCGCTGTTTAGTTTATATATATTATAATATTTTCCGTATAATATTGGCAGTGATTTAGGCCGGCTCCTGCTGGAAGAGCACTAGCCGAAGACTACAGTATAAGATAGTGCTCGCGGAAAGCGTGCACAAAAAACTGCCAACAAAGTCGGAGACTTTGCCGACAGTTTGCACCCTAGGCATAGCGTATATTTTTTATATAAAAAATCCATCTTTTCCATATGGGATATACCTTGTTTTAAAAATGTTTGTTTAATAATATAACGCCAACAAAGGACTTTAACCTAATTCGATTACACAAAGATATAAAGCTATAAAGATTTAACTTCTTCGACTAAATCCTTTAAATCTTTTGCAGCTTTCTTCATTTTTTCGGAGTCACTTGAAATCAAAGTAATAACTGATTCAACGCTTTCTTTATACTTTTCTGGTTTGTTTATAAATGCTTGAATCATAAAAAACACTTTTTTTCATTAATACAATATGCGTTGTTTTTTGCAAAAATAACTTGATTTAAACAAGCTATACTTCTAAAGCAATGACTCGTTACATAAAAACTATCTTGTTTATCTACGTTGGCTTCAATAAACATCAAAGAAAAAGATGATTCAAATAAGAAAAATGATATAATAGCATGTTTCATTTTTTCCGGATAAATCTCTATTCGATTTTTTAATGCTTTCAATATTCTTTTAGAATCTAATAAAATTTGTGATATGGACAGTTCTCCCATATACATAACATTTAAATAACCATGGGGGCGGCCAGTTTGGTAGTGAATTGAAACATTTCCCTCTAAAGATTCATTAATAACTTGTCTTAACTTTTCAATATCTCGAAAAATAATATCTACATGATAGCCATCTATCACTAACGAACCACCGCCATCAATCCATTCTCCCAAATTAGATATTAAATGCTTCTTTTTTCATCATTTAAATTAAAGGCAATATTTTCGATATCATTAATATTAAATTCTTTAGACTCATCATAATAAAATCCAATATCAATATCGAAATCAGCACTATGGGTTCCTCTTGCCCTAGAACCGCCTAAAACATCGCCTACTATACCCGGAACTCCAACCAACTCATTTTTTATATTATTTATTACATTGTCTACAATATCCAAACTAACACCTCCTTGCGTTAGTGTTCATTTAATAATTTAATGACTAACTGCTACCCATATTTCGCTATAAGCAAAATCATTATTTGAACTATCAAACTTCGTAAAAGAAAACATCGGTACATCAGATAATGTATATTCTGTGTCTGGTAGCCATTCAGAGTATATTTTCGCGTAAGTGTCTTGTAAAGTTTTTGGAAATTCACCTTCATTTTCAAATACGACCCATTTGCTTTCATTGAAATGAATAACATCCATTTGACTGCTTATATCATTTTTAGTAGTTAAAACGCCTACCATATGAGTCAAATAACCTTCTTCTTTAGTGAAATCTTCATCAGCGTTGTAAGAAACATTTACAATTTCTTTTGGTTCCATATCTTGTAAATGGTGCATTTCTTTTTTTTGTTGTTCAGTTATACTATTTGCTAATTGATCAATGTCTTTATTAACACCTTCAAATTGCATAGGTACACGTTTTTGAATTCCTACTATATTAAATTTTGGTTGTTGTACAATTCTAGTTTTCATATTTATTCCTCCCGTAACATTAACAAAAAATGAAAGTTTTGGATATGAAATTAATACTTGATTTTCATGAATTTGAGATGGCAAATATCCGCTCCAAGCCTTAAAAGTTCTAGTGAAACCATCCATTGAATAACCATATTTTGTAGCCACATTTGTTACTGACTCATTATTCAGCAAATCTTTATTAGCAAAATATAATTTTCTTTTTTTAATGTATTCAGATAATCCAATACCACTTAAGAATATAAATAAATTTCTATAGTGTTGTGCAGGTAAACCAACAAAATTTGATATATCTAATAAATTTAATTCCTTAGTTAAATTTTCATCTATATAATCTATAGATTTGTTTAATTCATTTAAAATCATATCCATCACCTTTCAACTTTATAATAACTAATGACTAAAATGATTACTCGACAATTTATATATAAAAATAATCGTATATGCTGCTATATTAAAAAAGAGCGGCAAAATTTAGCCACTCATAGCTCGTCACCTTGCAACCAATCAAGCAAAAACGTGTGTAATTAAAAATTATATTCTTTTCTCCATAGATTTAATTCCTAAATTTATCGCTAATAATCGTCGTTCATTCAGTGTTTTTTGACTATTACGGGCTTCGGTTTTATCAATCTGTCTTTGAATTGAAAGTTTTAAAGAATATAACGCCTCAATTGCTAAAACAATATCTTCGTCTATATAGTTAAAATCAATATTTCCCCAATCATTGCTTAAAAAATTTAAAGCTACTGCAAAAGCATTTCTCTTTCTTTTTACAAGGATTGTATTTGCACCTTTAACCTTCATGCTCATATAAGCTTTTTCTAGTTTTTTAACGTAGCATTTAATGATTTCATAGCCATATTTTGTGTTTCTTTATTTATGGTGCCCTCACTTCCAAAATTTAAATTCACACTGCCAAAATCATTCTATTTTTAAATTACTTTTCGTTCGTTTTTAAATTCTGTTTTGTTAATTCAATTAAGTTGATTGGCTATATAACTTATATGAATATATTTTTTTAACTTTTCTAGTTTTTAATATGTGTAGTTTTTTAAATATAATTGAAATACTTCTTTTTACCGAAATACAAAACAAAGATTTTATTATTTGTACTCCTTTAATTAACTATAACTACATATAATGTTAACTTAGGTCCTTTCCTTCCATCTTATGTAATTCTTTTTGCGCTTTTTTCTTATTATCTTTTTGAGCATTTTCCCATTGACCTAAAAGGAATAAAAGACCAATAACGCCAAATATTAAAGTTCCCCAAATATTTAATCCTAATTTTTCTGTTGAATACAAATATATAAGCGCCATTACAAATAAGAATGGTACGATGGCCCCCACTAACTTATTTCCTGTTTTGGATAAGAAGTATTGTATAGCAAATAAAATCGCATATAAAATAACTGGTAAAAATATCATGAAGTTATCCAAATCTATTCGCTCTCCTTTACATTATTATAAATTTCTAATAATTGTTTAGCATCATTCCAGCCTAATTTTTTTCAATCGCTAGCTTTCTTAGTTTACTAATGAACATTCTCGTTGTCTTGGACTGATTCTATACTTGCAATTACATTATTTAACCGTTGCCTCACTGTTGGATATGAAACTTCATAATATTTAGCTAAAGCTTTTAATGATCCAGAGTTTAAAACAAAGTTTTTAATGAATTAAAATCTGATTTTTCTAAATTTTTATCCATTTAGATATATCATTATTGTTCAATCAAACCGCTCCCTATCAGGCACATTAACAATTTTTTCAATAAAGTCCAATTATACTTAAATATAATTGAACTATTTATTAATAATATTTAAGTATAAAATTCATTTTATATATTTAATGAAGAATGAATTTACTAATACAAAAATAAAGAACCTTACTTACTCCAAATATTTTTATTATGGTACTAGATGTTGTGTTTTCTCAATTACTTCCAAAAGATAGAGATTATCTTTATAGATTTTCGGCTAAAAAAACTATAAAATAAGAGTAAACTAATTTTTTATGATTAAACAAGACTCAAATATTCAATTCGAACCTTGTTATTTCGATTTAAATTTATGTTTATTTAAATAACTAGTATCGTTATTATATTTTTATATTGATTATTAATATAAAAATCAAAAGATTCAACACTGTCGTTCTATTCATAAATTTATCTTCTTTCTTCCCATAAAATATACAAGATTTTTCTGTTGCTAATATTTCAATCAACCACTTAAAAAAGCATAGTCTGCTTTCAAATGTATAAAATACAAATTGAAATAGCTACGCTTTAAATAACACTATTCTTCTTTTTTTACTTCTTCTACAGTTTTTTCAACTTCTTCACGGGTCATTTTTTCGCGCCCGTCTTTCATAGCCTTAAGCGTTTTATGTGCAAAAGCTAAAGGTAACCGACAGAATAATAAAATAGTTCTTTTATGAATTGCTTTCATGTACGCATCAGCTTTTGCTAGGTTTTCTTCGGCATAAGCAAATAAGTCTTCACGTGTCCAATCGTCTGGAACAAAACTCACATCTCGCTCCTCAAGATCTTCTTCTTCATTTCTTAAAATATTTACTGCTTGAAGACCACGACCATACCCTATTGCTAGCTCTCTATCTGTTTTCACGCCTGCGCAGAAATCCCATAGTTGAGAAAGCATTACACCTACAAGCCCTGCTACGTAATATGTATAATCGTCTAAATCTTCTCGCGTTTTAATGCTCCAGTTTGCTTTTGCCCATTTTCCCATACCATATGCCATTTCACTAGAAGATGCCATAACTATCGATCTTGTTTGATCTGGGCATGCATCCAACCAATCCCCTAAACTTACTGTAACCTCAGGTAATTTGTCTTTAACGGGGTTAATAACCTCTAAATATCTTTCTTCATCAAAAGGTGCTTTAAGTAATTCACTGATTTGCATTAACATGCTATGTTTTAAGTCATTTTCAATTTCTTCATGATCCTCGATTTCATCTATTGCACGCATAACTAAATATGCACAAGCTACTGAGTGTTTTAGTTCTTTTTCTAAAAAAGTTATTGGAATATAAAACGTACGGCTTGTCTCTTTTAAAACGCGCATAGCATCTTTTGGGAATTTCTTATCTGCCATTTTATGTCTTCCCCTCCCTTTTCTTGATATTATCATATTATTACATATTAAAATAGCATATGCTATGATGAAGTTATTTTTATTACTATCATTTTCGAAAAGTGTAGATTTTAAGTATAAATTGTTATTTTTAATTTTGTAGGACTTGCAATGTACTTTTTTAATTATTTATAAATAGATATTTCTTTAACAAATTAAAAAGCGAGAATGAAATCAAAAATAAGTAAGTTGATTTCAAATCCCGCTTTTAAATGATAACTGTATTCCTAAAATTTGGCGAATCAAATTTTACTTTGGTTTTACAGTTCAAGATAATACTTATGCAATTTTATACAAACTCTTCATATTCATATGGATTTTGTCCTTCGACGCGTCCGTCTTCACCTTTATCTAAAGCGTCAATTGTTTGTATATCATCTTCTGAAAGTTCAAAATCCAAGTAATTAAAATTATCTGTTTGGTGTATATATTGAGAAGCTTTAACTACTGGAAAAACTTGTTTTTGGTTTATCCAATTAATGATAATTTGAGCAGTTGAACGGTTATATTTTTGAGCTATTTCTTTGATTGTATCGTTTGTTAACACATCGTTGATTTCACGACCTAATGGGCTCCAAGCTTCGGGTAATACACCGCGTTTAAGGCATTCTTGGATTAATGCGTTGTTATTAAAGTATGGTTGTATTTCTATTTGATTGGTTGCAGGTGTTACACCTGTTGCTTCAATAATGTCATCTAAATGCTCAGGCATGAAATTAGATACTCCGATTGTTTTAATTAATCCATATTTTTGAGCATCTACTAAGGCTTGCCAAGCTTCCACATATTTACCTTGTTTAGGATTAGGCCAATGGACTAAATATTTATCGAAATAATCTAAGCCCGTTCTATAAAGCGACTCTTGTATCAGGTTAATGGCTTTATCATATTCATGACTTGAACCTGGTAATTTAGCACTTACATAAATGTCTTCTCTTGGAACACTTGAACGACGAATAGCTTCACCTACCATACCTTCATTGTTATAGTTTGTGGAAGTATCAATAACTCTATAACCTAGATTCAACGCATTTTCTAATTGTTTAACGCCGATGCCTCCTTGAACATTAACAGTGCCTAACCCTATATGTGGTAGCATCGTGCCATCGTTTAATAGAAATTTTTCATATAAACTCAAAATATAACTTCCTTTCAATTCATAATATTCAATTAGTAAGGGAATATTGTTATTTTCACCTTTTAATAGTTATATTTATTGTTTACCCACTTCTAATACCTTTTAATCTGTATTTGAATTTCATAATGCCTAATTAAATATTAATAGAACAAGTTAACTTCATGCATTTTTAAATGTACTAACGCCGTTTCTATACAATAAGCGATATAGATAAAAGGAATAAGCGGTATTTTAATTTTTCTTTTCTTCAACTTTAATACTAAAATGATAGCAAAAACACTACCGCTTAAAAATGTTAAAAATAACACATTGATAAAATATATGTAAGGTAATAAATAAGATAACAGAGCACAAATTAAAATATCTCCATAACCAATCGCACTTTTAAAGCATATATAAAAGAGATGAAGTATAAACGTGATGACTAAAAATTGATACACATTTCCCTCAATAATAAAAATACTACTAATGGCAAATATTAAATACATATGTAAAGGGATAGACAAAGTTTGTAAATCATATAACGAAAATATAAGAAGAAATAAATATATCAATAAGAAGGAAGTTAACGCTTCAGAGGTAAAACTGAATAGCAAATAAAATGCTGGTATAAGTGACGTTATTTCGCCGATAAGATAATACTTATTGAGTTTTTGATAGCAGCATGAAGCGCGTCCCCAAAGTTTAATATAGCTGACTACGGGTATCATATCTCTAAATTTTAATTGTTGGTTGCAAAAATCACATTTAGATCTCAAAAGTAAATATTTTAAATTGAATTTTTTCATGAAACACAAGTGATAAAGAAAACTAAACAGTATAGGACATACGATGAGTAGTAGTAGCAATGTTCGCCTCCTGTCCTCATTATATCACCCTTGATTTAAGGTTATAAGAAAAAAGTCATTTATTAAATTATAATATAAAAGAGCAATGAAAAAGCTAGTTAATCACTCAGTGTTTCTCTCACTAACATTGAAAAAACACTAAATCATTACTAGCTTTTTAAAAAATCATAAATTAATATATTATAACTAGAAGTTAACTTTAGATTTAACTTCACTGATAAAATACAAACTACCTGTAATCACTAAACCAGACCCGTTATAATTTTCAATAAATTGAACAAAGTCGTCTATAGTTTCTTTTTGCTCGAAACGTATTTCGTCATATATTGTTTCTTTAGTACACGCTTTGGGAAAATCAAAATCCGTTACATAAAAAGTTGAAGCGACTGTTTTCAATTGATCAACCATGCTATGGATTGGTTTTCCTTTAATTGCAGCGTATAAGATATCTACAGACTCTAATTTGTAATAATCTTTTAAAGTTTTAATTAGAGCTTCTACGCTTTCTAAGTTATGCGCGCCGTCTATAATCATTAGTGGTTGATCTTTAACTTTTTCAATTCTTCCTGTCCAATTGACCGATTCAATGCCATCAATCATTTTATTAAAATCTAACTCGACTAATCCTGACTCATTCAATTCTATAAGCGCTGTTATTGCTAATGCAGCATTTTCTTTTTGATGTTCGCCCAACATATTTAAAATAAGTGTTTCTAATTCATAATTTTTATAACGGTAAGTAAACTCATCACCTTGAGAAATCACACTAATATCTCTATCTAACTCTATACCTTCTGCATTTTGTTGTTCTACAAAATCTCGAATAACTTTCAGTGCGTCTTCATTTTTTACTGCGTAGATTACAGGTGTATCTGGCTTAACAATTGCGCCTTTATCTTTTGCAATATCTACATAAGTATCACCCAAAATATCTACATGATCTAAACCAATACTTGTTAAAATACTAAGTATTGGTTTAAATACGTTTGTTGAATCATTTTTGATACCTAATCCTGCTTCTACTATTACAAAATCTACTGGATGGATTTCTCCGAAATAAAGAAACATCATAGTTGTAATAATTTCAAATTCAGTTGCTGTGCCAAGTTCTGTTTCTATTTCTAATGCTTCACTTACTGGTTTTACTTTTTGAACTAATGCTACGATGGCGTCATCACTAATAGGCGTACCATTTAAACTTATGCGTTCATTAAATGTTTCTATAAAAGGCGATGTAAAGGTACCGACCTCATATCCATTATCAACGAGTGCTGATCTTAAATATGCAACAGTTGACCCTTTACCATTCGTACCACCGACATGAATACCATTGATATTAAATTGTGGGTTATTTAATCTATTTAACATCCACTCCATGCGTTTAACACCTGGTTTAATGCCAAATTTAGTTCGTTCATGTATCCAATATAAGCTGTCTAGGTAATTCATGTTTAGGACTCCTATGCTTTTAATTGATTAATACGTTCTTGTACACCGTCATATTTTTCTTGATATGTTTGTTTTTTTTCACGTTCTTCATTAATAATTTTTTCCGGTGCCTTATTAACAAAGTTTTCGTTAGCTAATTTTTTATTAACACGGTCCAACTCTTTTTCCCATTTTAATAGCTCATTTTCTAGTCGTTCAATTTCTTTATCCATGTCAATTAAGCCTTCTAATGGTAATACAACTTCACCTGCAGATGTGATGGATGTCATTGCTTTTTCAGGAATTGTGATAGATGTATCGATAACCAATTCACTTGGATGACAGAATCTATCAATGTAATTTGAATTATTTGTTAACGTATCTTTTAAATTTTCATTTTTAGCTTGAATGAAAATTGGAATTGCTCTTGATAATGGTGTATCTACCTCTAATCGGGATTGTCTCACTGATTTAATGATTTCAACTAGTTGTTGCATTGTTTCTTTACTCTCATCAAATACGAGCGCTTTGTTTACTTTAGGCCAAGCCGCATTGACAATGGTCTCACCTTCATGAGGTAAGTTTTGCCATATTTGTTCTGTGACAAATGGCATAAATGGATGTAGCATTCTCATCGTATTATCTAAAACATATGTTAATACAGATCGTGTTACTTGTTTTTGAGTTTCATCTTCGCCGTTCATTGGTATTTTACTCATTTCGATATACCAATCACAGAACTCGTCCCAAATAAAGTTATAAAGTGCTCTACCAACTTCGCCAAATTCATATTTTTCACTTAAATCTGTTACTGTATCAATTGTTTCATTCAAACGAGTTAGAATCCATTTATCTGCTAATGAAAGATTACCAGTTAAATCAACATCTTCAACTTTAAAATCCTCACCAATGTTCATAAGACTGAAACGAGCAGCATTCCAAATTTTATTGATAAAATTCCAAACAGATTCAACTTTTTCTGTAGAATAACGTAAATCATGACCAGGTGAAGATCCTGTAGCTAAGAAATATCTTAAGCTGTCTGCGCCATATTCGTCTATAACATCCATTGGATCCACACCATTACCAAGTGATTTACTCATTTTACGCCCATCTTCTGCACGTACTAATCCATGTAATAATACATCATTAAATGGACGTTGGCCAGTAAATTCTAAACCTTGGAAAATCATTCTTGCTACCCAGAAGAAAATAATGTCATAACCAGTTACAAGCGCATTGGTTGGATAATAACGTTGGAAATCCTCGCTTTCAACATCAGGCCATCCTAACGTTGAAAATGGCCAAAGCGCACTAGAAAACCATGTATCTAATACATCTTCATCTTGAGTCCAATTTGCTTCATCTTTAGGTGGCTCTTCCCCAACATAGATTTCTCCTGTTTCATTATGATACCAAGCAGGTATTTGGTGGCCCCACCATAATTGACGAGAAATTGTCCAATCTCGAATTTCTTCCATCCAACGGTTAAACGTTTTTTCAAATCTATTAGGTACAAAATCAATTCTATTATTTGTTTTTTGGTTATTTAAGGCTTGTTCTGCTAATGGTTTCATTTTAACAAACCATTGTGTAGATAAGTAAGGTTCAACCACTGCGCCTGAACGTTCAGAATGCCCTACTGAGTGTTCATGTTCTTCTATTTTAATCACTAAGTCTTGTTCTTGTAAATCTTTAACTAATGCTTCACGACACTCAAATCTATCCATGCCTTGGTATTTACCAGCATATTCATTCATATGGCCAGATTCATCCATAACAGTAATACGTTCTAAATCATGTCGGTTACCTATTTCAAAGTCATTTGGGTCGTGTGATGGCGTTACTTTCATCGCACCACTACCGAATTCAATATCAACATATTCATCTGCTAATATAGGTAATTCCCTTTCTACTATTGGTAAGATAACTTTTTTACCGATAACATCTTTATAACGTTCATCATTAGGGTTTACCACGATAGCAGTATCACCTAACATTGTTTCTGGACGCGTAGTAGCTATTTCAATATAACCTTCGCCATCCGCATAAGGGTATTTGAAGTGATAAAATTTGCCTTGAATATCTTCGTGGATAACTTCTATATCAGATAAAGCTGTACGCGCAATTGGATCCCAATTAATAATATATTCACCACGATAAATTAAACCTTTATTATACATGTCAACAAAGACTTTTTTCACGGCTTTACTTAAACCTTCATCTAATGTAAAGCGTTCTCTACTATAATCTAGCCCTAAACCTAATTTAGCCCATTGTTGTCTGATAAACGTAGCGTATTCTTCTTTCCAATCCCATGCCTTTTCTAGGAATTTACTTCTACCTAAATCATGACGAGATAGTCCTTCTTCTTTAAGTTTTGCTTCTACTTTAGTTTGTGTAGCAATACCTGCATGATCCATACCAGGCAAGTATAATGTATCGTACCCTTGCATGCGTTTCATTCGCGTAATAATATCTTGTAATGTTGTATCCCAAGCATGTCCTAAATGTAATTTTCCTGTTACATTCGGGGGCGGAATGACAATCGTATATGTTTCTTTTGAATGATCTTCTGAAGCTTTAAAATAGCCATTATTAACCCACTCGTCATAACGTCCAGCTTCAACTTCATTTGGATTATATTTTGGTTTCATTTCCATATGTTAAAATCCTCCTTAAATAAATAAAAAACCCATCCTATAAATAGGACGGGTTTTCCGTGGTACCACCTAAATTCAAGAAATTAGCATTCCAATTTCAAGCACTCAAAATTATGATTAACGCTCAAACACGCTTTAACTTAATCTATAATCAAAATCAATGATTTATTTCAGTCAAAGTTCAATGTGGGCTACCTTCAATAAGTTAAATTGTACATTTTCAGCAACCATGTACTCTCTGTTAAATTTCAGCTTATTTACTCTTCCCAGTAGACTATATTCCTTTACTTGATTATAGTATAATGGATATGAAAATAAGTCAATAAAATGGAGTGAAATTTATGAACGAATGTGCATTCGGTACAAAAGATCCTGTTTATATTCATTATCACGATGAAAGTTGGGGCCACCCACTTTATGATAACCTAAAATTATTTAAACTAATAGCTTTAGAATCCCAACATGCTGGACTTTCATGGTTAACTATTCTAAAGAAGAAGTCATCTTATGAGCAGGCTTTTTATCAGTTTAACCCAGCACAAATTGCACAAATGACTTCAGAAGATATAGATAGGTTAATGGTATTTCCAAATATTATACATAACCGAAAAAAATTAGAAGCAATTGTAAATCAAGCCAAGGGCTATTTTGAAATTGAAAAAGTGTATGGCAGCTTTAGTGATTTTTTATGGTCGTATGTTGATTTTCAACCTATAGATTGTGGGTACACTAATCCAAGTGAGCGTGTTACAGTCGATGCACGTGCAACTGAACTCTCTAAAAAATTAAAACAGTTTGGCTTTAAGTTTTTAGGTCCTGTAACTGTTTATTCATTTTTAGAAGCTGCAGGTTTGTATAATGCACATTTACAATCTTGTCCATTCAATCCAAAGTATTATAATGGCAAAGGGTTTGAATAATCAAGGTGTTAGATAGCAGCGATATTGCTTAAACGACTACATTGTTCTGTGCCGTTCTGCCTCTCAAGCGTGACAAAATACAAAAGAATAACTGCTCGCTTATTTTGTACAGCCTCATTAATTTCACACTATTATATCAATAACGCTCTACTCTCTTTAATTTATTTCAATTACAAGATGATTTAAATTAACTATAAATCTATTCCTAACTATGTTCTAACCTTATCACTGATTTCAAATTTCAAACAAAAAACCACTCCGAAGAGTGGTCAAAGGATGAAGTACTGGAGGTACTTCATCCTTTATATTATCAAACAAAATTATATTGTTCAACGCAATAATTATTAAAATATTGTAAACTTGTTAAAGTGTTAGGCGAGGTTGTATATCCAACAATCATTTTTCATTATGATAACCTTGTCTTGCTCTATATTTAAGAAAATAATTTAACATCGGTGCAATTAAAAATAGTATAAAGAATATTCTAAAGATATGATAACTCGATATCATAGCTACATCAGCACCTGTTTCAATGGCAACTAACACAATTTGACTCATTCCCCCAGGCGCTGCACCTAAGAATAGTTCGTTTACTTGGTGATGAGAAACAGAAGATATAAATAGTACCATTACAAACGCAAGTAAAATCAATAAAATATTTTGAAAAGCGATTGCTACAGCAATTCTTCCTTTCATTTGATCTAATAGTTTTGCAATTTGTATACCTATACGTATCATATATATGATTTGAGCAGCAGCAATAATATAATTATCTAACGTAAACGTCGCACTAGTAAATAAATTCCAACAAATAAGTACAAGTATTGGTGCAAGTAATTGCTTCGTTGGAAAATTTATTTTTTTCATAACAAAATAAACAACAGTTATCGCAATAATTAATATAAGTATATTAGGGAGGGTTAAAGCTTGTGTTAAAGTTTTAGTCGTATTGGTAGCAAGAGCCCCATCATTATCTGGATTTTTAAAAAAGTAAGATAAAAAAGGTACGAGTATTACAACAAAGATAATTCTAGAAGTTTGCGTTAGACTCACTACCATAATATTCGCTTTTTTATTCTCTTCCGCCATAATTAACATCTGGCTCAAAGCACCTGGAATAACGCTAAGTATCGCTGTTTCAGTATTAACATTGGCAATTTTTTTAAAGAAATACGCAATAATTAACGCTAATACAAGGAGCATGACAGTAATCATAACGATGGTAAACCAATCATCTTTAATATCTAAAATAACAGTTTTAGTAAAAGTAGAACCGATTTGAACACCTAATAATACTAATCCTATTTGACTCAACCAAAATGGCCATTGTACATCTAGGTGTAAATAACGTATACAAACGATACTAGCAATAATCGGACCAAACATGAATGGAAGTAAAACATGTGCCGCATTAAGTATCAAACTAAAAATAAGTGCTAGTATTAATACGATTAAGTTACCTTTTAATTGCTTATTCATATTCTCACAACTTTCTTAAGTATCGTCACCCTATTATGTAAATTTAAAAGGAGCGAGTTAGAAATCAAAATGTTTAATTTGATTTCGAATCCCCGCCCCCAAAGGTAAAAAAGAACTAGTATACTTACTGTAACGAAACCGGCCATCTAAAACACTTTACTGTTTCCATCAGTATAGTACATTATTGATGTTAAATAAAGTTGGTATATATTAGACAATACGACTTAAAGCAGTATCAAACGCTTCTAATGTTTTTTGGATATCTTCCTCAGTGTGTGCAGTTGAAAGGAATGTGCCTTCAAATTGAGATGGTGGTAAAAAGACACCTTCTTTAGCCATTTCTCTGTACATTTGGCTAAACATTTCTAAATCACTTTGATTCGCCTCTTCAAAATTGGTTACTGGCCCTTCATTTAAGAAATAGCCTATCATAGAACCAGCACGATTAACAGTGATTGGAGCATTATGTTTTGCAAAAATAGTTTTCAAACCATCTTCTAATAGGTCCCCAAGTTTATTGAAATAATCATACGACTCAGGTGTTAATTGTTTTAGTGTTTCATAACCACTCGTCATTGCTAATGGATTACCTGATAACGTACCTGCTTGGTAAATATTACCTGAAGGTGCTATATGATCCATAATTTCTTTTTTTCCACCAAAAGCAGCTGCAGGCAAGCCACCACCAATCACTTTACCTAAACACGTTAAATCTGGTGTCACATTAAAGTATCCTTGCGCACAGTTATAACCTACTCTGAAACCAGTCATTACCTCGTCAAAGATAAGTAATGAGCCGTATTCATTTGTGATATCTCGTAGTCCTTGCAAGAACCCTTCAACTGGTGGCACAACGCCCATATTACCAGCTACTGGTTCTACAATCACGCCTGCGATATCGTCACCATATTCTTTAAATGCAACTTTAATAGATTCTAAATCATTGTATGGTACTGAAATTGTGTTTTTAGCTATGCCTTCTGGTACACCAGGGGAATCAGGTAGCCCTAATGTCGCAACACCAGAACCTGCTTTGATTAATAGTGAATCACTATGGCCGTGATAACAACCAGTAAATTTCACAATTTTATTTCTACCAGTATAACCTCGGGCTAAACGTAAAGTATCTAGCGTTGCCTCTGTACCTGAAGAGACCATACGTAATTTTTCAATAGAAGGAACGCGGTCTATAACAAGTTCAGCTAATTTATTTTCAATAATTGTTGAAGCACCAAAGCTAGTCCCATTGTCTACAGCCTCATGTAATTTTTCATTTACTTGCTTATTCTTATGACCCAAGATTAAGGGACCCCAACTTAGTACGTAATCAATATATTCATTACCATCAATATCATATATTTTTGAACCTTGTCCATGATCCATAAAAATAGCAGGTGTGTCTACTGATTTAAATGCTCTTACTGGACTATTTACGCCGCCTGGCATCAGTTGTTCGGCTACCTTCATTGCTTCTATAGAATTATTATATCCCATTAAAATTGCCTCCTTATTGTTCATCAATATATTTACAAATATCTTTAGAGAAATAAGTGATAATCATGTCAGCGCCTGCACGTTTCATTGAAGTCATTTGTTCCATCACTACTTGTTTTTCGTCAATCCAACCGTTAAGCGCTGCAGCTTTAGTCATACTGTATTCACCACTCACATTATATGCGACTACAGGCACATTGGTTGTATTTCTTACATCTCTGATGATATCTAAAAAGCTTAATGCAGGTTTAACAATCATCATATCGGCGCCTTCATGTAAATCACTTTCTAGTTCTCTCAATGCTTCTCTTCTATTGGCTGGATCCATTTGGTATGTTTTTCTATCTCCAAATTGAGGTGTAGATTCAGCAGCATCACGGAATGGTCCAAAGAAACTTGAAGCATATTTAATACCATAACTCATAATTGGTATATTGTAATAGCCTGCTTCATCTAGACCTGCTCTAATTTCAGCAACAAAACCGTCCATCATATTACTAGGCGCAATAATGTCAGCACCTGCTTCAACTTGGGAAATGGCAGTTTTAACTAATAGTGGTAATGATTTATCATTATCTACATCTTGCGTTTTTTCATTAATGACGCCACAATGGCCGTGATCTGTATATTCACATAAACATGTATCTGCTACGATAAGTAAATCGTTGTACATTGCTTTGGCTTTCCTAGTCGCTTCTTGAACAATACCATTATGGTCATAAGCGCCTGTACCAACAGCATCCTTTTCGTTTGGTACGCCAAAGAACATAATACCTCTGATGCCTAATTCATAAGCTTCTTTTATCTCTTCATCAATTAAATTTAAACTTAATTGGTATACGCCTGGCATAGATTTAATTTCTTCTTTAACATTGTCGCGTTCAACTACAAAAATTGGATAAATTAAATCTTCTTTACGTACGTGTGTTTCACGCACCATATCTCTCATAGATTTGCTACTGCGTAATCTTCTATGTCTATCAAATTGCATCATTTTCCCAACTTTCTAAGATTTTATTTGTTAATGAGTCTAACGTTTGTATATCTGAAATAGTGGCATCATAGCCATAGTGCATTATAGTATCCAATGTTTGCTGACCTATTGCATAGTAATGGTTAAATACAGGCGTTGGACCTTGTTCAAAAAAATATTTCACTGCTGATGAACTCGCAAACGTGATAGCATCTAATTCATTATATTTCATCATTCGTTTAACCATTTCAATGTTATCTTTATGTGGTATAGGTCGGTATAAATCAATTTTACATACATGATGCCCTTGTTGTTTTAAACTATTTTGTAATAAAGGACGCGCTTGTGCACTAGAAGGTATCAAAATATTACTACCCTTTATAGTTTTAAAGGATTTAAGAAAACCTTCTTGCGAATAATCCGATGGATAATATAGAACATCAAGCCCGATTGATTTGCAATATTCTGCAGTTTTAGCGCCTATTGCAGCAAATTTTTTCACTTTCACTTGCGATAAAAATGATTGAAAATATCTGACTGCGTTTTTAGACGAAAAAATAAGCCAGTCATAGTCGACTTTTAACAAATTTAAATCAAACGATAACGGTTCCACATCTATAAAAGGCTTGTGTAGAATATTTATACCATCTTTTTTAAATTCGTTAGTTTGTGTCATAACTATCACTGGTCTCATTATTTTCACCTCGAACGATTATTGTTCTTCGTTAAGTGCTTTAATTATTTCATATGCGCCTTGCGCATTTAAAACTTCAGTAACTTTTTCACCGAGCTCAACTGGATTTGTACCACGCTCTGTGTGTTCGTAACGTTCTTTACCATCAGGTGACATGATTAGTCCTGTAAATACTATTGTACCATCACTATTTTTACTAGCATAGCCTCCGATAGGCACCTGACAGCTTCCATTCATACGCTCTAAAAATGTACGTTCAGCGGTTACACATTCGGCAACGTCATGGTTATGGACTTGTGTTAATAAGTCTAATAATGCTTTATCATCCGACCGACATTCAATGCCTAAAGCGCCTTGTCCTATTGCTGGTATTAGCGTATCTTCATCCAAGTAGTCAGTAACGATGTCATCTGACCACCCCATACGCTTAAGTCCTGCCGCAGCTAATAGTATAGCATCATAATCTTCATTTTCTAATTTACTTAATCGCGTGTCTATATTTCCACGAATCCATTTTATTTGTAAATGAGGATATTTAGCAAGTATTTGAGCACCACGTCGTAATGAACTCGTACCAACTATACTATTATCAGGTAATTCATGTAGAGGAACATGATTTTTTGCTATATAAGCGTCATAGGGATTTTCTCGATCGGGCACACATCCTAAAGTTAATCCTTCAGGTATAACACTTGGGACATCTTTTAAAGAATGTATAGCCATATCAATTTCTTGACTAAACAAGGCATTTTGGATTTCTTTAACAAATAAGCCTTTGCCTCCAACTTTAGATAATTGTTTATCTATAATACGGTCGCCTTTTGTTACGATTTCTTTAATTTCTATCTCTAAACTAGGGTCAATCGCTTTTAATTTATCAATAAACTGTCTGCTTTGCGTTAAAGCTAATTTACTTCTACGTGAACCTACAACTAATTTACGCATCATGCGCAACCTCCTAGAAAAAATCTATTTAACTTAATCATACATCATTAAATACCTGTCCATTGATGAAAATCAGATATATGCGAAGCGAAAAATAAATTAATCATACTAAGACAAAATAATATGATATTAAAATAAATCAATTTGTGCTTATTTATGATTTTTTTCACTCTAAAAATCAAATAAATTCCATATAATAACGTTATTATTAACGACATGATTACTTTAGGATCTATAAGAATATATCCCCCTAATGTATTGAATCCCCATTGTGCACCTAATATGATACTAAATATAATGAAAGTAAAACCTATTAAACTACTATAGAACACGACTTGTTCAAGTGTAGCTACACTTCCAATCCTAAAATATTTTTGATCAAATTTCTTTTGTTTCAAATTATTATATTGTATTAAATACAATATACAATTGACAAAAGCAAATGCAAATAATGCATAGCTAATGACCGCAAAACTAATATGGACTATGAGCAATTCATTTATAATATTTAATTTCTCACCCGTACTTTGATATCGCATCGGTTGGAATGTATTAACAGCAATTAATAGAAAGCCAATAATATTAAATAGAAATATCGACAAATTAATTTGCTTAATCACACTAATCACTATTGAAATAGAAATGATTAACCATGCTAATGCAAAGAACACATCAAAAATGTTTCCTAGGGGGATTTGTTTTGTCACATTTATATATAAAGATAAAGAGATTGTTTGTAACATCCAAACAACCCCTAATGTAACAAAACCAATCGTTTTAATCCTATGGTTTTTTCTCACAAAATCAAAAAAATAACAAGCAATGCTAAGTAAATAAATTAATAAAATAAGTTCATTTAGTCTAATGAACAAAAATTCTTGCATATCATCACCATTTGCATATGCTTATTCAAAACTAAAAATTTGACTTGTCGTAGCTACATTACGCTTTTTCTTTTTGGGTTCATAAGCTTGTTCTGCTTCAATGTCAAAAATGTTTTGAAATAGCTCTAATTTTTCGTTACCTTTTTTGTCACTACTCAACTCTTTAGCCTGCTTAATAGGATCTTTTAACATTTGGTTAATGATACTTTTGGTGTGTTTTGATATAATTTTGCGTTCTCTTTCTGTTAAACCTGGGAGTTTTCTATCAATACTACTCATTGTATCTTCTTGTATATTCATTGCTTTTTCTCTAAGCGCACGAATTACAGGAACGACACCTAGCATATTAACCCATTCATTATGTGCGTCAATTTCTGCTGGTATTCTCTGCAAGATTTCATTGGCTGCATTCTGACGTTCTTTAAGGTTAGCATCTACTAATCCTTTCAAATCGTCAACATCATAGTTAAACACATCTTGAACAGCATTTATATCAGGTTCAATATCTCTTGGAACTGCAATATCTATTAACACAAGTGAATCATTTTTTCGTTGCGATTGTATTGAACTGATCATGTGATCCGTAATAATATACGTATCTGAACTAGTTGAACTTATAACTATATCGGCATGAGCCAAAAGTTGTGGTAGTGCTTCCATAGATTCATATTTAACATCATGTGCTATAGCTAACTGTTGCGCTTTGCTCACAGTTCTATTTACTATAGTAATATCTGTTACATTTGAACCTATCAAATTTAAGAGTGATAATTCACTCATTTCCCCTGCACCGATAATCAAAGCTTTTTTATTATTAATTTTGCCAAACACTTTCTTACTGAGTTCAACTGCTGCATATGAAACACTTACTGCATTATCTGCTATATCAGTGTCATTGTGCGCTTTTTTCGCAAAAGTAATTGCTTGTTTAAATAAGTGATTAAATACAGTACCCGTCGTATCTTCTTCTTGAGCAACAAAGAATGCATCTCTGATTTGTCCAAGAATTTGAGTTTCACCTAATACTACAGAATCTAATCCTGAAGTAACTTGCAATAAGTGTCTTACTGCATCGTCCCCCACAGTTACTTCAGTCATAGCTTTAATCTCTTCTACTTCAAATCCAAAATTTCTCGCTAAAAAACGTTGAATATAATAGCGACCTGTATGAATTTGATCAACAACCGCATATACTTCTGTACGATTACAAGTTGATAATATTACATTTTCTAAAATAGATTTAGTTTCGAATAAATCAACATTGGCTGAACGTATGGCATCATCTTTAAAAGCAACTTGTTCTCTCAGTGCTACATCTGCTGTACGATGATTAATGCTTATCGCAATTAAATGCATTTATAACGCCCTCCATACATATTACAATAAGTAAATTATAACACAATTATCATTTGAGTTAAGCAACTTGCACACGTAAATTAGAAATATTCTAATTTACATTCAAATAGTTGTCATAATTTGTACAATTAATGTTGCCCATATCATTGTTATTAATTTTTATAAATATTTTTCAATTATATTCCATACCTGTTGTTGCTTACTATTTTTTATAGAAGAATAACTTATAATTTCATCTTCAGGTTCCATTTCAAGTTTCCGTTGTACATTGGATAAATGTTTTTGGACTTTACCTTTTGCGATTTTATCTTCTTTAGTTGCAACAACCAATATTGGAATATCAAAATATTTCAAATAATTATACATTAAAACGTCATCTTCTGTGGGATTATGTCTTAAGTCAACGAGTTGAATTACCAGTTTTAGAGACGCTCTCTGCGAAATATACTTTTCAATCATTTTCCCAAACGCTTCACGTTGTTTTTTGCTTACTTTGGCGTAACCATATCCTGGTACATCTACAAATACAAGCTGGTTATCAATATTATAAAAATTGAGCGTCTGCGTTTTACCAGGTTGTTGTGATGTTCTAGCCATATTTTTACGACCAATCATGCTATTGATAAACGTTGACTTACCAACATTAGATCGGCCACTCAGCCCAACTTCACTCAAACCTGTTTCAGGATATTGTTCAGGCTTGACAGCACTTATTAGTAATTCAATTTTATTAGGATTTATTTTCATTACCGACCCTCTTTTCTATTAAACATACTCCATTATTATATTACACAATTTCAAATAATAATATGTATTTTTCTATGATTTTATACCTTTTAACAAAGAAAGAGGCTAAGACATAAATACGTCTCAGCCTCGAATTTCATATCGGCACTACCGCTACTTGAAAATAAATTTTGTGTCAAACTTTTTCGAGTTTAGCATGTTCGCCGTTACACAACAAAACAATCTTTTTTTAGAAAAATTGGAATTGTATCGTTTTCTTTTGTGTTACTAAATTAAGCAGAAGTTTGTTCCTTGTTTACAAGGTTTCCTTCTTTATCGTATAGTTCAGGATTTTTTTCTTCATTAATTGTTTCTTCAGTTATAACTACTTTTACAACACCTTCAGAAGATGGCACATCGTACATAATATCAATCAGTGCTTCTTCGATAATTGAACGCAATCCACGTGCGCCTGTTTTACGTTCTATGGCTTTATTACTAATAGCTGATAATGCTTCATCTGTAAATTCTAATGCTACATCATCAAGTTCTAACATTTTAGTATATTGTTTCACTAACGCATTTTTAGGTTGCGTTAAGATGTTTTTCAATGCATCTACATCTAATGTTTCTAAATTAGCAACAATTGGCACACGACCGATAAATTCAGGGATTAAACCATATGATTGTAAATCTTCAGGTCTAATTTGTTCAAGGATAGCATCTTCATCATATTTAGATGCTTCGCTACTTGAAAAGCCAATCACTTTTTCTCCAAGTCTACGTTTGATTACTTCATCAATACCATCAAATGCACCACCAAGTACAAATAAGATATTCGTTGTATCAATTTGAATTAACTCTTGGTTTGGATGTTTACGACCACCTTGTGGCGGCACGCTTGCAGTAGTACCTTCAAGAATTTTTAATAATGCTTGTTGCACACCTTCACCAGACACATCTCTTGTAATAGATGTATTCTCTGATTTTCTAGCTATTTTATCAATTTCGTCTACATAAATAATGCCTTTTTCTGCTTTATCTACATCAAAATCAGCTGCTTGAATTAAGCGTAGCAGAATATTTTCAACATCGTCACCTACATACCCGGCTTCAGTTAGACTCGTAGCGTCTGCAATCGCAAAAGGTACGTTTAAAGTTTTAGCTAGTGTTTGAGCTAGAAGCGTTTTACCGCTACCTGTTGGTCCGATTAATGCAATATTACTTTTTTGTAATTCAACATCATCTTCGTTTGGACCTAAATTTTGAACACGTTTATAATGATTGTACACTGCAACTGCTAGAGACTTTTTAGCTTTTTCTTGGCCGATAACATAATCATTTAATTGGTCCATAATTTCTTTAGGAGTTGGTAATTCTGTTAGCCCCTCAGATTCTGACTGAGCTAATTCTTCTTCAACTATTTCTGAGCATAGCTCAATACATTCATTACAAATGTATACGCCACTTCCTGCAACCAACTTCTTAACTTGATCTTGGTCTTTACCACAGAAAGAGCATTTTAAATTTTCTTCATCTTCATTGAATTTGAACATTCTATTTACACCCCTATTCCCTAAAGACTATACTAGATAGCATTTTAATATGCAACTTGAAGAAAACTCAAGTTTTTTGCACAAAACATTGTAGCAGACACATTGTTCAAATGCATCTGCTACTAATTTACAATATTAAACAACTAATCTATATTCCTACAAACAATATGCTTGAGAAATGTTTAGTTACGCTTCTGAGTCATCTTTAGATGGTTCTACTAATTTTGCTTCTTCAACTAATAAATCGATTACTTTTTGGATACGCACATCATTTTTCACAATGTCAGTATTTCCAAGTGTTTGTTTAATATCTTCAACTGAGATATTAAATTGTTCACTCATTTTTTCTAATTCTTTATCGATATCAGCGTCAGTTACTTCTACTTCTTCTGCATCAGCAATCGCAGTTAAAGTTAAGTTTGTTTTAACGCGTTCTTCTGCGTCGTCTTTCATTTGTTCTCTTAACTGTGACTCATCTTGTCCAGAAATTTGGAAGTAAGTTTCTAAATTAAGACCTTGTTGTTGCATACGTTGTCCAAATTCTTGAACCATACGGTCTAATTCAGTTTTAATCATAGCTTCTGGAATATTAATTGTTGTGTTATTAGTTGCTTTATTGATAGCTTCCTCTTTTTGAGTGTTCTCAGCTTCAGTTGCTTTTTGTTCAGCTAAACGTTTACGTAAATTGTCTTTGTATTCGTCTACTGAGTTAGCTTCTGCATCTAATTCATTCGCAATTTCATCATTTAATTCTGGAACATCTTTATATTTGATTTCATTTACTTTTGTTTTAAAAGTAGCTTCTTTTCCAGCTAATTCTTCAGCGTGGTATTCTTCTGGGAAAGTTACGGTAACATCTTTTTCTTCGCCAGCTTTCACGCCTACTAATTGTTCTTCGAAGCCTGGAATGAATGAACCTGAACCAATTTCAAGGTCATAACCTTCAGCTTGTCCACCTTCAAATTGTTCACCATCGACATAACCATCAAAGTCGATATTGACAGTATCACCGTTTTCAACTGCGCCGTCTTCTTTAACAACCATTTCTGCTAAATGACCAAGTTGATGATCGATTGATTCTTGTAATTCTTCTTCTGTTAATTCAGTATTTTGTTTTTCAACTTCTAAACCTTTGTACTCACCTAATTCTACTTCAGGTTCAACTACAACATTTGCTTCAAATGTCATATCTTCACCTTTTTCAATTGATGTCACGTTAATTTCTGGTTGATCAACTGGTTTGATTCCAGCTTCGTCAATAGCTTCACCGTAAGCTTCTGGTAATAAGATATCAACTGCATCTTGATACAATGCTTCTACACCAAAACGTTGTTCAAAAATTTGGCGAGGTACTTTCCCTTTACGGAAACCTGGCACATTAATTTGTTTAACCACTTTTTTGAAAGCTTGATCAATTGCTTTGTCTACTTTTTCTGCTGGAACAGTAACAGATAAAACGCCTTCGTTACCTTCCTTTTTTTCCCAAGTTGCTGTCATGTATAAAAACCTCCATGATTATCCTATTTTATTTTTTCAACTTCATTATTATAGCACACGTCAAAGCTCGACACAAATTATGAACTTTATATGAATAATCAATGAAAAATTGAAACTTATTTTACTTTTATATTTCCTTTTTAACGTTTACCCATGAATCAAATAAGTTAAATATAAAATCCACTATTTTTCTTTATCTAAAGAAACGATAAATGTAATAACATGGTTTGTTTCATCTAATATTTCTAAGCCTACCATAGATTTAAAGTAGTTACTATACGCTTCTACCCAAGCATCTTTGGTTGCAATGTTTTCAATATTTATTGGATAAAGTAAAATGGCATGATTGTTCAATAAGTGAAGCGCTTCTTCAATAAGTTGCGCTGCGTCATCCTCAATATTTTTCAAAACATTTGGAATAACATCAGTCTTAAACGTCGTGTGTTCCAACCCTTCAAGTTGGTATGGTATCACATCAACTTCAAATCCAAATTTATGGATGTGAATTGTTGATTCGCATTCAGCAAACCGTAAATATTCTAACATAATACTTACAACGTTTGGTGCTAAATGTCCGTCATTTAATAAATGCATAACTGTTTCTTGGTAACGATATTGACTATAATCAATTAACGATAAAATTGTATTAACTTGTTCCCTTAACGTTAAAGCATCAAAATTTTGTAGCATTTGTGCTGCCCGTGTATTATGCTTATCTATTTGACTCAAAGCATATTCTTTAATAGGAAAAAGTTCCATTCTTGTCTTATGGTCATTTACTTCATCGATAATTTGGTTGATGATTTCGACAACTTCAAAATATTGACCCAAACCATTTAAGCTTTGTACATAATAGATGATTAAATCATCGTAATTTGAAATGCCTTGTTTTAATAAAATGATCGCTTCTTCACGTAACTCTAAGTAATGTTCCATCTTATAAAGCATAGCACATTTCAACAGAGCCATTTGTTCATCAAGTTCAAACTGTGCTTCTAGTGACTCAAACAGATTATACATTGTTTCAAAGTCATGCTTATTATATGATTGCTTTATTTCTCTAATCAATTTATCTTTTGAGCGTGGAAATGGAATAATATCAGACATTGATCAACACCTCTATTGTATTGCCTGTAATATGAGTGCACTCCATGTTTCAAAATCATCATATTGCTCTATCTTATTATGATTTACCCATTTGATTTTTAAAGTGTCTGTTTCTTTAGCCTCTACATCATTACTATCGACTTTAATTTTAAAGACAACACCCAAGTGGACTTCACCAACTTCATTTGTATCATCATTGATAAAACCTATGTATGCTAAATTTTGAGATTTATGCTCTGGTAAACCTACTTCTTCATCTAATTCTCTTTGAGCATTTACTCTGAGCACTTCGTTAATAGATTCAGCGCCTTTAACATCATTCATATGACCACCAACGCCAATAGAAGATTGGCCATGCAAACGAGATTCTCCACCGCCAGAAAGACGTTCATAAACTAAAATTTCATCGTGCTCGTTTTCTAAGATACAATATGAAATAAGTTGTTTGTAACTTGGATCTTCTTCCATGTCACCACGACGTTTAATTTCATATTTAGAAAGTGTTTCAAAAATGTCTTGACCTTTATTAGAATTTTTATCTAAAAAACCATTAAATTGATTATTTTCGTTATCAAATAAAACTTTTCTTGGTACTACTGTAATCATTTCATCAAATTTAGACATTGGTTTCTCCTTCATATGTGACTTCCTTGTCATTTTATCAAATCATTTACATATCTCAAAATGATACTACAGTTAATAAGGTACAGACAGAAATACAAAATTTCAATACCTCGAGATCTCCCACAAAACGTTTCTGCCTATGAGACAAAACACAAGCGTAGAAGCATTTTCATACACAATGGCATGTTCCAATCATTATATATAAACGATTCGTTTCCATAAGCAGAAGATGTCAACTAAAACGCATGCACAAGCTTTACTTTAAAAGGCGTCGTTCTCTAAACATTTGATACTCATATGTTTCATCTACATAATCATTGCTGACACCACATAAAACAGAGCGAGATAGAAATCACATTTTGCTAAAATGATTTATCTAACTCGCTCCGATAAGATGGTTATAAAAAAGTATACAAGCTTGATATTAAATACATTTTCATTTTAGTTATTTATATTGTCTATATATCATTTAAGGCCAAGACATTACATATGTCTTAGCCTCTTTTAACTTAAAAATTATTTTAAAGCGTCTTTAGCTTTAGCAACTAATTCAGCAAAAGCTTTTTCATCTGAAATAGCAATCTCAGAAAGCATTTTACGGTTAACATCAATACCAGCTTGTTTTAAGCCATTCATTAATCTTGAATAACTCATATCGTGTTGACGTGCAGCTGCGTTGATACGTGTAATCCATAATTTACGGAAATTACGTTTTCTTTGACGACGATCACGGAAAGCGTATTGTCCTGATTTCATAACTTGTTGTTTTGCAACTTTATATAATGTGTGTTTAGCACCGAAGTAACCTTTAGCTAATTTAATCGTTTTTTTACGACGCGCTCTTGTTACCGTTCCACCTTTAACTCGTGGCATAATAAATTCCTCCTCAAAATGTGTACATTCTTAATTTTTCGTTGTTTCTTATAGCTATATCATCAATTATTTTTTATAAGTTAATAATTGTTTTACACGTTTCATGTCTGATTTGTGTACTAATGAAGCTTTACGTAATTTACGTTTTTGTTTAGTAGTTTTGTGTGCAAACATATGTGAAGTGAAAGCTCTTGAACGTTTTAATTGACCTGAAGCAGTTCTTTTAACACGTTTAGCAGCTCCACGGTGTGTTTTCATTTTAGGCATGATTCATTTCCTCCTGTATTATCAAATATTATTTTTCATTTATTGGGTTAAGCATAATGAACATTTGACGTCCATCCATTTTAGGTTTTTGCCCAATAGTTGCAATATCTTTGCATTCTTCAGCAAATTTTTCTAAAACACGTTGTCCAATCTCTTTATGCGTAATCGCACGACCTCTGAAACGAATTGAAACTTTACATTTGTCGCCTTTTTCTAAGAATTTACGTCCGTTTTTCAATTTAGTTTGGAAATCATGTTCCTCAATTGTTGGACTTAAACGAATTTCTTTAAGGTTAATTGTTTTTTGTTTCTTCTTCATTTCTTTTTCTTTTTTCTGTTGTTCGAATTTATATTTTCCATAATCCATTATTCTTGCAACAGGTGGTTTAGCATTTGGAGCCATTATGACTAAATCTAAACCAACTCGTTCAGCCATTTCTAAGGCTTCAGATTTCGATTTAACACCGATTTGTTCTCCATCTTGCCCTATTAAACGTAATTCTTTTGCGCGAATCTTTTCGTTAACTTGAGTCTGATCTTTTGCTATGGTTGACACCTCCAAGATTTTTACGAAATTATCCCAAGCAAAAAGAGCGAGTATATAATATACCCGCTCTTCTCTACACATGATCTTTCCATGTATATATAGACCTGCCAACTGCATTCAGCGTCGCTACAGGTGAGAAGCGGGAGCTTCTACTTGGTTCGTTTCGTATTCAACATTACCTATCTTAGCAACAATACTGATATAAGTCAATACTTTGTTTGAATATTATTTTATTTCATCCATATCCACGTCTTGGCGAAGGTTCACTTTTTCTAATGGTACAATTTTAGTTTTATAGCGTACTTTATGATAAATAAAGAATGCTAGGAATACTGGGATACCCATGTAAGTAATAATAAAGCGATTCAAATTAAAGTCGCCCGTTTGTATAAAATCGACGTCTTGGCCAATGATTACAAGCACACATAGTACGCCTGCGAAAATCGGGCCAAATGGGAATAATTTAGCTTTATATTTCAATTTAGATTTATCATAATTCTGTTTATCAAACGCTTTTCTAAACCTATAATGGCTGACCGCGATACCTACCCAAGCTATAAAACCAGTCATACCACTTGCTGCAACGATGTATTCATACGCATCGCCACTTAAATGTTGTAAAACAAATATGCCAATCACAATGATTGCTGTTGCGATAAGTGATACATAAGGTACACCGCTTTTATTTGTTTTACCAAATATAGGGTATGCTAATTTATCTTTACTCATCGAATATAACATTCTAGTAGAAGCGTACATACCTGAGTTACCCGCTGATAGCACCGAAGTTAAGATGACCGCATTCATAAACGATGCCGCAAATGCTAAACCAGCGTTTTGAAATACAAGCGTAAATGGCGAAGTTGCAATATCATCACCGCCACCCATCAATGATGGGCTATCGTACGGAATCAACATACCAATTACAAAAATAGCTAATATATAGAAAATCAATATTCTCCAAAATACTTGTTTAATGGCTTTTGGCACAGCACGTTCAGGATTTTCAGATTCACCCGCTGTAATACCAATCAATTCAGTGCCTTGGAACGAGAACCCTGCAACTAAGAATACACCTAAAATAGTTAGCAGACTGCCACCCAATCCATCTCCAAGTATTGGGCCGCCACCATTAGTAAATGTATCGAAGCCAACAAATTCTCCGCCCATAATACCTAAGATGGTTAGTAATCCTATTGCGATAAAGATAATAACTGTTACAACTTTAATTAATGCAAACCAGTACTCGCTTTCACCATATACTCTAACTGATAATGCATTGAGTCCGAATATAATGATTAAAAATAGACAGCTCCAACTCCATGCTGGGATACCTGATAATGGCGTCCAATATTGAATAACTTGGGCTGCAATTGTAACATCAGCTGCAACTGTTATTACCCAGTTAAACCAATAATTCCAACCTAGTGCAAACCCTAATGATGGATCAACAAAGCGTGTCGCATACGTACTGAATGACCCAGATACGGGTAGGTAAGTAGCCATTTCTCCTAATGATGTCATAAGGAAAAACACCATTGCTCCAATAATTGCGTATGCAAGCAATGCGCCTAAAGCGCCTGCATCATGAATTGCGCCACCAGAAGTCATAAACAATCCAGTCCCAATACAACCCCCAATTGCTATCATGGATATATGACGATCTTTCAATCCCCTTTTTACTCCATTATTCTGAATTTCTTCTTTTGCCATAGATGCTCCCTTTCTTTTAAACTTAGAGGTTAACTTACTAATATAATTAAAAACGCAAACTTATAGTAAGTAGTGATATTACCGCTAGAATAATCATGTCGTTTACACAATTTGTCGTAAATTTTTCCCGTATTTGTATGAATGATAATCTTTAACCTAAAATAAAATGGTTGCATACCTATTAGATATGCAACCATTTTAATAATAGCATTTATATAGGTAGCACATCACATATGTGACAGTCCAGTTTCTTTCGATAACTGACCCAACCAACAGCGCATCTGGTCACTGTTGGTTTCGGCGTCTTCACCTTTCACAAATCCTACATATGCCCCAAATAGCTACCGGACTGTTACTGATTAAAAACGCAACCTCTAACTCAAATTCAATATTTTTTATTTCACTAACTTGTAATATACATGATTTCAATAAGAGTTTCAAGACTATCTTTGTTTTTTAAGTCTAATCTCGTCTACAAGTTCCCAAATAAATGTTTCTTTTTCAACAGTTTCTTGATCTTTTGAACCGTATTTTCTTACGTTGACTTCATTGTTCTCAACTTCTTTGTCACCAACTACAAGTTGGTAAGGGATTTTTTGCATTTGAGCTTCTCTTATTTTATACCCCATTTTTTCATTGCGATCATCGATTTCTACTCTCACACCCTGTGATTTAAGCTCATCTTGCAGTTGTCTAGCATAATCATAATGCAAATCTACATTAACTGGTATAATTTCGACTTGTTTTGGTGCCAACCAAGTTGGAAATGCACCTTTCGTTTCTTCAGTTAAGAATGCAACAAAACGTTCCATTGTTGAAACAACGCCACGGTGAATGACAACAGGTCTATGTTGTTCGCCATCTTTACCTATATAAGACAATTCAAATTTTTCAGGAAGTAAAAAGTCTAATTGTGCTGTAGATAATGTTTCTTCTTTACCCATAGCAGTTTGAACTTGAACGTCTAATTTCGGACCATAGAATGCAGCTTCCCCAATGGCTTCTTCATAATCTAAACCAAGTTCATCAACCGCTTCTTTCAACATACTTTCAGCTTTGTTCCACATTTCATCATCATCAAAATATTTTTCTTTATCTTCTGGATCTCTATAACTTAAACGGAAGCTATAATTTTCGAAACCAAAATCCTGATAAACATCAATGATTAAATTAACAACGCGTTTGAATTCTTCTTTAATTTGGTCTGGTCTTACAAAAATATGTGCATCATTCAATGTCATACCTCTCACACGTTGCAAACCAGATACTGCGCCACTTGCTTCATAGCGATGCATTGTGCCTAATTCTGCAATTCTAATTGGTAGTTCACGGTAAGAATGAGGTTTATTTGCATAAATCATCATATGGTGCGGACAGTTCATTGGTCTTAAGACCATTTCTTCATTCTCATCTAATTTCATAGTTGGGAACATATCTTCCTGATAGTGGTCCCAGTGGCCTGATGTTTTATATAAATCCACATTTGCCATTACTGGAGTGTAAACATGATCATAACCCATGCTTACTTCTTTATCCACGATATATCGTTCAATTTCACGACGAATTGTTGCTCCGTTTGGCAACCACAATGGTAGACCTGCACCTACTAATTGGTTGTTCGAGAATAATTCTAATTCTTTACCAATTTTACGGTGGTCACGTTCTTTACGTTCTTCAAGCATTTTTAAATGTGCTTTTAAATCTTTTTTATCAAAGAATGCAGTACCGTATATACGTTGTAGCATTTTATTATCACTATCGCCACGCCAATAAGCACCTGCAGTTGATAATAATTTAAACTCTTTAATTTTTGACGTTGAAGGTACATGGACACCGCGACAAAGATCAGTAAATTCGCCTTGTGAATACAAAGTAACATTTTCATCTGATGGGATTGCATCGATTAACTCTAACTTATACGGATCGTCAGCAAAAAATGTCTTCGCTTCATCTCTTGAAACTACTTTACGTTCAATTGGATAGTTTTCATTAACAATTTGTTTCATTGTTTTTTCTATCTCTTCAAAATCATCAGAGGAAACGCTTTCTGCCATATCAAAATCATAATAAAATCCGCCTTCAATTACTGGGCCAACACCAAACTTCACATCTCCATATAAACGTTTTAAAGCTTGGGCCATAAGATGCGCAGTAGAATGACGCAACACTTCTAATGCTTCCTCACTGCCAGGCGTTACGATTTCAATTTCGCCATCGTTTTCAATTGGACTTGTTAAATCAATTAATTGTCCGTTCAATTTACCAGCGACTGCCTTTTTTCTTAAACCTGGGCTAATAGAATGCGCAATTGTTTCAGTAGTTGTACCCTTATCAAATGCTTTCGAATTACCATCTGGAAATATAATATTTATTTGATCCATTTAAATTCCTCCTATATCTATACTTGCCTTAAATCTTCACGAATAGCTATAACTTACACAAAAATAAAAAGACCCCATCCCTAAAAGGGACGAGGTCTTCGCGGTACCACCCTAATTAAAGTTACAATCATATCAATTGCAACTAAACTCTGCATAAGGTAACGGTCTTGAGCCGGATGTTTATTAAAACATCTATAATGAAGTAGTAATCAATAATGATACTTACCAATTTCTCATCAAACATTGGCTCTCTGTGAAGTATGATATTATTCATCTTGTCTTCATTTTATTTCGCTTGATTTAGATTTAACTATATTATACAACATTTTTTTAAGAATTCAATCGTCTCGATAATTTTTTCCTTCTAAAAAATAGGGTTTTGCCAATGACTTAATCCGTTCCATAATTCGAGCTGCTTTTGTTTTTTCTGTGCCGTCACGTGTGACAGATAAGTGATATTCTAATTCTTCAAAACTTAAATTAGAACTGAAGAATGTTGGTAATTCTTGGACCATTCTATAATGTAACAATGGTCCAATCACTTCATCTCTTGCCCATGGGGTGATTTCTTCAGCACCTATATCATCTAACATAAGGATATGGGACTCGCGGACTTTCGCCAATTTGGTTTCAAAACTACCATCTTTAAATCCACCTTTTAAAGCGCGAATAAACTCAGGTAAATATACAATGGTCGACGAGACTTTTTCAGCTTTTAATTGATTTGCGATTGCACCTAATATAAATGACTTCCCAGTGCCAAAAGGTCCATGTATATATAATCCTTTAACTTGTGGTGTTTTGCTAACTATTTTTTCACAAATATCAGTTGCTGCCATAGCAACATCAATACGATCCCTTCTATCCATATATATATCGCTCAATTTTGCATTCAATGTATCACGTTGCATATGATGTGAAGAGATTAAATGCGCATTAAATTTCTCTTCGTCATATTTTATTTTACAAGGACAAGGAAGGTAACGAATCTTGATATGTTGATTTTCTACGTATAATTCTGGAATATGACCTTTAACAAAGTTAGGACAGTCTTTAAAATCGTGGCCGTCATAATGTTTTTCTTGGTCTTTATATTCTTGCAAAATATTTAAATCTTGGTCGATCATTGCGTTTGTTACTTCAGATTGGTGTAATTCTAAAAATGTTTTTACGTCAGGATCGTTTATGACATCTTTTTTAATCTTTTCAATTCGTTTACTTAAATCTTTAGAATCACCCATAATATGATTGAAAGACTTCATATATTATTCCTCCTCTCTCTTGCTATTTAATCGTTTTAATAACGCTTCACGATCTCTTTTTAATGTTTCATCTTCATCAGCATTTACATTATTATCTGAAGTTTGTGAATTAGAAGCTTTGTTATCACGTTCTTCTAACCATTTCGGTGTCATTTCTCTAGAAACAAGTTGTTTAGGTTTATATTTACCCTTTGTAACTTGATTGGAGTGAGTGTCTTTGGGTTGATTTACCTTCTTCGCGTAATGATAAGCCTGTTCTGCCGTCTTAATTCCCTTTTTCTTCCAATTTGATGCAATTTCAAAAATATATGATTTAGGAAGTTTCATATCTTCTTTTAACATCACGAATTGTAAAAGTATATTAATCACACCAAATGGCAACTGTTCTCTCTCAATCAATTCTTCAATCATGTATTTTTGCTGTGTTGTCGGTTCAGATTCAGACCAAGATGCAAGCATATCAATTGGACTCGTTTCATCTAATTGCTTTAACCAATTGTTAGATGCATCAGATGGTTGTATATTTTCCCCACTATTTTCATTATTATGATAGTTTGTTTCTTGAGCATTCAGTTTCGGCAACTGTTGTTCATGCTCAATAAGATAGTACGTTCTTGCATGTTTACGCAATTCTTCAAAAGAGAGTGTTTGCGCACTCGTAATTGATTTCAAAATAATACGTTTCATGGCTTCTGGTGTTAAACCATATAAAGTTGCAATTTGCGTTATCAGCATTTTCGCTTCATGATTAATAATCTTTGTACTGATAAAATGGTTTTGTAATAAATCATATAGTGTTTCAAAATCAAAGTGCACATGTGATAAATCCATACCACCATACGCCTCTTCACTTTCAATCTGTTGTGTATCTACAGTCATTGATTTATTAGGCACTTTAAAAACATCAGTAAAAGTACGTGTGACATCTTGGTACTGGTCTAAATCGATAGACACGTAATCCTCAAAATGTGCCTTTAATTGAAAATAGCGTTGTTTACTGACCTCGCTATATAAATATACTGACAGCATAGGGTCATTGAAAAATTGCTGAGATGATGGCGGTTGAATTAATTGATATACAAAAGAAGAATGTTGCTGATTATGGTTAACATAAGATTTTACTAATCCTATGCCCTCTAACAAATCCATTTCTTTTCTAAATTCAAGTAAATTTATCTTCAATTCACTCATGATAATATAATGTGTCAATACCATATCTTGTTTAAATTCAACAAACTGGTTTAAATAATGGTATAAACCAATCGCCTTTGATCCTATCATGGGCGTAAATAATCTATTTAGTATTTCTAAATGTTTATGATTTAGATAAAACCGGCGTATGACATGGAAATCGTCATGTGGCCTCAAACCATAATCATAGGGCTGTAATCCCATTTAAGAATCACTCCGTTTATTCTCTGCTAAAATCCCTTGCATTGATTGCAATAATTGATCAACATCTTTAAATTCTTTATAAACTGACGCAAAGCGTACGTAAGATACTTGATCGACATGCATTAATAAATTCATCACATGTTCTCCTATTTCTCTAGAAGAAATTTCTGCATGTCCTTCATCTCGCAATTTCCATTCTACATTATTTGTAATATCTTCTAACTGTTGATAGCGTACTGGTCTCTTCTCACATGAACGCACTAAACCATTTAATATTTTTTCACGTAAAAATTGTTCTCGTGTACCGTCTTTTTTCACAACGATTAGCGGTCGTTTTTCAATATGTTCGAACGTAGTGAACCTTGTGCTACATTGTTCACATTCTCTTCTACGTCGAATCGCATTTACTTCATCAGCATGTCGTGAATCTACAACGCGAGAGTGCGTTGAACTACATTTCGGGCATTTCATCGAATTACCACCCTCTCAATTTGATTACCTTACATTATACTACAAATCTTTAAGGCACAAAAGATTGCTATTACACAATTCAGCAATTAGTTTTAAAAAGCATTTCGTTTATAATAAATATTTGAAAATAAAAACTCCTTTTAATGTAAGATATCTGTTCTTACTTTAAAAGGAGTTTTGTATTATCTTCAATAATAAATAAATATTCATTCATAATCAATTAATTTAGATAATGTTATATTTTGTGTTTATTAAATAAGGTATTAATGTGCTACGGTTGAAATATTATTTTTTAATAACTGACCAATTTCTTCGGCCACATCAACCACTCTGTTTGAGTATCCCCATTCATTGTCATACCAAGCAATCACTTTTACTTTGTTATCGCCCATTACCATCGTACTTTGCGTATCAATAATTGCTGAATGTGGGTTTGTATTAAAGTCCATTGATACAAGCGGTGCATCTTCAGTTGCAATCACATGGTCTAACGGGTGGTTTTTAAATGCTTCGTTAACTTCTTCGGCTGTTACTGAAGTATCTAAATCCACTACTAAATCTACTAAAGATACATTTTTAGTTGGCACTCTTAACGCCATGCCATGTAGTTTACCTTCTAATTCAGGTAATACTTCTTTAAGTGCTTTTGCAGCTCCTGTGGAAGTTGGAATGATGCTTTCATTGCATGAACGTGCACGTCTTAAATCTTTATGTGGATTATCAATGTTGTTTTGGTCATTAGTAATAGCATGAACAGTTGTCATTAAACCATTTTGAATACCAAATTGGTCATTTAATACCTTAGCTACAGGTCCGATACAATTTGTTGTGCATGAGGCGTTGCTAAAGATATCGTATTTTTCGATATCTAATTGGTCATCATTAACACCTTTAACTATCATTTGCACAGCACCGCCTTTAGAAGGCCCTGTTAACAATACTTTTTTAGCGCCAGCTTTAATATGTGCGATAGCTTTATCCCCATGGTTGAATTTACCTGTAGCTTCAATTACAACGTCGATATCTAGTGCTTTCCAAGGTAAATTTTCTGGGTTTCTATCAGCTACAAGCTTAATTTTATGATTATCGACCATTATACCGTTCTCCACCGGTTCTACTTTTAAATCGTAGTTACCGTGTGTCGTATCATAATTGATTAAGTGTGCAATTGTCTCGGGTGGATAGCTAGCATTAATCGCTACTATATTCATATCCTCACGTTTTAATGCAATCCTTAATACCATTCTACCTATTCTACCCATGCCATTAATTGCAATATTTGTCGTCATTCAAAGCACCCCTTGTCTTAGTGTTATACTTTATGGAATTAGTATAACATAAATAGATGAATGAGAAAGCGTTTTCTTGAATAATTTTTAAAAAATTTAAAGTTTATAAAATTGTAAGTTTGCGATATTCATTCTTATCATACAACCAAATAGCTTGATTAATATTTTCATAACCTAAAAAAAAACGAGAGTAGGACAAAATCAAAGTTTTAGTTTGACTTAGTCTCTACACTCGCATTTATAAATTATTGCAATTCATTATTTAACGATTCAATGAACGCAACCATTGTTCATCATTTAAACTTCTTGAGAATGGTCTGTTGCATTCTCAATATAACCTTCATCTACTAATAATTGTTCTAAATTTTGTTTCAACTCTATTTTAGAATCTCTATTATCTATCACATGATCCGCCATTCTACGTTTTTTATCTATAGAAATTTGGCTATATACTCGCGCTTTAGCATCTTCCATAGAAATATCGTTACGTTGCATTAATCTATCTATCTGTATACTTTCTGAAGTGTAAACGAGCCACACCTCATCCACTGTATCTTGTAAATCATTTTCATATAATAAAGGGATATCCATAATAACATTATATCCATCTTCTAAATAAGCTTCTTTTTCTTTTTCCATGATTTCTCTCACAATTGGATGTACGATTTCATTCAATTCTAACCGTTTTTCTGGATGATTAAAGACAAGATCGCCAACATAGGAACGATTCATGTTACCATCTTCACCAATTGCTTCATCTCCAAATGTTGCTCTAACTTGATCAAGGCCTTTCGAACCCTTCTCTACTGCTTTACGTGATGCAATATCAGCATCCACTATTTTAAAGCCATGCACAGATAGTAATTCTGAAACAGTCGATTTACCTGATGCGATACCACCAGTTAATCCAATAACTTTAGGCATAATTTCACTCTTCCTTCATTTTTGACATGTCGGGCAGAAATGACTATTACGTGTTGCAATCACTTGCGTTTCAATATCATTTCCGCACACTTTACATGTCTTTTGTTTATATACGTTTAAATGCATTTGCATCGTACCTGTGCTACCGTCAGCATGACGATAGTCTGAAATGCTAGTACCACCATATTTAATACCCGCTTCTAATACTTCACGAACATAATAAAATAACATTTCTTTTTCTTGATGGTTCAATTCTTTAGACTTGCGTGCAGGGTTAATACCGGCTCTAAATAATGCTTCACAAGCATAAATATTACCACAACCAGAAATCACCCTATGATCTAAAATCATTTGTTTGATTGGTTTATTTTGATATAACCTCTTATCAAACCAAGCCATATAGTGTGATAAGGCCTCTTTGTCAAAAGGTTCTGGCGCAATCTCTAAGAATGATGGATATGCGTCAAAAGAAGCTACATTTCTAATTTCTCCAAATCTACGAATATCTGAATAAACAAGTAGTTTATCATTATTTAATTTAAAAATCACATGCCAATGTTTACGGTAATTAGGGACGTTGATGTCTTCTAATTTATCTACAACAAAAAATCCACCAGCCATGCCTAGATGACTAATTAATATTCTTTGTTCAGAATTATTTTCAATATAAAAAACGATATATTTACTTCGTCGTTCGATATCATATATCGTATAACCTTCAGTATAACGTTTAAATGTATCTAATGCTAAACCTTTTATAATCGTTTCTTTGCCTTTATCTTTACCCTCTATCACTTTATCAGAAAAGATAACTTCTTCAATTTTCTGCCCTTTTACAAAAGGCTTAATCCCCCTTGTAACATGTTCAACCTCAGGTAGTTCAGGCATGTTATTCCCTTCTTTCTATTTTGCATCATACCATGTTTGCCCATAACTAGATTCCACTTTCAATGGAACGTCTAACTTAAGTGCATTATCCATTATTTCTTCAATAAATTTTTCAAAATCGTTTATTTCTTCTTTTGGTAATTCGAAAATCAATTCATCATGAACTTGCAGCAATAATTGCGCATGGAAATTCGTATGTTTGGCTTCATTTGCAAAATATACCATCGCAAGTTTGATAATATCTGCTGCACTTCCCTGTATTGGCGTATTCATTGCTGTTCGTTCAGCAAAACTTCTTAAATTAAAGTTTCTGCTTGCGATATCAGGGATATATCTCCGTCTATGCAGTAATGTTTCTACAAACCCTTGTGCTTTACAATCCTTAACGATATCTTCCATATATTGTTTCACACCCGGGAAGCTATCTAGATAATCATCTATGAATTTTTTAGCTTGTTTTCGTGTTATACCTAAACTTTGACTCAAGCCATAATCACTAATCCCATAAACAATACCAAAATTTACTGCTTTAGCTTGTCTTCGCATTAAACTATCTACTTCTTCAGGTGCAACATTAAATACTTTAACTGCTGTTGCAGTATGAATATCTTCATCATTAATAAATGCTTGTTTTAAACTTTCATCTTGCGTAATATGTGCCAATACCCTTAGTTCAATTTGTGAATAGTCAGCTGAGAATATAACATTATTTTCATCACTAGATTTGAATGCTTTTCTTATTTTTCGACCTTCGTCTAAACGCACAGGTATATTTTGCAAATTAGGATCAACTGATGACAAACGTCCTGTTTGAGCCAATGTTTGGTTAAAGCGTGTATGAATACGATTATCTTCACCGATAACCTTTTGTAAACCTTCAATGTAAGTAGACTGTAATTTAGCTAGTTGTCTGTATTCTAAAATATATTCAATAATTGGATGTTCACCTTGTAACTGCTCTAAAACATCTACTGCAGTCGAATAACCTGTTTTAGTCTTTTTAATTACCGGTAATTTAAGTGTCTCAAATAACACAACGCCTAATTGTTTTGGCGAGTTAATGTTAAACGTTTCACCTGCTGCATCATAGATATTCTCAATCAAAACGTCTAATTTACCTTGGATTTCTTTCTCCATTTTTTGTAATTCACTGATTTCTGTATAAATACCAGTTTCTTCCATTTCACTTAATATACGCGCTAATGGTAATTCCAAGTCGTATAATAAATCAGACTGATTATATTCATCTAATTGTTTTTGAATTTTGGATTTGACTTGATCAATCGCTTCAATAATTGTTCCCACATATGGGTTTAATACCTCATCTTCAGGAATATGCTTTTTCTTACCTTTACCATATATTGCAACACTTGATTGTACATAATGTTGGCCATAATTTGCCACTACAGAATTGACATCATCGATTGTACGTGAAGGGTCAATGATATAACTTGCTAACATAACATCAAAAACGATATGTTTGATATTAATATCTAGCCGATGCGCTACGATATAAGATTTTTTAGCATCATAAACAATTTTCTCTGTAGTATCATCTTCTAGCCACGCTACTAATGCAGGGTATGTTTTTATTTGATCTGCATTGATTACTACATGATGCTCACCATCATATAATCCAAATTTTAAAATATTATCTTTTAGATAATTAACACCATCTAATTCAAAATGAATTGTCGCGGAACTTAATGTTTGGAAATCTACATTTGAAAAATCTTGCTCTATCTCAATATCCATTTCTTCTGCACTAGACGTATCATTTGAAACATCCATTTGATTTAAAAGTTGATTAAACTCTAACTTTTTAAATAATTCAACCTTATCCTCAGTATGGGGATGATCTGGTAATTTTGTATCTTCTAGCGCAACTTCAATAGGGCTTTCACAATTAATTGTCGCAAGCGTCTTACTCATTAAAGCATCGTCTTTACTATTTTCAAGTTTTTCTTTTAATTTCTTTCCGGACACTTGGTCAATATGATTATATACATTCTCTACGCTTGAAAATTGCTTCAGCAGTTTAATTGCAGTTTTTTCACCTACCCCTGCTACGCCTGGGATATTATCTGATGTATCACCCATCAAACCTTTCATATCAATGATTTGTGTAGGTGTTAATCCATCATACTTTTCAGCGATAAATTCAGGCGTGTAATGATCTACGTCTGTAACACCTTTTTTAGTATAATAGATTGTAACGTCATCTGTAGCTAGTTGTGTTAAATCACGGTCACCGGTGATGATAATAGTTTGGAAGTTTTCACTATTGGCTTGTTTACTTAAAGTGCCAATAATATCGTCCGCTTCATAATTTTCAAGTTCGTAGCGTTTGATTTGATATGCATCTAATAGTTGTCTAACATAAGGAAATTGTTCACTTAACTCGGGTGGCGTGGATTGACGCCCTCCTTTGTATTCACTGTATTGTTCATGTCTGAATGTTGTTTTCCCTGCATCGAAAGCAACTAAAAAATGTGTAGGCTGTTCTTCTTTAATTATTTTTTCTAGTAACATCGCAAAACCATAAACGGCATTCGTATGGATACCAGCTTTATTTTGTAATAATGGTAATGCGTAGAAAGCTCTAAAGCTTAAACTATTACCATCAATTAAAATTAATTTGTTCAATATTTTAACCTCCAACACATATTTATATACTATTTTAGCATAAATGATATGTTAATCAGTATTCATTCGACATACAGATTTCTAAAAGAGCTTTTTAAAAGCGATAATAAAAATCAAAACCACCCGTATAACGGGTGGTTTGTTCTGCGGCTATAAGCCTTTGTTACTGACCAGCCCTGATAAGGGCTCTGAGAAGATCAGCCATATGTACTACTTTCCCAGCAACCCTTAAAAGGGTTGTTTATTTTTTCTTTCTAGTTTCTTCGCCAGTAAATGGGTCTATATATTCGACAAGCGTTAATTGCTCTGCAACGATATCCTCTTGTAATTGATTACGAATATAATTTTCTATAACTTTTTTATTTCTTCCAACTGTATCAACGTAAAACCCTTTACACCAAAATTTTCTATTTCCATATCTATATTTTAAATGTGCATGTCTATCAAAAATCAATAAACTACTCTTCCCTTTTAAATATCCTACAAATTGGGAAACACTTAATTTTGGTGGAATACTAACTAACATATGAATATGATCTTTACATGCTTCAGCTTCAATAATTTCTACACCTTTTCTTTCACACAACTGTCGCAATATTAATCCAATATCTTTCTTTATTTTTCCATAAATAATTTGCCTTCTATATTTAGGAGCGAAGACAATGTGATACTTACAATTCCATTTTGTATGTGCTAAACTATTTGTGTCTGATGACATAAATTGCATCTCCTCATGTTGTTAATTTTGGTTGGCTGACCAAATATTATTTTAGCACGTAGAGATGCAATTTTTAATACAACGGTATAACCATACTGCACCATACGCATAGCGTATGGTTTTTTATATAATAAATCAATCGATTTAACCCTAAATTGCTAGGGTTAAATCGATTGAAATGATTGGTTATAGACATATTCTATTCGAAAAATGTTACTCTAAACGTCGAACCTTTTTCCGGCTCACTAAATACATTGATTCTGCCGTGGTGTGCTTCCATAATATGTTTAGTGATTGACAGACCAAGTCCTGTGCCACCAGAATCTCTGCTTCGAGCTTTATCTACACGGTAAAAACGTTCGAATATATGTTTTTGGTCTTGCTCACTTATACCAATACCAAAATCTTGAACTTCTAAAATACGCTTATTGCCTTCTTTAAAAACACGCACAATGACTTCTTCTGAAACTTTAGAATAACTTATCGCATTGGATAGCAGGTTAAGTGCTACTTGTGAGACTTTATCCTTATTTGCTTCGATAATAATATCACGATTAATTTCGTTAACGATTGTGATGTTTTTATTTTCAGCGATATTTTGCATGTTTTTTATTGTAGTTTCTGCGATTTCGGATAAGCTTGTAGGCTCTGTTTCTAATTGTGTCTGCTGTTCCACATGAGACAAATCTAACAAATCATAAACTAACGTTTCAATACGGTTAGATTCTTTTGAAATGATTTCTAGGAAATCGTTTAACGTTTGTGCATCGTCTTTAGCGCCGTCTAGTAAAGTTTCTGCAAAGCCTTTAATTGATGTAATAGGTGTTTTTAATTCATGTGATACATTGGCAACAAATTCGCGTCTTAAATTTTCTAATTTTTTTAAATTTGTTATATCATGCAGCACGACCACCATACCATATAAATTTTTTTTGTTTTTAGATAAAATTGGAATACACGCTGTATCAAAGTATTTTTGATGTACTTGGTCAATCGTTAATTTGATTTGATCATATGTAGATTTTTCTACTTTAAATGCTGCAGCAATCAATGGTTGTATCTCAGGGTCAATAAAATCAATATAATTTTTATGTTCTACTGCATCCTCAGGGTTAAATACATCATAATATGATCTATTAGCTACTACGATGTCTCCATATTTATCAATCATTAAAATTGAGCTAGGTATGTTTTCTATTGTTGTCTTCAAACGGTTAGATTGCAATTTTTGTTTGTGATTCAATCGCTGTAGTCTCCTAGCTAACTCATTTGTGGTAACAAATAGCTCTCTTGTTTCTTTGACATTGCTTTCAGGCACTCTGACATGGTAATAACCTTCAGCTAAAAGATTTGTTGCGTATGTGACTTCGTTGATAGGTCTAATGTAAGTCCTATTAATGCTTCTAACAACAAAGAAAATGATAATTAAAACAAACAAACCGATTAGTCCCACGTATTTCCAAATACCAACTTGTAATTCAAAAATTTCATTATCAATACTACTAATTATAATATCTTTATCTTTTAAAGACGTTTTGAAAGTGTACCTATGATTGTCTCCTACTTTATCGTATATCAACTTAGAAGGGTTCGCTTCATTATTAATATCTTTATTAATATGAGTGCCTTCATTTGTGGAAAATATTTTGTCGTTATCTTTAGTAATGAATAATGTGAATTTTTCACTCTTAGCAATGTCTTTAATTTCATTTGTTTTATCTTGATTGTATAAGCTTACGAGATGTTGTGCTTGATGTTCTAAGTCGCCTTCTTGGTTTGAAATAACAGTATTATAAATAACATGTGTAATAATCGCACCTAACGCAATAAAACTAACGATAACAATTGTACATAATAAAAATAATAGTCTCTGGTGAAACTTCAGCATTAAACTTTAGGTCTTTCCAACTTATAGCCTAAGCCTCTAACTGTTTTTATCAATTTAGGCTGCTTAGGATTTTCTTCCAATTTATCTCTCAAATGACTAATATGTACATCCACAATTCTTGAATCGCCAGCAAATTCATAATTCCAAACAGAGTTTAACATATGTTCACGCGTTATAACTCTTCCTTGTCTTTCTATAAGGTATAACAATAATTCGAATTCTTTAGGTGTTAATTCGAGTAATTCATCTTCACGATAAACTTCAAAGTATTCAGGTCTAATTCTTATTGAACCAATTAAAATATCATCTTCGTCTTCATCACCTGGTACAGCCTCACTTATCATTGCTGAGCGCCTTAAAATTGCCTTGACTCGAGCTACCACTTCCCGTGGAGAGAATGGTTTTGTCATATAATCATCTGCGCCAAGCTCTAGGCCTAACACGCGATCAAATTCATCATCTTTAGCAGTTAACATTAAAATTGGCACTAAATTTTTGTCTGAACGAATCGTTTTACACACTTCGATACCGTCTTTTTTAGGAAGCATAACATCCAATACAACCAATTCTGGATTTGAAGTATTTACTTTTTCTAAAGCTTCTTCGCCATCATAAGCAACTTCCACTATGTATCCAGCTTGCTCTAAATTATATTTTAACAAGGTTACGATTGATTGCTCATCATCTACTACAAGTACTTTTTGTGACATAGTATACCTCCAATTTTATGATTACAAATTAATTATAACTTATATTTTAATAAAAATAACATACTTAAAAATATTTTTACATAAACTTAATAAATCATTGATCGTTAGTTATTTGTAAAATAATTACAAAAAAATTGTATTGTCTTATTTAACAAATCAGTAAGGGATTTCAAGATAAATAATTTAAGCCTAAGTATTTAAAAAGTTAATATTTACTTAACATTTACTTTATATTTCAACGCTTATATTTTCTATTATAAGCAAAAATAATTTAGTTATCACTATTTAATATCTCCTTCTTAGATAAATTTAAATAAAAAAGGAGCAAGATAGAAATCATAACGTCATCTGATTTCTATGCTTACTCCTGTAAAAGTATTTCAATTTATATAAACACTTACTTTGATGATATATTACTTAATGTTTTTAATAAGTTCGTCTGCAAATTCAGAAGTTGATACTTCTCTAGCGCCGTCCATTAAACGTGCAAAATCGTAAGTGACAACTTTTGAAGCAATTGTTTTCTCAATAGATTCAGTTATCTTGTCAGCAGCTTCTTGCCAACCTAAATGTTCTAACATTAAAGATGCACTTAGAATCTCAGAAGATGGATTCACCTTATTTAACCCAGCGTATTTAGGAGCAGTGCCATGTGTAGCTTCAAAAATAGCATGACCCGTTTCATAGTTAATGTTTGCCCCTGGCGCTATTCCAATTCCACCAACTTGTGCTGCTAATGCGTCTGATACATAATCCCCATTAAGGTTCATAGTAGCAACTACATCATGATCTGCAGGACGCGTTAAAATTTGTTGTAAGAAAATATCTGCAATTGAATCTTTAATAATAATCTTACCGTCTTTTTCAGCTTGTTCTTGAACTTTATTTGCTTTTTCTTTACCATCTTTTTCAACAATTTCATCATATTGTTGCCATGTAAATACTTTATCACCAAATTCATTGTGTGCTAAATCATAGCCCCATTGTTTAAACGCGCCTTCAGTAAACTTCATGATATTACCTTTATGCACTAAAGTTACTGATTTGCGATTGTTATCTAATGCATAGTGAATCGCTGCACGCACTAAACGCTCTGTACCTTCCTTAGAAACAGGTTTTACACCAATGCCTGAAGTTTCTGGGAATCTAATATTTTTAGCACCCATTTCATCTTGTAAGAAGTCAATTAACTTTTTAGCTTCTGGCGTACCTTCTTTAAATTCAATACCCGCATAAATATCTTCAGTATTTTCTCGGAAGATAACCATATCTGTATCTTCTGGGCGTTTAACTGGTGAAGGCACACCTTGGAACCAACGTACAGGTCTTAGGCAAGTAAATAAATCAAGTTCTTGACGTAAAGCAACATTTAAAGAACGGATACCACCACCAATTGGTGTCGTAAGCGGACCTTTAATTGCAATTAAATATTCATTAATTGTATCTAATGTTTCTTTAGGTAGCCATTCACCTGTTTCGTCGAATGCTTTTTGGCCAGCTAATACTTCTTTCCACTCAATTTTCTTTTCGCCGTTATAAGCGTTTTCAACTGCTGCATCAATCACTCTGCTTGCTGCTGACCAAATATCTGGCCCAATACCGTCACCGATAATATAAGGAATAATAGGATTGTTTGGAACTGTTAACCCTTCTGATGTTTTAACTACTTTTTCTCCTGCCATGTAAATATACCTCCGTAATTTGAATTGTTTTTTAGTTCAATAGTTTTATAATTTTTAAAAAATGAGTAATATTCGGATTATCTTTCTTCTATTGGTGCATAAGTTCTATTTGTTTCACCAATATATTGTGCTCTTGGACGCATGATTCTATTATCTCTGTATTGTTCTAGTATATGCGCAATCCACCCGGAAGTTCTACTTACTGCAAAAATAGGTGTAAATAAGTCATGTTCAATATTCATGCTATGGTATACAGTCGCACTATAGAAGTCAACATTTGCGATAAGGCCTTTTTCTTCTTGCATTTTATCAGCTATCTTAACTGAGATATCAAATAACTGACTTTGGCCTGTTTCAGAAGTTATCTTTTTACTCATCTCTTTTAAGAATTTAGCTCTTGGGTCACCATTTTTATACACACGATGGCCAAAGCCCATTATTTTTTCTTTATTTTTAATTTTATTATCAATGTACTCATCTACTTCATCAATTGATTTAACCTCTGAAAGCATACTCATTACACGTTCATTTGCCCCACCATGTAATGGCCCTTTTAATGAACCAACAGCTGCTACAATGCCAGAATACATATCAGATAACGAAGATACTGCACATCTAGCAGTAAACGTAGAAGCATTTAGTTCATGATCCGCATGTAATACTAATGCTTTATTAAATGCTTCAACTTCGATGTCTGTTGGTAATTCACCACGCAACATATACAAGAAGTTTGCGGCATAATTTAAATCACTGCTCGGTTTGACAGGTTCTTTGCCATCTCTTACTCTGGCGTATGCAGTAACAAGAGACGCAATTTTTGCTTGGATACGTACGGCACGTTCCATTGTCTGATCATCGCTTTCATCCTCGGCATGTTCATCAAAGTGAGCGATGTAAGACACTGATGTTCTTAGCGCTGTCATTGGATGTACATTGCTTGTTGCATACTCTTTGAAATGATTATATACCCTAGGGTTTAAAGTCATATATTTAAAGAGTTTTTCTTTAAATGCTTGCAGTTCCTCTTTATTAGGTAATCGATAGTGCCATAGTAAAAAGACAACTTCTTCGAATTCAGCATTTTCAGCTAAGTCATCAATTTCATAGCCTGCGTATGTAAGTTGACTATCAATAATTGAGCTTACTTTAGTTTCTGATGCAATTACCCCTTCTAAACCTTTTTGTAACTCTGCCATATATATTCCCCTTTTCTATTTCATAATGAAATGGCTTTCATAGACCATTATAGACAATATTTACGTTTTTGTGAATATTTCAGTTTATAATCACACCAATCATTAAGAAATGATAATTAGTTTATATGCCCTTAAACACGCCATATGATTGCGTGTTGCTATATTCTCATTCTAATATGTAATTACCCTTTCTTCAATTTATAATGATTTTTAATTGGTTATCGTGATTAATAACAAATTGTTAATATAAATTTACACTAACACTAGTCTATAAAAATAAAAAAAGAGTTGTTTTATTTTAAGTTGAGTATCATAATAATAAATAACTTAATAAAGGAGTTAAAACTTATGTCAAAACAACAGTTACAAAGAGAATTGAGCAATCGACATATTCAGTTAATTGCTATCGGAGGTGCTATCGGCACAGGTCTCTTTTTAGGAGCTGGACAAACAATAGCTTTAACTGGCCCTTCAATTTTACTGACATACATTATTATCGGGTTTATGCTATTTATGTTTATGAGAGGATTAGGAGAAATACTAGTAACAAACACTCATTTTAGATCTTTTGCCGATGTGACAAATCAATATCTCGGTCCGTTTGCTGGATTCGTTACTGGGTGGACATACTGGCTATGTTGGATTATAACTGGTATGGCTGAAGTTACAGCAGTGGCTAAATACGTCAGTTTTTGGTTCCCACATATCCCTAACTGGATAAGCGCTTTGTTTTGTGTACTGATTTTAATGTCATTAAATTTGCTTAGTGCCAAATTATTCGGAGAATTAGAGTTCTGGTTTTCAATTATTAAAGTAGTTACTATCTTGGCACTTATTTTCGTTGGTATTGTGATGATTGTAATGGCATACGATACACAATTTGGTCATACATCGTTAACAAATTTATATAATAATGGGATTTTTCCTAAAGGTGTTAGTGGATTTCTAATGTCATTTCAAATGGCCTTATTTTCTTTTGTTGGTATTGAATTGATTGGCGTTACTGCTGGAGAGACAAAAGATCCAACTAAAACAATTCCTAAAGCCATCAATAGTGTGCCTATAAGAATTCTAGTATTCTATGTCGGTGCTTTAACGGTAATTATGTCTATCATCCCTTGGAACAACATCAATCCTGACGAAAGCCCTTTTGTTAGACTATTTGCTTTAATCGGTATTCCATTTGCAGCCGGTATCATTAACTTTGTCGTCTTAACTGCTGCAGCGTCATCTTGTAACAGCGGCATATTCTCTAATAGTCGTATGCTATTTGGCTTATCAAATCAACAGCAAGCGCCGCCTATTTTTGAAAAAACAAACAAAAACGGCATACCTCATATAGCCATTTTCGTTTCATGTGCGCTGTTATTAATATCCGTATTGTTGAATTATATTATTCCAAATGCAACATTAGTATTTACATATATTACGACTGTATCTACGGTATTATTTCTAATTGTTTGGGCGTTAATTATTGTGGCGTATATTAATTATCATCGCCATAACCTTGAATTGCACAAAAAAGCTACCTATAAATTAATCGGTGGTAAATATATGGGATACATCATTTTGATTTTCTTTTGCTTAGTATTTTGTTTATTGTTCGTAAACGTAGATACAAGAAGAGCAGTTTTTTTAACACCTATATGGTTTATCATATTAAGCCTGATGTATTTAAGATATAAAAAAGTGGCAAATATTAATTTAAAATAACTATAATATAATAACTCAAAATGATAAAGGTAAATAGTATCTATTTTATCATTTTGGTTATTTATAGCGATTAGCATCAGAAAATATAACAGAATGTTTAAAATGCAGTTTTTATTCCGTTTTCGATTTTATAAAAACAAATAAAGACCGAGACATAAAAAAGATGTCTCGGTCTCTTTAACGATATAGCAGTAGATAACTGGAATCAAAATAGGCTTATATCAAATTTTTAATTTTTACCACTCAAACAAGTGTATGTTAAAAACATTTAAGAAAAATTAAGTTGTTATATGAGTTCTCTTTATTAAGTAAGCAACACATTTTCATCTTTGAGCCTGATTTCGATTCAATTAATTAAAGTACGTTAGCATAACCTTCAAACACTTTACCTTGATTTGCATCTACAGTTATCAAGATATCATTTTGAATTTCTTCTGTTGCATTTTCAACTCCAACAATAGTAGGGATGCCTTTTTCTAAACCAATAATGGCACTTGGTGAAGTAATTCCATTTTCTTCTGCAATTAATCCCCCTGCTTGTTCAATATATGGCACAAGCGTTTCATCTACTGAAGAAGTGACAATAATTGTTTCAGATAGATCTTTACCTTCTAGTTCACTCGCATTTTTGACAACTAATGTGTTTCCTACAACTGAGTTTCTGCCAATACCTTGACCTTTAGCCAATTCATCACCTACAAGATGTAATTTCATCATGTTTGTAGTGCCTTTCTCACCTGTAGGTACACCAGCAGTAATAATAATTAAATCACCGTTTTGAACTTTTTCAGTCTCAACAGCTGTAGCTACTGCTGTATTCAACATAGCATCTGTTGTTTTACGTCCTTCTTTAACTACAGGGTAAATGCCCCATACTAGTGCACATTGACGTGCAGTTTCAACGTGAGGTGTAACTGCAATAATATCTGATTTAGGACGATATTTAGAAATCGTTCTAGCTGTAGAACCACTTTCAGTTGCTGCGACAATTGCTTTTACATTTAAATTCAGTGCTGTATGTGCGACAGATACACCAATAGCATTCACTAGTGAAGTTTGCACAAGTTTTGTACGGTCAGATAATAAACGTTTATAATCTTGTGCAGCTTCAGCTGAGATTGCAATATTACGCATTGTTTTAACAGCTTCTTCTGGATATAGGCCAGCAGCAGTTTCACCTGAAAGCATAACTGCGTCTGTACCATCATAAATAGCATTAGCAACATCACTTGCTTCAGCGCGCGTAGCACGTGGGTTGCGTTGCATTGAATCTAGCATTTGAGTAGCTGTAATAACTGGTTTACCTAATTTGTTACATTGTCTAATTAAGTCTTTTTGTACCATTGGTACTGATTCTGGCGGTATTTCAACACCCATATCACCGCGCGCAACCATTAAACCATCAGAAACTTCAAGTATTTCTTTAATGTTATCAATACCTTCTTGGTTTTCAATTTTAGGAATAATGCTGATGTTTGTATTTTTACCTTCTTCAAGTAATTTACGTATATCTAACACATCACTTGGGCGACGTACAAAGCTTGCTGCAATGAAATCAACATTTTCACTTATACCAAATTTAATATCTTCAGCATCTTTATCTGTAATTCCAGGTAAACTTACTTTAACACCCGGTAGGTTAACGCCTTTTTTATTTTTTAACTCTCCAGTATTTAATACATCACAAATAACTTCGCCATTTGTTTTATCTATTTGTTTTACTTGTAATTCGATGAGACCATCATCTAATAAAATATATGACCCTTCTTGAACATCATTTATTAGATTATCGTAAGTTACTGAGAATTTATCTGGTGTACCTTCAACTTCAGTCATACTTACGATGACTTCCGTACCTTTTTCAAGTTCAATAGCACCATCTTTCATGTTGTGAGTACGGATTTCAGGACCTTTAGTATCTAAAAGTATCCCAACTGTTTTACCCAATCTTTGTGATACTTCGCGAATTCTATCAATTCTAGCTTTATGTTCTGCATGGTCACCATGTGAGAAATTCAATCTTGCTACGTTCATTCCAGCTTTAATTAATTTCTCAAGCATTTCTTCAGATTCTGATGCAGGTCCAATTGTACAAACAATTTTAGTTTTTCTCATTATTAATGCCTCCCAGTATTTTATATCGATAATTCATTTGTTAGAGCATAAGTTTCGAAATCAAACTTGTGTTCATTAGCTCTGAATATTTCTTCAAACGATGTGTCTGTTAATTCATTGTTGCGGATACCAACGCCAATTGCTGTTTTTCCTTCAAGTAATAAGTCTACAGCATGCCCACCCAATCGTGAAGCGAGCACTCTATCTGCACCACTTGGGCTGCCACCACGTTGGATATGTCCTAATACAGATACACGAGCATCAACATTAATATATTTAGTCAATTCATTCGCGCAATCTTCACCAGACATACATCCTTCAGCTACCATAACAATTGAGTGTTTCTTTCCACGTCTTATACCATTATCAATCTTTTCAGCGACTTCTTTAATGTCTGTTTCAACTTCAGGAACAATAATTGTTTCTGCACCTACTGAAAGGCCTGCCCAAAGTGCTAAGTCCCCGCAATCGCGACCCATAACTTCAATGATAAATGTTCTTGCATGGCTTGAAGCCGTATCTCGTATCTTGTCGACACAATCAATAATTGTATTTAAAGCTGTGTCAAAACCAATTGTAAAGTCCGAACCGTTAATATCATTATCAATCGTTCCTGGTACGCCAATCGTTTGGATTTCTTGGCATTCTTCGCTTATACGTTGTGCACCTCTATAGCTACCGTCTCCACCAATAACTACTAAGCCTTCAATACCTCTTTTACGTAAATTTTCTATTGCTTTTTTACGTACCTCTGGTTCTTTAAATTCAGGACATCTTGCCGAATATAAGAATGTTCCGCCGCGTTGGATTGTATCTCCAACAGAACCGAGTTCTAACTTCTCGATATCATCGTTTAATAAGCCTTGATAGCCTTGATAGACACCATAAACTTCAATATTATTATAAATCGCTTTTCGAACAACAGCTCTTATAGCTGCGTTCATGCCTGGTGAATCTCCACCGCTAGTCAACACTGCAATTTTTTTCATGACGACATACCTTTCTAACATGTATTTCTTATTCTAAAAATACCATAAAATCATATAAGGTGCCATTAAAATAAGGCATCATAACTAATGTAAACGTTTTTAATTATAATAAAAAATAATTTTACAATTAGTAAGCGTTTCCTTTCATAACCCCTCCTAAAATATTCCAACTATATCTTACATTACCTTTAACTTATATTTAATAAACAATAATATTATTTTTTATACTTCATCTTAAATTATTACAATAAAAATAAGAGCGATAATATATAATCAAAATAAAAGATTTGATTATATATTATCGCTCTTTTGCAGGCGTTTAGATTACTATCAGAATAGATGCACCTATTCATTGAAGCAAAGTAAACGATGTAGATGAGTATTATAATTTTTTTAATAATTATTCATTAAATGACCCAATATTTCTAAATTTATCATAACGGTCATCTACTATTTGTTGTTTATCTAGTGGACTTAATTCATTTAAATGTTGTAAAAAAGCTTCTTTAATACTTTGAGCTTGTGTCTCAATATCATGATGAGCGCCGCCTAAAGGCTCTTTCAAGACTTGGTCTGCAATTTTCAACTCGCGCAAATCTTCTGCTGTGATTTTCATTGTTTCTGCCGCAATTTGTGCAAGATTACTATCTTTCCATAATAACGCAGAAGCACCTTCCGGCGAAATCACTGAATATGTACTGTTTTCAAGCATTAATAACCGATTAGACACGCCTAAACCTAAAGCGCCGCCGCTGCCACCTTCACCAATTACAATGGCAATAACGGGAACTTTAAGCGAAGCCATTTCAATTAAATTTTTAGCAATAGACTCGCTTTGGCCACGTTCTTCGGCTGCTTTACCTGGATATGCCCCCTTAGTATCAATAAAGGTAAAAACAGGTCTGTTAAATTTTTCAGCTTGTTTCATTAAACGTAAAGCTTTTCTATATCCCTCAGGATGCGCCATTCCGAAGTTGCGGTAAATATTATCTTTCGTATCTTTACCACGTTGTTGTCCAACGACCGTAACAGCTTGTCCATTTAAATAACCAATACCACCAATCATTGCTGGGTCATCTCGAAAGTTACGATCACCATGTAATTCCATGAATGAATCAAAAATGTATGGAATATAATCTAACGAGGTAGGTCTTTCCTGTAAGCGTGCTAATTGCACACGATCCCAAGGTTTTAAATTGGTATAAACTTTTTGGGTTTCACGATCCAGCGATGCTTCAAGCATATCAATTTCTTCCTGTAAATCCACATCATTTTTTTCTTGAGAATCTTTCAGTGATTCAATTTTATTTTTTATTTCAAAAAGTGGCTTTTCAAAATCAAGCATTTGTTTTCACCTCTTGGTGCATTTTTAAAATATTAGATAGCGTCATTTTCATTTCTTTTCTATGTACCACTTTATCTAATTGTCCATGTTCTAATAAAAATTCAGCAGTTTGGAAGTCATCCGGTAATTTCTCGTTAATTGTTTGTTCAATTACACGTCTACCTGCAAAACCTATTAGTGCTTTTGGTTCACTTAAATTAATATCACCAACGGAAGCAAAACTAGCTGACACTCCACCTGTAGTTGGGTTTGTAATATAAGAAATATATAACAAACCTGCATCCATATGTTTTTTAAGCGTAACGCTTGTTTTACCCATTTGCATTAATGAGATAATTCCTTCTTGCATTCTGGCGCCACCACTAGCAGAAAATAATATAAATGGCAAACGGTGTTCCGTACAGTGTTCAATTATTCTACAAATTTTTTCACCTACAACGGACCCCATACTTCCCATTCTGAATCTAGCGTCCATAACAGCTATGCCATATTCGATACCTTCTAAAGTTGCTGTACCTGTGACAACAGCCTCATTTAATTCTGTTTTCTGTTGGTCTTTTTGAATTTTTTCTTCATAACTTGGAAAATCTAATGGATTCGCAGAGGTCATGCCTTTATCAAACTCTGTGAATGTACCTTCATCAGAAATAGCTTCAATTCGTTTATGTGCAGTTAGCGCTATATGATGGTCACAGTTGAAACATACGTTTAAATTTTCAGCTAATTCTTTTGTATACATTATTTTTTTACATTTTGGACATTTCGTCATAATTCCCGCTGGAACATCACTTTGTTTTGAATCAGAAACAGTTACATACTTTTTCTTTTTACTACTTCGATTGAAAAAATCTTTAAACATTGGTAAACCTCCACATAACCATTGCTGTCTTCCTTATACTTCACACGCAATATTTCAAGACTAGCATTCATGAATATTATTTGTCTAAATCTGTTAATTTCATTGTTTTATTATAAATTTCTTCTGGATCCATATCTATTCTTGCCACCCCTGTTTCCATTGCAGCTTTTGCAACTTCTCTAGCAACTGAAGGTGCCACGCGTTTATCAAATGGACCAGGGATACAATAATCTGGATTTAATTCTTCCGATTTAATTAAATTAGCAATTGCTTCCACAGCAGCTTGTTTCATTTCTTCATTTATATGAGTAGCTTCCACATCTAACGCCCCTCTAAAAATACCTGGGAAAGCAAGCACATTATTGATTTGGTTTGGGAAATCGGAACGACCCGTACCAATTACTTTAGCGCCCGCTTCTTTTGCTACCTCTGGATTAATTTCAGGATTTGGGTTAGCCATTGCGAAGATAATTGGGTCTTGAGCCATTGATTCAACCATTTCTTTTGATAATAAGTCAGCAACAGAAACACCAATAAATACATCAGCATCTTTAATGACATCATTTAAAGAGCCTTCAACTTTTTCTCTGTTTGTCCATTTAGCAACAAATGATTTAGTATCATTCATACCGTATGAACGTCCTTCATAAATAGATCCTTTAGAATCACACATGATCATATCTCTAACACCATATGAATATAATAATTGTACGATAGCCATACCTGCAGCGCCTGCACCGTTAAGCACAACTTTAATATCTGACAAATCTTTATCCACGATACGAAGTGCATTAATCATACCTGCAACAGTTACAATTGCTGTACCATGTTGGTCATCGTGAAAAACAGGTATTTTTGTCTCTTTTTTTAAACGTTCTTCTATTTCGAAACAACGTGGGGCTGAAATATCCTCTAGGTTAATCCCGCCATAGTTAGGTTCTAATAACTTTACAGTATTAACAATTTCATCTGTATCCGTTGTATTTAACGCAATTGGCACGCCGTCTATGCCAGAAAAACTTTTGAACAAAACTGCTTTCCCTTCCATGACTGGAATACTCGCTTCTGCGCCAATATTACCGAGCCCTAATACAGCTGTACCATCAGTAACAACTGCTACAGTATTGGCTTTCATCGTATATTCAAATACTTTGCGTGGGTCTTCGTGTATTTCTTTACATGGCTCTGCTACGCCAGGTGAATATGCTAAGCTTAATTCTTCTTTATTGGTTACTTGGACTTTCGGTGTAACCTCTAATTTGCCTTGGTTTACTCTATGCATTTCTAATGCATCGTCTCTCAACGTCATGTAAATCTACCCCTTTACATTCAATAATTATAAACAGCTCATATATATTTTTATTACAATCTAACATAAATTACAAATGATATCGCTAACATTAAATCAGTGACCTTTTTTGTTAACCTTTGTAATAAAAACATATATTTCAATTATTCAAGTGAAGCATTATTCATATTATAAACTGATGGCAAGTATCTACTTAACCATCAGTTAACTATACCATAGTTTACAATCTTGATAAAGCTAAATTATCCTTATATCCCACGGTGAGAATTTAGAAATAAGCATTTTGATTTTCTCTTTTTCACGAGAGATAAAACCGATGTTTTTAAATTGATTTTGATTTTCTTGAAAATACGTCACAGGAATATCACCTGTGGTTTCTTGTTCTTCCAACCATTGTTCTATTTCAGTAAAATCTTCTAAATTTCTAATTATAATTTGTTCGGCATGTGTTAACTTATAATCTTCAAATGTTGGTACATCTTCCATTTGATTGATTATAAGTTGTTTTTTATTATTTCTGTTTTCAAATTTACCCTTTACTATCAATGTATCTTCTGTATTTAAAATTGATTCATATTTTTTATAAGCATCAGGAAATACGACGCCATCTAGATTATTGATACCATCGTTCAAAGTTATAAACGCCATGTTTTGACCATTTTTAGTACGAATGCGTTTTAACTGATCAATTTGAACAAATATAGGTTGATTATCTCGTGCATTATTTAATTTATATATGCCGAGATATTGCTTTTGTTCGAATGCTTTTTCTACTGGATGGGTTGATACATAAAACCCTAAATATTCTTTTTCATAATCACTTAGCACTTTATCCGGCAATTCTTCTTTTTCTTCGTATGAAATTTTAGGCGTTAACACGTCAAAAATAAAACCATCTTGTTCCACGTCAGAGACGTCATCAAGCACTTGGTCTATAGAGTGTAATAAAGTAGCACGGTTTTTTCCAAAGGAATCAAAGGCACCAACTAAAATTAATGCTTCAAGTAATTTTCTAGACTTGATTCTTTTTGGTATGCGACGTGTAAAATCAAAAAAGTCTTTATATATACCATTTTCTTTTCGCTCATCAACAATGAGTTTGACACTTTGATATCCAACACCCTTAATTGCACCTAAAGATAAATAAATACCCTTCTTATTAGCTTTGTAAAACCAATGGCTTTCATTGATGTTCGGTGCCAATACCTTGAGTTGTTGATGTTTAGCTTCATCAATAATTTGTGCCGTCTTCTTCTCACTACCAATTGAATTGCTTAATATATTTGCATAAAAGTAATTCGGATAATGTACCTTTAAATACCCCATAATATAAGCAATTTTTGAATAACTAACAGCATGCGCACGTGCAAATCCGTAATCAGCAAACTTTAAAATCAAATCAAATATTTGTTTGCTTAAACTAGTCTCGTAACCATTTTTCAATGCGCCATCAACAAAATGCTGTCGTTCGCTTTCTAACACTGCGCGGTTTTTTTTACTCATCGCACGTCTTAATATATCGGCTTCTCCATAGCTGAAATTAGCAAACTTACTTGCGATTTGCATGATTTGTTCTTGATAGATAATGACGCCGTACGTCGTTTTTAAAATAGGTTCTAAATCTTTATGGAGATACTGTACTTTCTCTGGAGCGTGCCTTCTCGCAATATAGGTTGGGATTTCTTCCATAGGACCTGGTCTATACAACGACGTTACAGCTACAATATCTTCAAAGTGCTGTGGCTGTAATTTTTTCAATACATTTCTGATACCATCCGATTCTAATTGAAATATTCCTGTTGTATTACCTTGAGAAAGGAGTTGAAATACTTTTTTATCATCAAATGGAATGGCTTCTATATCTATATCAATACGCAAATCTTTCTTAACTTGTTTAACAATTTGATGGATAATAGATAAATTTCTCAAACCTAAAAAATCAATTTTCAACAGACCGATACGTTCAGCTTCTGTCATTGTCCACTGTGTTAATAATCCAGCGTCACCTATTGTTAATGGTGTGTACTCATATAACGGATGATCATTAATGATAATACCTGCTGCATGTGTTGAGGTATGACGTGGTAAGCCTTCTAATTTTTTACAAATTTCAAACCAACGTTCATGACGGTGATTTCTATGGACAAACTGTTTAAAGTCGTTGCGTTCATAAGTTTCATCTAACGTAATACCAAGTTTATGAGGAATTAAAGATGAAATTTCGTTTAATGTAATTTCGTCAAACCCCATAATTCGACCAACATCTCTCGAAACTGCTCTAGCTAATAAATGTCCAAATGTCACAATTCCAGCTACATGGTTATCACCATATTTTTCTTGTACATAGCGAATCACTTTCTCTCTATGCGTATCTTCAAAATCTATATCAATATCAGGCATCGTGACGCGTTCTGGGTTTAAAAAACGCTCGAATAATAAGTTATATTTGATGGGGTCAATGGTTGTAATATCTAATAAATAACTGACAAGTGAACCCGCTGATGAACCCCGGCCAGGCCCCACAAATACACCATTTGTTTTTGCGTAGTGTATTAAGTCACTCACAATAAGAAAGTAATCTTCAAACCCCATGCGCGTAATAATATCATATTCATGTACGAGCCTTTTATTGTAGCCTTGTTTAATTTCAGAAGATAAATTTAATTTTTTTAAATTTTGTTGCAATGTTTGATATAGATAATCTTTGGATGATTGATTGTCTGGTGTTTTAAACTTAGGTAATAATGACTGATGATATTGCAATTCGGCTTTACAAATCGTTTCAATGTAGTTGGTATTTTGCCAAACTTCGTCACTTAAATCTAATGTGTCCAATTCATTCAGACTAAACAAATGTGCGTTATATTCGTGTTCTTCTTTAACTAAATCTAATTTCGAATTATCTCTAATAGCTGCTAAAGCAGTTAAAGTATCGCCATCTTCTTGGTTTAAATAACTCGTACTTTGTGCCCAAACAACCGGTAAATCAAATAGTTTTTGACTCGTGTGATTTAGAAATACTTCATCATCATTCGAAAAAGTTTGTAGTAAACTTTGGTGTTCCTCTACTACATTTTTAAATATTACAACAAAATTATCATTATATTTTTTCAACCATTCAAACGATGTTTCTGATTTTTCTTTCATTTTGATTGCAGATGATAATTTAAATAAATCTTTTAAACCTTGATTGTTTTTCGCAAGGATGATTGTTTCTACTGAGACCAAACCATCTGTCACATAAGTAGTCATGCCGAATATAGGATGGATATTTGCTGCTATACATGCATCATAAAACTGAGGATAGCCATATAAAACGTTGGTGTCTGTAATTGCTAATGAAGTGTAGCCTTCTTTTGCCGCTTTTGTGATACAATCTTTTATCTTAATGCTAGAATTCAACAAATCATACGATGTATGAATATTTAAATGCGCAACCATTAGCAAATACCTCCTATGTCATTACAATTTATTATTTAACGCTTCAGCTAACACTTCAAATTGCGCCCAATCTGCTACAGAAACTCCTGACGCATTTGGATGGCCCCCGCCGCCAAATTCGTTTGCTATATCATTAATAACAACATCTTTAGATCGAATGCGACATCTGATTTCTGATCCTTCATCAACTGCGAACACCCATATTTTCAATCCTTGAATATCTGCAATGGCATTTACAAATAAGGATGCTTCATTTGCAGCAATATCAAATTGTTCCAATATATCTTTAGTAATCTTAACCTTACAGAACCCTTTTTCGTTTAAATCAAAATGCTGTAAAACATATCCTTGGAATGGTAATAACTTAGGATCTTTCTCCCCCAATTTATTCAGTTCTTTTTGGTGATTAAATGGATATTTCAATAATTGACTCGCTACTTCCATCGTATGTGGCGTCGTATTATTAAATAAGAATCGACCTGTATCTCCTACAATACCTAAGTACAGTACACGAGCCACTGAAGCATCAATAATCGTTTGATCGTTAAAATATGTTATAAAATCAAAAATAATTTCACTCGTTGAAGAGGCATGATCATTAACATAATTAATTTCTCCGTATTGATCTACTGCAGGATGGTGATCGATTTTAATAAGTCGATTGCCTGTGTTAAATCTGTTATCACTAATTCTTGGTGCATTCGCAGTATCACACACAATAACTAATGCATCGTTATATTGCTCATCACTAATTTCATCGAAGGTTCCAATGAAATCAAGCGATGATTCTGCTTCTCCTACGGCAAAAATATTTTTTTCCGGGAATTTTAAGTTTAAATAATATTTTAAACCAAGTTGGGAACCATACGCATCTGGATCAGGTCTTACGTGCCTATGTATTATAATCGTTTGTGCTGTTTTTATTTCATCCATAATTCGATTGAATTCTATCGTCATTTCTATTATCTTCCTTTTTAATTAATATAATTTTCTTTAATCTATCATCTGACAAATAATCATTGCTTTGGCGACATGTTTACCATCTCTCGTCATTGTCACCTCTAATTTAGCAAAATTTCTTCCTACATCTAACATATCATAATGCACGTTGATTTCAGATTCAATTTGCACTGTTTTAATGTAAATAATATTTAAGCTTTCGATCATCACTTCAAGTTTTTTTAATTTTCTCATCTCATAACGCACTGTTTCCTCAATAATAGCTACGAATACTGCCTTACTTAAAGTACCAAATTGATTTGTAAGCAGTGGTGAAGTTTGAACTTGAATAACATCATTAGTAATTGTAATGTGTTTAGCAATTTGGTCATTAATCGTTTCTCCTACTTGCGGTTGACGACTTAATAATTGCATCGCGGTTAGTACATCTTTTCTTGTAATAACACCAATTAGTTTTTTGCTTGGAGAAATAACAGGCAAAAGTTCGATGCCTTCCCAAATCATCATATGGGCACAATTAGCTACAGTAGTGGAAAGTTGCACATTGATGGGTGTCTTAGTCATAAAATGTGCCAATGTGTCATTATCTTCCATTTTAATAATTTCTTTACTAGTAATAATTCCAACTAAACGCCAATATTCATCAATCACCGGAAATCTTGAATGACCTGTGTGTTTCGCTTTTTCTTTATAATCATGCAAAGTCATATGGTCAAACACTACAGTGTCTTCGTTAACAGGTTTAACTATATCTTCAACAACCAAAATTTCTTTTCGAATCATTTGGTTATACATTGCTCTGTTAATAATATTAGCAACTAAATATGTATCATAATTTGAGGATAGTATGGGTAAATCATGTTCATCTGCATATTTAACAATTTCATCAGAAGTCCTAAAACCACCAGTGATCAATACTGCGCTTCCTCTTTTCAAAGCAGCTAATTGTACATCTTTTCTATTTCCAACAATTAATAATGTATGAGGGCTTAAATACTTTATCACATCTTCGATTTCCATTGCTCCGATAGCAAATTTTGTCAATGTTTTGATAAGTCCATTTCTACCGCCTAACACTTGTCCATCAATTATTTTTACAATTTCTCCAAATGTAAGTTGTTCGATTTGTTCGCGTGTTTTCTTTTCTATTCGGACTGTTCCAACTCGATCAATGGTCGCTACTAAACCTATTCTCCCAGCATCTTTAATAGCACGGTATGCTGTTCCTTCAGATACACTTAAATCTTTCGCTATTTTCCTAACAGAAATTTTTTGTCCTACTGCTAAAGATTCTATATAAGATAAAATTTGCTCATGCTTTGTCATTGTAATAACCTCATTTTTGGACATTTTCTATGATATTATAACTTTTTATAAATAAAATTGCGAAGTAATGATGTTAAAATCACTTTTTAACAACAATTATGACATATATTTCTACATAAATTAATATCTAAAAAGTTTTTTACTCAGTTTATATGAAAATACATAAATTTTAATTTGATTTGTGATAAACTTTAATTAGAATAGAGTTAAGGAGGGATGAACAATGTTCAAAAATATTTTACTTGGTGTTGATACAACACTTAAAAACGAAAAAGCACTTAAAGAAGTTTCTAAATTAGCTGGGAAAGACACTGTTGTAACAATTATGAATACAATTAGTGAACAAGATGCCCAAGCTTCAATTAAATCTGGTGTGCATTTAGATAAACTTGTTGAAAAACGAAGTGAAGGTTTAGAAAGTACACGTAATGCTTTAGAAGAATATGGTATCAAATATGATGAAATCATTGTCCGCGGCAATCCAAAAGAGCAATTAGTAAAAGAAGCGAATAGTGGAAAATATGAAATTATTGTTCTTAGTAACCGTCGTGCTGAAGAAAAGAAAAAATTTGTATTAGGTAGTGTGAGTCACAAAGTGGCTAAAAGAGCTAGCATCCCTGTTCTTATAGTAAAATAATAAAGATGAGGCTGGAACGCTTATTTACGTTTCAGCCTCATCTTTGTTCTCAACAATTGGTTGCTAAAGTGTTATGTTTAAACATTACTCTTAAAGAACTACTTTTAAAGCACACTCATATGCCTTCTTTTACGTTAGTAGTTCTTATCCAAGCGCTCTATCCTCTACCATTTCTATGAAAACGAGTAACACTTGTACACGTGCCAAGACTTAGCTTCTTTGTTCTTAACTTTCTAAATCTTGGCGGCGTATGGAAATGATTTTTAAAATATGATCCTGTACTACTATCTTTGCCGTATCACAATTAAAATTCTACTGAATCACCTGGGTTAAGCACTTGCACTTCCCCTTCTGACACTGCAGCTTTAAATTCATCTGGATTTTGCTTAATCAAATCGAATGTATTGTAGTGGATTGGTACTGTAATACTAGGCTTAATGAATTGATTAATTGCATAGCTAGCATCATCAATTCCCATAGTGAAATTGTCACCGATTGGTATAAAACAAACATCAACTGGATGACGTTCTGCAATCAATTTCATATCACCAAACAACCCAGTATCACCTGTATGATATATTGTTTTGCCTTCTATTTCTAGAATTAGACCCATCGGCATACCTAAATAAACTGGGATACCATTCTCATCAGTTAAACTAGAACTATGAAATGCTTGCACAAATTTAACTGTACCAAACTCAAATTCAGCCTTACCGCCAATATTCATAGGTCTTACATTTTCAACATTTTTTGTAGTAGTCAAATAATCTCCTAATTCTGCAGAACCAATCACTGTTGCATGATTTCTATTTGCTAACTCCACAGTATCACCAAAATGATCTCCATGACCATGTGTCAAAATAATATAATCAACATCTAACGTTTCAGCATCTAAGTCAGACAACTCATTGCCTGTAATAAATGGATCGACAATAACTTTTTTACCATTCGCTTCAAAATAAATCGTTGATTGTCCATGAAAAGATAACTTCATATCGATAATTCCTCCCATAAATCTATTTAATTTATATATACCACAATTACAGCTGGTTATAACACATTTTTGTAAAACATCGACACAAATAGCCTTTTCTTTCATCGAAATTATAATCGGTCTATTTAATTTTAATATATTATTTTTGAATTCCTTCATAAACTAACATAAAATTAGTATGATATTACATTTAGGAGGATGAAACAATGAAGTTACAACAAGTTACAGAAGAACTGAAATCTCAACATGCTGACGCAGCATGGATTACCACACCACTGAATATTTTTTATTTCACAGGTTATTTAAGTGATCCTCATGAACGTTTACTAGCGTTACTTATCAAAGAAAATGGTGAGCAAGTCCTGTTTTGCCCACAACTGGAAGTAGAAGAAGTAAAAGCCTCTCCTTTTGAAGGTGAAATCATTGGCTATCTAGACACCGAAAACGCTTTAGATAAATACCCACTAGCTATTAATAAGATTCTGGTCGAAGCAGCGCATTTAACTTTACAACGCCAGCGTGAATTAATCGCAGCTTTCAATGTCCAATCATTTGGGGATATTGACCATATTATCAAATCTCTTCGTAATGTAAAAAGCGAGAGCGAAATAGCAAAAATTCGAAGAGCATGTGAACTCGCAGATAAATGTATTGAAATCGGTGTCAACTTTTTAAAAGAAGGCGTAACAGAACGCCAAGTAGTTAATCATATCGAATATGAAATTAAAGCTTATGGCGTAAATGAAATGAGTTTCGATACTATGGTGCTTTTCGGTGACCATGCTGCTTCACCTCATGGAGTTCCAGGAGACCGTCAATTACAAAATGATGAATTTGTATTATTTGATTTAGGTGTTATTTACGAAAATTACTGTAGTGATATGACAAGAACAGTACAATTTGGACAACCAAGTGCGGAAGCTCAAGCAATTTACGATACTGTTTTAAAAGCTGAACAAGAAGCCATTGCGGCAATTAAACCTGGAGTGACGATTAAAGACGTGGACGCTATCGCTCGTAACATTATTAGTGACGCTGGTTATGGTGACTATTTCCCTCACCGTTTGGGTCATGGATTAGGATTAGAAGAACATGAATATCAAGATGTGTCTAGTACAAATACAAATAAATTTGTACCTGGAATGGTTGTAACTGTGGAACCTGGTATATATGTTCCAGGCGTTGCTGGTGTACGTATTGAAGATGATATTCTCGTTACAGAAAATGGGAACGAAAGTTTAACAGGGTATCAAAAATGATTAAAGAAGCTGTAGTTGAAACAGTACAGGAAATTGAATATGCTATCAAACATGGCGCCGACCGAGTTGAACTTTGTGATAACTTAAGTGTCGGTGGCACAACACCAAGTATAGGCATGATAGAAATTGCGACTGAAATGTGTAAAGCTAATAACGTAGAAATCGCTGTGATGATTCGTCCACGTGGCGGTAACTTTGTATATAGTCTTTATGATTTTGAAATTATGCAACGCGATATAACTGCGATCAAACGTTGTGATATTGATTATTTTGTTTTCGGTTGCCTAACTGATGATGATACATTAAATGAATGGCAAATGAAGACATTAAAACAGCTAGCATCGCCGAAACAAGTTGTATGTCATATGGCGTTTGATCAAATACATTTACAAGGCCAAATAAAAGCGTTACATCAATTAATTGATATTGGCTTTACGCGTCTGCTAACGCACGGCGGTCCAGCTGATTCGGATATATTTGACAATCTAAACCAACTAGGTAAATTGGTAGTCAATTCAGGCGGGGACATCGAAATTATGCCCGGCGGTGGTCTGAACAAATTTAATGTACAAAAGCTCCTAGCTGCCTTTCCTTTCCAAGAAGTGCACGGCACTCAAATTGTTTAGCACCTAACGATGACAAACGAATAACGATCTTATGCTTTAATTTTCGTTGCGCCTTTTAGTCATGATTATACCAATCTTAAAAGCTAACTATAAGTGCAATGTCAGATTTAACCAACTACTGGCCTATATTGTAGTTGAGACTAGATTGTTTGTTTATGTCTCAATCGTATAGACATTCATTGTTAATTAATTAAAAAAACTAGCCATCCCTTCGATTCGTATGAGATGGCCAGTTTTTTATTTTGATACTATTTTCCAAATTGAATCAAGTTATTTTAGTACGCTTTCAATATTGGCATATGTTAAATTTAACGCTTCTCCTACACCTTTATTTGTTAATACACCGTTAATTGTGTTCAAACCTAAAGATAAAGGCTCATTATCTTGTAATGCTTTTAAATAACCTTTTCCAGCAATTTGTAATGCGTATGGCAATGTCGCATTGTTTAATGCAATCGTAGAAGTACGTGGCACTGCACCAGGCATATTCGCTACTGCATAATGTACGACACCATGTTTTTTATATGTTGGATCATCATGCGTTGAAATGCGATCTGTTGTTTCGAAAATACCGCCTTGGTCAATAGCAATATCTACGATAACCGCACCATCTTTCATCGATTTAACCATGTCTTCAGAAACTAGATTGGGCGCTTTAGCTCCAGGTATTAACACCGCCCCAATCACTAAGTCACTATTTTTAACACATTCTTCTATATTTAATGGGTTAGACATAATCGTATGTACGCGACCATCGAATAAATCTTCAAGCTCTTGTAAACGCTTAGGGTTAACATCTAAAACTGTAACATCCGCGCCTAAACCTAAAGCGATTTTAGCAGCATTTGTACCCGCTTGGCCGCCGCCAATAATCGTTACACGACCTTTAGCTACGCCAGGCACACCGCTAAGTAAGATACCCATGCCCCCCTTGTATTTCTGTAAAAATTCAGCACCAATTTGAGCAGACATACGACCAGCCACTTCACTCATAGGTGTCAATAGTGGTAATGATTTATCAGGCAACTGAACCGTTTCATACGCGATTGCAATGACTTTATTTTCTAATAAAGCTTGTGTTAATTTCTTTTCATTTGCTAGATGTAAATACGTAAATAGAATTAAATCCTCTTTAAAATATTGAAACTCTTCTTCTAATGGTTCTTTAACTTTCATAACCATGTCAACATCCCATACTTCAGCAGGCCCATTACCAATTTTAGCTCCAGCTGTTATATAGTCTTCGTCTTCAAAATATGAACCTAAACCTGCAGACTTTTCAACAATGACAGAGTGCCCTTCTTCTACTAAAGCATGTACACCACTTGGGGATAAACTTACTCTATTTTCATTGTTTTTAATCTCTTTTGGAATACCTATGATCATTTTATCCACCTCCAAATTTATAGTAACGTGTATTTTGTGAAAGCGCAATCATAGTTTAGAGTATTTTTACATTATTAACGACTACAAATTATGTTAATATTCTGTAAATAGTGGTATAATATAATCAAGAAGATGAAGGAGGTAATTGTGATGCTAACTTATAAAAACATATTAATTGCAGTAGATGGATCACATGAAGCTGAATGGGCGTTCAACAAAGCAGTAGACGTAGCAAAACGTAATGAAGCAAAATTAACTATTGTAAATGTAATTGATTCAAGAACTTATTCTTCCTATGAAGTTTACGATGCTCAATTTACCGAAAAATCTAAAAACTTCTCTGAAGATCTATTGAAAGGTTACAAAGAAGTCGCTACAAATGCTGGCGTTACTGACGTGGAAACACGTTTAGAATTTGGCTCTCCAAAGGCAATTATACCTAAAAAATTGGCAGCGGATGTCGAAGCAGATTTAATTATGTGTGGTACTTCAGGCCTTAATGCGGTCGAAAGATTCATAGTCGGCTCTGTATCAGAAGCCATCGTTCGCCACTCACCTTGTGACGTATTAGTTGTGCGCACTGAAGAACTTCCTGAAGATTTCCAACCACAAGTTGCTACAGACGAATTCAGATCAAAATATCAAGCGCGTTAATAATAGCGTAATTTAACTGGATTGTTAAACCATGTCATCCTGTGAATCATACAAATACTCAAAAATAGTTTGCCTCAATGTTGAGAGCAAACTATTTTTTTATAATCTGCTTTTAGGTCGCTTTTTAAATTAATTTGTTATAAACATGTTATATCAATTTCAAACAAAATTCATATTTGTATTTTAAAATTTAAATCAAACAGCACATAAATAAAGGAGTAGATGATATGAATTCTTTTAAAAGGATAATTATTTTGAGTATAGTAGGTTGTTCCATTTTAAGTCTTTCCTCTAATACATATGCAGAAACAAAAAATATGAAATCCAATCAAAAAACTGCCTCGCAACTAACATACATCGATACAGAAACCATCCCCTATCAAACAAAATACAAAGGGGCTAGTATCGGTGGCTTGTCTGGCATAGATTACGACCCTAAAAGTAACACATGGCTAATGATTAGTGACGATCGTTCAGAAAAAGACCATGCTAGATTTTATGAAGCACATATTAATTATAATAAGCAACAGTTTAATCATATTAAGTTTACTCAAATGCATTATCTAAAACAGCCAGATAAAACAACATATCCAAACAAAAATGACTTTACCTCTGAATCAAATCATGCGGTAGCCGATCCTGAATCAATTCGCGTTAATCCTTTAAACAATCATCAAATTCTATACACCAGTGAAGGCGACCGTGAGTTGGGGTTAAATCCATTCATAAGAATAGCATCTAAAAATGGTGATTTTATTTCTGAAATTCCAATACATACCCCACTTAAAATGGATCATCAAAACAAACAAGGCTTTCGTAATAATCTAGCATTAGAAGGCAGTACCTTTACTGAAGATGGCAAACATATTTGGGCATCGATGGAAGCACCAATTATTCAAGATGATCAATTACCAACTACAAATTCAGGTTCCCATACCCGCTTAACACAGTATAATAGACAAGGAGATACCATCTCTGAAATTGCCTACCCGCTAGACGCCATCCCTCAAAAACCTGGTAAAAATAAAGAAGCAGAAAATGGCATCGCCGAAATATTAATGTTAAATGAAAAAGAACTTTTAATATTAGAACGTGCAAGTGTTCAAAACAATAATAATCAATTTAAAAATGATATACGTATATATAAAGCGGATGTGACGAGTGGCACAAACATTAAAAATATGAATTCAATTCAAAATCATAAAATATCACCAGTTAAAAAACATTTAATTGCAAATTTAAATGAACAAGATGTTGGCCATATTGATAATATTGAAGGTATGACATTCGGTCCTAAACTACCAAATGGCCATGACAGTTTAGTGCTTATTTCAGATAATAACTTCAATAACAAACAGCAAACGAATCTGATTGCTTTTGATGTAGAGCCAACAGATGAAAAATAATATGTAAACTATAAGACGACTAACTATTGAATTAAACACAATTGTGTCGTCTTTTAGTTTTGCCCCAAATATTTAAGTAGTTGTCAAAAAGTATAATGGGTTTAAAATCTTTTAACATATATGACCTTGATTTAAGCTATAAGCATTTAATTAAAAGAAAATAATGACCTTTTTAAATGATATACGCTGAGACACCGAATTTAAGTATATAAAAAAGCGAGATAGAATTTATAAATTCTATCTCGCCCTCGCATGTATAAGTAAAAAGTGAAGTTAAATCACATACATGTGTTAAAGCATATGCATAAGTATCACTAACTGCATAAATTAAGAAGTGCTACTTTACGCTCACGCTGTGTATCCTACTTTGAAGCCGAGACATAATTGATATCTCGTCCTCTGTAACATTAGTCTAAATTACCAAATTTAACAACATCGCGTGCAATCATTACTTCTTCGTTCGTTGGAATCACGATAACTTTAACAGGTGAATGTGGGTAGTTAATAAAGCCTTCTTCGCCATGAATCGCTTCATTTTTCTTAGCGTCCCAATAAACACCCATAAATTCTAAACCTTCTAATACTTTTGCTCTAACAGGATCAGAGTTTTCACCAACACCTGCAGTAAAGATAATCACATCTACACCGTGCATACGCGTAGCATACGAGCCAATATATTTATGAATTCTAGATGCAAATACATCTAACGCTAACTGTGCACGTTCTTTACCAGATTTAGCATCGTCAATAATATCTCTTAAATCACTTGAAGTACCAGAAATACCTAATAAACCAGATTCTTTATTTAGCGTGTTGAGTACTTCTTCGGCGTTTTTACCAGTTTTTTCCATAATAAATGGAATTAAAGCTGGGTCAATGTTACCTGAACGCGTGCCCATAGTAACACCTGCTAATGGTGTGAAGCCCATTGAAGTATCTACAGATTCGCCTCCATCTATCGCTGCTATTGACGCACCATTACCGATATGACATGAAATGATACGCAACTCTTCAATTGGTTTACCCAAAATTTCAGCAGCGCGTTGTGATACATATTTATGACTTGTACCGTGGAAGCCATATTTACGAATACCATAATCTTCATAATATTGATAAGGTAAACTATATAAATATGATTTTTCTGGCATTGTTTGATGGAATGAAGTATCAAATATAGCTACATGTGGGATTTCTGGTAACAACTTGCGGAAAGCACGAATACCCATTAAGTTTGCAGGGTTGTGTAGTGGTGCTAATTCACTTAGAGATTCAATTTGCTCTTCAACTTCATCTGTAACGTAAACAGAATTCGGGAATAATTCCCCTCCATGTACAACACGGTGTCCTGTGCCATCAATATCGTAGATACTGTCAATCACGCCATGTTTCTTGAAGCTTTCTAGCATGATATTAACCGCTTGTTCATGATCTGCAATATCTAAAGTTTCTTTATGTTTTTCTTCATTTACTTCAATTGTAAATACAGAGTCTTTTAACCCAATACGTTCAATAAGTCCCTTAGTAACAATTTTTTCTTCCGGCATTTCAATAAGTTGAAATTTCAATGATGAACTACCAGCGTTAATGGCCAAAATTAATTTTGACATAGCATAATGCCTCCAATTTAAATTAAGTTTTTAATATCCATATCTATTTAATCATTAATACAGTGCGAATTCAAGAATATTACAGTTTAATTTTCAGGGTGATTTTCTGCCATCCAAGCATTTAAATCTTGTAAAAATGCTTGGAACTGTTGTGGGCTTTTGAAATCAGGTATATTTGCTAATAGCACCTCTACAGGCTTCGTTACATTAGTTTCTTTTTTCTGTAAAATAAGGATAGATTTACGTGCCTTTTCATTTTTAAACAATGTAGATGGTAAATTTAAAAATGCTTGCATTTCTGTTTCTGTAGCAATAAAGTTTTGCAACTGTTTCACATTTGTACCTTCAAATAAATCACTTGGCACCACTAAGAATGCATAACCAGATGTTTTTAATGCACTAATTGCTTGTTCAATTAATAAATAGTGCGAAAAACTATGCCCTTCATCAAACCCTAATTCCATTTCTTTGCTTCTGTCATCTAATGGATAATAACCAATGGGTAGATCGCCAATAACGACGTCGGCATCTTCAAAAGGTAAAGGCATGATAGCATCTTGAGGATACACATCAAATGGGATTTCTAAAAAGTTTGCTAAATGTACACTTACGCGTGATAATACTGGGTCGACTTCAACGAGATGATGCATCATTGTATGTTCCGATAATACCTCGTGCACAGAAGCACTCAAATGTCCAGCGCCACTAGCTATATCCGCAATATGAAATGCTTCTTTATTCTTTAAGAAGCGTGCTGCAAGAAACCCTAAAATCATGCCGATTGAATCAGGCGTAATTTGGTGATTAGCTTGGATATCTTCTTTTTGCATTAAATTTAGGTAAGCAAATTGAAATGCCTTACGTCTATCTTGTAAGGTTGCCTGTTCAAGCAATGATCTTTGTTCCGTATAAACGTTTTCCATTGCAAGCCCTAAATTTTCCATAAAACTTTGGCCATTCTCTTCGTTCAAAGCCTTAGCTTTTTCATCGAGTGTTTTAAATAATTTCTCCATTACTGTTTCTTCTTGTGCCATTTAAAAGTCCTTTCTAAAAAAACTGTCCATAATTAAGTTGAAATTAAGTCAGTACCCCTAACTTATATTACCAAATAATTATGGACAGTTTGAATTATAATGTCAATGATACTGTTTATGAGTCGGTTCAAACGTATGCTTATGACAATTTTATATTTTTATATGCTTCGGTATGCTTCTAAAGCTGCATCAAAATCTGGAAAATCTGTGCCTTCAGGAACAACTTCAGTATAAATTACTTTATTATTTTTATCTAATACAAAAACAGAACGCGCTAACAAGCGTAATTCTTCCATAACTACGCCATATGTTTTACCAAAAGATAAATCTCTATGATCGCTCAAAGTGATTACGTTGTCTAATCCATTTGATGCACACCATCTTTTTTGCGCAAATGGCAGATCTGCAGAAATCGTTAATACAACGCCATCTTCTTCCGCAGCTTCTTCATTAAATTTACGTGTTTGTTGATCACATACACCTGTGTCTATTGATGGAACCACACTGATTAATTTTTTTTGTCCATCGTAAGTTTCTAGATTTACTTCATTCAAGTCGTTGTCTAACACAGTAAATTCTGGAGCAAATTCTCCTTTTTTCACTTGAGAACCATATAAAGTTACTGGTTCCTGTTTAAATGTAATTTGTGCCATATTGCACGCCTCCTATTAAAAAGTACTTACATCAAATAGTATACCCGTTTGCTGTATTAAAATAAACTTATACCTACTAAAGTTTGTTACTTTCTTTTAGGTAAAAGATTTTTTCGAATTTATTTTTTATTACTACCGTGCTAGCAAAGAAGTCGTGAATCCCTCTATGCTTGTCAGTAAATAATGTAACCAAGTACGGTAAGTTAAACATTACACCACTGATAATACGGCCGATCCATTCTCTAAATAAAACATCCGACCATGAAAGCGGTTGACGATCTAACCGTTCTACTCTAATATTACAAATCATTTTTCCAATAGTTTGTTTGAAAAACTTAGTCATTAATACAAAGTAAATATAAAAAATAAGTGCATCTAACATATGACCGATACTAAAATAATCAATCCATAACTTCATTTCATCTATATTAGTAAATTGATATATGGGCTTTAAAACCAAACTATGAAGACCAAATATGATTAATAAATCAATAATAAAGCTCCAAAATCTTATCCCAAACCCGGCGTATAAAGACTTCGCTAATTGTTGGTGATAGAGTGTTTCTATTTCAGATGTATGATTTTTCGAATCGTTTTGTACCGCTTCTTCGTTTGTGTGCTTATCCATTATATACACCTAACCTTCGTATAGATACATCGGTTCAGCTTCTGTATCATTTTTGATAATTGATTTTAATTCGTTTAAGTCATTCTTGAATTGACCTATTGTTGTTTTAGTGGAATAGAGAGAGCTGAACCAACCGCCGCCTTCGCTATATTTAAATACTTCTGCATCTTCAGCATTGATATCTTTTTTTAGTGCTTTCAAAGCGTTATCTTTATAACCAATTTCATCTATCAAGCCATTTGCTTTAGCTTGTTGCGCACTATAGATACGACCGTCAGCCAATTTTTTAACTTTTTCTTCTGACATGTCTCTGCCATCTTCAACAATATTAACAAATCGTTCATAACTATCGTCTAATACTGACTGCAATATATCTTTTTCTTCACTAGTCATTTCTCTGGAACTACTCATAATATCTTTATGTTTACCAGATTTGATTACATTTTCTTTAACGCCTAGTTTTTCTTGTAAACCTGAATAATCTACGTTTGACATAATAACGCCTATGGAACCAGTTGTCGTTTGAGGACCAGCGTATATTTTATCAGATGGTGCAGCTATATAATAACCACCTGAAGCGGCCATTGATTCCATATGTACATAAACCTTTTTATGTTTTTGTTTTATTTCTTTAATCTTTTTATAAATTTCATCACTTGGGTATGTGCCACCACCAGGTGTATTAATACTTAACAGCACACCTTTAATCGAACTATCTTTTTTAACTTTATCTAATTGTTTAAGAAATGCTTCGTGGTTATAACCAGATCCTCCAAACATACCGCCTCCGGTTCCTTCAGCTATTTCTCCATTTAAAGTTAAATGCGCAATTCTCTTGGTAGCGTCGCCTTCTTTTTCAACTGTTTCAGTAAATGGATCCATTTCCGATGAACTATCTTCATTAAAAAGCGAAGATATAACAGTCGAAATCGAACTCATAACGACACCTCCTAGTACAATAACTACTGCAAGTACAATTGCTATGACCCTTTTCTTCGACATCTCTATTCACTCCCATAATATTTATTTCAATCTTTCCAAATACAATTTAAACATAATCAATTAAACGGTGTATACCTCAATTTACTTTTTAAATATAAAAGGAGCAGGCTAACGAAAACAAATATTTCTATTTTAGTTTTCTTGCCTGCTTCATTATTTTTATAAATATGCTATTAAAATAATATATTGTTATAATTTAAATTATACTTTCACCTAATGTATTACTTGTATAATATAGTCATAAGCATTTTTTAAAATTAATATTGCTGTAACGATAATAAACAAACCTTTGACATAGCTTACACCTTTTTTAATTGCAAAAGCTGCACCAACATAAGAGCCACAAATCATACTTATAGCCATAATCAACCCATAAAAATAGTCAACCTGACCTAGTATCATGAATAATAATAAAGCACCTAAATTGGATGCAAAATTTAATACTTTAGCATTACCTGCAGCCCCTAAAAAATCAAAGCCAAACATTAATAGAATAAAGAGCATAAATGACCCTGTTCCGCCACCTAAAAATCCATCATAAAAACCTATTAATGACATAAGCATGGTAAATATGACTGCTTTTCCAAACGTTAATTTAGTGTACGTACGGACACTGCCCCAATCTTTTTTGGCAAGTGTATAAATCATGACTATTGTTAATATTATAATTACGAGTGGTTTCAACAATTCAGCCGGTAAAAACGTAGCCACGCTTGCACCACACACAGATAAAATAAATACAAACGGAAATAGTTTTCCTACAATCTTTAGATCAACATTACCTGATCTCAAAAAGCGATAAGCGCTTGTTAAAGAACCAAAAGAACTTGCTAGCTTATTTGTCCCTAATGCCATTGAAGGGGGCATGCCCACTGCTAATAACGCTGGTATAGAAATTAGTCCACCGCCACCTACAACAGCATCAATAAAAGCTGCTAAAAAACCTAGAAGTATAATTATAAGGACAATTGAAATATCCCAATCTAACATGTTTCCATCCCCTGTCTATATTATCTAATTTATAAGCATTCATTATGATATCTAATAGATAAATGTAAGGCTATATTAGAATAAATTATCTGCTAGTGCTTGTGTTTCAGAATCTTTGTCACTTTGATAATCTGGTGTGATTGTTAAAGTTTCAATTTGTTCAAACGCTTCTTGCACTAAAGGTTCAAAATCATAGACGCTTTCAAATTTTTCTACTTTTTCAATATCTGGTTCTGTTACAGGGTTTTTGGGTGTGAAAATTGTGCAACAATCTTCAAATGGCTGAATAGAAACATCAAACGTACCGATATCTTTAGATTTTTTGACAATATCTTCTTTGTCTAGAGTTAATAGCGGACGTAATACTGGCGTTGATGTCACACGATTAATTGCGTACATACTTTTTAATGTTTGGCTCGCAACCTGTCCTAAATTTTCCCCATTTACAATGGCATGTGCGCCAATCTCATGCACAAGTTTATCTGCAACACGCATCATCATACGTCGCGTTGAAGTCATCGTATATCGTTCATGGACTTCTTTATTAATTTGTTTTTGTAAGTTAGTAAATGGCACAATGTGTAATTTGATAGGGCCAACGTGTGTCGACATAATTCGTGTTAATTCAATCACTTTATCTTTCGCTTTTTCACTTGTGAATGGTGGGCTATGAAAGTGAATTGCTTCGACAGTGACCCCTCTTCTCATAACCTCAATACCTGCTACCGGAGAATCAATGCCACCCGATAACATCAATAACGTCTTGCCGCCTGTACCAACTGGTAGACCGCCTGAACCAGAAATCACTTTATCATAAACATAAATCGCATCTAAACGTACTTCTACTTTAATTGTATGATCAGGGTGATGTACATCCACCGTTAAATGGTCTGTCGCATTTAACACTGCACCACCAATATCCTTTTGCAATTGATACGTATCATATGAAAAGTTTTTATCTGAACGTTTGACGTCAATTTTAAACGTATCGTCACTTTCGTAATCTCGAGCAAATTTCACAGCAATATCACGTACCGCTTCCACTGTTTTCTCAATTTTCAACACAGGGCTTATAGAATATATACCGAATACTTTTTCCAGTCTACGACACATTTCATCTATATCTGCCCCTTCGTATAATTCAATGTACATTCTATCTCTATTCGCTTTAACTTTATAACCTTGCAACGGCATTAAAGCACGTTTAACATTTGCACGCAATTTATTAACAAACATCTTTCGGTTAGCGCCTTTTAATGTTAGTTCGCCATATCTCACTAATATGTGATCATAAATCATCTTAACAACTCCCTTACTTCTTCATATACATTTTTAAATTTTTCTTTGAAAGTTTGAATATCATCAGAGGTCGTATTAGCACCCATGGATATTCGAATACTACCTTCGATTTGTTTTTTGGGTATCTTCATTGCTAAAAGTACTTCGTTTAAAGACGCTTTTTTAGATGAGCAAGCGCTTGTAGTAGAAAGCATAATATCATTTTTAGAAAATGCATTAACTAAAACTTCACCTTTCACACCAGGAAGGCCAATATTCAAAATGTGCGGCGATGCACCGAGAGGAGAATTGACTTGCACACCATGGTAACCTTTCAGAAATTGAATGATTTCGAGATTAAATGCACTTAATTTATTATACAATTCATTCGTTTCATTTACAGCTATTTTCAAGGCTTTTACTATGGATATGTCTACAGGTAAATTCACTGTCCCACTTCTGACGCCATACTCTTGTCCGCCACCGTGAATAATCGGTTCAAGCTGATGTAAGTTACGCACAAATAAAACACCTTGGCCTTTTAATCCATGAAATTTATGCCCACTTAAACTTAACGTATCTGCCGCTTCAAAATTTAAGGGGACTTTTCCTATTGCTTGCACTGCATCTACATGTAAATGTGCTTTAGGATATTGATGTACAATTTGAGCCACTTCTTCTAATGGTTGAACTTGCCCCATTATATTATTTACATGCATACAAGTGACAAGCGCTACGTTATCTGACATTAATGAGTTTAAATGCTCTAAATCAAGTTGTCCTTCCTTCGTCACGTTTACATATTCTATATTAAATCCTTCATTTTCTAATGAACGTACAACTTCTAACACTGAAGGGTGTTCTAAAACAGAAGTAATAATGACATTAGCAAAATCTTTTTTCTTATAAGCAATACCTTTAATTGCTATATTATTTGATTCGGTTGCCCCGCTCGTAAACACAATATCAAAACTATTTTTTAAATGAAATAGCTCTTTAATTTGTGCTTTCGTTTTTTGTAATAATTGCTCTGCTTGTAAGCCAGCTTTATGCGGACTATTAGGATTAAAGTATAGCGATTCATTCACAGTAATAAATGTATCTAATACGTCTTGATGCGGCTTAGTCGTCGCAGCATTATCAAGATAAATCAATTTGTTCACTCCAGTTCTGTATAGTTGATTGTTTATTGTTTTGTTGAGTTCTTAGCAATTATCGAAATATGGATAAATACTTATCCTTTTTAACATATTTTTAGCGTTTTCCTTTTAGCATTATACTCGCTTTTAATAAAAAGAAAAGGGAGCGGAACAGAAATCTATTGTTTAAAAAGATTTCATTGTCCCGCCCCCACATTTATGACGTGGTTTGTCAAAGCATGCTATGCGTCTATTTTCAAAACCAGCCGTCTACTGCCTATATCATATTTAAGGCTGCGACATCGATAAATGTCCCAGCCCTTGCACATTTTCAATCACTAAAAATTGGTCTTAGTTGATTACTTGCGATTCAATATGTTTTGTAACGCCAGGTTCTACACTTTCAAGCGCTTGTTCAGAAATTTCAATTGACCGTTTGTAGCGATTATTTTTAAATAATCTTTCAGCTTCATTGAGACTCTTATCAATATTTGAACTTTCTTTACGATAACGGTTACCGTACTCGATTAATTTTTCTGCGTAAACTGCATTTACAAGTACATCTGTAGCCTCATCTTCGAATTTATTCATCTGTAAAACAACTTTGGATACTTTATCTTTTAATTGTTTAACATGAATCGGTCTTACACTGAATTTTTTATTAACTTCTCGGACTTCGTAATCAATTTCATTTTTCATAATAATAAATCGTTCTGGCACACTTGGCAAATTAGAAGCTAATAATTTTCTATAAACTTCTTCTTTTTTACTTTGTATACGCAAGATATTTTCTTCTGCTTCTGCTTCATCTTCGCGCAGTTGAATTAAATGATTCTGTAATTTTTCTTGTTTTTCATTTATAACATCAACATGCTCTTCAATATATTTCAAATTATCTTGAACTTCACTATACCTTACAGCTGATTTGGCCATCTCTCGTAAAATTTCATCATAAACAGAAATCATACTTTGAATTTCATTTTCAAACTGTCGTACATTTTGAACATCGCTTTCATTAATGTAATAATTTTCTCGAACATATTCAATTTCAGTTTGTAATGTGTAATTCATTTCTTTTGCTCTAAATAAATTATCAGTGATAACTTCTTTAGTTTCTTCTACTTCATTTTTAGCCTTAACTTCATGCTCTATGAGTTCATACATTTCATCAAGTCGATCATTAATACTATTTAATTTATCGTTTGCTTCGTCTAATTCTAATCGACTAATCATCGGTTCCACAAAACTTAATTCTGTTTTAAGCGTTTGAAGTGAACTATCGATTTTGACATGATCTAAATCATAGCCTTCCACTTTAAGATCTCTACAGCCATATTTTAAATCTTGGAATTGGCCTGGTAATTCTTTTTGCGCTTCTCTAATTAATTCAGGAATCTCATCCATATCTTTTTTCAAATAATTCATATCTTCATTTAATGTTTTGATATGCTCATGCGCTTGATTGTAATTACCTTCTGCTTTCAATGATTCATATGTTTCTATTTCTTGAACAAATGATTCAATTTCTTGTTCTAATGGTTCTGCTGCTTCACCAAATTGGTGTCTATTGGCTAATACATCACGTTTCATTTCACGGTAGTCTACCTTGCACGCTTCGTATAAATGATCACTATCTTTATGTAACTCTAAAACATTTTCCACATACGAATTAAGTTCGTTATAGTTTTCTTCATATTTATCCATCAATTCATGTGCTTCATCAATTTCAGTCTGTGCTTGTGAAAATTTAAATTTATCCAATAAGCCTTCTGCTTGATGAATTTTTTCTTCTACTGGTAATAAATATTGATTTTTACTATCTAATGAATTTTGTTTTAAATTATTATAAGTAGATTTCATTTCGCCAGTTAAAGTTAACTCAGATAATTGAGATAGACTTTCATCATAGGGTAATTGCTCTACTTTTGATTTACGCGTTTCAGCCTTTTCTATCATCTGGCTTTTGTTTGAACGCATATAGAATAATACACCGACAAAAATCAGTATAATGACAATAATTGCTAAAATGACATACAATACCATATGTTTTCTCCTCCTATTTTATCACTATTCATTATAACGTAAGTTACCTACCCATTAAAAGAGAAAATGAGCTAATCGCCTTAATTATTTAAAATAAGTATTAAATCACTCTCTATTAATAATATGTATAATGTTATCTTCAATAAAGCCTTTTCAATTTAATTGATTGATTACTATTAAAACAGTCTTTATAATAAATGAAAAGTAAAAAGTGAGGTTTTTTTATGTTAGAAGTCAAAGTAACAAATTATGACTTATTACAAAAACAAGTGTCTAGTTTAATTGAAGACGACTCAAATACCATTGCTATTTTAAGTAATGTATCTGCGCTACTAAATGATTCATTAGATCAAATTAATTGGGTAGGGTTTTATTTGATGGAAGAGAATGAATTAATCCTAGGTCCGTTCCAAGGGCATCCAGCTTGTGTACATATCCCTGTTGGTAAGGGCGTGTGTGGTACAGCTGTTGCTGAAAATGAAACGCAACTAGTCGAAGATGTTAATGCCTTTCCAGGTCATATCGCTTGTGATGCAAATAGTAAATCTGAAATTGTAGTTCCTATTCATAAGAATAACAAAGTAATTGGTGTTTTAGATATTGATGCGCCAATTACAAATCGCTTTGGAAACGACGACCAAATAGGTTTAGAAAAAGTTGTAGCGATTATCGAGCAACAACTAACTTAATTTCTACTTATTTTCAACTCAAGAGTTGACAGAACGATATATCATGATACAATACTCTTTGTGTGAATAAACGAAATTAGCAGTTGTATATTAATTGGCTCTATATTGTTCCCGATGCGGGCGTGCCGTGTAACCGTAGCTATGAGGCGAGGACACATAAAACAATATATCCAGTTAAGCATACAACACTCTTTTTTGTTTTTTCATAACAACAAAAAAGATAAAGGAGGAGTCTTATTATGGCTCGATTCAGAGGTTCAAATTGGAAAAAATCTCGTCGCTTAGGTATCTCATTAAGTGGTACTGGTAAAGAATTAGAAAAACGCCCATACGCTCCAGGACAACATGGTCCAAACCAACGTAAAAAAATGTCTGAGTATGGTTTACAATTACGTGAGAAACAAAAATTACGTTATTTATATGGTGTAACTGAAAGACAATTCCATAACACATTCGAAATCGCTGGTAACCAACAAGGTGTACATGGTGAAAACTTCATGCAATTACTTGCTTCTCGTTTAGATGCAGTTGTATATTCATTAGGTTTGGCTCGTACGCGTCGTCAAGCTCGTCAAATCGTTAACCACGGTCACATCGAAGTAGACGGTAAACGTGTTGATATTCCATCATACACACTTAAGCCAGGACAAGAGGTTTCAGTTCGTGAAAAATCTGCTAAATTAGATATCATTGCTGAATCTGTTGAAATCAACAACTTTGTACCTGAGTACTTAGAATTTGATGCAGACAACTTAAAAGGTAAATTCATCCGTATTCCTGAACGTAGTGAATTACCAGCAGAAATTAATGAACAACTTATCGTTGAGTACTATTCAAGATAATTGTCTTCAATAAAAAACACCAACCAAAATGGTTGGTGTTTTTTATTGATATCAGTATTGAAAACCATCTTATATCTTTTAATGTATAGATGGTTAGAACAATGCGGTCAAAATCTAAATATAAAATGGTTTACTTTTCCAACATCTTCTGCCTTTTCGATATGGACTTCGAATCGTTTTCACTTATCTTCTCCCACCTACTTTTAAGTGATTTGAGTTTAATTTGGCATTGTGATTTTTGTATTTTCATAAATTAAACCCTGGTTGAATAGATTTCAATCTTATTTATAAATTATGCTCTATTTTACTTTTTACTTTTTCCTCTATCATATATAGTATATATGATAAAGGAGTGTTATGAGTGAAAATTAGAGCTTTAGAAGAAACAGATTTAGACTTTGTACATCGTTTAAATAATGAATATGCTAATATGTCCTATTGGTTTGAGGAGCCATACCAATCTTTAAGTGAACTACAATCACTTTATAAAAAACATATTTTAGATGAATCTGAGAGAAGATTTATTATAGAAGAAGAATCAGAACGCATTGGTGTAGTTGAGTTAGTTGAAATTGATTTTATACATAGTAACTGTGAGATTCAAATTATCGTTGATGGCCAATATAGTGGTAAAGGATACGCTTCAAAAGCATTTAAAATGGCTATAGATTATGCTTTTCTAGTATTAAACTTGCATAAAATTTATTTGTTCGTAGACGTCACTAATGAAAAAGCAGTTCATATTTATCAAAAGCAAAATTTTAAAATCGAAGGGACTTTGCAAGAACATTTCTATACACGAGGACAATATAATGATTGTCATGTGATGGGTTTATTGAAAAAGAATTGGATTAGTTATGGTGGACATGAACCACTACAATAATCTTTTTACCTTAATACATTGGTCGTGAAATTTCAAAGTACAACATTTAAAAAGACTGGTTTCTAGTATATGAAATAGAAATCAGTCTTTTATTTATATTTATGTAAATGTACGATTAAAAAATTTTAATTATATCTGCACCAAAATGCTTCATTTTTCTAAAAAATTCGTAACCAACACTTAACGTTTATAGTATTAATGAAATAATAAATTTGGATTATTTGAGATTAAACCATCTACACCTAGACGCTCTAATTTCCTAGCAAGATTTCCATCATTTACCGTATATGGCATTACTTTCAAACCGTTTTGGTGTGCTTGTTTCATAAAAGTTTTAGTCACTAATGAATAGTGAGGGTTAACAAAATCAGCATAAGCTGATATTTTTCTAAATTTAGGCATGTGATACCAATATCGCTTTCTACTTATTAACACACCCAATCGACACCCAAAGCCCTTTTTATACAATACTTCGATAAAGTTTTGATCAAATGATTGTATAATGACTTTATCTTTATTTATGTTATATTGCTCTAATTTATTAAACAAATCATTTTCAATACCTGGATAATTTTTAGGCTGTTTCACTTCAATTAATAGTGTTTGAGGCAATGATTGAATTAACTGCAATACTTCTTCAAATGTCGGTATCAATTGTCTTTCAAACAGGCTATTTTTACTTATTCCAAAATCATATTGTCTTAAAGCGTCCAATGTAGCTGCTTTTATTTTTTCACTGCCATTGGACGTTCTATCAATGGAATCATCATGTATAACAACTAGACAGCCATCTGCTGTTCTATGTAAATCTATTTCTAACATATCGATATTACTTTGTAATGCTGCTTGAAATGCAATCAATGTATTTTCTGGATATTCTGAAGACAAGCCTCGGTGTGCAACTAACAAAAGGTTTTGTCGTTCCTCTTTTAATTGCATTAAAATCCCCTCCCCTTTCATTATACGGTAGAATCGTCTAAACTTAAGTTATCATATAATCAACGGAGGTCAATAGCAATGGTTCAACATCAATTTAAAGTTAACACACAATGGTCTGATGGCCGTGAATCTGTAGGAAATCTTATAGGAGATGTCTTAGATGAACAAATATCAATACCAGCAGGTTTAGGAGGTAATGGAACTGGAACTAATCCCGATGAATTACTCGTTTCTGCCGCCTCTTCATGTTATATCATTTCATTAGCAGCAGTACTGGAACGTTCAGGCTTTGATCATATTGAGATACAACAATCTTCAATTGGCTTAGCCATATTTGAAAATGCTAAATTTAAAATGGATTCAATTACACACTATCCAGAAATAACGGTTGACAAAAATCAAAAAGATTTATTAGAAAAGAAACTCCCTAAATTACTAAAAATTGCAGACAACAACTGTATGATATCCAATTCAATTAGAGGCAACGTTGATGTGAAAATAGAGCCCATAATAAAATAATTTTGAATTCATTTTATGTATGACGGAATATGATTACAATAACAATGTATACCCTTACATTTATTTAAAATTGTGTTTATTTTTAATAAATATTAATTTTTGTACTTTTATATTTTCTGAAAATTTGCTAAACTTGACAATCATAAGCAATGGGGGAATTACATATGAACTATTATAATCCTTTATTATTAACACCAGGACCTACACCAGTGCCAGACCAAATATTATACGCAACGCAATTACCTATGGTAGGACACCGTTCTAGCGATTTTGAAGCAATTGCTGAACAGGCATTTAAAGCACTCAAACCTGTCTTTGGTTCTGAAAATGAAGTCATGATACTTACTTCTAGCGGCACAAGTGTGCTTGAAGCGAGTATGTTAAATATTGCAAACCCAGAAGAAGATATTGTTATTATTGTTTCAGGTGCTTTTGGCAACAGATTTAAGCAAATAGCAGAAGCATATTACGATAATGTACATATATTCGAAGTTGAATGGGGACAAGCAGTAAACATACCGGACTTTATAGACTTCTTAAAATCATTAAAAAGAGATATAACAGCAGTTTTTAGCCAATATTGTGAAACTTCAACGGCAGTCTTACACCCTGTTCAGGAATTGGGTACAGCACTAAGAAACTTTGATCAGGATATCTACTTCGTAGTCGATGGTGTCAGTTGTATTGGTGCTGTAGATGTAGATTTAAATCGTGACAATATTGATGTGCTTGTTTCAGGAAGTCAAAAAGCAATTATGCTTCCGCCTGGGTTAGGTTTTGTAGCTTATAACGACCGTGCTAAAGCTCGTTTTAGTCAAGTTACAACACCTAGATTTTATTTAGATTTAAATAAGTATTTAAAATCATTAACAGAGAACTCTACGCCTTTCACACCTAATGTATCTTTATTTAGAGGTGTAAATGCTTATGCTAACCTCATAAATGAAGAAGGGTTGGATCAAGTTATCGCTAGACATTACGCGATACGTGATGCGTTGAGACAAGCATTAAATGCGCTAAATCTAGAATTATTAGTTCAAGACGCTTATGCTTCACCTACTGTTACGGCTTTTGTACCAAAATCCAAAGATGAATTAGACTATATTAAAAATGAATTGAAAAAGCGTTTTGCAATTACGATTGCTGGTGGTCAAGGTCACTTAAAAGGTCAGATTTTACGTATTGGTCATATGGGACAAATATCACCCTTTGATATTTTACAAGTCGTTTCAGCATTAGAAATATTATTAACAGAATTTAGAAATGAATCTTATGTTGGTAAAGCAATTACGCAATATATGGAGGTCGTAAAAGCATATGTATAAAATTTTAGTTTCAGATCCTATTTCACCAGAAGGTTTAAAAAGTTTAACAGAACATAAAGACTTTGAAGTTGATGTCAATACTGAATTAAGCAAAACAGAGTTAGCAAAAACTATTACGAATTACGAAGGACTGATAGTGAGAAGTCAAACACAAGTCACTTCAGATATTATATCAGCGGCACCAAACCTAAAAGTCATTGCACGTGCGGGTGTTGGGGTAGATAATATAGATGTAGATGCTGCTACAAAGCATGGTGTCATCGTTATTAACGCACCTGATGGGAACACCATTTCAGCTACTGAACATTCAATGGCTATGATTTTATCGATGGCACGTAATGTGCCACAAGCACACCAATCGCTTAAAAACGGAAAATGGGATCGTAAAATATATAGAGGAACTGAACTTTATAATAAAACTTTAGGCGTTATTGGAGCCGGAAGAATTGGTATTGGCGTAGCAAAACGAGCGCAAAGTTTCGGTATGAATATCCTTGCTTTTGACCCCTATCTTTCTGAAGACAAAGCCAAAGAACTTAATGTGACACGTGCTACTGTAGAAGAAATTGCTGAGCAAGCAGATTTTGTCACTGTGCATACGCCACTCACACCAAAAACAAAAGGCATTGTTGATAAAGCCTTTTTCGATAAAGCCAAACCAACATTACAAATTATCAATGTGGCACGTGGCGGTATTATTGATGAAGATGCCCTCATTGAAGCGCTGGATGCAAACCAAATTCAAGGCGCTGCAATCGATGTATTTGAAACTGAACCCGCAACCGATTCACCACTGGTAGCACATGATAAAATTATTGTTACACCACATTTAGGCGCTTCAACTGTAGAAGCACAAGAAAAAGTAGCTGTTTCTGTTGCAAATGAAATTGTAGATATCTTTGAACAGGGTAATGTCGTTAATGCGATTAACGCTCCAAAAATGTCTTTCAACGAAATCAATGATGAACTAAAACCATATATTGAATTAAGTAAATTAACTGGTGAAGTAGGCATTCAATTATTAGAGAAAGCGCCACGTGAACTTCAAATTAAGTACAAAGGTGATATTGCAATCGATGATACAAGCTTGCTCACTAGAACACTTGTATCTGGCGTTTTACGTCAAGATTTAGCGGAACGTGTTAATTTAATTAATGCTTTAGTATTACTCAATGAACAAGGTGTATCATATAATATAGAGAAAGATACAAAACACCGTGGTTTTAGTAACTATATTGAACTAACATTAATTAATAAAGACACACAAATTAAAATTGGCGCGACAGTATTAAATGGTTATGGTCCTAGAATTGTGCGCATCAACGACTATCCTGTTGATTTCAAACCGGAAAAACACCAACTTGTAATTAACCATAACGATAGACCAGGTATTGTTGGACGTACTGGACAAATATTAGGCGAATATAATATCAATATCGCCTCAATGCATTTAGGCCGTACCAACCAAGGTGGTAATGCACTAATGGTGCTGTCCATTGACCATCCTGTCACTCAAGATGTTATTGAAGCTTTATATGAAATTGAAGGCTTTAACCTTATCAGAAGTGTAGAATTAAATGTGGAATCCAGCATAGAGTTAGATGAAAAAGCGAGCGAGACGTATCATATTTAACAGTTTTAAACTTTAGAAGATAGACGCCTATGCTTCTTAAAGTAAAAGGCACCTTCATTTATAAATTTGAGTGGAGGTGTCTTTTTGTATTTAAATTACCCTGATTTTAAACTTTCATACCCACCTAACGAAATAACTCGATACTTTAACGCTCTCACTCATACTATTTTTCGCGATACTATTATAAGGGTAGTTAGCGGATCATATATTTAAAGCTGAGACATTTTATTTTGTCTCAGCTTTTTCAACATGTTCATTGTATTTATAAAAGAATTTCTCTAATTTCGCTCACATGATTAACGATATACTCTGCGTCGTAATCTTCTAATTCTTTACGTGCTTTTTGCCCTTTCAATCCAGTTAATGGGCCAATGAAAGTAGCTCCAATCTTTTTAGCACTCAACAAATCAGCTAAAGAATCCCCTACGATAAACACTTCATCTTTATTTACGCGATTTTGCTGGTTTGTGGCATATTTTTTATAATTTTCAAGATAATTACCTTCTAATGTAGCTAAATAACTAAACGGATTAGGCTTCCCTAATGGCTTTAACTCAGGGAAATGTGCTTCTGCTGTCAAAACATCGCTTGCCGTAACAATATGTATATCATCAAACAGTGATTTAATACCTAAACTTTCAAATGGTACTAGCGTTTCTGTTCGAGGTCGTCCTGTAGCAATCGCAATTTGGTAACCAGCGTCTTTCAAATCTTCTAACAACTGTTTCATTTCATTAACTGGTCTAAGCGCAACCTCTTGATAAATATAACCTTGTTTAAAATTAGAACGCTGCGGTTTTTGTTCAACTTCATTATATAATTGGTAACCTAAGTACCATTCCTGATAAATTTCCTGTGCTAACAACCAAAACGGGCTTTTTAATTCAAATAATCCATCATTATCTGTATTTAATTGATCATTCGCATGTGTAACAAGCGCTTGATAAATATGATCTTTACCCGAACTTAAACCGTCTAAAAATGATAGCGGTAGTTCAAAATTAAGCGCTATGTCTGAAATATGTTCACCAAGAAATTGCAGTGTTTGTTCATTGAAATTGTCTGTATCTAATACAATGGATAATTTATCTGGTGATAAAGATTTACATAATTCAATAAAATGAAGAGCAATCACGATAAATAGCATATCCCAGTTCGAGTTTAAACCAAGTGATTTTAACTTGGTTAAAATTTCATCATGGTAAAATACGATATCTCTAATTTCAGATATTTGTTTATCATTTAATGTTTGAAAATTGATACTAGGGTCTATACCAATATAGTCTTTACTCATCAACATTTCATATACTGTTAACGCAGAAACATCAAAACATCTTTCTTCACTTAAAAATACACCATCAACATCAAATAGTACCGACTTCATATGCATTCCTCTCCTTTAATCAGAAAATTCTGATACTACTACATCGTACTATTTACATGTTAAAAGAGCAATGTATTTTTGATAATAATATACGGCAAACAAACTTTATACTTACAACAAAAAATCACGCATAGAAATGAAACGAAATTATAAAAATTCGTTTATTTTTATGCGTGATATTACGTTCTTAAAACATTATTTTATACTACATTAAAATATACTTACGAGTTGTTATTTTCCATTTGAGTTTCTATTTCATCAGCAACCTGTTGTACGTGTGTGCCAATAATAACTTGCGTATTATGTTTACCACTTTTTGTAACGCCTACTGCGCCTGCACCCTTAATCTTAGTTTCATCAATCACGCTGTTATCATTAAGTTCCATACGTAAACGTGTAGCACAGTTTGTTAAAGAAGTAATATTTTCTTTACCGCCTAAGCCTTCTAAGATTTGGCTGGCTGTTTGCGCATATTTGCTTGTTGATGGTGTACTTTCTGTACCATCTCCATCTTGAGCTGTATCACCAGTTGTTGCTTCATCAGATGTAGGATCAGGTAACAAGTTATCTCCACGGCCAGGTGTACTCAGTTTCAACCATTTTATTGCTAACCTAAATACAACATAGTAAATGATAAAGAATACGATACCTTGTACTATTAACATCATCGGATGGTTTGCAACTGGATTAATTAGAGACAATATGAAATCAATTAATCCCGCACTAAATGAAAATCCTGCTGTCCAATGGAACAAAGCGGCAATAAATAATGACAATCCTGTTAATAATGCATGAATAACAAATAGTATAGGTGCTACAAACATAAATGAAAATTCAATTGGTTCAGTAACACCCACGATAAATGCTGAAAGTGCACCAGCAAACATTAAACCATATACACGTTTCTTCTGTTTCGTTTCTGCAGTATGATACATTGCTAGCGCTGCTGCTGGAACCCCAAACATCATTACTGGGAAGAAACCAGCCATATATCGACCTGTTATACCTTTTATTGCGCCATCACCCGTTTGGAATTTTGCAATATCATTAATGCCTGCTAAATCAAACCAGAATACTGCATTTAATGCGTGGTGTAATCCTGTTGGAATTAATAAACGGTTGAAAAAACCATATAAAAATGCGCCACCTGGACCTAAATCCAGTATCCATGTCCCAAACGTAACGATTGCTGAGTATACAACGGGCCAAACAAATAACATAATAACCGCTATAAAAATACTAAAAAATGCGGTCATGATTGGTACTAACCGTTTACCACTAAAGAATGACAATGCTGCCGGCAACTCTGTCTTACTAAATTTATTATAAGTATAAGCTGCGACTAAACCAATAACTAGACCAATTAACACGTTTTGATTGTTCATTTGTTCAAATGCGTCATTCAAAGATGACTGTTTCACACCTAATAATGGTGCTAATTTTTCAGGACTAAGTACGACTGTGGTCAAGAAGAAACCAACCGCCGCTGCAAGTGCCACAGCCCCATCATTTTTCTTAGCCATCCCTAATGCTACACCGATTGCAAATAAAATACCTAATTGTTCAAGAATCGTAGACCCTGCCGTCGAGAAAAAAGCAGCTACAGTCGGCCATATACCAATTGCAGTTAAGGCATTCCCTATACCTACAATAATTGCGGCTGCTGGTAATACGGCAACAGGCAGCATAAGAGATCTTCCCAAACGTTGAAAGAAACTATACATAATTATTCCCCATTTCACAATAAATTCACCCAAAAAATCACCACATGTACAATTTGTCCACGTGGTGAAATGAAAGCGTTATACTTGTTGTTATTGTACATTTTCATAATAACACAAGTTATATTAATTTCGTATATATATTATGATTCAATAGTTAAAAAAATGAGTAAAATTTACTTATTATGTGTTACATACTCATTTAAATCATCTTGTAATTGTATTGTTCTTTTTTCTAATTCTTTAGTTAAATATTCTAATTTTTCATTACGTTTCATGTCTTTTGGTAAATTTTTTGTTTCAATTGGTTCACCAAATCTTATAATTGATTTACCAGTAACTAATCCTTTGATTTCTTTAGGCCCTACATATGCTGCTGGTAAAATAGGTGCTTGTGCCATTAACGCTATCGTTACTGCACCGCGTTTCATTGGCGCGCCTTCATCGTATTTCATACGATGCCCTGTCGGAAAAATTCCAACTGTTTTATTTTCTTTTAATAATTTAATTGGTTTTTTTAATGTACTTGGTCCAGGATTATCTCTATCTACTGGAAATGCATTAAGCGAACTCAAAAATCTACCAAACCATTTATTATAGAAAAGTTCTTTTTTAGCCATATAATGGATTTGATTTGGATAAATAGCCATGCCAAGCATAATAACTTCATTATAACTTTCATGTGTACAAGTTACGACATAACGATGTAATTGTGGGATATGCTCTTTTCCTTGCACTTCTAATGATTTACATATTTTGCGTAAAATAAAATTTAATAAACCGCTAACAAATCTATACATTTTTTCACCTACTTATTTAGCCTTATATTACCCTATTGATTCTATCATTTAGAACATCAATGGACAAGGTAATTTATATTTCAGTCTAAAGTAGTATAATGATATACTAGAAAAAGTTGAGTAAACCTTTCATAATAGGTTATAAAGAATGAATCGGAGGTATAATATGTCAGAATTTAATAATGATCAGAATTTAAATAAAAAACAACCTGATGAAGAAATATCAAAATACACACAACCCAACTATAGTAAACGATCAAAACCCAAATTCCCATGGTTTAAAACTGTACTCGTCGCACTTGTAGCAGGTATTCTTGGTGCACTGATTGTCTTAGGTGTGGGGAAATTTATGGAAAGTACAGTATTAGACGATAATGGGTCATCAGTAAAGGAAACAAGTGATAGTAGTAGCGCTGGTAATTCCTTAGATGGAAAAAGCGAGAAATACGATTCGGTAAATCAAATGATTACTGATGTATCCCCCGCCATTGTAGGTGTAATTAATATGCAAAAAGCTCAAAATTTAGACGATTTGCTTAAAGGTAAAACAGGTAAATCAGAAGAAGCTGGCGTTGGATCTGGTGTAATTTATCAAAAAAATAACGGCTCAGCTTATATCGTTACAAATAACCATGTCATTGATGGTGCAAGTGAAATTAAAGTTCAATTACATAATTCTAAGCAAGTCGATGCTAAACTAATTGGCAAAGATGCACTTACGGATATTGCAGTATTGAAAATAAATGAAACGAAAGGTACAAAAGCGGTAGAATTTGCTAATTCTTCCAAGGTAAAAACTGGTGACAGCGTATTCGCTATGGGCAACCCGCTTGGCTTAGAATTTGCAAACTCTGTGACGTCTGGTATTATTTCAGCTAGCGAACGAACAATCGACACACAAACTTCAGCTGGTGCTAATAAGGTAAACGTACTACAAACAGATGCAGCAATTAACCCTGGTAACTCAGGCGGGGCATTGGTTGATTTAAATGGTAATTTAGTTGGTATTAATTCAATGAAAATAGCGAACGAACAAGTCGAAGGCATTGGGTTTGCTATTCCAAGTAATGAAGTCAAAGTGACTATTAAAGAATTAGTTAAGAATGGCAAAATTGATCGCCCTTCAATCGGTATCGGTTTACTTAATTTAAGCGAAATTCCTGATGAGTATAAAAAGCAATTAAATACTGATAGAAAAGATGGTATTTATGTAGCAAAAGTATACGCTGATAATGATCTAAAAGAAGGAGATATTATCACTAAAATTGATGATGAAGAAGTAAAAGAGGATACAGATTTACGCTCTTATCTATATGAACATAAAAAACCTGGAGATACAGTTAAATTAACTGTAGAAAGAAAAGGTGAAACACAAACTGTTGATGTAACATTAAAAGAACAAAAATCAAAAACTTCTGATTCATCAAAAGAACAAGCCGTTCCTTTTAATTAAATGAGTGTTATAAATACTTAAAGGCACCAAATCATAAATATGATTTGGTGCCTTTATTGTATTTTATAACTGTGTTCAGATAATAAAATACGCCCTAAGCATAAAGCCATATTTCAATATTTTTATTACACCTATATATCAAACTTCTGAAACCAATATATACTGATATAGACGACTTCTACGCTTAGTAACTATTATTAGAAACAGCACAACGTATTTTTGTATTGCTGAACGTGTTACTTTTTATAAACGATGGTATGTTCAACTTTCACACTTATTTATAACTAACCATAAAGTATTTTTTCTTGCCTCTACGTACAATAGTAAATTCATTCTCGATTTTATCTTCATTTGACAATTCAAAATTTAAATCTTGTTGTCTTTCTCCGTTAATATAAATAGCACCATTATTTACATCTTCACGTGCTTGTCTTTTAGAAGAAGCAATGCCTGTTTCCACAATTGCTTCCACGATGTTCGTCGTTTGATGATCTAATTCGACTTGAGGCACATCTTTAAAGCCTTCTTTTAATTCTCTAGCTGAAAGTGATTTCAAATCACCTGAGAATAAAGCTTGAGAAATCCTGATGGCATCATCTAATGCAGCTTGGCCATGAATGAATCTAGTAACATTTTCAGCTAATGCTTTTTGAGCTTCACGTAAATGAGGTGCCTCATTCAATGAAGTTTCTAGTGTATCTATAGCTTCTTTACTTAAAAACGTAAAGTATTTTAAGAATTTAATAACATCTGCATCTGTAGTATTAATCCAAAATTGATAAAATTCGTAAGGGCTTGTCTTATCGGCATCTAACCATATTGCGCCACCTTCAGTTTTACCAAATTTCTTACCATCAGATTTAACTACTAATGGAATTGTAAGTCCAAACGCTTCAGTTTCTCCATACATACGACGCATCAATTCTATACCACTTGTGATGTTACCCCATTGGTCTGAACCACCTACTTGAATCCTACAATTATACGTTTTATTAAGATGCCCGAAATCAATCGCTTGTAAGATAGTGTAAGTAAATTCAGTAAATGAAATACCATGTTCTAGACGCGTTTGGATAGAATCTTTACCTAACATATAGTTGACACCCACGTGTTTACCATAATCTCTTAAAAAATCTATTAATGATATTTGGCTAAGCCAATCTTTGTTATTAACTAATTTTGCACCTTTATCTGTACCAAATTCAAAAATTTTATGCATTTGTTCACTTATGCCTTGCACATTTAATTCAACTTGATCTTCTGTTTGTAATTTTCTTTCTTCTGATTTACCTGAAGGATCACCAATCATTCCTGTTCCGCCACCAATTAATACGAGCGGACGATGACCATGCTCTTGAAAACGACGTAAAGTCAAGAACGGCAATAAATGGCCAATGTGTAAACTGTCTGCTGTTGGATCAGCCCCACAATACAGTGTGACCTGCTCTTTATTTAGTAAGTTTTCAATACCCGTTTCATCCGTTTGTTGATAAATCAAACCTCTCCATTTTAAATCTTCAATTAACGTATTTGTCATTGCATTCGCCTCCTAATTTAATTATGATAAAGTTTTGAATAGAATTCATTTGCATCACTTAAAATTTTAACCACGTAATTTTAGAGAACACAAAAAAGCGCCCTTACATTTTTTGTAAGGGCGCAAACGCACGGTACCACCATACTTTAAGTCAAACAACTCTATTAATGATACGTTCATTAACTAAAACGTTTGGATAATTACTTATCAAAAGGTGTATTCATATAAGGACCAACGCTAGTTCACAGCAACCACTAACTCTCTGTAGATGATACATTATATTACTTCTCCTCTATCCAAAAACGATATCGAATTGTATTTATTATAATTAACTCTAATTTAAAAGTCAACTCTATATATTATGATATAATATTGTTTAAATAAGGAGGTCCACGATGAAAAATCATGCATATGAGAGCCACATTGAAGAAAATAAACAACATATAAAACTAAATCAATTTGAATTTATTTATAAAAAACTCAAACATTTTTTCGTAGGTTTATTTTCCATATTTGGTTGCACTTTGCTTATTTTACTTGCCATATCTGTATTTTACTTTCAAAGTTTAACCAAAGAAGCTACCCATATGTCAGATGCTGAATTAAAGTCCAAGCTATTAGTTATTTCTGGAAATGAAGCAATCAATTATAACAGCGATAACCTACTCGTAGAGTATAATAATTCTATGAATTCGCTCATCGTTGGCCCAAAACATGTTAACAACAATGTGATCAAAGCTTTAACAGCCTCAGAAGACAGTTTATTTTTTCGACATAATGGCATTTTACCAAAAGCTGTTTTACGAGCTATAGGACAAGATATATTCAATTCTAGCGATGCTACAGGTGGCAGTACAATCACACAGCAACTTATTAAAAATCAAATACTTACAAATCAAAAAACTTATAATCGTAAAGCAAATGAGCTTGTACTTTCCATGCGTGCTGAAAAAATTTTAACTAAAGATGAGATATTGTACACATATTTGAATATTGTTCCATTTGGTCGTGATTATAATGGGTTAAACATTTCAGGTATAGGATCAGCTTCTTTCAGTTTATTCGGCAAACCAGCAGAAGATCTAAATATTGCTGAATCTGCGTATATCATTGGTCTACTGCAAAGTCCTTACTACTACACGCCTTATAATGAAGATGGATCACTTAAACCTAATCATCAAATTCAAATCGGCTTAAATAGACAACATTACGTATTAAAACGCATGCTAGTAGAAAACAAAATTACACAATATGATTATGTTCGTGCGGAACGTTACGATATTAAATCTCGATTAATGACAAAGTAAAAAAACAACAAAGCAATCATATTTTCAATATGATTTTGTTAGCTTGACAAGATTTCGATAACTAGAAATAAGACTATAAATATCTACAACATAAAACAACCGAGGCGCCACTGTGCCTCGGTTGTTTTATGTTATAATCACTAAATTAGAATAGACCTACTGCGTGACCATCATCAGTAACGTCCATATTTAATGCAGCTGGTTTCTTAGGCAATCCAGGCATTGTCATAATCGCACCAGTTAGTGCTACGATAAATCCTGCACCTGTTTTAGCTTCTAGCTCGCGAATTGTAATTTCAAATCCTTCTGGTGCACCTAATAATGATGCATCGTCAGAGAATGAATATTGTGTTTTAGCCATACATACAGGATAATTATCCCAACCATTTTCTTTAAATTGTTTTAATTGTTTTTGTGCTTTACTGCTAAACGTTACTTTGCTGCCACCATAAATTTCTTTTACAATCGTTTCAATTTTATCTTCAAGTGGTTGGTCTAGTTCATATAAATGTTTGAAATTTTGTGGTTGGTTAATCACTTCTAATACTTCATTAGCTAAATCGAGACCGCCTTGGCCACCTTTTTCCCAAACCTCAGTTAAAGCAAGACGGACGCCATTTTCTTTCGCCCATTCTTGTACAAACTTCGTTTCTTCATCTGTGTCGTGAACAAATGCGTTCAATGCAACAACCGGTTCTAAACCGTATTTTTTTACATTGTTTACGTGGCGTTCTAAGTTTACGATACCTTTTTTCAATGCATCCACGTTTTCTTCTTTAAGATTGTCTTTTGCAACGCCGCCATGCATTTTAAGCGCACGGATAGTAGCAACAACCACAACTGCCGAGGGTTCGAATCCTGCTTCACGTGCTTTAATATTGATGAATTTTTCAGCACCTAAGTCTGATCCAAAACCAGCTTCTGTTACGACGATATCAGCCAATTCTCTTGCTGTTTGTGTTGCAAGAATTGAGTTACAGCCATGCGCAATATTTGCAAACGGCCCACCATGTACTAATGCTGGTGTACCTTCGATTGTTTGGACTAAATTAGGTTTAATTGCATCTTTTAGTATCATTGCTAAAGCGCCTTCAACTTTTAAATCTGCTACTGTAACTGGCTTACGATCTCTTGTATAACCAATTGTAATATTACTGATTTTAGCTTTTAAGTCATTAATATCGTTAGCTAAGCATAAAATAGCCATAATTTCAGAAGCTACTGTAATGTTGAACCCATCTTCACGGGGCACACCTTGTGTTGGCCCACCTAATCCTACGATGACATTTCTTAAAGCGCGGTCATTCATGTCTAAGACGCGTTTCCATTCAATACGTCTTTGATCAATACCTAATTCATTTCCTTGATGAATATGGTTGTCAATAAATGCTGATAACGCGTTGTTTGCTGTTGTAATAGCATGGAAGTCACCGTTAAAGTGTAAATTAATATCTTCCATTGGCAGCACTTGAGCATAACCGCCACCAGTTGCGCCGCCTTTAATACCAAATGTAGGCCCTAACGCAGGTTCACGCAAAGCAACCATTACATTTTTCTTTAATTGATTAAAAGCGTCAGATAAACCAACTGTAACTGTTGATTTACCTTCACCTGCAGGTGTTGGACTCATAGCAGTTACTAACACTACTTTCCCTTTATCATCTTTTTGTTTAACTTGGTTGATATCAATCTTAGCTTTGTAATGTCCGTATGGTTCTAAAGCATTGGTAGGAATACCTACTTTTTCAGCAATATCCCCAATTGGTTGTAGTGTTGATTGATTAGCAATATCTAAGTCTGATAAATGTGCCAAATGTATTCGCCCCTTCTTTTATAAATTTTAACCACATATGAAAAAAGTAAAATTTCATGCTGTGATTCAAAATTCCTTACATATTCATATTAACTAAATAAAGTTGTATTGTCGATTAATAGAGATAGCGCTTTCAAAATTATAAGCTACTTTTGTTACAACAGTGGATAATAAAACATTTTAAATGTATTATTACAATAAAAACGTGCTTCATTTCTAAATTTTAAAAGCAGATTTTAAAATTCATCAATAAAGCACATTTTAAAGTTAATAGTAAATTTGAAACAATTATTTTATGTTTTTTCTATAATTAATCTTCCATTGTACTTAAGTCGCCTTCTGGTAAATCAAGTTCCCACGCTTTTAACACGCGACGCATGATTTTACCGGAACGTGTTTTTGGTAATTTGTCTTTAAACTCGATTTCACGAGGCGCAGCATGTGCTGCTAAACCTTCCTTAACGAACTTACGAATTTCCTCTTTCAATTCATCACTTGCTTCAAATTCAGGTCGTAAAGCTACAAACGCTTTGATAATTTCTCCTCGAACTGGATCAGGTTTACCTATCACGCCTGCTTCAGCCACTGCATCATGTTCGACTAACTTAGATTCGACTTCAAATGGGCCGACACGTTCTCCCGCTGTCATAATTACATCGTCAACGCGTCCTTGAAACCAGTAATACCCATCTTCATCTTTATAAGCAGAATCCCCTGATACATACCAATCGCCTATAAAGTAAGAGTCGTATTTTTCAGGGTTATTCCAAATTGAAATCATCATAGATGGCCAACCTTTCTTGATGGCAAGATTTCCCATACGGTTAGCTGGTAATTCATTTCCCTGATCATCAATAATTGACGCTTCAACACCAGGCAATGGTTTGCCCATTGAGCCCAATTTCACATCCATGGACGGATAATTCACAATCATATGCCCGCCTGTTTCAGTCATCCACCACGTATCGAGAACACGTAGACCGAATACGCCTTTTGCCCATTTAATCACCTCTGGGTTTAACGGTTCTCCAACCGATAAAATACTTTTTAAAGATGATAAATCAAATTTTTCAACAATATCATCCCCGGCGCTCATTAACATTCTTAACGCTGTTGGAGCTGTATACCATATTGTCACTTTAAATTCTTCTATCATACCATACCAAGCTTCTGGAGAGAATCTGCCTCCAGCGATGCAATTCGTAATACCATTCAACCAAGGACTGAATATGCCATAAGATGTACCAGTTACCCAACCTGGATCTGCAGTACACCAATAAACATCATCATCTTTAAAATCAAGGACATATTTACCAGAAATATAGTGAACTAACATAGCTCTTTGTGCATGTAATACACCTTTTGGTTGTCCAGTTGATCCTGAAGTATAATGTAGGATGAGTCCATCATCTAAATTTAGCCATTCTGTATCAAATTGGTCACTCGCTTTTTCAAGTTCTTTATTAAAGTCTACGTATTCACTCTCAACAACATCGTCAACAACAACAATTTTTTCTAAATTTGGTAATTTGTCTTTGGGTATTCTTGGCAATAAATTATTTGTAGTGACGATTACGCTTGCCTCACTATTTTCTAAACGATCACCAACCGCTTTTTCCATAAACGCTTCAAATAATGGTCCGACAATAGCACCTATTTTCAAAATACCAAATAATGCAAAATATAGTTCAGGTGTTCTGGGCATAAAAATAAATACACGATCACCTTTTTCAACATTGCCTTTATCTTTTAAAACATTTGCTGCTTTATTTGATTTTGATTTCATTTCATTGAAAGTAAAACTTTCTTGTCGCTTATCATCTTTATAATGTAAAGCTACTTTTTCTCCTTTACCTTCATCCACATGGCGATCAATACATTCATGTGCCATATTTATTTTGCCTGTGTCATACCATGAAAATGCTTTTTCAACTTCTTTCCAATCGAAATTGTTGTATTGCTTTTCATAGTTATGAAGGTTGAAATTTCCTTCTTCCCCTTTATATACTTCTACTTTCATTGTAAATCCCCCTCTTAATGAAATCGCTTGCTTAAAAAATATTATAACTAATAAAATCGCAATTTTCAAAATAATCGGTGTAAACGGGTACAATATCGTGTTAATTTACGCTCATATCCCTTATAATATAATTATTAAAGATTGCATACTATATTCATTTGCGGTAGTTTGGAGTGAAAAAATGGAACATATAAAAACGTATCAATCTCAGACTTTTCATTTAGATAAAGGCACATTTATTATTGAAGGTCCAGTGTCAAGGATTCACCTCGACTCAATGACATTTGATGACGGACTTACTGCATTTCGTCAACCTGAAGATCAATTTGAAGCGGTTAAAGAAATTAGTGAGCTAGCAGAAGGACGAATTTTTATACTTCGAAATAATCAACATATCGTCGGTTATGTCACTTATCATTACCCAGACCCATTAGAGCGATGGTCTAGTGGGAATCTTGCATATTTAATTGAATTAGGTGCGATTGAAATCAGTTTACCCTATAGACATTTACATCTAGGTAGCGAACTAATTAAAATTAGTTTAGCAGCAGATGAATATGAAGATTACATTGTTTTAACTACTGAATATTATTGGCACTGGGATTTTAAAAATTCTGGTCTTGATGTTTTTGAATATAAAAAATTAATGCAAAAATTAATGGGTTATGGGGGCCTAGAAATCTTTGCGACAGATGATCCTGAAATCACAAGCCATCCTGCCAATTGTTTAATGGCAAAAATAGGCTCACGCATTACTATTGAGCAGTTACAAGCGTTCGATGATATTCGATATATGAATCGCTTTTTCTTTTAAAGGGGAGTAAAAAATAAATGAACAATACCCAACAAACTGGTTATGTTTATTCAAATGAAATATTACAATACCGATTTAGTAATCAACATCCATTTAATCAAATGAGATTAAAATTAACAACAGAATTATTAAAAGATTTAGGTTACTTAAAGCCAGAGCATATCATTCAACCACGCATAGCTACAGATAATGAACTCAGCTTAATTCATAGTTTTGATTATATACAAGCTATTAGACGTGCTTCTCATGGCATTTTAAATGACTCTGAAGCTAAAAAATATGGTTTAGATGGCAGGGACACTTTGCAGTTTAGAATGATGCATAAACACAGTGCACGCATTGTAGGCGGCGCATTAAATTTAGTGGATAAAATCATGGATGGTTCTATAACCAATGGTTGTCATCTAGGCGGAGGCTTACATCATAGTTTACCTGGTCGCGCAAATGGTTTTTGTATTTATAATGATGTTGCAATTACAATCGCCTATCTTATTAAGAAATACTGTTTACGAGTCCTTTGTGTGGATACAGATGCGCATCATGGCGATGGAACACAATGGAGTTTTTATACGAACGATCAAGCGCTCATTTATTCTATCCATGAAACTGGTAAATTTTTATTTCCTGGATCAGGTCATTATACAGAGCGTGGTAATGAGCAAGGCTTTGGCTATACAGTTAATATTCCGCTTGAACCTTATACTGAGGATGATTCATATCTTGAAGTATTGAATCAAACACTGGAACCTGTGGTTGCATCATTTAAACCAGATATCATTGTCAGTGTGCATGGTGTCGATATTCATTATTTAGATCCGCTCACACATATGAACTGTACGTTAGATGCACTTTATGAGATACCTTATAAAATTAAGCAATTGGCCGATAAATACACTGATGGTAAGGTCATCATGTTTGGTGGCGGAGGCTATAATATATGGAAAGTCGTGCCTCGTGCTTGGACACATGTCTTTCTTGCTTTAATTGGTGAAGATCAACAAAATGGTCAATTACCAGAAAAATGGTTGTCAAAATGGTCGCCATACGCGACTTGTGATTTACCAAATACTTGGGAGGATGAAAAGTTAGATTACCAAATTATCCCTCGCCGACAAGAAATAAGCGCTATAAATATGAAACACGCAACACAAGTATTAAGCTGGTTCAAATAAATTCTAACAGTTTATTAGATGCTACATAAAAAGGAAACAGAAATTTGCTATACCTGTATCATTATGCCATTCATCTACCATATATAAGCTAAACGAGGCTATGACATTAACACGTCATAGCCTCGTTTATTTAAATTATTTAGTTGTCCCTCTATATTCAATTCTATGAGGTAAAATTACATTAGGTTCTTCAATCTCTTCTTCGTTCATATATTTAGTTAATAATCTCATACCAACTGCGCCTATATCATATAATGGTTGAATCACACTTGATAATTGTGGTCTAACCATTTCTACTAAGCGTGTATTATTAAAACTAACAATTTGTAAGTCTTCAGGAACTGTTACGCCCTCATCTTGTGCTGCATGCACTAAACCAATAGCTTGTTCATCACTAATTGACAATATTGCATCCGGTTTCCCAGATTTTAATGCCTCAAATGCACGCAATCCATCTTTATAAGTTTCATTTCCATTAAAAATCAATTGATCATCTAATGTAAGTTGATTAGCTGATAATACATCTTTTAGACCTTCTAATACATCTTCTTGTGCTTTTTTAGAATAATCTCCACCCACGAACGCAAAACGTTTTGCACCTTTTTCAATTAAGTGCTCTGTAATTTCTTTTGCTGCAGTTTGAAAATCAATATTAACAGATGAAATACCTTCATCTTTCCCATTAGTTCCTGATACAACTACTGGCACAGATGATTTATTAATCAATTCCTTAATTTCTTCAGAAATTGTACCACCTAAGAAAATAATACCATCTACTTGTTTACTTAATAGATTATTGAATATTTCTTTCTCTTTATTTGGGTCATTATCCGAATTTGAAATAATAGAGTGGTACTTATACATTGTAGCAATGTCTTCTAAACCACGTGCGAGTTGGGAATAGTATACATTTGAAATATCTGGAATAATTACGCCAACCGTTGTTGTACGTTTACTTGCCAAACCTCTTGCTACTGCGTTTGGTCGGTAATTTAATTTTTTAATAACTTCATTTACTTTATCTCGTGTTTCTGGTTTTACATTTTGGTTACCATTTACGACACGTGAAACAGTAGCCATAGATACTCTAGCTTCTCTAGCTACATCATATATTGTAACAGTCATAAACATCCTCCTTGAAAGCGATTTCTTTATTATTATAATCTGTTTTCATAACATTTTCAAAGTTTACCATATTTTTCGTAAATGTAAAATCATTTTGTTTTGAATGTCATAATTATGTCATTTTCATGATACTTTATTTTATATTAATAGAAAAAAGCTATTTTTTGTTAATATTTTAAAACTCCATAAATTTCCTGATTAATTCCTATTATTAACGTGCTCTTTTATACTGTTTATATTCAACATTAAAAACTCCTACCTGTCCGCTACAGAAATAGAGAACAAATAGGAGCTATTCAGCGATTTTATTTTAATTGTTTATTATTATACATATCAGCTAACGGCTTAATTTCGTTATAGAAGTTTTCAAATTCATTTAAATCCATTTGTTGACCACTATCACTAAGTGCTACCGAAGGATCTGGATGAACTTCTGCCATAATACCATCTGCACCTACTGCTAAACCTGCTTTTGCTGTTGGTAGCATAATATCTTTGCGCCCTGTACTATGCGTTACATCTACTAATACTGGTAAGTGTGTGCCTTGTTTTAAAACAGGTACAGCAGAAATATCTAATGTATTTCTAGTAGCTTTTTCATATGTACGGATACCACGCTCACATAAAATGATATTTTCATTACCTTGAGAAGCAATATATTCAGCTGCGAAAATAAATTCTTCAATCGTAGCAGCTAAACCACGTTTTAAAAGAACTGGTTTTTTAGAGCGTCCAGCTTCTTTTAATAATTCAAAGTTTTGCATGTTACGGGCTCCGATTTGGAACACATCTAAGTATTGATCTGCAACTTCAAAATCTGCAGGATTAACAATTTCACTTATTACATTTAGATTATATTTATCTTTTGTATTTTTAAGTATTTTAAGTCCTTCTTCACCTAGTCCTTGGAAATCATAAGGTGATGTGCGTGGTTTAAATGCACCGCCTCTAATGAATTTCTCACCTTTGGCTTGTAAATTGGCAGCAACAGTATCTACTTGTTCTTGAGATTCTACTGAACATGGACCAAATACAAATGATTTATTGCCATCTCCAATAATGCCGCCATTATCAAATTGAACAATTGTATCTTCAGGTTTTAATTTTCTAGATACATATAAATGTTTTTCATTCTCTGATTTTTGTAAGTCAGTAGAGGCTTTAAAAATTTCTTTGAATAATTGTTTGATCACATTATCATTAAATGGACCTTCATTTTTATCTAAAAGTTGATTAATCATTTCTTTTTCGCGTTGAGGGTCGTAAACCATTGTACCTTGCTTACGTTTTTCTTCACCAATTTTTTGAGCAATCTTACCTCTTTTAGATAAAAGGTCTAATATCTGTTCATTAATTCCAACAATTTCGTCTCTGTATTCTTGTAATTTGTCTGTCATTTTAGTCACCTCTATGAAAATTTTAAATCGATATTTTATTCTGCTTTAAAGCGATAAAATATTTATTAAACGTAATTCTAACAATAACTGTTTATAAGTTCAAGTATGATTATCAAAAAAGTCACTTTAAAAGTGAATAAGTCTTATAATAACTGAATTTTCTGTTATTTACTAGTTGTATTTTACACTATTACAAAAATTTATCTTAAAATTAATAATTCCAAGCTTAAATAGTGATATATTTCACTATTTGTTATAATAAATCAATAACAGTAACACCAAAATACCACTTTGACGACACTTTTCTTATTCTTATCAATTTACAAAAGTTAAAATATAACAATAGCATAAGTATTTTCCAGTTTATCTCAATATGCGCAGCAGTTTATCAAAAAGTCATGCACTGCCGGTTTATTGCGATTTGAAGATAACATATATTTAAATTGTATTGTAATTATTTTATAAATTTAAAAAGTAGCTAATCAAAATCTTACAACTTTGGTTTCATGGCTTGCATGACTCATTGTTTAGTATAACAATACTATCACCTATTACTTTGGTATGCGATAGGAGCATCAAATCTCTCCATATTAGATATATAGCTTAATGGTTTATCTAAAAAATAATATGATAACTTATATTAAAAGCCTCTAATTTTGCTAATAATCAGCAGCCCATTATAGAAAAAAGCGGGACAAAAACCAATTTATTAAAAGGTTTTGTTATCCCGCTCTATATATTTTCCATAACGATAAAAGCATTTAATCATTAAACGTTCGTTTGTCAATTTTACTTTTAGCTTTTTCAGTTTTCTTACTTTGTAATCTATTTTTAGAATACGTTGGTGTTTCATTTTCTGTTTGAGAATCAGAAGTGTTATCAGCGATTTTAGCTTCATTACTTATACCTTTTTCAGCTTCATCGTGAACAATAATTCCATCTTTAAAAGATACGCTATTGTGTGTTTGTTTAACGCGTTGTTCTGCAGCTTGAGGCTTAGCATTTTTGGTAGTTTGTTTAGCTTTGTCTGCAGAATTTTCTACTTTATTGCTAGATTCTACTGCGTTATCTATTTTTTTAGTAACTAAATTAGGTACATTATTATTTACTTTCGATGTTAAAGTTTCAGGTTTTAAAAGGTCAGCTGTATTTTTAGCTACTTTTGGATTTTTAGCTATTGCATCACGTTTTTGACTTGCTGCTATAGCTAAACCGGATGCAGTCACAGTGCCGGCAACAGCTGCTTTGATATGGTTATCTTCATCTTTTTTTGTCTCTTTTTTAGTAACTAAATTAGGCACTATACGATTTGGATTAGATTTTACGCCTTCTTCAGCTATTAATTCAGATGTGTTTTTTGAAACTTGAGTGTTGTTATTTAATATTTTCTTTTTCTCTTTAGCAACAGTTGCTAAATTGTTAGGTGATATGATACTATTACGCGATGTTTTCTTAGATGATGAAATCGTAGAAGCGTCTGATAAATTATGATCTTCTGCTTCTTCTTTTACCGCATCTTTTTGAGCTTCTATTTCACGCTCAGTTGGTTCTGCTTGCTCATTGATGTGGCTTAATTGCTCTGCTGCATTCATGGATTCCTGCTTACTCATTTCCTCCTGTGCTTGAGGTGATGTGTCTGCTAAATTATGATCAGAAGTTTCTTGTTGAATTGCAACTTTTTGTGCATCTAATTCATTGTGTGTAGTTGTTGTATCCTTTATTTGTGCAACTTGACGTTCTGCTGCTGCTTTTTCATTTTCGGTTTGTTCAACTAAGTTTGACTTAAATTTTTGATTAGCTTTTGGAACAGATGTATCACTTTGACGTGATTTACTAATAGAAATTAATCCAACAGTTGAACCTATAACTGCACCTACAATAAATCCATAGACAAATACGTTTCTAGCCCCAGAAGTAAAATAGTCTTCTACTTCATAACTTTCTAAATTTCTTTCATAATCATCTCGGTTATAGTACTTCATAATTGAATGCCTCCTATAACAAATGCACTTAAATAAGTTTATACCTCATTTAAGTGCATTTGTTTTTTAAGTATATAAATGATTAATGGTCAACACGTGTAGTGTAGCTGTGATCTGCGTCATTTGCGACACTACTTGTTTTGTATTTTGCACTTTCTCTACGATTTTTTCTATTTTGCCATTTGTCAGCAACTTCCATTGCCACATTTGACCATTGTACCACTTGAGAAATTTTATCTTCGTTTTGAGAAATGTTGTGCGTAATTGAATTTGTAACTCGATCAACAGAACCATTTAATGTTTGAACTGAATCCCCGATGCCTTTAACTGCATCAACGACAGAGTTTAAACGATCTGATTTATCTTGAATATCTTCAGTTAAGCGATTTGCTTTATGAAGTAAGTCTGTAGATTCACGTGTAATCCCTTGAATTTGTCCTTCCACGCCATCAAGTGTTTTTGCAACGTGATCTAAATTTTTCTTAACTGAAACTAATACGACAACGATACCAATACATAAAATTAAAAATGCAATCGCTGCAACGATTCCAGCTATAGGTAAAATCCATTCCATTAAAAACGCCTCCTAAAAAACATATGTTGTTATTTAATATAAATACCCCCATCATTTTAACATAAACATATTAAAATGAGGTAGTTACACCAATATTTTCCATGTATGCACGCTGGATTTTTTGAATATCGCCCGCACCCATAAATAAAATAACTGCATTACTATAATCTTCTAAAACATTTACAGTGCTTTCATCAATAAGCGTGGCGCCTTCAATCCTTTTAACTAAGTCTTGAATCGTTAAATCCCCATTATTTTCTCTTATTGAACCAAAAATTTCACATAAAAATGTTTTATCAGCAAGACTTAAACACGCTGCAAATTCCTCTAAAAAGGCTTGCGTTCGACTAAAAGTATGCGGTTGGAAAACAGCTATAACTTCCTTGGTAGGATATTTTTTTCGTGCTGTTTCAATTGTAGCACTAATTTCTCTCGGATGGTGTGCATAATCATCAACTAATACTTGTTGGCCAACTTTGGTTTCGTTAAATCTGCGTTTAACACCGCCGAAGGTTTCTAGTGCTTCTTTAATGTTAGCAACATTTAAGCCTTCCAAATAACTGATCGCTATTACAGCTAACGCATTTAAAATATTATGATCACCAAATTGCGGTGATAAAAAAGAATCATAATACACTTTATCGATATAGACATCAAATTGTGTGCCTTTTTCACTGAATTGTATATTATCTGCATAAATATCGTCATTTTCAGAAAAACCGTAATAATAAATAGGTACATCTGCTTTTAATTTGCGCAGATGCGTATCATCACCCCAAGCAATAATCGCTTTTTTTACATTGCGTGCCATTTCTTGAAAAGCATTGAATACGTCATCAACATCTTTAAAATAATCCGGATGATCAAAATCAATATTAGTCATTATTGCATAGTCTGGATGATAACTTAAAAAGTGTCTACGGTATTCACATGCTTCAAAAGCAAAGTAATCACTCGCCGGTATACCTAAGCCTGTACCATCACCAATTAAGAATGAGGTTTTTTTGTCTCCATTCATAACATGTGATAACAGCCCAGTAGTAGAAGTTTTGCCATGCGCACCTGTAACTGCAACTGAAGTGTATTGTTTGATAACATGTCCTAAAAAATCATGGTAACGAATAACTTTTAAATTTAAATCATGCGCTCTTATTACCTCTTCGTGTGTATCAGGAAAGGCGTTACCTTGAACAATGACCATATCTTCTTTTATATTATCTGCATCAAATGGTAAAATTTCTATACCTTTGTTTTTTAATGCTATTTCTGTAAAAACATAATTTTTTATATCTGATCCTTGTACTTTATGACCAAGATCATGCATAATTTGTGCTAATGAACTCATACCGGCGCCTTTAATGCCGACAAAATGAAAATGTGTCATTGTAACACTCCTTTATCTCTATATTAATTCTCATTCAAATCAGACTCTGTAATGTATACATCTCTAGGTTTTGAACCATTTGCTCCTGAAACATAACCTAATTGTTCTAGTTGATCCACAATTCTAGCGGCTCGATTGTATCCTATTTGGAAATGTCTTTGTATTAATGAAGTAGAAATATGGCCTTCTTGTAACATAAATCGACAAACATCCTCGAATAAATCGTCTTGCGGTTGGCTTTCTACTTTTTTCAATAATTCTTTTTCTTCAAAAAGATAATCAGGGTCTCGCTGTTGTTTAATAAAATCAACGACCTCATCAATTTCTTCATCAGATACAAACGTTCCCTGCACACGTATAGGTTTGTTCATACCGCTGCCTAAATAAAGCATATCGCCATAACCTAGCAAACGTTCTGCTCCCCCACTATCTAGAATGGTACGAGAATCTACGCTTGAAGAAACCATAAAAGCAATACGTGTTGGTATATTCGCTTTGATTAAGCCAGTAATTACATTTACAGAAGGTCTTTGCGTAGCCACAAGCATATGAATACCACATGCACGTGCTTTTTGAGCAATACGCGCAATGGATTGTTCTACTTCTTGTGGTGCCATCATCATTAAATCTGCTAGTTCATCAATAACGATTACTATTTTGGGCATTCTATCTTCATAATTCGCTTTTTTATTAAAAGCAGTAATATTTCTCACATGGTATTTAGCAAATACTTTGTAACGACGTTCCATTTCTTCTACTGCCCATTTTAAACTTTGAGTAGCAGCTTTAACATCAGTAATCACAGGCGACACTAAATGAGGCAACCCATTATATGGCGCCAATTCTACCATCTTAGGATCAATGAGTAATAATCTTAACTCTTCAGGATGATTTTTATACAACAATGACATTAAAATACTGTTAATAGATACTGATTTACCAGAACCCGTTGCGCCTGCAATTAATGCATGAGGTGTTTTAGCTATATCCATAACGAGTGGTTCATTATTAATTCGAAGCCCCATAGCAACTGTTAATTTAGATTCTGCATTTTTAAATGTAGTGTCTTCTATAATGGAACGTAAATTAACAGGTGTAGATGATTGGTTTGGCACTTCAATACCTACTAAACTTGTACCTGGGATAGGCGCTTCAATACGTATATCTTTGGCTGCTAACGCCATTTTGATATCATCCTGTAAATTGGTAATTCTAGAAACTTTTACTCCTTTTTCTACAGATAATTCAAAACGCGTTACACTTGGTCCTTCTGTAACTGTTTGAACTTCAGCTGGCACGTTAAAGTAATAAAAAGCTTCATTTAATTCATGTTTCTTTTCTTCAATCCATTGGTTATCTTTTTCATGCGCCTTAGGTTCTTCAAGTAAGTCAATACTTGGAAGGTTGATATTTGGACCTTTTCTTATCGCTGTCTTAGTCCCCTGGTAGGTATCTACGTCATCGTCAACTTGATTTACAGACTGTGTATCATCTGTCGTCGATTTATTTTGTGATAACGCTTCTTGGTTATCTGAATTTTGAGATTGCGTAGCACTTTGGCTTGAGTTTGAGTATGCTGTGTCTCTTTTTTGTTGAGCATCATCTTTGATTTGATGTATTTGATCATCAGATGATATCGCTTGTGCATCTGAAATTGTTGATTCATTGTTATCATAAAAATGTGCTTCGGCATTTTGATCTGAGTATATATTATCTTCTTGTTGTTTAGGTGAAGACAATGATTTATCTGTATTAGACGGTGCCTTTATATTCGTATTGTCTTCTGATTGGTATTTGTTGTCTTCACTAAGGCTCATACTTGAGTAATTTGTATGGCGCTTTTTCTTAGCGTCGAGCATACGCTTTTTATCTGATGGTGTCATAACAACATTAAACGGTTTGCTGCCTTTTGTTATGGCTGATTTTTTCCTTTGTTGACTTGATTTTTCACTAGAACTTAAGGCATGCACAGATTCAGTTACTTGAGCATCATCCGCTTCATTTTGGCTACTGTTCGTCGTTTGTATATCATTATCTTTTGTAGACGGTGCTTTGATATCCTGATCTGACAGATTATACTCCTCTGAATTAAATTGACTTGAATCTTGTGTGCTTTCTGAATATGATCCATCAGTTAGAGATGTACTATTTTGATTATCGTCAGTGTCACGCGCTGTACTTGTTGAAAAGGGATCATCTGAAAATTCATCTTGCGTCTGTGGCATTTTTTCAACGTCTTCATTTTGCTTACTATCCACATCAGTTGTACTTTGTGACATATCTTTTTGAGCTTCAGATAATTCTCTGTATCTTGCATCTGAAATTGCTACATTTTCATCAACTTCAGTTAAATTTGAAGCGTTTTGTTGCACATGGCTTTCTGCTTCAGAAGATGTGTTTTGTTGTTCATTTTCTGAACCAGCTTCATCTTGGCTTACATCCATTGCAGTTATTTCTGGTTCATCTGATAAATTAACTGTAGGATTGGCCGTTTCATCTAAAGACTCATACACTTGGTTATTGTCTATATTATGTACAGAACTCACGTTATCTAAATCAATTTCTTGGTAGTTAAATTCTGAAGCGTTATTTTGATCATTATGGCTACTATTTTCAGTCAAATTATCACTAGAGATATCCTCAGAATCATCCACATCCGAGATATCATTTGATTGTTCTTCGTCTAACGAACTTTCGCCAATATAATGTTTGGCTTGTTGTGCATACATTTCATCAATTGCTTTTTGAATTGTATCTTCATCATTTTGTTGATTTTCTTGACGTTTTTGTTGTAAAGCTTTCTTGAATTGACGTTTTTGAAGTACTTTTCTTTCACGCTCTCTACGAATTTCTTCTACAATTTGAGACGCATAAATGTTTTCTATATTGATTGTATTATTTTTTTGAGGTTGCGTCGTTGATTCTGTAGTGTCTTCATACTGGTCTGACGTGTTCTGTAGTGACGGTTCGTTTTCTATTGAAGATAGTTGCTCATCATCAACTTGATATAGCTGGTCGTCATCATTTTGTTGTTGGGCTTCATTATATTGTGATTCGAGGCTTGATGTTTTATCTTCTTGAACATCTTTGTCATTGTTAAATATTTCATTGTCTTCTTCGCTGTTTTTGGGTTTGATTACCCCGTTATCTAGAGGGTGGGGCTTTTGAGTACCAAAAATAGCAGAAGGAACTTCACTCGCTTTAAAATCACTTTTATGATAATGCGGCGTAGAGTGTTCATGTTTTTTTGAAGATTTTCCATTCACGCCTAAAACGTCCGTTTGGATTCTTGTTCTCTTGCCATTATGTTGTCTCTTATCTCTTCTTGTTTCACTGTTTGTTTCATCGTACGTTTCATCATGTGTCGTTGATTGCTCAGAAGCTTCTGGCTGCTTCATCTCATCTGAAGTTGTTTCATTATACATATGTCTACGTCTTCGTTGTTTTTGGTTAGATGATGATGTATGGTTAGACATATTTTCAGTATCTTTAGCTTCTTTTTCAGACGATACTTCATGAGCGCTATCAGATCTATTTTCTTCTTCTATAACATGCATCGGAAATCTGAATTTCCCTTTCGGCCTCTCATAAACATCGTTGTTTTGAGGAAGTAATGTGTCTTTATGTTCTTGTTGCATATTCTTTTGACGTCGTTGGTTTCTTTTATTTAGATAATCTTTATTAGGATCATTTTCGTCTCCAAATAATTTGTCGAACCAGCTCATTCGGACATTACCTCCTTTTATTCTTCAAAAAATGCTTGTCCTACTTTATAATCATCAGACAAGACCATAATACCTTTTTCTTGTGGTGCGTTTGGCAAATTCAATTCTTTCATAGAGCAAATCATACCACTTGAAGCAACGCCACGAAGTTCTGCATCTTTGATTACCATGCCATTTGGCATTACTGCACCAACTTTTGCGACTACAACCTTTTGTCCCGCTTCAACGTTAGGCGCGCCACACACAATTTGTAATTTTTCTGTAGCTACGTCTACATTTAATACACTTAACTTATCAGCATTAGGATGCTTTTCTTTGTTTGCCACATAACCTACAACCAATTTTGGTGATAAATCTGTCTCTAATTCAAATGAAAACCCTGCATTTTTAATAGCTTGCTGTAGTTCATTAATTAATGTTTCATTTAATTGAACATGGCCATTTCCAGATATACTAGATACATTTGAAGCGTCAAATATATTATATCCAACAACTTGATTACCTTGATGAATTTCTACTACGTTTCCTTTTGTTTCATACGTAAATTCACCAGTTGTGGGTTCAATTTGTAAAAAAGCTACATCTCCCACAGATTCTTTATTATAAAATAAATTCATTTATACTGACTCCTTATTTCTTATCTTTATTCTCATATTTTTTTCTAGTCGCCTCTAACCTTTGTATTACGTTAGGATTTCTTTTTTGTTTATTGTTTTTACCTAATATAAATATAGGTTCAAAATGTCCTTTGTCATAAGCTAGAGAAAGTGAAGTAATTGGCACTAAACCTTTCGTGAAAAATTCCATGGTTAAATGAGCCATAACATCATAACCTGTTTTATTACGAATATCAGCTATGATTAACACATCCTGGTGTGGTACTGCTACTAGCATTTCACCTTCACATTGAGTTTGAATTTCATTTAAAAAAGTAGTATTTAGAATTCTACTTGCATCATAACCATCATTTGAATTAATAAAATAGAAAATATTTCCTTTAACTTCATCCGTTTTATAATTATTTTCAAGCTTTCTAACGTTAAATAAAGCCATTTCTTTCACTTGTTGTTTAGTGAGATTCAATTTATCTAACATAGTTTCATCTAATAGTCGGTAAGATTTACCTAAGTCCACTGCATAGTAAATATTAGTTTCTGCAGTATGTTTATCAATAACAAATGCATTTCCAGATTTGTCTTTTTTATCAAAACTCGGTGATCTGAGCACAGGCATTATCTCAATATGGTCTGAATCGGATAAAGCCTCCCCTTTCATTTGTTCGATAGCTTCTTCAACGTAATAAACGATTTCGTCTACTATATTTTCTTTTTGCTCTTTATATTTAGCTACGATAGTTGAAATTTTAACAGTTACACCTTTACCATTATCATTTCTAGAAACTCGTAGCGTCTCTTCATCACGATTAAAACTAAACTTAACGTCTAGATGTTTCAATCTATCTTTTAATTTATCTCTCATTTGAAAGACATTCATCGTTAACACTCCTATTTACGTGTCTTAATACAGTTTACAATAAATATACCCTTAGGAACAGAAAAAATGTAAGTTCTAAGGGTATATTTTTTAGAGTACACTTTAATCAATATGATTTGATTTATCTTTTATAAAGAAGCTAAAAAATCATCTATCTGTTCAATTGATTTACGTTCTTTTCCAATATAGCTACCAATTTGTTTATTATCTTTATATACTAGAAAACTTGGAATGCCCATAATACCATGATTAATACAAATATCTATAAATTTATCTCTATCTACAGATATAAATTTGTAATTCGTATATTTTGCTTCCAGTTGTGGGAGATCTGGTTCAATCACTTTACAGTCGGGACACCAGTCTGCAGTAAATAAAAACACAGTTTGTTCTTTTTTTAATTCTTCAAATTGTTGTTCATTTTCTAATTGTTCCATTAAATCACTCCTAAATATTAATTATATTGTAGCGTATCGATTATTTTATCATTTAAGTTTTTAATTGATTGGAATAACAGTCTCCGCGCTGCGTCATAATCACGGTAATCAAACACTGCGTTCGTACTGTGAATATAGCGTGCACAAACACCGATAACTGCAGTTGGAATACCAATATTTGCTTTGTGTATTTCTCCGCCATCAGTACCGCCAGGAGACATATAATATTGGTTTGGAATATCAAATTTTTTTGTTAAATCTATAAGGTAATCTCTAAATGTCGGTTTGAGTATCATCGTGCCGTCTTTGATACGGATTAAAGTACCTTTACCTAGTTCTCCTGAAAGATGCTGTTTTCCTTTCATATCATTTGCTGGAGAACAATCAACTACAAATGCAATATCTGGATCTATTAATTCGGCGGAAGCTTTTGCTCCTCTTAATCCAACTTCTTCCTGTACATTCGCTCCAACAAATAAATCAAAATCTAATTCTACATCTTTCAATAATTCTAATAACTCTAAACCAATTAAACAACCATAACGATTATCCCAGGCCTTGCTTACAAATCTATGTTCAGATAATTGCGTAAATGGTGTTTCAGGAACAATGGTATCCCCTATTTGAATACCTCGATTTATTACATCTGTTTCACTTTCACAACCGATATCTAATAATAAGTCTTCTATCGTCGGCGCACCTTCATTACCCGTTCTAAAGTGCTTTGGAATATTTGCAACGATGCCAACGATTTCTTCATTGGTACGTGATTTCACTTTTAATCTTTGTCCTTGCCATATGTCAGTAGCAACGCCACCTAAGTTTGTGAATTGCAATAGTCCGTTATCTGTAATATGAGTTATCATAAAACCAACTTCATCCATATGAGCAGCAACCATTACTTTTTTAGGTTCTTTAGCTTTGGATCGCTTCACTCCATAAAAACCGCCCATACGATTATAAACAAATTCATCTACGTACGGTGCCATTTCATTTTTTAAATAGGTTTTCACATCATCTTCAAAGCCAGGTGCGCCATGTAATTCTGTTAAATTTTTCATTCTTGATAATGTTTGATTTTTGTCTATACTCAATGTCTCTCACTCCTTAATATTTATTATATCATCTTCATTGTGGTAAACTATAAATATGACTTTATTGGGGGTAGATTGTAATATGTTAAATAAAAAAAGTTGGTTCTTCATCACAATTATTTCATTAGCAGTTATTGTTGGATCAATTTATTTTTATAAACGTCAAAAGCAAATACAACATCAAAATCCAGAGAAAATTGTTTCTGAAGTAAAAACATATTTTATGAATGTTGTCGGTTCTTACATATTAAACGAAACGATTATGTATAAAAACGCTAACGACCAATTAGAAGCTTTTCAGGGTGGTGTCACTACACTTCACAATGGCAAACGCATTTATTACGATTTTTACGCAAATGCTAAAACAGGAGAAGTCCTCGACATCATAGAGTGTAAATGATTGAAGGTTAAAGTTATGAACATCTTACGTACCCGATAGCAAACAACTATTAACTATCGCAGTACAATAATGATATGAAACAAAATATATCGCTGCTCAAGTCATTCATAAAGCAAAACCAATGCTTTAAAACAGATATAGTTTCATTTCAAATGTTCTAAACTTTAACCTTATTTTAATTTCTAGTAATATATTGTGCTATTTCATTAGATTCAGTTTGATTAAATTTCACAGCGAAATAATTTACATCATGATAATATAAGAACCAATAATCCTCTAAGATGAATCTAGGTATTATCCGTTCCTTTTCTCTAATAGACTGCATTGGATAATCATCATAAGCAGTTACCCATAATGGATTTTTGTGTGCAATAGTTGGGAAAATATCTCCCATATGCACTGCCTTTTCTCCTTTGCTTTCAATAGTAATAATAGAATGACCATAACTATGGCCTCCAGTATGATAAATATGAATGCCACTTACTACTTCTAATTGATTTTCAAATAAAATTAATTTCTTCGTGAAATCTCCATTATTTTTCTTCCAATAAGTGGATTTACTACGTATATTAGGGCTATTAAACTCGTGCCACTCATCTTGTTGTATGACATGAATGGCGTTTTCAAAAACAGCATGCCCTTCATTATCAGTTAAACCTGAAGCATGGTCAAAATGTAAATGTGTCATCAGTACATAATCAATATCTTGTGTCTCTAAATTAAATGATTTTAAATCTTCTTCAATTTGGCTTTCATAATTTACACCAAATATCTTGCGTTCTTTGTCAGTAAGCTTTTCCTTACCAATCCCTGTATCAATAATAATATTAAATTCTTCCGTTTGAATTAAAATTGGGTGTGTTGGTAAAGGAATACGGTTATCCTCGCTGATTTCATATTTTTTTGTCCATAAAACTTTAGGTACAACGCCGAACATTGCGCCCCCATCAATATTTGTAATCCCGCCATTAAGGTAATGCATTTTAAAATTGCCTAATTTCAAGATTATCCCTCGTTTCTTTGTTTAAATACTATTTATTAATATAGTAATATAATACAACTCCCTCGTAAAATAATGAAAATTGTAAATCCACACATACAGATGAATATCGTACATACCTACAAATGAACTCAGATACAAATACTCTAAGTTAATTCTTGGACTTGACGTAGATCGTTGTCACATGACTATGCTATCAATACGTTTTAAAACGTACGCTAATGAACTATTGCTTCAAAATCGCTACTTTTTAGAAAACTATTTTTTAAAAGTCAGTTCTTAAAGCACTACTGCTAAAGCGTTACTTTTTAATTTATTAAATTAGACTTGAGTCATAACGTATATAATCCTCTTAACAGTATTAGTGCTTATGTAAATGTTTTAGTGCTTGTATTCCATTTAAACCTCAATAACACTTATGTAAGGAAGCCTGACGCTTACATCCCTTGCTTTAGTTTATCTTATAAAAAAAAGAAACCCAAATTGGGTTTCTGGTTATCTATAAGCGCTACTTTCCCATTTATGAAAATAGTAGCCTTAAAAAAATAAAATAATGAAATCTTATAAAAAATTTCCATCTTTATTTCATCTTAGTATTATATTATACACTGGCGATTAACTACATAAAGTGATTTACAAAAACAATTTAATTATTGTGAAATTTAGCTTCCATTCTATAAATCCTTGAGCCTTTATCAGAAAATTTACGCTCATATTCTGTTTCAATATTATTTTCTTTTTCTTCTTGGTGTAAATTTAAATTTATTTTAGTGAAATACATTCCGAATTGGGACATACTTTCTAAACTATAAGCAAATAAACCTCTATTATCCGTTTTAAAATGGATTTCTCCATCTTTTTTTAGCACTTGTTGATATAACGCTAAAAATGTATGGTAAGTCAATCTACGCTTCGTATGCCTTCTTTTGGGCCAAGGGTCTGAGAAATTTAAATAAATACGAGAGATTTCTTCATCTTTAAAGTATTCATTTAATTCAATCGCATCATTACAAATCAATTTAATATTGGTTAAATTTTGCTCTCTCACTTTATCTAACACTTTGACCATAACGTTCTTTTCCCGTTCCATAGAAATAAAATTAATTTCTGGTCTTTGCGCAGCAAGCGTTGTAATAAATTGACCCATGCCAGAACCAATTTCTATATATATCGGTTGATCTTTGTCAAACCATTCATTTATATGTCCTGCATGGCTACCATCCGTATCTACAATATTAGGATGCGACTTTAAATAATCTTCAGCCCACGGCTTGTAACGCACTCTCATCTTGATAACTCCTTATATAAATACATTGTTATTCATTACTTCGTTTAAGAACTTCAACCACATATTCATATCTTTATAGCGTTTTTGTTCTTCGTACCACTGTACCATTCCAATTGACTGAACAACAGTATACCATTTCATTCTCTTTTGTAAGTCTATAGAATCTTTCGTACCATAATCTCTCAACCATTGAGGCCATTTATTTTCAGGAACGTAATTGTATAGCAGCATACCTAAATCAATAGCTGGATCCGCAATCATTGCACCTTCCCAATCAACTAAAAATAATTCATCATGATCAGATAACAACCAGTTGTTATGGTTAACATCTCCGTGAACAACCGTAAAGAACCTAGGATCAAGACAAGGCATATGATCTTCTAAATATGTCAATGCTTTACGAATAACATGATGCGTTAACACTTCTCTAGATAATGAGGCGTTAATTTTATTTAATAAAATATCGGGTGTAATAGGATTCATTTCCATACGTTTCAACATATTCAAAAGTGTTTTTGAACTATGTATTTTTTTTAGCAAATTAGCGACACGTTGTTCATACATTTCATCGAAAGTTAGCTCTCTGCCGTTTTTCCAATGTTGTGCTGTTACAACTTCCCCTGTTTCTATACGTTTCGTCCACACGAGCTTTGGTACAATACCTTCAGCAGACAAAGCTGCAATAAATGGATTAGAATTTCGTTTTAAAAACAATTTCTGTCCATCTTGCTCTGCCATATAAGCTTCGCCAGATGCGCCACCTGCTGAATCAAGTGTCCATCCTAATTGATAAAACTGCTCCAACACGTTCACCTCACTTTCAATTAGAAAATGGCTCCAGAAAACAAATTTCGAGAGCCAAATATAGTCATTTTCTAACACAATTATAAACTTAAATCATATATGATAGCCTCACGTGTTATGACCATCATTTTGTCCCATAGATTTAAGTTTGTATATTTAAATATTAAATACTGTATTGGGATTTTTATAACTTTATCATCATATCATAAATCTACCCGAAACAGCATGAAATTTTTAAAATTCCTTTGCTTTTTTTCATGAAATTTTTTACACCAATTTCAAGTCTCATAAAAGATTTTATAATGTTTAGACGTTTATTTCAACCAATAATGAGAAACAAAAAGTCACATTTTACTACGAACATTTCCAGAAATTTTATTAATCGGCTCAGTAAGCATTATAACATAATTTAGTTTCAATAGATGTTACATTTTATTTCCTTTTTTGGAAAATATTAACTATCTGCATCAATGTATCTGTTAAATCCTTCTTGTAATGATTTAGTTATTGGGCCGACTTTTCCCTCACCTACGAATTCACCATCTAATTTAATTACAGGCATTACTTCAATTGAAGTACTTGATACGATAATTTCATCCGCATTTCTTAAAAAATCCACAGTGAAAGTGCCTTCATTAAATGGAATGCCTTTGGCTTCTGCAATATCTTTAATTACCATTCGCGTAATGCCATTTAATATATAGTTATTTACAGGATGCGTGTATATTTCCCCACCTTTAATTGCATATACATTACTCGATGACCCTTCAGTAACGATATCGCCACGATGCTGGATAGCTTCTTGAGCATTATATTTAACGGCGCTTTCTTTAGCTAGCACATTACCCAATAAATTCAAGCTTTTAATATCACATCTCAACCAACGAATATCTTCTGTTGTTATAGCATTAATGCCTTCTTCTAATAGTTTATATGGACGTTCATATGTTTTTGTAAATGCCATTACATTGGCTTCTACTGATGGCGTTGGAAACGCGTGATCTCTTGGGGCAGCGCCACGCGTAACTTGAATGTATACACCACCGTTAACTACACCGTTAGCTGCTAATAATTCTTGTACTAATTCTGTAAGTTCATCTACGTTGTATTTCAAATCTAAACCAATCTCTTTAGCACTTCTTAACAGTCTTTCAAAATGTGGTTTTGCAGTAAAAATATTATTATTATAAGTTCTGATATATTCATATATACCATCGCCGAAAACATAGCCTCTGTCGTTGTAAGGGACTCTTGCGTCTTGTTCATCTACTAAATGTTCGTTAATCAATACTTTAGTCATAATTATTCCTCCACGCACAATGTATATAAAGCTTCTAAATAAATACTCGTTGCATCAAACAATTGTTTTTTCGTAATATATTCATTTTTTTGGTGCATTAAATCTTCTGAATCGTTAAACATTGCACCAAATGCAACACCTTTATCAAGATTACGTGCGTAAGTTCCGCCACCAATAGTGTATGGTTCTGTTGGATCACCTGTTTGGTTACGGTATGCTTTCACTAATGTTTGTACAAATGGATCATTTTTATCTACATAGTGAGGTGTTTGATTCTTACCTAATTCAATAGAAAAACCGTTTTTTTCGATTTCACCTTTAAATCGAGTCATTGCTTCTTCAAATTCAAAACCATGAGGGTATCTTAAATTAATACCAAATCTGCCTCCATTTTGGTTATCGTAAGAAATAATACCAATATTAGTTGTAACATCACCCATCACATCAGTATGGAATTTCATCCCCATTTTTTCGCCAAAGTGAGAATTAAATAGATATTGTTCGCTAAATTGAGTAAAGTTGGCAGCTGTTTTATCTAAACCAAGCTTAGATAAGAAGTTCAATAAGTGCAATCCTGCGTTCACACCAATAGACGGATCCATACCATGCACTGCTTTACCATAGGTTTTAAGGACTAACACACCACTATCAACGACGCTTTCACCATCTACTTGATTTTCAGATAAATATTGTTCGAAATTTTGAATAACATCTGTCATATTTTCTTTAACCGCTAATTTAGCATTTGCTTCATCAGGAACCATGTTGTAACGTTGCCCAGAAGTAAATGAAATTAATTCATATTCAGGCTCATCTTTATCTTCTGCTTTTTCATTTTGTACTACATCGAAAGTGCTAATACCTTTTTCCCCGTGGATAGCTGGGAATTCCGCATCAGGGGCAAAACCTAATGTAGGCATTTCTTCCGTTTTGAAATAGCAATCTGTACATTGCCAATCTGATTCTTCATCCGTACCTATAATGATATGTATACGCTTTTTCCAGTTTACTTTCATATCATTTAATATTTTGACTGCATAATAAGCAGCAATGGTAGGCCCCTTATCATCAAGCGTACCTCTCGCGATAACTTTATCCTCAGTTACAACCGGTTCGAATGGATTAGAATCCCAACCATCGCCAGCTGGTACCACGTCTACGTGACATAAAATACCCATAACATCTTCGCCTTTTCCGGATTCTATACGACCTGCAATATGGTCTACGTCATGTGTATTAAATCCATCACGCTCAGCAATTTGGTACATATAATCTAATGCTTTCCGCGGTCCTGGTCCGACTGGATTATCAGACGAAGCTTTGTTATCATCTCTTACACTCTCAATAGATAATAAACCTTTCAAATCTTCTATAATATGTTCTTCGTATGCTTTAACTTTATCTTTCCACATTTAGAATCAACTTCCTTCTCATTACTTATATATTTAATATTTTACATGAAGTAGTATAGAAACTACAGTGAGATGTAACTTATATTTAAAATTTTTAACTGTAATCATTATTGAAAAACAGTTAAACACCACTATATGAATGGTTTTATACTCTGTATTAAGATTAAAAAACCTGAGACATAAAAATGTCCCAGGCTTATATAATCATTTATGAAGATAGTATTTCTAACCTTTGCGGGGTAACGCCACCATTTTAGAAATATGTGGGTCTATCCGTAGCTTAATCTACACATTTTATAAACAATTATTTATTTTTATTATTTTTAAGTTCTTCTTCTGTAACTACACGCAAATTGTTTGAAGGATCTGCTGCACCTTCATCCGTAAATCTAGCTTCTTCTACGTGTTCTTCTTCTTTTTCATTAACGCCTTTAAAACGGTCTTTTTGTTCATTTATAAACCCTTTCGGATCTTGTTTCACTCTTGACGCATAACCTTTCGGGTCTTGTTTCACTTCGTTATAAGTTTCCCCGGCTTTTGAACTTATTTGGCTAGCGATATCTTTAGCGTTTTGTTTATATGATTCAGGATTTGACTTGTATTTGCTATACTCATCTTTCAATTTATCTCTATTTTCTTTTTTAGAGAGCACAACTGCAGCAGCTGCTCCTCCGACACCTATAATTGCTTTTAGTAATTTTGACATAATAACACCTCTTTATAAATTTAATCCTAATTGTTTAAAATCTTGTTGCGTTAGATGACGATATTCACCTGGACCCAATGATTCATCAAGTTTTAACTCACCAATGCTCACACGTTTCAATGCAAGCACTTCGTTATCTATAGCATGAAACATGCGCTTAACTTGATGATACCTTCCTTCATAAATTGTGACAAATGATTTGTATGGTTCATCACTTTTCACTAAAGTTGCAGGCATCGCCAATCCCTCATTCAATTCAATACCCATTTTGAATGAATTTATATCATTATTTGTAATATTTTTTTCAGAAATAACTTCGTACGTTTTAGAAACATGCTTTGTAGGGCTCATAAGTTCATGATTAAATGCACCATCATTAGTGATTAATAATAATCCTTCTGTATCTTTATCGAGACGACCTACTGGGAAAATTTCTAAAAACTGATAAGATTTCACTAATTCTATCACTGTTTGATGTTGATTATCTGCTGTCGCAGAAATATATCCTTTGGGTTTATTCAGCATGAGATAAACTTTATCTATATATTGTATAATCTCATTATTTATTTTGATTATATCATTGTTAGGGTCAATTTGTTTTTTGGGTGATTTTTCTTTTTGTTCATTAATAAAAACGCTACCGCTTTTTAATAATTGTTTAACTTCTGTACGCGTACCCACGCCCATATTCGCTAAAAATTTATCTATTCTCATTTTATAATACCTAATTTGCGTCTAACTTTATTAGGAATCTCACCTAAAAATTGATCAGCTAATTTCGTCTTCATCGTGATACCTCCGTAAACTAACATACCAATTATAACACTGATAATTAAAATACTTAATGCACCAAATTTAGTTTCTGGTGAAATAAACATTTGTAATAAAAATGATGACAATTCGACTGCAACCATCATAATTAAACCATATAAGAATATTTTACAGAAGTGTAACCATGTCTCTGAAAAATCAAAATTTGCATATTTTTTAAGTATATAAAAGTTACATAAAACAGCAAATAGTAACGCAATCGCCGTGCTTAAAATTGCGCCAGCCGTGTGGAATGCCATAATAAGCGGCGTATTTAAAACAACCTTTAAGACAACTGCTACTAAAATAACAAATACAGTTAATTTCTGTTTATCTATACCTTGTAGCATAGATGCGGTTACGCTTAACAATCCAATCAAAATAGCCACAGGTGCATAGTAGAATAATAACTGACTACCATCTATATTATAACTATAAAACACGGTGTATAATGGTAATGCTAAAGCCATAATTCCTAAACTTGCTGGCACCGTAATGTACATCAAAACACCTAAAGATGTTCTAATTTGTCTATGCATTTCACTTAACTCGCCTGATTCATATGTTTTGGTAATGAATGGAATTAAGCTTACTGCAAAGCCAGCTGATAGTGACGTTGGAATCATCACTATTTTATTAGTTGTCATATTTAAAATTGTAAAGAAATAGTCATGTAGACGGCTAGGTACGCCTGCTAAATCTAACGCGCCATTATGTGTAAATTGATCGACTAAATTAAATAATGGAAAGTTCAAGCTAACAATAACAAATGGAATACTATATGAAATAATTTCTTTATACATCTTTCCATATGATACATTGATACCTGAAACATCCGTTGCAACCATCTTTTCAATATTAGGTTTTCTTTTTTTCCAATAATACCATAATGTGAAAATACCCGCTACGGCACCTATTGCTGCAGCAAATGTCGCAATACCATTGGCTTGTAAAACACTGCCATTAAAGACATTGAGCACTAGATAACTTCCAATTAAAATAAATAAAATACGTGCAATTTGTTCAATAACTTCCGACACTGCCGTTGGGCCCATTGATTTATAACCTTGGAACACGCCACGCCATGTCGCAAGTAATGGTATAAATATAACAACCATACTGATAATTCTAATAATCCAAGTAATGTCTTCAACTGACCAACCACCTTTAGCGCCTGATTTATTTGCTAACGTGATTGTTGCTATAGTCGGTGCTAATAAATATAAAATGAAAAATCCTATAAATCCTGTAATGGTCATAACGATAAAACTGGATTTATATAACTTTTCACTTACTTTATATGCACCTAAAGCATTATACTTAGATACATATTTAGATGCCGCTAATGGTACGCCAGCAGTCGCAACTGCAATAGCAATATTATACGGCGTATATGCATAGTTAAAAGGTGCCAATTTTTCTTCTCCACCAATAATAGCATAGAATGGAATAATATATAATACACCCAAGACTTTAGTAATCAATATACTAAGGGTGATTAAAAAGGTACCCCTAACTAATTCTTTACTTTCACTCATTCAGATCTTCCTATCTCAAATTAAATTTTTACACTCATAACTTCAATAATAACGTTATAACCACTTTTTTTCAAAACTATATTACTATAAACTATAAAATAACACTATTTAGTAAAGCGAGGCAATAAAATGTATCAAACAATCATAATCGGTGGCGGCCCTAGCGGTTTAATGGCTGCTGCTGCAGCAAGTCAAAACAGTAATAAAGTCTTGCTCATTGAAAAGAAAAAAGGGCTCGGCCGTAAATTAAAAATATCTGGTGGCGGCCGGTGTAATGTAACCAACCGCTTACCATATGAAGAAATCATTAAAAATATACCAGGAAACGGAAAATTTTTATATAGTCCTTTCTCCGTATTTGATAACGAATCTATTATTCACTTTTTCGAATCCCGGGGTGTATCTTTAAAAGAAGAAGATCATGGTCGTATGTTTCCAGTATCTAACAAAGCGCAAGATGTTGTAGATGCTTTGATCCATACAATAGAAAAAAATAATGTAACTGTAAAACAAGAAACGGTTGTACATGGTATCGAACATACACAAAAACAAACTTTTAAAATAACAACTGATAACCAAGAAACAATTGAAAGTCATAGCCTAGTGATTGCTACGGGTGGCACAAGCGTTCCAAAGACTGGGTCAACAGGAGATGGTTACAAATTCGCTAAACAGTTAGGCCATACAATTACAGAATTATTTCCAACTGAAGTGCCCATCACTTCTCCTGAACCATTTATCAAAGACAGAAGATTAAAAGGCTTAAGTTTAAAAAATGTAGCACTATCTGTATTGAAAAAAAATGAAAAAAAACGTATTACGCATCAAATGGATATGATCTTCACTCATTTTGGGGTAAGTGGCCCTGCTGCATTAAGATGCAGCCAGTTTGTATATAAAGAGCAAAAAAACCAAAAACAGCAAAATATTAAAATGCAAATAGATGTTTTTCCTGATTTGAGCCAAGCACAAGTTGAAGCTAAAATACGTAAATTGTTAAAAGATACACCCGATAAATATGTAAAAAATAGTTTACATGGTCTTATCGAAGAACGCTATTTACTGTATATGTTAGAATTAGCAAATATTTCAGAGGAATTAACTGCACATCATATTTCAAACGAACAATTCAACAAATTAGTAAATTTATTTAAAGCATTTACCTTTACAGTTAACGGTACGCTATCAATTGAAAAAGCTTTTGTAACTGGCGGTGGCGTTTCACTAAAAGAAATTGAGCCTAAAACAATGATGTCAAAACACGTACCAGGTTTATTTATGTGCGGCGAACTACTCGATATTCATGGTTATACTGGAGGTTACAATATTACTAGTGCCTTAGTCACTGGTCATATATCAGGCACTAATGCGAGTAAGTTTCAACTTTAAACCTTTAACTACATGATTAAAAAGATAGAACAATAACCTAGTTTGTTCATCAACAAAGATCATTAAAATTATAAAATTTTATATAAGCATATTTTTTGAAATTGATTAACTTTTTTATCTAAGTGCTATTATAAATTTACCTGTTTTTTAGTTATCAGTCGACATAGAGAAGCAGTATATTTTGTAGTTAGCCTCTTTGTTCATACCGCAATGACAATCATAAATAATGGTCTCATGATGCTATTTACGTATTTATCGCATTCTCATTATAATAAATAGATAAGCGACTAACCCAACATCTAAAAAAAGCCCCTCACTATTGCAATAGTGAGGGGCTTGGTATATTTATATTGAGATTTTTATTAATCATCATTTCAACATTACAATACTAAAATATAAAATTAACGATCCTAAATGAACCCACATTGAGTTAAAACGTATCCACCTATGCTTACCGAACAATGTATTAAACGCAATACAAATTGGGTATATCCGAATATTAAAAGACTGGAAAGCTAGATGCTTCTAATGTCTAAAGCTTCATCTCCCCAAGCATCCATACCACCTTCAACATTTACCGCATGAACGCCATTACGCTCTAAATATTGAACAACTTGTGCACTTCTGCCACCAGCTTTACAAATAATATAATACGTATCATTTGAATTGAAGTGATTTAAATTGTCGGGAATTTGATCCATAGGAATTGTTTCTGCTTCAGGAATAACCCCCATCGCAGTTTCTTCATCTGTTCTCACATCAATAATTTGAATAGGATTAGAATTTAAAATCTTTGATTTTAATTCATCTACAGATATTGTCTCCATAATATAAACGCCCCTTTTAAGTTATTTGGCAACAATATTAACAAGTTTTTGAGGTACAGCAATTACTTTTTTAATATCTTTGCCTTCAATTTCATCTTTGATATTTTCGTTATCTAACGCAATTTCTTCCATTTCTTCTTTTGATACATCTTTAGGTACATCTATTTTAGCACGAACTTTACCATTTACTTGAACGACGATTTCAACTTCATCGTCAACTAATAATGATTCATCAAATGTAGGCCATGGTTGGTAAGTAATTGTTTCTTCATGTCCTAAACGTGACCATAATTCTTCACCAATATGTGGTGCGATTGGTGCTAACATTTTGATAAATCCTTCAATGTAAGGTTTATATATTTCGTCTACTTTATAGCAATCGTTGATAAAGACCATCAACTGACTAATTGCTGTATTAAAATTCAATGTATCAAAGTCTTCAGAAACTTTTTTCACAGTTTGATGGTAACTTTTATCTAAAGTTTTATTATTTGTATTTACTACTTTATCAGAAATCAAACCATCTTCTGTAACTAAAAGTCTCCAAACTCTATCTAAGAAACGTCTTGAGCCGTCTAAACCTTTTTCGCTCCATGCAATGGCAGCATCAAGTGGCCCCATAAACATTTCATATAGTCGTAATGTATCTGCACCGTGAGATTTAATAATATCATCTGGATTAATAACATTACCTTTAGATTTACTCATTTTTTCATTACCTTCGCCAAGAATCATACCTTGGTTAAATAATTTTTGGAATGGTTCTTTCGTTGGCACTACGCCTAAATCATACAGTACTTTATGCCAGAATCTTGCATAGAGTAAGTGTAACACTGCATGTTCTACGCCGCCAATATATAAATCGACTGGCAACCAGTGTTTTAATTTTTCTGGGTCAGCTAACATTTGTTCGTTATCCGGATCAATAAATCTTAAATAGTACCAACAACTACCTGCCCATTGTGGCATTGTATTGGTTTCACGTCGACCTCTCATGCCAGTTTCCTCATCTATTACATTAACAAAGTCATCAATATTAGCTAACGGTGATTCACCAGTTCCTGATGGTTTAATTTCATCTGTTTCCGGTAAAAGTAAAGGTAATTCATCTTCAGGTACAGTTGACATCGTACCATCTTCCCAATGAATGACTGGAATTGGTTCGCCCCAATAACGTTGACGGCTAAACAACCAATCTCTAAGTTTATAGTTTATTTTTCTTGTACCCGCATTATTTCGTTCTAACAATTCAATTGCTTTTTCGATTGCTTCTTTATTATATAATCCATTTAATTCACCTGAATTAACATGAGGCCCATCACCAACATAAGCTGCTTCAGATAAGTCTCCACCCTCAATGACTTCTGTAATTGGTAAATCAAAGGCTTTTGCAAACTCATAGTCTCTTTGGTCGCCACTTGGCACTGCCATCACTGCGCCAGTACCGTACGAAGATAATACATAATCTGCTATCCAAATTGGTGTTTTTTCACCAGATAATGGGTTGATTGCATAAGCTCCAGTAAATACACCAGATTTTTCTTTAGCAAGACCCGTACGTTCTAAATCTGATTTCATTGCCGCTTCTTGTTGATATTTTTCAACACTTTCTTGATTTTCTGAAGTTGTAATTTGATTTACAAGCTGATGTTCTGGACTTAATACTAAGAATGTAGCACCATAGATTGTATCAGGACGTGTGGTAAATACTTCAATTTGATCATTACTATCTTCTACATTGAATGATACTGATGCCCCTTCTGAACGCCCAATCCAATTACGTTGCATGTCTTTTAAAGATTCTGGCCAGTCTAAGTCCTCTAAATCTTCAAGTAACCGATCTGCATATTCAGTAATTCTTAATACCCATTGCTTCATTGGTCTCCTGTATACAGGGTGCCCACCTCGCTCAGAAACACCATCAATTACTTCTTCATTTGAAAGTACAGTGCCTAACGCAGGACACCAGTTCACCGCAACTTCATCTACATAAGCAAGTCCTTTGTTATATAATTGAATAAATATCCATTGTGTCCATTTATAGTATTCTGGGTCTGTCGTATTGACTTCTCTATCCCAATCATAACTGAAACCTAATTCTTTAATTTGGCGTTTAAATGTTTCAATGTTTTGTTTAGTGAACTCACGAGGGTCATTTCCAGTGTCTAACGCATATTGTTCAGCAGGCAAACCAAAAGCATCCCACCCCATAGGGTGTAATACATTATATCCTTGCATACGCTTATACCTAGAAATAATATCTGTGGCTGTGTAACCTTCCGGGTGACCTACATGAAGCCCGGCCCCAGACGGGTAAGGGAACATATCAAGTGCATAAAACTTTTTTTGGCCTAAATTATCTTCTGTTTTAAATGTTTTATATTCTTCCCAATAATCCTGCCATTTTTTTTCAATTTCATTATGATTGTAATTCACAACATTTCCTCCTATTCAATAATAAAAGACACCTCAAACTATTATTTAATAGGGACGATTTTCACCGCGGTACCACCCTGTTTCACAAAATGTGCGCTCATTTTAATTAATAGTAAGAGATGTCATTAATTCATTTCAAGTCACGGTAAGTTCACTTAAGGCTTTACACTAGGTTTCACCACACCCTAGCTCTCTGTGGGAAAGCTTTAAAGTTACTACTCCTATACTCTTCTAATGATATTTGATACAGCCTTTTATTTCAAGTATAAAAATATAATTAATATACTCTCCATTGTTTATACACAAATGCTTTCAAATCATATGTGTTAGATTTTCAAACTTAATCATAAACCATAAATTGGACTATATATTAAGCTTAACATCAAATTAAATATCTTTGGGTAGTTGTCGATCATAGAAAGTTAAAAATATTAAAGCAATGGCCAATAGCGAAATCATACTTAAAAACATAACTTGCATATTAAACATGTCAACAACTACACCACCAATCAGTGGCCCAAATGCCTTACCTACAGTCGCTGCAGAATTCACGTAGCCTTGGAATGAACCCTCTTTACCTTTAGGCGCTAATTGGTTAGCAATCGTAGGTACTGCTGGCCATACAAACATTTCGCCCAACGTTAATATAATCATACCTACCATAAATACAGAAAATTGTTCAGCAAAACTAGTCACAAAGAAAGAGATAATAAAAATACCTATACCCACATACATTTGATGTTTTAAATTACCTTTCAATAATCTGATAATGGGAATAATTAACGGTTGTGCAACTAATATCATGATACCATTGACTGTCCACAAGAGACTGTATTGACTCATTGAGATATTAAGCACTTGGGTAAATGAAGCTATTGTACTTTCCCATTGGATGTAAGCAATCCAACAAATACTAAACATGACACATATTAAAGATAATGCAATAAACTGAGGTCTATACGCTTTAGATAATAAACTCATTGCATCATTTGATTTTACTTTAACGTCTAATTTGATATTAAACTGACTTACAGCGACTATAGCAAATGCAATATACATTAATAAATTAGCTATAAAAATATAATTAAAACTTAATTCAGCAACAAAGCCACCGGAAGCTGCACCAATGGCTACGCCTAAATTTTGTGCTAAATAAATGGCATTAAAAGTTTGCCTTCCGCCTTTTGGCCATATCGCACCTGCTAATGCATAAATAGCAGGAATAATCATTCCGCCGCCAAACCCAAGACAAACTAACCAAACAGCATACCATGGCCATCCATGGAAAAAATTTAATAACGTTGTACTACTTAAACAAATAACAGTACCTATCATAATTGTGGGGTAGCCGCCTAATTTATCAAAAAGGTTACCTCCGAGTAGGTTGCCAATCACCATTCCAAATGAATTAATCATTAAGACTAAACCAGCCATTGTTAAACTTTTATCTAATACCTCATTCATATAAATTGTATTTAATGGCCATAAAAAACTTGAGCCCGTGATATTTAATGCCATTCCAATTACCAACCACCACACTGATTTTGGCATGTTCATAACCGTAAGCTCCTTTCTTATTTTAAATTTCTATTTTTACTCTAAACACTATATCATTAAAATATGTTAAAATCTTTAACTAGAACGAATTTAGAAAGGAAAATGTTATATGGGACAATTTTTCCCTTACGCATTCGAAAACAAACGATATCATACTTGGAATTATCATTTAAAAAATAAATTTGGCCAAAAAATCTTCAAAGTTGCAATTGATGGAGGATTTGATTGTCCGAATAGAGATGGCACAGTTGCTCATGGCGGTTGTACATTTTGCTCAGCAGCAGGAAGCGGCGATTTTGCTGGTAACCGTGTCGACCCTATAGATGTTCAATTTCAACAAATCAAAGATAGAATGCATGAAAAATGGCACGAAGGACAATATATTGCTTATTTTCAAGCTTTTACAAATACACATGCGCCAGTAGAAGTTTTGCGAGAAAAATACGAAACGGCATTAAAAGAACCTGGTGTTGTAGGTTTATCTATAGGAACACGCCCAGACTGTTTACCAGATGATGTAGTAGAATATTTAGCCGAATTAAATGAACGTACATATTTGTGGGTAGAATTAGGTCTACAAACAGTTCACCAAAAAACTTCTGACTTAATTAATCGTGCGCATGATATGGAAACTTACTACGAAGGTGTTGCAAAACTACGTAAGCATAACATCAATGTGTGTACACATATTATTAATGGGCTGCCTGAAGAAGATTATGACATGATGATGGAAACTGCTAAAGAAGTTGCACAAATGGATGTTCAAGGTATTAAAATACATTTGTTACACCTACTTAAAGGTACTCCAATGGTAAAACAATATGAAAAAGGTATGCTTGAATTTATGTCACAAGACGACTATACAAATTTAGTTTGCGATCAACTAGAAATTTTACCAAAAGAAATGATTGTACACCGAATCACTGGTGACGGCCCAATAGATTTAATGGTTGGCCCTATGTGGAGTGTTAACAAATGGGAAGTACTTAACGAAATCGATGATGAATTAGCTAGAAGAAATTCCTATCAAGGAAAAAACTATGAAAGTATTATCAAATCATGAAAATAGAGCGTATTTTACCATTTTCTAAAACACTCATCCAACAACATGTATCTGCGGACAGCATTGTTATTGATGCTACTTGTGGTAATGGTAATGATACTGAATTTTTGGCACAACAAGTACCAGATGGTAAAGTGTATGGTTTTGACATTCAGGACATTGCAATACAAAACACTAAAACTAAAACTAAAACATTTAGACATGTCCATTTAATTCATGATAGCCATGCCAATATAAAACAATATATTCCAAGAGAGGAACGTGGACATATTGACGCAGCTATTTTCAACTTAGGATATTTACCTAAAGGAGATAAATCCATCGTTACAAATCCTAACAGTACCTTAGCTGCTATCAATTCGATATTTGATATATTAGCGCCCGAAGGCATTATCGTTTTAGTTATTTACCATGGACATGAGGAAGGTAAAACAGAACGTGATGCATTATTAAACTACCTTCAACATTTTGACCAAAATAAAGCACATATATTGCAGTATCAGTTTATTAATCAACAAAATCATCCACCATTTATTTGTGCTATTGAAAAAAGATAACGTACTATTTAAATAAAAACATATAGAACAGGAAACGTATTTGTCTAAGTGATACCATCGCAAAACAATTTTAGAATAGCTTACCAGAGCATCTATGTAACGAAGCATGTTTATCTCTAAATGACTTCATCGCTATTTTAATTTGATATCAAACGTATTTCATCTTCACTTACTTCTACGAGAAAAACAAGAACACCATCTATTTTCCTCATATAACTATCTAGGAAATTTAAAATAATACACATAATAAAAGTACACCTCTTTTTGAAATAGAGGTGTACTTTTATGTTAAGTATGAGTCGTTGATACCCATACTTTTTGAGGTTAATAACAGTTTTCCAGACTTTAATTATTCCCTATAAATCTAAGATAGATTTAAGACTTGATTGAATAGATGACGATTTTTCATCAATTTCTTCTTTAAAGTAATCTAAAAGCGCTTCCCTTTGAGCTTCTAAATCTTCATTGAAATGAATAATTACTGTACGTTCATCATTAACTGGTCTTTCTTTAATGATCCATTCTTTTTCCACTAAATCGTTATACGTTCTTGTACGTTTATAAGATTTAATTTGTACAAAATCATCCATTTCCTTTAAAGTCATTGATCCTTCTTGCCATAATGTTAAAAGAATTAATATTTCTTCTTTCGACATTTTATATTGTTTCTGTACTTTTTCAAAGATATCATCAATATCATTTAGTACATGTTCCAATCTAAGGACACTATCTACCATGTCAGTAATTGTCTTCCCCATAGAAATATCCCCCAATCATAATATTAAGTTAAACATGTAAAATTAATTCATCAAAAAAATCATTCGTTACAAAATTTATTACTGTCAGAAAAAATTTTGATATTTTCAATAAAATTAATCTTATATACAGTTTAAAATTAAATTATGAATTATGCAATTAGTTGGTTGATTTTATTTTGCATTTCTTTCAAAATTATGGCAGAATTTTCAAACAATTTACTTTCGCTACTATTTAATTGTGTTTCATAAACTTTTACCGCACCATTTCTATTGATTAATGTTGGTACACCAATGTATACATCATTTTGGCCATATTCACCATTTAGATAACTGGAAACGGGGAGAACCACATTTTGATTTTTTAAAATGGCTTGTGTAATACGAATTAACCCCATAGCGATACCATAATAAGTAGCGCCTTTCGCTTTAATAATGTCATATGCTGCATCACGTGTATTTATAAATATTTCATCTATTCTATGTTGTTTGTCTGGGTTATCTTTTAAAATGTCATATAATGATTGGCCTGCAATATTAGCCTGTGACCACACAGCCAATTCTGAATCACCATGTTCTCCGATAATTTGTGCATCAACGCTCCAAGGAGATACATTAAATTCTCTTGCGAGTTCATATTTAAAACGCGCAGTATCCAATATTGTACCTGAACCAATAACTTGCGCTTTTGGCAAGCCTGATACTTTTTGCGTTACATATGATAATACATCTACTGGATTTGTAGCTATTAGAAAAATACCATTAAATCCTGTTTGCATAATAGTCGAAACAATTTCTTTAAATATTCTTGTATTTTTTTCCACTAAATCTAATCGTGTTTCTCCTGGTTTTTGAGCAGCACCCGCGGTAATAACAATTAAATCTGCGTTGCTACAATCTTTGTAAGATCCTGCTTTTATCTTTATAGGTGAGCCCCCATAAGGTGCACTGTGATTTAAATCTGCAACATCACCGTGTACTTTTGTTTCATCTAAATCAATGATGACTAATTCATCTGCTATTCCTTGGGAAACTAATGCAAACGCATAACTAGAACCAACTGCACCATCACCTATTAATACCACTTTATTTCCTTTACTGTATTTCATATTATGACTCTCCTTATATTTAAAGTAAATCATCGCTTATTGTGATTTATTTCACAATTTAAATATAACACTTTCTTCGCTAAAGAGCAATCGTTTATTGTGATTTATTTCACAAAATTTCCGTTTCTTCTTCCTCGTTTTATAAATGAGAAAGAGCGAGACAAAACCAAAATTTGGTTTCGTAGACTCGCTCCTAGTTAAAGATGCTACATCGTATATCTAATTATAATTAATACTGCAAGTTTTTACTGACATCTATTGTTTTCTTATAAGAAGCGTCTTTCAAAACGATGGCGTCCATGCTTTGTATTGCTTACACTTTAATTTCCCACTCTATGAAAGCTCGTGTTCATCATGGACGATAAAGCCAATATTACTTGTACTGTTATTAAGAAATGCTAAAATATATCGCATTACTTCGTCTCTTTCAGGTTCATTATGTATTTCATGATATAAACCCTTCCAAGCTTTAAAATATAATTCTTCAGTTTCAATATTATCTTTCACCAAATGCATAGTTGGAATATCAGACACTTTGTCTTCGAGCCCATACATTAATAATACAGGAAGTGGCTTAATATCTTTTAAGTGTGTTACTGTTTCTTTCATGATTTCGATGATTTGTTTATACCAATGATATGTCACTTTTTGTAACATGAGTTGATCTTCTTTTGCTTCTTCGATTACCTCATCGTTACGTGTTAAATCTTCAACGGTTATGCCTACTTTGAATCTTGTGTCTTTAGTTAATTTACCTACATTAGATAATATCTTATCTTTTCTAGTTTTATTATTTTTTTTGAATTCCAGCAATGGTGAAATAAGCATCAATCCTTCAATAGGTACTTCCACTTTTTCTAGTAAGTTTAAAATAATAAGTCCGCCAAGTCCTACACCTAAAAAATAAGTTGGAAGTTTATATTCATTTGCTATTCTAATCCATTCTAGTACATGTTCGTGATATACTTCGAAATTTTCTATTTGTCCTTTATTAGAACGCGTAGTTTGACCTTGCCCAGGTAAATCACCCATGATAACGTGATGGCCATTTCTACGTAGCATTGTTATTACATACGCATATCTTCCTGTATGTTCGAGCATGTTATGGGCAATTACAATGACACCCTTAGCTTCATTTTCAGTTTCCCATTTCCACATATTCCATACTTCCCCTTCTCCAATAATTTCATTAAATATATTGTATCAAAATATGATGCACGTTTGCCATTTTAAACGCATAAATTATGTTGTCTTAAGTTCATTGTTTTTTTAAAAATAAATATTATAACTATATCAATCAGTCATCCGATAGTGTAGTCTGTGATATTAAGCATAATAAATTTTATTGTAAACGATTTCATTACTATTAGATTCATGCTACACTATTATTGAAAGCATAGCTATTAGCAGGATGGGAGGAATTAATATGCCAATTGTGAAAAATTTTTTTATAGGGTTATCTAATAATCCCTTTTTAAATAAAACAGCTAAGGAAATAGGTCCTATGTTTGGGGCTAAAAAAGTCGTTGCTGGAAATACGATTACTGACTTAGTAGACACAATTGAACGTTTAAATAACAAAGGAATCACTGTTACTGTGGATTGTCTTGGAGAATTTGTTTTAAATGAAGGCGAAGCGATACAGGCCAAAGACCAAATATTAGAAGTGATGTATGCAATATACAACCACAGCTTAGATGGTCACATGTCTATTAAACTAAGCCAACTCGGTTCGGAGTTTGATATTGACCTTGCTTATCGTAATTTACGCGAAATATTACTAAAAGCAAATGAATTTGGTAATATGCATATTAATATAGACACTGAGAAATACGATAGCTTATTTGATATTACTCAAGTGTTAGATCGACTAAAAGGTGAATTTAAAAACGTAGGTACAGTTATTCAAGCTTATTTATATAAAGCAGATGCACTTATCGATAAATACCCAGAACTGCGTTTACGTATGGTAAAAGGTGCATATAAAGAAAATGAAAATATTGCTTACCAAACTAAAGAAGACATTGACGAAAATTACATACGTTTAATTAAAAAAAGATTATTAAACGCTAATAATGTCACTTCTATTGCTACACACGATGATAAAATAATCACACATATTAAACAGTTTATTAAAGATAATAATATTGAAAAAGATAAATACGAATTTCAAATGTTGTACGGTTTCCGATCAGATTTAGCAGGATTACTTGCACGTGAAGGAAATCATTTTTGTATATATGTTCCGTATGGTGATGATTGGTTCAGCTACTTTATGAGAAGATTAGCAGAACGTCCACAAAACTTAAATCTAATGTTTTTAGAATTAATGAAACCTGAAATATTGAAAAAAACAGGCTTTGTAGCCAGTTTGTTAACAGCTATTGGCGTATCTAGTGCATTAATATATAAAGTATTAAAAAAATGATTTATGCCGCTTAACAAGCATGAGAGCCAGAAACATTTATGTCTCAGGCTCTCATTTAGTATTAACAGCAAATCTCTCGGTTCTAAATATTATTATCATTACATTTGCCTATGAAAAACAACAAAAGGATTTAAAATTCAAAAAGTTTTTCACCATTTTTTATATTATAAATTAAATTCATCTTAACTTATGGGATATCGTTCCATAATAAGAAGTCTTAGTAAACGCTATTACTATAGAAGTATGCTAATGCTGATTATATTTCGCTTAATAAATTAGCCATTTCGATTGCACTTACTGCCGCTTCAGAACCTTTGTTTCCAGCTTTAGTACCAGCACGTTCTACAGCTTGTTCAATATTCTCAGTCGTTAATATTCCAAATATTACTGGTGTATCTGTTACATCATTTGCTTTTGACACGCCTTTTGCTACTTCATTACACACGTAATCATAGTGAGAAGTTGATCCTCTGATTACACATCCTAAAGTGATTACTGCATCATATTCACCTTTTTGAGCTAACTTTTTAGCCACTAATGGAATTTCAAAAGCACCTGGTACATATGCCACATCAATATTTCCAGCCGAAACTTCGTGTCTTATTAAGGTATCTTTTGCACCATCTAACAAACGATTCGTGATGAAATCATTAAATCTACTTACTACAATTGCTACTTTTAAATTTGATCCTATTAATTTACCTTCAAAATTCATTTTTTTGCCTCCTATATTAAATGACCCATTTTTTCTTTTTTTGTTTTCATATAATCTTGGTTATATTTATTTGTAGGAACTATCAAATCAATTCTTTTGGCAATATCGATGCCATAATTTTCTAAACTACCGAATTTTTTAGGGTTATTACTTAATAAATTAACGCGTTTTACACCTAAATACTTTAAGATTTTTGCAGCATTTTGGTAATCTCTTAAATCCTCTTCAAAACCTAAAGCAATATTCGCAGAAACTGTATCATATCCCTGCTCTATCAATTCATAAGCTTTTAATTTATTAATTAAACCAATGCCTCTGCCTTCTTGGGGTAAATATAAAATGATACCACCATTTTCACTAATATATTCCATTGAGGCAGCAAGTTGCTCTCCACAATCACATCTTTGACTGTGAAAGATATCTCCAGTCAAACAAGCAGAATGGATACGTACATTTTCGGTTTCTTTGATTTCACCACTAACAATGGCTACTATTTCTTCTTCATTGTTTTGAGTTGAAAATCCATACATATCAAAGTTACCGTAATCTGTAGGTAGTTGTACTTTAGCTTTAGCTTCAAGCGGCGCATCAGTATTTTTTCTGTAATTTTCTAAGTCTTCAATAGATATCATTACAAGCTGATGCTTGTTTTTAAATGCTTCTAAATCGTCTCCTTTAGCCATTGAACCGTCCTCATTCATTATTTCACAAATGAGTGCTGCCGGTTTCGCTCCCGTTAAAAGAGCTAAATCAACAGATGCTTCTGTATGACCACGTCTAGCTAACACACCATTATCTTGAGCAATGAGCGGAAATAAATGCCCTGGTCTGTTAAAATCATTAGCTTTAGTTTGCTCATCAATTAAAGCTTTAGCTGTAAGCATTCTTTCATCGGCACTAATACCAGTTGTTGTATCGATGTGATCAATACTGACTGTAAATTGAGTACCATAAATATCTGAGTTATGGTTAACCATTGGATTAAGCTCTAAGTCTTGCGCTATTTTTTTACTTATGGGCGCGCAAATAAGTCCTCTGCCATATTTAGCCATAAAATTTACCGTGTTCTCATACATCCATTCTGTTATGGCTACTAAATCTCCTTCATTCTCTCTATTTTCATCATCGACCACTATGATACTTTCGCCATTTTTAAGCGCTTTTAATGCTTTTTCTATACTATCTAATTGCATATTACCCCTCCTAGAACCCAAAAGATTTTAGTTTTTCAGAACTCAAACCTGAATCATTATTTCCAACTATTTTTTCTACATATTTAAATAACATATCCGTTTCTATGTGAACTGGATCACCAACACGTTTTTGATTTAATATAGTGGATTTTCTTGTTTCCGGTATAAGGTGAATATCAAATTCTGACTCTTTCAACTGGAAAACAGTCAAACTCACACCATCTATAGTGATAGAACCTTGTTGTACCATTTGATTTATAATGGATTTAGATGGTTTAATTGTTACAATTTTAGAATTATCTGAGTTCTGTATTCTAGTGATTTTAGCTACTTCATCTGTGTGACCAAGCACAAAGTGACCACCAAATCTTCCTTGACCACTCATCGCTCGTTCTAAATTCACTTCGTCGGATTGATTCAACCGGTTTAAATATGTTTTATTCTCAGTGCCTTTAATCACCTGTACTGAAAATGTTTGGTTATCAAAACATACTACTGTTAAACAAACACCATTCACACTGATTGAATCGCCAATATGCATATCAGATAAAATTGTCTGACAATCAATGGTTAAATTAACAATTGATTGCTGGGTTGTCATTTTTTTAATCGTACCTATTTCTTCCACAATGCCAGTAAACATATTAATTCACTTCTTTCGCAATTCTAATTTAATGTTTTGCTCAAGCACTTGAGAATTTACAATTTCAAATTGTGGTGCCTCTGATAAATTAAATACATTTTCTGTTTTAAAAAATTGATAATCACCAGAACCACCTATCATTTTCGGGGCATAATATAAGATAAGTTCATTCGTATAATTAGATTGAAGAAATTCAGAAGTAATCGTAGGGCCGGCTTCAACTAAGACACGCCCAATCCCTTTTTGATATAAATCTTTTAAAATGTTTTCAAGAGAACAGTTTGAACAATGAATGACTTCTACATGTTCAATATCTGATTTTAATTTTTCTTGTTCTGTATAAATCCAAATAGGCACATTAGATTGGTTAAACATATCTAAATCAAAGTCAATTCGACCTGATTTTGAAAGTATAATACGGATAGGATGCTTACCTTCTTCTATTCTGGTAGTATATTGAGGGTTATCAGCATTTAATGTGCCAGTTCCTGTTATCACAGCGTCATGTTTATGTCTAAGCATAAACACATCATTTTTGACTGATTTATTTGTAATCCATTTACTTTCACCTTTATCAGTAGCTTGTTTACCATCTAAACTACAAGATACTTTCACTGTAACTTCCGGAATACCTTGTCTTTTAGTTATAAAAAAGTCTTTATATAAGGCTTCTGCTTCAGGTTTATGACGAAATTCCACTTTGACTCCAGCATGTTGTAAGATTTCATCACCTCTAGATGTCAAAGTTGTATCTTTAACAGCATAGACTACTTGTTTAATACCAAAATCTATAATTTTATTAACGCATGGTGGCGTTGAACCATAATGAGAGCAGGGCTCTAAAGATATATAGATTGTGCCACCTGCAGCTGTTTCGTTTGCCATGTCCAAAGCTTGAACTTCAGCATGTTTATCACCTTTTTGTAAATGGGCACCTATGCCAACGATTCTACCTTGATTAACTACAACAGCACCAACAGGCGGATTTATTCCTGTTTGACCGTCTACCATTTTTGCCAATTGAATTGCATAATTTAAATATTGACTCATAATAATCACCTCTAAATAATAAAAAACACCTGAAATGGTTTTCAGGTGTGGGATATATTTCGATATAACATGATTTGTTTAACATTAAATACACTTTTCCAAATGATAGAAAAATGTACACTAAATAAACACTCTAAGCAGTGCTGTTTGTTATACTCCATTCTTTCTCCCATCCAGACTATACTGTCGGCTCTAGATTCTCACTAGATCAGCCACATTTGTAAAAACAAATGCAGGTCGCAGGCTTTATTTACTGCCGGTTGGGAATTTCACCCTGCCCCGAAAGAACATTTATGAAATTGTAATTGATGATTGAGTCAAGTAACTTTTTAAAGCTACAACGTTATCGTACTATATTTTATGGTAAAAAACAATTCTTATTACTTAAGTCGGTTTTGTTTATCTGTTGAAAACACTTCAATTCCTTGTGACAACAAGATTTTCAAGAAATTTTTTATAAAAAATTAAAACAACTAAACGTTAAACATCATTAATAAACTAATTAAAACTTTTATGTGTTTACTTAAATATTAATCTGTTAAAAAGCCAAATTACTTTTACGTATTATAATTAAAATAACCAATACAAACTATTTAGTAAGGTCACATGTATATGATCAAGTGTTTGCTAAACATATTTATATAAATAGTAAAGATAGGTTTCAGTTCATATATTATTTAGACTAGCACTTATTTTGATCGCGGTTTAATAAATTTTCTACCACACTAACAGCTTGTTTTACAATCATTGTTACGCCGTTACGAGATTGATTAATCCCATTTGTCAATTGACCTAAAGCGAACATGTTTTTTAAAGTACCATACCGTGGGCTTATAATTTGATTTGTTTCAGGAATAATCTGTATGCCGCCTAATGGGTGTGCCTGAACAACTTGTCTATTTTCTAAGTTTAGAATCAATTGATCATCATTATCTAACTCTGACAAATGTGATTTTGAACCCGTTGCATTGATTACAACATCAAATTTATCAATCGCTTTGAAATCATCTTCATACTTAAACCAGAAATGCTGGCCATCATGTTTTACATCTTCTAGCCCTTTTTTTATTTCAATTTGTCCGTTTTGAATATGGTTTATAATTAATCTTGCTGTACGTGGAGGCATTGGGTTAGAATTCTCTTTTAATATAGATTGGTAATTTCGTAAAAAAGTTTTTTGATCGTCTCTACTAAAACTATTCCATATCCAATTGAGATTTTCTTTTGCTAATTCAAGAATGCTTTGAAATTTACCCAATATTTCTTTGTGTTCTAAATCATATGTTAAATCCGCAATAGGGTCGCCTTTTCTTCTATGAACTAATTTTTCTACTGGAATATCATAATACGTACAGTCTTTTCTAAATAATGTTAAAGCATCTTCTAAAGGCACATTCCCCAAGTTTTCTTTTTTGATTTTATTAAAGTTTTCAGGTGTAACGTATTTAAACTGAATTTCTGGCATATCGCCTCTTACACTAGGTAAATGACCTTTTCGGCTAGTCACGGAAATAGGTAAATTTGGGTGATGCGCAGTTACAAATCGAATAACATCTAAACTTGCTAGCCCCGTACCAATAATAGCTATTCTGTCTGTGCTATCAACTTCGTTCAATGTGTCATAAGTCGGGTATGGCGTTTGTATGTATCCCGGCGTTCCTTTTAATTGATAAGGATCATGATACGATAACGTACCAACTGTTAAAAATACAATATCGTATTGTTGTTGGCAATCTGGTTTTTCAGATGTACAGACGACATATTTTATATTTGTCTCGCCTATATCTGCATCTATAAACACTTCTAAAACTTCTTTTTTAATCATTTGAATATTTTTATATTGTTTATGATATGTTTCTAAATAGTCTTTCATATAATGGCCAAATATAAATCTAGGTAAATATTCTGGATTGGAAAATTTAAATATAGATTGTTGTTGATACCATTCATAGAATTCGCGTTCATTTTTCAAGTTGAGAGACATTTGTTTAGCCGGCAAATTGATAAGCAATTGATCGCTGTCATTTTGAAATGGTATACCTTGCCCCATATTTTTAGGATTATCGTAAACATCTACTTTCATTTGGTCGAACTCATCATATTTCACTAATTCTTTTAATAAACTAACGCCTGCAGTTCCCATGCCAATGATAGCTATACGCATTTTATTCACCCTTACTTTTATTAATTTATATTTAGTATATCAATGATTGTACGCTTATTACATGTTAATGAATTATGTTATTATTATACAAAATTAATAGTTATGTTAACATTAAAATATTGTATCAAAACTTATTTAAGATATAAGGAGTTTAAAAACAAACTATTTTAAAAGGATTATCTATCTATTAATAACTAGTACAATATTATTAGTAAGTTGTGATTTGCCCGGCCTCTCGGGTGGTAAATCTAAAAATTTTGTTAAAATTTCCGCTTTAGCTACGAGTGAATCGCAAATCATGGCTTATATGCTCAAAGGTTTAATTGAACATGATACGCAAAGCACAATGAGTGCTTCAATCATAAATAATGTAGACTCAGCCACAATCTAGCATTACGCCTTAATACATGGGGATGCTAATATTTCAAGTACGCGCTATACTGGAACCGATTTGGTTGGCGTGCTGGAACAGCAACCCATTACAGATACAAATAGAGCAATATCTGTTACTCAAAAACTGTTCAACCAAAAATTTAATCAAAGATTCTTTAATTCTTATGGTTTTGAAAATACCTTTGCATTTATAGTCACAAAAGAAACCGCAAAGAAATACAATTTACGTTCTATTTCAGGTTTAAAAAAGTAAAAGATCAAGTCAAAGTTGGTACAGATACTACGTGGATTAAACGAGGCGGCGATGGTTATGTTCCGTTCAAAGCACATTATGGATTTGGTTTTAACGATTTAAAGCCAATGCAAATCAGCCTTGTATATGACGCTTTAAAAAATAATAAACTAGATGTCGCACTTGGTTATACAACAGATGGCAAAATATCAGCATATGATTTAGTAGTGCTTAAGGATGACAAACATTTTTTCTCCATATGATGCAAGTGCAGTAGCACCAAATGAATTATTACAAAAACGTCTACAGATTAAAGCATTAATCAATAAGTTAGACCATAAAATTAATACAGAACAAATGCAAAAGCTTAATTATGAAGCTGATGGCAAAGGTAAGGCACCAGCGATGATAGACAAAGAATTCTTAGAAAAAAACAATTATTTTGATAGTGATAATTAAAACAGTGATTGAATATTATGGATAAATATTGTGTATATTCTGCAGTTTAATGTTACTATGGTTTCAAAGATTAGGAAGTGATTAAATGAAATTGATTATAAAAGTGATTATATCAACAATCTTATTGTTTTTACTGTTTGGCAATAAAAATAAAGCTGAATAAACCAACGCTACTCAAGTAACAACAAAATTTATCAATGTGTAAGTAGTCATATATTCGATATCATAAGAAACTGGATATTAATCTTATAATTTTTCTTCAAAAAGATTTCTTTAGTTTGAATTTTTGAGGGCTCATTTTATATTAAAACTTCGATGTAACTTTACTTCATCGCTGAGGCCACGCCTTGAATTGTAATCGCAAGATACATTAGCATTAGATATAAAAAGCGTGGCTCGACAGGTTAAAACATTTCATAAAACAAAGAAAACGTCAATTTCTATAATTTTAATAGAAATTGACGTTTTCTTTGTTTTAGCTAGAGATATTTATATCCTATCTCTTTATATTTATCAATGTATTGATTATGTGTCTTGATGTTTTTTATCATCTTTGTAGACAAAATATTTATAGTATTTACCTTCTGTTTTCATATCTTTATAGAAATCTGCCATTAAGCTTGCATTACTTTCAGCCCACTTAATATCTGTAGCATATTGATGTTCACCAGGTTTTTTTGGATTCCAGCGCATACTATATAAAGTGTTTTGATCTTTGTTAGATAAGAAATGGCCATGAATAAAATTAGCGCCTCCACTAATTGCTTTTTCTGGTGTATCCCAACCATGTTTTTTCGCATATTCAGCACCAGTTTTCACAGGATCCTCATCTAAAGCACCTACACCAAAGAAATTATAATATTTCTTCCCGTCAATCTCGACGCCGCTAGATAATTCACTCTTAGCTGAACCAGTTTCAAGTATTGCATGTGAAATTAAGTATACTTCATTAACATGTTTTTCTTTAGCTGCTTTTATAAAATCATCTGAATGCTCTAAAAGTATAGGGTTATCAATAAGCATTCTTTTTATTCTATTTTCATCAATACCTTGATACTTATCTAGTTCCAAAAATTGATACTTTTGAGTATCACTCTCAATAAAATTACTACTATTCATTGCTGCTTTAATTTCAGTTGATGATGCATCTCTCCAAGTATCATTGTTTTTACTTGAAACTTGTTGACTTGTGTAGTTATCTATTTGTTTTTTTGCTGCTTTATCTAAAGTAATATTGAGCTGCTCTACTTTTTCTTGTTGATTAACTTCTTTAAAAAAGATTTGATCTGAAATCATTGAAAATACAATGACTGCAGCTACTACAAGTACTATCAATAAACCAATAACTGATAGTATTGAGCCTTTCTTATGCTTCGTCATGTTCACACCTCATAGGTAATAATAGAAATATTAAGTCTCTTTATTATATACACGATTATAAAAGACTATCTGAAATTAAATTCTAACACTAAATAGTTGAACGTACAATTTTATATGTTTGTTGTTACATATTCATAAAAAAAGTAATGAAATTTTAATTTCATTACTCTTGACTTTTATTATATTCCATAATTATAAAACTCACTGCTTGCGATCTGTTTTTATAATAATAGCGATTTAAATCAATTGTACCTTCTATCTCACCGTCACGATACATCATTTCTTTTGTAAGATTATTAATCATAACGAAATCCGATTTATCTTTAATCGTATCTAAATCATTATGTCTAGCAAAGAAATGTTCTAAATTTAAATGTGCGTAATCCATATAAACCTCCTGATTTATTGTCCGAAGATAATACAAAACTCTAAAGTGTTATATCTTTAAGTTGAATACGCGTGGATGTTATAAAACTTAAATTTTATCTATCTTATTAGTTCTATTTAACACCTATTGTCAATATTTAGCAAATGAAAATTACTATCTTTTCCAATAAAATAAACTTATCCGGAAATAAATGTTATATATATATGACAATGGAGCTCAATAATGCCTTTCGAACAACTCTATTTTCAATTCAAACATATTATTTTTATTTTACTAAACAAATACCGTATTAAGTATAATCGAGAAGAATATACTCAATTACTCACTATCAAAATGTGGGAGTTAACGCAAAATTACTTACCACATCATACTTACTCTTTGGGTCAATTCCTTTATAACCGCTTAAACTACTATTTAATAGACCTTTTCCGATGCCAAAATCAGAAAACAAACATCCTATATTTAACAGAACAAATAGATGAACAAACTAACAACACTGATATTACTAATAACCATCTAATGTATCAACATTTTTTACAGCAATTAACGGAAAAAGAGAGACAGTGGCTGATATTAAAACTTTCTGGTTATAAGCAAAGTGAGTTAGCATGTATGCTAAATTGTTCCATTTCTACAGTAAAAAATTATCGAAAAAAAGTTCAAAAAAAGTATTATAAATTTTATTCACCAAAATAAGATTAGGAGCCTAAAATGACACAAATATCAAAATTATTGTACCTTAAAACAGTTATTAGTGATGAACTTATGACTATTGGCCAATATACAACACATCAATTTAACTATCCTACTTCAATGATGCCAACGGTTCACTATTTATTAGACACATATCGATTATCGCTCCCTCATCAAATTAAGGAAGCCAAGCAAATATTAAAAATCCGAAAAATGGTCCCCATATTTATTAATTCACATATAACCTTATTCCCACTTAAAGCTAAGCGCGCCCCTTTGCAATACTATATCAACGCAAATGCTATTGTTGGGATTAAATCACACAATAATAAGTCAATCATCTATTTTGAAAATGCAACATTTATTATAGTTGATGTTCCATATACATTTGTATATAAAAAATGGCAAGAAAGTATAACACTGTCTCACCTAATGCAATAAAATATAATTATAATGACCTATTATGTTTATACTCTAATAATTTTTTCGTAAAATAACCAGTCACCTTTTGAATCAAGTAGATACTAATAATTAGTAATAATACTGACCCAACTAACGTTAAAATAACTACAGTGCTAGATAACTGTACTTCCGGTTTAATAAAATATTGAACTGATGATAAGCTTGATAGTAAAGCAAACAAGAATACACCTAATAAAACGATATATGTAAATAAAATGCCAAGTAATAACATAAAGAAATAAGATGATGGAGCTACTTTTTCTTTAAAAATATAATTGTTTAAAAACTGATTTGAAAATGCGATTGGACGATTAAGTTCCTCACCATGATCCATTTTCGTAACTTCTGATAATACTTGGTCTAGTTGTTGTTTTTCTTTTTTATTTAAAAACCATAAATGCTTTTTTACTTTTTGTTTAAAAATATTTGCCTTCATTAAAAGTTTCTCCTTAAATATATTAAACGTATACTACCTTTATAAAGAATAAGTTATTTATTTCACGGTTTCAATCATATTATTCATATTTTTAAAACTAAATACGTCTAAAATAATTTGTATTTTCAACTACTTTAGTCGATAATTTCTAAGCCCATTAATATTGCAAATTGTAGTGCCTGTTCTCTAGAAACTTTACATCCGAACAAGTCTTCTTTATTAACTTGTATGGATTTAAAAAATGCTTGGCTTATATCACAGTGTTTAAGTGGGGTTTGGTAAAATGAGGCATCTTCTAAATTAGCACCTTCTAATTGTATATCGTTTAGTTTTGTATTATAAAAAACCGCACTACCTAAAAAACTGTCACTTGTTAAAAAACTATCAATTTTAGCATCGATAAAACCTATAAAATCAGCTTTTACTTCTTCGAACCAGACGTGCCCAATACTTACCTTTTTAAATTGAACACCAGTAAGACGACAACCCTTGAAAATCACTCTATGTATTGAACCAAAATCGATTTTTACATTAGACAAATCACAATTTTCAAAAATAACATCTGTAAAGTCTACCCGATTAAAATGTGAATGAGATAAATCACAATTTTTAATTACTGAACTGTAAATCATTAATTTATCTAATGTAACATTACTTAACTGAGATTCAGTTATATCTGCCCTCTCAATGACGCCATCATATTTAAAAACATCATCTAATAACCCTGTATCTAAATTCATTGCTATCTTTGGTTGTTGTAATTTCACTGTTACGCACGACCTCGTTTCACCCTTTTATTTTAAATTATTTTTAATATAATCCATACGTTAATATAAATTCAAATTTTAAATGTAAATGATGCTAATCGCTGAGTAAAATAAGCATTATACCATTTAATAGAAAATGAGAGCCTAGGATAAATTAATATCCTAGGCTCATCTTCATTGTTAACAATGGATGACTGGGCTAAAAAGCGCTGCAGTTCTGGCATTTTTCTTAGCCACCCTTGCTAGATAAAATCACGAAACCTGTTAGAAAATAAATTTCTGTTTCGTTCTGTCTATTATAAAATTGAAAGTCCTGAAGATTGGATGTCTTTTGCAAATCCTTTAACTGTATCAACTGATAGTTCATTGATGTCACGGCCAAGATTATTGTTTACTTTTTTAACAACATCTGCAGGACATGTGATAATATCAGCGCCAACTTCGTCAGCTTGAATCACATTGATGACTTCACGACAACTTGCCCATAATAATTTTACCCCTGCTTTGCTGTGCGTTATTTCAGCAGCCTCTTTCATCATTGGGATTGGGTCAACGCCAGTGTCAGCAATACGACCAGCAAATACTGATACATAAGTTGGTACACCTTCTGTTATAGCGTCTGTAATTTCTTTAACTTGATCTAAAGTGTAAACAGCAGTGATGTTTAAGCGAACATTTTCTGCTGATAATTTTTTGATTAGAGAAATAGTTGATTCACCTTTTGTGTTCACAACTGGAATTTTAACAAATACGTTACTGCCATATTGTTTTAAAATTTCAGCTTCTTTTGCCATAGTTTCTAAATCATCAGCAAATACTTCAAATGAGATAGAAGCATCAGGAATTTCACGAACAGCTTCTTCAGCGAAAGCTTTATAGTCTGTTACACCTGCTTTTGCCATTAAACTTGGATTAGTTGTAAAACCATCTACTTGTTTATTTTTATAAGCTGCTTTCATTTCTTCAATATCTGCACCGTCTGCAAACACTTCAACATTTAATTTTGCCATTACTAATTCCTCCTGACTAAAATAAATAATTCTATAAAGAATTATTTTTATAACGGTCAATAACCATACAGTTTATTTATACCATCTTTTTTTAATAAATTCTATTTATCTGCTTATAATCAAAAATTTTTCAGAATAAACATTAATGCTACAGTTGTTGTAAACCCTATAGTGACAACTTTCAAACTCTTGATTTATATATTAAATTATTTTACTTATTGTAAATTTAGTTAAATTTAAGTTAATATATGATATTATTACTAAATGAATTGCACTAGGAGGTTATTATGGCACGCTCAAAACTTTATTTTTATTTATCATGCATTTTAATTATTATTAGTTTTTATTTTAATACTAGAAACCCTCTACTAAATATGCACTTTAATTCAATGGTTAAACTTATTTTTGTTTGTAGTATTATCAATGCTATTATATTAATTATTTCAATTATATTTTCTGATAAATCCATAAAACATTTACACGAAAATTCGGGTTGGATTAGACCAGCTAGTAAAGCTTTACCATATATCATATTAGTTGTGTTAGTGATTCATATTATTGCTTCACTTTCCACTTTTGGTATTATTTTCTAATATTCACTACAAAAGTTATAATACTTTTGTAGTTTTATTTTTTGAAGGGAAGTTATAATAGTGCAATATGTATATATTTTCGTTGGAGGAGCTATTGGTGCATTGATCCGCTATACTTTTTCAATATTAAACTACACTGATGGTTTCCCGACCGGGACATTCCTCGCAAATATCTTGGGCGCTTTTTTAATGGGATTACTAGGAACCATGGCAATACAATATTTTAACAACAACCCTCAACTTAAAAAGGGTATTACTACTGGATTACTAGGGGCCCTTACAACGTTCTCTACCTTCCAATTTGAACTTATTGGATTTTTACACCAGCAAGCTTACGCAATGCTAATTATCTATGCGTTGGTTAGCTATATACTAGGTGTATTAGTTTGTTATATTGGCGTAAGATTGGGGGCACGTTTCTCATGACTCAAGTTATTTTGGTGATGTTAGGTGGCGGTATTGGTGCAGTCATTCGAGGATTTCTTACTAACGTGTTTGCCAACAAAATAAATAGTACTTTACCTGTAGCTACACCTTTTGTAAATATCTTAGGTAGTTTTATTATTGGTTTAATCATGGGTATGTCACTCAATATTCCATGGGTAGATTCATTTTTAGTAGTTGGTATACTTGGAGGGCTAACTACTTTTTCAACGCTTTCTTCAGAATTAGTTAAGATGTTAACACCAGAAAAAAATATCCTTAATTTTATTACCTATTCATTAATACAATATGTAGTAGCTTTTATTGCATGTTTATTAGGTTATATAATAGTATAATTTTTTATTAATAAGACCGTAAGCTTTGCTATTAGTCAGCATTCGCTTACGGTCTTTAGTATTATACCAATATATATTTTTTAATTCCCGCTAAATTCTAAAGGGTCTGGACCAATTCTTTTATCTTCATTTAATTGGTCTAAACGTTCAATTTGTCCTTTTGTTAATACAAAATCAAACACGTTTAAGTTTTCTTCTATCCTTGATGGCGTTACAGATTTAGGAATTACAACTACGCCGTGTTCAACATTCCATCTTATAATGACTTGCGCAGGCGTTTTACCAATTTCTGAAGCTACTGCTTTAACGGTAGCGTCTTCTAAAATTTGGGCGTTCATTAAGGGAGACCATGATTCAGCCTGTATATTTTGCACTTCCAAATATCTTCTCAATTGGGACTGAGTTAAGTATGGATGGAATTCAATTTGATTGATGACTGGTTTAATCGAAACTTGTGCTAATAACGCTTCAAGATGTTCAGTATTAAAATTACTTACACCAATATTTTTAACTTTATCGTTTTTATATAAATCTTCCATACCCTGCCATGTATCAATCATTAACGCTTCATCAAGACCAGGCCAATGCATTAAATATAAATCTAAATAATCTAGCCCTAATTTATTTAAACTAGTCTCATAAGCATCTGCTACGTTAACGCGACCATAATCCGCAAGCCATAGTTTAGATGTGATAAACAAGTCACTTCGATTCAATCCTGTTGAAGCCAATCCCTCAGCTATACCTTGGCCAACCATTTCTTCGTTCTCATAAACCATAGCTGTGTCTATATGTCTATAACCACTTTCAATAGCATGTTTAACTGCTGCTTTACACTCGTCGTTGTTTTCTACACGAAATGTACCTAAACCAATAATTGGCATTTCATTGCCATTATAAAAAGTTACATGTTCCAAATTTAAAAACCCCTCTTCTATTAAGCTAACTTTTATAATAATCAAAATCGGCAAACTAATAAATTAAAATGCCTATATTTTTAAATGTAATTTATAAATATTTGTAACGGCAACTATATATTAATGTAATTTATAATTTTTATTAATAACAAAAAAGTTCGAGGTATACTCATAGGTTATCAGGTAGCGTTAAATGTAAAAATGCATCTCCATTCAAAAATGAAGATGCATTCTATTTTGAATATGGCTATTTATAACTCAAACTCAAATTCAGATGCTTATTTATATAACTTTATTAATTAAACATTTCTATTTCTTCCATAACACGTTGCAAGTCTTCAACATTATATTGAATTCTGCCGTGGAAAACAAACTTGTTAAAGTACTCATCAAGTTGTTCTGGTCCTACTAGAACTTTCGAATTTGTACTTTGTGCGTAATTTGAAATTGTCACTGCGCCTTCTTCCTTTGGATTAAAATAAAGGATTGAAGTTGGAGTGAATTTCAAATTCAATTCAGTTTGTAAATCACCAGCAAGTTTTTCAACTTCATTTAAATAATTCGTGTAATTAACAAATGATAACGTATCTTTATCCTCATTTTGATCCATCGCTAATGTTTGCGGCGTTTGTTTGTCAAGATCTAACGTTTCAAATACTTGTTCCATCATCGGTTGTTCTTTAAATTGTGTAGCATTAATTCCATTAAATACATGACCTTTTAATAATTGTGAATCAATAATGTACAAACCAGTTCGTGTAAGTACTAAATGGCTAATACGGCGAACGTCACTAAAATTATTCTTTGGCAAGAAAATATTAGCCATTATATGCATGTCTTCTGGACGGATCCGTTTTTCATTTACTAAACGTTCACGGATACCAATTAATCGCATGTCCGTCACATATTCACTTTCATTTTTAGAGAATAATTTTAAAGCATCTATTTCTTGATTTTTAGAATTAACTGTGGCTTCATATTCTTCTTTTTGCTTAGTTACTTGCTTTTTATTCTCAATTCTTTCTTTTTCTAGCTCCTCGCCATGTTCATCGCTAAGTTTTTGTTCTCTAGATTTATATTGTTCCTCGATTGTTTGCTGTGCTTTTTTCTTACTTTTCAAGGCTACTAAAAATAGGATTAAACAAATAACTGCTACGATAATTGCCACGATTAAACCAATTTCTATCGGTCCAAATGAATTCATAACAACAACGCTCCTTTATATGTTCAGTAACTTAATTATAATAGATATGAGCTCATCATTCGATAGTAAACTTAAAAAAACAAGGTTCTTTTCACCTATACTTGCACACTATCTTTTAATAAATTAACTTTATCTAGTTTTTCCCACGGTAGAAGTATATCTGTACGCCCAAAATGACCATAGGCAGCAGTTTGTTTATAAATTGGATGTTTTAAATCTAACATTTTAATTATACCCGCTGGTCTTAAATCAAAGTGTGCTCTGACCGCTTCCACTAATTCTGCTTCACTTACTTTACCTGTTCCAAAAGTATCAATCGCAATAGAAACCGGTTCTGCAACACCAATTGCATATGCAAGTTGAACTTCACATTTTTCTGCAAGTTCTGCTGCAACTATATTTTTAGCTACATAACGTGCAGCATAAGTTGCTGAACGATCTACTTTTGTAGGGTCCTTCCCACTAAAGCAACCACCACCATGACGTGCGTAACCGCCATATGTGTCTACGATAATTTTTCTGCCTGTAAGTCCTACGTCGCCCTGTGGTCCACCAATTACAAATCGCCCTGTAGGATTGATATAAAATCTTGTATGCTCATCAATTAAACCTTCAGGGACAGTAGGATAAATAACATGTTCTTTGATATCAGTCTGAATTTGTTCCAAAGTAATATTTTCAGCATGTTGTGCTGAAACTACGATCGTATCTATACGTTGCGGTTTGTCTTGCTCGTCATATTCAACTGTAACTTGGACTTTACCATCAGGGCGTAAATATTTTAAAATTTCATCTTTACGTACATCTGATAATCGCTTAGCAAGTTGATGTGATAAAAAGATAGGTAATGGCATATAAGTATCAGTTTCATTTGTTGCGTAACCAAACATTAAGCCTTGATCTCCTGCACCTGTGGCCTCAATCTCTTCTTCTGTAAGATGATCTCGGTACTCTAAGGCATTATCCACGCCTTGAGCAATATCAGGTGACTGTTCGTCAATAGCTGTTAATATAGCCATTGTTTGGCTATCATAACCGAATTTCGCACGTGTATAACCAATATTTTTAATTGTTTCTCTTACCACTTTAGGGATATCTACATATGTCGCCGTTGAAATCTCCCCGGAAATTAATGCCATACCTGTTGTTACTGTTGTTTCACAAGCGACCCTTGCATTTGGATCATCTTTTAAAATTTCATCTAAAATTGCATCCGATACTTGATCCGCAATCTTATCTGGGTGCCCTTCTGTAACTGATTCTGAAGTAAATAACCTTCTATTATAAGTCATAATTAACTTGCTCCTTTAGTTTTAAATTACGAAAATTCTCTTTTATTGAGCTCATTAAAAAAAGCCTTCGTCACTATTATGAATAGAGAGAAGGCCTTTATACGTCCATTCGCTCTTATCGTTCAGACGCTATTTGTCTGCAAACGGTTTGGCACCTTTCTTCATTATAAGAAGAGGTTGCTGGGCTTCATTGGGTCCATGTCCCTCCGCCACTCAGGATAAGAGAATCCGTTAATCACTATAGTACCTAAACTAAGTAACATTGTCAATTTAGGATTAATTAAAATTCCTTTTAAAATGGTGTGGACTATTAAATCATATGTGTTATACTCTTTAATTGTAAAGGCTTACATTTAATATAGCGTTGGAGGGATTTAGTATGGCAGTAGATACATACACTTACACAAATAAAATCCAAAGTATTTTGGACAAGCAATCTTCATTATTTCAACTATCTACAACACAGTTGTATAAAAAAATTCTTGATAATAATGAAGGCGAACTAACTGAACTAGGTGCAATTAACGCTAAAACAGGCAAATACACTGGACGTTCACCAAAAGATAAATTCATTGTTAATGAACCATCCTACAGAGATGATATCGATTGGGGCAATATCAATCAACCAATTGACGAAGAGACATTTTTAAACTTATATGAAAAAGTATTAAATTACTTAAATGAAAGAGATGAATTGTACGTTTTCAATGGTTATGCAGGTAGTGATGAAGATTCACAACTCAAACTAACAGTAGTTAATGAACTCGCTTGGCATAACTTATTCGCACAAAATATGTTTATTCGTCCAGATTCAAAAGAAGAAGCAGAAGAAATCAAATCAGATTTCACTATTGTTTCAGCGCCCCATTTCAAAGCAGACCCAACTCAAGACGGTACAAATTCCGAAACATTTATTATTACTTCTTTTAAGCACAAACTTATTTTAATTGGTGGTACTGAATATGCTGGTGAAATGAAAAAGGGTATTTTCTCAGTTATGAACTACTTATTGCCAAAAGATGATATCATGAGTATGCACTGCTCAGCTAATGTCGGTGAAAAAGGTGATGTGGCGCTATTTTTCGGCTTATCAGGTACAGGTAAAACAACACTTTCTGCAGATGCCAACCGAAAGTTAATCGGTGATGATGAACATGGTTGGAATGAAAATGGCATATTCAATATCGAAGGTGGTTGTTACGCCAAAGCTATTAATCTTTCTTATAAAAAAGAACCACAAATTTATGACGCAATTAAATACGGGACTATTTTAGAAAATGTGGTTGTAGACGAAGACGGTGATATCGACTTTGATGATAACTACTACACAGAAAATACCAGAGCCGCTTATCCAATCAATCACATAGAAAATATTGTTACACCTTCTAAAGCAGCGCATCCTAATACCATTATTTTCTTAACTGCTGATGCTTTTGGTGTTTTACCACCTATTTCTAAATTAAATAAAGATCAAGCAATGTATCATTTTTTAAGCGGTTTTACAGCTAAATTAGCAGGGACTGAACGCGGTGTAACAGAACCTGAACCATCATTCTCAACTTGTTTTGGTTCACCTTTCTTACCATTACACGCAAAAGTATATGCTGATTTACTTGGTAATCTGATAGATAAACACGATGTGGACGTTTACTTGGTCAACACTGGTTGGACTGGTGGTAAATACGGGACAGGACGTCGTATTAGTTTAAATTACACAAGACAAATGGTTGAACAAGCTATCACTGGCCAATTGAGAGACTCGGAATACATCAAAGATGATATGTTTGGCTTAAATATACCAGTTGAAATTAAAGATGTGCCACAAACGCTACTTAATCCTATTAATGCATGGAGTAAGCCAGAAGCTTATAGAGAACAAGCACAAGATTTAATTGATAGATTTAAACATAACTTTGAAAAATTCGGCGATGAAGTTTCAGATTTAGCTGAAAATGGCGGATTTAAATAAACGTTATATCAGTATGCTTCTCGCTATCGTGTCATATTTAAAAGTCCCTGGGACATAAATCCCAGAAAAATAGTACTCAGATGATTTAATTCAATTCATCTGAGTGCTTCTTTTGATTCAATACTTCGTATTGTTGGCTCGCTTTCTTAGGGGACAGCTTCAGCCTGTAGTCTTCAGCTTGTCCTATTCCCTCAAGAGTCTCGCCAAAATACCTCACATTTATATGTAATTTTACATTAAAATACTTTAAAAAAATAAGGCCCTTACGTATAATTTAATAAACACAACTAAACTAAATTAACGAGGTGCCTTATGTATAAAGATTATAACATGGCTCAACACACTACCAATGGAAACTTCAGTTCTTATCCCCACAAATGATATGTCACGACATGTTAATGAAATCGTTGAAACAATACCTGAAAATGAATTCGATGAATTCAAACATCATCGTGGTGCTACATCATATCATCCCAAAATGATGTTGAAAATTATTCTATATGCCTACACACAATCCGTATTTTCTGGTCGTAAAATAGAAAAACTGCTTAATGATCGTATCCGAATGATGTGGCTGTCACAAAATCAAACACCTTCTTATAAAGCAATTAATCGTTTTAGAGTAAACCCTAAAGTAGACGCCTTATTAGAACCTTTATTTATTCAATTTCACAGCCAATGTCTGAAACAAAATCTTATAGATGATAAAACTATTTTTATTGATGGTACAAAACTGGAAGCTAATGCCAATAGATATACATTTGTTTGGAAAAAGAGTATTCAAAACTATGAATCAAAAATGAATGAAGATTCTAAAGCCCTATATCATGAATTAGTGAAAGACAAAATCATACCTAAGATTAAAGAAGATAATGATCATGAATTAACACAAAAATAAATAGATTTAATTGGTACTCATTTGGATAAAGAAATCGAAGATTTAAATCATTACATTGAACATGAAAAATCTACTCGGTTAAGAAAGCAAACACGTCAAAAGCGAACTGAAATCAAAAGATATAAAAAGAAATTCGCTGCTTATTCAGAACGAAAGTATAAATATAAAACACAAAAAGCCATACTCCAAGATAGAAATAGTTATTCTAAGACAGACCATGATGCGACTTTCATGAGAATGAAAGAAAACCATATGAAAAAATGGACAACTTAAGCCAGGATATCATTTACAAATAGCGACAAATTCTCAATTTGTTTTATCATATGATGTGTATCAAAATCCGACAGACACAAGCACAATGATTCCTTTTTTAACTTTAATTAAAGAGACCTACGGTCATTTACCTGAATATATTGTAGCTGATGCTGGTTATGGTAGTGAACCTAATTATATGGCAATTATAGATGAATTTAATCGAACACCGCTCATAACTTATGGCATGTTTATTAAAGATAAAACTAACAAATATAAAAGTGACATTTTTAATACTCACAATTGGGAATATGATGAAATCAATGATGAATTTATTTGCCCGAATCATAAAAGACTTGGTTTTAAAAGATATGCCTATCGCCATGATAAATATGGGTTTAGGAGAGATTTTAAATTATATGAATGCGATGATTGTTCAGAATGTCCACTGAAGAACGATTGTATGAAATCAAATTCACAATCGAATAAAAAATAATGAGAAATTATAACTGGGAATATTTCAAAGCCCAGATCAATCAAAAGCTTTCGAAACCAGAAACAAAAGAAATCTACAATCAAAGAAAAATGGAATGTAGAACCTGTTTTTGGGTTTATGAAGGCTATTTTGGGTTTCACTCGAATGTCGGTTAGAGGCACAAATAAAGTCAAAAGCGAACTGGGCTTTGTATTAATGGCACTTAATATAAGAAAAGTAGTAGCTCAACGAGCTAACTATAATCAAAACAATAATGAAAAAGGCCATTTCTATATTATTTCAATAGAAATGGCCTTTTCTCACTTGTCCAAGAACTTTATGTCCCGGCCTCTTTTTATTTATTATATTCTGCTTTTAAGTTTTGCCGTTCAATATCAGTCATCCATTGCTTAACCGTGGATAATGCTTCTTTCATTGCGTATGGTCTAGGTACGTGTCCCTCATCCATTTGATAAAATGTCTTAAAAAAAGTACCAATACGCTTTAATTGTTTTTCTAAATAATAAGCTTGATGGATACCAACTTGAACATCTTTTCCACCATGCACAATCAGTATAGGCGGACTATCCGCATGAATAGTTACAACCGCATCTCTTTCTTTGTATGCCATTTCATTTTTTCTAGGGTGACCTATCATTCTTTTTAACATCCCTCGTAAATCGACACGTTCTTCATACATTAGCTTAATATCGGAAACGCCGCCCCAAATAATATAACTCGACACAGGTAAATCTTGGTATGTGAGCAATCCTTGTAATCCCCCTCTAGAAAAACCGACCATATGAATATACGCCTTAGGATACATCATATTTAATATACGAATTGCAACTGCCACGTCATTTAGGTCTCTCCCATAAAATTCATCTTTACCTTCACTTCCATTATTACCTCTGTAATAAGGTCCGAATACAAGCGTGTTTGGGTCTGAAAACTGCATTAAACGAGCTGCTCTCACTTTCCCAACTTGGCCTTTGCCACCACGCAAATAAATAACGATTCTTTCAACACTTTTTTGAGGTGTCATCAATAAGCCTCTTACATTTATCCCATCTACTTTGTAAGTAACTTCTTCAAATACATGTTCAGGAACCTCTACTGGCATTCTTTTTTTATTGATAAAATCCAAGTTCAATCACTCTCTCTAAACATTGTAAGATAGCAGCATCTTTCAATAAATAACTTTTGTCTAGTTCAGGAATATCTGAAAGTCTATCAAAAAGGCGTGGACCTTCAGTTTCTAAATAATCTTCTTGTATCGGTAATTTGTCTACGTCAACCATGAATACATCTTTAGTAAATGGTTTACCATTTTGTCTTGCAACACGATATTGAGCAATATAATGTTTCTCTTTAGTTTTTATAAGCGCTCCTGTCTCTTCAAACAGTTCTCTTTCACAAGCTGCTTCGCTAGATTCCCCTTTTTCTCTTTTGCCTCCAGGAAATTCAACCCCTCTTATTTTATGTTTGGTAAAAAGCAATTGATTGTGATAAACCGGGATGACCAGAACGTGATCACCGTTTGGGACAGCATTATCATCTTTAAATGATAAAAAAACGTCGTCATTTTCTCTATCTTTAAACTTCACGCACATCAACCTCCCTTTAAATATGTTAAACTATCCATGCTATGTAAATTGTTGGAGGCAAAGATTTTATGAAAAAACTGTTTCTAGGACTCATCCATATATATCAACACTTGATTTCACCTATGACTCCGGCTACATGTCGCTTCTATCCTACGTGTTCAGAGTATACTAGAGAAGCAATACAAGTATATGGACCAATTAAAGGCACTTGGCTTGGTATAAAACGTATTTCCAAATGCCATCCACTCCATAAAGGTGGGTTTGATCCAGTACCTTTAAAAAAAGATAAAACCCATAAACATTAATCAATTTGATCTAATTCAAGCTTATTAACATGAGGAGGTTCAAAATAAATTGAACCTCTTTTTAATATGCCTGAACACGCTACAATATCATTTTCAAAATAAAAACCTTGAGGTGTAATATCGCTCGGGTACGTTGCATATTGAGCTAACAACGCAGTAAAATAACGACTCAGTCCATACTCATACATACCACCAATAACAAATTTCACATTTCTATCGCTTAATATATCAATAATTTGAATTACTTTATCAATACCACCAAGTCTAAATGGCTTTAATACCACAACGTCCACGTCATTATTTTTAACATAGTTCAAAATCTTTTCTAAAGAGGTTGCTTTTTCATCAATAGCGATTGGCGGTATTTCGTCATACTTAAAATTTTTTATTTTTTCAATATTTTTAAATGGTTCTTCAATATAAAGGATGTCATTTTCCGAAAGCAGTTTTAATTTCTTAGCTTCATCCTCTTGAATTGATTCATTTGCATCTACCACAATTTCAGTTTTAAAGGGTAACTGTTGCAACTGTTTCACATCTTTTAAAATAGTTTCAGACCATTTTACTTTAACTCGCTGTGGTTTCGTGTTAATTAAATTCCTAACATTTTCATCAGTTACACCACTCACAGTTGCACCATAAGAAACGTGAAACGCTTCTAATTTATAAAATGCTTGGTAACATGCCATAACAATCATACTACGTGTCGCTGGAAATTGTTCTAGGTTTTGTAATGCATGTTGTATCTCTTCGAAATGATAGAACTCATAATTTTTAAAAGACTCAAACCATTTAATTGCTTGTTCACGCGCAATTTCAATCGTTTCATCATCATACCAATCCGTTTCAAAAGCATTGCATTCTCCAAAATAACGCACCTGTCTATCTGTTATAAATTCAATAATAAGCGCTTTACGTTTTTCCAATTTTACCTTTGGTGTAACAATTAAATGCTTGAAATGATTATTACAAATATAAAGGTTCATTTCGCATATTTTCATATATTATTCACACCTATTTTTCTATATGTTTTCTTTGAAGTTTCCCTGTAGAAGTATATGGTAATTCAGTTACTTGTTCAAAGTATTTAGGAATCTTATATTTAGCTACATGTGCTTTGAAATGATTCATTAACGTTTCATACGATAATGAAGTGTTAGAAACATAGTATAAATAAGGGACTTCTCCCCATGTATTATCTTCAACACCAATACACATTGCATCTAAAATTGCTTCATGATCTTTGGCCACAGATTCTAATTGATACGGATATATATTCTCACCACCGCTAATGATTAAATCTTTACGTCTATCATAAATCATAACATAGCCATCTTTATCAATTTCAGCAATGTCTCCTGTTTTAAAATAACCATTCTCAAATGTGTCTAATAAATTTTCAGGGTATAAATAACCATCCATTACATTAGCGCCTCTAATTAATAATTCTCCATGTCGTTCAGCGTTAGGGTCTTTTATTTTGACAGCTACATTCGCACTTGGCTTCCCTACAGTATCATAGCGTTTGGATAACATTTCAGGTGATGCTGTTAAAAATTGAGAACATGTTTCAGTCATACCAAAAGAATTATAAATAGGTAGTTTTGAAGCTAATGCTGTTTCAATTAATGAACTTGATAGTTTTGCCCCGCCTAGCAATATTTTTTCAATATGGTAAGGTTGGTTTAACCCTTCATCCATCAACCATTTAAGCGTCTGTGGTACTAATGAAACATGCGTTGGCAGTTCTGTTTGTATAATATTTAACATTGTATGGGCATTAAATTTCGTATCTATACGAACAGTAAATCCTTCAATTAATGCTCTTAAAATAACACTTAATCCTGAAATATGATAAATCGGCAAAACAGATAACCATTTCGTTTCTTGGTCAAAACCAAGACTCTCTTTGCAGCCTATTGCACTTGCGTAATGGTTATCAAATGTTTGAGGGACTGCTTTTTGTGGACCAGTAGTCCCAGAAGTAAACATAATCGAAGCGATTTGGTTCATGTCAAATAAGCTTTCATATGTCATATCATTGCATCCTTGTTGCAATGTTGATATTTTAATTACGGATATAGCTTTTAAATTGATTTGGCTGGTAGCAACGACCGTATCTACTTCGATAGACGACAATTGGTTTTGCATCTCATCTTTAGTTAAACGTGTGTTTAACATTGCAATTTCAATTCCTGCTAACCACATTGCATTTATCAATGTAATTGATTCAATATTGTTTTCAATGTATAAACCTATACGTCTTCTATCTAATTTTTTCAACTGCTGTGCCAATCGTGAAGCATATTTATACATGGAGGCAAAAGTAACTTGAACTGTTCCGTCATCTATAAATACTTTATCTCCATTTTGTTTTGCTTGTGTTTTCAACCAAAATTCCACTTTGTCATTCCTCCATCTCATTAACTATTATAACGTTTTTAATCTGATTTAACAGTGACCAAGCATAAACCTTTATATGATTCAAAATTTGTTTTAACCCATAAAAAATGTTAATAGTTATAAAAGTTAAATATAGACTCGCAACAACTTGCAACAAATTATATTACTCCCTATTTATAGTTTAAATTAATATAGCTATGGGTACTCTATAATGTAAAACATATTAGGAGTGAGGTTTATGAAATTAAAAGTGATAGGTACTATGGCTTTATCTGGCCTTTTACTGGCTTCATGCGGGAATGACTCAAGTAATTCAGAAGATAACGGCTCAAAATCTGAAACTTCAAATGATAAGCAAAGTAAAGAAAGTACAGAGCAAGTCATTGCGTTAGATAAAATTAAAACAAGTCCAGAAGACGCTGTTAAGAAAGCCCAAGAAGTCTATGATGGACAAGACTTAAAAGGTATTTCATATGAAAAGAGTAACGGTGATTGGTCATATAAAATTGAGCAGCAAACTGAAGGTAAAGAATCCGAAGTTATCATCGCAGATCAAGATAAGAAAGTAATTAACAAAGAAACTGAAAATGAAGATTCAATTGATCAAAACGAATCTTTCAAATATGATGACGCCATTGACTATAAAAAAGCCATTAAAAATGGACAAAAAGAATTTGACGGCGATATCAAAGAATGGTCATTGGCTAAAGATGAAGGTAAATTAGTCTATGATATGGATCTACAAAAAGATAATACGAAACATGAAATCACTGTAGATGCTAAAAATGGCAAAGTGTTAAATAATGAACAAGATGATTAATTCAACTATTTATAAATTGAAAATTGTATAATAAGTAGGAAAAACTGCTAACATCATTAATTTTTTGATATTAGTAGTTTTTTTCTATATCATTTTCAAAATAGTAACCCCTATTATTTATTTTTAAAAACCATTTGCGCTAATTTAAGTTGTGCACCGCAGTTTTTGATGTTATGCTTATTTAAAGTTAAGATGTTTCATTTTTTACGAGAAATTGAATATTAAATATATCACTTTTTGAAATGAGTTTATATTTGATTCTATTACAGTATAGTATGTGGGCCAAACCCTGTACTCTATGTTTGTTGAATAAGTGATTACTTAACCTTTATTCAACACCTAAAAATTAATAAAGGGGTATGTACAAATGAAATTTTTAAATTATGAAATTGAAAAAGGTCTTTACTACGGCTTAATAACAGTATTCGCAAAAACAAATAAAGATACGCCGTTTCATTTCACATTTTCAGAGAGCCATACCTTAAAAAAGTTAGAGACAAATTAGAATAGATTGCAAATAAAATTGACGAAAAATAATATTTGATTCATGCGCTAATAAATAAAAACAAATCATAACACTCTCTTTATTCAATTAGTTTAGAATACTAAATAAAAATACTTTTCTAAAAACCAAAAATCATGTCGTTAATTCATAACTTTCTGCTATTAAATCTTTAATTTGATTCATCGTATTCGTCTCTTTTAAGTTAATTGTTATCCAATTAGATTTATCCATATGGTAAGCAGGATAAATTCCTTCTTTTTTTCTTAAAGGGCCAATAAGTTCTTTTCTAACTTTTAAATTGATAACATCAATTGTTTCTGTTGATTGTAAAGCCAACTTGTCAGCACTCATATCCATAATTAAACCAGACCATTTAATTTAGATGGATATATATACAGGACTACCGTATTCTTAATTACAAACAATGCAGTTTTTAACGTAATACAGTGCTTTTATTTGAATAATAAGCTAGGTCATTACCCTATTGCACTTCATACATCATACACACTGTTCATGTAAATTTATGAAGGTATATCAATATATTATATTTCAAAACGTTTAGGGCATGCAGATATAACTACTCCCCTATCGACATCTCGTCATTTATTAAAAGACAGTTAAAAACAAGCAGAAATTAAAGCACTAAAAGCCTTGCGCCGCATGTGATATAGAGATTTCATTTCAAAATTTTGATCTTGAAATGAGCGTAGTATTTATTATATTAAGTGATACAAAATAAAGACACCGAAATCCTATTGTATCAAGGATTTCGGTGTCTCAGGAAAGCTCAAATTATGTCATTAACGGAGAGTGAGGGATTCGAACCCTCGAGACGCTTGTGGCGCCTACACACTTTCCAGGCGTGCTCCTTCGGCCAACTCGGACAACTCTCCAATATGAAATTAAAAAAACAGAAGCGATATTTCACTTCTGTTTGTATGACCCCGACGGGACTCGAACCCGTGTTACCGCCGTGAAAGGGCGGTGTCTTAACCGCTTGACCACGGGGCCATGGCTCCACAGGTAGGACTCGAACCTACGACCGATCGGTTAACAGCCGATAGCTCTACCACTGAGCTACTGTGGATCAATTTAAATGGAGCGGGTGATGGGAATCGAACCCACAACATCAGCTTGGAAGGCTGAGGTTTTGCCATTAAACTACACCCGCTTATTAACGATTATGGGGCGGTTGATGGGAATCGAACCCACGAATGTCGGAACCACAATCCGATGCGTTAACCACTTCGCCACAACCGCCAAAGAAATAAAATGGTTCAGGACAGAGTCGAACTGCCGACACATGGAGCTTCAATCCATTGCTCTACCAACTGAGCTACTGAACCTTAATGCGAAATAATGGCGGTCTCGACGGGAATCGAACCCGCGATCTCCTGCGTGACAGGCAGGCGTGTTAACCGCTACACTACGAGACCAAAGTATGTAATTGCGGGAGGCGGATTCGAACCACCGACCTTCGGGTTATGAGCCCGACGAGCTACCGAACTGCTCCATCCCGCGTTAATATTATTAATGACGCCTACCTATTTAATATAACATAATACTATTAACAAAGTCAACATGTTTTTAAAATTAATTTACATTGTTTTAATTATATTTTTAAAATTATATGCCATAATGGGCGTTTGTGCATTGCTCATTTCTGAATACTTATATAGTATATTAAGTTTTAGTATTTTCGTCAATGCTTTCTATAAAGTATTTTGTGTAAAAATGGCATATAAATATAATATTTTAAGTTTAGTTTCTTAATGATACATTTTTCTTTTTTAAATGATGTTACCTTCTGTTTCTATACTCAATAATTGAGCCATTTAACTTTTATTTAATTGCATAATTATTGAGAAAAAAGTTAAAAACATATATTAATTTTATCTTAATATGAAACTTTAATCCTAAGAGCGAGACACTATTGATGTCTCGCTCTCCCCTATCTTAAACATATAAATGCTTATATGATAAGCTTGATTATTTACTCATAATACCCATCATTTTACTTTGTAAAATTGTAAATGTTGTGAAACCATCATCTTCTAGGAAATGACCTCCAAAATCAGTAATCTTACATTTACCGTCTAATGCATCCATTAAACGTTTGGTTTCTTTATAAGAAACATGCTGATCGTCTTTTGCACACAAGCCATAGAATGCATTTACTTTTCCCTTAATTTTATCGTAATTAATTGTCTCATGCTGCATTTGTAATGGGACATCGATCTCTTGGGCATCTTCTTTAAACCCAGAAATACTAAATAAACCTTCTATTTTTTTAATTTCTAAACTTTCTATAAATTCGAGTGAAGCAATTGTTCCAAACCCATGTGTCACAAAATAAGTATCCTTTTTATCAATATATATCTGTTTTTTCATTTCACTTACCCATTTACTTATATCCCCATTTTTTTCTTGAGGTACATTAAAAAGCGTCACATCATAACCTTCTAATATTAAATTGTTTGCTAACCATTTATACCAATGGTTAGTTGAATCACCAAATTTTGAATGTACAATAATTATATCTGTCATAAATGACTCCCCCATTTTTCTAAAATTACGACATATCAGTATTAAAACCTATAACACTATGTCAACGTTAAAAATTAAGTATCTCATAAATTGAAACAGGATTGCATTGTCATATTTATAGAAAAAGGCCATTTCTACTAGAAGATTCGCCTATCTGTAGAAATGGCTATTTTAATACTTAATTAAATTTCATTTAATATTTCTTTGACTGCATCTTTACCTTGTTGAATACAATCTGGTAAACCAACGGCTTCAAATGACGCACCGGTAATACGTAGTCTCGGATAATTATTTATAATATGTGATTGTATTGATTTAATTTGTTCAATATGCCCTATATGAAATTGGGGCATGCTTTTTGGCAAGCGATTAACAATGCTAAAATCGGGTGAGCCTTTAAAAGTCATCATTTGACTTAAATCTTTTTTGACAATATTAACGATTTCTTCATCTGTATGATCATCAACGACTGTATCACCAGGCTTACCTACATATGCTCTAATCAATACTTTACCTTTTGGTGTAGTAAATGGCCATTTCTTACTTGTCCAAGTACATGCGGTAATCTTAGTATCGCTTGTACGTGCGATTACGAAACCTGTACCATCATAATTATTAATAATGTTCGATTCATCAAACGCAAACACAACTGTAGCCACCGTAGTAGAATCCATTTTTTTAAAATAATCAAACGCAGGGTCATTTCCAAACCATTCCAAGAATTTTTGATGTGGTGTTGTAACAAGAACACTATCATAACTATGTGCTTCATTTTCAGTTTTTATTACATATTTCTTTTGTTCGATTGCAATATCTTGAACAGAAGTATTATATTTAATCGTCACACCTTGCTCGATAATATAATCTCTTAAATGTTCTATAAATGAACTTAAACCATGTCGAAATTGTTTGAATTGGCCTTTAGGTGCGCCTGGATATAACTGACGTTGTTTTTTTCGTTGTTCTTTTTCATATCTCATTCCCTTTATCAGACTGCCAAATTGTTCTTCTCTTTCTTTAAATTCAGGGAATGTAGTCATCAAGCTTAAATCATCGATATTGGTACCATAAATGCCACCCATTAATGGTTCTATTAAATTTTCTAAAATTTCATCACCTAAACGTGCTCTAAAAAATGAGCCGACTGAAATGTCCCCATCTATTTGCAGAGGTTTTTTAAATAAATCAAAACTTGCTCTAACTTTACCTAAAGGCGAGATTAATTTTGTTTTTAAAAATGGTTTAATGTCAGTTGGTACGCCTAGGATTGAACCACCAGGGATGGGATAGAGTTTATTTTTAGCATATATATAAGATTGGCCTGTTTTATTTGTAACAAGTTGTTCTTCTAGACCAATATCTTTAGCAATATCAGTCATAATTTGTTTACGACCCAAATAAGATTCTGGACCTAATTCAATTGTATAGCCTTCTGTTCTATATGTTTGAATTTTTCCACCAACTCTATTAGATGCTTCATATATAGTAACCTCTATATCTGGACGTGCTTTTTTAATAAAATAGGCACTAGATAATCCTGTTATCCCTGCTCCAACGATTGCGATACGCTTAGTCAATATCAATCACACTTCCTTTAATAAACATTTTTGATTTCATCAACGATTGCGCCAATAAATAATGGATCTGTATTAGGCATTTTTGGACGGAAGTAATTGACACCTAATTCATCACAAACGATTTTACATTCATAATCGTTATCATAAAGCACTTCCAAATGTTCACACACAAAACCTACTGGCGTATAAATGAAATTTTTATAATTATAATCTTCATATAAAGCTCGTGTTAAATCTTGAACATCAGGTCCTAACCAAGGCGTGCCGGTGTTACCTTCCGACTGCCAACCTTCTGCAACATGGATGATGTTAGATTTAGCTTTTAATAATTCAGCAGTATCGTGTAATTCATTAGGGTAAGGGTCATTATTTTGCTCAATCAGGCCTTTAGGTAAACTATGCGCTGAAACAACTAATACTGTTTCAGCATGTTCATTTTCTGGTATTTGTGCTAATGTTTCATTTATTTTTTCTGTCCAATATTGGATAAATTTGGGCTGTTGATAATAGTGTTCAACATGTGTTAATGCGATGCCATATTGATCAGCTTCTTCTTTAGCACGCTTGTTATAAGATCCGACTGAGAAACTTGAATAGTGTGGGGCTAATACTACAGTAACCGCTTCTTCAATACCATCTTCGTTCATAGCTTTAACAGCGTCTTCGATAAATGGATGGATATGTTTCAGACCAATATATAACTTAAATTCAACATCAGTATAACTATGATTAAGCGTCTCACATAAAGCTTCAGCTTGTCGATTGGTAGTACCTGCAAGTGGTGATAAACCACCAATAAATTTATATCTATCTTTTAAATCTTGTAATTCCGCTTCTGTCGGCTTTTTACCATGTCTAATATCAGTATAATAAGCTTCAATGTCACTTTCTTTATATGGTGTGCCATAAGCCATTACTAATAGGCCTACTGTTTTTGTCAATTTAAAATCATCCTTTTGTATAATAATTTTTAGATGTAGATGACATAATTAATTGTAAATCTTGTTCGCTATTCTTTATGTCTTACTATCTTTGTGTATAGTCATGAACAAATGTAGTGATTCTTTTTAGTGTTTCTGGTTTTACTTGTGGGAAAACACCATGACCTAAATTGAAAATATGCTTGCCATGGTCCATACCTTGATCTAATATTGGTTTTAATCGTTTTTCTATAACATCCCAAGGTGCTAATAGCAAGGAAGGATCTAAATTACCTTGTAAAGTTTTAGTTATATTTAAATCTTCAGCCTCTTTAATAGATAATCTCCAATCTAAACCTAGTACATCTATAGGTAGCTCATTCCATTCGTTAACTAGGTGACTTGCACCTACACCAAACAAAATAACTGGTACATCGTATATTGCTTTAATACCCTTAATTAATTTTTCCATTGCAGGTTTTATATAATATCTATAATCTTGTACATTTAATGCGCCAACCCAAGAATCAAAAACTTGTATAATTTCAGCGCCCGCTTCAATTTGTGCAGTCGTATAAGTAATAGACATTTCAACCAAATGATCCATTAGTGCAAACCAAGTAGCTTCATCACTATACATCATCGCCTTTGTAAAATTATAATTCTTAGATGGTCCTCCTTCAATCATATAGCTCGCTAATGTAAAAGGTGCTCCTGTAAAACCAATTAGAGGGACGTTCAATTTTTCTTCAGTTAACAACTTGATTGTGTCTAACACATAGGGCACATCACGTTTAGGATCTATTGTTCCTAATTTTTCAACGTCTTGTACATTTTTAATTGTGTTATGAATCACTGGACCTATCCCCGATTTGATTTCTACATCTACACCTATTGGTTGCAGTGGTGTCATGATATCTTTATATAAAACAGCTGCGTCTGTATTATAATTATCTACTGGTAAATGTGTAACATACGCACATAACTCTGGTTGATGGGTAATCTCAAATAAAGAATACTTTTCTTTTAATTTTCTATATTCAGGCTGAGATCTACCAGCTTGACGCATAAACCACACTGGCGTGTGATTAACTTCCTTTCCCTTAATCATATCTAGGATAGTATTATTTTTATTATGCACCTTGTAATCCTCCTACATTATAATCATTCTTATTAATATTACCATATCGACTTATCTCTCGTATTTCAATGTATTGAAATGTCATAAAAAAGACAAACTGTGTTGTTTTGCCCACTTAATTATTTGACTATTGTTTTCTAACAGAAATCAATTATAATACTGTTAAAGTCTATTTTATATTTATTTGAAATATTAGAAGTATATATAGTAAATTATAATAGTTATTTAAAGTTTCTTAAACAATTCAAGGGGGAAAACTTATGAAAATCTACGCATCTTATGGTACGTTCGGTTATTTAAATCAGATTAGACTTAATAATCCTGATCATAATTTATTACAATTTTCTGCTTCTGATTCTTCAGTTATTATAGAAGAAACTGAAAGTGAAACTGTTTTAAAACATCCGTTAGAATATGACATCATTAAATCCGAAGGGAACTTAGATGAAAATTACTTCTATTCAGTCATATTTATACCTACATCTGAAGATCATGCTTATCAATTAGAAAAAAAGCTGGAATCTGTAACAACTGATTTCCATCAATTTGCTGGTTATAGAAGTTATCGTTTTTTAAAACCTACCCAAGGTTTAACTTACAAAATCTATTTTGGTTTCGAAAGTCGTACTGATTACGAAGATTTCAAAGCATCCACTACGTTTCAAAATAACTTTGATAAGCTCGCATTGAGCCAATTCTTTGGTTCAAGTGGCCAGCATTCAAGCTACTTTGAAAGATATTTATTCCCAATTGATGATTATTAATTAAAATAAAAACGCTACTCATCTTTTAGAATTAATCTAAAATACTGAGTAGCGTTTTTTTAATCTCTTAGTAATGTTTCTTGATATTTTAATTTTTTAATTACGTTTCTAATCGTTAACCAACCTACTAAAAAGTAGATTGCTCCAAAATAACCATACTGTGGAAAAGCAATAGCAAATATGATTATAAATACGAAGCCAATGAAACACATTAATCTCATTAAAAACTGTTCGTACCCTTTAATTACCATTTTATCTGAAACTGGCCATACTTGTGGCCATAAACCATAAGCTTGTTGTGTATAAAATTGAGCCATTTGTAATAGAATAATATACATGAATAAACTACCAATGATTAATACCACAATCACTTGGTGCAACCAGATCATTAGTATTAAAGCAATAATAACCAAGCGCAAGATGATGTTAAATGCATCTTTTCCTCTCGCAAAGCTCCGTGTAAATAAATACAAATACATAGAATTGTCATTAAACTTATTATTTTTCGGTGTCCGTAAAAATGGGTCTAAATAACTTCTTCTTACTGCTCTTTCTTCGATTTGCTTCACATCAGTAAACATATTAACAAATTTATAATAGTTCATATGGTGTTGTTGTTCAATGGCCACCATACGCTCCCAAGGGAATAAATTACTTTTATTTAAATATTTTATGAATAATATAAGTGCAATGAGTATAATGATTGATAGTATACTCGATATATTTTTAGCATCTAGCGTAATATAAAACCCTGATGTAAATATAATAAACAGCACAGTAAACAAGGACCAACGTTCAAGTCGGAATTTATACCACTGCCATTTTAATAACAAACCTAAAAATGGAAAAATGATTGCAAGGATTGCAAATGTGATATAAAATCCAAACGTTTGATTATTAAGTACATAAAATAAAGGGAAAAATATAATAATTATCAATACTTGTAATGGCAAACGTGAAAAATAGCTATATATTAAACTGCTTTTCATGTATTCAGACATATGCTTTTCAAATGGTAACAAGAATAGTTTATCAGCATCTTTTAATAAGGTTCTAATAGGAAATATAGACGTAATGGCTACAATTATACTTGCAATCAAAGCATAATTTATACGTTTGGGAATTGACTTTAACCAATCGCCATAACCTAGAATAAACGCACCTAATAATATAACAAGAAAAACAGAAAAATGACCGTTAAATATAAACTTATTATAATAGCTTTTTTCTTTTGCAATTTCTTTTTTTCTTAGGTTAAATAATTGTTTAGCTCCCTGTTTCATGAATGCTGGCCGCCTTGAGTAACATGTATATATATTTCATCTAAAGTTTTCCCACTTAAACCAGTTTGGTCTCTTAATTCGTCTATATCCCCAAATGCAACGATTTGGCCTTTATCCATAATTAAAAATCTGTCACAATATTTTTCTGCAGTTGCTAATATATGTGTACTCATTAACACAGTTCTTTCTTCTTCTTTTTTCTCCACCATTAAATCAAGCATAGATTGGATCCCCAAAGGGTCTAAACCTAAAAATGGTTCATCAATAATATACAAATCTGGGTCCACAATAAAAGCGCAAATAATCATCACTTTCTGTTTCATCCCTTTAGAAAAATGACTTGGAAATATATCTAATTCATTTTCTAATCTAAATATTTTTAACAATGGGCGCGCTCTTTTCATAGCTTCTTCTTTATTAATATTGTATGCCATTGCTGTCATATTAATGTGTTCTTGTAATGTTAATTCATCGTAAATCACTGGCGACTCAGGGATATACGAAAGTTTTCTTCGATAGGATTCTACATCTTGTTTTATATCAATACCAGAAATGGTCAACTGCCCTTCCATCGGCGTTAACAGACCTAGCATATGTTTAATTGTAGTGCTTTTTCCAGCACCATTTAAACCTATGAGTCCTACAATTTCTCCTTTTCGTAATTCAAAATTTATATCTTTAATCACAGGCCTTTTCCCATAACCGCCTGTCAAATGTTCTACTTTTACTGTCATAAGGCACCTCCACAAATATTATTGTATCAAAAATCAATCGTTGTTCATAAAGTTACTGTGAAAAATGACGGAAATAATATAGTAATGCTATAATAGTTATTAACGATCTTACAAGGAGTGAAGATTTATGTCTGAAACAATTTTTAGCAAAATTATCGATGGTGAAATCCCAAGTTATAAAGTATACGAAGATGAGTTTGTATATGCATTTTTAGACCTTTCTCAAGTAACAAAAGGTCATACGCTACTCGTTCCTAAAAAAATATCTGCTAATATCTTTGAAACAGATAGTGAAACAATGCAACATATCGGTACAGCTTTACCAAAAGTAGCAAATGCTATCAAAAAAGCATTTAATCCGGACGGTTTAAATATCATTCAAAATAATGGTGAATTTGCTGATCAATCCGTGTTCCATTTACACTTCCATTTATTACCAAGATATGAAAATGATATTGATGGTTTTGGATATAAATGGGAAACACATGAAGAAAATATTGACGATGACCAAAAAGCCAAAATCGCTCAAGAAATAGCAGCACAATTTAATTAATTATGCTTATCTGCAATCATAAAGGGTATAATAAAATTATTAATGGCTAAGAAATTTTAGAAATAAGGAGAATTTTTATGAAAACAGCTCAATTATTATTAGGACTTGGTGCTGGTGTTGCAACAGGACTCGGTGTTGCATTAATGAATCGTGAGAAAAAAAATTCAAACCACTCTATAACTCAAGGACCAAAACCTACAGGTGCCGAATCTGAATTCGATAGAGAAATCAATACAATTAAACAAAGCGTTAACGATATCGTAAATTATATCGCTCAAGTCAAATCAGAAAGTACAGAGTTTGGCAGTACGATTGGCGATGAAGTAAAAACAATGATTGGTGACTTTAAGTCTGATATTAATCCTAATATTGAAAAATTACAATCTCATATTGAAAATTTACAAAACCGTGGCGAAGAAATTACAAACGGTTTTGAAAAAGATAAATCATAACTTAAATATATGAGCTACAACCCATTTAAACAATCGGTTTGTAGCTTTTTTATTTAATCGTTGACATGGCTCGTTTACAACTTAGCACCGCCAATTAGCACTCTAAATTTTAACTTTGCTACCCATGTATAAAAATGTAGAACTTATATTTCTAAATATAAAATAATCGATATATATGCACAAGTCTTTCTGTATTTAATAACCTAAATTGATATTTTTATAATGTCACTAGCCCTTTAAATATAGATTTAAAATAGCCTTGACGCGTAAACTATTACGTTAGATAATACTGAAGTATATTCAAGTTATTTAAAAAGGAGTATGATTGCGTAATGTATTTATGTACACGCCAAATAGATATCAATGCCCGTTTTGGCATTCCTAGAATTGCTTTTCTTAGTTTTGTTACTACAATTATTACGTTTTTAATTGCGTATGAGATTTTATACTTCTTTTCAGACACAAAATTAACTGATAAACATTTTTTAATATTTTTAATGTTAGTTGTACTTTTATACCCATTACACAAAATAATACATTTATTATTTTTATACCCCTACCGCAAGTCTTTTAAAAAATATAAATTAGTGAAACATAAATCTATACCTTTTTATAATGTTTATATAAACACACCAGTCAACAAATATTATTTTTGTTTTGGCCTCATCACACCTGCCTTATTTATTACAACTTTATGCGCTTATTTTAGTATGTTAATTCCACAATATGGGCACTACTTGATGTTTTTAATTGCCCTAAATTTAGGATATTCCGTTTTGGATTTTCTTTATTTTAAAATCATACTATTTTCAAATGAAGGGGCTTATGTAGAAGAACATCAAACAGGTATCAACATCTTAAATAAAGTTACACCGCAATATAATAATCGTCTTAAACGAGGTTGAGGTACGTACCACTAACGCCCAACCTCGTGTTTTGATATGAGCGCCAAATATTAAAATTAAATATGATACTTGTATCAATTACTCACTCTTAACAATTTCAATTTAGATAAAGCATAGTCCTATTTAAATCATTTATATTTGTATTTTTAACCTTTTCTTCTATACAAATAATGTAAAGCCTCATTTGGTTACAACTAAAGTCCCATATATTAGGTTTCTAATTGGTGAAAACAATATTATATGTTATATTTACGTTGTTATTCTTACAAAAGGAGTTCCCAATAATGAAAACATTCAAAAAAGTTATAATTCCTGTTACAGCTAGTGCGTTATTATTAGGTGCTTGTGGTAATAGTGCTACAGATTCAAAAGAAGATACAATCATCTCATCAAAGGCTGGTGACGTGAAAGTTGAAGATGTCATGAATAAGATGGGTGACGAACAAATAGCTAATTCATCTTTTTCTATATTACTTAATAAATTGTTAGCAGATAAGTATAAAGATAAAGTCGATACAAAAGACATTGATAAAGAAGTTGAAAAAGAACAAAAACAATATGGTGGCAAAGACCAATTTGAAAGTATGTTAAAACAACAAAAAATGTCTCTAAGTGACTATAAAGAACAAAAAAAATTACAAGCTTACCAAAAAGCTTTATTAAATGATAAAGTGAATATTTCTGATAAAGAGATCAAAGAAGATACTAAAAAAGGATCTCATATTTTAATTAAAGTCAAAGAAAATAAAGACGATAAAGAAGGGTTATCAGACAAAGATGCTAAAGCAAAAGCTGAAAAACTTCAAAAACAAGTATCCGAAAACCCTGATAAATTTGGAGAAATCGCTAAAAAAGAATCTATGGACAAATCTTCTGCTAAAAAAGATGGTAGTTTAGGATATGTAATCAAAGGACAAATGGAAGAAAAATTTGAAAAAGCGCTCTTTAAACTTAAAGAAGGCGACGTTTCTAAAGTAGTGAAAACAGATTACGGTTATCATGTTATCAAAGCAGATAAAGAAGACGATTTTGATGAAGAAAAAGGTAAACTCAAATCACAATTAATTCAACAAAAAGTACAAAAAGATCCTAAACTTTTAACAGATGCTTATAAAGAATTATTAGATGAATATAAAGTAGACTATAAAGATAGAGATATTAAAAAAGCAATTGAAGATTCAATTCTAGATCCAGAAAAAATTAAGCAACAGCAACAACAACAGCAGCAACAACAAGCTATGCAACAAGGTGGCGCTGGCATGTCCGTTGGACAATAAAATATACAAACAAGGCGTTGATGCTATCAGTGTCTCCGCTCAACATAAAAATGCACTTTCATTTCAAAAATGAAAGTGCATTTTTATATTTAAACTTCTTAATTTTAAACGTGCATGCTTGTCTAGAAGTATATAGTCTAGTCTTATAGATTCTCTCATACTAACTTCTTAAACATTTGTATATTGAAGCCATAAGTTCAATTTCTTTAAGAAATGACTTCACAACTTATTGAGATAGTAATGCTTATATCTGGTGTTAGTTTGTCATTCAAATTGACACTAGAAGCCATTTTATATGATTCTACCCAATCGCTATTTTCTAATAGAAAAACGTATGATTTTACTTTGTTTACATAAAACCATACGTTTTATAAAATATCTGAGATACTTATTTCACAAACACTTATATACTGTATTAAGTTTCTTGTGTTCTAATCCAAAGAAGTTGGATTGTAAAATTGTCTACCTTCTAGCCCAAAGATACGCTCAGTGAATTGCCCTTTAGGTGTTTTCTTATAAGCTTTTTCAAACATATTCATTTTAGCATCAATGTTATCAATAAAGAATAATATTTCAGCTTCTTTCATATGAGGTAGCTTCGGTGATCCAAATTCCATTTTACCATGATGAGCTAATATCATATGTCGCAGTAACAATACTTCCTCGCCGTTTATATCTAACTCTCTAGCTGCGTCTGCTACTTCATCACTAGCAATTGATATATGACCAAGTAAATTACCTTCTACTGTATATGTTGTCGCTACTGGCCCACTCAATTCTTTAACTTTACCCAAATCATGTAAAATAATTGAACTATATAATAAGCTACGATTTAGAAGAGGATATATGTCACAAATAGATTTTGCAACACGCAACATAGTTAATACATGGTAGCTTAAACCACTTGAAAAGTTATGGTGATGTGAACTTGCTGCTGGAAATGTGAAGAATTCACTTTGGTATTTACGTAACAAATGACGCGTTATACGTTGTAAATTAGCATTTTCAATTTCTAACATATAATGCGATATTTCTTCTTTAATCTCATCTGGCGTTAATGGCGCACCATCAACAAAATCGTGTATTTTTAAGTCCTCTTCTTCTGAAGCTAACTTAATTTTATTTATTTTCATTTGTTTGCGTCCACGATAATTTATGACATCACCAATAACATGCACAATTTTTTCTGGTTCTAAAACACGCATATCTTCTTTAGTTGCTGTCCATAATTTTGCTTCAATATCCCCACTTTTATCTTGTAAATATATGGTCATATAATCTTTTCCTTGGGCTGTCACGCCTTGTGTCGCCTTATGAATCAAGAAATAGTGATCAACTGAATCTCCAGGGTTTAATTTTTCTACATTTCTCATTATTTACCGCCTTCCTCGAGTTTATTCAATGTAATAATTTGTTTTGAAGGCACACTTGTATCTTTCACACATGTAAAGAATAAAATTTGATAACTTTTTGGCATTTGTCTTAAATAGTTCATCATTGTTTCTTTTCTAGATTTGTCAAAATGTACAAAGGCATCATCTATAATTATTGGGAATGGATAATAAGGTTTTAAGGTTTTAATTAAACTTAAACGCAATGCGATATATAGTATTTCTTTAGTAGATTGACTTAATTCGATTGGTTCATACATTTGACCGTTTACCTGTTTTACCATTAAATTTTCATTCGCATATGTGACTTGTACATAATTTCTATTTGTTAAATGTGCAAAGATCTCTGTCGCTTCATTTATTACTTGTGGTAAACGTTTATCTTTAATTTGTTTAATGTGACCATTCACTAAAGATTGTAAGTAGCTAAGACTTGCCCAATCTTTCGCTTCATCATTCAATTTATTTTTAAGAATATAGAACTTATGACGTAAATCCGCTAATGTTTTATCTGTTTCCATATCCGTAATTTTAGCATTTAAATCACTAACTTCCGCCTGCATTTCTAAATATTGGTCATTATAATCATTGACTTGAGTTTCTAATACTTCGTCTTCATCAGATAATTGAGCAAATGTTTTTTGGCTCAATCTAGAACTTACATCGTAATTGTAATTTTGGTTTTCTAGATATTTCGTCAAATCATTAAAACGATTTAATCGTTGATGATATGCTTGATATTGAGCATGATGATTATAATAAGATTCTTCATCATATGCATTTACAAAATCAAATAATTGTGTGATAACCTTATTATTTTCATTTAAGCGATGATTCAGCTGAGTTAATTCGCTCTCTAGTAAATCAATTTGCTCTTTATTTCTATTCCATTTCTCTAAATTATTAGTTTCTTCTTTCAACCATTGATTTATATCATGGAATAAAGATAATTCATTAAAATAAGTAAATTGATTTTGAGTCACTTCTTTTGCATGCGCATAAAATGCATCTAAATCTTGTTGTAATTGGTATTTTTGTTCAATAAGTTCTGCAATATGATTGGCGTAATCTTTTATTTTATTCATCGTTGCAATACTATCAATGATAAGTTCATCTGAGATTTTATCCGAGAGGTATAAATCAGATTTAACCTGATTGATTGCATTTTGTGCGTTTGAATATTGTTTTTGTGCTTGTTCTAAAGTAGCAGTTAAATAGTCCGATTTTTTGGCTAAAGCCTCTTTCGTTTTAATTGAACTATGAAATTGTTCACGTATTCTATGTTGATCATCTAGGTCAAAATCCAAATCATACTTTGCTTCTAAATCATTAATTTGATGTTGTAAATCTTCGATTTCATTTGAGAACGTTTCACTGTGCCCTATTTCTTTAGATTTAACCAGGAATATACCAGTAATAAACACAACGGATAATACTGCAAACACAATACCAAAAATGAGATTAGCTGAAATAAATGAAAATATGGTTAATCCAATACCAATAACTGTCAACATAATTAATGCCAAACGGAACATATTTTGTTTCTGTTCATTTTCTTGTTGTTCTTTATCAAATGCTTCTTTCATTTTTTGATAAAGATTATTTTTCTCCTGTAATTCGAAAACACGGTTATTATATTGCTTTTTCTTTTCATAATTTTCATCAGAAACTATATCTGTTTCTAAAGCATCCATCTCTGCTTGGTTTGTTTCTTTATCGATTTTATTTTCTTCAATATTACGCTCTAATTGTTGAATGAATGCTGTTTGTTCTTGTTTATGCTTAATTTGGTTACTAACATGACTTTTCATCGCTTCTGAACTATCTACTTCATGATGCACCTCTTGCCAACCAATATTAGATTTCAAACCTGTTTGTTCGCGTTCTTTATCTTGAATTTCTTTTTTAATAGATTTCAATTCATATTCTTTTTGCTTAATTTCATTTTCTTGCTGATATATATGATTAAAGGCATCCAAATCATTTTGTTTAGGCACATTAATTTTTTCATTTTCGTCTTTTAAATGTGTTAACCTTTCTTCTCTTAAACCGATATCTCTTTTTAAATTTTGTGTTTGAATTTTAGCAGATTCATATCGATCAATACCTTGTTCAGGAAACACAATTGGTTCAATATTCAACTGTTTCTCTAGTGCCTTCCACTCTTGTGTTTGCTCGTGTAAGGCTAATTCCTTTTGTTTGCGGTCATGCATCTTTGATAATTGGTTTAAATTTTGTTTTATATTTTCTAAGCGTCTATCAGCTTTATCTTTATCATCTACGAGACGTTTATATGTTGATAATTTTTCTTCTTCTTCACGAATTTGACGCTCCAAAGATTTCAATTCTTCTAATTGTTGATTAATAATCGGATTACGACCATTTTTCTTATACAACAATTCTTTTTTATCGCTCAAAATTTCACGCATACTGGTAAATTCTGTAGACCCTAAAGCACCAGCTTGTAATAAGTAATTTTGTAATTGTTTTTCATCCATATTTTTATGGATATCTTGAAGGCCTAATACATCAAATGAAAATATACCTTGGTATGTACGTTTAGAAATAAAATTCAATGCTTTTTTCAACCAGTGTTCATCTTTGATAGCGCCATTTGGCAGATAAACTTTTACATCCCCAGTCGCTGTACCTTTTACACGTTCAACCTCAACTAATGAACCATCCTCTTGAATTAACGTAAGCTTGCCACCATATTGATTACCTAAGCGCGGCTCTAATCTCGGTTCATTTTCTTTTTTTGTTGGAAAACCAAACAGGATGGAATGTATAAATGCTTGAATAGTAGATTTACCTGATTCATTTTCTCCATAAATTTCAGTAAAATACTCATCAAATTCAATGGTTCTTTGAATAAATCTACCATAACCATAAATCTCTAATGATTTAATCTTCACATTATTCACCCCTCATATCTGACTTTAATAACAGTTCAGCGCGCGCTATTAATTCACGGCGATCAAAGTTATCATAATTTTCTAGGTATTTTGAAGCTTTTGGATTGAGATACAAATCATTCATAGCCGCTTCATAAACAGCATGGTCATCAATTAAATCAGGTGAAAATTCCTTTACAAGCGTTGTTTTATTATCATCTTTATTTTTTATCTTTAAATCTTCTATAAATACAAAATGGTGTTCGTTTTCTTCGTAATCACTAATCATTTCTTGTACTTGTAATTTGTCTTGATCTGAAATAATTTCATCTGAATTCACATTTACCACTAATTGATAAATCGCTTTGCCTTTTGTTCTAACTTGTGATTTAAAATCTTGTATGGCATCAAACAAACCTTGCTTCGTAGTCATATCAGTATCTATTTCAGCTTTTTCAAAACGAATAAATTGTGTTGATACAAATTGAGCATTGAGATTTAAATCGTCTCCCTCCACTAAAAGACAACCTTTTTCTCCAGTTTCTTTAAAATGACGGCCTTGTATATTACCAGGATAATGGATTGGAGGCATATCACTTAATTGCTGGCGTTCATGTATATGGCCGAGTGCCCAATAGTGATAGAGTTTATTGTTTAAATCTTCTAATCTAAATTCAGTATAACGATTATTTGTATTCGTTTTACTATATGTGCCATGTAATATTCCAATATGAATACCTTTTTGACCTTGACTTGAAGGGTAAGCATCTAATTTATTTTCATAACTAGCTTCATTTTGATAGCTAAACCCATGTAAATAAATTTCTTCGCCATTTTTAGTAATCGTTTGATAAGTTTCCACATTTTCGGAAAATATCGAAACATTCTCCGGCCATTCAGTACCTATGGATGAGGAAAGTGGATCATGATTACCATGACATACATAAACAAAGATTTGCTCTTTAGCTAACCGGTTAAATTGTTCTTTCAGGAATACTTCTGCACGTAGCGTTCTGTTATGGTGATCAAACAAATCACCAGCAATAACTATAAAATCTACTTCTTCGTTTAATGCTAAATCCACTATTTTTTTAAAACTTTCGTAAGCACTTTTTTGCATATCTTCAAATATTGATTGACTTAAATAGCTTCTTGATTTAAATGGACTATCTAAATGTAAATCTGCACAATGAATAAATTTAACCATACATTAAAGTTCTCCTTTATTTAAAGGTTTTATTATAAAATGCATGTAAGACTATGTATTAATTTTGAGATAACAAACTCATGATTAAAAATCTATGCATGCCAATATCTTGTATCTTTATATTTTACCACAGAGTCTATTGCACAGTCGATAAAACGAAAGAGGCTGAGGCACAAATATATGCCTCAGCCTTGAATATATTATTGGCAAAAGTTAGTTGAATTGAAATCACACTTAATCAAGCTTGTTTCAATGCTTATCTATCGTTAATGCCAGAAGCAGAACAACAAAATCTATAAAATATGAGGATTTCTGTCCCACGCCCAAATTAATTTTCTGATTAAAAAATATTAATCAGCGTAGATTTCATCTAAAGGTTTAACAATAATTTGGTTGATTTCTTGGAATACTTGGCTCATATTTTGCTCAGCGGCCATTAATTCTGAAATATTAGAATCGTTTTCGATTTTTTGAGCCTGTTCTTGTGCTTTTTGTAGCTCTTCTTCACCGATTTCTTCACCTTGCATTTGTTTTTGTTGGAAATTTAATTGTGTTTCACGGAACTCATCAAATAAATCCTTTGATTCTTGATTTTCTTTAACTTTTGCGTAAGCATTTTGGATAGCTTGGTATTCATCACTTTCTCTTAATGCTTGCTCTAATTGGTTTGCATGATCGTATAAATTTACTGCCACTGTGCTTCACTCCTTTATTTGTATATGTGTTATAACCACATCGATATTACAATAACATAATTTAATATGTTATACAAAAATTGCAATTACCCCTTGAAGTAAACCGATAATACCACCTAATAAAAATCCTAATAGCATAATTAATTTTAATTCTTTGTTAGCGATATCAATAATTAACCTTTCGATGTAAGCTAGATCAAATGAATTGATTTGTTCTTCTACCATTTGTCTAAGATTAATTTTTTTCATAATTGGAGAAATATATTTAGAACCTTTTTCAATAATAAGGTCTGTAAGCGTTTGTGAAACTTTTTTCTCTAAAAATACAATAAAATCAGGCATTAAATGATGAAGGGGTTGGTTCACTTTATTATTTATGTTTGCATAACTAATCACTAAGTCAACGACTGTTGACTTAAATGAATTAAATTGTTCTTCATTTACTATTTCAGTTAACTTTTTTGTTTTAAAAGTTTCATATTCATTGTCAATAATCTGCTTTGCAATTGCTTTTGCTTTAGGATGATTTGTGAGCCTAATCAACTCGTGTTGTATACGATCTGCGATGCTTTCTTTCGTCATAAACATTTGTAATAATCCAACAATTTTTCCCTTTTCATTAAAAAAAGTATCTAGCATTGATGATATATCTGAAGCACCTTTTTCAGATTTTAAGTAAATGCGTGCACGTTCAAATAGTAAATCGGGTACAAGTTCTATTTTTTGGTCCATGTTTAATTCGATATCATCGGGAATTATTTGTTTAATTGGTGTTTCCTTATGGTCATTATAGTATTGATTTAATTGATTAGATATAACTGTGTCCATCTGGCTATTCGTTAATTGAGCTGCATCAATATCAAAATGCTTAGCTAATGATTGGATTGTTACGCCATCATATTTTAATTTGTGTATTTGTTTTAAAAATAATTCTTCGATAGCTTCTCTTGATTTCGGTGCGTTTAATTTTGACTTAATTAATGTTTCAGTTAATAAATGTTCTTCAATAACTTGACCTATTTTATCAGCTATTTCTCCCCTTCTCTTGGGTATTAACCCAGGCGTAAAAGGTACACGTTTATTAAATATATAATACGTTTTAAATGGATGGAATAGCATCCTTACCGCAATCATATTGGTAACTCCACCTATCAATGCGCCAATAATCATCATAAATATAATTATTAAAAAAGCGTGCATAGTTCATTCTCCTTCATATACAATTAGTTTAAAAACTGAAGGTAATTATATATCAGTCATTTTTATATTGTATAACATAAATAGTACATATGTGTAGCATATGCGTTAATTTCTCAAATGAAATTTTATTGTCCATAACCATTTATTTCATTAAAACACTAAGTTATAGTTCCATTTTGTTTATATTAAATTTAAAAATAAAAAAGAGCGATTTAGAAATCAAAAATTTTATTGATCCCAATTTATCGCTCTGGCGTTGCTGTATATTTTTTAAACTTGGTACGAAGCAATTTAGTGAACAGTTGTTGATTTCCCGAGTGGGACAAAGCACCACTTTGAAAATTTTTTATTTCATCTCATTATGAATGACTATAAAAAGGATATAAACGTTAAAACGCTTGTATAAGCACTATATCAGCCTTTATAAACGAAGACATCGTTTATAAAAACTTAAAATAAGTGGGTAATATCTCTAGTTCCCTACTGTAAATATAATAAATAATTCTAAAATCAATTGATGTACCAGTTTTTATCAATTTTAGTGACTAAACCATTCATATACAATTAAACCATGTTACATAATTATATAAATAATGATTCTCCTATCACAAAATAGATTCACTTATACGTGCATTAATTCTTCTTTAGATACTCTACCGAAATATGTCTCCGCTTCTCTTAATTTAGAAGTTCCAAATATAGGTTGAGTTTCTTGGTTTAGCACACGGTAGATATCACTTACTTTATTACTTTGTAAAATATATCCGTTACGAGTATCAACTGTACTCCAGTAAATATCACTCGTTGTAGAATGGTTAGGGTATGCACAATGATTACGGGAAATTGTTTGAACCATTTCTAATGGATCGCATCCAAAAGTACTATTTAGTACATCTGAATCTCTAAACAATGCACAAATTGACACGCATGTTGTCCAGTTTGGCAATACTCTCTCTTTTTCAATTTGTACTAATGTCTTTTTTGAAAGACCGATTGTCTGTGCCATTGTATCTTGCGTGTAACCCGCTTCAATACGCACCATTTTAAATTTTGTTTGAATTAAATCTGTAAAACTTTGTCTATCCATTACTTTAATCTACCTTTCATAAAAGAATATTTTATCCGGACACAAGAAATTGCAATAATACACGCTTCTTGAAACACAAATTACATCTTAATACAATTCTCAAAAAAATAAAAGAGTGAAATGATATTTTCATTGTTTTTTGTTATTTGCGCAATTATCAAAATAATCAATCTTATATCCTATAATAAATTTAAACACTTATATCACTTTAGTTGTAAGCGCATAATAAGTAGGAAATGTGATTATATTTTTTACTTATTACCCTTTTGATATAAAAACACTATTTACAATTATATCTTATTTTTCTCTTTTTAACATATACTTCGTCTTAAAAATTTTCTTTAACAAAATTCATTTACATTATTCAGAATTTTCATTATAATCTGGGTTACTTAAAAAATCGAGGTGCTTAAAGATGACAGATAAATATATACTACTCGCAACCTGTTCAGATAAAGTGGGCATTACTGCATTAATTACAGATGTAATTGCTCAACACCAATCTAATATTTTGCATTTAGATCACTTTACAGAATATGATGATTCACAGAATGCTGAAGGTCAATTATATTTGAGATTAGAATTTGAAAAAATAGAATCATTAAAAGATGATTTAGAAAACACTTTAACTAAACATCAAATAAATTATAATTTATTTGATAACCAACATAAAACAAAAATTGGCCTTTTCGTTTCAAAGGAAGATCATGCCTTTAATGAAATACTATTGAGGGTCAATAGAAATGAGCTACCAGCAGAAATTGTTTGTGTGGTTAGTAATCACGAAAATAACAGACAATTTGCAGAGACATTAAATATACCTTTTTATTACGTACCAAACACTGAAGACAAAGAGGTTGTAGAAAATAAGATATTAAAAATTTGTTCTGAAAATCATGTAGAACTTATTGTATTAGCAAAATATATGCAGATTCTATCCGATCATTTTGTCAATCATTATCCAAATCAGATTATTAATATACACCATTCTTTCTTGCCTTCATTTATAGGCGCAAATCCTTATAAACAAGCATGGCATCGCGGTGTTAAACTTGTAGGCGCAACAAGTCATTATGTCACTTCTGATTTAGATGAAGGCCCTATTATTGACCAAGATGTAATACGTATTAATCATCGCTATAACGTACAAGATTTAAGAAAAATTGGCCGTCATGTTGAATCTAGCGTATTAGCACAAGCTGTAGAATATCATGTATTACACAAGGTCATCGTAACAGCAAATCATAAGACGGTTGTTTTCACTTAATCATTTAACGCTGTTAGCTTCAATATAAATCAATGCCTTTCATAATCAAGAAAGAGATGCTAAATTGATGGATCCCAAAAATTCAGTATCTCTTTTTATTATTTGCTTTGCCTCTGTTATATAACAGGGTTAAATTACACCATATGTGCATTATTTTTCAATACAGATTCCTAAAGCTTTCAATTTCAGATTAAAATTATTCAAAAATATTGTAATTTTTTCAACAAACTAAATGATATAATTATTGTGAAGTATTTAACATATAATATGGAGATAGTCGCATGTTAAAAAAACTACACAAAATCAACTGCATGATATAATTATAAACAAGGTCGCTGCAAGTGCCAAGTGAATGTTACAGAATATATCTAACTAAATTAGACATTATATGCAGGTGGTGACCAATTTTTAGAAGGTCCTACTGAAGCAACAATGAAACTCTGGGATCAAGTCATGCAATTATCAAGAGAAGTGCGTGAACGCGGTGGAATGTGGGGTATAGATACAAAAGTACCATCAACAATTATCGTTCATGATGCCGGCTATCTAAATAAAGGTTTAGAGACTATTGTCGGTGTCCAAACTGAGAAACCATACGAATGCCACCAAAGGGTTGCATTCGTATGGTTAAAGCACATTTACGTTCAATTGAAAGTCTAGGCACGGTTGATGGCCTGGGACTGCGATATATTTTATTCACGCAAGGGTGTTTACTTAGATGTTTATACAGTCATAATCCAGATACTTGGACATAAAAAATTTCACTAGAGAAGTCACCGTAGATGAAATGGTTAATGAGATAACGCCATTCAAACCATACTTTGATGCATATGGAGGCGGCGTTACAGTTAGTGGTGGCGAACCATTATTGCAAATAAAAATTCTTAACCACTTTATTCTAGTTATTAAAAGAACAAGATATTCATACATGTATCGATACATCAGCTGGTACAGCAAATGATACAGTGGCTTTTAATAAACATCTTGACGTATTTATTAGCGTATACTGATTTAGTTTTATTAGATATCAAACACATGGATAATGCTAAACATATAAATTTAACTGCAAAACTAACACACCTATATAAAGTTACTCAAAATGATAATGATATAAAAACATACTATTTGAACAGTAGAGAACAAAATCATCTTAATTACTTTGATTTCGTTCTCTGCGCTTTTTATAACGTCTAAAACATACAAATCTAAATAGAATTGTCTCTTGTTATGTATAATGATATATTGTTTAAAAAGGATTTGAGGAGGCATCATTTTGAACAATCCATCTTCAACAAAACTGATTTCTACATATGCGTCAATGAAGTTTATTCAAGCTCAAATAATTCCAGGAATTTTGACATTATATAATGATAAGATCACTTTTAAAGCTAACGGTATTCTAGAAAATCATGAAATCAAAAGCTTGTTTTCCTTTGAAGAAATCCAAAATGTTAAATTTGGTTTATCTTTAACACCGTTTAGGCTAACGATTGTGGAGTCAGATGGCGAGCCGTGGATATTTGATCAAGTCCCAAGAAAAGATGGTAAAAAGTTTGCAGAATTATATAACGTACTTACTTCTCATTAACTAAAAATCTGTTTATGACATCTTTCTTGTAAAAGAATTCTTATGAAAATTTTTAAATTTCCATATTATCATTTATGATTTTCTATATTTTCAATTATTCGTATGTATAGATGGTAGCCAATTAGTTCGCATGCCAAATGACATCTTACTATTAATTATAACGACACTACTATCGAATAACTATAATAACCATAAATACCCCTCTCATCGACTAATTGGAATCGATAAGAGGGGTATTTCAGACATTACGATTAATCTCTTTAAAATTATATACACATGATGTGATATTCACAAACAAAATAATTATAGTAAAAATACAAATTGAATCATTGGTTGTTGACATATTAAATTTAAATAACATAAAACGTAATTGCTCTTTCTATCCCTATTAAAGGTCCTATATTAATTGTCACGTTTTGCAGCTAATTTCTTATCTTCTGATTTTGAAATGATAAGGGCGCAAGCTGCATCACCCGTAATATTGACTGAAGTTCTTGTCATATCTAATAATCTATCAATACCTAAGATAATACCAATTGCTGCTGGATTTAAGCCCACTGCATTTAATACCATAGCTAACATAATCAATCCAACGCCTGGCACACCTGCAGTACCAATGGACGCAACCACTGCAATAACAACAACTGTTATAATTTGCATCAACGACAAATCTACACCTGAAATTTGTGCAATGAATATGGTTGCTACACCTTGCATAATGGCCGTACCGTCCATATTGATTGTTGCTCCTAATGGTTGAACAAAAGAAGCTACTTCTGGTCGAACACCCATGTTTTTAGTACATTTTAGTGATACTGGTAAAGTGGCGGTAGAGCTAGATGCACTAAAACCTAATGTAATAGCTGGTAAAAACCCTTTAAAGAATCTCAGTGGACTAGTTTTGGCGATAAACTTAACTGCTGATCCATATACAACGAAGAAATGTATAAATAGTGCCAGGAGCACAATAAAGAAATACATGCCAAGTTGTTGAATCGCACCAAACCCAGCTCCCGTAAATGCATGTGCAACAAGCCCAAATGTACCGATTGGCGCAAATACACTCATAATCATAGTCACAATATACATTAAAACTTCATTAGTTTGTTCAAATAGCCGGTGTACCGCTTGAGCTTTGGAACCGACCATAATTAAACCAATCCCTATAAATATTGCAAATGTTATAATTTGCAACATATTTTCTTCACTCATGGCTTGTAATGGATTTTTAGGAAAAAGATTAATCAATGTTTGATCAAATGTTTGATTAGCTGCAGAGCTTTGAGCATTTTCTTCTTTATCTAATGTTTTTTGATAACTTGATACATCATCACTATTTAATAGATCTGATTTCCCTTCACCGGGTTGTAAAACTGAAGCTAAAACAATACCAATAATAATAGCGATAGCTGTCGTAGTTAAAAAGAAAGTAATTGTCTTTAATCCTATACCACCAAGTAATTTTGGGTCCCCTACACCGACTACACCTAATACGATCGAAACAAATACAACAGGTACGACTAGCATGAATATTAAATTTAAAAATATTTGACCAATGACATTAAAGACATACTTATCAACATTGACAACAAATCCTGATTGCGCAAACATATTAAAAATTGAGCCAATGGTTATGCCTAAAATAAGCGCTATTACGATTTTTAACGACAAGTTTTTGGTTTTCATAACAACATCCCCTTATTGTTTATTAGCTATATTATATAGTAAAATTATACATTTTAAAACAAAAGTAAATAAGAATGTTGAAAAAGATTAGAGCGCCTTGTGTTTTGATTAGACTACTACTTTAGAAATTTACGCCCAACTTATGTATTAGCCCTAAATATAGTCCTATTGCGATTTAATAAGATATAACAATAGGATTATATCATTCGTTTTCAAGCCTAACCCCTCTATCTAGTGGATAACAACATTTAAAAGCATAGCGTTCTGGCTTCCTTACTCAATGAGTTCATATAAGGTTGTTTTGCATTGCATAAATCGCAGCTTGCGTTCGATCACTCACTTGTAATTTAGCAAAAATATGACTAACATGTGTTTTAACTGTTTTTTCAGACACAAATAATGTTTCAGCAATTTCTTTATTTGTTTTTCCCTTTGCCATTTCAGTAAGGACTTCAGACTCTCGTTTTGATAGCTTATTGGTGTAATGTGGTTTATCGCTTATAGATTCAATGACACTTTGTGCTTGGGGATGAATAATTTTTTCGCCTGCTAATACGCTTTTAATTGTTTTGATCAATTGTTCTGGCTCAACATCTTTCATTTCATAACCATCAGCGCCCTTATCAATAGCAGAAATGACGTGTTCGTCATCTACATAGCTCGTTAATACTAGTATTTTCACATCAGGATATTTTTCTTTCATTATTTCTGTAATTTCAATACCATTCATAACTGGCATAACTAAATCTAACAAGACAATATCAGGCAAATCATGCGCTTCAATATATCTTAAAAAAGACTTACCATCTGAGAAGCCTTTCACAACTTCTATATCTTCTACTGTAGATAGTAGAAATTCTAAGCCTTGTCTTACTATATGGTGATCGTCTACTAAAATGATTCGATGCATCTTGACCTTCCTTTCGAAACTTTATAATGGTATTGTTATATAAATTTGCGTACCTTTGCTGGGTTGGGATTCAATCATTAATTTACCATTTATCTGCTTTGAGCGTTGCTTCATATTATTTATGCCATGAGAATGATATGAATTTGGATGAGTAGCGTCAAAACCTTTCCCAAAATCAACAATGGTAACGTACAGATAATCTAATTTTTGAATTAAGTTTAATTTAACTTGAGTAGTGTCACCATGTTTTTTAGTGTTATTGATTGCTTCTTGGACAATCCTGTAAACATTTTCTTCAATTAAATTAGGCAATTTAATTAAACCCTCTACTTTAACCAATAGCTCTAATTGTAACAATTCACTATATTGTTTTAGTGCATTAACTAAACCTTGTTCTAACCCAACAGGTTTTAATTGCCAAATTAACGCTCGCATTTCGTTGACAGCTTGTTGACTCGTATTTTCAATAACTTGAAAAGCTTTACGCGACACTTCTTCTTGCGTCATTCCTAGAGCAGCATGGGCTGTCAATTTCACAGAAAAAAGCATCTGATTAACTGAATCATGTAAGTCTCTAGCTAACCTATTACGTTCGCTTATGCGTACAGCTTCCTTTTCTTGATTCGTTAAAAGAATTCTTTTTATAGCAGAACCAATTTGTAACGCAACAGACTCTAGTAATTCCAAATTTTCTTCACTATATCTTTTGGTATGTGGTGTTGCTACATTGAGTAAACCAAATTGTTCTTCACCTGATCTCAATGGCACTGTAGCATGATGTGTAACTCCATCTGTTTCTTCATGATAAGCGCGATTTGCTAAATTAATACGGGAGCAATTAATAATATTTGAAGCCTTTGTTAACTTTTTATTCTGATAAGCCTGTACGCACCAACAAGTACCTTCACGCATATACTGACAATTATTTTTTTCTAACGCACCAGGCAAATTGATATATGATACAAGCTCATGTTGACCTACTTCATCAATGAAGAAAATCCATCCTGTCGTAAATTCACTGCCATCAATTAATGATTTTAAAGCACCTTGTAACATACTATATGTTTCTGTTTCTTCATTTAAAAACTCAGCAATTTCTTTCAATAATGCTAATCTAGTCGGTTTTTCCATTTAACCAGTCCATTCTTTAACTTTAACAACCCTGTTTACATACATTATACAATCTTGTTAAGAAATTTAAAAATAGGTAAACAATTGTGTTTCATTTTAGATAATTAACAATAAAAATGATTAAATCAATCTCAACGACTCATATGTTTAGTGTAATGTTTATGGTATGATAATAATTGATCATAGAGGAGGATATTATGAAGTTTCAAATCCCAGAAAAATATAATCAATTAACATTAAAAGAAATATTCCAGCAATTACAATTACCTAAAAAAGACTTACACAATTTAAATATGTCAAAAGACATCACAATTAATGGCTTAGAAGCCAAACTCATGTCACAAGTAAAAACAGGTGACGATATTTATATCCCTACGCCTGATGAAAAAAGCAATTATTTACCAAGTTATCGATTCGCACAAATTTATTATGAGGATAATGATTTAGCAATTGTTATGAAGCCTAAGGGTGTCAAAACACATCCTAACGATTTAAAAGAAAGCAATACATTAATGAATCATGTCATATATACAATAAAAAGCGATTATGTTGAACCAATACATCGCTTAGACCAAGAGACAGTTGGCTTGTTAATTGTTGCAAAAAACCCATTGATGAAAAAGATACTAGACCGTATGCTAGAAGAAAATCAAATTGATCGAATTTATAAAGCACACGTACATAGTTTATTACCTATTAAGTCTCAAACCATCGACATGCCTATAGGCAAAGATAAATTTCATTCAAATAAACGTCGGGTCTCTTCTACAGGTCAAACAGCTATTACGCATATTTTATCGTCGAAGATGATAAAAGAAAATGTCTGTGAAGTAGATTTAAAATTAGACACTGGAAGAACACATCAAATTCGTGTCCATTTAGCAGAAATGGGCCACCCTGTTATCGGTGACCCACTATATGGTGATTCAACTTTAAGACAACTTCAGTTAAACAGTTATAAAATTGAATTTATTCATCCATTAACACAAAAAATGATTTCCGTCAGCTTAGATGACGACATTTAAATAGTATTTAAAGCGAGGCTGAAACGTAAATACGTTTCAGCCTCGTACATAATATTCACAATAAATGATTAGACATAAAATAAGATAATAACAAGCTATAAAAGTATTATTTTTCAATTGATCAATTTAGTAATATGTGTATATAAACTTTAGCCCATGTCATGCACTTAACTAGATTCATTTTCCTAGTCTTCCAGCCCCTTCTAAAAACAGCGACCTTTAAAAGTTGATTTTTTATTCACTCTTTTATTACTCGATATTATTTAGGTTCAACCATATCTTCAGGTTTAATCCACTCATCAAATTGTGCTTCTGTTAGATAACCTGATTGAATTGCAGATTCTTTTAAGGTTAAGCCCTCACGATGTGCCTTTTTTGCAATACTTGCAGCTTTTTCATATCCAATATGAGGGTTTAACGCTGTTACTAGCATTAATGATTGATTTAAATAGTTATCGATATTGGCTTCAATTGGTTCAATACCTATTGCGCAATTATCATTAAATGTTTGCATACCATCAGCTAATAAATAAATAGACTGTAATGTGTTATGCAAGATGACAGGTTTATACACATTCAACTCAAAGTTCCCTTGCGAACTACCTATGCCTACTGCAGTGTCATTGCCCATGACTTGTACAGCTACCATAGTTAGCATTTCACATTGTGTCGGGTTTACTTTACCTGGCATGATAGAAGAGCCTGGTTCATTTTCAGGTATTGAAATTTCTGCAAGTCCTGCACGTGGGCCTGACGCTAACCATCTAACATCGTTGGCAATTTTCATTAAGTCAGTTGCAAGCGCTTTAAGAGAACCATGTAATTGAACTACTTCATCATGAGCAGTTAATGCGTGAAATTTATTTTCAGACGATACAAATGGATATCCTGTATTTTTTGAAATGAATTTAGCAACTTTATCGCCAAAATCTGGATGAGCGTTGATGCCTGTACCTACCGCAGTGCCACCAATAGCTAAATTTAAAATATGTGCTTTGGATTCATTCAACAATGTTTCACATTTATCTAACATATAGCGCCAACCGCTTATTTCTTGTCCTAAACGTATCGGTGTAGCATCTTGTAAATGCGTACGGCCTATTTTAATAACGTCATTAAATTTTTCTTCTTTTTCTTTGAATGTATTACGTAATATTTTTAAAGCAGGTTCAAGTTTCTTCTCAATTTCATTATATAAAGCAACATGCATAGCAGTCGGGAATGTATCATTTGAACTTTGTGATTTATTCACATCATCATTAGGATGGATTGATTCATCGCTTCCTTGTTCTTTTAGATATTCGTTAGCTACATAGCTAACAACTTCATTAACATTCATATTACTTTGAGTGCCGCTTCCTGTTTGCCAAACAACTAATGGAAAATGCTCATCTAATTCTTTATTTAAAATACGGTCACATGCATATGTAATGGCATCTTTTTTTGCGTCACTTAGCTTTCCTAATTCGTGATTGGCTAAAGCTGCACCTCTTTTTAATTGCGCAAAACCATAAACAACTTCAATTGGCATACGTTCTTTGCCAACTGGGAAGTTTCGTTTACTTCTTTCTGTTTGGGCGCCCCAGTATTTATCTGCAGGTACTTCAATTTCACCAAATGTATCATGTTCAATTCTAACTGACATTTAAAATTCTCCCCTTCAATGTGTATTTGACTTTAGTATAGCATTAATCAATTTAACTGGGCAATCTCTTTAATATAGCGTTTTCATTACTGTAAAATAAGCGTGTAGTTATTGATTTAAAAATTAAAAAAGAATGAATTATCATTTTAATCGATATAAAAAACCAGAAATTCAAAAATAATTTCTGGTCGCATTTCACGTATTATATTATTATTCTTTTGTAATATTTATATTTTTAAATTTAATTTTTGCTGCTTGTATAATACCTATAGCAGTCAGGATCAACAGAATTGTTCCAATAACCATTGTGACTGGACTTATAGTTATAAGAAAACCTAAAAAGCCAGTTAGACTATTATAAAAGTCACCTAAAGGTTTGAATAGTAACACCGTTACAACAACACAACATAATACACTAATAATGATTCCTGTCTGGTTGCTTTTTACAAAAGTTGAGGCATTCACTTTATCCACAAGACCACGCGATAAATTTATCTGTAATTGAATAATCTTAAATAATATAGGTAGATAAATGGCTCCTATAGCCATTGGAAAACCTTTAATAGAAATTAAATTTACAATGATTGCACTAATCATAAGATATTTCCAATAGTTACTTAACATATGTATAATTGCTCCTTAAATCAAATAATGACTTAATAATAACATAATCATTTTTCACGTGGCATTGTTTTTAACAGTTTTCTTTTAATTATGATTAAATAGAACTCAAACGAGTATATAATAAAAAAGAAACGAGATAAAAATCAAAAACTAAACTTTGATTTTGTATGCTCGCTTCAATAACCCAATTTTCAGATTAATCATTAATCATCTAAATCTGAACGCACGCTTGCATCATGTGCTTTATCTAGCTTATCTTCGTCGTTTTCTTCAGAAATTTGTTCCATTTCTTTACCTAACTCTACAACATCTTCAAAACCATCAACCATTTCATTTTCTACTTCAGTATCATGATTTAATTGGTTTTTAGTACTATCATTTCTCATTATACACACCTCACATTTTTATTTTATGCAAAACGTGCAGTGAAATAGTGACGAACATCTTCTGGCAGACCTTCTGCAGCTGCTTCATCCAAAATAACATTAACCATGCGATGCGCTTTTAAATCAGCGGGTTCAAATGAAGTCTTACCATTTTCTTCGTATAATTTATGAACAATATTTTTTTTCTCACTACCAGTAATGACCAATATAACTTCTCTTGCAGAAAACAGACCATGATTAATACTTACATTAAGTCGACTATTTGTATCAATAGAAAGTATTTGCGTAATCAATTTACCTTTATTTTCTTTAGTTTTAATCTTGTCACTTATAAATGATTCTGTGTCTTCGCCATAAGAAATACCGTAAATTTGGCCTTCTGGTACACCTAATGCTTCAAAATATGACTTATTACTGTCATAGTCTAATATATTAATTTGACTAAAATCTACAGCATTATTATCTATATTTTTCTTTAGTTCATCTAATACTGGTGCATTATCATTAGAAAGGTGCACACCAGCAATAGTTGTTGGATTATTGTTAAATTGTTTTCTTAAAATATCAGCAGCATATTCTGCTACGATTCTTTCATTTTCTAAAACTTTAAAGTTCATTGCCATAGTAATTACACTCCTCTTTTTCTTTTAACACGCGTTCTAGCATTATTTATAATAATACCCCTGAAGCAATTCTCATAAACTATATAACTTTTAAAAAACCAACCAAAATTTCAAAGCTTGACTATAAGTCTTACCATTATTATACAAATGTTTAGCTAGATTTTCATTGATTAATATGTAATTTAATATAAGCTAGGAAAATTTTGTTGTCTCAAAGCTTCGTATATAAGCAAAGAAGCTGTATTAGAGAGATTTAATGACCTAATATTATCGTTCATCGGGATTCTTAGCGCTGTGTCTTGATATTTATCTTTCACCCAATCTGGTAACCCCGTTGTTTCTCTACCGAAGATAAAATAGTGATCTTGTGCTTCATTAGTAAAGTCAAAATCAGAATATGTTTTTTTACCAAACTTCGTCAATAGATAATAATTACCATTTGTTGTTGCAAAAAATTCTTCTATATTTTCATAATAATTGATATTTACAGAATTCCAATAATCTAGGCCTGCTCTCTTCAACATTTTATCATCTGTACTAAATCCTAATGGTTTTATTAGATGTAAATGTGTATATGTGCCAGCGCATGTTCTGGCAATACTTCCTGTATTGCCAGGGATTTGTGGTTGAAATAATACGATGTGGTTCGTCATTCTTTTATTCTCTCCTCATATCTAGCCCTTTTAACATCTCGTGTTGGACTTCTTCTAATTCATTATCATAGTGTGCATCTATAAAAGGTCTTGCAACTTCTCCTTGAATTTGTCCAATAGCCCAATAAGCTGTTCCTCTAATCATCGGCCTAGGATCATTCAAAGCCACTTCCTGTAATTCAGGTATAGCTGTTTCTTCTTTAAAGTGCGCTAACGCCAATATTGCATTTCTTTGAATTGGTTTTTTACCTCTCCAAGCCCCAGCCAAATGGCCATAAGTATTTTTAAATTCTTTATTACTCATTTGTAATAATGGCACTAATCTTGGTTTTAAAACCTCAGGTTCTAAAACAATATCATCATGTTGGGTATTAATTCCACGGTTTCTTGGACAAACTTGTTGGCAGGTATCGCACCCATAAAGACGATTACCAATTTTATATCGGTATTCATCGGCTAAGTAACCTTTTGTTTGAGTTAAAAAACTAATACACTTTTGACTATTTAACTGTCCATCACCAACAAGTGCTCCAGTAGGACAACGGTCCACACATATAGTACAATCACCACAACTATCGATAAGTGGGTCATCTGGCGGGAAAGGAACACTTACTAACATTTCACCTAAATATGTCCATGTACCAAGATCTGGATTTATAACAAAACCGTTTCTCCCTACGTAACCTAATCCTGCGCGTTCAGCAACAGCGCGGTCAGACAATACTCCTGTATCAACCATAGATTTTATTTCTACATTAGGTACTCTAGCTTCTAAATATTCAGCCAATTGGTCCAAACGTTTTCTCATGATTGTATGATAATCTTGACCCCATGAAGCCCTCGCAAACATGCCTCTTCTATCTCCACGTACACTCCTAGGTGCACCTTTCAATTTATTAGGATAACCAACAGCAATAGCAATAATTGATCTTGCCGTTGGTAACGATAATTTGGGTTCAGTTCGTAAACCAATATCTGATTCTTCAAAGCCTGATGCGTAACCCTTTGCATGATAATCCACTAATTTTTGCTTTAATTCATCAAATGGATCAGCAGTTGTAAAGCCTATACTATCAATTCCAATTGAATGGGCATAGTCTATGACATCTTGTTTCAATTGATCTATATTCATTTAATACACCCCACCTTAAAAACATACATTCTATAGTTTAACACATTCAGTGTTATTAAGAGAATTCACTGAAACAAATTTCAAATTTTTATTAAAAAAACAAGCTGATTTAAATGAATTGTAGTGTACTACGTTCATAATCAACTTGCTTAAATACAATATATTTACAAGACACGTGCTAAGAAATTTTTGGTTCTATCGTGCTTGGGTTGTTCAAAAATATCTTGTGGCTTACCAGCTTCTACGATTACACCATCAGCCATGAAAACGACTTTATCACTTACATCTTTAGCAAAATTCATTTCATGTGTTACTACCGCCATAGTCATGCCTTCTTTTGCTAAATCTTTCATTACTTTTAATACATCACCGACCACTTCTGGGTCAAGTGCTGACGTAGGTTCATCAAATAGTAAAACTTCTGGATTCATCGCAAGCGCCCTTGCAATTGCCACTCTTTGCTTTTGTCCTCCAGATAGTTGTGACGGATAAGCATCAGCTTTATCTTCTAAGCCTACTTTTTTTAATAAAATATTCGCTTCTTTTCTTAATTTACTTTGACTACCTTTTTTCAATAAACTAGGTGCTAGCATAATGTTATCAATTACTTTTTTATGAGGAAACAAATTAAAGTTCTGAAAAACCATTCCCATTTGTTGTCTTAAGGTTTCTAATTTTGTTTTTTCATTTGTTAAATGATTATCTTTAAATATTACTTCACCACTTGAAGGTGTTTCTAATAAATTCATACAACGCAAAAGTGTACTTTTACCACTTCCAGACGGGCCAATAATTGCAACAACTTCTCCCTTTTCCACTTTCAAATCTATGCCTTTTAATACTTCATTCTTCCCAAATGCTTTATATAAATTTTTAATATTAATCACTAACTTTCAATCTCCCTTCGAAGAAATTCATCACTCTTGATAAAGTAAATGTAAGTATAAAGTATAATACTGCAGCTACAATAAGTGGAGTGAATGGATCAAATGAAGCACCTTGCACAACTTGTGCATTAAACATAATTTCACTAACGCCTATTACAGATACAATTGAAGATTCTTTAATTACAGTCACAAATTCATTACCTAAAGCTGGTAATATATTTTTCACAGCTTGTGGTAAAATAACTGATTTCATCGTTTGACCATAAGTTAGTCCTAAGCTTCTAGCTGCTTCAGTTTGCCCTTTATCAACTGCATTGATCCCTGCTCTTATTATTTCAGCAATATAAGCTGAACAGTTTATAACGAGCGCTATCATACCACATATTAAAGCAGATATATCTAACCCGAGTACTGCTGTAGTACCAAAATAAACTAGGAAGACTTGTACTAATAATGGTGTACCTCTTAAAAATTCAATGTACGCCGATGAAATCCATCTTAATATTTTAATTTTACTTAATTTCAATAATGCGATAAACGCTCCAAATACAGCACCTAGAACTACACCTACTATCGAAATTAGGATTGTATTTTTAATACCTTTCAAGAAAAAATTACCATATTTCGTAAAGAAGTTACCTTCATCTTTTTGCATAGCTTCAGCAGCTGAATCTTTATAATCGTCTAATAAATTTTTATCTTTTACATCTTTGATAGAACTATTTAATTTATCCATTAAGACTGGAGAATTTTTGGGTAGCGCAATTGCTGTATTTTTTCTCCCTTCTTCAAATTTAACATCATCTGCAAATGTTAAATCTTTATTTTGTTTTAAACAAGCTTCTGCTACAGGTCCTTCAATAACCATTCCATTTACTTTACCGCTTTTTAATGACATGATAACTTCAGGAACTCTAGTTAATGATTGAATTTGTGCATTTTCAATTTCGTTTTGTGCTATTTTTTCTTGTTGTGTTTGTTTTTGGACACCGATTTTTTTATTAGCAAAATCACTTATCGTTTTAAAACGATCAGCTTCTGATTTTTTAATAATCATTTTTTGATCTACCGTCATATAAGCATTAGAAAAATCAACTTCTTTTAACCGCTCTGGTGTAGGTGTCATACCTGATATAATAATGTCAATTTTTCCTGTCTTAATAGCACCTAACAAACTATCAAATTGCATATTTACAATTTTCAATTTTAAGTTATTATCTTTCGCAATTTTTTTGGCAATATCAATATCAATACCAGCATATTTTGTTTCGCCGTTTACATTATGCTCAAATTCATACGGTGCATAATCAGCTGATAACCCGACACGTAATTCACCGCGTTCTTTAATCTTTTCCCATTGGTCGTTTGCTTCAGCATTTATTTCAGGATTTATGTAAATAATTAATGTACTTATAAGTAAAGAAAATATAATAAGCACTTTCAGTAGTTGTTTCATCTAGTGATCTCCTTTCCATAACATTAATTATTATACATAATTACGTAAAAATATTCAATACATTATTTCATTCCTTCCATATAAAGTTATAATCCAAATGATTAACCTCTAATATATGCATAAATATTGCATATTAAAAATGTGAGTCACCGAATATATCAATTCGATGACTCACACTACTATTTATAAACACTAATCAAAACACTCGTATATTAACTTTCACGCTTTATGATTTTCACTCTTAACTTATTGTTTAAGTATTTCAAACTTATATATTTCATCTGTATATTTACGAATCATTTTTTTGCATATTTCATGTACAAAAAATGCAGCAACAAATGGAATTATAAAATAACCAAACACTAATAATATAATATTCATCGTTGGATCTCCATCCATACGGTTAAAAGCATTGATTGGTCCAACTAAACCAGTATAACCAAAACCAGCAGACATTGGCGTACCTTTAATTCCAATAAAATAAGCAATGAATCCTCCGATGACACCATTAATGGCTAATGGTATTGCAATAATTAGATGTTTGAAATATACAGGAATCATCATTTTAGCTGCTCCAATAATTAATACTAAGTTCACACCTGCGCCATTCACTCTAATTGAACCAAATAAGAATGTCACACATGCTGCTACGATACCCATATTTGCTGCTCCGCTACCTAAACCTGATAAGCTTATTGCTGTTGCTATGGCAACGACAGATATTGGTGTAACCATCAATAAAGCATATGTAACACATATTAAAATTGACATTATTAATGGATTAAATTCTGTAAAAGCACTGACAATATGACCAATCCCTTTAGTGACATTGGAAACATAGTCTAACGTAAATAACCCTATAACGCCACTTATAACTGGTATAATAACAGGAAGTAAAATCATTTCAAGAGAACCCAATTTATTTTGTAACAATAAATACAATGAGCAGGCAATAATAACAACTAAAATAGTATTTATAATATCTCCTATCCCGTTGAGTGTGAACCCCTCCGTTGTCATTTTCACTGCTCCACTGCCCAACATTGCAGAAACACCAATCATAGTCGCACCAGCGCCATTAAATTTAAATTGATGCGCTGCTAAAACACCTATAATAAATGCCATAAATGATTGTATTAAAACAACCAATTGATATATCATTTCTAATAGTTGATTTCCTTCCTTAAAAAACTTTAATAATTCACCTAAAAGTGCATTAGGTATTAACGCTATGACTACCCCAGCACCAACAGCTTGCAAAATATTACCAATAAAAGCTTTTCCTGTAGGCTTAATTGTCTTTGATTGTACCATTTATGTATCCTCCATATATAACATTAGACTAATAATATTATATTTCAGACAAAACTACAATATAAACTACAAATAATATCCACTAACACCCACATCAGAAATTAAAATAACTTAAACATGAATCAAATTAGCTAAAAAAAATACCGGGATGCCACTTTATAAAATATATAGCTAACAATAGCAAATGTTACATCATCACAATCTTGAAGCTATATATAATACGAAGAAATACCTCGTTTTTATAATATACTTACGGTGAGTAGTTAAATAACAAAAAATAATAAATTATAGTTTAATAAGCTTTCAATATAAATATTTAATTAGCTATGAGTATAATAAAATGTTGGAATAAATGAGTATTACGAAGTATAAAAACCACGTTAAAAACTTTAACCTTCACCAAAAGCATAATTATTAAGAGAAACCAGTTCATGTTAAATTTAAACAATTTGAAGTAAAAAAAGAACCCTAGTATAACTAGGGTTCAAAATATTTATTTAAATATCAGTATACCAGCGGTCGGGATCGAACCGACACTCCAAAAAAGGAACGGGATTTTGAGTCCCGCGCGTCTGCCAATTCCGCCACGCTGGCTCAATATTATAGACAAAAAACTTCCAAACACGGAAGTGAAAATGGAGCGGAAGATAGGACTTGCACCTATATCTCATTCCGGGAAGGAATGTATTCTAAGAGTTGAACTACTCCCGCAAGAATATTAAATTAAATGGAGCGGAAGATAGGACTTGCACCTATATCTCATTCCGGGAAGGAATGTGTTCTAAGAGTTGAACTACTCCCGCATATTCATGGAGGCGGCAACCGGATTTGAACCGGTGATAAAGGTTTTGCAGACCTCTGCCTTACCACTTGGCTATGCCGCCAATAGAAACTGGGCTAGCTGGATTCGAACCAACGAATGACGGAGTCAAAGTCCGTTGCCTTACCGCTTGGCTATAGCCCATTAATAATAAGGGCGGTTGATGGGAATCGAACCCACGCGTGTCGGAACCACAATCCGATGCGTTAACCACTTCGCCACAACCGCCATGGCAGGGGTAGTAGGAATCGAACCCACATCGAAGGTTTTGGAGACCTTTATTCTACCGTTGAACTATACCCCTATTAAATTACATGGTGGAGGGGGGCAGATTCGAACTGCCGAACCCGAAGGAGCGGATTTACAGTCCGCCGCGTTTAGCCACTTCGCTACCCCTCCATAAAGATGGTGCCGGCCAGAGGACTTGAACCCCCAACCTACTGATTACAAGTCAGTTGCTCTACCAGTTGAGCTAGGCCGGCTTGTATAAAATGGTTCAGGACAGAATCGAACTGCCGACACATGGAGCTTCAATCCATTGCTCTACCAACTGAGCTACTGAACCATAATAAATATTAATGGCGGTCTCGACGGGAATCGAACCCGCGATCTCCTGCGTGACAGGCAGGCGTGTTAACCGCTACACTACGAGACCATTTTAAATGTAAATTGCGGGAGGCGGATTCGAACCACCGACCTTCGGGTTATGAGCCCGACGAGCTACCGAACTGCTCCATCCCGCGATAATGATATTAATGGCGGAGGAAGAGGGATTCGAACCCCCGCGAGCCGTTAAGCTCCTGTCGGTTTTCAAGACCGATCCCTTCAGCCGAACTTGGGTATTCCTCCAAAAATATGCGTAAATTAAACTTATTAAATTGTTATAAAAATGGCGGAGGAAGAGGGATTCGAACCCCCGCGGGCCGTTAAGCCCCTGTCGGTTTTCAAGACCGATCCCTTCAGCCGGACTTGGGTATTCCTCCAAAATTATATGGACCTTGCAGGATTCGAACCTGCGACCGAACGGTTATGAGCCGTTAGCTCTGACCAACTGAGCTAAAGGTCCTAAGTATAATTTACAACTAATAATAGTGGCGGTGGAGGGAATCGAACCCACGACCTCACGGGTATGAACCGTACGCTCTAGCCAGCTGAGCTACACCGCCGTTGTAATTTAGTTTGTATTAATATATGGTGGAGACTAGCGGGATCGAACCGCTGACCTCCTGCGTGCAAAGCAGGCGCTCTCCCAGCTGAGCTAAGCCCCCATGTTAAATTTAGTAAGTATCGGGAAGACAGGATTCGAACCTACGACCCCTTGGTCCCAAACCAAGTGCTCTACCAAGCTGAGCTACTTCCCGTTTTCATAGGATGAAGTATTCCAAATTACGCGCCCGATAGGAGTCGAACCCATAACCTCTTGATCCGTAGTCAAGCACTCTATCCAGTTGAGCTACGGGCGCTTAATTAAAACATGGTGCCGAGGACCGGAATCGAACCGGTACGATGATCTCTCATCGCAGGATTTTAAGTCCTGTGCGTCTGCCAGTTCCGCCACCCCGGCAATATAATGGAGCAGAAGACGGGATTCGAACCCGCGACCCCGACCTTGGCAAGGTCGTATTCTACCGCTGAACTACTTCTGCATATGCGGGTGAAGGGAGTCGAACCCCCACGCCGTAAGGCGCTAGATCCTAAGTCTAGTGCGTCTGCCAATTCCGCCACACCCGCGTTATTCTTGAATGGTGAGCCATAGTGGTCTCGAACCACTGACCCTCTGATTAAAAGTCAGATGCTCTACCAACTGAGCTAATGGCTCTAAAGATGGTGCCGGCCAGAGGACTTGAACCCCCAACCTACTGATTACAAGTCAGTTGCTCTACCAGTTGAGCTAGGCCGGCTTATTTGAAATGGTGGAGGATGACGGGTTCGAACCGCCGACCCCCTGCTTGTAAGGCAGATGCTCTCCCAGCTGAGCTAATCCTCCATTAAATAATTGCCTGGCAACGTCCTACTCTTGCGGAACGTAAGTCCGACTACCATCGGCGCTAAGGAGCTTAACTTCTGTGTTCGGCATGGGAACAGGTGTGACCTCCTTGCTATAGTCACCAGACAAGTTGATGTATAAATCATTATACATTCAAAACTAGATAGTAAGTAAATTTTAGTTCTACAAACAAAACATTTAAATTTGATTAAGTCTTCGATCGATTAGTATTCGTCAGCTCCACATATCGCTATGCTTCCACCTCGAACCTATTAACCTCATCATCTTTGAGGGATCTTATAACCGAAGTTGGGAAATCTCATCTTGAGGGGGGCTTCATGCTTAGATGCTTTCAGCACTTATCCCGTCCATACATAGCTACCCAGCGATGCCGTTGGCACGACAACTGGTACACCAGAGGTATGTCCATCCCGGTCCTCTCGTACTAAGGACAGCTCCTCTCAAATTTCCTACGCCCACGACGGATAGGGACCGAACTGTCTCACGACGTTCTGAACCCAGCTCGCGTACCGCTTTAATGGGCGAACAGCCCAACCCTTGGGACCGACTACAGCCCCAGGATGCGATGAGCCGACATCGAGGTGCCAAACCTCCCCGTCGATGTGAACTCTTGGGGGAGATAAGCCTGTTATCCCCGGGGTAGCTTTTATCCGTTGAGCGATGGCCCTTCCATGCGGAACCACCGGATCACTAAGTCCGTCTTTCGACCCTGCTCGACCTGTAAGTCTCGCAGTCAAGCTTCCTTGTGCCTTTACACTCTATGAATGATTTCCAACCATTCTGAGGAAACCTTTGAGCGCCTCCGTTACTCTTTAGGAGGCGACCGCCCCAGTCAAACTGTCCATCTGACACTGTCTCCCACCATGATAAATGGTGCGGGTTAGAAATCCAATACAGCGAGGGTAGTATCCCACCAGCGCCTCCACGTAAGCTAGCGCTCACGTATCTAAGGCTCCTACCTATCCTGTACAAGCTGTACCGAATTTCAATATCAGACTACAGTAAAGCTCCACGGGGTCTTTCCGTCCTGTCGCGGGTAACCTGCATCTTCACAGGTACTATGATTTCACCGAGTCTCTCGTTGAGACAGTGCCCAAATCGTTACGCCTTTCGTGCGGGTCGGAACTTACCCGACAAGGAATTTCGCTACCTTAGGACCGTTATAGTTACGGCCGCCGTTTACTGGGGCTTCGATTCGTAGCTTCGCAGAAGCTAACCACTCCTCTTAACCTTCCAGCACCGGGCAGGCGTCAGCCCCTATACATCACCTTACGGTTTAGCAGAGACCTGTGTTTTTGATAAACAGTCGCTTGGGCCTATTCACTGCGGCTCTCCTGGGCGTTAACCCTAAAGAGCACCCCTTCTCCCGAAGTTACGGGGTCATTTTGCCGAGTTCCTTAACGAGAGTTCGCTCGCTCACCTTAGAATTCTCATCTTGACTACCTGTGTCGGTTTGCGGTACGGGCACCATAAATCTAGCTAGAGGCTTTTCTCGGCAGTGTGAAATCAACGACTCGAGGAAACAATTTCCTCTCCCCATCACAGCTTGACCTTAAGAGTGCCGGATTTGCCTAACACTCAGTCTTACTGCTTGGACGTACAATCCAATCGTACGCTTCGCCTATCCTACTGCGTCCCCCCATCGCTTAAAACGAATTATGGTGGTACAGGAATATCAACCTGTTATCCATCGCCTACGCCTATCGGCCTCAGCTTAGGACCCGACTAACCCAGAGCGGACGAGCCTTCCTCTGGAAACCTTAGTCAATCGGTGGACGGGATTCTCACCCGTCTTTCGCTACTCACACCGGCATTCTCACTTCTAAGCGCTCCACATGTCCTTGCGATCATGCTTCAACGCCCTTAGAACGCTCTCCTACCATTGTCCTACGGACAATCCACAGCTTCGGTAATATGTTTAGCCCCGGTACATTTTCGGCGCAGTGTCACTCGACTAGTGAGCTATTACGCACTCTTTAAATGATGGCTGCTTCTAAGCCAACATACTAGTTGTCTGGGCAACGCCACATCCTTTTCCACTTAACATATATTTTGGGACCTTAGCTGGTGGTCTGGGCTGTTTCCCTTTCGAACACGGACCTTATCACCCGCGTTCTGACTCCCAAGTTAAATTGATTGGCATTCGGAGTTTGTCTGAATTCGGTAACCCGAGAAGGGCCCCTCGTCCAAACAGTGCTCTACCTCCAATAATCATCACTTGAGGCTAGCCCTAAAGCTATTTCGGAGAGAACCAGCTATCTCCAGGTTCGATTGGAATTTCTCCGCTACCCTCAACTCATCCGCTCACTTTTCAACGTAAGTCGGTTCGGTCCTCCATTCAGTGTTACCTGAACTTCAACCTGGTCAAGGGTAGATCACCTGGTTTCGGGTCTACGACCAAATACTCAACGCCCTATTCAGACTCGCTTTCGCTACGGCTCCACATTCACTGCTTAACCTTGCATCAAATCGTAACTCGCCGGTTCATTCTACAAAAGGCACGCCATCACCCATTAACGGGCTCTGACTACTTGTAAGCACACGGTTTCAAGTTCTATTTCACTCCCCTTCCGGGGTACTTTTCACCTTTCCCTCACGGTACTGGTTCACTATCGGTCACTAGAGAGTATTTAGCCTTGGGAGATGGTCCTCCCGGATTCCGACGGAATTTCTCGTGTTCCGTCGTACTCAGGATCCACTCAAGAGAGAACAGATTTTCGACTACAGGATTATTACCTTCTTTGATTCATCTTTCCAGATCATTCGTCTAATCTATTCCTTTGTAACTCCGTATAGAGTGTCCTACAACCCCAACAAGCAAGCTCGTTGGTTTGGGCTATTCCCGTTTCGCTCGCCGCTACTCAGGGAATCGAATTTTCTTTCTCTTCCTGCGGGTACTAAGATGTTTCAGTTCTCCGCGTCTACCTTCGATACGCTATGTATTTACGCATCGATAATACGACATAACTCGTATTGGGTTCCCCCATTCGGAAATCTTTGGATCACAGCTTACTTACAGCTCCCCAAAGCATATCGTCGTTAGTAACGTCCTTCATCGGCTTCTAGTGCCAAGGCATTCACCGTGCGCCCTTAATAACTTAATCTATTTGCTTTCCAACTCGACAACCGTCGGTTGAAAACCCAAAATGTTATTAATCTGTGAGTGTTCTTTCGAACACTAGCGATTATTTCTTTTTGAATTCAAGCTTATTTAAAACTCTTATTCACTCGGTTTTGCTTGGTAAAATCATAAATTTTACTTACTTATCTAGTTTTCAATGTACAAATATAAATTTTATGGTGGAGACTAGCGGGATCGAACCGCTGACCTCCTGCGTGCAAAGCAGGCGCTCTCCCAGCTGAGCTAAGCCCCCGAAATTCATATATAATTCTAATGGTGGGCCTAAGTGGACTCGAACCACCGACCTCACGCTTATCAGGCGTGCGCTCTAACCAGCTGAGCTATAGGCCCATTTCGATTTTTGAATACTCCAATGAGCATTCAAAACTGAATACAATATGTCAATGTTATTCCTTGTTCATCTTCTAAAGAAGATGTTCCGAATATATCCTTAGAAAGGAGGTGATCCAGCCGCACCTTCCGATACGGCTACCTTGTTACGACTTCACCCCAATCATTTGTCCCACCTTCGACGGCTAGCTCCATAAATGGTTACTCCACCGGCTTCGGGTGTTACAGACTCTCGTGGTGTGACGGGCGGTGTGTACAAGACCCGGGAACGTATTCACCGTAGCATGCTGATCTACGATTACTAGCGATTCCAGCTTCATGTAGTCGAGTTGCAGACTACAATCCGAACTGAGAACAACTTTATGGGATTTGCATGACCTCGCGGTTTAGCTGCCCTTTGTATTGTCCATTGTAGCACGTGTGTAGCCCAAATCATAAGGGGCATGATGATTTGACGTCATCCCCACCTTCCTCCGGTTTGTCACCGGCAGTCAACTTAGAGTGCCCAACTTAATGCTGGCAACTAAGCTTAAGGGTTGCGCTCGTTGCGGGACTTAACCCAACATCTCACGACACGAGCTGACGACAACCATGCACCACCTGTCACTTTGTCCCCCGAAGGGGAAGACTCTATCTCTAGAGTTGTCAAAGGATGTCAAGATTTGGTAAGGTTCTTCGCGTTGCTTCGAATTAAACCACATGCTCCACCGCTTGTGCGGGTCCCCGTCAATTCCTTTGAGTTTCAACCTTGCGGTCGTACTCCCCAGGCGGAGTGCTTAATGCGTTAGCTGCAGCACTAAGGGGCGGAAACCCCCTAACACTTAGCACTCATCGTTTACGGCGTGGACTACCAGGGTATCTAATCCTGTTTGATCCCCACGCTTTCGCACATCAGCGTCAGTTACAGACCAGAAAGTCGCCTTCGCCACTGGTGTTCCTCCATATCTCTGCGCATTTCACCGCTACACATGGAATTCCACTTTCCTCTTCTGCACTCAAGTTTCCCAGTTTCCAATGACCCTCCACGGTTGAGCCGTGGGCTTTCACATCAGACTTAAGAAACCGCCTACGCGCGCTTTACGCCCAATAATTCCGGATAACGCTTGCCACCTACGTATTACCGCGGCTGCTGGCACGTAGTTAGCCGTGGCTTTCTGATTAGGTACCGTCAAGACGTGCACAGTTACTTACACATTTGTTCTTCCCTAATAACAGAGTTTTACGATCCGAAGACCTTCATCACTCACGCGGCGTTGCTCCGTCAGGCTTTCGCCCATTGCGGAAGATTCCCTACTGCTGCCTCCCGTAGGAGTCTGGACCGTGTCTCAGTTCCAGTGTGGCCGATCACCCTCTCAGGTCGGCTACGTATCGTTGCCTTGGTAAGCCATTACCCCACCAACTAGCTAATACGGCGCGGGTCCATCTATAAGTGATAGCAAAACCATCTTTCACTTTAGAACCATGCGGTTCTAAATATTATCCGGCATTAGCCCCGGTTTCCCGGAGTTATTCCAGTCTTATAGGTAGGTTACCCACGTGTTACTCACCCGTCCGCCGCTAACGTCAAAGGAGCAAGCTCCTTATCTGTTCGCTCGACTTGCATGTATTAGGCACGCCGCCAGCGTTCATCCTGAGCCAGGATCAAACTCTCCATAAAAAATTATGATGTTTGATTAGCTCATAAAATACTAATTTGTGTTATCAATAACACGTTGTTTTTGAATCAACATTTAATGTTGAATTCGGAATTAACGTTGACATATTGCAATTCAGTTTTCAATGTTCATTGATGCGTTACAAGAATTAATTATAACATTAAGTTTTTGTTAAGTCAATAATAAATTTTGTTTATTTTTATTTAACTTTATTTCGTTTGTTAACTCAACATTTAATATTGTATAACCATTCAAAGGTTTTAACAAGTGTCAAATTTACACTTTGTAATATTTTTTTGTTTGGTTTGTTTTTGGTTGCCATCTCGTTTTGACGACTTTTATATAATATCAAGTTTAATCACAATCGTCAATTCAAATTCTAAATCTTTTTAGTTAAATTTTACCTTAGAGATAACTATTTATTTTTAATATGTATTAAAATATTAAAAAGTGTAAGTATTTTGATGAATTATAGGATGATTTTGAGTATATCCATTCAATTAAGTTTCCAAAATGGAAGTATATTGGAACCATTTAACTGCGCTTATAAATCAATTTACTTCTTTCATTTGTTGTCTCTTCTATATTATAGATAAGAAAAAGGCTTCGTTAATAAAACGAAGCCTCACACTTTAGTAAATTAATTTTTATAAATTTTAATCGATGCTATTATTTTTCATTATCTTGGCAATCTTTACATAAACCATAAATTTCCATACGGTGGTGCGTTACATCGAAGTTTGTTACGTGCTGAGCTAACTGTTCAACTTCATGGAGTTGTGGATAGTGGAAATCTACGATCTTGCCGCAATTTTCACATATAACATGATAGTGATTATGTGTGTTGAAGTCGAAACGGCTTGAAGCATCTCCATAAGGTAATTCTTTTACAATACCTATGCCTTTAAATACACGTAAGTTATTATATATAGTTGCAACACTTATATTTGGAAAATCAGGTGAAAGTGCTTGATAAATTTCATCAGCTGTTGGATGCGTTTCTGAAGCAATTAAAAACTTTAAAATGGCTTGTCTTTGTGGCGTTATTCTAATGCCATTATCTCTTAACGATGCTATTGAATCTTCTAATTGATGTTCAACTGTTTCCATCTCTGCACTCATTTCCCTCACCATCTTTCTATTTAATAATAATTATTACTTAATATTAATATAACGGTTGAGTTAAGGAAATGTCAATAACTAAAGCTCATTTCAATCAATATCCTGCTTGAGGGTTAACCACATTCTCAATTAGCTCACGGTTATTGAGAAAATATACTAGATTTCTTTGGAAAATATCAGTTACTTCTTCCTGATTTTCTATCCCATTCCCCGTAATGTGCGCTGTTATTGAAATGTTATCTAGGTTGTAGAGTTGATTATCTGGATTTAATGGTTCATTTTCAAACACGTCTAAATATGCATGTCTTATCAATTTGTCTTTTAAAACGTTAGCTATAATATTTTCATCCACGATAGTGCCTCTGCCTACATTAATAAACAATGCAGTATCTTTCATCGCCTCGAAATGGCTTCTTTGAAGTAAATGAATCGTATCTTTTGTTTCCGGTAATGTGTTTACAACAATATCCGCTTCAGGTAGAGCTGATGTCAACTCATCAATCGCATATACTTGTGAAAAACCGTCTACTGAATGTCCTGAAGTATTGACGCCTTGAACAATTACATCCATTGCATTTGCTATTTTCGCTGTTTTTTGTGCAATACTACCTGTTCCTAAAAATAAAACTTTTTGTCCACTAACTCTTTTACCAGTTAATTTAGAGTCATAATATTTATGTTTTTGATTAATGAAAGAAGTGCTCATATACTTATAATCGTCTAAAATAAAAGCTATGATGAATTCGGACATTTGTTTAGCGTGCACACCCTTCCCATTAGTAAGTAATATGTTTTGGTTATCAATGTACTCTAATGGTAGCTTATTAACCCCAGTGGAATACCAAGCTAGCCACTTTAAATTTGGACATTCCTCTAAGAATGTTTGATCTATTGCACTATCATATCCAAATAAAATATCTAGATCTTTTTTATCGTTATCATTTATTTCCGAAATACCACTCGTAAATACAAAATTTACATTTGGAAAAGTATCAACTAAATCTCCTTCTAATCCATCCAATCGTTTTAAACTGACAGCCTTCATCTAATCTCACCCCAAAATAGCTTTTAGTTCTTCCATTTGTGATTTTACTTTAACCTTTTCAATTACATCTATAATAATACCATTTTCATCTAAGACAAATGTAGTTCTTACTATCCCCATAGATTCTTTACCAAAAGATTTTTTTAATTGATACACACCAACTTCATTAGATAATTGATAATCCTCGTCTATCAGCAAATCAAAATTCAAGTTAAGTTTATTGCTAAAATTTTGGTGTTTTTTCTTTGTATCTCCACTGATACCATATACTTGTGTATCAAGTTTATTAAAATAAGATAAATTATCTCTAAAATCACATGCTTCTGTAGTACAAGTTGGCGTATTATCTCTAGGATAGAAGTAAATTACTGCTTTACTTCCTTTAAGCGTTTCATTAGAAATAATGTCCCCATTTTGATTTTCTAGTTTGAATTTGGGAAATTGATCTCCTTTTTTTAACAAATAACTCACCCTATTTCTTTTTAATATTAATTATATGATACGATAATAAACGAAAATATTAAATTAAAAGAGGTTGATATTAATGAAATTTACTGAAAGTGAAAGACTTCAAAATTTTTCAAATGAATATATATTAGGTGGCGTCAATTCGCCTTCTCGTTCATATAAAGCTGTAGGAGGTGGTGCTCCAGTAATGATGCAATCTGGAGAAGGCGCTTATCTATATGATGTAGATGGAAATAAGTATATTGATTATTTACAAGCATACGGCCCAATTATAACTGGTCATGCGCATCCTCATATTACAAAAGCAATTCAAGACCAAGCTGCACTGGGTGTTTTATATGGTACACCTACAGAGTTGGAAATAGACTTTGCCAAAAAATTACGCGATGCAATTCCTTCATTAGAAAAAATTCGTTTTGTAAACTCAGGGACAGAAGCTGTGATGACAACCATACGTGTAGCCCGCGCATATACTAGAAGAAATAAAATAATCAAATTTTCAGGTCAATATCACGGTCACTCAGACCTAGTATTAGTAGCAGCTGGCAGTGGACCTTCCCAATTAGGTTCTCCTGATTCAGCAGGTGTGCCTCAAAGCGTTGCGCAAGAAGTTATCACAGTACCTTATAATGATATCGACGCATATAAAGAAGCTATTAATTATTGGGGGGATGACATTGCGGCAGTTTTAGTGGAACCGATTGTTGGAAATTTTGGTATGGTCAAACCTAAACAAGGTTTTTTAGAACAAGTAAATGAAATCACACATAATAATGGAAGTTTAGTAATTTATGACGAGGTCATTACTGCCTTTCGTTTCCATTATGGTGGTGCGCAAGATCTTTACAAAGTTTACCCCGATTTGACTGCTTTTGGGAAAATTATCGGCGGTGGCTTGCCAATAGGCGGTTATGGCGGCAAACAAGAGATAATGGAACAAGTCGCACCATTAGGTCCTGCATATCAAGCTGGAACGATGGCTGGTAATCCATTATCGATGAAAGCAGGTATTGCTTTATTGGAAGTATTAGAACAAGAAGGCATATATGAACATCTCAACGATTTAGGACAACACTTAGAGGAAGGCTTGAATGAACTAATTCAAAAACACCATATAACTGCAACTGTTAATAGAGTATATGGTGCATTGACGCTTTACTTCACAAATGAAGTTGTCACACATTATGACCAAGCTGAAAATTCAGATGGAGAAGCGTTTGCTAAATTCTTCAAACTCATGTTACATCAAGGAATTAACCTTGCACCATCCAAATTTGAAGCATGGTTTTTAACAACTGAACACACTAAAAAAGATATAGATCAAACATTAGCAGCTGTAGATTATGCATTCAGTCAAATGAAATAAACTTGAATTTTATAGGGAATCGTTGTATAACAAGTATAAACATTATTTTATTAAATATACGAAGGAGCGGTACATTTGAAATTAGGAGCACGTATTCTGAAGACAGGTATAGCTATTATACTTGCTTTGTTTATCGCTTCTCTGTTCCCTGATGAAGCAGGATTAAAAGCAATCGCTGCAGTCAGTGCGGTAATCGCGATGCAACCAAGTGTTTTTCGTTCCATTAAAACAATTTCAGAAAGAGCAATTGGTAACCTCATAGGTGCATTACTTGCAGTTGTTATGGTTACAGTTTTTGGTAATAATCCAGTAATCATGGGTGTTACCGTTATACTATTAATTGCCATTTTATTCCGTTTTAATTTGGAACATGTAGCTACACTTGCAAGTATAACTGCATTAATAATTATGGGAACACATACTGGTAACTTTTATGTTTCTGCATTTTACAGATTTGTACTTGTTATGGTAGGTGTAATTAGTTCTTCTGCAGTTAATCTTTTATTTTTACCCCCTAAATTTGAGTCGAAAATTTACTATAACGCTTTGAATATTTGTTCAGACATATTTGTATGGTTCAAACTTGTTTTAAATGACACATCTGAATATCATCATATCAAAGAAGATAGAGGCCTAATTAGCAAACGTATTTCGAAGTTAGAGCAAACATTTGAGTATTATGAAGAGGAAAGACCTTGGACTAAAAAGCAAATGTACGCACAAAACAGAAAAAAAATACTCTTCAAGCAAGTTGTTCGAAGTACACGTCAAGCTTATGATGTATTAAAACGAATGAATCGATACCAAAATGATCTTCATAATTTAAATAATGAATTACTACTACAAATTAAATTAGAGATTGATTTGCTAATCGCTTATCATGAACAAATTTTTATCAGTCTTTCAAAAAAAGCACGTTACGACGTTAGCCACTTCGACAGTCAAATTGAGAATCCGCAAAAAAAAGATTTAATGGATGCCTTTCAACGTGAAATTATCAAAGATCCTTACCAAACAACATATTCTTTCGCTAATATCATGCAGATTATTTCATCCATAGAAGAATATCGTTATACTTTAGAACATTTAGATCGGTTAGTTATTAGTTTCTTTTCTTATCATCAAAATGATAATGAAATTGAAATTGAAGAAGAAGATTTCGATTTATAAATAAAAAGAGGCCGGACGTCATATTGTCCTAGCCTCTTTTTTATTATTACTGGCGTTGTCTCAAAAAGCAACACAATAGATTTTTTGCTCACTTTTCTACCTATTATAAATTTTGAATACTATATAGGTGTTCATACGTTCCGTTTTTAGCTAATAACTCTTGATGCGTACCACTTTCTACTATCTCACCATTTTCAATAACTACTATTTTATCTGCATGTGTAATTGTAGATAATCTATGCGCGACAATCAATGTAGTACGATTTTCACTTAAGATATTCAATGCTTCTTGAATAATAGATTCGCTTTCTAAATCTAGTGCACTCGTCGCTTCATCTAATATAATAATGGGTGGATTATTAAGGAAAATACGTGCTATAGAAATACGTTGTTTCTGGCCACCAGAAAGTTTAACGCCTCTTTCTCCAACTTCTGTATCATACCCTTCTGATAATTCCATAATAAAATCATGTGCGTTAGCCATTTTTGCAGCAGTAATGACTTCCTGGTCTGTAGCATTCGGTCTACCTAATAAGATATTTTCTTTAATCGTATCTGAGAATAAAATATTATCTTGCTGAACTAACCCAATTTGATGTCTTAAACTACCAGTTAAATATGATTTAATATTAGTACCATCTATTTTAATTTCACCATCTGTTACATCGTAAAATCTTGGGATGAGATTAATCAGCGTAGATTTACCTCCACCACTCATACCAACAAAAGCGACAGTTTCGCCCTCTTCAATATCTAAATTAATATGATTTAATATAGTAGATTCTTCATTATTGTATTTGAAACTAACATCATTAATTTCAATACGCCCTTCTTTAATCTCTAAAGGTAAAGCACCCTTTTTATTTTTAATATCATAACCTTCGTCCATCAATTGGAAAACACGGTCCATAGACGCAAAACTTTGAGTTAATGTAGTAAATGAAGAAACTAGTCTACGTAAAGGGCCGAAGAGTTGTTCAAGATAACCGACAAATGCAGCTAGTGTCCCTACTGTAATAGACCCATTGATAGCTAAAACAGCGCCTGAGCCTATAATGATAAGTGGTCCTAAATCTGTTACTGTATTAATCGCTGAAAAAGAATAGGCATTCCATCGTGTATGTGTAAAGGCACGCTGTAAAAAATTACTGTTATGTTTATCAAAATTAGCTGCTTCGTTATCTTCGATAGCAAAACTTTTAATAACTGACATACCTTGTACACGTTCATGTAAAAAGCCTTGTACTTCTGCTAATGCTTGAGATCTTTTTCTTGTTAAGTTTCTTAAGCGTCCAAAGAAGAAATACACTGTTAAAATATATATTGGGAAAATAATGATTGCTGCTAATGTTAATTTCACATCTAAAACAAACATAATAGATAAAGCGATAACGATAGTGATACAGTCAAGCCAAATATTCATTAACCCTGTTAAAATAAAATCTTTGGTCTGCTCAACATCATTAATCACTCTTGAAATAACTTGGCCCGCTTGATTATTAGCATAAAATCTTGAGCTCAAAGCTTGCAAATGGTTATATAACTTTTTACGAATGTCATATAAAATTTTATTACTCGTCCATTGCGCTAAGTATTGTCTTAAAAATTCTATCGGTGGTCTAACAATCACAAAAATGAATATTGCTATACCTAATGCAATTGCTAATCTTGTAAATTTTTCTTCAATAGTGATTGCCCCATTATTAATAATGTTATCAATAACATATTTAATTAATAATGGAATCAGCATTGGAATACCAAATTTTAATATACCAACAAGTATAGTGGCAATGATCCGCCATTTATATGGTCTTACGAATTGTAAATATCTGCGAATCATATAACTTACTCCTCCCTGCTTATTTCAGCAAATGAAACAGCCTTCGTTGAATTTCAACAAGGCTGTTAATACAATTTATCTTTGACTAGGTGATTATTATCGTGCATTTGCTGTGATTTTCAAAATTAAATAATTATTTTGTATTGTTTATACCTATCTAACTATATACGATAAATCACTTAAATACATTAAATCTGCTTAATAATCTCTAATCTTTTTAAATCTTTCACGCCAGACTTTAATAAAATCTGGAGCAAAGGGCCCCTTTTTCTGTTCGATCCATTGTTGTAGAATATCTACATTTCTTCTTAAAATAATATCAATATCAGAAGAATAATTCATTTGCTTCATATGTTGCTCATATTCATCTTCATCTAAAAGATGATATTTACCATTAGGATAGACTTTAATATCTAAATCGTAATCAATGTATTTCAAAGCTTCCTCGTCGCATACAAATGGTGAGGATAAATTACAATAATAATAAACGCCATCTTCCCTAAACATACAAATAACATTAAACCAGTACTCAGAATGGAAATACACAATTGCTGGTTCTCTTGTAATCCATGTGCGATTATCACTTTCTGTTACTAATGTATGGTCATTGCCACCAATGACTACATGATCCGTACCCTTTAAAATAGTCGTTTCAGACCAAACACGATGTATATTACCATCATGTTTATAACTTTGAATTTTTATTGTCTGACCTTCTTTAGGTATGGATTCTTTCACCATGCTCCACACCACCTTTTCTTATTTCACACATTGAATTATAACATAATTATGCTTAACAGAACGACCCTAACTGTTGGTTATCAAAAATTTATATATTTTGGACATACTTACTGGAAAATTATAATTCTCCCTATCTTCTAATTTCATCCATACCATATTTTCAGATAAAGTAACTTCTTGTGGATTAACTTGGGTTTTTGCTAAGTACACGTTGATATCCCAAGTTATATGCGTAAATTGGTGTTTCAATGAATAAACAGGTTTATGTTGAAACTGAATATTCGTTGATAATTGTGCGTTTACACTTTCATCACCTGTAGCTTCAAACATTGGGAATTCCCACATATTGTTTAACAGCCTTTGTGTTCGTTTTTCAATAAGATAAGCGCCGTCTGTGTTTTTTATAATATACACATTTTGTTTTATATGTTTTTTCTTCACTTGTGTAGTTTTCACCGGTAATTGTTCAACTGTTCCTTGTTCAAAAGCTTCGCAATGTGCTTGAACGGGACAAAATAAACACAATGCGTTTTTTGGAGTACAGATTAACGCACCTAATTCCATCATAGCCTGATTAAAAGTACCAGCCTTTTCTTGAACATAAGGCGCTAACTCATTTTCAAAAGCTTTTCTTGTAGATTGTAATTTAATATCTCGATCATCATTATTTAGCCTAGACCAAACCCTAAAAACATTACCGTCAACAGTTGCTAATGGCTTATTGAAAGCAATACTCATTACAGCTGCTTGAGTATAAGGTCCTACGCCTTTAAGTTTTCCAAAAAGTTGCGGATCATCTGGGACTTCCCCATTATAAGATTCATAGACATCTTTTATAGCGGTATGAAAATTACGTGCTCTACTATAATAACCAAGCCCTTCCCAATATTTAAGTACTTCATCTTCGTGAGCTTTGCTCAATTCATAAATAGTCGGGAACCTACTAATAAATTTGTGATAGTAATCAATTACAGTTTTAACTTGTGTTTGTTGTAACATAACTTCACTTAACCAAATATAATACGGATTAGTGGTTTCTCTCCATGGCATTTGACGTTGATTTTCTTCAAACCATGTAACGAGATTATTTTTAAATTGCGATTTATTTAACATGTTATACATCTCTTTCTATGCGTCATTCTAAAACTTTTTTTCTTAATTTTAGTATGTTAATTTTATTATTTAGTATATTAGATTATAATAGATATAATATCGAAATGAAATGAGAGGATACTTATGGATACAGGTACGCATATTGTCATGGGTATCGGTTTAACAGCTTTAGCAACACAAGACCCTGCAATGACCGGTTCATTTGCAGCTACAGCCACCACATTAATTATTGGTTCTTTGATACCTGATAGTGACACAGTTTTAAAGCTTAAAGATAATGCCACTTATATATCAAACCATAGAGGGATAACACATTCAATACCTTTTACAATTTTATGGCCGTTACTTATAACTTTATTTATATTTACGTTTTTTAAAAATATTGATACTGGCCATATTTGGTTGTGGGCACAGCTTGCAGTATTTCTTCATGTTTTTGTAGATATATTTAATTCTTATGGTACTCAAGCGCTTAGACCAATTACAAATAAATGGATTCAACTCAGTGTAATTAATACGTTTGATCCAATCATTTTCTCCTTGTTATGTATTGGTATCATACTTTGGATAATAGGTTTACATCCTTACATTTCATTCTTCCCTATTGTTGGAATACTCGTTGTCTATTATATTATTCGCTTTAGAATGCAAGCAATAATTAAGCAACAAGCATTAAAACAAATTAAACAAGAGCATAACCCAGTCAAAGTTTTCGTTGCGCCTACAATGCGTTTTATGGAATGGCGTGTAGCTATTCAAACAGAAGCATATGATTATGTGGGGCGTAGTTACGGCCGCAATATCGTTTTTAGTGATAAATCAAAACGTCATTCATTTCCAAGTAACGATTTAATGAAGTATGTAAAAGACGATAAAAATATCAAAACATTTCTTAACTTTTCATCTATCTATCGTTGGCAAACAAGAAAATTGGATGATGATACAACGGAAATTAGATTAATTGATTTACGTTATTTAAAAAATGGACATTATTCTTTCGTAGCGATTGCTCATTTAGATGAATGTATGAATATTGATCATTCTTATATCGGTTGGGTATTCAGTGAAGATAAATTACAAAAAAAATTATTTGCAAAGTAAACGTTATAAATTAAAAAAATAGGAAGTAATCATGTACTATATCATTGATTACTTCCTATTTTTTAATCTTTTATTAGCGTAAACTGAACTAAATAAAATCAGTTTTCTAATGTTTTTTCATGTCTTTAGATGTTTCAATATGCCCATTCTCTATTTCGTTTGTTGTACTGTTTTCTTTAGATTGATTCATTATTGGAGCAAAAAATCGGAATTTTTTGTATGCTGTTATTCTATACATTGCAAATATCATAATACAAACTGTTGCTACAAAAAATAGGTAATAGAAATGATAGGGGACATTATTCAAACTTAATGCGCCTAAAACGACAGATTGTGAAATACCATCAACGAGATAAAATAATGGGTTTAGCATTAAAATATGAGTGAATAATGTTGAATAACTTGACGGTATGAAAATAATCGGTACAATAAAAAACATTATAAATGATAGGACATACATTATCATATCTACATTTTTTCTAATGACTGTAAATAAACCAATCAGTGTGGAAGTTATCACTACAAAGATTGTAGACATGACCACAAAATACAATGCAGATGGTATAGAACTTTCAATATTTACTGGAGTCATAAAGATAATGAACATTAGTGCAATAAACATTAAGAGATTAGAAATAACAGCTATAACAATATTTTGAAATATTGGGTTTAAATTATACAGTTTAGTAGTAAAATATTCTTTTTTAAACAAATGAACGCTGTGATAAATTGCCATCCAAATAAATATGAAACTTGTTAAAGCTGCTAATCTAAAATAGCCTCGAGCTTGTTTTATTTCTTCTGTACCATTTATTTTAAAAATAAACATTAATAACCATAATAAAAGGATGCTTACAACAAAAGGTATTACAAACCATTTCCATTGTCCTTTTAAGCGATGAAACAAATGTTTACTTAAATATGGTGTGTTTTTATAAAAATTAATTATATTATCTATCATTTACTACACCTACAATTCAATATATATCCATTTATTATTTTTGAAGTCTGCCATAAAATAACCTTCGTCTGATTTAGTTATCCAAAAATTATTATCTATATTAAACTTATTTTTTAATTTTTCCTTATCTTTCATTGGGATAGTAAAACCTGCTAGTTTATTTTGGTCATTAAATATCATTGTTATTGGCTGTTGCGTAATTGGCACAATAAAACGATTATTTCCACCTGCTTCTGGTACAAGTGAATCTGTCACAGTACTATGTTTTTTATGTAAGTGACTATTATAAAATTCATAGTAATTGCTATAATTATTACTCATAAATGGTGCAAGTGATTTACCACTGTGTTCCTCAAATAACCCAGCTGGGTCAAAATAACGTATATCTTTTTTACTAACTTTATAAGACTGGTTATCAACAGTAACTTTATAACTTTTACTGTTTTCCCCAGTAATTGTAATAAAAGCATATTTAGTCGCTTTTAAATCTTTATCACTTTCCATGTTTTCAAGTTTGATTGAATCGTCTAAAACAATGCCATAAGCTAGTTTTTCTTCATAAGGATTTTTCGATTGATTTTGTATAGAAGCTTGGTCTTCGTTCTGACCAATTTTAATTTTCCCTATATCGTTAAACATTAACAACGCCGTTAAAACCATTCCTAAAATAAAAATACTAACCCATATCCAAATTCTTACTAGAACAACAGGGGGTTTGACGTGATTATATCTATCTACACGTTTGAAGTTATAGGTTAATTCAGGTGTACGTGTTCTATTTTCTTTCCAATCTAGATCAAAATTCTTTTTTTCATCATCTGTTTTTAAAGAATTTCTATCTCTTTCATGATCTTTAAATAGAGGGATAACTTGTTTAATGGAGCCTTCCATTCTAAATTGTCCATGAGAAATCCAAGCTATATAATTACTTGCTTTTGTAATTCTTTCTACATTGTCATCTATCATAACAATGGTTAAATTATTGTTTATGTATTCATTTGATAGCTCAATTGCTTTTTCAAAATATTCATCAGTTAAATTTTGCAGTATTTTATTAAAAATAATAATATTTGCTTTCGAAGTGCGAGAAAGCGTAAAAAGTAAACGCGCATAAGCTTCATCTGAGAGTTCACATATAGGTGTATCGCTTTGTTCTTCTATATGAGCATATTTTAAAACCTGTTCGACTTTATGAGTATTTGTTTTATAAGGAAATAATGTGACTGCATGTGATACATAATCTACCACTGAAATATCTTGCAAATATTTATCATCTATATCTGCATAAAACACATCCATTTTGCGAATAACTTTCCCCTTATCAGGCTTAACTTCACCGCTTAATATACGTCCTATAAGTGATTTTGAAGAACCAGGTTCACCAATAATGCCTAATGATTCACCTTGATAGATATGTAAGTTAATATTATTCAATTCTATATTCTCTGCATCATAACCAAAAGGCTGATACCATTTTTTTGACTTTTTATCTCTATAATAGTGCGTTACATTAAGTAACTTTAAAATAATTGAACTACCCATGCTATCTTCATCCTTCTACAGTTTTAATAATGCTAGAGGCAAACCTTCTTCTGGTTCTGAACTATTAATTCTGAACCCCCATGCAAAAACGCCTTTAAGCCGTTCTACCTTAAAATAATTTCCAGTTCCGTCATTTAATTGATATATTTTACCAAGTTCTACTTTATTTCTATCTATTAAATAACTCTCAGCTATAATGGCTTTACTAGCATATACATCATACTCATTATATATACCGTTCATTTCTGCTTTACGCATTTGTTCTTTATACCCTTGAATTTCATGACGTAATTCTATTTCGCTCATTTCACTCAATTTCTTCCGTTCCATCTTCTATACCACTCTCTTCTAGTTTAGATTTTATTTTATCATATTGGTAACCTTTTCTCATAAGCGTTTCAATTGTTTTATTAATTATTTTTTTACCTGAATATTTTTTTGAAAATTTATTATACGCTTTCTCTAACTCATCTTGTAGCAATATATCTAATGTTTCTTCGGATTGTGAGAAATCCAACGCTTCTATAACTAGATTAATGGTGTCAAACGTATAACCCTTTTGCATTAGAGATTGTGTTAGTTTTTCTTTTCGTTTTATTTGAGGGCCTTTCTTCTGTTTTAAAATTTTTTTAGCTACTTTTAAAATGTCATCTAACGGCTGTTCCTCAATATAAATAAGCGCATATTCATCAATTAATTTTTGTTCGATACCAGCTTGATGCAATTTTTGTTTGAAAATCTCAGGACCTTTGTCTGTCGTTAAAATCATCGTATTTTTCAAACTATTAGCATAATCTTTATGATCTATTAGTTTTTGTTTATGACAGTATTCTAAAACATTTGCAATAACAGGTTCAGATATATCTTTTTTAGATAAATGTTGCGCTACTTCGTGTTCAGTTCTTTTTCTATAAGATAAATACTGAATAGCTATATTGATAGCTTGTCTATATTGTTCATAGTTTTGAATTTTTTCCATATCTTGTGCTTCAACTATTTGGTCTTTTTTGAGGTTGAAATAGACAAAAGTATCAATATCGATACCCATTTCAAATTCATCATCTAAATATAAATTAAAACGTTCTTTATTATTTTTTTGTACTTCAATTTTTGTGATTTTCGGCATTGTATTCACTCCACTTATAAGAATAACTTATATCGATTATGAATGGAATTATAGTGGTTTTTATATTTAAACATCTACTGAAAAATATGTACCTTAATTAAATTATAACATTAAAAAGAAGCGGAACAGAAATCACTTTTCTCAAAAAATGGTTTCGTTGTCCCGCTCCATTAAGGATGGCTAAAAAAGAATAACGTACTGGAGCCTTACATTAAGAGAGGCTCATCTGCACAGTGGATTAAATGAGCTAAAATCCAAATCAAATCATAAATAGTACCAAGAATTAATGAGGACATATGAGTCAAACCACATGGATACACGGTGCTTTAGCATAAATAGCGTTAAAACGGATTGATATAAATTTTTCCTTTATTGTCATTTGATCTGATGCAAATACTAGAAATCAAAACATTACTTACGCTTCAATTCAGAACACCTATGCTATTTATACACCTAACTCTAATAAAGCATTTTTATATTGATCATTAGAGATATACCCCTGTTGTTTCATCTTTTCTAAATCTATCTTTACTCGGTTTATAAAATTGTTTGACATGTCATTAATATTATAAACACTGGGTGCGTTAATTTTACTTGCTAATATAGCACTTTGTAATACTGAAATTTGAGGCAAATTTTGATTATTTTTATCTGTAGTGACTCCAAAATAATAATTTGCGGCTGCTTCAACTGAATAATTATCACTTCCAAAGAATATATTATTCACATAAAAACTGAGTATTTCATCTTTGCTGTACGCTTTTTCAACACGATGTGCAACAAATAATTCTTTGAGTTTACGTGTTATCGATTGTTCATTATCATAAAAATAATTTTTTACTACCTGCTGTGTAATTGTACTTCCACCTTGTACATTTCTATCGCTCAAAGTAGAGAAAATAGCACGTGATGTTCCCTTAATATCAAATCCATGATGCTTATAATATCGTTCATCTTCCATAGCTATAAAAGCGCCTTTAGTATAATCTGGCATATTAGATACAGAAACAAAAGTATCTTTATCTTCAATATTTTGCAAATCATCAACGTCTGCTCGAGACGATAACGCATACATAGCACCTATAAAAATGCCTACTATAACTAATAGTAGAATTAGGAGTTTAAAAAACAGCCCTTTTCCTCTTTTTGTCTTTTGTGATTTTGTGACTGGTTGAAAATAAGTATTGTATTGAGGTTCATTTACAGTATGAGTTTGGGATTTTTTGTGTGTTTGCTTATAACGATCGCTTCTTTTCATGCGGTAGCTCCTTTATATTGCTCTCATATCATTATAAGTGAGTTTATCAATTGTTGGAATTTTTATCTATAGTAAATAGTAAAAATCAGTCCAAGGGTGTATGAGTATATCGTTTTAAGGTTTTATAATAAATAGTTTACTCATCTTTAGGTATATTAACATGACACGCTATTACTTATAAATTACATTTATCAATGAAACGCCTAAGAGACAACAAAAAAGTTAACTCATTCATATAATGAGTTAACTTCTAATTCTAAACTATCTATTCAAACGAATGTTGCTTAATTTAATAAATTAAGCGTTTAGTTGATCTACAATTGCTTTATTAAAATCATCTAAATCGTCGGGTGTACGACTTGTAACAATATTATTATCGACTACTACAGATTCATCGACAACTTGAGCACCTGCATTAGCAAGATCTTTACGAACGTTTAACACCGCTGTTAACGTTCTGCCATTTAGATCATCAGTATCAATTAATATTTGTGGTCCATGGCAAATTGCGAATGTTGGAACATCATTTTTAGTGAAGTATTTAGCAAATGTACCGTATCTACCTTCTGAATCACCACGTAAATGGTCAGGTGAGAAACCGCCTGGTATTAATAAAGCATCATAGTCTTCTGCTTTAGCATCAGCAATACTTACATCTACTGTTTCTTTTGCACCGTGTTTACCTACCACTTCACTATTAGCCTCGTTACCAATAATAACTGTTTCATGTCCTGCTTCTTCAATTGCTTCTTTTGGACTTGTTAATTCCACATCTTCAAATTCATTAGTTACAATAATTGCTACTTTTTTAGCCATGAATTATCACCTTTCTCTATTTGCGTTCTATAAAGTGTTTAGACTAAAATTTAAATTTTAAACATATCTGATTGAATTTCGTTAACTATTAATCTGACGTATGAGATACTGTCTTAACTTTTTCTTCTAATTGATCCAACAAACCAATCCATTCATCTATATCTTCTACTTTAACTTCATCAGGGTTCACATGATCAATATCATCAATAAATTTCTCTAATCTTTTCTTAATTTGATCAATTGTTTGATTTTCATCCATAATATTTGTAACTCCTTTTTTTCATATATTCTTATATTAACATGGATTTGACAAATTTTGGTAATGTCTGAATAATATTAAACTGAAATAAAAACATCACGTTTTAGAAATGATGATACACATAGTTACGGATCACTTTCCTAATCACAACGAAACCATTATAAAAGGATGTTAAAAATGACTAGTTCAAACTCTGCTTTACCTCATTTTAAAAAGCCTATATCTATATCTCACGACCCTTGGGAAGCCTATAATGACTTTTCAGAACATAATCAATTAACATTAAGTAATATTGAATTTACAACCACCAATTTATGCAATATGCGTTGCAGCCATTGTGCAGTAGGTTATACGCTACAAACTTCAGACCCTACGCCATTGCCAATGGATTTAATTTATCGTCGATTAGACGAAGTGCCCAATTTAAAAACGATATCCATAACCGGTGGCGAACCTATGTTTTCAAAAAAATCTATTAAAAATGTAGTTAAACCCCTGTTGAAATATGCTTTTGACCGTGGCATATATGTACAAATGAATTCTAACCTAATATTGTCATTAGATAGGTATCTAGAGATTGCTGAATATATAGATGTAATGCATATCTCTCACAATTGGGGAAGAATTGATACGTTTACTGAAGTGGGTTTTGGTGCTATGCAAAAACAACCACCTTTAAAAGCAAAGCTAAAGTTATATGATCAAATGTTATTAAACACTCGTACACTTTCCGAACAAGGTATGTTTATATCAGCAGAAACCATGTTAAATAAAAGTACACAACCTCACTTAAATAAAATACATAATGAAATTGTTTATGATATGAAATGTCAGAGACATGAAATACATCCGATGTATCCTGCTGATTTTGCAAGTCAACTAGAAGTACTATCATTGAGAGAAATAAAAGAAACTATACATTATCTTTTAGATCATCGTCATCCAGGTACATGGATGCTTTTCGGGACGCTACCAATTTATCCTTGTATTAGGGATGAGGAGGACCAAGCCCTACTTCAAAAGCTTAGAAATGCTCAAAACGTTTCATTGAGAAATGATCCAGATGGGAGAAATAGACTAAACGTCAACGTATTTACTGGTAATATTATTGTCACAGATTTTGGGGATGAAAACGGCACGCTATCTAATATTAAAAATGACAAACTAACAGATGTATTTAGCACATGGCTAAAATCGCCCTTAGCTCAATCCATCAACTGCCATTGCGCTCAATTTAGTTGTTTAGGTCCCAATATACTTGTTAAAAATATGTATTACCCTCAATCAGATTTTAAAGAAAATGAATCAAACATGCGTCGTATATATACTATGGATTAAATAAAGCTGCAATTCAATAAGTTAAATAAAGAGAGCATATCATTTGAAATGTCATAACCTAATCCATCACTCATGACATTTAACTTGATATACTCTCTTTGTTTGTAAGCAATTCGCTTTTATATGTAACTCTCACGGATTTAATACACTTCATTCTATATGTTGTACATTAGCTAAAAATTCAATTGTCTCTTTACTTTCTTGTCTTCTTTCTTTGCGGCGTTTCACCCTTGCTAATGCTGTTTCATGAAACCATGTTTCTGTTTTTGTTTCTGGATAGACTTGTGGCACAGATATTGGTTTGCCAACATCATTCAATGCAACAAATGTTAAAAAGCTAAGTGCTGCTAAATGTCTTTCATTTTTCAATACATCTTCAATTGTAATTTGCACACAAACCTCCATCGAAGAAGTACCTGCATATGACACCATAGCTTCATATGAGACAACGTCTCCTGTTTTGATTGGTTTTAAAAAATCTACGGAGTCTGTAGATGCAGTCACAACTTGTGCATTACTATGTTTCATTGCGGTAATCGCAGCGATTTCATCTATATTTGCCATAAGCATCCCACCAAACATAGTATGATGATGATTAGTGTCTTGTGGAAATACTTGTCTTGTTTTAATGCTTCTAGATTTTGACATTGCTTTACTATTAGTAGTTCCCATAAAATAACCCTTCCCCTTTTAAAAGCTTAGATAAAACGTATTAAATGAAAGGAGTGGGACAGAAATCGCATTTTTCTTAAACAATTTCATTGTCCCGCTCCAGCAAGCATGAGTAGAAAAAGAATACAAGCGTTAAGACGCTTGCATAAGAACTACTCGTTTTCGTAAATTAATTTTAATCATTAGTCCAATTACCATTTTCAAAAATCAATTCTTGATCACCATTTTCCAGAATACCATAAATAGTTAAATCTGGGCTGCCAATCATAAAGTCTACATGGATTAACGAATCATTCAAACCATGTGCTAGTTTTTCTTCTGTAGTCATGGTCGTGCCGCCTTCAATATTAAAGCCGTATGCTGAACCTAATGCAATATGACAAGACGCATTCTCATCAAATAATGTATTATAAAATATCGTATTACGGTTTGATATTGGAGAATCATCTGGAACTAAAGCCACTTCACCTAAATGTTTGGCTCCTTCGTCTGTATTTAATAAATCACGTAGCACATCTTCACCTTGTTCAGCAGTAAAATCAACTACTGCACCATCTTTAAATGTCAAGGTAAACCCATCAATAATATTGCCATTATGACTTAACGGCAATTTGTTTGTCACGTACCCATTTACATTTAAACGATCGGGCGCAGTAAATACTTCTTCTGTTGGTATATTAGCAACAAATGCTTGTCCGTTTTCGGTATAACTTGTTGCATCTTCCCATATATGTCCTTTAGGAAGGCCAATTTTTAAATCAGTCCCTTCCGAAATATAATGTAAAGTTTTATAATTCTTATGTTGTAATTTATCAGCATGTTTACTTAAATTAGCAATATGTTCTTCCCAGTTTGTTACTGGGTCATTACCATCTACTCTGACAATGTCTAGAACTTCATCTATAAATTTAACATATGCTTCTTCTACAGATAAATCTGGATATACACGTGCCGCCCACGCTTTAGAAGGAAAAGCAGCTACACACCAAGGAAATTGGTTTTTTTGACTTGCTTCCATATACCCTTTATATGCGGTAGCATATTGCTTTTGAAATGCAGATAATTTATCCCTATCAATACCATTTAATAAATCTGGGTCTTGCGTGATAAGCGCCAAGTTAGCTGCACCACGTTGAACGTAATCCATACGTTTAGCCACTTCGTAATCTTTAACCTCATTAAGTTCGAAATGCTCAACTGGTTCATATTCAAATTTCAAACGCGATAACCGATCATCGCTATACTCAACTTTCACATCAGAAGCGCCTCTTTTATATGCAGCTTCAACTATGTAATGTGTTAATTCCAAAGCATCTACACTTGAACGTATAAATACTGGTTGTCCTTTTTGTATATTCATACCTACTCCAGCTAGAAGCTCGGCGTATTGTTTCAATTTATCTTGTAATTGAACCATGTTTCAACACTCCCTTATTTACGAATTTGTCCAAGTGCGTCTGCAATTGCTGATGCTTCGCTTGGTGTAAATGACGCTTTAGATGTAACATAATCATATACTTCTTTCACTTCTTGTTCATCTGCAGATTTATACTTTTCAGGGTCAATTAAACTTTGATTAACTAAATTTAAACGTTCCCTAATTTCACCGATCATTTCTTCATTGTTCTTTGTCATTACGCTCACCTCTTTTTTATTCATTTTATCAAATTTACTAACCTTGTAAAACTTTTATCCTAATTCCTCTTTAGAAATGATTGAAAAAGCATTAAAATGGGAAATAGGATTATATAATTTGGAGGTACACACATGATTACAGTTGCATTTGTTTGTCTTGGAAATATTTGTCGATCACCTATGGCAGAAGCTATTATGCGACAAAGATTAAAAGATAGAGATATCAATGGTATAGAAGTAACTTCAAGAGGTACTGGTAAATGGAATCTTGGCCAAACACCCCATGAAGGGACACAAAAAATACTAACAGAACACAATGTCCCATTTGATGGCATGATAAGTGAGTTATTTGAATCAGATAACGACTTTGATTATATTATTGCTATGGATCAAAGTAACGTAAATACTATTCAAAGCATTAATCCAAATATTAAAGGACAATTGTATAAATTGTTAGAGTTTAGTGATATGGATGAGACTGATGTACCTGATCCTTATTATACAAATAATTTCGAAGGCGTATATAAAATGGTACAATCATCTTGTGATAATTTAATTGATTTCATTATTAAAGATGCTAATTTAAGAGAGGAGTAACACATCATGCAAAACAAATTAATTCCAGGTATATTATTAGGTGCTGTAATCGGAGGCGCAGCAACACTCGCTGACAAATCTACACGCCAATCATTAAAACAATCAATTAAAGATATTAAAGAAGGCAATCGTTCTCAAAAACCTTCAGCTATTTCAAACATTAAAGATGAAGTCGTATACTGGAAAGATGCAATTGAAGAGATTAGACGCAACAATCCAGAATTAGAACGTTCTTTAAAAAATGCCAAAGACACTTTTGTTGAACGCAAAAACAATCGATTAAATGACTAACGCAAATAGCACTTCATTACTAAATTAACATAGTATAGGTAGAGCATAGCTGATGACTAATTTTAAATCCTATCGAAACTATCATCACGCTAACAAAGGGCGAGAACAAGAAATCAACTTTCAAATTTCGATTTCTTTCTCGCCCTTTATATATTGATTATTTTCAGCATTTTATTTTTAAAAATTTACTATATCTTAAAAGAATATAGCAACACATATTTACCTTTTATATAATTTAAAGTATATTAAACTGTATACTTTAAATATCAATACATAAGGAGATTTGATATGTCTAAACACGATAAAACTACTTCTAATTTTCTAAATGAAATCAAAGATGATGAAGAAAATAAGAAGCAAAAACACAAGAACGATCAAATTGAACGTGATCGTGTATATATTACACCTAATGAATTTAAATCTAAAACACCAAAAAAAGACAATCAAGCATTTTTTGTATCACGTATCAATAAACCAGCGAAATATACTAAAGATTCGAATTTTTTCTCTTATTTAGTATACAGAATTGGAAAAGATGATGCATCTGGTTTATCAGCACAATTATCGTATTATTTCATGCTATCATTATTTCCAATGCTACTTTTCTTATTATCTATCGTCCCATCTCTCGGCATTAACCAAAAAACGATTAGAAATATGATTAGTGATCATGTGCCGCAAGATTATGCACCTCAAGTAACATCAATCGTTGGTGATATTATGAATAATGCAAGTGGCGGCATTTTATCTGTCGGATTAATTTTAGCACTCTGGTCCGCATCTAACGGTATGACAGCTTTGATGAACTCATTTAATGTGGCCTATGATGTGGAAGATAGCAGAAACTTTATTGTCTCCAAATTATTAAGTGTTCTATTCACGCTTGCGTTAATCATTGTATTACCATTAGCAATCATTTTGCCAACATTTGGTGAACAAATTAGTTCATTACTTTTTGGACCAATAGGTTTAGGCGATCAAATCAAATGGGTATTTAATCTAGTTCGTTTCGCTTTACCTGTCATTGTAGTACTCATTGCATTCATTGTCCTTTATACATTAGCGCCAAATGTTAAGATTAAAATGCTTTCAGTTATACCAGGCGCTATATTTGCAACTATCGTATTTTTAAGTGGTTCATATTTATTTGGTATTTACATTTCAAATTTTGCTAATTACTCTAAAACATATGGTAGTATCGCCGGTATCATTATACTCATGTTATGGTTGTATATTACTGGATTCATCATTATTATCGGTGCGGAAATCAATGCAATTATGCATCAAAGAAAAGTTGTAGCTGGAAAAACACCAGAAGAAATAACAATTGCTCAAATTGAAGACGACCAAAATGATGATGACTACCAAAAAGACAATTAATTTGATTATAATAAACATAAAAGCTAAAACCTAGGCAGACCTCGTCGTATTTCTGCTTAGGTTTTAGCTTTTTTATTGTATTAAATTATGTTGGAATGCATAAATAACAGCTTGTGTTCTATCTTGTACCTCTAATTTGCTTAATACATTACTCACATGTGTTTTAACCGTCTTAATCGTAATGTGGGAAGCGCTAGCTATTTCTTGGTTTGAATAACCTTTTGCAATTAATAATAAGATTTCCATTTCTCGCTCAGTTAACATTTCATACAATTCAGCACGTTGTTTCATGCGATTTCTCATTTTAACTAATACTTCAGCTTCAAATACAGACTCATTGTGATATGTTTTACGAATAGCTTCAGCAATGTCACTCGCACTTGTCGTTTTTAAAATATAACTATCGACACCTGAATCTAAAGCGCGGTACACTTCATTATCTTCAATATAACTTGTTAACATAACCACTTTAATATGCGGCAAATCTTTTTTTATTTGTTCTGTTGCTTCTACGCCATCCATATCATCCATTAATAAATCCATTAAAATTAAATCAGGATGTAGTTCATGTGCTTTTTTTATTGCATCTTTTCCTGATTGCCCTTCTCCAACTACTTCTATGTCTGATTGTGTAGATAAATAACTAGAAATTCCGATTCGAACCATTTCATGGTCATCAACAAACAATACTTTAATCGGCATTTGAATCCTCCTTATTTAATGGGGCCTTGACTTCAATTCGCGTGCCTGAATCTGGCAGAGATACGATATGGAAAGTTGCACCAATTTCAAGGGCGCGTTCTCGCATATTTTTCAAACCATAACTTTGTTCTACCTTATCATCTACGTTAAAGCCTTTACCGTCATCTTGTATACGTAATAATAAATATTCTTCTCTATTAAATAATTCAATTGTAACTTTAGTACCTTTCGAATGTCTTAATGTATTTGAAATTGCCTCTTGGGTAATCCGAAATAAGTGATCTTCAATACCTTTGGGTACTTTGAAGTCTTCAATATCGTGTACGACTTTCATGGGTACTTTTTTCTGCAAGTCAACAACTAAATCTTTGATACCTTGGCCTAGTGATTTATCCTTCAAACCAATTGGTCTTAAATGTAATAGTAATGCGCGCATTTCTAATTGTGAATCTTGAACCATTTTTTCGAGTACTGGAATTTGTTGATCTAAAGGCGCTTGTAATTCAGTTTCTTTAATTGCTGAAAGCATCATGCTTGCTGCAAATAATTGTTGGCTTACAGAATCATGTAGTTCACGAGCCAACCTTTGTCGTTCGTCTTCTATTATTTTTTTAACTTTCACGTCATTCATATTATATGATTCGTTTGTTAAATTTTGCGTTTTCATACGCAACTTGTGAACTTCTTGATTAAGTGGTACCAGTGCTTGATATAATTCAATGGTTTCATTGTACAACTCTATATTTTGGTCATTGATACCTACTGTTTGGCCTTCTATGGAGCGCTCAATTTGATCTTGTAACCAATGATTCTGTTGATTAATTTTATATGCTAATACAGATCCAACGATGATACAAAGTAATATAACTAACAAGTTTATAAATAATAAAACTGGTATGCCAAATATTTGTGTGTAAATCATGCCTTGGAAATATATGATATTAACAAATACTTTGTCTATAAAAAACATGGCGAAAAAAGTACTATATACTAATATCAACATTGACCCTATTGCTCTTATGTAGTGATTCATTTATAAATCACCTCAACATCACCTATAAATGTTGATACATAAATATTAACAGCATAGTTATCTTCTTTTGTTTCTTCTACGACCTTAATATTATTATTTTCTACTTTATATGAGGTCTCGTTAACATAGGCATTACCATAAAGTGTCGAAAAATGTAATTTAATATTGTAATTGAGTGGTACAATTATTTGCACTTTACCTAAAATATGTCTAATAACTACGGTGTTATGCTCTCTGATATTGGCAGCTTTAGACATATCTATGTGAATGTCACCAATGCCATGTTGAATTTGTAAATCCTCCCATTTATACACATAAACAGGTGTCCGTTGTTCGCCAAACCATTTTTGTTTGATAAACTCCGGAGATTCAACAGCTTCTTCAGTCGCAATAACCTTTAAAGGCTTAAACCTATAAAATATATACCTAACAATTAACACAATTAAAAAGACAAATAATATGATAATCGTATACTTATTGGATAATAAGGTAAAGGCGATGAGTAATACGCCTATCCAAAATGATAATAGTCCTCGTACTTTATGGAAATATAAATAGCCCACATAAACTAAAATACAACCTAATAACAATACAAAAATAAAACCAATTTTTTCAAAGAAAATATAATAGAAGTTAGCTATTATCATTAATGCTGTAAACACAATTAGCATCTCAGTTGATATATATTTATGAGTCATGTTTCGCCACCTTTCTTCAAGCGACTAAACTAATGCGTTCGATTAAATCACATTCTGTTTCAACATTCACTTTTTCTTTTGCTTGTTGTGACAAATCGGCTACAATTCGAGCGTAGTCTGCTTCCATTTCATTTAATTCGTTTTTAATATGTTCAATATCCTGATGCTCTACCTCTTGAGCGCATTCGATATATGTTTCATCTAATATATCAATATATTTATTCTCTAAAGACAATGTCAAATGATCGATTAATTTTCCTACATACATTTTTCTTTCGAATAGATATTTTATGTACATTTCTATACTTCTTAATTTTTTATCAAGATATTGTCTGTATTCAATTAAACTTGAATAAAATGTTTGTTTAGTCACTTTTTCTAAATAAGTCGTAATATAATTCATAGAATCACCTCATGATTGATTAAATTCTATTATAAAAAATATCCGGAACCATTAGTATAGGCTCCGGAACCATCTTATATTAGGACTTTAGACCGAAACTTATTTTAATCTATTTTAGTAGTTAAAACTGGTCCTTCTTTTGTGACTATCACCGTATGTTCTATTTGTGCAACAAAACTTTTATCTTGCGTTTCAAATGCCCAGTCATTTTTGCCTTCAGTTACAAAAGTTGCATTAGTAGAGATAAATGGTTCTACTGCAATAACTGTACCTTCTTTTAGTAATGTTTTGTCTTTTGGATCGTAATAATTTAAGACATGACTTGGTGCTTCATGAAGTGATTGCCCTACACCATGTCCAGTTAAATTTTTAATCACTTTCAAATCATTTTTCCGTGCGGTAGCATGCACTGCTTTACCGATTTGACTTAATTTTGCGCCTGGTCTAACTTTTGTCATAGCTTGTTCAAACGCTTCTAAAGCAACATCACAAACTTTTTGTTTTAAAGGATTATCCGCTTCACCTACAACAAATGAAATACCAGTATCTGCATAATAACCATTTTTCAATGCAGAAACATCGATATTGACTAAATCACCTTCACGGATTTTTCTTTTTCCAGGTATACCATGCGCAACTTCTTCGTTCACGCTTATACAAGTTTGGCCTGGAAAGTTTTCATCATGGATTGGTGCTGAAATTGCATCATGTTCTTCAAACAATGCTTTAGCAATGTCATCTAATTCTTTAGTAGTGATACCTGGTTTAGTAGCTGCTTGCATTTTATCTCTTACTAATGCACAGATATAACCAATACCTTTTAACGCTGTTAATTCTTCTTCAGTTTTTACAATCATTTTATCCCGTTCCTTTTTGTAAATTATATTCTTTCTTATTATAGCAGACTTTTTTTGATATAATAAATTAGAAAATTTTTATCATATATAGTTTAACATTTTAAACTGATAATGACATAACCACTTTTACTATTCTGGTTATTTCGATTAATGTATAAATTTAATAGGAGTTTTTTTATGAATGACATCTGGTATAAAAAAATTGTAGGCGCTAGAACAATTAAAACTGGCTTAGCGACCTTTTTAACAGCCTTCTTTTGTTTGGCTTTAAACTTAAATCCGATTTTTGCAATTTTAACTGCAATCGTTACCATCGAACCAACTGCGAAAGCATCTTTAAAAAAAGGGTATAAGAGGCTTCCTGCTACGGTTATTGGTGCATTATTTGCAGTAATATTTACGTTTGTTTTTGGTGATCAATCTCCATTCACATATGCATTTAGCGCAACATGCACAATCATTTTATGTACAAGATTAAATTTACAAGTAGGCACAACCGTAGCGACATTAACTGCTATGGCTATGATCCCTGGTATACATGATGCTTATTACTTTAATTTTTTTTCCAGATTATTAACGGCTATCATTGGGCTTGTTACGGCGGGATTAGTAAACTTTATTATCTTGCCCCCCAAGTATTATGACCAACTAGATGACTCTATTAATTTAACTGAGGAAAAAATGTATGCATTATTTAACCAGCGAATGCGTGAACTCGTAATGGGCAAGTTTAATAAAGGAAGCACGTATCATCAATTAAATTCATTATTAGATTTAAACCAAAAAGTAGAAACATTATTATCTTACCAAAAAGATGAACTCAGTTACCACAAACACCATAATTCTGAATGGATGCGATTAAAGTCATTAACAACTCGCACCCATACAAACCGATTATTTATAACGCATCTATCCAATTTAGTTTACTTGCCTAAAGATACTTATGTTACTTTTACAAAAGATGAAAAAGTTGCCATTTTAAGCATTGCGCAAAGTATACATAAAATTCATAGTTCTGGGCACTTCGAACGTCAACCCAAATCTGCATCGTTACTTAAATCGACTGTTAAGGGTCTAGATGAATTTGATAAAAATCAATTAAAAAGCCATATCGTATATGAAATATTATTGATTTATAGAATATTAAATAATCGTTTTGCCTAAACCTGTTTTTTTATAAAATTGTCATTACATAAACTAGAACATTAAAAGCCAAAAGCTGATTTGAATCAATCAACTTTTGGCTTTTAATATTATGGTAATACTATTTGCTTTGCTGTGAAACACGTTCTATGATCACATTTTTTGCTGCTTCTTCCTCAGTATTATCCACATTTTTTGGTTCAAAAACAATCCCCTTACGATCACAGGCCTTTTCTAATAAATAGTCAGTAATTTCATGATTTTTAGGTAATATGGGACCATGTAAATAGGTGCCAAGTAAGTTTTTATAATGTATGCCTTCTTTTGCATCTTCATCATTATTACCATACCCATAAGTTACTGAACCCAGTGTTCCAAAATCATGATATGTACGCCCACCATGATTTTCGAAACCGACTATAGTACCAAAAGTATCGCTTTCTATAACAATATCTCCAGTTAAGCGATCTTTTTGTGATTCTGTATAAAAATCTAAAATATTTAAACCTTCTAACGCTATACCATCTGGCGTGATATATTTACTTCCTAAAAATTGATATCCTCCACAAACAGTTAATCCAGGCATACCATCTTCAATTGCAGCTTTCAAGCTCTCTTTTATCTTGCTTAGTTCTTGAGTTGCTAATGCTTGTTCTCTATCACTGCCACCACCAATGAAGAAAATATCACATTCTTCAAACGTCACACCTTCTGTTTGATTGATATCAATTACATTTAAAGTGATATTTCGTAATTTTGCACGCTGTTTCAAAGCAATAATGTTTCCAATATCACTATATAAATTTAATTTATCAGGCATAAAGTGATAAACCGTTAACTCATTCATTTTGTTTTTTCCTCCTCAAAAGAGTGATTTAATTGTTTTAACATAGGTGATAGCGAAGTATAATTAGGGATTGCCACAGTAAAACTATTTGCATAGTTCATTGTTTTGGCCGTCGCTTTATAAATATCTTTTTCTAAAATAATAGGCGCTTCTACCCCTGCTAATTTTAATCTTAACTGTAATTCTTCTGCGCGAGTACCAGTAACAATAATGGTTTCGATTTGTTGATTTACTAATTTTTCAAAATCTGCATCATAAATCCATGAAGTATCACGGCCATCTGCAGCGTAATCATTTAAACTTATAACGTAAATTTTATTCCCTTCGATTTGTTCTCCTACTGAAAGACTTGCATTCATTCCAGCAGGGTTTTTAGCTAAATTAATCATCGCCTCTTTTTTACCCTTTTTGAAATATTGCATACGCCCATTATCGGAAGTATAACTTTCAAAACCCTTTTGGATAGATTCATCATTCAACCCTAATTCTCTTAACACAGTGTAGGCAGCAATTGCGTTATATGCATTAAAATCACCTGCAATTTTCATATTAAATGTTGTAGTACCAACATTTAGGTTGATAAAAGGTGCCAAATCAAATTGTGTCACCTCATACTTTGTTTCTTCTCGCTTAAAACCACATTCACAATAATAATGTCCTAACTGGTTGTAGTGAATATAATCATAATGTAGCAAACGACCACAATTAGGACAATATCTGCTTTCATTCATTAAACTTTGCTCAAAATTGTGCGCGTTCTTTTTCATACCATAATAAATTACAATATCGCTAGCTGTCTTTAACCTACTTACAAACGGATCGTCAGCATTTAATAATAATTTAATCCCTTTATTATTAATTGCATTTGCAATATTATTTACCATAATATCGATTTCCCCAAATCTATCCATTTGATCACGGAAGAAATTCGTCACAACCATCATTGTTGGTGTAACTTCATTTAACACTCTCGGAATAGAACCCTCATCTATTTCAATAACAGCAATTTTAGTTTCTTTTTTTATTTGTAAAATAAATGCTGATGTAATACCTGCAGCCATATTTGCACCTTCATTATTATGTATGATTTCAATATGATTCTCTTTTAAAGTATGGCCAATTAAATTTGATGTAGTTGTTTTCCCATTTGTACCACTTATAAATACAATCTCATCTACATGAGACGCCAATTCTCTTAATATATTTTTATCCACTTTTCTAGCAACTTGACCTGGTAAATCAGTGCCCTTTTTTCCAGCAGCTCTACTCACTTGTCTTGCCAGTTTTGCTAAGCGGGTTGCAGTCCATTGTCTCATTTATTTCCTCCTCTACTATTCACTAAAATATTATAACACGATTAAGTTGTATTCCAAACAATTCTCAATGCAAAAGACTCCATCTTTTTTCAGATTATAATAATTATTATTTACGAATGAGAATAACTTTGCTATACTATTTAAAAACTAATACATGGAGGCTATTTCTTATGTTAAATAAAGAATTATTAGATGCATTAAACGAACAAATGAATCACGAATATTTTGCTGCACATGCATATATGGCTATGGCTGCGTACTGTGATAGCAAGTCTTACGAAGGCTTTGCGAATTTCTATATCCAGCAAGCCAAAGAAGAAAGATTTCACGGTCACAAAATCTATGACTATATTAATGATCGTGGCGAACAAGCAAAATTTGATTCTATCCCAGCACCTAAATCTGAATTCTCAAGTATTTTAGAAACATTTGAAGATGGTTTAGCACAAGAACAAGATGTAACACGTAGATTTTATAACTTGTCTGACCTAGCCAATAAAGATAAAGACTATGCTACTATTTCATTTTTAAATTGGTTCTTAGATGAACAGGTGGAAGAAGAATCAATGTTCGATACACATATTGATTATTTAAAACGCATCGGCGATGACAGCAATACATTATATTTATATGAAAAAGAATTGGCAGCACGTTCCTTTAATGAAGAGGAAGCATAGTTCAACCATGCCATTATTTACTCGTAAATTCAGTTTGAATTGAATACAAAAGAGAGTAAACAGGAATCATATTTTATAAAATGATTTCCTTGCACACTCGGCAAGAATAATTAGAAAAAAGCATGCAAAAACAAAGACTCACGCATAAGTGCTACTAAATTCAGTACATTGCATGAACTTAACCTTAATACTAAGCTTCATAGATGAAGAAGTTGCTCTTTAGAACTAGCGCTTTAAAATTTGCACTTAGATCTAGTTTTTAAAGAAGTGCGTTTTTATATTTTCTTTCCAGTCATCTATTGCCAATATGATATCTAAGGCTGACACATTATTTATGTTTCAGCCTCTTTTCGTTATTTTTAATACTACGAATATCAAAGCATCAACAAGTACTGACATAGTTGAAAACAGTATGACTCGCTTGACTTCAAAAACAGAATTATATAAAGTCATATCATATTCATAAATGAGAAAGGAATCTTGCTTCATGACCGCCAATGCTTATATTGCTTTAGACTTTGAAACTGCGAATGGAAAACGAACTAGTATTTGCTCAATAGGTATGGTTAAAGTTATCAATCATCAAATCACAGAATCTTTTTACACACTTATAAATCCTAATGACTATTTTTCCAAACAAAATATAGCTGTACATGGTATCCAACCGAATGATGTCATAGATGCACCTACATTTGACTTAGTGTATCCCTATATGATGCAATTCATCGAGAATCTCCCAGTCGTTGCTCACAATGCGGCATTCGATATGAATGTATTATATGAGAGCATTAAAGCGATAGGACAAGACACACCTCCAATGACATATTTTTGTTCTTTACAACTATCTAGAAGAACAATCAATAATCATCGTTATGGATTAAACTATATGATGTCTTATTACAACCTAGATTTTCATGGTCATCATGATGCTTTAAACGATGCTAAAGCATGTGCGATGATAACCTTTCGCTTATTAAAACACTATGATGATTTGAATAGCATGCTCAATATATATGGCAAACAATTGCAAGATAAAGATTGAAATAGAAATGGTGTCTGTTAGTGGCGCTTTAGTTAAATGTAATCATAAATCGTCATATTCTCATATGTTGCTTTTTCTAGATTGCCTACTGTGACTCCCACCAATCGAATAGGTGTTTCCGATTCTTTTAATTCTGTATACAAACTATAGGCAATATTATATATATCTGTCTCATTTTTAACTGGGTCTCTTAAACTTCTTTGCTTAGACAGTGTTTCAAACTTAAAGGTCTTTATTTTAACTGTTACGGTTTTTCCAGATTTTTGAATTCTAGCTAACCGCTCAGCTGTTTTACCACATAACTCCCATATTTTTTGGAGAATTTGTTCGTCATCGTTCATGTCAGTAGCAAATGTTCGTTCTGTTCCAACTGATTTTCTAATTCTTGTGGGTTTAACTTCGTTATAATCTATACCTCTTGCTTTATTGTATAATCCATGACCACGCTTGCCAAATAAACGGATTAACTCTCGCTCACTTTGATTATACAAATCTTGTCCATTATAAATTTGATGTTCATGCATTTTTTCTTTCGAAGCTTTACCAACCCCTGGAAAATCGCCAATATCTAATCCCATTAATATTTCATGAACATTGTTATAATCGATAACAGTGAGACCATTGGGTTTGTTCATACCACTTGCTAATTTAGCTAAAAATTTATTATATGATACACCCGCTGAAGAAGTTAATTGTGTTGCTTCGTAAATATCTCTTCGAATATATTGAGCAATTGTAGAAGCAGGTAAATCTGGCCGTACAAGATGTGTTATATCTAAATAAGCTTCATCGAGTGATAAAGGTTCAACCTCTTCTGTATAGCTCTTAAAAATGTTCATTATCGTATTTGACGCTGTTTTGTATGCTTCAAACCGAGGTGATACGTAAAAACCATCAGGACATAATTTATGTGCTTGCGCTGTGGGCATTGCAGAGTGAACACCATATTTTCGAGCTTCATATGATGCTGTTGATACAACGCCCCTCCCGCTTGCTTTTCCACCAACGATGACTGGTTTACCTTTTAATTTAGGATTATCTCTGATTTCCACTTGAGCAAAAAAATAATCCATATCAATATGAATGATTCTTCTTTCTGACAATGCACACACCTCCCTTGTAACATCTTAAATTAATATCATTGGTATTTATCTTACATTCTTAATAATTTCCTTACATAAAATATGCTCATTAAAATGAACACAATTAAAAAAAGAGTTAGCTATCACGATGTAAATACGATATCTGTTTAAACATTGATTACGTATTTACCAGTAATACTAACTCAAATTAATTTACATTCTACGATTTGGTATCAGTTTGTAACTGATTAGAGGGATTTTGGGTAAAATATATGATGCCATCTTCTGTATCTTCAATATATTGAACGTTAGCATTTAAAACTCCGGATAATAAATATATATCCCTAACACAGTATCCAATATGGAAACTTGCAATAAAAATAATAGATGAATAAGTAGCAACAGAAAATAGGGTAAATAAAATTAACGTAATAATTAATAAAGGTGCTAACATAATCATGCTATATTGCCATTTTTTAAAATACACTTGAGGCATATGTGACTTTATTAAACCATATTTAATGCGATAAGTAGGTTTTTGTCCTTTTGACAACAAACGAAACATCAGATTATGAACCAATTCATGTAATAAATAAATAACAGTAAATCCTAATATACCATAAATTAAATTAAATAAGATATTTTGCTCTATTACTGAAGCAAATAAATAAGCAAATTTATACGATAACAATATGCTGATCATTACTACTGTAAATTGAAATAATAAGAAGCCTTCTAATAACTTTTTATTAGAAAACAAATCAATTTTAAACATTAGTCACCCTCCAAGCGCTTCGCTATTACCTAGAGTATACAACGATTTAACCCACTATGAAAGAGTAATGCTAGAAAGTAAGTTACTTGTAATTGAATTTTAACAAACCTTCTTACTTTGCAATACTCTGCAATATTGAGCAAACAATAAATTAATTAACTTTACACACTGTATTGCAAGAAATGCAACACATAATCATTTGTTAAATATGTTCAAATTGAGCAACAGTTTCAACATGTGTTGTATGTGGAAACATATCAACTGGTGTAATTTGTGTTAACTTATATTGTTTTGCTAAATGTTGTGCATCCCGTTGTTGTGTTGACGGGTTGCAAGATATATAGACGATTTTTCTTGGATTTAATTCTAAAAGTGTTTCCAAAAAGGTATCGTCACAGCCTTTTCTAGGTGGGTCAACCATCACTACATCTGGTTTAATTCCTCGTGCTTTCCATTTTAAAATAACTTCTTCTGCCTTTCCACAGACAAAAGTAGTATTTTCATATTGGTTTATGGTCGCATTTTGTTTTGCATCTTCAATGGCTTCTGAAACGACTTCTACGCCATAAACATGCTTGGCTTGTGGCGCCATATATAACCCAATCGTACCAATGCCACAATACGTATCAAGTACGATATCTTCACCATTCAACTCTGCGTATTCTATTGCGCGTTGATATAATTTTTCAGTTTGTATCGAGTTAATTTGGTAGAAAGATTGATCACTTATTTTGAAAGTAACGTCTGATAAAGTATCATGAATTGCATCTTTACCATATAAAGTATAAGATTCTGATCCCATTATTACGTTGGAATGTGTATTATTAATATTGTGTTTAATACTTGTGATATAAGGAAACGCATCAACCATTTTTTGGACAAGTAAATCGCTCTGTTTAAATTTTTTTCCGTTTGTCACAAAAATCACCATTAATTCTCTTGAATAGTGCCCAGTTCTTACTACAACATGTCTCATAAGCCCTTGCTTTTTATGTTCGTTATAAACACTTATATTTAATTCATTAAACCAAGCTTTTATTTGATTCATCACTTGTTGATGCAGTTGATCTTGAATTAAGCATTCATCCATATCTATAATGTCATGACTTCTCTGTCTATAAAAACCGGAAATTATTTTTCCTTCTTGGTTTTTACCTACGGGCACTTGAGTTTTATTACGGTAATACCAGGGGTGCTCCATTCCCACAGTGTCGTGGATGATTGTATCTTTAAAGCCGGCTTTCCTATGGAACAAATTAATCACTTGTTCTTTTTTCATATTTAATTGCGCTTGGTATGTCATGTGTTGTAATTGACAACCCCCGCATTTGTAATAGTATACACATGGTGGTTCAACACGATCGCTGCTTGGCTCTTTTATTTCTATTAATTTTCCAATGGCAAAATTCTTTTTAACTTTGATTACCTTAAATGTAATTATTTCATTTATTAACGCGTTAGGTACAAAAATAGGATAACGATCTAATTTAACAACACCGTGTCCTTCATGTGTTAAATCAACCACTTTTCCCTCTAATCTTTCATTTTTTTGTAATGTTTTCATCTTGTCACTCCACATAAAAGAGGTTAGGATACTTTGTGTCATTACCTAACCTCGTAGTTTATTATTAATTTTTTGACTGTTTATTTTAACTTAAAAGCAAGAAATAATTCAAGTTTGCTTTTATGTGTTTCGTAAATCTTATTGTTCTACTAATTCTTCGTTTTTCATATCACTAGGTGTATATACTTCAATATGTTGTTTTAAATTCAAGAAATTACCTGGTAATTTACCTCCATATTCACCGTCTACATTCAATTGCATATCTATAAATGATGATATATTGATTGATTTCGCTTTTTTATAGTGTACTTTAGGATGCTTGATGTGCTCACCTCGTGAAGCAAGTGTCATAATATGACCTAATTCAGCTAAATTAGCTTTTTCAACTATGATTAAAGTAAAATACCCATCATCTAATTTAGCATCAGGCACTAATTTTTCAAATCCTGCCATAGAATTAGTCAAACCTAAAAGAAACAACAAGGCTTCTCCTTGAAAAACTTCACCATCATATTCAATACGAATATCAACAGCTTTCATTTGTGGTAACATTTCAAACCCTTTTATATAGTAAGCAAATGGACCAACGATGGATTTTAACCTACTTGGTGTTTCATAGGAGACCTGTGTTAATTGCCCTCCAGCGGCTAAATTAATAAAATATCTACTATTCATTTTCCCAATATCCACACGTGTTGAATGACCTTCTATAATCACATCAATTGCACTCATGATATCATTTGGTAAATGTAAAGCACGACCAAAATCATTTACAGTGCCCATTGGAATTATCCCTATATTAGGCCTATTCGGATATTCAGCTATACCATTGATGACTTCATTTAATGTACCATCACCACCTGCGGCTATTAGAACATCATAATTTTGTGTTAAACAGCGTCTAGCTTCTGTTGTCGCATCACCAATTTTTTCAGTTGCGTAGGCACTTGTTTCAAAACCGGCCTTTTCTAATTTGATTAATACATCTGGCAATGTACGCTTAAATAATTCTTTACCAGATGTTGGGTTATAAATGATTCTAGCTCGTTTTCTCATATTTTATCCCTCAACTTTTTATACTCAGTTTCTATATTAAATGATTTAGTTAAATGATAAAAGTAATTAGGCTATTTTTTAAAAGAAAATATAGCATCCTACTCAATAATAAAGAACCTGTAGATAGCATTGCTCTACAGGTTCTTTCAAAATTAGATTTTCAAATTTTAAATCTCGAAATTATAGATTAATCATTTGATTATCTTTTGTCTAATTCTTGTTTTAACAATTGGTTAACTAGTTGTGGATTAGCTTGGCCTTTGGATGCCTTCATAATTTGACCAACTAAGAAGCCCATTGCTTTACCTTTACCGTTTTGGTAATCTTCTACTGATTGTGGATTGTTATCTAATGCTTCGTTAACAAATTTAAGTAGTGTTGCTTCATCAGAAATTTGGACGAGGCCTTTATCTTCCATAATTTGTTTTGCGTCGCCGCCATTTTCAGCTAATTCTGGGAATACTTTTTTAGCAATTTTACTACTCATTGTACCGTCTTCGATTAATTGAATCATACCAGCCAAGTTTTGTGGTGTTAATTTTGTATCTAATAATTCAATTTGATGTTTATTTAAATATTCATTAACGCCGCCCATTAGCCAATTTGATGTTAATTTCACATCTGCACCTTCGGCTACTGCACCTTCGAAGAAGTCGGACATTTCTTTTGTTAATGTTAACACGTGTGCATCATATGCTGGTAATCCAAATTGATTCACATATTTTTCTTTTCTTTCATCAGGTAATTCAGGGATTGTTTGACGTACACGCTCTTTCCATGCTTCATCTACGTACAATGGTACAATATCCGGCTCAGGGAAATAACGATAGTCATCTGATCCTTCTTTAACACGCATTAAAATTGTTTTACCTGTTGATTCATCAAAACGTCTCGTTTCTTGGAGGATTTCTCCACCATTTAACAGTTCTTCTTCTTGACGTTTTTCTTCGTATTCTAAACCTTTACGTACGTACGTAAATGAGTTTAAGTTTTTAAGTTCTGCTTTGGTACCGAATGCTTCTTGGCCATATGGACGTAAGGAAATGTTAGCATCACAACGTAATGATCCTTCTTCCATTTTACAGTCAGAAACGCCAGTATATTGAATAATTGAACGTAGTTTTTCTAAATATGCATATGCTTCTTGTGGTGAACGGATGTCTGGCTCAGAAACAATCTCAATTAATGGTGTGCCTTGTCTATTTAAATCAACTAAAGAGTAACCATCTTTATGTGTTGACTTACCAGCATCTTCTTCCATGTGTAAACGCGTAATACCGATACGTTTTGTTTCACCATCTACTTCAATATCGATATAACCATTTTCGCCTATAGGTTGGTCAAATTGTGAAATTTGGTAGGCTTTAGGATTATCTGGATAAAAATAGTTTTTACGATCAAATTTTGATTCTGTTGCAATATCCATATTTAATGCCATTGATGCTCTCATAGCCCAATCAACAGCGCGTCTATTGACTACTGGTAACACACCAGGATAAGCCAAATCAATTACGTTTGTATTTGAGTTAGGTTTTGCCCCAAAATGAGCTGGTGATGGAGAAAACATTTTTGATTCTGTTTTTAACTCAACATGGACCTCTAGTCCAATAACTGTTTCAAAATGCATGATTTCCACTCCTTATAATTTTTCATATTCATTATGCAAATTAAATTTCGTTTCATATTGGTAAGCGATACGATATAACGTTTTCTCATCAAATGGTTTACCGATAAATTGTAAACCAATTGGACGCCCATTCGCTTTTCCACAAGGAACAGAGATACCTGGCAAACCAGCTAAGTTGACTGGTGTTGTTAGTAAATCATTCGCATACATTGTAAGTGGATCATCAATTTCTTCACCTAAATTAAATGCAGCTGTTGGTGTCGTCGGTCCTACTACAACATCATAATTTTCAAAAATACGATTAAAATCATTTTTAATTAAAGTTCTAACTTTTTGTGATTTTTTGTAGAAAGCATCATAATATCCAGAACTTAAAGCAAATGTACCTAAGAAAATACGGCGTTTAACTTCTTCGCCAAACCCTTCACTTCTCGACATTTTATATAATTCTTCAAGTGATTTTGCTTCTGGTGAATGATAACCATATCTAATACCATCGAAACGAGATAAGTTTGATGATGCTTCAGATGATGCAATTACGTAATAAGAAGGGATACCATATTTCGTATTAGGCAGTGATACTTCCTCTACTGTAGCTCCTAATTCACTTAATGTTTCAACTGCTTTTTTCACTGATGCTTTTACTTCTTCAGAAACGCCCTCTCCTATATATTCTTTTGGTAAGGCTACTTTAAGACCTTGAATGTCTTTACCGATTTCTGAAGTGAAATCAGCATCTTCGATTGGTGCGCTTGTAGAATCATTTTCATCCACACCTGTGATTGCTTCTAACACTAAAGCATTGTCTTTAACGTTACGTGTCAATGGTCCGATTTGATCTAATGAAGATGCGAATGCTACCAATCCAAAACGAGATACACGGCCATAAGTTGGTTTTAAACCAACAACGCCACAGTATGCTGCTGGTTGGCGTATTGATCCACCAGTGTCTGTGCCTAAACTAAATGGTACTAACCCTGCTGCTACTGCTGCTGCAGAACCACCAGATGACCCACCAGGCACAGCGCTATGATCAAATGGGTTTACAGTTTTTTTGAAATAAGAAGTTTCTGTAGAACCACCCATTGCAAACTCATCCATGTTTAGTTTTCCAATTAAAATCGCTTGTTCATTGTGTAATTTATTCATAACTGTAGATTCATAAATTGGTACAAAGCCTTCAAGCATCTTACTAGCGCAAGTTGTTTCTACGCCGTCAGTAATAATATTATCTTTAATTCCCATAGGGATACCAAATAGTTTTCCTTCCATTTGGTCTTTAGCTTGTAATTCATCTAATTCTTGTGCTTTTTTAATAGCATTTTCTTTATCTAATGCAAGAAATGATTTGATTGTTGGATCAGTTTCTTCGATAGCATCATAGATATCGTTCACTACTTGTGAAGGTTTAATTTCTTTATTTTTTATTAGTTTAATTAAATTTTCCACAGATTCATAACGGATGGTCATCTTAAGCGTCCTCCTCATTCATGATAGATGGTACTTTAAATTGTCCATCTTCCGTCTCTTTAGCATTTTTTAATGCAAGCTCTTGAGGAATGCCCTCGATTGCTTCGTCTTCTCTTAACACGTTTTGTAAATCTAATACGTGATAAGTTGGCTCAATAGCACTAGTATCTGCTGTATCTATTTGATTAGCAAAATTTAAAATACTTTCTAATGTATCTTGCATTTCTGTTGTTTCTTCTTCAGTAATTTGAAGTTTAGCTAAATTAGCAATATGCTCTACTTCTTCACGTGTAACCTTAGCCATTAAATAAAAGCCTCCTTGTTTACTCATTCATTATAAAATTGTATCAAAATTTCGTTCAAAAATCTAAACTTTTCAACAATATCAACAAATAACCTCGTTTTATTTTAAAATCTTTGAGGAGGTTGCTTCACATTAAGTAACTTAAATAATGAATGTCATACGCGTCACTTTTATATGATTAGATTAAACGTCGTCATTGCATAATAAATCATACACTTTTATAAAACTTGAAATCATGTTTTCAATAAATGTAAGGCTTTATTTTAGATTCCATATGTTATTTTTGTAATTTTCTGAAATTTTTTCTACTCTATTTATAAATTCCATTGTATAATCATTCATGTAACACAATTTAATATGACGGAAATAAGGGAGTTGAGCAATTATGTTGATTCTAGGCACATCGTTAGCCAATCAAGTTCATGCAACTTGGCAAACGTATATTATGATTATTGTCTACTTTATCATTTTACTATTTATTGGTTATTACGGTTATAAACAGGCGACAGGTAATTTAAGTGAATTTATGCTCGGAGGCAGAAGTATAGGTCCCTATGTTACTGCGCTTTCGGCGGGTGCATCAGATATGAGTGGATGGATGATTATGGGTCTTCCAGGTTCTGTTTATAGTACAGGATTATCCGCTATGTGGATTACCATAGGCTTGTCACTAGGTGCTTATGTTAACTATTTTGTAGTTGCCCCGCGACTTCGTGTTTATACTGAAATTGCTGGAGACGCCATTACACTACCAGATTTCTTTAAAAATCGGCTCAATGACCGTAAAAATTATCTAAAAATTATTTCAGGTCTCATTATCGTTGTCTTTTTCACTTTATACACACATTCTGGCTTCGTTTCTGGAGGAAAGTTATTTGAAAGTGCCTTTGGTTTAAATTATCATTGGGGACTTGTTATTGTTGCCGCTATAGTTATTTTTTACACATTTTTTGGCGGTTATTTAGCTGTTTCAATTACTGATTTCTTCCAAGGTGTTATCATGCTAATCGCAATGGTTATGGTCCCTATCGTAGCGCTTATCAAACTTAATGGTTTAGATACCTTTAGCGAAGTTGCCACTATGAGACCTACTAATATGGACTTGTTTAAAGGAACAACATTTTTAGGTATCGTTTCATTATTTGCTTGGGGATTAGGCTATTTCGGACAACCTCATATTATTGTTCGATTTATGTCTATTAAGACACATAAACTTTTACCAAAAGCTAGACGCTTAGGGATAAGTTGGATGGTGGTTGGCTTATTAGGAGCAGTAGCAGTTGGTTTAACTGGTATTGCATTTGTTCCTCAATATAATATAAAAATGGAAGATCCTGAAACGTTATTTATTATTATGAGCCAAATATTATTCCACCCACTTGTTGGAGGGTTTTTATTAGCAGCTATCTTGGCAGCAATTATGAGCACAATTTCATCACAATTATTAGTTACTTCTAGTTCTTTAACGGAAGATTTTTATAAACTTATCCGAGGCGAAGATAAAGCTAAAACACACGAAAAAGAATTCGTCCTGGTTGGCAGATTATCCGTTTTGTTAGTAGCTATGATTGCAATCTGGATTGCTTGGTCACCAAATGATACGATATTAAACCTTGTTGGCAATGCTTGGGCTGGGTTCGGAGCTGCATTTAGTCCTTTAGTTATACTTTCACTTTACTGGAAAGGCTTATCCCACATCGGTGCATTAAGCGGTATGGTTACAGGTGCTTTAGTTGTTATTATTTGGATTGCATGGATTAAACCGTTAGCTTCATTTAATGAAATATTTGGCATGTATGAAATCATTCCTGGTTTTTTAGCCAGTGTCATTGTCACTTATGTAGTAAGTAAATTCACGAAAAAGCCCGGCCTTTTTGTCGAACGTGATTTAAATAAAGTAAAACAAATTGTTAAAGAATAAGTTTTCAAATAATATCGTTTCATAATTAAGAAGCCACACAATGTAATCATGAAAAGTATTACAAAGTGTGGCTTTAATTGTTTGTCACATATTAATTATTATTTTTATAAATGTGAACCTGTGGCTCTTTATCATCTTTAGATTTACTTATTAAAGCTTTGGCTTTATTACCATCTTTAATGTGGATTTCATATTCGCCTATATCATCAAAGTATTTTTCAGCTTGTTCAGTTATATATTGTGTGATACCAATTGTTTCTGCTTCGCCATAATAATCAATAGGTACATCGACCGTTAATTGTTTTGCTTTTTTATTATCAAATTTAACTGTACCCACTGCTTGCGTAAAGTTATTAAAATATGTCTGTAAATCATCATTAAATTGTTTGAAATTATTGTTTAGATTTTCATCAACTTTACCCGCTTCTTCAGAAGGTAGTAACGCCGTTTGTTGGTTAATATCCTTCCATTCATTAATACGCGTTTTGCCATCTTCAACCGTAGTACCCGCTATAAATTCCCCAGGGACAATTGAATTTTCCCCAGATTGCTTATAGATTGCAAAATGGATAGGTATCTCTTTTAATTCTTTATGTTCTCTGAGTCTAGAAAGAATTTCTCCTGCCATTTGCTTGCCTTGCTTTTTAATTTCTTTGTCATCTAAATCTTTACTATACGTTTCGCCATCTTTTTCTTTTTGGTAATAATATGTACTATTCATAGCTAATCCGATAGTCATACCCTTGATATTTTTACCTTTCGTATCTCCACTCGCATAAAAATCTTGCTCTAAAATATTAGAAAGATATGCTGGTGTGTTTTCAGCAATTTTTTCTGGATCGGTTTCCCCTTTATGCGATGGGTTAAGACCTAAATTTTCGTTTGCTTTCTTTTCTTTACGTTCATCTTCGTCCATAGCATCTACTTCAGATTTAGTATATTTAGGGCTCAAATAAGCATTAATTGTGTCTTTATCTAAATATTGACCGTCTTGGTACAAGTAATCATCAGTAGGAAAGACTTCTTTACTTAATTCTAAAAGACCGTGTTCAAAGTCTTCACCATTATAACTATTTGCCATATTATCTTGTAACAAACCACGTGCTTGGCTCTCTTTAAACGGTAAAATCGTTCTATAATTATTGCCTTGTACATTTTTATCAGTAGCAATTTCCTTTACAGAGCCAGACTCTTCTTGTTGTTTATTATCATTTGACTGTTCTTTATTGTTCTCGTCATTATCGTTACCACATGCTGATAATACAAAAATTGCTGAAATAAATAATATAATCGTTCTTTTCATGCATTATCTCCTCTATCCCTCTATTTCATTTTGTTTTTTGACAAAGTCATCTTCTGTCCACACTTCTGTTCCAAATTGCTCAGCTTTCATAAGTTTAGAACCAGCATCTTCACCAGCAATCACTAAATCTGTTTTTTTTGTAACACTATTTGTAACTTTAGCACCATGAAGTTCTAACCACTTGGAAGCTTCATTTCGAGTCATTTGATATAACTTACCGGTTAAAACAATTGTCTTATTACTAAATTCTGGATGTCCAGCTAAATCACTTATTTTAATACCTTTATAAGTCATATTAACATTTTTTTCTTTGAGTTTATTGATAAGCGCACGAATGTCTTCATTTTCTAAATATGTCACTAACGATTGAGCTAATTTGTGACCCACATCATATATTTCAATTAACGAGTCTTCTGTAACATCAAATAAAGTATCCATCGTGCCATATTTTTCAGCAATAACTTGACTTGCTTTCACGCCTAAATGTCTTATACCTAAACCAAATAGTAAATGTTCTAATGAATTCGACTTAGCTTTTTCGATAGCATTTAATAAGTTGTCTACCTTTTTTTCACCCATTCTCTCTAATGGTAGCAAATCATCTTTAGTTAAGTAAAATATATCTGCAACATCTTTAATCTTATGATTTTCATAAAGTTGCTGAATAATTTTAGTACCTAAACCATCGATATTCATTGCTTGACGAGAAACAAAATGAATCATGCCTTCTACAAGCTGTGCTTGGCATTTTGGATTAATACATCTCAGTGCTACTTCGCCTTCAATTCTAACAAGTTCATGGTCACAGCTAGGACAATGCGTTGGCATATGATAAACTTCAGCGTTTTGAGGTCTGCGATCTAATACGCTTTTAATGACTTCCGGTATAATATCTCCTGCTTTTTTAATAATTACACTGTCACCAATTCGAATATCTTTTTCGTGTATCAAATCTTCGTTATGTAAAGAAGCTCTAGACACAGTTGTGCCTGCAACCTTTACAGGCTCAAGTATTGCTGTTGGTGTAACAACACCTGTTCTACCAATACTCAATTCAATATCTAATAAGTCTGTGATAACTTCTTCTGCTGGGAACTTATATGCGATTGCCCAACGAGGAGATTTTTGTGTGTATCCTAATTCATCTTGTTGCTCTAAATCATTGACTTTAATAACGATGCCATCAATATCGTATTGCAGTCCTTCACGCGCTTCTGTCCACTTCTCAATATACTCTAAAACTTCTTCAATTGTTTGAAGCCGCTCACGCTCTTGATTTGTCTTGAAACCCAATTCGTCTAATTCATCTAAAGCATCACTTTGTGTATTGGCATTAAACTGTGTAAAATCATTCACACTATATAAGAAAACACTTAATTTCCGTTTTGCTGCAAGTTTAGAATCTAATTGTCTAAGCGATCCAGCGGCAGCATTCCTAGGGTTGGCAAAGGGTTGTTCATCATTTTGAGCTTTAGCTTCATTTAAATCAAAGAAAGATTTTCTAGGCATATACGCTTCACCGCGAACTTCGAACGTTCTAGGTTCATTTATTTTCAAAGGAATCGCATGTATCGTTCTTAAATTTTCAGTAATATCTTCACCTGTTATACCATCCCCGCGTGTTAAACCTTGAACAAATCGTCCATTTTCATATTTAAGAGAAACCGCTAAACCATCAATTTTTAATTCACACATATACTCGACTTTACCAATTTGTTCACGTACACGTTGATCAAATTTTCTCAAATCTTCTTCATTAAACGCGTTGCCTAAACTAAGCATTGGTGTATCATGATTCACTTTTTCAAAAGTTGATTGTGCTGCACCACCCACTCTCACAGTAGGTGAATCCACTGTTTGATATTCTGGATGGTTTGTTTCAATTTCAATCAACTCGTGCAATAATTTATCGTATTCACTATCTGGTACAGAGGGATTATCTTGTACGTAGTATTCATAGCTATATTGATTTAATAATTGATGCAATTCATTAACACGTGATTGTATGTCAGCCACATTTTATTCCCCTTTCTTTTCGATAGGTGCAAACTGAGCAAGCAGACGCTTTGGTCCTTCTGATTTAAATATAATATCTAACTCTACAGAGCCATTTTTTTCATTTACATTACTTACCATACCTTCACCCCAAGATTTATGGATAACTTTATCACCGACATGCCAATGCGTATTTTGTTGTGATTGCTTAGAAGATGCAACACGTTTACTATGACTTCTTTTTTCAGGTTGTTTGGTTGCTGATTTAAAGTGATTGTTTTGTGTTTTAACTGCCGCTTTATTTTCATTTTCCAATAAATCTTCAGGTATTTCTTGTAAGAATCTTGAAGCCATATTAGATTGTGGTCTGCCAAAAAGCATTCTTGAAGTAGCATGCGTTAAATATAATGTTTGTTCTGCACGGGTAATCGCTACATAGCAGATTCTTCTTTCTTCCTGCATTTCATGATCATCATCGCTTTTTATCGCTCTGATATGAGGGAATAACGACTCTTCCATCCCCATAATAAACACGATTGGGAATTCTAATCCTTTGGCTGAGTGCATTGTCATCAATGTTATGCCATCTTCTATTTGCGCTTCGTCTATATCAGCAACTAAAGATAAATCGGTTAAGAAATTAATCAATGACTGTTCTTCTAGTGGTGTATTTTCTTCATAGTCTTTGGGAACCGACATAAATTCATCTATATTTTCTAGTCTACTTCTTGATTCTAGTGTTTTCTCACGTTCTAACATATCTCGATAACCTGATTTAACTAATACTTCTTCAACAATTTCAGTAATCTCTAAAAACTCTTGTTGTTTAATCAAATTTTGAATCGTGTCATAAAAAGTTATACATTCTTGTGTTACCTTTTTAGATAAACCGATAAAATCTACTTCTGCTAAAGCGTCAAACATACTAATATCATTTTGATTCGCATAAGCTTGAATTTTATCTACTGAAGATGGACCAATACCACGTTTAGGTACATTAATTACACGACGCAAGCTAATATCATCATTACTATTAGCTATTATTCTCAAATAGCTTAATAAATCTTTAATTTCTTTACGATCGTAGAATTTTTGACCACCGACCATCGTATAAGGCATATTAGATTTCATAAATGTTTCTTCAAGCACACGTGATTGTGCATTTGTACGATACAAAATTGCCATATCCTTAAACTTTTTGCCGTTGCGTTGATGTTTCATAATTTCTTTTACTACATATTCTGCTTCATCTCTCTCAGTCGTAGCTTCGTAGTAATGGATTTTATCTCCAGATGTGTTGCCAGTCCACAACCCTTTAGGTTTACGCTCTGAGTTATTTTTGATTACTTCATTTGCTGCATTTAATATATTTTTAGTTGATCGGTAATTTTGTTCTAAAAATATCGTTTTTGCTTCAGGATAATCTTCTTCAAAGGACAGTATATTTTGAATATCTGCGCCACGCCATCCATAGATAGATTGATCAGAATCTCCTACTACACATAAATTTTTAAATTTAGCTGCCAAAAGATTTACTAGCGTATACTGTGCTTTATTTGTATCTTGATACTCATCTACGTGTATGTATTGAAATTTATTTTGATAATATTCTAATACATCAGGTACACGTTCAAACAAACGAATTGTAACCATTATTAAATCATCAAAATCCAAAGCTTCGTTTCTTGATAATTGTCGTTGGTAACCTTTATAAACGGTAGCGACCATTTGTTCATGATATGTCTCAGCTTCTTTTTGTGCGTCTTCCGGTGTTTTTAATTCATTTTTCAAATTACTTATAGCGCCAATAAACATTCTCGGCTCAAATTTTTTGCTATCTATATTTTCTTGCTTTAAAACGTCTTTAATAACTGATTTTTGATCAGTAGGGTCAATAATTGTAAAATTACGTTCAATACCAATTCTATCTGCGTCTCTTCTAAGAATTCTTACACACATTGAGTGGAAAGTGGACATCCAAATAACTTGCGCAGGCTCACCCACTAAAGATTCAACACGCGCTTTCATTTCTTTTGCTGCTTTGTTTGTAAAAGTAATCGCTAGAACATTATAGGGAGACACGTCTTTTTCATCAAGCAAGTAAGCTATACGATGAGTCAAGACACGCGTTTTGCCTGAACCAGCACCTGCCATAATAAGAAGTGGCCCTTCTGTAGTTCGTACCGCTAGGCTTTGTTCATCATTCATCTGATTTACTAATGCATTCATTTATGTGACTCCTTTATCTTAACTGTTTTTAGTGCTTTTTTAATATCTTTGTAAACAATATCACCAACGATAATCGTATCAGCAATTGAAGCCATTTCTTCCGCTTCTTCTTGGTTACTAATACCCCCACCATAAAACAACTGGGTATCAGTTAACATGCTTGCTGCTGTTTTAACTTTTTCGCTTTCTCCATATGTACCACTATACTCAAGATACATAACTGGTAATTTATACATTGCATTAATCATTTGAGCGTATGCTTCAATATCGTCCTCTGTTAAATTAGTGTTAGCCTGTGTAAGCTGAGCAACTTTACTGTCTGGGTTCATTACAACGTAGCCTTCAAAAACAACTTCATCAAAATCAATCATGTGACCAAATGATTTTAATGCGTCTAAAAGTATGCCATTATGATATTTTACGTTTGCGCTGTTTAGCACAGTTGGTACAAAATAAAAATCAAATCCTGGCATCACACTTTCTACATTTGAAATTTCTAGAGCTAAAGGTAGTGGATACCTTCTTACTCTACTCATTAATTGAATAACATTATCTTCAGTAACACCGTCTGTCCCACCTATAATAATTGCATCGGTTTTAGACATACAAATAGCGTCTAAATCATTATCAGATATGGATTTGGCAGGATCTAATTTGAAAATATGTTTCCATTTTTTAATGTCATACATGATATGTTACTCCTTTTTTTAGCATACATAAGATTATATCATTTTTAATCAGCAAGTTCTAAAATGATGTAAGAAAATATAGTGTATTTTAACAAGTTGTATTAACGTATTATTTTCATCACTACGCCTTATATACATTTTAATAAACTATATATAAAATAAACATCTTTGTACCTATTTTATCAATACACTTTAAATTAACAACAGAAAAAAGCTGCCAACAAAGTGAGTTACTTTGCCAACAGCTTTTCAAATGAAATGATGTAAATTACACGCTATGCTACGATTATTGAGTTATGAATTAATCGGTCGTTTCAATATTCATGCGATCTAGAATCATTGTGTACGCATCATTTCCCCATTGTAAAGATCTTTTAACACGGGAAATTGTTGCGGTTGAAGCCCCAGACTCTTGCTCAATTGTCGCATAAGTATAACCTTGTTTAATCATTTTTGCGACTTGTAATCGTTGTGATAATGACTGAATTTCATTCACTGTACATAAATCGTCAAAGAATTGATAACATTCTTCTCTATTTTCTAATGTAAGAATAGCATCAAATAATTCATCTAATGCTTTTCCTCGTAATTTTTCTATTTGCATCAAAAACAACCCCTGTACTTTCAATTTAATCTCAGTTCAACGTACTAATACATTAAAGTGTAACCATTTCATTTGAAAATTTCAATCATTCTAAACCTGCACGGCTAAAAATAGTGTCTACTTGATTTAAATGATGTTTAGGATTAAAACATTCATCTAATTCCTCAGAGCTTAATAACTCAGTAATGGATGAGTCATTTTCAATCAATGTTCTAAATGGTGTTTTAGTTTCCCAAGATGTCATCGCTTTTGGCTGTACTTTATCATAAGCTACTTCGCGTGCTAACCCTTTATTGATTAAGGCTAATAATACACGCTGTGAATAGATAAGGCCGTATGTTTTATCAATATTTGTTAACATATTGTCTTCAAACACAGTAAGTCTTTCTACAATATTTGTAAATCTGTTTAATCCATAATCTAACGCTATCGTAACATCTGGCAACATGATGCGTTCTGCTGATGAATGAGAAATATCTCTTTCATGCCATAATGCTACATTTTCGTATGCAGTGGTTACATATCCTCTGATAACACGTGCGATGCCTGTAATATTTTCTGAACCAATTGGGTTACGTTTATGAGGCATCGCTGATGAACCTTTTTGTCCTTTGGCAAATGCTTCTTCTACTTCTCGTGTTTCAGTTTTTTGTAAATTACGTATTTCTACCGCGAATTTTTCCATAGAAGTGCTGATTAAGGCTAATGTAGCAATATAGTATGCATGGCGGTCTCGTTGTAATGTTTGTGTTGAAACTGGCGCCGCATCTAAACCTAAATGTTCACAAACATATGCTTCGATTTCTGGTGGGATATTTGCAAACGTTCCTACTGCACCACTCATTTTACCTACTTCGATTTCTTCTCTGACGCGTTTGAAGCGCTCTAAATTACGTTTCATTTCTGTATACCATAAAGCCATTTTTACACCAAATGTCGTCGGTTCAGCGTGTACGCCATGTGTGCGTCCCATCATTAATGTATATTTATAGTCTTTGGCTTTTTGCGCTAATACTTCAATAAATCTTTCTAAATCTTTTTCAATAATATCGTTCGCTTGTTTAATTACATAACTTAACGCAGTGTCAACTACGTCTGTTGACGTTAAACCATAGTGAACCCACTTACGTTCTTCCCCTAATGTTTCAGATACTTGCCTTGTAAATGCAACGACATCATGACGTGTTTCTTCTTCAATTTCTTTTGCACGGTTAACGTCAACCTTCGCATTTTGGCGAATTTTTTTTACATCTTCAGCAGGTATATCACCTAATTTACTCCAAGCTTCACACGCTAGTATTTCTACCTCTAACCATGCTTCATAACGATTTTGATCCGTCCATATATTAGACATTTCTTCTCTAGAATAACGTTCTATCATTGAAATAAGCTCCTATCTTACGTAAGTTTTAGTGCACAAACTCCAAAACATGTACATTTAACAATATTTTACGATTAAAGTTCGTGTTTATTCTTTTCACTATTAGTTTAACAGAATTAGCTTTAAATGTATAAGCCTTTTCTTCCTTCTTTAAGAAATTTTAACATGTTTCATAAAAATAATGGATAGGATTAAAATCCATTTTCATTAAAATGCATTATCTTGTCTTCCTTATATTGTCTGGGATTAATAAACTTAATTTAAAGGGCTTTCAAATAAGCTATGCACTATTCATAGCATATTTAAGGCTGGAACATATATTGATGTCCCAGCCTCCTTCAAGCATTTATTCTTGCAATTTTCCAACAAATTGAATTTCCTGTCTATATACTTCATAAGTACCATTTTTATTTTCTTTGTAAATTGGTTTTTCAAAGCGCTTAACAGGCATATAACCAGCGTCTCGCATACGTTTTAAACAATCTTGAATAGTTTCGTTTTCGCCAACCTTGAATTTTCGTTGTTTCTTCATATACTTTCCACTTTATCTGGATCATATTGTTTGAGTTTTTTACTTCGAACGCCTTTAACCCAGAAACCACCGTGGATTGTTCTTGGCTCGTATGCGATAATAAAGGCTTTTTCGTCTATTTGCTTGATTGTTTCAATCAGTTTTAATTCAAAACGTCTCGGGGTTAAAATTTGCAAAATTAACCTTGCGCCATCTCGGCCATATGCAGTATTGTGCGTGACGCCATAACCTAAATCTCTCAATTGTTTTGGTAAATCTAACTCATGTTCAGAAGATGTTACATTAACTACTGTATAGCCCAGTGCTAATTTTTCTTCAATTTTCATTCCTACTATGATACCAATTGAGAACCCAAAAGCATATGCAAAGACATTCTGAATTTGGTCTAAACTAGACATAACCATACCTAAACCAATAACATATACTAAGACTTCTAGGAAACTTACTACTGCTGCAACATAGCGATAACCTTTAAGTGTTAATATCGTTCTCATTGTTAAGCATGTCACATATGCAACATTAATAATAAAAATTGCTAAAACCATTAACCATGGATTAGATGTTATCACTGACATGTCCATTTTCCTTTCTGTCACATTAAATTCAAATTATTTTATCAGTAAGTTACTATTTTGTCACTAAAATTATTCGAAATTTGTTTGGTTTTTTGGCCAAGTATATCTTGTATATGCTAATTCTCTTTTATGTGCATTTTTAATATAATGACTTTCGATGATTGATTTAGCTTCGCTTGGAACAGGCTTTCCTTCCAAATAGTCATCAATATGATTATAACTAACACCTAATGCATCTTCATCTGGCACTTGTGGTTTATTTTCTTCTAAATCAGCAGTTGGTACTTTTTCATATAGATGTGAGGGAGCGCCCAAATATGCGAGTATTTGACGGCCTTGACGCTTATTCAAACCAAACAGAGGCGCTATATCTGCTGCCCCATCACCGTATTTAGTAAAGAAGCCTGTTAAATTTTCAGCTGAATGGTCAGTACCTACTACAATACCTTGTGTATTGGAAGCAATTGAAAATTGTACTTTCATACGTTCACGCGCTTTTTCGTTTCCCTTTTGAAAATCTGTTAATATAATGTCTGCATTTTTTAACGATTGAACACTTTGATCCACTGCAGGTTTAATATTCACAGTGAATATTTCATCAGGCTGTATAAATTCCAAAGCATCTTCCACTTCGTCCGCGTCACTTTGTTCGCCATAGGGCAATTTGACCGCAATGAATCGACAATCGATATCTTTCTCTTTTAATTCATTAACTGCAATTTGGCACAATTTACCAGCTAAAGTTGAATCTTGTCCGCCTGATATACCTAACACCAAGGATGTGATAAAAGAGTGAGATTGAACGTAGTTTTTTACAAACTGAATGATTTGACGTGTTTCTATCTTGCTATCAATTGTAGGCTTCACTTTCATTTCTCTAACAATAATATCTTGAATTTCACTCATTTTCTTCCTCCATCTCCTTAACCTGTTCTGCCACTTCAAATATACGTTTATGTTTATTTTCCCAACATTCAGTACTTAAATCAACTGGATACTCTTGTGGGTTAAGGTGACGTTTATTTTCATCCCATAAGTAAGATAGGCTTTCCGTTAAATAAGCTTGTGCTTCTTTTTCACTTGGTAAATCGTATACTAATTTACCATCTTTGAAAATATCATGGTGTAATGCTTTTGCTATAAAAGATTTTATAAATTTCATCTTATAAGTGTGAACAGGATGGAATAATTTAAGCGGCGACTCGTTATAAGGATCTTCATGAGCCAGTGTAATATAATCGCCTTCAGCTTTATTTGTCTTTTTATTAATAATACGATATACATTTTTCTTACCAGGTGTAGTTACTTTTTCTGCGTTATTAGATAATTTTATACGGTCTACATATGATCCAGAACTATCCTCAACTGCTACCAACTTATAAACAGCGCCTAAAGCAGGTTGATCATAACCTGTGATTAGTTTTGTCCCTACTCCCCATGAATCAACCTTTGCACCTTGAGATTTTAAACTCGTAATTGTCTGCTCATCTAGATCATTCGAAGCGATAATTTTAGCATCAGGGAAACCAGCTTCGTCTAGCATACGACGTGCTTCTTTCGATAAATATGCTATGTCTCCGGAGTCCAAACGAATGCCGACAAAATTAATTTTATCACCTAATTCTTTAGCAACTTTAATTGCTGTTGGCACCCCTGATTTTAACGTATGGTAAGTATCAACTAAAAATACACAATCTTTGTGACGTTCTGCATATTTTTTAAACGCTATATATTCATCTCCATAAGTTTGAACCATGGCGTGTGCGTGTGTCCCTGAGACTGGAATACCAAATAGTTTTCCGGCACGTACATTACTTGTTGAATTGAATCCTCCAATATATGCAGCTCTTGCGCCCCATAAAGCTGCATCTGCTTCTTGTGCACGTCTTGTCCCAAATTCCATCAAATTGTCATTGGGCGCTACTTGTTTAATTCTACTAGCTTTTGTAGTGATGAGCGTGTGAAAATTTACAATATTTAATAACATTGTTTCGATTAATTGCGCTTGGATTAAAGGCGCTTCAACTCTTAATAAAGGTTCATTACCGAAACACAACTCGCCTTCTTGCATAGAACGAATATTACCAGTAAATTTTAAATCTTTTAAATATCCCAAAAAATCTTCTTGATAACCAATGGATTTCAAATATTCAATATCTGAATTTGAAAAATGAAATTTTTCGATATAATCAATAACACGTTTTAACCCATTAAAAACCGCGTAACCACTATTAAATGGCATACTTCTAAAATATAAATCAAATATAGCATAACGTTCGTGAATGCCATCATTCCAATAACTTTCTGCCATATTTATTTGATATAAATCATTGTGTAATACAAATGTATCATCTTCAAATTGGTACACCGCTATCTCTCCAATCGGCTTTTTCATTAGTTTAACACAAAATAATAATCGTTTATATCTGAAACAAATATATATGTGTATATAAATACAACGTTTTTGTAGGGGTATTTACATTTATAAATCATTAGTTATTCATAATGATAGTTTTTACATTTTTTCAAATAGTAGCGACAAAATAGTGACAATTATTTTAGTAAGGATTAAAAATATACAAAATACCGTATAATATGTTATGAGGTGTTTATATGTTAAACGAAGCTAAATCTTTTGTTAAAACGATGTATAGAGAACTAAATTATAATGAAGATAGTATATCAAAACGCATTTATCAAATTGAGAAACAAATTAATGCCACAGGCACGTATGAACATACAAATGAAGAACTTATTTATGGTGCTAAAATAGCTTGGAGAAATTCCAATCGTTGTATTGGCCGTGCTTTTTGGGACGCTTTAACAGTAAATGATGCAAGGCACATCCAAACTGAAAATGAATTTATTGACACAATTGAAAGCCATATTCAAATTGCTACAAATAAAGGTAAAATAAAGCCATATATTACAATTTTTTCATCTCATCATCCACCCCAAATTTTTAATAATCAACTTATAAGATATGCTGGGTATGAAGATGTTGGCGATCCAGCTGAAAGGAAAGTTACACAATTAGCGGAATATCTAGGATGGGAGAGCAAACATACTCATTTTGATATTTTACCATTAATTTATCAAATGCCTGGAGACAAATTAAAGTTTCATAATTATAATCCTGAGTTAATTAAAGAAGTACCTATCACTCATGAGCAGTTTCCAAAATTAAAAGAACTTGGTTTAAAATGGTATGCAGTCCCTATCATATCTAGTATGGACTTGAAAATTGGGGGTGTGACATATCCGACTGCCCCATTTAATGGTTGGTATATGGTAAATGAAATTGCCGTGCGTAACTTTACGGATTCATATCGATATAATTTATTAGAAACTATTGCAGAAGCATTTGAATTTGATACACTAAAGAATAATTCTTTCAATAAAGACAGAACATTAGTCGAATTGAATTATGCAGTATATCATTCATTTAAAAACGAAGGTATTTCAATGGTTGATCATTTAACTGCGTCAAAACAATTTGAAAGATTTGAAAAAAATGAACAAAAACATGGAAGAATAGTTACTGGTAAATGGTCTTGGTTGGCGCCCCCATTATCTCCTACACTTGTATCTAATTATCATCATGGATATAAAAATGAGATAAGAGATCCTAACTTCTTTTACAAAAAACAATCATCTACTACAGGCTGTCCCTTCCATTAACACTTTAAAATTACACATATCTTAATAAGGGGTAACGTCAAATGAAATTATATTATTTAGGACCAAAAGGTACTTTTTCATATTTAGCTGCACAAAAATATAAATCTGATTCAGAAATTGAATATGTTTCAAAATCAAATTTATATGAAGTGGTTGCTTCTGTATCAGAAGATGATAATAGTATCGCTGTAGTACCAATAGAAAACTCAATTGAAGGCACTATAAACATTGTTGCTGACGCCTTAACACAACAAAATATTTATGCTCAAGGAGAAATTCATCTAGATATTCAATTTGCTTTATATGGATTAGAAAATGCTACAGTAAACGATATTTCTAAAGTGTATTCCATAGGACCTGCAATTAGTCAAACTAGCAAATATATTCAACAACACGATTTCACATATGATTATGTAGATAGCACAATACAGAGTTTAGAAAAAATCACTAATCATGTTGGCGCTATAGCGCCTTTAGGTAGCGGAGAGGCTTACGGTTTTCAACCTATTGAACAAAATATTCAAGATTTTCCTCATAATGTCACGCGTTTCTTAGTAGTTAGCAATCAACCACAACATTTAGATAACGCCAGTGATACCATGCTATTAATTACACCACAATATGATAAACCAGGTTTGTTGGCGAGTATTTTAAACACGTTTGTCCTTTTCAATATCAACTTATCTTGGATTGAATCCAGACCTTTAAAAACACAATTAGGTATGTACCACTTTTTTGTACAAGCAGATACTGGATTAACTGAAGATTTATCAAAAGTAATCAAAATCTTAAATACATTAGACTTTCAAGTCACTGTGATTGGATCATTTAATAAATTAGGACACGCTTAATACAAAATAGCTCCTATAAAGGAAGACCGAGACACAAAAACGGTGCCTTAGGCATGTATACTTACTTTTTAAATTAGTAGCACTTATACACCATTTTTAGCTTATGTAATTCTCTTAAACTAAAATACTTTTGCATAAAAAAAGAGACCCCACTGGGTCTCTTTTTGTTAGGTTGGCGTAACACCGTTATTTTATAAAAATGCGATTTATTTTAATGGTAATGGTTTGGTTACATCTATACCTAATACTGGAGGCACTAAGAAATAAACAACTAACACGATAATAACAATACTTAATATGTTGACCCAAAAACCAACTGATGCCATTTTTTTAATACTGATTTTTCCAGTACCGAAGACAATTGCGTTTGGCGGTGTTCCAACTGGCAGCATGTACGCACAGTTAGCTGCCATCGCTGCTGGGACCATCAGTAATAGTGGATGCACATTTACAGCGACAGACAATGTAGCAAGTATTGGTAAAATCATAGTTGCAGTCGCAGTATTGGAAGTAATTTCTGTTAAAAACAGCACAAATATTGTAATTACAAGCACTATAATTAACGGGCTCACACCTTCGATTAGCTTTAATTGCTCGCCTAACCATTTCGCTAAACCACTTTCAGAAATACCTTTAGCAAGTGCTAAACCACCACCAAAGAGAATTAACACGCCCCACGGTAAATCCTTAGCAACATTCCAATCAATAATTCGGGTATGTTGTTCTTTATTTTTAGCAGGTATCAAAAATAACAAAACAGCAATAAACATTGCAATCGTACCGTCCGCTACTTCTGAAGTAAGCGACCAATTTTTCAATAAAAACTCTCTGCTGATCCATAATAAGCTGGCTAAAATAAAAACAGCTTGAACTACTTTTTCTTCATATTTCATTTTACCTAATTCATCTAGTTTTTTTCTAATTAAATTTTGACCGCCTGGTAATTCTTTCATATCATGTTTGAAAGCGACATAGCGCAAATATAGCCACACTAAAACAAGTAATATAATAACGGTTGGCACACCAATTATCATCCATTTAGCAAAACTGATTTCTTCACCAAAAGCTGATTGATATTGCCCTTTTAAAATAATGAGTGGCGGTGTCCCAATAAGTGTACCTAAACCACCTATCGTACCCGCATAACCAATAGCTAACACCATAGATTGTTCGAATTTACTAATGCTCGTAGCATTCATTTGTTCACCTTTTAACTCATTAGCCTCTTTAATAATTGCCAAGCCAATTGGAATCATAATCATAACCGCTGCTGTATTTGAAACAAACATAGATAAAAAGCCCGTTGCAATCATAAATCCTAACAATATTTTCCCTGTGCTTGTGCCTAAAATACTAATAATTGTTAAAGCTACACGTGTATGTAAATTCCATCTTTCCATAGCGATCGCTAAAATAAACCCACCTAAGAATAAGAATATAATATCGTTGCCATATTGAGCAGATACTTCTTCTGGACTGAGCACATGACCAACAGGTAATAAAACGAGTGGCAATAAACTAGTTGCTGCAATCGGAATCGCTTCAGTAATCCACCAAATAGCAATCCAAATTGTAATAGCAAGCACGAAAACACCTTTATTTGATAAATTTTCAGGCTGAAAAATCAATAATGTTAAAATAAATAGTAGCGGTCCTAAAATTAAACCTACAAATTGCCCTGCATTATACGGTTTCTTTTCTTTGTCTTTAGAAAAGAAAGTTAAATACTGAGAACGTCTCATTTCCCCTTTGCTTTTATCACTCATAATGTTCCCCCTTATTTCAGATGTTTTCTGAATTTTCTTAAATTATCACTCTATAACATAATATAATTCTAATTAGATTTCAATATTATATATTAATGTTTTAACTCAGAAATGTGAAACTAAGCGACGTTTAAATTGATTTCACATTCACTTTTTTAATTTTTATATTTCCTTGACTTAAAAGATGCAAGTTCTGTATATCTTTCAAATATAAGGTTTGAGAGCTATAACCAAAATCATTTTGAGCGATTAAAACACGATTGTGCTTTATATTATTGTAACTTTGGATACGAATTGCATCTTTAGCCATATAACCCAAAAATTGGTTACGATAAATATATAAATTCTTTCCTGCTTGCGTCGGCCTTACATTCCCTTTGAGATCTTGTGCATTTTTGCCATCTTTGACTGCTAAAAAACGTAAACCGCCCACGCAATTTTTAAATACATTATGATGCACAAATATATCTTTAGATTTTAAAGGTGTGAGCGCGTATTGGTTCATGCCTTCAAACGTATTAAATCGAATATGAATATTTTCGTAAAATTGATTATACCTGCTTGCATGAGAGCCAATCGCCCTGTTCCATGCATCCATATGAGGCGTTTTAGAACCTCCAAAATAGCAATTTTCAATCACTACATTTTTAGTTATTGTCCCATCAGTAGCGCCAAACTTAGGAAAAGCGCCTTTTACTTGGATATCTAGTTGTACCGCTTCAGAAAATGGGCGTGTACCATTATTATCATTAAATCCTAGGAATTGACATCTATTGATATATAAACCGTTGATTCCACATGCATCAAGTGCGTGACCCCCAACCACATCTTTAAATGTGACGTTTATGATTTGAATATCTTCTGCGTGCCCCATACACATTGCAGTATTGTTATACGGATATTGATACCCATTCATATCAAATGTACCTCCAGCAATATGTATATGCCCATTACCATCATATCCATAATAAGATTTTAACCAGTTTCCATTTTTCAATAATGTATCTTTACCTACTCTTTTTAATACCGCTTCATCATCCAGTATTAAGGTCGTGGAATCATATATTACCAGTGGTCTATGTATATGATACTCCCCTTTAGGGACATAGATTGTAGTATGTTTGTGTTTTTTAGCATATTTTAATGCTTTTTGCATTGCACGTGTATCTGCTCGTTTGTCCTTTCCTTTCAAACCAAATTGTTTAGCATTAATCCGCATTAATCCACCTTCCTTCTCAATTTCATACTCTATAATAAACTAATACAAAGTTTCTTAAACGCTTTATTTGCATCTTTATTGATTTACCTACTTAAGATATAATGGCTGTAATCTAAAATTTTGGGAGTGTTACATAATATGAAAAATAGCGCACTTATCATTGTCGACTATTCAAATGATTTTGTGGCTGATAATGGTAAATTAACTTGTGGCCTTCCTGGTCAACAAATTGAAAATTATATTATCGAAAGAATTGAAGCTTATAACAATAAACAAGCTAATATTTTTTTCCTTATGGATTTACATTATGAAGAAAATACGTATCATCCAGAAAACAAACTTTTCCCTCCTCATAATATAATAGATACTACAGGAAGAGAACTTTATGGCAAAGTAAATGATATTTATCAAAATATCCTGTTTAACGATCATGTACATTATTTAGATAAAACACGTTATGATTCTTTTTGTGGTACGCCATTAGATATTATGTTACGCGAAAGAAACATTACACATTTAGAAATTGTCGGTGTGTGTACCGACATTTGCGTACTCCATACTGCTATTACTGCATATAATTTAGGATATTCTATTTCAATCTCTCATAAAGGCGTGGCGTCGTTTAATCCAACGGGCCATCAATGGGCTTTAGACCACTTTAAAAATTCTCTAGGTGCTGAAGTAGAATAACAATACAAAATCATGATAAAATATAACTAAATATAAAATAAGGAGAATTTAAACATGGCAAAAACTTATATTTTCGGGCATAAAAATCCAGATACAGATGCAATTTCATCAGCGATTATTATGGCAGACTTTGAACAACAAACAGGAAACGCAGAGGCAACACCTTTTCGATTAGGTGAAATAGGTCCTGAAACACAATACGCATTAGATCAGTTTAAAGTTTCAACGCCAGCATTATTAAGCGATGACTTAAATGATCAAAACGTCATTTTAGTGGACCATAATGAATTCCAACAAAGTGCTGATACAATCGATAAAGCATCAATCAAACATGTAGTCGACCACCACAGAATTTCTAACTTTGAAACTGCAGCACCTTTATACTACCGTGCTGAGCCAGTAGGTTGTACTGCAACAATTTTATACAAAATGTATAAAGAACGTGGATTTGAAATCAAACCAGAAATCGCTGGTTTAATGATTTCTGCTATTATTTCAGACAGCTTATTATTTAAGTCTCCTACTTGCACACAAGAAGATATTGAAGCTGCGGAAGCATTAAAATCAATTGCTAATGTTGATTTAGAAGCGTATGGTTTAGAGATGTTAAAAGCTGGAGCCTCTACAACTGATAAAACTGCAACTGAACTATTAAATATGGACGCAAAATCATTTAACATGGGTGACTATATTACACGTATTGGACAAGTTAACACTGTAGACATTAACGAAGTATTTGAACGCCAAGAAGAATTAGAAAAAGAAATGTTAGAAGTTAGTACAAATGAAAAGTATGATCTTTTTGTATTACTTGTAACTGATATAATCAATAGTGACTCTAAAATTCTAGTTGTTGGTGCAGAGAAAGATAAAGTAGGTTCTGCGTTTAATGTTCAACTTGAAAACAATACCGCTTTCCTTCCAGGTGTTGTATCACGTAAAAAACAAGTTGTACCACAAATCACGGAAGCTTTGAGTTAGTTCAACACAATAATTTTAAATAACTATGTTAAATTGAAAACTTAAATATTTTACTAAACAGCAAAACTGGGACATAATTGTTATGTTCCAGTTTTTTATCAACTATTTTGAGCTATCTAAATCGCCAATATACTAGGAGGAATAATATTTGAATTTAATAGAACAAACTTTCCACAATAGTAAACAATATTTTAATACTCATGAGACTAAATCTCTTAAATTTAGAAAAAAACAACTTAAACAGTTAAGCAAAAGTATTAAAAACTATGAAAATGAATTACTTGAAGCTTTTCAAAAAGATTTAGGTAAAAACAAAGTAGAAACATATGCAACAGAAATTGGTTATACATTAAAAAGTATTAAATTAGCTCGTAAAGAACTTAAAAATTGGTCAAAAACCAAACAAGTAAATACGCCATTATATATGTTTCCTACTAAAAGCTATATTATGAAGGAACCTTATGGCACAGTCTTAATTATCGGTCCTTTCAACTACCCTTTCCAATTGCTCATAGAACCATTAATTGGTGCTATTGCAGCTGGTAATACTGTTATACTCAAACCTTCTGAATACACACCAAACGTATCAGAAATAATAGAGAAAATAATTACAGATGCATTTGCCCCTGAGTATATTAGTATTATTCAGGGAAACGCTGAAACTACACAATCTTTACTTCAATTACCTTTTGACTATATTTTCTTTACTGGTAGTGAACAAGTTGGCCGCATTGTTTATAAGGCAGCAAGTGAACATTTAACACCTGTTACTTTAGAACTCGGCGGAAAATCCCCGGCCATCATTGACGAAAGTGCTAATATCAAAGTGGCAAGTGAACGTATTAGCTTTGGTAAATTTACGAATGCAGGCCAAACTTGTGTTGCACCGGATTACTTACTTGTAAATCGTAAGGTCAAAAATGAGCTCATTAGCGCGTTAACAAAAACAATCACTGAATTTTATGGAGAAAATATACAGGAAAGCCCAGATTATGGCCGTATTGTAAACGAGAAGCATTTTAACCGTTTAAGTGAATTGTTAAATATCCATAAACCTGAAATAAGTTTTGGCGGTCAAACAGATGCTGATGAAAATTATATTGCACCTACTATTTTAGACGGCATTACCATCAATTCAAAAATTATGGATGATGAAATTTTCGGTCCATTATTGCCAATTATAACTTATGACGATTTTAACGAAGCTATTGATTTAATACGCACTAAACCTAAACCGCTCAGTCTTTATTTATTTAGCGAAGATGAAAACAGTTCAGAACGTGTCTTAAACGAACTATCCTTTGGTGGAGGCGCAATAAACGATACTTTAATGCATTTAGCAAACCCAAACTTACCATTTGGTGGTGTTGGTGCTTCTGGTATAGGAAAATATCACGGTAAGTATACTTTCGATACATTTAGCCATGATAAATCATATATTTTTAAATCTACACGGCTTGAATCAAGCTTACTTTTCCCACCTTATAAAGGGAAATTCAAGTATATTAAAGCCTTTTTCAATAAATAATATTAAAATATAAAAGTCCGAAAACTAAAATTTAGCTTTCGGACTTTTATATTTTTTATTATTGTAAAAACTGAACACAAACACCTTCTGGTGCAGTGTATTGACCATCAGATTTTTCTAATTTTCCAGTCACTTTATCTCGTTTAAATACAGTTAGCTCATAACCATCTTCTTGGTGTGCACAAACTAAGAAATCATCTGTCTCAGTAATATTAAAATCGCGGGGAAATACTCCTCCACTAGCCACTATGTCTACTAAGGAAATTGTGGCTCCGTTATCTCCTATTTTAAAAATTGCGATACTGTCATGTCCTCTATTACTAATATATAGGAAGTTTTGATCATGAGATAATCTTACCGCAGCTAACTTTGTAGCACCTTCAAAATTTTCAGGAATCGTTGCATGGCGTTCAATTTCCGAAAATTCACCATTCTTGTACTGCATAACACTTACAACATTAGATAATTCATGAACTACATAAGCAATTTCACCATTTTCATGAAATGTAATATGTCTTGGCCCATCACCTGGTTCAAAGTCAAATACGGCATATTCGCTATAACCTTCTTCACCAAATTCATATGTTATAAGCTTATCAGTACCTAAATCCATTGCTACAACATACTGTTCATCTGGTGTGGTATCTAAATAATGAACATGAGGTTGCTCTTGTCTTTCTAGAGGACCTGTAGGATAATCATGTGCTAATTCTTGGATTAAACGAACCACTTCACCCGTAATTGGATTTGCTTCATAGATACGAGCAAGCCCTGCACCATAAACCGCTTCAAAAACATATTTACCATCTGGCGATACTGAAACATAACATCCGCTACCTTTTGTGGAAGCTAAACATTTATTGATAAGACTGAGTTTGCCATCTTCTCCTATTTTAAGACTTGCAATGCCACAATCTTCCCCTTCTCGTGTTACAGCATATAAAAAAGCGTCATGTTGATTTACATATGTCGACGCTTCTAATTCATAACCCGTTTCCACTTCAGTAATCGTCCCCGTTTGTTCATCTAATTCAAAGCGGTAGACGCCCTTACCTTCTTTTTTTGTATATGAACCAATATATCCTATTGTTGTCATGTAAACCCCTCCATATTATGATACTTTCATTTTAATAAATATTACGAATAAAAGACAATATAATGTTTTTTATTGATAAACATGCATATACATCGTTTAAATAATGTTTCTTCATAAAAACTCACCTTGCTTATTAAACCAAATGCTTATGTCATCCTATCATTTTCCATGATACATTTTAAACATTTCTTTAACCGTCTCCATTAGTTGAAAAACATTGTCATACTTATGATACCACTTTCAATGAAAATTTACCTATTACCTACTTTTGACAATAGATTTATAAATTTTTGAAGAATAACTTGCACAAACACGAACAAATGTTCTATTATGATATTGAGGTGATTTGATGCATTCAGATAAATACAATAATAAAGAAACAGATTACAGAAAAATTCCAAGAGAAAAACTAAACCCTAATATTCCACAAGGGCGTGGTATGGTTAAATGGGCCCCGTTCGCTACATTACCTGAGCAATTTGAAGCTATACAACAGCATATCGTAGATCAAAATAAAATTGACCGCCCTATTTTATCAGACGATCAATTAAATGAACTCAATAGTCAATTACACTATGCTTTACATAAAAATACACTTATCCACATAGAATATTACCAAGATGGTTGGTTAGAACATACCATCCTGAAAATTAAAAATATAGATATGGTTCATATGACGTTAAAAGGTCATGCATGTCATAATAACGAAATCGTTAAATTGTCTTTATTTGATATCATGCAAATCTCGCACGACACTAGGCATTAACCTTACTTCACATAGATTGAACCTATAAATTGCTTAATTCCTTCAATCAGATAAGCATTAACAACTTCGTTGAACGTTTTGAATATGTAGACATTCATACTGTATATGGAAGTCAGAAAGGAAACTATGTTGTCTTTTTAATTTTTTCTTCCTTAAGTAAAGAAGTTTAGGAAAAATCATACAAGAACTAGAGCGTTTGCATAATAACTGTCGGACTTCATAAGCAGTAACCTTTTAAAAGATTAAAAGATTTATGCAGTGACATTTAATACCAGTCATCTAACATTTGTATCATACATAGCCTTGATTGTTTATCAGTATTTCAGACAAAAAAATAGAACACTCTAGGGTGTTCTATTAGTAAATTAATTATTTGATTCAATATCTGAAACAATTTCTTTTGTTTTACTTTCGATATCTTCAAAATCTTTTTTGAAAATATAAGCAAATACTACAGCACCGATGCCTGCTGCTAATGATACAGTAAGGATTGTACCAAATACAAATTTAAATAAACCTTTAATAAAATTCCACATTCTGTTTCACCTCAATAATTTATTAACATGTCTAATATTTATGATAGCACATTTAACTACATCAATAAATATATACCCATTTCCAAATATATTATTCTAAATATTTTTAATGTAATATTCCATATTCAAGACATAAAATAAATTATTATTAAATCTAAATCTGTTAAAACAATCGACACGAATACACTCACTACTATTTGAAGTTGACATTATACTACTATAAAATAATTGTAGATGTTAATTACCCCACCAAGTTGATATAGCATCTCTTAATTTTCCATAATAATTTAACATACTCATCACCTCATTCAACTAACATACAAATTTAGTTTTAAAAGTTATCCTTATCATAACTGTCGAAGTAACATAATACAATTAACGTGAGATTACAATGAAGTGACATTTTTGTAAGATTACACTTTAATATAGGAGTTTAGAAATGCAAAATATACAATCAGATATTTTAACACATCGTGGGTCCCACTTTGATTTAGGCGTAAAAACCGCCGAATGGATGCAACAAACGCCCATGCTTAAAAATAGAGAAAGCGAATGGAAAAAACGTATGCCTCGTTTTGATATCCATATCAAAGAGACTTACGATGTTTTTCAAGCTTATGCACCTCAAATTTGGGAAGAGATAAAAGGGATGCAAGAAGTTTTAAATCTTCCTACTAACCAAATGATACTTAATTTTGGACATTATCGTTTTACCCCGTTAAAAAATAGCGGCTGTACTGTATTCTTAGGTGAAGATTATATGGTACGCAATTACGATTATCACCCTGCTACATATGACGGTCGTTATTTACTATTTCAACCAAATGATGGCGGGCTAGCGCAGATTGGCCCAACATCTCGTATAACTGGGAGAATGGATGGTATGAACGAGGCCGGTCTAGCTATGGGTTACAACTTTATGCATCGTAAACATCCTGGCGATGGCTTTGTTTGTTATATGATAGGCAGACTCATTTTACAGTATTGTAAAAATGTGTCAGAGGCAATTCAACTTTTAAAGGAAATACCGCATAGAAGTTCTTTTAGTTATATTGTCATGGATAAGCAACTCGCGTCTGCTATTGTAGAAGTTACACCGCGTTCAATTGATGTGCGCTATGATTCTACTTGCACGAACCATTTCAAACTTTTAACGCATGAAAATAGAAATTACACAAAAGAATCCGAAGAACGTTTAAAACGACTGATCAATCATAAACCAACAAACTTAAATAAAGCAGACGCTTTTCAACTATTTAATGATCCACAGTACCAAATATACAGTAAATTGTTCAGAAGCTGGTCTGGCACTATACATACAAGTATGTATGAACCACAATCTTTAACTGCACAGATTGGAATAGGTCAAAATAGCTTTCCTACGAAAATAGATTTTGCAAAATGGCTTAAAGGCGATACGTTGTCTACCTACACCATTGCAGGTCACCTAGACACCGATTTAACATTTGCAACTTACTAAGTATTCCATATAAAAATATCTCCCTCTAAAGTTTTCACTTTTTTAGTGTCTACTTTAGAGGGAGCATTTCAATCCCTAAGCCTCTTTAAATTATTAATCGATATTAATATCTCCGTCATTTGTATATAACTCTAGAATATTGTCTCCGTTTCCTACTCTATCGTTCACAAAACGACTATTATTGATATTTGTTGTACCATGAACAGGGTATAATTTTAATAATATATTATTAGGTGCTTGTTTATAACTAATATTAATATCACCCTTTTTCGTAGATGCTTTAAAATTTGAATTAACATCTATATCTGATAAATATATATTACTGTGATTGGCTAACAGTACAGATTTCTGAATTAACGAGTTTTCACTTAATATTCTTGCATTTTCAGTTTTAATATCAGCATTTATAACTTCACTGTCATCGAGCTTTATTTGTGAGTTTACACCTTTATATAATAATTTTTCAAATTTAGTTTTGTCTATATTTACTTTACCACCATTTTTATTATTTTTAGATATTTCAGCTGATTTTATATTTAAATTCTTAATGTTAATAGAATTATAACTACTTGACAACTTAAGTTTATTTAATTTTTCTTTAGGTAAGGTGATTATTAAATGATCGTCAAACTGTCTAAAGGGGTTGAAATTTAAACCGTAGTGGTTTTCTAACTCCTTAGTTTCTTTTACCTTTAAAGCATTATCCACTTCTTTTATGTCAATATTTCTTTTGCCTTTATATTTTATCGAAGTTTGGCCACCTGATTTAATTAAGACTTTACAATTTTCAGTCAATACATCTAAATTTTTAATATCATTCGTATTCAACACCTTATTAACAGTGTTCAATTTTTCATTTTGCTTTTCAAAACCGAACCAGGCAATACTTCCTATTAGGAAGCAAATGATAAACAGCCCTAGTCCGCCTATAAATAATCGCTTCATAGATCTGCACTTCCTTTAATTGTTCGGATATTCCATCTTAGGTATTTTAAAATCAAGCGATAAACAAGCTGGCTCAACTTAGCAATAATCACAAACAACACGATACCTAATCCTGTAAAAGAAAAAGCAAAAAAATAATTACTAATTGCAAGGCTCATCATATGATTTAGTAATCCGTGAATAATTAATAATATGGGGCTGATTGTTAAGAAAAAAGCCACAAGCAATAAACCAAACATAAATACAGCCAATACCACCATTGGTAACAAAATAATAACTAACGAAAGAATCCCCATACCAAGGGATGCCATAATAGCTTTGACAATATTTTTAGCATTTGGTCTGTATTCTGCAGAAACGATTGCATTTTTTACCATAATCTCTTTACCGATTTGCTTTGGGGATTCTAACGCGCCAATAATTTGATACTCATTTTTACCGTCACTTTCTTGTTCAAAAAAATATTGTTCATACTCATACATGATCTTGTCTCGCTCATTACGAGGTAGATTATGTAATTCTTGTTCTAGAGCATTTAAAAAAGTGATTTTATCCAAGTTATCTACCACCATTCAATTCGTAAAATTGAACCAAATTCTATTGCAATTCAAAAAATAACATACCTAAATGGAATGTCATTTTTAAAGTTACTTCTTATTGATTTCAATTTTTTTATTTTATTATCTTTATGAATGAGAGATAATTTTATTTGATTATCTTTATCCACATAAATAGTAGCCTTAAATCCATTACGCAATTTTTTCTCAATAAAATTTTTACCCAGATAGTTTTTTACATTTTGTATACGATTGTTAATTGAGGTGTTGAAATTCGTATTGATGCTCTGATCACTTATTAAAGTCATTGATTTAACCGTATCATTGCTTTTATCAACTTTATAAATCAAGTCTGGCTGTGATTTTGTATAATAAATTTGATATTTTTTTAACATCACATCATCATTTTTAATATAATTACGAATATCAATCTGAGAATTAACCTTATTTTGATTAATCGTTAAACATGATAAATTTGTAGTTTGTTCATTTTTTAAATAATTAATTAGCATCCAAACCATTGCGGCCATTAATAAAAAAATAATAAATACCAAAGTTTTATGTCGTTTCAAAGTAGCTTACACACTCCATTATACGTAAACAATATAGCATACTCAGATAGTATTTTCATTTAAAACATATGATGAAACTTATCATTTTTCTGAGTATTAAAAATTTTCTTTCACTAACAATTGTTGCTATAATAATACCTAATAAATTAAAGGGGGAAAAACAATGACAAGTTTAGAAACTTATTTCAAAAACAGTCAACCGCTTGATCAATACATTGAGGATATGACTGAAAACCAAGAAAATGTACTATCTATTTATAATTCATTCTCAATTCCTCAAGATGATGAACGTCTTGAAAAAATTAAATCACTACCTTATAGCAAGGTGCTTATTATCACGGAAGATTGGTGTGGAGATGCCATGATGAATCTTCCTATTTTGAAACATATAAGTGAAGCACTTCATTTTGAAGTGAGAGTATTTCACCGTGATGAAAACACAGATTTAATAGATCAATACTTAACGAACGGTACAGCTAGATCCATTCCAATTTTTGTTTTTCTTAACGATGAATTTGAACAACAAACTGTTTGGGGACCTCGTTCTAGACACGCACAGAACTTTGTTGATGAAAGACGCTCAAAGCTACCTGCAAAAGATGACCCAACGTTTGACGATAAAGCTGCAGAAACACATGCAATTATCTCCAATCGTTACAAAACAGATTCACAAATGTGGAAATATGTCTACGACTCAATTTTAGATAAATTGATTACTAAATAACTAAAGACGTATGAATTGCGCTAATATAACCGCAATTCATACGTCTTTTAAAAAAATTTAATTTCGGTTATTTATATTAAATATCTTTCTTAGATGCATAGAACAAGTTGATGATAAATAAAATAACAATAGAAGCTGATGTTATAAACCATTGCCAATTAGAAAACGTATAATCCCCAGTAGTTGTTTTCGATGTTAAATAACTAAATGGGATATATTTTAATGCATCTTGAATATTGTCTCCAATTTTTGGAATCATTGGTAAAAATGGTTCCGCAAACGGCACAATTAATACTAAGAAAATACCCAAAGTAAAGATAAGCGCTGTTTTAGGTACGATTAGCGCAAATAAATATAATAATAAACCAAAGAATAGATGAAACATTAAGAAAAACCAAAGTAATTCAAAGATTTTTTCAGTTTTAACATTTTCACCGTCTACAATACCTTGAACAATTAAAATGAAAATCACAAGTATCGCTGTTATTAATATTGCTATTAATATAATAGAAATTACTTTTGCAATAACATAACCTACACGGCTCGATGTCTTATTCATATACAATTGTATTGTTCCTTGAGATATATCGCGTGTAATGGTTTTAATTACAAAAAGCAAGCCCATAATTGAAAAGAACCAACTACCTATCGCAAGTAATGTATTTCCATTCATTTCGTCAGATTGTTGAACAAATAGAATTGTAAATCCAATCATTGGCAAAATAGTCAATAATAACGCTAAATAAGTCAATGGACTTTTAAAAATACTAATCAAGTCATATTTTACAAGTTGAATGCTATTCATTATTGGCCGCCTTTCTGATTTATATTAAAGTAAGTATCACGTAAAGAACTTTTACGTGTCTCAATATATTTAGGGAATATTGATTTACTAGCCAGTCCTTTGAGGATATTTCTATAATTTTTTTGTGCTTTCAATATAATTTCTCCACTCTCTTTTTGTGACTGTAAAACATCAAAATATTCATTTAAGTAAGCTAACCCTTCATCAAAATCTTCTAATTCAAGATGTAACACTGTAGAATCAGTGGGTGCGCCTTCTTTCATATCTACATCTTGTACAAAGGTACCATCCCGTAAGAATACAGCTCTATCACAAATTAATTCGATGTCTTCAAGTTTATGACTAGAGATTAATATTTTCATATCTAGTTCTTGCACGAGTGATTGAATAGTTGTTAAAACATCTATAGAACCATCCGGATCCATACCATTTGTTGGTTCATCTAAGATCAAATATTTAGGCTTATTCATCAAAGAAACTGCAATTGCTAACTTTTGCTTCATACCCATTGAATATTTTTTTATTTTCTTTTTTATATAATTGCGCATTCCAAAAGCATCAATGATTTGGTCAGCGTACTTTTTATCGAAGCCTTTGCCTAACACATTAGCGAACAGTTTCAAATTATATAAGCCAGACTTATTATCGTATAATTTCGGATGTTCAATTAAGTAGCCTATATTTTCTTTATTACTTAATTGTACCTCTCCTTTGTAATTAACAATATTGCCATTCATGACCTTCATCAGTGTTGTTTTACCTACACCATTTTTTCCTATTAAACCTACAATTTGACTATGACCGAAGTCAAAATCAATATGGTCTAATACATTATTGCTACCATACGTTTTCGTAATTTCTTTTAATTGCATAGTACGCCTCCTTTAAAATTAAGTTAATTTTCTATATTGAATTATATAATTTATCACAAAAAATATAATGCTTAGAGCTAAAAAGCCATAGTTAAAGCTATCTTTAAAATACTTAAAATGCTCAAAATTATAATTGAATAATAAGGAATATCCAATAATCATTATCGCAATTAAAAACGGAATAAAAATCAGCATACCTAATATATAAGGAATGAAAGAAATATATTCTGACTTTTGTTCAGTGTATTTCTTAAACCCTATTGGGATTGCAAATAAATTAATTGCAATATATGAGAAAGGCAATGTGAAATTAATATTAATTGCATCCTTTGAAAAATCATTATTTGTTGCACCATATAAAGATAAAATACCGGCACCAATTAAAGTGAAAATAATTACTGTGAGATAGTTGGCATTAAGTAAAGACAGTTTAGAAACTGGCAAACTGGCAAAAAAATGATATGCATGTTTATGTCCTAATTTACTATTAAATCGAAAGACATGACCAGAATCTAACACTGAAATGGCTACTAAAATCATTCCAAGTGTAGAGTATAATACTTTAGCTAAATTGGTATGATAGTCCAACACAAGCTGCAATGGAGACGCAACGAGTAAAACGGTATAAATAGCAATTGTCCATTTACGCAACTTAAGATTTCGAATAAGTAAATTTTTCATCTTAGACCTCCCGTATTATTCGTTTTCATAACGATCGTACTCATTATTTCGGGTCCCTTTTTCGAGATAAACCATTAAATCTTCAATTGTAGGAGTAGTAATTGTAACAGAATTCCCGAATATTTCATAAAATACATTGGCTTGTGTGGTTAAAGCAGTATATCCTGTTTTATTTCTTTCAAAATAATGTGTGAGTTGAACTAACTCTTCATCAATTTGTTGAGGATCACCTTTAACAATTTGAAATTGCTTTAAAATATTATCTAAAAAATCACCTAAAGTGATGTGGCCATCTTTAATGTAAACTAAGTAATCCGCGATTTTCTCTAAATCTGAAATGATATGGGTGGATATAAAAACGGTTTTTCTTTCGTCAATTAATTCTTTTTGTATTATATCTAAAACTTCATTTCTAATAATTGGGTCTAACCCAGAAGTTGGCTCATCAAATATAAATAATTCAGCTTGATGGCTAAACGCAATCGCTATAGATAATTTCATCTTCATACCAGTTGAAAAAGTTTTAATTTTTTTATTAAAAGATAAACCAAACTTTTCAATGTAATACTTAAAGATCTCATGGTCCCAACGGCTATAAAAAGGAGTAATATAATTTTCAATTTTTTTAATTGTCCATTTATCATTAAGATATAATTCTGAATAAACAAAACCAATTTTATCTTTAATAGCTACAGCATTATTTTTCATTTTTTGATTAAAAATGGATATATCACCATCATGAGGTTCAATTAAATCCATAATCAACCTAATGATAGTTGTTTTTCCTGCGCCATTAGCACCAATAAATCCCGTTACAAAACCTTGAGGTACACGAAAAGTAATATCGTTCAATTGAAATGCTTTATGTTGATAATGAACATTTTTCAATTCTATAACATTCATTCTTCGTCCTCCTCATAGATTAAAGTAAGGATCTCTTGTAATTCAGACAATGACATCCCTATTGTCTTAGCTTCTTTACTCATCGATTTAGCTAAAGACTCTATGACTATAAACTGTTTTTCTTTTAATATTGAACTATCTTGTTCTTTTACAAATGTACCTTTACCTCTAATAGTAAAAACAAAACCATCCTTTTCCAAATCTTCATAAGCACGTTTTGTGGTAATCACACTCACACTTAAATCTAATGCTAACTCTCTCATGGATGGTAAATGTTCTCCAGGAACAACGTAGCCTTTTAAAATATTTTCTTTTATTTGTTGTTTAATTTGCTCATAAATCGGTCTTTCACTACTATTTTTCAAAAGTATTTTCATTAACGTCCTCCCCCATAACTGTATATACACAATATATACAATATACACACAGTTGTAAAGAAAAATTTGTAATAAAATTAAAAACGAAATAAAAGCTATAAATAAATGTATTTACTATGCGATACACTCATTTATAGCTTTTTAAAATTATTTCTTTTTATTATGTTGATTATTCCTTTTTCGTCTATCATTACTTCTATTTATAAATGCACAAACCATAAACATAATCGCGGCAATTAGTAATTTAATTCCAGAATTTTCATGACCTGTAGCTTGTAAATAGTAGCCAACAATAAATAATATGATAGCAATAATCACAAATATTTTTGTTAAATGTTTCACTATACTCACCCCAAATAACTACATTGTACCAAAGTTTTCTTTTAATTTCTAAAAGCATTACATTAGTATAATGCGTATTTACCATTTTCTAGTTACTAATTTCTATTACGCGCAATAAAATATATTGTTTGCAGTTTCTACTTTACGATGATAAAATATATATTGCATCCACGGATTATACTACACAACCCCAAGTCTGGTACCGCAGACTTGGGGTTTTTGTGTAAGGCCACCTATTTGTTTTTCCATTTGTCTTCTAACCAAACTCGAAATACAACAAGCAAGCCACCTGTTAATAACGTAACTATGATTTCTTGCCACCACGTAACCATACTACACCCCCCACAGAAGAAAGTACCATGTAGGAATTTGATGGCCTATTTATATTCTAACATAAAATAGAACGTGTGTTCGTATAAATAACTATAATTTTACAATTTTCTTATAAAACACGTGCAACACTTTAATTTTAACCTATTTCAAGATAATATAGATATATCATTTAAAAAAGTAAAGAGAGGTTGACCAACTATGAATCCTTTAGCTTTAGATTTAAACGAGCAATTATCTAAATCCAGCCCAGAAATTGCTGACATGCTTTCTGATCTTGGAAAGTTAATGTATTATCCAAAAGGTATTTTATCACAATCAGCTGAAGCAAAAGCTACTAAGTATAATGCTACAATCGGTATGGCAACATATAAAGATAGTAAAATGTATGCTGAAACATTAAACGATATGTTCAATCATTTAGAACCAGATGAAATTTTCCCCTATGCTCCACCTCAAGGTTTAGAGACGCTGCGCGACTTGTGGCAACAAAAAATGTTGAAAGAAAACCCTGATTTAAATTCTAATGACATGTCTAGACCTATCGTTACCAATGCATTGACACATGGTTTATCCCTAGTTGGAGATATGTTCGTTGATAGCGGCGATACGATTTTATTACCATCACATAATTGGGGTAATTATAAACTTGTATATAGTACAAGACACAGCGCTGAAATTGAAACGTATGACATCTTTAATGAGAATGGCCATTTTACTACTGAACAACTTGTTCATACATTAGAACAATACAATAAAGAAAAAGTTGTTTTAATTTTAAATTATCCAAATAACCCAACTGGTTACACACCTACAAAAGATGAGGCAACCATCATAGTTGATGCAATTAAATCACTTGCTGAACGTGGGACAAACGTAATTGCGTTAGTAGATGACGCATACTATGGTTTATTTTATGAAGATGTTTACACACAATCTCTATTTACTGCATTAACGAATTTACATTTATCAAACTTATTACCAATCCGTTTGGATGGCGCTACTAAAGAATTTTTTGCATGGGGCTTAAGAGTAGGATTTATCAGCTTTGGCGTTGAAGACGATACTACCAAACAAGTTTTAGAAGCCAAAGTAAAAGGATTGATAAGAAGCAATATTTCGAGCGGCCCAATGCCATCACAAAGCGCTGTTAAATATGTTCTTGAAAATCATGATGAATTTGATAAAGAGATTCAAAATAATATTAATACGCTAAACGATAGATACCGTGTTACAAAATCTGTTGTTTATGATGAAAAATATGCAGCATACTGGCAACCATATGATTTTAACTCTGGTTATTTTATGGCGCTCCAAGTTAAAGCCGTTAACCCAGAACAATTACGTAAACATTTAATTGAAAAATATTCAATCGGCATCATCGCATTAAATGATTCTGACATTAGAATTGCTTTCAGTTGTGTTGAAAAAAATGATATACCTCATGTTTTTGATTCCATTGCAAAAGGCATTGAAGATCTACAAAATGCTTAACAATAAAAAAGAGATGAAATTGCTAAAAAGCAATTTCATCTCTTTTTTATTGTTGTTGTTTCAAGACACGTGACATTTCTTCAATTTTACCGGCATGTAACGGGATATGAATCGCGTTTAGTACTAATAATTCATCTAATGTACTACAACCTGCAATCGTTTCAGTCAACTCAGCTTCTAATTCTTCATCTGTAAGTTTTCTAGAACGTTCAGGCAATGTTTGTAACGTATCTAATATCTCATTAATATCTGGTACTGTTTCGTCTTCCCAGTTTTCCGGTGAAGAACCATAACCAAACAGTTTTGTATATTTCTCTATATCCACTGTATTTTTATCATATAAAGATAAAGCTGTTTCGAATATAGTTAATACATGACCATATTGCCAATGTATCGTGTTTGGAAATAAATCAATTTTATCATCTAACACTTGATCATTATTCCAATTTTCATAATTTGAAATAAGATAATTAATGCCCATATCAATCACATCGTATACTGATTTTTTTGTCATAATTAAACTCCCTCCACAATTAGATATATCATACGTACAAGACACTCCTTTAACGTTTCAAGAGTTATCTAAAATGTACACTCACTCTCTACCCTTTTATTTATTAATTATTCATTTCATCTAAATTTATAATTAAATTTCAAATAATTTTAATTTCCTAAATCGTCCTGTTTCTACACATTTCTCACCATTACTACTGATAAAATTATCATATGGATAGCCAGGGTATGATTTATTTCATGTTCTTATTTATTAAAGCATGTTTCAGGATTAAAATTAAAAAACGTTTCTCAAAAGTTTGATAATCTAATGAGAAACGTCAATAAAGCATTATTTTAAAATTTTTACGTAAAATGATGTCATGTCAACAACCTAAATATTGATATAACAGCCTTGAATGGTTATTTTACATCATGCCTGGCATACCACCCATGCCTGGTTGTGGGTCATTACCGCTTTCTTCTGGGATATTAGCTACAACTGCTTCAGTAGTTAAGAACATTGCTGCAACACTTGCTGCATGTTGAAGCGATGAACGTGTCACTTTTGTTGGGTCCACAATTCCAGCTTCTAGCATATTAACCCATTCGTTAGTTGCCGCATTAAAACCGACACCTACTTCTGAATTTTTAAGTCTTTCAACTATAATTGAACCTTCTAGACCAGCGTTTATTGCTATTTGACGAACTGGTGCTTCTAAAGCTTTCAGGACAATATTCACTCCTGTAGCTACATCGCCATCAGCTTCAATTTTAGATACTTTATCATAAATATTCATAAATGCTGTGCCACCGCCTGCTACGATACCTTCTTCCACAGCAGCTCTAGTAGAGTTTAAAGCATCTTCAATACGTAATTTGCGTTCTTTTAATTCAGTTTCACTTGCTGCGCCCACTTTAATTACTGCAACGCCACCTGCTAATTTAGCTAAACGTTCTTGTAATTTTTCTCTATCAAAATCTGAATCAGTTTCTTCAATTTGAGCTTTGATTTGGCTTACTCTTGCATCTATATTATTTTGATCGCCATCACCATCGACGATTGTAGTATTGTCTTTAGTAACTTCAGCTTTATTTGATGTACCTAACATATCAAGTGATGCATCTTTTAACTCTAAACCTAAATCATCTGTAATAACTTGCGCACCTGTTAAGATTGCTAAATCTTCTAACATTGCTTTACGACGATCACCAAATCCGGGTGCTTTTACAGCTACTGCAGTAAACGTGCCGCGCATACGGTTTAAAACAATATTTGTTAATGCGTCGCCCTCTACATCATCAGCTACAATTAAAATTGGACGATTAGATTGAACTACTTGTTCTAATAGCGGTAAGATATCTTGGAATGATGAAATCTTTTTATCTGTAATTAAAATGTATGGTCTTTCTAGCTCAGCAACCATTTTATCGGAATCAGTTACCATATATGGTGATTGATAACCTCTATCGAATTGCATACCTTCAACCACTTCTAGTTCTGTGTTAAAACCACTTGATTCTTCAATAGTAATAACGCCATCATTGCCAACTTTTTCCATTGCTTCAGAAATATATTTACCGATTTCTTCATCTGCTGCCGAAATAGAACCAACTTGTGCAATTTCATTTTTATTATCCACATTTTGTGAAATTTCATGTAATGCTTCAATTGCAACGTCAACAGCTTTATCAATGCCTTGGCGTAAACCAACTGGGTTAGCACCACTTGTTACGTTTTTCAAACCTTCTTGAATCATTGCTTGTGCTAATACAGTTGCAGTAGTAGTACCATCGCCAGCAATCTCATTTGTCTTATTAGCTACTTCTTGTACTAATTTCGCACCCATATTTTCATATGGATCTTCTAATTCAATCTCTTTAGCGATTGTTACCCCATCATTTGTAATTAATGGTGATGTATATTCTTTATCTAATACAACGTTACGTCCTTTTGGTCCAATTGTAACTTTGACAGCATTTGCTAATTTGTCTACACCTCTAAGCATAGATTGACGTGCATCTTCAGAGAATTTTAAATCTTTAGCCATATTTCTCGTACCTCCATGTTGTTAGTATTTTATAAAGTTAATTTTTTATTTTCTATTCAATAATTGCTAAAATATCGTCTTCATTAAGGATTAAATAAGTTTCGTCTCCACGTTTAACTTCAGTACCGGCAAATTGTTGAAATACAACGTTATCGCCTTCGTTTACTTCAGGAGCAACTCGAGAACCATCTTTTAAAATACGCCCTGCACCTACTGCAATTATCGTACCTTCGTTTGACTTCTCTTTAGCGCTATCTGTTAATACGATACCACTTTTTGTTGTTTGCTCTTGTTCTATTTTTTGAATAATTACTCGGTTACCTAATGGTTTTAACATTGATTGTTCCTCCTTAGAATTAAAAATCTTTAGCACTTAGTTAATCAGAGTGCTAATCTACTTTCTATAATAATCAAAGTTGGTCAATATTTCAAGTTAAAACCATCACTGTTTATTTTGTATGAAAAACTAATTTGCGCTAAAATAGAGTATAAACTATTTTTGGAGGTTCATTATGTCTCGTTTGTGGGTATCCATATTGACATTAATTATTTATGGCCTTGCACAATATGGTGTTTTATTTTTTCATATGGCAGGCTTTTTTAACAATCTAAGTGGTAAATCATTAGCATTTGCTAATATTTATACACAAGTAACTTTATTTATTATTGCAGCATTTATCATCATTATTATCAACAACTTTATTTCTAATCCTACACAGCTTGAACAACAGCATAAGGAAAAGAAACGTTATGCAATTTTATGGTCATTAATTGGATATGTATGTGTTATGTTTTATCAAATTATTGCCGGCATTATTAATATGTATGTTCTAGGTGGCCCTAAATCAAGCCCTAACACTGAACAATTAATGAAAGTAGCCCAAGAAATACCTGTCTTTATTATTTTAATCTCAGTAGTAGGGCCTATTCTTGAAGAATATGTATTTAGAAAAGTTATATTCGGTGAATTGTATAACCTTATGAAGGGTAGTAAAGCGTTACGATTCATTGTAGCTTCAATCGTAAGTTCTATTATTTTTAGTGCTGCGCATGGCGACCCTGCTTTCTTTATAATTTACTTTGGCATGGGAATGATTTTTTCAGGTTTATATGCTTTTACAAAACGTATATGGGTGCCAATTGTTGTACATATGATGCAAAACGGTTTTGTAGTTATCATTCAAGTTTTAGTAGGGCCAGAAAAAATAAAAGAATTACAAGAAACAGCTTCATTTATCTTTAATTTAATTATTTAGATTATTGGAGTGACAAAATATATTAAGAAAAGAGCCTGAGACAACGATTGTCTCAGGCTCTTTATTGATATCAAAAGCATGTGGTTAAACCAAAAACATCATTGTTTCAATTTTGATATCCACGCTTAGGAAGGATAACGAAACTTTTTCTAGATTAGGTTTTTCTTTCATCTTTTTTTTATGTCAATTCAATTAATGACTGTATTTATTTTATTTTGTTGTTTTTACGATGAACAAAATATCCAACCAGTACACCTACAAAAATTACAATAATCGCTGTGATTAAAGCAAATAAAGTGCGTTCAAATTTGATATCAATGGTATTTTGGGCATCTCTTTTTGTAGTCTCGGTTATTTCTTCATCACTACTTGAGTGATACTCATATTTGCCTGAAGCATTTTTGGTTTTTGGATTTTTCAAATCTGGCATTGAACCAATTTCTCCAGTAATCAATGCTAATACTTGATTATCTAAATTTTGATAATAATCTTGTGATTTTAACGGGTTAAAATACTGGAACTTAAAATAATTTGTGCCTTTTTGTAACTCGTTTAAAAAACTATTATCATCAAATTTGTGTGGTCTAAGCATTGATAAAATTTCTTTGTTCGAAACATCATCTTGATTATCGTTTAATTGTTTTGCTTGATTCACAACAAAAGGATTATATTTGAAAGATCCAGTAGACATTTGGCTAAATCTGTTTAAAATTTGATGTTCATTATTTATATTTGAGGATGCTTGTTTTGTACTTTCATTAGCTGGTAAATTACCATAGTTTAATTCGCTATGTTGGTTATTCGAATGAGACCTTTGTGTAATGTTGTTTTGCTGACCATTAGACTTTTCATTTTCAACTGGTCTTTGCACATTAGGTCGTGATGGGTTTGAAGGCCTATTTGGTTGTATTCGTTGATAATTATCACCGATATCGCCCTTATCATCTTCATTATTAGGCTTCGAAGGGTTATTAAGATTATTGGAGTTAGACGACTGACCTGAGGAAGTTGAATTACCTGCCCCTTCGTTTGTATTACCTACGCCATTTGGATTTGTTGTGCCCTCGCCATTCGAGTTGTCTGGGTTGGTTGGCGTACCTCCGCCACCATTATTTGGTTGTTCCGAATTGTTTGAATCATCTGTGCCTTCATTGGTGTCGCCAGATTCATCCGGATTTGAGGTGTTTCCATCATTCGGTTTATCTGGATTTGTTGGCGTACCTCCACCACCATTATTTGGTTGTTCCGAATTGTTTGAATCATCTGTGCCTTCATTGGTGTCGCCAGGTTCATTCGGATTTGAGGTGTTTCCATCATTCGGTTTATCTGGATTTGTTGGTGTGTCTCCATCACCATTATTTGGTTGTTCCGAATTGTTTGAATCATCTGTGCCTTCATTGGTGTCACCAGGTTCATTCGGATTTGAGGTGTTTCCATCATTCGGTTTATCTGGATTTGTTGGTGTGTTTCCATCACCATTATTTGGTTGTTCCGAATTGTTTGAATCATCTGTGCCTTGATTTGTGTCATCAGGTTCATTCGGATTTGAGGTGTTTCCATCATTCGGTTTATCTGGATTTGTTGGTGTGTTTCCATCACCATTATTTGGTTGTTCCGAATTGTTTGAATCATCTGTGCCTTGATTTGTGTCATCAGATTCATCCGAATTTGAGCTATTATTGTCATTTGAATTATTTGAATCGCTCGGCATACCTCCGCCGTCATTACTTGGTTGATCCGAATTTGTATCGTCACTTATATCTGAGTTTGAAGTACTATCATCGTTTGTATTATCTGAATTGATCGGTATATGTTCATCATTTGATTCATCTGGATTATTGGATGTGCTTTCGCCATTATCGTTTGGTTGATTCGAATTTGTTGAATCATTTGTGCCTTCATTTGTACCATCATTTACATCTTGATTTGGTATATCCGTTGAAGCATTATTTGTATTAGCAGTTGCTTCATCAACATTCGAATTTGTATTTTCTGTATTATAGTTTGTTGCATAAAGGTCAGAAACTGAAGGCATAAACTTTGAATTTACCGCCTTATTTTTATCGCTAATATCTTTGGCTAAATTCATTGATAAATTGTTATTTTTGTTAGTATCTTTATTTTCTTCTTCGGCTAGAATAGGTTTAGACATTAAAGTAGCTCCTACAGCAAAAGCGAAGCCAGAAACTAACAGTTTATTTGTTTTATACCTTTTCATTCTCTCACCTCCGATTATTCATTTTACATTCAGTTTTATTATATTAGAAAGCATACTTTTTTTCATTAGTTAGATGCTTTTTGAAAGGAAAAAGTAATAAATCTGAAATTTTTTGTAAAAACCCTATTTACAAACTCTGATATAATATTTATACTAGGTATATAATTTGAATTATTAAAGGAGCTATCATAATGGGAATTTTCACTAAAAAATCAAAAGATTTAGATGCATTGCAAAATGCTATAGAAACTAGACGCACAGTATATAGTTTAGATAAAGAAATTTCAATTTCTGATAAAGAAGTTGAAAATATAATTGAACACGCTATTAAACATGTACCATCTTCATTTAACTCACAATCAACACGCGTTGTATTATTATTGAATAATAATCATGATAAATTTTGGGAAATCGCAAAAGAAGAACTTAAAAATGTAATGGGCCCTGACCGTGATTTCCAACCTACTGCAGACAAAATTGACAACTTCAAACATTCACATGGCACTATTTTATTCTTTGAAGATGAAGAAGTAATCGAAGGTTTACAAAATCAAATGCCAAACTACGCAGAAAATTTTGCGGTTTGGTCTAATCAAACAAATGCTATGCACCAATTCGCAATTTGGACAGCATTAAGTACTGAGGGCATTGGTGCTTCTCTCCAACATTACAACCCTCTTGTAGATGTAGCCGTTGCTGAAGCATTTGATATTCCAAAAACTTGGAAACTTGTGGGACAAATGCCTTTCGGTAATGTCCGTGAAGAAGCTGGCGAAAAAGAATTTAATGATGTAAGCAAACGTTTCCTTATTAGAAAATAATTAAACTCATATGCTAGTTAATAGAATTAAATTTTTATAACTGACGGTAAGTTGTTAAACTTCACTGTCAGTTTTTTTATTAAACAAATTTTGAATTTTCTAAAAATATTTAGTATATTAACTTTAATACTAAATTAAGGGGCGATAGAGATGAATATAGAAGTCTTTCAATTTAAAATTAAACCATCTAATGTTTCATTAAATGAAGAAACAATTAAAAATTGGTTTTCTAAATATGTGACATCAGAAACAGATGTTGTCGTATTACCAGAAATGTGGAATAACGGTTATGCCCTACCTCAATTAAATAAGCTTGCTGATCAACAATTATCACGAAGCTTTGAATTTATATCAAAATTAGCGATACAATATCACGTTGATATCGTTGCGGGTTCTGTATCAAACAGTATGAAAGAAGATATTTATAATACTGCCTTTGCAGTATCTAAACACGGTTACCTCATTAATAGTTACGATAAAGTACACCTTGTTCCTATGTTAGATGAACCACTCTATATGAGTGCAGGTAATGCTGTTCCTGAACCCTTTTCACTTTCGAATGGAGTAAAAATTGCACAAATCATTTGCTATGATTTACGTTTTCCTGAATTACTACGTTATCCAGCACGTAAAGGCGCAGAAATAGCAATTTATGTAGCACAGTGGCCAAGTGTTAGATTAGATCATTGGGTTGCGCTGTTGAAAGCACGAGCAATTGAAAATGATATGTTCGTTATCGGTTGCAATAGTTGTGGTGATGATGGTAAAACCGAGTATGCGGGCAATTCTATTATTATTAATCCTAATGGCGAAGTGATAGACCAACTCAACGATAAAGAAGGACAACTAAGTTGTTCTTTAGATTTAAATGAAGTATCTAAACAACGTGAATCAATACCAGTTTTTAAAAATTTGAGACCTCATCTTTATAAATGAATATAAAAAACCGTGAGCTTGGGAGGGACTCACGGTTTTGTAACTTATTATTAAGGGAATGTTTTATACAGTTATTTCTCTATCTATTTTTGGGGATGTTATTAATTATGAAAAAAGTTAGTGAATTTATCGATTAAAATGATAAATTGAATGATGTTTACGATAGCTTACATGTTTAATTTTAATTTGTCTCTGTTATAGACAATGTTAAAATTGAATTGGATTTGAGACTGGGAAAGGTCTACAAATACAAATAAGGGATTTGCTTAAAGAATTAAGCGAGTTGTGTACTTATTTAGTACTATTTTACGAAATCACTAGCTATTGCTGAAAAGGTTCTTGTCACTACATCAGCCTCCTCTTGTCCGTATTCAAAGAACTGAAAACGATAACTAAACTTGTAACTTCAATAACTATACGAAGAAAGCACAGTTACAATTTTTAGTTGTATTAATTAGACTCCTGCTCATAAGTCTAATCAATATAGTCATTTAAACGATTCAGTTAAAATGACTCAAGCAATGTTATCACTTCTTTGTGATACAATTATATTTAACCATATATCTGTTTAATTGCGTGAGATATTCCCTAACTCGTAATATTTCATACTTATTCGTTAAGAATTGTATGTTAAAATAAAGAAGATAAGAATTTCAAACAGTTAGGAATTCAAAATATACACTTAAGCAATGAGACGCCTAAAATATAATTAAAATTGTATAATACGAGTGAGGAGAGAAAAGCCAATGGTAAAGTTAATTGATAATAAAATTGACAACTTTGCTAAACACCTGCAATTACGCAACAACTTAGATCATATAGAATATTTAAAAATGCGTTTAGGTATGCAAGTTTTTGTAAGTAATATTTTTAAGACGATTATAATTTATGGCGTTTCTATCCTTTGTCATCTATTTTTATACACACTAACTGTCCACTTATCATTTTTTATAATTAGGCATTTTGCGCATGGCGCGCATGCTAAAAATTCTCTAATTTGTTATTTAGAAAGTTTAGTTTATTTTGTTTTACTGCCTTGGATAGTCGGGTATATACAAGTGCCGTTTCTGGTAATGTTTCCACTAGCTATTATAGGTTTAATTATAATTATAATATACGCACCATCTGCTACTAAAAAGCAACCTATCCCAAAAAGACTAAGAAAAGGTAAGAGAATCAAAGCTATAAGTGTAACGTTACTATTGTTGATAATTTCAATCTTTTTAAATGAGCCTTATCAACAATTAATGTTACTTGGTATTATTATTATATCTATCTTGCAACTTCCAATATTTTTCCCTAAGGAGGATGGTTAATTATGAATATTTTCGAATCGTTTTTAACATTTTTTGCTAAGTTTTTTGCTACTATTGGTGCAATTTCGGGTGTTAAACCTTGTACTGCATTTGCCGATGAACCTGAAATTCCTAAAGAATTAACAGATTTATACGAATAGAATAATAGTTAGTTAGAAAGTGTGTATAATATGGTGATTTTAATATCAGTGCTTTTATCGTTGTTACAAGCAATTATTTTATTTTATAATATGAAGCTTATAAGTGGGGTTCATTTTACTAAGAGGGATTATATTTCAATTATTGGGATAATAATCCCTTCTGCTGTTTTATTTCTTACTATTGAATCTCAAGCAGTCTTATTTTTGTTTATAGCAAGTATAGTATTCATGTATTTCAAAAACAAATTCATGGGTATTGTCACCGCATTAATTTGTTTTTTTATTTTATATATGGCCAATTTCACAAGTTTATGGCTAAGCAGTTTAATTGTAGACGTAATAATCATAAAATATAATTTTTCAATATTTTACGCTGTTACTTACACGATATTTTCATTAATTTATGCCTACATTGCTAAATTTTTTATTAAACGCTTATCTTTTTCTGATTTATCATTAAACAAAATATATTTAACATTAGTTAGCTTATTCTTATTAACAATTTTAGGCCTAATTTATTTTTATTTACCACAGCAAAATGTGTCTTTTGGTGATGCTAAATTTATTTCAATTATGTATGCAGTCGTAATTGTTACTACTGCGATTTTAATCGTTACCATTTCTTTTAGTATTATTCGCCAAATCCAGTATAAGCGTAATATGCAAGAAATTGAAAATTATTATAAATATACGTTGCAAATCGAAGAAATTAATAATGAAATGCGTAAATTTCGACATGATTATGTTAATATACTTTCAACTTTATCTGATTTTATAAGAGAAGATGATATGGAAGGCCTACGTAAATATTTCAACGAAGAAATTATGCCGATGCAAGATAATATGCAAATGAAGTCACTCAAAATTAATGGTATTGAAAATTTAAAAGTTCGTGAAATTAAAGGTTTATTAACTACTAAAATTTTACAAGCACAAGAAAAAAACATTAGACTAAGCATTGAGGTGCCTGAGCCAATTGAAAAAATTGATATGCCGATTATCAACTTAAGTAGAGTGATTGGTATATTACTAGATAATGCGATTGAGGCATCAGAAAAAATTGAAGAAGATCCTTTAATTCGTATTGCTTTTATTAAAAATGAGGACGCATCTGTGACATTTATTGTTATGAATAAATGTAAACCAGATATGCCTAGGGTACATACATTATTCCAAGAAAATTATTCTACAAAAGGTAAAAACCGAGGATTAGGTTTATCTAACCTAAAAGAAATAACCGATGCAACTTCCAATGTTTTATTAGATACGACCATTGATAATAACTATTTTATTCAAAAAGTAGAAATATTAAATTCAGATTCATAAGGATGTGTATATATGAAAATATTCATTTGTGAAGATGATGAGAGACAACGTGAAAATTTGGTTTCTATTATCAATAATTACATCATGATAGAAGAAAAACCGATGGAAATTGAAGTAGCAACCTCTGATCCTTATGAGGTATTGGAACATGCAAAGGAACTTAAAGATATCGGTTGTTACTTTCTAGACATACAATTAGAAGCTGATATTAATGGTATTAAATTAGCGAGCGAAATCCGAAAATATGATCCAGTCAGTAATATCATTTTCGTCACTAGTCATAGTGAACTGACCTATCTGACATTTGTTTATAAAGTTGCGGCTATGGATTTTATTTTCAAGGATGATCCTGATGAATTGAAATCAAGAGTTATTGATTGTCTTGAAACTTCTGAAACACGATTGAAATTACTTTCTAAAGAAAGTACTGTAGAAACAATTGAATTAAAACGTGGAAGCAATTCTGTTTATGTACAATACGATGATGTAATGTTCTTTGAGTCTTCCTCTAATTCTCATCGTTTAATTGCCCATTTAGATAATAGACAAATTGAATTCTATGGTAACTTGAAAGCAATCGACAATTTAGATGAACGCTTTTTCAGATGCCATAATAGTTTCGTTATTAACAGGCACAATATTGAATCTATTGATTCTAAATCACGTATTGTTTACTTTAAAAATAACGAACACTGTTACGCTTCCGTACGTAATGTAAAAAAAATTTAATACATACTAAACTTAGCTATGAAAAATCAATGACGATTGATTTTTCATAGCTATTTTTTTATAGTTGTAGAGATTGAGACACAAAATAGTATGCTTTCTTTAAAGAGAGCATATCAAAATGAATTGTTTTAACCTTAATGTTTAGCTTATTGAATTAAATATATACTCATTTCGTTCTAAGCCTTTGTTTTTAACCTTTTAATGCTTGTTCTACCTCATCCAAAGTGGGGATACTACCGATTGCACCGTATTTGGTCGTAACTTTTGCAGCTACTATATTACTAAATTGCAGCATTGTTTCGCCTTCAGTTTTCAAAGCTTCTATAGGGTTATTGATTTGAGATACTGATAATCTATTAATTAATGCACCTATAAATGCATCGCCAGCACCTGTTGTATCTACTGCTTGTACTTTATATCCTAAATGACTAATGACTGTGCCATCTTTTAAATGAATTTCAGCACCATCTCTACCTTTAGTATAAATGACCGCTTCAACAGTGCCTTGGAACAGCCATGCGATCGCTTTTTGTTCATCTTCAAATCCTGTTACAAATGTTAATTCTTCGTCAGAAATTTTCACAATATGTGTTAATGGTAGAAACTCATGAATGGCTGCTCTACAAGCTGCTTCACTGTCCCATAATGGTAAACGTACATTAGGATCAAAAATAATAGTACCATTTACTGATTTAACCTTATCTATTAATGCTTTATGCGCTTGTTTCATTGGGCTGTCTACCAAATCTACTGAACAAAAATGTAGCATATCATTTTCCGATACTGTGATATGTGCTATATTGTTAGCATCATACAACATATCTGCAGATGGTTTGCGATAAAATGAAAAATCTCGTTCACCGTCCTTAGTTAAACTTACAAATGCTAATGCAGTGTTTGCTTCATTTGTACGCTGAATATAATCAGTTTTGACACCAATCTCTTCTATTGTGTCAACAATTAAATCTCCGAATGCATCGGTACCTAATTGCGTTATCATTTCAGCTTGTCCGCCCAATTTCGTCGTCGTACAAGCAACATTGCAAGGAGCGCCCCCTACCTGCCTTGTAAACCCTTCAACGTCTTTTAATTTTGAGTCCTTCTGGTCAGGGATAAAATCTATTAGTGCTTCTCCTATTGCAAGTAAACGTTTCATTTATTTATCATCCTTTAAATCATATTTTGTAAAATTAAGAAATACTTGTCCAGATTCCGTAGAAGCTTTTATACCTATGGCTTCATCATCCGTAAAAATTCTTGAAGTCATCACACGCTCACCATCATTACAGAATAGTTCAATACTTGAAGTATCAACAAATAATTGCAATTGAGATAAAGGCTTATCTAAATAGGTACTTCGTGTTTTTCCATCAACTGGTTCTGGCAATGTACCACTTTCACTGCGATCCAATGTGATTTTTCTTGTTTTCGTATTATAAGTGATGAGTGTCGATTGTAATTTAGATGCTCTGATTTCAAAATAGATCTCAGTAGCTTCATTTTCTAAAATATCAATGATTAACTCAAATTGTTTACCTTCATATGGATACAAAAAACGTGTAAATTTATTTGCATAACCTAGCGCTGTTTCCTTATTAGATCTCAATTGTTGAAGGGCCTTAATTGGACGTTGCTTTAAATTGCCTTGCTCAATGGACAAAATACGTGGGATTGTTAAACAATGTGCCCAATCATCAGAGTCAGAAGGATAATTTATTTCTGGCAAACCCATCCACCCTATTAGTATTCTGTTTCCAGAAGCATCTGTAAAAGTTTGTGGTGCATAAAAGTCAAAACCATGATCTAATTCATGAAAATCTCCATGATTCATATCTAAATTTTCGATATCGTATTGGCCCATGATATAACCAGATTGATATATATTTCTAAATTTCTCTCCTTCTGGTTCAACACCTTGTGGACAGAATAATAATAAATCAAAGCCATCTAAATTAAAATAGTCTGGACATTCCCACATATATCCAAAGGCATCTAGTTTTGTTTGAATTTCACCTTGAAACGTCCAATTAACAATATCTTTGGATTGATATTGGAGTATTCGGCCGAACCCTTCCTCATTTTGAGCAGCAATAAAGGCATAATAAATCCCATCTTTAACATACACTTTTGGGTCTCTAAAATGCTGTGTATAACCTGACGGAGGTCCCGATATCACAGCTTTAGGAAATTTATGTACTTCACCGTTTTTATGCACTTTAGCTATATGTTGTGTTGATTTTCGATTCCAGTCTTCATCTCTGTGATTGCCAGTATACATATAATATAAGTTATCTTGATAAACAAACGCACTGCCACTATACACTCCGTGACTATCATCTTTTGTATCTGGTTTTAATGAAATACCTTTATCGGCAAAATTGATTAAATCTTTACTTGTATATGTATACCAATATTTCAAACCATGAACAGGTCCTAAAGGGAACCATTGATGAGAAATATAATAGTCTCCGTTAAAATAAATAAGTCCATTAGGATCGTTTAATAGTCCTGTTTTCGGTTGTATATGAAATAATTGTCTATATTTGGATTGATTAACACGTTCTGTTAATTCATTTATTGTATCTTGATCCATATCTTCATAACGTTGATAACGTTCATCTCTTGTCCATTCACGCACTGTTTTTCCTCCTATTGAAAATTCTTCCGGATTTTGGTACCGGTTCCACTTAATATAATTTATCATACCATCGATTGTTTATATTTTAAATGACAGACTGACATCAATTAATATTTTAGACTCTGCTGGAACGTGTTGAATCAGTTTCTCTAACTGGTTCATAGCTACTTCACCAGCTTCTTCAAAGTGATATAGCACAGTTTGGATTGATGGGGAGACAATTTCAGTAACTGGATCGCCACCAAATCCAACAACCATTGGATTAAACATTTGATTTGATTGTTCTGAAATCACTTTATGCACTGCTAATGCAATAGAATCTGTCGCGCCTATAACTACTTCTAAGTCTGGCGATGCATTAAGTGTTTTCTTTACATCTGGCATTGCTTCTTTAAAATTGAATGAGGTTAATGTCATTTGAGGCATTACACCATTTACTTTCAAACCATCTATAAGCCCTTCTTTCCTCTGTATGCCAACTGCCTCATCGCTTTCTGTAACGCCAAAAAACTGAACACACGTAAAACCCTTTTCTCCAATATATTTTCCTACTAAATAACCAGCTCGATAATCGTCATGAATAACACAATTCAAATCAGTATGTGCTTGCCCAACGATGATGACTGGTACATCTATTTTATTAATCACTTCTAAATGTCGGTCAGTGATTTCTGTAGCCATAAAAATGATGCCATCTACTTTGCTTCTATTAAAGGTTTCTAACGCGTCTATTTCTTTTTCAATATCTAAATTTGTGTAATTAAGTAATAATCTATAATTTAAATTATCACAAATTGTTTTAACACCCTGAATAGTTTCATCAACAGCAAAAGAGTTCATACGGGGGATAATCGCACCTACCATATTCGTCCTTCTTGCTCTTAAACTTTGTGCAAATTGATTGGGTTGGTAGTTATTTTCACTGATAATTTTATCTAATTTTTGTTTTGTTTTATTACTGACTGAACCATTATTTAGATACCTAGAAACTGTACTTTTAGATACACCAGCAATTTTTGCAATGTCTTCAATGTTTTTCATAAATTTTCACTCTCATTAATTTGCTATTGTAAACATCATCTATTTTATCATATTGCAACCGCTTTAAATACTATTTAAAAATAAAATGAACTATGTTGGCTAAGAAACGCTTGTGCTTAAGATATTTGTTTCAATAAACGCCTGCCAATATAATAAACCATTGTGCTATCTATATTTAATTATCATAAATTGTCTTCAAAAATTGAACACTTAACGTAGAAAAACACCTTCGTATAAATTCATTTTATTATGAATCCAACGAAGGTGTTTATATATTATTTAAAAATTGGCTTTATTCACTTGGAATAAACCCAGATTTTTATTTCAATCATGAACATCTATATTTCAGTCCGACTATTTATTGAAAAGCATTATGCCTTTTGAACTGTAATTGTCCATGAAGCATCATCTAGCTGTTCGTAATTAGTCACTGGATAACCTTCTTCAGCTGCCCAGTTTGGAATCGCTTCTGTTGCTTGCGTGCAATCAAAGTCAATTTTTAACTCCTCACCATTTTCCAATGTACTCATTTTCTTTTGTGCTTCAATTAAAGGGAAGGGACATACCATTCCTACTGTTCCTAATTCATGTACCATAATTAATTCCTCCTTTAAGTTAAAATCTTAAGTCGTTTGAGTTTGCGTTGAAACTGTATGCTTCGCAGATTTTTCTACTTTTTGTGCTTTTTTCATTGGTTTGATAAATATAAAGTAGCTCATGAACCATGCACCTAATATCATGGAAGCAAGTGCTATCCAACCTTTCCACGACATTGTAGCTGTTTCTACTAATCCGTTTCCTATTGAACAACCGCCAGCTACTGATGCACCAAAGCCCATGCAAACACCGCCAATAATGCTGTTACGAATTGTTTTCTTATCTGGTAATCTCCACTTAAATTCTTTGGATCCTTTGGCTGCAATATAAGAACCAGCAAAAATTCCTAAGACAAGGAAAACACCCCAATCTAAAAGCTTAAGGTCTCCAGTTACGAAAAATTGAACTAAGTTTGCAGATGGCGTTGTGATTCCTAAACCATACATTCTTCCTGTAGATTCACTGACAGGCCATGCTAAAAGTGCAATGAGACCAACTGCTATAGCTGCTACAAATGGATGATATTTTTTCTCAAATAAATAATGACGAACGCCTGTAAATTTTTGCTTTAATTTCGGAACTGCAACTTTTGGTTTTGGTTTACGCAATGTTTTCACAACAAATGTGATAGTTATAATCGTTAATAACAAAACCCAAACCCAAGTTGGAATACCAGTTGTTTGTGACATACTAGTATTTACATTAGTTGGTTTATTAACCCCGTCCATTAAAGGTAACAATAAACCAAATTTAGTAGCAGCAGAAGTAAATGCATATGCGATAAGTGCTAACCAACTTCCAATCAATCCTTCTCCAGCTCTATACCATGTCCCAGTGGCGCAACCACCAGCTAATATGATACCAATCCCAAAAATAAATGAACCTATTACCGTTCCAATTATTGGATATGTTGATTCTGGAATTTGTACTAATCCAGTGGAAGTCAATATTAATAAGCCAATACTTTGTACAGATATCGCTATTAATAATGCGTAGAACATTTTGTTACTTTTTTGAATATACATATCTCTAAAACCGCCAGCAAGACAAAATCGTGTACGTTGCATGACAAATCCTAGAAGCGCACCCACGACCAATCCACTGATTATTAACCACGTCATAACATTACCTCTTTTCCGATAAAATCAATATGAATTATCATATTAGATTTATATGGAAATTTCAACCTTTAATGATTAATAATTTAAAAAAAGTATAAATTCACTAATTAAATATGAAACTATTTGGAAAATAAAAAAGCTTTTTATAAATGTATCGTCATGATTGGTGACTTACATCTATAAAAAGCTCAGTGCTTTAAAATCTTATTTATTACTGTAGTTTTTCATAAAGAATAATAAAGATTGTAGCTCAATTCCCAAATCAATATGGTGGACTTGAACATCTACTGGTGTATACACACGTGTTGGTGTAAAGTTGAGCACGCCTTTAATGCCAGCATCAACCAAAGTATCTACAACTTGTTGTGCAGCATCTTCAGGCGTTGTTAAAATCACAACATCTATTTGTTCTTGTTTTAATATATCAGTAGCCTTCGAAAATGGACTCACAGTAACTTGCCCAATTTCAGTACCGATCACTTCATCTCGTATATCAAAAGCTTCCGTTATGGTCATTTCATCATGAATAGAAAAGTTATATGTTAATAATGCTTTACCTAGGTTTCCTACACCCACGATGGCGATTTTAATTTCATCATTTTCACTAATTTCATTTTTGAAAAAATGTAATAAACTGTCAATATTATAGCCATATCCTTTTTTGCCTAATTCACCAAAATAAGAAAAATCACGACGTATTGTTGCAGAATCAATATTTAATCCTTCACTAATTGTTTTAGAATTAACTCTGTCTATACCTTTAGATTTTAATGTATTGACAAATCTATAATATAACGGTAAACGCTTCAATGTGGCACGAGGAATCTTTTCGCTTTGGTTAGCCAAGATCTTGTCCTCCTATACTATGATCTATTACTAATTAATCTTATAATTACTACAACATTATACATTAATACATGCTAAAAATAAACACTGATAGTTTTAACAATGCTTAGAATACGGTAGAATGATAATGGATAGAGAGGTGCAAAATCGGATGATATTATTACAACTAAATGATATAACAAAATCATTCGACGGAGAAGATATTTTTAATGACGTAGATTTTGAAGTTAAAACAGGCGAACGTATTGGTATAGTCGGTCGCAATGGTGCTGGTAAATCTACTTTAATGAAAATTATTGCTGGCGTCGAAGATTATGATAGTGGCCATGTTTCAAAGAGTAAAAATTTAAAACTCGGCTATTTAACACAGCAAATGACATTAAATACAAATCAAACTGTTATTGAAGAAATGTCTAAACCATTTGAGAGTATGAAACAACTTGAAAATGAAATGAAAAAAGAAACAGATTGGTTAGCGCAACATGCAAATGAATATGATACAGAAGAATATAAAACACATATTGACCGCTATGAATATTTATCAAATGAATTTGAACAACAAGATGGATATCAATACGAAAGTAAAATCAAAACAGTGCTTCATGGTCTGAATTTTACTGAATCAGATTACAACCGCCCTATTAATGATTTTAGCGGAGGTCAAAAAACAAGACTTTCACTAGCCCAAATGCTCCTTAGCGAACCTGATTTATTATTATTAGACGAGCCTACGAACCATTTAGACATGGAGACCACGCAATGGTTAGAAGGGTATTTGAATTACTTTAAAGGCGCTATTGTAATCATCAGCCATGACAGATACTTTTTAGATAAAATTGTAAACCAAATCTATGATGTTGCACTCGGAGATGTACAGCATTATGTAGGTAATTACAAACAATTCATTGAACAAAGGGATAAATATTATGAAAAACGCATGCAAGAATACGAACGTCAACAAGCTGAAATAAAACGCTTAGAAACTTTTGTAGAAAAAAATATTGCACGTGCTTCAACTACTGGCATGGCAAAAAGTCGTCGAAAAATGCTCGAAAAAATTGAAAGAATCAATAAACCAATGATTGATGCCAAAAGTGCGAATATCCAATTTAACTTTGATAGAAACACAGGTAACGATGTTTTCCATATAAAAAATTTAGAAATTGGCTATGAACAAGCTATCACTAAGGGGATTAATATTGAAGTTTCTAAAGGAGATCATATAGCCATTATTGGGCCCAATGGTATTGGTAAATCTACATTAATCAAGACAATTGCAGGCATTCAGCCTCAATTAGCTGGGCAAATTACTACAGGTGCCAATTTAAAAATAGGTTACTATGATCAAAAACAAGCTGAATTCAAATCAAACAAGACGATTCTCGATTATCTATGGGATCAATATCCCTCAATGAATGAAAAAGATATTCGGGCAGTGTTGGGTCGTTTCTTATTTGTTCAAGAAGATGTCAAAAAAATTATCAACGATCTTTCGGGTGGTGAAAAAGCCCGGTTACAATTAGCGTTACTCATGCTCGAACGCAACAATGTCCTTATATTAGATGAGCCAACTAACCACCTTGATATAGATTCGAAAGAAATGCTCGAACAAGCATTAGATCATTTTGAAGGAACCATATTATTTGTTTCCCATGATCGTTATTTTATTAATCAACTGGCAAATAAAGTTTATGATTTAGATCATGAGGGCGGCACAATGTATCTAGGTAATTATCAATATTTCATTGAAAAAAAAGAAGAAAATGCAGCTATCCAAGCCAAAAAAGAACAAGAAACTCCGACGCAATCTGAAGTAACCACCACGCAAAATAATAATTATTTTGATCAAAAACTTCAAAAACGAGAACAGCGGCAAATCGAACGGCAAATCGAACAAGTTGAAGCTGATATAGAAAACTACGAAAGTAAAATTGGTGAAATTAACGAACAATTAACCTTACCAGATATATATAGCAATCCTGAAGAAGCAAGTCGTTTAGCCAAAGAAAAAGAAGAAAGCGAACAAAAATTAGAACAAGTGATGTCTAAATGGACAGAATTACAAGAAAAGTTAATATAATTATGAACTACTCAAAAATACGGAATGATTTTATCATTTTCCGTATTTTTTATGTTTTTTTACACTCGAATTATTAACAGCGATAAACCTTATAACGAGAGCTGTCCACAGAGTTATCCTAGTTATCCACAAGCAAAAAGCAATACCATTTTGTATTGAATTTTCAGATAACAAGTCATATCCACACACATACACACTACTTATCCACAGGTTGTACACTAACTGTTGATAAGTACGCACGTTCCCTATTGACATCTAGCAAAGTTTATTTCATTTAACTAATTGTTTATTAATCCATTTAATGACATAATTATTGTAATCATTAAAAAGAGAGATCGGTCCTATGTTACCGTTATTTTGGTTTTTTATTGCTTTTATCATCGCTGCTTTCCTCGTGTCTATGATGACAAATATTGTGACAAATAAAAAATTAAAGCATGATATCCAGCTCTTATGGTCAAAGCAAAAGCCTCTAGAGAATTTTGTTCGGCCGAACCATATATAGTTATCAGTTTGATACATATCAATTTCAATATGATAAAAACGCATTAGTAGATGATAAAACTTATTCAGATTTAAACATTAACGCTATGTTTGAGAAAATGAACTTTAATTTTACAGCTATAGGGGAAATGAGATTATATGTAACCTTAAGAAAAATGTTTACAATCAGTAACCAAAGCTTAATACATAAATTTAAACATGATGAATCGTTTCGGATACAACTTTCTATACATTTAGCAGAAATCGGTAAAGCAATTTATCCAACATTCCCGGATCAACTATATACGGTTAAACGAAATAATTGTTTTATGTTATGCACGTATTCCCTTTGATTTTTATTATTTTTTCTTTTTTCAATCCTGGTTTAGGCATATTACTAACGATACTTAGTGCCATTTTTAATATGGTTTTAAGCGGGGTGCTAAAAAAGACATTCAATCAAGATTTAAATTCAATATTTTATACATCAATGGTTATTAAAAAAGCGTATGCGCTACAAAAAATTGATGGCGTCCCTACGATAGACGTTGATTTCAGTCATTTTAAAACTGCTCGTAAACTGAGTGGATTGTTAGGAAAAGTTAATACGTCTGAAGATGCTATGGTATTTGCTTTTTTATTTAAAACTATGTTTATGCTGGATTACCACATTTTTCACTTAATACAAAATAGTTTTAAAAAATACGAGTCCGAAGTGATGTCATGTTACGACTATATAGCAAATATTGATAATCATTATGCTGTGGCATTATGGAGGGAAACATTAACACAATATACATTTCCAGAAGAAAACGAAGCAAGCACACTGGAATTTGAGGAAATTACACATCCCCTACTTGATTACGCAGTGCCTAATGATTTAGAGATCAATAGTCATATTTTACTAACTGGTTCAAACGCTTCCGGTAAGTCTACTTTTATGAAATCTATCGCGTTAAATCTTATATTAGCTCAAACAGTATATACCGTGACCGCAAAGCATTTCAAATTTAAACCAGGTTTAGTTTATACTTCTATGGTTAATCAAGACGATATATTATCTGGCGATAGTTATTTTATGACCGAGATTAAATCAATAAAGCGTTTATTTGATATACAAACAAATAACACGGTTTATTGTTTCATAGATGAAATTTTCAAGGGAACAAATACTACAGAAAGAATTGCAGCTTCTGAATCTGTTTTAAATTACTTAGGCCCCTGTAAACATTACAGAGTGATTGCTGCAACTCATGATATTGAATTAACTTCATTATTAAAACACAATTATATAAATTATCATTTTAATGAAATCATTTCTGACAATGAAATTACTTTCGATTACAAAGTGAAATCTGGCAAAGCAGATACGAGGAATGCTATTGAACTATTAAGAATTATGGATTTTCCTGAACAAGTTTATTCACGTGCTCAGGCGTCATCCTCTTAAAATGATTTCATGGTGTAAATTAAGTTTTTACGCAATATTGTTTAATCTTAAAACCAAAGGCGAGATGCAGAAATCATATCCTTCTAAACCAATGTATCTTATCCTAGCAAACCTAACTGAAAACCATACAATTATTGAATTTTTTATAGGTAATGAGAGACCGATGTGGTCTCTTTTTTATGTAAAAGAAGCTTAGTAAAGTGTAGTAAATAAGCGAAACCTCTTTACTAAGCACTGCACGTCTTCATAACCATTTGACGTATTTAAATTTATTATTCTGCATTAATCATCCAAGTTACGCCAAATGGATCATTGAACATACCATAAAGATTAGACCATTCTGTCTTACCTAAAGGTATTGTTTCTTCACATCCTGCTATAATCGCTTTATTAAAAAAGTCAATCGCAAGTTGTTTCTCCACTTCATTATGATAGTCAAACGTAAATGTTACAATCGCACCACTATTATCAATTTTTTTATTTTTCCATGTATCACTACAATAGAATGTTTCTCCTAAAATTTTGAAGGACGCATTCATTGTAAAGTTTTTATCGACTTGATATTCTTCAGGCATATCCGCAAACATTTCATGATCTCCGCCTACACTCTGAATATCTGTTGCACCTAAATTTTTTTCGTAAAAATCTAATGCAGCTAAACTATTTTGAAAGTTAAAATACTGAACTGATTTCATTTCAAAACCCCCTTTTTTAATGCGTGAATCCATACAAAAACACTAAAATACTTATACCCCATTTCTCACATTTAAACTTTTTAACTTAGTATGCTATACAAAATTACTTTTTACTTAAAAACAAGATCTAATTTACTTCAATACAAATTTTTATATCAAATTTAAATATTAAAAAAGCAGAAAATGAAACCAACCATCAAGTTGATGTCATATTTCTGCTTATCTAGTTACTTTTCTCTTATTTGACTGAAACAAACGTAGAAATACATGAGCTATTATATTTTTAAATAATTATTTAACTATTGAAAATTGTTCTATATCCATATTATTAAAACCATTTAATGACATATCTCCTGTATAACCTGCTTGATATAAATAATGCGCTGCTGCGCCAATCATTGCTGCATTATCTGTACACAGGCTTGGGCTTGGAATACGCAAGTTAATACCATGCGTGTCACATACTTCAGTTAATTGCGCCCTTAAACCTTTGTTACTTGCAACGCCTCCTGCTACAATTAACTGTTTCACATCATAAGCTTCACAAGCTGATATTGATTTTCCAACCAATACTTCTACAACACTATTTTGAAAACTAGTTGCTACATCTTCAGGTTTGATTTCACAATTTTTTTGACGTAAATTATGCAATTTGTTAATCACTGCACTTTTTAACCCACTAAAACTGAAATCATAACTATTAGCGTCTAACCATACGCGCGGAAAGCCATAACTATCTTGACCTTTTGCTGCTAACTGATCAATTTGTGGCCCACCTGGATAACCTAATCCAATCGTTCTCGCAACTTTATCATAAGCCTCTCCAACTGCGTCATCTCGTGTTTCTCCTATGACTTCAAAATTTAAATGGTCTTTCATATATACAAGTTCTGTGTGACCTCCCGAAACAATTAAAGCCATTAATGGAAATTGTAAAGGGTGCTCTAAATGATTAGCATAAATATGACCTGCAATATGATGCACGGGTATCAAAGGTTTGTCGTAAGCAAAAGCAAGCGCCTTTGCAGCATTGATACCTACTAATAAAGCACCTATTAGTCCAGGTCCTTGCGTTACTGCAATTGCATTGATATCCTTCATTTGTAATTTTGCTTCTCTTAAAGCTTGATCAATTGTTGTAATGATACCTTCAACATGATGCCTACTCGCAACTTCTGGTACGACGCCACCAAAACGTTTATGACTTTCAATTTGACTTAACACAATATTGCTTAAAATTTGCGTTCCGTTTTTTATAATACTTACACTAGTTTCATCACAACTAGATTCAACTGCTAAAATTAACGTTTGATTATTCATTTAAATTCACCCACATCACTATCGCATCCTCACCTTCACCGTAATAATTTTTTCGCTTACCACCATATTGAAAACCTAAATTAGTATAAACATGTTGTGCTACTTCGTTATCTACACGTACTTCTAAACTCATAATTTCACATTTCGTTTGTACGTAGTTCATTGCATATTTTAATAATAATTGTCCTAACCCGTAACCTCTATAAGCCTCATCTATTGCTACAGTTGTAATCTGAGCTTGATCAATCACAATCCATATACCAATATAACCAACAATTTCCTCATTAAATTCTATTATAAAATAGTGCGCAAATTCATTTTTTTCTATCTCATGATAAAAAGCGTCTATTGTCCAACTACTGTCATTAAAGCTATTTCTTTCTATATCAAATACTTGTGGTACATCTTTTATAGTCATCAAACGTATATTTAATTCTTGTTCTGTTGGTTTAACCAATTTCTCTCGGCCTCAGATAATTTAATATAGTTGGGTTTAAATTGATGAATATCGGCAGTAGTTTCAATAAGTTTTTTCATATATTTTGCTTTAGGTAAGTTAGGTATACCCTCACTATCTAATAAGTCTTTTAATTTTTCAGTGTCTATACCCACAAATACATATGGTTTGCCCATACGATGTAATAAATCAAGGAGCGTTTGTATTGGTAAATATTGGTCTTCTTTAACTTTCACTAAATTATTTGCTTTATATTCATAAATACCTGTATATACTGCTTCTCTCCGGGCATCAAAAATAGGTACAATTAAACGTTTATCATCTTGCACAGTGGCAGCTAACGCTTTGAGTGATGAAATACCGTATAATTCAGCATTCAATGCGTATGCTAAAGTTTTAGCAACTGTTACACCAATTCTTAATCCTGTGTAAGAACCTGGTCCTTGAGCTACAATAATCGCGTCAATATCTTCTTTCGCTATTTGGCTTTCACCAATCACCTGTTGGATAGCTGGCATCAATTGAGTAGAATGATTCTGCTTTATATTTGAATTTATTTCGCTAAGTACGTTATCATCTTGCATCACTGCAACAGATAAAGGTTGATTCGATGTATCAATCAACAAGCATTTCATGTTCAACAGCCTCCTTTATTTTTAGATAATGTTGACCAACGGCTTTTATTTCTATGTCTCTTTCAGTTGGGCTTACTGTTTTAATATTAATAATAAGATGCTCAGGTGGTAAAAATTCTGTTATAAATTGACTCCACTCTATCAATGTGATTGCTTTATCTTCAAAATATTCATCGAAACCTAAATCTTCTTCGCTATCTTCTAATCTATAACAATCCATATGATGTAATTTTAAAGTTTCACCTTGATAAGATTTAATGATATTAAAAGTTGGAGAATTAATATTACGTTTGACCCCCAGTGCTTTACCAATAAATTGACTTAATGTTGTTTTTCCCGCACCTAGATCACCGTTCAATAATATGATATCTCCGGCAGATAGATGTTTCGTTAATATTTCACCAAATTGCTCCATATTTTCCAATCCTTTAATTTTAATCATATTCCTCTCCTTTTTTTTAGCGACACTTCCAAATTAATTTGGATTAGTGTCGCTTATACATGAGCTTAGCTTAGGCATTCCTTAGTTCACTTCCGAATTAATTTGGATTCGTGTCGCTTATGCATGAGCTTAGCTTAGGCATTCCTTAGTTCACTTCCGAATTAATTTGGATTCGTGTCGAGCTTGCTTCATGTAACCTGCTTAACTAAGCAATTTTTTAGTCATACTTACTACAATGGAACGACAAATTTATTTTTTTAAATATGTTTGTTGTCCAACCCGCTCCATTTAAATATTATTTAAGTTTAAATCGACTTATACTTTATATAAATGAATATATTCTATAAAAATGATGGTACGCTCAAACATTTGATTTTATTAAATTAACTATTACAGTTTAACAAATTTTTTAGTATTTTACTTCAAACTAAAATAAGTTCTAAGTATTTAAAATTGTGTGAATTGAGAGAAAATTTAAAAAAATCATTGACAGTATGGCTTCAGTATAGTAAATTTAATTTATCGAATTTTTAGACAATTCAATTTAACAAATAAAAACAAACCATTCTATCGGAAAGGAGCATAATAAAATGACCAAACATACAACGCAATACCAACCAACAACTTCAAATATTTTAGTCATTTTATTATGCTATTAGGACTGGAACTTTAGTAAAGAATCTACTAAATGTTTAAGTCCTATTTCTAGTTGAATGGGACTCAAAAGCGTCCCAATTATTTATTGGGACGCTTTTTTATTTTCAAATTTATGGGGGAATTAATATGAGAAGCGATATGATCAAAAAAGGAGATCATCAAGCTCCAGCAAGAAGCCTTTTGCACGCAACAGGCGCTTTAGAAAAACCAACAGATATGAACAAGCCTTTCGTAGCTATTTGTAATTCATACATTGACATTGTCCCAGGACATGTTCATTTAAGAGAACTTGCGGATATTGCTAAAGAAGCAATTCGTGAAGCAGGCGCTATTCCCTTTGAATTTGACACTATCGGTGTTGATGACGGTATTGCAATGGGACATATTGGAATGAGATATTCACTTCCGTCCAGAGAAATCATTGCAGACGCTGCAGAAACTGTTATCAATGCACATTGGTTTGATGGTGTTTTTTACATACCGAACTGTGACAAGATTACACCTGGCATGTTATTAGCATCTGTAAGAACTAACGTTCCAGCTATTTTCTGCTCAGGTGGGCCTATGAAAGCAGGCTTATCATCACAAGGTAAAGCATTAACTTTGTCTTCCATGTTTGAGGCCGTTGGTGCATTTAAAGATGGTTCAATTTCAAAAGACGAATTTCTAGATATGGAACAAAATGCTTGCCCTACTTGTGGTTCATGTTCTGGTATGTTTACAGCAAATTCAATGAATTGCTTAATGGAAGTTTTAGGATTGGCTCTCCCATATAATGGCACAGCATTAGCAGTAAGCGAACAACGTAGAGAAATGATTCGTGAAGCAGCGTTTAAACTTGTTGATAATATCAAAAATGATATTAAACCAAGAGACATTGTAACAAAAGAAGCAATTGATGATGCATTCGCTTTAGACATGGCAATGGGTGGTTCAACAAACACTGTTTTACACACTTTAGCTATTGCAAATGAAGCTGGTATCGACTACGACCTCTCAAGAATTAACGAGATTGCAAAGAAAACACCTTACCTCTCAAAAATCGCACCAAGTTCTTCATATTCAATGCATGATGTACACGAGGCAGGTGGCGTTCCAGCTATTATTAATGAATTATTTAAGAAAGAAGGTACATTGCATCCAGATAGAATTACAGCTACAGGAAAAACGCTTCGTGAAAACAATGAGAACAAAGCAATACTAAATAGTGACGTTATTAGACATCTCGATAATCCATATGACAAACAAGGTGGCCTTTCCATCTTATACGGTAACTTAGCTCCAAATGGTGCAGTTATTAAGGTTGGTGGAGTCGACCCTTCAATTAAAGTATTTAAAGGAAAAGCAATCTGTTTCGATTCACATGATGAAGCTGTGGAAGCGATTGATAATCACGTTGTGCGTGAAGGACACGTAGTTGTTATCAGATATGAAGGACCTAAAGGTGGCCCTGGTATGCCAGAGATGTTAGCTCCTACATCTTCTATTGTAGGTAGAGGTTTAGGTAAAGATGTTGCATTAATTACAGATGGTAGATTTTCAGGAGCGACGAGAGGCATAGCAGTCGGACATATTTCACCAGAAGCTGCATCAGGTGGCCCTATCGCTTTAATTGAAAATAACGACGAAATTACGATTGATTTAACGAACAGGACATTAAACGTAGAAGTTTTAGATGAAGTATTGGAATCCAGAAAACAAAACTTAAAACAATTTAAAGCAAAAGTAAAAACTGGTTATCTTGCACGTTATACTGCATTAGTAACAAGCGCTAACACAGGTGGTATTATGCAAGTACCTGAAGATCTCATTTAAGGAGTGAGCATTATGTCTAAACAAACTGAAATACTTGAATACGAAAAGTCAGAAAATTTAGATTATTTAGAAACAACAGAAACAATTGAACCTGAAATGGAATTAGAAAAAGAAACAATTGATGAAATGAAATCTGGTTCAGAATTATTAGTAGATTCGCTCGCAAATGAAGGTGTAGATTTCATATTTGGTTACCCTGGCGGTGCAGTACTCCCATTATATGACACATTTTATGAAGGGAAAATCGAGCACATTTTAGCTAGACATGAACAAGGTGCAACTCACGCTGCTGAAGGGTATGCCCGTGTTTCTGGTAAAACAGGTGTTGTTGTAGTGACAAGCGGACCAGGAGCCACAAATGCGATCACTGGTATTGCAGATGCATATAGTGACTCTTTACCATTGGTAGTTATTACTGGCCAAGTAGCGACAGCAGGTATTGGCAAAGACGCCTTTCAAGAAGCGGATTTACTTTCAATGACGACGCCAATTACTAAGCATAACTATCAAATCAAAAATGTAAATGAAATACCAAAAGTACTTCATGAAGCATTTCACATTGCTAATTCTGGAAGAAAAGGACCAGTTGTCATTGACTTCCCTAAAGACATGGGTATTTTATCAACTAATGTAGATGTTTCAAATGAACTAGATTTACCTGGTTACTCGGTACCTAACAAACCGGATAAAACTGAAATTCAAAAATTACGTGATTATTTGAAAACTTCTAAAAAGCCTATTGTACTTTCAGGAGCTGGTATTAACCATGCTAAAGCAAATGAAGTATTGACCGAGTTTGTTACACGACATCAATTACCTGTAGTAAGCACTTTATTAGGACTAGGAGCAATTCCATATGACAATCCCCTGTTTTTAGGAATGGGAGGTATGCATGGTTCCTATGCAAGTAACATGGCATTAACAGAGTGTGATTTACTCATTAATTTTGGAAGCCGCTTCGATGATAGGCTTGCTAGTAAACCAGATGAATTTGCTCCTAATGCCAAAATTGTTCATATAGATATCGACCCTTCAGAAATAAATAAAATTATCAAAGTGGATTTAGGTATTGTAGCGGACTGTAAAGCAACTTTAGAAGCTTTATTAGATTTTGAAAGCTATTCAATCAGACACGAAGAATGGCTAGAAACATGTTTTAACAATAAATCAGCACAGCCTTTCGCTTTTAAAGAAGACGCTGATGGTACTTTCTCAAAACCACAACGCACAATTGAATATATAGGAGAAATTACTCAAGGTGACGCCGTGGTTACTACTGACGTAGGCCAACATCAAATGTGGGTTGCACAATACTACCCATTTAAAAACCATGGTCAATTAGTAACAAGCGGTGGCTTAGGAACAATGGGCTTTGGTATCCCCGCTGCAATCGGTGCAAAGTTAGCAGAACCTGATAAAACGGTCGTAGCTTTTGTAGGTGATGGCGGTTTCCAAATGACAAACCAAGAAATGGCAATCTTAGAAGAATACAACTTGGATATTAAAATAGTAATCATAAACAATGGTACTTTAGGGATGGTTAAGCAATGGCAAGATAAATTCTTTAATAAACGTTTCTCTCATTCTGTATTTAACGGACAACCTGATTTCTTAAAATTAGGAGAAGCTTATAACGTTAAAGGATTTCTTATAGATGATCCGGCGCATTTAGAACAAAAACTAGATGAAGCTTTCCAACATGATGGTCCCGCGTTAATTGACGTTCGTATTTCACCAATTGAACCCGTTAATCCAATGGTTCCTAGTGGTAAAGCTAACTACGAGATGGAGGGATTATTATGAGACGCACATTTAGAACCAAAGTTATGGACAAGGCTGGTACTTTAAACAGATTAACAGGTATTTTTGTACGTAGGCAATTTAATATTGTCACACTATCAGTAACGCCCACTCGAGAAGAAGGAATTTCTAATATTACTTTTGTAGCAGAAATCCCAGATTCAGATGTGTTACGAAATCTATTAAGACAACTCGAAAAACAAATAAACATCATAGAAGTAGAAGACATCACGGATACAAACACATACAACAGAGAATTAGTACTTGTGAAATTAGAAACACCAAGTAATCATCAAGATTTACAAAATATTATTAAACCATATGATGCGCTAGTTTCAGTTCTAAAAAGTGAGGCGCCTTATACGTATCTTCAAGCTTCTGGCCCACAGTATACAATGGACAACTTATTAGACGATCTATCATCATATAACATTGAACAAGTTTCTAGAACTGGTTCAGCAAGTTTAGTTTAAAGCTAAGTACTAAAACGATATTTTAAAACATGGAGGATTTTATTATGACAACAGTTTATTATGACCAATCAGTTACGAAAGATGCATTACAAGGTAAAAAAATTGCAATCATTGGATATGGTTCACAAGGCCATGCCCATGCTCAAAATTTAAAAGACAACGGCTACGATGTCATCATCGGTATTAGACCTGGACGCTCTTTTGATAAAGCAAAAGATGACGGCTTCGAAGTTTACCCTGTAAATGAAGCAGCAAAACAAGCTGATGTCATCATGGTGCTTTTACCCGATGAAATTCAAGGACAAGTATATAAAGAAGAAATTGAACCTAATTTAGAACCAAATAACGCACTTGTTTTTGCACACGGCTTTAATATTCACTTTAATGTCATCCAACCACCAGAAACAGTAGATGTATTTTTAGTAGCACCAAAAGGTCCCGGACATTTAGTTAGACGTACATTTACTGAAGGAAGCGCAGTACCTGCCCTATTTGCAGTCGAACAAGATGCAAGTGGTGAAGCTACTGATTTAGCGTTAAGTTATGCTAAAGGAATTGGTGCAACACGTGCAGGCGTTTTAGAAACATCATTTAAAGAAGAAACTGAAACAGATTTATTTGGTGAACAAGCAGTGCTCTGTGGTGGTACAACAAAATTAATTCAATCTGGTTTCGAAACACTTGTCGAAGCTGGTTATCAACCAGAAATCGCTTATTTTGAAGTGTTACATGAAATGAAACTTATTGTTGACTTAATGTACGAGGGCGGTATGGAAAATATGCGTTATTCAATTTCAAATACAGCTGAATTTGGTGATTATGTATCAGGTCCACGCGTAATTACTCCAGATGTTAAAGATAATATGAAAGCAGTGCTTAACGACATTCAACAAGGAAACTTCAGTGATCGTTTCATCAAAGATAATGAAAATAACTTTGAAGAATTCCATAAATTGCGTGACGAACAACACGGACATCAAATTGAAGCAGTCGGCAAAGATCTACGTGAAATGATGCCGTTTATTAAATCAAAAAGTATTGAAAAATAATTAGTTATATGATGATATCTGGAGAATCAAACTGTGTAAAATATCTTTGATATTTACTGTAATGTGCGATTCTTCAGCCATTACATCATATGTTGCTAAAATTTATTTATTAGGAGATGTTTAAAATGAATAGCCATATTCAAATATTTGATACCACACTAAGAGACGGCGAACAAACACCGGGCGTCAATTTTTCATTCGATGAGCGTCTAAAAATCGCTAAGCAACTTGAAAAATGGGGTGTAGATATTATAGAAGCTGGTTTCCCCGCTTCAAGTACAGGTAGTTTTAAATCTGTGGAAGAGATTTCTAAAACCTTAACAACAACTGCTGTTTGTGGGTTAGCACGTTGTGTGAAGAAAGATATTGACGCCGTTTATGAATCAACTAAGGAAGCTGTAAAGCCTAGAATACACGTATTCTTAGCAACTAGCCCTATCCACCGTGATTCAAAACTAATGATGTCTAAAGAAGACGTTTTAGCATCAATCAAAGAGCATGTAGCCTATGCTACAAATTACTTTGAGCTCGTTCAATTTTCACCAGAAGATGCTACAAGAACTGAATTACCTTTCTTAATCGAATGTGTCCAAACTGCTGTTGATGCTGGAGCAAGTGTAATCAATATACCTGATACTGTTGGCTTTAGTTACCCTTCAGAATATGGCAAAATTTTTAAAACACTCCAAGAAAAAATTAAAACTGATCATGAAGTCATCTACAGTGCACACTGTCATGACGATTTAGGTTTAGCAGTTGCAAATAGTATGGCTGCAATAGAGAACGGCGCAAAACGTATTGAGGGAACTTTAAATGGTATTGGGGAACGTGCAGGTAATACGGCCCTTGAGGAAGTAGCACTTGGCCTTTACGTTCGACAAGATCATTACGGTAACCAAACTAGAATAAATCTTGAAGAAACGAAAGACACTTCTGATTTGATTGCTCGATACGCAGGTATTCGAGTCCCTAGAAACAAAGCAATTGTTGGTCAAAATGCATTCAGCCATGAATCAGGAATTCATCAAGATGGCGTCCTTAAGAACCCTGAAACATATGAAATTATGACACCTCAACTCGTAGGCGTTAAAACAACTGAATTACCATTAGGAAAACTATCGGGTAAACACGCATTTTCAGAAAAACTAATTGCATTAGGCTATGAAGTTGAACCAGAAGAACAAAAAGCACTATTTAAGCAATTTAAAACAATTGCCGATAAGAAAAAAGCAGTTACTGATAGAGATATTCACGCATTAATTCAAGGTACTGAGCATGAACAAAATGCGATTTACAAAGTTGAAACATTGCAACTACAATTCGTTTCAAATGGATTACAAAGTGCTGTGGTCGTCATTAAAGATAAAGATGGTCATACGTATCAAGATTCAAGTATCGGTACCGGCTCTATTGTTTCTGTATATAATGCAGTAGATCGTATTTTCAATCGCGAAACGGAACTTATTGATTATCGCATAGAGTCTGTAACTGAAGGAACGGATGCACAAGCAGAAGTACACGTACAAATTAAAATTGGAGATCAAGAAGTTACTGGCGTAGGTATCGATCATGACATTTTATTAGCTTCATGCAAATCATATGTAGAAGCTCATGCTAAATATGTCTCAAATTCGAAAGTGGAAGAAGGTATTCACTCATGAGTTATAAAATTGTTGCTCTACCCGGCGATGGTATTGGACCTGAAATTTTAAATGGTTCATTAGAAATTCTTTCTCAATTAAGTTCTGACTTTAATTTTAATTATGAAATAGAAACCCATGATTTTGGCGGCATCGCAATAGACAATCACGGTACGCCGCTACCCGATACGACACTAAATGCTTGTAAGCAAGCAGATGCCATTCTGCTAGGTGCTGTAGGAGGACCTAAATGGACAGATCCTAATAATAGACCCGAACAAGGCCTATTAGGTATTCGTAAATCATTAGGTTTATTTGCTAACATCCGCCCTACTACAGTCACTAGTGGTACAAGTCACTTGTCACCTATTAAAAAAGAACGCGTTGCAGGTACCGATTTTATCTTAGTCAGAGAATTAACGGGCGGTATATACTTCGGTGAACCAAAACATTGGAATGAAAAACAAGCTTTAGATTCTTTAACTTATACACGTGAAGAAATTGAACGAATCGCAAGAGTTGCCTTTGATTTAGCTCAAAAACGTCACAAGAAATTGACTTCTGTGGATAAAGAAAATGTGCTTTCATCTAGTAAATTATGGCGTAAGGTTATCAATGACGTTGCTAATGAATACCCAGATGTAGAAGTAAATCATTTACTTGTCGATGCTTGTGCAATGCATTTAATTACTAACCCGTCTCAATTTGACGTCATCGTCACTGAAAATTTATTCGGAGATATTTTAAGTGATGAAGCATCGGTTATCCCAGGTTCTTTAGGTCTTTCTCCGTCAGCCAGTTTTAGTGAAAATGGCCCAAGGCTATATGAACCTATTCACGGTTCTGCGCCTGATATCGCTAACCAAGATAAAGCCAATCCATTCGGCATGCTTTTATCACTCGTCATGTGTCTAAGAGAAAGTCTTAAAGAAACAGAAGCCGCTAATAAATTAGAATCGGTCGTTTACCAACTTATTGAAGAAGAAAAAACAACGCGCGACCTCAATGGTAATTATAATACATCAGATATTTTTAAATTCGTTAAACAAAATCTTTAAAAAGGAGGAGATGTCATATGGGTAAAACACTATTTGATAAAGTTTGGAACAAGCATGTCTTAACTGGTAAAGAAGGTGACCCACAATTATTATATATAGATTTGCATCTTATACATGAAGTCACATCTCCTCAAGCATTTGAAGGACTAAGACTACAAAATAGAAAACTTCGTAGACCAGATTTAACATATGCGACATTAGATCATAACGTACCGACAGTAGATATTTTTAACATTAAAGATGAAATAGCGAATAAACAAATCACAACACTTCAAAAAAACGCTACAGAATTTGACGTTCATATATTTGATATGGGATCTGACAAACAAGGCATCGTGCATATGGTTGGTCCTGAAACTGGACTTACACAACCTGGCAAAACGATTGTATGTGGTGATTCTCATACAGCTACACACGGTGCTTTCGGTGCAATCGCTTTTGGTATTGGTACAAGTGAAGTTGAACACGTCTTTGCCACACAAACGTTATGGCAAACCAAACCAAAAAATCTTAAAATCGATGTTACAGGTCAATTACCTACAGGTGTATATGCTAAAGACATTATCTTATATCTGATTAATCAATATGGTGTAGATTTCGGTACGGGGTATGCCCTTGAATTCTCTGGCGAAACAATCAGTAGTTTGTCAATGGAAGCTAGAATGACCATTTGTAATATGGCAATTGAAGCTGGAGCCAAATACGGCATGATGGCCCCTGATGAAACAACATTTGAATATGTTCAAGGGCGCCCTTACGCAACAAATTATAAATACGCAGTTGATGAATGGCGTGAGCTGTATACAGATAAAGACGCAGAATTTGATAAAGTTATTCAACTTGATGTGTCAGATTTAGAGCCGCAAGTAACTTGGGGGACAAGCCCTGAAATGGGTGTGAGTTTTAATACACCCTTCCCAGAAATTGAAGATGTGAATGATGAACGTGCTTATAACTATATGGGATTAGAACCAGGCCAAAAAGCAGAAGATATTGAATTAGGTTATGTATTCTTAGGTTCATGTACGAATGCTCGACTATCTGACCTTATTGAAGCAAGCCATATTGTAGAAGGAAATCAAGTGCATCCTAATATCACTGCAATTGTTGTGCCAGGATCTAGAACCGTAAAAATAGAAGCTGAAAAATTAGGTCTTGATAAAGTATTTAAAAATGCTGGTTTTGAATGGAGAGAACCAGGTTGCTCCATGTGCCTAGGAATGAATCCAGACCAAGTACCAGATGGGGTTCACTGCGCTTCAACAAGTAACCGTAATTTTGAGGGACGCCAAGGTAAAGGTGCACGAACACACTTAGTCTCCCCTGCCATGGCTGCTGCGGCAGCAATTAACGGTAGATTTGTAGACGTTAGAAAGGTGGTTGTATAATATGGATATTCAACCTATTACAACTTATACAGGAAAAGTTGTGCCATTATTTCACGATAATATTGACACTGACCAAATTATCCCCAAAGTACACTTGAAACGTATTTCAAAATCAGGATTTGGGCCCTTTGCTTTTGATGAATGGCGTTATTTAGCAGACGGATCAGACAATCCAGAGTTCAACCCAAATAAACCTGAATACAAAGACGCTTCTATTTTGGTGACAGGTGATAATTTTGGATGTGGATCAAGTCGTGAACATGCAGCTTGGGCCATTAAAGATTACGGTTTTGATATTATTATTGCCGGTAGTTATAGCGATATTTTTTATATGAACTGTACTAAAAACGCTATGCTGCCTATTGTTTTAGATGAAAACGAAAGAGAATATATAGTAGAAACAGGAGAAGTCACTGTTGATTTGCCTAATCAAACAGTGACTGCAGGAAACAAACAATTTCATTTTGACATTGATGAAACCTGGAAAAACAAGCTTATTAACGGACTTGATGATATTGCAGTAACACTTCAATATGAAGATCAAATTCAAGCATACGAAACAGCAAAAACATTTTAACGAAACTTAAATAAAGGTGTGAAATTTATGACTGTAAAAACAACTGTTTCTTCCAAAGATATCGATGAAGCTTTCTTACAATTAAAAGATGTTGTTAAAGAAACACCCTTACAAAAGGATCATTACTTATCACTTAAATATGATTGTAACGTCTATTTAAAAAGAGAAGACTTACAATGGGTTAGGTCCTTTAAACTGAGAGGTGCTTATAACGCAATTATAGCGTTAAATGAAAATGATAGACAAAATGGTATTACATGTGCCAGTGCAGGTAATCACGCACAAGGTGTTGCATATACAGCTAACAAATTAAATTTAAAAGCAGTTATTTTTATGCCTGTAACGACCCCACTTCAAAAAATTAACCAAGTAAAATTTTTTGGAGGCCGTAATGCAGAAGTTGTCCTAACAGGAGATACTTTTGATGATTGCTTGAAAGAAGCACTTACGTATACTGAGAACCATAAAATGAATTTCATTGACCCCTTTAACAACATTTATACAATTGCTGGGCAAGGCACATTAGCAAAAGAAATCATTGAACAATCTGCTGAAGATGATATACAATTTGATTATTTATTCTCAGCAATTGGCGGTGGTGGTTTAATTTCAGGTGTAGGTATTTATTTTAAAGCACATTCACCACAAACTTCTATCATCGGTGTAGAGCCTGCTGGGGCTAGCAGTATGTATGCTTCAGTAGTACTACAAAATCAAATTGTAACTTTACCTGATATTGATAAATTTGTAGACGGTGCGTCAGTAGCAAAAGTAGGCGAAATCACTTATGATATCGCTAAAAATGTAGTAGATGATTACGTTCAAGTGCATGAAGGTGCTGTATGTTCAACTATATTGGACATGTATTCTAAACAAGCGATTATTGCTGAACCTGCAGGCGCATTGAGTGTGACAGCACTAGAACAATACCGTTCAGAAATTAAAGGTAAGACAGTTGTTTGCGTTGTGAGCGGTGGCAATAATGATATTAATCGTATGAAAGAAATTGAAGAACGCTCGTTGTTATTTGAAGAAATGAAACACTATTTCATTCTTAACTTTCCACAACGCCCTGGCGCTTTAAGAGAATTTGTCAATGAAGTCCTTGGACCGAAAGATGATATTACCAAATTTGAATACCTTAAAAAGAGCTCACAAAATACAGGAACAGTTATCATCGGTATCCAATTAAATAATCATCAAGATTTAGATAACCTCAAATCAAATGTAGATCAATTTGATCCTTCAAATATCTATATCAATGAAAATAAAATGCTTTATTCACTACTTATTTAATATTCGACAACGTCCCTCTTCTCCGTTTACGGAGTTAGTGGGACTTATACATGAGCTGAGGGCTCATGTATTCCTTTAGTTCGCCAGCTTCAAACGCTTTCTCATAACAATCGTTTTTCAGTGCTTCACACTGGTAGTTAAGCTCCTTTTGGGCAAAAAAAGAGACCTTTCAGTCTCGGCTCATCGCATCCTATATGCTTGCCTGGCAACGTCCTACTCTTGCGGAACGTAAGTCGGCTACCATCAGCGCTAAGAAGCTTTCTTGCCATGAGGCAAGCGCTCGCATCTTTCCTCACTTGCACGCTTTCCTTACTCACTTACCACTTGTAAGCTCGTTTCGTCTTTCGCTTAGTTCGTCAGCTTCAAACGCTTTCTCATGACAATTGTTTTTCAGTGCCTCACACTGGTAGTTAAGTCCTTTTGGCAAAAAAAAGAGACCTTCGGTCTCGGCTCATCGCATCCTATATGCTTGCCTGGCAACGTCCTACTCTTGCGGAACGTAAGTCCGACTACCATCGGCGCTAAGGAGCTTAACTTCTGTGTTCGGCATGGGAACAGGTGTGACCTCCTTGCTATAGTCACCAGACAAGTTGATGTATAAATCATTATACATTCAAAACTAGATAGTAAGTAAATTTTAGTTCTACAAACAAAACATTTAAATTTGATTAAGTCTTCGATCGATTAGTATTCGTCAGCTCCACATATCGCTATGCTTCCACCTCGAACCTATTAACCTCATCATCTTTGAGGGATCTTATAACCGAAGTTGGGAAATCTCATCTTGAGGGGGGCTTCATGCTTAGATGCTTTCAGCACTTATCCCGTCCATACATAGCTACCCAGCGATGCCGTTGGCACGACAACTGGTACACCAGAGGTATGTCCATCCCGGTCCTCTCGTACTAAGGACAGCTCCTCTCAAATTTCCTACGCCCACGACGGATAGGGACCGAACTGTCTCACGACGTTCTGAACCCAGCTCGCGTACCGCTTTAATGGGCGAACAGCCCAACCCTTGGGACCGACTACAGCCCCAGGATGCGATGAGCCGACATCGAGGTGCCAAACCTCCCCGTCGATGTGAACTCTTGGGGGAGATAAGCCTGTTATCCCCGGGGTAGCTTTTATCCGTTGAGCGATGGCCCTTCCATGCGGAACCACCGGATCACTAAGTCCGTCTTTCGACCCTGCTCGACTTGTAAGTCTCGCAGTCAAGCTTCCTTGTGCCTTTACACTCTATGAATGATTTCCAACCATTCTGAGGAAACCTTTGAGCGCCTCCGTTACTCTTTAGGAGGCGACCGCCCCAGTCAAACTGTCCATCTGACACTGTCTCCCACCATGATAAATGGTGCGGGTTAGAAATCCAATACAGCGAGGGTAGTATCCCACCAGCGCCTCCACGTAAGCTAGCGCTCACGTATCTAAGGCTCCTACCTATCCTGTACAAGCTGTACCGAATTTCAATATCAGACTACAGTAAAGCTCCACGGGGTCTTTCCGTCCTGTCGCGGGTAACCTGCATCTTCACAGGTACTATGATTTCACCGAGTCTCTCGTTGAGACAGTGCCCAAATCGTTACGCCTTTCGTGCGGGTCGGAACTTACCCGACAAGGAATTTCGCTACCTTAGGACCGTTATAGTTACGGCCGCCGTTTACTGGGGCTTCGATTCGTAGCTTCGCAGAAGCTAACCACTCCTCTTAACCTTCCAGCACCGGGCAGGCGTCAGCCCCTATACATCACCTTACGGTTTAGCAGAGACCTGTGTTTTTGATAAACAGTCGCTTGGGCCTATTCACTGCGGCTCTCCTGGGCGTTAACCCTAAAGAGCACCCCTTCTCCCGAAGTTACGGGGTCATTTTGCCGAGTTCCTTAACGAGAGTTCGCTCGCTCACCTTAGAATTCTCATCTTGACTACCTGTGTCGGTTTGCGGTACGGGCACCATAAATCTAGCTAGAGGCTTTTCTCGGCAGTGTGAAATCAACGACTCGAGGAAACAATTTCCTCTCCCCATCACAGCTTGATCTTAAGAGTGCCGGATTTGCCTAACACTCAGTCTTACTGCTTGGACGTACAATCCAATCGTACGCTTCGCCTATCCTACTGCGTCCCCCCATCGCTTAAAACGAATTATGGTGGTACAGGAATATCAACCTGTTATCCATCGCCTACGCCTATCGGCCTCAGCTTAGGACCCGACTAACCCAGAGCGGACGAGCCTTCCTCTGGAAACCTTAGTCAATCGGTGGACGGGATTCTCACCCGTCTTTCGCTACTCACACCGGCATTCTCACTTCTAAGCGCTCCACATGTCCTTGCGATCATGCTTCAACGCCCTTAGAACGCTCTCCTACCATTGTCCTACGGACAATCCACAGCTTCGGTAATATGTTTAGCCCCGGTACATTTTCGGCGCAGTGTCACTCGACTAGTGAGCTATTACGCACTCTTTAAATGATGGCTGCTTCTAAGCCAACATACTAGTTGTCTGGGCAACGCCACATCCTTTTCCACTTAACATATATTTTGGGACCTTAGCTGGTGGTCTGGGCTGTTTCCCTTTCGAGCACGGACCTTATCACCCGCGTTCTGACTCCCAAGTTAAATTGATTGGCATTCGGAGTTTGTCTGAATTCGGTAACCCGAGAAGGGCCCCTCGTCCAAACAGTGCTCTACCTCCAATAATCATCACTTGAGGCTAGCCCTAAAGCTATTTCGGAGAGAACCAGCTATCTCCAGGTTCGATTGGAATTTCTCCGCTACCCTCAACTCATCCGCTCACTTTTCAACGTAAGTCGGTTCGGTCCTCCATTCAGTGTTACCTGAACTTCAACCTGGTCAAGGGTAGATCACCTGGTTTCGGGTCTACGACCAAATACTCAACGCCCTATTCAGACTCGCTTTCGCTACGGCTCCACATTCACTGCTTAACCTTGCATCAAATCGTAACTCGCCGGTTCATTCTACAAAAGGCACGCCATCACCCATTAACGGGCTCTGACTACTTGTAAGCACACGGTTTCAAGTTCTATTTCACTCCCCTTCCGGGGTACTTTTCACCTTTCCCTCACGGTACTGGTTCACTATCGGTCACTAGAGAGTATTTAGCCTTGGGAGATGGTCCTCCCGGATTCCGACGGAATTTCTCGTGTTCCGTCGTACTCAGGATCCACTCAAGAGAGAACAGATTTTCGACTACAGGATTATTACCTTCTTTGATTCATCTTTCCAGATGATTCGTCTAATCTATTCCTTTGTAACTCCGTATAGAGCGTCCTACAACCCCAACAAGCAAGCTCGTTGGTTTGGGCTATTCCCGTTTCGCTCGCCGCTACTCAGGGAATCGAATTTTCTTTCTCTTCCTGCGGGTACTAAGATGTTTCAGTTCTCCGCGTCTACCTTCGATACGCTATGTATTTACGCATCGATAATACGACATAACTCGTATTGGGTTCCCCCATTCGGAAATCTTTGGATCACAGCTTACTTACAGCTCCCCAAAGCATATCGTCGTTAGTAACGTCCTTCATCGGCTTCTAGTGCCAAGGCATTCACCGTGTGCCCTTAATAACTTAATCTATTTGCTTTCCAACTCGACAACCGTCGGTTGAAAACCCAAAATGTTATTAATCTGTGAGTGTTCTTTCGAACACTAGCGATTATTTCTTTTTGAATTCAAGCTTATTTAAAACTCTTATTCACTCGGTTTTGCTTGGTAAAATCATAAATTTTACTTACTTATCTAGTTTTCAATGTACAAATAATAAAAGAATACTCCAATGAGCATTCAAAACTGAATACAATATGTCAATGTTATTCCTTGTTCATCTTCTAAAGAAGATGTTCCGAATATATCCTTAGAAAGGAGGTGATCCAGCCGCACCTTCCGATACGGCTACCTTGTTACGACTTCACCCCAATCATTTGTCCCACCTTCGACGGCTAGCTCCATAAATGGTTACTCCACCGGCTTCGGGTGTTACAGACTCTCGTGGTGTGACGGGCGGTGTGTACAAGACCCGGGAACGTATTCACCGTAGCATGCTGATCTACGATTACTAGCGATTCCAGCTTCATGTAGTCGAGTTGCAGACTACAATCCGAACTGAGAACAACTTTATGGGATTTGCATGACCTCGCGGTTTAGCTGCCCTTTGTATTGTCCATTGTAGCACGTGTGTAGCCCAAATCATAAGGGGCATGATGATTTGACGTCATCCCCACCTTCCTCCGGTTTGTCACCGGCAGTCAACTTAGAGTGCCCAACTTAATGCTGGCAACTAAGCTTAAGGGTTGCGCTCGTTGCGGGACTTAACCCAACATCTCACGACACGAGCTGACGACAACCATGCACCACCTGTCACTTTGTCCCCCGAAGGGGAAGACTCTATCTCTAGAGTTGTCAAAGGATGTCAAGATTTGGTAAGGTTCTTCGCGTTGCTTCGAATTAAACCACATGCTCCACCGCTTGTGCGGGTCCCCGTCAATTCCTTTGAGTTTCAACCTTGCGGTCGTACTCCCCAGGCGGAGTGCTTAATGCGTTAGCTGCAGCACTAAGGGGCGGAAACCCCCTAACACTTAGCACTCATCGTTTACGGCGTGGACTACCAGGGTATCTAATCCTGTTTGATCCCCACGCTTTCGCACATCAGCGTCAGTTACAGACCAGAAAGTCGCCTTCGCCACTGGTGTTCCTCCATATCTCTGCGCATTTCACCGCTACACATGGAATTCCACTTTCCTCTTCTGCACTCAAGTTTCCCAGTTTCCAATGACCCTCCACGGTTGAGCCGTGGGCTTTCACATCAGACTTAAGAAACCGCCTACGCGCGCTTTACGCCCAATAATTCCGGATAACGCTTGCCACCTACGTATTACCGCGGCTGCTGGCACGTAGTTAGCCGTGGCTTTCTGATTAGGTACCGTCAAGACGTGCACAGTTACTTACACATTTGTTCTTCCCTAATAACAGAGTTTTACGATCCGAAGACCTTCATCACTCACGCGGCGTTGCTCCGTCAGGCTTTCGCCCATTGCGGAAGATTCCCTACTGCTGCCTCCCGTAGGAGTCTGGACCGTGTCTCAGTTCCAGTGTGGCCGATCACCCTCTCAGGTCGGCTACGTATCGTTGCCTTGGTAAGCCATTACCCCACCAACTAGCTAATACGGCGCGGGTCCATCTACAAGTGATAGCAAAACCATCTTTCACTTTAGAACCATGCGGTTCTAAATATTATCCGGCATTAGCCCCGGTTTCCCGGAGTTATTCCAGTCTTATAGGTAGGTTACCCACGTGTTACTCACCCGTCCGCCGCTAACGTCAAAGGAGCAAGCTCCTTATCTGTTCGCTCGACTTGCATGTATTAGGCACGCCGCCAGCGTTCATCCTGAGCCAGGATCAAACTCTCCATAAAAAATTATGATGTTTGATTAGCTCATAAAATACTAATTTGTGTTATCAATAACACATTGTTTTGATTCAACATTTAATGTTGAATTCGGAATTAACGTTGACATATTGCAATTCAGTTTTCAATGTTCATTTTAAATATTTCCTATTGGAGCGGGTGATGGGAATCGAACCCACAACATCAGCTTGGAAGGCTGAGGTTTTGCCATTAAACTACACCCGCTTATTTTATTAGAATCAGATAATGTATTTTGATGCGGCCGAGAGGACTTGAACCTCCACGGGATAAATCCCACTAGGCCCTCAACCTAGCGCGTCTGCCATTCCGCCACGGCCGCTCGGTTGACACTACGATGTTTAGTTCATCAAGATAACGTATTTAATTGTAATATGTTTGAAATGTTTTGTCAATAACTTTTTAAAATTTCTTTTACAAAGTTAACAACTGAAGTGTTTGTTTACGTATGATTTTCTCAACGTTTTATATCTTATAATATAAACTACATATCGTCAATGCGTTCGCATAATAAAAAAGAGTAAAAATAATCATTTAAAGTTTTTATTTATATATATACACAAATTTCATATAAATATTACTTTGGTATTCGGGTAAAGCTCTGAATTTTATTAAAAATTAAGTGAAAAGTGAAAAAAGAAAGCTGAATTCATGAAATACAATCAGCTTTCTTTTTTCATTTGAAATGCGTAATTAACGGAATTTTTTTCTACTAATTTCCCCTTACACTGTCCACAAACCATTTTTTCAGTATTAACTTTTCTTATCCTATTAAATTTTAAATTACAATTAGAACATACATACGTATATCTAACTCGATCTTCGTAATTTTCTATAGCGGAGCAAAATCTTGGCGCTCCAGTTTGTGTGCTTAATATTTTAAAGTCTTTATCTTTGTGTTTATACCCTTTTCCTTGTAGATGAAGATGGTAATGACATTTATATGACATGTTTTGGTTTTAATACTAATTTGGTTTTTACTAATATATTAATCACTCTTTTTCATAGTATTAATTAATGTAGTTTGATACAATTTTTTTATTCAAGTAATTTCTTTATAAGGAGAGGTTTATAATAAAATTTAGATTTGGTCTTAGATCTTCTATTACTACTTTAAGAACAAAGCAAGTAATAAAACAATGTCATATTGTTATCATTAACGACACAAACTTGTATAAAGTACACCCTGTTTCTAATTACTTATATGAAAAAAAAGATACTAAATATAATACATTGAAAAGTAAAGGACAAATAGTAGTTAAATTTCTGAATTGGTTCTGTAAAAACTGTTTTATTTTTAAAGAACCAGAAGCAAGATTATCCCATCTTAATATTGATAAAATAGAATTTTATATTAACTCTTTAGTTTCGGAAGGAAAATCAAAATCCACTATATTAAACAATCAACTTACACTCAAAGAATTTATGAGATTTCTTATAGAAAATGAAATAATTATAAACAAAGAAACTATTCAAAGTTATTATGAAAGACTTAATAATAAACATAACTCTTTCTTTCAGTTATATAAAAAAACTAGCTCTAAACAAATAGAATTAGTCCACGAATTAAATATAAACTATATAATCAGTTTTATTAGGTTAGCAATAACACACACAAATCCGATAGCATTAGGTGTATATCTTCAATTTTTTGGCGGACTTAGAAGAGGCGATTGTGTAAACCTAACCACAAGTAGCATAAAACCAAAAGGAGCGTTTGGTGAATTTGGGTTAGAACTTGATATTAAAGAAAGAAATTTGAGACCTGACTTAAAGAATTTTGATGGTACAGATGGGGTAAAAAAACCAAGAACACAAGTAGTATTTGCTAACAGATTACTTCCTTCAATTTTTGAGCAGCACTTGAAAACATACGAAGATATATCTGGAGAAACTGCTTTATTTGTAGATAAAAATGCTTTGCCTATGAGTGGTCGTACTTATCAGCAACAATTCAATAAATTAAAAAAAATCTTCATAAAAAAGTTGTTACATAGTAATAACATAGAAGTTAGCAGTTATGGTCTATATTTAAATAATAGAAGATGGAGTACTCATATTGGAAGAGGTACTTTTTCTAATTGGATTGCAGAAAGCACCGGTAACCCTTTAGATGTGGCAATTGCACGAGGCGATAGTAATATTGAATCTTCTTTAATTTATCTAGAGCAAAGTAATACTTTCTTGAACGGAGTTAATGATGTTTTAAATAAAATGTATGAAAATGCTTGGAAATATAATTAAGGAGGTTACACATGATATGGTCAAAACAAGAACTTAATTTAAAAATAAATGAACTGAAAACTAGAAGGAAACCCTTAAGCACTAAAGAAGTTAGTGAATTGCTAGGTATATCAACAAAAACAGCAATTAAGTACTTAAACTCCAACAATATGATTAACCTTACTAAGAAAAAAAATAAATATTACTGGGATTGTAAAGATATTTTAAATTATATAACAAAAGATGAAAACTATCATTATTTGTTGAAAGATTCACCTGAATATGTGAGTTCTAAAGAATTAAAAGAACAGTTTGGTTCTATATTAACTAATAGTCAAATTCGACATATCCTAGAGAAAAATAAAGATGGCAGAATTTCAATGTTATGTTTGGTTAATAAGATTAAATATCATAGACATAAAATAGAAGAGGAAATTTCTTATGTTAAACCAATAAATAATGAAAGAACTTATACAACATTAAATGGCGCAACATTATCCTTAAAAAATGTGATGAATAATGAAGACTATATTTTATACACGAAAATAATTGAAGAGATAGGTTGCCCTAAATGGTATGTTAAACACCTTATTAAATATAATCAACTACCTAATTCAACTGATTTCTCAACGGCAGAAACTTCAAACTCTCATACCTATGTCCACATCAAAGACTATCCCACTTTACTAAATTTCCACAAAAAAAAGATAGTGTTTGGAGATAGAAATTCTTTTTCTGACTTTAATGAAGAAAAAGAACCTATTGACCGTTTTGACAATATGCTAAAAAATTATAGTTTCAAAGACACTTTTCCAACTACCCATAACCTCTATTATGATTTCGTTACTGATTATATTGTAAATACAAAAACATTATATGTATACAATTATGTTACAAGTTTGTCTAGAACATACATGCATATTAAACCCTTGTTAACAAAAGAGATACATCTATATAGCAATAAAGAACTTAAAATACTATTTTTAAATGGATCATTACGCAGAAAGTATAAAGAAGTATTAAGAAAATTTTTGAAGTTTATAAAAATCCAACAAAAAACCAATTACTCTACTGTACCTATCGTTAGAACCAGGTTTAAGGAAAAAAATAAAACTGAAATATATTCTAGATCAGAATTTTATAATATGTATCAACAAGTAAACAACATAAATAGACACCTTGAAAAAGCTATTAATAGTGAAACCTATTGTCAAGACTGGTTTATACTAATAATGATGTTTAGTAATGCATGGAGGTTGCCAGACATAGTTAAAATCCCAAGTCCAAACCTTAATATAATCAATATTGAAAATTTAAATTTTAATTGGTTTAAGACAAATATATTGTCTTCCGAAGATAGTATAAAGTTAATTAACTACTTACAAAAGCATAACCATTTCATCATAAATAAAACTAATGCTTTAAATGAGCTATTTGTTCCAACCGATATGACCATAGTATTTGCAACGGCAATATCGTTATTAGAGTTATTTAGAAAAGAAAGAAAATATAATACGCACACTCTATTACCTAATTATATAAAGCCCTCAAAAGACGCAAACTATTTTAATTACATGTTTAAAGGTAATGTACCTTCATTTTCTTTTAAAAAAATCACTAAATCTTTATTAACATATAGTTATATAACGGCGAGAAATATAGATAAACATGCAGGCGCAGCTAATGCTATTTCAACAAGATTACGCGGTCACAAAAACATTGATACTATTCAACAATATGTATTACCTACAGGTAACGATTTTGATGATATCTTCAGACATTTATATCGAAGAGGACACTTTGGTTATTTATATTCTTTAATAGTAGATTTGTCTATAAAACAAGGTACAAAGGAATTGAGTTTAGAAGAAAAAACTGAATCAATTGAAGAACTTATCAAAATATTTTCACCAGAAGATATAGAGAATGCTAGCGCTTTTTACTTAGAACAAAGAAAAAAATTACTAAGTGTTTCACAACAAGTTATTCAACTTTCAAAAGAAGAACTAGACCAAAAACTAATAGGAATTCATAACGGTAATATGCCTTCTTATCAATTAGAAGGTCAATGCTTCATTAGCGGTGAATGTAATCAACCTGGGCGTAACTGTAATTCTTGTAAATACTTAATTCCTAAAGTTTCGTTTTTATTAAGTGCAAGTAATGAAATTAACGATTTAATTGATGCTTTAAGAAATACTAATAACCAAAATTATAATAAACGTATAAAATTGACATATCTCATTTTAAATTTACTAGGAGTTTTAAATCAATCAGTTAAATCTTTTGGCAAAGACTATGCCAATGAATATCTCAACTTCGATGATTTAAAAATGAAGTTGTCTTCAGTACAAACTAAAATGTTGGAGGGATAATAATCTTGGATGAGATTCATATATTTGATAATCATACTCTTCATATTGAAAAAAATGAAAAATTTTCAAAAAAAATGATTGACAATTATAGACAGCGTTTTGAATTCTATAAAAGAAAAGGAATTATTGAAGGATGTCAGTATGATGATAGAAGTTGGTTCTTATGGACTCTAAAAACAAAAGGTACTAGATTAAGGATATCGTATAATTTAGATATGTTTTATAACGTCAATGATGCTCTTAAATGTTATACTCTTTTCTTAATGGATAACGGTCTTACAACTAGAACTATTGTTGGTAAATTAAAAATTATTAAAGAATCTATTTTTAAAACAAACTTTTATAGTGAAGAGAAAATAGAGGAATTTTATGAATATGTTATATTAAAAATCCCTGAATCCTCTAAGTATAATCACATCACTTATAATTTAGAATTTTTTAATTTTTTTCCACCTAAACATGGTAAAAAATTTATTTCTCGTTTAATGAATAGTGATATTAAACCTTATCAATCAAAAACCAAAGCTCTGCCACCTTTTGAAGATATTTTAGTTTTTAGTAACGAACTATATAATTTTTTCACAAATGCAGAAAGTTCTTCTACACTAAAAGAGAAATATCTCCCCTTATTCATTTGGTGGCAATTAACTATGTTTATACCAATGCGACCAAATGAATTTGTTCAATTGCAAAAGAATGATTTAAAAAAAGTAAATGATAAATATTATTTGACAATTAAAAGAAGTAAAGCAAAGTACCCAAAACATATCTTACCCAAAACAGAATTCCATATTTCAGAGGATATTGGAAATTTAATAAAATCTTACATTAATTTAAGTGAACATTGCTACACTACTGATGTATCAAAAGAAGAAAATTCTTATTTATTTCCTATTTTTATGCGAGCGAGATACTACACTAAACATAATAAAAAAGTTTCTAAAGTAATTTCGCATGGCAAAAATACTCATATCACCACTGATATGTTCAACTCATTAATAAAATCCTTTTATAAAGAAATAATTTTATCTAATGACATTGAACAGCTAACCCCAAATTCGACTCGCCATTTAGCAATATGTAACATGAGAATGCAAAATATAGATCCTCTGACTATTAGTCGTATGGCAGGACACGCTAGTTTATACACACAGAACCACTATGCAAATCATTTAGAAACTTTTATAGAGAGTAAAGTGAAATTATTAAGTGAACAGATAAAAAATAAACAAATGAAAATCACTGATTTTTATACAAAAGAAGAAGTTGAAAATCTACCCGTTGTTCAAAAAATTAAGACCGAAAGTATTTTAAATAGAACAGATAGAAATAATTTACGGCAAATCGATAATGGATATTGCACAGACAACGAATTCCCTAATAATTGTGTGCCAAATTGCTTACTATGCCCATTTTTTTTATTGGATATAAAAAACAGAGATAATACGTTGCAATTACTTGAAGAGACTTCAGCATATCTTAATAAGCAATATAAAGATTTACTAGAAACATATCATATTGTTTTCCAAAAATTAATGAATAATGTAAATAAAGATTTAGAAGATTGTAATATACCTATTAATTTAAATGAAAAAGTAAATAACGTAACAAAATCTATCAATAAAACAATAGAAAACATGGCAAGGACAGAGGCACTGATCATACAAGTATCAGAAAAAAATTAGAGAAATGAGGATATTAAAGTGGTACGACCTCAAAAATATACTGACGAAAATTTGCTAGAATTATTAAGACAAACTCGTAGCGAACTAACTAAAGATTTATCACCATACCTATTAGAAAAACATACTGGGGTATCTAAAACAGTATGGCAAAAACGAATGATAAAAGAGATAAATATGTTAAATCAAACTTTCAATACTCCTTACAATAATTCTAGGAACATTAATCCCATTCCTTTAGACAACGTATTAGCTATTTATGAAAAATACAGAAATAACGAAAAAATTCTTTTAACAAAATTAAAATCGTATGACATATTTGTAAATAACATTTTAAAATTAGCATCAAAAGTGAACCTACTTGAGTCAACGTTAAAACAAAAAGAAAATACATCGCAGGATATAATACAACAATTAGAAAAAAAAGTAGTTGTTCTAAAAAAGGAACGTGACCATTTTGAAAAAGTTTATCTAGAGACTATCGGACAAAGCAGCTTTAGAGAGCAATATAGAACAAAAGAAACCAAAGAACCTCTTTCTCTAAATTGGAAAGAAAATAAGAAGTTAGTTGACTTCATTGGTAAGAACGAAGATTTATTTGATTAATGTGAAAATGTAATGTTACTTGGAAAATCAGCAAATTAAAACCAGTCTTTTTTTAAAATTATATTTATAAAATAGGCTGGTTTTTTTATTATATTGTATTGATATTACAAAAATAGAGTTTTCAGCAGATTCAACTTAAACAATAAATATTAAAAAAGTAAAATTCATTTAATTTTATTATTTGTTATTTTTCAAGGAAAATTAACTTTTCATTACTTAAATTTATGCCCCAATCGAAAGAATTATTATTATAATTATAAATTATAATTTCTGGATGATAATGATTTATCACTCTTCCCAGACTAAAACTTAACGAAACTGGTGAAGTAGAGAATAAATGAATCTTGCTTACTCCTCTTCTTTTAAGTTCATCAAGCATCTCTACAAAATATTTTTGGTAAAGGTCTACTTGCGCATAATTATTAATCTTCCAACGGTCTGGTTGATTAATTTCTAATGTAAATATTTGTTCAACTTTTGCTGCTTTTTGTATATCTTCTTTTGAAATAGTAAACGATTGTTGTATTTTTAAAGCAACTTCCTCATCACATTTTTCTTTTGGCAATTCATAAGATATATTCATTTTTGTGTTAAATCTTCTTTTAAGTTCATAAAAACCCTGTTCTAAACATTCAGAATCTCTTCCTTGATATTCATATAAATTCACCTCGTCTGTATCTTGAAAATGTTTGCCGTTTAAAAAGGCCAAAGGCACGTGAGGAAAACCAACATATACTAATGAATTATAATTTTTACTATATTTAATAGCTTTTTTCATTTTCTTTTTTTGTTTTTTTATTACCTTTTGAAGATTTTTCTTACTTACTGAACCATCTTCATTAAAAAAGTTAAAAAAATTACTCTTAATGTGAAGATACCCTTGTTCTGAATATTTATCTTTTACGTTTTTTATATTTCCTTCTTTTTTTGTAAATATAGAATATACAACATATCTTTTTTTCATAAATGGAATATAATTATAAAACTTTTGTAACAAGAGTGATTTTTTATATGCTAAAATAATAGTGAAAAAAAGCATTAACAATACTATAATTGAAGGAAATATATTATTTTTTACTAAAGTTATTAGAGTAATTATATCTTCTAATTTAATAACCATCCCATCCTTTTTCAACTGATATTTTTTTTGTTAACTCCCCAAATCTAATAATAAGATTATCAATCTATGATGAATAAAAAGTATTTAAAATCAGCTTTAAATTCATCATATTATTTAATTTTTTCTAATTTGTACATATTTAACAAATATATTTCATAATAAAATGATAATTTTTGACTTGCCCTTACTACATTTTCAATTATTTTCTTTCTCTATCTAAAAGAACTATTTTATGGTTACTTTTATTTATACTCCACACTTTTAGCTCTATTGTTCCTAAAATGATAAAAAACAAATACTCATTTTCAAATCCGAAATTGCTAATACGGTGCCAATTACGTTTGTCAGTAAAGGAGGGGCTAGGAATTCTTTCAGGATGGGTATGCCATTCACCAAGATAAAAGTATCTTCTGTCATTTTTATGAAATAAATAATTATAATACTCTTGATGGCCTTGTGATTTTCTACTAAAACGATGTCTAGTACGTTTATCCTGTGCCATGGGGGTCGTTACATTATCGATAACATAATTACCAGTTTCTATTAGTATCTGGCCAACTAAAATGCCGCCTGCCTCCTTATCTTTTTTTTTCAATTGTTTATAAGCGTTAAATTTTTTTAATACATTATCTTTTATTAGCAATTTTTTGCCACAAGGCAAATAATATAAGTGATTTTTTTTGATATATAGTCATCCTTTCCCACTACATATTGGACATTTTTCATCTTTATAGAGAAGTCTAGAATTATATAACTTTTGACTATCTAACGAAAATCTATAAGACGTTTCAAAGCCTTCTGATTTTAATTGTTTAGCATCTCCTTTCCAAGATAGTAAGGGATTATCTTGTAGTTCTCCATTTAACAATTTCATAGTGTTTTCAACAGTTAATAGCGCTGTTTTTTCGCTATCAATAAAACTGTAGGGAACATATAAAGAACCACAACCGGTAAGATCCTTTGAAAAGTCTTGACCGGGTTTTGCAAATGAAGAACGATTATGAATAGGTTTATCGTCTATTGGCTTAAACAAGCATTGATAACAACCAGTGCTTTCCTGATTCAAAGTAATTAATACATGTCCGCCTATTCCGAGAGGCTCATTCCAAGCAAAAATTGTTGGAGGCGGTTGTTTTAGTGAGTGCATCTTTTCGTTAATATCCATTTCTTGATTTGCAGAGCCAATTGCAACAACCACTATATCAATATTTTTCAAATCTAATGACCCATTTTTCAATACATCGTTAATGTCTTGTGGAATAGGAGTTACCTTAGTAAAAGGGTATTTGATTTCAATTTCATTTTTAAGCGCAATTACTTTTGGTACGTTTTTCAATTGTTTTTTTTTATTTTTTTTATATACTTGATTATTTCCCAAAGCGTGCCTATATACATTTTCCAATTCCAAAACATCATTATCAATAAGTGTGAGATGTTGAACACCAGATTTAGCAAATCTAACAGCTATTTCACTCCCAACAGATCCCACTCCTATAACTGCAATGTGCTTATTAATGAGTTTTGTATTACCATTTGTGCGATTTAGCAAATACTTAGGATGCCATCTTTCCAAAGCTAAAGGAATTAATTCTAAATTATTAGGTTTTTGTATTAAAGGATGTAAATAACTATAATTCGTCCCTTCCATAAAATAAGCAAATAATGCAGTATTTCCATTAGAAAGAGCGAGACTAAAAATAACAAATTCCTTTCCATATCGAATGCTTTTATCTTTTTTCTTTATTATTTTTTGAAACTTTTGTCTAGCTCCCTTACTGAGATTATTTTTAAATATATTTTTAACATGTGAATAATCCCATTCTTTAGATTCTGTTGGAGGTAATATAGAACTATCTTTTAATGGAATATAAACACATCTATATTTTCTCTGTTGATTTATATCAAAATGAAAGATTGTTTTAATAATTTCGTTAACATTTTTCAAACCTTTTTCACTTGCTATTAATAGAGGATTATTTTCCTTTCCCATCCATAAATCGATTTCGCGGATATTTCTATTGTCAGTATCAATTGCGGCATGTAATTTTCCTTTTGCTATATGCCGCCAATAAGCTTCAAATTCAGATTTGAAATCACTTGTATTTTCACCATTGAGTCCTGCTTCTATTAAATCAACCACCTTTTCAACACAATTAAGAAAAAGTGACACAGGGTAACGTTTATCTATAACAATAGCATTCGAATTAGTAAAGCACAGAAAACCATCTTTTTCTTTGTGAGGAATTGTGCCAAAAGCATTATCTAGATCAAAAAAAAGTGGCAGGCTACTTGGATAACTATCTTTAAATCCTACGAAAATGTTAGCTCTCTCTCCGTTAATCTTTATAATCATTTTAACTAATTTCTTACTTCCTCTGTATTTCTCTTTATCGACTTCCCAAACTTCTATTATTTCTTTTATTATATCTTGTTCATGTAAAATTAATTCATCTTTAAAATCGGTGAGATTAAATGTCATTTATACCACTCTTTAGCCGACTCAGAGCTTGGGATAACAGCTTGACGAGTTGCACGTTTACCTTTATCTGGTTTTGGTGGCACAGGAAAGTCTTTTCCAAATTGTGATTGAAGTATTATAGCTGCATCTCTTAAATCAAACTTTTCTTTTGCTTCTTCCAATTTTTCTAGTAAGACTTCAAGCTTGCTCTTGAAGTCTTCCATCTGTTTATCCGACATCTTATCAAGCAAATCAGGATACGGTTCCACTGGTAATTCTATCTTTAACCTTTCTGTTGTTATATGTTTTCCATATTCATCTCTAGTAGGTTTATTATAAAATTCAGTGATTATTTTCTGCACTAAAGAAATCAATGCTTCAAGATCATTATAAGTACGTTCTTTACTAAATAGATCTTCTTCTTTTTTAGCTTCAAACCACATATACGCACAAGAAGTCAAAGCAATACCAGTTGGCTTTGCATTATTATCTTGTAAAAACTTTTGATCTTTCCATCTTTTTAAATACCTAATAATACGTCTGAATTGCTTTCGATCATCTTCATCAGAAAGGTGTTCTCTAATTTCTTTTATTAACTTTTTGGGATTAGATTCCTCCCAGTATTTATTTTCTTTTTCACTTGTGCTTTTACCTTTTGCCAAATAAACTTTTCCATCACTGTTTTCAGCTGCGTAAACTGTTATATCCACATGATACCCATCAACATATGTAACTGTAATACAAGGCTTTTTCATTTTTACATTGTTTGTGTGGCCTTCCACAGCATTCATAATCCATTGCTTTACATCTACAGGATTAACGTCTTCTTTGGACATTTCAAAATAAAGTCCTACATCTATATCATAATCTTTTTTTAGTGGTTTAATTCCAGTTTTCATTGCATAAGAGCCTTGATTAAAAATAGTAAAGCTTTTAGAAGATTCATTTGGAAGATTTTTTTTAATCACGTCAATAATAATATCTCTTTTTTCTTTTAAAATTTTGTTCTCTTCTGATAAACGTATATTATCGTGGAACTCCTTGAATTGAGTGTTACATAAAGCCATTATAAATTCCTCCTTTTTAATAACTTTGCAAATTTTATATTTCTTAAATTTCTTCATGAAACATTTACATATATTCCAAAATAAAAACACTAAATTGATATTATTGATTATTAAGATTACTAGAATAATTTTTTAATGCGTTTTGAGCAACTTTAGTTTTACTAAAAGGCGCCCCAACTCTAATACATTCAGCTACAAACTCTTTCGAATCATCTTTAAAAGGCTTCCCTGATGAATGTAATACCCAATGTACTAATTCATGTAAAAGAGAATTTAAAACATCATCTTTAGAATAGTTTTTATTAACAATCTTACTCATTCTAATAAATTTATCACCTGTCTTTAAATTAAAATGGTAACTCGCTAGTTTTCTTTTCCAATCCCTATTTACGAGTTCAATTCTTATGTTAAATTCTCGATTCCAATACTCTTTTACAAATAGCTGAGCATAATTAAATAAATCTTTTTCAGTAAAATAGCAAGGCATTTAAGTTCAGCTCCCGTATTTACTATTTAGTTGTAAAAATAGTAATATATAATTTTCATAAAATAGTTAAAACCAATAAACAGTTAAATCTTACACATATTACCACTAAAACTCTTTGTTTAAGAACATCTACAATTAAAACCTTGAACTTTCATGTCATAGATTGAACCAATTCATGTTTAATAATATCTTCAATAGCCTTTTCCCCAAACTTATTATACTGTTTAGCATTAACTTCTATATTATGCGTATTAATATATAACGGCCACCAGTGGTTCTAAGTCTTGGGTTGAAATAAGCTTTATGTTTAAAAGGTCTATTAAAATAAGATTTAGAAATAGACTCGGTCATTTGTTGTAAATTTAAATTATCCATATGGATCAATCATTGTCAATGAAACTTTACCTTTTTTATCATCTATATCTAAAATCCAAACATCAACGATATCTCCTACACTCACAATATCCATCGGGTTTTTAACAAATTTCTTAGAGAGTTTTGAGATATGCACTAATCCATCTTGTTTAACACCAATATCGACAAATGCTCCAAAATCAACCACATTTCTCACAGTACCACTCAATTTCATATTAGGTGACAAATCTTCAATTGATAATACATCTGATTTTAACATAGGGGTGTCGAATTCATTCCGCGGGTCTCTATTTGGAGCAATTAATGATTTAATGATATCTTCAAGCGTTGGTTCCCCAATATTTAGTTTTGTTGCCATACTCGATAAATTTATATGATTTAAAGCTGATTTCAATTCGTCATTACCTAGATCCTCAACTTTGAAACCTATTTCCTTTAATAATTGGTAGGTTGCATCATAACTTTCAGGGTGAATGGATGTATTATCTAACGGTTCACTACCATTGATGATTCTTAAGAAACCAATACTTTGTTCGAATGTTTTAGCCCCTAATCGTTTCACTTTAGCAATATCTTTATTGTGTTTAATCGCACCATTTTCTTCTCGATAAGTAATAATATTCTGTGCGATTGTCGACGATAAGCCTGACACATATTGTAAAAGTGAACGTGACGCAGTATTTACATCAACACCTACCTGGTTAACAGCTGTTTCCACAACAAAAGTTAATGCACCTTCCAATGCTTTTTGATTTACGTCATGTTGATATTGGCCTACGCCAATTGATTTCGGGTCAATTTTCACCAACTCACTTAATGGATCTTGCACTCTTCTTCCAATAGATACTGCACTACGTTCTTCTACTTGGAAATCTGGAAATTCTGAACGAGCAACCTCGGAAGCAGAATATACTGATGCGCCAGCTTCATTTACGATAATAAATTGTGCTTTCATTTGGTGTTTTTGAATCATTGATGCTATGAATTGTTCTGTTTCTCTACTTGCCGTTCCATTACCGATAGCAATTAAATCAACATCATAATGGTTTACAAATTGAACAAACGTTTTTTCTGCCTCTTCTTTTTTATTTACTGGTGGGTGAGGGTATATCACCCCTTTTGCAATAAATGTACCAAAGGGATTGATTACAGCTAATTTACATCCTGTTCTAAACGCCGGGTCGACACCCAATATTTGTTTACCTTTCATCGGCGGTTGTAATAAAAGGTTTCTTAAGTTTTCACTAAATACATCAATAGCATGGTTTTCAGCTTTTTCTGTTAAATCTCCTCTTATTTCCCTCTCTATCGAAGGCATGATTAATCGTTTTAGACTATCCTTTATCGCGTCTCCTACAACATTTGACCCTTCATGTTGATATGTTATTTCATTTTTACGAATAAAATTCTCGATACCTTGTGTGTCCATCTCTATCTTTGCTGTTAATACTTTCTCTTTTTCACCACGATTTATCGCTAAAACTCTATGGTTGGCAATTTGTTTGATTGGTTCCGAATAATCGTAATACATAGAAAAAATTTCTTTCTCGTCATCGGCATTCTTTTTCTTTTGAGTTACTATTTTACCATGTTGGAACGTATCTTTAAGAATTTTCGTTCTATACTTAGGAGCGTCTGATACTGATTCAGCTATTATATCTTGTGCGCCTTTAATTGCTTGTGCTTTATCTGTTATTTCTTCATTTAAAAATTGCATTGCTTTTTCTTCAACTGACATATCCAATTTCGATTTTCTAAGCCATTGTGCAAACGGCTCTAAACCTTTTCTTTTTGCTTCAGTAGCTCTTGTTTTCTTTTTTTGTTTATAAGGTCTGTATAGATCTTCTACTCTTTGTAATTTGGTTTGTTTCAAAATATCGCTTTTTAACTCTGTAGTTAAAAGACCTTGTTCTTCTATATTATGTATGACTTCTTCTTTTCTTTTTTGTAGGTTAACCATGTATTGATATTCATCATCAATTTGTTTGATTTCTACTTCATCTAAACCACCAGTTTGCTCTTTACGATAACGAGCAATAAACGGTACTGTATTTTTTTCTTCAAGCAATGATAATACTGCATGAATTTGTTGGCTTGAAAATTTGTATTTTTCTTTTATAGATTGTATTAAATTACTATCCATAGTATCCTCCACTCATAAATAAAAAATTGATTTACGCTTTATTATATTCTAACATACAACGTTATCCCCTTGCCTTTTAATAATACTCAACCAAACATTAATAAAAGCAGAATCCCGGGTTTGGAATTCTGCTTTGCGAACATGCATTTTATTTATTTGCTGCTTCTTGAAGTTTCTTGATTGCTGTTCTTTGTAAACGAGATACATGCATTTGACTTAAACCTATTCGTTCACCTGTTTCCTTTTGACTTAAACCTTCAATAAATGTACATTGTATAATTTCTCTTTCACGTTCAGTTAAAATAGGAAGTATTTTCTCTAAAATCATTCGTTTTTCTGTTAAATCATAATTATCATCTTGCTGACCCATAATATCTAATAATGTAACAGTGGAGCCATCTTTATCCGCTTCAATAGAATGATCTACGCTTAATGCATTATAACTTTGTCCCATTTCCATGGCTTCAAGCACATCTTCCTCGTTTACTTCCAGCCGGTTAGCTATTTCAGCAATAGAAGGTGAACGCTCTAACTCATTAGTTAATTCATCAGTGACTTTTTTGATACGCGGTCCAATCTCTTTAATGCGTCTTGGAACATGTACACTCCACGTTTTATCACGTAAATAACGCTTTATCTCACCAATGACAGTTGGTACTAAAAAGGCTTCGAATTTTCTATCGAAAGATAGGTCGAATCGGTTAATCGCTCCAATTAAACCAACCATACCAACCTGAACGAGATCTTCGTGATGAGATTGGCCTTTTGAATACTTATAGGCCAATGATTCGATTAACTTTTTATAATGTCTAACAAGTTTATCTTGTGCATCGGTGTTTTCATTATTTTGATGCTCGAGTATCCATTGGTTTATTTGTTCAGGTGATACGTCATTAACTGATTTCGACTCTTTCGCCATTATTTCGCACCTGCTCTTTTTTAATATACTTAATCATGCTAATTGTTACACCAGAATTTTTATCTACTGTAACTTCATCCATTAAAGATTCGATTAAAAATAGTCCAAGACCTCCTTCTCTAAGAAAATCTATATTTTCATCTTCTTTATATGGTCCTAGCTTTGCTTTCGTTTCTTCGTAATTAAAGCTTTCTCCTTGGTCAGAAATTACAATTTTAATTTTATCATCAAAAATTTCAAAACAAAGGTTAATCATGCCTACCTCTGTGGCGTCATCTTTATATGCATGTTTCACTGCGTTCGTTACTGCTTCACTGACTGCGATTTTTGCATCTTCTATATCATCATATGAGGCACCAGCACGTGAAAAAACCCCTGATAATGTTAAACGTATTAAACTTACATATTCGGCTGAGGCTGGTAAGCGCATTTCAATATAATCCTGTTTAAGTTGCATGTTATTCGACCTCCGTTCCTTCATTAACATGCATCAAATCTTTCAACCCAGTTATATCAAATAATCGACTTATTCGATCTGAAGCACCTAAAATATATAATTCTTTATCATTCTGGTTTAAAGCTTTCAACGTTCCTACAAATAGTCCTAAACCAGTTGAATCCATATAACTAACATTTTCTAAATTAACATATATATCATGTGTTCCTTCTTGTCTCATCGGTACTAATACTTCTTCCAATTCAGGAACAGTATAAACATCTAATTCTCCACCTACTTTGACCTCATAATGAGTATCATGTGTTACTGTTTCAATATTCAGATTCATAAATTACACTCCTAAGCATAGTTTCATTAATAACCATTATACCCTTTAAGTTTAAAAGCTAATCTTATCTAATTGACTCTTTTTATAATTAATATTGTTAAATCGTCTCTTCTATCTGGATTTTGGATTTTTAAAATCGCCTCATATAAAAGTTGAACGATGTCTTGCGGGTGCATATGTTTATATTTTTTTATCATATTTAAAAGATAATTTTTATCTAAAAAATCACCAGCTTCATTTCTAACCTCAGTGACACCATCCGTAAATATGATAACTAAATCATCTAAATAAATAGGTATCTCTTGTTGTTTATATCTTGTTTGTTGGCTTACACCTAATACACGTCCTCTAACACTGATTTCTTCAAATTCTTCAGTTTCAGCTCTATAGACATAACCAGGTTCGTGACCAGCAGAACTACAATATAAGAGATGATTTAATTCTTCATATAAACCATAAAACATCGTCACAAACATATTTTGGTTTACGTTTTTTTCAACTACACGATTTAGCCGCTTAAGTCCATCACTTGGTAATTGCGAATGTCCATATGAGTCCATTCCAAATTTAATCATACTCATCGCTAACGCAGCGGGTATACCTTTACCTATGACATCTGCAACAGCGAAACTCATCGTGCCATCTCTATGATCTATTAAATTAAAATAATCACCACTTACTTTTTGTGCTGCTACTGAGATTACACCGATCTGTATACTGTCAAATTGAGGAATGTCTGTCTTAAGCATAGTTTGCTGTAAACGAGATGCTAAGTCAATCTCTTTATCATGATATTGCAATCGATCTACAAGTCGCTGATAGTCCCTATAATTATATCCAAACCCTTTGACTACTTCTTTAAGTATATTAAAGGTTTTAGAAATTTGTTCATCATTTAAATCTAACGCTTTGACATAATTCTTATGAATTTCAACAATATCTTCTGGCAGTAAATCTTTTCTTTTTACTTCTTCTGTAAAGCTCTCGCACTTTTTTAATAAATCTGTTTCATTAACTGCATGTAAACTTTCGTCAATTAGCGCTTTATATTGATTTTTGAATTCTTTCACTCGGTATTTCCTCCTCAAAATGCAAATATAAATCGCATACATCGGTTTTAACATAAAAATGTTTTATTATATGTATGTGTTTAAAATTGTTAAACAAGCTGTACAATTTAATTTCTATTTAAAGTAAAACACCCTCGAATTATTTATTTATATCGAAAAAAGCTTTAGGATAACCTAAAGCTTTTCAACTTAAACATCCTATTCAAAGATATGTGATTACAAACGCATCATTTGTTATCTCTTTTCTATGTACAAATAATCTTATAATTAAATGCTTGTTGCATGTATAGAGAATTGATGTCTATAACTCGCTATTTTATTACGTTTATTTAAGAATTATGTTCTATGATTTCTAATATTATGTAATCCTAAGCTAATATCTATAGCATTATTTACCTCTTGCATTTTTTCATCAGATAAATATGTTAATTTCTCTTTCAATCTGTTTTTATCTAAAGTACGTATTTGCTCTAACAAAATAACAGAGTCTTTGTCGAGTTTATACTTGCTTTTTTCTATTTCTACATGTGTAGGTATTTTAGCCTTATTAATCCTACCAGTAATTGCAGCTACAATTACGGTAGGACTATATTTATTACCAGTATCATTTTGTATAATGACTACGGGTCTTATTCCCCCTTGTTCAGATCCCTGTACTGGTGATAAATCAGCTAAATAAACGTCGCCTCTTCTCATCATTCATTGTTATGCTTAGAGCTAATGTAGACTTCATTGCAATCGCAAGCTTCACATTCAAATGGAAATGCTTCCGCCGCAAGGGAGAGATTCAAGTCAGCCATTTGTGAATAGCCTTCTTTTAAAAGTTGTTCAATACTATGATTTCTGTTTTGATTAAAACTTGCCATGAATAAAGACCTCCATGTGACTAAAATAGAATATATTGAGATTTCTTGTTAGATATATAATAACAAATTTTAAATACAGTGACTATACTATTTTAGTAATTCATTAAGGATTTCTAGGTCTTGCGTTCCATAATAAATACGTGGCAACCTTCTATTCAAGCGACATAGCACTTCATAATTAATTGTTTTTTGTTGACGTGCCAATGCTTCCACAGATTGTTGACTATCCGGATGATGGTCCATTAATATCACTTTATCACCCATTTGAATTTCTTCTGGAATTTTAATAATTATTTGATCCATACATACTTTTCCGATAATTTCACATTGCTGCCCGTTCACATTTACGTGGAAACCGGACATGATTCTTGGGAAACCATCAGCATAACCAACAGGTATGATACCTATTTTAGTAGGTTCATCTGCGGTATAAATACCACCATAGCTAACGGATTCTCCTGGTTGTAAAATTTTAGTTTGCACAATTTCGCTTATCCATTGTGCGCTTGGTTTCAAATGTACTTTTACATTATCTTTTACATATTGTGAAGGATAATAGCCATATAGTGATATACCAATTCTTACTGCATTACAAAATTGGCTATCTTTCATTAAAGCACCTGCTGAATTTTGTGAATGTATATACTGTGGCTTTTCTTCTTCGTTTACAATGGATTCAAATAGCGTTTGTTGTTTAATCATAGAATCTCCTGGTTCATCTGCGCAAGCGAAATGCGTAAACACACCCTCAAACACTAAATGGTCACAATTGTTAATCAACTCAATGATTTCTTTATATTCAACTACATCTTTAATACCTAACCTGCCCATGCCTGTATCAATTTTGACATGTAACCACAAGACCTTCTCATTATCTTCTGGTATTTCTTCTAATGCTTTAATTAACCATTCTTTTGAAGGCACTGTAATTGCTACACGGTGTTGTATGGCTTTATTTATGGTATATGTAGGAATTACACCCAGTACTAATATTTTAGCATCTATCCCGTGCATTCTTAATTCAATCGCTTCATCTAATGTAGCGACCGCAAAAAAATCCGCACCATTACTCATCAAATGACGTGCGATTTTCAAACTCCCTAAACCATAACTGTTTGCTTTAACTACTGGCATCACGGTTTTACTAGGATGTAATTTTTGAAAAACTTGAAAATTTGCAACGATTGCATTTAAATCTACGTTTAAATAAGTTGATCTATAATACTTATCAGACATTAAATGGAACCTCCATTTCAAAAATAAATTTGCCGATTATATATAAAACTCATTTTATAACAATTCTAAAAAAATATTCAAATTTTATATTCTAATCATTGATTAAAAACTCACTTTATTTTTCTATGATAACCTGGCTCATGGCATAATGCTCTGTATGAGAAATACTTACATGCACTTTGAATCCGTCATAATGGATACAAGGTTTGCCTCGTTCGTCATTAAAGCAATCTATTTCATTTAGCGCAATAGATTTACCAAGTCCAGTCCCTAACGCTTTACTGAAAGCTTCCTTACAAGTGAATCTACCAGCTAAAAACTCTATTTTCCGTGCTTCATTATTAAATTGGTTAAAACGCTTTTGTTCATTTATAGATAGCACCCGTTCGATAAGTTTGTCTTGCCTTTGATAAATCTTTTTGATTCTATCGATTTCTATTAAGTCTACACCGACACCATGTATCATAAGCTACTCCTAACTTTCTATGCCAAGTTACTTTAATTTATAGGGAAATGCCGTTATTGATTTTATTGCATAGAATTATTACTATTTTTAATTGCTTGTTTTAACGCATATGCTTTGTTTTTATCTATTAACTTTATCTCAGTATTACCTCCAGCTGTCGATAAAGTCAAACTCGTTAAATTATATTTTCTCATTATAATACCTTCATGTGTATCTACATTTTGAATCCGAAATAACGGTATATTTACAACATTAATAAACCACAAACCATTTCTAACAGTTACTTCTTGATTAACTAACTTATATCTAAATATTTTATATCGATAGATAGGTATGATGAGGCACCCCGTGATTAAAATAATTAAGATAATGACTGTTCCAACTATCCATATCCAAAACATCATTTTAGAACTAATAAGATGTAACCACACTTGGTTCACAACAGAAACGATAGCTAAAATGATGATAAAAACTGCTACACTAATTAAAGATGAAAGTCGTATGACTGTTTTTCCAGATGGATGCATATAATTATAATCATTCATCAATATCACCCCTCAAATACCATTTCTTTAATGCTTTCACGTTTTTATCTTCACTATATTTCAATCCTATCTCTGCATTTCCAGCCGCTTTTGCAATTATAAAATTAAAATTTGCTAAGTTACTACGACTTAAAAATGGATTCTTTGTAATTTGCATACCTAATAATTTATCGTGTTTAAAATACGTATTTTTAAAGCCAAACATAGTTACATTACGTACAATCATTTCATCACCATTTAATTTGAATCCTGATGATTTTATAACAATAATGCTATGTAAAATCATTAATATAATAACGAAACTAGCGATAGCAAAAGACCAAGCAGACCAATAATATGTCGCGATTGCAGCCATAATGATTAGAACGAGCGATTCTCTCCAAAAATATCTATGACACCCACGCCAAGGCATACCAATTTCAGGTTTATCAAACATCATACTTGGAATAAGGTTTCTAATAATTTTAAAAGCTTTTTCTCTTTTAATAAATGGCAGAATCATGACATTACCTCCAAGACTTACATCATCTTTATCCGTACTTCCCATATCACTTGTAATAACAAAATGTATTGAGGTATAACCGAATAATTTTCTTAGAAATGATTGTCGCTCAACGACTGCTTGGACCCTATCAGTAGGTACAGTAATACTTTTGACGTTAAACAAACCATATTGGATATTTAACTGATTACCTTGCTGTGTCACTGTATAATTAAAATTTCTGATAATCTCGATAATTGTCCCAAAAATATAACTTAGTAGGATAACAAGCGCAACAATTATTAATACAACCATAAACGTGGCTTGAAAAACTTGAGAGAATGTATCAGTAATTAAGTGCCAAGGTATAATATCATTCAACGCTACAAATATCGGTGAAAGCGTTGCAAAAGCTACACCGATAACGCCACTCGTTAATGCCATAAATAACAATTCTTTGAAAGTTAATTTATATACATCTATAGATTGCGATTTGTCTTCAAATGTTTCCTCTTCTTCCTGATTTGTAAATGATGATTCTGTTATATTCACTTCAGGATTTTGAGCAAGGCTTTGTTGTTTTTCTTTTAACGTTTGTTGAATAAATTCACTTTGTGCTTTGGATACTGTATCTAATTCTATGCCATCACTCGGAGTTTTAATTTGCAATTTAACCCCGCCTACAATTTGATTAATAATCCCTTGTGATGTATCTAATGTTTGAATTCTACGTATATTTAATTCCTTTCTTTCCTTAGTGAAAATACCAGTAGCTAAAATAAAATGATCGTTTTCTATCCAATAGCTTGTATTGTATACCTTTAGTATCTGAAGGATAAAAGATATTAAAAACAAAACAGTAACAATTCCAGGATATATATATGAAGTGTAATCAGAAAAGTCAAAGTTACGTAAATTAAATACTAAGAAAATAATAATTAAAATGATATTTTGTTTTAACGCCTCTATTATTCCAGTTATGTAAGATATAGGATGTAATTTTTGAGGACTATACATCATAATCAGCTCCACGTAAAAATTCTAAAATATTACTTTCAAATGATTCAACGTCTGTCGTTAAGAGAAGCGGGAAATCAACTGTGTGACCTGCAGTTTTTAACGATAGTTTGTCTAGAAATAATCTTTTTAACAGAGGATTACTTTTTCTTTCTAAAAATTGCGTACGTTCAAACTTAACAATATCATTCTTCTTAAAAAAGAAACCTGTCTTAATTTCAATATAATGGTCCATCATCCTATAAAATGTATATTGGTATTTTAACCATGGTTTTACAATTACATATAAAACATCAAATACAATAGCAGTAATAAATATATAAATCAAAAAGTGCCACCATTCATAATGATTCCATAAAAATATTAGCATCGCTATCACAGCCAAACTAACAATTAATTCAAAAACCTCTACTATGTAATAATAGCTAATGGCTTGTTTGGGACTACGCCTAAATTGTGGGTCGTTAGTCATGCTTACACTCCTTCTTAGAATTTTCAATTCATTATAACATAGCTACTATATTTGCTACATTAATGATTCAATAGCGTAAAATAAAAATTGCGTTGATTTAATATGATAAAGTCGACTGAAGGGCTTTAATACTTGGCCCACATCTTTTCTATTACAATCAATATGCCATTATTATATTCAATATTGAAATATTAATGTATGTCTCGTCTGCAACTTAAACTATATTGCTATTTGATGTATATAATAATTTAAAAATGACGTTTAATCATCCTATTCCGCGTAAAAAAAATCACTCCAAAAATTGGAGTGACTAAACCTAACGTTCATATATGATAAAGTATATTATTTTTTGTGGTCTGCGAATGTGCGACCTTTCATTGATTTCTTGTTATTTCTATCTGCTGATCTATCATTTTTCTTTTTATTGTTGAATCCGCCTTTTGAACGACGGTTTTTGTTGTCAAATTTATTTCCACGTTTGTGGTTGTTGCCACCACGTCTAGGGCCTTTACTTTGGCGACCTTTACGAGATAATGGTTTTTCAAATGTAAGTTGAACATCAACTTCATCATTTGATTCTACAAGCTCTTGTAGTAAAGATGCAACTAAATCTACATCATTATATTCTTCAATTAATTCTGTAGCAATACGTTGTAATCTAGGTTCGTTCTCTCTAGACATCCATTTTTGAACCTTACCTTTAATATCATTTTCACGTGCTTTAAGCACTTCTTTACGATGAGGGGGTCTTAATGCTGTCATTTGTCGTTTGTTAGCTTGTTCGATTTGTCTGATATAATCCATTTCGATTGGGTTAACAAAAGTAATCGCTACACCTTTTTTACCAGCACGACCTGTACGTCCAATTCTATGCGTATAGCTTTCCGTATCTTGAGGGATATCAAAGTTATAAACGTGACTCACGCCAGAGATATCAAGTCCTCTTGCTGCAACATCAGTTGCAACTAATATATCTAATTGGTCGTTTTTAAATTTCTTTAATACTTCTAAACGTTTAGCTTGTGTAATGTCACCGTGTAAACCTTCAGCTTTATAGCCTTTTGAAATTAATGCACTTGTTAATTCATCAACACGACGTTTCGTACGACCAAATACAATGGCTAATTCTGGTTGATGTACATCTAAGAAGTTTGTAAAGGTATCAAATTTCTCAAGTTCTTTCACAATTGTATAATATTCATCAATTTGTGGATCTGACATCTCATTATTCATTGTTTTAACAATGACTGGTGATTTCATAAATTGTTGAACTAAAGTTTGAATTGCTTTAGGCATTGTAGCTGAAAATAGCATTGTTTGACGTTGTTCAGCTGGGATTTTATCCATGATAAATTTCATGTCATCAATAAAGCCCATATTCATCATTTCATCCGCTTCGTCTAATATAAGCGTATGAATATCATTTGTTTTTAATGTGCGACGGTTTAAATGATCAATTACACGTCCAGGTGTTCCTACAACGATTTGGGGACCTTTTTTAAGTGATTTGATTTGGCGATCTATTGGCATACCACCAAATACAGTTACTACTTGCACATTTTGTCCATTAGCAAAAGCTCTAAGCGATTCAGCTACTTGCATAGCTAACTCTCTTGTTGGTGCTAGGATTAATGATTGAACCCCTTCTCGATTCGCCACTTTTTCAATAAGTGGAATACCAAATGCGCCTGTTTTTCCTGTACCTGTTTGCGCTTGACCAAGAACATCCTTACCTTCTAAGGCAAGAGGGATACTCTCTTTTTGTATAGGAGTGGCTTCATCGAACCCCATAGATTGTAGGGTTTCTACCGTTTTATCTGAGATCCCTAATTCTTTAAAATTTTGCAATATAATTCTCCTTTATTTATCTGTATTTCTATACATATATGTTCATCTAAGTTTCTTCAACTTCTTTATAGTACCACCTCAAGTATATAATCGCAATAAACCAAATTTGTTAAAATAACATAACCCTTAACATTTATAATCATATTCTGCTCAAAAAACACTGTAATATATATGTTGTAAGCGTTTAATTTTATTTTCTGGTATTTATTTTATCTTTCGAAAAAAAATTGTTAATTTGTTTATATAGTTAATTATTAGAATATTTATTTACAAGAAACTTCTTAATGAATACAAATAACACTTAACTTTGTGCCTTTTATTAATTAAAAAATAATTAAAACACCACAATTCACACTTAAAAAAGTGAAATAAATCGCGGTGTCCATAATAAAGTTAATGTTTATATTTTAAAACGTATGTTAATAAAGAAAGTTAAATTAACGCTTCTACCACTTCTTCTAATTGCATACCCCGTGAACCTTTAATTAAAATCTTGTCTTGGGGTTCTATATATGATTTTAGTGAGTCAATCAATTCTGATTTATCAGTAGTGTGCGCTGCATAATTTACGAATGCTTGGCCAGTATGATGAATATGACGCGCTTCTCTTCCATAAGTAAATAATGCATCAATTTGTTTATTATCTAAGAAATTACCAACCGATTCATGCATTAATTGACTATTAGGCCCTAGTTCCAGCACATCACCGAGCACGAGAATTTTTCTTCCTTCCATACTGCTGAGAGTATCGATAGCAGCTTTCATACTAGTTGGACTTGCATTATACGCATCATTTATAACCAATCTCTCCTCATTTGTATGATGTTGCTCCATTCTCATACCTGTGAGTTGAACTTGTTGTAAATTTTTAAATATAGTTTCATAATTCAAATTCAATCTTTTACCAACAGCGATAGCTATAGTTGCATTTTTCATATTGTGTTCGCCTAAAATCGGTAATTCATATTGTTCCTCATGATTGATATTAAAAATAATGCCTGTATTATCTGTTTTTTCAATACAACATACTAGATCATTCGTTGCTGCTTTACCTATACTTAATAAATCTAAGTTCATTAATTGACTTACGTGAGGCTTTAACAAAGGCTCGTCGCCATCGTAAATAAATAGCCCTTGAGATTTGAGCCCTATCGTAATTTCAGATTTAGCTTTTGCTATACCTCCTCTTGAACCCAAGTCTTGCATATGTGATTCACCAATATTAGTTATTACAGCAATGTCTGGACTTGCCAATCGACTTAAAGCTTCAATTTCATGAAAACCTGACATCCCCATTTCCAATATAGAGATTTCTGTATCTTGGTCTAATTGCAAAATTGTGAGTGGCATACCAATTTCGTTGTTATAATTACCTTGCGTCTTTTTCACTTTAAATTGAGGTTTTAATACACTTTCAATCATGTCTTTCGTTGTTGTTTTACCATTAGAACCAGTCACCGCAACCACATAAGGTTTAACAAAGGCTAAATACGCTTTTGCTAATTTCTGTAATGCTTCCAGTGTGTCATCTACCCAAATGATAGGACCAGAAATTTCACGATCCATTGCATTGGCTTTTTGATAAAATGCTGCCCCTGCGCCATCTTTTAATGCTTGAACAACATATTTATGGCCATCCACGTGTTCTCCTTTAAATGGAATAAATAAGTTTTGCGCCTCGATTTTTCTCGAATCTATAGAAACACCTTTAATTGTGTAATCTAAATAGTCATTATCAATTTCACATGGAATCCATTCTTTGATTTGTTCTAAAGTTACTTCAATCATGAATTAATCGCCTCAATCAATTTTGTATTTATTTTTCTTTTTATCTTCGTGTTTTTCTTTTGCTAGTTCAATTAATCTACTAATTAATTCGGCATAACTTACTCCCATATTTTCCCATAAGCTTGGGTACATACTATAAGCAGTAAAACCTGGCATAGCATTTGTTTCATTTATAAAAATTTGATTATCATCCGTTACAAAGAAATCTGCGCGTAATAAACCAGAGCAATCTGTTGCTTTAAAAGCTTCCACAGCCATATTTCTCAAAGTCATTTTCACTTCATCATCTAAGTCTGCAGGAATATCTAGTCTAATTTTTCCATCTTTGTATTTCGCTTTATAGTCATAAAATGCCACGTCTTTAACGACTTCTCCAGGCCAAGTCGTTTCTGGATAATCGTTACCTAGTACAGCTACTTCGATTTCTCGAGCATTAATACCTTGTTCAATTACTAATTTACGGTCAAATTGAAATGCTTCTTCAATACCAGTTTTCAACGCTTCTTCATTATTACATTTACTGATACCTACACTTGAACCTAGATTAGCAGGTTTAACAAAAACTGGATATTCTAATTTGTCGTGCACTAATTTTAAAATATTATGTTCATATTTTTGATATTCACTTCTTAAAAAGCTTACATATGGTAACTGAGGTAACCCTCTATGTGCGAATAATTGTTTCATAACAAGTTTATCCATTGAACTTGAAGCAGCTAATACACCATTGCCGACATACGGTATATCTAATACTTCAAACAGACCTTGTATCGTACCATCCTCACCATTTGGACCATGTAATAATGGGAAAATTGCACTGTAGGCACCACCTAAGCTACCTGTACTTAATAAATGAGATATTTCTCCAGCATTAACATCTGTTAATCGTAATGTATCTATGTCATCTATAGGATTTACGATATTTTCTTTCTTTTTCCAGTCACCGTCATTTGTTATGTAAATGATGTCTACTTGATATTTATCTTTATCAATCGCATTCAAGACATTTTGTGCTGTTAATATTGAAACATCGTGTTCCGCACTTTTCCCACCATAAACGATACAAACATTTTCTTTAGCCATATTTTAGCCTCCATATAGAATTCTTAAACTACATCATATCACGATTTATAAATATTTTGCATTTGTTACGTAGTTGAAGAATGATTATTTTTTTAATTAGTATATTGAAGATTTTCAAGTATTTAAAGTGATAACTTTAATTAACCTTACAATTATATTTTTGATTTTATATACCCTACTTCTAGCAAAATAGTATAAAGTTCGGTAAAATCTATATATACTATATATATTAGAAATAATAGTTTTTCAAAGGAGTAAGAAATGAATACTTCACGTCAATCAAAAAATAATCATTGGATCCGGAAAATAGACTGGATTTTAGTAGGCATCATCATTTTATTAGCTATAATAAGTATTACATTTATTAATTCTGCAATGGGGGGCGGCCAATACAGCGCCAATTTTAGTATACGTCAAATATTATATTATGTTTTTGGAGCAATCATTGCATGTTTAATCATGTTAATTTCGCCTAAAAAACTTATGAAATATACATATTTACTTTATATTATCCTATGTGTCTCATTACTTTTATTACTTGTTATTCCAGAAACGCCAATCACACCTATCATAAACGGTGCAAAAAGCTGGTACACATTTGGCCCTATTAGTGTCCAGCCTTCTGAATTTATGAAAATAGTTATCATTTTAGCATTAGCTAAAATTGTTACAAAACACAACCAATTCACTTTTAATAAATCTTTAGAAACAGATTTCAAATTATTCTTTAAAATTATTGGTATAGCCTTTATTCCAATGGTACTTATCTTACTACAAAATGATTTAGGTACAACGCTTGTCATTTTTGCGATTATTGTTGGTGTCATGATTGTAAGTGGTATAACATGGAAAATACTAGCACCTATATTAATAGGCTCACTCGTGATAGCTTCTGGTGTCGTGTTATCAGTTATATACAAACCTTCTATTTTAGAAAATAGTTTTGGCATTCAATCCTACCAAATGAGTCGTATAAACTCTTGGCTTGACCCATATACTTATAGTAGTGGAGATGGTTTTCATCTAACTGAATCACTTAAAGCGATTGGGTCTGGACAATTATTTGGAAAAGGATTCAACCAAGGTGAGGTTTACATTCCAGAAAACCACACTGATTTTATTTTTTCGGTTGTAGGCGAAGAATTTGGGTTTATTGGGTCTGTCATTTTAATTTTGATTTTCCTAGGACTTATTTTCCATTTAGTCAGACTTGCAACTAAAATCGACTTACCATTTAGTAAATTGTTTATAATTGGATTTACTACGATGATATTATTCCACGTTTTAGAAAATATTGGGATGACGATACAGTTATTACCAATAACTGGTATACCGTTACCATTTATAAGTTATGGTGGTAGTTCATTATGGAGTTTAATGTGCGGTGTAGGTGTAATATTATCAATATATTACCACCAATCTAAACACTACACTGCTCAAACTAAAAATAAATAATCAGCTAAATAGATTGGCTCTATACTAAACAGGACTGATATAAAAATCAGTCCTGTTTTTTGGTACAAAAAAAGCGCAAAAATCTCTATAATTTAAATATCTGACCAAATAAATTAAGGAGAGATTATGCGCCTATGAATAATTCAATAGATTTTATAAGTACCCTTGATGAAATAGATGCCAACAAAGTATGTCTCAAATTAAAAATAATCTTGAAAACTTTAAAAAAATATCAATCTTTTATTAATAACACACTAAAATACCCTAATATAACCAATGGTCCAATAGAAGGTATCAATAATAAAATTAAACTGATTAAAAGAATATCGTTTGGATATAGAAATTATAATAATTTGCGTAATCGTGCCTTACTAACTTCACGACTTTATGCTTCTACAATCAAAAAAGAGATTAAGCAACCTACGGTTGCCTAATCTCAAAAATTGTATCAGTCCTCTTTGACAAAGAGCCAATAGATTAAAAGGCGTTATGTAAAAAAAGATCACATTAACTCATGTAAAATGAATTAATGTGATCTTTTGAGTTAGAGCTGTCGCTCTAACACAATATTGGTAACTTACTATTTCAATTCGTTAGCGGCTTTCACAGTCGTTGGTAAAGTATGCATGACTTCTAATCTTGATTTAGTTTTCTTTATGTTTACCCCTAATGATGATAATAGTTTAACTACATTTTGAATCTTTTCGTTATCCTTACTCATATCATCACCCCTAACTTCTAGCTTCTACTATATCTTACCCCATTTATTTATGAATTACTACACATTATTGAAAATTTCTTTATATTTATTAAAAAATGCTTTCTTTTATTACTTAACTTATATAAATTTCATAATCAATTATTTTTAATATTAAACATAAATTGAGTATTGCACAAAAACCAAAAGAAATGTCGTGAATGTGTGTTTTACCTTCAAAATGATCCCCGTTTTAAAATTAGAAAAAATATAATTATAACTATACAAACGAAGATATTCATTTTAATGAAGCATAAAGTCACAAATAATTGCATAATAACAATTGCTTAGTATAAAATTTCAAAACCTAAATCATATATTTCTTTTTCTAAATTATTTAAATTTGCAGGTGTTTTAAAATCAATAAGCACTCGCTTATAATCTTTATCAACTGAAACATTGTATACGCCTATAAGTTGCGCCAAATGACTTTCAATTTGAATTTTGTTTGCTTCATTTTCTATGTTTTTTATATAAATCGCTTGTGAATTCATGATACTCACCTTATCTAATCTTTCATCAATTTTTGAAAAGTAACTAACAGTTCATCCATAGCCTCTTGCTGCTCGCCCTGATTGACCTTGTCCATGATACAACTCTTCATATGATGATCTAATAGTTTTGTTGCAACGCTATTTAAAGCAGATCTTGTCGCTCTAATTTGTGTGAGTACATCATCACAGTATACATCTTCATCTATCATGCGGTTGATTGCTTTTACTTGGCCTTCGATACGATTTAATCTAGACTTTAAATTGGATTTAGTTTGTTCAGAATGGTGTGCTTTTTGCGTTTCTGCCATGATTTAACGCCTCCTTCTTATTCAATTATATATTATACCCCTCCTAGGTATTAGTCAAGTGATAAAACCAGCATTCCATGTTACAATGGTAAGACATTTACCAATTATTAAATAATTGAATAGCCAATCGGGAGGTTTAATATGATAGATATCTTCGCTATAATGTATAACCATACAAACGTCATTATTAACGTCATTCTTATTGGAGCATTTATATTAAACCTGATCTTTGCATTTACAATCATTTTTATGGAAAGACGCTCTGCAGGTTCTGTTTGGGCATGGATATTAGTTTTAGGTCTCATACCTATATTAGGCTTTGTCGTTTATCTATTATTCGGTCGTCAAATACAAAGAGAACATATTTTTAGTTTAGATGAAGAAGATAAAGTTGGCATAGAGATGATTGTAAATGAACAACTAGAAGCCCTGAAAAACGATGATTTTTCTAAAGGCAATCATCAAATAGTGAAATTTAAAGATATGGTTCAAATGTTACTTTATAATAATGCAGCTTTCTTAACAACTGATAATGACCTAACAATTTTTGTAGATGGTAAAGAAAAATTTGATTCACTTATTGATGATATATATAACGCAAAAGATTATATACATATCCAATACTATATTTTTCGTAATGATAAATTAGGCAAACGTATCTTAACTGCATTAGAACATAAACTTGATGAAGGTGTCGAAGTTAAAATGCTCTATGATGATATGGGGTCTAGAGCTTTATCAATCAAAGATTTTAAAAATTTCAGAAAAAAAGGCGGCCTTGTAGAAGCATTCTTTCCTTCAAAATTACCACTGATTAATTTAAGAATGAATAATAGAAATCATAGAAAAATCGTTGTCATAGATGGGCATATTGGTTATATAGGTGGGTTTAATGTCGGAGATGAATATTTAGGGCTAAAGAAAAAATTTGGATACTGGCGTGATACTCACCTTCGTATTGTTGGAGATGCAGTTAACGCTTTACAATTACGCTTTATGCTTGATTGGAACTCACAATCTACGCGTGATAATTTAAAATATGAAGAACGCTATTTCCCAGATGTGGATTCAGGAGGCACAACGGGTGTTCAAATCGCTTCAAGCGGGCCTGATGAAACTTGGGAACAAATAAAATATGGTTATCTAAAAATGATTGCGTCTGCAAAGCACTCAATTTTTATTCAATCTCCTTATTTTATACCAGATCAGGCATTTCTTGATGCTATCAAAATCGCAGCATTAGGTGGTGTAAATGTTAATGTTATGATACCAAACAAACCTGATCATCCGTTTGTTTATTGGGCGACATATAACAATGTAGCTTCTTTATTAGATGCAGGCGTGAATATCTTTCATTATAATAATGGATTCTTACATTCTAAAACATTAGTCATTGATGATGAAGTGGCCAGTGTAGGAACTACAAATATGGACCACCGTAGTTTTACATTAAATTTTGAAATAAATGCATTTATTTACGATCCTTATATTGCAAAGGAACTTAGATTGGCATTTGAAAAAGATTTAAATGTGTCGTACAGGCTCACCAAACCGTTATATGAGCAAAGGAGTCTATGGATTAAATTTAAAGAAGGTGTTTCCAGACTATTATCTCCCATCTTATAAAGTAAAGGATACTGTAGTGTTCAAACCTTCCTTAAATTATGTAAGATATGTCTAATAGACGATTGGAGTAAAAAAGATATTTAGATCAAGGTTTAAACCCACGACACCTAAACTGATGTAACTATCTTAACGTTTGAAGTATTTAAATGTACACCCTAGCTTTTGTACGCTTTTTCAAGTCATTATTATTAGAGTGGGACAACGCGAAATCATTTTAAAAAATGTGGTTTCCCCGCTCCTTTTTTAAGTTTCCACGATTCCTTTTGGCTTGTACCAAATAAGCATGATTATCCTATTTTGAAATGGAGGACAATTTAATATGTTTGAACAAGATATACTTAATAAAGCCAACTCATATATGGAAACATTTCATTATGATGATGTTTCTGGCCATGACATTGCCCACGTTAACCGTGTTACAAAATTAGCTGAATACATTGCTTCTAACGAACAAACAGGACACTTATTGACAATTCAATTAGCAAGTATATTACACGACACAATTGACGAAAAAATTGCAAAACCAAAAGAAGCAAAAACACGTTTAATAAATTTTTTTGCTGATTTGAACCTCTCTCAAACATTGCAAGAAAGTATATTACATATCATTGAAAATATGAGTTATAAAAATGGAACAAATAATAACACTAAATTATCCATTGAAGGCCAAATTGTGCGTGACGCAGATCGCTTAGACGCAATGGGAGCTATTGGCATCGCACGTACCTTCCAATTTGCCGGCCATTTTGGTGAACCAATGTGGGTAGAAAATCAGGATCATAATATTATGCAAGAAATCAATCAAAATTATAATGACTGGCCACCTTCTGCCATTAAACATTTTTTTGAAAAATTATTGAAACTTAAAACGTTAATGCATACAAAAACTGCCAAGAACTTAGCTCAACAACGTCACGACTATATGCAAGATTTTGTACAAACGTTTTTTAAAGAGTGGTATTTTAAATACTAACTGATTATTTACTTCGTTATATGTTTCTTATAATAGCATGCAAAAAGAGCCCGAAACATAGGCTGTTTTCGGGCTCTTTCTTATGATCTGGCATTATGTACCAGGTTCTCTTTATTCAAAATAAGCTGTCATCAGTTATTTCTTTTTAGATTTCTTAGATACCACTTGCGTGTTCTTACCTTTAGGTGCCTTGTCAGCATCGTTTTTTTTCATTGCTTCAATCATTGGAGCAACTTCTTTTTTAGCAAGATTTGAGTAGTACATGTTCGCTACTTGCGTTTGTACTATCAAGAATGCCGCACTGACTGACCAATAAAGACCTAATGCAGAAGCTGAACTTAAAGAAATCCAAACAATCATAATAGGTGAGATAATCATCATCATATAACCCATTTGACGTTGTTCATTTGGCATACTCTTACTTGAAACAAAGGCTTGTAAGAAGTATAAAATACCAGCAATAACCGTTATCCAAATATCAGGTTGTGCTAAATTAAACCATAGGAAATTAGGATGTTCAGTAAAGCCACCGCTTGACGGATATTTTAATACAAAGAATAATCCCATGATGATTGGCATCTGAATTAAGATTGGTAAACAACCTAACATACTCTTCATCGGGTTCATATCGTATTTTTTATATACTTCCATCATTTCTTGATTTGCAGCCATTTTTTCTTCTTGCGTTCTTGAACGCTTAACTTTTTCCTGAACTGCATCAATATCCGGTTTTGCAACCTTCATTTTTTCTCGCATCATATGACTATTTTTATAGTTTGATAACATGAAAGGCAATAATACAATACGAATTGCCAGTACAAGTACCACTATTGCTAAACCATAATCATTGTTAAAACTAGTTCCTAACCAATGTATTAATTTATCCATTGGTTCTACAAACGTATTAAAGAAAAATCCATCTCTATTTTCAGGTTTAGAATAGTCACAGCCTGCTAAAAAGACCATTACACCTAATAATAAAGGTAGTAGCGCTTTCTTTTTCATTTTTCCACCTCTAATGATATATTCACATAGAATTTATTTTATCATACTCAAAGGAAAGTAGAAAACAAAAAAAGAAAGTTTTCTTCATTATTCAACAGTTTGTAAAAATTGTTGCACAGTTCCTTTAATGTTTGGGCTTTTGGCTATTGCTGAAATCACTGATATGCCGTCTGCACCGCTATTTACCACTAGTTGTGCATTTTCCGTGTTAATGCCGCCGATTGCAACGATTGGAAAATCTTGAAGTTTCGTTCTCAAATTCTGAATCATTTCAGGCCCAACTGGCGCTTTTGCATCTGATTTAGATCCAGTATTATACATTGGGCCAACACCTATATAATCAACATTCGTTAAATCAGATGATTGATATTCTTCTAAATCACTTATACTAAGCCCTATAATTTTATCTTCAAACTCCTTATCGAATGTTGCTATATTTTCATCTTTTTGACCAACATGGATACCATCTGCATCTATCATTTTCGCTAAGTCAACGTCATCATTTACAATAAATGGCACGTGATAACTTCTACATAGACTCAATAATTTTTCAGCAAGCGTGATCTTTTCACTTCCAGATAAGGAACCTTCGCCTTTTTCTCTAAATTGAAACATCGTTATACCTGATTTCAAAGCTTCGGTAACGACTTCAGTCAATGAAGTCTCATGGGGTATATCTTGACTCCCACATATAAAATATAGCTTCAAATGTTCTTTTGCAAACATGGTTACACCTCTTCTATATTACTGTATTGTTCATACGCTTCAAATGACACTTTATATAATGCATTTAAAAGTTCTACTGCAAATGAACCTGGCCCTCGATTTTGTACACTTTCTTCCGCTTTTTCTGCAGCAATATTATACAGAGAAACAGCTTCTATGAGCGCATCTATCGATGGATGTTCTGAATCAACAAAACTTGCTACCACTGCGCCTAATAAACAACCAGCGCCAGTTATTTTTGCTAATAATGAGGAACCATTAGATAATTTAAATATACGTCCTTTTTGTACAATCACATCATCTTTTCCAGTTAATATAATTGTTGTCTTGAAGTGTTTTTGAGCTTCATTTGCGATTGCCACTGAATCTAAATTTTGGTCACTATCTGTCCCTTTCATTTTTGTATCACTGTTAACCAATGTTAATATTTCAGAGGCATTACCTTTTATGACTGCAACTTTTATTTCTTTTAAAAAGTTTGCACAAAAGTCCTTTCTATATTGTGAAGCGCCTACTGCAACAGGGTCAAATATAATAGGCGTGCCTACTTGGTTTGCAGTCTTTGCAATTTCTAAAATGTCTTTTTCTCTCTCTTTAGTTAACGTTCCAATATTAATCAACAACGCCTTGGCAGCTGTCAACATTTCATGCGCTTCTTCAGGTGCCTCGCTCATTGCTGGACTTGCACCTAAACTTAACAAACCATTTGCAGTAAAGTTTTTAACTACGTCATTTGTATAACATATCACAAGTGGATTGTGTTGCCTCAGGTTTTCTAAATTATTCATCATCTAAACCAACTTCCTTCATATATGCGAAATGATTTACCGGTCCTCTACCTTGTCCAATTTCGGGCGTGTATTTAATACTTAATGAAATAAATTTTTTCGCTTTTCGGACCGCTTCATACATCGATTTCCCTTTAGCTAACTCTGCTGTAATAACCGCTGAAAAAGTACATCCTGTACCGTGCGTGTGCTTTGTTTCATACCTAGGCTCTTCAAAAGTATATACATTGTCTTTTGTAAAAAGATAATCTGTTGCTTTATTCTTATCTTCTGAATGCCCGCCTTTAATCACAACGCCTTTACTACCTATCTCATTAATAAAAATGTTGCCCGCTTGATAAATAGATGATTCATCCTTGATTGATATACCAGTAATTTCTTCCGTTTCTGGCAAATTCGGTGTTGCAACAGTAGCATGAGGTAATAAAATATTTTGCAAATTAGATTTAGCATCATCATCCATAAGTGAATCCCCACTTTTGGCTAACATGACGGGATCAATCACGTATGGGATATCAGAATATTTTTTTAAATATTGCTGTATTAATTCCATCATTTCTTTTGATGCAATCATTCCTGTTTTCAATGCTTGTGGTAACTCGTCATTAAATATGCTTTCTAGTTGTTCTTTTAACCACTGTGTTTCTATATTATGAATATGCTGTACACCTTTTGTATTTTGAGCAACAATACTCGTAATGGCTGCCATACCATATACACCACAAGCATGAAAAGATTTCAAATCTGCCATAACCCCTGCTCCGCCAGTAGGGTCAGTTCCTGCAATCGTTAAAGCGATGCTAGGTTTATTCATATTAATCTCCTCCGTATAACCAATCTTCTTGAATATAAGACATATTAAAGAAATTACGTTCGTGTACCGTACTTTGTAAGAAACATGATTTAATTTCATTTTTTTCTTTAATAGACATATTTTCGGTTAACTGGTTCATTAAATTATCAAACACATTTACAAGTGCGTCCATTTCTTTACTATAAAATTCAAACCATCTAGCTAAAATAGAATTTTGATTTAATCCATTATCTTTTAATGCCGCTTTAGCAATCACTTGATAAACATAAGGGCATGGTGCCATAGCTGCAATTGTATATGCTGCATTTTCTTTAGCATAAGCATTGAAATACATATGCTTTATATAATGATCACCACTCGGTGGCCATACTTTTTCTTGTACGATTTCATTATAATTCTCTTGAACATATTCTGCTAATATTTCATGTGCTTCCACTTCGCCTTCAACTATAAACTGTATTTGTTCTACTAAGAACTTAACATCTTCTAATTGGTTCATTTTAGGTATCAATAATGCATAAATATTTGCAAATTCTTTTAAGTAAGATGCATCTGCCCTTAAATAAAATTTGATTGCGTCGCTAGAAAGTGTTCCATGTAACATGTCTTGTATAAAAGGATCTTTATAAATTTTCTTTATAATTGGTTTTGAAGCTTCTTTTAATTCTTGTGAAAATAACACACTTAGCCCTCCTAAATAAAAAAACTACATCCCACGTAGGAATGTAGTTAATTAATACATAGGTCAGCGTTACTTTCCCAAAATATTAATACAATACTACTTTCCTACGTTGGTATTAACCAAATCAGGTTGTAAGGGTCTGAACTATTTCATCTCAGCCTAACGGCTCCCCTAGTAGTCTTATACTTTATAGTTTCTTAAACATAACAAATTAACTCACACATTGCAAATTCAATCAAATATGAAATCGCATATTATTTTTAATAGATTCTATATCTCGATAAGGTTAAGTCATTATTTTTATAGGTAGTTATACATACGCTGAAGTTCATGAGTAAGAACTGGCGCTTTAGGATTTAGATATAAATATATTGGTATTTTAATCATTTATTGCAAAAAAGAAGAGACTAGGGTATTTTAACCTAGCCTCTTCTTATTACTTAAATAATGTTATTATTTTAAATTATGCAGTAACCCATTGTGAAGCGCCAACTTCGTTATAAAGTTTAACTGCTGCAGCATCTTGTACTGACTCTGGAGCTTCTGTTGGAGATACACCTTGATATTCTGCAGGTGCTACTGAGTCCCAAGTGCTTTGTAAGAATTGATATTTACCTGCTGCACCTGATGATGGGTTTACAGCTTTAAGATCTCCGCCTGATTCACGTTGTGCAATTGCTTGTAAATGTGAATTAACGTTTACTGATGAACCACTTGAAGCTTCATTTGAGCTTGATGATTGAGTTGAAGCTTTTGTTGTAGCTTCTTGTTTTGGTTGTTGTGTTTGTTCAGTTTGTGGCGCAGCTTGTTGAGCTGGTTGTTCAGTTGATGCTTGCTCAGTTTGTTGTGGTTGTTCTTCAGTAGTAGATTGTTCTGATGAAACGTCGCTTGAACTAGAACCTTCGCCAAAGCTCCATGACCAATTTTGGCCATCTGATTCAAAATTGAAATTTTGGCCATTATGATTAAAGTTATAGTTATATGCACCCTCTTGAACTGGAGATGCATCTAATTGTTCTGGATTAGATTGTGCTAATTGTGCTAATTGTGCTTTGTCAACGCCTTGTTCGGCTGCGTCTGCTGAGTTTCCTGCTGCGAATCCTGTAACGCCTAAACCTACTGCTAATGTTGATGCTAATACTGTTTTTTTCATTGTTAATAATTCCTCCTATAAGGTAAATAATTTTTAGTTATGATTAATTTGCAATTACAACTATAACATCTAAAAAATAGTAGTAGGTTACAGTCAAATAAAAAAGTGTATACTTTCTTTACATGCGAGTTACATTTATCCAAAGTTATAATAGTCTAACTTTATTCTAAAAAACTGTTATGAAAGTACTTTTGCTTAATATGGAAAATTATCTAATGTAATAAACTTGTAATTTGTCTGATTATTCTGTTATATTAGATATCAATATTGGCTAAATTATGTATTAAGCTATTCCTATCTAAACGAAATAAATATTAAGTTAGAAGGAATAGCCTGATAGAAGTATAATTTAATAGTAGGATATAATGTATATTAGATTTGATGGGTTATATTAAAGGGGAGTTAGGTGTGGATGGCATTTTATACAATTTCATATATATCATTTTCTTCTAAATGGAATTCACTTATAGATGGTTCATTTGTTTCTATAGTCGGTGGTTCAAAAAATGCTTCTGCTTCCTTTTTAATACGTGGGGACATGAATTGAATGGTTTCAATAAAAAGCTCTGATACAAAGTGCATCTGTCCTTCTTTTTCAAATTTACGTGATTGCATCTGTCCTGTTATACCAACAAGTGAACCTTGGCTGATATATTTTTCAACATTATTAGCCATTTTTCCAAAAGCTTTACAAAATAAATAATCACAAACAATATTTTGGTTTTTATCCTTATAATTTCTAGATACAGCTACACAAAATGTGGCTCGTTTATTCCCCTCCTTCTCATATATTTTAGGGTCCTTTGTTAGTCGCCCTACAATGACAATGCTATTAATCATACGTCACCTCCTTTATAAACTAATCATAAAAAATTTACCCATACGCGTCAAAATACAATTTTAAATATTTCAAAAAGTAATCACCTACTAAATTTTACTTTTTTTACCTTTCTAACATAAAATTACGTTATAATGATTATATAAATAAATATTTTGTAGAATTTAAATTAATTAATTGGATGTGAGACGATGAAAACATTTAAAGCCGTTCGATTTCAAATCGTATCAGAGAATGGTGGTGTTACTGAATACGAATTAGAAGATGGTGTCATTATCAATAAGGAAAACAGTGGCACTGGCTGGTTGCTTGAAATCGTCATTTCAGATTATCATTATGAAACTATGAAAAAATATATGGAAGATGAAACATTATTAGATATACGCGTAGTAATCACTAGACCTGCTAACGATCCTGCATTGTTTGATGCAACTATCAAAAATATTATTCAGTTAAATCATACAATCTCTGTGGTTTGTGAATGTCATATCTATACTTTAAGACAAGTTTATGCAGAAAGTTTATTAGAACAATTAATCGATGAAGGCTTAACTGGTGACACATTGAAAAAATCATTTAACCGAATGATGCAATCTAAACCAAGATTAAAAGATGAAAAAATAGATAAATAAAAATGAACGAGCCCAAGACGTTGTTTACGTCTCGGGCTCGAATATTACATAGATGATAGCTGACTAGTATGAAAATATACTTATAAAAAGAGGCCTGATTGGGTCTCTTTTTATTTAAAGAACTACTATTTTCTAAAGTTAAAGTGTGCTCATTTCTATGAAGATTGGTAGTTCTTACACAAATATTTTAGCTCTTGTATGTTTTTAGTCACCTTTACTATGGTAGGAGGACGAACTATTTTAGAAAACATAAATTTATGTTCTAGCCATTATTGTTTATCTTGAAGTGCAAAAGTTAACTCACAGCTACAAGCTAATTGTCCATCTACGGTTGCTTTAGCAGTGCCTTTGCCAATAGGACCTCTAAGTTTAGTTATTTCAACTTCTAAACGTAATGTATCCCCAGGTGTTACTTGTTTTTTAAATCGGCATTTATCAATACCAGCAAATAATGCAAGTTTGCCTTTATTCGCTTCACTATTTAACATTGCAACAGCTCCTGTCTGAGCTAAAGCTTCAGTGATTAATACGCCAGGCATCACAGCATACTCTGGGAAATGCCCTTGGAAAAATGGTTCATTACCTGAAACTTGTTTAATTGCTACACATCGTTGACCTTCTTCATATTCTACTACTCGATCAATCAATAAGAATGGTTGTCTATGCGGAATAATCTCTTTAATTTGATTATAGTCAAAAATTGTTTCCATATTTTGTTTCCTCCAACTTTGTTGCTATTATGTTAATCCTGTTAATGTATTATATCGTTAATCTTGTGTTCTTTTGATATCTGCACCTAATGATTTTAATTTACCATGTAAATCAACATATCCTCTATCTAAATGTTTCAACTCAGTAACGTACGTTGTCCCATCAGCTACGAGTCCTGCTAAAATAAGTGCTGCTGCTGCACGTAAGTCTGTGGCTTTGACTTGAGCACCTTGAAGTTCACTTTTACCTTCAATTTTAGCACTTCTACCTTCCACAGTAATTTTAGCATTCATTCGTTTGAATTCTCCAACGTGCATAAATCTATTTTCAAAAACTGTTTCAGTCACTACTTTATGGCCATCTGCAGTTAGTAATAAAGCCATCATTTGAGACTGCATATCAGTAGGGAAGCCTGGGTGTGGCAATGTTTTAATATCAACTGGTTTCAATGAATTTTCTACACTGACACGGATTGCATCATCTAGGTACTCTAAATGAACGCCCATTTCCTCAAGTTTATAAACTAAGCTAGTCATATGCTCTTTAATCGCGCCATTAACTAGCACATTACCTCTTGTGATTGCACCAGCAATAAGTAAGGTACCTGCTTCAATTCTATCAGGTATAATTGAATGTGTTACCCCTCGTAAAGTCTCTACACCTTCAATCGTAATTGTATCAGTACCAGCGCCTAATACATTCCCCCCCATTTCATTGATATAATTAGCTAAATCAACAATTTCTGGTTCGCGCGCTACGTTTTCTAATACGGTTTTACCTTTAGCTAAAGAGGCAGCCATAATAATATTTTGCGTTGCACCCACACTAGGAAAATCTAAGTGAATCGTTGCGCCTTTTAACCCGTTAGTTGTACTAGCATAAATAAAGCCACCATCCATATGGATTTCTGCACCTAGCTCTTCAAAGCCTTTGATATGTTGTTCAATTGGTCTTGAACCAATGGCACAACCACCTGGCAAAGCAACTTTGGCATGCCCTAAACGAGCTAACAACGGCCCCATAACAAGAATACTTGCTCTCATCTTGCTCACGTACTCATATGGTGCTTCTTCATTTAATTGTTTGGTTGCATCTACAGTAACGATTTCTTTATCTTTATCATACGAAACATCTGCATTTAATGTTGAAATTACGTTATTAATTGTTTCTACGTCACTAAGTGCTGGTACATTTTGTAATTCACTAACGCCTTCCGACGCTAATAGTGACGCTGTTAATACCGGTAACACAGCATTTTTAGCTCCTGAAACTTTAACTTCACCAATTAATTTTTTACCACCATTAATTTCTATCTTATCCATCTTAAATCCTCCACTTAACTACTTATAAATTGCCATTATTTTAATCAAACGTACTACTAAATTATATCGATAAACATCAATGATATACAATTATTTGAATTATTGTGCTAAATATTTTATTTGTGTAGAAAATTGTAGCAAATCTACAATAAAATTACTTACTGATGTTCCGATTAATATTGCCAAAAATATCATACAAATTTGAACTTGTAACGGATACCCTTTTTTAAAAAATTGTTCTAATCTCACTGCATTAAGCGCCCAATAAGCGATACAAATACAAAACAAATGTAATATGAGATGTACAATTGAAAACTGCCCTAAATATTCCATAAGTCATTCTCCTTGATAAACACTATTTATATATTTTACACGAAAGACATAGTAAAAGATACTTAAGAATGAGATAAACATCTTGTAAATGATAAATGTTTGATTAACTGATACTTTCCCTTTATGGATATGTTTTATGCATAACTATTGTAATTAAATAATGATGGTTATTTTGTAAATTGACTACGTATCATGATGTATCTTTCAAACGGTTAGTAACAATGCAATCGAAACGAAATTATAGTTTTAATTTAGCTATTACGATATTGAAAAACTTAAATCCAGCAATGTTTCATTACAACCACCTACTGAACATAGTATATTTATAACCGAGATATTATTTCTGACTTGTTCTCAAAAAAAAGAAGCCCTAAAAGGGACTTCTTTACGCATTATTGTAATTCAGCGACACGAAGACGGTTATTAGCACGATCTAATGCGCGTTTGGCTCTATTTATGTCACTGTTATCTTCTTCACTATTCAAATGAGACTCTGCTCTCGATTTTGCTAACTCTGCTCTAGCTACATCAATCTCCTTAGCAGGCTCTGCAGTTTGAACGATGATTGATAATTTATCTTGTCTTACTTCAACAAAACCTTCACTCACTGCAATATATTCTGAACCACCGTCAAAATTAATTTTGGCATAGCCAATTTCAAGTGCTGCAACTGTTGGAATATGTCCATACATGACACCGATTTCTCCAGCAGTAGTTTGTAATACTGCCAGAGTGACATCTTCTCGGTCGTAAACAGAACCATTAGGAGTGACAATATTTAGGCTTAATGTATTCATTATCCATACCTCCTAATTTTAAACTTCAACACCCATATCTTTAGCTTTTTCAATTACTTCTTCCATACTGCCAACAAGACGGAATGCATCTTCTGGGATATGGTCATAATCACCATTTAAAATGGCTTTGAAGCCTTCTACTGTTTTTTGTACAGGTACATATGATCCTTTTTGGCCAGTAAATTGTTCAGCCACGTGGAAGTTTTGTGATAAGAAGAACTGAATACGACGCGCACGTTCTACAGTTTGTTTATCTTCTTCAGACAATTCATCCATACCTAAAATAGCAATGATATCTTGTAATTCTCTATATTTTTGCAACGTAGATTGAACATCACGTGCAATTTCATAATGTTCTTGACCAACGATTGATGGGTCAAGTGCTCTTGAAGTAGATGCTAACGGGTCTACTGCAGGATAAATACCCATTTCTGTTAACTTACGTTCTAAGTTTGTAGTTGAATCCAAATGTGCGAAAACTGCAGCTGGTGCTGGGTCAGTATAGTCATCGGCAGGTACGAATACTGCTTGAATAGAGGTTACAGAACCTTTAGTTGTTGATGTAATACGTTCTTGTAACTGACCCATTTCAGTAGCTAATGTAGGTTGATATCCTACTGCTGAAGGCATACGACCTAAAAGCGCAGAAACTTCTGAACCAGCTTGTGTAAATCTGAAAATGTTATCGATAAACAATAGAACATCTTGTCCTTGTTCATCACGGAAATATTCAGCCATAGTTAAACCAGAAAGCGCTACACGCATACGTGCACCAGGCGGTTCATTCATTTGACCAAACACCATAGCTGTCTTTTTAATAACACCACTATCACTCATTTCATAGTATAGGTCATTACCTTCACGTGTACGTTCACCTACACCAGCAAATACTGAAATACCACCGTGTTCTTGAGCGATATTATTAATTAACTCCTGGATTAATACCGTTTTACCAACACCGGCACCACCAAATAACCCGACTTTACCACCTTTAATATAAGGCGCTAATAAGTCAATAACCTTAATACCAGTTTCTAATATTTCAACTTTTGTAGATAATTGATCAAATGCAGGTGCTTCTCTATGAATTGGATCGCGACGAACTGAGTCTTCGATATTTTCTTCTAAATCAATTGTGTCACCCAACACATTAAATACTCTACCTAAAGTTTCATCTCCAACTGGAACACTAATACTTCGTCCGTTATCTCTAACTTCTGTACCACGTTTAACACCATCAGTTGAATCCATTGCGATTGTGCGTACAACGTCATCACCAAGTTGTAATGCAACTTCTAGCGTTAATTGAACAGTACCTTCGTCTCTTTCTACGTCAAGAACTAAGGCATTATTAATTTCTGGAACTTCATTGTGCTCAAAGCGAACATCAATTACTGGACCCATAACTTGTGTTACACGGCCTAATCCCATGCTATTTTCCTCCTTTAATCGTTATTCAAGTGCAACTGCGCCACCAACAATTTCTGTGATTTGTTGCGTGATTGCTGCTTGTCTAGCTCTGTTATATTCGATAGATAAATCATCAATAATATCCGTCGCATTATCAGATGCATTTTTCATAGCCGTCATACGTGTTGCATGTTCACTTGCTTTTGCATCTAAAATCGTTCCATATATTAAACTTTCCACATATTGAGGTAAAATCACGCTTAATATAGCTTCTTTGTCTGGTTCAAATTCATACGAAGACATTTGACCATGCCCTAAACTTGAATCTTCTGGAGACAATGGAAGTACAGTTTTCATCGAAGGTGTGTTTTCTAATACACTTACGAAATGGCTGTAATAAATTTTTACCTCATCCACAGCTTCATCGCTATATAAGTCTATAGCTTTTTTAGCGATCGCTTGAATTTCTTTAAATGAAGGTTGGTCAGGCACTTCCGTTAAGGAATCATGAATGTCGTAGCCTTTATTTTTTAGAAAATCAACACCTGATTGACCCAAAACTAAGATTGAGTATTCTTCACTGCTGTTATGTTTATTTTCAATATCTTTTAATAGGTGTTTTAATACATTTGCATTATAAGCACCTGCAAGCCCTTGGTCACTTGTAATTACTATATAACCACTTTTATTCACTTCACGTTGTCGTAACATTGGATGATGTGAATTTTTATCTGCGCCAGCAACTGCTGTAATTGCATCTTGCATTTTCACCATATATGGTCTAAATTGATTTGTATTCTGCTCAGCACGACGCAATTTTGAACTGGAAACCATGTTCATTGCTTTTGTAATCTGTTTCATCTTTTTCGTTGATTTTATTCGTGTATCAATTTCTTTAAGAGATGCCATTATCTCACCACCTTTTATCTACATTAACTATTATGCTTCTTCAGTTTTACTAAAACTCTTCTTAAATTCATTAATAGCTGATTCAAATGATTCATCATTTGGTAAAGCGCCGGATGTTTTGATTTCATTTAATAAATCAGAAGCATTTGTTTTAGCCCATTGATTTAACTCATCTTCAAAACGTGTAATATCAACTACTGGAATATCGTCTAAATGACCTTTGGTTAAAGCATAAATAATTAAAACTTGATTTTCTACAGGTAGTGGTTTGTTTTTGTCTTGTTTTAGAATTTCAACCGTTCTTTTACCGCGGTCTAATTTTTTAGCAGTAAATTCATCTAAATCAGAACCGAATTGTGCAAATGATTCTAATTCACGATATGACGCTAAATCTAAACGTAAAGTACCTGCGACTTTTTTCATTGCTTTAATCTGCGCAGAGCCACCAACACGAGATACGGATTGACCTGCATTAATCGCTGGTCTAACACCAGAGAAGAACAAGTCAGATTGCAAGAATATTTGTCCATCTGTAATAGAAATTACGTTGGTAGGTACATACGCTGCGATATCTCCTGCTTGTGTTTCAATAATAGGTAACGCTGTGATTGAACCGCCACCTAAATCATCATTTAATTTAGCTGCTCTTTCTAATAATCTACTATGTAAGTAGAACACATCACCAGGGTAAGCTTCACGGCCTGGAGGTCTACGTAATAATAATGATAATTCACGATAAGCTGCAGCTTGTTTTGTTAAATCGTCATAAACAATTAAAACATCCTTACCTGCAAACATGAACTCTTCACCCATGGCTACGCCAGAGTAAGGTGCGATGTAGAGCATAGGTGCTGGATCTGCTGCTGATGCTGAAACAATAATTGTATAATCAAGTGCGCCTTCTTGACGAAGTTTTTCAACATTTGCGCGTACTGTTGAGTCTTTTTGTCCGATTGCAACATATATACAAATTGTGTCTTGATCTTTTTGATTTAAAATCGTATCGATCGCAACGGTTGTTTTACCTGTTTGACGGTCTCCGATAATCAATTCACGCTGGCCACGGCCAATAGGTACAAGCGCATCAATTGCTTTAATACCAGTTTGCAATGGTTCATCAACTGATTTACGATCCATGACGCCAGTAGCTTTTTTCTCTACAGGGCGTGTTTTCGTAGTATTGAGCGGCCCTTGTCCATCAATAGCTTGCCCTAATGGATTAACGACACGACCAAGTAATTCGTCTCCAACTGGGACTTCCATAATACGCCCAGTACGTTTGACTTCGTCTCCTTCTTTGATATCCGTGTATGGTCCTAAAATTACTACACCAACATTGGATTCTTCAAGGTTTTGTGCTAAACCTAGAACGCCGTTATTAAATTCAATAAGCTCACCAGCCATAACATCATTTAATCCGTGGATTAAAGCTATGCCATCACCTATTTGTAGAACTGTACCTACATCAGTAACAGCCATTTCTGACTCATAATTTTCTATTTGTGAGCGAAGTAAAGCACTGATTTCTTCAGCTTTAATGGCCATCTATGTCACTCCTCCGATTTTTATTTCACTCTAATAAATTGCTTTTCAAGTTTTGCAAGATCATTTTTAATACTTGCATCCATCACTTTTGTACCAACCTTAACACGGATACCTCCGATAAGATCTGGGTTTACTTCATTTGATATCTTTAATTTTGAAAGTTTTGTACGTGACTTTATAATTGAATCAATACTTGTTAATTCATCCTCGGATAATTCATAAACTGATTCAATAACAGCAAAATCTTGATTATAATGCTGATTAAACAATGTTTCGAAAGCTATAAATATTTCGTGTATATATGCAAGATGGCGATTACTCGCAAGAACCATTAACATATTTTGCAAATATTGATTAGCTTGCCCAAAAATGATAGCTACAAAACGATTGCGCTGTGTCACATCTTGTTGAGGGTCAGTATCTAATTCTTTTAAGTTTTCTAATTCAGGTTGTACTGCTTGGTCAATTGTTGAAAATTCTTCATACATTAGATCGAGCATTTCTTTTTCCTTAGCAGTATCAAATAACGCTTTGGCATATTTTTTTGCTACGTTAGCCATTATTTATCGCCCGCCTCTTTAATGTACTTTTCAACTAATTCTTTTTGATCTTTTTCTGAGATTTCTTTTTGAAGTACTTTTGAAGCAATCAGTACTGAAAGCTCAGAAACTTGATTATTAATATCTGCAAGTGCACGTTCTTTTTCACTATTAATTTCATTTTGAGCAGTTTCAATCATACCATTTGCTCTGATGTTAGCTTCATGAATGATTTCTTCATGTTGTTTACGCGCTTGAACCTTAGATTCTTCTAATATTTTATGAACCTCTTCTTGGGTTTCTTTTAAAGTTTGTTTATTTTGTGCTTCTAATTTCTGTGCATTTAATTTAGCTTGCTCAGCGTCGTCGATATCTTTATTAATATCGCGTTCACGTTGGTCCATTACATCCTTAAGTGGGCCCCACGCAAATTTTTTCAATAAGGTTAATAAAACGATAAACGTTATAAGTGTAACGAAGATGGTCCCCCATCCAACGCCACCGCCACTGGCTGCACCAAGCACGAACATATTTGTCGTAGCAGTCACTTCCATAGACACTCCTTTCATACGATATGGTTATAAGACATTTTGATAAAAACGAACGGCGAAAGCCGATAAGACCTCGCCATAAATACTAGTTTAATTATAGTGACATGAAAGCGATAACTACACCGATGATAGGTAACGCCTCAACTAAACCGATACCGATGAACATAATACCCATTAATTGACCACGTGCTTCTGGTTGGCGAGCGACACCTTCTACTGTTCTAGAAACGATAAGACCATTACCAATACCTGCCCCAAGTGCTGATAACCCGATTGCGATTGCTGCTGCGATTAAATTCATTTAAAAATCCTCCTAATTATTTCTTTTTTAATTTTTTAACTTAATGACTTTTTTGTACTTTGTGTGACATATACACCATTGAAAGCATTACAAAAATATATGCCTGAATCGTACCAATGAAAATTGAGAACCCTTGCCATATCACTAGGCCAGGTAAACCGATTGCCCAACCCCATGCTGGGAAACTGAACACTAAACTTGCTAATAAACCAAGTAATAATTCTCCCGCAAAAATATTTCCATACAAACGTAGACCCAATGTTAAGGTTGAAGTAAACTCTTCAAAAATATTAATCGGTAATAGGAAAATTGGCTTAGTATAGTTTTGGAAATAACCTTTAGTACCAACCATCTTAACGCCATAATAATGTGTTAAGAGTATAATCAACGTTGACAATGTCAATGTAACGGTTGGGTCTGCTGTTGGTGATTTCCACCAAAGCGTATCACCTGCAACCAATTGAAAAGGTAATCCAACCATATTACTAACGAATATGAAAAAGATTAAAGTAACTGCTAGGAAATGGAACTGACCGCCTTTGGACCATGCCATGTTACTTTCAATAATTCCTCTTACGAAATCAAAAACCCACTCTATAAAATTTTGTTTGCCTGTTGGACGTTTCTTGAGGTTCCGTGTACAAATAATAGCTATGACAAAAACAATAAGCGCCGTAATCAACATCATCATGATTGATGACAGATTAAACACGATGTCTAAACCGAATACATTCCAACTGACTAGAGGGTCTTTATGATCCATGTCTTCTCACCTCTTTCATTATAAAATTTATTTCTTGTGTAAAAATGGTTTGAAAACAATTAAAACATAAGAAATCATTAAACCAACAACTACTCCAATCACGTTTATATAATCTTTATAAAAATACCATAATGTACAAGCTAAAATCACAATCAAATATCTCCATATGTTGCCCGTTGAAATATGTATGTTGTCTTCTTCTTTTGCTCTCGCCAAATAATATTCAAAAGTAAAAGTAATGCATAGTGATCCACTTGTACCTATTAAAAGACCTAATATAAACTCAGAGTATGTGAAAATAAACACAATAACTAGCACAATGATACTGTATAAATAGTATTGAATGTACTGGTTAAAAATGATGTTGAAACGTTTCATTTCAGTGCCTCGTTTCACCTTATCTTTCGTATATGAAAACCATTCCAATCATACAATTTTAATAATAATATAGGGTAGTTAACGTGTCAATTCTATTCAAATTGTAATTCAATTTTTTACACAAATGTCACAAAAATGACACATTAAACTATTATTATTTGAAAGATGAAGGTTTTTTATCAATTAGTCCAAAAAAATACTTAATATTTTGACAAATTCTGTTGGCTGCGTTGCCATCGCCATACGGATTTCGTGCTGTGCTCATTGTCTTATACAAATTTTTGTTGTCTAATAAAGCTTTTGTTGCTTCGAATATGTTGTTTTCGTTTGTACCTACAATTTTAAGTGTCCCCGCTTCGACACCTTCAGGCCTTTCTGTTACATCCCTTAATACAAGCACTGGTTTACCTAATGAAGGTGCTTCTTCTTGAACACCACCAGAATCCGTTAAAATTAGATAAGATTGGTGGGCAAAATTATGGAAGTCTACCACCTCTAACGGTTCTACCAGTTCGATACGAGCATGATTAGATAAATAATAATCTGCAATGGCTCGTACTTTAGGATTTTTATGTACTGGGTAAACAACAACAACATCATCATAAGTATCGACAATAGCTCGTACTGCCTTAAAAATATGAGACATAGGCGCTCCAATATTTTCTCGCCTATGCGCTGTCAATAAGATAATACGTTTATCTTTATGCTTATCAATTATTTCTGAATGATAATCTTTGTGAATTGTTGTTTTCATAGCATCAATAGCTGTGTTCCCTGTTACTACAATAGCATCCTTTGGCTTATTTTCAGAAATTAAATTTTTTGCAGCATTATTAGTAGGAGCAAAGTTCAAATCAGCCATTACTCCTACCATTTGTCTATTCATTTCTTCAGGAAATGGAGCATATTTATCCCAAGTACGTAAGCCTGCTTCAACATGGCCTATTGGTACTTGATTATATAATGCTGCTAAACTTCCAGCGAATGTGCTCATCGTATCACCATGAACAAGTATCATATCTGGTTGTTCTTCTTTAATGACTCCCTCTAATCGAATGAGTATACGGGAAGTGATTTCTGATAATGATTGACCTTGCTTCATAATGTTTAGATCATAATTAGGGGTTATATTAAAGCTAGTCAAAACAGAATCTAACATTTCTCTATGTTGTGCCGTTACAACCACGATTGGCTCTAATTCGACATCATTCTCTAATTCTAAAACAAGAGGCGCCATTTTTATCGCTTCAGGACGCGTCCCAAAGACAGTCATAATTTTTTTCATATTACTCCACTCCTGGGCCAAACTATTTTGTACCGAATAAACGGTCGCCAGCATCACCTAAACCAGGTGTAATATAAGCATGGTCATCTAATTTTTCGTCTAATGCCGCAATATAAATATCTACATCTTCATGTGCTTCTTGTAATTTTTCTACACCCTCTGGTGCTGCAATAAGACACATAAATCGAATATGTCTAGCGCCACGTTTTTTAAGGGAATTAATCGCTTCGATGGCAGATGCGCCTGTAGCTAGCATTGGATCAACCACAACAATCTCTCTTTCTTCAATATCTTGTGGCAATTTCACAAAGTATTCAACCGCTTCTAAAGTCTCTGGGTCTCTATATAAACCAACATGGCCTATTCTAGCCGCTGGCACTAAATTCAAGATGCCTTGAGTCATACCTAACCCTGCTCTAAGAATTGGAATAAATGCCAATTTTTTTCCAGTTAGTCTTTGAGCAATCATTTTAGTTACTGGTGTTTCAATTTCTACATCCTGTAATTCTAAATTTCTAGTCACTTCATAAGCCATTAGCATACCGACTTCATCTACAAGCTCTCTAAACTCCTTTGTACCTGTATGTACATCTCGGATGTAACTTAATTTATGTTGAATAAGTGGGTGATCAAAAACATGTACGTTGCTCATAATTACTTCCTCCAATTTAATTGTATAAAGGATGTTTAGTAGTTAATGCTTTAACTCTTTCTTGTCCTTCTTTTAATGTTGTTTCATTTTCAGGATCTTTTAATACTAAACTAATGATTTTCGCTACTTCTTCAAATGCTTGTTCGTCAAAACCTCGCGTAGTCGCCGCTGGAGTACCAAGGCGTAAACCACTAGTTACAAAAGGTTTTTCCTGATCAAATGGAATTGTATTTTTATTACAAGTTATGCCAATTGCATCAAGTGTTTCTTCTGCTACTTTACCTGTTATATTTACAGATCCTTTTACATCTACACATACTAGATGATTATCGGTACCACCTGATACGACTCTAAATCCTTCTTGGCTTAAAGTGTCAGCTAATACTTTAGCGTTTTTTACAACTTGTTGTTGGTAAGTTTTGAAATCGTCTTGCAAAGCCTCACCAAATGCTACTGCTTTTGCAGCAATAACATGCTCTAAAGGTCCACCTTGAATACCAGGGAAAATGGTTTTATCAATTTGCTTTTTGTATTCTTCTTTACATAAAATCATTCCACCACGAGGGCCGCGCAATGTTTTATGCGTTGTTGTAGTTACAAAATCAGCGTATGCTACAGGGCTTGGATGTAAACCAACAGCTACTAATCCAGCGATATGTGCCATATCTACCATCAATTTAGCTCCGACTTCATCAGCTATTTCTCTAAAACGTTTGAAATCAATCGTTTTTGAGTATGCAGATGCGCCAGCAACAATCAATTTAGGTTGATGTTCTTTAGCCACTTTTAAAACTTCATCGTAGTCTATTTGTTCGCTATCTTTATCGACACCATATTCAACAAAGTTGTAAAATTGTCCACTAAAATTTACTGGTGCGCCATGCGTTAAGTGGCCACCATGACTTAAATTCATACCTAATACAGTATCACCATGTTCTAATGCTACGAGATAAACAGCCATATTTGCTTGAGAACCAGAGTGTGGTTGGACATTGACATGTTCAGCACCAAATAATTGTTTAGCTCGTTCGATAGCTAATGTTTCAGACACATCAACAAATTCACAACCACCATAATATCTTCTGTTAGGATAGCCTTCAGCATACTTATTTGTTAATACTGAGCCTTGAGCTTCCATCACTGCTTCTGATACAAAATTTTCAGAAGCGATTAACTCTATATTATTATTTTGACGGTTAAACTCATTTTGAATTACTTCATATATTTCTTTATCTTGCTTTTCAATAAATGACATTAGTAAACCCCTCGTTTCTGTATTAGTTATATTTTGCTCTTTCGCCACCAATTTTTTTAGGTCTTGAAGAAGCGATTGTAACAATTGCTTCACCAATTTGTTTAATACTTGTACGCTCCGGAATTGCGACATGTTGGATATGCATACCGATGAGTGTTTGGCCAATATCTATCCCTTTAGAAACAGTGATTGCTTCTACTACCATCGGATTATCCATATGCTGATATGCATAAGTTGCTAAACTGCCTCCAGCGTGAACATCAGGTACAACGGTTACTTCTTCCATCGTTAAAGGGTTGAACTTCGCTCGTTCTATAGTTATCGCTCTATTTATATGTTCGCAGCCTTGAAATACAAAGGAAACCCCTGTTTCAGATTCGATTTCTTTTAATGCGTCATATATGTCTTTCGCTACTTCCATAGATCCAACACTACCGATGCGTTCACCAATCACTTCAGATGTAGAACATCCTATAATACAAAGCTCATTTGCTTTAAAGAAAGATTTAGATTTTAATTCACTTAATAATGCTTTTAAATCCTCCATATTAACACCCCTTTTCTTTTGATTAAAAAAGTAAGCCAATATACAAAAGTTCAATACATACAAATTTAATTGATAGCAAATTTGCTACACGTTATTATTATAACGTATTTAGTAAGTTACTCATACTAATTTCACATATTTATTACTTTAATATTTTAATTTTTATTTTATCAATCAATGGGTTTAATTCATTGAAAATTTTAAGATATTCTAATTTGTTGCCTCCAAATGGATCAGACACATCACCGCTATTTGATGCATATTCATTGATTGTGAACACGTGTGCTTCACTGCCATACATACGTTTGATTGTGTCTCGGTGTGATGCAGACATAGTTAAAATTAAGTCTGCGTTTATATCATCTTCAGTAAAGGCTTTTGCATTTTCTGGAAAAGGTAATTGATTTTCTTCTAATATAGATAAAGTATGCTGTGATACAGGGGCGCCGTCTAATGCAAATAAACCACGTGACACAATATCTAAGTTAGGCATCTTAGCTCTTGCAATACTTTCAGCCATCGGACTTCTACAAGTATTTCCTGTACAAACAAAAACGATTTTCATAGTTCTTCCCCTTTAACAACTGTATAGTTTGCAGCTTTTAACATTCTATTCATTATAGCGGTCGTATCATCATTATTTTCAAAACCAAATATATAAGCATGATTAATATGGTTGTTTTGATCTATATCATGCAAAACCTGGTATAAGTGACGATTTGCTCCTTTTATATCTTTCTCATTTTCACATAAAGGCATAAATATTGCTTCTTTCGGTACCAAGTCACGCTTGTTTTTCGGAAATATAAATGCCGTATCTTGCCAATTTTTCTCTGAAGAAGGTCGTTTATAAATAGATTGCACAATTGTAATTGGCGTATCTGGTGCATAATGTTTATACTTCATACCTGGTGCGATGGGTTTTTCATGGTTTAAATCCTCTACTGATGAAATGCTATCTGGTAAAACACTTTCAATCATTGTCTTTGTGATTGATCCAGGTCTTGCAATTTTAAATGGATATTGTGTACAGTCCAACACCGTGCTTTCAAGGCCCTCTTCACTTTGATCACCATCAATAATACCATCAATACGTTGATTCAAATCATTATACACATGTTCAAATTGAGTAGGAGACGGTCTCCCACTTAAATTAGCGCTAGGCGCAGCGATTGGTAAATCTACAAATTTCAGTACTTTTCTGCCTACTGGATGACTCGGCATTCTAACAGCTATCGATGATAAACCACCACTGACACTTTCACATAAATATCCCTTTTTCAACGGTAAAATAAATGAAATTGGGCCTGGCCAAAAGCGTTGCATTAATGTCTTCACTTCTTGGGTGATATGCTGTGTGAAACATTCTAATTGTTTTATATCGTGAATATGTACGATCAGAGGATTATCTGAAGGTCTACCTTTAGCAGAATATATTTTTTTTATAGCTGCTTCATTTCTAGCATCGCCGCCTAAACCATAGACCGTTTCAGTCGGAATAGCGACAAGCCCACCATTTTCAAAAATATTTTTTATCTCATTATATATATAGGTGTTATCTTCTTGTGTAATATCCTGCTGTAAGTTCCATATTTTTGTATTCATTTATACACACCCTTTCATCTTAATGCTAATTTTAAAACAAAATAAGAAGTTATGCACCTTCATGACATATCATGTTCAGCACATAACTTCTTAAAGTTACCATTTGAAAGAAATCATTCTATCATTATTATTAATGTCTTTGATTATTTGAACATCTACTGTTGGGTATTTTTCTTCGATTTTTCTTTTTAAAGTAGGGCCCTGTTTATAACCAATTTCAAAAACTACAGCAGCGCCTGGTAACAATACCTCTGGTAATTGGCGTAAAATCGTATCATATACTTGATAACCATTGTCTTTAGCAAATAGCGCAGTATACGGTTCGTAATTTAGAACTGTATCATCCATTAGATCCGCTTCACTATTGTCTATATAAGGCGGGTTTGAGATTAAACCATTGACTTTAATATTTCGCTCAATTAATGGTGCTAAAGCATCACCCTGTAAAAATGCAATATCTACTCCATGAGCATCAGCATTTTCCTTAGCTACAGAGAGTGTAGCTTCATATAAATCTGTAGCTAAGACTTCCAGATTACTATTTAATTTCTTAAGTACAATAGGAATATTGCCACTGCCTGTACCAATGTCTACAACTTTGTCACCAGAATGCACTGACTTATAGAAATGTAGCAATACTTCTTCTGTTTCTGGACGTGGGATTAAGCAATGTTCGCTTACTTTGAATATTTCACCATAAAAAGATTGCGTTCCAACGATATATTGTATAGGTTCACCATCTAGCATTCTGCTTTCTGCATTATCAAATAATATTTGATGAGCTTTAGTCATTTCATCATTAGAATGCATTAAGTAATCTGACTTCTGCCACTGAAACAAGTCAAGCATTAACCACTCAGGTCGTGTTGGTTCGATGCCTTTTTCAACACATTTAGCTTGAGCTTTTTTTAATCTATCTCTATAGTTCACCATCATTCAGTTCTTTCAATTTATCTGTTTGTTCTGCTAAAGTTAATGCATCAATAATTTCATCTAATTTACCTTCCATTACTTGTTCTAACTTCTGTAATGTTAACCCAATACGATGATCAGTTACACGACTTTGCGGATAATTATATGTTCTAATTCTTTCTGAACGGTCTCCAGAACCTACTGCTGACTTACGTTGCGCTGCGTATTTTTGTTGTTCTTCTTGCAATTTCATATCAAATAAACGTGCTTTCAACACTTTCATCGCTTTTTCACGGTTTTGGATTTGTGATTTTTCTGATGAAGTAGCAATTACTCCGGTTGGAAGATGGGTGATACGTACAGCTGAATCAGTCGTATTAACGTGCTGTCCACCCGCACCGCTTGAACGGTACGTATCTATTTTAATATCTTCATTGCGAATTTCTATTTCAACATCTTCTACTTCTGGTAATACTGCTACCGTCGCTGTAGATGTATGGATACGGCCACCTGATTCTGTCGCTGGCACACGTTGGACACGATGGGCGCCATTTTCATATTTTAATTTACTATAGGCCCCTGTACCTGAAACAGAGAAACTAATTTCTTTATAGCCGCCGTGATCACTTTCAGCAGCCTCAACTATATCAGTTTTGAAACTATATGCTTCAGCGTATCTAGAATACATTCTAAACAAATCACCAGCAAATATAGCAGCTTCATCTCCACCTGCTGCGGCACGAATTTCAACAATTACGTCTTTTTCGTCGTTAGGGTCTTTGGGAATTAACAAGAATTTCAATTCTTCTTCAAGTTTCGGTATTTTTTGAGTAAGCACTTGTTTTTCACTTTTAAGCATTTCAACTTCTTCTTCGTCTTTTGTTTCTCTTAACATTTCATCGATTTCATTTTCATCTTCTTTAGTTTGTTTGTATTCACGGTAAACTTCAACAGTTTTTTGTAAATCAGCTTGTTCTTTTGAATACTTTCGTAAGTTGTCAGGGTTATTCACGACTTCAGGGTCGCTTAACAATTCATTTAATTGTTCATATCTTTCTTCTACAATATCTAATTGATCAAACACTACATTTCCTCCTTCTCATTATCACTTGGAGCAACAATATGGTGTGCTCTGCATCTTGGCTCATAACTTTCATTTGCACCAACTAATATCACTGGGTCATCTATTTTTGCTGGATTACCGTCAATTAACCGTTGTGTACGGCTGGAAGATGAGCCACAAACAGCACAAACAGCTTGTAGTTTTGTCACTTCTTCACTTACTGCTAATAAATACGGTATAGGTTCAAATGGTTCACCTCTAAAATCCATATCCAAACCTGCAGTAATAACTCTATGTCCTTTTGCAGCTAATGCTTCAACAATATGAACTATATTATTTTCGAAAAACTGAACTTCATCTATTGCTATAATATCAAAATTTGATAAATCGTGTTTGTAAATTTCAGCTGCAGTTGAAATATTAATAGCTTCAATTGCATTACCATTATGAGACACAATCTTATCTTTATGATAGCGGTCATCTATTGCTGGCTTAAATACAACTACTTTTTGCTTAGCATACAACCCACGTCTCAAACGACGGATTAATTCTTCAGATTTACCACTAAACATGCTTCCAGTAATACATTCAATCCAACCGGAGTGATAAGTTTCATTCATTATGCGTTCCACCTTTTTTCAAAACATAATCGATTTATTATATCATATTTTTTCTTTCAAAATATCAATTTCCCACAAGATATTTGTAATTTTGTATGTAATCTTATTTCTAAACGCTTAGCCACATAAAATTTTAAAATAGCCTATATCTTATATTAAATAAAAAAGCATTCTCATAAAATGAGAATGCCTTATTACAACAATTATTCGTTGCTTGATTTGAATCCGAATTTCTTGTTGAAACGTTCCACACGTCCATCCGCAGCAGCGAATTTTTGACGTCCTGTGTAGAATGGATGTGAATCAGACGAAATATCTAAACGAATAACTGGGTATTCATTTCCATCTTCCCATTCCATAGTTTCAGATGAAGATTGTGTTGAACCACTTAAAAATTTAAAATCAGTAGTTGTATCTAAAAAGATAACTTTGTGGTATTCAGGATGAATATTTTGTTGCATATTTTTCAGCTCCTTTGCCCTGAACCATCTGGAACAGAGTTTTTTGTGAGTTTTTACCCAATACTTGATAATTATAATTGCTATAAAACTAAAACGCAACCCTAAATCATATATTTAAACCATAACTCACATTAAATAATTGGTTTACCAGTTTTAGTACTTTCTTTAGCCGCTTCTTGTAACTGTTCGAAAAATTCTTGATTTGTTTTTGTTCGTTTTAGCTTTCTTACAAATCTTTCAGTAAAATCAATTGAATCAGTAAACATATTACGTAGCTGCCAAAGCGATTCTAGATCTTTTGGTGAAATTAGCAACTCTTCCTTACGAGTTGAACTTCTACCGATATCAATAGCTGGAAAGACACGACGTTCAGCTAATTTACGGTCAAGGTGTAATTCCATGTTACCTGTCCCTTTAAATTCTTCATATATCATGTCATCCATACGCGAACCAGTATCTACTAATGCTGTGGCTAATATAGTCATACTTCCGCCAGCTTCAATATTTCTTGCAGCACCAAAAAAAGCTTTCGGTTTATGCAATGAAGCTGGATCCAAACCACCGGATAACGTACGCCCGCTTGGTGGCATAACTAAATTATATGCACGTGCAAGTCTAGTAATAGAATCCATCAAAATAATGACGTCTTTACCAATTTCTACTAAACGTTTTGCACGCTCTAATAATAATTCCGCTACTTTAACATGATGTTGTGGCGGTTCATCAAATGTTGAATGCACAACTTCTGCTGATTCAACAGAACGTTCTATATCTGTTACCTCTTCTGGTCGTTCACCTACAAGTAATACAAACAGTTCTGCATCAGGTTTATTTGTTGCTACAGCATTAGCAATTTCTTTTAGTAATGACGTTTTCCCCGCTTTTGGAGGTGCAACAATCAAACCACGTTGTCCCAAACCAATAGGCGTAATCAAATCCATTATACGCGTAGAATAATTTGTTTTTGTTGTTTCTAACTTGATACGCTCTTCTGGATATAATGGTGTTAACGCTTGGAAATGTGGTCTTTTTTTAACTTCCTCTGCATTCTCATCATTGACAAAATCAACTTGCAGTAAACCATAATATTTCTCATTATCCTTAGGTTTTCTGACTTTACCAGTAACTTTATCGCCACGTTTAATTTCAAAGCGACGTATTTGACTAGCTGATATATAAATATCTTTTTCACCCTTTGAATAATTGACAGTTCTTAAAAAACCATAACCATCTTGTTGAATATCGTCTAAGATACCCTCCATATAATAGTTTCCGTCTTTTTCCATTTGGGCTTCCATAATAGCAAGAACTAATTCTTTTTTATTTAATTTACTATAATTTGTTAATTTAAGTGATTTTGCCTTTTGAGTAAGATCTTTAGTAGTGTAATTTTTGTATAGCTCGTGGAACGATTCGTACTGAGGTGATGTCCGTACTTTATCAGGCATTATCTTGCACCCATTTCATAAAAAAGTTTTAAATAACATAGAGAGCTACGCTACTTACTTTTATTACTATAGCAAATTTCTTATTTAATTACAAAATGTATTTCACTTTTTGAAATTTATAAAAATAGCTCTGAAGCTAACACACTGTTAAAACAGTACATAACCATACCATGTGTCAAATGATGGTTCAAAGCTCCATAATATTAAAATAAGGGCAACCAATTATATCGTTTGGCTGCCCTTTAAACTAGACTTTTAACTTAAACATTTTAACTTTATTTTATTAAACTATGCTTTGTAATAACCAGCAATAGATTTAACTTCTAAGAACTCTTCTATACCATAGTCTCCCCATTCGCGTCCTAAACCTGATTGTTTATAACCGCCGAATGGTAAGTCTGGTTTACGTCCAGCTTCGTTAATTTCAACTGTACCTGCTTCAATCGAACGCGCTACCTTGTGTAATGTGTCTTTATCTTTACCATATACGTATGATGCTAGCCCATATTCTGTATCATTTGCGATTTTGATGGCTTCGTCCACATCATTATAAGTGATAATTGACATTACAGGTCCAAAAATTTCTTCTCGCGCAATTGTCATATCATTATCCACGTTATTAAAGATCGTTGGACGTGCGAAATATCCTTTATCCAACCCTTCAGGTTTACCAGGGCCACCATAGAATAATTCTGCGCCTTCTTCTACACCTTTATCAATATATGATTGAACTTGGTCAAATTGTTTTTTACTAATAATCGGGCCAACTTGCGTACCTTCTGCACGTGGGTCGCCTACTTTAACTTGGCTGAATTTTTCTTTTACAGCTGTTAAAAATTCTTCTTTAATACTTTCTGGTACTAATGTTCTTGTGCCTGCTGTACAAACTTGACCTGTATTGGTTACTACTTTACCAGTAGCTGCACTCGCTGCACCGTCAATATCAGCATCATCCAAGATAATATATGGTGATTTACCACCTAACTCTAGCGACACTTTTTTGAAATCTTCTGCTGCTTTTCTCATGATGCTAGCACCTGTAGGGCCAGAACCAGTAAATGACATCATTCTTACTTTTGGATGTTCACTTAGTGGATTACCAACACCTTGGCCATCACCATTTACTAAGTTGAATACTCCTTTTGGAACGCCGGCTTTATCAAATATTTCTGCTAAAATAATCGCTGCAAATGGCGTCTCTTCTGACGGTTTTAATACTACGGGACTGCCTGCTGCTAATGCTGCAGACAATTTAAGAGAAGTTTGGTTTGTTGGGAAATTCCATGGTGTGATTAAACCTGCAACACCAATAGCTTCTTTAACAACTAAATCATCCCCACGGCGCTCTTCAAATTCAAAATTATCCAATGCATCACGTGCAGCTTGGAAATGATCTAATCCCATTTGATAATGGACATTTTCTGAAACTTTTAACGGAGAACCTAATTCATCCGTAATCGCTTCAATAATATCTTCTTTTCTATTTTTATATTCTTGAACAATTTTATCTAATAATTCTTTTCTTTCTTGAACTGAACTGTGTCTAAATTCAAAATATACATTTTCAGCAGCATCTACTGCTTTATCAACATCTTCTTTATTACCTTTCGCAATAATACCTGTTACTTCTTCTGTTGCAGGGTTGATTACTTCAATTGTTTCTCCACTTGTACTTTCAACCCATTCACCGTTGATATACTGTTTAGTGAAATTTCTCATCAATGATTCACTCCTTAACTGTGTTGATAATTATATTGTAACCGAGATTTCACATTTTTAAACATATTTGCTCACGTCGACGCTTTACAAACGTTGTTATTATGCGCTTTCTCCTCTTTTATAACACTTCTATAGACGATAGGAAAAACATATAATTTCTCACTAAAGAAGCAGAACAGAGGTCCAAATGTTAAAAAATTTCTATCTCGCTAAAGTTCTTATAATTAAAAAGCTATTTTATAAAATGAATCACAAGTATATTTTTCCAATAGGCAATCAGCAATGCCATAAGAAGAACCTGAGATATTAATTAATACCTCAGGTTCTATTAAAATAAACGGAATATAAAGTATGTTTTGAAATAATACATTGATTAAGAAATCAATCCAAAAAATCAATATCATTTAACTCTCTAATTCAATATATTCTTGCGCCCACTTTTCCATAGGGACCAATGCCGTTGCTAAGGCATCACCTTTATCTGTAAGTTGGTATAAAATGTTCATCGGGCTCGTAGAAATAATTTTTTTCTCTACAAGGCCCCATTCACATAAATCTGTTAATTTTATACTTAGCGCGCGAGGCGTGATTGTTTTCAAATCACGCTTCATATCAGAAAAATGAGCAGATTTTTCTGTACATCTAGATAAGTAATTTATTATAAGACCGTTCCAACTTCTACCTACAATTTTAAAGGTTTCTTCGAGATAAGGGCAAACCTCCATGGTCATCACCTCATATCATTTATATTTTTCATAATAGAAAACGGAAATCACAACCTACAAAAAATCAGTATATTTAGTATACCACATGTATTAAATTTTTTCAGTCCAAATGTCTGCGCCAAGTGATTTTAATGTTTCAACTATATTTGTATAACCACGATAAATATGTTTTACGTTATAAATTGTAGTAACCCCTTCTGCTAGTAGACCAGCTACTATAAGGCAAGCACCAGCACGCAAATCACTTGCATATACTTCTGCGCCAGTTAATTTAGATGGTTTTATTGTTGCAGTACCGTTATCGGATGAAATGTTAGCGCCCATATTTCTCAATTCGTCAACGTGTTTAAAACGCGCTGGATAAATTGTTTCAGTTACAAATGAAACACCATCAGCCATAAACAACAATGGTGTAATTGGTTGTTGTAAGTCTGTAGCAAATCCAGGGTACACCAACGTCTTGATATCAACGCTTAAGTACGGGGCGTTTCTCTTGATAATCGCGCTGTCTTCCCCAACTTGGATGTCTACACCAAGCTCCTTTAATTTAACGGTTAATGGCTCAACATGAGTAGGAATAATATTGTTAATCGCAATGTCTTCTCCACAAGCAGCCGCTATACACATATAAGTACCAGCTTCAATTCTATCTGGAATGACTTGATGATGAGACCCATGAAGTTGGTCTACACCTTTGATTTTGATTGTACTTGTACCTGCACCTTTAATATTAGCACCTAAACTTGTTAAAAAGTTAGCCACGTCAACTACTTCGGGCTCTTTCGCTGCGTTTTCAATTACTGTTTGTCCTTCTGCACGAACTGCTGCTAGCATGATATTTATAGTAGCGCCTACACTTACAATGTCTAAAAATATATTAGCACCTATTAAGCGGTCAGCTTCAATCTTCATAGATGTTTCACTAGATTCATCAATGCGTGCACCCAATGCTTTAAATCCTTTAATGTGTTGGTCGATTGGTCTTGGACCTAAAGGACAACCGCCTGGCAAACCAATGACGCATTTTTTAAATCTGCCTAGCATCGCGCCCATCATATAATATGAAGCGCGCAATGATTCTACTTTATTATTTGGCAAGGGGGCATTTTTAATTTCATTTGGATTCACTTCTAGCGTCATTCCGTTTAAATTGGTTTTTATATTTAAATCGCCCAATAAACTCACTAGCGTTTCTACATCTGAAATCTGTGGAAGACCTTCTATCGTTACTTTTTCTTCTGCCAATATTGCTGCAGGGATTATAGCCACGGCACTGTTTTTTGCGCCATGATTATTAACTTCACCTTTAAGTGTTTGACCACCTCTGATTTTTATCACTTCTTGAGCCATTCGCTTGATCTCCTTTACCTTTCAATCAATATTTCAATTTTGTTACATTATTTGCATTATAAATTAAAAATTTATAGTTTGCAAAACACACCTATGAAACAAAATCTTTTTAAATTAATATTATGTATTACTTCACTTATATATATTTGGTAATACTATTTTTATTCCCAGTTTATTAAAGGTTAAATCCTATTTGTATGTTTTATTTAAATACTATGTAAATAACTTATGTTCAGACTTACAGTTAATCAATACATGCTAATAAATTATAACATAAATAAATAAGCCTGAGACATTACTTTTTGTCTCAGGCTTATTCGTTAAATTGGCAGTAGCTACTGGATTGAAAACACCGGTGTAACAGGATTTTCCTTCCAATTATTAATGCCTTAATGGAACAATGAAATGATATTAGATAAAGTGGATTTCTGCACTACTCCACTTTAAAATAATAATATTATTTAGCTCTATTTGAAGTGCCAAATTCTTTAATTTTACCAATTACTGTCGCTTTAATTGCTTCACGTGCTGGCCCTAAATATTTACGAGGATCGTACATTTCTTTATCTTTATCTAAAGCTTCACGTACTGCTTTAGCAGAAGCAATTTGGTTTTCTGTATTGACATTGATTTTCGCAGTTCCAAATGGAATCGCTTTTTGAATATCTTTTGTTGGGATACCAGTACCACCGTGCAGTACTAATGGTAAACCAGTTGAAGCACCGATTTCTTCCATTTCTTTAAATCCTAATTTCGGTTCACCTTTATATGGTCCGTGAACTGAACCTAATGCTGGGGCTAAAGTATCGATACCAGTTCTTTCAACAAGTTCTTGACACTCTTTAGGATCTGCGTAGATAACGCCTTCAGCAATCACATCATCTTCTTGTCCGCCTACAGTGCCTAGTTCAGCTTCTACTGACACGCCATGTTCGTGAGCATATTCAACAACTTTTGAAGTAGTTGCTATGTTGTCTTCGAATGGTTCGTGTGAAGCATCGATCATAACTGAAGTAAATCCAGCATCAATCGCTTCTTTACATTTATCAAAACTTGAACCATGGTCTAAGTGGATTGCAACTGGAATTGTAATTGCTTTATCGTGCATTAATCCTTCAACCATTTTAACTACTGTGTAGAATCCACCCATATAACGCGCAGCACCTTCAGAAACTCCTAAAATAACTGGAGCGTTTTCTTCTTGTGAAGCTTCTAATATAGCTTGTGTAAATTCCAAGTTATTTAAGTTGTATTGACCAACCGCATAACCATTTTCTTTCGCATCGATTAACATTTCTTTCATTGAAACTAAAGGCATGAAAGTTCCTCCTTAGTGCATTTGCACATATTTTTACAATCTAATTATATCAAAACCACAAGCATTTTGCATTCTTCTATTCAATTGTAAGCGTTTCTAATTTATTTTTTTATTTTATTCCTTTTAAATTACCCTTTAAATTTCTTTTTTTATATAAAATTGCAATATTTTTTACCATTAATTACAATGAGTGAATAGAACGGAGGTACATACATGTCTAAAATTTTAAATACACAATTAAACGGCGTTTTTAATCGCATCGAAGCCCAAGCGTTAGACGTTCAAATGGCTGCGCAATGTTTAATTCAAGCAATCGGAGGTGAGGGTACTGTATATGTTAAAGGGTATGAAGATTTAAATTTTTTTGAAGATTATGTCCTAAATAGTAATGAAAAACTAAAATCTAGCGCCCCGCTAGCTTCAATCAACACATTTAAAGATATTGATACTACTGATAGAGTTTTATTGTTTTCGCCTTATTATACAGAACAATTAAAAAAAGATGTTGAAACTTTAATTGATTGTGATGTTGATTTTGTCTTAATTTGTAATAAACCCAAAACAGAAATCTTTCAAGACCATCTATTTCATTTCATCAATTTAAGCACACCGAGACCGATTGTGTATACTGAGGATTACGATAAAATTGTTACGCCTCATCCAATTGCTTTTAGCTATATTTATTATGATATATATACACAAATGATTGAAATGGTTAGAGATCTAGATCTTTAGAATAATAAAACGATTTTTTACATATACTACACTTTAACCTCTACAAATTGTCCAAATATAAAAAGCGCACCTTCATTTCAAAAATGAAGATGCGCTTTTTAAGTTTGTTACACTAAAATCATAAATGCCAGTAATAGTAATTAGCCGCATTCGAAACTTCATGAATATTAAATCATGAAGTTTTTGGCAAAGTTAGTGATAATTATAAGAGGTCAACGTAATTATATCTACGCTACGTTTCGAAAGCACTCATAACTTTGCTATTATCACGTTAATATCTTTATTTTGTTTGTTGATACTTTAATGACGCTTCAATAAACGCTTTAAAAATAGGCTGTGGTCTATTCGGTCTTGATAAGAATTCTGGGTGAAATTGGCAAGCAACAAAGAAATCATTTTTCGGAATTTCTACCATTTCAATTAATCGTCCATCTGGGCTTGTACCTGAGAAAACCATGCCATTTTCTTCTAGTTGATCTCTATATTCATTATTGAATTCATAACGATGACGATGTCTTTCTTCTATATCTACTTCATCATAAATTTTATGTGCTAATGTGTTCTCTTTAATATGACAAGGATATAGCCCTAATCTTAACGTGCCTCCTAAATCTTCAATATCTTTTTGTTCTGGTAATAAATCAATAATAGGATGTGGCGTTGATGGATCTAGTTCTGCAGAATGCGCATTATCTAAACCAATTACATTTCTTGCAAATTCTACTGTAGCAAGTTGCATGCCTAAACAAATGCCGAAGTACGGTACATTGTTTTCTCTAGCATATTTAATAGCTGATATTTTACCTTCACTTGCTCTGAAACCAAAGCCACCAGGCACTAAAATACCATCAACATCGCTAAGTACCTCTTTAACATTGTCATCAGTAACTTCACTTGAGTCAATCCATCTCACATCAATATCTTTTTTAAATGGATAACCCGCGTGTTTAAGTGATTCGACTACTGATAAATATGCGTCTTGTAAACTTACATATTTCCCTACTAAACCAATCGTTATTTTACCATCTAAACTATTCACTGTATCTAATAAGTATTGCCATTCATCTAATTGCGTATCATATTTTGGATTTAGCTCTAAACGACGGATTACAATATCATCCATATCCTGTTGGCTCAGTTGTAGCGGTATTTCATATAATGATTCTGCGTCACGACATTCAATTACACTTTCTTTATTAATATCGCAGAACAATGCAATTTTATCTTTTAAATCTTGTGTTAATTCATATTCTGTACGTACTACAATTAGGTCTGGTTGAATACCTAACCCACGAAGTTCTTTAACGCTATGTTGTGTAGGCTTCGTTTTCATTTCACCAGCAGCTTTAATAAATGGTAAAAGTGTACAATGTACGTACATTACATTTTCGCGTCCTAAATCACTACGTATTTGTCTAATTGCTTCGATAAATGGTAATGATTCTATATCACCCGTTGTACCACCTATTTCAGTAATAACTACATCAGCATTTGTACTTTCGCCTGCTAAAAGCAAACGTTCTTTAATTTCGTTGGTAATATGTGGGATAACTTGGACTGTGCCTCCCAGATAATCACCGCGACGCTCTTTTTTCAAGACGTGCGAATAAACTTTACCAGCAGTAACGTTTGAATATTTATTTAAATTAATGTCGATAAATCTTTCATAGTGACCTAAATCTAAATCTGTTTCTGCACCATCATCTGTCACAAAAACTTCACCGTGTTGATATGGACTCATAGTGCCAGGATCAACATTTAAATATGGATCAAATTTTTGGATTGTAACTTTTAATCCTCTATCTTTTAATAAACGTCCTAAAGATGCTGCTGTGATACCTTTACCTAGTGAAGATACAACTCCACCAGTTACAAAAATAAATTTTGTCATTTTCTGCCTCCTATTATTATTAAAACAGTAATTCATTCAATACCAACAAAATATATGGCATGTACTATTAAACATTGAAGTAATTATCATTTATGTAAACGCCTATTTCCTATTGTTCATATGATAAAAGCATAACCCCGGAAAATAGCGTCATAAATTAATATTTTATAAACTTTATATAGTAATTCAAATAAAAAAATCGCTCCCTCTCACAGTATTTGTAAGGGGGAGCGTATAACATTTATACACGTCGTCCTAATTTAAGGAGCCCGAATAAAATTTTATCATTTTCACGGGAAAAGTCAAATGAATATTAGTAGATAATGAATTATTTTTCTTCCTCTTCTTCGTCATCTTCATTTTCTTCATATTCATCTTCTTCTTCTAAATCTTCATCTTCTTCCTCTTCTTCATCGATCACGATTTCATTCTCGGGAATTTCTTCGTCAACTTCTTCTTCATCCGGGTCTTCTGGATCTTCTAAAGTTTCTTGGTCATCCGTCGCTGTCGGGATATCATCATCTTCGTCTGCATCATCTTCGCCAAGTAATTTCAATGTTTTATCTTCTTCATCTTCTTCTTCTAAAATATCGAATTTTTGAATCGTTGGCGCTATTTTTTCTTCAATGTCTGCTACTGAATACCAGTCACGTAGTCCCCAAATATTTTCCCCAACATTTAAGAAACGACCGTCTGTATTCAAATCAGTATAGAATTGTACGATTCTATTTTCAATCTCATTATCTTCGTAATGACCAAGCGCTTTAAATTCATCTATGATATCATATAAATTCATTGTATCGCCTTTTTCAAGTAATAACGTATAGGCCATATCGATAAATGATTTCTCATCAACCATTTCTTTTGTGTAATCTTGAATTCTCATTATTTATTCTTCCTTTCAGAGGCATTTATGCATTTATCCAAATCAGTACTGTTCATCTTAAGTAATAATAACAAAAGTAAATTATAAATGACAATCCTTGATTTCGCAAACGCATTTAATAATTTATATATTTTTCAAATACAGCAAAATCTTCGCCGCTTTCAATTTCAACAAAGTTACTGTTTATACATAACGGTTTTAATTCATTGCGTTCCCCGTACAGCGTTATCGTAACAAATTGCGCGCCTACAAATTTTTTTCGAATATAGGTTGGCAGTTGTCTTAATGCACTTTCAGCAATACCGTTATGTCTCTCACCTTTATTCACTTCAATAGAATTTATATTAATTCGTTGCTGATGTTGCTCGATTGCAATAAAACCAACTTTACTGCCATCCTTAATCATATCAATCATATGATGCGTTTCGAAAGGTGATTCGTTATCATTAGGTTTTAATTTTAATGAAGATACATGCTTCAAATCTAAATCTAAATAATATAAACGTTCCTTACCAATAGGTCCTTCTTCTTTTGTAGCAGTATGCATAAAGCCTGCCCGTTCGTATACATTCCATGCGCCTTTATTTTCAGCATCTACGACTAAATACAAATGATTAAAACTCGGAAATAACTTTTGTACGTATTGTGGTAAATGCATCATCATTTTTGTACCATACCCATATCCTTGGAAACGTTCATTTACAGATAAAGATCGCACATATATGACTTGTTTGGGTGTGTCATAACCCTCGTGTTGATAATATTGATGTAGCACAAAGAAGCCTACTACTTCTCCATCTTCATTTAATGCAATATTAGCTATTCTATCTTTATCACTGAGCGCATCGTCGAGTACATCTTTAGGTAACGAGGAGTATATTTGTTGCCGCTCGCTTAATTTAAAATGATGTAATGCAGTTTTATACTTATTTTCAAATACTTGTATCGTAATATTTTCAAACGATTCTTTAATAAACATATCTTATCCCCTATTATTTTAACTTGTTAATTAGTTATTAATACCACATTTGATTTAAAATAATCTAAATATGAATATTTCAAATTATTAATAGTTCAAAAAACAGTTCACATTCCAATTTACTCCAGGTTACTTTTCACTTCATCATGCCCATCATTTTAGAATGCTTTAGGAATATCACCATACTTGACCTTACTTTATGAATTATACATTTCTTTTTAAGGGGACAAACCGTCGAACGTTAATCATGATACTATGCGTATCATGACGCATTTACATTTATACGCCCGGGACGTTAATTTGTGAGGTTATTACCATCTACTAGCCGTTTAGAATATAGTTTTTTCCTTTGTACTACCAAATACGTTTTTGTAAAAAGTATGCTTTGTTTATCTTGCTATTCTAATAAAAAGGCTGGACATCGTTCAAATTATCCCTTTCCAATTCTCTATATTTGATTTTCCTAAATTTTATTATAATATAAGTTATAACGTAAATATTTTAGGAGGATAAATAGATGAAAATAGGCATTGATGCCGGTGGAACGCTCATAAAAATTGTCCAAGATTATGATGGAAAACGTGAATATTCTACCAGATTAACCACTGAAATTAATGAAGTCATCGAGTGGTTAGACCGACAAGTGTGTGAAAGTATTAGTTTAACAGGAGGACAAGCTGGTACTATAAGAGATAGGTTAACGTGCCCATCTCGGATTTTTGTAGAGTTTGATGCTGCTGCAAATGGACTTGAAATTTTGTTAGAGGAGCAAGGACACCAATTAGACAATTATATATTTACCAATGTAGGGACGGGCACATCACTTCATTTTTCAGACGGTAAAAAACAACAACGTGTCGGCGGTGTAGGCGCAGGTGGCGGAATGATACAAGGCCTTGGTTACTTGCTGACTGGACTGAAAGACTATAAACAATTAACAGACACAGCCCAAAAAGGCGATCGTGAATTCATTGATTTAAAAGTAAAACACATTTATAAAGATAGTGAACCACCTATTTCAGGTGATTTAACTGCTGCAAATTTTGGCCATGTATTACATAACTTAGATAAAAGCTTCTCTAACGCTGATAAATTAGCATCATTGATTGGAGTTGTAGGTGAAGTCATTACTACGATGTCTATTACAGTCGCAAGAGAATATCAAACTGAAAATGTAGCTTACATTGGGTCTTCATTCCATAATAATGACTTACTAAAAGAAGTTGTTGAAGATTACACTGTATTACGTGGTTTTAAACCCTATTATATTGAACACGGGGCATTTTCTGGTGCGTTAGGCGCAATACATCTTTAAAACAATTATTACCATGAAATAAGTACGCTGAAATGGATTCAATACTTATTTCATGGTAAAAAATAGGAACAGTTACTGTCTTAAATATGCTGCATATTTATAACTAGTAACTAGATCCATCACTTCATATATTTCTCGACTAAAACGGTAATTGATCTAACATTTTTTGCGCTGATACTACAGTGCCTACTACGCCCGGTTTCAAATCAACAGCTACTGCTTTGTCATCATCTCTCAAAATATCTAACCATTCTGCAAATACTTCGCCTTCTACTTCGATAATATCGCATTCTTCAAAATCTTCATTTCTTACTTTTTCAGCCCTATTTCGGATACTCCACACCGGCATGATGTGCGGTTTTTGGTGTTCATCATCACTGATCATTATAAATTGCTTAGCCTCTTTATTAGAGAGACCGAACACAGCATCTTCTTTAGCAACATCCATTACAAATTCTTTTAACCGAATTTCATCCAAATCTGACATTAATTCATTCGTTGCTTCAACAATATTAACTAAATCTCCATCAGTTTGTGAGGAAGGATCCATCAATACTTCCTCACCTTCTTCGAACACATCGTCTATTTCATATGTTACAAAACGATCAATATCAATTTTTTTAATTTGGTCATAATCGGTGTCATGTTTAGTTAAGAAAGTCTCAGCTGTTTCTTTATTTGTCCAAACACAGATAATTTCCTTTCCTAATACTTCATGTCTAATGAGTTGTTTTGATTTTGTTGCTACATAAAAAATTTCATTTACTAGTATATCTTGAAAAAATGAACTTGCTTTATAAGACATAATTACACCTTCAATTCATTTATATTATTTAACCATATTTAGAATATAAACGAGTCTATTGCTAGAGTCAATTAACGCCACACAATTCACTTCGAAATTTTAAAGCATCCAATAAATATACTCAGATTTCTACAATAATCAAACATCATTTGTAATTTTTCACTTATTAGACTTTTAATTCATTTAAAAATTGTTGCTCTAAACAAGCTACTTCTTTTTTGTCCTTCCCATGCCAAATACAAGCGCATCTTGAAGACACATGCCCGTTTTCATACCAGTCTCCATCATAATAAGCTAATGGAAATAAATGATTATTTTTCACATACTTTAAAATTGTATTAAAAAAATGTTCATTATTATCTGGTGCGATATAACTATAAAACTTTTGGTATCCATCTTGTATGACTGGCTCTAACAACAACATGCTGGTAGAACCATTTTGTCTAAAATTTAAATCAATCGCAAAAATATCTCCATTTTTATCTAACAATAAATCAAATCCTGCAATTCCAATAAAACCTTTGGATACGCCAATTTCCATAATTTCTCTTCCAGCTTGAATAATGGATTCAGGCACATCATGTACATTTTCGTTGCCGTTATAATGTCCGTATTCATCTGTTAATTGCTCTGAAGTTCCAATATAACGAATGCCTTCATCTTTTTCATATGCAAATTGCACACAATAGTTGGCTATTTCTTCTATTTTTTGTTCAATAATCAATGTATGTGTTTCTTCCTGTGCTTCTGCGATTCGAGATTTAGCTTTAGTTAAATCTGACTCATTATAACAAATCATAACCCCATAACCCCCAGCTGTCGGCAAATAATCGCCCGGCTTCACGACAAAAGGGAATCGCCAATGTGATACTGCATCTTCAAAATCGCAAATATTCACAACATCACGTGCGGGTAAATATTTATGGTTTGTCCATTCTGGTATGCGTGCTTTATTATTTAAAGCTACAAAGACATCTTTATCTATAGCATAATATTTTTGCTCTAAAATCGATTCGTTATGGATATATTGAAAATAAATGCGTTTACGGTCTTGCTTAGCTAATTTATTTATCGTTTGCTCGTAACTTTGTTGGTCATAAAAAGTATAAATATTTGTAGGCATCGTTTTGCCGATTGTATCAAATAAAATTTTCAATTTATCTGTAACATTCGCTTCATGCACTATAACAGGTATTTGATCAGCGATAATAAGCTCTCTACCTGTTAAAAAATTGGATTGGTGTTCTTCTGGGTTTAACCATGGATTTGAAACATAAGATGGTCTAGCAGTATATACTACGTCATTGTTATATATATCACTAAGTGTTAATTTAGGGTGTTGCATGCTTAGTTTTTTCATTTTTTGTACCCCTTTGTATAATGGTGCTCCTCAATAATCGCGTTAAATACTGACTTATTTTCTATTAATTCTAATCCCATTAATGCAAGGATTTTTGCACCTCTGATTAAAGCTTGGTCACCATGTTTATTACCTGCTGCTTCTCTGAAACGGTGCGTATGGCCTACTAAGTTTCTAGAACCAATTTTAATATGAGGGTGAATGGTTGGGACAATATGACTTACATTTCCAGTATCTGTAGAACCATAACCAAAATCATCGTCAATAACTGCTTCTCCTACTTTTGTTGCGTACTTAACAAATAAATCATCCAATTTTGAAGATTTTATAAATTCATTTACGCCGTTTTGAATAGGACCAAATTCATAATCACATCCAGTTTGAATCGCAGCGCCTTTTGCAATTTGGCCTACCCTTTCTGTTAATACATCTAATTCTTTACGAGATGTTGCTCGTGTGTAAAAACGAGCATGTGTATAACCTGGAATAATATTTGCTGCTTTCCCGCCATCTAAAATAACAACCATGAACTTTTTGGCTTTTTTTAATATGTTGCCTCAATTGAGCCACACCATTAAAATAAGATATCATGGCATTTAAAGCATTTCTAGCTTCTTCAGCATTTTCAGAAGCATGTGTACTTCTACCATAAAATTTAATATCTAAAACATCTACCGCCAAAGTATCGATTGTCCTATAAGTTTCATTGCCGGGGTGTACCATGAGCGCGACATCTAATTCATCAATAATACCTTCTTTTACATAGGAGGCTTTAGCGCTACCATTGACACCACCTTCTTCAGCAGGACAGCCAAGGATGATAATTTCTCCACCAAGTTTGTTAATTACCTGTTTCAATCCAACGCCTGCTAAAACACTCGCCGTTCCAATAATATTATGACCACATGCGTGACCTAGACCAGGTAAAGCATCATATTCAGCTAAAAACCCAATTGTTGGGCCAGTTAATCCTGAATCATAACGAGCGATGAAACCAGTCGCATGACCTGCAATATTCGTTTCAACTTCAAAGCCATGTTTTGTTAAATCTTCAATTAATGTTCTTGAAGCAAATATTTCTTCATTTCCTAATTCAGGTCTTTGATGAATTTGATGGCTCATTTCTACATATGTTAATTTTTCATTTTCTATATAATCTAACACTGTTTGTTCATGTCTCATTTTCAATATCCCCCTGTATTCAAGTTCATTGTATTATCTATTAATTATGTTTTTGAACGATACATCATCAATAACAGATGTGCAAAATATATTTTAATTATTACTCATTTTATCGGGTTTATTTAATTCTGTCATTATTTTTTTGAATTTCAAAAATAATAGTATTATCTTTATCTTTATAATTTATAGAAATTGTAAATACCACCCGCTCTTGTTACAATTACATTAATAATTAATTTTAGGAGGATATCATATGCCAAAAATGAACGTTGAAAGTTTTAATTTAGATCATACAATTGTAGTGGCACCATTTGTTAGACTTGCAGGTAAAATGGAAGGTGCTAATGGAGATGTTATTCATAAATATGACATCCGTTTTAAACAACCTAATAAAGAGCATATGGATATGCCTGGTTTACATTCACTTGAGCATTTAATGGCTGAAAATATTAGAAACCATTCAGATAAAGTAGTTGATATCAGTCCAATGGGTTGTCAAACTGGTTTTTATGTATCATTCATCAACCATAATGATTATGATGATGTGTTAAATATCATTGAAAATACAATTCAAGATGTGTTAACGGCTACAGAAGTACCAGCATGTAATGAAGTCCAATGTGGGTGGGCTGCTAGTCATTCATTAGAAGGCGCTAAAACAATTGCACAAGTCTTTTTAGATAAAAAAAATCAGTGGAACGATATATACGGTAAAGGCCAATAAACGATAATCACGTTAAATGGAAATTAACAATAATAAAAAAGAAAGGCTAAGGTATGATATCTTAGCCTTTCTTTTTTATTTGTAATAGATAACTAAAGCAAAATGGTTATTCTACGTAATTATTTCTATCTTTTTTATAATTTATTAATCATTTTTATTAATACAAATTGTAGCGGGACGCGACTATATAATAACCATGTAGGTAATTGTTTATCACCTAGCGCTATATTTTTTCTAGCCATATAAATGTTAGCAGGCAGTACTGCTAATAAAAAGCTATTAATAAGTTTCTTAAAGCCACGTGTAGGTTGTTTAACTATTAATACTATGCCAAAAACAATTTCAAAAACACCTGTTATTAAGACTGCAGATTTTCTAAATGGTAAATATTCAGGTACGATCTTTCTGAAATTAGACTCATGACAAAAATGTAATACGCCAGCAGTACTAAATATTATACCTAAAATGGTTCTCATTAAACGTTTCATTTATCAACACCCATTTCTTTTAAATAACTTCTTCCGAATTCTGGCAGTTTAACGCCAAAATTATCTGCAATTGTCGCGCCAATTGAACTGAATGTATCATCCATAGATAGTTCATGATATTTCGTTATTTTAGGGCTAAACATAAGTACTGGAATATATTCTCTTGTATGGTCTGTTCCTGTAGCTGTTGGGTCATTACCATGATCTGCAGTAATGATAACTAAATCATCTTCTTGCAGATGATCGATAAGTTCTGGCAAACGATCATCAAAATCTTTAATAGCTTGCGCGTACCCATCTTTATCACGACGGTGACCATATAACGCATCAAAATCTACTAAATTCAAGAAACTTAAGCCTGTAAAATCGCGTTGTACCGTTTCAACCAATTTATCCATACCATCCATATTATCTTTAGTACGAATGGCTTCAGTTACGCCTTCTCCATCGTAAATATCATTAATTTTTCCTAAAGCAATCACATCATAATCCTTGTCTTTTAATTCATTCATTACCGTTTTACCGAATGGCTTTAAAGCATAATCATGTCGATTAGATGTTCTTGTGAAATCACCCGGCTCGCCAACATATGGACGAGCAATAATTCGACCAATTAGATATTTAGGGTCTTTTGTCAATTCTCTAATTTTCTCACAAATATCATATAATTCTTCTAGTGGGATAATATCTTCGTGAGCAGCAATTTGAAGCACTGGGTCTGCTGATGTATAAACAATTAAATCACCCGTCTTCATTTGGTGCTCTCCCCACTCATCAATAATTTGTGTACCTGAAGCAGGTCTATTAGCTACTACTTTACGACCTGTCATTGTTTCAATTTCGTTGATTAGTTCATTTGGAAAACCATTAGGATAAACTTTAAAGGGTTGCATAATATTTAATCCCATAATTTCCCAATGACCGGTCATAGTGTCCTTACCAACGGAAGCTTCACTCATCTTAGTATAAAACGCACCAGGTTTAGCTACCTGTTCAATAACAGGTAAGGGTGCAATATTACCTAACCCTAATCGCTGTAAATTAGGTAGCGTTTGGCCAAAACCTTCGAGCGTATGTTTCAACGTGTGGCTGCCTTCATCGTCAAATGCTTTAGCATCTGGGCCTTCTCCTATACCCACTGAATCCATGACAATTAAATGCACCCTTTTAAATGGTATAGTCATCGTTCCATCTCCTATTCAGTAATTATTTTATGAATCAACGTAGGAATTTCTCCATGTGAACTTATCGTAATACTTTGATTTAATTTTGCTTTAACTTCATCAATTTGTTCACAGTTACTGTGAATCGTTAATAAAGATTCACCTTCACTAACAAAATCTCCTACTTTTTTATTCAAGACGATACCAACACTTAAATCGATATCATCTTCTTTTGTTTGTCTACCGGCGCCTAACATCATCGATGCAACGCCAATTTCATTTGCAATAATTTCAGTTACAGTACCTGATTTTTGCGATGGTAAATCAATTTGGAAACGTGCTTGTGGTAATCGATTAACATCGTCGACTACTGAACCATCTCCATCTTGATTTTCTAAAAATGTACGGAAAGCCTCTAAAGCTGAACCGTCATTGATTGCCTTTTCTAATAGTAGGCGAGCTTCATCTAAATCCTTAGCTTTACCACCTACAACGACCATTTGTGAACCTAATGTCATCACTAATTCTGTAAGGTCTTTTGGCCCTTTACCTTGTAAAGTTTCAATGGCTTCTTTGACTTCTAAAGCATTTCCAATGGCGTTACCTAATGGTTGTCCCATATCTGAGATAATGGCCATCGTGTTTCTACCAACATTATTGCCAATATCCACCATTGCTCGGGCTAATGCCTCAGCATCTTCTAATGTTTTCATAAAAGCGCCATTGCCTGTCTTAACATCTAATACGATGGCGTCTGCTCCAGCAGCTATTTTTTTACTCATAATTGAAGAAGCAATTAGTGGAATTGAATTAACAGTTCCAGTAACATCACGTAATCCATAAAGTTTCTTATCAGCTGGCGTTAAATTACCAGTTTGTCCAATAACAGCTACTTTAGATTCATTTACTAATTTCACAAATTTATCTTCACTAATTTCAACGTGAAATCCTTTTACAGATTCTAATTTATCAATTGTGCCCCCGGTGTGGCCTAAGCCTCTACCACTCATCTTAGCTACTGGCACACCAACAGAAGCAACTAATGGTGCTAATACGAGTGTTGTTGTGTCGCCTACGCCACCTGTTGAATGTTTATCTACTTTCATACCATTAATCGCTGATAAATCAATAACGTCACCTGAGTTGACCATTGCCATTGTAAGTGCCGCTCTCTCATCATCATTCATATCTTGGAAATAAATTGCCATTGCTAAACTCGACGCTTGATAGTCTGGAATCTCACCGTTGGTATAACCATTAATAAAAAATTCAATTTCGTCTTTATCTAATGCTTGACCATCACGTTTTTTTTCAATAATATCTACCATTCTCATATGAGTTGGCCTCCCCCAAAAAAACACAAATTATACTGTGTCTATTTTATAGTTTAGATAACTTTAATAATCAGTATCACTTTCTAAACCTTGAATAATTTGAATCCCTGCACTTGCACCAATACGCGTTGCTCCAGCTTCAATCATTTTATTAAAATCTTCTAAGTTTCTTACCCCGCCAGATGCTTTAACTTCTAATGCATTACCTACAGTATCTTTCATTAATTTCACATCTTCAGGTGTTGCGCCGCCGCCAGCAAATCCAGTTGAAGTTTTGACGAAATCTGCGCCTGCAGCTTGACTTAACTCACAAGCTTTTACTTTCTCTTCATCAGTTAGAAGACATGTCTCAATGATCACTTTTACCGTTTTGCCATTTGCTGCTGCCACTACACCTTCAATATCTTTTTGAACTACTTCATAACGCCCATCTTTTAAAGCGCCGATATTGATAACCATATCTATTTCTGATGCACCGTTTTTAATAGCATCTTCAACTTCAAATACTTTTACAGCTGTTGTTGATGCGCCTAACGGGAAGCCAATTACTGTACATACTAAAACGTCAGTGCCCTTCAATTTATCAGCAGCATATTTTACATGAGTCGGGTTAATACATACTGATTTAAAGTGATATTCGCTCGCTTCATCAAGTATTTTATCAATTTGAGTTCTTGTAGACTCCGGCTTTAGTAGTGTATGATCTATATATTTTGCATAATTCATTCTAATTCCTCCTAAAATATTATATGTATGAAATTACTTTTATTCTTTAAAATTATAATATATTCAAATAAATTTAATAAAATCACAACATGGGCTTTATCTCTATATTACAAAAATTCGCAAAAATAATAAACAAATGTTATCTTTATTTTGATAAAAGAATTTAAAGGAGAAGAAGACTATGACAAAATCTACACCACACATTCAACCTAACGGAGCAAAAATTGCTAAAACTGTTTTAATGCCCGGAGATCCATTACGCGCAAAATATATCGCAGATAATTACTTAGAAAACGTTGAACAATTTAATGAAGTTAGAAATATGTTTGGCTACACAGGCACTTACAAAGGTAAAACAGTTTCTGTGATGGGATCTGGCATGGGCGTCCCAAGTATTGGTATTTATTCGTATGAACTCTATAATTTCTTCGATGTTGAAACGATTATCCGTATTGGATCATGTGGCGCATTACAAGAAAATGTAAACTTATATGACATTATCATTGCTCAAGGGGCATCTACAAACTCTAGCTATGTTGAACAATATAATATTCCTGGCCACTTTGCACCTTTGGCTGATTTCGACTTAATTTTAAAAGCGAAACAAAAAGCAGATGAAATTGGCGCTAATACGCATGTTGGTAATATCCTTTCCTCAGATACATTTTACAATGCAGACTCAACATTTAATGAAAAATGGCAACGCATGGGTATCTTAGGCATCGAAATGGAATCTGCTGCACTTTACTTAAATGCTACTTACGCTAATAAAAAAGCTTTAGGTATCTTTACTGTAAGTGACCATATTTTACGTGATGAAGCAACAACAGCTGAAGAGCGCCAAAACTCATTTACACAAATGATGGAAATTGCGTTAGAAATCGCTGAGTAAATCATTGATATCCTATATGGATGACTTAAGTTTGGTTATTGTAATAACAAGTAATCAATCCATGACAAATACGCCACAATTAAGATGTAAATAAGCACAGACTGCGATTTAAATCTTAAAATGAGCTATTTCAAAATTGAGGAACCAAAAAGCCAAAGTCAAAGAAACTTGACTTTGGCTTTTTGCTTTAAAAATTAGGAACAACACTGAAGTCGTATCAAATATTTTAAAAAATGAGACGGAAGTCTTCGTCTCTTACCATCACTTTTCCTAAAAATTATAACTCCAAAATCAAAATTTGATACATCTCCCTATTATTGTAATCATCTATCGTTCATACCAAAGGTGAGGCCGAAACATTATATAATGTTTCGGCCTCACCTTTTTATCAATCATTTCACTGTAATTGTTTATTTTCCTAAATAAGATTTTAACATCCAGTTATGTTTATCAATATCTGTTTGCATACCGATGAACATATCTTCTGTTACATCATCTTCAGCATCAGAAGCAACTTCAATTGCATTTACTAATTGTTTTGAAATATTGTCAAAGTCATTAGATAATTCTTCAACCATTTGTTCAGCTGTGTAGTCTTTTCCAGCTTCTTCGATAATTGATAATTCTAAACTTTCTTTTAAAGTCGCTACTGGGTTACCATTAACCGCTAAAATACGTTCAGCTAAATCATCTATATATTGACTTGCTTCATCATACAATTCTTCAAATTTTGTGTGTAATGAGAAGAAATTTGGTCCTTTTACGTACCAATGAAAATTGTGTAATTTGGTAAATGCAACAGTCCAGTTTGCTACTTGTTGGTTTAATACTTTTACAACTTCTTCATTATTTTTTGACATATTAAAAATCTCTCCTTTTAAGTTATGATTATAATTAAGCGATACTCAATTTCTTTATTATAATAATTATTATATTATAATAGTTATAATCTGTAAAGCTATTTTAGAACCTTCTTTATAATTATTATAATTTAATCTATCACTTAATTATCCACTACTATTATACCCATACACACAATATTTAATCCAATTCTTTTCTGTATGGCATCGCACTTTGAGCACCTAATCCTGTAACAGAAAAAGCAGCTGCTAAATTAGCGAAATTAACCGCTTCTTCTAATGGCTTATTTTCAATTAGTGCTACAGCTAATGCACCATTAAATGTATCACCAGCACCTGTAGTATCAATAACTTCTTTTTTGTAACCCTTAACTAGTTGTTGAGAATCACTATAAAACACAGCACCTGTAGCTCCTTTTGTTACAATAAGTTTTCTAGGATAAGCCATTAATGCCCGGTCAACCTCGTTTTTAAATAATAATTCACTTTCTGATTCATTCGGTGTCAGCCAGTTAACTTTTTCAATTACTTCTTGATCTAAACGACGATATGGCGCAGGGTTTAACATCACCCGCATATCGTGATTTACTGCAAAGTCTACTACTTCATTTATTGTTTCTTTTGGTATTTCATGTTGCATCAAAATGATATCGCCAGCTTCAAAATATTTAAGTTTTGGTATTACTTTTTCAGGCGTTACATAATCATTTGCTGCCGGCACTACAATAATACGGTTGTCATCATCAAATAATGTGATATGCGCAGTTCCAGATGCTTCACTTTCAATTTTATCCATATAATCAATATTCACATTATTTTTTTCAAGATTCGAAAGGATTTGTGTGCCGTTGTCATCATCACCTACTGCTCCAATCATATACACATTATTGCTTAAACGTGCAGCAGCGACTGCTTGGTTAGCGCCTTTCCCACCTGGTGTTGTAAAAAATGATTTACCCATTACTGTTTCTCCTGTATTAGGTAAAATATCCGTTTCTACTACTAAATCAATTGATGCGCTACCAATCACAATTATGTTCCCCATGTTCTTTTCCTCCATCTATTCAGTCAATAAAAAATGATTTTTCATAATCATTAGGCTTATGCCAATGTGTTTTCCACATTCTATTTCTATTATCTGCAAAAAGTTGATAACCAAAATCTCTTAAAAATTTAGGTGTTAAATATAATAGAACACCCAACCATTTATAACTTGTCAAAGATGAAATCAATGAAGCAATTGCATCTGATTTATATTTGAAATGATCTCCTTCTTGCAAAATAACACTATCGTGTTCTTTAGTTTCTGGATAATTATAAAACATACCTTGTGCTGTATCACCTTGTAGTTTGGCGAATTGGTAACGTCTAGACAAACCTTTTTGGATAAGCCAAATTGCATAATTGTAACAATACACACAGTTGCCATCATAATAAATTATTGGCATATATATCTCTCCTTTATTACTGTCTATCTTAATTCAAGATTCAACTTTATGCATTTACATTTCTATTATATCCTAAATTGATAAAAATAAATCATTAAATATATTATACCCATATCTCTTATATATTGTCAGCGGCTAATGAAGCTAAATGAAAAGGTCTAGGACACCCATTTTTTAAAACGCGTTTGTTAACTTAATAAGTAGAAAGCATCCGAGAGACCGCTTGACTTACTTCTCTCTATAACTAAAAATTAGCTACGAGAAAATCTATCATCATAGATTTCGTCATAGCTAATCTCAGCATATGTTATATTTTCAACATTTTTTATTAACAATCTGGGCGCGTTATGAATCTTGGTTTACTTTAACGATTCTTGTATATTTTAAAAACTGTTCTGTGTACTTTTGTTTTATTTCGTTTAAACTGTCGTATGTGATGCCAACAATATGCCAATTAGGATTAAAATGATAAAATGAGTCTCTTTTTCTAGACCATTTAATCATACTTCCATCTCGATTGTATCTTGGTAAGGTCATCTCATAACCTTCTAATACGTTAATAAACGTTTGAAAGATATCAGGGTCGATACGGTTAAAATTATCTATGACTAAGTAACTTTTATCATTCCTAGGCATGAGACTTGTAATAAAACCTTCTCTATAATATAATGCTCCCGCTTCGTTTGGTAAGTATTTGCCATAAAGCATGTCTTCTGTAAAATCAGGGTGTCCAGCTGTAATCACTGGGTTGGCATTTGTCTTTTGTAATAAGTTTTCTGCAGCTTTTAATCCTTCACCTTTATCAACAACTAAAAGTATGAATGGCTTGATATCATCTTCAGATTTATCAATAATGTAGTCACTTTTAACTGCTTCAAACTGTGATTTCATCCCATCATTTTCGCTCATTTCAAGTATAGCTTCAAACTGAGCACGAGACATACTAGCAATCGCTTGTTTGGCATTTTCTTGTAAATAATATAAATTCTTTAATTTAGGATGTTTATTTAATGTACTTAATGTTACAGGCTCAATTTCTTTTTCAAAATAAACTTCAATAGCAGTACTATTTGTACGCCCAGGGATTGGCGATTTTTCATGAATGTGTTGACTCACTTCTCCAATACCAATCACTGATTGATCTCTATGTTTATTATAAAAGACTAATAGGTCACCAATTTCTAGTTGGGTATAAAAATGATAACCGTTTCGTTTGATTCCGTTATATGTGTGTGTGTAAATCGTATTGTATGAATTAGGCTCAAACTCATGTTCTTCTGACATAAAGAAGTACCTAGGAATTTTAGTTTCACCTTTTCCTAAACTCACAATTAATTCAAATTCATTTTGCGTGATTTGGTTAAATAATTTTTCTTTCATATTGCTTATTCGAAACTCTAACTGTTCACTTCTTTTTAAATAATCAGTAGTTAAAGGCTTCAACTGTTCCAATAATTCGAAATGAACGCGTATTTTATTTTGAGCGCCTGACTGTACACTAGTGATCTCCCCAAATCCAAGTAAGCCTGTATCCATTTGTACTTGGTAAAATATAACTTTATCTCCAACTTTAGCTTGTTTAAAAGACCGGAAACCCTGTGACGGATTAAATTGTGCACCTGATTCAAATAATGTCGTTTGACCAACTAAGGGTTCGTTATGATTCCAGCGATTATACCCGCAATTTAACCAAAAATAACTTGTTTCCTCTGCCATTTAGATACTCCTTATCTCATATAAAAATTCTATTTTCTCATTATATTCAAAAAAATGCTCTCAAACAATTATTATAATAAATGAACCAATTTCATTGATATTAAACTTGTTACAATTACAACTATCCATGTCACTAAACCTAATAAAATTGGTTTTGCGCCGGCTTTTCTAAATTGTCTAAAATTAACACTCAAACCTATGCCTGCCATTGCCATCGTAATTAAGAATAATGATAATTGCTGGAATATATTAATAACAGTAGGCGAAAAATTAAAAATTGTACTAATTATAGAAGCAGCAATAAACCAAACAATGAACCATGGAAATATCTTCGTAATTGATGTATCAGTTTGTTTTGATTTTTCTTTACGGATTGTTCTATATGTAAAAAATAATACTACTGGTACGATCATTAACGTACGTGTTAATTTTACGATTGCACCCGTTTCCAATGCCGTGCTTCCATAGTTTGATGTTGCAGCTATCACACTGGATGTATCATTTATGGCTGTGCCACCAAAATAGCCAAATGCAGTTTCTCCCATATTTAATAAATGACCGAGTGGTGGAAATACAAAAACTGCTATTAAATTAAATAAGAATATTGTTGAAATAGCAAATGCTACTTCATTTTCTTTAGCTTTAATGACTGGGCTTGTTGCTGCAATAGCAGAACCACCACAAATAGATGTGCCTACGCCAATGAGAATACTTAAATTTTCATTTATTTTAAATACTTTCATTAAAAGATACACTACAATAAATGCAGCTAATAAAGTAATAATAATAATTGGTAATGATTTCCAACCAATAGCGCCTATCGATTTAAAGCTTAATGTAAACCCAAGCACAATAATGCTATAATGCAATATTTTTTTACTGCTAAATTGGATTCCAGCCTGATACTTTTTAGGTATTTCAAAAATATTATTTAAAAGGATCCCGATGACAATAGCAAATATTGCACTTCCCACTACAGGAAACTTACTTCCCATAATTGTTGCAACGAGTGCAATTACAAAAGTCATGATTATACCTCTAGTTTTCGGCATTTAGGCCACCTCCAATTTAAGTTCTATTTTACCACAAATATTTTAACACTAAAGAAAAATCCTTACTATTTTAAAGTAGTTTTAGTAGATTTAACCCTCAAACACACATCTATATTCTTGTATTTTTAATATATACTTAATTCGTTTATCAAAGCTTGCCCATAAAAAAAGTACCTTTTACTAAAAGTAAAGATACTAAATTTATTAATTATTGTGCGAGCGTTAACGCACCCATAATCGGCATGAAATTGATTAAAACACCACCGAATTTTAATAATCCATTTATCTCTTTGTTAGGTATCGTTATTAATGCAGCAATGATACCGATGATACCAATCATAACTGGTAAAAATAATGAAGGAAAAATAGGTAATTTTAAAAATATACCTGCACCAGCTAACATACCGCATATTAATGATACATATAAATATTTATACATTTTGAAACACTCCGTTTTATTATCTATAAATAACTAATAATTAGTTCATAATCGCCTTCAAAAATAGTATCTAAATCATCTGAAGTTAAAATGAAATTCTGACCTTGTGTTACATTATAAACATCGCCATCAATGATTACTTGCCCTGCTCCTTTTAGGATTGATACTAATACAAATTCTCTAGGTTTCATATAATTTAATGTGCCTGAAATTTCCCACTTAACCATTGTAAAAAAATCATTCGATACCAGTTGGATACGCTTATGATTTTCAATAATTTCTGTATCAGTTGCTATATTAATATTTTCTTGAGTAACCTCTACCACCGCTTTAGCTTTCTCTTGATTTAAACTTCGCCTGTCATTTGTTTCTTTTTCTCTATCAAAATCGTAGACACGGTATGTAACATCTGAAGATTGCATCGTTTCATACACAAGTACGCCAGCGCCAATTGAATGAATCGTCCCTGCAGGTATAAAATAAAATTCACCTGGTTGCACTTTTACTCTATTAAATAACTGGTCATAATTTGCGTCATCTATTTGTGCCATAGCGTTTTTTTTAGAATCCGCATTCGTACCATATATTATTTCCGCTCCTTCTTCAGCATCTATAATATACCAACATTCTGATTTACCGTATTGACCGTTTTCATGTTCATAAGCATATGCATCGTCTGGATGAACGTGTATTGATAAAGCTTCTTTGGCATCTATAATTTTCGTCATCAGTGGAAATTCTTGGCTTGGAAAATCACCAAATAATTCTCTATGGTCATGCCAAACTTTGTCTAGTGTCTGTCCTTTATAAGGTCCATTCATTACTTCACATCTACCATTTGGGTGTGCTGAAATTCCCCAAGCTTCTCCAATATTATTAGTAGGCAAATCGTAACCTAGTTCTTTTAACTTAGTGCCGCCCCATATTTTTTCATGTAATACTGGCTTTAAAAATAACGGCATCCATCACACCTCCAAACTTTCTTATCATAAATTTTAATTTAAAATTTATTTTTGAAATAAATATATACCGTATCATTTACTATTAGAATTTAATCTTGATTCAAAGAACTATTGAAATTGTATCATATATGTTGACGCATTATAAACTGTCACTCCAACGTTTTGTTATATTCAAATCATTAATTATTATATCAATTCTTTAAATGGAGTGGTAGTTTAATTAATACTGTTCAATTACATTCTCATAAATTTAACAATAAAATTATATAATTGTTATAAATTTTTTCGAATAAATACTTGCCATCTAATCATATTTGACATTATAATATGGTTAGAGTTAATCATTGACTCTGATTCTTTTACATATAAGGTAATGAATTATGATTATTTGGAAAAGTTGATTCCTTTTTCAAAATAAAAATTTGCAATAAAAGCCCAAACTTTTTTAGTTTGGGCTTTTTTATGTTTCTCAAATTTAAACAACTAGTGCAGTAAAATTCAAATTGATGGAAAGCGTTAAAATGCTCGACAACTACAAACGTTAGATGATCCCAGCCTACTTTTCTTTAAAGTTAGCTAATATCGTTTCTTTAACTTCGAATAAGTGTGACTGCATTGCTTTCACTGCTTGTTCATCGTCTCGGTCAGCAATTGCATTATAAATAACCACATGTTCTTCTAGTAATTTATTCATAGTCTTTTGTTTACTATAAATAAATATTTTCCTTGTTTCTTTCATAGAATCTTGCATTAGTTCTGAAATATTATTTAATAACTCTACTAACAAAGAATTATTGGCTGCTTTTGCAATCGCCAAATGAAACTCTAAATCAGCTCTTTCACCTGATGTTCCGTCAGTTATAGCTTCACCCATTTCATTTAAAGCAGTTTTTAATTCAACCAAGTCCTCTTCAGTATGGTGACAAGCAGCCATTTTAACTGTTGCACCTTCAACAATTTCTCTTAATTCTAATAATTCTTTTATTTGAACTAACGACGTAAATTTATCTCCTAATTCAAAAAACGTTGGTTCTACTTGTTTTACAAACGTACCATAACCTTGTTTAATTTCTAATACACCTATTGTTCTCAATGCATTCAGTGCTTCTCTCACCGATGCCACGCTTACACCATAATGTTGACTTAGTTTTTGTATAGATGGTATTTTATCGCCGACTTGATAGTCACCTGTTTTGATGCTCTCCAATAAATTATCTGCAACTTGCTCATAAATTTTACTGTTTGAAATTTTCATAGTTACCTCCAAACGATATCTATTATTATACCAAATTTTCTCAATAAAATTTATTAAAAGTTATAGATATTTTAAATAAAATAAAGACGAGACAGAAATCATTTGATTTTAAATGATTTCATTATCCCGCCCTGGAAAATATGATTCGAAATATAACCCTTGGCACAAAGTCTTTATATAAGAATTACTAACTCAAAAACAATGTATACAAGAGACAAGTCCTTTAAAAGTTTAATATAAATGTAGTTTCATTTCAGTTAACCAATATCAATACTATACTTAAGACTAAGACATTATATTTCCAATCTTATGGTTAAAAATAACTACTATTATTTATTTTTAAAATCAGTTAAGGCTTGTGGAATATCTTTTTCACCACTAACAATTTGGAATTCAGTATTTAAATAATCGTCAGTAGTCACAACTTCTTTTAACACTGAAGCAACATCTTCTCTTGGAATAGTGCCTCTGCCTTCAAAAAAGGCGCCTACTTCAATTTTATTTGTCCCGTCATCGTCTAGTAAGCCACCAGGATGAATAATTGTATATGGTATCGTTGCCTGTTTTAAATATTCATCTGCATAATGTTTTGCAATTGTATATGGCTTCAAATCGCCGCTTGAATCAAACGCTTCTCTTCTTGAATCATACGTTGACACCATAACAAATTGTTGCGCTTTATTCGCTTCGCTCGCTTTAATCGCTTTCACAGCACCATCTAAATCTACAATAATTGTTTTATCTGCACCTGTACTACCACCTGAACCTACAGAAAAAACTATTCGGTTGTAGCCTTTAAATTTTTCAGTCAGAGATTGGACATCATCTTTTTCAACATCTATTAACGTTGCGTTAATATTTTTTTCTTTTAATTGCTCTACTTGTGCTTCTTTTCTTACACCAGCTGTAAAATCTTCACCTTCAGCCTTTAATTGCTCTATTAAATAATGACCAACGCCACCATTTGCTCCAATAACTAAAATACTCATACTTTAAACCTCCTCTAAAAATTCGATTACTTAAAAGTCTACCACTTTTGTAGGTATTTAAAACTAAAATGCATTATCTATTGACACTAGCAAAGAACCACATTAAGATATGAATATGTATTAATATATTCATATAAAAGGGGTGCATTTCTTGGAATCATCTATCAATACAGAAACTTTAAATCACATGACTGATATATTTAAAGCCTTAAGTGAAACAAACCGTATACGCATCATGCATTTATTATCACAAAGTTCAAGTAGTGTCGGTCATATCGCACATACTTTGAACATGAGTCAGTCCAATGTCTCTCATCAATTACGTATATTAAAACAAGCCCACTTAGTAAAATCAAATCGGGATGGTCAATCGATGATATATGCAATTGATGATACACATGTAACCACCTTATTAAAACAAGCAATTCATCATGCTAACCACAAATTATAAGAAAGGTGATGTCATATATGTCTCAATCTGAACATAATCACTCACACAATCATACACATGGCCATGTACACACCAATAATAAAAAAATATTGCTCATCAGCTTTCTCATTATAGGCATTTTTATGATTGTCGAAATCATTGGCGGCTTTGTAGCTAATAGTTTAGCTTTATTATCTGATGGTTTACACATGTTTAGTGATACAATCTCATTAGGCGTAGCTTTACTTGCTTTTATCTATGCCGAGAAGCATGCTACCAAAAATAAAACGTTTGGGTATAAACGTTTTGAAATTTTAGCAGCCTTATTTAATGGCGTAACTTTATTTGTTATTGGTATCTTTATTATCTTTGAAGCGGTGGATCGTTTCTTTAACCCAATGACAGTCAAATCAGCCGACATGCTTATTATTAGTACTATTGGCTTAATTGTTAATATTGTTGTTGCTACTTTAATGTTTAAAGGAGGCGACACGCATCATAATATAAATATGCGCGGTGCTTTTCTCCATGTTATTGGCGATTTATTAGGCTCTGTCGGTGCGATTGCAGCAGCTATTCTTATTTGGTTCTTTAACTGGACGATTGCTGACCCTATTGCAAGTATTATTGTGTCTCTACTTATTATAAAAAGCAGTTGGGGTATAACGAAATCTTCTATCAATATTTTAATGGAAGGTACACCAAGCGATGTAAATATGAATGAAACCATTAATACTATTACAAACGAACCACAAATAGTAAATGTACATGATTGTCACATTTGGACCATATCAAATGAGATGAACGCGTTAAGTTGTCACGCTGTAGTGCCAAACGACATGACCATTGAAGAAGGAGAACAGCTTTTAAATCGGCTCGAACATCGATTAGAACATCTCAATATCCAACATATGACCATTCAATTTGAAACGCCGCATCATAAACATGATGATGATACATTATGTTCAGCAGTTTATGCAGGAAAATAATTATTGCTAAACGCTTAAATATCCACTTCATACTAAAAAAGTGACTAGATTTATATGCTTATATCAAGCTTTTTAAATCTAGTCACTTTTTTCTATTCAATGCAATACTATAAATATGATTATTATCTAATATGTTGTTAGTTATAAAAATTTATCAAATATGAGTTCTTTAGCTGGTACTTGTTTTTCTTTAAAACCTCTTAAAAATTCTTCGTTATCATAAGGTATTTTCACACGTTCAAAGGAAATTTCATTTTCATCAATAGTAACAATACCATATACAGCGTAAGCGCCATTATTTAAACCTACAGATCCAGGATTAAAATACACTTTTGATTTGTCATCAAACAAATGAACTGTATGATTATGACCAAAAACAATTAAATCTGCGTCTTTATCCTCGAAAAGTGATTTAATATTTTCTTCGGTCGGTTCTACAATAGGACTAAAAGGTTGTCCATCGATTGGTGTATCTAATTTGTCATTTGGAATTTCATAATGTATAAACATTACTTTTTTATTATTTAGCGTCTTTTCAATCACACGGGGCAATGCGTTTAATTTGTCATAATAATCTTCATCTAAATGGCTTTCAATCCATTGGTGATGTTCATAAAACTTATCTTTTAAGTCTTCAGGGTAAGGCGTATCATTTACAATTGACATAACCGCTTCATCATGATTGCCTGCAATGATTTCCATATCATCTCTTTCAAATATTTCATCAAGTACTTTATTCGTTTCATGACCGACACCGATATTATCGCCTAAATTATATATTTTTTTAATATCTTTTCTACTATCAATATCATCCAACACTGTGTCTAAAGCATCAAAATTGCCATGTACATCAGTAAGAATTGCAAATTTCATGATGATATCTCCTTTCAACATTTTCTCATTTGGATATTTTAACATTTTATAGCCATTTTGTTACCTATTAATTTTAAAATCTTCAATTTTTTGATATCGTATTCTTATCACTAAAAAGGAGTGCTTAAAATTTGTTTAAATTTCATAAACTAGCGTTACAAAATGCAAAACCGCAAAATGCTAAAATTTTACTTTTTACAATTGTAAGTTTTATTATATTGTTTGCTTTGACTGTGCTAACGTTTATACCAGTACAACCAGCAATCTATAAATTTCTAATGTCAATGGCTATGCAACAACCTATTGGAAGTGCAATATTCACATTGGTATTATCGTTATTGATTCCATTAGTTGTTTTTATATTTGTTGGTTATCAACTTATTGCTGGAACTATATACACTATAGACAATGCAATTAATAAAGACAAGGTTAAATTTAAAGATTTATTTTCAATTTTTAAAAAAGGCAAATATGCTAAATCATTAAAATTATCTTTAATCACATTGCTATTTATTATTATTATATTAATACTTAATATTTTAATCGGTAAACTACTACAGTTAGGCATTGTGCAATTATTTACAGTATTACAAGGGCCGTTAAGCAGTTCCGATCATGCGCTTGGATGGTCGTTAACATTCCAAATTATCGCTGCTACATTACAAATATTTATATTATCATTTGTATATTGGTTCTTTGCAATCTTAATTATTAATTACACTTTATCTTTTGTTAAAAATCCTAGCGTTGGTGCTTGGTCAACAGTTAAACGTGGCTTTAAAGCAATTAAAAATGGTAATAAAACATGGTTTAAATTCTATCTAGGTATTTTACTATTAAATTTAATTGTTATTATTTTAGCAAATCCAGTTAGTCAGTTAATTTCAATAAGTACTGGCAGCATCTCACAAACGGTAGCTATGACAATTATTTATATCGTATCTGTAATTGTAATTATTATAAGATTATTTGTATACTACACAAACTTATTAGCAATTATACAATACTATAATAAAAATGGTGAAAAGATAGATAAATCAGAAATAACTAAAGCTAAAACTTCAGAGCAATCTAATCAAACAGATAAAGTTACAAATAGTGTAAACAACACAACTGAAAAAACTAAGTCAAATATCGAGCGTACATCAGACAATATTCAAGATACAGCTAAAGAAAAATCTTCAGATGTAAAAGATCAAATTGATAAGAAAAATGACTAATTAAAATAAAGAAACGGGTCAGAAACCATTAAATAATTGGGATTTCTGACCCGTTTCTCGTTTTCGTATTATGTTGAACTATATAACACTTATATTCTATAAGAAATGTGTTTTTAAGTATAATGCTGCCCCGTTTTCTTCATTAGTAAGTGAAGTGACATCATCAGCTAAAACTTGTATTTCTGGTCTTGCATTCTTCATTGCAACAGTGTAATTACCAAATGCAAACATAGCTCTATCATTGTCACTATCGCCTATCACTAGTGTCTCTTCTTGTTTTATATCAAAATGGTCTATCATTTCTTTAATTCCAGTACCTTTATCAATACCAAAAGCCATCGTTTCTGCATTAAAGCGAGAAGAATTCGATACACTTATTTGAAGCGATGATTGATCTTCCATTAATTGATTACGAAATTGTGTAATCTTGTCATAATCTGGTGAGAATAAATAAATTTTTGAAAATGATGTATGAGGAATAGTAGACTCCCAATCAACTTTTTCTACTATAGAAGCTCTTCTTGAAGTCCATTCGCTATATCCCACGTTTCCTGGCGGTGTTGGTTGAGCAAATAAAGCTTCTGCCCACGCTTTGTCTTCATTAAGAATAATTCGGTCACGGCCAAATGGAAAAACTTCATAATAAATCTCTTGTGCTTTCGCCCTTTTCACAATTTCATTTACTGTTTCAAAAGATAAGCTATGCTTAAATATTATTTCATTTTGCACAACACCAAAAGTACCGTTAGAACTTATAATGCCATCTACTGCAAACCCTTTAGGTACAAGATAACCAATTTCATCATGTGCCCTACCAGTCGCTAAAAATACTTTATACCCACAATCTCTTAACGTTTGAATAATCTCTGCTGTTTCAGAATCTACACGATTATCTTTATGTAAAATTGTGCCATCCATATCTAAAAATATTGCTTTCACATTATCCATTTAAACAAGTCCTCCATCAAGTATTATCGTCTTAAATTATGGCATGTAATCTATTTTTCTGCAATCTTCTCTTCATTTAAAAATAATGCATAGCGTTCATCATGATACGTTATGTTAACATTTCTTTTAAAAAAAGAACTTAACGTATGACTATTGAGTATTTCAGTAATTGACCCTTGTTTAAAAGTTTTGCCATTTTTTAATAAAAATCCGTAATCTATATCTTTAGTAATTTCTTCTACAAAATGTGTAACATAAATAACAGCTAATTGAGGATTTTGTCTATATAATTGTGTCAATGCACTTAATAAATCTTCTCTAGCAATAAAATCTAAACCAGAAGCCGGCTCATCTAAAATTAATAACTTAGGGTCCCCCATCAATGCTCTTGCTATCAAAACTTTTTGACGTTCTCCAGTAGAAAGATATCCATAATATTGATTTTCAAAGTGAGACATCCCCATTTGTTTTAAATACTGCTTTGCCGTATTTTCATATTGCTGTGGCACCTCTTGGAATACACCAATAGATTTAAATATACCACTGATTACAACATCTAAGACAATTTCTCCATCTTGAAAGCGATCCATTAAACTATTGGATACGAATCCAATTTGGTTACGCACATTATCTGCAGAATATCCTTTTTTACCTGGTTTCATACCGAATAATGTCATCTCTCCAGAGGTATTAGGCTCATATGCATTTAAAATATTTAATAGTGTTGTCTTGCCTGCGCCATTTAACCCATAAAGCATCCATTTTTCTCCTTCATTTATTTGCCAACTAACGTCTTTGATAATTTCATTTCCCTGTTTTCTTCTTGCAATATGTTTCAAATCAATAAGCATAAATAAATTCCCCTTTTAAAACTTTAAATTATTATTCGTTCACTCTAAATAGCTTTGTTAGTGTTTTTCCTTTGGTTAATTCATCGATCATTGTATTTAAACGCCTGATTGCTTTCATTATCGAATTTTCCATAAGTTCAACACTTACCCTACAAACGACGCCACGCATTTTAGTTCTGTCAGAGTTTAACTAAAGTGCTCGTTTAATAAATATTTCATATGTCATACCATCTTCAATTAGAGCATTTAATTGCGCTTGGTGTAACCAGTCATCCAATGTATAATTTCATTTACTCCATCTTACGTTCTACCTTTTTTCTTAGCTTTTCTAACTAAATGAGGATAAACTTTTCCAAATTTCATATTATAAATATTAGGTTTAGTCATTAAATGCGCTTTTCTTTAATTGCTCATAGTAAACTATATTTTAACATAAATAAACAAGGTTATTTTCATAAAATTCTGTTAATAATAATAAAATTTTATGTATTAAAAAAGCAGGAATAAAATCATCATTCGATTTTATTCCTGTCTTATATTATACTCCATAATTTATTCAGAAGTTATCTTTTCATAATAAATTGCCAATAGTTGAACTTCTTAGATTTCATCTCTATTAGCAAACTAGTAAAAGATTCAGCATTTATTCAACTGTGACAGATTTAGCTAAATTACGTGGTTTATCCACATCTAAATCTCTGTGTAAAGCTGCATAATAAGAAATTAACTGCATTGCAACAACAGCTACTAACGGTGTTAATAGTTCATGTACATGAGGGATGACATAAGTATCTCCATCTTTATTCAATCCATCCATTGAAATAATACATGGATTTGCGCCTCGCGCTGCAACTTCTTTTACATTACCACGAATAGAAGGATTAACATTTTCTTGTGTTGCTAAGGCGATCACTGGCGTGCCTTCTTCGATTAATGCTATTGTACCGTGTTTTAACTCTCCGCCTGCAAACCCTTCTGCTTGAATGTAAGAAATTTCTTTTAATTTTAATGCGCCTTCTAAACTAACATTATAATCTATTGTACGACCAATAAAGAATGCGTTTCTAGTTGTTTCTAAGAAATCTGTCGCAATTTGTTCCATAACATCTGCATCATCTACGATTGTTTCAATCGCTGTAGTCACTTTTGCAAGTTCACGTAATAGCGCTACGTCAGCTTCTCTACCATGTTCTTTAGCTACAATTTGTGACAAGATTGAAAGCACTGCAATTTGTGCTGTATAAGCTTTTGTAGATGCAACAGCAATTTCAGGTCCTGCATGTAACAGTAACGTATGATCCGCTTCACGTGATAATGTAGAACCTGGAACATTTGTAATTGTTAATGATTTATGACCTAGTTTTTTAGTTTCTACTAAAACAGCACGGCTATCAGCTGTTTCACCTGATTGTGAAATATAAATAAATAATGGTTTTTCTGAAAGTAGCGGCATATTATATACAAACTCTGAAGCTACATGTACCTCTGTGGGTACGCCAGCCCATTTTTCTAAATATTCTTTACCGACCAATCCTGCATGATAACTTGTGCCAGCGGCAATAATATAAATTCTATCTGCATTAGCCACATCTCTTGTAATATCTGCATCCATTTTCAGATTACCTTCATCATCTTGATATTCTTGAATGATACGGCGCATTACTGCTGGTTGCTCATGAATTTCTTTTAACATGTAATGATCATAGACACCTTTTTCAGCATCTGCAGCATCAATTTGTGCAGTATATGCTTCTCTATTTTGAATGTTACCCTCTTGGTCTTTAATAACCACTTCGTCTCGTTTTACAATAACAATTTCATGATCATGAATTTCTTTATATTGATTTGTGACTTGTAACATTGCAAGCGCATCTGAAGCAATAACATTAAAACCATCACCTACACCAATTAATAGTGGTGATTTGTTTTTAGCCACATACATAGTATCTCTATCTTGACTATCAATTAAGCCTAATGCGTAAGAACCTTCTAATAAAGATACGACTTTGGTAAATGCAGCTTCTGTAGAAAGACCTTTATCTGAGAAGTATTCAACTAATTGAACGATAATTTCTGTATCCGTTTCAGATAAGAATGTAACATTTGATAAGTACGCATCACTTAATTCTTCGTAATTTTCAATCACACCATTATGCACTAAAGTAAATCGGTTGGTCGCAGATTGGTGAGGGTGTGAATTTTCATAATTGGGTACACCATGTGTTGCCCAACGTGTATGACCAATACCTACGTTGCCATCAATATCTTCACTGTCTGCAACTTTTCTAAGTTCTGCAATGCGCCCTTTTGATTTAAATACATTTGTACCTTCATCATTAACAACGGCGATACCTGCAGAGTCATAACCTCTATATTCTAACTTTTCTAAACCTTTCAACAATAATTCTTTGGCATTATCATGCCCTATATATCCAACAATTCCACACATATACATATTCCTCCAATGTAATGGTGACGGGTATTGAACGTTCGGCGTATAGGAACCTGTTCAATATAAAATAGGCCAATTCAAATAAATTCCTTTTATTTGTTCAATAACAAGGAATAACAAAATAGGCACAGAAATCCCATCCACCTTATAATCTTAATTTTTATTAAATTTGGCTATCTTATTAACTTTGTGCACTAGGTCGCCCTAATGTTTTCCTTAATAAGTTTACGAATGAGCCACATCCGGGATAGCATCCGCCGATGGTTCGATAACTATCCTCCTCGTCTACAAGCTTCAATCTCACGTCTATTAAGATTTCTGTTTTAAACCTTAAATATTCAACATTTAACCGCTTCACTTGCACAGGCGCTTTGATTAAATTACTCGAAACTATCCTCCTTTCTTCAATATTATTAATTGTACAATGTATTTAAGCTTAAATGCAAATTTTTTATAAATATACAAGTTAAATTCTATTTTTTAATGATTAACGAACGTCTTTAAAATCCAAAACCTTCCATATATTTGCACCATTTAATAGTCATAAACTTGTCAAACACACTGTGCCAAATTTGAAATTACTATTTGTTGTTTATTTATGAAAATAGACCTACAATGTACTTACAAATAAAGAGAAAAAGAGGTGCAAATTATGTCACAAACAGATACTCAAGACAAAAAGGGTATAGGCCGTAAAGTTCAGGCTTTTGGTTCATTTTTAAGTAGTATGATTATGCCAAATATTGGTGCATTTATCGCATGGGGCTTTATCGCTGCAATCTTTATTGATGGCGGTTGGTGGCCAAATAAAGATTTAAGTGAATTAGCTGGCCCGATGATCACTTATTTAATACCTCTATTAATTGCCTATAGTGGTGGGCGTTTAATTCACGAAATGCGTGGCGGTATTATCGCAGCTGTAGCAACAATGGGTGTGATTGTAGCATTACCTGATACGCCGATGTTACTTGGCGCAATGATTATGGGCCCACTCGTTGGTTGGTTAATGAAGAAAACAGATGAATTTATTCAACCAAGAACCCCACAAGGTTTTGAAATGTTATTCAATAACTTTTCAGCTGGTATTTTAGGCTTCATTATGACAATCGTTGGTTTTAAAGTACTAGCACCAATCATGGAATTTATCATGCACATTTTATCAGTAGCTGTTGAAGCGTTGGTACATGCGCATCTACTTCCATTAGTAAGTATTATCGTAGAACCTGCAAAAATCGTTTTCTTAAATAATGCAATTAACCATGGTGTATTCACACCACTTGGTGCAGACCAAGCAGCTTCTGCAGGCCAATCTATTTTATATACAATTGAATCAAATCCTGGCCCTGGTTTAGGTGTATTAGTTGCTTATATGATATTTGGTAAAGGAACAGCTAAAGCAACTTCATATGGCGCAGGTATTATTCATTTCTTAGGTGGTATTCATGAAATTTACTTCCCTTATGTATTAATGAGACCATTGTTATTTATCGCTGTAATCTTAGGTGGTATGACTGGTGTAGCAACTTATTCATTAGTAGACTTTGGGTTCAAGAGTCCAGCATCTCCAGGCTCATTTATAGTTTACATGCTCAATGCCCCTAAAGGTGAATTCTTACACATGATTATTGGTGTAGCGCTTGCTGCGATTGTTTCATTTATAGTTTCATCTATCATATTGAAATTCACAAAAGAAACTGAAGATATAGAAACAGCAACAGAGAAAATGGAAGCATCAAAAGGTAAAAAATCAAGTGTATCTTCTAAGTTAACAGGGAATAATGAAGAAAGCACAACTGCCACTACAAGCACTACAGAAAATGACGAAGCCCAATCAGAAGATGATTTACTAGATAATTATGATACTGAAAATGTAGATGCACATGATTTTAGTAAAGTAAACCACGTTATCTTTGCTTGTGATGCAGGTATGGGATCTAGTGCGATGGGTGCAAGTATGTTACGTAATAAATTTAAAAAAGCTGGCGTACAAGATGTAGATGTTACTAACACTGCTATTAATCAATTACCTAGCGACGCCCAACTTGTCATTACTCAGAAAAAATTAACTGACAGAGCGATTAAACAAGTTCCAAGCGCAATTCATATTTCAGTTGAAAATTTCTTAAATTCACCGAGATATGATGAATTATTAGAAAACCTAAAAAAAGAAGATAACTAATTACTCACTATAAGAAATTGTACTGGAGGGTATGGCTATGTTTTTGAGTACGCGTGAAAAAGAAATTATCGAAATGTTAATTAAGTATCACGGTCAATATGTCACGATTTATGACATTGCTCAACATTTAGCTGTATCCTCTCGTACTATTCATAGAGAATTAAAATCTATAGAATTATTTTTGGAACACTTCAACATTACTTTAGAGCGTGTCACTAAAAAAGGATTACAATTATCGAGTAATCAACAAGCTATTCGAGCATTAAAAAAAGAATTACTTCAACAAAATACGATCGACCTATCACAAGAAGAACAAAAAGTAATTATTTTGTACGCACTCATTCAGGCCAAAGAACCAATCAAGCAATATGGCTTGGCTCAAGAAATTGGTGTTTCCACTCAAACTTTAGCTAAATTACTAGACGAATTAGATACAGAACTAGCACAATATCAATTATCACTACAGAAAAAACGTGGTGAAGGGATTCACCTATATGGCGCTGAATCTAAAAAAAGAGAACTGTTAAGTCAATTAATGGTCAATAACTTAAATAGTACGAGTGTCTACTCGGTAATTGAAAATCACTTCGTGTATCAATCGATTAATCAATCACAATTACCAATGGTTGATATCGATAAAATTTTCCAAGTAGAACGAATTCTAATGGACCATTTAGGCCAACTACCCTATTCTTTAACAGAATCTAGTTATTTAACACTTACTGTACACATCGTACTTAGTATTGATCGAATGCTTAAGGGAGAATATGTAGCTTTAAATGAAGATATCTATAACAGCGTCAAAGATACCTTTGAGCATCAAATTGCATCAGCTTTAGCATTACACCTGGAACACATATACGGTGTTGCGTTCAATCAGGCAGAAATAACTTTTATCACAATTCATTTACGTGGCGCTAAACGTAAAGAATCTACTGAAGTATTTAAAAACCAAAAAGACCAAGATCTAATTGAACAACTCATTCAACATGTATCAAACGTATCTCAGCAAACATTTAAAGATTGGAAAACATTAAGTGAAGGTTTGAAATTGCATATCATACCTGCAATCAACCGTCTAAATGCCAACATTGAAACATACAATCCTTTAACAGATATGATTAAACACAAATACCCAAGACTATTTGAAAGTGTTCATCAAGGCTTACTTAAAACTTGGCCAAACTTTAAATTTCCAGATAGTGAAATTGCATTTATCGTCTTGCATTTTGGTGGTGCAATTCAAAAGCAAGCAACGCCATTTTATAAGGTGCTTGTCGTTTGCAGTAGCGGTATCGGTACAAGTCGTTTACTCGCTACACGATTACAACAGACTTTTAGTGAAATTCAACAAACAGTCCAAGCATCTGTTGGTGAGCTGAATTCAATCGATTTTGACCAATATGACGCTATTATTTCAACAGTTAATTTAGATACTAAATCACCCTATTTAACAGTTAATCCATTATTACCAGACGCAGATATAAATCATGTAGCTGCTTTTCTAAATACGCAACAATATAATAAATCTCAAATGCAAATGGTTGACGACACAAATACAACTATTTCAAATCCTGAGTATCAATTGAATTATATTCGTAAAGGTTTAGAAGTAATAGATTCTGTTTATATAGATTATACAAATATTACAAATTGGATTACTTATTTAACAAACCAATTATTAAAACATCAAATTATTGATGATGAACAGTCATTCGCTGATCTTATTAAGCAACGAATGGAGGTACAGAGTTTTGTTTTAGATCCCTATCCCATAGCAATGCCACATATTAAAAGTGATTTAATACAAAAACCATTTATTTTAATTACCATCTTAGAGAAACCTCTGTCGCTTAATAATAATCAAAATGATAGTATTTCTGTAACATATTTATTAAATATGTTTATCCCCCCAGATGATACCATGGCACAACTTGTCAGTGATTTATCTGGTAAAATGGCAGAATATCTTGATGATATTGATCATTTTATGGAAAAGCCTGAACAATTATTAGTGTTTTTAAAACAAAGTTATTTGAAACAACTACAAAATCAATTAAACATGGAGTGAATAATATGAGCGAATTATTTAGCAATGACAATATTTTTATTAACCAAACGGTAGAAGATCAAAATGAAGCAATTGAAAAAGCAGGGCAAGCATTAGTTTCAACTGGTGCTGTCACAGAAGATTATATTCAAGCAATGAAAGATCGCGAACAAGTTGTTACTACTTTTATGGGTAATGGCTTAGCAATCCCACATGGTACAGATGAAGCAAAAACAAGTGTACTAAAATCTGGTTTAACTTTAATCCAAATTCCTGAGGGTGTAGATTGGGATGGAGAAGAAGTTAAAGTCGTTGTTGGTATTGCAGGTAAAGATGGGGAACACTTAGACTTATTATCTAAAATTGCGATTACATTTAGCGAAGAAGAAAACGTAGAACGTATCATTAACGCGTCTTCAGCAGAGGAGATCAAACAAGTATTTGAGGAGGCTGACGCATAATGAAAGCATTACATTTTGGTGCTGGTAACATTGGCCGAGGCTTTATAGGTTATATTTTAGCTGATAATGATATTAAAGTTACATTTGCAGATGTTAATGCTGAAATTATCGATGCTTTAGATGCTAAACATGAATATGACGTTATCCTAGCAGATCAAGCACATACAACGACTCGCGTGCATAATGTGGACGCCATCAATTCAGGACAACCTTCTGAAAGTTTAAAACAAGCAGTATTAGAAGCGGATTTAATTACTACTGCAGTAGGCGTCAATGTTTTACCTATTATTGCCAAAACATTTGCGCCCTATTTAAAAGAAAAAGAAACCCCAGTAAACATTGTTGCTTGTGAAAATGCAATTATGGCAACGAATACTTTAAAAGATGCGATATTAGATATCACTGGCCCTTTAGGTGATCACATCCATTTTGCAAACTCAGCAGTTGATAGAATTGTTCCTCTACAAACCAATGAGCACATTTTAGATGTGGTAGTTGAACCTTTCTACGAATGGGTCGTAGAAAAAGATGCATGGTTTGGTCCCGAATTAAATCATATAAAATATGTTGAGAACTTAACGCCATACATTGAAAGAAAGTTATTAACAGTAAACACAGGGCATGCTTTCTTAGCTTACGCTGGTAGATTTTTTGGCCAACCAACCATTTTAGATGCAGTGAAAGATGCTCATATTAAACATGATTTAGAACGTGTACTTGAAGAAACAAGCCAATATATTACAAATCAATTTGATTTTACAGTGGCAGAACAAGCACAATATGTTGAGAAAATCATCAAGCGTTTCAAAAACCCTAATCTTTCAGATGAAGTAACACGTGTAGGACGTGGAACAATCCGTAAAATTGGACCACAAGATAGAATTGTTAAACCATTAAATTACTTATATCAGAATAATTTAAAACATGACGCTTTAGTTAAAGCTGCTGCGTTACTTCTAAAATACGATGATACAAATGACCAAGAAACAGTAGAAAAAAATGACTATATTAAAGAACATGGCATCGAAGCATTCTTAAAAGATTATGCTAAAATTGATGACCAATTAGTTGCTGAAATCGTTAAAGCTTACAATGTACTGTAATAATATAATAATACAACGTAAGTATCGAGATGGACCTAAACACCCTATTTAAAGTAAGAGGGTAAAACATAAATATCTAGTCTCAAAATAAGAGAGCTAATCCGTAATGGATTTAGCTCTCTTTTAATTTTAAAATCATAACTGAAATTAAACAAGATAGCGATACAAATTGTGCAGGGGCTATTAAAAAAAATATATTTGTCTAATCTAATCATATAGCTTAATAGATGAAACACAAGATGTCGTTGTTCCTAAAATTAAAGTTACTATCCAAATACTATTTGTATAGCTTATAAATCATTTTCAATAGTAAAAAACTGCCAACACAGTTACTCATACAAAAATTTGTAACTGTGTTGACAGCATCATGTTATTTAATAATTATCCTATTCATTTAAACCCATTTTTTCTTTTACTACATCAGCAATCGTTTGCGCATAACGTTGTGCGTCTTCGTCAGTTGCTGCTTCAACCATGACTCTTACTAATGGCTCTGTTCCTGAAGGTCTAACTAATATACGCCCTTCTCCATTCATGTCTACTTCAACTCTTGTCATGACTTCTTGGACATCTATATTTTCTTCTACGCGGTATTTGTCTGTAACACGAACGTTAACCAAGGATTGTGGATATTTTTTCATTTGTTTTGCAAGTTGACTTAGACGCTTACCAGTCATTTTAATAATACTTGCTAACTGAACGCCTGTTAATAAACCATCACCAGTCGTATTGTAGTCCATTAATACAATATGGCCAGATTGTTCTCCACCTAAGTTATAATCTCCCCTACGCATTTCTTCAACAACGTATCGGTCTCCAACTTTTGTTTTATTAGATTGAATACCTTCATTTTCGAGAGCCTTATAGAAACCTAAATTACTCATAACTGTTGATACAATCATATCATTGTTTAATTCTTGGTTTTTACTCATCGCTTGGCCAATAATAAACATGATTTGGTCGCCATCAACAACATCACCGTTTTCATCAATAGCAATCAATCTGTCACCATCACCATCAAACGCTAAACCAAAATCACATTCTTCTTCAACGACTTTTTGTGCTAATGTTTCTGGGTGCGTGGAACCAACATCGTCATTTATGTTATATCCATTGGGATTACAACCTACAGTTACAGTATCAGCCTCTAAATCCCCAAATAAAAATGGTGCTAATGATGACGTAGAACCATGTGCGCCATCTAGAGCGATTTTCATACCATCTAAGTTAACATCAATAGTTGATTTTAAATAACTTATATACTTCTGTGCGCCTTCGAAGTAATCAGAATAATGTACAATGTCTTCACCTACAGGGCGAGGTAAATCTGGATTTTCTTGATCTAATAATTGTTCAATTTCTTCTTCTTGATCATCAGATAACTTAAAACCATCTGACCCAAAAAACTTGATACCATTATCTGGTACAGGGTTATGAGAAGCAGATATCATGACACCTAATTCAGCTTCCATTTCTCTAGTTAAATATGCTACACCTGGTGTTGATATGACGCCTAAACGCATGACTTCCGCACCAATAGAAATCAGCCCAGCAATCAATGCAGATTCAAGCATTTCACCAGAAACACGAGTATCCCTACCAACTAGTACTTTGGGATGTTTTTCACCTTCATTATGTGCTAGCACGTATCCACCGAAACGTCCTAATTTAAAGGCAAGTTCGGGCGTTAATTCTTTATTTGCAACGCCCCTTACGCCATCTGTACCAAAATATTTTGCCATGATTTATATCTCCTTTATTAAAAAATCTATTTAATAGTAATTTTTGCTGTCGTTTCTTTCGGATTCACCTTTGAAACATCTTCTGGTAAGTTAAAATTAACATTCCTGTCTGTTGACTCTGTAACGCCATCTAAATCCACTTCAGCAGTTATTTCATCAATGCCTTGAATGTCATTTCTATTACCAAATATTTCAACTTCATCATCATCTAATTTAATATCATCTAAATCTTTACCATTAGGTAAAGCACCTACAGCTTTCGTTTTAACTTTAACATTTTTGCTATAGTCTTCTACTTTGACACTTAAATTAACTTCATTTGGTTGTATCAACACGTTAATCTTATTAAGTTTTCTGTCAAAAGCTGTGATACGTGCAATATCTGTAGTATCTTGAGTGATTTTATCTTTATCTTTAAACGTAGCTTTTAAATATGCAATTTTATCAATTTGCTTACGACCACCAGTCACTTTAACTGTTTCAGGTGACACACTTTGATCACTTACTTTATAGTTAGGATCTAAATCATTGCTGCTAACATCAGGTTCTACTTTGAGCTTTTTAGTCACTTTTTCTTCAAGACTTACTGCTGCTTCTTTCGGCTTAACAGTATAATCAATATCTTCATTTAAACCATTTACTTGAAATTGTGTAGTATGTTTTCCAGCTTTTTTATTACCTAAATCGAGCACAGCTTTAACATTATCACTATTTTCAGCTTTTAGAACTTGAGACTGTGGCCCAGATATTTCTACATCCACTTTGCTAGGTACATCGCTAGCATATAATGATTTGCTATCATACTTAACTTGAACTGGGACATCTTGCAATGTTTCAGTCGACTTTTGTCCTAATTGATCTGCGTTGAAGATATTACCAAACATATTGTTTACTGATAAGAAAAACACAAGTGCTAATACAAAAGCAATTAGTCTTAATCCCCATTTACTTTCTAACATTTTAATTCACACCTTTCTTTTGAAAGTGTGTGCCAAACCAATGTTCAGCTAATAATTCTTCAAATGCTTCATTAGAAATGTCTTTTCTTAATTTTCCATCAAATGTGACAGAAATAGATCCTGTTTCTTCAGAAACTACCACTGTAAATGCGTCTGAAACTTCAGAAATACCTACTGCAGCCCTATGTCTAGTACCTAAACTTTTAGCGATTTTAGCACTATCAGATAATGGTAAATAACTTGCAGCACTTGCGATTTTATTTTCTTGGACAATCATCGCACCGTCATGTAAAGGCGTATTAGGTATAAACACATTGGTTAATAATTCTTGAGAAATGTCAGAATTCATAGGGATCCCTGTTTCTATATAATCTTGTAATCCTGTTTCTTTTTCAAAGACTATTAACGCGCCTATACGGCGTTTAGCCATATACTGTACTGCTTTTGAAACTGACGAAATAAGTTTATCTTCATCACTATTTAAACTCGTTGAATAACGTTTAAATAAACTGCCTCTGCCAAGCTGTTCCAAAGCACGTCTGATTTCAGGTTGGAATATAACGATTAAAGCTAATACACCCCATTGTATCACTAAATCAAACAAACGAGATGTAGCTGTTAAATTTAACATTTTACTCACTTGTTGGCCGATTACAATTACGACAATACCTTTAAGTAATTGAATCGCTTTTGTACCTTTAAAAACTGTGATGAGAAGATAAAGTACATACCATACTATGAGTAAGTCGAGTACGCCTGCAATTATTTTGACCGTACTCCAATCATCAAAAAAGTTGGATAAATCCATAACATCTCCTCCGGTTATCTGTTCCCATGTTATATATTATACCAATCATAACGTCAACTGTCATATTAAGTATAAAATTTTGAAATAAAAATTAATGTTTTATTAAAAGCAAAAAGCGAGACAGAAATCATATTTAAAATGACTTTGCTGTCCCGCCGCGTAAGAGCGCTTAGAAAAAGTAGTATTTTACGTTTTTAGAAGATATGATCTCTATCTTGAACTTAGTTGTAGTTTCTACAATAATGTTTCACCAAAGAAACTACCTACTAAGCATACAGCTTGCTTCGCCGTATCATTATTATGATCAATAAGTGGATTAACCTCCACTAAATCCATAGAAGTAATACATTTAGAATTATGTAATAATTCTAATGCAAAATGACTCTCTCTGTACGTTAACCCACCAAGCACTCTAGTACCAGTACCTGGCGTTTCCACAGGATCTAGCGCATCTACGTCAAGTGACAAATGGATGCCATCTGTTTTAGTTTGTAAATACTCAATCGTGTCTTCAATCACTTGTTTAATACCAAAACGATCAACTTCAGCCATTGTATATGTTTTAATATCATGTTCTTTTATGTAACGTCTTTCTCCTTCGTCTAAATCTCTCATGCCGATAAGCACAATGTTTTCAGGTTTAATTTTTGGTGAATAATTTGAGATATTAACCAAACGCTCATCACCTTCGCCTGCAAGTACACGTAATGGCATACCGTGAATATTTCCTGACGGCGACTCTTCAGGGATGTTTAGGTCACCATGTGCGTCATACCATATAATACCTAGGTTTTCGTAGTGCTTACTAACGCCTGATATAGAACCAATAGCGATTGAGTGATCTCCGCCTAAAATAAGTGGAAAATGATTATTTTCAATACTGTTAGAAACTGCATCACTCAACGTGTTTGATGTTTCTATAATTTCTTCTAAATTACGTAATCCTTTTTGCTCTGAATTAAATTTTTCCAAATCGATTTTAGGTACCGTAATATTACCAGAATCTTTCACATTTAGCCCTATTGCTTTAATACGTTCCTCAATACCTGCATATCGAATTACATCTGGACCAAGGTTAACTCCTAATTTTCTTTGACCATATGTGGATGGCGCCCCAATAATTTCTACTGTTTTATTCATTTTTAAAACCCCTTTGTTGTCATATGTTTCTAGAATAATCTAAAGAATTCAACATTTCAAGGATTGCTAAAACAGCATTTTTTCTTCGATTGGCCATTCTTACATATAAAATCAATAAAGTGGTTTATCATTCAACATAAACCCTTTTACTATCGATTTCATTATTTTATTAGTCAATAAAATGTATAAATAAATATGCAAATTTTATTTGTATGCTTTACGCTATTTCTAACTAACACTGAGAATATAGCATTCACTTTCTCTGTGATGATATGTTTATATATTAAAAAATAGTTAAAAAGAAATCATATTTTTCTAAAATGAGTTCGTTGTTATAATATATAACAAAAAAGCACTTCTCTTTTGAGAAGTGCTTCATAGTGAGCCATAGTGGGCTCGAACCACTGACCCTCTGATTAAAAGTCAGATGCTCTACCAACTGAGCTAATGGCTCTAATGGCTGGGCTAGCTGGATTCGAACCAGCGCGTGACGGAGTCAAAGTCCGTTGCCTTACCGCTTGGCTATAGCCCATAAATGGTGGAGGGGGGCAGATTCGAACTGCCGAACCCGAAGGAGCGGATTTACAGTCCGCCGCGTTTAGCCACTTCGCTACCCCTCCGTACTATTAAATTAACGATGGTGGAGGATGACGGGTTCGAACCGCCGACCCTCTGCTTGTAAGGCAGATGCTCTCCCAGCTGAGCTAATCCTCCAATATGTAATAAATGACCCCGACGGGACTCGAACCCGTGTTACCGCCGTGAAAGGGCGGTGTCTTAACCGCTTGACCACGGGGCCATATGGCTCCACAGGTAGGACTCGAACCTACGACCGATCGGTTAACAGCCGATAGCTCTACCACTGAGCTACTGTGGAATAATGATATATTGCCTGGCAACGTCCTACTCTTGCGGAACGTAAGTCCGACTACCATCGGCGCTAAGGAGCTTAACTTCTGTGTTCGGCATGGGAACAGGTGTGACCTCCTTGCTATAGTCACCAGACAAGTTGATGTATAAATCATTATACATTCAAAACTAGATAGTAAGTAAATTTTAGTTCTACAAACAAAACATTTAAATTTGATTAAGTCTTCGATCGATTAGTATTCGTCAGCTCCACATATCGCTATGCTTCCACCTCGAACCTATTAACCTCATCATCTTTGAGGGATCTTATAACCGAAGTTGGGAAATCTCATCTTGAGGGGGGCTTCATGCTTAGATGCTTTCAGCACTTATCCCGTCCATACATAGCTACCCAGCGATGCCGTTGGCACGACAACTGGTACACCAGAGGTATGTCCATCCCGGTCCTCTCGTACTAAGGACAGCTCCTCTCAAATTTCCTACGCCCACGACGGATAGGGACCGAACTGTCTCACGACGTTCTGAACCCAGCTCGCGTACCGCTTTAATGGGCGAACAGCCCAACCCTTGGGACCGACTACAGCCCCAGGATGCGATGAGCCGACATCGAGGTGCCAAACCTCCCCGTCGATGTGAACTCTTGGGGGAGATAAGCCTGTTATCCCCGGGGTAGCTTTTATCCGTTGAGCGATGGCCCTTCCATGCGGAACCACCGGATCACTAAGTCCGTCTTTCGACCCTGCTCGACTTGTAAGTCTCGCAGTCAAGCTTCCTTGTGCCTTTACACTCTATGAATGATTTCCAACCATTCTGAGGAAACCTTTGAGCGCCTCCGTTACTCTTTAGGAGGCGACCGCCCCAGTCAAACTGTCCATCTGACACTGTCTCCCACCATGATAAATGGTGCGGGTTAGAAATCCAATACAGCGAGGGTAGTATCCCACCAGCGCCTCCACGTAAGCTAGCGCTCACGTATCTAAGGCTCCTACCTATCCTGTACAAGCTGTACCGAATTTCAATATCAGACTACAGTAAAGCTCCACGGGGTCTTTCCGTCCTGTCGCGGGTAACCTGCATCTTCACAGGTACTATGATTTCACCGAGTCTCTCGTTGAGACAGTGCCCAAATCGTTACGCCTTTCGTGCGGGTCGGAACTTACCCGACAAGGAATTTCGCTACCTTAGGACCGTTATAGTTACGGCCGCCGTTTACTGGGGCTTCGATTCGTAGCTTCGCAGAAGCTAACCACTCCTCTTAACCTTCCAGCACCGGGCAGGCGTCAGCCCCTATACATCACCTTACGGTTTAGCAGAGACCTGTGTTTTTGATAAACAGTCGCTTGGGCCTATTCACTGCGGCTCTCCTGGGCGTTAACCCTAAAGAGCACCCCTTCTCCCGAAGTTACGGGGTCATTTTGCCGAGTTCCTTAACGAGAGTTCGCTCGCTCACCTTAGAATTCTCATCTTGACTACCTGTGTCGGTTTGCGGTACGGGCACCATAAATCTAGCTAGAGGCTTTTCTCGGCAGTGTGAAATCAACGACTCGAGGAAACAATTTCCTCTCCCCATCACAGCTTGATCTTAAGAGTGCCGGATTTGCCTAACACTCAGTCTTACTGCTTGGACGTACAATCCAATCGTACGCTTCGCCTATCCTACTGCGTCCCCCCATCGCTTAAAACGAATTATGGTGGTACAGGAATATCAACCTGTTATCCATCGCCTACGCCTATCGGCCTCAGCTTAGGACCCGACTAACCCAGAGCGGACGAGCCTTCCTCTGGAAACCTTAGTCAATCGGTGGACGGGATTCTCACCCGTCTTTCGCTACTCACACCGGCATTCTCACTTCTAAGCGCTCCACATGTCCTTGCGATCATGCTTCAACGCCCTTAGAACGCTCTCCTACCATTGTCCTACGGACAATCCACAGCTTCGGTAATATGTTTAGCCCCGGTACATTTTCGGCGCAGTGTCACTCGACTAGTGAGCTATTACGCACTCTTTAAATGATGGCTGCTTCTAAGCCAACATACTAGTTGTCTGGGCAACGCCACATCCTTTTCCACTTAACATATATTTTGGGACCTTAGCTGGTGGTCTGGGCTGTTTCCCTTTCGAGCACGGACCTTATCACCCGCGTTCTGACTCCCAAGTTAAATTGATTGGCATTCGGAGTTTGTCTGAATTCGGTAACCCGAGAAGGGCCCCTCGTCCAAACAGTGCTCTACCTCCAATAATCATCACTTGAGGCTAGCCCTAAAGCTATTTCGGAGAGAACCAGCTATCTCCAGGTTCGATTGGAATTTCTCCGCTACCCTCAACTCATCCGCTCACTTTTCAACGTAAGTCGGTTCGGTCCTCCATTCAGTGTTACCTGAACTTCAACCTGGTCAAGGGTAGATCACCTGGTTTCGGGTCTACGACCAAATACTCAACGCCCTATTCAGACTCGCTTTCGCTACGGCTCCACATTCACTGCTTAACCTTGCATCAAATCGTAACTCGCCGGTTCATTCTACAAAAGGCACGCCATCACCCATTAACGGGCTCTGACTACTTGTAAGCACACGGTTTCAAGTTCTATTTCACTCCCCTTCCGGGGTACTTTTCACCTTTCCCTCACGGTACTGGTTCACTATCGGTCACTAGAGAGTATTTAGCCTTGGGAGATGGTCCTCCCGGATTCCGACGGAATTTCTCGTGTTCCGTCGTACTCAGGATCCACTCAAGAGAGAACAGATTTTCGACTACAGGATTATTACCTTCTTTGATTCATCTTTCCAGATGATTCGTCTAATCTATTCCTTTGTAACTCCGTATAGAGTGTCCTACAACCCCAACAAGCAAGCTCGTTGGTTTGGGCTATTCCCGTTTCGCTCGCCGCTACTCAGGGAATCGAATTTTCTTTCTCTTCCTGCGGGTACTAAGATGTTTCAGTTCTCCGCGTCTACCTTCGATACGCTATGTATTTACGCATCGATAATACGACATAACTCGTATTGGGTTCCCCCATTCGGAAATCTTTGGATCACAGCTTACTTACAGCTCCCCAAAGCATATCGTCGTTAGTAACGTCCTTCATCGGCTTCTAGTGCCAAGGCATTCACCGTGCGCCCTTAATAACTTAATCTATTTGCTTTCCAACTCGACAACCGTCGGTTGAAAACCCAAAATGTTATTAATCTGTGAGTGTTCTTTCGAACACTAGCGATTATTTCTTTTTGAATTCAAGCTTATTTAAAACTCTTATTCACTCGGTTTTGCTTGGTAAAATCATAAATTTTACTTACTTATCTAGTTTTCAATGTACAAATAATAAAAGAATACTCCAATGAGCATTCAAAACTGAATACAATATGTCAATGTTATTCCTTGTTCATCTTCTAAAGAAGATGTTCCGAATATATCCTTAGAAAGGAGGTGATCCAGCCGCACCTTCCGATACGGCTACCTTGTTACGACTTCACCCCAATCATTTGTCCCACCTTCGACGGCTAGCTCCATAAATGGTTACTCCACCGGCTTCGGGTGTTACAGACTCTCGTGGTGTGACGGGCGGTGTGTACAAGACCCGGGAACGTATTCACCGTAGCATGCTGATCTACGATTACTAGCGATTCCAGCTTCATGTAGTCGAGTTGCAGACTACAATCCGAACTGAGAACAACTTTATGGGATTTGCATGACCTCGCGGTTTAGCTGCCCTTTGTATTGTCCATTGTAGCACGTGTGTAGCCCAAATCATAAGGGGCATGATGATTTGACGTCATCCCCACCTTCCTCCGGTTTGTCACCGGCAGTCAACTTAGAGTGCCCAACTTAATGCTGGCAACTAAGCTTAAGGGTTGCGCTCGTTGCGGGACTTAACCCAACATCTCACGACACGAGCTGACGACAACCATGCACCACCTGTCACTTTGTCCCCCGAAGGGGAAGACTCTATCTCTAGAGTTGTCAAAGGATGTCAAGATTCGGTAAGGTTCTTCGCGTTGCTTCGAATTAAACCACATGCTCCACCGCTTGTGCGGGTCCCCGTCAATTCCTTTGAGTTTCAACCTTGCGGTCGTACTCCCCAGGCGGAGTGCTTAATGCGTTAGCTGCAGCACTAAGGGGCGGAAACCCCCTAACACTTAGCACTCATCGTTTACGGCGTGGACTACCAGGGTATCTAATCCTGTTTGATCCCCACGCTTTCGCACATCAGCGTCAGTTACAGACCAGAAAGTCGCCTTCGCCACTGGTGTTCCTCCATATCTCTGCGCATTTCACCGCTACACATGGAATTCCACTTTCCTCTTCTGCACTCAAGTTTCCCAGTTTCCAATGACCCTCCACGGTTGAGCCGTGGGCTTTCACATCAGACTTAAGAAACCGCCTACGCGCGCTTTACGCCCAATAATTCCGGATAACGCTTGCCACCTACGTATTACCGCGGCTGCTGGCACGTAGTTAGCCGTGGCTTTCTGATTAGGTACCGTCAAGACGTGCACAGTTACTTACACATTTGTTCTTCCCTAATAACAGAGTTTTACGATCCGAAGACCTTCATCACTCACGCGGCGTTGCTCCGTCAGGCTTTCGCCCATTGCGGAAGATTCCCTACTGCTGCCTCCCGTAGGAGTCTGGACCGTGTCTCAGTTCCAGTGTGGCCGATCACCCTCTCAGGTCGGCTACGTATCGTTGCCTTGGTAAGCCATCACCCCACCAACTAGCTAATACGGCGCGGGTCCATCTATAAGTGATAGCAAAACCATCTTTCACTTTAGAACCATGCGGTTCTAAATATTATCCGGCATTAGCCCCGGTTTCCCGGAGTTATTCCAGTCTTATAGGTAGGTTACCCACGTGTTACTCACCCGTCCGCCGCTAACGTCAAAAGAGCAAGCTCCTTATCTGTTCGCTCGACTTGCATGTATTAGGCACGCCGCCAGCGTTCATCCTGAGCCAGGATCAAACTCTCCATAAAAAATTATGATGTTTGATTAGCTCATAAAATACTAATTTGTGTTATCAATAACACGTTGTTTTGATTCAACATTTAATGTTGAATTCGGAATTAACGTTGACATATTGCAATTCAGTTTTCAATGTTCATTTATAAATAGTTGCTTTAATAGCTTACCATCTTTGTTTACGTCTTGTCAACAAAGAATTTATTTTTTAAATAATTACTTAACATTACTTTAATAATATTAAATTATTATTTTCTTTTTATCAAGTATATTTTTTACACTTTTTAAAATTATTTTAAATAATGTTATTGTCGTTTTGACGACTTTTTTATATTATCAACTTCTTTAACTAAAGTCAATACTTAATATCATTTTTTGTGATAAATATTATGAGTGCTTGAATCACTCTTTTATCGGTCACAAGAAACTATTCTACCACCATTTATAAAAAATGCAAGAGAAAAAGTGGGTAGAATTAAAATAAATTCTACCCACTTAAATCAAGCGCTTATTTTTCAGTTTTATCGATGATTTGCTGCGCCATTGATTGGTATATTTTTCCAAGTTTATCATCAACTTGATAAATAGATGGTGAGAAGTCTTTTGGGTTCCACGACGGTTGCTCTAATGGTAACTGACCTAAAAGATCCGTTTGCAATTCATCTGCTAACTTTTCACCGCCGCCTTTACCAAACACGTATTCTTTGTTCCCAGTTTCTTTACTTTCAAAATAAGACATATTTTCAATAACACCTAAAATAGAGTGTTCTGTGTGTTTTGCCATTGCACCTGCTCTTGCTGCAACAAACGCTGCAGTTGGATGAGGCGTTGTAACTATTATTTCTTTACTTGAAGGCAACATTGTATGTACGTCTAATGCAACATCACCAGTACCAGGTGGTAAATCTAAAAGAAGATAATCTAAATCTCCCCAACGAACTTCAACAAAGAAGTTTGTTAACATTTTTCCTAACATTGGGCCTCTCCAAATGACAGGAGCGTTTTCCTCTACGAAGAATGCCATAGAAATTACTTTAACGCCATGGCGTTCAACCGGGATAATTTCTTTGCCGTCTACTTCTGGTTTTTTATCAATCCCCATCATATCAGGAACACTGAAACCATAAATATCAGCATCAACTAAACCGACTTTTTTACCCTCTCTTGCTAATGAAACAGCTAAATTAACTGCTATAGTAGATTTACCGACGCCACCCTTACCTGAAGCAATAGCAATAAATTCCACTGGATTATCTTTTGATAATAAACCTTCTATTGTTTGAGGTTGATCATCACTTTTCCCTCTATATTGTTCAACAACTTCAGATGGTAATTCTTCAAATCTAATTCCAACTGTATTTGCCCCGTTTTCTTTAAGCACTTCCACAATAGCCATTTGTAAATCTAATTGAGGCTGTCCCCCTAATTGAGCCATCGCCACCTTAACACTTACATGATCAATCTCATCTTTTGTTGTTACCTCTACTATTCCATCTGTTTCCTTTAAAGGTACATTGATTATTGGATCTTTAAGTTCTCCAACAAGTTCTTTAACTTGCTCTATCGTTAACACAAAGCGTCCCCCTCTATCTTATAAATATATTTACTTATATTCTAACAAACATAACTTAAATTTGCTTTAAGCACTTTAAAATAAGTTTATATTTAGTATAAATATAATCTTTGTAATACAAAAGAAGTTAGCTCAATGTGTACTAATTCTTAAAAATTGAAACTAACTTCTTTTTTCTTATGATACTTTCCGAGTATTAGCGTTGTTAACATCTCTGTGCTCTTTGATAAATAAGGCTAATATAAAACCGATGACTACAAATATACTTATTACTAAAAATGATAAATCTACGCCTGTTGCTATAGCTTGACGTTGTAATAAATCATTATTTTCTTCGGCGCTCGTTGTCTGAGTATAGGCTTTGGATCCAATTGACATAACAGTAACCATTAAGGCTGTCCCAAGAGAACCTGCCGTCACACGTCCAAAGTTACTAATTGCTGTACCATGTGAAATTTCATTTTTATGTAGTGCATTAATACCTGCGGTGTTTAATGGCATCATTAATAATGAAACAGAGAACATTCTTAACGCGTATACAATAATGAGATACATATATGAAGTATCTGCTTTTAAGAAGCACAACATGATTGAAAATATAGTTAATAAACTAAACCCAGTAATAATTAATGGTCTGGCTCCGTATTTATCATAAAATTTACCTGTAAATATCGACATAACGCCATTGATAATAGCTCCTGGCATTATAACTAATCCTGAAAGAAAAGCCGACAAGCCTAATGCATTTTGAACATACAGTGGTATTAGTAATGCCGGACCTACCATAGACATCATTACAATCATTGATGTAATCGTAGTTAATGTAAACACTCTGTTTTTGAATACAATTAACTTTAACAGAGGATTACTAATGTTAAATTGTCTTTTAATGAAAACCCAAATAATTAGTAAACTAACAACTAATGATATGATAACAATCGGATTACCAAAGCCTAAATTGCCTGCACTACTAAATGCATAAAGCATCATTCCAAATCCAAGTGTTGAATACACTACTGAGCGCTTGTCCAATTTAGTATCTTTTGTTGTGTTGTAACTCTTTATAAAAATGGCTCCAAAGATAAAACCAATTAATGATACACCTACGACAATAATGAATGGCATCCTCCAGCTTGTCACATCAATAACTAAACCTGAAAGCGTTGGGCCTATTGCTGGTGCAAATTGTATAACCAATCCAGCTAATCCCATAGCAAAACCGCGTTCACTCTTTGGAAATAACATAAACAACGTAAACTGCATCAAAGGCATAATAATACCCGCGCCAATTGCTTGAATAACACGTGCTAACATTAAAATGCCAAAAGTTGGAGCTATGGCTGCAATGATAGAACCTAAGAGAAATATACCCATAGCCATCAAATATAATGGTCTCGTCTTAATTCTATCCATTAAGTAGGCGGTAAGCGGTATCATTACACCATTCACTAACATAAATCCAGTAACTAACCATTGAGATTTGCTTTCATTAATATTTAAACCTTTCATTATTTGAGGTAATGCTGTATTTAACAAAGTCTGATTTAATATAGCAATAAAAGCACTAATAATCATTACTGCAACAATCATATTTCTACTTGATTTAGATAAATTTTCTACTGTCATTAAATCACCACTTTTTCATTCATATGCTTGATTATTCACTTTTAATTCAAATCATTAGAGGTAACCAATTATTTATTTTGATTGAGATTTTTACTATCTGGATAAAATACTTCTTTACATATAAATAACATACCCATAATTACAACAATCACCCAAAAATCAATATTTATATAAGTATAATGGATATGCACAATAAAATAGAAAAGTAATGTTGTAACTGTAAACGTAATTAAATGGTACGTGAAGCCTTGAAAATATGCGTTATCTGGTAATTTTTTTCTAAAATAATCCATTAAATTTTCTATAATAAACAAAGTAAAATATCCTAGTACAATGTAACTACCATAATAAATTAAGTTATCGTAAAAACTTTTATTATAACCAAAATATGCTAGATGAAAAAAAATAAGGATTCGACTTAACCCATATAACCCAAATCCTAAAAATGCTAAAAATATAGCCCCTGAAATGATAAAAACCGAAAGTACAATAAGCGTTGTAAATAAATACTTTATATATTTCATTGCTTACTGTCCTCCCTTTCATCTAATCTGCTTCCCATCTCTATGTGTAATGTTTCTCAACTTTATAAAACTATTTCTTATTCTACCATTATAACAACATACAACCAAATGCAAATAAGCAAGTATTAAATTTCACTAAACTTCAATACTTGCTTAATAATTTATATGATTGATGTTTTTCTATTCTAAGATTTAAGTGTATTACCTTGTTGTTTGTAAAGCGTGTTCCATAATACAAATAATATAATTAGAATAACGATACTCAATAATATGACGTTGTGTATTGGTAAATTGATAAACGTAATAGACGCGCCATAGACTGTACCCATAATGGTAGACCCTATTGAGTTCCCTAAACTTTTCGTTAATGTATACAGTGACATCATGCGTTTCATATTTTGCGGAGAGGTTTCTTCTTGTGTAATCACACTGTCTTTAGTATAAACTGTACCGAAACTCACACCAGCTAGCAATAAACTGAAAGCCATAAAAACAGGCGTTTTTGTACCAGCTATTATTAAAATACCACATACCGTTAATAGCGTGAAAGCAAAAATATATAATCCTTTTCTGGACATTTTTGCTTCAATTTTATCTAAAGTGAAATTCAATACTAGCCATGCAAATGAAATTGGAAAGATAACAAACCCACTTTGCAATGGAGAAAGACCTAATTCTTCTTGGAGATAAATCGGCATATATAAATTATAACCCATTAACATAATGGCATATAAAAAATCTGTTATAAAAACTAGAATAATTGTTTTATTAAATTCTCTTACAGGGAAAAACGGTGTGCTTACACCTTTTTCATTTTTAATTAAAACAATGCCCATCATAATTGCTATAACAAAGGAAAGTACATTTAAATACCAATAAGATTCGTTCATCACGGCAAACATTAAAAAGAAGACAAATATATAAAACAACATAAGCCCTTTAATGTCCAATTTATGTGAAGCCGTTGTAGTTTCGTGTTCAAAATGAAATGTAAGTATTACTAATATCATTGCCACAATAGCTATAGGAATATTAACAAAGAATAACCAGTGCCACGTAGCAAATTCTAAAATGCCACCGCCTAAAACGGGGCCAATAATACTTGATATACCCCACACGCTACCTACAATTCCCATGATTTTGTAGCGTAATGGAATTTTAAATGCAAGCTTAGGCACAATTTGACTTAGCGCCATCATAATACCTGCACCTAGACCTTGGACGAAACGTGATGCGATTAAAATAGCAAACGTACTACTCATGCCTGAAAAAAGACTTCCTATTGTAAAAAGGACCAATCCTAATAATGTTATGTATATAATCTTAGTACGATCTAATAACTCCCCTACAATAGGATTGGCTATCACAATGGCTATGAAATAAACAGCAAAAATGAGGGATATAGATGCTGTCACATTTAAATCATCTCTTATTGTCGGTAATGCCAATGAAACGATTGACGTTTCAATTGCAGACATAAACATAATTAATATCAATGCAATTACGATGCCTAGCGTTTTTATATTCATAACAAACCTCCTAACATATGATATTTATTTTTAACATGTCCACTAAACCACGCTTCTTCGTTTAGTTCAATAGGTTGTATTCAAATTACGCCTATTGCCCTATAAAAATAATTAAAATTAAAGCGAGAAGTAGAATCAAATTAAAAATTTGATTTCCTTCTCGCCCTCAAAAGTTGACTATATTTTTAATAAATTAAAAACTAAGTCTTTAACCACGCTTCAATTATGCTAACTCAAGTATATAACACGCTTTATTCATTTTTAGTTCTGAAAAACAATCACTTTATAAACGTTTTACATAAAATATAAAATAGCTATAAAATGAAAAACAGAAGCTATTAAAATAAATAAATGCCAAATCATATGAAAATATGGGCGTTCTTTTTGTGCATAAAACCAAGCACCTGCAGTATAAGCTATACCACCCAATAAAATAAATAACATAAAAGTTAAAGTTGTATCAAAAATAATCGTTGGTAAGAATATTACCCCAATCCAACCCATTACAAGATACATCGTCAAACTGAGTTTATGATTCACTTTTTTAGCTATAGATTTATAGAGAATACCCCAAAGTGTAATCCCCCATAACACAATCATTGCGGTCCATCCAATCCAACCACCCACTAACACTAAACATATAGGTGTGTACGTCCCAGCAATAGCGATGTAAATCATACTATGATCAATAATCCTAAGTATAAATTTATGGGAAGAATAATTAGGCATTGTATGGTATACCGTTGAGGATAAAAACATTAGAAAAATACTTATTACATATATTGATACACTCAATGAACCCAACACACCGTGTGTAAAGAAACTTTGTACGGCTGCATATGGCAATATGCATAAAGTAACAAAAGCAGCAACACCATGTGATACTGCGTTACCAATTTCTTCCCCAAACGTTAGAGGTATTATATTTTTAAATGTTTTAGTTACTTTATTATTATTCGCTTCTAATGTTTTAGTCATTAGTGTAACCACCTTTTTCTTAGATCCTATTTAAACGTTTTAAATCAGCTGCAGCAGTTTCTACACTATCTTTTCCTTCTTTGTTTTTCAAAGGTGAAAATTCCTCTTCTCTCGGTACTTGCAATGTCATAAAACTATGAGCATATTGGAAAATATCGAAATAAAACAATTCAAATTTTAACGTAGGTTTTTCAATAACACCAAAATCGTCATCTAATTGTTTAAGTTGTTTAACTGCTAAATGATATGGCAAAGCATTATCTACTACATTATTGATGAATTGCAATTTAAACATATGTATACCTATATTGGCATTGTTTAATTGATTAGCAGTTTCTGGGTCTAGTTCAGAGTATTCAAGCACAGTGTCTTTATGATTCGTTGTAACTAATCTACCTACGCTCTCACCTTCTTTAGGTTGAATTGATTTTGTAGTAACGTCCATGCTATTTTGGAACGCGTAACCTGCAAAGAACAAATCTAGAACTTTGACTAACACATTATCAATATTGTTTAAAAAGACGTATTCAACTCCATTTTCAGTCATATCTTCAAGGTAACCAGCTTTTTTAAGAGATTTAAATACGCCACCGTTACCGTTAGGTGTTTCTAAAATATTGCTATCTACATCTAGAACTAATTTACCCTCTTCTGATAACGCCACAATATTATCTTGGATAAAGAAATGTACATGTGCTTTATCGTAACCAAAGTAATTCTTTTCCTCAAAAAATATTTGTGTTTGCTTGTCGTTTATTTTGCTAGTCATAATATACCAATCAATATAAACGCCCGTTTTAGCTTGCAAATCTAATAATTGGCGTGCTTGCAGTTCAAATAAACTTACACCTTCGATTTCGAATGCACCTTTAGGACCTTTATAACCTAAGCGTGTGCCTTGACCACCAGCCATAAGTACAACTGCAAATCTTCCATTTTGGATTGCTTCTAACCCAACTTTTTCATATTGAGTAATATCCTTTTCAGAAAAAGCTTCTTTTACATCATATTTAACTTCGTTTACTGAAGACACATCATCAATGATTTGTTTATTTACATATAAATCGTTATACAAATCTTGAATGTAAGATAAATCTAGTGCATCGATTTGATTTTCTAATTGTTCTTTTTCATTGTTGCTCATTAATTTTTCAAATTCAATTAGATGTTCTTGATTAAACTTCTCTAATTCTTTCTTATCTAGCATGTCCTCTCTCCTTTATATTCATAATAGATAAAAATAATATCTTATATCTAATAAGAATATATAAATTCACTATGTGTACTTTATATTATTATAATTATAATCACAACCATAACTGCTATAAATTCAAAAATAGGTTATTAAAAAATGATTGGAATAATACGTAAATAGCGCCTGTAGTAAGCGCACCTGCCAACGACAAATCTACTAATCCTCCGGTTCTAAAAACTAAGGGGAATTTAATTGTCAATGGTATAGGGTATAATAATTTTACACCTCTAGGCGTTAACATATCTAGTATAACATGGGAAAGCAAACCAAAGATAATTGAAACTAAATAATAATCTGGTGTTTGAATAAAATATAATAGGATAATAATTAAAGAAATAAATAATAACGAATGTGTAAACGTCCTGTGGCCGAACAGCGTTCGTACCAATAAACTCAATATTTTAAACCTCCTACCTATTTTACTTTGTGTGTGACAAATATCAGGTAATAAACTTGAAATAACTGCAAGTGTTATAATTGTAATAGATGTAAATAAATCAGTTTGAAAGTATTCTATTGTCATTGCACCTACTAATAAACCGCATGAAGCGTGGGTTTTACCAGTCATTTTCATTTCTCCTTTTCTCGGATAAATTTTACCACAATATCACTACGAACGCGAACATACTTTCGCAAAAATTAAATAGTATGACATAATACAAAAAAGTATCACACAATCTCTTGAAAACGATTGCATTTTATTGTATGCTAAACTTACAAATTATTTAAAGGATGTGTTCGTAATATGGCAATGACAGTAAAAAAAGATAACAATGAAGTAAGAATTCAATGGAGAGTTGCTGACATCAAGATTCCAACTAATGAAATTAAGAATGTTTCACAAGATCAAAATATCCATGCGGTGCCTAAGCTAGAGAGAGATAAAGTTTCGCGCATTGGGTCTACATTTGGAAAAACGAATCGTGTTATCATCGATACTGATGACCATGAATACATTATTTATACACAAAATGACCAAAAAGTATATGACGAAATCACAAAATAATAATTATTTTAAACCTATCGTTGCGCATACAAACAACTAATTAAATAGACGTTAAACATCAGTCTATTGAAAATCATTAAATTTTCTTATCTGATTAGACATACTTGACTATATTTCAAAATGCTTTGCTATTGCCATATTTTGAAATTCAGTCAGTAAGTTGCCAACAAGAAAAAACCTGAGACCTCACTTTAAGTCTCAGGTTTTTTCTTGTTTGTATAAGTCTATTCAATATATTTTAATAACATCTATCAATGGTATATACTAAATTTATAATTTGAAAGGTGTGTGAATACCATGTATGTTGTAACAAATAGAATAGATGTCAAAAAAGGATTCGCTGAAAAGTTGGCTCCTAGGTTTACACAGGGTGGTAAAATCCAAGATTTAGAGGGCTTCCATCGCATTGAAGTATGGTTAATAGATGATGAGGAAGATTACGATCAAATGTACGTTAATACTTGGTGGCAATCTGAAGAAGCTTTTAAAGGATGGCTAAAAAGTGATGCTTTCAAAGAGGCACATAATAATCAAAATAAATCTGATAATGAAACATCACCCATTTTAGGTAATAAAATTGTTAAGGCAAACGTATTATCCGAACTTAATTAATTAAAATCTCAATATAAACAAACACACATTTACTAATATAGGGAGTTATTTAAACAAACTCTGTTTAAATGTTGACCGTTGCCACAATAACTCCAAATAGTAAAAATGTGTGTTTTTTATTATTAATTAAAGTACAGATGTGCCATTAAAGTAATAATTGGTAAAGCAATAATTGTTCTAATCAAGAATATAACAAAAAGTTTAAAAATACTTACTGGTATTTTTGAACCTAAAATGACGCCGCCTACTTCTGATAAATAAATCAGCTGCGTAATACTTAAAGCACCGATGACAAATAACGTAATATCATTTCCCACACCTTCAATTAAAATGGAAGGTAAGAACATATCAGCAAAGCCAATTAAAACTGTTTCAGAAGCTTGTGTAGCTTCAGGAACTTGCAATAATTCTAAATATGGTACAAAAGGTTTGCCAATAATAGCAAAAATTGGTGTATACGTTGCAATAATTGTCGCTAACGTACCTACACTCATGACAACTGGTAAAATGACAAACCACATATCCATCACTGTTTTAAAACCTGATTTAAAAAATGCTTTAAATCCTGGTGCTTTAATACCAGTTTCTGTAGCCATATCAAATCCGTGGCTTAATGCAGTTTTGTTATCAGGTAATTTTTCTGTTCTCATTTCTTCGGATACTTCTTTTGAATATTCGTCTTTAATCGATCTAAGCGGCCAAATTCTTGGTAAAATCAATGCACAAACAATACATGAAATAATTACTGACAAGTAAAAATAAAAGAAATGGTTTTGCATGTGTACAGTCTCAGCTACTACAATTGCAAATGTTAATGATACAACACTAAATGTCGTCGCTATAACAGTTGCTTCCCGTCTAGAATAAAATCCTGCTTCGTATTGTCTACTTGTGATTAATACGCCTACTGTGCCGTCACCAATAAATGATGCTAAATTGTCTACTGTAGAGCGGCCAGGCAACGTAAATAATGGTCTCATTATTGGTCTGAAAATAGGCCCCAATAATTCTAGTAAACCATATTCCATTAACAATGGTAAAAATAGTGCTGCAAAGAAAAATACAGTCACGAGTGTTGGTAATAAACTTTCAAACACAAGGCCTCCTGTATCAGCAGAGTAAATTGCTTTTGGCCCTATTTTTAAATATGTCATCCACACAAAGATTACAGCTAATATTCTTAAAAGAAGCCATACAATCTTTACATTAAATGCATTGTTCATTAATCCTTCTGGATTTAATTTATTTTTTAAGGCTGTTGAGCATATTAAGGATAGTATACCGGATATTGTAATAATCAATACAATAACTAATGGCATCGCATTACCCAATAAGTCTTTTAATAATCCTGCTAAAAACGCCACAGGTAAAGTCGTTTGCTTTTCTCCATCTTCAGTAACCGTTATAGGAATTAAAAAAAGTATAATACCTAAAACAGACATCAAAATGAATTTTAATCTTCCTCTGATAATTTGTGCTTTATTATATTCATTCATTTCGTTCACCCCTTAGGTGCATATATTTTTATAAACACTTTAAAAAACAACAGCAATAATTATAACCTATTATGTATAAATATGCAAATCATATTTTTATGTCTTTTTGGTGTCTCTACTTTTTTATAGAAAAAAAGAATTGACCCTAATTTCAATAGAATCAATTCCACTTTATATGAGAGCGCTTACTAAATCAATCTTTTATATGCTTCTTTTATAATCTTCTTAATAAAAATAGGAAATAAGGTACGCCTACTATCGCTACGATGACGCCAACTGGGATATCAATTGGCGGATGAATACCTCGAGCAAGACTATCACTTATCATTAATATTAAGGCACCTAGTAAGCCAGACATAACCGTAATATGTTTGTGTTTATGCCCTACTAACTGCCGCGCTATATGAGGTGCAATGAGTCCTAAAAAACTCAACCCACCAACAACTGATATCGATGCGCCAGCCAATATAACTGCTAAAAACAAAAGGATAGCTTTTACTTTCTTTACTTTTGCGCCTAATGCTATTGCCACATCATCCCCTAATGTTAGGATATCTAGTTGATGGCAATAGTAAAATATAATTGGTAGTGCAATTATAAACCACGGCAATATCACCCAAACGTGCGACATATTATGACCATATAAACTACCAGTAAGCCATACCAATGCTGTATTTGCATCAAGCGGATTTCGAATTAGTAAATATTGGACAATTGCAGTACATATTGCACCGATAGCTAAACCAATTAATGCTAATTTAGACCCTTTTACATTAAATTTGGAAATCAATAAAGTTAAAATCAAGCTAATCATCAATGCACCTATAAATGATCCAAAAGGCAGTATAAATAAAGGAGCTGAAGGAAATAGCATGATAATCACGACAGCAAATAAACTGGCGCCTTTTGTAATTCCAATTACATCTGGTGATGCGAGCGCATTCCTTACCACACCTTGTATTAATGCGCCAGAAATTGCAAGACTACTCCCTACAATAAGCGCTAGAAACATTCTAGGTGCTCTATATTCATTAATTATAAAATTATCTTGCATAAAAAGGCTATTCACCGCTTCAATTGGGTTAATTAATACCGCACCAATTGAAAGTGATGCAATTGCCGAAAGTATTAGCAATATTAAAACAAGTATATAGCGAAATGTTACTCCTCCCTTCATAGTCTTTTCACTCCTTTAATCGTGATTGCTAAGAAATAAAACGCACCGATAAACGATGTTACGATGCCAACGGGTGACTCAAAAGGAAAGGCGATTAATCTGCTTAAAACATCGGATAATAATAATAAGTTTGCACCAATTATCATTGTTAATGGAACCATAAATCTATAATCTGTTTTAATATAATATTTAACTATATGAGGCACAATTAGTCCTACAAATCCAATTGGCCCCGCTATGGAAACGGAAGTACCTGCCAATACAATCACTAAGATACCAATCATCACCCGCATCAATTTGACGTTTTGCCCTAATGAAGTAGCCAAATCTTCACCTAATTCCATAATTGTCAGCTGTTTGGATATCAATACTGTGCAGATAAACGCAATGATCAACCAAGGCGTAATACCTAACACTTGTGTCCAAGTAACAGATGATAATGAACCTACTAACCAAAACATAACGGTCGAGGTAGCATCTTCATTTAATAAGATAATCCCTTGCGTCAAGCTTGAAAAGAATAGGTGAATTGCCATGCCGGCAAGTGCTAATTTGACTGGCGTCATACCTCTCGTAGACCCAGATAAAGCATACACAGTTAGCCCTCCAATGAAAGCGCCAATAAACGCTAATATTGTAGCGTACGTAGACAATGCTGGCATAATCATTGTGATGAAAACAATAACAAAAGAAGCCCCTGAATTAACACCAAAAATTTGGGGTGATGCTAATGGGTTTCTAGTCATTGCTTGCATTAGTAAACCAGCTAGTCCGAGCGCTCCTCCGATTAACAATCCAGCTAGCATTCTAGGCATTCGTACATTATGTATTAAAAATGTCTGTTTTGAATCAGAATGTGTTAAAAAATAATCTTTAAAATCATCTAAAGCGATACGAGACGAGCCAATACTTAAGTTAAAATAGATAATGACAAAAAGCGCACACACACTCACAATAAACGTGAGTGCAGTGCGTTTTTTATTTTTCTTATCTTCAGTTCTGGTTTGGTTAATGCTATCTAACTTAGTCATTTACCATTCACCTTACTTTTGTTGTTTATCATTTTGTTCATTTTTTGAGATATCTACTAATTGTTTAGCAATCTCTTCAGAAGAAATAATACCACGCGCACGTGCCCAAGTGTTTCTATCTACAACAGAGACATTATCATTTTTAACAGCATCTAGGCTTTGCCAAACCGGCTCTTCTTCTTGTTTTTTCAAGTTAGGGTCATTTTTGCCCTTATCAACCATGATAAACATACGCCCAGGATTAATATCTGAAAGCACTTCTGAATTCAATTGTACATAAGGGCCTTTTAAATATTTAGATAGATTATCTGTTTCAGTTTTATTAAGCGCATTATTAAAACCAAGTTCTTTTAATAAGTCACCTACATAAGTATTCTCTGGATGTGCTAATAAACCTGATTTTGCAATAACTGTAGCTAATACGGGTTGAGATTTGTCCATAGTAATCTCTTTCTTATACTTATCCATTAATTCATTATGTTCTTTTAATCTATCTTTACCTTTATCTTCTTTACCTACAGCTTTAGAGATTGTTTTAAAAGCTTCTATATTATCTTTATAGTCACTATCGAAACTCGGTAACATGATGGTTGGTGCTATTTTTTCTAAATCCTGTTGTATACCTTTGTGACAATTACTATCGGCAATAATAAGATCTGGTTTTTGATTACTAATTTCTTCTAAGTTTGGTTGCTTACGTGCGCCTACTGATTTATAGTCACCGATTTTATCGCGGATGGGTTTTAATATTCTATCTTTTTTACCATCGTCTGCTACACCCACTGGTTTAATATCCAATGCTGCCAATGCATCAACAAATGAAAATTCAAGTGACACTACACGTTGGGGTTTTTTATCAATATGGGTTGTGCCTCCATCATGTTTAATAGTAACGCTGTCTTTGCTTTTACTTTCTTTGTTGGATTCATCTGAGTCATTCCCCCCCACTTTACCACATGCTACTAATAAGAGAGCTGTTAATGTTAAAAATAATAGACCCATCCATTTAGCTTTGTGCTTCATCGTTTTCACTCCTTAGATATGTATCATTACACCTCTAATTTTATTGATAACGATTATCAATGTCAATAAGTTTTTTAATAACATTTGATAAAAACTAAATCTTATTCTTTTTTTTTACATTTTTTTCACAGCACATTGCTTCAATCGCTAGATCATTTAAATAAAATCTATTTAAATGCGACATAAACATACTTTGTGCTAAAGCTTTATATCCTAAACTAAATTGTATTTTATCGCCAATCTGATAATGATCATTATTCAGTAGGTCTATCATTAAATGATCACTCGTAGCTCCAAGTACATCGACATTATGATATAAAGGTTTAATGTCGTCTACATTGGTATCTAAATTTCCAATATCCAGAATTGCTTGAAGGTATTGTTGACCATTATTAATATTAATACGTGGTTTGATTTCAACAATTTCTGTATCTAAAATAATAACGTTTTGATATAGGGTATCTAAATGCTGGTTTGTCGTCGTTTCCACACCCCTAAATAAAGTTTCACCAATTCTTAAATCATTCATTTTACCTAAATCATTATAGAGCATTTGTAATAGCATACTAGAATTGCCACCTGATATTGTTTTGAATTTCAAATGAGAGGCTTTTTCTACCGAATTTACAAACTGGTTAATCATCTCAACATCTTCTTCCGTTGGTGCTATTTCATTAAAACACATAAAGTTAAAAGCTAACCCTTCAAGATGTATGTGATGCATATTAATAATTTCTCTAATATAAGCGAGCACATCATAAGTGAGCACCCCTTCTCTAGAATCTTTCCAATCAACCATTAATAATATCTTGTGTTTTACTTTTTGCTTGCTTGCTATTTCATTAATTTGTCGGATGGTATCCAATTCTGTTTGAATACTCGTATCAACGCATTGCACAATATCTTCTAATTCTTGGTGGTTAGTAGTTCTAATCATCATATAAGTGATATCATCATCTTTACTTTTTAAAATATTATTTATTCTTGCATCAGCAAAATGTGTAAGTCCAACGCTTTTTAATGTTTCTACTATTTTTCTATCTCCAGCTACACATTTGAGAACAGGTGTAAAGTGAATGTGATGCTGTTTTAAAAGCGTATTTAAAATGTAAGCATTATATTTAATTTTAGAAAGGTTTACTTTTAATTGCGCCATCATTACACCTCATTACTTATAGGATTATCTAAATCAACTGTTAAATATTTTTTTACTTTGCCTTCCATACGCATACGTAGCAATGCCTTCACATTAATTTTGGGTCCAAACAATGTTTGTCTTAACACTTGCGCATGCGCCTTTTTAGTATCGATTGACTGTTCTATTACTTCACTTACAATCGCAAATAATTCATCTGCATTGACGTTATTATATTGTGAAAAATGATGTATTAATTCTGAAATTTGATTTTGAATCACAGCGTGTTGAAACTTAGCAATAACCGCTTCAATATTCTCAGCAGCTAAACTTTTATTTGTAATCTTAACATTGGGTAATTGTCTTGTTAGAGTCTTTAAATCAATTCTAGAACCTCCTAGATCTCTCACCATAAATTTCATTTGAAAATCTGGTCCTAAACTAACAATAGTATTTTGCATATGTGCTTCTAAAGCAATTCCATAATCTTGTATATAGCCAATTAATGGTTGGATAAGTGTTTCAGCATAGTGACTTATAAATTGTTTAATTGCTTTGTTTGTTACACCTACCCCTAGCCATTCTAAATAACTATCAACGATGACCTGGTTATCTACAGGATTTTTATTTACTAAACTGCCAGTTACTAAAGTAAGTCCATTTGTTGTGGTTTGTGGTTCATAACGCACGATACAAGCTAATTGACGTGCTATATCTTCATTAGTTTGGGCATGTATACCATAAGGTTCCATTGCTACTTTTAACTGTGGGTAAACATTTAACATTTCTTGTAACTCATAACTTAACTTTGGCCCATCCACCGTTGTAACAGGGGAAACAGTTCTTATTGCACTTGTGGCTTGAATATCGACTGGTAACTTAATATGGAATGGCTTATTCATTAACGCCATTGTTCTGAACGATAATGTTGCTTTCGCTTCAACTTCAAATGGTGTAGTTAAAAGACGATGTTCCTCTAACCAGTATACAAATTGTTGTGGAATCACGTTTTCATATTGCCATGGATGCACGAGTATAGCGCGATAATCGTTTAATTCTAAATGATGCGGTTCTAAAAATGCTTTCAATTTATATCTATATTCAGGTATCACGTGGTTTAATATATATTGATCATCTTCTTCCATCGAAGTCGCTACACTATCTTGCTTATGAATAAGCATCACTTTTAATGCAATCGTCTTTTCAAATTCAGGTGCATATAATTTAATTTCTTCATTCGTTAATGGTAATTTCGTTTTGGTTAGTGGATGCGTTGGATGTCCTTCTATGACGAGACTTTCAGAATAACTTAAATCATTAATACCATTATCTTCTTTCATATGCTGTAACCATGTAAAGAAATTGATGGTTACTGGCAATCTTGAAAACTTTAAACTAGCCTGAATCATTGACTGTCTATGGTTAAAATGTTCATAGCTCAATGCAAGTCCTGCACGACTGGACTGTAATTCTTCAGTTAGCCGTTGGCTAATTGGGGTATTAAATTGATTATTTAATACCTCAAGCAATTGTTCTAATGTTTTAATGGAAACAATATTGTCACCTTTTATATAGTGAATTTCACCGTTGAAGACATAACGCATCATCGCACTTTTTCTTAAATAAGATACATTTAACGCTTGCCCTTTATATTGTAATTCTACGTAATTATCAAATTCCTTAAAAAACATTTTTTCTGGAAAAATGTTTTCTTTAAGAACCGCGTTCATTATGCGGTGTTGAATATTCTCATCTGCCAATTTCCAAATATGATGCATCATACAACATTGCCTCCATTTTTTCTTTGTCTATTCATCATGCCAAATACCAATGTGATAATGACAGTACTTAGCCCCATGATGATAAAAGTCTCGATGATACCGATATATTCTGTTAAAAAACTCATTATCATCGCTCCTAATGGAATCATCCCTCTATCCATCATTACAACACTAAGTATCTTCCCTCTATGCTCTGATTTAACACGATGCTGAAAATATATTCTGTTAGTCGTACGTGCCCATTGGCTAAAAAGCCCGATTAAGAATACTGAAATAAAAAATATAATCATATTTGGGCTAATACTTACTAATAGTGAAATACCAAATAATATTGAACTAAAATAATACATTTTTACCATTGATATACTTTCTAGTACTTTAGGCAAAATCATTGTTGCAATAATACCACCAATTGCAGCACAGGTCATTGCAGACCCAAACATGGTTACTTGTTCAGGAAATGTTTTATCTGTTAAAACTGGTAACAATGATGTATATGTAAAACCTGTAGCCATGATAAATAAAGAAGTTAAAAATATTCTAGCCCCGATTTTGTTGTTACTAAAATAGTTGAAGACAAATTTAGTATTCATTGTTTCTTTCTCTTTAACTAAATGCGATGGCTTAAATTTCAAAGGCAAACACATCATCAACGAAATAAAGTAGGCTATAGCTTGGATATTAAAACTTATTTGTGCGTTATAACCTGCTATTACAAATCCCGCTATGGCTGGACCAATAGATCGACATATATTGATTATAAATGAATGATATGAGACTGCTTGAGTCGTAGTTAAACGCTCTGTTAAATCTGGCAGAACAGATTGGCGCACTGGTGTTTCTATAGCGCCCATCACACCTCTTCCAAGTGAATATAATAAAAATACTATTATTGGTAACTCCCCATTTAAAAAGATTAAAAAACACAGTAAAGTGGTAAGTAATAAAGAAGTAGAGATGGTTATTTTCAATAATTTTCCTCTATTGCATCTATCTGCTAACGCGCCCGCCCATACACTAATGAGCAAAATAGGTACAAGTCGGAAAAAATTAATGAGTCCAAGGTAAATTGCGTTATGATATAACGTATATACATACCAATTTAAAGTGATATGTCCAATCCAATTTCCTAGAAACAAAAAGAAAGAACTTGGAAAAAAATATTTTGCCATACATTTCACCCGACTTTTTAATTGATAATAATTATCATTATCGATATTATGGATTATACAAATATCTTATACTTTTGTAAAATAATTTTTTTAGAGGTGCTTTATGAATTCAAAAAGTATTAATTATAATTTAATAAATAAAATGACTAATGATGAACAATATGCTTTTGATTATTTATCGTCTATAAATCAAACATGGGCAAATTTATTTCAAGAAGTGTTATTAGAAAGTAGAGATAAAATATCGCAAAGATTGATCTCATCTTTATATCGAGAAAATTTAGTACAGAGTCATCAACACAGCAAAATTATTGATAACAAAGATGTAGGCGCGCCTCAACTATCTGAAGAAAATAAATTATTATCTATTGCTTTCCCTAAAATTAACAAAACCTTGTATGCACCTATAACAGGTACGCACGCTTTTGATCGTCTAGCCGTCACTGGACCGTTTTATTTAGAAGAAGACGACCATGTCGAAAGAGTTTTACATCCAAATGACGTTTTAAACTGTATTTTATCGGTAGCCCCAGAATTAGATAATGCAGCTAGTGCTCAATTCTATGAAGATTTAAATAATAGCGTGGCAAATATGGCGATTGCATTAAGCTACCAAAAATATTTATTAGAGCAGAATAATCAATCCTTAAATGATTTAATCACCAAAGCAAAAGATAGTTATTTAGCCTCTGAACAGTTTGTTATTGAAGGCCACCCGCTCCATCCCGGTGCAAAATTGCGCAAAGGCATGACACCTGAAACAGTTATCAACTATTCAGCAGAATTTGGTCAGTCTATTCCTTTACAATTTATATTAATACATAAATCTATAGCTAAATTTCAGACATGTTCGGGAGATTATAATAATTTAATTTATAATTTATTTAATGGGTTAAAAACTGAAGTTATAAAACAGGTTGGTGCAGAATATATCAATCAATATGTCGTTATGGTTGTACACCCTTGGCAATATGATCATATTCTCTTAAAAGCGTATTCAAAAGAACTAGAACAACAAGAAATCATCCCTATTGAATATCAACAATCGTATTTTGCAGGATTATCTTTTAGAACGTTGATGCCAAAATTTCCTGAAACCTTGCCACATATTAAATTATCAACCAACGTTCACATTACTGGAGAAATTAGAACACTATCTGAGCAAACAACCATAAATGGTCCGCAAGTTACGTGCATACTCAATGATATTATACAAAATGATACATTATTCAACCATATTCAGGCTGATACGATTGACGAACTAGCAGGAATCCACTTTTATAACGTTTCAGATAAAGCAGACCAAACCATTAGAAGTGAACAACTAGGGACCTTATTTAGAACAAACATATATAACTTAATCAAAGAAAATACAATACCTATGGTTCCTTCTGTGTTAGTAGCATCGACAATCTATAATGACGAACCGCCCATTGTATCATTAATCACTAAATATCAAGTGGCGAAGAAAATTCATAGCTTTGAGTCAGCTGCTTTAGTTTGGATTAAGCACTATAGTCAAGCGTTAATAGATTTAGTAATACCGCTTTACGTTAAATATGGTATTGCACTTGAAGCCCATCTACAGAATGCTATTGCTACATTTGGAGACGACGGCCTATTAGATATGCTTTATATACGTGATTTTGAAGGTTTACGAATTGATACATCGCATTTAAATAAAATGGGGTACAGTACAGCAGATTTTCATGAAAAATCGTTAATTTTAACCAATCAATCACAAACGGTATTTAATAAAGTCTTTTACTCAAGTATCCAAAACCATCTTGGTGAATTAATTGCTAGTATTGCACAATCAAGTAATCATAAACAATTAGAAAACCAAATTTGGTCAATCGTACGTGACTTATTAACTAAAAAACTAGACGATATTGCGCGTACAATCGATGATCAACAAAGAATAAATCAAATCAAATCAATCTTATTTGCGCCAAAAATAGATTATAAATGTGTAACAACGATGCGTTTAGTGGATGAAGCAGATTACTATACTTATATACAGGTTGACAACCCGTTACATTACAATTAATAAAGCGCCTGAACATTTTATTTCAAATAGCAAAATAAAACTACTGATAAGCAGATGCTTATCAGTAGTTTTATAATTTATATTGATATTAAGAATTATTGTAATCCTTTGTCTTCGTTATTTGAATTTTGGCTTTTTTCATTTTTTTGTGTCCATTCTTTTCTAGTCATCACATCTTCAACACGCATATTTACTTCAACCACTTCAAGACCAGTGATATATTTGACTTGTTCTTTAACTAAGTCAGTAACTTTGCGGAAGATTTTTGGTGCTGATTCACCGTATTCTAAAATAACTTTTAAGTCTACTGCTGCTTGTTTTTCTCCAACTTCAACACTAACGCCTTGTGTCACGTTGCTCGTGCTACCAAATGAACTAGAAATGTTATCAACGAATCCGCCTTTCATTTCTAAAATGCCATTCACTTCACGTGCAGCAATACCAGCAATTTTTTCAATTACTTCGTCAGAGAAAGTTAATTTATTATTGAATTGTGGTTCTTGCTGTTGCTCCTGTTGTTTTTGTTGTTGCTCTTGTTCTTTTTCATTTACTCCTGTTTGGTTATCATATGCTTGTTTAGCTTTGTTATTATCTACTGCCATAATTAATTCTCCTTTGTTTTATAAGATTTTTAATTGCTAAATATTGAATCAATAAGAATTAACTCCATCGATTTAAGAAATTCAGAAAATCTTGTTTACGGTCTTTAGTATACCCGATGCCAATTCCAATCAAACATAAAATAATAATTAATATTGTGCTCCAGAAACCTAATGTTAAAAATAATATTGCGATAATCAAGAATGCTAAAAATCCGATTATTCTCCATTTAAATGTTTTAAAAAAATCAACAACTTCTTGTGTAGAATCTTGTCTTTGTTGGTTATTATTGTTAGCCATGATAACCCTCCCTTACAACACACGTTTGCCTGAGGTTTTTTGATCTCTAACATTAACCTCTAATTTTGAAACTGGTAATTCTGTGAAATGCTCAACGTTTTGCTTAATATCATTTCTAATTTCTTCTGTTAATGAACCAACCTGAACATCACCAGGAACAAAGAAATCTGCTTTTAAAGCAATATGCGATTTCTTTTTCTTGTTATATAGTTTAGCTATAACATTAGGTTGTCGAATTTGATCATAATTTACAAGCGTATCGTAAGCAGATTTTTCTACTGCTTTTCTGGATACGTAAATATGTCCATCTTCGTAATCTTTATAAAGTCCAGGTTTTCTATACGTAGGTTTAAACAAGCTAAATACAAGTATGAGACCTATGATAATGAGCAATGCTGCTAAGCCAATAAGTGTTGGTTCAAACCAATTAAATTGATTGAAATAGTTTTGATACTCGCTAATTCTAGAATCTTTAATATACATAAATAGCAAGAACCCAACGATGACCACGATTAATAGGCCAAGTATAAAATTTTTAATTCGTTTCACCTCGTATGACACCTCCTATAGTTAAATTATATGTATATGTCATACATACTTAATACCCCTATTAAAAAACATAGAAACATTTTATATTGAATTTATAATCTATTTGGTAAAATAATTTTTCGTTAGTTGCTATTCTCTGTCTGTGTATTGGTTTGATCGTCTTGATGCGCCTTGCGATATTGTAAATACTTATCATCTGAAATAAACAATTTGTTACTAGGTCTTGGCTTCTCTATAGATAATGATTTAAATAAAGACCAAATCATAAATATGATAACAATAGAAAATGGCAAGGCTGCAATAATTAATAAATTTTGAATGGATTGCGTACCACCAGTATAAATCATAATCATAGCAAATAATGCTAAAATAACACCCCAGCTCACTTTAACAATGCCTGAAGGGTTAATGCTTCCTTTAGAACTCAGCATACCTAACACATAAGTGGCTGAGTCTGCCGAAGTGACAAAAAAGATTATAATAACAACAAGTGTAATGATGCTAAGTAAAAATCCTAATGGGAAATGTTCAAGTGTTGCAAACGTTGCTGTTTCGGTTGCTTCTTTAGCAATATTTGCAATGCCGCTTTGTTGTAAATAAATAGCAGAAGCGCCGAATACTGCAAAGAATAAGAAACAAACAAGCGCGGGTACGAATAACACGCCTAAGATAAATTCTTTAATTGTTCTACCACGAGAGACTCGAGCGATAAATATACCTACAAACGGCGCCCAAGAAACCCACCATGCCCAATAGAAGATCGTCCATTGTTGTAACCATTGAAACTTTTCTCCTCCTGATTGTGGGATACGTAAACTCATATTAAAGAAATTCGCAATATAATCACCAAGTGAATTGGTAAATGTATTTAATATATTTAACGTTGGCCCAACACAGAATAAAATGATTAACACGATGAAAGCTAAGAACATATTGATATTACTTAAACTCTTAATCCCTTTATCAATACCTGACCAAGCTGACCATGTAAATAATATAGTGGCGATAACGATAATTGTAGCTTGTGTCATAAAATTAGAAGGCAAATCAAACAGAAAGTTTAGGCCTTCGTTAATTTGTAGCGCACCAAAACCAAGTGTGGCAGCAACTCCTGTCACCGTAGCAATAATAGCGAGTACATCAATTGCCCCGCCAATGGGTCCCTTCATCATTTTATCTCCTAGTATTGGTCTTAGTGTGGCACTAACCAATCCCGGATATCCTTTATGAAAGTTAAAGTACGCAAATATAAGGCCGACGATGCCATAAACAGCCCAAGCATGTACACCCCAATGGAAAAATGAGAATTGCATCGCTTCATTAATTGCGGTTTGAGAACCAGCTTTATGTATTGGCGTTAATGTGAAGGCATGGCTTATCGGTTCCGCTGTTGTCCAAAACACCAAGCCTATCCCCATACCTGCACTAAATAACATAGCAAACCATGACTTTAATGAAAATTCTGGGTCTTCACCCTCTTCACCTAAAGTTATTGTTGAATATCTAGAAAACAGTAAATAGATTGAAACTACTAATATGGCAAGTACTAATAATAAATAGTACCATCCGAAATGAACTGCGATAAAATTAGTGATATTTTGGGTGATTGTTTCTAATTGTTTAGGTGCAACTGCACCATATATAACAAATAGCGTGCAAATAGTTAATGCTACCCAAAAAACAACTGTTAATTTTTTAAAACGCATATTAAAATGACACTCTCCCTTTGCTTGATGTGACACTTATACCCTCACAATGTTTTATTATTCGTAAATTACATATTTATATACATTTAACGTAATGTTTAAAGTGTAATATGCTAGATCATTTTTTATTTTATCTTATAATTGTGTTTTTACAATTATTAGTGCTTATTCTATTAAATTTAAGCGCATATAATTAATTCATTATTATATAGACTAGAACGCATTTATATTATATTTTCTACACCAATTTCATATCCAAACCTAGGATAACTTAAATAAAAAAAGGCCGAAACACTACTAATGTTTCGGTCACAAATATAATCAGAGAGTAAAATTGAACTTTTTATTCAGATTGAAATAACAAGTTTACCAACCATACTCTGATCTTCTATTTTTTTATGCGCTTGGTAAATATTATCTGCTGTTAAACCATTGATTACTTTATTAACTGTCGGTTTATAAATGCCCGCTTCTATTTTATCAGCAATATCTTTTAAGTATTCCCCATGTATGCCCATATCTTCTGTTTCATTTAATGGACGTGAATACATATACTCATGTGTAAACGTAATACTCTTTGGTTTTAATAAGTTTAAATCTTGTTTATTATTAAATGCTACGATTGTTGCTATGATACCGCGAGGTTTAATTAATTCAATCATTTTTTCATAATACAGGTCTGTATCAAATGTGCAAAAGATATAATCTACTTCACTAATTTCATATTTTTTGAACTCATCTGCTAGATTATTTTTATGATTCAACACAATGTCCGCACCTAATGATTTTGACCAATTATATGTTTCATCACGCGAGGCGGTTGTAATAACATGTAATCCATAATGTTTTGCAATTTGTGTAGCAATACTACCAACGCCACCCGCACCATTGATAATTAATAAAGATTTGCCTTTATTATCTTCAGGGTTATGCGAGATTTTAAAAACATCAAACAATGTTTCAGAAGCTGTTAAACCAGTTAGAGGTAAACTTGCCGCTTCTGTGTCAGAAATATTATTAGGTTTGAACGCTACCAGTTGTTCATCTACAAGTTGGTGTGTTTGATTTGAACCTTGGTAAGCAGGTGAACCCGAATAATAAACTTCATCGCCCGCTTTAAAATATTTCACTGCATCTCCTACTGCTTCTACAACACCTACAGCATCGTAGCCTAAAATCCTAGGTGCTTCATTAAGAGGAGATTGTCTAATTTTAGTATCTACAGGATTGACACTGATAGCCTTTAAACGGACTAATAGCTCACGTTGTTTAGGCTGTGGCATCTCTTGTTCCATTTCATAAAATTGGTTACCTTCATTTAATTTAAATGGTTTGTCTGCACCTACTGCTTTCATACGAGCATCTCCTTCAATTATAAATTATTTGATACTTGAACAACTTGTTTACCAAAATTATCACCAGTAAATAAATTTCTAAAAGCATTAGGCAAATTGTCAAAACCTTCTACAATAGAAGTCTTCGTTTTTATCTTATCTTCGCTTACCCATTGTGCAAGATTTTTACTTGCGTTTGTAAAATCATCGGCGTAATTAGCAACAATAAACCCTTTCATAAGTGCTTGTGATTTTATTAAAATTGGTTGTATACGTGGTCCAAACTCAATTTCTTCGTTATTGTATCCAGAAATAGCGCCACAAACTGGGATTCTAGCAAATTGATTTAAATGTTTCATTACTTCATCTGCTACATCGCCACCAACATTTTCAAAGTAAACATCTACGCCATCAGGCACAGCTTGAGCTAATTGTTCAGAAAAGTCATCAGCTTTATAATCTACGCTTGCATCAAAACCTAATTGCTCGGTTAAATATTTCGTTTTTGTTGTGCCACCTGCAATGCCAACCACGCGCGCGCCTTTTATTTTAGCAATTTGACCCACGACTGATCCTACAGCTCCTGATGCTGCAGAGACGACAACAGTTTCGCCTTCTTTAGGGTCCCCAATTTTTAACAAGCCATGATAAGCAGTTTGTCCTGTCATTCCTAAAACACTGAGATATAAATAGGAAGGTATATCTGTTTGAGTAATTTTATTTATATTTTGTGCTGATACGTTTGATACTTTTTGCCATGGTAACTGTCCCATTACCATATCACCTTTCTCAAATGAATCAGCTTTTGATTGAACGACTTTTCCGACAATATGTCCTGATAATGGTTCGTCCAATTGAAATGGTTGTACATATGATTCGCTATCATCCATTCTCCCACGCATATATGGGTCTACTGATATATAAATAGCTTCTACTTGAATTTCATCATTGTTTGGCTCATCTAGTTCAACAGTTTCATATCTAAAAACCTCATCTGAAGGTATGCCCTCAGGTCGTTTTGCTAATACAGTGCGTTCTGTTTTCATTATTTTGCCTCCATTTCGTCTTTGCCCTCATTCTATAGATATGTAGTTATACAATCAATCAAATCGCTTATCTGTATTTTTAATATCATGTTATGCTATCTAAATATAACAATGCGTAATTACCTGTTAAGGAGAGTTGGATATGAGATTAAGTATTTTAGATTACGTTCCGATTTTTGAGGGGCGTAATGCAACTCAAGCTATTAATCATTCAATTGAATTGGCGCAATTAGCCGAATCTTTAGAATTTTATCGATTCTGGATTGCAGAACATCATAAAGTATTTTCAGTAGCTTCTAGTGCTCCTGAAATGCTTATGATGACCCTCTTAGAAAATACTAAAACAATGCATATTGGCAGCGGTGGGGTTATGTTGCCTCACTATAGTGCCTACAAGATAGCAGAAATTTTTAAAATAATGGAAGCACGTCATTCTGACAGAGTTGATTTAGGTATTGGGCGTTCATATAGTTTTAAAAATGTAAATCACGCATTAAATGAAAATAAAACGGCTCATGTTGATTTTAATACACAAATTAAAGATTTAATAGATTACTTTAATGATAACAGTGAACATCAACGATTTACTGGATTATATGCAACGCCATTCATTCAAACACAGCCTACCATGTATTTGTTAGGCACCAGTCAACAAAGCGCTAAGCTTGCTGCACAACAAGGCTTACCCTTTGTTACAACATTAATGGGACAGAATAAAGATAAAATCAATACTTCTATAAGCTACTATCGCCAGTTATTTAAAACATTATATCCAAAGCAATCACCCTATGTCATTATTTCAACCTTTGTTATCACTGCTGATAATATGCAAAAAGTAAAAGATTTGGAGCGAGCTTTTCATCTTTGGTTACTCCGTATTAGTTATTTAAATCAACCAAAAACTTACCCTTCAATTGCTTATGCAAAACAAAGACAGTCTTCGAATAGAGAATTAGAAAAAATAAAACAAAACGAAAAGCGTGTTATAAGTGGTTTACCAGGTGAAGTATTTTTAAAACTACAAGAAATCGCTACGTATTATAATGCGGATGAAATAATGATTCAACCACATGTATTCGCTGAACAAAATCGAAAAAACTTATTATACTTATTAGCATCTGAAAAAGATAAATTTGAATCAACATAATGTTTTGTTTCTTAACATCTAATAAATACGATGAAAAAGTGTAGTACAGAAATGAATACAAGCACTGAAGCACTTATATAAACCACTGTTGTTTTCTTAAAATGGGCTCGCCTAAGGTAAACTTATGTATCAATCCCACTCATTCAATACTTTTAGGAGTGGGACTTTACTATTTTTGTTCTATTTAATCTTTGTTATGAATATGAGTAGCGCGGATATTAATGAATACCTCAGCTAAATTGAAATTTACCTTATTTATCTTTCCATAAAAATTCATTTACTCTATCTATCACTTGTACGTTATGAGGTAATTCACTGTGCTTGGCTTTAGGGCCATTAACTTTATATTCTGTATAACCGTCATGTTGGTTTGGTAATAAATATTTGAGTGATTTAGAGGATACATTAGTCACTTTACCATCAGAATTTGTCCCATCTTTCAGATCTCCATAAATATTTAAAACTTTTGAATTTCTAGGATAATGATCTTTCATTGTTAATAAATTTCTATATTTTTCTAACATTTTATTAGGCTTTCCCCTCTTATCTATTTCTATATCCAAATCTAACCCATTGATATCAACTTCACCGTTAAAGTTCCCAGCTAGGCTTACTTGTTTATTTAATTTAGGTAATTGTTGGTTATCACCATAATTTAACATATAGTAACTAAAAGACTGATTTCCCATTGAATGTGCTACGAAATTAAACTTTTCAAAATGGTACATCGCATTAAAGGTATAAATGACATTTTTAATCCATCGCGCATTTTCATACACGTTCTTATTCCTATTATCTTCTAGTATGATTTTAATCATAGGGCGTTTGGCGTTAGGATCTATTGTCCCTTCAAATGTCACCTTTCCATTTGGCTTAACTTTTGCTTCAATGATTTCGTTTGTATCGCCTTTTTGAACAGCGAAATTCACCATATAATTCTCTGAATACTTTGCTCCTCCAAAACCATGTAAATAAAAAGTGGGGATTGATTCACTGTCATTTATGTTTTTAATAATTGGTTTATTGAGTACTTGATCTCTTAACAGAACCATACTGCTAGATAAAATAATTAGCATCATTACTATTAAACATTTTTCTAATATCATACGTTGCTTATTGAATGACATACGCATTACCTCTAATACATTTTTCATTTGTTATACCCGTCATATTGTGACTTATTCAATTTAATCGCTAATAAATAGTTATATGATTAATACACATTAATTGTATAGAATAAAAAAACTTCCCATACAATGATGGGAAGTTCAAAAAATATTAGATATGATACTAGTACACACAATGTATGAACAAAATGTCTTTAATTAAACGCAAATTGCTGAGGCAGTTTACGTACCCAGACTGTATGCGAATACTTTCGCAATAGTTCGGACAAATTAACGTTTTGAGAATTGTGGTGAACGACGAGCTTTTTTAAGACCTGGTTTTTTACGTTCTTTCATACGTGGGTCACGAGTAAGTAATCCAGCGCGTTTTAAAGAACTTCTATACTCAGGATCAGCTTCTAATAATGCACGTGCAATTCCGTGACGGATAGCTTGTGCTTGTCCAGTAAAGCCACCACCGTGAACGTTAACTAATACATCATAGTTCCCTTTAGTTTCTGTAACATCGAATGGTTGGTTTAAGTCTAAGATTAATGATTCGAATGGTAAGTAGCTACGTACATCATTGTTATTAACAGTAATGTTACCTTCGCCAGGTACTAAACGTACACGTGCTACTGAGTTTTTACGACGGCCTGTGCCTTTATATTCAACTTGTGCCAATGTAATTTCCTCCTTTTAATTAACCACGTAACTCGTAGTTTTCTGGTTGTTGTGCAGCGTGTGGATGTTCAGCGCCACCATAAACAAATAATTTCTTGCCTTGTTTTTCGCCTAAACGAGTGCTTGGTAACATACCTTTAATTGAAGTTTCAAGTAAACGTTCTGGGTTTTTAGCTTTTAATTCACCAGCAGAAACTGATTTGATTCCGCCTGGATGATTACTATGACGATAATACATTTTATCTTGTTCTTTATTACCAGTGAATTGGATTTTAGCAGCGTTGATGATAATTACATAATCACCTGAATCAACGTGTGGTGTATAAGTTACTTTATTTTTACCGCGTAGAATAGCAGCTACTTCTGATGATAAACGACCAAGTGTTTTACCTTCAGCATCAATAACATACCATTTGCGCTCAATGTTTGCTTCATTAGCCATAAATGTTTGACGCATATAATTGTCCTCCTAGAATAAATAAATGGTTCTTGTCTAATTAAAATGATATTTAAACTTAAATTCATTTATTTTGTTAATTTATTATTTCTACGTGCTTCTATATCTTGTTACACAATAAGATTCCGGGGCTTATCGTGGGGTGATATAAAACAATACCGTTAGTTATCGTATAATTTTTATGCCGTTTTGTCAATGTAATTTACCTATTTTGTGTAGATTTTTTTCGGTGAATTTTAATGTTTTCACCAAAGTCATTCATAAGCGATTGAGGTGATAGATAAATATGTTCTAAATACAATCCTTCAGCAGGGGCAGTGAATGGTACTTTATTACGATTCTTCTCTTCTAATAGTTGAGGGACGCTTTCTGGATTATATTTCCCTTTTCCTACACTAATTAAAAATGCTACTAGTACACGTACCATATTATATAGAAAACCTGAACCCGTGACCACATAATCAAAACCGTATGTAGTTTTTTCTATTCTGCTCTCATACAGGGTACGCACTTTGCTTTCAACTTCTGTTTTTTGAGAACAAAAACCAGTAAAATCATGGGTTCCTATAAACAGCTGTGCAGCTTGTATCATCTTGTCAAAATCTAAATTATCATAGACATAGGCTTTTAAACCACATTCAAACGGATCTTTATGTGCTGATTGATATATCTTATAGCGATAAGTTTTTCCTACACAATCATACCGACAATGGAAAGACTCATCTACAAATGCCACTGAGTTGACATAAACGTCATCAGGTAGCGCACGATTCATAGCGTATTGCCATTGATCGGCTGAAATATTCAGTTCGGAATCAAAATGAAAATACTGCTCAAATGCATGTACGCCACGATCTGTTCTGCTAGTAGGATGTATTCTAACGTGACGTTTATGCATACGTTTAAGTATTTTTTCGAATTGCTGTTGTACTGTTCTGCCATTATCTTGAATTTGGAAACCCAAGAATTGACTACCTTGATATGAAATATTTACTAAAACACGAACCATCCTTTACACTCCTATATGCTTTAATATGAATAATATTATTGCTATTGGTACGATTAACATTAATAACAGACTATCAGCCCATCGCCAGTATAATTTACGATAACTTGTGCGCTTTTTATGCGTTTCATATCCTCTGACTTCCATGGCTATTGCTAAATCTTCAGCTCTTTGAAATGCTGAAATAAATAAAGGAACCAATAATGGGATGAAGGCTTTAACTCTGTTGATTAAGCCACCAGAACTAATTTCTGAACCTCTTGATTTTTGTGCTAATATAATTTTATCTAATTCATTCATTAATGTCGGAATGAAGCGTAAAGCAATGGACATCATCATACTCAATTGATGAACTGGTATTTTAATAATTTTTAATGGCGATAATAATCTTTCAAATGCATCTGTAAGGTCTAAAGGACTTGTTGTTAAAGTCATGATGGTAGATATCATAATAATAAACATTAATCTTAAAACAATATAGATCCCTTCTAATATGCCGTTTGTATCGATAGAAAGGAAGCCGAGTTCAAATATACGCACGCCGCCTTTTGTTAAAAATAAATGCATTAAAAATGTAAAAATGAGAAAAATCCATATTGGTGTTAAGCCCTTAATAAGAAACCATGATTTTATGCGAGAAGCTTTCATTATAATAAAAATGATTAAGAACAACCACAAATAAGTGGCAAATGAATGGGCAAAAAATATTAATATGATAAATAGAAATACAAATATTAATTTTGCACGTGGGTCACGTCGATGAATAATAGTATCTAATGGAAGATATCGTCCTATTATGAACTTATCCCTCATCTGCTTGCCACTCCTTATACATATCAGTAAATTCTGATTCTGTTAATGCGACGTGACCAAATTCAAATTGATATTTTGCTTCCACATCTCTTTGCAATTTAACAATATCTGGCACATCTAAATGCATTTCATTAACATATTCATCAGCACTAAATAATTTTCTTGGGGAACAACTTTCGATTAATTTACCATGTTTAATGATTTTCACTTCATCCACATATTTCGCTACATCATTCATTTCATGTGTAACTAATATGATTGTTTTATTTTGCTCAGTTTGAAGTTGCTTTATCATTTCCATAATTTGTGTTCTACTTTTTGGATCCAAACCAGCCGTAGGTTCATCTAAAATAACGATATCCGGATCCATAGCTAATATAGAAGTGATTGCTATTTTTCTCATTTGCCCACCTGACATTTGAAATGGGGATTGTTCAAGGATATCTCTATTAAAACCAAATTCTAATAATAATTGAAATGCGCGTACTTTAACTTCATCCATATTCATATTAAAATTCTTAGGACCAAATAAAATTTCTCTCTCGACCGAATCTTCAAAAAGCTGTGATTCAGGAAATTGGAAAACGACGCCTACACGCTTACGAATTTGTTTCAAAAACTTATCCTTTGTTTTATGTGTGATTGTAATGTCATCGACCTCTAATGCGCCATCAGAAGGTTTTAACAATCCATTAATATGTTGTATCAATGTGGATTTACCTGAGCCCGTTTGGCCTATAACAGCGTAATACTTTCCTTGCTCAAATGTAGTTACAATATCTGCAAGCGCAAGATGCTCATAAGGTGTTCCTTTTTGGTAAACATAAGTCACTTGATTAAATTTAACAGTCATAATTTGTCTACCAACCCCTCATACGAAATGTAGTCAGTAACACCTAACAGTTGCTTATTCATTCTCATCGCAAATGGTAAATCTAAACCAATTTCCGTAAGCGCATCACCTTGGCTAAAAATGGCTTGTGGCGAACCCGTTTGATATAATGAGCCTTTATTTAAAACAATTAAATGATCAGCACCAACGGCTTCTGACAAATCATGTGTAATGGATATAATCGTTACATCTTTTTCTTCTTTTAAGCGATGTATTAATGAGAGTAATTCTTTTCTACCTTCAGGGTCTAACATAGAAGTGGCTTCATCTAAAACAATAATATCTGTATTCAATGCTAAAACACCTGCTATCGCAACACGTTGTTTTTGCCCTCCAGAAAGCGACTGTGGTTCATAAGTAGCTCTATCTAACATATCAACATCCATTAACGCGTTAGGCACAATGGCTTGCATATCCTCATATGACACGCCATTGTTCTCTAACCCAAACGCCACATCGAATTCTACAGTTGAACCAACAAATTGATTTTCTGGATTTTGAAATACAATCCCTATATGTCGTCTTAGTTCATTTAAATTCTCATCATTAATACAAACGTCGTTTAAGTATATTTGACCTTCAAATGGCTTTTCAATACCAATCATCAATTTAGCTATAGTAGATTTACCCGAACCGTTATGGCCTACTATAGATGTCCATTTGCCTTTAGGGATACGAAATGATACATCATTTAACGCAAGTGGTTCATCGCTATTATATTTAAATGATACATGATTAAATATAATCATGCCTTCTTCTTGCGTCATCATATCAATTGCCTCCTAAATCTATACTTTCTCATCATATATTATCTTATTTTACATGAAAAATTAAAAAGAATCACTGTTTCTTCTCTAATTATTTTTAATTTTCATATTAAATTATACTCCTTCGTCTATATCAATGTACTGTCTTATATAAGTCAAAGTGCTTTATTAAATGCAGGATAGATTTAACATAATACTTTCGTGTTTTTCACAAATATATGCAAGTAATACACTAAACTTATTTTGCTAGTACTGCTTATGTATTTGCTTTAGCAAATATAATTGTCATTCACAGAACACAAAAAAAACAAATTTTTCAGTTCGCTATTGCATAAGTCTAAAGCAGCACGCTAAACTTTCTTTAGCTAGCACTGCTTATGCATTCGCTTATCGAATGTATTCCTTTTTTATTCTGAAGAATTAAGGTTCTGCAGTTCGCTATTGCTTCGCAATTGCATAAGTCCCCCTAAATTCTGAAGAATTAAGGGGGACTAAATAAAAAAGCGCGCACCCCATCTATTTGAGTTCACGCTTTAAAGTTTATTAAGTTTGATGGGGTACTCTGAGCTAGACAATATCTGTATGTGGCAAACATTATCGTTGCACTCATTTGCTTTATATATAGTAGTACGTATATTTAAATTAAACTAATTCTATAATTACTGATTCAGCACCGTCACCACGACGTGGGCCTACTTTAAGGATACGAGTGTAGCCACCTTGACGTTCTGTATAACGTTCAGCAACTTCACCAAATAATTTTTGAAGTGCAGTTTGTGTTGTTTCATCTTCATTTAAGATTTCAACATTACGCAAAGTCTTAGCTGCTTGACGACGAGATGCTAAATCTCCTTTTTTACCTAAAGTGATTAATTTTTCAACAACACTACGTAATTCTTTTGCACGTGCTTCTGTAGTTTCAACACGTTCACTTATGATAAGTGAAGTAGCTAAGTCACGTAACATCGCTTTACGTTGATCAGAAGTACGACCTAATTTTCTGTAACCCATGAGTTAACCTCCTTTTTTATTAATCTTCTTTTCTTAGACCTAGACCTAAATCTTCGAGTTTATATTTAACTTCTTCTAATGATTTACGACCTAAATTGCGGACTTTCATCATGTCAGCTTCAGATTTATCAGCTAATTCTTGAACAGAATTAATACCCGCGCGTTTTAAGCAGTTATATGAACGTACAGATAAATCCAATTCTTCGATAGACATTTCAAGTACTTTTTCTTTTTGGTCTTCTTCTTTTTCAATCATGATTTCAGCATTTTGTGCTTCATCAGTCAATCCAACGAAGATGTTTAAATGTTCAGTTAAGATTTTTGCCGCTAGAGAAACAGACTCTTGTGGCGTGATTGAACCGTTAGTCCAAACATCTAAAGTTAATTTATCAAAATCACTACTTTGACCTACACGTGTATTTTCTACTGTATAGTTAACACGTTCTACTGGTGAATAAAGTGAATCCACTGGAATTACACCAATTGGTAAATCACTAGTGTTATTTTGTTCTGCTAATGCGTAACCTCTACCCTTATTAGCAACAAGACGGATTTTTAAATGTCCACCTTTAGAAACTGTTGCGATTTTAATCTCAGGATTTAAAATCTCTACATCACTATCATGAGTAATGTCACTTGCAGTTACTTCGCCTTCATCTTTTACATCAATTTCTAATGTTTTGTCTTCTTCAGAATAAATTTTTAATGCTAGTTTTTTGATGTTCATAATAATTGTCGAAACATCTTCTACAACATTATCTATTGCTGAGAATTCATGTAACACACCTTCGATTTCGATGTACTTAACGGCTGCACCTGGTAATGAAGATAGTAGGATACGACGTAAGGAGTTTCCTAGTGTAGTACCGTAGCCACGTTCTAGTGGTTCAACAACGAACTTACCGAATTTAGCATCTTCACTAATTTCAATTGTTTCAATTCTAGGTTTTTCGATTTCAATCATTTACAAATATCCTCCTTGATTACGTCGACTTAAATTATACTGTATTTCTCAGTGACCTGCGACAATAACGATAATATTATACGCGACGACGTTTTGGTGGACGACAACCATTATGTGGTACTGGAGTAACGTCACGGATTGCAGTTACATCTAATCCAGCTGATTGTAATGCACGGATTGCTGATTCACGACCAGGACCTGGTCCTTTAACAGTCACTTCAACCGTTTTTAAGCCATGTTCCATAGCTGCTTTCGATGCAGTTTCTGAAGCCATTTGAGCTGCAAAAGGTGTTGATTTTTTTGATCCTTTGAATCCAAGTGCACCTGCTGATGACCATGATAAAGCATTACCAAATTCATCAGTAATAGTTACGATTGTATTATTGAATGTTGAGCGGATGTGTGCTACACCATTCTCAATATTCTTTTTCACTCTACGTTTACGAGATACTTGTTTACGTGCCATTTAAAATTTGCCTCCTTTACCTATTATTTTTTCTTGTTAGCTACAGTTTTAACTGGACCTTTACGAGTACGAGCATTGTTTTTTGTCTTTTGTCCGCGTACTGGTAATCCGCGACGGTGACGAATACCACGGTATGATGAGATTTCCATTAAACGTTTAATGTTTAAGTTTTGCTCACGACGTAAGTCACCTTCTACTTTATAGTTGTCAACTACTTCACGGATACGACCTAATTCGTCATCAGTTAATTCGTTAACGCGTGTATCTGGTGATACATTAGCTTCTTCCACAATCTTTTTAGCTGTAGTAGTGCCGATACCATATACATAAGTTAAAGAAATAACAATACGTTTTTCACGTGGAATATCTACTCCTGCAATACGTGCCATAATTATTTACACCTCTCTTTTATTAGCCTTGTCTTTGTTTATGTTTTGGGTTGCTACAAATTACCATTACTTTACCTTTACGTTTAATGACTTTACATTTTTCGCAAATTGGTTTTACTGATGGTCTTACTTTCATTTTAATACCTCCCTATATTATGGAGTGACGATTATTTATAACGATACGTAATTCTGCCGCGTGTTAAATCATACGGAGACATTTCTACTGTTACTTTGTCGCCAGGTAGAATACGAATATAATTCATTCTGATTTTGCCACTCACGTGAGCTAAAATCTCATGACCATTTTCTAATTCTACTTTAAACATTGCATTTGGTAAAGTATCTAATACTGTACCTTCTAATTCAATAACATCTTGCTTAGCCATTTATTAACTTCCCCCTTTTTACAATAGTTGGTTATCGTCTAAGATCAACTCTAACCATACGAGTCTATAAGTGTTGTTAATAAGTTCAACAAAAATAAAATGAATTACTATATCGCATTGTCACTCTTTCGTTTATACTCTTGGCATTACATAGACCGTACAAAGTTGATACTATTTTAGATTCTCAAGAATTTCGATTACGTCTGAAGTAACCTCTTTAATATCTTTTGAACCGTCAATGTTTTTCAATACATTTTCATTATCATAGTATTCTAAGATAGGCTTAGATTGTTTAACATTGACATTTAAACGATTTGCAACTGTCTCTGGGTTGTCATCTTCACGTTGGTATAATTTACCGCCGTCAATATCACAAATGCCGTCAACTTTTGGAGGATTGAATACAAGATGATAAGTGGTTCCGCATTTTTCGCAAATTCTACGACCAGTAAGGCGGTTCATTAATTCTTCTTCAGGGACCTCTATATTGATAACAGCGTCAATTGTTCTATCTAATTCTTGCATGATTTCACTTAATGCTTTAGCTTGTTCAATAGTACGAGGAAAGCCGTCAAGTAAGAATCCTTTTTTTGCATCGTCTTCTGAAATTCTATCTTTAACGATGCCCACAGTAACTTCATCAGGGACTAATTCTCCACGATCCATGTACGATTTAGCTTCTTTGCCTAAATCCGTTTCATCTTTAATCGCTTTTCTGAACATGTCTCCAGTAGATATGTGTGGAATCGGGAATTTCTTAACAATTTCACTCGCTTGAGTTCCTTTACCTGCGCCAGGTAAACCCATTAAAATGATATTCATAAGTGCCCTCCTACAATTTATCTACCACCAAAGCCTCTATAATCTTTTTGACTCACTTGAGCTTCAAGACTCTTCATTGTTTCAATCGCAACACCAATTACGATAAGTAGACTTGTACCACCAACTTGAATACTTTGTGGTAAATCCATCACCTTAGTGGCAATGATTGGAAGAATAGCAACGACTGCTAAGAATATTGATCCTACAAAGGTCAATCTGTAGAGAACTTTAGTAATATATTTTTTGGTTTGTTCGCCAGGTCTGATCCCTGGGACATAGCTTCCTTGTTTTTTAAGGTTATCAGACATCTTTTCAGGATTGACTTGTACAAATGCATAGAAATAAGTGAAAGCAATGATGAGTACTACGTAAACGATCATTCCGATATTATTCGATGGATTTGCAACGTCAGATATTTTTTGCGCCCAACTAGCATCAGGGAAGAACAATGTTAATGTTCTTGGTAATAAGAAGAACGCCATTGCAAAGATGACTGGTATAACCCCTGCAGAGTTAACTTTCAAAGGTAAATATGTTGCTTGTGAACCTAATCGTTGTGCTGATTGTTTTTTCGCATATTGAATTGGTATTTTACGAATAGCTTGTAGTACAAATATTGCACCAACTGTTAATAATATCATTCCAACAATTAATCCAATAACTTTTAACCATGCTAATGTTGTATCATCTTGCCCCACAAAGGATTGTTGGTAGAACTGGATTAATGATGAAGGTAATGAAGATAAAATACCACCAAAGATTATAATGGAAATACCATTACCAACACCGAATTGAGTGATTTGTTCACCTATCCAAATTAAGAATGCGGTACCCGCTGTTAACACAACAGCTATCGTTAAATAACTAATTACTGATTGGTCTATAATAAGTTGTCCTTGTAAATAATTATTAAACTGGAACGCCATACCTATAGATTGGATAAATGCAAGTACAATTGCAAAATAACGTGTTACATTATTAAGTTTCTTTCTACCTGCATCACCTTGTTTTGCCCACTCAGAAAACTTCGGAACAATATCCATTTGTAATAACTGCATCACAATAGATGCAGTGATATAAGGCATTATACCCATGGCAAAGATAGAAAAGTTCTGCAAGGCTCCGCCACCAAATGTGTTTAACAAGTCAGTGACACCTTGAGAACCTTGTTGACTGTCAAATGCAGCTGGATTTACACCAGGTGCAGGAATATAAGTACCTATTTTAAAAATAACTAACATTGCGAGAGTAAAAAAGATCTTGTTACGAACTTCTTTTGTAGTAAAGAAGCTCACAAGCGTTTGAAACATTAGATCACCTCGTGTGCTCCGCCTTTAGCATCAATAGCTTCTGCTGCAGATGCAGAGAATTTGTTAGCTTTCACTGTTAACTTCTTGTCAAGTGAACCTTTACCTAATACTTTAATACCAGATTTTTCACTTTTAACTACACCAGATTCTACTAATAAAGCAGGAGTTACTTCAGTACCATCCTCAAATTTATTAAGTTGGTCTAAGTTAACAATAGCATATTCTTTGCGGTTAATGTTAGTAAAGCCTCGTTTTGGTAAACGACGGAATAAAGGTAATTGTCCACCTTCGAAACCTGGTCTTAAACTACCACCTGAACGCGCTTTTTGTCCTTTTTGTCCACGGCCACTAGTTTTACCGTTACCAGTAGCTGCACCACGACCTACGCGGTTACGAACTTTGCGAGAACCTTCTGCTGGTTTTAACTCATGTAATTTCATTTCGGCACCTCCTTAATTATTGTTTTTCTACTGTCACTAAGTGACTTACTTTGTTGATTTGCCCACGAATAGCAGGGTTATCTTCAACAACTACTGAAGAGTTTGTTTTTTTCAAACCTAAAGCTTCAACAGTTTTACGTTGTGTTTCTGGACGACCTATAACACTACGAGTGAGGGTAATTTGTAATTTAGCCATAACTTATTTTCCCTCCTTAATTATATAATTCTTCTACTGACTTGCCACGTAATTTCGCAACTTGTTCAGCATTTTTAAGGTTTTGTAATCCATTAAGTGTTGCACGCACCATGTTGATTGGTGTGTTTGATCCTAAAGATTTACTTAAGATATCAGTGATACCTGCTAATTCTAATACTGCACGAACAGGGCCACCCGCAATAACACCAGTACCAGGAGCTGCTGGTTTCATTAATACACTACCTGAACTGAATTGTCCAGTAATCGTGTGAGGCGTTGTACCTTCGACACGTGGAACTTCAACTAAGTTTTTCTTAGCTGCTTCTACTGCTTTTTTGATTGCTTCAGGTACCTCTTGTGCTTTACCAGTACCGAATCCAACGCGACCGTTTTTGTCTCCAACTACTACTAAAGCGCTAAAACGGAAACTACGACCACCTTTTACAACTTTTGCAACACGGTTAATTGTAACAACGCGTTCTTCAAATTCTTTCGCTTCTTCTCTACGAGCCATGTAAATGTCCCTCCTTTAAATTAAAATTCTAAACCATTTTCACGAGCTGCATCTGCTAACGCTTTAACACGTCCGTGATATAAATATCCTCCACGGTCAAAAACAATTGTTTTCACACCATTTTCGCTAGCTCTTTTAGCAACAGTTTCGCCGACTTTAGCTGACAAATCAACTTTTGATCCAGTTTCGTTAGCTAGATCTTTATCTTGAGTTGAAGCTTGTGCTAATGTTCTGCCATTAACATCATCGATAACTTGTGCATAAATGTGTTTATTTGAACGATAAACATTTAAACGTGGTTTTTCAGCAGTGCCAGCTAGTTTGCTACGGACACGTGCATGTCTTTTTAAACGCACTTTATTTTTATCAATTTTGCTGATCATTTTATTACTCCTTTCTTCTGAAAGTTATTTATTATTTACCAGTTTTACCTTCTTTACGGCGAACATATTCACCTTGGTAACGAATTCCTTTACCTTTATAAGGTTCTGGAGGTCTTACTGAACGAATGTTTGAAGCGATAGCTCCAACTTGTTCTTTAGAGATACCTTCTACAGTTACTGTAGTGTTCTTCTCAACGCCGAACGTGATACCGTCTTCAGCTTTAAACTCAACTGGGTGAGAGTAGCCAACGTTTAATAATAGGTCATTACCTTGCATTTGCGCACGGTAACCTACACCTACAAGTTCAAGTGTTTTTTTGTAACCATCTTTAACACCTTGAATCATATTATTGATTAAAGCACGCGTTGTACCATGAACTGTTCTATCATCTTGAGAATCAGTTGGTCTTACAACTTCTAATGTGTTTTCATCTTGTTTATATGTCATTCTTTCATTCATTGTTTGTGATAATTCACCTTTAGGACCTTTAACAGAAACTGTATTTCCTTCGATAGTTACTGTAACGTCACTAGGGATGTCAATAATTTTTTTACCAACACGACTCATGTTATCGCACCTCCTTATTATTAATAATTACCAAACGTAACCTAAGATTTCTCCACCAATATTACGTTTTCTTGCTTCTTTATCAGTGATAACACCTTCAGAAGTTGAAACTAATGCAATACCTAAACCATTAAGTACTCTTGGTACTTCATTCGCTTTAGCATACACACGTAAACCTGGTTTTGAGATACGTTTTAATCCAGTGATAACACGTTCATTATTTTGACCATATTTAAGGAATAAACGGATAACCCCTTGTTTATCGTCTTCAACATATTCTACGTTTTTAATGAAACCTTCACTTTTTAATATTTCAGCAATTTCTTTTTTAATATTTGAAGCAGGTAATTCTAACTTGTCATGACGCACCATGTTTGCGTTTCTTACTCGAGTTAGCATATCTGCAATTGGATCGTTGATTGTCATTGAATGTTGCCTCCTTTCAGACTTTTTTCTATTACCAGCTAGCTTTACGAACGCCAGGGATTTGGCCTTTATAAGCTAATTCACGGAAACAAATACGGCATAATTTAAATTTACGATATACAGAATGTGGACGACCACAGCGTTGACAACGCGTATATTCACGTACTTGGAACTTTTGTTTTTTTTGTTGCTTAGCAACCATTGAACTTTTAGCCACTTAATTAGCCTCCTTTAGAGATTATTTTTGAAATGGCATACCGAATTGTGTTAACAATTCACGAGCTTCCTCGTCAGTGTTAGCAGTCGTTACGATAACGATATCCATTCCTCTTATTTTGCTTACGCGATCATAGTCGATTTCAGGGAAAATTAATTGTTCTTTAACACCTAATGTGTAGTTACCTCTACCGTCGAATGCTGATTTTGAAACACCACGGAAGTCACGTACACGTGGAAGTGATACAGATATTAATTTATCTAAAAAGTCATACATTCTTTCACCACGAAGTGTTACTTTAGCTCCAATTGGCATACCTTCACGTAAACGGAATGTAGCGACAGATTTTTTTGCTTTAGTTACTAATGGTTTTTGCCCAGTGATTGCTTGTAATTCTTCTACAGCATCATCTAATACTTTAGCGTTTTGTACAGCATCACCAACACCCATGTTTACTACAATTTTTTCTATTTTTGGTACTTCCATTACAGAACTATAGTTGAATTTTTTCACTAAGTCGGATGTAACTTCGGTATTGAATTTTTCTTTTAAACGATTCACAGTGGATCCTCCTTTCAACTAGTTATTAATTATTAGATTTGATTTCTTCGCCAGATTTTTTAGCTACACGAACTTTTTTGCCATCTTCGAATTTATAACCTACACGAGTCGGTTCATTCGTTTTTGGATCTAATAATTGTACATTAGAAACATGGATTGCTGCCTCTGTTTCTAAGATTCCACCTTCAGGATTAAATTGAGTTGGTTTTTGGTGTTTTTTGATAGTGTTAACACCTTCCACAACGACACGGTCTTTTTTAGGTTCAGTAGCTACTACTTTACCTTCTTTACCTTTGTCTTTACCTGCGATAACTTTTACGTTGTCACCTTTTTTGATATGCATGTGTGGCACCTCCTTAAATTTATATATTTATAAATAGTTTATTATAGTACTTCTGGAGCTAATGATACGATTTTCATGAAATTACCTTCACGTAATTCACGCGCAACTGGTCCAAAAATACGAGTACCACGTGGGCCTTTGTCGTCACGAATGATGACACATGCATTTTCATCAAATTTGATATATGAACCGTCATTACGACGTACACCTGATTTAGTACGTACAACAACAGCTTTAACTACTTCACCTTTTTTGACAACGCCGCCTGGTGTAGCATGTTTAACAGTAACGACGATAACGTCACCAATGTTCGCTGTTTTACGACCAGATCCACCTAATACTTTGACTGTAAGTACTTCACGTGCACCAGAGTTATCTGCTACTTTTAATCGTGTTTCTTGTTGGATCATGAGTTAAACCTCCTTTATCTTCACTGTTTATTAAATAATTACTGATTCTTCAACAATATCTACTAAACGGAAACGCTTAGTTGCTGATAAAGGACGTGTTTCTTGAATCTTAACGATGTCCCCTAATTTAGCTGAGTTGTTTTCATCATGTGTTTTGTATTTTTTAGAGTATTTTACTCGTTTGCCATATAGTTTGTCGGTCTTGTATGTTTCAACAAGTACAGTTACTGTCTTATCCATTTTATCGGAAACGACTCTACCTACATAAACTTTACGATCATTTCTTTCGCTCACTTTAGTAACCTCCTCTTTCAATTAAATTATTGATTAGCCTTACCTTGTTCAATTTCTCTTTCACGAGCAACAGTTTTTAGACGTGCAATCGTTTTTCTTACTGTACGAATACGTGCAGTTTCCTCTAATTGACCTGTAGCTAACTGAAAGCGTAGGTTAAAAAGCTCCTCTTTTGAAGATTTGATTTGTGCTTCGATTTCAGAAGTGGTTAAGTCTCTAATTTCCTTAGCTTTCATTTGTTTCACCACCCAATTCTTCACGTTTTACAAACTTAGTTTTAACTGGAAGTTTGTGACTTGCTAAACGTAATGCTTCACGCGCAACTTCTTCGTTTACGCCTGCAACTTCAAATAAAATTCTACCTGGTTTTGCAACAGCAATCCAGCCTTCAACGGCACCTTTACCAGCACCCATACGAACTTCTAAAGGTTTTTTAGTGTAAGGTGTATGTGGGAAGATTTTGATCCAAACTTTCCCGCCACGTTTCATATAACGAGTCATTGCAATACGAGCTGATTCGATTTGACGAGATGTAATCCAAGACGTTGTAGTAGCTTGTAAACCATACTCACCAAATGTTACATAGTTACCGCCTTTAGAACGACCAGTTGTTTTAGGACGATGTTGACGACGATATTTAACACGTTTTGGTAGTAACATTATTATTTTCCTCCTTCACTAGTGTTCTTAGTAGGAAGAACTTCTCCACGATAAATCCACACTTTAACACCTAACTTACCATAAGTTGTGTCTGCTTCTGCGTGTGCATAGCCTATGTCAGCACGTAGTGTATGAAGTGGAACAGTTCCTTCTGAATATTGTTCTGCACGAGCGATATCAGCACCAGCTAAACGGCCAGATACTTGTGTTTTGATACCTTTAGCACCTTGTTTCATCGCTCTTGTAATTGCTTGTTTTTGTACACGACGGAATGATGCACGGTTTTCTAATTGACGTGCAATGTTTTCTGCTACTAATTTAGCATCTAAATCAACTTTTTTGATTTCAATTACGTTGATGTGTACTTTTTTGTTTGTTAATGAATTTAATTTGTTACGAAGTTTTTCAATTTCTGAACCGCCTTTACCGATTACCATACCTGGCTTACCAGTGTGAATAGCGATGTTGATACGATTAGCAGCACGTTCAATTTCTACATGAGAAACTGAAGCTTCTTTTAATGCGTTATCAATAAACTTACGGATTTTTAAATCTTCGTGTAATAATGATGCGAAGTCTTTTTCTGCATACCATTTAGCTTCCCAATCACGGATTACACCGACACGAAGTCCAATTGGATTAATTTTTTGACCCACAGTGTTCCCTCCTTAAGAATTTATTAAGCTTCTTTCGCTTCTTCTTTACCGTCACTCACGACGATTGTAATGTGGCTTGTACGTTTGTTGATCGCACTTGCACTACCTTGTGCACGTGGACGGAAACGTTTTAATGTTGGTCCTTCATTAGCATAAGCTTCTTTAACTACTAATTCATCTGTATTCATGTCGTAGTTATGTTCAGCATTCGCTAAAGCGGACATTAATAATTTTTCAATTACTGGCGATGAAGCCTTGTTTGTTAATTTTAAGATCGCAATCGCTTCACCAGCGCTTTTGCCTCTAATTAGATCTAATACTAATCTAACTTTACGAGGTGCGATTCTTATTGTTTTAGCAACCGCTTTTGCTTCCATTCCAATTTCCTCCTCTACCTGTTAGATACTATCTTCTTGTTTTTTTATCGTCTGCTACGTGACCTTTAAATGTACGTGTTGGTGCAAACTCTCCTAGTTTATGACCAACCATATCTTCTGTTACGAATACAGGTACATGTTTACGTCCATCATAAACAGCGAATGTATGTCCGATGAAATCAGGGAAAACAGTTGAACGACGTGACCAAGTTTTGATTACTTGTTTTTTCTCACTTCCGCTTTGAGCTTCAACCTTTTTCATTAAGTGATCGTCAACGAAAGGTCCTTTTTTAATACTACGAGCCATAGTGGCGCCTCCCTTCTTATTATGTGCGTGCAGCGTTTAAGCCGCACACCCAAATAAGTTATTTTTATTTTTTCTTCTTACGTCCACGAACGATAAGTTTATCAGATGATTTTTTACCGCGACGTGTTTTCTTACCAAGTGTTGGTTTGCCCCATGGTGACATTGGAGAAGGCATACCGATTGGTGCGCGTCCTTCACCACCACCGTGTGGGTGATCGTTAGGGTTCATAACAGAACCACGAACTGTTGGGCGAAGACCTTTCCATCTTGAACGGCCAGCTTTACCAACATTAACAAGTTCATGTTGAATATTGCCAACTTGACCTATTGTCGCACGGCAAGTTGAAAGAATCATACGTACTTCGCCAGATCTTAATCTGATTAATACATATTTACCTTCTTTACCTAATACTTGCGCACTAGCGCCAGCAGAACGAGCAATTTGTCCACCTTTACCAGGTTTCAACTCGATATTATGAATAATTGTACCTACTGGAATGTTTTGTAATGGTAATGCATTACCAACTTTAATATCTGCATTTTCACCGTTTTCAAGTATTTGACCTACTTTTAAGTTTTTAGGCGCAATAATGTAACGTTTTTCTCCATCAGCATAAAATAACAATGCGATGTTTGCTGAACGGTTTGGATCATATTGAATTGAATCAACTTTTGCTTGGATACCATCTTTGTTACGTTTGAAATCAATTACACGGTATTGACGTTTATGCCCTCCACCATGGTGGCGAACAGTCAATTTACCTTGGTGATTTCGTCCCGCTCTTTTCGGTAGCGGTTGTAATAATGACTTTTCTGGAGTAGTTTTCGTAATTTCTGCGAAATCTAAACTAGTCATATTACGACGACCGTTAGTAATTGGCTTATATTTTTTTAGAGCCATTGTCGTTTACCTCCTTATTGGTAATTTATTAGTTAAATAGATCGATTGATCCTTCTTTTAGTTTAACGATTGCTACGCGTCGTTTGTTTGTATAGCCTTGGTAACGGCCCATACGTTTTTTCTTCGGTTTGTAGTTGATGATGTTTACACTATCAACTTTAACATCGAAGATTTCTTCTACAGCAATTTTTACTTGTGTTTTATTAGCACGAGTATCAACATCGAATGTATATTTGTCTTCAGCCATTGCAACTGATGATTTTTCAGTAATTACGGGGCGCTTAAGAACGTCTCTTGCTTCCATTATCCGAGCACCTCCTCAACTTTTTTAGCAGCTGCTTCTGTGATTACTACACTGTCAGCGCTTGTTAAATCTAGAACGTTTAAACCTTGTGCTGTTGTCACTTGAACGCCAGGGATGTTACGAGCTGATAATGCCACGTTCACATCTTCAGATTCTGTGATTACTAACACTTTTTCAGGTTGTTCTAAGTTAGAAAGTACAGTTTTGAATTCTTTCGTTTTCGGAGCTTCAAAACTTAATGTATCTACAACTGTTAAGCTATTTTCTTGTGCTTTAAATGATAATGCTGAACGCAATGCTAAACGGCGCATTTTTTTAGGCATTTTATAAGCATAGCTTCTTGGTGTTGGTCCGAATACGATACCACCACCACGCCATTGTGGAGCACGAATTGTACCTTGACGCGCACGTCCTGTACCTTTTTGTCTCCATGGTTTACGTCCACCACCACGTACTGCTGAACGGTTCTTAACAGCATGAGTACCTTGGCGTAATGAAGCACGTTGTAAGTTAATTGCTTCAAAAAGAACATTGTTGTTTGGTTCGATTGCAAATACTGCATCGCTTAATTCAACTGAACCTGATTTAGTTCCATCTACTTTTAATACATCATAATTTGCCATTATGCATTTCCTCCTTTCGCTCTATTTTATTTATTACCTTTAATTGATGAAGAAATTTCTAAGAATCCTTTTTTAGGACCTGGCACGTTACCTTTTACTAAAATAACATTATTTTCAGTATCAACTTGAACTACTTCTAAGTTTTGGACTGTTACAGTGTTTCCACCCATACGTCCAGGCATCTTTTGTCCTTTGAAAACTTTTGAAGCGTCTGACGCCATACCTACTGAACCAGGTGATCTATGGAAATGAGAACCATGTGACATTGGTCCGCGTGCTTGATTATGACGCTTAATGGCACCTTGGAAACCTTTACCTTTAGATACGCCAGTTACATCAATGATTTCACCGGCTTCAAATGTATCAACTGAGACTTCTTGACCTACTTCGTATTCATCAACGTTAACGTTTCTGAATTCACGAATGAAGCGCTTAGGTGCTGAATCTGCTTTTTTAGCATGTCCTTCAGCTGGCTTATTAGCATATTTGCTTGATTTGCTTCCTTTTTTGTAAGCTTCTTTATCAGCATAGCCTACTTGGATTGCATTATAGCCATCTACTTCTTCAGTTTTCTTTTGTAATACTACGTTTTTACTAGCTTCTACTACTGTTACTGGGATTAAATCACCATTTTCACCGAAAACTTGTGTCATCCCGATTTTTCTTCCTAAGATTCCTTTGGTCATCGAAAGTCCACCTCCTAATTTTTTTATAATTTAATTTCGATGTCTACACCGGATGGTAAGTTTAAGCCCATAAGAGCGTCTACTGTTTTTGGTGTAGGGTTAACAATATCGATTAAGCGTTTATGTGTACGTTGTTCGAATTGTTCACGTGAATCTTTGTACTTATGCACGGCACGAATTACAGTGTAAACTGATCTTTCAGTTGGTAACGGAATTGGTCCAGAAACGTCTGCACCAGAACGTTTTGCTGTTTCAACAATTTTTTCTGCAGATTGATCGATAACTCTGTGATCATAAGCTTTTAATCTGATTCTGATTTTTTGTTTTGCCATAATTTTCCCTCCTTATACGTCTACATTTAAGTGATAGACTTCTCCACGAAAACTATCTCACACAGCGCCATGGCAAAGCGGCCGGGTGTGTCAGTAACCTTTCGCTTCATCGCGTGTTCTTAAAGTCCAACATTAGATATGTTACATGAAAAGCAGTGAGTTTTCAAGCTTTTCTGCAAAACTTTTTTACTTTTTGCCTAACACATACCTTGTTATTATACTTGAATAAAATATTCAGTTCAACCTCTTTTGAAAAATTTTTATACTTTTATTTTATGATAGTCATCGAATGACTAAATATTATTTTTCTTTTTTAATTTCGTTTATACTATACAATGTCAGGTGGTGAATATTTATGAAAAGTGGTATTCGTACAACGCTTATCGTATTAAGTCTCATTTTAATTATTGGAGAATTTATATATGGCGTTCCCTTTTTAGGAGGCAGTATTATCTTTAGTTTTGGTTGGCAGCCATTGCTTTTGAATGCATTGCTGTATTTTATAATTGTTATTATATTAGTTGCAGATAAGCAAAATACTATTAAACCAATGTTATTAATTCCATTATTAGGTGTGATTGGTTCATTTATAGCATTTGTACCGTTTATCGGTATGATCATCCATTGGATTTTATTCTTTTTAATGTTGTTCTTTATTTTAATTGTATTTTCTACGCCACTATATATCCCAAATAAGCATGCAAAAGTTGTTTATACTCAAGAAAAACAGGAAGAAAAAAATTAGTTATCATATTATTCATACTTTCTAGTTAGGTGAAACATTATAATGTAGAAACTGGTTTTAATACGTCGTTATGTAACTTATATATAAATAAAAAATCCCTTTGCATTCGAATTATCTCGAAGCAAGGGGATTTTATTTTTAACCATGAACAAATACAAAATATAATATAAACAATATCATCAAACCGTACATAATGGGATGTACTTCTTTATGTCTTTTAGAAATTAACATTGTAATAGGATAAAAAATGAAACCACATGCAATACCTGTAGCGATTGAATACGACAACGGCATCATGATAATCGTAATAAACGCGGGCACCGCAACTTCAAATTTTTTCCAATCAATTTCTGCAAAGTTAGCCGCCATTAAAACCCCTACTACAACTAATGCTGGCGTAGTAACTGCGCTTGTTACTACTTCCATAAGCGGACTGAAGAATATCGCTAACAAAAAACAGAAGCCTGTAACTACACTGGCAAATCCTGTTCGCGCACCAACAGCTACACCAGAACTAGACTCTATATAGGATGTTGTCGTAGTTGTACCAAAAATGGCGCCCACAATCGTGGCTAATGAATCAGAGAAAAGCGCACGTCCGGCTCTTGGTAATTTATTATCTTTCATGATACCTGCTTGTGTAGCTACGGCAACAAGTGTCCCCGCAGTATCAAAGAAATCTATAAACAAGAAAGTTAAAATAACGATTAAAAATTGAACCGTAAATAGTTGCGCTGGATCTTTAAATGCTTCAAATGCAGCACCAAAGGTTGGTTCAATACTTGGTATCTTACCTACGATTCCACTCGGCGTATGTATTAAGCCAGTTAACATACCTGAGATAGAAGTGATAACCATACCTATAAATATGGCACCTGGAACTCTTACTGCATAAAGTATCACTGTAACCACGATACCAAATATTGTTAGCAATACTGGACCATCTGTAATATTTCCTAGTGTTACTAATGTAGAATCATTATTAACAATAATTCCTGAACTTTGTAATCCTACAAATGTAATGAAGAGCCCTATACCTGCAGATACTGCCATTTTCATTTGAAAAGGTATTGCATTAATAATTGTTTCCCTAAGACCTGTCATAGTTAGAAATGCGAAAACGACACCAGAAAATAGTACGCCTGTTAATCCAATTTCCCATGGTATACCCATAGTTAATACAACAGTAAAAGCGAAGAATGCATTTAATCCCATACCTGGCGCTAAACCTATAGGATATCTAGCTATTAGTCCCATAAATAGCGAACCAACAAATGCTGCTAGCGCAGTGGCAACAAAAATGGCGCCTTGGTCCATCTTCATGCTTTCGGATACCCCGTCTACACCTGCTAAACTAAGTACTTGAGGGTTAACAGCTAAAATATATGCCATTGATAAGAAAGTTGTTAAACCACCAAGTATTTCTTTTTTATAATTAGTCTCATGTTTATCAAACTTGAAATACTTTTTCACAGTAAGTTCTCCTTTTTTTAAAATACCTACATATTCTAATACCAAACTTACTAATTTACAATAGTAAACACGAACTTTGATATATTTTTATATCTTTTTGTTCGATAAAACTAAAATTTAAGTCCTTTTAATGCGTCTTGGAATGGATTATTTTCTATACCTTCATCATTATTCATATATTTTTTTAGATCTTTTTTATTTACTTTATCAGACTTTTTATTTTTATGGCGTTTATCCATTTGTGCCTGTGTTTCAGTATGGCCACATACACAACGATAAACTGCTTCTTTACCTTTACCAAATAACATCATTTTTTTATGACAATTAGGACAACGTGCGTTCGTTTTTCTTTGGATATTTTTCTTAGTCTTACATTTAGGGTCCTGACAAACAAGCATTTGTCCATTTTTTGTTTTAACTTTAATCATAAATTTTCCACACGTTGGACATTCAGTTGTTGTTAGGTTATCGTGTTTATAATTTTGCTTACTTTCTTTAATTTCATTAACGACTTCATGCGTAAAAGACTTCATCTCAGATATAAATTGATTTGCATTATATTTTCCTTGTTCAATTAATGAAAGTTTTTCTTCCCATTCTGCTGTTAATAATGGGGAAGTTAATTTTTGTGGCGCTAATTCTAAAATTTGCTTACCTTTGGAAGTAACTTTTATTTTTCCATCACGTGATTCAATCGCATTCATATTAAATAGCTTATCGATGATATCTGCTCTAGTCGCAACTGTGCCAATACCGCCTGTTTCTTTCAATGTTTCATTGTGCTTTTTATTATTCAATTTAAAGAATTTTTGTGGGCTTTCCATCGCTTTTAATAAAGTTCCTTCATTAAAGTACGATGGAGGTGTTGTTTCTTGTTGTTCGATTTTGTATTGTGTAATTTTTAATTTGGAGCCTTCCGATAATTGCTCGACTTGATTATTAACCGCTTCCTTATTTTCATAAATCGCTTTGAAACCTAATTTTGTTGTAATTTTATCTTTTAATACAAATTGATAGTTTCCTATTAATAAATTAATAGCTACAGCTTCATATTCATGAGGAGGCATAAGATTTTCTAAAAATCTTTGAGCAATCATCATATATATTTTTGATTCACGTTGCGTTAACTGTTGCATATCAGGACGCACTTCTGTTGGTATAATTGCATGATGGTCTGATACTTTTTGGTTATTTATAAATTTTTGATTTTTTGAAAATGATTGTGCTATTTGTAATTTTGCAATTTCCTTTAAAGAAGTACCCATAATTGCTTGAACGCGATCTTTAAGTGTGTTTACCATGTCATCAGTTAAATAATTCGAATCTGTACGTGGATACGTTACAAGTTTATGTCTTTCATACAAAGCTTGTAAGACATTCAATGTTTCTTTTGGCCCGAAGTGATAACGTTTATAAGCCTCCTGTTGTAAATCTGTTAGATTAAATAGTTTAGGCGCGTATGATTTCTTATGCGTTTTATTTATTTTTTCCACTAACGCTGGTTTGTTGTTTATTTCATTTTTAATGTTTTCAAACACAGTTTTATCAGTTGCTGATTGTGGATTCACACTTTGGAATGTAAGGCCATCAGCAATAACTTTCATTGTAAAATACATCTGTGGTGCGAAATGATTAATTTCGTTTTGTCTCATTTGAACAAGTTGTATTGTCGGCGTTTGAACTCTTCCAAGTGATAGTTGAGCATCATATTTCGTAGTTAATGCACGTGTTGCATTAATTCCAACAATCCAATCTGCTTCGCTTCGAGCTAACGCTGCATAATATAAATTATTAAATTTGCGTCCATCTTGTAACTTTGAAAAACCATTTTTAATAGCTTTATTCGTTACTGAGCTGATCCATAACCTTTGAATAGGTTTTTTATTATAGGCTTTATCCAATATTAATCGAGCAACCAGTTCGCCTTCTCTCCCAGCATCTGTTGCTATAATAATGTCTTTTACATTTTTATTATTGATTAAAGATTGTACTATAGAAAATTGTTTTTTTGTCTTGCTAATGACAACCGTCTTCATATGTTTAGGTATAATCGGCAGGTCATCCAGCTTCCATTCTTTATAATTATTATCGTATTGTTCTGGCGTCGCATTTGTGACTAAATGTCCTAGCGCCCAAGTCACGATATATTTACTATTTTCGAAATAGCCATTACGTTTTTCATTTATATTTAGTGCTTTGGCAATGTCTCTGCCTACTGAAGGTTTTTCAGCAATAATAAGTGATTTCATAATTTCGTCCTTTCAAATTCAATATAATATTTATTGTAACATGTATATAGCACATCAAAACTTCCATTTACATGAAAAAGTTCTTATAATTAACTTAATAGTTCATCATATGGAGGGAATGATATGAAAACAACAAATCCGAAAGATGTCGATCAAATTCTAGAATTTCTAAATAGTGCTAACTACCAATTTGCTTCTTATTTATATAAACTACCTCAAATGCACAATGATATTAGAACTGTTATTTCAGACGCTATAAAAGATCCAGGTGTATTTGCAAGTGTCAATGAGCAAAACCAAATAACGATGTTAATCTTAGCACTAAAATATGAGCATAATAAATATAAAGTGATTGGGCCTTTCTTAGCTGAAAATATAAAACCATCTATTGAAGATATGAATCATCTTTTTGAAAGTTTGGCAAAGAGCAAACCTGATTTTGCAAATTTCAATTTCTCTTTCGAAGAAAACGAACAAGACTATTTACCATTCATGAAATCTTTAGGTGCGTCTTATAACTTTACTGACTATCATCTCATTACTACGAAAGATATGGGCGAAGTCAATAACGCCCAAAATATTATTGAATATCAACCTGCTTTTTACCGTTATTTTAGTAAACTTCACAATGAAACGTTTAAACATGATGTCATGACTGCTGATGAAATCGTCGAATCATTGGATGACTGTCATCGCTTATTTATATTTATGTCAGAGGGATTGCTTAAAGGTTATCTATTCCTTGAAATCTATGAAAATAATCATATTGCTGAAATTAAGTATTTTTCTTCTCATTCTGATTATAGATTAATGGGTATCGCTTTTGATTTACTTTCATATTCATTACATTTTGCATTTACATCTTATAATATCAACAAAATTTATTTTAAAATTCGTAGCAAAAATTCAACTTTAGTTGAGCGGTTCAACGAACTAGGTTTCAATATTAATTATGAATATAAAAAATTCAAATATGTAGCTGCATATATTTAATTGTAAGCGTTTTATAAGTTTCTTGTTTAAGTTATATATTCATATTAATTTTATAAATAAAAAGGCTGCACTATAATCTAATATTTTTACTATCCGATAACTTTACTTTAGAATATATATCTAGGGCGATCAAAAATGATTGTTTTATATAGAAGGAAAGTAAAATTAAATAGAGAGTGAGTGAAGCTTAATTATGGATTTATTAATTGCCCTACTCCCTGCGTTGTTTTGGGGGAGTGTTGTTTTAATTAATGTGCTCGTTGGTGGAGGCCCTTACAATCAAATTAGAGGTACTACTTTCGGTGCGCTTATTATTGGTATTTTACTCTTACTTACTGGCAATACAAAATTCGACGACCCCATCGTTATTATTGTAGGTTTAATTTCTGGTGCTTTTTGGGCATTAGGACAAGGATACCAATTAAAATCAGTGAGTTTAATTGGTGTATCTAAAACCATGCCAATTTCTACAGGTTTGCAACTTGTCGGCACAACTTTATTTAGTGCCATTTTCTTAGGTGAGTGGAGTACTGGAACTCAAGTTGCACTCGGCTTAGTAGCAATGGTTTTACTTGTTGGCGGTATTGCGCTTACATCTATTAAAGGAAAAAATGAAGCATCAGAGAATACCAAAAACTTTGGTAAAGCGATTCCTATTTTATTAATTTCTACAGTAGGCTATGTCGTCTATGTGGTAGTTGCTCAAATATTTGGTGTAGATGGCATTAATGCCCTCTTCTTCCAATCTATAGGTATGGCAATTGGCGGATTAATTTTATCTGCTAAACATGAAACTTCAATAAAAAGTACAGTTTGGAATTTAATCCCAGGTGTAATTTGGGGAATAGGTAACTTGTTTATGTTCTATTCACAACCTAAAGTAGGCGTAGCAACTAGCTTTTCATTTTCACAATTATTAGTAATCGTCTCTACACTTGGAGGAATATTCTTATTAGGTGAAAGAAAAGACAAACGTCAAATGATTGGCATATGGACAGGTATAGTACTAATCGTTATAGCTGCCTTTGTCTTAGGTAATATTAAAGGTTAATATAGAAGCGTTACAACAAAGCATTATCAATCAATATACTTTATTATATGATCTAAACTTTTAAAGTATGCCGAATAACAAGGAGGAATTTTAAATGTTTAAAGATTTAGAAGGTAAAGTCGTTGTTATTACTGGGTCTGGCAGTGGTATAGGAAAAGCAATGGCAGAACAATTTGGTGAAGAAAAAGCCAATGTCATATTAAACTATCGTTCTGAACGTCATATGGATGCTATCGAGTCCTCAATTAAATTCATAGAGGACGCTGGTGGTAAAGCTATTAAAGTTCAAGCAGATATCTCAAAAGAAGATGATGTTAATCATCTTGTCCAATCTGCCGTTAAACATTTTGGTACACTTGACATTATGATTAATAACGCTGGGTTCGAAAAACCTATACCAACTCACGAGATGCCTTTAGAAGAATGGCAAAAAGTGATTGATGTCAACCTAACTGGTGCTTTTTTAGGTTCAAAAGCTGCAGTTAATCAATTTCTTAAAGAAGATAAACAAGGTATTATTATTAATACATCAAGCGTTCACGACAAAATTCCTTGGCCAAACTATGTCAATTATGCCGCGAGTAAAGGCGGGTTAAAATTAATGATGGAAACAATGTCTATGGAATACGCACAATACGGCATTCGCATTAATAATATCTCACCAGGCGCAATTGTAACTGAACATACAAGAGAAAAATTCTCAGATCCTAAAACACGCGAAGAAACCTTAGAAATGATTCCAGCTAAAGCAATCGGCGAAGCTGATGAAGTAGCTAACGTTGCAAGATTCCTCGCATCTGATTTAGCAAGCTATATTCACGGAACTACCATTTATGTGGATGGCGGAATGACAAACTATCCAGCATTTATGGGAGGTAAAGGTTAACATACCTCCTCGTCTATAACAAACCAACTTATTTAGATTGGCTCAAAAAATAGACAAATCTTACGCAAACATTTGATTTGCGCTAGGTTTGTCTATTTTTGTTTGTATAACATTAATGTGAGGTTGATGAATAGATTTATTAAGTTGTTAAATGATGTACTTTATCTAAAAACGACATCCTAAATATGAGCAGTAGTTACATTAATTTTGTCCCAATGATCGCTTATCTCATCGACTTTATTCCAAAAATTTTTTAAAATAGCAATATTTTCACTAAAATCATAGCATTTGTTAATTACTTTACTATATTTATGCAACCTATAAACTCGCTTGCTATATAATTTCATATATTTTATTGCTTTCATTTTAAATGCAGCAGTAATTGGATACGATGCCTGCAAATACACTAACCGAAAACGACGAGCTATCGCAATGCCTACGGAAAGTATGCATAAAAAACTGCCAACAAAGTCGGAAACTTTGTCGACAGTTAGAACTAACCTATCCAGATTAGTTTAGAAATATTATCTATTTTAATGATTTATACAAATAAAGCTTGATAGATATACAAAATAATAATACTAATTACAATCGTCAAGTTACTGACCATACCTACCAATGGCAACGTCTTATATTTAAACTGAATAGAATAAGGTATGATAGCTACACCAATCGGTAATAACCAAGCAACTTGTAATGTTGTCTTAATCATTTGGTCGTCTACAGGTAACAAGAAATAAACTAATAATCCTGCTAATATGCCTAGACCATAATGCAAGCCTAAATATTTTAAAGCAATAGGTAAAAAGCGCTTATCAATACTAAAATTTAGCATTAAACCAAGTAAAATCATAGATAATGGCATATTAGCGCCTGATAAAACAGAGAAGAAGTTAATTACAGGTTCTGGGAAATGAATATTAAGCATATTTAAAATAAACATGATGATATATGTCATTAAAGGAACAGATTTAAGCAAATTTTTACCTAAATATTTGAAATCAAAATTATCACCAGCACTGCTGAAGTAACTCCCAACAAAATAAGTTACCCCAAACATAATGATAGCACCACCGATATCAGCCATGCCGAAATATATCATACCTGTTTTAGGCCAAATAGCCTCTACAAGAGGATAAGCAAATAAACCAATATTGAGTGATGCCGTCATCATCCCAACAGTGCCACGTATATGATTATCGTATTTTAAGAAAAACCAAATCACAATGACTTTTGCAATAACACCGTATAGTATCATCATAATAGGCAATATAGAAAGCGATAAATCTAAGCTTGCCCCATTTAAATTGACGATTACTAAAGAAGGTAACGTGACATTTAAGACTAAGGTTGAAAAGACTTGACTATCATTAGCTTTAAAATATTTTATGCGTTTAAGTGTATAGCCTAAGGTAATAAGTAAAATAATAATAATAAATTGTTGGGTCACATAAATCCTTCTTTCATTCAATCATATCATTTTCATTCTATTTTCATACTTTAACATAAGTTACATCTATTTTAGAAGCTTTCGAATCCATGTTATAATTCTAGCTATATATTGAAAGCCTATACAAAATAGTGAAGGGGGTAATTAAATGGATTTAAATGATAAGCTAGCAGAACTAAAACATGATTACGTTCGATTACAAGGTGATCTTGAAAAAAGAGAATCCGTTAGTCAATCTGTAGATCCTTTAATTCGACAACTTGAACAAATAGAACAAGAAATGGCAGAAGTACGTTCAGAAATTAGACAAAAAGAAAATAAATAACATCCTAGTAAATAAATATTTTACATGCTAAGATTAAGGACGAACATAGAAAGGATGTAATATATGCAACTGTATCTTATATTTTTGCCAGTGTTATATTTAATCGTAAGCTACATAAGTATATTTAAGATGAACACAATTATTACACGTATTTTACGTATCATTATGGCTTTGCTTTTGTTATTCGTTGTAGCTATTACAACGTTATCATTCCCCGCTGTAAATTGGTGGGTATTTATCGTGCTATTACTTATCGTAGGTAATGTGGAAATTACAGGCTTTAAAAATAGTAAGAACGACCAGAAAGCTGTACAAATTTTAAATATAATGAGTATTGTTTTATTTGTAATCTATGTCATTTTGACTTTAGTTTTATATTAAAAACACCCATTTTAATGCTGATGTAGCTAAGCTATTTCAGCATTTTTTATTAAATTAAAAGACGGGCGTACGGTATCTACAAATTGATACGGTACGCCCGATTCATATTTTATTAGTTCAATAATTATAATGCATTTCTATGTTGTCCTGCATCAGTTATTTTGATTTATTTTCTTTTTTTAATATTTTGGCTTTTAAAGTAAACAATATTTCATAAATAACTGGCACAACAATTAATGTCAGTAATGTCGAAGATATTAAACCACCTACAACTGTTGCAGCCATACCTTTAGAAATAATAATAGAACTATCTTCACCAAATAACATTGGTGTTAATGCACCAATCGTTGCTAATGCAGTCATCAGGATTGGTCTGATACGCGTGCCCCCTGCTTCTAATAGCGCTGCTTTCATTTCCATGCCTTGTTGTTGCTTATTGATTACTCTATCGATTAACACAATTGCATTTGTTACCACGATACCAATCAACATTAGCATACCAATCATACTTGGTACAGAAACTGTTTCACCAGTTACAATTAGTGCAACAACAACGCCGATAACTGTATAAGGTAATGAGAATAATATTGTAAATGGTGCCAATGCGCCTTTAAACGTCAACACTAATACTAAATAAACAATAATAATTGCTGCGAGCATTGCCATAGTTAGCTGCGTTACTGCATTATTAATATCTTCATTAGCGCCCCCTACATTAATATCTACATTATCAGGTTTCTCTATTTCATTGACTTTTGAAAGTATTTTTTGAGATGTACCACCAACATCATCACTTGTTACTTTACCGGAAACTTTTGAAGTATAGTCCCCTGCTTTTGTTTCTATCTTGTTCGGTGTGCTTGTCTTCTCTAATTCAGCTATATCACTTAATTCAATTGATTGACCTGTTGGTGTCTGAAGCTCAGTGTTGTTAAGTTTTGCTTCTGTCCAGTCAGTCTCTTTATCTTCTTTAATCTTTACGTCAATCTCTTTACCGCTTTCTTTAACTGTGGTTACACTTTGTTCTGGTGTGTTTTGGTTTAATGTCATAGCTAATTGTGACGCAGATAAACCATAATTTGAAGCTTTATTCTGATCTACTTTGATATTATATTGTTCGTATGTTTTTGTTAAATCAGATTTTACATTTGCCATCCCCTCAATATCTTTCATATCATTCTCAACTTTATTAACCGTATCTTTTATTGCGTCAAGTGATGGTCCTGTTACGGATACTTCTAATTCATTATTTGTGCCGCCACCACTCATATCTTGGTTCGCCCAATCCCCGGGATGCTGATATGTCTCGATATGATTCAAGACTTTATCAGGTTCTTCATCGAAATTAGGGGTGTTAGATTCATATTCCACCATAATCGCCATACTGTTTGAACTACCTGTCGGATCTTTTGGTGTTGCTCCACCAACAGAATATTGTACTGTTTTCACTTTATCTTTATTATTCAAATATTTTTGTACTTGTTCAGCATGTTCTAAGACACCTGCTTCTGTTTCACCTGGCTCTGGTGTATACGTTAATGCCATAAATTTATCTTCACCAGTTGAGATAAAGCTAGTTCCTAGTTTCGCAGCACCTAAGCCCACACTAGCTATTAAAACAACAGTACTTATAAGCATTACTATCCATTTATGCGCGAGTGACCAACGTAATATCTTTTTATAGCCCCTACCTACTATGCCTAAAGATGTTTCTTTTTTCCGTTTTATACTTTTTTTAAAAAATGTAGCACTCAAGGAAGGTACAATCGTAATTGAAACAAGTAACGACGCTAATAAACTAAACGCAATTGCAAGTGCAAATGGCCTAAACATTTCACCTACTGAACCAGTTACAAATGCTAACGGTAGAAATACGATAATCGTAACAATAGTAGAAGACATGATTGGTTTGAAAACTTCTTTTGTTGCACTGATGATTAGCTTATCACCCGTTAATGCCTCTTTTTTGTCTGATAAACGTCTATATATGTTTTCAACTACAACGATTGAATCGTCGATAACACGTCCGATTGCAACTGTCAGCGCACCAAGTGTTAAAATGTTTAATGAAACATTGGCTAATTTCAGCGCAACCATCGCAATAAGTATAGACATAGGTATGGAAACGACTGAAATCGCCGTAGTTCTAATGTTTCTTAAGAATAATAAGATGACAATAATAGCTACAATCGTACCGAGTGCTGCTTTTTCAATCATTGTATACAGTGAATCTTCTATTGGTTTGGCCGTATCCATCACTTTTGTAGCTTTTATATCTTTATTTTCTTTTGTGAATTCATCTATGGCTTTTTTAGTATCATTTGCTACTTGAACAGTGTTTGCATCTTGGGCTTTTGTCACTTGTACATTAATTGCGTCTTTGCCATTTGTTTTAGAAATAGACTCACGTTCCTCACCTACTGAAACACTTGCAATGTCCTGAAGTTTAACTGAAGGTACACTACTATCATTAGCCGCTTCATCCGAATTATTATCAGACGATGGTGTATCAGCTGCTTGTGACGAAAGTTGCGCCTCACCATTTTGAGTTGACTCTCCATCACTTTGTCCTTGGCTACTCATACTTGATGCTGATAATGGGATTTCCAAATTTTGCAACGCTTCTACTGAAGTGAATTGTCCATCGATTACTACCGATTTCTCAGTTTTACCAAATTGGAATAATCCTAACGGGGTTTCACTAGTAGCACTTTTTAAAAATTGTTCCACACTTTCTACAGTCAAACCACTCTGTTGTAATTTATCTTGGTCAAATTTTATTGAAACTTCTCGTGATGTTTGCCCGTTCAATTGTGCATTTTGTACGCCATCAATTGTCTGTAATTTAGGCAATAGTTGGTTATTAACTTTGCTTGTTGTATCTTTAAGATTATTATCATCTGTGGTAAATGAATAGGCTACAATTGGAAAAGCATTCATGGAACTTCTCGTTAACTCTGGTTCTTCAACTTCATCACTGAAGTTAATTTTATCCAATTCCTTTTTTAAATCATTTTCAGCTTTATCCATATTCGTTCCATTTTCATATTCAACAGATACCATAGAAGCATTTTGAATGGATTGAGCATTAACATTTTTTACATTTGCCATGGATCTTATTTGGTCGTCAATCTTATCACTTATATCATCTTTGATCGTTTCAGGCGTAGCTCCTGCCATTGTCGTTTGTACAGTAATTACTGGTGGTTCTACGTCAGGTAATAGTTCAAGTTTCATTTTAGCACTTGAATATACGCCACCTAATATAACCAGTATGACCATAAGGAAGATAGCAAACTTATTTCCCAGTGAAAACTGTAAAAGTTTTTTGATCATATTTTCTTTCTCCTCTACATTATAATTCAGTTTATGTCAGTATATTGTTTTATTATTCAATCATTTGTTTGTATCACTTTAACTTTTAAAATATATGTATACTTTAAAACCCATAAAAAATGCACGTTATAAAGTTTAACTTTCATATTAATACCTTATAACGTGTCTATCTTTATAACATACTCTTCTTAATATTAATTACGTTTTAATTTACGTGAAAGTTTGATTTTCGCTTTCGTCAATTTAGGTTTAAGGTTTTCAATCACTTGGTATAACGGTTTATTTAAAACATAATCAAATTCCCCAATTTTTTCACTTAAATAAGTGCCCCACACTTTCTTAAATGTCCATAGTCCATAGTGGTCTGAATCTTTATCTGGATTATTATCTGTGCCACCAAAATCATATGTAGTCGCGCCATGTTCTCTGGCATATTGCATCATCGCAAATTGCATATGATGGTTTGGTAAGAAATCACGATAATCATTTGAGGAAGCACCGTAAAGATAATATGACTTGTTTCCTGCAAACATAAGTAACGCCCCAGATAAATAGATGCCTTCTGGATGCTTGTCTTCTAGCGCTTCCATTTCATCAATTAGTTCTTGTGTCTTTTTTATTTTATTTTCGGCGTCATTTATTTTATTTAATGTTTTTTTATCTTGCTTTTTCTCAGTTAATTTCACTTTTTCTTCTTCTAATTGTGCTAAATCTTGGCGTAAATCTTTAAGTACTGGTTTAGGTTCTAACTTCACTAAAAATAATTCTGCATCGCCATCAGGATGAAGTGCATCATAAATATTTTGAAAATAACTAACATCTCTTGTTAAAAAGCCATCTCTTTCACCAGTAATTTTCATTAATTCAGCAAATGTTTTTAAACCTTCTCTATCAGAACGCTCTACTTTGGTGCCGCGTTTTAAAGCTAATCTCACTTTTGAGCGATTTCTTCTTTCAAAACTTTGAATTAAGTCATCGTCGTTTTTATCAATAGGTGTTACCATTGTCATTCTTGGTTGAATATAGTCTTTAGAGAGGCCTGCTTTAAATCCTTTATGTTTAAATCCTAATTCTCTTAAATGTCTCAGTGCGTCAGCACCTTTATCCACTTCTACATCTGGGTCTATTTTAATTGTATAAGCTTTTTCTTCTTTAGCTATTTGTACTGCATATTCTAATAATGTTTCTAACGCAAGCTTATTACTATAATCAGTTACAAATCCTCTTGAAATATAACATAGTGTGTATGGCAATTTAGGTATTTTTTTAAATAATAACTGGGCTACGCCTAAAATTTCGCCATTTTCACCGACTGCAATACGTTTCGAGTACCAGCCAGTTAATTTTTTTGTTTCTGCCCATTGTGTTAATTGTAACAAATCTCCTTGTGAGTGTGATTTGACAAACGCATCATGAGCTTGATTTGTGATATTCATCTTTTCCATAAAACTGATATCTCCTTTTACCATTACATACTTTGTTATTATACATTGCTTCACGCATTCTTTCACATCATTTCCTATTCTTTGATATAATAATGTAAATAAAGAAATGAGGTGCTTATTATGCGTATCATCATATTAGGACTACTTTTGCTAGTCAATTTAATTTTTGTAATTCAAGCGTTTGGTACATCTTTTAGTATTTCATACCTAAGTTTGAGGATTATATTAGCTGCTTTTACATTTTTATTATCTGTTTATTTATTACTTTTATCTGGTAAAAACAAATTGGCAACTTCCTTAACTATTTTAACACTAATGGTTTCTTTGATACATGTTATTGTTATTGCGCATAGTATATATATCTATATTTATTAATCTGCTTCAACTTTATACTTTAGCCCTCTAATAATCAATGTGTAGGGAGAGGCTGTTTTATTGTCTATTAATATCACTGCTTTGTAACCAGAATATGCCCCATCATATATTCGATAGACAACATCATCATTTTTTAATTTTAATGTTGTCTCGGTTTCTGAATGACTTACGACTTCCATTCCAAACCATTGTTTCCACTTTTCAGCGGTGTGATTCCTTTCGGTACTGTTTATTTCAATACCTTTTATAGTAAAAGCTTCTTGTCGTAATGGCGCTATCTTTGTTTCTCTCTCTTTTACGCTTTCATCCCATTGGATAAAAAAGGGCGGCTTCACCCTATAATCAGGATCAGCAATATATAATAGCCTCCATGTAGTCTTTTCACCTTTGGTATTTTCTCTATCCATCTCTATGGGGCCGACAACCTCTATATTTTGGGCCTCTAAATTTTCTTTCAATTTAGATATATCCTGTGTTTGAAAGGCTATTGTTTTTAGACCTTGTTGATAATGGTCTTGAACGATTTTCGAAGGAAAAGACACACGTCCTTCTTCACTCTTAATTATTTTTTGTAATGTTTCCGATTTATAAACGTCTAATAATTCAATATATGCGTTATTTAAATAAGCCAAACGATTATACGTGCCTAATCTATCGTGCTTTCCACCTTGATGTAATGTAAATATGTGGCCTGGGAATTTGAAATTATCTAACTGTTGTACATAATGAACAATATGATCTAATTTTAAATCTTTCATGACTTATCCCCCTATTTCTTCTTTAGCTTTATCTTAACAAATTGTACACGTGTTTACTTCTTATAACTCATTACCTCAATTTAAAATATTACATTTTCCTATCTTTCTATACGAAAACGTTTTCTTTAAAATACGTATTGATTTTTCTCCATAAATAGATTAAAATATAATTTGTTCAAAATTAAGTTAGCTAAGCTAACTATTTCGGAGGCACTCATTCATGGAAAATAAATTTGTATTTGATAATATTATCGCCATTTATAGACCTTATACCAAACTTTTCCAACCTATTTTTGAAGAATTTGAACTCTATCCAGCACAATGGCTGGTATTAAAAGACATTTGTTACAATGCGCCAACCACTCTAGTACAAATTTCAAAACGACGCTCAATTGAAAAACCAACAGCTAGAAAAATTTTAAAAGTACTTTCTGAAAAATCCTTATTAACTGTTGAATCAGGCACAGACAAACGAGAAAAATGGCTCTCACTTTCTCAAGAAGGACAATCACTGTATAACAATATCAGTACTCGTGTAGATAAATTGCAAGACAAAATTATTGAAAACACAGGCTTGTCAACGTCAGAACTTGAACATATTACCAAATCATTACAATCTATTCATGAACAAATTTTAGCAATGGAGGAATTTTAAAATGAACCAAACAGCATCGATGAAGTCACCTATTTGGACAAAGAGTTTTAACATTAATTTTATTACAAACTTTTTAGTTTATTTATGTATGTATTTACTTATTGTTATTATTGCAAGTTATACGAAATCAGAATACCATGCATCAGATAGTATGGCTGGGCTTGTATCTGGTTTATTCATTATTGGATCATTAATAGGCCGCTTTATTACAGGTAAATATGTTAATAAAATCGGTCCTAAGCGCATTTTAATCATCGGTTTAATCTTATTAATTATCACTCAATTATTCTACTTTATCGAAGGCGCTTTAGCAGTGCTTATGTTTACAAGATTAGTTAATGGTATAGCTACTGGCGTTACGACAACTGCTACTGGAACAATCGCGGCATATACCACGCCACCAGAAAGAAAAAGTGAAGGGATTAGCCTATTCTCATTAAGTTTAGTTATTGGAGCTGCAATAGGCCCATTCTTCGGTCTTCTACTTATCAATACATTTCCTATTCAATTATTATTTTTACTATGCTTATTATGTGGTATCGTAAGTTTTATTATTTCATTCTTTATTAAATTGAATATCGATTTAACAAGTGAAGTTGCTATGCCCCAAAATGCTAAGAATAAGAAATTTGATATCAATCATTATATTGCAAAAGAAGCGCTGCCAGTTGCTATTATTATGCTACTTGCAGGATTATCTTATTCATCTATACTGACATTTTTACAATTCTTTGCTCAAGAAATTAATTTAGTTACAATTTCTAGTTATTTCTTTATTTTCTATGCTATTGCTTCTTTAGTTACACGACCAGTAGCTGGAAGAATGATGGACGATAAAAATGAAAATGTTGTAGCTTATCCAGCATTCATCTTTTTAATCCTTACATTCCTAACATTAAGTATCACAAATAATAGTTGGTTACTTATACTTGCAGGATTATTCTTGGGGGCAGGCTACGGGAACATTTCATCATGTATGCAAGCAATCGCGATCAAAGTATCTCCACCAGCAAAATATGGTATTGCGACATCAACTTATTTTATCGGTTTAGACTTGGGTCTTGGATTTGGCCCGTATGTATTAGGTTTCGTAACTTCTGCTGTATCATTCGCACAGCTATACGCTATTATGGCAGTTTTAGTATTGATTACAGGTGTTATTTATTACTTTGTGCACGGTAAAAAAGTAAAACACACTAGTGCATTTTAATATTTGATATAAACGATAAATTACAAAGAGTTCACAGTGTACTTAAATGATATTTTATATATAAATACCCCCTCAAACTTTTCATTTTTCAATGGTTACTTCGAGGGGGTATTCTTATCGGTAGTTTTTATGACCACAAAACGTATGTCATGCTTGAGTTTGCATTCATCATATTCTACGGTTTCAAAAAAACATACAACCAACATTTTATATTGCTTTATAAATAAATCATTTTAAATATCAAAATGCAAATGCCTTTATAGCACTTGGTTAGTCTCAATTAAATGTAGATGGTAAGCCTTTGACTTTTAATTTGCCTGTTAAGCAACTTTTATATTTTCTATTTCCTTAATAATATCATCAATTTGCTTCGCTTGTGCTTCTGTATAATAGTAAAATACTTGCCTTTCATCGGTTTCTGAACGTACCTTTGAAATCAATTCTTTTTTATAAATTTTTCTTATAATAACGTCTATTTTACTCGTGTCCCATAACATTTCAAAATGTAGCGTGTCTCTCAATTCTTTTCCACTAATTTTATTTGCTTCATATACTTTAAATAACACCACAAATTCTTCAATAGACAAACGATGCACTGACTTTAACCAATGCTTCAATTGGCTTAAAGCTCTTTCAGATGTAATATAATATGCTGCTTTACTTTCCATAAATATGGCCTCCTCATGGTTTATTATCATTGTTAGTATTGGCTTTATATAATGAATAAGCTTTTTAAATATTATATAACACTTTCTTCATTAAATCTATTATTTTTAAAGAAACAGATAAATAAATTTTACTATTGGAAAATATTTATATAGTTACATATGATTATAGTAATCATTTTCTATTGTTCGTTATCTTTAATCATTAAAAAATTACTTATGTATAATACATTATCTTGCAAATCTATCATTCCTCACTTTTGAACTTATTTTACATAAAACATGATTTAAAATGATGATAAAAAAAGAGCAGGGAAAAATCAACATTCAAAATTTGATTTCTCTCCTACTCCTATTAAGCTCATAATTAGAATTAATAGCTTCACACATCTTTGTAAAAGACACACTCATCTACCTTGGTTTTAACGCTTTGTATGAATATTTTTATTAACTATTATTATCAAAAACTGGTTGTTTCCATTCGATAACTAGATGTGCTTTGATTGTTATTAGCCACCAATATAATTCATATTTATTTTTTTACGTTTTCTATTGGCCACAGTTTGTGCCGTACGCTCATCTGAATATCTATCATCTCTAATGTTCCATAGCGCTTTAAACTGTTCAAACAGTGCGTCATCTGACACTCCAGAACGCATAAACGATTTTACATTAAATCCATCTACCGTACTAAAAAGGCAACCATAAAACTTACCATCAGATGATAACCTTGCACGTGTACATGTAGAACAGAAAGATTCAGATACACTTGTAATAAGCCCAAATTTAGCGCCATTATCTTTATGACGATAGTATTTTGCAACTTCGCCAAAATACTTAGGCTCAACAGGTTCAATATCAAATGCGGACTCAATCATATTTAACATTTCATCTTTTGTAACTACTTTACTAAAGTCCCAACCATTATCATTTCCGACGTCCATAAATTCAATAAAACGTATTTCAATATCTTTATCTTTAAAATATTGTATCATAGGCAAAATTTGGTCGTCGTTCACGCCTTTTTGAACAACAACATTCACTTTCACATGAAATCCTATTGAAACAGCATAATCTATTTGTTGCAAAATCGTAGAAGCCTTAATATTTCGGTTGTTTATAGCTTGGAATACTTTATCGTCAATCGCATCTAGACTTACATTAATACGTCGTAAACCTGCATCATATAAATTTTGACCATGTTTTTTTAATAACAAACCATTTGTGGTTAAACCTATATCTTCTATACCTTCCAATTGATTTAACTCATATATTAATTTATATAAATCTCTTCTTAATAAAGGTTCTCCACCTGTAATCCGTATTTTTTTAACACCTAATCGTGTATAAACTTTAGCGATACGCACCATTTCATCAAACGTGAGTAATTCGTCTTTAGGTAAGAAAACAAAATCATCACCGAAAATTTCTTTCGGCATGCAATAATCACAGCGGAAATTGCAACGATCTGTAACTGACAATCTTAAATCTCGAATTGGACGGCCAAGTTTATCAGTTATTTGTTCTACCATAATATAAGCCCCCTTAGCTATTCATAATGTCATGGTGTAAATCTTCTAAATCTTGTTGATAATTTATATTTTTGTACCAATAATTAGATGAATCTATTTCATGTACATCTAACCAATCACTTTTAACTTTAGAATAGACATTTTTAAGGCTATAATCACCTGAATCCAAAGCTGTTTCTATAGTAGGCAGTGTCTGTGGACTATAAAATGCCATCGTAGGGATTGGCATACCCTTTTCTTGGAAACCGGCAATATTGAGTTGATCTTCAATCAAATGTTCAATCATAAATTGATACAATTTACTTATTGCTTTTTGTGTAATCATGGGTGTATCTACAGATATTACAAAGAAAAGTGTTTCATCTGTATGTTGTCGCATCACTGAATAAATACCAGCCATTGGACCTTTATCTTTGTTTTCAGCATCATCAATAGCAATATTAGGATAATCAAATTGTGGTGCTAATGTTTCATTGGTGCTTATAATAATTTCATTGAACAAGTTTGTTCCTTCTAACACTTCTATAATTCGCTTATAAAACATCTGCGAATTAATTTGTGCAAAAGCTTTTGGTTTACCGAATCTCTCTGATTGTCCTCCGGCAAGTATAATCGCTTTCATTTTCTTATTAACCTCCACTAACTGGTGGTATCAACGCGATAGTGTCATTAGGCTGTACTATGTCATCGCCTTTGACAAATTCCTCATTGACCGCTACTTGAAATTGTTTATCACTGATACCAGGATAACGTTTAAATAAATCTGTCAAAAACTCATCTACAGTAATATCATAACTCAAATCAATATCTTCTGATGTTTTTGCTAAAATCTCTTTTATTTCTGCAAAATACAACACTTTCATATCTTATCCCCTCCCATTGCATCCTCATGGTAACCACGTTGGTGACCTTGCCATTCAGCGCCATCTTCCCAAATTTCTTTTTTCCAAATCGGCACTACTTCTTTAATTCTTTCAATTGCATATTCATTTGCTTGATAGGCGTCTTTACGATGTGGGGAAGAAACACTTATCAGGACTGCAATATCTGATATTGCTAACGGTCCAATCCTGTGGACTATAGCAGTTTGTGTACCAGGCCATTTTCGTGAAATCTCATCACCTATTTGAGCCAATTTTTTTTCAGCCATAGGGATATAAGCTTCATATTCTAGATACTCGGTCTTAACTCCTTTAGTCCATTCTCGTACATGCCCAGTAAAAATAACCACTGCGCCTTGATGTTCATTGAGTACATATTGACGATATTGCTCTGTTTGTATAGGCACGTTTGTGACTTCAAATTGCTTCATTTAATCCATTCCTTTTACGTTAACAAAAGATAATAACCACTGCTCAAATTTTTGCATCGCTAATGGCTGTTCTATATTAATGTCGTACTTAATATTTGATAATTCACTTAAGTATTTATAATCAATATCATCACGATATACAACTACTTTACTGTATTTTGCTTCTTTAAAGCCTTCTACTATAACGATATCATTATCTATTGTAACAGATTTGGCTATAATTTCATCAAGCCTTTGATTTTCGTAACGCGTCACAGTTTGCTGAAAATGATGCCCCTGTACAATACTTTGATCTGCGCCAGCGTTAAAATGTCTCATATGATCAACTGTATTTGTTTGCAATGCAATATCAGAATGCCCTTTGTCCTTGCCACCGTGATGTTTTATGGTTGCCACACGCATACCATGAGATTTTAATATTTCAACCGTATAAGTCATGAGTGTTGTTTTCCCTGAATTTTTATAACCTACAATTTGCAAGATCATAATGTACTATCCAATTCATAAGCTTGAGATTCAGTTAAAATCACATTCACAGTATGCCCTTTTTGGTAGCCTCTTGTACCACTTGGCAACATAATCATCGCGTTACTGTGGGCAATAGCTACAACCGCACCAGATTTGTTGAATCCTGAAGGTCTGACGGTCATTTCTTTACCGTTAAAAGTAACTGTTGCTCGAATAAATCTCGTGAATGGGTTGGGTTTTTTAAAGTCTTCCATGAGTGTCGCTTGGACGATTTGCGGATAAATAGCTTTAGCACCCATCATATGTTGTATTGCAGGTTTAACGTATAATTCAAAACCAGTGAAACAAGCAGAAGGATTGCCAGATAAACCAAATAAATATTTACCATTAGCAACTGCTACTGTCGTTACACTTCCCGGTCTCATTGCAATCTTATTAAACAATACTTCAGCATTGATAGCTTCATAAATCTGTGGCAAATAATCAAAGTCTCCTACAGAAACACCTCCAGTTGTAACCACAATGTCATGATTAGCCAATGCTTGACTTACAACTTCGATACTACTGTCTAAATCATCTTGCTGAATTTTATAAGTGTTAACCTTTAATTCATGTTTTTTTGCCAATGCTGTTATCATTGGTCCATTGGAATTTCGAATTTTTCCAGGTTCTAACGCATCACTGACATCTAACAATTCACTACCGGTCGCAATAATGGCGACGCTAGGTTTTTCATAAACTGGGACTTGTGTATAACCATATGTCGCTAAAACAGCTATAGCGCCTGGATTAATCTGTTGCCCTTTTTCTAACACTACATCTCCGACTTGTGTTTCTTCACCTTTTAATGAAACATTCTCATTTACGTTAAACGATTTCCTTATTGAAAACTCCTGATTACCTTCTATCGTTTGCTCAAGCATCACAATTGCGTCAGCGCCTTTAGGTATTTCTGCACCTGTCATAATACGCACTGCTTCAAACTCACCAACTTTTTTATTTGAAACCGAACCTGCGCCTATGTGATCAATAACTTGGAATGTAATCCGATTATCACCACTTGCGCCTTCTGTATCAATACTTCTTAACGCAAAACCATCGTACGGCGATTTATGAAATCTTGGTATCTCATGTGTAGCCACAATATCTTCAGCTAAAATGTGATTTAAGCTGTCCTCTAAAGCTAATGTTTTTACATCCATAAAAATAGCTTGATTAACCACACGTTTAATGGCTTCACTCACTGGAATTGGGTTTCTTTTCTCAACAGACATCACAATCTACTCCTTATAATTTATAATTTCGTGATATACTAGAACTCGATTAGGAGGGATATTTTGACTGAATTCACACATATTAATGAACAAGGTAATGCAAAAATGGTAGACGTTTCTGATAAAAATATAACAAAACGTTCTGCTATTGCGCACTCAAGCATTACTGTAAATTCAGATATTTATCAACAAATCGTTGATCATACGAACCAAAAAGGCAATGTACTCAACACCGCTCAAATCGCTGGTATTATGGCGGCTAAAAATACTTCAGATATTATACCGATGTGTCATCCACTACCTCTAACTGGCATTGATGTCACTTTTGACTGGCAAGCAAACAAACAAACTTACACACTCAATATCCAGGCTACCGTGTCTACTACTGGAAAGACTGGTGTGGAAATGGAAGCACTTACGGCAGCTTCAGCTGTGGCGCTTACTGTATATGATATGACAAAAGCTTTAGATAAAGGAATGGTCATCGGCGAAACTTATCTTCTTTCTAAAACTGGTGGCAAATCAGGTGATTATAAAAGATAATCATTAGCATCTCATATTATATAAAAATAGCATTCGAGACATCAAAGATAACTTCATCTCAAATATAGTACGGCCACTAGAAGATGACAGAAACAAAAGCAAGCTTATATTAAACACTTTCTCTAGTCATGGTTTTATGATTGCCGGGGCGAGACAATGAAAGCATTTTATAATGATGCTCCATGTCCCGCCCTATTTTATTTAGTAATTTCTTGTACTAAATGGTTTAATTCTGGTTTGATTAGTTTGTTTAAAGCTAATTTTACGGCACCAGTAGAGCCAGGTATACTAAAAATTAATTTGTCATTCACAGTGCCTGCAATCGCACGAGACAACAAGGCACGCGTACCTACATCTTCGGTGTAGCTAAGGTATCTAAACAATTCTCCGAAACCTTCTATTTCTTTTGTGATCAAACTTGAGACCGCTTCAATCGTAACATCTCGTTGTGCGATACCAGTACCACCTGTAGTGATCACAACATCAATATCTTCTAATAACCAACGCTCTATTTGTTGGATGATAGCTGTTTGTTCATCTTCCACAATTTTATAATGCGCTTTTGAAATAGTAACGTTTAAAGAAGATAGTAGCTCTATAACTAATCTACCACCTTTATCTGTTTCATAATCTCTTGTATCAGAAACCGTTAACACAGCGCATTTAATATCTCTATCTAGCTTTACATTAGTATGCATAATGCCTCACCTCTACCCAAATAATTGATTAATTAAGTTAATAGCTTGTTGTGGTTTGGTCATACCGTGAATCAACATTCTACCACCTTTAAAGCTAACAATTCTGTGCTTTTTATATTCAAAATGTAACATATATGGATTACGTTTATAAGGTATAGCTTGGTGTATTAAAAACGTTTCCAACATTTCCTGGGAAATATCTGAATTCTCATACTGTACTGTATCTCTCCCACATAAACTTGCAAACTGTCTTTCAGTCGCATTGAGGTGTGGGTAGGTAGGCTGGGAGCCACAAGTTGGGCATGATGCATTATAAAGTTTAGTAAAGCCAAATGTAAAATGCGTACCTTCCCAAATATCTCCGTACGTCAATTTTGGCGTGGTTGCTTCACCAATCAATATCTTTAGCGCATCTCGTAATTGCAAACTTGTTGTCATAGTAACTGCAGGTTGGATGACCCCGACAGTATCGCAAGTCATATTAATGACTGGTAATTGTGGCATTAGACAATTGAAACAAGGCGTTTTATCAGGTATAAATGTAGCTTCTACATAAGTGCTCTGTACCACACCACCATAAATCCAAGGAATAGTCGCTTTATAAGCAAAATCATTAACCAATTGTCTTGTTTCAAAATTATCCGTTGCGTCTAAAATAAGTTGTACATCTTGAGCATATGTTTCTAAAAATAGTCTATCTACATGTTCAATATATGGATTTAACTTCAAATCTTGACGTATTGCCATTAAATTACGCTCGGCAGCAATTACTTTAGGTAAGCGCTCTTGTGCATCCATTTCTGTAAACATTGTTTGTCGTTGCAAATTACTATATTCAATATAGTCTCTATCTACTATCGTTAACTCACCTACACCAGCTCTCGCTAAACCTTCAGCAAGATGTGTACCTAGAGCACCCATCCCCACAATTAATACATGCGCATTCATAATTTTTTCTTGCCCATTAGAACCTATATGTTTAAATAACATCTGTCTTGAATAACGTGCTTCATTCACGATGACATCCCTCACTTTGCGTCATTATTTCTATTATAAATCTTGGATTACTTTGTAACAACGGTTTGAGTGCATTATTCGAAAAACGAGCGTATTCCCTATGTTTAAATTAAATTAGATTAATGTGTCTCTAATGCAATCATAAACTAGCACCAGTACTTAGTTATTAAAATATTATGTAGATTAGTAGTGCTTCTACAAGTATTTAAATGATTGTATTTGTTTGCCCAATCTGATCTTTCTTAGAATTACAACGGTGTCTGATTAGAAAGATTAAATGCTGGTTTATGCTTAATCATTTTCACTGTTATCACTTCAAACTTTAATTTTCAAACCGTCATAAGCAATTGTCGATGAGATCCCCGCTTCGCTTAACTGTCGTTCTAATTTTTTCGCTTGTAATTGAGTTAAACTTTCTGTTGCTTCAATATGCGTGAAATATGTATGTTTAGCGTTGATGTTTTTAGCAATTTCCACACATTCTTCAAACGTAGCTTCGCCTAATGTACTTAACATACCTTCCTCATGAATTCGCTCTTTTGTAACAGGGTTTACTTCGTTACTACCAAAAGGTAAGATAGCTACATCTACATCCTTTACTTTATTAATCGGTTGAAAACCTTTGAATTCATCTGGGATTATGAGTAGTCGTTTGGTAGGTGTAGTTATATAAAAACCAAAAGCAATTTTTTCTGATAATTGAATCCATTCAATCGTTGTATCTTTAATCGTAATCTTTGCATTATTACTTACAATTTTTAATTCAACAACCCCTATTTGTTGTAAATACAACAAATGATTCCAATGCCCAAAATATGTTTTAAAATCTTCTACTTCTTGCGATGTTAAATATATTGTTGTGACTTTCGATTGGGGTATTGTGTTCACAAAATCAAAATTAAGTGTTTCCCAAATTCTAAGACCCATTGTATGATCTGGATGCCAATGCGAATATATACCATATTTAATATCGGCTATTTTTGCTTGTCTTAACTGATAAAATATATCTTCTGAACTATCAATTAAAAGTTTCAAATCGTGAATAAAAAGACCAGGGCTGGTTCGTATAGGCACATCTTTATGTTGTGAAACTGAATCAAAAAGTGAAGGCCCACCTCCAGCAGTTCTTAAAAATTCTACAATCATTATAAAAGGTCTCCTTGCTATAAAATTATGCTTATTATATACACTTATCACACCAATATTCAAACTTCTAATCTAAAAAGAGCAGAAACAAAACCAAATTTAGATTTGATTTTAATTCCCACCTTTTTAAATAGAAGCTATATTTTAAAAGTTATTTATAGACATGGCTTCACATACCATTTATTTCCAATTTTTATACATAATATCATTTTAAACTTCACACTATAATATCACTCGATATTGATAACTTCATGTGCTAGCCGTGCTGCTTCATAATTAGAATGCGTAACAAAAATGATTGGAATTTGCCATAACTTAAAAATGCGTTTAACGAGTGAAATGCTTTCTTCTTTAGTCGTATCATCTAAACTAGAAAATGGCTCGTCTAATAATATTAAATCTGGTTTAGTACTTAGTGTTCTAGCTAACGCTACACGTTGAGATTCACCGCCCGAGAGCCGAATTGGAAATTTAGTTTTCAAATGTTCAATATTTAATTGAGTAATTAAAGTATCAATATGATCAGAAGGTTCTGCCATAAATGTAATATTTTGAAAGACGTTCATATGCGGAAATAACTGATAATCTTGAAATAGATAACCTATATTACGATTTTGAATTTTCACATCAATATGATTGATTGTGTCTGTCAGAGTATGATTATTTATGCTTATTAGGGCTTGATCTGGTTTTCGTAAACCTGCTAGCATATTTAATATTGTCGTTTTACCGATGCCTGAAGGGCCCTTAATTGCATAAATTTTAGGTTCAGTATCTTCAATTTTAATTCGGAGTTGTGTTTGATTTAGTAAATGCTTTAAATCTATTGTTAACATTAACGCACCTCTCGATAAACATCTTTATTTAACACATTAATTGTACCGATTACAGTTACAGCAAATGCTACCAACACTAATACCCAGAGCCATGCTTGATTCTCTTTTCCTTGTTCCACTAAGAAATATATCTCTAATGGTAATGTATTAGTTTTATTAGGAATATATCCCGCCACCATTAACGTAGCACCAAATTCACCTATTGCACGCGCAAAACTCATCATGATGCCTGATAATATAGGTCTTTTAGACAATGGAAGAATAATTTCAAAAAATATTTTCCGCTCACTTGCCCCCATTGTTCTAGCCGTATTCAACATCTTGTTATCAATACTCCGGAAGCCTTGTACAGTATGCTGATACATTAATGGGAAACTAACGATAATCGACGCCAACACTGCTCCAGTTAATGTAAATACGACTGGCAAATGTAATATATCCGTAAAAAATGAACCAATTATACTTCGTGGAGAAAACACTATTAATAAGATAAATCCCATAACTGTCGGAGGTAAAACAATGGGTAAAACAATCATACTTTCTAGTAATCTAGCAATAAAACCATGACGTTTATACAACCATCTTGATATAACAATACCTAAAATTGTAACGATGATCGTACTAATAATTGCTACTCTTAACGATATCCAAAATGGTGTGACATCTGGCATTTATAAGACCTCCTAAGCATTGAATTTATATTTTTTTAAAATTTCTTTTGCTTCGTCTGTTTTTAAGAACTTAACCCATTCTTTAGCTAAGTTTTTATCTGAAGTTGTAGCTGATTTATATGTAATTGGATTTTTTAGGTTTGCAGTTTCAATTTCTTTCACTTTACTTTTTCCATTTTGCTGACTTTGGTATAAATCTGTTTTATAAACATACCCTAATTGAGCATTGCCTTTTTCTACATAATTCAATACTTGTCGCACGTCTTTTGCAAAAACTAAATGCGGTTTTACATCATTAAAAAGTTGATTATCTTTTAAATATTGCTCAGCATATTTCCCTGCAGGAACTGACTTAACTTCACCAATAGCTAACTTATCATCATCTTTTAAATCTTTCACGCTTTGATAGTCGCTATCTTCAGCGCCAATTAATACTAAAGTATTTTTGGCATATTGATATTTATTTTGAGCTTTTTCTCCTAAAGCATCAACATCTTTTGTATTCGCAGACATAAAAACATCAACAGGCGCCCCCTTTTCTATTTGTTGTCTTAAAGCACCTGATCCACCATAATTAAATGTAATATGTGCATCTTTATGCTCTTTTTTGAACGCTTTTTCTAAATCTTTAGTTGCATCCGTCAAACTAGCTGCGGCTGCAATATGTAGTTCGTGTTTGGCATCGTTGCTATTAGATTTTGGCTCATCATGATTACCTTCAGTATTGGAACATCCTGCTATCATGAGACACATCATAACACATGCAAAAATGATATATTTACCTTTTATTTGCATTTAATCTCCTCCTATTTCTTTTAATTATATGCTTATTCATTTCAAAAAAAAAGAGCAGATACGTAAGTAGAAATTACCTTGTATCGCTCTTTATATGATTATTTATTATTATAAAGTTTCAATAAAACGCTCAAACGCCTCTTGACCCTGTGACGTATTTTTAAATACGCCTGCATCTTCTAGTACACGTTTGAATTTATGTCCAACTTCTTTTTCGATGATTTCATCGACATTTTTTTCATTAATATCATAGTTTGCTTTCATTTCTTCAGCCCATGTCTGGTGCGCGCCTAATGATTGCTGATGATTTCCTAATAAAAAAGCCTTAACTTCTTGCAGTTCTGTTTTCAATCGTCCAGGTAGAATAGCTGTACCCATGACTTCTATCAGTCCGATATTCTCTTTTTTTATATGTTGTACATCTTTATGAGGATGGAATATGCCATCAGGGTAAGTTTCTGATGTCTGGTTGTCCCTTAAAACAACATCCAGTTCATACTGACCATGTCTAAAACGTGCAATAGGTGTGACAGTGTGGTGACGGTCACCTTCATCACTATATGCTCTGATTGCTACACTTTCATCTGAATAATTATTCCATGCGAGCCTAATACATTCTGCTGCTTCTATTAAGTTTTCTTTATTAGTACTTTTGAGGCGTATCACACTCATTGGCCAATGTAATGTAGATGCTTCTACGTTTGTAAACTGTACCAATTTAAAGTTTTGAAGTTCTTTAGCATTATCCATGGGAAAGGTATGTCTGCCAGATTGATAATGGTTATGCGTAAGAATCGACCCACCAACTAACGGTATGTCCGCGTTAGAACCAATAAAATAATGTGGAAATTTGTCTACAAAATCCAATAATTGCACAAATGTTTGTTTATCAATATTCATTGGCACATGCTCTTTTGATAGAACGATACTATGCTCTTTAAAATAAGCATAAGGTGAATATTGAAATCCCCATTGCTCATCTCCTAAATTCAGTCTCACTATACGATGATTTGTTCTTGCTGCTTGCAAAACAGAGCCTTTAAATCCTTCATTTTCTAAACATAATGCACATTTAGGATAGTCTGTTGAAGGCGCCTCTTTAGCTTTAGCGATTTGCTTTGCATCTTTTTCGGGTTTAGATAGATTAATAGTTATTTCAAGATCACCATACTCATTTGATACGTCAAAATGGATGTTATTTGCTATAGCATCTTCTTTTACGTAATGATTACGTTTCGTAATATTATAAAAATAATCGGTAGCTTCTTTTGCGTTTCGCTTGTACAATTCATTAAATTGATCGTTAACCACAGATGGTCGCGGTGTAATTAAATCTAAAATCTGAGCCTCAATAATTTCTTTATTATACAATGCGTCATCAATACAGTTTGCTTTTATTGCTTCTTGAATCCAGTCTTGCGCAATAGCATTGGCTGTAGCGTTTGGGCTAAATTTAGGTGACGCTGTGTCGTCTATACCAGATGCATTTAAAATACTGATCAACCTGTTTTGAATATAAATGGCATCTTCCTTTTCATAATCACCATATGTGGTAGCATATGAAACAAATAACTGCACAGAATGTTGATTCAATAACATGCATTATACCTCCTGATATCCGTTTGGATGTTTTTCATGCCATTGCCACGCTGAACCGATAATATCGTGAATATCGTCATGTTTAGGTTTCCAACCCAATATTTGTTGCGCTTTATTACTTGATGCAACAAGTTTACTTGGATCGCCTGCTCTTCTTTCGCCAACAACAGCGTTGATTGGTTTATTTGTTACTTTTCTTGCAGCTTCTAAAATTTCAAATACAGAATAACCTTGGCTACTTCCTAAATTAAAAGCTCCAGATTTTCCGCCATTTTTCAAATGTTGAAATGCTAAAATATGCGCGTCAATTAAGTCTACAACATGTAAGTAATCGCGTATACAAGATCCATCTTCTGTATCATAATCATCGCCGAAAATCGTCAGTTCTTCTCTTTGACCCAGTGCAACTTGCAATACGATTGGGATTAAGTGTGTTTCTGGTCTATGATCTTCACCGATCACGCCATTTTCTTTTGCACCTGCCACATTAAAATAACGTAATGCTGCATAATTAACACCATAAGCTTCGTGGCTCCAGTGCATCATTTTTTCCATCATTAATTTACTTTCGCCATAAGGGCTCGTAGGTGTTTTAGAATCGTCTTCTGTAATTGGTACAGCATCTGGTTCTCCGTAGACAGCTGCTGTTGATGAGAAAACAATATGTGCTACATGATGGTCGTACATTACTTCTAATAGCACCTGCAAACCATAAACATTATTATTAAAATATGCTAGTGGTTTTCCAACAGATTCTCCAACTAATGAATAAGCACAGAAATGAAAAACGCCTTCAATATCTTCATTTCCAAATACACTTTCTAAGAATGCCTTATCACGTATATCGCCCTCATAAAATTTTGCCTCATTATGCACAGCTGCTCTATGACCAGTTCCCAAGTTATCTACAACTACAACATCGTAACCTCGATTGATTAACTGATCTACTGCATGACTTCCAATGTAACCTGCGCCACCTAATACTAATACAGACATAAAAAAATCCTTTCTAATTTATATTTTGTGTTTATATAGTTTTAACGCCATCACTGATACCTACATGATAAAATGATGGTTCATAACCTATTTTTGCCAAGTATTTTTTGGAAACTTCATCTTCTAATGCTTTGATTTGTTTTTTGTGTACTAACGCAATCGCACATCCTGCAAAACCTGCACCAGTCATTCTTGCTCCTAACACGCCTTCAACTTGTTGTGCTGTTTCAGCTAGCGTATCGAGTTCCATGCCTGTTACTTCATAATCGTTTTTCAATGATGTATGTGAATCATTTAATAACTGACCAAATTTTTCAAAGTCGTTGTCGGATAATGCTTGATGTGCAAGTTTAGTACGTTCATTCTCTGAAACAGCATGTCTCGCTCTTCGCCGTTGTACTTCATCCTTAATCAGCATTTGATACATTTCAAATTGATCCATTGTTAACTCACCTAAAGACTGAATATTTAGTTCTTGCTGTAATGATGCCAATGCAGATTCGCACTCACTTCTACGTTCATTATATTTACTTTCAGTTAATGAACGTCGTTTATTTGTATTCATAATTGATATGACATAATCACCAAATTTGGCGGGAACAAAATCATATTCTAATGTTGCTGTATCTAATAAAATAGCATGTTCTGATTTACCCATTCCAATAATAAATTGATCCATAATACCAGAGTTAACACCCATAAAATGATTTTCTGTACGTTGTCCTATTTTAATAAGTTCTAGTCGCTCTAAATCCAAATTAAATAATGCTTTTATCAACCAACCTGTTAATAGTTCAATAGAGGCTGATGACGAAAGACTTGCACCATTCGGTATATTCCCCTCCACCAAGATATCAAAGCCTTGGTTTATACCAGGAAAAGATTCTTTTAAATATTTTATGACCCCTTTAGGGTAGTTTGCCCAGTCATCGTCCTTCTCAAAAACCAAGTTATCTAAATCTAAAGTTATCATGCCAATATTTTCAAAATTATTAGAATATAGACGAATCAATTTATCGTTTCGTCTAGCAGCTAAACCGTATGTCCCTAATTCAATTGCTGCTGGGAACACATACCCTCCGTTATAATCTGTGTGTTCACCAATTAAATTAATACGCCCAGGTGCAAACGCACTTACTTCAGCTTGCACATCAAATAAATCTTTAAACTTATTGCGCATTGCTTCTATCATAATAATCCCACTCCTTTTTAAAGACGATATAAAAAATACAATTCATGGTAGTAAACTTAAATAAAGTTTACTTGTTTACTAAATGTTTTGTCAATGTGCTTTGTTTTTTACTTTAAATGTAGCACGTTCTTTTAATTGTGCTTCTGCAATGACATGAATAGCAATTTGTCTTGTATTATTTATTCTTTCTTCTGCCATTCTTACTGCGATTCTTCCGTACTCATTTATAGGTATATGTACGCTGCTGATAGAAGGGACTGCATATTGAATAATTTCCAAATCATTAAAACTAATCAATTTAACGTCATCTGGTAAAGTGATTTTTTCTGCTTGTAGTTGCTGTAATATGCCGATTGCAACCATGTCGTTACCAGCAATAAACACTTGAGGTAAATGATTTGTTTTCAATAATTCTTTTACTGCATTTACACCGTCCTCTTTATTCCAACCGTTAAGCAATGATTCACTTATTATTTGGCGTTTTTTACACCATTCCGTAAAAGCTTTAAACCTTACGTCTTCAATTTGTGTATTATTTGAAGTTGGCAAACCTTCCAAGTTTTTGATCGTGTGTGTGCCACCTACATAAACAATATGATTTAATCCTGTGTTATCAATATCATTTAATAATTGCAGCATGGAATCATATAAATCTGAATATACTGCGTCTATAGATTTAGGCGTATTAGGGTTATTAATGACCACAATGTTATGGTTATATTTCTGTAGTTCTAAAATTGATTCGGACGAAAAGTTCCCTACTACAATAATAGCTCCTGCTTTCGCTATTTTAGTTATATCTATATCATCATATTCCCCATCAATACGTAGCGTTCTCTTTAACGATAAATTTAATCGTTTAACCTCCGCTTCAATTGCTAACCTAATTTCTCTGTAATATGGATCAGACATTTCTTTTGCACGTGAAGCATAAGTAATAATTTGAATACTTTTATTTTTTCTTTCCATTTTTTTATATTGTAAATTTTCAGCGGTTTCATGAATTCTTCGTCGTGTTTTTTCTGCTACAGATAATGTAGGATCGTTATTTAATACACGTGATACTGTGCCAGGGCTCACTTCCGCTTCGCGCGCAATGTCTCTGATGCTAGCCATTTAGCTTTTCACCTCTTTATATTTGTTTACTATAAGTTTACTTCTATGCATCCTATATAGCAAATATATTTATTGTAGTTAAATTAGTTCAGAGTAGTACAAATTAGTCTTCTTTTAAAATATTTTTTTAACAGATGTTATCAAGATTACTAGGAACAAAAAAATGGAATAAAAAACATGTTCATCTTTACGGGATATTGTCGCCTTTTAAAATATTTTATGTCCTACGCATATTGAAACTGTTTATTTTTTTTGCAACTCGAAATGCGCTAAAATAAATAAGTGAATATGAATTGGGGGATGAATAATATGAATGAAGACGTTTTAACAAATCAGCATATTGTACGATATGAAAATGGTAATCTTATAGAGACGACTGACCATTATGTCACAGAATTCCCATTAACCATCATGGTCAACGGAGAAGAATTTGCTACGGTCATTTGTAGTCCAAATCATATGGAAGAACTGGTCCTAGGATTTTTAGCATCAGAAGGTGCTATTTTAAAAAATAATGATTTAAAATCAATTCAAATAGACGATAGTAAAGGGTTCGCTCATGTTGAATTAACTAAATCACTCAATGAACGTTTTGAATACTCAACTAAGCGGATGATTGCCTCGTGTTGTGGTAAAAGTCGTGAATTTTATTTTCAAAATGATGCGGCAATAGCTAAAACATCTATGTCAAAAATCACTTTAATCCCGTCTCAAGTACTCAATATGATGACACGTTTACAAAGTGCAAGTAAAATTTTCAAACAAACCGGCGGTCTTCATAATGCTGCTATTAGTGATGGTGAAGCTTTTTTCGAACATAGACAAGATATTGGTAGACATAATGCACTAGATAAACTTTATGGTTATTGCATTCAGCACCATATACCTATCCGTGATAAAGTGCTCATATTTAGTGGTCGTATATCTTCTGAAATACTTATTAAAGCTGCTAAGATTGGCGTTGGCGTTATTTTATCTAAATCTGCTCCAACCACATTAGCAGTATCGCTTGCCCAAGATTTAAATATTACTGCAATTGGTTTTATTCGTGATGGCAACTTTAATGTTTACAGTCATCCAGAGCGTATTACTGCAACAAAAACTAATTAAAAAGCGGGACAACGATTTCATTTTTTAAATGATTTCGTTATCCCGCTGAAACTACCGGAACTGAGAAAAGCGCACGAAGATTGATACTTTTACATACCAAGCGACGCATCTTCAACAATGATATAAACTGTGTTTTTCGACTTCTCTTAAATATGTTCTTTTACAATATGATAACAAAAGCTTATGTATACATAGCCTTGTTTAACATACATATCTTTTGCACTATCTTCTCCATCAGCAATCAAAATGATTGGTCTTCGGTTAGCTAACTTTGCTACAACGCTTTGCATAACGCTACCAACACCTTGTCTTTGGTAACATTCTAATACACAAAAGCCGTCGATTTCCACTGTATCTTCTGTCACAATCAAATCTAATATACCAGCTGGTTGCCCATGTTTGTAAGCGATAAGACGCGTCTTGGCATCATCATTAAAGTGATTTTGAATCATCCGCGTGCTTTCTTCAACGTAGCCTTCACCATATGGTGCTGCGAATTGCCTATAAACACTAATATAATCCTCTAGCGTTGTTTCATCTACAAATGCCACTTTCACTTCGTCATCTGCATGACCTTTAAATTGTTGTGGCTCAATCGCATATAACTCCATTAACCCCAATTCAAATTGTTCATTGTTAATCAATGCTATCCATTGTTGATCCAATTCAACATTTTCAGGAAAAGTAAAAGTTAAATGATTAGAATTTTGCTGTTTATGCATATGTGTCTGTGTAGCAATATCCATTTTCCACTGGTAAATCGAAGGCATTTGTTTATATACCCACTTATTGGCATCAAATACTAAAGGGGTAGTTGGCGTTAAATAAATTGATTTATACCAATCATTATCATAAATATCCCCGGGTTGAAAAATATCATTTAAAGATATATTCATAACTACCTTGCCCCCTTACTCATAATAATTACTTAAGTAGTTGCTTAAATTGACTATGATTTAACATGATATTACCTATAAAACTAGCTATCACAGCTTTAATAATATCTGCTGGCATAAATACAAAAGAAAGCAACACAGATTTAGACATTGGTATGTTCGTCATAATTCCCATTAACAGCGTACCTCCAATATCTAATAAAACTACGCCTATCACTATAGTTGTAATTAATAATACAACAAAATTAATTTTTTTAAAATATAAGTCTCTTACAAGTCCAATAAGGTATGTAATTACTGGGTACATAAATAAAAAGCCTGCTGATGGTCCAGCAAACACACCAATACCGCCTCGACCGCCTGATAGTAACGGAAGACCCGTAGCCACTAACAATAGCAATACAATAATACTTAATGTCCCATATTTACGTCCTAATAAAATAGCAGCTAAAAATATACCAATATTTTGTAGCACAATTGGTACAGGCATAATAGGCAGTGGTATAGCAGGTATAAAGCCTAATATTGCAATAATTGCTGTCATTAGTGCCGTATAAACTAAATATTTTGTTGACATCATCAAACCTCCTTTGATGATGAAAATTATACCATTAATGTAAACTATATAAAATAAAAAGTTTACATTAATGGCGCGTCATTTCATTTTAATCCAAAAAAGCGAGATAATGAAATCTCATTTTTTAAAAGATTTCGTTATCCCGCCAATGGTGATCAACTAGAAAAAGAAATACATAAGCTAACGCCCTGTACAAAAACTTAATATAAAATCACTTCTTATTAACTAACGGCTAACAATATTTTAGATTTATTCAAAATATTGTTTGATATCATTCAAATTTTCAAATGATTATTTGCACCTTGGTCTTTTAAGAGTGGGCTTATGAATTTAGATTTAAAAATTTCTCTTTTAAATCTTTTCTCATAAATTCTAAGGTATATGGATCATTGTACCAGTATGTTTCTGCTTTTACCTCTATAACTCTATCATTTTGAACAGCCGGTAAATTTTTCCAAAGATCTGTTTTTTTATAACCTGGTTCTGATTTGCCTTCACTAGTTGAAACAATATAATCACCTGCATAGTCAGCAAGTTTTTCTTGTTTCACTTCAGCCCATCCTTCTTTTTTAACTAATTCAGTCAATTTCTCAGGTGCTTTCAAACCGAATGCTTGATACATCACTTCACCGCCGCGACCCCAGTTAGGACCATAAGTATAAAGTTTTTTATCAAACTCATCAAAAATTGAGACTGTGGCATCTTCCCCAATTTTATCTTTAATTTCTTTTCCATCTTTTTCAGTTTGTGCTTTCCATTTATCTTCCCATTCTTTTACTTTATCTTCTTTTCCAAGTAGCTTACCTAACTCTTGTTGTTGATCTAAATATTTATGTTTACCATAGTCATAAGCTACGGTCGGCGCAATTTTTTTATACTTTTTGATATTTTTATCATTAGAATAAACTACAATCAAATCTGGTTTCGTTTTTGCTACTTTTTCAACATCATTTTCCCCAATTTTTTCTACGCCTTTAAATTTATCTTTTAAAATCTTACTACTATCAACTTGTTCGTTTACTGCAACTATATTACCACCTAAGTATTTAATGCCACCAGCATACGTTGGCGCGACAACTGCAATACGTTTAGGGTCTTTTGGTATATCAATTTTCTTACCACTATCTAAAGTGTAAGATTTCGTCTCTTCTTTTTTATTATCAGTGTCGTTTTCTGACTTATTCCCGCAAGCAGCTAATACTAAAACAAGTGCGATAATTGAAAATAATAATTTTTTCATAATGTTCCCTCCATTGAAAATGATTATCAATACCATTGAATTATATAATGCTTAGTCTTTTTTAACAATAGTAAAATATGAAAATTTTTACTAATTTTAAAGTTAAAAAATAAGCCTCCTAGGTTTTTAGGAAGGCTCATTCAAACATAAACCGATTATCTTTTAATTTTAATTTTAATTCAAAATGCTTTGGTATCTCTAGACCACGGTAAGCTTTCGTATCACAAACCGTCGCCTTGACTATCAAAAGGCACCACCTAATACAATGAATTTGTACAACTTTGCCTTCTATATTAATATAATCATATAGAAATAACCCATCGATTTAATTCATTATTTTGATACCACATAACTATTTAATATTTATACTCGTCATTATATAGGCAAAAACATAAAGCTATGAAGTTTCTGACAAGTAAAATACAAATGGTATCAAATTGGTTCCAATGTACAATAGCTAATCAAACAATCCCATCAGTGATTTAGATATATTAGTATAAGCCATATCTTCCATCGGCGGATTATGCAACCCAGCACGCATATCTCTATAATAACGTTGCAATGGACGTTCCATTTCTAAGCTTTTAGCGCCAACAATACGCATTGCAATATCAATCACTTCTAGCCCTTGATTCATAACTAATACTTTACTAGCTGACGTTTCATTCCAAACCGGCTCATCTTGCTCATGATTGTATAGTGCGGCCGTGCTCCATAAAAAATGACGGGCTGATAGTAATAATGATTCCATTTTACCGATATTTTGTTGGACAGTTGGTATATCACCAATGGCCCCCTCTATACTTGCCGGGCTATAATTCTTAGCAAAATCAATTGCATAATCTCTTGCTGCTTGAGCAATCCCTAAATAGGTACTAGGAATATGTAAAATCCATCCATTCGGTTTTTTTCCGCCTGCCCCTCTAATTTCAACAAAATTTTCTTCTGGAATAAAAACATCATTTAAAATTAAATCATGACTTTCAGTAGCACGCATACCTACCATATTCCAATTATCTGCAATTTCAACACCTGGCGTGTTTTCTGATATCAAGAAGAAACCTACTTTATCTATTTCTTCATAATATGCACTGACAATAAAATGGCTCAATCTTTTACTCATTGAAGTGAAAGTCTTAACACCATTCATCACAAAACCATCGTCCTTTTTAACTGCATTAGTAGCCGGTCTAGCGCCACGCGTTGGACTTCCTGTTTCTGCTTCACTGATAGCTCTATTAACCAAAGCACCATGTTTCACAGAGATTGCAAAGCGATCTAACATGTCTTGTTCCCAAGCTTGCTGCTCATATAATTGTCCAACGACGCTAAGATGCCAACCTATTGAAAGTGCTGTAGCACCATCAATAGCTCCTAAATAGGTTTGTAGCACTACCATATCTTCGACAGTCGCACCTTCCCCACCATAAGCTTTAGGCAATGTTAATAATGTATAGCCTTCTTTGACCAACCAATCAATATTTTCATATGGAAAACGTGAATGTTTATCGTTATAATCAGCTTTTTCTTTAAATTGTTCTTTGACCGTATTGAATTTTTCTATCCATTTCTTTTGAATACTCGTATGTATTAATGCAGAATAATTCACTATGTCCACCTCTTTTTTAGCCTTTCCTTTATTTAAACTTAGTGTAACACTCGCTTATAACGAAAGAAAGCCTTCCAAACAATAAATCCTTACTTTACCGATAGGGTTTATTGTGATACTTTGTATTTATTGATAGTCTAGGGGGTAAAAAATGATTTCAGTAAAACATTTAATACATAAATATAAAGACAATACCATACTTAATGATGTGAGCTTTTCGCAAAACAAAGGTACTGTGACAGCTATTATAGGTCCAAGCGGTTCAGGTAAAACAACGCTCCTTAGAACATTAAATGCATTAGCTATACCAAAATCGGGCACCATCCAAATTGGCAACAAAACATTTGTGGGTGATAAGCATTCCAAAAAAGAGATTTCCCAACTCCGAAAAAACTCCGCTATGGTTTTTCAAAACTATAATTTATTTAAAAACAAAACTATTCTGGAAAACATTACTGTAGGGTTGATACATGGTAAAAAAATGCCAAATAAACAAGCAAATGAAGTAGCTATTTCTTATTTAGAACGTTTTAATTTATTAAATCAAAAGGATAAATATCCTTCTCAATTATCAGGTGGCCAAAGCCAACGCATCGGTATTATTCGCGCTTTAGCACTCAATCCAAAAGTATTACTTTTAGATGAACCTACATCTGCACTTGACCCTGAATCAATTCAAGGTGTTTTGTCACTCATCAAATCCATTGCACAAGAAGGTATGACAATGGTCATCGTCACACATGAAATTCAATTTGCTAAAGCAATTGCCGATCAAATTTTATTTATAGATGAAGGTGAAATATTAAAGGAAGGTTCACCTCAAACCGTTTTAGAATCCTCTGATTCTAAAAGGATAAACCGTTTCTTAAATACCGTAGAAACGGAGCGTGAATTAACATGAACCACAATAAATACTTTCTTCTAGTTATTGGGGTTTTTATTACAATGCTGTTAAGCGGGTGTAATAAAATGGAAGAATCCGATAATCAAAAAAGTAAAAAAGAAATTAAAGTAGCTATATCTGCAGAAGTGAACCCGCCATATTTATATACAGATGAACATAATGAATTTACAGGGTTAGATATCGATTATTTAAAACGCTTAGAAAAGAAGTTACCTCAGTATCAATTTAAATATGAAGTTGGTGAAGAAGAGTCAAATTTAGTCGGTATTGGCGCTGGGAAGTTTGATATGGGCATTAATTGGTTTTTTAAGACACCTGAACGAGAACAACAATTTCTTTATCAAGATGTCCCTTATAGTTACGCTTTACCTTTAATTGTTGTTAATAAAAATAATGCTGATATACATTCGCTAAACGATTTACCGGGTAAAAAATTAACTCCGATGGCACCAAGTGGGGGTTTGTATTCTATATTATCTCAATATAATAAATCACATACTTCAAAGATTAATATTGATACCATCCAAGAACCTTCCAATGGTGACAATTTAAAAATGATAAGTGATGCTAGGCGCGATGCCATATTTTTAAATTGGAACACATACAACGCAATACAGAAACAAATCGGCGCTGACGTTAAAATTGGCGGCATCGTAAAAAAAGAACCATTGCATATTGTCTACAACAAAAAACATCAAAAATTACATGACGATATCGATCAAGCTACACAAGAACTTAAAAACACAGGTGAATTACAAAAACTTTCTAAAAAATATTTCGATATTAATGTATTTGATGATTTAGATGAAATCAATAAGCAAAAAGATAAATTGGAGGTACAATCATGAATGAACCTGTAAATTGGCTTTCTTTATTTGGGCAAGTTTTACAACAATTACCTTTGACTCTATTAATATTTGTACTTTCTTTTGTATTTGCGCTTATACTCGGCTTTGTGCTAGCAAGTATTCGTATCAAAAAGATTAAGATACTCTCAACAATCGTTCGAGTCTATCTATCTTTTATTCGCAGTACGCCTTTAATCTTGCAACTTTTTTTGGCATATTTTGCATTGCCACAACTACTATTAATCATACAAATTGATATAAACCACTTCAGCAGATTATTTTTCGTGATTTTAGCGTTTACCTTACATACAGGGGCTTATCTATCTGAAATTATAAGAGCGGGATATCAATCTGTAGATTACAGTCAAATTGAAGCGGGTCTTTCAGTTGGATTATCTTATCCTCGTATTTTAAAGGAAATCATTATACCTCAAGCTTTACGTAATAGTATTCCAAATTTAACAACCCAAATCATTGAACTATTAAAAGATACATCGCTAGCATTTACTATTGGAATTATAGACATGATGGGGCAAGTTAAATTAATTATTGGGAATAACTATGGGTTAGGTATGCTAGAAGTATACGTCGTGATATCAATAATTTACTGGTCCATTGCACTGATAATCCAAAGTACATTTGCTCTGATTAACAAACGAGCCCAAAAACCTTATAGCGTTTAAGGAGGAAAACATTTTGCCATTTATTATTTATACAATATTAGAAGTCCTTAAAGGTGTACCAAACACAATAATGATTTCCCTTATAGCAATGATTGTCGGGCTGATTATTGGAACACTATTCGCGTTTATTCGAACTAAAAATGTACCCATACTCTCTCAACTTATCGTTATATATAATTCATTTTTTAGAAGCACACCGCTCATTGTTCAATTATTTATGATGTATTATGGGGTGCCAAAGCTCATTATGTGGTCCAATGAACAATTTGGTTTTGCAATAAATCCTGATGTTTTCTCGCCGCTAATCATCGCGTTTATTGTTTTTTCTTTACATGCTGTTGCTTATTTATCAGAATCTATCAAAGGCGGTTTACAATCCGTTGCTAATGATCAAATTGAGGCTGCTCAAACAGTAGGTCTTTCAACATTAAGAACCTATAAAGAAATTATATTGCCACAAGCATTTAATTACGCCCTTCCAAATATTGAAAATCAATTTATCATGCTTATCAAAGGTACTTCATTAGCGTTTGCTGTTCAAGTTACTGAAATCATGGCTGTCAGCCATGTTATCGCTAATGAAGGTTATCGCTTTATAACAGTATATAGTGTTGCCGCAATATTTTATTGGTTACTTGCTATTTTGTTAGAATTGGTGTTTTCAAAAATAGAAAACCGCACATCAGCTTATATGTTCACTAAAACTTCAGCATAAAAAAGAACAGAACGGAAATTTCATTTTATCAACGAGATTTCCGTTCTGTTCTTTTTTATATGTACTTCATTCTAAAAATGGCAACCAATTTATTTTTAAATTGAATCAGTTACACACCATACCCTAACATCTACGACATTCATTATATTTCACTCTTAAATCACTACATTGCTAAGTGTTCAGCATACTGTTTTTTTCTTTTATAATAATTTTTAACTTTTTTCGGCATTGAGCCACTTTGTAATTCATCTTTAGTAATAATCGGGTAATTTTTAAATACAATAGATCCTATATATCCACAAATGGCGCTTCCAGTAGCACATAAGGATGCAACAAGAACGACAGTCAACGCATTATTGAAACCAAACATAACCATCAAACCAGCAATAGGTGTAGCTGTACCAGTTGCTTCGTTAACTAAACCAAACATAGCTATAATGACACCGGATACTGCGCCACCCATAAAGTTCGTAAGATAAACAGGAATAGGATTTGCCGTAACAATATCTGCTTGTGATAACGGCTCAATAGCTACAGAAATTGTTGTTTTACGATCTCCAAATTTCATACGCTTAAATAAAACAAAATTCATAAATGATGATCCAAAAACAGCTAAAGCTCCAATTGCCATGGGTGTGCCAGTTAACCCTAACAAAGCGGTGAGTGCCATAGAACTCAATGGCGCAGTTGCTACTACTGTTATAATGCCACCAAGCACTATCCCCATTAAAATAGGACTCGAAGTTGTAGATTCTTTAATAATATTCCCAATTTGCAATAACGTCGCATCTACTACAGGCGCTACGCCTACTGCGATTATTCTTGTAATAGGAGCAATAATAATAATTGAACCTATTAAATCTAAACCATCTGGAAATTTTTGTTCTATCCATTTCATGCCAAAACTTGCTATGTATCCTGCTACAAAACCTGGTAGTAAGTCCATGTTACCGCACGCAACTGCAATAACAAATGCGTACACCGGCGAAACACCCATCGCTAACGCTACTAGTCCAGCTGCAGCAACCCCACCTAAACTTCCAGCTGCATCACCCAGCTGTCCTAAAAAAGGAATACCTAATAGATCCCCACCAACATACTTATGAAAAGCTTCTACTAAAAATGAAGCAATTGCTGCATTCGCGAGGGCGCCCATTGCTTTACCACCATTTGGTGCTTTACTTGTAAATAGTGTAAACAAACATAATACGATACCTAAAAATATAACCCCTAAAAGTAAATTCATAAAAACACCTTCCGTTATTTGTATGCGCTTTCATTTAACAAATATTAGTATATCATAATTTATATTTTACTCAAATCATATTTTATATCAATATATAATTTTTCAAATAAATTTACACTATTCAGAATATTCATTTTTTATATATGTTACACGGCTATTTTTGAACATATCCATATTTTATTTTAAGTATGATTGTAATGTTCTAATGATTGATTCAATCCTTTTACGTTGCTTTTCATTTATGTAAACGACCACTGTCCGTTCATCTATGTCGCTTCTCTTTTTACTTAAATACTCCATTTTAATTAACTTTTGTAATGCTTTCGTTAAGTAATAAGGTTTTAACTCAGAATGTTGGGCGATTTCTTTCGCTGTAACTTCACTTGAATTACATTCATGTAGATAATTTAAAATAAATACTTCTTCATAGTTTAATTTGTGGTGCTTTTTAGTCTGCTTAAAAAATGTTTTTCCTTGTTGATATAATGAGATTAATTCATTTAATTCCTTTATCGTTTTCATAAAAACCGCTCCTTATGTTTTTTCTTGTTGTTAATATACACGAAAGTTTTCTTATCTATTTGTAACATAATTTTATCCTATTCATGCTATTTAATTCAATATAAGTAACTATGAAAAATGTTATGATTTACTACTATTTTTTTAATTTTATTTTTTATTTTCAAAATTTAGTACCTCATACATCCTTTTTATTAATAAGAAATGATTTTTATTGCATTTTCAATTCTAAAATGATTCGTGAACATAATACTTACAGATAAAGTAATCGTGGGTGAATTAAAATTCCAATTTTTCTAAAAAACATAGTTGTTAGAAAATCGTATTGTCGACTATAGTTGGATCAATATTATATTTCTATATCTAATTATGATCATTTATTTTTAATATTATAAAAAAACTTGAGATATAAAATTAAATATCCCAAGCTCTTAAAAAGGTTATAGTTATCTGCACATTTTTATTTATTTTATTCAAATATAAATGATTTTACATCATAAAGTTAAATATCATGCGAAGTAATTATTTCTTTTTACAATCTAAAGTGTCTAAGAAGCTTAGTGCTGCCATACCAGACAAGTCTAATGCATGTTTTGCGCCAGCTTTACCATGGCCTGCTTCAAAATGTTTATATGCTGCAACACCAAGAACTGAAATTGTTAATAGTGAACCAATACGTGATAATCTTTTACTTGCAAAGCTTAATACGAAAAATACAGCACTTAATGTTTCAACTGCGCCTGCTAACGGTACCGCATTTGAAGGTAAACTAAACACATCAGTAAAGGTATCTTTCATTGATTGATCACCTTTTAACTTTGGTTTTGCAGCTCCGTATAATTCTTTTGCTAATTTTAAGTTTGTTAAATAACGTAATATCATTACTTTAATCTCCTTCTATTTGTTTTCAAAATATTTATCTACAACAGGTTTTACCCGCTCAGCCAATAATTTAATTGTACGAATTGTGTTTTCGTGTGGCATGGATCCTACAGGGGTATGCAACATAAAGCGTGATAAACCTAACGTTTCAATCGTATCAATGATTTTATTTGCTACTGTTTCTGGACTACCTACATATAATGCACCATTTGGCCCTGCTTCACGTGCAAAACTATTTTCATTGTATAAAGGCCAACCTCGTTCTTTGGCCAATACATCGTGACTTGCTTTGACTGATGGGAAAAATTCCCGAAACGCTTGTTCATCTGTCTCAGCAATATATCCCCATGAATGTGTTGCAACAGTTAATTTATTGACATCATGACCATAAGATTCAGCTATTGACTTATACATCTCAATATTTCTTTGAAATCTTTTTGGGTCCCCGCCAATTATAGCATAAGTTATCGGTAAACCAAGTGCTCCTGCTTTCAATGACGATTCAGGTGTGCCACCTGTTGCGATTGAAATGGGTAATGAACCATGCTCAACCCTAGGGTAAATGCCTAAATTCTGTATACTTGGTCTAAGATGACCATCCCAATTCACAATTTCATTTTGATTCATTTGCATTAATAAATCAATTTTTTCATTAAAAAGTTGTTCATAATCATTTAAGTTATAACCAAACAATGGAAATGATTCTATAAATGAGCCTCGCCCAACCATTATTTCAGCTCGCCCATTAGATACCGCATTTAATGTAGAAAAACGTTCATAAACTCTGACTGGGTCATCTGAAGATAATACAGTAACGGCACTGCTCAACTTAATGTTCTTTGTATGTCTAGCTGCTGCTGCTAATACAGTAACTGGGTCAGATACAGCATAATCAGGTCGATGGTGTTCACCTAGACCATAAACGTTAAGGCCATAATCATCAGCAACTTCAATTTCTTCAATAATATTCCTAATCCTTTGGGCGTTACTAATTGCAGGTGCTTTACCTTTATCAGTATATATATCACTATTATCTGCAAATGATGTCAAACCAATTTCTACCTTCATATATTCACCTCGCTTACCAAGTATATTTTTTATACCTATTATATTAAAAGCTTTTCTATTCGGTGTCAATATTAATGTTTAGCAAAATCAAAATACGTCAATCTTGATTAACCCCAATTCTTTATATATGAAATAGTATCAAAATAAAGTAATTAATTTAAATTTTAAATAACTAATTGTTAGCATTAAATAACATTTGTAATTTTCTGTTATTTTACAGCTTTGTAATAAATTAGAAAGCAATATTACACTGAATTCACCTTAAAACGCCATGGCTACAGCCTTAAGACGTAAAATAATCACCCCTTATTTTGTTACATATCCCCCATAATTATTAGAGATAAATTACAAAACGATAACATTGCACACAAAACGACAAATTTCTGATAGAGTAATGCTTGTCGTTAAAACAACGAAAAAAACTAAACATACTATAAACAACGTCATTAGAGACTGAGATAATAAATTTAAAAGCTTTATCATTATTAGGAGGATATTTTACAATGAAAAAAATCGCTACAGCTACAATCGCTACTGCAGGAATCGCTACATTTGCATTTGCGCAAAACGAAGCAGATGCTGCTGAAAATAACAATGGTTATAACCCAAATGACCCTACTTCTTATAGCTATTCATATACTATAGATCAACAAGGTGATTACCACTATACTTGGCAAGGTAACTGGAATCCAAGCCAAGCTGATCAAGCTCATTCAAACTATACTGGTAATACAAATAGTGGTCAAAATAACACTTATGGTTCTACATATGGTACTTCAACTCAATCATATACGGCGAACAACAACACAACAGGTGGCGGTGGTGCTGCTTCAAACGCTACTTCAGACCGCAACATCCAAGTAACTACAACTAGTGCACCATCAAGTTCATCAAGTTCAATTTCAAATACTTCAGGCTCTTCAAATAATTTATATACTGCTGGACAATGTACTTATTATGTATTTGATAAAGTAGGCGGTAAAATTGGTTCAACTTGGGGTAATGCAAATAATTGGGCAAGCGCTGCTGCTGCTTCTGGTTATACTGTAAACAATTCACCTTCTCAAGGTTCAATTTTACAATCATCAACTGGAGCTATGGGACACGTAGCATACGTTGAAAATGTTAACAGTGACGGTTCAATCCAAGTTTCTGAAATGAACTATGGTCAAGGCCCTGGTGTTGTTACTTCACGTACTATTTCAGCTAGCCAAGCTTCAAGCTATAACTACATTCACTAATTAAAATAGTTTATATATCCTGGGACACGAAACAATGTTCCAGGATTTTTTTGTATGCATAGTAGATTGCTAACCAGCAACAAAGCCCTAATAAAAATAGAAAGCTTTTATCCTGTTTTTTATTTGATTTCATAAAAAAGCATCAACTCACTTATTATTTCGTGAGTTGATGCTTCTTTATTTATAACCAATATGCTAGGCTTATCCAATAGATAAAAGCAAGTAAGTAAAGTAATGGAAAACTTTCTGATACTTTATCTTTCACTTGCTTATAGATAACATAGACGCCAAAAGCAAGTAATATAATACTCAATGCCATTCTTGCAACAAGCAATTCTTGTATTGATATAACCACTGTTGATGATACAGGTACCATCGCTAACAACAAGGTTAAAACCACAATCATTATTGTGTAACATATAGTATCTTTTGTCTTATTACGATGAGAATTGACCCAATATAAAATCAAACCAAATATCGTAGTAAGTAATATTTCATGTATAATAGTTGGTTTTTCAAACAAATCGGTTCTATACTGTATCATCGCTACAATATACAATATAAAACCGATTATAAAATAGATAATAGAAGGATATTTAAAATCTTTACCTATATTGAAATATTGATGAATTCCCAATCCTATTAGCAATATCGCTACAATAATTACTAGATACAACACGGAATCACCTCATCCATACTTTATCCTTTTTATCTAACTGGTAAACATATTATTATTACTCTCGCTTTAATTTTTAAATGAACAAATGTTTATTTTTTATTGCTAATACAAAAGCGCAGCCCGCTTCATTAAAAAAACACCTCCGTATAAATTCAGTTGAATATGAATTTAACGAAAGTGCCTTTATTTTATTTCTAAGTTTTGATATCTGTTCAATTTCATCTCAGATTTTTTACCCTTTTAATGTAAAGAATAATTCAATTTTTTAGCTTTGCTCATGATGCTTACTATGATTCATGGTTAACTTTAGCGCGTTTAATACCAATACCAGTAAAACCATAGAAAATCGCGAATAAAACACATAAATAACAAGGTACAGTCCATATAAAGAATTGATCAACAGACACGCCTAATTGTTGTGTATAATAGATACCTGAAGTACCCCAAGGTATAAGCGGAATAATCATTGTACCTGAATCTTCTAGCGTCCTTGATAGATTCGAACGGTCTATTCCCATCTTATTATACATATCCATCATTAATACGCCTACCATAATAATGACAACAGAAGCAACGCCTGCAGCTAGCACCATCATTAACCCACCTAATACAGTTGCAAGAATTAATGTGCCAACTGAGTTAATATTGCTAGATATTTTATTCAATATAACGTCTAGACATCCTGCTCTTTCTACAATACCTGCAAAGGCGTAACCACAAAAAATAGTGACCACAATTTCAGTCATGCTCATCATGCCGCCTTGTTCTATTAAGCTGACAGCCTTATCAGAAAGTGAATTATCTAAATGTGGTACCATACTTTGATTAAAGCCATCAAAAGTAGCCTTGAAGCCATCAGTCATATTAAATCCATTGTTGAAAGTGCCGATGATTATCGCACTAATGCTTGATATTAACATCGATGGCACTGTAGAAATTTTAAATAACAAACATACTATAATAATAATTAATGGTAGCCACACAAAAAAGTTAATGTTATAAATTGTCGATAACTCTTTAAGCATGGCATTCACTTGAGACGTGTTGACACTGCCTTTGAATTGTAGCCCAGCAAAGTACCATACGATTAACCCGATAATTGATGCTGGTACTGTAGTCCATATCATCGCTCTTATATGAGAAAAAATATTCACTTTTGTAACTAGGGCTGCTAAATTAGTCGTATCTGATAACGGCGACATCTTATCACCAAATACTGCGCCAGCAATAATTGCACCTGCAGCCATACCAGCTGGGATATTTAATTGCGAACCAATTGCCATTAGCGCTATGCCTGCCGTAGAAGCTGATCCCCAAGCAGTTCCGGTAGCAACAGAAGTAATTGCAGCTATGATAAATGCCGATACTAAAAATAAGTTAGGGTTTAAAAATTCTAAACCATAATATATTAATGCAGGCACTGTTCCTGAATACATCCAAGTGCCTACAATAATACCCACTGATAGAATAATAAATATCGCAGGCATTGCTGTTGCTAAACGGTTAGTAATGCCTTCTTCTAAATCTTTCCATTTCAAACCAACGCGTCTCGCAATGATTGCGGCATATGCTGAAGAAAGAATAAGTAACGCTTGGATAGGAATATCAAAAACAACAAATCCTGTAATTACAATAACAATCATTACCAAAATCGTTGAAATTGATTCTAAAAAAGTTGGTTGTCTTTTCATACACATTTCCCCTTATCTATATAAATGGATGCGTTTTTGACTAGTGCAATCCTAACTTATCTTTTCCTAACTCATCAATTGTTAATCCTTCTTCAAAGAAATCGCGTTCTAAAATAGTTGATGCAATGACCACGATGGCGTCTATATTAGGCGTAGGCACGTCAATTTCTCGTCCTAAGCTAGACCATAATACTAAACCATATGCGATATCTTCTGTTAAATAACGATTTTTTACATGGTTAGGTCCTTTAATTTGGGAAAAGACAGGACTTGTGTTAAACAAACGATTTAACGGTTCATCTTCATCCTGTCTTTCTAAATAGCCACGTTCAATACGTGCTTCTTTAGCAGATGATAATTCAAAACCTAATTTTCGCCCCAAGGTTAGTCGCTCTAACTCTACTGCATGTAATAAACGTACTGTATGTTTTGTTATCCCCTCTTCATACAGTGCAAATTCATCTGCATAATCAATTCTACCTACGTTTAATAGTGTTGGACCCGGATGTACTTCAGGGTTACCATTTTCTAAATTTGTTTTCCAAAGACTTTCTTCTTTGACGATGTATGGATATAATGTTTCTATTTTATCAAAGCTATCGCTTAGCTCTTCCTTATCATACGTTGAGAAATGCACTTTTCTAACGTTTAAAGATAAATCCACACGTGCTTCTTCAAAATCTACACGCGTGCCGTAAGTTAACGTATTTACTTCTGCAAATTTAGGCATAACTTCAATTTGCATATCCTCTAATACATTCATAAAACGAATAGAGCCCATAGCAGCAGCGATATTGAAGAATATAAGTTGGTCTTCTGTGATAAACGGTGCCATTGTATGTGCATAATGCTCAATAAACGATGATGGTATTACAACTTGAATGACTTCGGCGTCCTCAAGTACATATTCCATATCATCACTGATATCAGTAAATTGTACGAAGCTCTCTTCGCCTTCATTACTGAATGTAAAACCACCTTGTTCTATTGCTTTATCAAATTTATCTATAGACTGGTTTCTACAGTATAATTTGACTTCATGTCCTTTGGTAATCATATCTAATGCTGCAGTAACAGCACCATTCCCTGATCCTACAATAGCTATCTTCATAAACACCCTTCTTTCTCTAAACATTGTGTATTTTTTATTAAACATTACTCTCATGTATAACCTATTAAGAAAAAGAATAAACACTGGCCTTCAACCTATTTAAGTTATCATTAAAAGTAACGCATTGCTTTATAGCATTTCTATATTTTAACAGGATAATAACGCTGTATATAGTCCTATCCAAAAAATTTATAATTTTTTTCAAATGATGTGCAACTGATTTTGTTATTTTGTTATAGTAATGTTAAACAAAAGGAGGCAAACTACTTATGACTGAAAATCACACAAATCGTGAAGTATTAAATCAAGAACCGAACAGTGATGCAAGATTAATGGCTACATTAATCTATGTACTTAGCTTTTTCACCACTTTTTTAGCACCACTTATAATTTGGCTTATTAAACGTGAAGATTCTGCATTCGTTGATAGAGCAGGCAAAAATTATTTTAATTTTTTAATTTCATATGTTATTTGGTTTATTATCTCTGGCATTTTAATGCTTATTATTATAGGATTCGTTCTATTTCCTATTGTGGCCATTTTGAACTTTATTTTTACAATTGTAGCTGCAGTAAAAGCATATAATGGAGAAGATTATTTACCACCTCTGTCTATTAGATTTTTTAAATAATTTCAATTTCAATTTTGTGATTTTTTACACGCGTTGTAATAAATCGATTGAGCAAACGCTTATAAGATGCTACTAAATCTTATACTTGCGCACTTTATGCAATATTACAATAAGTTGCGCTTTTGTAACCTCACATGTTGTTTATTACAGCAATATGTGAGGTCTTTTTAATTGTTTTACAAATACGTAACATTCCACACAAACACTTTTTCTTCTGTTATTGTATTAATTGTCGTTGAAACCAACGCGTTAATTAAAAAATTAATTTCTATTCAAATAATATATCTATTTAAAATTCGGGAGGACTTTTTTATTATGAAAAAATTAGTAACAGCAACAACTTTAACAGCAGGAATCGGAGCAGCAATTGTGGGATTAGATCATGGGAACGAAGCAAATGCTGCTGAACAAACAACACAAGTAGATCAAAACTCAACTCAAGCGACATCAAGTTCAAGCTCAAATCTATACACTGCTGGCCAATGTACTTGGTATGTATTTGACAAAACAGGTGGCGACATTGGCTCTACATGGGGAAATGCAAATAACTGGGCATCTGCAGCATCCGCAGCTGGTTACACAGTAAACAATTCACCAGAAGCTGGTTCTATCTTACAATCTAGTGAAGGAAGCATGGGCCACGTAGCATACGTTGAAAATGTAAATAGTGATGGTTCAGTAAATGTTTCTGAAATGAACTATAGTGGTGGGCCATTCTCAGTAAGCGAACGCACAATCTCAGCAGGTGAAGCTAGCTCATATAACTATATTCACCTTAACTAAGATTATTTTTCAAAATATTATTTGGGAGTCAAGCTGGTAAAGTCTCGTACTTTATCAGCTTTTTTTATTGAATTGCCCTTTACATATTGCAGCCAAATTAAAAATTTGAGAAAATCGTAGCGTTTAATGTGAATAAGGAGGTTGAGACAAATGCAGTGGTTTAAAGTTATTTTGGCAGGCATCATAGAAATATTATGGGTAACTGGTTTAAACACGGCTGATTTAGTTTGGAGTTGGACAGGCACGATTATCTTTTTAATTTTAAGCTTCTATTTAGTCATTTCAGCTTGTAAATCATTACCTGTTGGGACAGTATATGCTGCGTTTGTAGGCATTGGCGCAATTGGTACTGTACTCGTTGATATGATATTTTTCGGTGATGCATTCAACGTGATTAAGATAGCACTGGTTATTTTACTCGTAATAGGTATTATTGGCTTAAAACTAACTACAGAGGAGACTGAACAATAATGGCTTGGACGATACTATTTATTGCTGGTCTACTGGAGATTGTTGGTGTCATTATTTTAAATGAAATCGCACGTACTAAAAAGAAAATATTCGTAGTTTTTTTAGCCCTCGCCTTTATTTGTAGTTTTAGCATGCTTAAATTGGCAATGTCTAGTGGTATTCAAATGGGGACGGCTTATGCTGTTTGGAGCGGTATAGGCACTGGTGGCGGAACGCTAGTCGGGATGCTCATTTATAATGAATCTAAAAATATTAAACGTGTAGTTTTATCTTCTTAATTATTTTAGCAATTGTAGGTTTAAAACTGGTTAGTTAAACTATCTTACTTTAGATTCATATCGCCGATGATAATAAAATTCTTTTTTGTTTATTCGGTTTATAGTCTGTGATATAAATCAATATACTAAAGCGTTTATTGATATTAGTTTTTATACTGACATCGGCCAACTCCGAAATAAAGTGATACTAAATTATGGTACAAATGTTTAGCTTTGCTACGCTCCGAATTAACTGTAACTTGATCAGTAAGCAAATGCTTTTAAATATAGGTTATTTTTACCTCGCTTATATGATAATATAAATTAAATTAATAACCTTTTTAATTGGCTTACAACGTAAAAATTTGTTTACTATTATGAAATTTACTATACTTTAGGTAAAGGAAGTGATTATACATGGTAAAAGTTTATATTGCAGGTCCAATACCTGAAGTTGGTTATAATTTATTAAAAGAGCAAGGTTATGAAGTAGATATGTATGAAGGCAAAGGTATTGTTGATAAAGAAACCTTAATTCAAGGTGTGAAAGATGCGGACGCTTTAATCAGCTTACTATCTACTAATGTGGATCAAGATGTAATTGATGCAGGTTCAAATCTAAAAATCATTGCAAACTATGGGGCTGGTTTTAACAACGTGGATATTGAACACGCAAAACAAAAACACATCGATGTGACAAATACGCCCAAAGCCTCAACAAATTCTACTGCCGAGTTAACTTTTGCGCTTGTACTCGCTGTAGCAAGACGTATTCCTGAAGGTGATAAATTATGTCGTACAACAGGATTTGATGGATGGGCGCCACTATTCTTCCGCGGTAGAGAAGTTTCTGGAAAAACAATCGGTATCATTGGTTTAGGAGAAATTGGCAGTGCAGTAGCCAAACGTGCTAAAGCATTTGATATGAATGTACTTTACACAGGCCCTAACCAAAAAGTCGATAAAGAACGTGAAATTGGTGCTAAATATGTTGATTTTGAAACACTTTTACAACATTCAGACTTCATTACCATCAATGCTGCATATAACCCAAGTTTACACCATCAATTTGATACTGAGCAATTCAAAATGATGAAACCAACAAGTTATTTAATTAATGCAGCGAGAGGGCCAATTGTTCATGAGGAAGCTTTAGTTCAAGCACTTAAAAATAAAGAAATCGAAGGCGCTGCCTTAGACGTGTTTGAATTTGAACCAGAAATCAACGATGAACTCAAATCATTAGATAATGTTGTTATCACACCACATATTGGTAACGCGACATTCGAGTCTCGTGATATGATGTCAAAAATTGTAGCTAATGATACAATTAGCAAACTGAACGGCGACCATCCTAAATACATTGTGAATTAATTAAAAAATACCAAAAGCCAGAAAGTACTTATAAACTGTACTTTCTGGCTTTTTATTATTTTTACTTTTCTTTAGATTTATATAAGAATTTGGTTTGGTTAGATATCAGTTGATTCGGTATGATTTGCGCTATTTTATTTCTCACTTTAACCACAAATTTATTTGTTCTTTGAGCAATTTTGCCTATTTTTCTAGAACGTTTAATGACTTTCTTCGTATGCTTGACCCGTAATTTATTATAACGTTGCAATGCCATATCAAAATCGTATGTTTGTATGCAATTAGCTAAAACAATAGCATCTTCCATTGCTTGACCTGCGCCTTGTCCCATATTGGGGGTCATCGCATGTGCTGCATCTCCAAGAAGCACTACGCGTTGGTATACAAACGTTTTTAGCGGGTTTAAATCATACATGTCATGTAATAATATATCTGTTTCGCTTTGTTTATCTAGAACTTGTCTGACTTCATTAGGAAAATGATTAAATCTTGCTTGTAAATGCGGTTTTGCAAATGCGTGTATCTTAGTATCATTTTCTTTAGCTGTTATTGAAATAAACCAATAAGCTTGGTTATTTAATAGAGGCACGATGCCTACTCTGCCTTTTGAAGACCAATATTCTTTAGCCACATTGCCATCCTTAAGGTCTATTTCATCTACTAAACCTCTAAATACTGTATAACCTTGATAAATCGGTTTATTATTTGGCGCGACAGCTTGTCTTGTATTAGAATGAATGCCATCCGCACCTATACATAAATCAAAGGATTGTGAAGGTTGCTCGGAAAATTGTAACGTTACTTTTAAGTCACCGTTTTCAATATCCGTTACATAATGGTTTGTAAAAATTGCGCTATCAGGTACATAAGATTGAATTACATCTAATAAACTTTGGCGTGACATCGTTAAATTAACAGTGTTTTTTTTCAATTTAATTTTTGACAATGGGTTTGCTTTTTCATCAAGTACTTCCATGACATCAACCACTTGTCCTATATTTTTAAGTCCTTTTGCTAAATCATGATTATTTAATTTATCAATCACGTTGCCACCAATGCCAATACCAGCCCCTAGTTCAGATACTGCGTCTTTTTTTTCAAACACACTCACATCATGACCTTGTTCTATTAATAAAGCTGCTGCAGTTAAACCGCCTATGCCTGCACCAACAATTGCTATTTTCATCTTAATTCACTCCAACTTTCCCTAGTCTTTTAAAAATTTCCATACTTCATTATTAAATAATGACATTGTTTTTAATACCCAATGATATAATAACATATAAAAAAGAAAACAAATCCACTAATAAAACAATATTGTCTTTTTATATTGAATCCATTATAGGTAATAATCTTTATTGATATCATCTTTTTTAATGCCTAAATTTTTATAGAAATGTTTCATAAACCATGCGATATTTTCATCCCAGTCTACATCACTCGCGTATTGATGTTCTCCTGGTTCTTTTGGATTCCATCTCATTTGATATAAAGAAATCTGCTTATTATTAAAATAATTATTTCTTACAAATTGGGCGCCACCCATAATTGCTTTATCGGGAGAAGTCCAAGCTTGTTTTTTAGCAAAACTGCTTCCAGTATGGACAGCATTTTCATCGAACGCACCTATTCCAAAAAAGTTATAATATTTTTTCCCATTGTCTTCAATACCTTTAGCTAATTCAGATTTACCATTTCCTGTTTCTACTAAGGCATGGCTTATTAAATATAAAACGTTGACTTCATATTTATCTTGCGCTTTTAGGAAAGCTTTACCTTTTCCTTTTAACACGCCCTTACTTTTTAAAATATCATTCACTTCATCTTCAGATAACGATACTTTTTCAGAGATATCCATATGGTTCAAATCATCTTGATCACTGTTTACATCCATTGCTTTACTAACATCTTTCGTTGAAGCTTTTAGAAATTTACCATCTTTTTCTTTCATATTTAAAGTACCAGAACCAACTTGTTTATCTACCGCCTCATCAAATGTATGCGTTTTTTGTTTTTCAAACAAAGATGTTTCATTTATGACTAACAAAATAACAAATATTACTATAATTAATATCAATAGTATTAATGGTATTCGCTGTTTAACACGCTCATTCATTATATAAAAAACTCCCTATTTTACATTTTATTTAGTTAGTGTGAAATAAGCAAAAGCAATTGCCACAAGCACAATAATAAAAGAAAGATTAATAGCAATGCGCATGCCCTTTTTATGTCTAAATAAAGTGTTGAATATCACTAAACTGATTGCTAATGAAACAACAAACATAGTAATAGCCATAACAATATTTAAAGTGATTAAAAAAATAATACCGATAACTAAAAATATGTTAGATATGATAGCCATCGTTTTTACCATTTTTGGGTTAATAAGACTTCCACTCCTTGTAAAATATTCTAAATATATCGCTCTATTAACTGAAATTGTATCATATTTGCCTATCTTTCAGTATGTCATTTTTAATATAAAAAATTAGCACTCATGTGAGCATTTCACATTGAGTGCCAATTTGATTATACCTACATTCAATTATTTTTACTCTCTTGACATACCTCTAAGCATATTTAACATATATGTTAAACTACGGTTCATCTCATCGTCTTTAAGTACGCCCATCAAGCCAGTGATAGATGTTTTTTGATTTGGGCTCGCTTGGTTAGCCACACTTAAGCCCTTGTTTACTTTGTTTAACATTTGGCTTAAATCATTAACATTTAAATCACCCAATAAAAAGACAAGTGAAGCCATATTTGTAATTAGACCAGTGTATTGCTCTTTATTTAACTCTACTGAGAATTTATTAGCAATGACACCTCGGCTTTTTACCATACCTGATAATGCATCGAGTAATTTAGCTTCATCTAAAGTACTAATAATATTAATCGCTTTCATAATACTATCCTTATTTGCTGCAATTGCGTCTGTTACTTCAGCTAAACTTTCTTGCTTAATCTGCGCTTCTGACTTTTGCATGCGTTTAATATGCGTTATTCTCTCTGCCATTACCTATTCACCTTACTTCCTGGGAAAGTATAGTCGTCACGTTTCCACTTATCTTCAACACGCACACTGTATTGTGGTTGTCTTTGTTTGTTGATACGGAAGTTCGTTGGATTCAATGGAGATTTACCTCTCCGTGTTTTAACTTCCATACGACAGCTGGTACGTTTATATGAAGGTGTGTCTGTATCTTTGTCCACGTCGCTGTTAGTCAATAAGTTAATAGCGCCTTGGTCACCATTTATCATTGCGTCATTATTTAATGGAATATAAATTTCTTTACCTTTCACTCTATCTGTAACGTGTGCAATAAGTTCTGCCTCGCCACTGTCTGAAATTAATTTAACTTCTGCCCCTTCGTGAATATCTCTTTCTTTAGCTAATTCTGGGGAAACCTCAACAAACGGATGAGGCACTTTGTATGCAATGCCTGGAACTTTATAAGTCATATTTCCTTCATGGAAATGTTCCAATAAACGACCGTTATTTACATGTAAATCATATTCTTCATTAACTTTAAAGAAGTTATCAAATGTTAATGGATAGAAGTTCGCTTTACCATCTTCAAAGTTAAAGCCATCTAAATACAATGTTGGTTGGTCTGTGCCATCTTCGGCTACAGGCCATTGAAGGCTATTGTATCCTTCTAATCTATCGTAATTAACACCTGAATATGATGGTGTTAATCTAGCTATTTCATCCATTATTTGGCTAGGGTGCGTATAATTCCAATCATATCCTAATGTTTTAGCAATTTCCTGAATAATTACCCAGTCTGGTTTCGATTCACCTTTAGGTTCTAATGCTTGGTATAAACGTTGAATACGACGTTCAGTATTTGTAAATGTTCCTGTTTTTTCCAATGAAGGACTCGCTGGTAAAACAACGTCAGCGTATGAAGCAGTGAAAGTGAAAAATTCATCTTGGACTACAAGGAAACCAACTTTTTCGAGCGCTGCTTGTACATAATTGATGTTTGAATCGACGATGCCTGTATCTTCACCGTATAAATATAATGCATCAATTTCTCCTTCGTGAATCCCTTCCATCATTTGGTGATTATCTTTACCAGGGACACTTGGTAAGGATTGACCATATTCTCTTTCAAATTTAGCGCGAATTTCATCGTCCGCTACTGCTTGGTAACCAGGGAATTGATCTGGCATACTACCCATGTCACTACAACCTTGCACGTTATTATGACCACGTAGTGGATACGCGCCAGTACCAGGTTTTCTATAATTTCCTGTAGCTAACAATAAGTTGGAAATTGAAGTTGATGTATCACTACCAATATCTTGTTGCGTTACACCCATTGCCCATGCAATTGAAACTGTTTCCGCATTAACCATTTGGTGTGCAAAGTCTATTAAATCTTCTTTAGGAATACCTGTTGTATCTTCTGCAAACGCCATTGTATATGGCGCTAATGATTTATAATATTCATCAAAACCATTTACCCATTCATCAACGAACGCTTTATCATGTAAATCATTGTCTATGATATATTTCGTTACAGCTGATAACCAAACTAAATCTGTACCTGGTTTAGGTTGATAGAAATTGTCTGCTCTTTCTGCCATCTCATGTTTACGTATATCAAATACATTTAACGTATTGTTATATAATTTATGTCCTCGCTTAATACGCGAAGCAATAACTGGATGTGCTTCAGCCGTGTTAGTACCAATTAAAACAACCATGTCAGCAATCTCAAGGTCATCAATTGAACCAGAATCACCGCCATGCCCTACTGTTCTAAATAAACCTTTTGTAGCTGGTGCCTGACAATAACGAGAGCAATTATCTACATTGTTTGTGCCAATGACTTGTCTAGCAAGTTTTTGCATTAAGTAAGATTCTTCGTTAGTTGCTTTAGAAGAAGAAATAAATGCTAAGGCATCTGAACCATGAGACGCTTTAACTTTTTTAAAGTTTTCAGAAACTACTTTTAGTGCTTCTTCCCACTCTACTTCTTCAAATTGATTGTTTTTACGTACTAATGGTTTAGTTAATCTTTCTTCTGAATCAATATAATCCCAACCAAATTTTCCTTTAATACATGTTGCAATTTTGTTTGCTGGGGATTCATGTTGTGGTTGTACTTTTATTACTTCTCTACCTTTTGTCCATACATCGAAAGAACAACCAACACCGCAATATGTACATACAGTTTTAGTTTTCTCGATGCGCTCTTCACGCATAGCTGCTTCTGAATCAGATACAGCAAATAATGGACCATAACCTGGCTCTGCCTTTTTAGTTAAATCAATCATAGCTGCAAGAGAACCTGGCTCTAAATCTGTCATATAACCAGCATTTCCTTCCATCTTCACTTCCATCATTGCATTACACGGACATACCGTCGCACATTGGCCGCATCCAACACATGATGAATCATTGATGGATGTATCATTGTCCCAAATAACACGTGGTTGTTGACGTTCCCAATCAATTGTCAGTGTTTCGTTGACTTGAACGTCTTGACAAACTTCAACACAACGTCCACATAATATACATTGGTCTGGGTCGTAACGATAGAAAGGACCATAATCTTTTTCATATGGTTTTTCTTTATATTCATACGTTTGGTGTTCTAAACCCCATTGGTCCATTGTATTATGAATTTCGCAATCGCCGTTGTTATAATCACACACTGTACAATATAGCATGTGATTTTCTAAAATACGGTCTAATGCTTCTTTTTGGCTTGTTTGTACATTATCATTTTGTGTATTTACTATCATTGGTCTATCTATTGTCGTACTACAAGCACGCTGCATTTCGCCATCAATTTCGACAGTACATGTATCGCAAGTTTCTATAGGACCAAGCGATTCGTTATAGCATATAGAGGGTACAAAAGTATCTTGTGACTTAATAAATTGTAGTAAGTTTGTACCGGGTTCTACAAGATAATCTTTACCATCTAATGTAATAATTAAATGTTCCTGCATATTCTTCACCCCTATTAATGTTTGTTAAGCCCATGTTTATTCTTCAAAGATGTTTAATAACATTCCATCTTAAAAGCCCCACACTTTTTTGGTAATGTTAATTACATTGTATAGGTATTTCATCAAAATGTTAAGGTTTTCTACTATTTTCTCTCTGTTTTATTTAAATATTAATTGATAGTGTTAAATATTAATTAATAAAAAAAGACAAAAAACACCCCTCAAAGTATTTTTATTGTTTACTTTGAAGGGTGTTTGTGTGATCAAATCAGACATATTTATTTTAGTCAGATGCCCAAGTTATTTTTGACGCTTGCCTCAATTTCAGTTAATGAACTTTGGCTAGGTATAAAGTAATAAAGACCGTCGTCTTGAATACCACCCTGTCCTTCTAATTGATGACGATGCACATTATCATTTGCATCTTTATAATTTCCTCTAACTTTATTAAGTTCACCTAAAGTTAAATCTGTTTTAACATTATCTTCAACATGGTTCATCAATGAATTAAAGTGCGTTACTGAGCTAATACTTGTCAACTTATTTGCTAAACCTTGTATGACTAATTGTTGACGTTCTTGTCTGCCAAAATCTCCGCCAGCGCCTTCTTCTTTACGGCTCCTAATGAAAGCCATGGCTTCCTTACCATTCATGTGCGATTTTTGCCCATCATTAAATTGAAAACCATCATAAGAGAAAGTTGCATTACTTGTAACTTCAATACCGCCCGCGGTATCAATCATATCTTTCATGCCATCCATATCAATCGTGGCATAATGATCGATTGGAACATTTAATAATTTTTCAACTGATTTCACTGCCATGTCAGGCCCGCCATATGCATAAGCATGATTAATTTTTTCTGTTGTCCCTTTACCTACAATATCGGCTTGCGTATCTCTTGGTATGCTAACAATTTCAGTTGTTTTTTTATCTGGGTTGATAGATAGCACCATGATTGTATCACTACGTTGACCCCCGCCATTAGCATCTCGCTTGGCATCTGAATCAACACCAAATAAAGCTATCGTAAATGGATCCCCATTATTCAAATTGACATTTTTATCTCTTAAAGACGATTTATCTCTATCTAACGGGTTATGTATTGCCCCACCTACAGAAAATATTTTAAATCCTAAATAAATAATTGCTAAAATTGCTAAGATAATCAGTATGCCAAAGAACCATAAAAATATTTTTGTCGGTAATCCCATTTTCTTTTTACTGTATTTATCAGAACGATTCACCTTTTCATTCTCCATTCTATATTCAATTTTCTGTTTTATTATAATTAATTACTGATTATATAGTAATTAATATGAATGAACATGGTTCTTTAGTCCTATCATTAAATGAAGTCATTTACAAACAAATTTTAAACTATTTTTGATAACCTGTATTTGCATTTAAAATCTTCAAAACTTCATCATGACAAGCTTTATTACTAATAATAAAAGGCCCTGCTTTTGCAAAATCTAAATCAGTATTGTCTAATGTTGTCATTTTCAATCCTAGTTCTTTTGCAAATAAAAACTGTGCAGCAATATCCCAAGGTTTAGGATTTGTATTCACATGCGCGCCAAATTGACCTAAAAATACACGTGTTGAATCTAAGCCACATGAGCCAATAAAGCGATAGCCAAACGAAGCACTATTTAATTCATGAATCGTGGCATCATTCATCACTAAGGTGTTAAATGAAATAATCGCATCTTCTAATTTTAAGTCTTCTGGTTGGGATAACGGCTGATTATTAATATAAGCACCTTGCCCTTTAATTGCTTTATAAAGTTTTCTATGTGGGTAATCATAAATATATGATAACGTTGGTTCTCCATCTATGAAATACCCTAATATAATACAATAATCCTCTTGCTGCTTCACTAAATTTGTCGTGCCATCAATCGGATCCATAACCCAGACATGGCCTTGGTAAGCATTGACTTCTTCATTTGACTTTTCTTCAGCAAAAAGTTGATGCTCCGGAAAATGTTCATGCAAAAAATCTTCGAAATTTTGTTGGATTAATTTATCTACATTAGTTACAAGGTCAAATCGATTACGCTTTGTTGTGGTAACCATGTCTTCTATTAATTGCGGAATAATATCATCTAAGGTTGTTAACCAATGTCTCACTAAATCATCTATATTCGTTAATGCTTCTTTATTCATTTGAAACCTCCTCTTTAAACTACGCTCTATTTTTTATTATATTCATTTAATATGTATAATTTGTTTTATTTTATCATATAAACTTTATTATCGTAACAAACCTTCAGAACAAATCTTCAATCACCTAAATAAAGCCAACTAGCTATGCTAGTCGGCTAAATAGAAAGGAAAGTAAGTAATAAATATTGAAGATGTTTGCTTAGTAACTCGTACGAAAAAGATGTTAACAAAACTATATGTAATAGCTACCCCTTTGCCATCTTTTCGCTACCCCCTTGTTACTAAATATTATACTAACATAAAGGTTCAGAAAATGTAAGCGTTTTCTAATTTTTTTTTTTGAAAAAACTTTATAAATGTCGTCATTGTCACTTTTGTGATATAATGAATGTAATATGTAATCATTTGGGAGGTGACTTTCTAATGAATAAACGCGAAAGACAAAATAAACTGGTACAAGCAATACAGAACAATAAACAAATTACTGCTACTGAACTTGCAGCAAACTTAAATGTTTCGAAACGTACAATTTTAAGAGATATTCAAGATTTAGAAGATCAAGGTGTGAAAATTTTAGCAAAACACGGAAAATTAGGCGGTTATCAACTTCAAGAAACACCGAATAGTTATGAACTTGAATTAACTGAAAATCAGCTTACTGCTTTATTCTTGATTTTGAATGAAAGTCAATCTTACACAACGCTTCCTTACAAAGAAGAGGTTAATGCTATCATTAAAAAGTGCTTAAATCTACCTTACACAAAGATGAGACGTGCACTTAAAAAGCTCGATCGCTATATTAAATTCGATCAGCAAACGCACACCGATTTACCACCTATTTTTTCAGAAGTTTTAATCTATTGTACAGAACGAAATGTGATGGCAATGGAATATAACACTAATGGCAATGTCGCTACTGAAAATGTGATATTTATTGGCTTATTATGCACAGATGGATTATGGAAAGCCGTCGTCTTTGAAATTGGTCTCGGTAAAACAAATGAAATACCTATTGTTGATATTCATGATATCTCTTACTCTTTTGAGAAAACGATTAAAACACAAGATATAACCATTAATAATTATCAACAATTTTTAAATCCCACTGAGTCCTAAACAACTCACTGGGATTTTTTTAAATCAAAAACTTATGTATATAAGGTAATTATAGTAAAGATAAATGAAATCAAATTATTCAACATATGAAGACTTACACTAGCAATAAGTTTACGACCTGATTTCAAATAAACATATACCATTGCAATAGCTAATATTAAATAACTCCCTATTTCAAACGGTGACTCTGCGCCAACCACATGCATCAATGAAAAAAGAATGGTTGATACAATACCCATAGCGATGAAATTAAATTTCTTACCTAATTCACCTATTAATAAATGTCTAAAGCATATTTCCTCAACTAATGGGGCACCAATAACTATTAATAAAAATGTAACTGGCAAAAATGCAGGCTTATCAAATAGCCCCATTAATTCTAACTCATTTTGTGTTTCACTAAACCCAATTCCATCCGGTAAGTATTGCATGATTGTATTATATATAGTGCTACAAACCATCATCGTTACTGTCACTATAATAAGAAATAAGTAATGATTTTTTACAAAGTTTATATTTTTGCGCAAATGATATTTAAAATCATTCATATGTAAAAAATAAAAGCTACACGCTGTCACTAAATAGGCAAGTAATTGCGCAATTACACTTATCTTTAATGCAATTTTTTCAGATAAATTGTCTATATACAAGAAACCAATCACTATACCAAGCAGTGAAAAAACGATCATACTTGCAATTAAAATGGCAAGCAATGAAAAATCTTTCCACACAATATCTTTAAAACGGTATTTCCTTCTTTCCAATTTTAATAGGCTCCCTTCAATTTCTAATCATTTTATATTGCTTATAATATCATCATTCATTATTTAATAAAAATGAGTTCATTACTTTAATATAAATAATTTTAGAAAGGATGTCTTTCATGTATAACTTAGAATATCATCAATTAGAAGAACGTATTCATAACTTACTTAATTTAATTGAAGTTTATAAATTTGCAATCGTAACTCAAAACCGAAAAAAAGCACAACATAAAATTGATATTGAACATTTTATTAGCCAAGAACTCTCCTCATTTTCAGATGTTTCAATGCAACGATTTTCACTCCCACACTATAATTACTACCAATTTCTTGTAAAACATAGCAATCATCCAATAGAAGAATTAACAATCGGCAACACAATTAAATACATTGAAGCCATCCAACGTCACCTATTAGATATACACAAAACGTTGAGCAACTTCTTGTAATAAAATTTCAAAAACTATACCCTTTTCAAATTAAAATTGTAATACTTTTTCATGTATTGTAAAATGAAATCGATTACAGCAATATAGGAGTGATAACAATGCATGGCTTTTCTATTTACTTAGGACAACCCATTGATAAATCGTATATTACACGAATGATCTCTTTTGGATACACTACGGTTTTCACATCTGTCCAAATTCCTGAGGAGGATGATAAAACAAAATATCGCTATTTGGGAGAACTATTAGATTATTTATCAAACAATCATCTGACGTATATGATTGATATCAATCCTTCATTGCTGGATCACTCTTTTTATGAGTTTCTGCAAGCATATCAACATGCGCAGTTTATAATTCGTATTGACCACAGCACTTCTATTGAAGTCATTAATGATATCATCAATCATGGTTTTCAATGTTGCTTGAACGCAAGTATACTTTCCGAATCAATGCTACGACAACTGTATGAACAACTAGATGATTTTTCCTATTTATGTTATTGCCATAACTATTATCCACGCCCTGACACTGGTTTAGATGATCAATTTGTAAATAAGCAAAACATATTAATTCTTAAGTATAATCCAAACGCGACTATTTTTGGATTTATCGCAGGAACAACCGCTCGAGGCCCTCTTTTTAAAGGGTTACCTACAATTGAATCAACCCGAGATAAACACCCTGTAGAAAGTGCGCAACTACTATTAAATAATGCGACGACGCAAATTTTAATCGGTGACTCTAAACTAGATGAGACAACGGCGCAGCAATTAATCAGTATATTATGTCATAGACACTTTACTTTTACGTTAAATTTATCCGACTTACAAGCAACATCTATATTACAACAGCAACATACGGTCAGGCCTGATGCCCCTAATCTTGTTGTTAGGTCCCAAGAAGCACGTCATTATTGTACATTTGACATTAAACCTAACCAAACCATATACCGAAGAACTGGCAGCGTTACGTTAGATAATAAATTGAATCATCGCTACCAAGGTGAATTACAAATTATACGCACTGATTTACCTGCCCATCAACATGTCAATGTTGTTGGTGAAATCATTGCATCAGAACATGCATTAATTCATTGCATGCAACCAAACGATACTTTTAACTTTATTCTTAAAACAAGGGAGCAAAATTGATGAGCAATTTAACAACCGAATCTAGAAATGACGCCACAATGCATTTAGATGAAATGACAATAAAAGAAATACTTGAAACAATGAATGACGAAGATCAAAAAGTGCCTCAAGAAATCAGAAAAAGTATTCCTAATTTAACTAAAGTTATTGAAATTACGACCCAGCAATTCAGAGCTGGCGGACGCATTATTTATATGGGTGCGGGCACTAGTGGCAGATTAGGTGTACTTGATGCTGCTGAATGTGTGCCAACTTTCAATACTTCTTCAGATGAAGTGATTGGGTTAATTGCAGGAGGACAAAAAGCAATGACTATGGCGGTCGAAGGCGCAGAAGATAGTGCGCCTTTAGCAGCAGAAGATTTACAACATATACATCTGAACGAGAAGGATGTCGTAATTGGTATAGCAGCAAGTGGGCATACGCCATACGTCATAGGCGGTTTACAATACGCGAATGACGTAGGCGCACACACTATTTCAATTGCTTGTAATACTGATGCAAAAATAAGTAAAGTAGCAAACAATTCAATTGAAGTGAATGTAGGCCCTGAAATATTAACTGGTTCTACGAGATTAAAATCAGGTACAGCACAAAAACTAATACTCAATATGATTTCCACTGTGACGATGGTCGGTGTAGGTAAAGTTTATGATAATCTTATGGTAGACGTAAAAGCTACAAATCAAAAACTAATCGACCGTTCTATTCGTATTATTCAAGATATCTGTGACATTTCACAACAACAGTCCCAACAATTGTATAAATCAGCAGATCAAAATCTAAAAATTGCTATTGTCATGCATATGTGTGACATCTCTAAAGTGGAAGCAACTAAGCGTTTAGAAGATAATAATCATATCATTAAACAAGCGATTAAAAATTAAACACTGATATATAGGAGGTTTGTCTGATGTCTAAAGAGCAAACACTTGCGGAAAATATCGTCGATGCAGTCGGTGGCCTAGACAATATGGATAATGTCATAAACTGTATGACGCGCGTTAGAATTAAAGTGATTGATGAAAATAAAATCGATTATGATAAATTAAAAGCTACTGAAGGCGTTATAGGTGTTGTGAAAGATGACCGTGTCCAAATCGTAGTTGGCCCCGGCACTGTTAATAAAGTAGCGTCACATATATCTGAAATAAGCGGTGTTCGTTTAGGTGAAACGATCCCCCACCACTCAAGAAATTATAAAGCTGAGACTGAAGCAAGGGCTAAAGAAAATAAAGAAGCTTTTCAAAGTAAGCAAAAACGAGGTAAATTCAATAAATTATTAAAGACAATTGCTAATATTTTTATACCTTTAATACCTGCGTTTATTGGTGCAGGTTTAATTGGCGGTATTGGCGCAGTATTGAGTAACTTATTAGCAGCTAATGTTATATCTGGAGAATGGATAACACAACTTGTCACTGTCTTTAATGTAATTAAAGATGGTATGTTAGCTTATTTAGCAATATTTACTGGTATTAATGCGGCAAAAGAGTTTGGTGCGACACCAGGTTTAGGTGGTGTCATTGGAGGAACAACATTATTAACTGGTTTAACTGACGAGAATATGATTGTTAACATTTTCACTGGTGATCCTTTACAAGCAGGGCAAGGTGGGATTATCGGCGTCATCTTTGCTGTTTGGTTATTAAGTTTAGTTGAAAAGAGATTACATAAAATTGTGCCGAATGCAATCGATATTATTGTCACACCTACAATCACACTGTTTGTAATAGGTTTATTAACTATATTTATTATTATGCCTTTAGCAGGTTTCGTATCTGATGGTTTAGTATCTGTTGTCAATGGCGTTATAGATATCGGTGGTATCTTTAGCGGCTTTGTAATCGGTGCTTTCTTCCTACCATTAGTTATGTTAGGATTACATCATATATTTACCCCTATTCATATTGAGATGATTAATCAATCTGGTGCTACTTATTTACTACCTATTGCCGCGATGGCTGGCGCAGGACAAGTGGGCGCCGCATTAGCACTTTGGGTAAGATGCAAGAAAAATACTACACTAAGAAATGCGATTAAAGGTGCGCTTCCTGTAGGTTTCCTAGGCATTGGTGAACCTTTGATTTATGGGGTCACATTACCGCTTGGAAGACCATTCTTTACCGCGTGCATTGGTGGCGGCATCGGAGGAGCAGTAATTGGCGGCATCGGACATATTGGTGCCACTGCTATCGGGCCAAGTGGTATTTCGTTATTACCTTTGATTTCAGATCATATGTATTTAGGTTATATTGCTGGATTAATCGCTGCTTATATCGGTGGTTTCCTCTTCACCTTCTTCTTAGGTACAACAAAATCAATGAGAGAATCTGATAACTTAGGTGGTTAAACTATGACCAACGTACTTTATAAAATTGATAATATGTATGGAACTTTTACAAAAAGTGAAAAGAAAATTGCTGATTTTATTTTAAATGCACCACATCGTATTATAAACATGTCTGTTCAAGATCTTTCAAATGAAATCAATACAAGTACAGCTTCGATTGTGCGTTTTAGTAAAAAAATTACTGAAAAAGGGTTTCAAGAACTTAAAATAACAATTTCACGTTATTTGCCTGAAGATGCAATCAATAATAATTCGATGGAACTAATAGATCATGAATCTGTGGATGTTATTAAATCAAAAATGCTTGCAAGAGCCACAGATACGATGAGTTATGTTGCATCCCAAATTGAGCAGCACAACATAGACAATATATGTGACGCATTAAAACAGGCGCGTACGATATTCTTATTTGGATATGGTGCATCACTCGTAATCGTTACAGATTTATATCAAAAATTGTCTCGAATCGGACTAAATGTAAGGTTAATTCAAGAAACACATTTATTGATGACTACAATGGCTACACACGATGAACAAGATTGTGTTATTTTCGTAACGAATCAGGGTACTCACAGTGAAATGCAATCAATGGCCAAAGTCGCCACAGATTACAACATTCCCATTATTACCATATCAAGTTCTACTGATAACCCTGTGGCCAAAATTTCGGATTATATTTTAACTTATGGTCAAACAGATGAAAATGAACTTCGTATGGCTGCAACAACATCCTTATTTGCACAATTATTTACAGTAGATATCCTTTATTATCGATTTATTGCGTTAAATTATCAACGTTCTTTAGATTCCATTACACAATCTAAAATGGCACTTGATAATTATCGTAAGCATTTATCTAAAATTCAATTTAAGCATTGATGCATCACTTTTTAATCTATAATATTTCAAACAAAAAATGAGAGCAGGGCAGAAATCACAGTTTTCAAAAATGATTTCGTTGTCCCGCTCTAGCAAAGAAGATTATCAAAACAGTTAGGTTAAGCGAATTACATAAGCATGCGTTCATGTATAAGTGTTACTTTAGAAGCCGCACTTTATCCGCTACGTCTATATAATATAAGAGCTCGAGACATTATTGATGTCTCGGGCTCGTTTTTATGCGAATCTTTTATCCTTATATTTCAAAACGCTTTTGAAAGTTTATTAAAAATAATCAATGTTAATAATGTATTACACCGCTACTTCACATCGCTTTGAAAGATATCAAAAATATTTTTGGCATTATCTGTATTATCTATGTTACCTTTAAATTTCTCACTGCCAGGACCATAAGCATACGTATTTACATCCTCTCCAGTATGACCTGTAGTTGTCCATCCTGTATGTGATTTATCATTAATAGGTTTTTGTACTGCATCTTGAACTTTTTGCAATTGTGCTTCATATTTATCTTTGTCTTTTTTAAAGTCTTTCAGTTTCTTAGCTTCTTCTTTTATATCATCCATTTGATTTTTTGAAATCGCGAAACCATAGCCTTTATTAATCACTTTTTCGACGTTTTTACCTTTTTCAATTTCTTCAGTCATGTATTTACCAGAATGCTTCATTTTATGTATTGAATCTGGGTTCCATACATAATCTTCGCCTTTAGCAATAGACAGTCCACCTGTCGAATGATCTGCTGTCGCTACAACCAGTGTATCTGGATTATGCTTTGCGTAGTTCGTTGCATATTCAAATGCTTTTTCAAATCCTTCCATTTCCGACATCACACCTGTTATATCATTTGGATGGCCTGCTTTATCGATAGAAGCCCCTTCAACCATTAAGAAAAAGCCTTTATCATTTCCTTTTAATTTACTTATAGCATTATCTGTCATATCTACTAATGTAGGGTTTTTATCTGGTGCATCAATTTGCAAAGGCATATTATTATCTGCAAATAACCCTAAAATTTGCTTACTTTTTGAATTTTGCATTTCATTTTTATTAGTAACTACATCATATCCATCTTTTTTAAATTTATTTTTTAAGTTATCATTATCTTTACCAAAATACGCCGCGCCTCCGCCAAGTAATACATCAACTTTGTGTTCTCCATTAATTTTATCATTATAAAATTGTTTGGCGATTTCGTTCTTTTTATCTCGGCTATCTACATGTGAAGCATAAGCAGCCGGTGTAGCATCTGTGATTTCAGCTGTAGAAACTAGGCCAGTCGATTTTCCATTTTCTTTCGCTTGTTCTAAAACAGTTTTGACTTTATTTTTATCAGCATCTACGCCAATGGCCCCGTTATAAGTTTTATGTCCAGAACTAAATGCAGTTGCGCCTGCAGCTGAATCTGTAACATTTTCTTTCGAATCATTTGGATTTGTACGTTGACTCCCTACGTGGTATTTATCAAACGCAGTTTGCTCCATTTCTTTCGTTTCTGGATTATCTACAAAATAGCGATAAGCCGCATTATATGAAGGTCCCATACCATCACCGACTAAAAAGATGACATTTTTAGGGTTTTCTGTATTACCCGTATACACGACATCTGACGTTTTTTGAGCATCTTCTGATGTGCTTTTTTGGCCAGATGCATAAGTTGTTTGTACACTACCCAATGATCCGCCTGCAATCATTACACTTGCTACAGTTGCAGTAGCTAACTTATTTAATAATTTCATAAATGATTAACTCCTTCTGATATGTATTATGACCCTGCAAGTTAATTGTAAATCAAGTGTTTTGAGTGAATGTATCGATTAGATTAATTTTTTGTAAATAAATTATTCATGATTTACAATTTTATATCCTGCTTTAAATCACTCTTTTTAGATAGCACATAACATGGACAAATAAAAAGGTTAGGATAGAAATCTAAATTTTAAAGGCATGCATTATTCTGTATGACCTTCACTGCCTAAATAACATTTAAGGCCGAGACATTATTTTGCCTCGACCTCATTATTTGTAGCTGCCATGTAATAACTTGAAAAACAGCTGAAAATGTTATTATAGTATGCAATTATCTTATTGCTTAAAGTTGCTTATCGTCACTTAATTTATGGTAGCCTTTCATATAGTAAAATAGTGTCATAAATCCTAAAAATACGATACCAATAATAACTGAAACTACTGTTTCTTTATTAAATAACATGCCAATGAGCACCATGATAAAGAAAGCCATCGTAATATAATTCGTTACTGCTCCACCAGGCATTTTAAACGGATGATCCTTTATCTCTTCAGGATGATTTTTTCTAAATCTTAAGTGACTGATTAAAATCATAAACCATGGCACCATACCTGGCAAAATAGATGCACTATATACATAAACAAAGATGCTGTCTGCACCTTTAATAAATAATGGTAAAATAACGTTTAATAATGCACCAATTAATATGCCAACTGCAATTGCAGTTACTGTCCAAACTGGAACACCATTTTTCATAACTTTACTAAAGCTTTTAGGTAGCATACCTCTTTGAGATAAGTTCAATGTCATACGACTAGCACTAAATATACCAGAATTACATCCTGACATTGCTGCAGTTAGTACGACAAAGTTAATAAGTCCTGCAGCAAATGTAATACCTACTTTTGCAAATGTCGCAACAAATGGACTTCCAATATTTCCTAATTCGTTCCAAGGGTATACAGTTACAATTACAAAGATAGCACCTATATAAAAAATTAATATACGCCAAATGACACCGTTAACCGCACTTTTAATATTCTTTTGTGGGTCTTTGGTTTCTCCTGCTGTAATACCAATTAATTCAACACCTTGATACGAACCAATTACAATTGAAAGGGCAAAGAAGAAACCAATCCAACCGTTAGGCATAAATCCACCATGAGCCCATAAGTTAGAAAGCCCAATAGCTTCTCCACCATTACCAATTCCAAAGAAAATCAATCCAAAACCAGCGATAATCATTAAGATAATTGTTACTACTTTAATCATGGCAAACCAAAATTCAAATTCTCCAAATGCTTTGACTGATACCATATTAGCTCCCGCTAATAAAAGTACTACAATAATACCTGGGATCCATTGAGGCAAATCAGGGAACCAATAATTCATATATTCTCCGACAGCAATTACCTCACTCATACCTACTACAACCCACTGGAAAATATTACTCCATGCTGTTAAATAGCCTGTAACTGGGTTTATGTAATCACTTGCAAAATTTGCGAAAGAACCAGAAGTTGGATGTAAATATACCATTTCTCCCATAGCTCTCATTACTAAAAATAAAAATAAGCCCGCAATTAAATATGCAAATATAACTGAAGGCCCAGTCCATTTAATCGTACTGGTCGCTCCCATAAAAAGACCTACACCAATCGTACCGCCAAGTGCAATCATTCTCATTTGACGTGCACCTAGTCCCCTTTGTAATTCATTAGTCTCATTCATCATTCAAACCCCATCTCATTCAAATATAAGTGAAAGCAAATCACTTATTATGTCGCTATTATACTATAAATTCAAAAAATTTAAATAATTATTTTTGTTAATGTAAGCCCTTACATCAACGCTATCATTATAGTTTATTTAATAGTAAAAAGCAATGTCATTTTTGCTTCGATTTATACATCTGGGACCTTATACTTAAGTTTCGCCCTAACGCATCTTATAGTCAGTATATCACTGGTATAAAAAGTAGAAAGTGATACTTAGGTACAGCCACAAGTTCATATAATCTGCTTAACCTTAGTAACACTTATGCATGCGGCAAGCTTAAGTCATTCGTTTAAATGAATATCTCTTTGGTAGTGTGATTTACCTATATAAGGAGACTAAATCTCTTTTAGAAAAAGATGATTTTTGTCTCACTCCTCTATATCCTGTTATATAAAACCAAAAATAATTTGTGATTTATTTCACAAATGCGTTATATCATAGTATACTATCTTTAATTAACGGAAAGTGAGGTTAAGGTTTTGAACGAGAAAAATATTAAATGGGATAAAGTTTTTTATGGTAAAGCATGGGTGCATCATGTGGTAGAAACAATTCGAGCCAAAGATATTTTACAAAGCTTTTATTTAAAACGATACTTATTGCGTGCGATTATGGCAGGGTTTATCTTAGGTGTCATCACAGTGTTTGTATTACTTATTAAAGCTGCCTTAACACCTAGTGTTTCTGTGGGTTTAACTAATTTAATAGCTGCTATTGCATTTAGCTTTGCATTAGTGCTCATACTTTTCACAAATTCTGAACTTTTAACTAGTAATTTTATGTATTTTACAGTCGGTCTCTATTATCGCGTTATCACCCCTATGCGTGTCTTGAAAATATTTATAATGTGCTTTATTGGCAATGCTTTAGGCGGATTTATATTCTTTTTATTAATTCGAGCTTCAGATGTTATGACACCTGCAATGATGCAACAGCTAGAAAGTACGATTGATCATAAGACATTATCCGCAGGTTTTATAGCAATTATGATTAAAGGTATTTTTGCTAATTTTTTTATTAATATTTCATTGGTCATCGCTATGCAAATTGATGATGTTTTAGCAAAAATGTTTGTCATGATGTTTGGTGTCTCCATTTTTGCATTTATGGGTTATGAACACGTCGTATATAATACAGTACTTTTTGCCGGTGGGATAGTTTATCAAAGTGACATTTTCTCAATTATTCCAGCTGCCATTAACCTGATTGGCGCTGGTATTGGTAATTACATAGGCGGCGGCTTAGTGATTGGTTTATTCTACGCTTATTTAAATGACCACCATCAATATCATGGAGATAAAAAGCATGCCAAATATTGAATATTATTTTGATTACATTGGTATAATTTACAATAGATGAAATTATAGTTACCTTACTTTATATGGTATAATGCTCAATAGATTTTATTAAAAAGGAGTTCAATATGAATAAACATCTATTGAAGCGAACAATCACAGTTGCAATTATCTTTGGTGTGTTGTTTTTCTTAATTAATTATTTTAGTAGTAATGATCCTTCTGCAGGCCCATTAATTTTAAGAAGTCTGCTTACCATAGTCGTATTTGGTATCTTGTATTATTTTATTTTTGCCATTGTGAACTCACCAGAACGAAAATATAAATTTGGAATCACGCTTCCTATCTCATTACTAATTGCAATTATTATTAGCGCCATGTTTTCTGCACTTAAAATAGGCATTATAGTTGGACTCATCATCGGTATAATAGCTGGTTATATTTGGGAATTTGCAGAAAAAAATAAAAATGGTGGTGATCAGTCATGAGTATTTTTATAGGTATTGTTGTTGTTGTTTTATTAATTGTAAGTCTAATCCCTAATTTAAAAGCTGTTAAAAAATCGAAAGCTACAGGCGAAAAGAATCCACGTTTTGCAATTATGGTAGGTATTGACGCTATTCTGCTTGTTTTAGTTGTTGTAACGCTTATATTTCAATTCTTAAAATAATACTTATCTTTAGGGAACACGATCGTTTCCTCTATTCATAGTTTATAATAAACCCCTGATCTGAACATTTTTTCATCCAAGTGTTCAAATCAGGGGTTTTAATTTATTAAAATTGATCTTGTAATACTAAATAATATAATACGAACGCGCCCAGTAAATAAATGAAGCTTCCAACCATAAACGATTTAAATTGAATTTTCAAAGGCACTTTTTTATTAAAAATAGGACCAAGCACTAAATTGCCGATAGCTAGAACAATAGGACCGCCTAAGAAAAATAAAATTAAATAACCATTCATATTTCATTAGCCTCTACTTTTTTCAAAATAGTTTTCGATAATTTCTGTGCCGGTTAAATCTTTACCAACATATGAAACGTGGCTAAAATCTTGTTGTTCTGTCATTTCGTTTGTATTCACAATCACATCTAATCCTGCATTTACAGCTGCAGTAGCACCATTGACTGAATCTTCTATTGCTAGGCAATTAACCGGATTATAATTTAATCTTTGAACCGCTGTTAAGTATAAATCAGGACTCGGTTTGATTTCTTCTACGTCCTCACGTCCAACTACTACATCGATATACGTATCTAATCCCAATCTGTCAAATGTCGGTTGAATATCATTTCTAAAACTACTTGTAGCAATAGCCATAGGAATATGACGCTTTTTACAGTATTCCATTAGTTGCTTAATATGCTTAACCATAGGTAAATTTGCACTTGTTTCATTATGTTCTTTATATATGGCTTCTTTGCGTGCTTTGCCAAGTTGTGCTTCTAAATGCTGGTGCAATGCTGAAGCAAGCCCACCAATTGATTGTCGATAAAAATCAAATGTCACTTCCTGTAAACCATAATAGTTTAAATGTTTATTTATAATCTCGAATAAATGTTTTTCTGTGTCTACCACTGTGCCGTCAAAATCAAATACAACCGCTCTATACATACATTTTCCTCCCAAAATATATAAGTTCATATTATTGTAAGTGTATCATATTTACTACTGTGTAAGGTCACGTTTTATATTATTGAAATCAAAAAAGAGAGTGAGACAGAAATCATTTTATAAAATGATTTCGTTATCCCACCCTGACAATGATAACTAAAAAAGAGGTCCACAGCTAAAGCGCCAGTATTAATCACTAATAGAATCAAGTAGATGAACGTGAGCTAAAACACATGCACAAACGTTGTTAATTATCATTCTAGCCATCTACTATCAATATCACATCCAGGGTTGAAACATGATTGACGTGCTAGAGTCACACTAAAATATGCAAAACGATAATTCAAAAATCATAACTTTAAGTTTGTCATCATTTCAAACATCCCATGCCGATTTCAAACCGTAAATGTAATATTGATTTATTTTAAATGATTACCTCTTTTTATAATACATATATTACAATTACTTATGTCAACATTGTGTTCACCTTTTATTCCAATATTTTGCAAGTATTGGACCTGTAATATTATGTATTAAGCTAAATACGGCCCCTGGCACCGCAGATAATGGGCTAAAATGTACCGTTGCAAGAGAAACCGCAAGACCAGAATTTTGCATACCTACTTCTATCGATACAGCTTTTTTATCTGGACGATCTAATTTCATAATTTTTGCCAATGTATAACCAAGCGTATAACCAACGATATTATGCAAGATAACAACAGCAAATATAAGCAAACCAGTTTCTAATATTTGCGTTTTACTCCCGCCAACCACTGATGCGAGTATTAATGAAATAGCTACCACTGATACAATTGGTAAAGCTGTCGCAGTTTTATCCGCGAATTTTTTAAATATTTTTTGAAGTATAAAGCCAATAATAATAGGTATTAAAATAACTTGAACAACTGACCAAAACATACTTAAAAATGAAACCTGTAGCCATTCATGCGCAAATAAATATATTAAAGCTGGCGTCAAAAATGGCGCTAACAATGTAGAAACACTCGTGATAGCCACTGATAGAGCAACATTCGCATTTGCCAAATAACTCATCACATTACTAGATGTTCCACCAGGACAACATCCGACTAAAATGACACCTATAGCTACTTCTGGTGGCAAATGAAATAATTTAGCAATTAAAAATGCAGTTAAAGGCATAATTGTATATTGAAGTACAACGCCTATAATCACTGAACGTGGTGCTTGGAATACGATTTTGAAATCTTTAGGGTCTATCGTTAACCCCATGCCTAACATTACAATTCCTAATAAATAAGGTACCCAACTACTTAAAGTAGCAAGTTGCATTGGGAATATAAACCCAATAATCGCTGCAATGAGCATCCATACCAAGAATGTGTTCGTTGCAAACTTACTCACTTTTGATAACATCTAGAAACACTTCCCTTTATGTATTAATAAAGAAAAATGTACCATACTTTAAAATCCTAAACAACAGAATTTTCAAAATATTCGCAATCTGATTATATAAAAATATAAAGAAAATGAACACTTCGTTCTAAAGACCTAGTGTCTTCTTCGAAAAAGAGTGGTACAATTTAATAGAATTTAAAACATGTATAATTTTTAAGGACAATAATATATTAGGTTTAATACGCACTTGTCACTTTACATAGATACGGAGGTATAATATGTTTTTAGATAAAACTGAAACGTTTGTGTTGAACATCAGTGGTTTGAATAAACGTGCCATTCGCAAAAATTTAATTAGACTTTGCAAGCAAATTCACTTTTGTGAATCATTTAAGTTTGCTATTTTCAAAAAAAATAATTTGTTTGCTTTAGAAGTTAATTTATCAAAGCAACAATTACCTTATTTAGTAAGTTTTCTCAGTTTCCATAATTATTTAATCTATCAAATACTAGAAAGTAATCACTCACATGAACTCATCGATCTAGATCATTTGTTATTATCATCTAAACGTTTTGAACTTGCTGTTGACGGCCTTCATGACGCATTCATTAAAGATAAAGTTATCGATATCATGAATTTAATCAATCAAAAAGAAACTATCGTTTATACCTTCAATCGTAATACCATCAATGTTTCTTGTTCACCTACCGTTTTCGCTAAATTAATCCATGCTATCGCTACACACAATATTGACATCTATAGTGCAACATACCAACCGCGGTTGATGCATAAAACTAGAATTTCTTAGAAGTAATTTAAACTTAATAATATAATATGCTAAACTACGACAGAAATCATACTCAAAGTAATTTATAAAGAGGCAGGATAGAAATCTCTAAAAAACAGTTTTTTATCCTACCTCTTTTTTTTATTCATTGATTTTCCTCAAACACCAACTTTTCAAATGCTTCTCTAATTTGTGGTACAGACATACCTACAACAACTTGCACATTTTTACCGCTTTTTACTAATCCGTGTGCCATTTGCTTATAAGTAAAGTATTCACTATCTTCAACTTTCTCTACGTCTTTTACCGTTAATCTCAGCCGCGTTGTACAATTTGTAACATCTTTAATGTTTTCTTTACCACCCAATCCTTCTAGATAATAGATAGCTTTCCCTTCGAACTCATTGCCTGTCTCTTTATTTTTAACATCATTTGTATCTCCTTTTTTACTTCTATAATCATTTTTACTATATAATTTCATATCCTTTTCTTCCTTTTTACGTCCTGGAAGTGGAATATCAAATTTTAATATTAAAAATCTAAACAAGAGGAAATAAATTGCAGTAAATCCTAGCCCGATAGCAACTTGAATCACATAAGTTAACCAATAGTTTTGCGCTAAAGGTATCCAGTTCGTTGCAAAGAAATCTAATAATCCGCCACCAAAATTTCCTACTAAACCAAACCCATACATTAATGTATCCATTGTGGCTGATAATAACGCATGTAATACAAATAAATACGGTGCAATAAATAAAAATGTAAATTCTAGTGGTTCAGTAATACCTACAACGGTAGCAGTTAATGTTGCTGGAATAAGTAATGCTGCGATTTTCTTTCTGTTTTCTTTCGGCGTAGTTGCATACATTGCTAAAGCGATACCTACTGAACCAAAGACTTTCCCATTACCTTGTAACATAAATCCATATGGGAATAATTCTTTTAAAGGTGTTTTGCTTTTAGCAAATGCATTCACATGTTCAAACCATTCTGCTTTTAAACCATGGTTTACAACTACTGGCCCCACTTCAATCGGAGCATAAATAAAATGATGTAAACCAGTGGGTATCAACACTCTTTCAAGGAAATGATACAACCAAACACCTATATAGCCAGACCCAATAATAAATCCTTGTAGAGAAGAGATGCCGCTTTGAACTGTCGGCCAAACGATACAAGTAATTAAAGCTACAGGTAACATTACAAAAAATGAAATTGTTACTACAAACGTTAAGCCTTGGAACACACCTAACATTTCAGGCAATTTTCTACTATAAAATCTATTATGTATCCATGTCACAATACTAGAAATAATAATACCACCTAAGATATTTGTATCTAAGGTTTCTATTCCTGCAATGGCTTTTAATCCTGTTACATTTTCTACACCCTTTTCTAAATTAGCTCCGAAAGTATGCGGCCATTGTGTAAGTATGGCGTTGATAAATGTGTTAAACATTAAATAGCCCATTAAAGCTGCTAATGCAGCATGCCCTGGTGCTTTTTTAGCTAAAGATAAAGGTAATCCCACCACAAACACTACTTCCATATGATTAAATATTGTCCAACCACCAGATTCAATGACAGACCATATTTTGAACCATGTTGTTCCATCTTCTGCTATATTCCCCATAATAGAAGGATTTTTAAACAATGTTGCTAATCCAAGCACAATACCAAAGAATGCGAACATTAAAACAGGTACAATCATGGCGCTCCCGAATCTCTTTATTGCGTTCATGAAGAAACCCTCCTTTTTTAACTCTTTTATGCGTAACTAATCAATATTACAGATTGTTCTAAAATCGTTAGCATCAATTTATATCTTATATTAAAGTAAACGCTTACATTAAAACAATGGTTTGACGCTATTACGAACCATTTTGTACAATAAGATTATATTTTCACGACCTGAAAATTTTTTCAGAAAGCCTGAGGTGACTATTTTGCTTTTAGATGAACGTATTAATAATAACTTTAGTAAATTAAATGAAAATGACTTACAAATCGCTCATTTTATCAATACGCATATACCAGAGTGCAAATCAATGAAAATTCAAGAGCTAGCTACCTTCACCCATGCGTCAAACGCAAGTATCCATCGTTTCACTCGCAAGTTAGGGTTTGATGGATACAGTGACTTTAAATCTTACTTGAAATTCGAAACAGAACAAGTACATCAATTGTCCTCTGATTCGATGGATGCTTTCAAACAAGAAATAGAAAATACATTCACTTATTTAGAACGCGTCGACTATAATCTTGTTACTGATAAAATATACGAAGCAGAAACAATATATTTATATGGGACGGGTTTAGCCCAGATGAATGTAGCGAAAGAAGCACAAAGGATTTTATTAACGATACATAAAAATATTATTGTATTACATGATGTACATGAATTTAAAATGGTTTTAAATAAAGCTTCAGATAGCGATTTGTTCTTTATTATTTCGTTATCCGGAGAATCGATACAATTAACTGATATAACCAATTTACTACAACTACGCCAAAAATATTTTATTTCTATAACAACACTAAAAGATAACACGTTAGCCCAAAAAGCAAATTATAATATTTATGTATCTAGTAATACGTTTTACTTAACAGATGGAATCGACTATTCTAGTTTTATTAGTTACCATATCTTTTTCGAGACACTTTTACGTAAATTTAACGAACGTAAAGAGAAGAAACACCTTAATACTTAAAATGAAATTATAAAAAAAGACTTACAGCCGTTCCCTCAAAATGCCTGCAAGTCTTTTTATTTATACGTTTTTATTAATTAAATTGTAATGGCTACATACTTAAGCTTCTTCTTCATGTTCTTCTAAAGTAGTTTGGAGCTTATCAAATAGCATTTCAAAACCATGCGCAGTGGAATCATGGTATTCCTTTTTCTTTTGTTTGTACTCTAAAGATGTTAATCTGCGTTCTCTAGGTATATAAGCAGTATAACTAAATATCATTTGTGTAATACCTGGTTCTCTTTCAAATATCTCAATTTCAATTGTATCTTCAGAGTCACTCAACTCAGGCATGCCAATTGTCATAACAATATATGCATTAGTATCTAATGTAACATAGGAACCTCTTACTACATTTTCTTTACCTTTACGAACATCAACAATTTCATAACTACTATTTTGTTCAGCATTAACGTCTATAGATTTATTAGTTCGTTCTGTTGTCATAAACCATTGCTTTAGAAAACGTTGATCTGTCCACGCTTGATATACTAATTCAGGTTCAACTTTAAAAAGTCGTTCCAACTGAATCTCCACATATTCATTTTCTACATTATATCTACCCACGATTGTTCACCTACTTTCACTCTTCATACTATTCTAACTTATTATACTAGACTTCTAAACAATAATACCAAGAAATCTCACTATACTTTATTTTCACTATAAAACTGACAACTTATATATTTTATCGTTAATAGTCAGTAAACGTCAAAATTTTCACGCTTTTTATGTTTCGTATATGCGTTTCTTAGTATATTATCTCACAACTCATATGCTTATATAAGAAAAAGGGAGGGCCATCAGTCTCTGCTTAAATTTAAACCTGACGCCCCCCATATTATTATTTATTTAATTTTGGTATTCTGAAGAAAATAGCAATCAATCCACAAACACCTAAAATGATAGGATAAATGGCATACGGTGCCAAAGCGATTGGTGAAATGGATGCAACACCGGCTGCAGCTATAACTTGTGGGCTATATGGTAATAACCCTTGAAAACAACTTGCAAATATATCTAAAATACTTGCAGACTTTCTAGAATCAATATCATATTCATCTGCTATATTCTTAGCTAATGGCCCCGCCATTAATATAGAAATAGTGTTATTTGCAGTTGAAATATCAGCAGCACTTACTAATCCTGCAATACCTAATTCTGCACCACGTTTAGATTTTACTCTATTACGCACAAAATTTAATAGCCACGTTATGCCACCATTATGTTGAATCAAGGCTACGAGGCCACCAATGAGTAATGCGATAATAGCGATATCTTCCATGCCAATAATCCCTTTAGATACAGAGCTAAGTAATCCTGACCAACTGAAAGAACCATCAACAAGCCCTATAATTGCAGACAAGACCGTGCCGCCAATCAACACAATAATAACGTTAATTCCTGCAAGTGCTAATATTAATACTAAAATGTATGGAATCACTTTAATAAAGTTATAATCATATGCTTTAGTAGCGTCTATTTGGGCACTATGTGTTAAAAACCAAAGCACAATCATTGTAAATATAGCACCAGGTAATACAATTTTGATATTCACTTTAAATTTGTCGCTCATTTTCGTCTTTTGAGTACGAACAGCAGCAATGGTTGTATCAGAAATCATAGATAAATTATCGCCGAACATCGCACCACCGACTACTGTAGCCATAGTTAATGCAGCAGATACATCTGTCGCTTGACTCAAACCAAAACCAACCGGTGCAATTGCTGCCACAGTACCAACAGAAGTGCCCATCGATAAAGAAACAAACATACATATAATAAATAAACCTACTATAATTAAATTTTCAGGAATAAACGACAGACCTAAATTAACAGTAGACGTAACACCACCCATATCTTCTGTCGTCTGAGAAAATGCACCTGCAAGCAAGAATATTAACATCATTAAAATAATGTTTGAGTGTCCTGCGCCTTTGGTAAATACATCTACCTTTTTTTGAAAAGTTTCTTTTCTATTCATTAATAAACCGATAATTGAAGCTACTACTATAGCTACATTTAAAGGCATAATTGAAAAGTCACCTGTAATAAGTCCTACACCTAAAAATATCCCAACAAATATAATTAAAGGTACAAGCGCCCATGCGTTCCCTTTTTTTGTCTCCGTCATACAAAACCAACTTTCTTTAGTAATTACTATGATAATAAATCTCATATTATTCTTTAATATATACCTACAATAAAAAAACTCTTTTCTTATAGAAGAAAAGAGTAAGTCATTACATCTTCATCTTATCTTCTAGCACATATTAGGCTACTGGAATTGGCACACGCGTCATCATGTTGCCGAAGTTTCAAAGGGCCAGTCCCTCCACTTCTCTTGATAAGTTATTTTATTCATTGTATTACAGTACACTATTAATAATACTTCGTCAATTGTATACTTTCAACATTAAAATAATATGTTTATTAGTCATTATTCAGTTGGTCTAACGATTGTGAATGTGTCTCCTATAGAAGCATAATCATTACCTGCTAAGCGACAGACTGCGTTTAGTGCTTCACTATCTATTTTACTATCTTCAAAATAGACATCTTCATCAATATGAAACATCACTACTTCACCAATAATTAAATCTGAACCTTCTTCTGTATCTCCTAACGGAATCAGACTTTCAAGCTTACATTCCATACGGATCTTAGATTGTTCAATACCAGGGATAGGTATAAGTTCCGATTCAACAAGTGATAATTCTGTTCTTTCTAATTCATTGTCTTGTCGATTGATTGGTGCTGCTGTACGATTGACTTGTTCTACTGTTGTCTCATCCGTTATATGTACAACAAAGCTTCCCATTTCTTCGATATTCAGTGAGGTATCTTTTCGTTTACCACCGAAACGACCTGTTGAAATCATCACCATTGGCGGGGCGCTACTTACCACATTAAAGAAACTAAACGGCGCCGCATTTAAGTTACCGTCTCGATCTTGTGAAGTAACAAAAGCAATAGGTCTAGGTATAATACTCCCACTCAATAATTTATAATTTTGTTTTTTTGACAAATCACTTGTTTTTAAATGTTTCATAAAATTCGCCTTACCTTTCATAAATAAAAAACGGCTATAACAAAAAGTGTATAGCTCGAGTAAGTATTTTAAAACTTTCTACACTTTGAAATAGCCATCTTGTCATTGAATTAATCTAATTGGGTGCCGCCTGTAACACCATAAACTTGGCCTGTTGTATAACTTGATTCTTCAGCAGCTAAATGGACGTAGACGCCTGATAATTCTACGGGTTGCCCCGCTCTGCCTAACACTTCTTTTTGTCCAAATGTTGGGATTTTTGATTGTGGTTGTCCACCCGAAATTTGAAGCGGTGACCAAAATGGTCCTGGCGCTACACAATTGACACGTATGCCTTTTGCGCCAAGCTCTTCTGATAAACTTTTAGTCAATGAAATAATTGCTGCTTTTGAAGCCGCGTAATCATGTAAAATTGGACTTGGGTTATAACCTTGAACTGATGACGTTGTCGTAATAGTTGCTCCTGACTCAAGGTAATCTATCGCCTTTTGGACAGTCCAAAATATAGGGTAAACATTCGTCTCAAACGTATCAGTAAAGGAAGCTGTATCAAATGCTTTGATACTATCTCTGTACTGCTGATGACCTGCTACGAGTGTAACATTATCTAAGCCGCCTAGCTGTGCATATGCTTGCTCAACTAAGTCATAATTAAATTGCTCATTACGAATATCTCCAGGAATCAAGACAGCTTTTCTACCCGCTTCTTCTATAACTTGTTGCACTTCTTCAGCATCCACTTGTTCAGCTGGAAGATAATTAATCGCAACATCAGCGCCTTCTTTAGCATAAGCAATAGCTGCTGCTCTTCCAATAGCTGAATCTCCACCTGTCACTAACATCTTGTAATTTTTCAATCTGCCGTGACCAGTATAAGATGTTTCGCCACAATCTGGTTTTGGATTCAATTCTTTTTGTAAACCAGGAATCGGTTGCTCTTGTTGAGGAAAATCTGCATTTGAGTATTTCGTTCTAGGATCTTGCGCTGCCATTTATAACACTCCTTAAAAGATAATGATTATAAATATGCTTTACCCAAGTTTAACAGTATTTAACACATATTTTTAAATCTAAGACTCATTCAATAATTTTTGAACAAAGGTCACAAAATAATCAGGTACTTTTTCTAAAATACGTTCATCTGGATCATATTTTGGATGATGTAAGTCATACGCACTATTTGAGCCAATAAACACAAACACACTTGGATATTGACTTGAAAAACCTGAGAAATCTTCGCCAATTGTTAATGGTTGTTCCATCAGATTCACGTTATAACCAACCTGTTTTGCAACATTCACTGCGTCATCAGTTAACTTTTCGTCATTCATCACAGCACCTGGTAATCGGAAGTATGTGGTCTCAATTTCAACGCCAAATACTTCAGACAGCCCTTTACCAATAGCGCTTAAACGCTGTTCAATAAATGAACGCACTTGCTCATCAAAACTACGCACTGTTCCTTGTACATAAGCTTGATCTGCAATCACATTCCACGTATTACCACAAGAAACTTCGCCAATTGTAACAACTGCATTATCAAACGCGGATAAGTTCCTACTCACAATTGTTTGAACGCTATTGATTAACTGTCCTAAAACAATGATTGGATCATTTCCTTGTTCAGGTTTGGCAGCATGTGCGCCTTTACCTTTAATCTTAAATTCGAAACGATCGACAGATGATGTCACTGCACCAGGTTTCACCGCAAAGTCTCCAATGTTTAAAGTCGGATAATTATGGTAGCCAAGTACTGCTTTCACACCATCAAGCGCCCCCGTTTCTGCTAATTTCACAGCGCCATGTCCTAATTCTTCAGCAGGTTGGAAGATAAAACGAACGCGTCCTTTTAATTGATCTTCTATCTCTTTTAATCTTGTTGCTACAGCTAAAATACTCGCCATATGAATGTCATGACCACAAGCATGCATAATACCTTCATTCGTGGAGGTGAACTCATGCATAACTTCTTCATTAATTGGTAAAGCATCTATATCGGACCTCACTGCTACAAATGTATCTCCTTGGCCAACTTCAGCGATTAAGCCTGTTTCCAAAGGTAGATCTAATATTTTTATTTCATAAGATTCTAAAATACGTTTCAATCTCTTAGTCGTTTCGTACTCATTATCTGACAGTTCTGGGAACTGATGAAATGTGCGTCTCCATTTTACGTAATCTTCATATTGTGGCATTATGCGTCACGTCCTTTCTTGTTTTTAAATCGGTTATATAAATAATACAGTAGTGTTACAATGACAACACCTATGGCTAAATTATTTGAAATTAAAATAAATACCATCGTTAACAACACCATCAAGCCATGTACTAGCGGTGCTTTTTTTATAAAAGGTAGCGTGCGTCGATCAAAAGTATTTAATGAAATTGTAATCAGTACCGTAGCTAATACTGCCATGGGGATATGTCCAATAATTTCGCCGAAAACAAATAAACTTACCAATAAAAAGCTACCGGTAATCAAAGTAGACATCCTAGAATTTGCGCCCATGGTTACATTAAATCGAGATTGTCCGACAAGTGCACTACCTCCATAACCGCCAAACAAACCAACTATAAAATTGGCGATACCTTGGCCTATGGTTTCTTTATTTTTATCACTAGGCGTATCTGTAACTCCGTCCATAATACGTGCAGTTAATGTATTTTGGACGATAGCTACAACAGCCATCATTAAACCGTATAGCATGCTTATTAAAATAAAACTCATGTCGAATATTTCATGTGGAATCTCCGGCATTGGTATCTTACTATGTATTGGCGTTAAATCATATACATATTCGATATTGGGGTTTAGTAGCCAAGCAAATACGGTTAAAACAATAATGGCTATTAAAGGGGCAGGTATCAGCCTAATATATTGGTTACCCAACCAAATCATCATAAAAGAGATCAGCGCAACTATATAGGTTGCTAATGAAATACCTAAAATATGCTCTAATTGTGAAGTAAATATTAATATACCTAAGGCATTCATAAATCCTATAGTCACACCCGTGGGTATAAAATTTAGCAACTTATTAATATGACACATACCACATATCATTTGAATCATTCCCATAAATAATGTTGCTAAAATAACTGCTTGCATACCATGACTTGCTGCTAAAGGCGCCACTACTAAAGAAACACCGCTACTTGGAGCTGAAACCATTAATGTTCTATTACCAGTAATACTGATCACAAGCATCATTAACCCAGTACTCAACATCCCAATAGTAGGATTTACGCCTGCTATAAAAGAAAATGCGATTGCGCCAGGAAGCAACGCCAGTCCAAGTAAAATGCCTGTCAGCATATTTTGAATGATATTACCTTTCCATTGGTCAATATATCCAATTTTAGTCACGACTCAAGTCACCCCCAACCCCTTTAATGACTATAATATCATAATTGTCAAAATATTTTTTCAATTTAATTTCTCAGAATCATTTGTTGCAAATAGTCAAAATAAGCACACAAAACTTAAATAAATTTAATAGAAAAAAGCGAGAGAAAAATCAAACTGCTTCATTTGATTTTATCTTCTCGCTCTGCATCATTAACTCGCTTTTATTTTTTAAATTTTAATTTGATTATCAAAAAGTATTTCCCCATCCTTGATTACTTTTTCGGCATGATTGATACCATAATGGTAAGGAATATATTCATGATTAGGGGCATCCCAAATAACAATATTTGCTTTATCACCTTTGTTTATTGTACCTGCCTCAACATCAATAGCTTTAGCTGCATTCACTGTCACTGCATTCCAAATTTCATTTGGAGATAATTTTAATTTTAACGCTGCAATTGACATGACCAACTGTAAATTATTTGTCACACAACTGCCTGGATTAAAGTCTGTAGCTATAGCAATGGCACCATTGTTATCTAACATACCTCTTGCATCGGCATATGTTTCCTTACCTAAATAAAAAGTTGTCCCTGGTAGTAACACTGCCACCGTATCGCTATTTTTAAGTTTCGCTTTACCTTCCGCGCTAGAAGCAACTAAATGATCTGCGGAAATCGCATTTTCTTCAATTGCAAGTTCTAAACCACCTAAAGGGTCGATTTCATCAGCATGTATTTTAACATCAAAACCTTGTTTTTTAGCTGCTTCCATGTAAGTTTTAGACTCTTCTACAGTAAACACTCCGGTTTCGCAAAATATATCTGCAAAATCTGCATATGCTTTAACTTCTGGTAATAAATCTATCATTTCTTGTAAAAAGGCTTGGTTAGATTTAGCGTCTTTTGGCACCGCATGGGGGCCAAGAAATGTATGTTTCATATCTAAATTATATTTTTCTGCTAATCGATTGGACACACGTAATTGTTTCAATTCATTTTCTTTATCTAAACCATAACCACTTTTACTTTCTACAGCTAAGACGCCATGTTGTATCATAGTTAGTAAATTTTTTTCAGCTTTTTCAAAAAGTTCATCTTCCGTTGCTTTGCGTGTTGCTTCTACGGTAGAAAGTATGCCGCCGCCTTGTTCAAGAATCTCTAAATAAGAAACCCCTTGACGCTTCAGTGACATTTCATGTTCCCTAGAACCACCATGTACAAGATGTGTGTGCGCTTCTACTAGTGCAGGTGAAACCACTTTTCCAGTGGCGTCAATTGTGTCAGTCGCTTGATATGCTTCAGTATGTTCGCCTGAGTAAATGACTTTGCCATCTTTAATCACCACTGTGCCATTTTCAATGATTTTCAAGTCGTTTAATTCTTTACCTTTTAAAGGTCTTTCTGTAGATTTCGGCAAAATTAATTGTTTAATATTTTGAATGATTAAGTCGTTCATTTTATATCTCCTTTACCCGTAATCATTGGAATGTGAATCCCTTTTTCTTTAGCTACTTCAATAGCTGATTCATAACCAGCATCTGCATGCCTTACTACTCCCATACCCGGATCTGTAGTCAATACACGACCTAAACGTTTGTCCGCGCGTTCTGAACCATCAGCGACAACAACCATACCAGCGTGTAATGAATAGCCCATGCCTACGCCGCCACCATGATGGAAGGATATCCAAGAACCACCTGCTGCAGTATTAATTAATGCGTTTAATATAGCCCAATCGCCAACAGCATCTGAACCGTCTTGCATACCTTCTGTTTCACGATTTGGACTTGCTACTGAACCGGAGTCCAAATGGTCACGGCCAATAACAATCGGCGCAGAAATTTCACCTTCACGTACAAGTCGATTTAATGCTAATCCCATTTTTGCACGTTCACCATAACCTAACCACGCAATACGAGATGGTAGTCCTTGGAATGCAATTTTTTCTTGCGCCAAATTTAACCAACGGATGAGTTTTTCATTTTTTGGGAATAATCTTCGCATTTCTTCATCGGCACGTTCAATATCTTTAGGATCGCCACTTAACGCTGCAAATCTAAATGGCCCTTTACCTTCACAGAATAAAGGTCTAATATAAGCAGGCACAAAACCTGGAAAATCAAAAGCATTTTCTAAACCATTATTAAAGGCAACTTGTCTAATATTATTACCATAGTCAAATGCCACTGCACCCCGTTTTTGGAATTCAAGCATCAGTGCTACATGTTTATGCATAGATGCTTGTGATGCTTTCACATATTCTTTCGGATTTTTATTTCTTAATGCACTAGCTTCTTCTAACGTATAACCTTGAGGGATGTAACCATTTAAAGGATCATGTGCGCTTGTTTGGTCTGTAATAATATCTATCTTAAATCCTCTGTCTAAAATGGCTTGATGCACCTCTACTGCATTGCCAACTAATCCAATGGATAAAGGCTTGCCTTGTTTACGAGCATCTTCAGCTAAATTTAATGCCTCGTCTAAATTTTTAGTTTTTACATCGCAGTACCGAGTATCAATACGTTTATCAATACGTGTTTCATCTACATCGACACCGATAACAACACCGCCATTCATTGTAACTGCCAATGGTTGGGCGCCACCCATGCCTCCGAGACCAGCTGTTAACGTTATTGTGCCATTTAATTTACCACTGTAGTGTTGGTTTGCTAGTTCACCAAAGGTTTCATACGTGCCCTGTACGATACCTTGCGAACCTATGTAAATCCAACTACCTGCAGTCATTTGACCATACATCATTAATCCTTTTTTATCTAATTCATTAAAATGATCCCAATTAGCCCATTCAGGCACAAGCACAGAATTGGAAAGTAGTACGCGTGGCGCTTCTTCATGTGTCTTAAATACAGCTACCGGTTTACCAGATTGTACTAACATTGTTTCATCCGCTTCTAATGAACGTAATGTTTCTTCAATCGCTTCGAATGCTTTCCAGTTACGTGCCGCTTTGCCAATGCCACCATATACCACTAGATCTTCAGGTTTTTCTGCAACTTCTGGATCTAAATTGTTATATAACATGCGTAATACAGCCTCTTGTTCCCAACCTTTACATTCAATCTCTAAACCTTTTTTTGCTTTAATTTTTCTCATGAAAAATCACTCCTTCGTCTACTATAATTCAACCTTTGTTTTAATATTTAAAAAATCCACAATGCAAACGGAATCGTAATTAACAGTGTAAACACGACTCTTTCGAACCAAATAAGTACGAGTTTCCATACCGAAATTTTAATTTCAGTAGATAGAATCACGGGCACAACACTGGAGAAAAAGATGATTGCTGAAACACTCATCACTGCAACTGTAAACCTTGTAGCTAAATCTGCAGATTGTGCAATGGCAGCAGGTAATAACATCTCAACTATCGAAATCGTAGAAGCTTGAGCCAATACTGAAATGTTCTCTACTGGAAATATACTTATAAAAGGATAAAAGATGTATGAAATATACTCGATAACAGGGGTATATTCTGTAATAATTAATCCTAAAAAACCAATAGACATAATAGATGGTAAAATAGCTATCGTCATTATGACCCCATCACGTAAATTCTCAATAACATTTTCTATTAGTGTCTTAGATTGTTTTACAGCTAATTTTGCTTCTAACCAAGATTCTTTTAACAATGGCATATCTCTACGAATTTCTTTTTTATAAGATTGGTTTTCGTACGTTGTCTTTTTTTCAAATCTTATAGGCGGGAGTTGTACAGTAATGGCAGTAACAATAAATGTCACTACTAATGTAAACCAAAAATATAAATTCCAATGCTGAATGATGCCTAATGTGTTAGCTACGATAATCATAAATGTAGCTGATACTGTTGAAAAACCTGTCGCTACGACGACTGCTTCCTTATGCGTGTAGCCACCACTTTTGTAGACTTTGTTTGTAATGAGTAAACCAATAGAATAACTACCAACAAACGAAGCGACCGCGTCGACCGCTGATTTACCAGGTGTCTTAAATATAGGTCTCATAATTGGGCGACAAATTACGCCGATAAATTCTAACAAACCAAAACCTACTAAAAATGATAAAAATATTGCTCCTATAGGAATTAATACACTTAATGGTATTGCCAACTTCTCGTATAAAAACGGGCCTATATTATCTTTTAATACAAATGCTGGTCCGACATTGAATACAACCATGAAAGCAATAAATATTCCTATAACTTTAAAAAAACTAAATATCATACTTGTTTTCGATTCATTCCAACGTTGATTGATAAACGGATGAATTGCGCCAATGATGATTAAAACCAATACATAATATGGAAGTACTGGTTTAACCAATAGTGTTATCCACTGCACAATATGATCAATCATTATGGTAGATTGTCCATAAATCGATATTGGAACAAAGAAAAAAATAATGCCAATCAAGCTATAAATAAAAAATCTCCACATGTACTTCACGCCCTTCACATGAAAGTACGACTCCCTCTATATTTAAAAGTATAATATGTTATTATATAGACTACCAATATCAATAAACTAATTATTAATAGCTTAAAGCTATAAATAAGCATATATCTAGGGGAGCGATGTTATTTTGAAAATAATTCAATTGGAATATTTTATCGCCGTCGTAAAATATAATAGTTTTACAAAGGCCGCTGATTTCTTACATATCAGTCAGCCATCTCTAACAAATACAATTAAAAAAATTGAAGCTGATTTAGGTTATGATTTATTTTTAAGAACTACAAAAGATATAAAAATCACAGAAAAAGGTATTCATTTCTATAATTATGCTGTCCAACTTATACAAAATTATCATCAAACGCTTGAAAAAATGTATGACTTAAATATGGGTCATGCACCTAAAATAAAATTATCAATTCTAGAATCTTCAAATCAATGGGTTTCACAAGTGGTTGCAATGCATCAAAAACAGTACCAAGATCAAACGTACCTTGCTTCAGAAGTACACGATCAGAGTACCATATTAGAGCGATTATTAAATTTTGAAAATCATCTCGGACTAACAAATGAACAAATTGTGCATGATGATATCCATTCTATTCCTTTATACGAAGAATCTTATGTATTAATCACGCCTAAAGATACATTCCCTAATCGCAACAAAGTTTCGATTAAGTCTTTACCCCTTATCTTACCAACAAAAGGTTCCCAAGTACGTAAACATCTTGATGATTATTTTAATCGCTTAAATATTCATCCTAATATCATCATAGAGGCTGACCGGTTTGAAGCTTCAACTAATTTTGTACATCGAGGGTTAGGTTATGCAATTATCCCTCGCGTCTATTATCAATCTTTCAATGCTAGAGACTTAGACGCCATAGAAATCAAACCTACCCTTAGTCGCTCTATTTACATTAATTACTTAAAAAAAAGAAAGCACCCTGAACGTGTGCTTTCTTTTATAGACTTATGCATTTATTATTGGAATATTAAAGAATAAAATGATGTAAAAAATTAGCTGATAGTTTGGCAGTGCGGTTATCGACATCATATTTAGGATTTGTTTCAGCAATACTAATTGTTGAAACTTTTTCATTTGGTATAATACGCTTGGCTAACTCAAGCACGATATGTGGAAATAACCCTAAGACACCATTTGCGCTGACACCAGGTGCAAATGCGCTATCTATGACATCCATACATATTGTAAACATGATGACATCATGATCATGTATAAAACGTTCCACCTTGTCTTTTATAGGAGGAGAAATTTGATGCAGTAATTCGTCGGCATACACAAAGCCGATGTCTTTTTCTTCTGCATAATCAAATAATCCTTGTGTGTTACCACTTTGTTGAATACCTAAAACCAAATAATCTGCCTTTTGATCCTGTTCTAAAATTTGTCTGAAACTTGTACCAGAAGTTGACTGTGGCTCTAACCTTGTATCAAAATGAGCATCAATATTAATAACACCTAAAGATGCTTCTGAGTGCGCCTCCCTTACACCTAGGTATTGCGCATAAGCAATATCGTGCCCACCTCCTAATAGGAAAGTTTGCTTGTGTCTCTGAATTGAAGTTGCCACATATTGTGCAAATTCTTTTTGGGTTTCTTCTAAAGTATCATGATCGTGCTCAACATTACCATAATCGTAGACATTGCTCTTTCTCAAGTCGGGTAAATTGGCCAAAATTTTTTTTATCGCATCAGGACCTTCTTTTGCGCCTAACCTTCCTTTGTTCAATTCAACACCTTTATCAACTGCATAACCTAATAAACCTATCCCTTGACGAGATTCATTGAAATGGTCATTGATATTACGAAAGTTCACTGTTTGAAAGTATCTAAACTGAGATTCATCTGTTTCACTGTCCACTCTTCCTGTCCATAGTTCAGGTTGTGCTAACTTATACATAGTTCTCCTCCTTTTAAAACTATATCCACACTTAAAAGTATACGCTTACATTTATCTCAATTCAATTTATCCTTTTATTTACCCAAAAATAACGATATTAATTTTGAAAATAGCTTTTAATATTTCATTTAGATGTTTGTTTTAGCATTACTATTACATTTCAATGATAAATATCTAAATTTAATTTATTTCTGAAAGATAAGTATGTATAATTGGTGATAAATGATTTTCTGAACCCTAATGGAGGTTACATAATGAATAAACAACGTATATCAGGTTTTCAATGGGCCATAATGATTTTTATTTTCTTTATTATCGCTTATGCAGCTCCTATTATACTAAAAGATTTACAAGGTACAATATCACTAAAAACATTTGTATTTGATTTAAGTTCTACAGCGCCATTTATCGCTGCGCTTGTTTGTATCATCGTTTTTAGCAAACGTAAAACGCAACTAGGAGGCTTGAAGCTTACTATAAATTTAAAAGTGATTGAGCGATTTATTTTAGCGCTTATTTTACCACTAGCAATATTTCTCCTAGCAATGGTAAGTTTTAATGTTTTTGCTGATAGTTTCGTTTTATTACAGACAGAAGATTTATCTGTATCCATAACGTCGATTATCATAGGACAACTTGTTATGGCGTTCTTAATAGAATTTGGTTTCCGTTCTTATTTACAAAACATTGTAGAAACAAAGATGAATACATTCTTTGCCTCAATTATCGTAGGTATCATGTATTCGATTTGGAATATTAATGTCGCTTTTAGTTTTGAGTACACATTATACGGCTTGTTATATACATTCGCTTTCTCTATGATTATTGGAGAATTAATCCGCGCTACTAAAGGTCGTACGATATATATTGCAACTATATTCCATGCTGCAATGTCATTCGGTCTTGTTTTCTTATTTAATGAAGAATTAGGTAGTGTATTCGCAATGAAAGTTATTGCATTATCTACTTCAGCAGTTGCGATCGTCTATATTTTATTAAGTATCATTATTCGTACTATCCTTTATTTCTTTACAAAACGAAATTTAGACGAAGTTGATACTAATAATTACCTAGATCATGTAAATGAGTATTCAGAAAATGAGAACCAACAGTTCAATAAAGATGATGAAACAATTGAGCATGTATCTAGTGAAAATCAAATCACATCAGATGATGAGACCGCAACTAAAAATAACAGTGTTAATACCGACGCAACATCCACTGATAAAACAGATTTAAAGGATACTGAGTCAGAAAGTGCGTCTGAACAAACCGTTACGAACAACACATATGATAATCAACAAGAAACAAATCACGATGCTAGTTGCAACAATATTATAAGTCAGCATACACCTAAATCAACAAATCAAAATCATCAACAAAGTCAAGATGATATTGAAACTCACGCAAATAGTGCTGTTGAAAACTCTACTGAGAAAGCACATCCTGAGGAAGCATCAGAACCAACAACAGACAATATGGGTGATAGCTACGCAACGCATCAAAATACACAATATAATGATAAAAAACCATCACGGTCACCTTTCAAACATAAAAATGACCACCGTCGCTAACTAAAAAAAGCAGGTTACTCTAACTATGATTTAAGATAAAATGTTGTATTTACATCACTATCCAAATATTTCAGTTAGATAACCTGCTTTTGTTATATTTTATAATACGTCGTTTGATTTATTTAAAATTCTAACGCCATTTTGAGTTCCTATAATAACTTGATCCGTTACATCAATAAAATATCCTGTTTCTAAAACGCCTACCAAGTGAATTAAAAATTCATGCATTTCATAAGGATCAATCCCTGAATGTAACGCTACGTCAAGAATATAATTGCCGTTATCAGTAATAAACGGCACGTCATCGACCATCCGACGTTTCACTTTTAGATTGTCATATGCTGCGATTTTTTTAGAAACTAATAACCAATTAAATTTATCCACTTCGACAGGCAATTTAAATGTTTGACCCAAATAATCAACACATTTAGATTCGTCTATTAAAACAATAAATGTTTCAGCCATAGCGTCAATCACTTTTTCTCTAAATAGTGCACCGCCACCGCCTTTGATTAAATTCAAATGGTTATCTACTTCGTCTGCGCCGTCTATTGCGATGTCTATTTTGCTCACGTCATTAACGTCAACCACTCGAACACCTAATTCTTTAGCGATATATGCTGTTTTATTAGAGGTGCACACACCCGTAATCTCAATCTGTTCATGGTTCATTTTCTCAGCTAGTTTTGGGACAAGCAACTCTATCGTTGAACCAGAGCCAATTCCGACAACCATACCATCTTCGATTTGGTTTAACGCGTCATTAAATGTACTAATTTTCAACTGTTTCGTATCCATAATGCGTCCCCTTTACATAACGTTCTTTTACCTATATTGTACATGAGATTGAAAAAAATAAATAGTTAAAAAAACAAGTACAAATTTAAATATATATATTCTTGCATATTCAAATAAGTGTTTTACAATAATTATAACTAATCATCAAGGGGGATTGTCATGATTTATGCTTTAAAAGCAATTACTACAGGAAAAATAGAAGACTTGTCTTATAGTTCTAGAAGACCTATGCGTTCAGCACTAAACAAAAAGCCATTTGCTGGTAAAATGTGGTTATCAAAAACAGGTTTTTCTGAAGATGAACAAGAATATAAAGGGCATGGCGGGCCACATAAAGCGGTTTGCCTATACAGTAAAAAAAATTATGATTTATGGAAAGATGATGTAACAGCATTACCTGATTACGCTATGTTTGGTGAAAATTTAACTGTCGAAGACTTAGACGAAAAGAACATTCATTTTGGTGACCAATTCCAATTAGGCAATGCCATCATTGAAGTATCAGAAATTAGAGAACCTTGTTGGAAAATACAGGAAAAATATAAAATTCCAAATCTGATTCAACGTATGTCTAGTTCTTGTAAGACGGGATGTTACTTCAGGGTTCTTAAAGAAGGGTTTGTAGATGAATTCTCTCATCTTGAACTTATAAAATATGGTAATGAAGCTTCCCTGTTGTCCGTTTTTGAACTGAATGATATTTATTACAATGACAATAAAAATGCCGATCGCTTAACATATGCTTTAAAAAATCCTTATTTAACAAAAGAAAGACGTCAAAAATTAGAAAAATTTTTAAAACGTGCTCAAAAACAAAAAAAGGAGTGAGGCAAAAAACATATTTTCATAAAATGATTTCTGCCTCATTCCTTAATTTTATCCATATTTGATGCCAATCAAATCACAAAGATTTCAGTGTTCATTGTTGGATTATATTTCTGTATTAAATGTTTATTTTTCAGAAATTTTGTATGAAGTTTTTGAATAAAATGGTTGATTGGCTTCTAAAATCGAAGGCGCATTTTCACCAAATAGATTAATATCGTTCGGGATAGTTTGCGTTTCAAGCGTAAAACCAGAATGCGCTTTATAAATATTAAAGTCACTGTCCCACTCACTTGTATCGTTAAAAGTGAAGATAACTACATTTGGCATATCTGTTTCTAATATTAATTGAAAATGTTTATTTTCAACTTTCATACCTTGTTTACCGATTTCAAATGGATGATCTATACCACCGTATTGTTGCATTTGCGCTTTAATATCTGGATGCACACTATTAAATATATCTTTGAATTGTATTTGGTTTGTATTGAATACACTATCAAGACTAATAGGATCTTGTTTAGCTACAAACTGATTATCATCTAATAAATACATATTTAATTTTGAACTCGAAATGCTATGATTATCGATAACATTGTTATCTCTATTCAAATTAAAATATACATGATTCATAGGATTAAATATTGTTTTCTCACTAGCCACAGCCTTATATTCAATCGTCCATTTATGGTCAACATTATAAGTATGAATCACTTCTAAATCGATATCTCCAGGAAAATAATCATCTGTCTGCTTAATCGTTGTAGTGAAAACAATCTTCACTTGGCCTACTTGTTCAAGGATTTCATAATCAAAATAACATTTATCAATACCTTTTAATCCACCATGTATGTTATTTTTACCGTCATTTGCATCTAAGTGGTATGTTTTTCCATCTAATTGAAATTTCGCCTCTGCAATACGCCCTCCATACCGGCCTACGGTAGCACCAAAATAAAAAGGGTTTTGTCGATAGAATTCATCAGCCTCTACCACATTCCCTAATACGATGTTATTATCATCATATTTCCAAGACACAATACGCGCGCCATAGTTAGTAAAAACAATCTTAGTTGCTTCATTGTCTATTTTAATTAAGTCAATACCATTACTTTGTTTTTCTACTTTTGCAAACATCATCAATTACTCCCTTTCAAGCCAAAACATTATTCAAATTGAGATTTGGCTTTATCTTGAATAAATTATCACTCATATAAACGCCGTCTCACTAAGTATCTCTAATGAACATCTATTAATCTTAGTCAGCCAGCTCAATATCACTATTTGCGCCCATCCTAGGTTGATTCTTCTATTTAAAGTGAAAGAATAATATTTAACCTATACTTACAAAACCAACAGAAATATTTAACACTTGTCAATGATTCCCTCAAACATTGTCCAAATTAAACTTTCTGTTGACTTTTAAAGTTGTTTAAAACCGTATACACAAGCCCTATTCAATTATTCTATACTTCTACATTGTAACAATTAAAGCAAATAATTATCTATCATAATCATTAATTCTATCAAATATTATTTGAAATTGTAGTGTTTTTTTAAATTTTTATAAATGCATCATTTAACTTTTAGTAAAAACACGTTTTATAGATTTCAATAAGCCTTTATCAAAACTTAATATGGTATCTTTATAACTTCTTACCGCAATATAAAGTAAAATAAATATCATTATAATAGACAAGGCAATACTTACAACGATTTCCCAAGTCATTACATCAGGTGTCGATGCTCGTACAAACATGATAAATGGTGATATCAATGGGATAAAACTTGTAATTTTTGCTAATGTCGTGTCTGGATTGATGACGCTAAATAATGCAATATAAAACGCAATCATGCTAATTAATGTCATTGGCATGAGTGATTGGTTTATATCCTCAATGCGTGCTGTAATGGAACCTAAAATAGCTGCTAAGATAATATAAGAAAGGATACCTACAATCAATGAAATAACACCAACAATAATTAATTGCACTGTTAATTCATTAGGCTGTATATCGAACCCCTTAAGCATATCTCCAATATCAAATACAAGTATACATAAAATAGCTGCTGCAACGAAAATAATAATTTGAGTTAGTGCAACAGCAATAACACCAGTCAGTTTAGCTAATATATGCGTAACAGGTGAAACACTTGTTATAATCATTTCAATAACACGCGATGTTTTTTCGGTTGCAATTTCCATTGCAACTTGATTGGCATAGTTGATAATAATGAAAAACATTAACATGACACCCGCATATACTATAACTGTATTAAATGTTTTTTGGGATTCGCTTAAATTAGATTCATTTGCTTTATCAGAAACGACTTCAGAACTCACTTTGCTTTGAGATTGTAATTGTTTCAACTCGTCTTGAGAAAGATTTAAACTAGATGCGGTAAGATTTGTTTGCATAGTTGTTAATGTCGTCTGTAATTTTTGTTCATCTTGTTTTGAAACCGTGTCTTTACTTAAAATTTTACCCGTAAGTTTATTACTATCATGTAATTGAATGACGTAAGCTTTATCTAACTTTTCATTTTTTACTTGTTGCTGTGCTTGTGCTTCCGTCACTTGTTTAAATTTTGCTTCTCCATCTAGTTGATTACTTTGGTCTTTAACGGCTTTATAAATTTGGTCTTGGTTTGTTACAACCCCAATGGTATCGGGTCCATCATCAAATAAATCAACTATTTTATTAATGTTTGCAGCCACCAACATTAAAATAACCACAATAGCAGTAAAAATCATAAATGATTTTGTTTTAACTTTACTCTTGTATGTTAGCGAAAAAGTTGCCCAAAATTTACCCATTCACATCACCTACTTTATCAATAAAGATTTCATTTAAAGTTGGCTCAACAACTTGAAACCTTTTAACAAAACCATATTTTACAACAACTTCATATATTTTTTCCGCAATAGTTTCATCCTCTATGAATGCCTTGATTTCTCTTTTATTGCGTTCAACTCTCATAACACCAGATATATCGTCTAATTCAGGCATTTCATGATGTGTTTCAACAATCACACTTTTATTTCCGTGATTTGCTTTAACTTCATTAATTGGCCCTGAAACCACGAGTGCTCCTTTATTAAGGATACAAACATCATCACAAAGTTCTTCTACATGTTCCATCCTATGTGAACTATAAATAATCGTAGTCCCGCCTTCATTCAAATCTTTTACTGCTTCTTTTAACAATTCAACGTTAACTGGATCCAAACCACTAAAAGGTTCATCTAATATTAATAATTCTGGATTATGTAACATACTTGCAAGTAGTTGAATTTTTTGTTGATTCCCTTTTGATAATGCCTCAATTTTCTTTCCTCTATTTTCTTCGATATCAAAACGGTTTAACCAATAATCAATTGCCTTAGATATCGCTTTGGGTTTCATACCTTTTAACGTAGCTAAATATCTTAGTTCATCTTCTACTTTCATTTTCGGATGTAGTCCTCGTTCTTCAGGCAAATAACCTATATTGTCATATATCGATTTATCAATCGGCTTATTTTTATATAAAATTTGTCCTTCTGTGACGGGCGTTAATCCAAGTATCATTCTGAAAGTCGTCGTTTTCCCCGCCCCATTTCTTCCTAAAAATCCTAACATTTTGCCTTGTTCCAAAGTTAGCGATATATCATTAACTGCTGTAAAATTTTTATATTGTTTCGTAACATGCACTATATTTAAAGCCATAATCACCTTTCCCTCCCTTTAAATTCAAATAATATATACCGATAATAACATTTCACAACTTAAATATACATTTTAATATGTAATTTAATTCATGTTATGCACATAAAAACAAATATTATTATTGGTCAATTTATTTATACCAAATGCCTACAAATAACATTGTCTTTACAATGATTTTTGTAAGCACTATCATTGAATTTAATAAGTGTCCCCACTTATTAAAAATGTGTTTGGGAGGTAATGGGGTAATGGCATATGAGTTATAGTATTGGTATCGATTACGGTACAGCATCTGGTCGTGTGTTTCTAGTAGATACTTCTAATGGTGAAATTATATCGACCTATATTAAAGCATATCCGCATGGCACGATTTCTGGTTCGTTAAACGGACGTGATTTACCGCACAATTATTTTTTACAGCATGCTGAAGACTACACCAAGATTCTAGAAGAAGGCGTACAACACGTTTTAAAAGATGGCAACGTTGATCCTTCAAGTATTATTGGCATTGGTGTTGATTTTACAAGCTGTACTATCGTCTTTTTAGATAATGATTTCAAACCATTACATACACATGAAAATTTGAAAGATAATCCACATGCTTATGTCAAACTCTGGAAGCATCACGGCGCTCAAGAAGAAGCTACGTTTATGAAAGAAGTGAGCGATAACCATAACGTTGGTTGGTTAGACTTTTACGGCCATAGCGTCAACAGCGAATGGATGATTCCTAAAATATTAGAGGTTAAACACAAAGCACCTGAAATATTAGCTCAAAGTGCGTATATTATGGAAGCTGGTGACTATATCGTTAGTTTATTAACGAATAAAAATATTCGCTCAAATTGTGGGATTGGTTTTAAAGGGTTTTACAGTGAAAAAGATGGCTTCAACTATGCTTTCTTTGAAGCGGTTGATCCAGAATTACCGGCAATTATAAAAAATAAATGTGAAGCGCCCGTAGTAAATATTGGGGATAGCGCTGGCAATTTAGCAACTTACTATCAAAAATTATGGGGGTTAACTGAACATGTCCAAATTTCTCCATATATTATAGACGCACATTCAGGGGTACTTGGCGTTGGAGCAATTGAGCAAGGCGAATTCACACCAGTTATTGGTACAAGCACTTGTCATCTTATGCTTGATCCTAAACAAGTGTCTATTCCCGCTATTACCGGTTCAGTAAAGGATGCTATCATCCCTGGCTTATACGCTTATGAAGCAGGCCAACCTGCAGTAGGTGATTTATTTAATTATTCAGCAAGCCTCGCTCCAAAACATATCGTAGATCAAGCAGAGCAACAAGGTATCTCAACGTTAGAACACCTAGAAAATTTAGCTTCTGATATACCTATTCATAAACAACACGTAACCATATTAGATTGGCACAATGGCAACCGCAGTATATTAAGTGATAGTAATCTTACCGGAAGCATCTTTGGTTTAACTTTACAAACACCATTTGCAATGATTCATCGTGCGTGTATTGAAGCCACAGCATTTGGCACTAAAATGATTATGCAGCAATTTGAAAAAAATCATATCCCTGTAAATACTGTATACGCAGCTGGAGGCATTCCAATCAAAAGCAAACTGTTAGTAGATATATATGCAAATGTTCTAAATAAAGACGTCGTCGTTATGGATTCTTCAAATGCTACAGCCTTAGGCACAGCAATGCTAGGTGCAAATGTGGGGGGCGCGTATCAATCCCTAAAAGAAACTGTCCATCATATGAAACAACCTGTATATTATCGATTGCAACCTGACTCTGAAAAAGTCCAACAATATGAAAAATTATTTCAGCGATACAAAGCGCTACACGATTTGTTAGGAAAATCCTATGCTGCCTTATCATATAGAGAAAATTAGAACTATATAAATAACCAAGTATAGTCAAACTCATTCGTTTGTTATACTTGGTTTTTGCAGTTATATATTCATTTATTGTTCTTTATATGTTTTATCAATCTTAGTATATTGGTTAGCATATTTGTGACTCGGACCATACTTGTTTGTTTTTCGTTCACTATCTAAACAAGCAATCACTAGGAAATAGATACCAAATCCTATATAAAATACATAGATTAACACGATAATGATAACATTTACTATATTAGTAGATTCTAAATCTTGAAAGCCAATAATTAGTAATATAATGTATGTAATGATTGATACACCTAAATAACTAAGGGTCAGTACCATCGATCTACCTGTATCATGAAATCTTCTGATAAATAAAGCCCAATTGGGTATTAATGTTACTAATCCGTAAATAGCAAAATAAATAAAACTAATAAACAAAAAGAGCACACTGCCCATAACTGCACCTTCAGAATGAGATGCAGTGCCAGCTATTAATGCGATTAATCCTATAAGATATAAGATACCGCCGGGTATTAGAAAAATGATATGCCATAATACCATATACCAATACTCACTTCTTCGCGCGCGACCTTTAAAATTTAAATAATTTTTCCAAAACAACTTAAATGCTTCGCCAAATCCGACTTTCCTTTCCAAATGATTCCCTCCGCTCCAAATTCATTTGATATCATTAGTGTTTAACTTTATTATAGTCTTGATATGTCTTACTGAATTTTTTCAATATTTAGGCAACTTACATGCCTTATTCTACCAAAGTTTTAACATAGTGATAACACAATTTTACAAATTTACAAAAAGTGTTTAAAAACACTTAATTTTATAAACTATTAAATGGAGGATTAATAAATGGATTTTTTACAACGTGATACAGTTACTATCGCTAAAGATTTACTTGGTGTGCGCGTCATTTTCGAGGATGATTTACATACTTTTACTGGCTATATAGTTGAAACAGAAGCGTATGTTGGTCAAAATGACCAGGCAGCTCACGGATTTAATGGTAAACGAACACCCAAAGTAGAATCTTTATACAAACGTGGAGGTACTATTTACGCTCATGTTATGCATACGCATTTACTCATCAATTTCGTTACTCAACTAGAAGATGTACCGGAAGGCGTACTCATACGCGCCATTGAACCAGAAGAAAACATTGAAGTGATGCGTTTAAATAGAAAAAAAGATGGCTTCGAATTAACAAATGGTCCTGGAAAATGGACAAAGGCATTTAATATACCAAGATATTTAGATGGCGCTCGTTTAAATGAAGGCCGTCTCAAAATTGATACTAAAAATCGTAAGTATCCTAAACAAATTGAAGCAACACCAAGAATAGGTATCCCGAACAAAGGGGAATGGACACACAAACCACTTCGTTTTATCGTTAAAGGCAATCCTTATGTTTCAAGAATACCAAAACGTTCCACCGTCTCTGCTCAAGAAACTTGGCGTCACTAACCAATAGGTACAGTATCAATCAAAATGAACTGATTGATACTGTACCTATTTAATATTTCATTTTTATTTATTATTGTAATGTCTTTTTATCTTTATCAAGTAAACCAAATTGAATTGTAATTACTGTACAAATAACTAATACCACTGGATAAAATGTGTATTTTAAAACTTCTATATAAGACACATCCCCATACTGCTCAACCATTAACATGCCACTATCGTGAGGTAATAACATTAAAGCAGAACAAGCAAATATATCTAATAAACTAGCCATGCGTTTAGGTGGCACTTTATATTCATCACCAATTTCTTTAGCGATCGGAGCAGAAATAATAATCGCTAATGTATTGTGTGATAAAGCTGCAGAAAGTACACCAGACATTAAACTAATTACATATTCAGCACTTTTACGTCCTCTTGCCTTCTCTTTCATTGTTTTAATAATCCAGTCAATACCACCATAATATCGAATCAATGCAACAAGTCCCGAAACTAGGAAAGCTACTAGAAAAATAAGGAACATACTTTCCATACCTTCACCAATTGCTTTAGTGAATTGGAACACACCTAAATTTCCTTGAACCATTCCTAGCATCCCAGCCATGACAATACCAATAATCAGCACTAATATAACGTCTAAGCCTACTATTGCAGCTACAAGCACAAATAAATAAGGCAAAATATTAATAAAATTAAAGCTTAAATCACCTTCAACTTTGCCTGTGCCACCAACAAACGCATAAATAATTGCTGTGATAAGTGCTGCAGGTACAGCAATCAATACGTTCATCTTGAATTTATCTTTCATTTTGGCACCCACCCCATTGGTAGCTGCTATGGTTGTATCGGAAATAATCGATAAATTATCACCAAAATAAGCACCAGCTATGACAGCTGCGCCCGCTGCTGCCACACTTAGATCTGCGCCTTGTGCCACAGCAACACCAACAGGTATAAAAGCAGCTTGTGCACCAGTCGATGTACCTAGTGTCAACGCAGCAAAACCACTCATAATAAATATACCAGGTATAAGTAAACTAGGAGGAATAACTGAAAGCCCCATATTTACCATAGCTTCTTTGCCGCCCATTTCAGACGTAACAGTAGAAAAAGCACCAGCTAATAACAGAATTAAACCTAAGTTAACAATACCTGAGTTTCCTGCATGTTCTGTGAATATCTCTACTTTTTTAGTAAATTTAGTTTTTCTATCATAGCATGTCCAGGCGATGATGATACCTATAAAAATAGCCACATGTCTCGGCAATTGATCAAAAGCATTTTCTTTTCCCATCATTGTAAATGTAATACCGACACCAATATATAAACCTAAAAATATAACTAATGGCAGAAGCGCTAAAGCACCGTATTGCTTGTCACTTCTATTATTTTCCTGCATAATACTTCTCCTTATTATTATCGTCATTTTATATGGCTTACAGTATATCAAAAAAGTGACTAAGACAGAAATATTAAAATTTAAATTGCTTTTTATTCCTATATATATAATAAGTGTTAAACCTTTAAGCAATGTAAAAAGCGGAACAATGAAATCTAAATATGATTTCTGTTCCGCTCTTGTTGACTTATACAAACTATTTTTTCTAACTATTAATTAACTTTTCATTTAATTAATTTCTGCATTACCTGTATCTGTTTCAATATGGATGAGATGTCTGCCATTGCCTACTTGTTTATTTTTAAATAAGCGGTCATTAATTGTTAGTTCTCCGATATCACTTTCAAATGCTACACGTGTGTTTTTAGGCTGTTGGTCACCATACTTCATAGATACATTGCCCACATCTGTTTTCACATTAATTGGCTTATCAGCTGGCATATCGTCTATTTCAAAATTACCCGTATCTGATGCAAACTCTCCAGAATTAAACTGAGTATGTGCTATATGAACATTTGCAACATCAACTTTACTAATCAATCGATCAAATTCAGAATTTTGAATCGTCAACTCTGATACGTCTGCATATAATTTGGCATAGTCAGCATACACGCTATCTAATTTGATAGAACCTGAATAAGTATTCACATCCAAATGATCTAATGATTTAGGTAACGTAACTACTACGTGATTATGTTCAAAATCTAAAAAAGAGATATCGCTTTTATTATCTAACGCTTTATCTTTTACATAAAGTGTACCGTTTTTAACATTTGTATTCATATGCGTTTCACCTTTTATTCCACGTGATTCAACTTTAAATTGATCTCCTTTTTGGATCGTCACGTTACTCTTCTCTAAATCTACGTCCAATTTATTTATATGATCTTGGTCATACACTTTATGATAATTCACAGATGTTTCCTTTGATTTTTCATTTTCTATTTTAAATTGTTGAATCGCGCCAATACTACAAAAAATCGTTATAACCAAACCGATTATAAAAAGGATGATTAATGTTTTTTTCATGAAACTGCACTCCTTTTCACGACTTTAATATTCCATCTAAGATACTTCACACAAATTAAATAAAATGCTTTTGAAATTAAATACGTGATGACAAAAAGCATCAAACCGACACCAAATATCGCTCCTACTGCGTAAACATCAAAAAGCAAGACATATTCAAATCCTTCAATCATTCCTTTTATTAGTAATAATACTGGACTAAATACGAATGAGATGGTCGTAATAATTAATGAAATAACAATACTCAAGATAAAAACAAATGGAACTAAAATAACAAAGAAGTTTAATAAACTTAAACCCATCACTGCAAAAATAGCATTCCCAACATCACCAAATTTATTACTATGTTCTGCTTTTTCAACGGCTGCAGTAGCATTTAATTCTTTCGCTAAATTTCTAGGGTCACCAAGTTCAGCCGAAATTTGCGCCTCTGTTTTTCCTTCTTTAAACCCACTATAAAAATGCGTTTCATATTCATTCAATATGTCTTGTCTTTCTTCATCAGAAGTATGCTTTAAATGTTTATGCAACTGCTTTAAAAATTCATTTTTAGTCATTTATATCACTCTCCTTAATAAATATCTCTACAGTATCTGAAAATAACTGCCATTCTTGTAATAAATCTGCTAATCTTTGTATACCTTGATCAGTAATACGGTAATACTTTCTAGCGGGGCCTTCAGTAGAAGGTTGATAATACGTTGTAAGCTCACCATTTTTCACCAACCTTCGTAATAATGGATATACAGTTCCTTCTGCGATACTCATATACCTAGAAATGTTTTGTACTAACGAATAACCATATTGGTCATCTTTTTTTATTATGAGTAACACGATAAGTTCAAGTGCCCCTTTTTTAAATTGACTGTTCATTAGTTACCTCCTCTTAAAAACCAGTACTATACATTACACAGTAGCTGTTAAAAACAATATAGCACATACTACTGTACAATGCAAAGTACTATGTTATATTTTTAAAAGTAATATATATACTTGCTTACGAATCACATATTTTTTAAAATGTAGATCAACAGTTTTGAAATCGTTATCATTAATTCCGTTTATTATTTAATTCTAAACTAGCTTTATGTTATTTACATATGTATAATGGTTACTATGGGCTTTTTGTAAGCTCTTTCTTTATGATCAATTTGCACATCACTTCATTTACATAACAACACTCAAGAGATTTACTTGAAATTTAAGGGGGAATGAAAATGCTAGAGCTAGATGCAATTACTACTTTAGCGCTCGCAAGCATGTTATACCTTTTAGGTATCTACATTGTGAATCATGTTTCAATATTAAGAAAGCTATGTATTCCTGCACCTGTAATCGGCGGTTTATTGTTTTCAATTCTAGTCGCTATTTTACAATCAACACAAATCTTAACAATTAAGTTGGACTCAGAATTCATTCAAAATTTCTTTATGCTTGCATTCTTTACAACAATTGGTTTAGGCGCTTCGTTAAAATTATTGCGCTTAGGTGGAAAAGTATTAATTTTATATTTTATTTTTTGTGGTATTCTTGCTATTTTTCAAAACTTAATTGGTATTTCATTAGCAAAAGTATTAAATATATCACCATTACTCGGTTTGACTGCTGGCTCAATGTCTATGGAAGGCGGCCACGGCAATGCAGCTGCATATGGCCAAACCATTCAAAGTATGGGTATTGATTCTGCATTGACTGCTGCTTTAGCTGCAGCGACACTAGGACTTGTCGCTGGTGGTTTAATTGGCGGTCCCGTTGTAAAATTCTTGATAACTAAATATAATTTAAAACCAGAAAATGCCGAAGAGACAACCAAAGACTATGGCAATGTTAAATCTAATGAATATTTACGTAACCGTATGAATCCTACTACTATCTTTTTCTTACAATTTACAATCGTTGCTATTTGTATGGCAATTGGATCATATTTAGGAAATACATTCTCTGATTTAACGGGCATCAATATTCCAATTTATGTTGGCGCTATGTTTGTAGCAGTGATTATCCGTAACATTTCTGAATATAATAATTTAAATCTAATTGATATGAAATTTATAGATAATATCGGTGACATTTCATTAAGTTTATTCTTATCTATCGCTTTAATGAGTATTCAACTTACTGAAATCTATCAATTGGCCATACCGTTAATTATTATCGTTTTAATACAAGTATTATTTATCGTTCTTTTCTCTGTATTTATTGTTTTCCGCGGTTTAGGAAAAAATTACGATGCCGCAGTTATGATTGGTGGCTTTATTGGTCATGGTCTTGGTGCGACACCAAATGCTATGGCAAACTTAGATGTTATCACTAAAAAATTCGGTGCTTCACCGAAATCATATCTCGTTGTACCTATCGTTGGCGCATTTTTAATCGACTTGTTGGGTGTACCGATTGTTACAACATTTATTAATATATTCTAACCATAAAAGTCAATTTCGAGATAAAGAAAGCCTGAGACATAAAGAAAAAACATGTCTCAGGCTTTTATGTGTTTATCTGCAAGTCCAATGACTGGACATAACATATACGCATTATTTATAGGCAGTATTCAAAATTTCAATCTTATTATGCTATTGCCTATATTATACTTTGATTAAGACATTTTTTACGTCTCAATTACTTGCCTCATTATTCTATTTTTATAAATTCAAAAAAACATTTCATTGTAACTAAACATAAAACATCGGTTAGAAAATATCGATATTTCGTTGATCAATCCAAGATTGTAGCTTAGGGCCAAAAATCATTTGTGCATTTTTCAAATCTTTAGGTGAACGTGCATCTAACATTGTCATAATCTTTTTCATATGTTCAGTAAATTGTTCTGTAAAGTTAAGTGTTTCAGTAATGCCATAATTTTCAACTTGGTTTAAAAACGGCCGTGACATGCCTACAGCACTCGCTCCTAAAGCCAAACATTTTATAACGTCTAATGGTGAGCGCACGCCCCCACTAGCAAGTATATCCATGTCTCTTTGATAAGAAGTACTTTCTAGCAATGATTCAACTGTAGTTTGCCCCCATAAACTTAAATAGTCCATGTCTTTATAACTACGTCTTTCATTCTCAATATCTACAAAATTCGTACCGCCTCGTCCACTTACATCTACATATCTGATACCAATTTCATGTAATTGTTTAATTGTTTCTTTACTCATGCCAAATCCTACTTCTTTTATAATCACTGGTACATCTACACGCGCTACGATTTGTGCAAGATTGTCCATCCAAGTTGAAAAAATCCTATTTCCTTCAGGCATCACTAGTTCCTGAGGCGCGTTTACGTGCACTTGTAAAGCTTGCGCGTCTAACAAATGCACAGACTCTACTGCTTTATCTACCGGCACATCGGCGCCCACATTGCTAAATATTATTCCGTTCGGATTCGTTTCACGAACAATGGTAAATGATGAAGCCATTTTACTATTACGCAACGCCGCATGTGTAGAACCTACTGCCATTGCCATGCCACTTTCACGTGCAATCATTGCTAATTTCTCATTAATCTGTTTAGTCCATTCGCTCCCACCAGTCATTGCATTAATATATAGTGGTTGGCTCAGTGTAAAATCTTTAAGTGAACTCTCAAGGTTGATGTCACTGACATCTATACTTGGAATCGAGTGGTGTACAAATCGAATTTCATCAAAATCTGAGATTGTCGCATCAGTTTGAGCCATTGCAATCTCAACATGTTCATTTTTTCTTTGTTCTCTTTTAAAATCGCTCATTATTCGCTCCTACCTTCAATACTTATTGTTATCTTACCTACATTCCATAGTCATTTTTTTAAATCATTTAGCTAAAACCATTTTTCTTTTTTAAAATAAATAACGCAGCCTACGCTAATACATAACATAAGCATCAATACAATATAATAACCATAATACCACTTTAGTTCTGGCATATTCACAAAATTCATGCCATAAATGCCTGTAATCAATGTTAAAGGTAAAAAAACTACAGATACCAAAGTGAGCATTTGCATAATTCGATTCATTTTATATGAAGTATACGAGACGAGATTGTCTTTAATCTCATTTGTCATTTCTTGACATATTTTTAAAATATTTTGTTGTTTTATCATGTGATCATCTATGTGCTGAATATACAAATCATTTTTATCATTCACTAATAACTGACTGCTTTCTTTTAACTGATCTACCAGTACTTTCATTGGATATATAACACGTTTTAATTTAATCAGTTCTTGACGTGTCATAAAAACGTCATCCATATCCGTTTTCATGGAGTCATAATGCGCTTGTCTATCTTCAAATGCATATACCTTATCTTCAATATCATATACTAATTCAAAATAGCTATCTACTACGTAATCTAAAATGCTCATCACAATCTCTTCAAGTTGAAGACCACCAAGTGCGCGTTCTTTTATATTCTCTTCTACTTGTTTTAAAACATTAAATGGTTGATGGTGATATGTAATGAGTAAACGATCTTTAATAAAAAGATTTAATGCTTTTGTGTTAAACGTTTTACGATTCAACCCATGGATAACAATATATTGATATGAATCATATATTTTGTATTTAGCCCTTGGTGTCCCGTTCACTGTATCATCAATTTCGAGTTTATTAAAGTTAAAATACGTTTGTAAAAAATTATTTTCAGCATCTGTTGGTTAGTTTAAATCACACCATACAAATTGTGCGGTATCAGGTATGTCGTCTAAACGATCAACTGGTGTTAATTTGTTTTCATGAGATAAATATTTAATTGTTATCGTCATAGCTCACCCCGGACATCATTTTCTTTATTTTATCATGAAATGATATATGTGTATGTTATATACTATTTTTAGTAGACTGAGATTAGATATATTTCAATAATTAAATGGTAACTATTAATAAAATAAGGAGAGGTACCCATGAATGATCCTTTTAAGGTAACACAAGTTGTTACAAGCGATATGATAGATCATAATGGCCATGTACATGATGCTAACTATAACATGGTGTTTAGCGAAGCGATTAACCAATTTAATTACATACATGGATTATCATTAGCGGAGCGCAAAACATTAAACTATACACTATTCACCGTTGAAGAACAGACTGCTTATTTATCAGAATTAACTGAAGGTGATGTGTTTACCATCGACATCTATATTTATGATTACAACGAAAAAAGTGTACATTTCTTTTCAATCATGTCTAAACAAGATGGCACAAATGTAGCAACTAACGAAGCAATGATGTTAGGAATTGATCGGACTAAAAGTAAAACAGCGCCCTTTCCTGATCATTTTGCGAAACAAATAAGTCATTATTATGACCATCAACAACGCATCGATTGGCCCAAACAATTAGGTCATCGTATCCGTATATCTAGATAAGGAGTGCTTACAAATGTCACAAAAAATGATAGACGATGTAAATATTCAACTATATGATTTAATAGACCAAACTAAAGCTGAATTAAGCGAACTCAACCAAAATAAACAACTTGTTATCAATGGTCCTGATAGCCAGCTTATACAACGTGGATTAGATATTAGCTATTTACAAGGACAAAAACAAGCTATAGACACAATTAGCTCTTTAATAGAACAACATCCATCAGAAAGAGATTTTCTCGAGAAGTACACAGAGTATGCTCAAAAAACTTCACAAGCATTTGAAAAATCTAATTTAGAATTTAAAATGATGAGCATACCAACACAAGATTTCAATGTATTTTTGGGACAACATTATAGATTAAAAGGGACCCAAACTGTGATTGCTTCCATCAATTCAACGGTAAAAAAGTATTTTTAACACGCAGTCAACAATAATAACTGGACCTACAAAAGTCTAATGTACACACTTTTGCAGGTCCAGTAATCTATGTTCAATCCCATGCATTTTTCATAACAACTTTAAAATCCTCAATTAGCTAACGTTTGTCATGAAGCGTATTCACAACCTCTTTAACAACTTTATGTGATTCTCTAATAGGTAATAATGCAAAAGCATTCACCATTCTTTTAAAGGTAAACAATTGCACCGGCTGTCTCATACCTTCTAAAATATAAGCTAATTTTTTCATATCTGGCAGATATATTTCTCGTCCACCGCCAAATATATATATCGGCGGCAATCCAAATAATTTTCCATAAATAGGCGATATTCTACTATCATTTAACGGTAAATCTCCAGACCATACTTTCATGATTTTCTGTAAACCATCTGTATTTAAAATGAGATCTTTTTCTATTAAATCTTTGGTGATAAGCTCATTGTTTAGTTGAGCATCTAACATTGGCGAAAATAAATAAACTTTAGCCGGCAATGGTAAATTTTCAGACACTAGTTGTTGAACAAAGCTGAGCGCAAGCCCTCCGCCTGTACCATCTCCCATTACAACAATATCTTCATTACTACATTCTTGTAATAATTGTTCATATACTTTATGAATGGCTGCATATGTATCTTCAATATGATATTTTGGCGCTTTAGGGTAGATAGGTAAAACAACTTCATATAAAGTACTCAAAGCAAGCTTGTCCATAAACCGCCAATGAAACGCAGAGGGTTGCAAAACATTATATCCCCCATGAATATATAAAATTTTCTTTTGCTGGCTATGTCTAAAACGAAATCTAAACAATTGCATATCATTTATCATTTGTTTGTCTAAGTCAGATTTTACATTCAATGTTTCAGGCTGTTTATGCTTCTTTTCATTCATCGTTAATCTTTTTTTAAGAAATTGTTCAAAGTTATGTTTGTCATTAAACATAATTGAACGATGTGGTAATAAATATTTATTAACAAATTTTGTTGTTAATCTTGACTTCATTTAAAATCAGTCCTATCTTTTTATAACAAATTTCCAAACTTTAGAAATTTTGTATTAATTTGGTTTTTAAAATAAATAATGTGATAAAATTAAAATAATGACATAAAAAACGAAGTTATAATAGAAAGTGAAAATAAACATATCACTCGTACTGTATTAAATAAAATCAAAGCGTACAACTTCATTAACTAAAATGTAACAGTTATCCAATATTATAACAAAATAAAAGTCATAGAATAACAATATAATAAATAACTGCAGTGAAAGGAGTAAGTTATGACAGCAAATAATCATCAATTTAAAGATTTTGAACACACCCTCACAAGTGAGCCAATGCAACGTGGCACACGTTACGGGAAAAAGAAGAAATCTTGGGTTAGTCTTATCATACAAGTCATCGTATTAATCTTAGTTGCAATTTCTGGATATAGCATGTTTAAAGAGCCGATTTTCAATTTAGTCTTTGCAAACGAAACTGTTAATTTTAAGGAACTTACCAATTTCCAAGAAACAATTAATAATTTTACTAATTTAAATATTAATATAGAAAGCATCGACAATCTACAAACGAGTATCGACAGATTAATCTTAGTCTTTTATGTATTCTTTATTGCTTGTATATTAAGTATCGTGTTAACTATTTTCACTGTATTCTTTAACAGAACGGCTTTAAAAATCGTTAATCTATTTGTTATAGCGATTATGCTTGTGATTACTTTCGGTTTTTCTTACTTAATTAAAAACATAGCATCAAGAATCGCTGATTCAATGAACCAATATTATATCACAGTAGATTCAACACAAATTTTAACAGAAGCTAATGCTATACATAATGCTTTTATTTTATTAGGGTGTAGTATAGCGTTACTTCTCATCAGTTTGTTCTTTAGAAATCGTAAACCCCGCATATAGACAGTAATTCCAATCTAAAAAAAGAGCCTGGGACATAAATCCCAGAAAAATAGCACTCAGATGATTTAATTCATCTGAGTGCTTCTTTTTATTCAATACTTCGTATTGTTGGCTCGCTTTCTTAGGGGACAGCTTCAGCCTGTAGTCTTCAGCTTGTCCTATTCCCTCAAGAGTCTCGCCAAAACACCTCACATTTATATGTAATTTTACATTAAAATACTTTAAAAAAATAAGGCCCTTACGTATAATTTAATAAACACAACTAAACTAAATTAACGAGGTGCCTTATGTATAAAGATTATAACATGACTCAACACACTACCAATGGAAACTTCAGTTCTTATCCCCACAAATGATATGTCACGACATGTTAATGAAATCGTTGAAACAATACCTGAAAATGAATTCGATGAATTCAAACATCATCGTGGTGCTACATCATAACATCACAAAATGATGTTGAAAATTATTCTATATGCCTACACACAATCCGTATTTTCTGGTCGTAAAATAGAAAAACTGCTTAATGATCGTATCCGAATGATGTGGCTGTCACAAAATCAAACACCTTCTTATAAAACAATTAATCGTTTTAGAGTAAACCCTAAAGTAGACGCCTTATTAGAATCTTTATTTATTCAATTTCACAGCCAATGTCTGAAACAAAATCTTATAGATGATAAAATTATTTTTATTGATGGTACAAAATTGGAAGCTAATGCCAATAGATATACATTTGTTTGGAAAAAGAGTATTCAAAACTATGAATCAAAAATGAATGAAGATTCTAAAGCGCTATATCATGAATTAGTGAAAGACAAAATCATACCTAAGATTAAAGAAGATAATGATCATGAATTAACACAAGAAGAAATAGATTTAATTGGTACCATTTGGATAAAGAAATCGAAGATTTAAATCATTACATTGAACATGAAAAATATATTCGATTAAGAAAGCAAACACGTCAAAAGAGAACTGGGCTTTGTATTAATGGCACTTAATATAAGAAAAGTAGTAGCTCAACGAGCTAACTATAATCAAAACAATTATGAAAAAGGCAATTTCTATATTATTTCAATAGAAATTGCCTTTTTTCACTTGTCCGAGAACTTTATGTCCCATGCTCTTTGCATAGGCAACAAGTGTCTGCAATAGGTATATAATGCGCTACTTTTAATTGAGGTACGTTGGCGAACCTTATACATGTGTTTGATTCATGTAATCTGCTTCACCTTGCCCTTTTTATTCTTCATTTGAAATATAATGCGCTTTTCCTTTTAAGAAAAGACTTAAAACAAATGCTAATGCACTGAGTACTGTGGCAATGAGGAATGCACTATTGACCCCGTTAATTGAAGCTAGTTTTTGAACAAATTCTAATATTTGAGAAGTAGCCATTTGCTCTCCACCCATCGCTTGTGCCATTTCTTGTAAACGGTCTTTAATAAATGGATTGGTTTTATCTAAATCTTGTGCGTAACCAGCAGCGTATTGTGTCGTTTGTGTTGACATTACTGTGACTAATAGCGCTGTACCAATTGAACCAGCCAATTGTCTTAAAGTATTAGACAAAGCATTACCATGTGCAATAAGCCGTGATGGTAATGCATTCATACCAGCAGTCATAATTGGCATCATAACAAAACTCATACCAAACGAGCGCACAATGTAAATCATCATTAAATGACCGTAAGTTGTGTTCATATTTAATTTTGTTAATTCCCAAGTAGCATAAGTCATAATTGCAGTACCAATTAAAGCGAGAGGCTTAATACCAATCGTATCTAATAATTTTCCTGCTATAGGACCCATGACACCCATAATTAATGCACCTGGTAATAATAAAAGTCCTGATTGTATCGGTGTAAAACCTCTTAAGTTTTGTAAATAAAGTGGCAATAAAATCATACCGCCGAATAAACTCATTGTTACAATCATATTGATAACAGTAGTTAAAGTAAAGCCTGAATATTTTAATACTTCCATACTTAGCATTGGCACACGCATTGTAAGCTCTCTAATAACAAATGCAATGATAAATATAACACCTATAACAAGTGACACTACAACAATTGGAGAACCCCAAGAATTATTACCTGCTTCACTAAAGCCGTATAATAATGCACCAAAACCAATTGTACTGAAGATGATACCTGGCACATCTGCTTTTGGATTGGTAGTGACTTGATATACTCTAAACCATATATAGGCAACTGCTAATGAAATTAAACCTACGATAAACATACCATAGAACATAATATTCCAATGGTAGTTTTCCACGATATAACCGGATAATGTCGGTCCAATCGCGGGTGCTAAGATCATTGCTATACCAAGTGTCCCCATTGCTGCACCACGTTTTTCAGGTGGAAATATAGTCATGAATACATTTGTACCAAGTGGCATTAAGACACCGGCACCTATCGCTTGAAGCACACGACCTACCATCATGATAGTAAATGAACCTGACATACCACAGACCAGAGAGCCTATGGTAAATAATACCATTGCTATTAAAAACAATTTACGATATGAATATTTATTAAATAAATACGCACTAATCGGTATCAAGATACCATTCACTAACATAAACCCTGTCATAAGCCATTGACCAGTATTTGCAGATATATTAAAATCTGTATTTATTTTAGGCAATGCCACGTTGAGTAAAGTTTGATTTAAAATAGCTATAAACATACCAAAGATCATCGCTACTAAAACTTTTCCTTGAGAGGTGCCTTTTCCAAACATAAATGTGCTATGTTTAGCTTTCAATTTTTCATTTACTTGAGCTTCTTCTGAATTTGAATTTATTTTTTCATAATCAGTGTCATTTGGATTGTGTAAATTATCCGTCTCTTCACTGAATGTTGATTGCTCATTTTCTTCATTTAGATTATTTGTTTCGTTATTCTCTTGAGCTGTTGTATTTTTGACTGATGCGTCTGTTGATGTTTCATCACTTTTTACTTTAAATTTAGATTGATAACTTTCGTTAGAAGCAATGCTTTCATGTTTAGATTGTTCCAAAGTTCGGCTTGTTTTTTTCTTTTTTCGTTTTATAACAAAGAAATTAAGTCCACCGATAAGAATGAGCGCTATGACTACGTAAATAATAATGAAGGTCATTGTCATTTTAAGACCCCCTTAATTTTTATGAATTTTAACTTCAGCGTTCATTCCTGGAACAACGTTTTTAGATGGTTTTGAGTCTAGAGAAATTTTTACTGGTACAACTTGTGATACTTTTGTATAGTTGCCATCACTGTTTGATGAAGGCATTAATGAAAAACTTGAAGCAGTAGCTTTACCTACTTCTTTTACTTTACCTTTCAATTCAGCTTCTTCACCATCTAGTTTAATATTTACATCTTTACCTTCTTCAACATCCGCTATATCTTTTTCATCAACATTAGCAGTAACGTATGTTTCATCTAAATTATAAGCATAAGCGATTGGCGTTCCTGCTTGGGCCATTGAACCTTCCATACCATCAACTTTGACAATTGTACCTTGTTTAGGCATTTTAATATCCATATTTTGAGCCTGTCCTTCTTCGCCTTTTGCAGCTATCTCTGCAACTTTGTCACCTTCACTTAATTTTTCATTATTTTTAATATCAAGTGATTTGATTTCACCAGAAGCCGGAGCTGAGACTTTAATTTGTTCTCCATCGACTTTGGCATTATCCGTACTTACATATGATGTTGCTTGATTATAAAAATGGAATCCTACTACTCCGATAATTACAAGCACAACAATGGTAATGACATTTATTAATACCATTTTTTTCATTACAGTTTCCTCCTATTTGCATTTAAAATTCACCTTATATATTATAAAGAGATGAAAAATAAAAATATACCAACACTTATATAAAATGTGTTGGATACATTATTTATGTTTGATAAAGGAGTTACTATGAAACAATATGCTAAGCGTAAAATAATATTTAATATGATTTCATTGTTAGAATTACATCCGTTTGAAAATATTACTATTAAGATGCTATGCGCTTATAGTGGGGTAAATAGAACAACATTTTATGATTATTTTGTGGATAAATACGATCTTTTATCAACGATACAAGCACATCATATCCAAAAGTATAAAACCCTTTTAAATTGTTTATACGAAAGTTCAGAACAAATTTCAGTTAATCAGGTGAAACTATATCAATTTTTCAAAGTTATTTTACGGTATATTTACCGTCATTACGGTTATTTCCATGCTATTTTAGTCACACATCCTAATCGTGATTTATTTTTTGATTATATAGAAAATACTCGAGCAACTTATACAAAAATTTTAAATGACCATACAAATGTATTAAATAAAAAGCATTTTGTAATTTATGCACTAGGCGGTCAAATGGGTCTCGTTTATGATTGGATTAAAGAGGGGTGTACACAACCCATTGATGAATTAGCTCAAATTTTGCTAGCCAACACCATTAAATTAAAACGCTAATTCATCTTATTTTTGACCGACAAACATAAAAAAGTACGCAAAATTTAATTAATTCTTGCGTACTTTTTTGTTCAATTTAAAATTATTTTCTTTTTCTTAAATATAAAATAGTTTGTTATTTGTAAAACTACTAATAAAATTCCTGCTAATAAGATAATTGATACATAAGGTATATAATTTTCTTCCCCCATTACTCCTACAAGTGGTGAGATAGCTCCACCTAATAAATATTGTACAAGTCCAAGTAAACTGGATGCACTTCCGTTGCCGCCAGTGCGCTCATCCATTGCAATTGAAAAACCTAAAGTAGCAACACCTGTAACCGGTGCTACAAGCATAATAAAACCAATAAATAACATCCAAATCGACAAATGGTTCAGCAAAATAATCGTAACTGATATGATGCCAATCAATTGCACACATGTTAAGATACGGAGTAATGTTTGAGGATGTATGTAATCAACGAGTTTACCTGTCAACTGACTTGAAATAATGAGGCTGATGCCAATAACCGCAAACATTATACTAAATTGCTGTGGCGACATTGCGTATATACGTTGACTGATAAAAGGAGATGCTGAAATATAACTAAACAATATGATAAATGTAACCCCTTGAATCAGCATCGGTAATACAAAACGAGGCGTTAGGAGTAATTGTTTAAAATTCTTAAATATACTTATGATGTGAGGGCTATCTCTGTGTTCAGTAGTTAGTGATTCTTTAACTTTAAACATCGTACCTAAACACATTAGCACGCCGAATATCGTCAATATAATAAATACCATGCGCCAAGTAGAAAAAGACAAGATAACGCCACCTAAAGCAGGCGCTAATACAGGCGCAACGCCATTGACTAACATCAATAATGCTAAAAATTTTGTTAATTGTTTCCCACTATATAAATCGCTTGAAATTGCTCTCGAAATGACTGCGCCAGCTCCTCCACAAAATCCTTGTACAAATCGTAAAGCAATCATCCACCAAATGTTATCTACAAAAATAATGCCTATACTTGCCAATGTAAATAACATCATAGCTATCAAAAGCGGTTGCTTACGCCCAATTGCGTCAGAAATTGGTCCTGTAAATAAATTACCCATTGCTAAACCAATCATAAATAAAGACAAAGTTAATTGTGAATTTGAAGTTGTGGTATTAAAATCAGATTGTATTTGAGGCAATCCAGGTAAAAACATGTCTATTGATAACGCACCGATTGCAGTCAAAGCACCTAGTATAATAACAAAAATAAGTGATTGTTTATGTTGTTGGTGTTCCATCATTACTTTACTCCTATCGATAAACTTGTAATACTCAAGCCCTTTGGGTATCTTTTAGTATAAATATTACCATATTGAACATTTGATTGATTAGTAAATTGAAATCATTATTACTATTATAACTTTAGTTTAAAAATATTAATATAGTTTATTATTTTTTATTTGATATAAAAAAACTAAGCAATAATTTAAATTATTGCTTAGTTTTTCACTTATATTTATTACTTTAACAAACTGCTGTTTCTGTATGATTTATACTACTCGGAATACTTTACAACTTTAAGGTTGCTCGCATCATCATCGCCTTCAAGTTGATAATCTACTTCACCGTATTGTCCGTCTTCTTTTACTGTCTGTGCCTTAACGTAAAACGTGTCTCCTTGTCTCACAATTTCAGTAATTTGTGGTTGAGGCAAATAAAACATAGTATTACCTTGCACCTCATTTTTAGTAGATTTATAATTATCGGTATTTGTCTTGAGATAAGATGAAACCAAATTAAAATTGCTTTGACTATGTGCACTATTCATTGCCGCAGTATAATTACCGAAAAAATTAATCACCTTATTTCTAAAGCTATTTTCCTCTTTTTCTTTTTTATCTACATAATCTTGAATTTCATCACTATCGAAGTTTAATGTGACACGTGTTTTATCTTTTAAGTTGTCGGTTTTAATAACCGTTTCAGCTGATTTAAATGTTTTTTTCTTCGCTTGACCTTCTGCAGAGACAGTTAATTCTTTCGTTTTTGGATATGGGCCTATTTCTTGGTTTTTCGCATAATCATACGTTTTATCATTTACTTTTACTTTAACCGTGTCTTTATCAATTTCTGAAGCGCCTTTTAAGTCAACTACTATATAGGCCTCATTAAAGTCTTCTGAAACATCTACTGTTTCATGATTACTATTATTAAAATTAAATTTAAGTTCACCGCTAAATTGACCATTAGCCATTTCTTTTTTAGCTTCAATCATATAATTGCCAGGGATAAATTCACCTAAAACTGTTGTCTTATTTTTCTCTGCATGCACAGTTCTTTGCTTATCATTTGCTTTGAATTGATAAGTTGTATCATACTTCGGTTTAACAATAGCTTCTTTGGTAGGAGCCGTAAAACTCATATTATCAAATATTAAATAGCGTCGTCCATTTTTGCTGATACGCAAAACCTTTTCGCCGTTTTTTGCTGTAACATAATCTTCTTCGTTGGTTTGACTAGCGTTTAAATCTGTTACTTTTTGATTTATATCTTTAACGAATTGGTTCATACCGACTTCATTTTTTATATATTTGATATATGCCTTGGCTTCATTTTCATCTACACTATTATTTTGAGTACTTAATAAAGTGGATAACTTTTGTGTATCGTTATTATCTATAGCATTGATCAATATTTCTGATTGTGCTTCTGGCGAATTAAAATTTTTCAATAAGATAAATATAATCAAAATCAGGATAATAATAAAAGCTGCAATCCCCCAGGGGATAATTTTTCTTGCTTTGATGTTCATTGCTTTTTTGTTTTCTTTGGTAGATCGAGTCATTTTTTCACTATCTGTTGACTCTATACGATAGCCACAATGACTACATCTTCGTTGTCCTTTTCTTATATTTTCCCCACATTTAGGGCACTTTTGCATTTTATCACCTCGCTACTACCCAATTTTTTACATTATTTCGTTATTTTAACATATCCTGATCTTAAACTATACGGCATTAGCAAGCCATTTCTACTTATTTATGGTATATTTTAAATTGCATTAAATTCATTTTACACTACATAACTTCTATTATATGTTTATTATGTTTCAATTGATATACATCGTTAGTCCAATGACTTGTAAGCTATAAAATTAAAAAGCCTGACCATTCATGCTCTTGAAAACTGTATATAGTTAAAAAACATAACCTCAAATAAAATAGTTACTAAATAGACTTATAGTCATCTAGCAACTCTCAATCCATATATTTTAAACTGTGCTTTCTAGCTTTATATTAAATAATTATCATTAATAGGCATATTAATGGTTATGTTTTGTAATGAAATTTTTTAACCTTTGATCTATAATTTCTAAAACGTAACGTGCTTGTTCAATTTGTTCATCGGATAAATCGTGTAAAATATCACTTACAATATCATTAATAATTGCTTTACTTTGCTTATTAAATTGTTTACCTTTTTCCGTTAATTTAATATATTTTAACCTTTGATCTATATTTTCTTCTGATTTGTCCCATTGAACAACTTCTGCTTGTATTAGCTTTTTAATTCTACGGCTGACAGCAGCTTTGTTTACGCCCTGTCTTTCGGTTATTTCTGTTAATGTCATCGCTTTTTCGTTTTCTAACATTAATATCACATTGGCTTGCTCTCTTGATACGTTATAGTCTTCTCGTAACTCTTTTAATAATTTAGCTAATAAAGTATTCACATCATCTATAAATTCTCCCATAAAATCAATATGACTACTTAAATTTTTAACCATAACTTCTCGCACCTCTACCATTCTAGCTCACTTATGTAAACGTTATTTTTTTTATATTATGTTAATAATATCAATATTCTCTGCTGTATAAAAGCAATAATTACAAATAATTGGAGTTTTAATTTTGAAATAAGGAGAAATTCATATATAGCATCATTAACATTTGATTATTTTGGAAGTTTGCAATACATTTAACTTAATATAAATATTCGGGGTGAACCATGCATACGTTGTCTTTCATTTGTTGCCTAATCATTGTATTCGGTTTTATTGTTATGTATAAAAATTGGAACTGGGCTACTCATTTAACTTTTTTTATTGTACAAATCATTATAGGATATATTGTTATTATTTTGCATGCTGGTAAACTATCATTACCTATAGACTTAACGATTACTATGTTTGTTGGCGTATCACTTATACATATCAAACACAAACGATTATTACGATATAGAACAAGCGCACTTTTTATAAAACGTCTTTATTATATCGCCTTTAAATTACTGCTTTTCATGGTTGCATGTGCTTATATCAGTTTAATTCCAGTTGGAATTAATGTTATTTTTTACTGGGTCGCAGCCATTATGTTTAGTGCTTTTTTCACTTTTATCTGTTACGTGTTATGTTCATCTGCATTTTTAAATGTTACCTATCATCAAAATTTCGATGTCATTGTCATATTAGGGGCAGGTATTTTCACTAACCAAGTGACACCAATGCTTGCAAAAAGATTAGACAAAGTGTTGGAATTATATCAGTTATATCCAAATGCTCAGATTATCGTGAGTGGTGGCCAAGGACCAGATGAACCAATATCAGAGGCGTTAGCGATGTATCGATATTTAGTGCATAACAACGTTAACCCATCAGCCATTACAATGGAGGACCAATCCACAAGCACATTCGAAAATATTAAATATACTAAAGCTTTAATTGAACATTATTACGAGAATGAACCAAACATTTTATGTGTAACTAGCCAATTTCATATTATGCGTGCATTAAGGTTCGGTCAAAAATTAAATATCAAACTGAAAGGTGTGGGCAGTCATACCCCTTACCCTTTTTTTGAAATCGCGTTAATCAGAGATTTCTTAGCAATTATGTATCAATATAAATTATTATTAATCATTTATTTTGCTACCTTATTTTGGGCATGCATGATGGCTTTATGGCATATACCCTCCATGTAAAATTAAAGCATAGCATGATAAAAATTCAGTCTTAATTGTCTTATTTTGTTTTTTAAAAGACAATTACAAATAAATTCAAAAATTAATATAAGCATCTTTTTGAATTCAGTTCATTTTTCAAATCATTTTGCCAGAGTTGAGCAACAAATTCATTTTATAAAAATACGATTTCTACCTTACTCTTAGCCATCATATAATTTTAAATAAACAAAAGCACCTCCATTTCTGAATGGAAGTGCTTTTGTTTATTTAGTATGAGAAAGGAACATTAAAATCATAATAGTAAAATGTGATATCTATCTTGTTGTTATAGATTATCATTATTTTATTTACTTACAATAATACCGTCATCTAATTCTATTACTCTATCAGCATAATCAAATAACCTTTTATCATGTGTTATCATAATACCAATCATTTTTTTACTTTGAATTTGATCTTTAATCATATCTATCACTTCGGTGGCGCGCTCTGCATCTAAACTTGCAGTAGGCTCATCAGCTAAAATCATTTTAGGATTATTCATTAATGATCTCATAATTGCAACACGTTGTTTTTGACCTCCTGATAGTGTATGGGGAAATGCGTTTAGTTGTTCTTCTAAACCTATTTGCTTTAATAATTTTTCTGCTCTTTTAGTTGCTTCTTTTTTAGACATTCCTGCTTCTTTACCAATTGTTGCCAACTGGTCTTTTACTTTTAAATACGGTACCAAATGAGAAGATTGAAATATAAAGCCTATTTCGTTTAGTCTCAATTCCGAAGCTTTTTTATCATTAGAATAGAGAGGTACACCATTATATAATATATTACCACTGCTTTGCGACAATAACCCGCCTAAAATAGTTAATAGTGTGGTTTTACCAGAACCAGAAGCACCATTTAAAATAACGAATTCTCCTTCATTAACTTCAAAATTAATTCCTTTTAGGACTTTTGTTTCTGAAGAACCTTTACCAAATGATTTTTTAATATCTTTTACTTGTAAACTCATCATTCTCCACCTCCAATTGCTTCAATAGGGTCTACTTTGAATAATTTTATAAATGATAGCGCTGCACCCACTATAGCGACGATAATGAATATACCAACTACTAATAAAATATTTGTAACCGTTACATGGAATGGCATAGTAATCGGCATTATTAATGATAAGCTACTAATCAACCCTACAGAAATGATCACTGCAACCATGGTAGTGATTAATATTTGAATAATTAAAGCACTTAATAAATGTCTTGTCTTAATACCTATTGCTTTTAAAATACCTATTTCAGGTATCTTTTGTATTGTCATAACGTAGAAGAATGCGCTAAGTACTATAGCAGATATAACAAACAAACTAACAATCATCATATTAAGCGGTGCTTGTTCTGCTTGATAACTTGGTATTTCAGCAGTAATATCATCTTCACTAAATACTTTTATACCAGAAATATCTTCTAATTCATTTTGTTGTTTTTGTGATAAATCTTTAACTGGATAAACCGTGCTCACTTCTTTATTTAATTCATCAAATCCACTGTTATTCATCATAACAACCGAACTATGAGAATACATTGTATCGTCTAAAATACCAGATACTTTTAATTTTTTCCCATTTTTGGTGTTAATTGTATCTCCGATTTCTACGCCATTAGCAGTTAACTTACTATTAATAGCAATTTCATTATCTTTTTCAGGATATTTACCTTCTGATAATTTCGGTTTTTCATTTGTCACTGTATTAGTCATAACCACATCTTCTTCATCTTTATCAATTTTCAGTGTTTGAGATGCTATTTTTAAAGGGGATTGGTCAGTTATATCTTCGACCTTCTGTTGTTGATCTGGCTTAATCACTGATTTCTCAATTTGTGGCTTTTTGTTGTCTTGCATAACGTATTTTTCTGCTTTCATATTGTCCAACATTGATACGTTCTCTCTTGCTAAACCTTGTGCTAAACCACTAATGAATAACACCATAACACCTAATAATAATATGATTAACATGATTAATATATAACGAAATTTATAATATTTAATTTCTTGCCATGCTAACTTCATAACGTTTCACTCCTTCAAAAGAACTTATATCTAGAGTTTAGTCGTAGTATATGAACTCAATATGAACAATTGTTAACCTTTTAAAAATTTCATATTTGTTAAGTCATTTCTTTCCATATATAATATTTATAAAATGGGTAAGGAGTTTTTGTGCATGACTACTTGTTTAATTGTCGATGACGATAAAAAAATTCTAGCATATGTTTCAAACTATGTTACAAAAGAAGGATTAGATGTAGTAACTCAAACAAGTGCCGAAGATGCGCTAGTATACCTTGATTCACATCAAGTTAATATCGCTATAGTCGATGTAATGATGTCAGGTATGAGTGGTTTTGAATTATGTAAAATTTTAAAAGAAGACTTTGAAATACCTGTGATTATGCTAACAGCACGGGATGCACTTAGCGACAAAGAACAAGCTTATTTAACAGGCACAGATGATTATGTAACCAAGCCTTTTGAAGTCAAAGAACTGATTTTCAGAATTAAAGCAGTTCTAAAGCGTTATAATATTAATGCAAATAATGAACTCAAAGTAGGCAATCTCATACTTAACCAAGCCTATTTAGAGCTTCAATCTTCTACCAAATCAATGAATCTACCAAACAAAGAATTTCAACTGTTATTTTTACTTGCTTCACACCCGAAACAAGTATTTAACCGTGATGATTTAATTGAGAAAATTTGGGGCTTTGATTATGAAGGAGACGAACGGACTGTTGATGTACACATCAAACGATTAAGAAAGCGTTTGTCAAAATTAGATGCGTCAATTACTATTCACACAGTTCGTGGTTTGGGATATAAGGTGGATGACAATGTTTAAATCACTCTATTCTCGTATTGCTATATATACAATTATCATTATGCTATCAAGTGCCATACTCAGTTTTTTGTTAACTAATATTATCTATCACAATCATTTAAAAGAAAATAACGATACTAAAATTATGCGTACTTTAAAAGATGCTACATCTTATATGCATAAGTCTCATATAAATTTGCCCAAACCTTTTTTCAGACATTTAGGTGAAATGAATTACCAAATTATGACTGTAACCGAAAAAGGTGAGAAAGCCTATTATGGGGCTCCGTTTAGGAAAGATAATGTCGACACTAAAAATATTAAAGCCGTTTTAAATGGTAACGACTATCATGGTATAAAAAACTTATCTTACAATCCTTTTATTACTGGTTTTTTCGAAAATACCACACAAAATACCGTTGGTGTGCATTATGAAGCAAATGGCAAGAATTATGCCGTATTTATGAGGCCCGATATCGGCAAAACCTTTAGTGAATTTAGAATTTTCTTAATTATATTAATCACTCTATTGTTAGTCATTTCTATCATTTCGGTGATTTCTTCAACTTATATGATAATTAAACCGATACAGCAATTGAAGCAAGCAACAGAAAGACTTATGGAAGGTAATTTTGATGTGCCCATTAATGTTAAACGTAACGATGAATTCGGCACCTTGCAATATCGATTTGATAAAATGCGTTTATCTTTAAAACAACTGGATGACATGAGACAACACTTTGTCCAAAATGTCTCGCATGAGATTAAAACACCTTTAACACATATCCATCATTTACTTGATCAATTGAAATTCACTAAAGACGTTAGTGCCCGTGAACAATACATTGATGAAATATATCAAATTACAACACAACTTAGTGAATTAACAAAAGAACTTCTTTTACTATCAGAAATTGATAATGGCGAACATCTCGAATTAAATGACCATATAGCACTTAATAAACTTATTAAACAAATTATTCGTCATGAACAATTCTCTACAAATCAAAAAGATCTCATTATTATGTCAGATTTAGACAACGTAACATTTGTTGGGAATGAAAGATTGCTTCATCAAGCATTTCAAAACTTAATTATTAATGCCATCAAATACTCAGAACCAGGCGGAACAATTGATATTACACTAACGAACGACACTGACTTAAATGCGATTCGTTTCACTATAACTGACGACGGTCAAGGTATGACACAAACAACACAATCTCATTTATTTGAACGTTTTTATAAAGCCAGTCATCATGATAATAGCAATGGATTAGGCTTAGCAATTGCAAAAGCTATTTTTGAATTACACGATGGTAAAATTAAAGTAGAAAGCGAAAAATATGAAGGCACTACATTTACTGTCATTATCAATAAATAAAAAGCGAGGCGGAGACATCATTATTGATGTCTCCGCCTCGCTTTCTTTATTAATAAGATGGGAATTAATTTATTTTTAAGTTTTTTGTAATTTCTTTATTGATTTGAGTATATAATGCTTCGTTTTCTGATAATTGCATACCAAATGAAGGAACAATTTCCTTAACTTTTTCTTCCCAATGGCTAAATTCATCTTTGTAACAACGTTGTAGCACATCTAACATGATATCAACAGCAGTGGAAGCACCTGGAGAAGCACCTAGCAACGCTGCTAATGAGCCATCTTCAGATGTAATAACTTCTGTACCAAATTGTAAAGTTCCTTTGCCCTTGTCCGTATCTTTAATAACTTGGACGCGTTGCCCTGCAACAACTATTTCCCAATCTTCACTCTTAGCATTTGGAACGAATTGACGCAAATCTTCCATTCTTTCCTCATTAGATAATGTCAGTTGAGAAATTAAATATTTTGTTAAATTCATTTCTTTAATCCCTGCAGACAACATTGTAATTAGATTATTGGGTTTTACAGATTTTATTAAATCCATATTTGAACCTGTTTTTAAGAATTTAGGTGAAAATCCAGCAAATGGCCCAAATAATAACGTACGTTGACCATCGATATAACGCGTATCTAAATGTGGAACTGACATTGGCGGTGCGCCAACAGCAGCTTTTCCATATACCTTAGCTAGATGTTTTGAAGTGATAGACTCATCTCTACATACTAAGAACAGCCCACTAACAGGGAACCCACCTATATGTTTAGATTCTTTAATGCCTGTTTTTTGTAATAATGGTAAACTTGCCCCGCCGGCACCAATAAATACAAAATCACTTTCTATTATAGTAACTTCTTCCGTTTTTAAATTTTTGACTTTAACTTCCCAACTGCCATCTTTGTGTTGATTTAAATTTTCTACTTCATGTTCATAATTAAGTTCAATATTTTTTTCTTCTAAGTTAGAAAACAACTTTTTAGTTAACGCGCTAAAATTTACATCGGTACCTGTTTTATCATATGTAATAGCCATCGGAATGTTTGATGTGCGTCCTTCCATAATTAACGGTGCCCACTCAGTAATTTTATCTTTATCATCAGTGATTTCCATATTACTAAATAATATGTTTTTATTTAATCGATCAACCCGTCTTTTTAAGAAATCGACATTGCGTACCCCTTGTACAAAACTCATATGTGGCACAGGTTTTATGAAAGCTTCTGGTTTTGATAGTTGCCCTTGTTTAACAAGATAATTCCAGAATTGTTTTGTAATTTGAAATTGCTCGTTTATCTTTACAGCTTTAGTAATATCAATTGAACCATCTTGGTTTTCATTTGTATAATTTAATTCACATAATGCAGAATGCCCTGTACCTGCATTATTCCAAGCATTAGAACTTTCTTCTGCGGGTGTAGATAATCTTTCAAACATTTTTATCTCTTTCTCAGGTGCAAGTTCTTTTAATAAAGTTCCTAGTGTTGCGCTCATGATACCGCCGCCAATTAATATGACATCTGTTTTGCTATGTTGTGTACTCATAACAAACACAGTCCCCCTTTTATATATGTTTATAGACACGTTATCTTTATCTAAGAAAATTTACAACTGTGATAAAGCGTTTTCTATAGCTAAAATTTTAAAATCTAATCCATTATTGTTATGTTTAAAACGTAAACAACAACAGAATCTTTCCGTACGCTTCTAATTATATACGTTATTGCCCTATGAAAAAAGGGCTTTCAGTAATTCTACACAAATTATGTTAATATGTGTTAACTAAAACAAGCATAATACAAACTTTTAACTTTATATCTTAATTGTTTAGGATTTAATCAAATGGTTTCTAATCTATTTATTATGAGTTACTTTATTCATTAAGTATATTTCATGCTATAATAAATTTTAATTTAGTTTATATAATTTGGAGGTATTCCAATGAAATCTATCACTTTTTTTATGCATAATATTTACGCCATGGGTGGAACTGTTAAATCTATTTCACAACTTGCTAATGTTTTAGCTGAAAAAGGTCACCAAATTGAAATTATTTCAGTTTTTAGAGGCGCTTCTCAGCCCTATTTTGATTTACATGATTCTATTCAAATTCGTTCTTTAACGGATTATCAAGTACATCCTTTAAATATTAAGGACATATTTTTTAACCGTATCCATAAATATACACCTTTTTCTAAACCAAGCATACTTTCACAACATGAACCTGGTTTAAATCAATTTTCACATTATATAGAAAAGAAAATGATTAAATCTATACGTAATGTTTCGACAGATACACTTATCGGCACAAGAGCTAGTTTTAATATATTAATTGCTTGTTATGGTTCACAGAATATAGAAAAAATTGGTATGGAGCATATGAACTTTGAAGCGCATAGTGATGCTTTGCAAGATGAGATTGCCACAGCTTATAAACATTTAGATAAAATAACGACCTTAACAGAAAGTGATAAACATACATATGAATCTATCGTTAACGTGCCTGTATATATCGTCCCTAATATTTTAAATGAACCACGGTTGCCTGCATCTAAAGATAAAATTATCACTGCTGCAGGACGCTTAGAATACGAAAAAGGGTTTGATCTATTAATTAAAAGCATCATCCCTATCCAGCAAGAAGTGAGACGCTTTAAATATCAAATACACATTTACGGTGATGGAGAAGCGCATGCCCTATTACAACAGCTCATCATAGATCATCAACTTGCGGATATCATAAAACTTCAAGGCGCAACACAACAGTTAAATGAAAAGTTAGCAATGAGTGAAATTACGGTTGTGCCTTCACGTAATGAAGGTTTTGGTATGGTTATTTTAGAAGCAATGAACCAGAGTAATATTGTAGTCAGTTTTAATGGGAATGCTGGTCCTGATTCTCTGATAAATAATAATGTGAATGGTTATTTAGTTACACACGGGAGTATAGAAGATTTATCAAATCAATTGCTAAGACTGATTAATCAAGAATTTAATAAACAACATTTGATTGAAAATGCATACCAAACGGTGCAATCTTATTCACCAGACTCTGTGTACCAATCATTTCAAACTATGTTAGAATCCTAATAAAAAAAGCGTACGAATCAATTTTGAACTATTGATTTCGTATGCCTTTTATCATTGTATCTGAATATCAGATTATAGTTTTAAAACAACTGAGGGTGCAGACAACTTCTAAAATATCATTGTTGCACTTAATACTATCCGTTGTTTTTAATGTAAAATTAAGTTTAAAATAAATGTCCATATACATACAAATATAATTAATACAACACTATAGCGTAAAGTCATTTTTAATAATTCTGATTCCTTACCTACTTGTTGTACAGACGCAGTGGCAATGGCAATGGATTGTGGTGAAATTAATTTTGCTGCAACGCCACCCACTGTATTTGCGGACACAAGTAATGCGCCACTTGTACCAATATTATTAGCAACTGCTGCTTGTATAGGTGCAAATAATGTATTGTTGTTTGTCACTGAGCCAGTTAAAAAGACACCAATCCAACCTAAAACAGGTGATAGTAATGGGAATATTGATCCTGTTTTTGCTATTCCTTCACCCAAAGCGTTACTCAAGCCTGCGTACGTCATTAACTTCGAAATAACCAAAATAATACATATCGTAATAATCGGTAACCATAATTCTTTAAATGTAACTTTAAATAAACGTGTTGCATCAAACAAGCTCACTTGTCTTGACATTAATATTGTAATGATAACCACCAATAAAATGGCTGTGCCAGTTTGTCCTATAATATTTAGCGGAAGTGTAATTGCTTTATCAGCAATCTCGCTATAAGTTCCAGGTAACGCTATATTAAACACGAATGCATTTAATATGCCATTAGGAGCAAACATTGCTTTAAATTGAGGTGCACTCCAAATCATTACTAATACAGTTAAAATAACGAATGGACACCATGCGTATATTAATGATTTAAAGCTATGTTTTTCAATGGGTTTTGGTTCGCTACTGTCTTTCAATCTAAATATCTCTTTAGGTTGATGTTTTTTTGAAAAAACAGCTAACGCTAACATTGCGCCTAATGGCGGAATAATGTCTGCGAGTTCAGGTCCAATAAACACAGTAATAATAGCTTGTAACACTGTGAATGTACCTCCAACAATTAAAATGGCTGGTAATGTCTCTTTAATACCTTTAAAGCCATCAATAATCCAAATTAATAAAAACGGTATAAACATATTCATAATGGATAATGTTAAAGCCGACATCTGAGAAACTGCAAATCCTGTAACGTCACCTGGTAAGCCAAGTGTATCGATAACTGTCACTGGTAAACCAATTGCTCCAAATGCACCAGCTGTGGCGTTCGCAATCAAACACAACATTGCTGCTTGTAAAGGCTTAAAACCTAACTGGGTTAATAATAGTGCACATATCGCAATTGGCACACCAAAACCTGCCGCCCCTTCTAAGAAGCCATTAAATGCAAAACCAATTAATAATAATTGTATACGGTGATCTTGCGACACACTTGCGATACTATCTTGAATTGTACTAAATTGACCAGTCTCATTAGTAACCTTATATAATAATACAGCCATCATTACAATATAACCAATAGGTATAATGCCTTGGAAAAACCCTTCTATAGAAGCACCAGTAGCTATCTTCATAGGTAATTTAAATATGCTTATAGCAAGTATGAGTGTAACTACTAAAGTAGTAATTGAAGCATATATCCCTTTCATTTTAAAAATAGTTAAACATAATAAGAATAAAATAATAGGTATAGCAGCCACAATACTTGATAATAAGACGTTACCAAAGGGGTTAAAACTTTCTACAAACATTTACAATCACTTCCTATACTTAAAATAATTAGCCATCTCTATATTGTGAATTATTTCACATAAATTATAACATCCTTTTCAGTCAAAACACAATAAGTTTTTTTAAAAAACAATCATTTTATATATTAAAGTTATTTATTTTGGTTAATAAGGCAAAATACAGTATATTAAAATTGATTTTTTCAAACTTTTTAATTAATTATTTATTTTAACATATACGTTTCTTTTGTCTCTAATGCACTCCATGATAAAATAGAAATAATCATATTTAAGTAGAGGGATAGTAAATGATAAAGCAAATTGAAATTTTAGAGTGGGATCTTTTAGCAAAGGAACTTCAAAAAGCTACAACAGAAGGTTATTCTCATTTTGTACTTATAAATCAGGACGTTGAAATTTACCAATCAATGATAAAAGCAGTTGAGCTCAAGCCTGTCACGATGGTGGCAGATTATACAATTAATCAACAATATTTAAATGACTGCCGATATTTCGGACAATTATATATTACTTTTAATGATTGGATAGACAATATCAACCATTTTCCGAATGTAATCTTTCATATTGAAACTGTAGCCCATTTAATGAACCAATATCAAATACATAATGCATTTGACTTAGCATTGTTGTCACTGTTACAAGATGATATTGCTACAGATAGCCATGTCGTTTTTAATTTTAAACATAATCATAGAACTAGTAAGGCAGTTTGGAAATATATTGACGATTTTACGCCACTAAACACAACTAAATTCAGCCTAAACAAATTAGCATTTGAACATAGGCATCCGGTACCTTTTAAAAGTAAAGAAACGTTACCACCTGAAACTAAAGCGGTTCGTTCTACTGATAAAGCGTTAAAGTCTACTAATTTTAAACTTCCTCATTGGATTTATAATCTCATTCATTCCCATTATGAAAAGAAACATTATGAAATGAGTTATATTTACAAAAAAGATAAAACGAAAATCAAAAATCACATTGTTTTTTTAGGTTTTAATTATGGATTCCAAGGTAATTCACGTTATTTATTTAATCATTTTGCAAAACACTTTTCGAAATTACCGGTATTTTTTATAACAAAAGACGTTAGTGGGCCTAATTTTGTTAATCCAGATGATCCAAAAGCTAAAACACTTATTGAAACAGCAAGTGTGGTTATATTAGAGACGTACATACCTGACGGTTTAAAACCGAACGGTACGATTATCCAACTTTGGCATGGCACACCAATTAAAAAGTTATTTTTAGATAGTCATGAACCAAGTGAAAATCTCAACATTTATAATTATCGTGCCCGTAAATACAATAAATGGTTGCACCAAGATTATTTCGTTAGTGATTGTGAAGCGATTATGGAATATTTTAAATCTGCTTTCCCACAGCAGCATACACATTTGTTGAACTGTGGCTACCCTAGAATTAGATATTTATTAGATAAACAATCCGATCAACCTTATATCTCATTCATTAAAAAAGAATTGAAATTAAACCCAGATAAACAAACATTGCTTTACGTGCCAACATGGAAAGCAACAAACGAAACATCAGATTTATTACCTATTAGTGACGGATTATTAAATAAATATAATGTTATTTTTAAAGGGCACACTAAAGACGAATCTAACTATATTCCCGAGAACGCTATCGTCGCACCATCAAATTTAGAAGTTCAAGATTTATTACTTGCGTCAGACATTGTATTAACAGACTACTCTTCAATTATTTTTGATGCATTAACAATTGATAAAATTGTTTGTCAATATACACCTGACCATGAAAAATATGTCTCAGAGCGTGGTGTATATGATGATGTCATGCATTCTCTTTCTACTGTTAGATATAGTGATGCAAAAGCACTTTTAAATGATTTAATCAGTCATCAAATGAAGGACATACATGAAAATCCTTTTATAAACAAGGATAATCATGCTTTTGAAACAATTTCTCATATTATTCAAAAATCAATTAAATCCAACAAATAAATGATATGTATCAAAATGTAAACAATCGATCTAATACGATATTCCTTTAGAAAATAGACCGCTAAACACAACTTGAGCTGGTTAAAAATAAATATGGTTCAATTTAAACATTAAGTCATCCAACGATAATAACGCATAAGAGGGAGCAAGACAGAAATCGCATTTTACTAAAATGGTTTCGTTGTCTTGCTCCCTTATGCTTGTTTTTTAATTGTAATTCTATGTTCATGATAACCATGCACTATTTAGCCGTCACAAATAAATTTTAACTCTATACCTGTTAATATATCGGTTATACTTTTTATTGTTGGTAAGCTGGATCAACGACTCTAACTGTGCCTTGTTGATCGACTGTTACAATTGAATACGTGCCTGGTTGCGCTTGATTTTGGAAGCTAAAGATGTAACTATAATTCCCATCGCTTCCTTCAATTGCATAATCATTATAAGGATTGGACTGACCATTTAATGCATTCACTTCAGCCGTGGCATTATCTAACGCATTTTGGAAATGAGGTAATGATTGTAAAGCCACTTGTGCGTCAGTATTACCTGAAGTAATATTTTGTGCTACTGGTACTGCATTTTGACCTTGGTATGGTGCTACGTATTGATTTGTTGTAGCGTTACTTGAGTTATCCGTATTTGAATTGCTATTACGATTTGGTTCTTGATTACTATTAGCATTACTTGATGTATTATCATTAGGACTAGCGTTGTTTTGAGCATTACTATCACTATTAGATTCGCTGCTGTTGTTAGCATTATTATCCGAATTGTGATTAGCATTTTCATCGTTTTCTGAATTGTTATCATCGTTAGCATTAGAGTCAGTGCCATTCATGCTAGAGTTACTGTCCGAATTATCGTTAGCGCTATCATTGTTTTTTTCGTCATCATTTTTAGAATCTTTTTCATTATCCTTCGATTGATCATCTGAAGATTGATTGTCTTTCGAGTTATCATCCTTATTTCCATCATCATCATTACTACCATTAGAACAAGCTGCAAGCACCAACGAAAGTGTTAAAAAACCTGCTAATAATTTTTTCATATACATACCTCCTAAATTTGTTTTGCTCATTTCCTAATTATCGTTACTATGTATGACAACTATCAATTAGGGCAAATGAGAATCATTATATTATTCACCATTATTATTAAGCTAAACAACTTTTTACAAAACTTTTTCGAATTTAAATATAATTTTTACAAAATCTAAAAACCTAAAACGTTTATTTAACGCACTATATAATGTTAAAAAATAATAACGCTACATTCTACATTATGTGTGAGATAACTGAATGGTGAATGATTAATTGTAAATAGCGCCTATATACTTTTTTCCATTATCAAATCTGTATCTACAACTGCTCCTGTATAAAATTTATGAGAGCCTGTTATTTTTAGTCCCTGCTTTTTATAAAAATTTAGCGCTTGTTCATTATATTCCCAAACACCTAACCAAATTTTTGATTTTTGTAATTCTTGTGCTTTTTTAATTGCAAAATTAAAGACTTGTTTCCCTTTACCGCTACCTTGTGAACCCGGCAAAAAATATATACGTTGTATTTCTAAATAATCACTCCCCATTGTTTCAGTTTGTGCTTCATTAATATTTAATTTAAAATAACCTACAACTTGATTATTTACACGATAAAAATAAGTAAAAGCATAAGCATCTTCGAGTTCTTTTTTCAATTTTTCAACGCTATATGCCTCATCAAAATACTGTTTAAAATCTTCTTTTGAGTATTCACCATCTTTAAAGGTGTTTTTAAATGTTGATATACAAATATCTCTCAATAATGTTACTTCTGATTCTTTCACTAACTCAATTGTTTCCGTCATATATATCCACCTTTTTAGTTATCTTGTCAATTAGTATACTAAAATATGTAATAGGTTACTATACAACTCAATAGATTTTATGTATCATCCCAAAAATATTAAAACGCTTACTTTAAAACAGTCATTTTCCACTTATTGTGAAATTGACAATATCATGATAAAGTAGTCCTAGCTTTTTAATTGTTCATAAAAATATACATAAGGGAGTGCCATAAGGCAATGACTAAAACATTTAAAGCTTTTGTGGTCAATGAACAAGACGGCAAAGTAACAAGCGAATTTAAAGATATCACAATAAATGATCTTCCAGAAGGCGAAGTGTTAATCAAAACCAAATACTCTGGGATTAATTATAAAGATGCCTTAGCTACTGTTGAAAATTCTAAGATCGTTCAATCTTATCCAATGGTGCCTGGGATTGACTTAGCGGGCGTTGTAGCCCATTCAGATACTCATGCTTTTGAACCAGGAGATGAAGTCATCGTAACTGGCTATGATTTAGGGACAAATCATTTTGGAGGCTTTAGTGAATACGTTCGTGTTAAAGAAGAATGGATTGTACCTTTACCAAAGGATCTAACACTTGAAGAAGCAATGATCTATGGAACAGCTGGTTATACAGCGGGGTTAGCAATTGAAAGATTAGAACATAATGGTCTATCAGTTGAAAAGGATAAAGTACTTGTCAGAGGTGCAACTGGAGGCGTAGGCACATTAGCTGTAATGATGTTAGACGCTATTGGTTATAAGGTCATCGCTAGTACAGGGAAATCTGAAGCAACTGACAAACTTAAAGCATTAGGCGCGAAAGATGTAGTGCCTAGGATAACTAAGCATGACGATAAACTACTAGGGAAGCGTACATGGCAAGCAGTCATCGATCCTGTAGGTGGCGAGAGCTTTTCACAAATTGTCAAACAGCTTAATTACAATGGAAGTGTTGCACTTATTGGTATGACTGGAGGCACTACATTTGATAGTTCAGTCTTTCCATTTATATTAAGAGGCGTAAACGTTATCGGTATCGACTCAGTATATACTGAAATGAAACAACGTAAGCATATATGGCGCAGACTAGCCAAAGATTTAAAGCCTGATCAATTACATGATATAAAACATTCCATTAAGTTTAAAGATATCAAAAATAGTATTAATGAAGTTCTTCAACATAAAAACTCTGGTAGAATTGTCATAGAGTTCGACTCATAACATAGTCACTACCAAAACTCCGTACTGTAAAATTCAATTTGAAGTGCGGAGTTTTATTTTATAACAATTTATATAACTTCGTATTTTTATCGGAACTTCAAAAATATTACATTTCATATAAATAAGTATGAATAAATAAAATTATTATACTTTAACATTTACAACTAAAATATGAAAGCGTATACTTATGATTATCGAATATTATCAGGAGGGTTTGTATGGGAATTAAAGTGAATAAGAAACTCATCTTTTTCCTTGGTGCCTTGGGAGGATTACTCTACGGTTATGATATGGGAGTAATTTCAGGTGCTCTATTATTTATAAAAGATGACATTCCATTAAATAGTTTTACTGAAGGACTAGTCGTTGCATCTATGTTAATCGGAGCTATATTTGGTTCTGGGGCAAGTGGTCCTATGTCTGACAGACTTGGTCGTAGACGCGTAGTATTTATTATAGCGATTATCTACATTGTAGGTGCGTTAATTTTAGCGTTAGCGCCATCCATGCCAGTATTAGTTATTGGTAGACTTGTGATTGGATTAGCTGTAGGTGGTTCAACTGCAATTGTACCAGTTTATTTATCAGAAATGGCACCTACTGAACAGCGTGGTTCTTTAAGTTCATTAAACCAATTAATGATTACAATTGGTATTTTATCTTCATATTTAATCAACTATGCTTTTACACCAATCGAAGGATGGAGATGGATGTTAGGTTTAGCAGTATTGCCTTCTCTAATTCTATTAATTGGTGTTGCCTTTATGCCAGAAAGTCCTAGATGGTTACTTGAACATAAAAGTGAAAAAGCTGCTCGTGACGTTATGAAATTGACGTTTAAGGAAAGTGAAATTGACAAAGAAATTGCTGATATGAAAGAAATTAATGCTATTTCTGAAAGCACATGGAAGGTTTTAAAATCACCATGGTTACGCCCAACGCTTATTATTGGTAGTGTGTTTGCATTATTACAACAAATTATAGGTATTAATGCTATTATCTATTACGCACCTACTATTTTTAGTAAAGCTGGTTTAGGTAATGCGACTTCTATTTTAGGTACCGTTGGTATTGGTACGGTAAACGTGCTGATTACAATTGTGGCAATTATGATTATCGATAAGATTGACCGTAAACGCCTATTAGTTATTGGTAATATCGGTATGGTGGCTTCACTATTAATTATGGCGATATTAATTTGGACAATGGGCATCCAATCATCTGCTTGGATTATGGTTGCTTGTCTCACATTATTTATTATATTCTTTGGTTTTACTTGGGGACCAGTACTCTGGGTTATGCTTCCAGAATTATTCCCAATGCGTGCACGTGGCGCTGCAACAGGTATAGCTGCTTTAGTATTATCTATCGGTAGTTTACTAGTTGCACAATTTTTCCCTATTTTGACTGAAGTATTAGCTGTTGAGCAAGTGTTCTTAATCTTTGCTGCTATTGGCGTTTGTGCTTTAATCTTCGTTATTAAATACCTACCAGAAACGCGTGGTCGTAGTTTAGAAGAAATTGAAGCTGATTTACGTTCTAGAACAAACGCAACAGAGGCTGATATTAATGAATCAAAATAATTATTATATCTAAGTTAAGTTAAACAATTAAACTTTAATATTAAAAAAGAGCGGAAAAGAAATCACATTTTCTAAATTGATTTCTTTAATCCGCTCTTTATTTTTGTATGATATTCTAATTCAAAATACAAATTTAATATTTAATATACATACCACAAGAATGTGGTTCAGTAGTGATAAAGCCATATTGTTCATACAGCTTATCTGCAGGATAATCTGCAATCAAACTCACATACGTCCCTTCTTCAGCGACAGATTGAATATATTTCATAATATGTGCCATAACTTGTTTGCCGTACCCTTCACCTTGATATTTTGTATCTACTGCAATATCAATAATCTGAAAAGCAGTGCCTCCATCACCGATCACTCTGCCCATCGCTATTAACGATGCGTCATCATAAACTGTCACATTGAAACAAGCATTTGAAAGCCCCTTTTCAGCCGCTTTCTGAGATTTTTCACTTAGTCCCACTGTTTTTCTCATGTTTCTATAATCTTTTACTGTTGGTGCTTCATGCTTTATCTCAATCACGCTATTTCATCTCCTATCCAAAAGTCATCGTATATCTGATATACAAATTAACACATTATAAATATTTCTTCATTACTACTTTATTAGATTCCTTAAAAGCGTCATTATGACTAGATACATAACCTTCTGGCGCTGCTTCAGGCTCAACATAAAGTTTAGCTAAATTTGCTGCATTTGCAGCATCGCTAAATGCACTCGCAATTAAATGTGCCTTTGCCTCATGATAAATAATATCACCACAGGCATACAAACCATCAATACTTGTCGCTGTATTTCCAAACCCTTTAATACTATATTCACTAAACATATCGACTTGAGTTGTAGATTGTTCTAGTAATGTGTTCTCTCTATCAAAACCATGACTAATAATAACTTCGTCAAATGTACGAGCGATTTGTTCTTTCGTTTCCATATTTTCTAATATCACTTGTTGTATACGTGATTGAGTTGCATCACCTATTAGTTGATAAATATGCGTATTTGGCATTTTTTCTACTGCTAATTGATCTAATAAATCTCTCATCGCTTCATAACCTTTAATATCTGATTTTCGATAAATTAATGTCACACTTTTAGCATAGCCACTTAAATCACTTGCCCAATCTAAAGCAGAATTTCCTGCTCCTGAAATTAAAACGTCTTTATCTTTAAAATGTTTTAAAGATTGCACCACGTAATGCAAGTTTGTTAATTTATATCTTTCTGCGCCTTTAATATCTAATTGTTTTGGATTAATAATGCCACCGCCAATAGCAATAATTACTGATTTAGATTCATAAATATGCCCTTTATCTGTTTCTATTTCAAAATGACGTTCAGCTATTTTTCTAATATCGATGACACGTTCTTCTAAATTGACTTTAGGCTCAAAATGTAAGCCTTGATTTACAGTGTCTTGTATAATTTCATAACAAGGTTTAGGCGCTAATCCACCTATATCCCAAATAATCTTTTCCGGGTAAACATGCATTTTACCTCCAAGTTTATCTTGAATATCAATAATTCTTACCTTCATACCTCTTAACCCAGAATAAAAACTAGCAAATAAGCCTGCTGGTCCACCACCGATAATAATCACATCATCCATAAAATTCCTCCTACAATCTACTAGCACTTTTATTTCATTATCCTATTATTGATAATGCTTATCAATTAAAAAGTGTCAATTTTTAAACTTTAATAATAATCCATGCTTTTTACCTAAAAAAATAGGATGCGCTTAAAATACTAATTACACTTTCACAGCAAGATAACTAACAAAAACTAAAATGGTTATATAAGCAGTCATTTATAACCAAATACACAAAAACGCCTAGCATATGTATGCCTGGCGTTTCTGTCTTTATTAAAGATATAATCAATTAGTTTAGAGCCTAATTTTTATAAGCACTTAATTTTTAGGATTTTTAATAATTGCATTTTTAAGTAAGAAAAATAGTAAAATAAAACCAGCTGTTAAAATTGTATGACCCATACCCGCATATCCTGCAAATGAATCTGGCACTGTAAGCCCCATTACTTGATATGTTCCTTTTGTAAACATCATACCTATAGTAGCTAAGACCCCTAGATTATACACAATAAAGAACCAATTAAATAAATAGTAACTACTTAATTTAAATACTTTAGCTACTGGTAATAAGATAAGGTGCATAAACATGCCTAATATAAGTGTGTGTGTATGCACAACTACTAACTGTGTATCCCCTGTAAAATCATAGGCAAGTGTTAGCTCACGGTAATAAAAACCACTAAGCAATCCTAAAATTGTATAAATTAAAAAAGCATACAGTATTCTGCGCATTCAAAATCCTCCTCAAAATTATTATAAGACAAATCTTTACAAATTACAGTGACAATTCATCAAACATAATAAAAAAAGAGCGTAGAGCAAAAGTCAATCCTTGCCCTACGCTCATTACCATTCTAATTATTATGCTTTACGTGATTTTTTAAAAATGGCTATTAACGATAAAATAATAGCTACAATAGATATAATCCACAAAGCCATCGAATCATTACTGGACTGACTACTTTCAGATTCAACATCAGCATTTTCAGATACTTTCGTTACTGGAGAAGGCTTTTCAGCATCTTCGTCTCCGTCCCATTTAACTGTTTCTCCATCTTCATAAGTTTGATAAGCGTCCCACTTAAAATCGCCTTCTTTTTCAGGGTTGGCTACTTGGATAGGTAAATCTACAAATTCATTTGGTCCTATACCTTTATCTTTAGCTGTCCAAGTAATTTTTGTAATATTCCCATCATCATCTTTTGTTAATTTATGGTCAAATGTTTCATGCGGCGCTACGCCCACAACGTTTACACCTTTAGGAACTTTCAATTCAATTTTTGTAGTGTTAGATTCTTTTTCTACTGGTACTCTAACATCATATTTTTCATAAGAACCTGGTTCACTCGTGTCAGGATTCAATGTCACATGTGCCTCTGCGCTTTTAGAAAATATTAAAGCGGTAAAACAAGCTACGATAGCTAAAATTAATTGTTTTTTCATTATTTATAAGCTCCTTATCCTAGAATATTTAATTGACTCATGATTACACCAACTAATATGAGTATGATACCTATACTCAGTTCACCGAATAATATAAATTTATTCGTGTGCTGATATTTCCCAAGTGCTTTAGTTGTTTGATAAAAACCTAGAAGCATCATCACAACTGTAAGTACGACTTTAACAATTAATAACACACTCCAAGTTTGAATATTTTGCCAAAGTGTTAATATATTCGTTTGATCGATGGACATCAGGATACCTGAAACAACAATAGCTGTCACAGCACCAAGATTTAACTTGAATAAAAAGGATTTCATTTGTTTTACATCAAATTGTGCTTTACTCAACACAGTGACAATTAAATAAATTAACGCACCTAGCCAGAATGACATGCCTATTATGTGAATTGTTCTTATAATAATAGACCATAGTGGTACGGTTTGTGACCAAGCATGCCCAGACATACTAAGCGCAATGAGTATAAGAATTGGTGCTAATATGTACCAACCAGAGACCATATTTTTTATTGTAAAAAGAATTAATAATACAATAACTGCAACCATTGCTAATATAAATGGGGTTTGGAGTAAAGTTGATTTTTGTAAACTTAACACATCTGAGATCACATCAGAAGACAAGGTCATCATATAAATTAAAACAGTAATTACAGAAAGCATCACTAATACCCAAATCGCTGGTGCAGTATATGTTTGTAAATTAAATTGAGGTAATCGTAGTCTTTTTGCTAGTTGATTAACCAGATAAAAGCCAGCTAATGTTATTAGTAAACCTTCTGATATAAAACGCAATACGCCAAACCAAACATCTGGCTGTTCATAAAACGGAGGCGTTGTATCAATGCCATTTGCTGTTTGTTTTCCAACCGAAAATTCAAATTGGTCACTAATTTCATGGCCATCAGCTGACATCGTATGCCAATAGATACTATGTGTGCCCTCTTTTAAATCTTTAACTGGAAAAGTTAATGTGTCTGAAGAACCAGATGTGCTTGGTTTAACTTCAGTAATTTCGGAACCGTTATCATCATAAATTTGAATACTTGAATATTTGGCATGTACTGGTTCATTAAATTGTAATTCGATTTCACTTGGCGTTTCTTCTACGACGCTATTATGTGATGGCGTGACTTTCTCCAACGTTGCATACGCAGCGGCCTGTTGTGAAAAAATAAATATCCCTAATATCAATATAATTATAAACACAAAGCACGAGGTTTTAGAGAATTTATATGTAAATTGCATGTTCATCCCCCTTTTAAAAAGATTATAGTATTTATAATATTAAAGAAAACAACCATTCACAATATAAATATAATTTTGTCAATTTTTAGACAAATAATTATAATTTAAATATAGTTGTTTCCGTTTATTAAAAGTGAAATTTTATTATAACTATTGTAACAGTTTACATTTTACAACTTGTAAACGATATAAAAAAGCGAGACAATAAAATCTCATTTTGCTAAAAAGATTTCATTGTCTCGCCGAATAAAATATACTTACATTCTAATATATTCATTTTCAAAAACATTTAGTATTATTTTTAAATGATAGATATGATTAGCTCCATTATAACTTAATTATTTTCGTCTTGTTCTACTTGGTCGATTTTGTCCACTTTACGTTGCGATCCGCCTTCCCAACTTACGTTAAGGTAAGCTTCAACATTCTTTTTAGCAGCTTCCACGCCTATAATTTGTGCACCCATTGTTAAAATTTGAGCATTATTACTTAATTGTGCTCGTTCAGCAGAATAGTAATCATGTGCCAATGCCGCGCGAATACCTTTTAACTTATTGGCAGTAATGGATACACCAATACCTGTACCACAAATAAGGATGCCGCGTTCATTGTTTCCTTGTTGGATGCTTTTACCTACCTCAGCAGCAACATCTGGGTAATCTGTTTCTGCGCATTGATGACAACCAAAATCTTCAACTTCATGCCCTAATTTTTCGACATGTGACTTAACCGCTTCTTTCAATTCATAACCATTGTGGTCTGCACCAATTGCTATTTTCATTTTAAATTCCTCCTCCAATATTTATTGCTTCTCTCTTATACATATGATTTAAATGTGTCTAGCATGAGATAAGCGGACATTGCGCCGGGGTCAACATGACCTTGTGAACGATGACCAAGTCGTTTGGAGCGCCCTTTATTTGAAACGATATCTTTCGTACTTTCCATCCCTTTTTTAGCTTTCTCTAAAGCGGTGTTAAAAGCATCTTTAAATTGTATATTTTGAGATTGAGCATCCTCTAAAGCGAGATAGAATGGTTCAAGTGTATCAATCATCGTTTTATCACCTATCTCAGCTTTACCTCTATCTTTAATACCTTTACTAAATGCAATCCAAAATTGATATAAGCCTGCCTCGTCTAATTCAGTTTGGTTTTTCACTGCGACTGCAGCTTTAAGATAACCTGATGCATATAGTGGACCTACAGATGATCCCACTGCATCTAAAAAGCTTTTACCTACCGCAACACTAATTTTGGCTATATCATCTTGTTCTTGCAATTCATTATTAATTGTATTTTTTACAGCTTGGTAACCAATATTCATAGTGACGCCATGATCACCATCACCAATTTTTCTATCTAATTCACAAAGGTTATCTTTTTGTTCCTCAAACAACGTCGTTAACGCTAGGATAAATGATTTATATGCTTCACTCGTTAATGTCATTTTGCTTCCTCCTAGACTTCTTTAAAATTTGGACAATCAACTGGATGGTCTATACAAGATTTCAACGTGTCGTCCAACTTCATCAATGTCACCGAGAATCCACCCATTTCCATTGATGTAATGAAATTACCTACATACGATTTATAAGTCTTAATATTTTTTTCTTTTAATATTTCATCTACTTCTTTATTAATAATATATAATTCCATTTGTGACGTTGCACCTAAGCCATTCACTAACACCACAACTTCATCATTCGATTGATAAATATTTTCTTTCAATATATTTTGCATCATAACTTGTACAGTTTCTTTAGCTGAACGTAGCGTTGTTTTTTCAATGCCTGGTTCTCCATGATGTCCTAAACCGATTTCCATTTCATTGTCTTCTAAATCGAAACTAGGCTTGCCAGTTTGTGGCAAATAGCAAGGGCTTAAACCAATACCCATTGAACGTGTATTGTCATTTGCAAGTTGTGCAATACGACGTACTTCTTCTAAGCCATAGCCGAAATCAGCAGCTGCGCCTGCAGCTTTATAAACAAGTAATTCTCCTGCTATGCCTCGTCTTTCTTCGATTTCTTTTGCGGAAGCAACGTCATCATTTCCAATAACAACTGCTGTTTCAATATCATCTTCAATTTCTGTCATTTCACTCGCCATCTCGAAATTCATTAAATCACCTGCGTAATTACCATAAACGTATAAAACACCGTGATTATCATGAATTTCTCTTGTTACAGCTTGTATAGGGATTGGAGAAGGCGAGGCAAATATATTACCTACTGCCACGCCATCCGCCATACCCTGTCCTACATAGCCTAGGAAAGCAGGTTCATGTCCTGAACCACCACCAATTAATATACTCACTTTACGATCAGGATGACGTTTTTTACCAATTAACGCCCTTTGATGTAGGTTTGAACGTCTTATATATTCGGGATAAGCAATTAAATATCCCGTCATTAGCTCATCTATGACGTCATCAGGATTATTAATCATCTTTTTCATTTAAATTCTCTCCTTTTAACTCTCTGATCTCTTATATTGCCTAGCTGTATTAAGGTACAAGAACAATTTTTAATGATTTATCTCCTTTTTTCATTAAGTCAAAACCTGCTTCAAAATCTTTAAGTGGTAGTTGATGTGTCACGACCCCTTCAGTTGGAAAATCTCCATTTTGTATGCCATTAATCACAAGTGGATAGCAGTAAGGTCCTAAATGACTACCCATTAAGTCTAGTTCTTTACGGTCTGAGATAATACTCCAATCAACTGTTACTGGATCACCAAATACAGAGAACTCAACAAATCTCCCTAATTTTCTTATAGCGCTTAATCCTTGTTCAACAGATTTAGGATGACCAGTTGCTTCAATATAAGTATCGCAACCGTAACCTTCTGTCATCTCTTTAATTTCTTTTACAACATCTACTTTAGATGGATTCATTACAATGTCAGCACCAAATTGCTTAGCCAATTCTAAACGATCATCTTTCATATCAAGTACTACCAATGTTTCAGCGCCTGATTTTTTGGCAGCCCCAATCATACCTAACCCAAGTGTCCCAGCGCCAGATAATACAACAAAATCTCCTAACTTGATGTTTGCGCGTTGTACGGCATGTAAACTACAAGCATATGGTTCGATAAGAATTGCTTTTTCAATCGGTAAATCTTCAGGTACTTTATAATTAATTGCTTCTTTAGTGAATTTCATGTATTCTGCCATGCCACCATTCACATTATTTTGGAAGCCATATAAATCGTGTTTTTCACACATCCAATACTCTCCGCGTTTACAGAATCTACATTCCCAACATGGTACGATTTGTTCAGAAATCACACGATCGCCTATGTCAAAGTCAGTCACGTCATCGCCTTTTTCTACAATTCGTGCAATAAACTCATGACCTGGTATCATTGGTGCTTTGATATAAGACGGTTGTGTTTCGTCACCCCAAAAGCTTGGCGCCCCACCATATGCTTTAATATCTCCTGCACAAATACCACATGCTTCAACTTTTACGATAATTTCTTTTGAATTTTCAATAACCGGCGTATCTACAGTTTCATATTTATATTCACCTGGTGCATAAGCTACAACTGCGTTCATTTTGTCTGGATAATTTTGATTTGCCATATATAACAACCCCTTTTTCTTTTAGGAAACGCTTTCATTTATAGTTATTATTCTAATATACATTTTCGTTTATTTCAAATATTTTTTCGTTTATTTTCGTTTTATCTTTCTTTTGTTTTTTTTATAAAAAATTGTGTTAAACTGAACTATGAGATTAAGAAGGATGTGAATCATATGAAAATGTACGCGGATGAACGACGGGAACATATATACACTTACATAAAGTCACATAAGCGAGCTACAGTAAAACAGTTGTCAGATTATCTAAGCGTGACAGAAGCAACTGTTCGTAGTGATTTAAGACTTTTAGAAAGTGAAAATAAACTCACACGTACACATGGTGGCGCAAAAGTTAATAATAATATGAATTCAAAATTAAACTTTTCTTACCGCCTATCACAAAATCATCATGAAAAACATAAAATTAGTCAATACGCTCTAAATAAAATTGAACCACAACAATGTATACTTATTGATGCAAGTTCAACTACCTATGAACTCGCTAAATTAATATCAGAAACGACTATGGAGCTTACAGTTATAACCAATGGCTTAGAAAATGCTGTACTTCTAAAAGAAAATCCTAATTTAACCGTACTTGTAGTTGGAGGGTTTGTTTCCCAAGATTCAAATGCAATTACTGGAAATATCGATTCTCAAATTTTAGAAATGTATCATATCGATTATTTCTTTTTATCAGCAAATGGTTTTACATTGGAAAATGGTTTAACGGATTTCTCATTACCAGAAGTTCAATTGAAGAAGCAAATGGTTCAAGAAAGCGAAAAAGTTATCGCACTTATAGACCAAAGTAAATTTGATGTTTCATCCACACTTTCTTTTGCCAAAATTAACGATATTACTGAAGTTATTACTGATAAAAAACCAAATCGAAAATGGACAGAAAATATGCCTTTCAAATTAACTGTTGTTTAGTTAGTGGTTGCTTTCGTATAACATTAAAAATAAGCTGTATCCATTAGGAAAGTAACTCAATTCCTAACGATACAGCTTATTTTTATATTAAATCCATGAAACTGTTTATATTCCTCCAGTCCATCCAACATTTGTAAAGACATATAATATAAATGATCCGACTATAATCCAAATTAAAAACAATGGCGCCATAAATTTAAACCACGAACTAAAGTTCGCTTTGGCAATCGCAATTGCACCGACTGTTGCACCGAGCGTAGGCGTGATTAAATTACCTAAACCACCTCCAAAGGATAATGAAGTTAAAAGTAATTGATCATTCACACCTAGCGTGTGCGTCACTGGCTGTAATATCGGAACCATAACACTCATTAATCCTGAACCAGAAGGTACCAAGAAATTAAACACACTCGCAACTAAAAATATTAAAATTGAAACGACACCTGCTGAAGATCCATCGAGTTGTGTTGTTAACCCATTTACTATTGTGCTAAGTATTTTTCCTTTTTCTAAAATCACACTAATGGTATTAGCCATAATAATAGCAAATGCTACAACTAACATAGGCTTGGCGCCGGCTAGAAAACCATCTACCATTTCACCTGAACGCTTACGCTTTACTAAGTAAGCAATCACAAAGCTAATGCCAAATACAGTTATAAATACGCCATTACCATATTTTTCTGTCCATTTAAGCATACCGTTACCTACGGCTAAGATAATAGGTGTAAAAATGACTAGACTAACAACCACCACATCTCTCCAATTAATCAATCTATCTTGAATATTCATTTCATCATTTGATGATTGTGTCATGTGCTTCTGCCAAGATGTTGTATTCATCAAACTTTTATTTGGATTTTTAATGACTCTTCTTGCATACCAAACAACGTATAACATTGTAACTAATAAAAACACTACATACATAATTGCTCTGCCACCATACCCAGAATATAAAGCGACTTCAGGGTAAACAATTTGCCCAATTTTTGCCATACCTGAAGGAGATACAGAAAATGCCATATATAATGGGAGAAAGGTCATGGCAAGCGCAATAATTGGGTCTAATTTTAATCTTTTAGCCAAAATAACGCCTAGCGTAACAAAGACAATCATTTGGTCGCCACCTACAAAAAAACCTATAAATGCCATTAATGAAAACAACCCAATAATTAATGGTAAAGCACCAGCATGTTCAAATTTATATATCATATAATTGGTTAGTTTTGTCACTGAATCCAACTGCAATATACCACCTATAGCACCGCCAACAAATAATAATAAAGTCACTGTTTGAGCAGACTGAATGCCTCCGTTTAAAATCAAAGTAATAGCATAAAATGGATTAACGGGGTTTTGTGAAATAGCATGGTAAGTACCTTGCACAATTTCGCCACTCTTTGTAGTATCAAACTCACCTGCCGGAATAATGTATGTCAAAATACATGCAAACATCATCATCATTAACATCATTAATAACACATGTGGTAATTCGAATTTTCTTTTTTCTTTTGTTTTTATTTTGGTTTTTCCAACCTCTTTTTGCGACTGATATCTACGCTGATGTGAAGTTGCACCATATTCAGACATCTCTTTTCACTCCTTAAAATGAGATAAAATAAGTTCATTTCGCTAAGTTTATCTATTTGTTATCTTTGAATGACTATATCTATTTTCCTTGAAAGGAATACCAAGATGATCACGTAATGTATCTCCGTCATAGGATTGTGTATAGTAGCCTTTTTCTTCTAATATAGGTAATACTTTATTTAAAAATTCATCATATATTTCTCCATAAACATGTGGGCCAAATATAAATCCATCTGCTGCCCCTTGTTCAAACCATTCAATCATCAGTTCAGCAACTTCGTTATATGTGCCTGTAAATGGCGAACGCCTTACCGTTTCTTCTAGTGCAACTTGTCTTAAAGTTAAATTTTGTGATTTGGCACGTTCAGCAATTGCATCTGTTGTAGCACGAAAACTATTTTTGCCTACTTCACCTAATTCAGGAAACGGTGCATCGAGTTCATATTGACTGAAATCATGATGATCATAATATCTTCCTAAGTAATCTAAAGCATCTTCAATTGTAGCCAACGATTTAATTTCATTAAATCGCGCTTCTACTTCATCTTTATCTTTTCCAATGATTGGCGCAAGTATAGGATAGACTTTAATATGTTCTGGATTTCTTCCAAACGCTTGAGCTTGATCCTTAATACTGTCATAGTTACGCTTGGCAATATCAAGTGATTCCCCTAATGTAAATACGGCGTCTGCATACTTTGCAGCATATGCTTGTCCTTTCGGTGAAGCACCTGCCTGAAATATAACAGGTTGTCCTTGTTCTGAACGACTCGCATTTAAAGGCCCTTTAACTTGGAAAAATTGACCATTGTAATCTAATGTATGCATTTTACTTTTATCAACATATTCACCTGTCTCAACATCGAACATAAATGCATCATCTTCGTAAGAATCCCATAATCCTTGAACTACTTGGATATGTTCTTCTGCGATATCATACCGAATATCATGTTCTGGATGATCTCCTTTACTATAATTATCAGCACTTCCCGCTAAAGGTGACGTCACAACATTCCAACCGGCACGACCATTACTTAACTTATCAATAGTTGAAAGTTGTCTTGCAACTGTGAATGGCTCACTGTACGAAGTTGAAATAGTTCCTACTAACCCGATTTGTGTTGTTATCGGAGCAAGTGCTGCTAAAAAAGTTAATGGCTCATGCCTATCTAAAAAGTGTGGTATCGATTTTTCATTTATATATAACCCATCTGCTACAAAAACAAAGCTAAACCCAGCTTGTTCTGCTTTACGTGCGATATCCAATTGAAAATTAAAATTTGTACTTGCATCACTAGGTACTTCATCCGATTTCCAAGCATGCATATGACTACCAGGGCCATTCAACATAATTCCTAAATCTATCTTTTTATTAGTCATTTTACCCCTTCTTTCAAATTCTCTTTATTGTAAACTTGTGCTAACTGTTCTAATGTTTTTAAACGTAATGCATGATTTTTCACTGGCATATGAAACATAAACTCATCAACGTGATTATCAATATTTAATTCTTGAATCTGTTGTTGTATTGATTCAGCTGTACCATTAAATACTTCTATTTGTTGCGCTTCTATTTCAAAATGCTCTGAACTTTGCTTTTTAAAATCCTCAATTTGATGCTTACTACTTAACGTTAACTTACGCCCATCATTAAAATGCAACACATAATTTGTTCTTCCTTCTTCAATTAAGGCGCTATCTTCATCGTTCTCCGATACGACAGCAGCTAACGCGACGATTATTTTCCCTTCAGGATAATGGGCTTTATATGTACTGATTGCTTTGTGTAAAAGCGCCTGATCAGAATTTAAAAAATAAGCATAAATAAAACCAACTTTTTCATCAGCTGCAAAACATGCTGAACGCTCACTTCCCCCTAAAAGAAAGACTTGCGGTTTCTGAATTTCTTCATTACGGATTGTTGTTTTTAAATTTGAATAGGCATCTACTTCTGAAAATGTTTCATTATTAAATTGATTGAGTCGATGAAATTTATCGTTGAAAGATGTAGGTGTGTCCTTGATATCTTCTTGCAAGGCTTGGGTAGCTAACGGAAAACCACCAGGTGCTTTACCAATACCTAAATCAACTCTTCCTGGAGCAATATGGCTAATAAAATGAAACTGCTCAATCACTTTGAATGGGCTATAATGCTGTAACATAACGCCACCAGAACCAACTCTTATATGGTTTGTTTGATTTAATAAATGCGTAACTAATATTTCAGGACTTGTCCCCACTACTTCCTTTATATTATGATGTTCTGCCACAAAATATCTTGTATAATTTAACTTTTCTGCTACTTGTGCTAATTCAACGGTTCTAGATAAGCCTGTATTAACTGATTCATTATCATCTATTGGACTTTGGTCAAGAATACTTATAACTGTCATAAACAGCCCCCCAATCATTTTCTGAAAATTATATTAATTGTAATCTTAGACGTACTTCTTGTTTTTGTCAAGTATCCTTATCGATTTACTATGTTTTAAAAAGTGATGCCCACAGACCATTGTTCTCTCTCATTATCGATAAATGACGATACTAAAACGACACTAATTTTTAGCCCATACATGCTTTATTGCATAAAAAAAGAGACCCGTTTGGATCTCTGATTGCCTACAAAGAGCAATGAGCTCTTATATTCTTAAGCACAACAGATGGCCGGGTCTCTCAAAGTATGAAAATCAACATTGATTTCATATGTTTGCTATCATAATATTAAATTTTACATATACTATAGAACTCAACGTCATTTTTTAATATGACCATCCTAATGTATGTTCTACTACGTTTTCATTTTCAATATTATCAATATCTATCATAGATTCTGAAATATTTCTTGAATGGTAACCAATACGTTCTAAGATAGCTATCATATCTAGATATAACAAGCCACCTTCTAACGTACACTCTCCTGAACTTAAACGCTTAATATGTTTTTTTCGGAGATCATGCTCAAGTGAATAAGAGTCATTACTTAAACTTACTATTTCATCTTTTTTAACTCTGTCATACACACTAAACATTTCAACTGTCTTTTCAAGAGACGCATTGACATGATTATATAATTTTTCAATACTTCTTTCTGCCTTCTCAGAAATCTGTATTGAGTCTGCTTCTTTTTTCTTTAAATCTAGTAAATACGCTTCAGTCAAACTCGCTACTTTTATAAACGTTCGATTTACGTCGAATAGTACAGACATTCTTTCCGCATCTTGTTTCGATATCTTTTTCTCTGAAATTTTAGTTAAATATTGTCTTACATTTTCATACATGCTTTCTACAGCAGCACGCTTTTGGAGTATCTCTTTTTCTGTTTTTCCATCACAATTTTTTATGTTTTCGAACATATCGAATGTCATTCTGCCTATGTTTTGAATTTCATCTTGTGCTTCTTGCAAAGCTATATTAGGCGCTCTATTAATTAAATTTTTATCTAATACTCTTGGCTTATATTTTTCATTCAAATCTTCACCTGGCACTAATTTCGTCACAATCCAAGCTAAAACAAAGATAAATGGTAATTGAATCAATGTATTTGTTACGTTGAAAGTACCATGTGCAAAGGCGATTACCATTTCAGGTTTTAAATTCACGGCACCTTGCATCCACTCAATTACTAATTGAAATAGTGGCAAGATGATTAAGAATATCGTCGCGCCTATAACATTAAATAATACATGAACCAAGGCCACACGTTTTGCTGCTAATGATCCAGCTAAACTGGCAAGAATTGCAGTAATTGTCGTACCAATGTTATCTCCCAACAATACTGGTAAGGCACCGTGTAGACTAATCAAGTCATTAGCAAAGAACCCTTGTAAAATACCGATTGTGGCACTTGAACTTTGTATAATAACTGTTAAGACTGTTCCAGCTAACACACCATAAATTGGATTAGAAGACATATCTAACATAATTTGTTTAAAGGAATCTAAATTAGCTAATGGTTTTACTGCACCGCCCATTAATTCTAAACCATAGAACAATGCACCGAAACCAAATAAAATCATGCCTATATTTTTAACTTTGCGTTTTTGTATAAAGAAAATTAAAAACGCACCAATGGCTAAAATAGGCAACGAATAGGCACCAATATCAATACCTATAATAAATGCAGTAACCGTAGTACCAATATTCGCTCCCATAACGACGCCAATAGCTTGACGCATTGTCATAAAACCTGCACTAACAAGACCTATAGTAATAACTGTAGTACCTGAACTACTTTGAATTAAAATTGTCACAATCATACCTGCTAGTACACCCATCAAAGGGTTACTCGTAAAGGTATTTAATATACTTCTTAATCTATCACCAGCAGCAGCTTGTAAACCGTCGCCCATTTGTTTAATACCATATAAAAAGATTCCCAATCCACCTATAAAAGTAAATATAATCTCCATTACAGAAGAGTCCATCGTCACACCTCTTTAAAATATTTGTAAACTATGTGAATTATAACTAATTTTTGTTAAGCTAATGTTAATTTCTAGTTAAAATTAGAATCTAATTTCTAAATAATTTTGTAATCTTATTTCAACAGGCGTTTATTCGCATTTCAAAGCCCGTCATTACAACCCTGACAGTAATATGTACATTTATAAAAATTATGTCTATTTAATGAAATATCTAAATATTGATTAAATGCTTATCCAAAATAACATTAACAATATAGAATAGAACTTGTCATATTTTCAAATCTTCGCTACTATTAAAAAGAATTTAACGAAGGGAAGATTTATATTGTGATCACTGCTTATAAACATACACGTACACAAGAGGTTGTGACATCTACTTTAGACCATAACGCATCATGGATTAACGTTATAGACCCAAATTGGGAAGAAATAGAACAATTAATGACCTTATATCATATACCTGAAGATTTTATTAAAGACCCACTAGATACTGAAGAAAGTTCACGTATTGAATATGATGAAGATACACGCTATTCTCTTATTATTCTAGACTTACCTGTTGTCAATGATACAAACCTTAAAGTGCTGTCTTTTACCACGATTCCTTTAGGTATTATTATTGGTAATCAAAAAATAATTACTGTATGTAATATTGAAAATGAGTTTCTCGAAAAATTCAGCCAGCAAAATATTAATTTACATTTTCACAGTCGCTTCGCACTCAATATTTTATTAACTATTGCGAATCATTACAATAGAAATCTTAAATTATTGAACAAAACGAGATTACGTATAGAGCGTGATTTAAAAAATAATGTTACAAATAAGCAATTATATAACTTAATGGAAGTTGAAAAGAGTTTAGTTTATTTCTTAGCTGCACTCAAAGGCAATGAAACAATTATCAAAAAACTTTTTAGAGTACCTGCAATCAAGCGGTTTGAAGAAGATGAAGCGTTACTTGAAGACTTATTAATTGAAAATAACCAAGCTTTGGAAACGACGCGATTATATACAGACATATTAGAAAGCATTACTACTTCGTATGCATCATTACTTTCAAATGAAATGAATAACACTATGAAAACACTAACACTATTCACTGTATTTTTAACGCTACCGACCCTAGTATTTAGCTTTTTTGGAATGAATGTTCCATTACCTATCGATGAACATAGTTATATTTCTTGGATTATCGTAATCGGTATTTCACTAACAATTGTTTCTTTAGTCGGCGCATTTTTATGGCGTAAACAAAAATTTTAATAAAAAGAACTAAAGACAATTTATCTTTATTTTTTATAAAAACACACCCCTAAAATGAATGATACCATTCAACTTTAGGGGTGTATCTTAAATTATTGTTTATCCGTAATCACACATATTTTTTTCTGAAAGACAAAGCATACGTTACAACAAATGTAACTATAAAAGTAATAGCTATACCTATGCCATAATGTAACCATCCGTGGTTCACACCACTGATGGAAATGAACCCTGGTAAACCTGCAGTTCCTAATGCGATCGCTTTTACTTTAAAAAATGATATATAGGCTGCACCAATTCCAGAACCTATAATTGCTCCAATAAATGGGTATCTTAATTTTAAGTTCACTCCAAACATTGCAGGTTCAGTAACACCTAATAATGCTGAAATACCTGCAGCAGAAGCTATCCCTTTTAATTTCTTATTCTTTTTTATAATTAGAAAAGCAGCAAGCGCAGCTGCGCCTTGTGCCACATTTGACATCGTTGCTATCGGGAAAATAAATGATCCGCCGGTCGTTGCGTTATCAGCAATGAGCTGAGTTTCAATTGCGATAAAGCTGTGATGCATGCCTGTTATCACAATAGGTGCATATAACAGTCCAAATATTAGTCCTCCAATTGCACCGCCGAATTCATATAACCACGTTAAACCATCTGAAAGCCAGTAACCCAATGTTCTTGTTATAGGTCCAACAAATAAAAATGTTATAAAAGCGGTAACTAATATTGAGATTAAAGGTGTCAATAAGTTATCTAACACCGTTGGCACGACCTTACGCAATCCTTGTTCTAATTTAGCCAATATATAAGTTGCTACTAACATAGGTAATACTTGTCCTTGGTATCCGACTCGATTAATTTCTAACCCAAATAAATGCCAGTGAGGGATTGATTTTCCTAATTCAACCGCTTTAGGATAATCGTATGCGCTCATTAGTTCTGGGTGAACTAGAATCATCCCTAGGGCAGCCCCTAAAAACGCATTACCGCCAAAACGTTTTGCTGCGCTAAAACCAATTAAAATTGGTAGCAACGTGAAAGGTGCATTAGCAAATATATCAATCATTTCTGCTAAGCCTTTAAATTGGCTATGTACCTCTATTAAAGAATGATGATTATAAAATATACCTGGCGCTGTTAAAATATTATTAATACCCATTAACAAACCACCAGCTACAATTGCTGGGATAATAGGTACAAATATGTCTGATAACATTTTCACAAATTTTTGGAATGGGTTCATGCTCTTATTACCTTCAGATTTCACCTCTGAAGTTGCCGATGCTTCTTTTCCTGTGATTTTTTCCAATTCTGCGAACACCTTATTTACAGTACCTGAACCTATGATAATTTGGTACTGACCTCCTGTGGCAAAGGTGCCTTTTACTACTTCCATTGATGATAAACTTTCTTCATCAATCAAACTTTCATCTTTGAGCACAAGACGTAATCTCGTGGCGCAATGTGCCATTGCATCAATATTATTCTCTCCGCCAATCGCATTTAAAATACTCTCAGCTGATTTTTTATAATTCATAGTTTAACCTCCCAATAACGAAACCGGTTCCAAATTCCTTTACTATTATTGTAACCGGTTCCAAATTAGAACGCAATATTTTTTGAAATTTTGATGATTTTTAAGCTTTATTATTTATCCAAGAATCTCAATGTCCTTTTTGCTAATATCGCTATAATACTGGCTTATTTTAAAAATAAAATAGTCTTTGAGTTTGTTAATACTTTCCAACGTATCTAGCCCATTTTGTAAATGAATTAGCCATGACCTAGCTGGACAAGCCGTATTATAAAACTCTTTATGGATTCTTACCGTGGTTCTATTAACAGGTAAATGATATTTCTTTAATATTGCAGCAGCTAACCAGAAACTAACTTCTTCTACCTTCATAAACTCATTATCATTTAATACACCATTTATTTTAGATTGGCATCGTTCTATCCCAATATAGTGGGTATTCGCAAACTTATCTCCGCAGTGCCATTCCGTATAATGTGTTGGATGAAACCAATAACAAGTCGTTTGATCAACATAAACACTTGCCCACCCTTTTTCTAACTCATCTTGGTCGATTCTTTTTTTTAACCAAGTGATATATGCTTTTGCTGTATAATTTTCTGCATCATCATGAAGCACCACACCTAATATATCTCTTTTCAATTCTGTGATTGTCTCAGTTAGATTAAAATAATCAGAATATATATGTTCCATAAGCCACTCTCCTATTATTAAAATTTCTTACCATGAACCACTTAAATTTATCTATAAAATAATTAAGGACGTATACAATTTAATTTATCAGACGAAATCAACTGCCAAAATAGGAAAAAAGTTATATTTAATATGTTAATATTCACAACTATTTATTATATAATGTAATTTAACTAATATATCAATACACTATTAGGAGTTGCTAGATTAAATGGAACATGCCACATTATGTATCCACGAGTTTTTAACTACAAACACTCGCCGTTGTATCAATCAAGTGATATTGTTATTTTCTTTAAAAGGTCAGATAGATATCAATATAAACGGTAAACAAGGGTCGTTTGATAGTAATATCGTCATCATCAATCATAGTGATCTGTTTCGTATCACACATGCAGAACAACTTGTTGAGTTAAAAATCCCTATTCAACAAATCATCCCGCTAAATCAATTGTTTTTTAATTGCCATTATGATGTTAAAGTTTTAAATTCATCAGAATATTTAAAGCATTTAATTTTAAATATGATTGAAAAATTAAGTGACCATAGCACAATAGAGCTACCACAATTAACTGAAATCATCGCTATCTTAGAACAAGAAACTAAAAAATCAAATGATTATTTTTACATACCAAACATCCAATCTGATAATGAACTGTTAAATAAAATATCAGAATATATTAAATGTCATATCACTCGGCCTATCATGTCTAAAGAAATTTCTGCTACTTTTTATATTTCTGCTTCATACATTTCAATTTTGTTTAAAAAGTATTTAGGGATCAGTTTTAAACATTATATTACAAGTTTAAAAATTGCCATTTCGCTTTCAGAGGTTATGAACAGTAATAAAACGATTTACACTATTTCAGAAAATATGGGGTTCAATCATTACGCAAATTACACGCAACAATTTAAAAATTATCTAAATTTAACACCCATCTCGTATAGAAAAAGGCTAAACTTACTACATCATAAGTCTGTTAAATTATTAACTACTGATGTAAGCGATTATTCATGTTATTTTAAATCACAATTAATTGATAAACCTCAGACGTTTAATATACAAACAATCAATTTAGATTACCTAGAATACGATGACTCTGCGAAGCAACCTACTGTTTTTATTCATATAGATAGTATTATGGATGTTATTCAAACAAATTTAAATCAAAAGCTTAACTTTAGCGATCTTAGCAATTGCTATTTGCTCATAAATAACATTAGCAATCTTGCATTAGAGACATTAAATTTAAATGGCATTGTCAATTTTATCGATACACTGTTTTCTCAGTGTATGGGTGTGGTCATTAAAATTAAATCCATAGAACAATACGAAAAAGTCGAACAAGTTATCTCTCAATTCCTTATATTTAAACCAAAATATCATAACCACAATGAGATGTATCATTTTATGATTTTATTCGATACAGAATATCTTTCTTTAAACGATGTAAATCGTTTGTATATCAGAGCTAAAAGTTTAAGTATTAATATCAAATTAGCTATAAATATTGAAGGTGTACTTAACCAAACGCAAAACCTCAATCATACAATTACACTTTTACATAGATTTAATTTTGACTTCAATTTTATCGATATAGAACGAAATGATGTCCGAGCTATGGTACATAAATATAGCAATCGATTTGACAATATTTCAAATTATCAAGATTATTATGAAATATTCATCGCTATGTCCAAGTTGAAGCCTTCCAAATGTGTATACACAAAGATTACGAAAAATTATTTTACTCAACGCGACCCCAAAAGCCCTTTAGGGATATCAGAAATGATGCAACATTTTTTATTTTTAATAAAAAATGGGGCTGCTATAGGTTATGAATTAATGTCTAAAAATGGCTCAGATATTGCTTTAATGAATCAACATGGCATTTATGAACCTATTGTTTATATCTTTCAGTTCTTGAAACCATTTTATAATAAACCTGCTCTGATACAATCTAATTATTTAATTACAAAAGATAAGCATGATATACACTTATTATTATTTAATTCAAAACAACACACTACAGAAAAAACACAAAAATTCATATTAAAAAAACAATCATCTATTTCAAAATCGATTTTGTTTATTCGTACTTTAAATAGAGAACATGGTTTTATTGCTTACGCATTGCCGCCTATTTTTAATAATACTTTTATCGAGCAATCGCTTTTACGAAACATTGAACGTTCAAACATGCCAAAATCTGAATTACGGCATACTACGTTCCCTAATAGTCCAATAGAATTTGATATAGGACACGACGAAGTCAAATACATGCTTTTAACGCCTACGCATAAGTAACAATTTTTATATAATACAGTCAATAAGAAATAAGGCGAAATTCGTACAATTGTTTTTAAAAGTACACTCTTTACTTCTTCTTCAATTGCATTATCCTAATATTTTAGATATAACTGAAGTAAAGGTATATAAAGGAGAATCTTATTTTGAAAAACAATAAAATGTTTGCAATTATTATCAGTGCTATTATGGTTATTGTAGCAATTGTCTTAGTTATCATGATGGTTTCAGGCGGACAAAAAGAAACATATTTCGGCTACATGAAAAATAGTACAACAGCTGAAAAAGTGGTGAGTGAGAAAGACCATAAAGTAGAAGAAAATGTAAAAATACCTTCTGAATCAGGATTTAACCCTAAAAAAGGCGACTTCGTCAAATTAACTAAGTCTGAAAATGAAGACGACTATAGTAAAATGGAAGTAGTCGATCACGATGATGTACCACATGGTTTAATGATGAAGATCCATGACATGGACATGAAAGGCATGTAATATAAAATTAATTTAATAGCATTCTATTTATGGCTGGTGCGTTCATTAATGCTCCAGCCATAAATATGATATAGACAGTAGCTAATGTGTTGAAGCATAAACATATAGCACCATTCCACTTTTTAACTTCCCTGTAGACGCTAGATAACGAAACTTATTTAAAATTATCTATTTTATTTCTAGTATTTATATAAAAAGCACTGAATAGCAAAATGAGCTATTCAGTGCGAAAATGTCAGAATTCAATTTTTTAATTATATAGATTTTAAATAGGCTTGGCCTTTTTCTTTATCATAAGCGTTTTCCCATTTTGCGATAACAATAGTAGATAAAGCATTGCCTAAAACGTTAACACAAGTTCGTACCATATCTAATAATCTATCTATACCAATAATCAGCGCTAAACCTTCCGCTGGTAATCCCATAGAAGTTAGCGTTGTAATAAGCACGACAATGGATACGCCTGGTACGCCTGCCATACCTTTAGAAGCTACCATTAAAGTGACCATAAGCATTATTTGTTGTCCGATTGACATGTCTATACCATACATTTGCGCAACAAATAATGCTGCTATAGATTGATATAATGCAGAACCATCAAGGTTGAAAGTATATCCGATTGGCACTACAAACGATGTAATGTCTTTTGGTGAACCAAAGTTCTCCATCTTTTTCATTATGATTGGTAATACAGATTCAGAACTAGACGTAGAAAATGCCAATACCAATTCATTTTTTAATATTTTAATAATAGAGAAAATACTAATACCACACATTCTAGCTACAATACCTAATACCACAATAACAAAGAACACCATGGCACCGATAACTACTAATAATAATTTTAATAATGGTAGTAATGCTGCGGCGCCAAAAGTCATTATGGTTGTACAAATAAATGCGAATACACCAATTGGAGCTAATTTCAATATTTTATTTATCATCCAAAATATAGCTTCTAATGAACCATTTAAAAAGTCCTTAACTGGTTGCGCTTTTTTACCAATGGCTGATAATGCAATACCAAAAAATACTGCAAAGAATATAATCGGTAATAATTCTCCTGCGGTTAAAGCTTCAAAAAAGTTTTGCGGTACAATGTTTACAATTGTATCGATAAAATGGTTGCCATATGTAGATTCTTCAGCAGCTTTCGCTGAGGATTCATATGTTGAAATATCACCTTTTGGTAGTTTATCAGGATTTAATCCACTACCTGGTTTAAATATATTTGCAAAAAGTATGCCTAGTCCAATAGCAACTGTTGTTATTATTTCAAAATATAAAATTGTTTTAAAACCGTAACGTCCTACTGTTTTAGATTCACCTAAGTTTGAAATAGACAACGCTAGTGAACAAAAAACCACTGGAATTACAATCATTTTTATTAAATTCAAGAAGATATCGCCAAAAGGCTTAATATAATTTGCAATCTCATCATGTCCATAAAGTAATAGACCTACGATAATACCTAATACCAATGCGATAATAACTTGCATTGGCAAACTTATTCTTCTTATTGCCATGATGTTACTCCCCTCTTCTGACATTGCTTAATTATATCAAAATATTTTTTGTTTAGATATAAATTTTTTTGATAAAATTTATAATATTACATTTATATTTTATTATTACTCTATTTATATATATATAAGTAACATTAACCTTTTGTCTAATCCCTAAAAAATCTAGTTGAGTATTAAAGCAATACATAAATAGAAGAGATTTCAACATACTATAATTTCACGTTTCAGCGCTTAAAATCACTTCTCTTTTAGTTATTTTTATATTTGTGTAACATAAATAATCAGTACTATTTTTAATATTCGTTTCACTTCAAGCGTGAATAAATTGTTATATTACGATATCATTTAACATTCGTTATAGTAAGTAGAAAATCTATGTTATGTGGCTTAAGTTGTAATAAAGTAAGCAATGGATTGAAAGAATAGAAAGTAAAATCTATTTATTATAAAAAATAAACCTGATACATCAATCGATGTCTCAGGTTCTTTTATGATATTGACAGTGGTTGACTAGATTGAGTATGTGAAATAATGATTCCACTCCTCATACTTAAATTAATCATCCGCACGATTTAAAGTTTCCTTTAATGCTTTATCAAAGTCAGTACGTACGATAGGCCCAATTCTATTTTGATATTTATCACCATTCAAAATAAACCCTTCTTTTGTGATATACATCATTTCAATAATTTCTCTCATAAATGGATTGAACCGTCCTATTAATGAAATCATTAGTTTTTTTAATGGGATGATGCGCTTTTTATAATTTGTAATTTTACGAATCTTATGAATGATCTCTTTCCCTGAAATGGGATTACTTCCTGGTATATTCCAATTTTCTTCGTATGAAGTTTCTTTTTCTGCAATATTTACAATCATTTTGGCAGCATCTGGTAAATAAATATACTCACGAGACGTTTTCAAATTTCCAATGAAAATTGTATGTTTATTATTTAATACGCCATCTATTGTGGGCTGTAAATATGTGTTTTGAGCACTAGGTCCAAAATAATCAGGTAATCTAACAATTAATGGCTTTGCTTTAGTCCATTTATTTTTATCAAAAATCAAATTTTCAAATTGAAGTCGTATTGCACCTTTTTTCGTATTTGGAAGTTTTGGATGATTTTCATCTCCTTGCGCACACTGACGGCCATATACATATATACCATCAATAATCACTATTTTTTTCTCTAACTTATCTGCTACCTGCATCACGTTTTCTCCGATAATAGGTAATTTCGATTTCATTTCTTGATAAGGTACGTTAGCACATTGAAATATTATATCTACATTTTCAGAAGCTTCTAATATGCTTTGGTAATTAAATATATCGCCTAGTGCATAAGTGAGATTAGCGTTATTATGTTTTTTAATTAAAGTTTCTAGTTTGCGTTTAGATCGCCCAAAAGCAATTACTTGTATATTACGTTGTAGCAATTCATAAACTAACGCTTGACCTGTACCGCCAGTCGCCCCTAAAACAATAACTTTATTCATGTTAACACTTCCTTTTTGTTAGTGATCAATCAATAAATAAACTTCCAAAAAAATAAATAACCATTTCAAATGATTATTTATTTAAATTACGATTTATCAAACTAGGTAAATTTATAAACTGAGAAATATTACATAATATACCTCTCGCTAAAAAAGTAGTAACTTCGTTTTCTGGGTTGTTCACATTTTCATTTTCAAATCTTTTTAACGCATAATCTCTAATTTTTAATAAACCTGTTCTAACTGTATTTTGTATATTTTCTTCTGTCACCGAAAACGCGATCACTTGAATATTAACTTCATTAGGATATTTATTAGAAATCGTTTCATAAGCCGTAATCATATCTTCTACAATATCTGCGTTATTAGATTTAATTTGTTCAAAACTTTCTATAATTCTTTCAAATGCTTGATTTAAAGCCGCAATAAATAATGCTTCTTTTGTTTTAAAAAATTTAAAAACATAGGGTTGCGAAATGCCCGCTATAATCGCTATATGTGCCGTTGTAGTTTTAAAGTAACCATTCTTCGAAAACGCTATTAAACTAGCTTCTAAAATTTCATTTTTTCGTTTCATGCTATTTTTATTTTCCATTTCGGCTCTGCCCCTTTATTTATTGATTGATTAATAAATAATGTAAACCTAATAATATTATAATGCAAATTATACATATTAATCTTAAAAATAAACTATAAAAGTAAAAGTAAACTATTAGATTCACTTTTACTTTTCACTTAATATATTTACCTCTCATTAATAAAAAATGGCTGACACCCTATATAAATAAGGAATCAGCCAACTTTATATTGCTTTTGCTCTAATCAATAAAATGATAACATCATTAAACAAATAACTTTTTAATCTTTAGGTTTATATTTCTCTTTAAACGTATTATGTTTTGCATCTTTTACATTTTTCTTAGTTTCTTCATCAAAACCTTGTACTAATATCCCCTTAAATGTGCTAACTGGTTGCACAACATAAGTATGTTCTGAATCATCTTTGAATTTAACTTCCTTATAATACAATCCTTTTTTAGCACTATATAAGGTTTTTTCAGATTGGATTTTTTCTGTTAAATGCGTTTCATCCATATAATTATCAACTAATTCCAAATTTTTGTGGCCTTGATACGTCCTTAAACCGAAGAAAAATGCCACTGCTAAAACCAATGAAAGCACCAATAGTCCTAAAATTTTTAAAAACGTCTTCATCTTTAATCTCCTTTTAATAAAAACAATCAATTAAATATTTTTTCATTCACCATTAAACCCATCAACTTTTTGTTAAAATACATAATATTCATATTATGAATGATAATAAATCATTTATAAAGTATTATATCTTTTTGTAACAAAATGTTCTTAAATTATGACTTTAATAAGTGATTAGATTTATTTCAAACAACGAATAAACGTACGTTTTTGTTTTAATTTTTCAGATGGTATGTACTTGTATTAAGGTTGAATTTCTTTTAAATAAGCAATATTCAATATGTCTACTCAGATAATACTTAAATAATAGTATAAAAATATTATGAATAAGGTGCACAACAGTTCCTTGACAATGTTCGTGGTTCATAATAAGGTTAAATTTCAAAAGGGGTGATTAAATGGAGGAAAAAATTAGCTACTTAGAAAAACAACTGTGCTTTCTTTTTTATGTTTCTTCTAAAGAAATTATAAAAAAATATACTACCTATTTAAAAGAGTATGATTTAACATACACTGGCTATATTGTTATGCTCGCTATAAAAAATGATGAAAAGATAAACATTAAAACACTTGGTCAACGTGTTTATCTTGACTCAGGGACACTAACACCTTTACTAAAAAAATTAGAGAAGAAAGGATATGTTAGTAGAACACGTGAGATTGATGATGAACGTAATTTACAAATCGCACTTACAGACCAAGGTGCTGAAATTCAAGAGGCATTATCCCATGTTTCTAGAAAAGTTTTTAGTGAATTCGATATGGATATTGAAGAAGCTATTCACTTAAAAGAAACTCTACAAAACTTCGTAAATAAAAATTTTAATAAAGAACTTTAATATATAAAGAGGCAAAGAAAAGTTTGGATGTTATAAATCATACATCTCATTTGAACTTATACTTGCCTCTATTTTTTTAATAAGTCATTTAAATATAATACTTTCAATATTTTGCGAATATCCTCCCATTACACTATGATGAAATTGAAATATAAATTACTTTTAACTTTCATGCTTTGACTTTGACTTTCTTTGACTATTGTATTATAATATGAATATAAGGTTAAAGGAGAGGTGAAAAGATGATGCAAAACACTCAAAATTTTCCAACAGATATAATTGAAAGTTTACTAACTGAGCATCATGATTTTAAAGTAGATGTGTATGAATCAAATGGTGCATATCAAGTCATAGCTGAACTCCCTGGTTATAGCAAAGACAATGTCACTATTCAATTTGAAGATAAAACATTAACGATTCGCGTAACACAAACTTCTACTACAACCGAAAACCAAGATCAATACTTGATTAGAGAGCGCAATTCAAATGAACAAAGTAGACAATTTATATTTAAAAATGTTGATAAAGAAAATATCAAAGCAACAATGGAAGATGGTATTTTAAGTGTTGAATTACCAATTAATCACACAAAAACACAAATTAATATTGACTAAATTATAAACTAAATATAATTAAATTGAAGGAGAGATGTTTTTATGGCTTTCAATATGAGACCTTTTGATAATTCATTTTTCGATGTGAACCCTAGCGACTTTTTCAAAGATTTTGGACGTCAAATCTTCGATCAATTCCCAGGCAGTAGCAATATTAAAACGGATGTTAAAGAATTAGAAGACGCTTACGTAGTAGAAGCTGAATTACCAGGAATGAAAAAAGAAAATATTAATTTACAATTTGAAGATAATATTTTAACAATTGAAGGTAAACAAACCTTCGAAAATAACAAAGAAGATGAAAATGGACGTATTATCCATCAAGAACGTAGCTATAGTGATGTAAAACGACAATACCAATTTGATAATGTTGATGAAAATGGTATTAAAGCTGCGTATGAAAACGGTATGTTAAATGTTACACTACCTAAAAAAGAGAAAGAAGAATCCTCATCTTCTAACATTCAAATAGATTAATCCATCTAAAAAAGGCAACGCTTTAAAATCAAGCGTTGCTTTTTTTATTTGTATTACTTTCTAGCTATTTATAAAGTAATCTAAATAAAACAACTACTATTAATGAATAGTTAACTATTTGACTATATTATTATATTAAACAGTGCTTACCTTGTTTCTTTTCAACATATGCATCATTGTTAACAAAGCAATCGTTCCAAATATAGCTAATAATATAAAAGCCAAATGACTTGTTCCTGTCATCATCGTTACATAAGATATAACAATAGGTGGGAAAAAGCCACCTAAGCCCCCCATCATAGAAACAATACCGTTTGCAGAACCAGCCTCATTACTAAAGTAAAACGGTACAAGTTTAAAGATAAGCCCATTGCCTAACCCAGCACAAATACTAATGAGTAAACAACCAATTGTAAATAACAGAATATGATTTGAGATGCCTAAAATAATTGCGCCCACAATCATCAAAGAAAAATCAATCATCAATAATATAACGGCATTAAATTTGTCTCCTAATATCCCTCCCAAAGGCCTTAAAAATGTTGCTAATGCTATAAATACGCCCGACCGTAGACCAGCATCTACTTCGCTAATACCAAAGTCTTGTACAAGATAATTAGGTAAAAATAATCCAAATGCCACAAAAGCGCCAAAAGTAATAAAATACCAAAGTGATAAATAATATAATTTCAAATCTTTAAACAGACGTTTAGATTGTTCAATTAAAGGCACTTTAACCTTTTTCTCTTTTGCATCTCCAAATAAAAACATTAAAACTGCAAATAAAGCGATTACGACTAAATAACTTCTCACCGTCGTTTGCCAACCAATGATTGAAGCTATAGGTGGTGCCAAAAATGATGAAATTGCAGTCCCAATATTACCCATACCATATATACCATTTGCTAAGCCGACGCGTTCTTTAGGGAAGTATTTAGGGATAGATGTAACACCAACCGAAAACACAGCGCCACCGACGCCTAGAAAGAATCCTGAAGTCATTAACATCCCTGTTGTTTGAGCTTGACTTAAAAAATAAATTGGAAATAATAAAATAATAAAGCTACAGAAAAAGACCCATTTAGCACCTATGACATTTGTTAAATAACCAAACGGTACTCTTAAAATAGAACCGAGTATAACAGGTATTGCTAATATAATAGAGAGTTGATTCCCAGATATATTAACGTCTTGTGAAATAAAAGGCATTAACGGTGCGATAATACTCCATGCCATGAACCCCACGACTAAACTTAAAGATTGTAAAGTTAATTGAAAACCGCCACTTGCTTTGTTCATTACATTCACCTACATTTACGTTTTTTAATTAAAACACTAGTATTCTACAAATGGCCTACAATAATCATGTATTTCATTATTAAGTATTAAGGAATTAACTATGAAAGGTAAAACTGGTGTAACATTTGAGTCTTTAAAATTTTTAACATCGTAGAATACTAGCTATATAGTTAGTGTAAAATCTTTGTGAAAAAATAAACATAAGGATTATCCCTTAACTTTTGTCAAATTCCCCCTATTTCTATATTCATGAATTGATTATAAATAGTTTGTAAAATCACCCTTATATGCATAAACTTTAGTTCATATCGTCTACTTAACCTAAGGCTTTTATATAAAAAAAAGACCCGTTTGGGTCCATGCTTTTTTATGAAGCATCACTTATCAATGGATTAAATTAACATTACTGGTGGCATATATGTGGTGGCATATATGTGTTAGCCTATACAACGCGTTTACGCAAATGTATAGTTCTAACCAATCCTTAGAGGAGACAATGAAGTCATTAAAAAACATGTGATTTCTGTCCTATTCTCGGCGTTATGGTTTTACATGAATATATTATCTAATAAACTAAAAATCAACTAGTTTTTTCTTCATCGCATATGCTACTAATTCAGGTTTCGATTTTAGTTCCAATTTTTGCATAATATGTGTCTTATGCGCTTCTACTGTTTTGACCGATACAAATAATTGTTCTGCTATTTCTTTATTACCATAGCCTTTTGCAATCAAAGGTAATATTTCAATTTCTCTTTTAGATAAAATTTTAAAAGGATCTGATGTTGAAGCTATATCTTGTGAAGTATTACTAATAAATTCATTTACAAGAGAAGTGGTTAGTTTCATATCTACATATGTCTCACCTTTATAAACAGTTCTAATTGCTAAAATGAGCTGCTCATCTGGAGCATTTTTTAAAATATAACCTTTTGCTCCATTTTTTAATACATGAAATAAGTATTCTTCATCATCATACATTGTTAATATTAAGATTTTTGTATCAGGGAAACTTTCAGCTATTTTACTGGTTGCTATTAGCCCAGATTCTCCTGGGGGCATACTCAAGTCCATCATTAATATATCCGGTTTATGTTCCATTACTTTTTGATATGCTTCTACACCATCAGCAGCAGTTCCCACAACTTCCATATCATCCTGGTAGTTTAGAATCATAGAAAACCCTGTTCTGACAACCGCGTGATCATCTGCAATAACTATTCTCAAAATTAACTTCTCCTTACTCCCTTAAATTGGCACTTCTAAAGTCACAATCGTTCCTCTCCCAATTTGGCTATCAACATTCACTTCCGCATTAACTAATTCAGCACGCTCATGCATGCCATAAAGCCCTAAACCAGTTCCTTGTGGTTGGTCTGTTTTAATAAATCCTCTACCTCTATCAACAACTTCAGCAATTAATCTATTATGATTATAATGTAAATCAATATCTACTTTATCGATATTAGCGTACTTAATGGCATTAAATAGTGCCTCTTGTACCACACGGTAAACAACCGTTTCAATTTCATTATCGAATCGTTGGGCATCTAAATTGGAATGATAAACAATTTTCATTCCATAATTCGATTCAACTTGTTTGAAATATGTTTTAAACGCTGCATCCAAACCTAAATCATCTAAAGAAGATGGTCTTAATTCAACAGATAAATTGCGTATATCATCTATAAGCTTGGACATCAACCCTTCGATGTGTTTTGAATCTTCAAGCAAATCAGCCATTTCTTGCTGATATTTTAATAATCTCAGCTCTACATCTATATTCAACATTTCTTGAACAACGCTATCATGCAATTCTCTAGAAATACGTTTTCTTTCATTCTCTTGTGCAGAAATTGTTTTTTGCATCATCTTACGTTGGTACATTTTATCATGACGCTCAATTTGCGGAGAAACATTTTGTAGAGTGAATACTTTAATGTCATTGATTGGATCAATCGTTTGGTATGTAGCAGTAAATGGCTCAACAGTACCTCTATTTGTTTTCATAAAAACCTGAAAACTTGTGTTTCCTACTTCTTCAGCTTCAAGAAAGCAATTTTTGCATGATTGTAAATCAAATTCATTTGTATAACCATCACATCGATTACATATAACATGAGTCATATCACGATAGTTCTCATCATTGGAAATAATATCTTTTGCAGCTTGATTCTTAGCAATGACTTTACCTTCATTATCAACGAATACTATCTTTTCTCTTGTGTTATTAAAATACTGCAATAATAATTGACTCATATCTTCCATCTGATTTATTTGCACTATCATCACCTAGTCTTCTTCTTTAAAAATACCTAACACATCACTTATTGAAAGTGTAGCATGCGCTAAAGGTAAGTTTTTTCTATTTCTCTGTCCTAAAAGCAAAACACCGTACACCTTATGGTTGTACCATAAAGGGATTGCCACCATTGCAGTTAAACATTCAGTTAAAACAATCGGATATTTATATTTTTCTGAAGGTAATAAACATTGGTCTACATTTTCAATAATCATACGTTTACCTGTCTTCATAACATTACCAGCAAGCCCTTTACCTTTTCTCAAGACAATCAGTTTATATCTAGTATTCAGATTGCCTGAAACATAATGCCATTTAATAGGTGATATTTGATTTTCTTGCTCATAAAACGCTAATCCCGCAAAGTCAAAACCTTCTCTTGTTCTAATTAAATCCAAAGCTGCTTGGTAATCAATCTTTTTATTTAAAAGCAATGAACTCAATATACGGCCCCCTTTTATACTTTATGTTTACGATAAATAATATAACTTCTACTCACATATGTTAATGGCACACTCCACACATGAACTAGTCTCGTAAATGGCCATAATGCCATAATTGTAAATCCTAACAACACATGGAATTTAAATGAGAGTGGTACATTTGCCATCAAAGCTGCATCTGGTGAAAAGATAAATAAATTTCTGAACCAAATTGATATGGATGCACGATAATCAAAATCGGGCGTCACAGCGTTAGTAACTAAAGTAGCGTAACACCCCATACAAACAATCAGTAATAATAAAAGGTTAACAATGATATCTGAAGCTGAACTGAGCTTTCTAATATTTTTTTGAGTGATGCGTCGTGCAGTTAATAACAACATACCTACCAATGTTATTATACCAAATATACTACCAATATACACTGCCCCTATATGATATAAATGATCGTTAACGCCAACCGCTCGTAACCAAGAAGCTGGAATAATTAAACCAACAAAGTGTCCAACCGCTACTGGAATAATGCCTAAATGGAACATGAGGCTCCCCCATCTCAAGCGTTTTTTTTCTATAAATTCACTCGATTTTGCCGTCCATGAAAACTTATCAAATTTAAATCTTGCAATATGTCCAATAAAAAATATAGCGATACATAGATAAGGAAATATAACCCATAAGAATTGATTAAACATTTGCTTTCACCTCATTTGTTGGCTCAATACACGCTTTTAGCGTTTCTCTTAAAGCTTTAACCAAATAATAATAAGGGCTATCTTGTTCTGCCAATTGATTTGCCATAGCGTACGTACCATCTTCAATAATCATAATGACAAACTCAATATTGCTTTTTGCTCTTGGGTCATTTTGCCATTGTGCAATATATAAAAATTCCAGCATTAGTGGTAAAAAATCAGATAACTCATTGTCCGCCATTTTCAAACCAAACATTTCGTATAGTACTTTTAATTTAGCTAATAATTGTCCCCGTTCTTTTTGAGTATCAAATTTATTATAAGTCATATACAACGGCGCCTTCTTATTAAAATCAAACGTGTCAGAATAGAGTTGTTGAACCTCTAAAAAACGATATGCATGTATGCGCTCTCGATATATAATAAGGTTATGATAAGCTGGATGGTCTGGATGAATGATACTTTCAAATGGTTTAGGATGTAATGTCAATTTTTCAGGAAAATCTAATTGTTGAGCGAAATATCCGAGTGTTTCTTGAAATGATTTAAATTGTGCGATATTAATCACGGAAAATCCCTCCATAGAAATTATCATTATATATCTCTTGCCCCGATTTTTCTGAAGCTGTGCCTACAGGTATGCCGCACCCTTCGCAATTTGAACCAAAATATTCTCCTCCATATCCTTGACTGCCTTGTGCATGGTACGTATCCATATAGGCTTCTTTATGAGAAGTTGGAATAACAAATCGATCTTCGTGCTTAGCAATAGCAAGTAAACGATACATATCTTTAGTTTGACGTTCGGTCAAACCTAATCTCTGTAACTTATCTTCATCAAATGGTTTATTCGTAACTTGGGCGCGCATGTAACTTCTCATCATCGCCATTCTTTGCAGTGCTTCTTTGACTGGTTCAGTTTTTCCCGCTGTAAGTAAACTTGCTAAATATTGTATTGGTAAACGCATTTCTTCAATAGCCGGGAAAATCATATCAGGATTTCTATTGGCATCCATCGCCGTTTTACCCTCGAAATAACTCATAATTGGACTTAGTGGAGGGCAATACCAAACCATCGGCATTGTGCGGTATTCTGGATGTAATGGGAATGCGAGTTTATATTCAATAGCTAATTTATAGACAGGTGAATTTTGCGCCGCTTCAATCCATTCCATAGAAATGCCATCTTTTTGTGCTTGTTCAACCACGCTTTCATCATATGGGTTTAAAAATAAATCTAATTGTTTTTCATATAAATCTTGGTCATTTTCTGTTGTAGCTGCTTCTTCAACTCTATCAGCATCGTATAAAAGTACTCCTAAATATCTCATTCGTCCTGTACACGTTTCTGAGCAAACTGTTGGTAAACCAGCTTCAATTCGTGGGAAACAAAATGTACATTTTTCAGCTTTATTTGTCTTCCAATTAAAATAAACTTTTTTGTAAGGACAACCTGTCATACAGTATCTCCAACCGCGACACGCTTCTTGGTCAACCAAGACAATACCATCTTCATCTCGTTTATACATAGCACCTGAAGGGCATGAAGCTACACAACTTGGGTTTAAGCAATGTTCACATAATCTAGGTAAGTACATCATAAACGTTTGATCAAATTTAAATTGAATATCTTCTTCAATACGTTGAACATTAGGATCTTCGGGACCTGTTACGTGTCCTCCAGCTAAATCATCTTCCCAATTTGGCCCCCATTTTAAATCTAATTTATCTCCTGAAATAATAGAGTGGGCTTTTGCTACTGGTGAATGATTTCCTGCTTTGGCTGTAGTTAAATGTTCGTAATTATAAGTCCACGGCTCATAATAATCTTTGATTACAGGCATATCTGGATTGTAAAATATTTTTCCAAGCGCGATTTTTGCCCATTTACTACCAGACTTGAGTTCTAATTTTCCTTTTTTATTTAAAACCCAACCACCTTTATAATGTGACTGATCTTCCCATCTTTTTGGATACCCAATGCCTGGTTTTGTTTCAACGTTATTGAACCACATATATTCTGCGCCGGGGCGATTAGTCCAAGTGCTTTTACATGTAACGCTACATGTATGACAACCAATGCATTTATCTAAATTCAATACCATTGCAATTTGTGCTTTAATCTTCAAGCCAGTCTACCTCCTTCAGTTTTCTCACTGCTACATAAACATCTCTTTGATTACCTATCGGCCCGTAATAATTAAAGTGGTAACTGATCTGAGCATAACCTCCAACGAGCTGTGTTGGTTTTAAATGTATACGTGTAGGTGCGTTGTGCGATCCGCCCCGCGTATCCGTTAATTGTGAGCCAGGTGTTTCAATATGTTTATCTTGTGCGTGATACATAAACATTGTCCCTCTCGGCATACGATGTGATACTACTGCTCTAGCTGTTACAACACCATTACGGTTATACACTTCCAACCATTCATTATCTAGAATGTCATGTACTTTCGCATCTTCAGATGAAATCCACACTGTTGGTCCTCCCCTAAACAATGTCAACATGTGCTGATTATCTTGATAAGTGGAGTGGATATTCCATTTGCCATGAGGTGTTAAATAACGTAGTACAAGAGTATTTTGATCCATCGTCACTTTCTTGTCTCTCGCACCGAATACCATCGGCGGTAATGTTGGTTTATAAACAGGCAAATTCTCGCCAAATTGTTGGAAAATTTCATGGTCAATGTAATAGCTTTGTCTTCCAGTTAATGTTCTAAATGGTACTAAGCGTTCTACATTCGTTGTAAATGGTGAATATCTTTGGCCATTTTTATTAGAACCCGGGAAAACCGCTGTCGGTATAACTTCTCTAGGTTGTGCCGTAATATTTAAAAACGAAATTTTTTCAGAAGCACGTTCACTTGAAATATCTTTCAATGGCATACCTGTTTGTTGCTCTAAATCTTCATAAGATTTTTGAGATAATTTGCCATTTGTTGCTGAAGAAAGATTTAACACTACATCTGCGGCACGCCTTGCGGTATCTATTCTAGGCCGTTCATGCTTGATTGAACGCGCATCTGCATCGCTCCATGTACCTACCATACTTTTTAATTCTTCATATTGTTCGGCAACAGTAAAGCTCACACCATGCGCACCTATTTTTGCCTTTTCAAGCAGTGGACCTACCGTAATAAATTTGTCATAAATTTTTGTATAATCCCTATCAACCACTGCAAACCCGGGCATCGTTTTACCTGGGACTGCCTCTATTTCACCTTTAGTCCAATCTTTAACAATGCCATTAACATTGGAGATTTCTTGCGATGTATCATGTGCCAAAGGCGTTGTGATTACATCTTTATAGACACCATTTAAGTGGGTTTTCGCTGTTTCAGATAATGCTTTACTCAATGTTTTAAAAATATCCCAGTCTGAGCGAGACTCCCATAGTGGATCGATGGCTGGATTAAATGGATGCACAAATGGATGCATGTCTGTAGACGATAAATCGTGTTTTTCGTACCACGTTGCAGCCGGTAAAATGATATCTGAATATAAAGGTGTAGCAGTCATTCTGAAATCTAATGATATAAGCAAATCTAATTTACCTTCTGTATCATCTCTCCACTTGATTTCTTCAGGCTTAGCTTCTTCGTTAGGTTCAGCCATCAAACCAGATTTAGCTCCAAGTAAATGTTTCATAAAATATTCTTGTCCTTTTGCGGAACTTGAAATTAAATTTGAGCGCCATAAAAATAAAGTTTTTGGATGATTTTTCTTTAAATCAGGGTCTTCGATTGCAAATTTAGTTTCTCTAGCTTTAACTGAATCGATGGCCCTTTTTAATATTGCCTCATTATTAAACTCACCATTATCTCTAGCTTCTTCACCAAATGCCAAACTATTTTTATCAAATTGTGGATATGATGGTAACCATCCTAATTTTGCAGCTAATACGTTATAATCTGCCGGATGTTGATGTTTAATATTCTCTGCCAACGGAGATTTAATACTATCTACATTAGATTCTTCATATTTCCACTGGTCCGTAGCGAAATAAAACCAACTTGTACCATTTTGTAATCGAGGCGGGCCTTGCCAATCTTTTGCAAATGCTATTGTATTCCAACCTTCAATTGGTCTACATTTCTCTTGACCAACATAATGCGCCCAACCGCCGCCATTAACGCCTTGACAACCACACAGTAATACAAGGTTCAAAATAGAACGATAAATTGTATCTGAATTAAACCAGTGGTTAATGCCGGCGCCCATGATAATCATAGACTTTCCTTTGGTATCTATCGCATTTTGTGCAAATTCTCTTGCAACTTGCGTTACTACGCTTGATTTAACACTGGTGATTTTTTCTTGCCAAGCAGGCGTATAATATGATGTGGCATCTTCGTATCCCTTTGCTTCTAATTCATGCCCAAAGCGCTGTATGCCATATTGACTCGTCATCAGGTCATATACCGTAGCAACGTATTTTTGTTCACCGTTGGCTAATGTTATTTCCTTAACAGCAATCGGCCTTTCAAAAATACCGTTTCCTTCGTTATCAAAGAATGGAAATTGAATCTGCTTTAATTCATATTCATCTTCTACAAGACTTAAAACGGGTTCTATTTTGTTACCATTTTCGTTTTCTAATTTAAGATTCCACTGTTTACCTTCTTCCCAACGTTGACCCATTGTGCCATTTGGTACAGTTAATTGTTGTGTCAATTTATCAAAAACAACTGGTTTCCAATCGCTGTGTGCTGTTTGTGTTCCTATGTCTTCTGCTCTTAAGAAACGTCCTGCCTTGTATCCATTTTCGTCTTCGTCTAACATGATAATAAACGGCATATCTGTGTATTGTTTAGCATAATTAATAAAATATGGGTTAGGATGATTAACATAATATTCTTGTAAAATAACATGTGTCATGGCTTGTGCAACTGCTGCATCAGTTCCTGGATGTGGTGCTAACCAATTATCTGCAAATTTAACGTTTTCTGCGTAATCCGGTGCAACTGAAATAACTTTAGTACCTCTATAACGGACTTCTGTCATAAAATGTGCGTCTGGTGTCCTTGTTAGAGGCACGTTAGAACCCCACATCATAATATATGAAGCATTATACCAATCGCTTGATTCTGGAACGTCTGTTTGTTCTCCCCAAATCTGTGGTGATGCAGGCGGTAAATCTGCGTACCAATCATAAAAACTTAACATCTCACCACCAAGCAAGCTGACAAAACGCGCACCAGAAGCGTAACTCAACATAGACATAGCAGGGATTGGAGTAAAGCCTGCGATTCTATCTGGTCCAAATTTTTTAATTGTGTAAATGATTTGAGCTGAAATTAATTTAGAAACATCTTTCCAATTTGTTCGTACAAGGCCACCCTTTCCACGTGCTTGTTTATAAATTTTAGCCTTTTCTTCATCTTCTACAATCGATGCCCATGCAGCTACTGTATTGTTGTGATGCTTTTCTAATGCATCTGTCCATAATTCCCATAATTTACCACGAATATATGGATAACGAATTCTTAAAGGGCTATACTCATACCAAGAAAACGATGCACCACGCGGGCAACCTCTAGGCTCAAACTCAGGCATATCTGGGCCGCAACTTGGATAATCGGTTTGTTGGTTCTCCCATGTAATAACGCCGTTTTTCACAAACACTTTCCATGAACACGAACCCGTACAATTGACGCCATGGGTTGTTCTTACGACTTTGTCGTGGCTCCAACGTTCTCGATACATTTTTTCCCATTCTCTACTTTTACTTTCTAATACAGACCAATCACCATTGAATTTTTCAGTTGGTCTGAAAAACTTCATTCCAAACTTTTTCATTTTATACACCCTCTCAACATCGTTACCTATAAAATCTATATCATGTGCATATCTGTGTTGTAGTTATCTTTTTGCTTTTCTTAATTAAATTGTACTTTTTTTCACAAATTCTATATATTAGGGATTTACCTAATTGAATATAAAAAAGCCCTAATTATCCAAAATTAACTGTTATTTGCACAGTTGATATAATTAAATAAAACACTTCCTAAAATCAATATTAATAGTTGATTTTAGGGAAGTGTTTATTATGCGTTAAGGTATGATTTTTTTATAATCATGACAGATTCATAAGCGTTTCGCGCGCTTCATATCATCGGTTATTCAATTAATTCTATATATTCATCAAATGTATACTTTTCTGTTATCTCATTAATAAGTTCTAATTGTGTTTCATGATACATTGACCTATCTTCTGGATTAATGATACAAAAATGCCCTTCGCTATATAGTGATAATGCTTTATCTATAGCAAGTTGGTAACCTCCAGTAATTAAGTAATTTTTTGTCGCCTTTTGTTTAAAATAATTTTCACAATCGATTTCAGACATTAATGAACCAACTAAAACCAAGCCAGGTGATCCTGCTTGTCTTTTTATAATTTGACCAATTGTCGTCACAGTTCCCTTAATTACTTTTTCCTGATAAGTAGAAATGTTATATACAACAACTACTGGGTAATCTATCTCTGTTTTCTGGTAGATTTGAGTCATCATTTCATTTAAATTTTTAATTCCCATATAAATAGCCAACGTGCCGTTTTTTAAGATTGCACTTATATCTACTTTTTTATGATTCTCTTTGCAAAAGTGCCCCGTTGTATAAGTAACATTTGTAGCAATTTTCCGTCCAGTAAGGCCCTGACCCATTATTGCCACTGCTGCACTAGCAGAAGTAATACCGGGTACAATTTCACAATCAATATTTTGTGCCTTTAAAGCAACGACTTCCTCACGCACTCGTCCGAAAATAGCTGGATCTCCACCCTTTAATCTCACAACACAACCATGTGAACTAGCTGCATCAATAAGTTGCCTATTAATTTCAGCTTGTTGAATATGTTTGTGGTAAGGTTGTTTTCCAACGTTAATGATTTTTATACCAGGCTTAGCTAGCTGTAAAATAAACGGATTTACAAGCCGATCGTATAAAATAATATCGGCTTGTCTTATCAAACGTTCTGCTTTACGTGTTAACAAATCTGGATCGCCTGGCCCAGCGCCAACAAGATATACCTTCCCCTTCTTATTTAAAGACATATATAAACATCCCCATCGTGTATCACCGCTTGATAAACCTCTACACAACCCGTATCTGGCGATTGCACTAATCCTGTATTCATATCAATTTTTTGATCATGTAACGGACAATATACATAGTCTCCGCTAACAGTACCTTCTGATAATGGACCATCTTTATGTGGACATCGATTTTGAATTGCATGGATTTGTCCATCTTCAGTTAAAAATAGGCCGATTTCTTTATCTTCAATAACAACTTTTTTACCAATCAAGGGCGTTAATGAATCAATTGAAGACACTTTAATTTTAGTTTTAGAATCCATGATTTACACCTTCTCTACTTCAAATATTTGTCGTGCTTTTTTATGATTTAAAAGTGCTGACCATGGCTCTTTATCCATTGCACTTTTAACTTTCATAATACGTTCATATAGTGTTGTTTGCTTTTTTTCATCCAATAAGATTGTGCTCACATTTTCAAAACCTAAACGTTCTAACCAGGGGGCTGTACGCTCTGCATAAATACCTGTTTCTCTATAATATTGCATAAACGCCCCACACAATTTGATAACTTCATCTTCCGTTTCGACTGTTGTTAAATATTGGCCAATAGTTACTTCAGTACCGCCATTGCCTCCAATATAAATTTGGAAACCATTTTCAACGCTAATAACACCAAAGTCTTTCACACCTGATTCTACACAGCTTCTGGGACACCCCGAAACACCCATTTTAAATTTATGCGGTGTATCAATATATTCAAATGCTTCTTCTAAACGAATGCCTAAACGTGTAGTGAATTGTGTACCAAATCTACAAAATGCTTTACCCACACAACTTTTTACTGAACGTGTTTTTTTACCATACGCTGACGCTGAACGCATGCCTAAGTCTGACCACACTTTAGGTAATAATTCTTTCTTAATTCCATAAAGGCCAATACGCTGTGACCCTGTCACTTTAACAAGTGGCACGTTGTATTTTTTAGCAACTTCGCCTAATCTAATCAGTTGTTCAGCGTCTGTGACACCGCCCCGCATTTGAGGAATAACAGAGAATGTGCCGTCATTTTGAATATTGGCATGATAGCGTTCATTGGCAAAACGTGATTCAATTTCATCTGTATGTTGGAACGGGTGGATCATATTGAGATAATAATTAATAGCTGGACGACATTTTGGACACCCATTTTTATCTTTAAAATCCAAAGCATGACGCACTTCTTTAGAGGTTTTAAGTGATTTTGCTCTAATTTGCGTTACAATTTGATCACGTGTCAAATCAGTACATGCACAAATGCCTGCCGGTTTATTTGCTACAAAATCATCCCCTAGTGTATGTTCAAGAATTTGTCCTATTTGTCCTTTACACTTTCCACAAGAATTACCTGCTTTCGTTAATTGCGTTACTTCGTCAATACTTGTTAACCCATTTTGTGTTATCGCATCAACGATAGTACCTTTATTGACGCCATTACAGCCACAGACTGTTTCATCGTCAGCCATATCCGCAATATTTAGACCGCTTGATTCACTGCCTTTATGTAAAAGCGAAACCATAGTATAGTCTTGAATTTCTTCTTTTTTCTTCATCATATTAAAAAATCTGGAGCCATCTTCTATGTCACCGTATAGCACTGCGCCAACAATATTGTCTCCTTTTAGAAAAACTTTTTTATAATGTTTATTAACGCTATCAAAGATTTCTATGCCTTTCACTTCAGCATCTTCACGTATTTGTCCAGCGCTATATAAATCACAACCTGATACTTTTAACGATGTGAACGTAGTCGATCCTTGATACCCTTCAGTTGGCATATGTGTTAAATAATCTGCTAACGCCCTGCCTTGTTCATATAATGGAGCTACTAATCCATAAGTTTGTCCTCTATGTTCAGCACATTCTCCCACTGCATAAATGGATTCGTCACTTGTTCGCATAAAATCGTTCACCACAATACCTCTATTTACCTCCAACCCACATGATTGTGCCACTTGTGTATATGGACGAATGCCTACAGCCATCACAACTAAATCTGCTTTCAAGGTAGTCCCATCTGCTAATTCTATCCCTGTTACATCATGTTCACCTAATATTTTTTCTGTACGTGCTTCCATTTTAAAATGCATACCTTGAGCTTCTAAATCTGCTTTAAGTAATTCACCGGCTTTTTTATCTAATTGCATTTCCATCAACCATTCTGCAAGATGAATTACAGTAACTTCCATGCCTTGATCCATTAAACCGCGTGCACATTCTAAACCTAATAAACCACCGCCTATTACGATTGCATGTTTATTTGTTTGAGCAATCTCAATCATACGTTCAGTATCATCTATGGTTCTCCATCCTATTACACTATTTAATTGAGAACCTGGAATTGGTAGCACAAACGCACTTGACCCTGTAGCAAATATACAAATATCGTAATGGAATTGTTTGTTTTTTTCTGTGATAATTTCTTTTTTCTCACGATTAACTGATATAACTGGATCATTTGTAACCAATTCAATGCCATGTGTTTTATACCATTGATAACTATTCATAATGGTTTCTTTAACAGACATTTTCTTCTGCAAAATATTAGAAAGCATGATTCGATTATAATTTGGGTAGGGTTCTTTACCAATGATAGTAATTTCGTATTGCTCAGAGTCTCTTTCTAATATTTCTTCAATCGTGCGTAAACCTGCCATTCCATTTCCTATCATTACTAATCGTTTTTTAGACATGTTTATCCTCCTCATATACTTCTGCTAAAAACTGCTGTACTGCATGTGATACTTTCTTGACTTTGTTATAGTCTGTACCATTTGATCTAAATAAAATTTTCAAATCATGGTACTGAATTTCTGGCATATTATAGAAATCTGATTGTGTTTTGTCCCCTGTATGGTTAACAAGTTGATGTGGTAGTGCATCCTTTTTAACTTGATTATTTACTGAGGTATCGTTTGTTGCGATGATAATCATATCTGCTTTTTTAATGTCTTTACTGTCATAAGTTTTAGTTATTAATTTCAAGTTGGGGTGTTCTGTTTCAAAGAACTCTGGTAAAAATGTTTTGCTTATGATTGTTAATGAAATAATATCCTCATTAACTAATTGTTGAAATTTTCGATAAGCAATTTTTCCGCCACCTATAATGACAACTTGCTTATCAGCTAAATTGAGTTGTATCGGGTACATGATTACGTGCCTCCAATTGGGTAATTTGGTCTTTAATAATCAATTCCAATAAAGGGTGAAAATTTAATGATTTTGTAAATTCAATACAGCTATTATTTCTCATATATTGAATTTCACTTTTCATTTTATGAACTAAAAACCCATCGTATAAAAAGACAGGAACTACCAATATGTCTCCGCCCTCTGCCAATATCTCAGGTAACCGTTTTTTATAGCTATAATCCCCATATAGCATCACCATATTGATAGGTTTATTAGCAACATTACAATTATTTATTACTTGTTTAAGTTGTTCATTCGGTTGCTTATAACGTTCACTACCATGCGCAATAAAAACTATTTTGCTAATGGATGGGCTAACATACAGCGCGTTTTTAATTCTTTCATTTATGATGTTAACGATATGGTAGTGTGTTCCTAATGGTTGTGTAACCTGATACTCTATATACGGGTAATTGTTTTTAAGATGCTGTAATATTGTCGGGATATCTTGCAAATAATGTTTAGCTGAAAATAATAAAAGCGGTACGATGTTAAATTCATGTACACCTTGTTTCACTAGACTTGAAATCATGTTATATAAATGGTTAATATCACTTTCCAAAAATGTAATGTGAAAGTTGATACCACTTTCTTTCATTAGTCTATAGATGAATCGTTGTAACGCCTCATTTTGATAACCTCGTCTCATACCATGTATAACGAGTATATTTTCTCCCATGGCGCCCCCTCCCTTTACACTTGAATTGTAATATATTTCCAATGCTTTTTGTGAACAAATTCACAAAAAGTAAAAAAATAGGGAATCCCCTTAGTGAAAAACTAAAGGAATTCCCTATCATTTATTTAATTTTTATATCATTAAAACGGCGGTTCGCCCAACACGTCTTCATCAAATCGTTCTGGAATCAATACTTTTCTCATAATAACGCCTAAATCGCCATCATCGCTTTCATGCTCTGCGTATATTTCATAACCTCTTTTTTTGTAAATATCTAATAACCATGGATGTTTACGCGCAGAAGTTCCTAACGTAACTGCTGGTACTTTCAGTGTGTCTCTGAGATATGTCTCTTCAACATATCTCAACAATTTACCGCCTAAACCCTGTCCATCATATGATGGCTTAGTAGCAAACCACCATACAAATGGATAAATAGAAATACGGCGTTTACTTTCCCAAGGATAGCGCACTGTTATTGTAGAAATAATTTCTGTCTCATTTTCCAAGACAAATGTTGTACCAGTTTGTAAATTCTTTTCAACCATTTCAACAGTAGCATTGACAGATGGCCAATCAATACCTAATTCTCTTAACGGCGTAAAAGCCTCATACATTAATTTTTGTAATTCTACTGCATCATCGATAACAGCAATTCTAATATTATATTCAGACATTATGTCACTCCCTAACGTTTCTCATCTATGCTATGATTTGAACTATACTGAGATCATTAATCACAATAAATACAATATTGTTTCTTTATAAATGAGTCAATTGATTTGTTTTATTTACTCACTAGAACACTAGAGCGCCAAAAACAATTTGTTGAGTGATTTAGCGATTATTTAAAATACGATATAAACCCCTTTACACCACTTGCTGATTTTATATTCGAGGCTAATCTATTTATTAATAGACAGCGCTTAAACTAAAAAAAGCTATGAAGAAACCTAACGTGAGAGGTACTCCACAGCTCAATTAACTATATTTAATTGGTTCATTTATTTAATTATGCAAGCTATCTCGTTTACCATTCAAGTAAGCATAGACTAAGCCTACGAATAGACCTCCACCAATAAAGTTACCAATAAAGGCAAATACGATATTTTTTAAAACATGTAACCAAACGACAGCATCAAAGTTATAAAATAACATGCCTGCATATAATCCAGCATTAAACACCACATGTTCATATCCCATAAATACAAAGACAATCACACCACATGCAATGAAAAAGGCTTTTGATAAACCATCTTTAAATTGAATAGAAACATAGATACCAATATTTATAAAAAAGTTACAGAAAATAGCTTTACCTAAAATGGCATACCATGACGTATCGATCGTTTTTCCATCTACAAGTTCAGTCAAACTTGTAACCATTTCAGAAGTCATAATTGGCGTAAATTTCATCAAGCCAAATAATATGATGCCACCAATCATATTAAAAAAGAAACATACTAACATGATAATAAAAGCTTTATTCATACCGATTAACTTATAATACCAGCCAACTGTTAAATACATAAAATTACTAGTTAATAATTCAGAATGTGTTAACACAATTAATACTAAGGCTAAACTAAATGAAATAGCGCCTAATAAGTTAATGACACCTTCATTTGCACCAACCATTTGTGTCTTAAGCGCTAGCATAAAAACTGTCACAATAGCTAATAAGAAGCCTGACATAATTGATTTTAAAGCATAACGTCCGCGGGTTTGATCAAACATAACTTCTTTCATCTGTACCTGATTGTTAATATTATCAATTGTTTCTCTAGACATATATGTATCTTTAATAGATTTATGATTTTCTATCATAATGACACCCCCCCTTATAAATTTCATCGAATAAACACCCCACACGTATAAATCTATTGTATTATTTTTCATTCAAATTTAATAGGGTGTAAGCTATTTTTATATTTAAACACTTATTTTTGAGATGGTATATAGAAATGCGCATTCTTATAATGATATAGAAGATGTGAACAATCAAATGGTACGCCAGTCGTAGTATAAAATACTTGTTCATACCTTAAGCAAGGATCCCCGTCATTTAGTGTTAATATTTTAGCCTCTCCATTATCTAATTTATCCACCGTAAAATAAATATCTGAAAAACCAACGGCTGCCGTAGATGAAGATGGGTTGATTTAATGGACTATACGCCGTGGGGTATCATTGATATCGTTTCATTTACTACAGGCGAAATGAAAAAACGCTATGACCTAATTTATGTAGATAGAAATAACTTGGGTAATGGCACCTTAGAGCGAAGAAAAAAGATTCATTTAATTGGTACCAAAATGTAATTAATACAAATGTCGAATCACTATTTTATTAATATAAAATGTAAAGTTAGCTCGCTTATTAGTTCGTAGGTTTAACCAATTAAATGAATGAATCAGGATATGTAGAAATCAGAAAAATAATAGCTTAACAAGTTTGAAAATTTTATAAAAACAAATAAACGTCAATTTCTATTGAAAAAATATAGAAATTGACGTTTATGTTTTAGTCAGAGGTATTTATCTTTCAACCTCATTTAAGATGATATCGGCAATAGATAACTAGAGTGAGCATAAACTTTAACCAAATTTTTCATTCCTTACCATGGTTGCCTGAATAAAATCATAAATGTTTGTTAACTAACGAAACTTTTTATTCTAGTTTTCTTATTATTTTTTTAATTTTGTCAGTGTGTGTAGGCCATAGGCAAAAATACCATAACCTGCTAAAGTACGTAAAAACCATTTGAATGTGCTGCTACGTAAACTTTTTTCATTTAACAAAACAGCTGGTACAAGCGTACTAACAGCATACAACCCCAAAACTTTTAAATAACGTTTATACAATACACTCACCTCATTTCACTTTTATTATAACTAAAAGTGACGATGTGTGAGCACTCTAATTTTTACATATCTTTGACTTTTTACATATTTTTTAGAAGTGATTCTAAATTATCAAACGTGCTATTCATACCATCTTCTACGCCCATATCTAATAATTGCCGTGCTGATTTTGGATGAGGTAGTTCAGCTGTAGAAATAATACGTGTAATCGTGTCATCTTTTTGTTCTATTTGAATGATATTATGCATACCAGCCATATTTTTATCAATATGACCTTCCTTGTCAGCAAAGTAATCGTAATAATCAATCAAATTCGGTTCTTTTACTTCATTATATTTTGTTAATGTATAACTGGCGCCTTGATTAGTATATATTGCAAAAAAGGCTTGTCCTCCTTTTTTAATATTGAATTCAAATACTTCAGTTGTTGCATTTTGTGGGTGAAACCACTGTTCAAATAAAGCACGTTCTGTATAAGCTTGAAAAATTTGTTCTGCTGTTGCTTCAAAATCTCTTTTGAAAATAATTTTATTTTCGTTCACTTCTATTCCCATTTAATATACTCCTTCTTATGATTCGTTCATAATGACGTAAGACGTAACGATTTTTATTTTTGCATTTTTACTGTGACTCTCAAATTCAATAAAATCTGCAAAGTAAATTTTCATACCATTAACATTTGTCTGAATACCGTGCATTGCCCCGAATTTTCCGTGTGTTAAATGATGTGTAACTTCAATTTTTTTAATTTCTGTGCTGTGTGCTTCTATTTCATTATAAAATTCATCTAAGCTTTTTAATTCAAATGCGCCTGGTACCTTCCAAATGAAATTAGAAACCACAATTTGTGATAACTTTGTTTTATCGGCTAATGCAGAAGCTAGTAGAAAGTCTAACATTATTCGACGTTTTGGCGCATTATCACACGCCACATCTCCAACCAATTCAAACGGTATTTCAGATAATTTTTCATTTTTAAATGATAGTCCTTGTTCTTTTAAGGCTTTGTCCAATCTATCTATCGCTTTTGGTCCTACGCCATGAATATCTAAAATAGACGTTCGGTCATATTCTGCTACTTTTTCTAAAGTCATAACACCAATAGATTGCAATGCATTTGTAGCTGGACGTCCAATTTTAGGTAGCTCTGTTGCCATCATTAGCCTCCTCTCTTAGTCATTATATACCCCGTTAAATCTATTTTAGTTATGTGGTATATTTGTTATTAAATTATCAACTACCTTTTATTATAAGATAGTGAAAAGAGGGATGTCATGTCAATTTCAAATCAAATGATGAAAGGTTTGTTAGATGGTGCAATTTTAGCGCTCATCTCTCAAGGAGAAACTTACGGATATGAAATTTTGGATAAATTGGAATCTCAACAATTTCCTGAAATCAGCGACGGCAGTATTTATCCTGTGCTATTAAGGTTAAGTAAAAAAGGCTATGTGATTTCTATTTCAAAAAAATCAGATTCGAGCGGGCCAAAGCGTAAATACTATAGCATCACGGAAGAAGGTAAAATGGAATTAGCTAACTTTAAATACAAGTGGAACGATTTAAATAATGGTATGAACAATTTAATGTGGAGGGTTAACAATGTTGAGTAAAAAAGCGGAAGATTTTTTATTAAAGTTGAGAATTGAGTTATTATTTCGTGGAAAAAATGAAGACGAAGTAAATTCAATTGAAGAAGAATTACGTGACCATATTACACTTGCAGAAGAAAACAACGATAATATCGAGGATCTATTAAACACACCCATTAAATCATATGCAGATAAATTTGCAAAAAATTTAAATATGACTCAAGGTTTATTTAAATATATTTTATATTTCATATCTTTTATGTTTATCATGACAGCGATACCTAGAATGTTAGATCATTCATTTCAATTAACGATTGCTTTAATTTGTTACTTCGTTCTTATCTTTTTGGGATCATTTATCTTTATTTTATGCTTTGTCAAAAAATCAATTATGCGCTGGGGTGACAGTAAAATAACTTATGCTATTATTGGAATTTCATCTTCAGCTATTTTTGGTTTATATCTATTAAGTGAATATTTATTACGAAACTATCCACTTTATATAATTTGGTCACCTAATCAAACAACTAATTTCACCCTTGGGTTAATCCTTTTACTAATAACAATGGTGACTTGCTTTATTTTAAAACAAAAGTTTTACGCAGGTCTTATTCTATTATTATGCATCCCCAATCTGATTGGCACACTATTTACAGGCGGTGACTTTACAAACAAAAACTATGTCATGATTTCTTCAATCTCCTTAATTATCATATCTTGGATTTTTATCATTTATATAATGATTAAATATTATCGTGAAAAACGGTCAACCGATACAAACGGGCCCTAAAAACAAGCGTGATATCAACGACTAACATTGTAAAATAGATTTTATTGTTCTACTGCAACTATCTATAATGAGTATGATAATTAAAGGCCGAAGGGCACCATTATGCCCACCGGCCTCACTGCTATATTTAAATAACTATATTAGTCTTCTAATGCAAATTCAAGACTTACTTGGAAATGCACATCTTTGCCAATCATAACGCCACCAGTTTCAAGTGCTTGGTTAAATGTGATACCGAATTTTTCACGGTTAATAGTACCATTAGCAACAAAACCAGCAGTTGTTGCGCCATTCATAGGGTTTTTACTTTGTCCTTCATATGATAATTCAAAAGTTTCTTCTTCTGTAACATCTTTAATTGTTAAATTACCAGTAACAGATTGTTCTTCGACTTTTGTAACTTCAAATTTAATTTCAGGATAATTCTCAGCATCTAAGAAATCACCACTTCTCAAGTGATTATCACGATCACCTACACGTGTATCAATTGAATCTGCTTTAATCGTAAGCTCGCCTTTGATTGAATTTAAATCATTTAAATCACCTTCAAGTGATGCATTAAAATCATTAAATCTACCTTTGATATTTGAAATCACTAAATGCTTAACTGAAAATTCTACTACTGAATGCGCTGGATCAAAATTAAATTTTGTCATAATAAATTCATACCTCCAAATTTGTAACTTTTATTAATACATTAATTATACCAAGTATATTAAATATATCAATAAAAAAGCTCACATTTGTATTGCTTTATAATCATTCCCTTATAACAAAATTTTATTCATCCTCATTTTTAAAATGTATAATTTTAAAATAGACCAATATGTTAACAGCTTAATGTGCTAACATTTCTTCTTTTATTTCTTCTTCATTTAATTTTTGTGGGTAATATGTTGGCCAATTATCCAATTCTTTTAAAACTTTTTGTTTATCATTTCCCATAAAAATATGGAAATGAGCTGATTTTTTAGGTGCTATATTATGATCGCTAAATTGAACAAATTTTGGCAATGCTTTATTATCATCTGTTAATTTAAATGTATATCGTACGCCTCTATTACCTTTTTCATATTTCAATATATCCTTGCCATCATATACGTAATGGCCCGTCATTCTTTTGCCATCTTTTTCAAAAGTAATCGTATCTTTTGTGATGTCTATGTTATTTATATCTGTTTTATAACCTTTTTCTTAATATGTTTTATATTCTTTTTCATCCATTTTATCATCATTAGCAGCTTTATGTTTCATCACTTCATCTAATGTACCATCCTGTAAGTATGGATATACGGATTGCCATTGTCCCTGAAAGTCTGTTAGTTTTCTATCTTTTACTTGATTATCTTTAAAATACCCATCAGCAATAGCTTTATCATGTTTATTATGTGAATGTTTTTCCTCAGTTTTAATATTGTCGCTTAATGCCATATCAATATGTTTAATATTTTTATCCATTAAATTTTGATAGGTTAACTTTTCATCTTTCAATTCTTCTTTAGATAATGATTCCATGTTATTAAATTTTAATGGCTTAGCTTTAGTTTCTTTGCGAATCGTATCAGTAACTTTATTAGAAACATTTGCTTCATATAAGATATATTTAGCTCCTGAGTCATTAATCTCTTTAACAATATTTGTCAATGCTTTTTGAGATGGATCTTCGGCATTCATATTTTGCACGCCTTTTTGTACAAAACCATATCTTTGTGACAGGTATCCCATTGATTCATGGGAGATATACACAGTATTCCCTTGTTTATCTTTAGTGATGTCTTCCATTTTGTTATCTATCGTATCTAAATCATTTTTTAATTTCTTATAATTTTCTTCATAATATGATTGATGATCTGGATCTTTTTTAATTAATTCATCTTTAATTTCTTTTGCAAACACTTTATTAAAATGAGGGTCTAACCAAATATGTGGATCGTACCCGCCGTGATGATGTCCTTCATGATGCTCGTGTCCCTCATGTCCTCCATGATCCTCGTCATGTTGGTCTGTTAATAATTCAGATTTATCGATTTTATTTTCTAGTGATAATTTTATGTCATCGTCTTTTATCGTTGAAGCTACTTTTTTAGCAACAGGGTCTAAATCATCACCTGTATATAAAAACATATCCCCTTTACTTACATTCATTATTTCTTTTTGGGTTGGCTCATAACTATGTAAATCTGTACCGGGCGGATAAATCGATTTCACCGAAACATATTTGCCACCAATCTGATCAGCAAATGATTTCAGGGGAAATACTGTAGTATTTATTTCTATTTTCCCATCGTCTTCTTTATCACTATTCGATTTAGACACATCACACGCTGTCGCGATCATCGATAATATAATGATAATAGACATTAAATATATTGATTTTTTCATTTCTTCTCCTCCTTAAATAGTAACTGTTACGATTTAAAATTATAACCCTACCTTTATGAAAGTGCAATAGTTATTCTGAAATTATTTCGTAATTATTACGATTTATTTTAAAATGCTTTGTTAACGTCTTTTCTATAGTACGCCTAGTTAATATAGAATTAAAAAAAGCTGGAACACTAAAATGTTCCAGCTTCAAAACGCATTGAATAATAAATAACTATTTTGAGTATACGTTTATATTAAATTTACCAATACAGACCTTTTATGACACATTAAAAAGAAACCTTACTAACAAAATAGAGCTAGTTATTACGTTATTCTATTCATTCGTTTGCTTCTAATATTTCTTTGTAATTTTTATATTTATATGGATCTTCTACCTTTTCACCAGCGATATATACAGTTGGCGCCGTTTTAATATGATTGTCTTTATATTGCTTTTGATCTTTCTCAGCAGCTTTCCAAGATTTACTATTTTTGGTCTTATAATCTTTTTTAATTTCTTCTTTTTTAGGAGTAGAAATATTTAATTGATCTATTTGTTGATCAACGAGTTTCTCAGTAATCCATTCTTTTTCTGAATCTGGTTGTTGATTAAACATCCGTTTTTGGTAATCTAAATAATGCTCAGGGGCAATTTGTTTTACAGCATGCCCTGCTCTAGCACCTTTAATTGAATCTTTTCCTAAAAAGGCCATATTAACAAATTGATAATCTACTTTATTAGTATCTATATATTCTTTTTTTAATTTAGGCATAATATTTTGTTCTACCTTTTTACAATACGGGCATTTAAAATCTCCATACTCAATGATTTTAATTTTACCGTTTTCACCATATTTATCATCTTTATGTACATGTTCGTCGTCGTCATTTGAACAGGCTGAAACCAATAATAATACTGTTATCAATAACAAACTTAACCATCGTTTTTTCATTATTTAATGTGCACCTTCTTCTTTATATTATGATTCCTCTAAGTCCATATTTTCTTCTTTATAGTCTGGCTCATGCTTTTGAGTATAACCTTTAGTGTTAAAATTTTCTAAGTAATGCGCTTTATCATCTTTTATCTTATACGTATAATAATGAATTTCGTCATCATCTTTTAAAGGTTTATAAGCAATGATTACATATTTGCCATTCTCGTAAACATATATATTTGAATCTTTTTTTTCGTATGTGGATTCGACATCGCCTTTTTGTTTATCTGCTAAAAATTTTTGATATTGTGCTTGTTGTTTTACTGCTTGATCAATTGCTTCAGCGTATTTCCCGCTGCTACATCCAACCATCATTATTATTGAAATAATAGTCACCGTCATAACTTTTTTCATATTCCCACTCCTAGTACAAAACCTACTTATATCGTATTATTTATCCATACTGTTTATCATACAATGAAATCACGGTATGTACTAGAACAATACTAATTATTTTCAGCTTAATTACTTTGTGTTTAAAAATTTGACTCATGTAATCATCTCTATACTGAATAAGCAAAACATAGATAACAATTATTAAGAAATTGGTATATAATCTATATATTTCAATGGCTAGATACCATTGCTAACAGCATATAAAAGAAGCTGATACATACATAATGTGTCAGCCTTAAATATCATATTGGCAGTAGATGTTTGGAATAAAAGTGCACTTATATCAAGCTTTTAAAACACCGCTTCTAAAGTACTAATTCTAAAGTGCTACTTCTTCATTTATGAAGCTTAGTAGCACTTATGCATGAGCCAAATCTCTTGTATGCTTTTTTCTCATCATTCTTGGTGAGGCTACGAAATCATTTTATAAAATATAATTTCTGTCCCACTTTCTCTATAAAATCTAATTTCCATTAATTTAAAAAAATGTCAACGCGTACACCTTATATATAAATAAAACAAGGTGCATCCTTCGTTTTCATCAAACTACTTCCACTCTAATAGCTAATGCACCATAATGAAGTTCATCAGTTTGAGAATAAATTTGGTATATAGCAGCTATTTTTTGAGACAATTGATCTTCTGATTTAGCTCCTATTTCTTTATTAGAATATTGCTTCAGTAAAGATTGAAACGAAGTAAATACTACCGTTTCTATAACTATGACTTTTAGCGTTTCTTTGCTTTCTAAATTTTCAAACATGATATAATCGCCACTTTTAATGTCTTGCCTTTTCTCATCATTCAATCTAATTTCAATCGTTTTTATGCCATTTTTCATTAATTGAAAGGGTTCGTTGTTTAAGTGCATCGAGTGTTCTATAGTATATACGCTCCATTCTTCATAAGCATTAGGTTGATATCAAATTATCATATTATTAATACGTTTTACAAGTTTCTACAAAAATAGAAACAAAATATAACTGTGTTTAGATTATTAATTTTTGTCCTCTTCTAATCTAATTTGTCGTTTGCTTTTCAACATAAACACACTAATCAAACTCAAGATGGATATAATGACTGCAAACCAAAATGCGCCATGATAACCACTTAATAACGCTTGATGTTGGACCTCTGCTGCCATTTCCTTTTGGCCCATATCCTTAAAATCAGACATATCTGGCGTATAGTTCTTAGCAACTTGGCTCATAATCGTTATTAGACCTGCTGTACCAATAGAAGCTGAAATCTGTTGTACAGTATTGGTCATTGAAGAGCCATGTGCATTCATCTCTGGTGAAAGTTGGTTCATAGTATGTGTCATCAGTGGCATTAACCCAAGCGCTATACCAATCATACGAATTGCATACACAGTTGCTAATAATGCTGATGATGTCTGTTCATCCATTATTACAAAATAAGACGTTGTAATTACTACGATAAACATACCAATAAATGCCAATAATTTAGCACCGTATTTTTCATATAACAAACCAGAAATCACTGACATAATACCCATAACAATGGCTCCTGGTAATAATATTAAACCTGACTGAAGTGCAGAATCATTCATAATATTCTGTACAAACATTGGCAATACTGTTTCAGAACCAATCATTGAAATCATAGTGAAGGCCATAATAATAATACCTATCGCAAATTGGCTATCTTTAAATACTGAAAAATCAAGTAATGGATTGTCTAAACGCGTTTGACGCAAGATAAAGAGGGCCACTAAAATAATGCCACCTATTACAGTTGTTAATACAACAGGATCATTCCATCCATCACGTGAAATTGAACTTGTACCATAGAGTAAACCGCCAAATCCTATAACTGATAAGATAATGGAGAAAACATCAATAGGTGTCTTACGATTCGTTCCAACATTTTTCACGAATTTAAGTGCACCAATAAATGTAAGTGCCGCAATCGGTGCTACTACATGAAACAATGAACGCCAGTTAAAATATTCTACAAGGTAGCCTGATAGCGTTGGGCCAATAGCTGGCGCTAAACCTATAACCAAACCAAATGTCCCCATATATTTACCTCTTTCATGCGGTTCAAATATATCTAAAATGGTCGTCATCATCAAAGGCATCATAATTCCGGAACCAAGCGCTTGAACAATTCTTGCACTTAATAAAATAGTAAAGTTTGGGCTAAATCCTGCAATGATTGTTCCTATAAAAAATATAAATATTGCAGTTAAAAATACCTTTCTTGTTGAAAATCTTTGGATAATCATCGCTGACAATGGAATAACAACACCGTTCGTTAATAGAAAAGCTGTTGTAAGCCATTGTACTTGCGTATAATCTATTTTAAAATCTCTCATTATACTAGGTAATGCTGTTGTTAATAGCGTTTCGTTTAATAACCCAAAAAAACCACCACACAACATCATCAAAATCATTATAATTTTTGTTTTCTTATCCATTTTCTTACTCCTATATTTTAAAAATTTATCAACTTATGTTAGTCGCATTTCTGCATTATACCTATTTTATATGTATTTAGCATTAAAAAAACTTGAAATTTTTGGTTTAATTTGATGCTGTTTAAGTTAAAAAATAGATGCACCTTTGTAAATCGTAATAATTACTATTTACTTTTTTGATTTTATCTTGCATAATAACTTTAGATAAAGGAGGAACTTATTATGAAATTAGATTTACAAACAGCACGTCGTAATCTCAACAGTCCAAATATCAAAACAAGAAAACGTGCACGTAAAATTATCCAGCAACATAAGCGAAATAAATAAAAAGAGCGAAATTTCAAAACCAAAAACAATTACCTTTGATTTCGTCATTCCGCTTCTCAATGGTGACTTGATTTCTAAAACACATAAAAATAGGTGTATTGAGAAATCAGTCACTTATTATACCGTTTAAGTTACTATATTAATGCGATACTTAAACTTTATTTTAAAAATAGATATCTTATGATAATTATAAATAGTACTTATCGATTACTTTTAAGTCATCTGTAAGTTCATAAATCAATGGTGCACCCGTTTTAATTTCATACCCTACTATATCTTCATCGGAAACGTCTTCTATATATTTAATTAACGCTCGCAGTGAATTACCATGGGCAGAAACTAAGACAGTCTTACCATCTAATAATTGTTGTGATATTTGATCATTCCAATAAGGTATAACTCTAACGAGCGTATCTTTTAAACTTTCAGATTCTGGCATCACTCTTCTATCTAAGTGTTCATATTTTCGATCATTTAAATAGTCATTTCTTTGTTGTTCACTTTGATTAGGTGGCGCTACATCATATGAACGTCTCCACGTATGCACTTGTTCTTCTCCAAATTTTTCTCTTGCTTTATCTTTATTCAAACCTTGTAACCCACCATAGTGACGCTCATTTAGTCTCCAAGTTTTAACGATAGGGATAAATAATTGATGAGATTCATCTAATAGATGATAGGTTGTTTTAATAGCACGTTGTAATAATGAAGTAAATACAACATCAATTGCGATACCTTGGTCTTTTATTTTTTTACCTGAAGTTATTGCTTCGGTTCTCCCTTGCTCAGATAAATCAACATCTGCCCAACCTGTAAAGAGATTCTCTGCATTCCACACGCTTTGACCGTGTCTACATAAAATTAACTTTGGCATACTATTCCTTCTTTCCATTAATTAAAATGATATTAATTACTACATTTACAAAACCGTTACAATCAATCATATTAAAAAAAGCTTAAAAATATTTATATGACGCTTATTTCTATTTAAATCGTCACTCTATATATTAAAATTATAACAATTTACACTGTATTTTGAAATAATTGTATTCTTTTATTCATAAATGACATTTTATTTTTATTTAACTGTAACCTATAGCCTATCTAATGATGTTATAGTTGAAATCGTTGAATAAGAAACAACATATTAATAAAACAAGATGTCATTTTTTTAACACAAAAAATCAATAATTAAACAAAGTATAATTCATTCAAACAAAAAATTAATAGGAGGATTTTTCTCAATGAAAAAATTATTATTAGCTTCTTTTGCATCAATTACTATCGCTACAACTGGAGTTGGCCTAAACTCAAACGCATCTATAGCTGATGCTGCAGAAACAACACAAGTAAACAATGATGTTTATAGTGAATTTATTGCTGCAGGCGGTACAAAAGCATTATGGGATCATATTGTAATGCCAGAATCAAGCGGTAATCCGGATGCCGTAAATGAATTAGGCTACAGAGGTTTAGGACAAACTAAAGAAGCTTGGGGTACTGGTTCAGTAACAGAGCAAACTAAAGGGATGATTCAATATGCTGAAGACCGTTATGGCTCAATCGATGCAGCAATTGAATTCCGCGTTGCAAACGGCTGGTGGTAAAAACATAAATAGTGAATTTACCCCTCATTATATATTTTTTTTGCTAAAAAAAAGCGATGTAAGTGTCTATCATATTAGATGCTTACATCGCTTTTTATATAAAATTTTAGTTATTTATTCTACTGAATTGATCTGGGTTCTGGGTGAACATAAACTGAAGATATACCCTTACTATGCATATGTTGTTCTACTTTATCGCAAATTTGATGCGCTTCTTCTAGGGATATATTAGATTCAACCACAATGGTCACATCTACAAAGATACTACTTCCATGATAACGGCCTTTAATATTTTGAACATCTATCACTTCTTCAATTTCTAATACATAATTTCGATAAGCCTCTAACTCTTGCTCATTAAAACCATCACTTAATGTAAAGATAGACTCTTTGAAAATACCAAAACCTGTATATATAATAAGTAAACCTAAAATAATAGCTAATATCGTATCAAAAATAGGAAAACCAAATTGCGTGAACACTAAACCAATTGCTGTCCCTATACTCACTAACGCATCTGATAAATTATCTTTAGCTGCAGAATTCAACGAGCTACTTTTTGTATGATTAGCAATGCTTTGGTTAATGTAAAATACAGCCAGCATAATCAAACCACTAATGACACTGACGTAAATGTTTATAATATTAGGCGTTTCATGCTCGTCAGTCAATAACTCTGGGGCATTTTCTATAATAACCTGAATACCGACAAACATTATAATAAACGAAACAAGTAATGATGAAATATTTTCAGATTTCAAATGACCATATGGATGGTTTTTATCTGCAGGTTTAATAGAGATTTTTAAACCGATAATCACTGCTAATGACACAATAATATCCGTCATATTATTTAAACTATCTGCTTTAACAGCCGCTGAATTATATAAATAGCCTACTATAAATTTAATGATTGATAATATGACATAAACGGTTAAACTTAAAAACGCTCCTTTTTGAGCTGTTTTCAATTTTTCATTTTGACTCATCTTTATTTCCACCTTCAACATTATTGAATACTCATTATGACTTATCACCAGCATATTTACAACAATTTTTATTCAAAAATTATTTAATATAAAAACACTAATTATTTTTTTAGCCTTTCCTAATATTAATTATAATATTGAGTGAGAATAAAAAATAAGCGGAGCCGAAATCAATTGTTCTAAATAGATCTCATTACCCCGCCGGCCGTTTTAATACTTAAATGTCGTTACCATTGTACCTTATCTTTTATTGCATCTATGAAGCCTTCCATTGTTCGCATACTGTTTAGATTCTATACGTCCTTTATTAGTCTCTTAAAATATATTTAGAGAGTAAAAATGTAACTGGTATTGTGATAACCAACCCTGCAAAAGGGGCTATAACTGATGAAATGCTAAACCATTGAACAAAAATATATAATAATAAAGTTTGCATCCCCATATTGACCACTTGCGTTAATGGAAATTTCAAAAATTTCCTCCACGTTGGCGTTACTTTATAAACAAAGTAACAATTTAAATAATATGAAATAATAAAACTGATGAGAAAGCCGCTTATATGACTAACTAAATAATTCAAGTCTAGTAATTTCAATAAACAAAGATAAACGATATAATAATTAAAAGTGTTCATGCCACCTACAATTACAAATTTAATAACTTCATAGTGCGTTTTAGTTAAATTCATTATTTTACTCCTTAGTAAATTCCAAATTATTTCGGATGATTACTATCAAAATATAAAATTACATGTATTATCTAGTATCATACTTTACCATAAAAATGTATGTCGTGTGTGATATAAACCATCCACTTACCATATAACCAATCCACGTCTCTCATCATATTAGGCTCATCATGAACTTAAATTCAAAACAATAGTTACAAAATGACTTAACATGTTTATAATAAGGGATTAGAGACAATTTCAAAGGAGTTTCAAACATGGACAAAATTTCAAATCGTCAATTACCAACCATGGTCATTATTGTGTTGGGTATAATGACTACGTTTGGACCTTTAACTATAGATATGTATGTACCTTCATTACCAAATGTGCAAAGTGATTTTAATACTTCTGTATCGCAGGTTCAACTCACTTTATCATTTGCGATGATTGGACTCGCTATCGGTCAATTTATCTTCGGTCCCCTATCTGACGCATATGGACGTAAAAAAATGGCTTTAATCATTATTTCAATCTATGCCATTGCCTCATTATTTGCCGTTTTTACAACCTCTATGAGCCTTTTACTTCTATTGCGACTATTTCAAGGCTTAACTGGGGGAGGCGCTATTGTTATCGCTAAAGCGACAATGGGCGACCAACATGAAGGTAAGGCTTTAGCTAAAGGACTTGCCTCTTTACTTGTGATCAATGGCATTATTACAATTATTGCTCCAATTATAGGTGGCTATGCATTAACCATTTCCAATTGGAAAGCCATATTTTTAATTTTAACTGTAGTGAGTATCATCATATTGATATTATCAATGTTGCATTTAGAAGAAACACATAAAACAAATCTCTCTAAATTGAATTTTAGTGCTATCTTTAAAGACTTCGGTGCCTTATTTAAAAAACCTGCATTTATTATTCCAATGGTTTTACAAGGCTTAACATACGTCATGTTATTTAGCTTTTCAGCCGCAGGACCGTTTATTACACAGAAAATTTACGACATGACTCCTCAACAATTCAGCTATTTATTTGCATTTAACGGCGTTGGGCTAATCATTATGAGTCAACTTACAGCAAAATTGGTTGCATATATGAATAGATATCTATTGTTAATTATTTTGACAACAATTCAAATAGTGGGCGTCATACTAATCATTGTAACTTTAACACTTCATCTACCATTGTGGGTGTTAATTATTGCATTCTTTTTAAACGTGTGTCCTGTAACAGGCATAGGGCCTTTAAGTTTTGCCCTAGCGATGGAATCACGAACGGGCGGTAGTGGTAATGCCTCAAGCCTTTTAGGTTTATTCCAGTTTATACTTGGCGGCATAATGTCACCACTTGTTGGTTTACAAGGCGAATACAGTGTTTTACCATATATCACTATTTTAGTTATAACTGCTATACTCATTATTTGTTTAGAAATTGTCTTTAAATCTATTTTATTTAATAAACAATTAAAATAGATATCTTATTTTAATCATTTAAATGATAGAACAGGGCGAACAATTTTTAGAAAATGTGTTCTTTACCCTGTTCTTTTTATATCTCTTGATTGAATTTTATCTACTCTATTAACATCATTTGTTACAAAATAGGCAACCAAATTTCTGTAACATATGCTTCTGAATTTACATCACCTGATTTATATAATTCAAAAAAAGGTGCGTTTCTCAATTCATAATCTAAAGTATGTAAGATATCTCTGTTAATGGTTTGCATCGCTCGTTTTATTGACTCTGGAACCGGTCCTTTTGCGTCAAAGACAAGGTACCTTCCTTCAGCTAAATCAACTTGTTGCCAATTATTCTGCGCTTCCTCATTCGTTACACCGATTAAATAATGCATCTCTCATTGGCCTTGGGTGTAAAGACGCCTAACAAGCCGTCTAAATGACGATTGCTTTGAAGTTTTAACTGATCTTTATGGCCTGCTGCTTCGAATTCCATCCAGAATTTAAAAATATTTTCTTGTGCTTTTTGCCCAGTTATATATTCTTTTTGAACACCTATAACTGACGTTTTTGATATTGTTTCTATTCTATATTTCATCTCTTCCAACCCCTTTTGGTTATTATAACTAAATTTATAAAATAATTTCTAATATTAACAATACGCTAAGCAACTTTATAGGCGCTTCACGGCAATAGATATATAATAAAAATATTAACTAGAGTTAATTGTTACTCATAAATTGAAACAGGAGTCACTCATTATGAACAAAAAAATATTAGCAGTTAAACCAATCAGTCAACTATTTCCAATCCCAATGATTATGGGATGTGAAGGTATCGCATGCGCAATGATATTACAATTCAACAATCATAATGTGCTCGCCTCCCATATTATGAAACATTGGCCTAAACATGATAATAATCCGTACAAAGGTTATGTAGGCCATCATTTATGGGTTAAACGCGGCTACCACCAAACAATCTTTCCAAATGCTTTAGTTCCATATTTACAAAAATATGATGCGCGTATGATTGACAGTACGGGTCAATCACTTAAAACATTATGTGACACGCTTGATCATGGCCAACCTGTTATCATTTATCACACTGTTTTAGGCCGTAAACCATTTAAACGCACTTTTAAATTTGACAATCAATCTCAGAAATTAGTCTCTAATATTCATGTCACAGTACTTATTGGTTATGATAAACATCATTATTATTATATCGATCCATTATGGTCAAGATTAAAAAAATCAATTATATTCCCTGCTATTTTTCCAAATAAATACCAAATTATTAAAATTAAAAAAGAAAAACTAGAAGCAAGTTACAACACACCTGGTCGCATGAGCCTACATTTTCAATAAAAGTAATTAAAACAAAACACCCATTAATCAATCACAATTTGATGCATAGCCTGATCAATCTCTTGCTCTATATCAGACGTACGCCACTCTCGTTGATACCCTAAACAAGGGCAAATATACGTCACGCCATTTTCTTCAAATGTATTTCTAAAATGAACATGGCCCATAATACTGTACTTGATATCATAACTTGTATAAATACTATTAAAATCTGATGTACCTATAAATGCATTAAAATAATCGAATATCCTATGTGGCATAGGGACAGCAAATTTAGGATGTGTAACAATATGAGTCATTAATATAATTTTTTTGTGTTTTACTTTTTCAATATCTTTAATTGTTTGTTTAGCAGCTATAGCTGATAATTTTCTATCTTCCATTGGCCAATCTATTTTCACTTTATCTTGCCAAGTAGCACCATAATACTTTCTTCGTGCAAGCCGTTCCAATGAAAATTTAGAATTGGCATACGTATAATCATACCAACCTGTATTACCAACAATGGCCCATTCATCATTGACAACATAGGGTTGATCAATTAAACAATTATCCATTTTAATATAAGTATCTAAAATTTCAGATGATGTGATCCCAGTTTCTGCTGACCAAAAATCATGATTCCCCGGGATAAATAACACTTTTATTTGCGCGTTTATTTCAATATTTTCTATAAATTGTTTCGTTCGTTGATAATGATTTGACACATCTCCGGCAATCAATAGTAATTCAATTTGTCGTTTTTGTATGATACGAACTAAAGCTGCTTGATAGTCTTTCGGTGTTAATTGATTATGTCTATCTACATGTAAATCAGAAATGACCCCTATTTGCATAATTATCACATTCCTTATTTATTGTAACAATTTCATTATGACATAACTCCAGTTTATTCATTAAATATTTCGTTTTTCTCTCAATCTTAACAATTTGCATTTTATATAAAATATATTTCTTTTTCTAAAAACACCCTTAAAGCTACTTTGGAAACGATTAAAAATTACATACAATTGTGTTAAAATTAAGTTTATTACATTGCAGATTGGAAGGTATCTTTTATGAATAGAAAATGGACAGCCTTAATGGGTCTGTCTTTATGTTTAACTGCTTGTGGTTATTCAAATCAAGAAGAGAACCATCGTTTATTATATTTTTGTTAGATCTCTTGATGCACTTTTGCATGGGCTAGGTCATTTGTTTGTTAATAACTATGGTATAGTCATCATTGCTATTGTTCTGATTATCCGACTATTTTTAATGCCCTTTATGTTAATCCAAGTTAAAAATATGCATCTGATGAGAGAAAAAACAAAAATAGTTCAACCACAGTTAGATGTTATCAAACAACATTTAAATGAGGCACAAACACAAGAAGACAAACGCGAAGCTAACAAAAAACTTATCACTACTTACAAGCAATATGGTATCAATCCATTGAAAGGCCTCATTGGTTGCTTACCTATTTTAACCCAATTCCCAATATTATTTGGTCTTATTATTACACTAAAGTTCCCTAGTAATGGTGGTATTGACCGTTTTCCATATTTTTTATGGTTCGATTTAACGAAACCTAATTTATGGATGTCATTCATTGCAGCGCTTATTTATTTTGTTCAACCTCTCGTGAATACAATACATTATCCTAAAGACCAAAGAAAAACTCACTATATATTAATGGTGCTCTCTCCCATTTTCATTACGTACATTTCATTACATTACATTCTGCTGCTGCACTAGGTTTGTATTGGTCATTTAGCGGGTTGTTTTTAATTTTACAATGCACTTTGCGCATACATATTATAGTAGATTAGTCAAAAAAGAAGCGGTTCAATTACAACAACAAATGCATAAAACAAGGCTTAAAATAACTTAGTAAGTATATCAATATGTTCCCGTTATATATTTTTTTATGAATATCATTTTGTATTTAAAAAATTTCTTTTATAAACTTTTGATGCTATAATAAATTCAATTTGGTAGACAAAGGGGGAGTTTTGTTTGGAATTTACTATAAGACCCTTAACAGAAACAGATAAGCGTGGTAAAGCAATTGTTCACTATGAAAGTTGGCTAGAAACCTACAATCACCTTTCCAAAAATAATTACTTAGAAAATCTTGATAAAGAACAATTTATTAAACAGTCTTTTTTACACAATGTGCCAACCTTAGTTGCGATTGTCGACAATGAAGTCGTAGGGTTTATATCTTACGGTAAAACACAGTCCTCTTCTTCTTCGGATGACTGGAGTGAAATATTTGCGCTGTATTTACTAGAAGAGTATCAACGTCATATGATTGGCTATGCGCTTACACAACGCGCGTTAGAGTTGTCTTATCCTGATAATGTAACACTATGGGTAGTCGAAGAGAATGAAAATGCTATTCATTTTTATGAGCAAATTGGATTTAAGGTAACTGATGATAAGAAACCGACTTACTTTGGAAAAACTTATAACGAAATTCGTATGGACTATATAAGAACAGAACATGATCATTAAACTATTTTAAAAAACAAAACATAAAAAAAATACAAGCGCTAGTGCGCTTGTATTTTTCTGTCTCACGCCTTTTCCTTTTTCTAAATCATGTCTTAACTTCTATTAAATTAATTTTGGATATATTTTTCTCTCAAATAAGAACTTGTAAATAACATTAAATTAAATCGTTATCTAGATGGATTTTACTGCTATTCTATTACATTAACTGATTAGAAAGTATACTTAATGCGTTTCTCCTAGAGCGACTTTGATATCTTCATCTGATTCAATAATGGCTTCAAGCGCAGCTTTCAATCCTTTTGCGATAGTTTGAATGGACATAGAAGGTTGTTCTGGTTTGTCTGTAACTTGTTCTGGAATAAAAGGGACATGAATAAAACCAAATTTAATATTTGGAAACTGAGTTGCTTGTAAAAACCCCAATTGATATAAAATGTGATTACATACAAACGTACCTGCTGTATTAGATAATCTTGCTGGTACACCCGCTGTTTTAATTGCCTCTGTCATACGTTTTACTGGTAAATTAGAAAAATATGCAGCGTCACCTGATGATTGTATCATCTCATCTATAGGCTGATTGCCTTCATTATCAGGTATACGTGCATCATCTATATTGATACCTATGCGTTCTGGTGTTAATTCAAATCGACCACCAGCTTGCCCTATAGCTAAGACAATATCAAAATGGGTTGCTTTAAGTTTATTTTCTATGGTTACTTTACTTTTGTTAAAAACTGTCGGGGTTTCTAATTTTTCTATCGTATGACCTTGTATCTCGTATGGTAATAAGTTAACCGCTTCTAATGCTGGATTGATTGTATCTCCTCCAAAAGGGTCAAAACCTGTTACTAAAATTTTCATCATTTGAAATCTCCTTTCATTGTTTAAATATTCATCAAATTACTTAAAAAGCCCAAATGTACATCAATCCTATATGAATCAAAATCAATATAAACGCAACAGGCACCTGGGCTTTAATAACACCAAATTCTTGTTTCATTTCTAATAGTGCGACTGGCAATGTATTAAAATTAGTAGCCATCGGTGTTAATAACGTTCCACAAAATCCACCTGTCATTGCTAGTGCACCTGCAATAACTGGATCCCCACCTTGCGCAATAACAAAAGGAACACCAATACTTGCTGTGATAACTGTAAAAGCAGCAAATGCATTCCCCATCAACATTGTAAAAAGTACCATACCAATCACATAGGCAGCAGCACCTATTAAATGATTTCCCTCGGGCAAAAATGAGGATATCCCTTTGGAAATGACATCACCAACGCCGCTAACGGTAAATAGCACACCTAACGCTGCCAAAAATTGTGGCAATATCCCTACTGTACCAATTTGCTGTGTTAGTCTATCACTATCATACAATACATACTTTCCATTTGGTTTTATGACTATATAAGCAGCAATGAGTCCTAATATAGAAGACACTCCTAGTCCGATAGCTCCGCCTAATGGTGTCCAGTTTGAAACAATAACCGCAGCGACTGCCAGCACTATAGCTGGTATAAATAATTTATTTCCATATTTTTTCGAACCTTTATCTCCTTGTGTATCATTTACATCTACAATGTTTTTAATAACGACTTGTTTACATAGCGTTAATGCCCCCATAACTAAAATAAATACGCCATTAACAACATTGGGTATATATGGACCGCCAATAAATAAGATGGCTAATAAAATCCAAAATAATGCTGTACTATATTTCTTTTTATTTGAGGTGGCTTTTAGTACACGATAAGCGGTATAAAGTAATTGTAAACCAATCAATATGTAAAAAATTTCTAAAATCTGATTTAATGTTTGATCACTCATGTTGTTTCACCTGCTTGTTGCCATACTTTTTATCTAAATATTTATCAAACCTTACATTATTAATCCATACAATCATAAAAACGATAACAGTAATGGGTAATGATGCTAGAACAAGGTCTATAGCATTTACTTTTATATTTAATGATTGAAATGTTCCCACCATTAAGAGTACGCCAGCCGCACCAACAAACAAATTTTGTCCAAAGAAATTACCATAATTTTCCATAGCAGAAGTTTGAGCTTTAATTTTTTCAATATCTTCTGGTTCTACTTCATTTTCTTGCAAATTATAACGTGTTCTTAAAGCCCCTTGCACCATTGGGTTAATTAGTGGACGAACAAATTGCGGATGCCCACCAATACGTATTGAAGCGACGCCTGCAATCTCTCTTATCAATAAGTATATTGTCATTAAACGACCACTCGTCACTTTATTTACTTTGCCTATCATATTCGAAGCTTGCTTCTTTAAGCCAAATCGCTCAATTAAACCGACCATAGGTAGTGTTAAGATAAAAAGTGTTACTAAACGATTATCAACAAATGCTTTACCTAATGTTTCAAGAATTGCGTGTATATCCAATCCAGATACAATTCCTGTTACCACCGCGGCTATTAAAATAACAGCGATTGTATCAATTTTAAATAAAAATCCTAATACGATAATTAAAATACCTAACAATTTTAGCCATTCCATTTTCTGTCCTCCTTTTTTCTTTATATTAAAGGTTTCATTTTTTCAATACAATGAATTTTCTGATAATATTCAGTTGAAAATTTTTAATCTTTAACAAATAATATAAAAAATAGACGAAATAGAACCCCTATTGATTAAAAGGTTTCCTTATTCCGTCTATACGTCCATACATGGATGACTATAAAAATAAGTCTCATGAGTTATTTCATGCATTAGTTATTCATTAGATACGGCGCTTTAAAAGTAGTGCTTTTTAAGCTAGGCGTCAATTCATTTTTGTTTCGGTCAACTATCGTTAATCTCATATTCATTCGGAATGGTTCACAGATGCACATTTATTTAAGTGTTTGGAAACGCATTACAACCATTTTAGTTCTGATTCACCAACGTGACGTGATGGTAGTAAAGTTTCAACAATTAATATAATTGTACAAAGCCACGCAATCACGTTAAGTATCACAGCGATGCTATTGATTTGAATTATATCAAATAAAATATTCACCACGATAGTTATACCAATAAGCAAAATAGCAGTACTTCTTTTTCTACCGGCGTCGTAAAATCGCCGTAACGTGACTGCAAACATAGGCACAATCATCGCTAATACAAAAACGCCTACGATAGCGGATATGATTGCTGCAACCGTAAACACCCCTGTAACAAAGCAAATAATGCCTATGATAGCTACAATAAATACCAAAATGATATGAATCAATACTGGTGTCCAGAACTCTAATCTATTTGATTTACCTTGAAAATCTATATATTTTTTCCAAAAATCTTTATAGGCTTCTACCATATTTGACACTCCATTTTCCGTTTAAAATTAACCCTAAAAACCAATATTTAAATTTATACTTCATAATATATCGTAATAGCTTATCCACTAACAAGTAGAATTATACTTAAACAGTAAATATGATAATCTTTATGGTTTAATATATGATTTAATAACAGTTTCTAATATAACTGGTAATTCTACAAATGCACTTTGTTTATGCAAACGTTCACTTAATTGATGCGCATCTTTACCGATGGGACCCAGCATTAATGTAGGTGCGCTAATCATTTTGATGGCTTCAAAAGGAATTGAATACGTTTGATTAAAATTGGGCGCATTCTGAGCATATAATGTCATATCATCCATATCAGTTTCAAACTTCAAATAACTGGCGTCACTTATACCATTAAAATAATGTACACGTTCACTATTACGTTGGAATTGATTTTTCAGTGTGTTTTGGACTAAATGAATCGTTGATTCTATACCCTCGTCATACGAAGTATTAACCGCAGGGTAGTATGGTGAAGCAAAAAATGTTACAACAGCAGGCGCAATATTTTTACATAATTGCATCAATTTATCTACGACATTAACGCTTTGTAAATGTAACTCACTTGTTTCTTTGATTGTCTGGTTTATAACTTGATTTATATGATTCACACCATATCGTTTGATTGCATACTGCTTAAGTTGCTCATAAGTCAGAACGTTTATTTTCGTATCAAATTGATAATTTTCTTCTTCTAATATAGAAAGCCATTCTGATTCACAACGTTCTACAGCCGTAATCACAGTATTAATAAAAGCGCTATAGATATCTTTCGGAGTCTTTTTGAATAAAAATATATTAAATAATCCCATGGTTTTAAAAGGTGTTTGAACATCATATGTATCTTTGAGGTCTCTCGTCATCAATGTAACAGGCAAAGGCGTTGATTCATTTTCAAAGCACTCTTTTAATTGGGTATTATATTCCAGTGCTTGCGTAATGTAACTCATCATAAAGCTAGAACTCAATCCTTCAAGTGGTTGGCCTACGTGTGTTTCTTTACCATAACAAAGCACACCAGGCATTATTTTTCCAATTGACCCTGAATATATGTAATGTTGGTCATCAATAGATGCTTGTTGAAACGTAGGCTCACTGTTTAAATGTAATTGAATATCCAAATGATATTCAGTTTTTAATGCCGCGAGTTTTTCTACTGCTTTTCTCATACCGGAAGAGTGTACTTCCTCATCTGGCACTGTTACTAATATAAGGTTAATATCCCACGCTTCCACTGAAGCTAACTCAATTAATGACAGGTGCAACATCAAACCTGCTTTCATATCCATTATTCCGCGTCCAAATAAATAATCTCCACTGATTAAATCATTTACAGCATCTTCATCTAGATAGCCTTTATTTTGTTGAAAATAATAAGCTAATTTATCAGGGTCACAAGCGATATCCTTTGAAAAACCAAATTCGGATACCCCTACTGTATCATAATGACTTACTAGAACGATTGTTTTACCTGTCCGTGTACCATGATAAAAAGCGATGAGTGCTTCTTTATCATCTTCAGTCAACACTTTTTGTATATGGTCAGAGTTTTTTTGAAAATAATTAAGTTGTGACAATAATTGGTGCACTAAACTAGGAAAAGTTTTTTCACCTTGGGTATTCGTAACCGTTGAATGTTTTACAAGCCGTTTTAATAAAGCGAGTCGCTCTTTTTCATTTTGCCATAGTGTATTTTTCAAATTTACCCCTCCTATGTAAACGTTCACTAAATTATAATATGTATCTTAGATGATAACCAATATTTTCATTAAAATATACAATTACCTTAGTTTTACCGCACAAAATTATATTACTACTTCCTTAAATCAATAATATGCATTTAAAAATGCACCCTCAAAGTCAAATTGTCCATCCAACTTTTGGGGTGCATCATCTTTTCTGCTCAATTTACGAGCTAGCTTATTATATTTAATTATTAAATTGGCGTTTCGGTACTAGCAACCACACAGCAATAAACGCAATAATGGCAAGTGTAGCATTAAACCATAAACCATACATGGCGCCCACATGAATATTTTGCTTCGCTGTCATCATACTAAATATGGTACCTGAAATAGCTACACCAAATGAATTACCTAGCGATGACGCCATCTTATAAACGCCGGACGCTACACCAACTTTGTCTTCTGGTGCTGTGGTGACAGCTGTATCTGTTGAAGGTGTTGCGTACATACCTAAACCGATACCGTATATTAAATAACCCAGCACACAACTAACAACATAAACTGTTGTCGGTAAAAATGTTAATGAAATTAAGATAATACCTATAGCGTTCAGCCCTGCCCCTATAAGCATCGGTTTTTGGGGACCGATTGCTTGTAGAACTTTTTCACCAACGCGAATCATAACTAAAACTGCTACTAAATAAGTGATTGTCATTACACCTGATTGAAAAGATGTGAAATGCAAACCTGATTGAAAATACGTATTTGCAACAATTAATGTACCTGCTACAGCGTTCAATAAAAAGTTAGAGACTGTAGCACCACTATACGCTTTATGTTTAAACAACTTGAAATCGATTAATGGGTTTTTAATTTTACTTTCAAATAATATAAATACAATAATTGAAATGATGAATATCACAATTAACATCAAAATAAACGGTGAAAAGAAACCATAATTTGAAGATTGTGTAATAATTAGATTGACACTCAGCATTGCAACTATCAGTATAATTAATCCTACGATGTCAAATTTGGCACGTTTGGATAGCTCAGTTTGAACTGCTTTCGTTTCCGGCGCATGTTTCATTAAATACATAGATAATAATGCTACGATTATAGATATTATAAATATAGAACGCCAGCCTACAAATGTAGCCATAATACCACCAAAGAATGAGCAGATACCTGTACCGCCCCATGAACCTATAGACCAGTAACTTAACGCACGTTGGCGCCTTCTACCAATATAATATTCATTGATAATTGCCAATGTTGAAGGCATAATACAAGCTGCTGATAATCCTTGTATGGCTCTCCCAATAACGAGTAATGGAATGAATCCAGGTATAATAATAAGTAAAGAACCTAATATACTTAAAAATAAACCTATGTAAGTCATTTTAACTCTGCCATACCTATCAGCAAGTCCACCTGTACCAACGACAAATAGACCACATAATAATGCTGTTAAACTTACAGCTACATTAATTGTTCCATAGTTCGTATCAAAAGATGATTGCAGTGCGGGAACAATATTAACGAGTGATTGAGCAAACAACCAAAATGTGATCACACTTAAAAAAATACCTAGAAGAAGCCGATTATCTCCTTCAAACGGTCGTTCTGTTTCCATATATTTTTTGCCTCCTAATCCCCCATGAAACAAGCAGTAATTATTATCAGTGGCTTTGACTATCAAACCACAAAAACATTTTTCTCCCTTTTAAAATAATTACTATAATATAGATATGACTTTTTACTTATCAAAAAAACAAATGATTTTTCAAAAGTCAATATATCCAAAATAACACTAAGTGGTTAATATTGCTAAAAAACAGTGCATATAGTGTATAAATATACCTAGAAAGAAATTTAACATTTATATAAACTATCTTATTTATGAGTTACCGTGACCAAATATTTTATCTCATTAGCACAATACCTCTACTTTGATCATTCAATATATAAATCTGTATTATATGTTTACCATTATCAGAAAATTTAAATAATATATCTTTATATCCTTGTATTTCGATAATAATTATAGTACTGTGCATTTAATCAAAATATAGCATCCCGTATTAAATGACATTAGAGCTACATTAAAATAACCCATTTCACATAAAAGAAGACAATTTCCCAGTAATTTGGAAAATTGTCTTCTTTTTATTTTAGAATTAAAAAGATAACACTTTATGATTATGCTTCAACGAACCATTGAATCGCACGTTTAATCGCATAATCCCAATAAGCATAATCATGTGCGCCTAGTCCATCTTCAAATAAGTATGACACTTGTTTTTCGTCTAAATAATTAATAAATTTCTTATTATCTTCATATAATTCATCTTCTGTGCCACACATAATCAATAATTCTGGTATCGCTTTATGTTGTTGCATAGCTTGTTCAACTAAATAATATGGGTCTAGTTCATTGCCCTTTGCATTTTTAGATATGCCAGCGATTGCTTCTCCTGAGTAATCGTACCATTTATAATCCATAAATGCCTGAGCATCAAATACAGCAGATAATGGGCAAGCTTTTGCAAATCGATGGCCCTCAGCTAAAGCATATTTAATTGTTCCATAGCCACCCATAGAATGACCTGCAATAAAATTATCCTCTCTTTTATGAGATAATGGCAAGATTTGATGTACATAATCAAACACTTCTAATATATAATCATAATATTTATGGCCAAATACCATATTGCTATAACCGCTATGGTCTGCATTAGGCATAATAACTGCAAGTTGATGTTCATTCGCATAGCGTTCAATACTGGTGTAGCGCATATAGGACGTTTCATCACTTGATAAACCATGTAATAATAATAAAGTTTTTAAGGGTTTAGGCTGTGCTTCTTTGTTAAAATAACTTGCATCTTCTGGTAAAACCACCATAAAATGATGATGCATGCCTATTGTTTTTGAATTATAATTAATCGATAATATTGCCAACTGTTTCACGACCTTCTATTCATTAATCGTTTGTGGTTGTTGTTTACTTCTTTTCTCTGCTCTGTGTGCTGGGTCTAAGCGTTTTTCTAATAATCTTAAACCTACATCAATTAAAATAGCAATTAATGCGATAGGTATTGCACCAGCTAAGATAAATGTCGTACCATCTGTAGCGTTTGTACCGCGAATAACAATATCGCCTAAAGTTGGCGCACCGATAAATGATCCCACTGCTACAACGCCAATTGCTACTACAAGTGCAATTCTTAATCCACCTAAAATGACTGAAAGCGATAAAGGTAGTTCAATCATTCTCAACACTTGGTTTCGTGTCATCCCCATGCCTTTACCAGCATCTTTAATATTTACATCTACACCCATAATACCTGTATAGGTGTTTTTTATAATTGGTAATAAAGCATATAAGAAGACTGTGACTACAACTGTTGTCGTACCTAACCCCATAACTAACATAAGAATCGCTAACATCGCAATGACTGGAACTGTTTGGATAATATTCGCAATCGTAATAATCAAACCAGAGAACTTACTGTATCTTGCGATGACGATACCAATTGGGATACCGACAATGGAAGCAAATAATACACCATATACAGACATTAATAAATGTTTTAAAAATAAATCCCAAAGGTAGCCATAGTTAACTGAATAATATTCTACTAATTGCTGTAATAAATTACCTTCCATTAGTTTTGACCACCTTTCTTATCGTCTTCAAAATAATTATGTGCTTTCAAGAATTTTTCTGCAACCACAGCAGGCTCTTGACCTTCACCGTCTGCTTGATAATTCAATTTTTGCATTTCATCTGTAGATACTTTCTTAGCTAATTTATCAATAATTGGCTTCAATTCTGGATGTTTGTCTAACAATTCATTTGTAGCTACCGCACTCGCATCATAGGGTGGGAAAAAGTGTCTATCATCTTTTAATACTTTTAAATCATAAGCTGCAATACGGCCATCTGTGGAATAACCCACTGCTACTTCTAAATTATTTGAATGCAACGCATCGTATACTAAACCAATTTGCATTGGTCTAATCGTGTCAAATTTAAATCCATATTCTTGAGTAAACCCTGGATAGCCATCACCTTTACGATTTAACCATGAACTGTCCACTCCAAGTCGAAGTTCTGGATGCTTTTTCAAATCTGATACAGTATCTAAATTATATTTTTCTGCAGTTTCTTTCGTTACCATAAATGAATATGTGTTTGCAAAACCATATGAATCAAAAAATGTTTGATCGAATTTCTTTTGGAAACCATCTTGTGTTACTTTCATTGCTTTTTTAGGATCTTTAATCGGGTCTTCGTTTAATGCGCCAGTCAAGTCTGTACCATTATATCTTGTACCTGACATGTTAGCGTCACCATTAACTAACGCATTGTGTTGAATCGTACTTGATCCTAAATTGTTGATTAGTGTCGGTTTAATCTTACCGTTTGTATCATGTTCTATTAACAGTCTCAACATATGAGACATAATTTGTGATTCACTTGTTGCTAGCGCTGTAATTTTGACATCATCTTCTGAGCTGTTGCCACCTAATCCAGGTAAACTACATCCAGATAAGACCGTCAGACACAACACAAGCACAATACAATATTGTTTCAATTTCTTCATAATGTCCTCCTCAAATTATCTGGATACTTTTAATCCTTTAGGTACAGCCCATCTTTCTACGATTGAAAGTAAGAAGTCTACGAATAAAGCTAATGCAGTAACTAATACCGCTGCACTTATAATCATTAATGGGTCATACAAGTTTAATCCGTTAAATACAAAATCACCTAAACCGCCCGCGCCTACGTAGCTGGCTAAAGTAGCCCAACTAATTACGTAGACAGAAGATAGTCGGATACCCCCTAAAATAAGCGGTAAGGCTAATGGTAATTCAATATCTTTCATTAATTGAAAGCGTGTCATACCCATGCTTGTGCCTGCTTCTTTAATATTGTCGTCTATGTTTTGTACACCTAATACAGTGTTATTTAAAATTGGTAATAATACATATATAAATAATGCTACGATTGCAGGTAATTTACCAACACCAAATATCGGTATCATGACAGCTAATACCGCTAATGTTGGGATTGTTTGAAGCACCCCAACAATTGTTAATACAATATTAGATGTTCTTTTCATTTTAGATAGTAAAATCCCTATTGGTACCGCGATTACAATAGCAATTAATAAAGCGATGATTGAGATATAGAAATGTTCAACTGTTTTAGATATCAGTTGCCCACCATATTGATCTATAAAGTCTTTCATTACTTATCAGCTCCTACATTGTCGGGCTCAACAATAGCATTTTTTTGTGCGCTGATATCTTCATCTAATTCGCCCCAAATACTATCGTAAACAATATCAACTAAGTTTGCTCTTGTAATTAATCCAATCAGTGTTTCTTCATCGCTATCTACAACAGGTACGTTTCTTACATTACGTTTTAAGATTGTGCGTACTGTATCTTGTAATTTACTATCTACTCTCACTCTATAAATATCACGTTGCATCATGTCTATAAGTTCTTTCCCACCACGTAGTCCTTGGTTTATATCTTCAATGTCTAAATAACCAAGCAGCCTACTATTGTTTCCAACTACGAATATTGTATCCACGCGACGTTCTCTCATAATTTTAACCGCTTCGTTTAATGAATTGTCTGCATGTACTGTTACTGGTCGGATCATTGCATCTTTAACAGTTCTCATATTAGGTCTATCTTGAATCAATCTATTTTGACCAATAAAGTCGCGGACGAAATCATTTGCAGGATGACGTAAAATATTATCTGGCGTATCGTATTGAACGACTTGCCCTTCAGACATAATACAAATCTTGTCTGCCAGTTTAATCGCTTCATCCATATCATGTGTAACAAAAATAAATGTTTTACCTAATTTTTGTTGCAATTGTTTCACTAAGTCTTGCAACGTGTCTCTCGTGATTGGATCTAATGCGCCAAACGGTTCATCCATTAAAATGACATCTTGTTCAGCAGCTAATGCACGAACAACACCAATACGTTGTTGCTGCCCGCCAGAAAGTTGAGAAGGATATCTATCTAAATATTCTTCAGGTAAATCGACAAGTTTAATTAACTCTTTCGCTTTTTTCTCTTTCTTTTCTTCAGACCATTTTAATAACTTAGGGACTAATACAATATTTTCTTTAATGGTCATATGAGGCATTAATCCAATTTGTTGAATTACATAACCAATTTTCCTACGTAGTTCAACAGCATTCATTTTACGAACATTTTTGCCGTTGATTGCAATTTCTCCTTCTGTAGCTTCAATCATTCTATTTATCATTCTTAAAGCAGTTGTTTTACCGCTTCCACTTGTACCTATAAATGCGATAAATTCACCAGATTCAATTTCTAATGAAATATTATCGACAGCTTTTTTTGTGCCGCCATAGACTTTAGATAAGTTTTTTATACTTAACATGTGTTAATTCCTTTCTATACTTATATTCTCAATTAAAAGTTTCTTATAAATATAGGGCTACCTGTGGATGTTATACAAATCCGAAAATAAGTAAAAACATGTAGCACAACTAGCCCTACTTTATTCATGTGTCGGTCAAAAAGATTAATTTCGACTTATTTTATCCATACTATATATTAAGATAACTCAATAAATGAAAATAAACAATTTATAACTGTAAATTTTGTTTATTAAAATATTGAAGTAAATTTACATTCAATAGCTCAAAATTAATTCTAAAATTTTATTTTCGTTTTATGCCAATAAGGTGTCCTAATTCTTTTGGTTTTACTTGAATCCCACCCAACTGCGCATAATCATCTATAGCATTTTTAATTTTTCCTGGGAACGCTGATGGTCTACCAGTCGTTGTGTCCATCCCCATGAGCATCACTTCATACGTTGCACAGCGTGTGTTTTGAGAATCTACTAAATTCATAAATACGTGCAACCGTTTAGCATCATAATCATATAATGCCACTTTTACCGTAATCGGTTCATCTACTTTAATTTCTTTTAAATACATAACATGATTCTCTAAAGTAAAAACGGTGTACTGAAGTTTGTCAATGGCTTCCATATCTAAACCTAGCTCCGCAAGCCAAGCATCTGTAGCATCACTAAATACACGATTATATTCAGCATCATTCATATGCTGATTATGGTCTACCCAAATATCTTTAACAGTTGTTCGATATTGAAATTGAGTCATATTAACCTCCGTTTATTTTGTAACTTTTTTCATTGAGGCAGTATCTCCCGGCCAATAAGCTTCCGCTAATTTTTTTACTTTAACTAAGAATTCATTACGTTTTTGATCTAATTCAGACATTGACTGACCTTGTGAAGCTATTTCACAGCCATTAACGACATCATCATATAGTGTTTGAGTTAATTCAGGCGCAATTAATTTTGTCCATGGTTTTTTCAATGCTGGTCCAAATTGTTTCAACATATGACGCATGCCACCTTCGCCGCCTGCAAGATGGAACGTCATAAATGGCCCATATTGTGCGTAACGTAATCCTGCTGCATGTGTAAATGCTTTATCTACTTCTTCTGTTGTCGCTACGCCGTCATTAACAATATGTAATGCTTCTCTCCATAATGCTTCCATTAACCTATCAGCGATATGACCTTCAATTTCATGTCTCACATGTAATACATCCATGCCAATACTTTCATATATTTCTTCAGCTTTAACCGTTGTAGCTTCATTCGTTTGTTTGCCAGGGACAACTTCTACCAATGGCAAAATATACACTGGGTGGAACGGGTGCGCCACTACTAAACGTTCAGGGTGTTTTAAATTTTGTTGTAATTCTGAAGGCATAATTCCAGAAGTACTCGATCCAATCATTGCATCTGGCTTAGCGTAAGCATCAATTTCAGTTAATACTTGATCTTTAATTGATTCGATTTCTGGAACATTTTCTTGAATATGATCAGCATCTTTTACAGCTTCTTCTAAATTTGCTGTGAATGAAAGCTTATCTAAAGATGCACCTTCTGCTAAACCTAATTGTTCAGCATATGGCCAATTTTGTTTTACTTGCTTTAACATTCTTTCATAAGCACCTTCACTCGGATCAGTTGCTACCACTTCATGACCGTGGGCTAAAATACGCGTAATCCAACCACTACCTATAACACCTGTACCTACCACTGCAAATTTCATTATTTGCCTCCTTTTGGATCTCTAAGTTGATATTTCACGCGCGCTTCAGCTGGCGTCATCGGTTCTATATCTAAATCTTTTAATATTTCAACCGCACGTTCAACAAGTTGCTCGTTAGAAGCTTTGACACCTTTAGATAAATATAAATTATCTTCTAATCCAACGCGCACATTGCCTCCACGTTTTGCTGCTTCTTCTACAGTTGGCAATTGCATTCTTCCAATTCCAAACGCTGACCAATGTGCATTGTCAGGAATACGTGTTTTAAAATATTCAATTGTTTCCGCGTCATTTTCAGCGCCCCACGGTATGCCTAAACAGAATTGGAACATTGGTTCACCTTCAATAAGGCCTTCATTAACTAATTGTTTAGCAAACGAAATATGTCCACTATCAAAACATTCTAATTCAGGTTTTACGCCTGCATCTTTTACAAGTTGTGCTTGTTTTCTTAACCAATCTGCTGGGCTTAAATACACAGCATCTCCCATGTTCACGCTTCCACAATCAAGCGTGCACATTTCTGGTAATAAGGCACCAATTGCTTCGTGTCTCTCAGCAGGTGTTTGCATATCTGAACCTTTAGCCGCTGTATACGGATCTTCAAGGTTAGGGATAAAGTCTCCGCCACCACCTGAAGTAATATTGATAATAATATCTTCATCAGCTTCTCTAATTAATCTGACTGCTTCTTTAAAAAATTCAACATCATGGCTTATACCCCCTGTTTCTGGGTCTCTTGCATGAATGTGTGCTACAGTAGCTCCTGCTCTTGCACATTTAATTGCTGAATCTGCAATTTCTTGAGGCGTTACAGGAACACTTTTATTTTTATCTACAGTATCTCCAGCACCTGTTAAAGCTGCTGTTAGCATAACTTTTTTCATATATAAACCTCCAACAGAGTTTTTATCACATGGTATAGTGTACCAACTGGACGGTTTAGTTTCAACCCTTAAAACGGCCAAAAAAAGGGATAAATGATGATGTCTCGTCATTTATCCCTATACTATCAGTACTTCTCACGATTTGAGAATTTAATTATTTTTTTATAATTTTAACTTTTTTATGCATCGTTTCGTCGCATTCGATTTTTTTCAGTGTAAGATGTTAATCTTTCTAAAACTTTTGACCTCATTGACTCATCTAATGCATCTAATCCAAACACCTCTGATAACCATAAACCATCTACTGCCAACCTTATAATTGTCGCATCTACTTTATCAAGTCCGTCTCGTTCTATTTTATCTTGCCATGCTTTATAGGTATCTTGTAACGGCAATAATAAATTACTGTTTATACCTTGTGCAGCCAACATTCCAGAAGTAATGGATGCATTTTCTGAACGGTGTTCTCTTGTAGCTTCAATAAAGGCGCGAAGTAATTTACCTTCATCTTGATCGTCTTTTTGTACATGCTCATTGACATTATTTCTATACAATTCATCTGCATGATCTACAAGTCCTTGTATTAACGCAAATTTATTTTTAAAGTGATACAGTAAACCACCTTTACTTACACCTGCTTTTTTAGCTACTGCATCCAGAGTTAAATATTCACTGCCTTGTTCGTTAACAATAGCCGCTGCTGCTTGTAATAGTTGCGTACGTTTAGACGCTCTTGCCATGACTACACCTCCTTAAATAATTTAATTTCATTTGTATTTTTATCTTTTGTTTATCCGAGCAAACTATAAACGATAAATTATCAACTTGCAACATTATTATATTTTTTATATAACTTTATAACAGTTTAATCAAGTGGTGATACGTGCTTTTACTAACTTAAACATATGATATAACTATACAACCCTTTTTATATTCGTAACACACAAAACATGCAATGTGTGTTTACAAACTACAACTGATTTGTATAGTAAAACGCCAATTTATTGAGCGATTAGTCATCATTCATCCCTTTGCCTTCTAAAATATGCTCAATATATTTTTCAACTCTATTTTGTCTTGTTGATGCCTTTTTAGCATTTCCAATATAGTACATATATTGACGTTGTCTACCTGGTGTTAAATGATTAAATGCTTCTTTTAATGCTGGTGATGCTTCTAATTTATTTTTTAATTCTTCAGGCATATGATATGTTTCTGTTGTTTTCATAGGTACCTTTTCTCCAGACTTTTCAAGACGAATCGCTTCCTCAATATACCATTTAATTTCATCTTTTCTGTTTTTGATTTCTTCTAGACTTTCAAACCTTAATTGTCTCGCTGCTTGAACATTTTTTGTTTGTTGAATCAATGAATGATAGGGGTCTTCCATGATAGCCCCCTTTTCAAATAACAAAGCACAGTATTGTTTAAAATTTTGTATAATTACAACGTTCTTATGATTTAAAGTATAACAAGGATGCATCCATTTATAATCTTCTACTAATTCAGTTTCTTGCAAAATTGTTCTAAGTAATTCAAAAGAGGCTTGCCAATCGTTTAATCCATCAATAAATGCATCTACCTTTATATTTTTATTTTTTTCAACCATAAGCACTCACCCTTTATTTTTTATTTGTTTTCATTTTACTATGAATAGTGCAATTTAAGCCATTACAAAAGTATTCTAAAGAACAAACCAAGTTTTCCGATTAGTGTACTATGATTTAAATGTAATTTGTGTTATGATGCTTTTATTATTTTCAATTTACATAAAATAAAGAGGTGTTCTAATGCAACAATCAAAACATTTAAAAAAAGTGCTGGGTTTATCTGATGTTATGGGTATTGCTATCGGACAAATTATTGGCGCTGGTGTCATGTCCTTAACGGGTATTGGTATACAAATGACAGGAAGTGGCATTACGCCAGCATTCATTCTATCATCACTTATAACATTACTTACGATGTTACCTATAGCAATTTTAGCTTCTAGTTTACCTACTACAGGGGGTATGTATCAATATACTAGTCGTTTACTGTCACCTAAAACAGGTGTTTTTTGGTTATTATTATTCATCTTTTTACAAATAACATTATCTTTATATGCGCTTTCTTTTGCACAATATCTTGAAGGTTTACTCCCTGGTGTTCCAGTAAGAACTGTAGCCTTTTTACTACTCACCGTTTTGTTTGTAGTTAATATCGTGGGCATTAAATCTGCTTCAATCGTCGGTAACTTAATGGTAATAACTTTAATCTTAGCTTTATCATTCTTTATTCTTTTTGGTTTACCTCATGTTAATTTTAGCGTATTCAGCACCTCATCCATGTTTCCTGATGGTTTTACTGGTTTCTTTACAGCAGTGGGTCTCGTTTCATTCGCTACAGGTGGAGCTCAAGTAGTAGCTGAACTTGGTGGAGAAATGAAAAACCCTAAGAGAGATATACCACTTGTAATCGTTGTAGCTACTATTTTTGTAGGGTTATTATATGCTTTTATCGCCTCTATTGCAGTTGGGGTTTTACCAATACCTGAAGTTGCAGGCAGACCTTTAACAAGTGTCGCTAAAGAAGTGCTACCATCACCAGTATTTATTTGCTTTATGGTTGGAGGAGCGATGTTCGCTTTAGCTACGACTCTGAACGCAACATTCACGTGGGTCACAAAAAGTTTATTAATTGCTATCGAAGATGGGTACTTGCCCAAGACGTTAGGCACTGTTAATAAACGCTTTGGCACGCCACATTGGTTATTACTAATATTTTATATTATCGGAATTTTACCAATTGTAAGTGGTATGTCTCTAGATGTTGTCGCACAGTTAGGTACAGGTATTTCACTTATCATATTTGCTTTCCCTGCGCTAGCTGTTACACAATTACCTAAAAAATATCCTGAAGCTTATAAGCAATCTTTCTTTAAATTGCCTTATCCAGTACTAGTGGTCATCGCTACGGCAGCCATTGTCGTTTTACTCTATCAATCATACTTGCTAATTTCAGATTTGAAATTAGGTTATATTATGGGAACATTCGCATATATTTTTATTTCTGCATTGATTGCTCATTTTTCTAATAAAAAATCAAACTTATCTATTGAATCTATACAATTCGCTAAAAATGTTCCAAAAAATGAGGACTGGGACAAAAACCAAATTTTTATAAAATGATTTCGTTTATCCACGCCATCAAGAAGAACTAGAAAAAATAGTCCAGAGCCGAATTGCTTGCATAAGTGCTACTAGCCCCCAATGGATTACATGAGCTTTGACTCATGCATAAGTGCTACTAATCTTCATAAATGAAGAAGTAGCACTTTAGAAGTAGCACTTTTGAAATAGCTTTTTAGACCTGTTTTTCTTTAGTAAAGTAAAGCTTTATATTTTTATTCCATTTACCTCCTGTCAACACAATATTCAAGATTAAAACATTATTTATGTCTCAATACCTTTTTCAACAATAGCACTCCATTAAACTTAAAATGGATGCTATTGTTATGTATATGTTAAACACTATAAAAACATAAGAGTCACAAAGAAGTTTGTATCAATGTACTATTTAATACATTCAAACATGCCTCCCTTTTTTTCAAATAAGTCACTTTATCAAAACACATCTTTAATCTATGTAGCGATTTGCTTTTCTTATGGTTTAATATAAGTAAAATTATATTAAAATCATTATAAAATATTAAAATCAATCCCTAATCTCTGTTACACTTATAAATAATCACTTTTTAATTGTGTGTGGTAAAGCGTTAAATGATTTATGTAAGCGCTTTAAGTTTATGGAGGGGATGTTTTATGCAACAAGATAATATTTGGTTAACAATTGTTGGTCTCATTATTATCATTTTAATCGTTGGTTTATTGATAGCCAAACGTATCAGCCCTGTGGTAGGTATGATTTTAATACCAAGTATAGGGGCTTTAATATTAGGTTATAGTATTGGAGACTTAGTAGATTTCTTTAATAGTGGGTTAGATCAAGTAATCAACGTTGTCATCATGTTTATCTTTGCCATTATTTTCTTTGGAATCATGAGTGACAGTGGTTTATTTAAACCTTTAGTGAAAAGGTTAATTTTGTTAACGAGAGGTAACGTCATCATCGTCTGTATTGTCACAGCAATCATTGGTACGTTCGCGCAATTAGATGGTGCAGGTGCAACAACATTCTTGCTATCAATTCCTGCATTATTACCACTGTATAAAGCCTTAAATATGAATCGATATCTATTACTTTTATTACTTGCTTTAAGTGCCGCTATTATGAATATGGTACCTTGGGGCGGCCCGATGGCGCGTACGGCTTCAGTCTTAAACATAAAAAATGTGAACGAGCTATGGTATGGTGTTATTCCTATTCAAATTATAGGGTTCTTCCTTATACTCATATTTGCTGTATATTTAGGTTTCAGAGAAAAAACACGCATCAGCCGTGATATTCGTTCTGGTAAATTACCAGATACTCAAGACGTGGACATACATAAATTAGTAGAAATTTATGAGCATGATCAAGATATTAAGTTCCCTATCCGTGGTGTTGCTGTTACAAAACCTTGGATTAATTGGGTGAACGTCGCATTAACCATCGCAGTCATTGTAGCAATGTTAGCTAACATTGCTCCACCAGAATTCGCATTTATGATTGGTGTTGCAATTGCTTTAATTATTAATTTCCCAAATGTCGATGAACAAATGAGTCGTTTAAAAGCGCATGCGCCAAATGCTTTAATGATGGCTGCAGTTATCATTGCAGCAGGTATGTTCTTAGGGGTATTAAATGAAACTGGTATGTTAGAATCTATTGCACTCAGCTTTATTCATATTATTCCAGACGCAGTAGGTCCGTATTTACATATTATAGTGGGTATATTTGGTGTACCTCTAGATTTATTAACGAGTACGGATGCTTATTACTTTGCTGTATTACCAATCGTAGAACAAACAGCAAGTCAATTCGGTGTACCTAGTATTTCTACAGCTTATTCTATGGTTATTGGTAATATTATAGGAACATTCGTCAGTCCATTTTCACCAGCGCTATGGTTAGCTATAGGTCTTGCAGAAGCAAACATGGGTACTTATATTAAGTATGCTTTCTTCTGGGTTTGGGGATTTGCAATCGTAATGTTACTCATTGCTATGTTAATCGGCGTTGTAACTTTTTAATATGCACTTTATAAAAACAGCGAAGCCTTTTGGCTCCGCTGTTTTCTATGTGTTTATTTGAGTATTTTTATATTTTGCGACATTTTTAAGGCTAACCACTAAAATGAATGCTACGATAGCAATCGCAGCTGAGAAGTAGGTAGTTGCATATACGTTTAAATTAGATACAACTAAACCACCCACAATACCGCCAATACCGATGCCGGCATTTAAACTGGACATATTCCAACTCATTACTTGGCTTGTATCACCTTCAACATGTTCAATAATACCACTTTGAACAGCTGGATTAGTACTCCATTGCATAATATTCCAAATAAAGATAACCATTAATAATAAGCCTGTTCCTGGTAAGAAAACATTAAGGATAAGCATCATGATAATAAATATAGTAGTAGCGATAATTAACCAACGTTTACTTGTAAGTCTATCCGATAAAAAACCACCCATTGAGGTACCTATTACACCTGCTACACCATTAATTAATAATGCAACAGAAACAAATGACAGATCATGTCCCCCAGAAAGCATCAATGGATTAATATATATGAATGTAACTGAGTTCGCTACTAATAATAAGAATGTGATACCTAAGTATTTTGTTACTTCAACTGGTCTCAGCACTTTAGAATAACTACTTGAACGTTTCGAATCTGTTTCTGTATTGGTAGATGGATAACTGCTTAATTTCGGAACATACGCATACATTAAAACCCCTACAAGTATACTAATAACAACAATAAATAGAAATGTATATCTCCAACCAACTAAATCACCTATAATTGTGCCAATCGGTACACCAAAAACGTTTGCGCCACTAAAGCCTGAATACACAATACCTATCATTTTGCCACGGTGTTGAGGTGCAGTTAACAAGGCTGTTAACGCTAGTATTTTAACTACAATTAAAGCAGCTGCTGCAGATGATAATATTCGTCCGACTACTAGAATAGAAAAGTTAGGCGCTATAGCAATAATAAGATTTCCTACAACAAACAATGCTAAAGCCCATAGTAAAACCTTTCGTGGTGAAAAACGGTTGGTTAACTTCACTAATATAGGACCAGCTACGGCAAATGTAATAGCGTATAAAGTTACTAATTGCCCTATGACGGGTTCAGAGACTTGTAAATCATTACTCATTAAATTCATAATCCCTGCAACCATCATTTCGACCATTCCAACAATAAATATACTTAAAATAAACGTAATAATACGCATAATTGACATAAATATCCTCCTCTCTTTGCTTTGATTTCAAAAATTTTATAACTGTTTTATTATAAACCATTCGTCAATATATATGAATATGTCACTATATGTAAAATTTTTAATTTCCAAATTAAAGGCAGGAAACGAACAGAAATCCAAAATTGAATTTGGTCTCATGTTCTGTCCCCTGCCGCACAAATTGATTGTAAATAAATGGGCAATCAGCAATCAAGTTATTTCTAAATCGTGCATCGTTTTGTAGTTCTCTCGCATATATAACTAGCATGCATTATAGCCAGACATGCACTGTACCAATCATATACATTTTCATCGATTATCTTCTGATATATGACGGCCAATTAATTGATCGCGTTGATTAAAGAATTGACGATAGCTTAAATAAGTTGCAATCAATGCTGACATAATAGTTGCAGTCGTATGAATAAACACGACCATCAGTTGAAATTTCACTGCTTCTAATGGTGCTACACCGCCAATAATTAAACCAGTCATCATACCTGGTATAGACACAATACCATATGTCTTCACAGAATCAATCGTTGGTACAATCGCTGTTTTTATACTTTCACGTATTGTACCTTTTGAAGATAGTTTTGGATCTGCGCCTAATGCTAATTTTGCTTCTATTTGACTCATTTCTTTCACGAATTCACGGTCTAAATTTTGATAAGCAAGGTTAATAGCAATCAACCCATTACTTCCAAGCATTCCTGCTATCGGAATAACTTCATTGGGTTTAAAATCAATTGCTCCAGTTAATATAACCCCAAATAATGGTAACGCAACCCCGACAAATATAGCAATGAAAGAAATCCAAAAAACATTATGCATGACTGGCGAAGCCCTACTAATAGTGTTCCAAGAGGCGTTAACAATTATGATTAAGACAAATAATAATAATAACCAAGCTTGATTTACATCAAATATAAAATGAAGTAAATAACCTAAGATAACTAATTGAACGACCGCTCTAATAGTAGCAATTAACAAATCTTTTATGATATGTAACTTCTCTTTATATGAGACGATAATTGGGAAAAGTAAGAGTGTGCCGGTAAGTACTAAAGCTGTCGTGCTCATCTTAAATCCTCCTCCTTCTCTATTTGACCATCAACGATTCTAATGCGTTTTTGAAAGTGTCTCATACTTTGGTCATTACTATGTGTAATCCACAATATACTTACACCTTCATCGGCAAGTTTAAAAATGAGAGATTCAATTTTTTCACTATTATGTATATCTAAAGCACTCGTAGCTTCATCTAGTAATAATATTTTTGGTTTATACATTAACTGTCTAGCTATGGTTATACGTTGTCGCTCTCCACCAGAAAGATGACTTACACTGGTATTAAAGTTATAGTGTCCTAGACCAACCGCTTTCAATAGTGCTTTAGCTCTTTTACGATTAAATTTATCGTTTCTTATATTAGCAGGGAAAGCTAAGTTATCGCCAATCGTTCTATCAAACAAATCACTTTCTTGTAGCAAATAACTCACTTCCATACGTAATTCTTCTGGGTTAATCGTTTCATATGCGTCCCCATTTAGATATAATTCTCCTTGCGTTGGACTTATCAAATTATTAATTAGGCGAAATAATGTACTTTTACCGCTTCCAGAAGGCCCAACAACAGCAATCGTTTCCCCTGATTCTATTTTCAAATTAATCTCTTGAATGATTTTACGGTTATCTATTTGATATGAAACATTTCTGAGTTCTAACATTTTGAACCTCCTAAATACATATATAAGTCGTATTCCCTAATATAATTACTTTATTATGTCATTCATTAGAAAAAGTTAAATAACTTTAATCTATACTCTCAATATGCCATTAAATGAAATAACTATTTATTTTAAAAAGACTATAGCAATAAAAGAAATTAAATTATTGAAAGCATGTAAAGAGATTGAAACAGCTAAATTTTTACCACTTTTTAAATATACAAATACTAATCCTAACGCAATAAATATATAACTACCAATTTCAAATGGCGATGTTGCGCCTAATACATGTATACCAGCAAATAATATAACAGAGAGTACACTTGCAACACCATACGTTATTTTTTTACCTAATTCATGAATAATTAAATGTCTAAATAATAATTCTTCAATGATTGGCGTCAAAACAACAATGTCCACAAATAAAAAGGGAAGCATCCAATTATTTTCAAACATATCCTCCAATATCATTTGGTTTTGCGTCTCACTATATTGCAAAGTTTCTGGTAAAAGTGTCATAAGCCAATCATAAAAACTATTTAATCCAATAGTAGAAATGTATGTAATAAAAATAACAAGTACATACTTACGAACTTGTTTGAATCTTTTTGTAGTCATTGTTTTCAAATTATCGTTTATATGCATCAAATAAAAGCTGAAAATAATACTTATTTCTGCTATGACACCGCCAATAATCAATACATTATGATTACTAAAAAGCGAAGTATCATCTAAATTAAAAGCAGAGTATAAGGCTAATAAAAATATTAATAACATTAGCGGTATGATATTATTCGCTAAGATATAAATGGGGATTAACCAGAAATCTCTTTTTACTACTTTTTGTTTTTGCCATATATTTGTATGTGTAAATTGAGTAATATGAGATTCTGATGGCTTGTCAGTCATATGACACCTTCCTTATGATTATTTATCAATAATATAACATAATTCTATACCTCAATTATAAGTTACTTTATAATTTTTGTGTTTTTAAAAATAAAATTTCGAATAACATATTTATATCATTGTAAAATGTATGATTTATTGTAGTATATAATTATATAAAGGGGGAATGTTACATGACTATACTGTCCATTTTGCAGTTCATCGTTAACATTATCATTGTTATTTTCATATTAAGTGTACTAATTTTAGGGGCTATCTTACTTATAAAAGATAAGCGCCAAAAACAACATAGTGTGTTACGCAATTATCCATTATTAGCGCGTATTCGCTATTTCGGTGAAAAAATAGGGCCTGAGTTGCGTCAATATTTATTTTTAGCAGATACTAAAGGAAAACCTTTTTCCAGAAATGATTTCACTAATATTGTATTAGCTGGAAAATATAATTCGAGAATGACGAGTTATGGCACGCAAAATGACTATGAAGATGGGTTTTATATTCAAAATACCATGTTTCCATTACAATCTACAGAATTACATATTGATCAGTCACCTATGATTTCGTCATTTATTTATACCATTGATAACGAACGCTTATTTGATCGAGATGAACATCGGATTGAAGCAGAAATCGATCCTTTTTATTTAGCAGATGAAGACGCCATTATCATAGGTTCTGAATTAAAGCATCCGTTTAAATTAAAACGTTTAGTTGGTCAATCTGGAATGAGTTATGGTGCTTTAGGAAGTCATGCCATCAGAGCACTATCAAAAGGATTAGGACGAGCTGGAACTTGGATGAATACTGGTGAAGGTGGTTTGTCTAAACACCATTTATCTGGAAATGTTGATATCATTTTCCAAATCGGGCCTGGTTTATTTGGTGTTCGCAATGAAGATGGCCAATTTGATATGGATGCTTTTTTAAATTTGGCTAAACAAACGACTATAAAAGCATTTGAAATTAAATTGGCCCAAGGTGCGAAAACACGTGGTGGCCATATGCAAGGTAATAAAGTGACAGAAGAAATCGCAAAAATTCGTAAAGTAGAACCATGGAAAACGATTAATTCACCAAACCGTTTTGAATCGATTAATAATTCTAAAGATTTATTGGATTGGATAACAAAACTACAACAACATGGCCAAAAACCTGTTGGGTTTAAAATGGTTATAAGTAAAGTTTCAGAAGTAGAAACACTTGTGCGGACTATGATTGAAACAGATCAATACCCTAACTTCATTACGGTTGATGGCGGTGAAGGTGGAACCGGCGCAACATTCCAAGAATTACAAGATAGCGTGGGTCTACCATTGTTCACTGCTCTTCCTATATTGACAGGTACTTTAGAAAAATATGGTATTCGTAAACACATCAAAATTTTTGCATCAGGTAAACTTGTAACACCCGATAAAATCGCCATTGCTTTAGGTTTAGGTGCTGATTTAGTCAATGTTGCACGTGGTATGATGATTAGCGTCGGGTGTATTATGAGTAGACAATGTCATATGAACACATGTCCAGTAGGCGTCGCAACCACTGACCCTAAACGAGAAAAAGGCCTAATTATAGAAGAAAAAGAATATCGCGTCACTAATTTTGTAACCAGTTTACACGAAGGGTTATTTAACATCGCCGCTGCGGTAGGTGCAGCCTCACCTACCCAAATATCCAAAGAACATATTATTATCAAAAAGAAAGACGGCAACTTACAATCTATATATGATTATAAATTAAAACTACTTGAACATAACTGATATCAAAAATAAGCGCTCTAATAATTTAAAGTGAATGTCAAACTTTGAAATATCAGAGCGTTTTTTCTTATTATTTTTATTTAATCTGTTTGTTTAACTTGGCTTCTATTGTTTCTTGATCATCATCTAAAGGATTAAATTCAAATGGATTATCATTGATAAAAACAGTAGGAATACCTTTAATACCTCTTTCAAATGCTTCTTCATGAATAGCTAAAGAACGTTCATCTGCTTCTTTATGAGGTGGAAGATTAAAGGCTTGCTTCATCTTTGCTTCAATTGTAGAAAAGTCGACTTTCCATTGGTTCTGAGTTTGATATAACTCACGTATAATCTCTAAGGTTTTTTCTGGTTGTTGATAATCTAGATATATATTGGCTACTGTTCCTTTCAATAATGCTTGTTTTGTTTTATCAAAATGCTTAATGACATGCTGCACCTTTCCTTGCTCAACTAAAGGCGTTAATACAGTATCAGCAGCATAAAAATAATTTTTACAATAAGGACACGCAAAATTTATAAATGATTCCACTTTAATAGGTGCATCATTTGAGCCAAATGTTAAATGTTTAATTTCCGTCATAATTGATCCCTCCACTTTATCTATATTTATATTGAATCACGGAAAAGATTCGATTGCACCCTTTTAGTCTTAGCAAATTACTAAGAATTAAATTAACGTGTTATATTTTTTACAAATGAAGGGTCCAAAGTGCAATCCATTAGAATATCTAGCAGTTCATGATAAAATAAATATAATTATCATATTAGGGGGAATTATATGGACAATTCAGTAAAATTATTAAAAACGTTAACGGATGTGGATGGCATCGCAGGACATGAAAAAGCGGTAAAAACACTTATGCGCGATTATTTAACACCCGTAAGTGATGAAATCGTCGAAGACAATTTAGGGGGTATATTTGGAAAAAAATCTACTACTAACGGAAATAAAACATTAATGGTGGCAGGCCATTTAGATGAAATTGGTTTTGTAGTGACTAAAATCGATAACGATGGTTTCCTAAAATTCACACCTATTGGCGGTTGGTGGAACCAAGTTATGTTATCACAAAAAGTGACAATCACAACGGATCATGGCAAAAAAATCAGGGGCATCATTGGTTCAAAACCACCACATGTATTATCGCCTGAAGAACGTAAAAAAAACGTAGAAATCAAAGATATGTTTATTGATATTGGCGTAAAAAGTAAGAAAGAAGCTGAACAATTCGGTATTGAAATTGGTAATATGGTCACACCATATAGTGAATTTGAAACACTTGCGAACAATAAATATTTAACTGCAAAAGCTTTTGACAATCGTTATGGTTGTGCCCTTGCGGTAGATGTCTTAAATAACCTTACCAACGCATCTATCGATATTAACTTAGTCTCCGGTGCAAATGTACAAGAAGAGGTCGGTCTTCGTGGTGCCAAAGTTGCAGCTAATAAAATCAAACCTGACTTAGCACTTGCAGTAGACGTAGCTGTTGCATATGACACACCAGGCATGTCTGGCCAAACAAGCGAAACGGCTATTGGTCAAGGACCGGTTGTCATTATTATGGACGCATCCAACATAGGCCATGTTGGGTTTACAAAACACATCAAAGCAGTTGCTCAAAAACATAACATAGATATTCAATTAGATTCCACGCCTGGTGGCGGCACTGACGCTGGTAGTATTCATGTCGCTAACGAAGGTATTCCTACAGTATCAATTGGTGTTGCACTACGTTATATGCACTCCAATGTTTCCATATTGCATACAGACGATTATAAAAACTCTGTAGCCTTAGTAACTGAAATAGTCAAATCTCTAAACGATGAAACAGTGGATGAAATCATCTGGTAATAAACTAAATATGAAATAAGATAAGCCGTGAGCATTAATCAAATTGATTTGCTCACGGCTTTTTAATACCACTTTATAACATTTGGTTTCAAATTATATGAATTTAGCAATTCGTTATTTAGTGGATTTTTTCCAACTATCATCACTCAACATTTCACCTGGCCATGTGTATGCCATCACACCACCGTCGATTGTAATTGATTCACCAGTGATAAACGAGCTATCATCTGATGCTAAAAATGCAACAAGTTTACCTACTTCTTCAGGCGTTCCTAATCGACCTAAAGGCGTCATCCACTTCTGATTTTCTCTGAATATTTGTCCATTTTCCTCGGATTTTGTCCCAGTCAATTTATCTATAAGTGGCGTTTCTATAGTACCTGGAGCGATTGCATTTGCTCTAATATTTTCACGGCCGTATTCAATTGCCGTTGAACGCGTAAAATTAATAATGCCTCCTTTTGCGGCATTATAACCCGAACGATTTAGGTCTGCAGCATGGCCCGAAAATGACGAAGTATTAATAATGGAACCGCCTTTTGACATCATTAATGGTAAGAAAAACTTTGTCATGAGAAATGTTCCTCTTAAATCTACACTCATAATTTTGTCAAATACATCAATTGGATATTCATGAATACGGCCTGCTGGGTTATCAACACCTGCATTATTAAATAATACATCAATTTGTCCATAATCCGATTCAATAGATTGAGCCAGTCGTTCTATAGCATGCTCATCTGAGACATCAACTGTATAGCCTGAAGCTTTATACCCGGCGTTATTAATTGCTTTCACAGTGTCATGGACAGATTCTGATATATCGACAGCTAACACGTGCGCGCCTTCCTCAGCCATAATGCGAGCAGCGGCTGCTCCAATGCCGGTACTCACACCAGTTAATACAGCGATTTTGTTATCTAATCTTCCCATATATTACACCTCTTTTTTAATTTTTCTTTCTTCTGTTTCAACACTCTTTATTTTATTCATTTCCTTTTTTAATTAACTTTGAAACTTATATGTAGTCTTATCTATTGCTACTACTTGTTTGTCACATGCTTACAATATATTTTTTAAAATTTATAATACTAATTTCAAAATGAGTTTGTTATAATTTCGATAACTTACTGAAGGAGGTCGTTACGGTGTCTTCAAATATGAGAGAAAAACCAACAGTTATTAATAGATTTTTAAATATCAAAGATAGATCTGTTCAAAAAAATAAATGTTTAATTGAATAATATTTAAATAAAGTATCACAAATTATGTTATTTATTGTAATATAAAGAACAAAAACGGGTAAATAATACTTATAAAAGTAATTTTACCTCATTTGTTTAGGAGGACATTATGGAACGCATAGGCCTAGTAGATATCGGATCAAATACAATTAGATTAGTTATCTTTGAGTTCGATTCAAAAACAGGATTAAATGAAATTTTAAATATTAAAACACCGGCACGTTTGAGCCAATACTTAACCGATGATTTAACTATGAACCAAGATGGTATCGACGTATTGACATCCACACTACACAGTTTTAAAGCAGTTGCCGATAAATTCAAAGTAAATGAATTACATCCTATTGCTACTGCCGCGATACGACAATCTACGAACCAACACGCTATTATCGAACATATCAAAAATGAACTTAATATAAATATTAAAATTATCCCTGAGCAAGAAGAAGCATTTTATGGGTTTTATGCCATCACACACACAACTGATGTAGAAAACGGTGTGTCTATCGATATCGGTGGTGGCTCTACAGAAGTCACTTTATTCAAAGATAAGGCAATGATTGAAGCACATAGTTTTCCATTTGGTGTGGTAACATTAAAACGAAAATTCTTTGAAAATAAAGATCATAATGATAAATCTGCTATTAAAGCGATGGAGAAATTCTTATCCAAGCAATTTGAACAACTTCCATGGTTACAAGATAGAGAAATTGCCTTAGTAGGAATTGGTGGCTCAGCTCGTAATGTTGCACGTATACATCAATCTGAGCATTCTTACCCTATCGGTGGCGTTCATAACTACACGATGTCTGAGGGAGATATTGATGAGGTTTATACAATAATCAAGAAAAGTTCCCGTGACGCGTTAAAAGACATAGATGGATTAAGTAGAGATCGTATAGACATCATAATACCTGCAGTTTCCGTGTTTAAAACACTGTTCAAAAAGATAAATGCCACACACTTTACTTTCTCACGTAAAGGACTACGTGAAGGTTATGTTATGAAAACAATCGCTGAACGCCATCCTCGAGAATTTAGAAAAGAAAATATTCAAAAAGATGCATTATATCATTTGGCTAACGAGTATAGCATTGAAGAATCAAGTGCAAAACAACGCGTCAAATTAGCCCAGTCATTGTTAACGCAGCTTATTGAACTAGACAAAATTCAAGTTACTCATAAAGAACAAGCACTATTTGTTGAAGGCGCGTATTTATATTATTTAGGTAGATTTATTGATTCTGATTCGAGTTCGCCCCACACCTATTATATTATTGCGAATTCAATGATTGATGGCTTCTCACATGAAGATCGTGTCAAATTAGCAATGTTGGCAAGCTTTAAAAATAAATCACTGTTAAAATTTTACAATCAAGAAACGAAATGGCTACGCGGTAAAGCGTTAGATAACATTCAATTTTTAGGTGGCATTATCAAATTTGTAAACGCGCTCAACATATCACATACAAACCCCGTTGAACGTCTCGAATTACGTCACGATAGTAATGGATTCACGTTATACGTTCATTATATTGGTGAACCAATTGCTGAATCATACCAATCTCTTAGACAAAAAAAACATATCGAGAAAATTTTAAAAGAAAATCTTTCTATCATCTTTACAAAATCTTAAAATTCATATGATAAATTATACGTAGTAAAACATGTTATTAAGACTACAATAAGGTGGAATTAGAATGGTGCAGAAGAAATTGGGAGAGAAGGATTTAAATTTACCAAATTATTATAACAATAGAGAATTAAGCTGGTTGGACTTTAACTATAGAGTGTTACAAGAAGCAGAAGATAAAAACAATCCATTATTAGAGCAACTTAAATTCATTTCTATATTTAGTTCCAATTTAGATGAATTTTTTATGGTTCGTGTAGCTGGTTTACAAGACCAAGTTAAAATGGGATATGATAAACCAGAGAATAAAGCACAATTAACGCCTAAAGAACAGCTCGAACAAATAAAGATTAAAAATACAAAATATGTAGATTTACAATATAAATGTTATAAAGCGTTAACTGAAAATTTAAAACAACACCGTGTTGAAATAACACGTCCTGAATTATTACCTGAGTCATTATTGTCGCAATTAGAACACGAATTTAAAACAGGTATCTTACCTACATTAACACCATTAGGTATTGATGCTTACCATCCTTTCCCAAAACTTAATAATAAAAGTTTAAACATATTTGTAGATATCGACACAGAAGAAGCAATCAATTCAGCTATTGTACAAATTCCTTCATTAATCCCACGATTTTATACGTTAAATCAAGGGCAAACTCAATACGTTTTAATGTTGGAAGATATCATTATATTTTATATTCATCTTTTGTTTACTGGCTACGAGGTATTAAACACCTTTACATTTAGGATCACACGTAATGCAGACTTAACCATTCATGAAGATGGTGCCGAGGATTTATTAATTGAAATAGAACGCTTTTTAAAAGAGCGAAAACGCGGTACCGCAGTGCGTTTAGAGGTAGATGGACGACACGCAACGCATGAAGACATCCTCTGGATTATGAACCAACTGGAAGTTTATGACAACGATGTCTATTTTGTAGACGGTCCTTTGGATTTAACTATGTTGTTTGGGCTAGTTGATTACTTATCTAATCGGTTAAAGCATTTAACTTATAACAAATATGTACCACAACCACCTCAATCATTAGAAAGTGAAGATATATTTGATTTATCTTTAAAACGGGATATTTTCTTTCATCACCCCTATGAATCATTTGAACCAATTGTAGACTTTATTCGTGAAGCTGCAAATGATCCTAGTACAATTGCCATCAAACAAACACTGTATCGTGTAAGTAAAGATTCTCCTATTATCAATAGTTTAAAGACAGCTGCTGAAAATGGTAAACAAGTGACAGTGCTTGTTGAATTAAAAGCACGCTTTGATGAAGAAAATAATGTTCAATGGGCTAAAATGTTAGAAGACGCAGGGTGTCATGTCATTTATGGCATGACTTATTTAAAAACACACAGTAAAATTTCGCTCGTAGTGAAACGTACTAATAATCAACTTACCTCGTTTGTACATTTAGGTACTGGAAACTACAATGACAAAACTGCAAAATTATATACAGATATGGGTATCATCACAACAAACAAAGCAATAGCAGAAGATGCCATCAACTTCTTTAATTACCTGAGCGGCTATACACTTAAACCTGAATATAATAAGCTCATTGTTGCACCATATGATATACGTGATGTATTTTTAGCTCGAATCGATAATGAAATTAAACTTCACCTTGAACATGGTAATGGGAAAATTATGATGAAGATGAACTCTTTAACAGATAAAGATATTATTCTTAAACTATTTGAAGCCTCACGTGCTGGTGTTCAAGTTCAATTAATTATTCGTGGTATATGTTGCTTAAAACCTGGTATACCAGGAATCAGCGACAACATAGAGGTCGTAAGTATCGTTGGCCGTTTTCTTGAGCATTCGCGCATATATTACTTTCATAACAACGGAGATGAACAAATTTATCTCTCTTCAGCTGATGCAATGACACGTAATATGATTAAACGCGTAGAAATATTGTTCCCGGTAGAAGATAAAGCCATCGCAAAACGTTTATTAGACTATATGAATTTACAATTATCAGATAACCAAAAAGGTCGTTATCAAGACCAACAAGGGCATTATCATTACATTCATAACAATTTGTCACCATTAAATTCTCAAGCCTATCTAATGAAAGAAGCTATCACATTTGGCCAAAAATTGAAGGAAGCTTCAACCCGCCCTGAAGCATCTCCCATACAATCTAAAAATAGATGGTTTTCTAAATTAAAAGACACTTTTAAACGCTGAGTGTACTTGTAATCATGCTTAAAATTAACTTTACCTATAACCAAAAAGCGCCTGAGACATAAATTAACGTCTGAGGCGTTTTTATAATCTTAATACTCAATGACAAATTAAATTTCATCCATCAGACACCATCCATGAAATATGACATTTTCATTATGACATGCTCTTTGCTATTCAACCTCATATATGTCGTTATACATTTTGGTTTTAAACCCATTTCAATTGTTAATCTTTGTTATAATGAATGCATATAATTTCCTATACGAGGTGGTTTGTCCATGATAGAACTTAAAAAATTAAAAGCGCATTTTCCATTAATAAATGAAATGCAACACTATAACCCTATATTTTGGAAAAATCCAAATTTCCGTAAAAATGCAACATTTCCTTTTACATTGAATGACATAGAAGATGCAGCAGCAAGATTAGAACGTTTTAGCAGTTATATTCGTAAAGTTTTTCCTGAAACCGAAAAAGATAATGGCATCATCGAATCTCCACTAAAAGCAATCCCTTTCATGCAACAAGCATTAACTAAATCTGAACATCTCGAACAAAGTGGTAAATTATGGCTTAAATGCGATAGTCATCTTGCTATATCAGGTTCTATTAAAGCGAGAGGTGGCATATATGAAGTTCTTAAATTAGCTGAAACAATTGCTATACAAGATGGTAGTTTAAAACAATCTGATGATTATCAAGTTTTAGCAGAGCCCTATTTTAAGGATCTCTTTAACCAATATACGGTTGCCGTGGGTTCAACTGGCAATCTCGGTTTAAGTATTGGTATGATGAGCGCCCAGTTTGGTTTTCAAGTAACCGTGCATATGTCTAGTGATGCGCGTCAATGGAAGAAAGACTTACTCCGCTCCCATGGTGTTGAAGTGGTAGAGCATCAATCTGATTATCAATATGCGGTAGCTGAAGGAAGAAAAGCTGCAGAAAGTGAACCTACATGCCATTTTGTTGATGATGAAGGTTCTGCTGATTTATTTTTAGGCTACACAGTCGCTGCATTACGATTAAAAACACAACTCAGTAATGAAGGGATACAAGTAGATGCAGAGCATCCCCTTTTTGTATACTTACCCTGTGGTGTTGGCGGTGGCCCTGGTGGTGTCGCTTTTGGTTTGAACCAAGTATTTGGTGAGCATGTATATTGTCTATTCGCTGAACCAACACATGCGCCTTGTATGACTTTAGGCATGATGACACAATATCATGACCAAATAGCTGTCACAGATATTGGTTTAGATGGACAGACAGATGCAGATGGCCTTGCAGTCTCGAGACCTTCTACACTGGTTGGTGAAATTATGAACACATTATTATATGGTGCTTATACAATAGAAGATCAACAAATGTATCGCTATTTATATATGCTTAGTGAAAAGGAACAAATATTTATTGAACCATCTGCAGCTGCAGGCTTCGCAGGAATAAAGGAAGTATTAAATCATGCAGATAGCCATAAAATTAACCTAGCTAACGCTAACCATATCGTTTGGGCGACAGGAGGGAATATGGTACCTAAAGAAGAAATGCTCAAATACGTAGAACAAGGAAAGCAATAATATCATATAAACAGAAACTGTAAAGCATCCTTTTAAAATGCTAACCCTTATACAAGCGCCTTAGTGCTTGTATTTCTTTTCCCTATTCTTCCTTATTGAGTCGGGTAGCGAAATCATTTTATAAAATACGATTTCTACCCTAATCCTTCTTAACTTTATGATCTAAAAACAATATACCAACTATCCTTCTAAATAAATGGTAACAATTATTTTCTGAATATTTATTGAATTCTAAATTTAACTGTGTTAAAGTATGTTTTATCAATTCACTTTAGTTCGGTAGAGAAACAAAGTACTCAATAAAGGATGGTCATTATATTATGAATACGCAAACACTTATTACTAATAAAGAATATGAATTAGATTTTTTAAAACACTTTCAGCAAGCAGGTTTTAGTCTTGTTGATTTTAGTTTTATAGAATCTTTATCTTGGCAATCACTTACTTCTGATGATTTACAACAAATGACTGAGCGTAGTTTTTGGCAACATGACCATCATATTTTTGCGTTACGCAATGATTTTACCGATCAATTACTACGTTACTATAGTAACTATCAACCGCAACAACAATGCGTTGCCTATGCTGGACCAATTGTCAGAAATAATGAAGTTTATACTCAGTTGGGTATTGAACATTACAACCCAACTGTTAATGATATGCAAAACGACTTTAAAACATTTTACCAATATATTAAATATACATTGAACGATGATATTGATTTCGTCATCTTAGGTCATTATCAATTAATTGATTTATTATTATCTTCTAAAGCTCAAACACAACGTATTTTAAACCTTGTACAAGAGCGTAATATTTCAGAGTTATCAGCTCAATTAGGTCTTGCTCACCCTGTGGTTCAATTATTAACTACTAAAACAACTGAGCAGCTCGATCTATTAGGTCAATTGTTTCCCAATGATCACCGTACCATTCAATCATTACGTCGTTGGGAACAATGGTTTAAATCACAAGGCATTACAGAAATTCATTTAGATATCACACCTCAGCCGCCGCGCTCTTATTACAAAGGCGCTTTTATGAGATGTCATTTAAAAAACAACAAAACAAAACGACTCACAGGTGGATTTTATAAAGGCCCGTTAGAAGGTTTTGGTTTAGGATTTATACTTTAACAAAGGAGAGAATGTCATGCTTACTGTCGCATTAGCAAAGGGGAGACTACTTAAAAGTTTTATTAAGTATTTAAATGAGGTTGAAGAACCAAACATCGCGCGTGCACTGGAACAAAGAGAACGCCAATTATTAATAACTGTAAATGAAATACAATTCATTTTAGTAAAAGGTAGTGATGTACCGATTTATGTAGAACAAGGTGTAGCAGATATCGGTATTGTCGGAAGCGATATATTAGAGGAAGGCAATTATGTTATTAATAATTTGCTTGATTTACCGTTTGGTGAGTGTCATTTCGCACTAGCGGCTAAACCAGAGACACATACATTTAATAAAGTTGCGACTTCATTTACACAAACGACACGTCAGTATTTTGAAGCACAAGGTCTAGATGTAGAACTTGTTAAGCTATCTGGTTCAATCGAATTAGCATGTTTAGTCGATATGGTAGATGGTATAGTTGATATCGTTCAAACAGGCACCACTTTAAAATCAAATGGTTTAGTCGAAAAAGATCAGATTAAAAATGTTAATGCAAAATTGATTACAAATAAAGCATCATACTTTAAAAAATCATCTGAAATCGATGATTTAATTAAAACATTGGAGGTGTCTCTCATTGATTACAAATAAATCAACATTTTTAAATAACTATTTAAATCAATCATCATTAAATGAAGATTTATATCCCATTGTTAAGTCCATTTGTGACAACGTTAAGCAACAAGGCGATGAAGCATTAAAACATTATAATCAACAATTAGATCATGTAGATACGCCCCAATTAGAAATTCCAAAAGATAACTTAAAAAAAGCCTATAACCGTATTGATGCATCACTACGTGAAGCACTTGAACATAGCCACGCAAGAATCAAAGCGTATCAAACCTCAATTAAATATGATCATCAACAAACATCTTCTGAATGTTATGAGTTATATCATCCTTTAGAACGGGTTGGTGTCTACGTTCCAGGTGGGAAAGCCAGCTATCCTTCTACCGTATTAATGACTGTAACGCTTGCAAAAGTTGCCGGCGTGAGCAATATCGTAGTCGTAACGCCACCACAACCCGAAGGCTTACCTGATGTTGTACTTGCTTCATGTTATATTGCTGGGGTTGATCAAGTTTATCAAGTAGGAGGTGCTCAAAGTATTGCTGCGCTTGCTTATGGCACAGAAACTATTCCCAAGGTAGATAAAATTGTCGGCCCTGGAAATCAATATGTTGCTTACGCTAAAAAGTATTTATTTGGTCAAGTCGGTATAGATCAAATTGCTGGCCCAAGTGAGATTGCGCTAATCATTGATCATACAGCTGATTTAGATGCCATCACTTATGATGTTTTTGCGCAAGCAGAGCATGATGAACTGGCTAGAACATTTGTTATCAGTGAAGATGAAGTATTATTACACCAATTAGAAGATAAAATTCAACAAACCCTATCACAAATTGAACGTCAACCCATCGTTGCAGCAAGTTTGGCACATAACCATTTTTTAATTGCAGTAGACGATTTCGCAGAAGCATGCGATTTGATGAATCAAATTGCTCCAGAACACGCTTCTATTCAAACTAAACAACCACACGATTATTTAAATCATGTGAAATATGTAGGCGCACTTTTCTTAGGTCATTATTCTCCTGAAGTGATTGGCGACTATGTTGCTGGTCCAAGTCACGTGCTGCCTACGAATCAAACGGCACGTTTTACAAATGGATTATCTGTAAATGATTTCTTAACACGTCATTCTGTCATAGATTTATCCCAACAGACATTTAATGATATCGAACAATCAGCACGTAGGTTAGCGAACGTTGAGCACTTGTATAACCACGAACAATCAATTGAAACACGAACAGCAAAGGAGACGCACAATGATCAGAATTAACAAAAATGAAAGCCCACTCAAACCATTATCTAATGAACAGCTTGCAACAATTATTCAACAGGCGGCATTTAATCTTTACCCCGATGATGAATATGAACGCTTTAAACAAGCTTACGCTGAGTACCATCAAATATTACCGGATCAAGTCATCGCTGGTAATGGATCTGACGAACTAATTCAAAAATTGATGTTAATCATGCCAGAAGGCCCAGCGTTAACATTGAACCCTGATTTTTTTATGTACCAAGCATACGCACAACAGGTTGCGCGCCCTATTGAATTTGTATCGTCAAATCCAGATTTAACTTTTGCTCTCGAAGATATTCTTAATCGTATTGAGGAAGTACAACCGTCATTCTTTATTATGAGTAACCCGCATAATCCATCAGGTGTGCAATATAGCACAACTTTTTTAACAGCTATTGCTGACAAGATGCATGCTGTGGGCGGGTATTTTATTATCGATGAAGCTTACTTAGATTTTGGTGAGCCTTATGACATCAAGATGCAACCTCATATCATTCAAATGCGCACGCTCTCTAAAGCATTCGGAATTGCTGGGTTGCGTCTAGGTGTGTTAATTGGTACAACAGACACAATTCAACTCATTCAAAGAATCGAACACCCTTATCCCTTAAATACCATCACACTTCATATTGCAATTTACATGTTTGAACATCAAGCAATGATACGTGATTTTGTAAAACATCAAAGACAACTCGCACATAAACTTAAAGCAATGTTTAATGAATTAGTATCAGATGTAATGGTTGTCTATCCTTCTGCAACTAACTTTGTCTTAACTAAAGGCGCAACTGCACAAAGTTTGGGTAGATATATTAAAGCGCATGGTTACTTACCGAGATTATATGACGAACCAGAAATGGCTGATTATGTACGCTATTCTATTGCAACAGATGAACAATTAGATGAATTATATACGCTTATTAAAAATTGGAGGTCAAACTATGATAGTCAACAAAACACGCAATACAGCTGAAACCCAATTAACGATTTCTCTTGCTGATGACCACCGTGAAAGCCATATAAATACAGGTGTTGGATTTTTAGATCATATGTTGACACTCTTTACATTTCACAGTCAATTATCTATCAAAATAGAAGCAAATGGTGATACACAAGTAGATGACCATCATGTTACAGAAGATATCGGTATTGTACTTGGCCAATTATTATTAGAACTAGTTAAAGAACGAAAATACTTTCAACGCTATGGTGTAAGCTATTTACCAATGGATGAAACACTAGCGCGTACAGTAATAGATATTAGCGGTCGGCCTTACTTGTCTTTTAACGCGCAATTGAGCAAAGAGAAGGTAGGCACATTTGATACTGAACTTGTAGAAGAATTTTTCAGAGCATTAGTAATCAATTCACGTCTAACAACACACATTGATTTGCTACGTGGTGGTAACACGCATCATGAAATCGAAAGCATTTTTAAATCATTTGCGCGTGCGTTAAAAGATGCATTAACACCAATCGATATTAAGGTTACACCCTCTTCTAAGGGCGTGATTGAATGATTGCCATTATTGACTACGGTTTAGGTAATATTAAAAATATACAACGTGCGATAACACATTTAGGCTATGAAACGAAATTAACAGATAAAAAGGAAACTATTATAGCAGCAGATATCATTATCTTGCCTGGCGTAGGTCACTTTAAAGATGCTATGCAAGCTATTGAATATCGTGGTTTGAAAACTATTTTACAATCTATAACAGACAAGCCCATTATCGGTATTTGTCTAGGTATGCAGCTGCTATTTGAGCATAGTGATGAAGGTCATGTGAACGGGTTACAACTTTTCCCAGGAAATATTATACCTATCCATACAGCTTATCCAGTACCCCATTTGGGTTGGAATAATTTAATTAGCAACCGTAACCTTTTAACACAAGACGTCTATTTTGTACACTCATACCAAGCTGAAATGTCTGAACACGTGATTGCTTATGCAGATTATGGCGCATTAATTCCGGCAGTCGTCCAATATAAAAATTATATCGGCATCCAATTCCATCCAGAAAAAAGTGGCGAAGGTGGTTTGGCTATACTTAACCAAGCTTTGAAAGGCGGTTTCTTAAATGATTAAAATTTGGCCAGCAATTGATTTAATCAATGCAACAAGTGTAAGGCTAACAGAAGGAAAATATGATTCAGAAGAAAGAATGACACGTAGCGCTGAAGAAAGCATTACTTTTTACAATCAATTTAACTGTGTCAATCGTATTCACATCGTTGATTTAATCGGCGCAAAGCAACAAACCTCAATTGAAAAAAACTACATTAAACACCTAAGAACCTTAACAAATAAACCTATGGAAGTCGGTGGTGGAATCCGTAGTCATGAAACTATAGATGCCTACCTAGCTGATGGCATTGACTATTGTATTATAGGGACTAAAGGCATTCAAGATATGGATTGGTTAACTGAAATGGCTCATGAATATCCAAACCAACTGTATCTTTCGGTAGACGCTTATCATCGTGAAGTGAAAATAAATGGTTGGGAACAAGATGCACAATTGGATTTATTTGATTTAGTTAAACAAATTGAGTCGCTGCCCTTAGGCGGTATCATTTATACCGATATTTCTAAAGACGGCCGCTTATCCGGGCCCAATTTTGAAATAACTGCTCAACTCGTAAAAGCAACTCAAAAACCTGTTATCGCTTCTGGTGGTATTCGTCATCAACAAGATTTAACACAATTAGAAAATGCTGGTGTCTATGCTGCAATCGTTGGTAAGTCCGCGCATAACGCTGATTTTTGGGAGGGGTTATCATGATTAAAAAAAGAATTATACCCTGTTTAGATGTTAAAGATGGGCGTGTTGTCAAAGGCATACAATTTAAAGGCTTACGCGATATTGGTAATCCTGTTGATTACGCACTTTATTACAATGAGCAAGGCGCGGATGAGTTAGTCTTTTTAGACATATCTCGTACGGAAGCCGGACACGGGCTCATGCTAGATGTAATTGAAGAAACTGCTGAAAAACTTTTCATCCCGTTGACTGTCGGTGGCGGTATATCCACAATCGATGACATTTCTCAATTGTTAAACCATGGTGCTGATAAAGTCTCTCTCAACTCGAGTGCATTAAATCACCCTAACTTTATTAAGCAAGCTAGTGAAAAATTTGGTAGCCAATGTATATGTATAGCAATTGATAGTAACTTTGACAGTGAGTTAAATGATTATTTTTGTTATACACATGGTGGAAAAAAACGTACAGACAAACGTGTGTATGATTGGGTTCAAGAAGTCGAGTCACTAGGTGCTGGAGAGCTTTTAATTACCAGTATGACGCATGATGGTATGAAACAAGGCTTTGATGTCAAACACTTACATGAAATTGAGCAACTTGTTAATATCCCCATTATTGCTTCAGGCGGCGGTGGAACACCAAAACATTTTGTTGACTTGTTTAAACAAACTAATGTATCAGCAGGACTAGCTGCTAGTATACTACATGATAAAGAAACGACGGTAGATGAAATCAAACAAACAATGGCACAAGGAGGTATCCCAATTAGATGACTCAACAACCAGATTTTAGTAAAGGGCTTATACCCGCAATATTACAAGATGTCAATACGAAACAAGTACTGATGCTTGGATATATGAATGAAGCAGCTTATAACAAAACAGTCACTCATGGATTAGTTTGTTTTTATTCTCGTTCTAAAGAGCGCTTATGGACTAAAGGTGAAGCATCTGGCCATACACAAGTTGTGCAAGATATTCATTTAGACTGTGATCAAGACACTTTACTAATTGATGTAATACCAAATGGCCCCACTTGTCATACTGGTAGTCAAAGCTGTTTCAATACTGATGTACCGTTTTATATACAACAATTAGAAGATGCCGTGAGCGATAGCGCAGCATCTCATAAAGAAAATTCGTATACGCAATATTTGTTAAACGAAGGTTTGGAAAAAATAACTAAAAAATTTGGTGAAGAAGCATTTGAAGTTGTCATCGGTGCGATGAAATCTGATCACCAAGAAGTGACAAACGAAACTGCCGATTTAATGTACCACCTTTTCGTACTATTACATGCTTTAAATATAGAATTTAAAGATGTTGAAGCGGTGCTTGCACAACGGCATCAAGTACCAAATAACTTTAAAGGAGAACGTTCAGATATTAAAGATTGGTAATTCAATTACTTTGAATATATCTTTATTGAACATAAAAGCAGGAGTGATTTTGTGAATTTCACGCAATCACTCCTGCTTTATTTTATCGATATAAATACAAGTTTTTAAATAATCATTATGACTTCATAAGTTCTTTTTTAAATAATTCTGCTTGTTTTTCGACAGAAATCAAGTCTGCATAAATAGCTTCGTCCATTGGATAAAAAATGACATTATCATTTTTTACAGCTTTATTGTTATGCCATATATCAGAGTTTACAAAGTTATTATTCGGTTTTTGGCCATCTTCAGTTGGTACTAATAAATAATCACCTGAGTATTCATTGAATTTTTCTTTTGGCACTTTCATGTATTTTTCTTTTGGCATCACTTCTTTAGCTTCAGGATCTTCTTTTAAGCCAAACCCTTCGTATATTGCTTCACTACCCCGCCCAAACCTGGGACCGAATTGGTAAATATCTTTAGCTTGGATATCCATAATTGAAAATGTTTTATCTTCACCGATATGTGATTGGATTGCTTTACCATCTTCCGCTAATTTTTTCGAAAGCTTGTCGGCTTGTTTTTTAGCTTTTGCTTCTTGATTGACTAACTTCCCTATTTCGATATGTGTATCTTTGTAATCCATATTTTGAACTTTAAGTGGCACAGTTGGTGCTATTTTCGATAACTTTTTATTATTTTTATTTTCTTTATATGTAATGATTAAATCTGGTTTCAATTTGGCTGCCGCTTCAACGTCCTCTGGGTCAATCTTTTTAATTTTATCCATATTTAAATATTTAGAATCAGGAAAAACACTCGTTATCGCAATAGGTTTAACACCTAATTTTTTAAAATTGCCATAATTGGCAGTTAATACTAATACCCTTTTAGGGTTTTTTGGTATTTTAACTTTACTACCATCATCCGTAGTATAGGATTTTGTACCTTTGTCCTCTTTAGAATTGGACTTACTTGAATCATCCCCGTTGCCGCATGCTGCTAAAAATAATATTAAACATAACATTGTAATTAAAATTCTTTTCAAAATAATGACCTCTTTCATAATATATTACTTTCATTATAATTGAAAACGATTATCAATATCAACTTAATTATTATTATTTTTAAAATAATAGTTATGTAATAATTTCATGTTTATTATATAGACGTTATTTAGTAAATTAACTTTTCATATTATGATACTTAACATAAATCACTGAAATAAAAATCTTTCACCAATTCACTATAATGTACAGCTATATAATATATTACCGCAATACAATAAGCGTAGGCATGTAATTGCATTATTATACTACTGTCTAGTAAAGAGGCTATATCTCATATACATATTTCAAATTAGGCATTTACAGCATATAACAAAAATTCAGGCTAAGACATTTAATTAATGTCCTAGCCTAGTTTAATTTCATCTGTTATTATGTTTTTTATCTCTTATTAAAAGTAAATAACTTTAAACTACAGTTCCAATATCATTAAATCTTCATCGTAATAAATAGTACCATCGTATAGCGCTTTAGGTTCTACACCATATTTGCTAAAACCTAATTTTTTATACAATGAAATAGCAGCGTTATTTTCCGAAAGTACTGATAAGTTTATCGTTTTAATTAAACCTTGTTCAGTCACAACATCAATTATTTTTTGAATTAATTGTTGCGTGATGCCTAACTTTCTATAATTTGGGTCACAGTAAACCCCGACTAAATTACCTTTATGCTTAATTTTATTTAAGGTTTCGCTATAAAAAGTTGCAAAACAAACCAATTTTCCGCCATCAAACGCACCTATCGTAAAATGGGTAGAAGTACAAACTAACCTTTTTTTAAAATTTTCAATGGGGAAATTAATTTCTCGTTGATACGTTGATGCAAACCCTCTAGGATCCGTTTGAAGTGATTTCAAACGAAGTGAACGATATGCTTCTACATCATTGATATTAAGATACCTAAAATTCATTGTCTTCCTACTTTCCGTGGACGATATACATGTCTAATTTGCCGAATGATATCCAAAGGCATCAGAAAAATAGCTTAAACTGGCCTAACTGTTATTTCATTTACATTCACATGGCTTGGTTGTTGTAATGCATAAACTACTGCTTCTGCAATATTTTGAGGGTCTAATTTCTTACGTCCTCCCCAATCTGTATCTCCGCTTAAAGGTGTATCCACCATGCCAGGAGATATGCTCGTAACGCGAACGCCTGTTTTAGCTAATTCCTTTTCTAATCCTTGCGTAATCGTATGTACAGCTACTTTTGTAGCACTGTAAATTGTACTCGATTTCGTGACTTCAAAACCAGAAATAGAAGCAATATTAATAATATGTCCACTGGATTGTTGTAAGAAAGTTGGCAAGACTGCATTAATACCATATAAGGTGCCTTTTACGTTTACATCAATCATTGAATCCCACGCGGTTACATCACCTTCAGAAATAGCGGAAGAAAGCATTTGTCCTGCGCTATTAACCAAGATATCTACATGACCAAACTTATCCTTTGCATACTGAACTAAACGCGCTACATCGTTTTGTTGTGTTACGTCGACTGTTAATAAGTCAATATGTGTAGCATTCTCCTTAGAACGAATATGATCAGCAACATCTTTAAGTCGTGTTTCGTTACGTCCAGATAATAATACTTGTACACCCTTATTAGCTAATTCCTCTGCTATACTAGCACCTATACCACTGCTTGCGCCAGTAACGATTGCAACTTTATTTTCTATTTCAACCATTTAATCTTCCTTTCATTTCATTATTATTTATATTACTAAATTACCCTATTCACATGTATTCTACCATGGGTAACCGCTTACAAAAACAAAAATTCATCTTATTAAGAAGCACTTGCTATATTTCATAATTAATTATAAAGTGGGTATATAATACATATCTTAATCATTATTTCATCATATCGTTAAGGAGGGGTTATTATGGACTTTGAAGACAGCATCACACAATTAAGACAATCCATTGATAGAACCAGTTTTAGTTTCCGCTTTGAACAATTATTTGTTAAAGAAGATTGGCTTAAACTATCATTAACTAAACGACAACAATTAGAACGTGAATTCCGCAAGTTTGTAAACGAAAGTGATAAGTTACGCATTCCATACGCTTCAGAAGATCACATTCGAATGCGTATGTATAATGCTGTTTATGACTATAATGAAATCAAACATAACTTTAAAGCTTATGTTTAACATTAAAAACGTTACATGAACTTAAACGACATATAATACAAGAAAAGCCTACATTACTAAATGAACAGTAACATAGGCTTTTCTATTTTTTAAGGGCTCTAAATAAATCATGAAAGATGATACTAGGGAGAAAAATATGCATGAAGTTGAATACAAATCATACGATGAAAGATACGTGTATTCAACTTCAATACTGCTAGATGAATACAGCATATTAATTATTGACTAGTAGCTTTTTTTCTAAACCATAGTTGTATATTTTTTCTGCATCAATATAAGCTATATAATCAATACTTCTGTATCCATCTTTAATATCATTGATAATACCTTGGTTCACACCCGTACGAGTGTAAATTTCATAACTGCTTTCATTTGAAAAAATGACTTCTTCAATTACTTTTCTCATTTAATAATCACTCCGTATTTTTTCTTTCGTTAAGCATTGGTATCTTCTACACTCTTATCATAATCTATAATATTAAGAATTAAAAGGTTTTTGTGATTCATTTCACAAATTTATCACTTTTCATCTTTTTCTCTTTTTTTAGCGACCATTCAGATTGACAATCTTAATTTCCTTAATGCTAAAAATACTTTTGTTAGGTCTTTCATAGGTGTTCATAAAAAATGATTTATGCTTTATCATTTTTTGAACGCATCTGCGGTTATGCTCAGTTCGCACTTATACAATTTATATACAAGTTCTATCTTTTACATTCTAAAGTTTATTTAGACGCCTGAATATGCATTAAATTCGCCATCTACGGGTAAGACAACACCATTAACAAAACTAGAGGCTGGCTTACTTATTAAAAATAATAATGCGCCTATCAATTCATCGGGTTGCCCAAACCTTTTCATAGGTGTTGCGTTCAATATTTTTTGAGAACGCTCTGTATAAGTTCCATCTTTATTTAAGCGTAGTGATTTATTTTGATCTGTTAATAAAAATCCAGGTGCAATCGCATTAACGCTTATATTCGTTTGTGAGAAATAAACACTTAGCCATTGGGTGAAATTACTTACTGCAGTTTTAGCACCACTGTATGCCGGTATTTTAGTTAAAGGGCTAAACGCGTTCAAAGATGAAATGTTAATCATTACTGGGCCTTCTTTATCTATCATATCTTGTGCAAACACTTGTGATGGAATAAATGTACCTATAAAATTTAAATCGAAGATGAAACCTAGAGATTGTTCATCTAAATCAAAAAAATGTTTTCAAATCTTTTTGACTGTTGACATCGTATCGCTCATCGTCTGTGATACCTAGGGGTGGTTCTCCCCAGCGCCATTAATCAAAATATCTATCTTGCCAAATGTATTGTGGACGATTGTCTTAGCTTTTTCTACTGCTTTTTTGTCTATAACATTAGCAACAATGAATATTGCTTTACCTCCCATACCTTCAATGCGTTTGGCTACTGCTTCACCTTTTTCTTGATTCATACCAATGATTAATGATTGCGACATTAGCACCACATTTTGCTAAGGATTTTGATCATTTACTTCCGATAACGTCGGCGCCACTTGTTATCACAACTGTTTTATACGTTAAGTCTACTTTAAATGGTAGCATGTAACAGCCTCCTTATACTTGATTGCTTTTTTGTATTGCTTCATATAAACCATTTAAATATGTTGCACCTAGAGCGCGATCATATAAACCATATCCAGGCTTGCCTATTTCTCCCCAAATCATGCGTCCATGGTCAGGCCGAATGGGCCCTTCATACTCAAAATCATGTAATGCTTTAATAACTTTATACATATCGATTGATCCCTCTTCAGATAAGTGTGCAGACTCTTGGAATGATTTATCTCCAACTAATTTCACATTACGCGCGTGAACGAAATGTACGCGCCCTTTTTTACCAAAATAGGTTAGCATATCTGGAAAATCATTTTTCTTATCTGAACCTAGCGATCCGGAACACATCGTTAAACCATTATGTTTTGAAGGATGTAATTGAATAAAACGTTCTAGATTTGCCTTACTCGTTATAATTCTTGGTAAGCCAAATATATTCCAAGGTGGGTCATCTGGATGAATGGCCATTAATATGTCTTCTTCTTCTGCTACTGGGATTACTTTATTTATAAAATATGCTAAATGTTCCCATAATTTTTCTTCATCTATCACTTTATACGCCTCAAAAAGAGACGCCAAATCTTCTTTAGAATAACTTGAATCCCAACCAGGCAATGATAATTCTCCTTTTAGTGGGTCCATTTTAGCAATGTCATATTCATTATATATCAGTGCTGTAGAACCATCTTCTAACCGATAATCTAATTGAGATCGTGTCCAGTCAAAGACAGGCATAAAATTGTAGCAAACTACTTTGATACCGGCTTTTCCTAGGTTACGTAGGGTTTGACAATAATTTTCAATATATTGATCTCTAGTCGGTTTACCTAATTTAATATCTTCATGTACTGGTACACTTTCTATCACTGAAAGTTCTAAGTCTGCTGATTCAATTTCTTTTTTCAAAGCGCTTATTTTTTCAAATGACCATACATCACCTACTGGAATATCGTAAATCGCACTAACAATACCTCTCACACCTGGGATTTGCTTAATATACTCTAAACTGATTGGATCATCTTTCCCGTACCATCTAAACGTCATTTTCATAACAAATAGCAGCTCCTTTTCAAATTAATTTAAAATAATAATATGCATTGTTGTAACAAATATTTTCTATTAATTTTTTGAGTAACATTGGATCATTTGGAATTTCACCAATTTCTACTAAATTCCCTATAAATGTACATAAGATTCTACGGAAATAATCATGTCTCGAATATGAAATAAAGCTTCTTGAATCTGTTAACATGCCAACAAAGTGCATTAATAACCCTTGATCGGCGAGTGAAGTCATCTGATTTAACATGCCGCGTTTTGTATCATTAAACCACCATCCTGCACCGTGTTGTATCTTACTTTGGATGCCTGGTTCGTTTTGGAAATTTGCAATTGTTGAACCTATAATGTCATTAAACATTGGGTTCAAATTATAAAGTATTGTTTTAGGTAAATGACCTTCGGATGCCATCATATTGAGCAAATGATTTAAATTGAATGCTAAGTTTTGTTGATCACGAATGGAATCAAATCCAGTATCTGGACCTATTTCTTCAAATCCTTGACTATTATTATTTCGTATTGCGCCAAAATGTATCTGCATAACCCATTCTCTTTCGGCGTAAAATTTACTTAATTCGTTTAATAAAAAGGTTTGGAATTGGGCATTTTCGTACGATGTTACAATTTCCCCTACTTGACCTTTTTTAAATATGTCTTGAATTTCCTGTTCAGTGTAAGGTTGATATTCTAATGTATTCAGTCCATGATCTGCTAGTCGTCCGCCTTTACTATGAAAATATACTATCCTTTGCTCCAATGCATCTATAAATGTTGAAACATCACGAATGGGTTGTGTCAATGCGCTCAATGTGTCAATAAATGTGACAAATGCTTTTTCACCTATTTTAAAAGCAACATCTGGTCTAAAGGCAGGTAATACTGTTGTCTTAAATTTTGTTTGAGCTTTGATTTCATCATGGTACGCTAAATCATCTGTAGGATTATCCGTTGTACAAATTAATTGTACATTAGACTGTGTAATTAATGTTTGTGTCGTCACGTGGTTTTCTTTTAAATATTGGTTCACTTCATCATAAATACGGTCAGCATTTGCTTCGTTTAAAACTTCATGTACATTAAAATACATTGCAAGTTCTAAATGAGACCAATGGTATAATGGGTTCGCTACAGCATTTTCTAACGTTTGTGCCCATTTTCTAAACTTTTCTCTGGGGTGTGCATCGCCTGTAATATAGTATTCATTAATGCCTTGAGCTCTCATGGCTCTCCATTTATAATGGTCTCCACCTAACCATAATTCTGTAATATTATCGAAGTGTCTGTTATCGCTAATTTGCTTAGGATCTAAATGACAATGGTAATCATAAATAGGCATATCTTTAGCATAATTTTAATACAATGATTTTGCTGTCTCATTGTGCAACATAAATGTTTCAGTGATAAATGATGTCATAGTATTTTTATTTCCTTTCATTTCATTAAATTTCTTCTCTTAAAGCGAGTTCTTTAACAATTTGTTTGTGACGTTTATCTGTTAATGGATAGCCAAACAGGAATATAAGTAATGCAATTAAACATCCTACGCCAGGCACACCAAAAAATAATATTTTAAGACCAGTTAACGTTTCCGCTGATTGGGCAACATTCGGTTGATATCCTATCATTGTCAGTGCAACACCTGGAATAAACCCAGCTAACGCTTGCGAAATCTTACGTGTGAAACTATAGCTTGAATATGTAATCCCTTCAGAACGAATGCCAGATTTCCATTGTCCATACTCTACAACATCGGCAATGAAAGCCCATGTCACTGTGTTAGGAATCACGAGAAAGAATGAAGAGATTGTGTTTACAATTAAGAAAGTAGTAAGATGACCCCCAAAGTATATAAAATTCAAAAACTCACAAATTACAAACCCACCGATACCTATAATAGCGGTCATCTTTTTACCAACGCTTTTACTTAACAATGTTGTTAAAAATAACGCTGGTATTAAAACAATAAAATTCAAAGTACTAACTAATCCTACTAAATTAGGTGCGTCCATCACATACTGGAAGTAATACAATTGAGATGACTGTTTCAAAAACATCGCCATAATCGTTAATAATGTATAAATTGCCAAGATTGCAAAGGCACCGTTGTTCAAAACACTCAAGAAAGCTTTTTTCCCTAATCCTTTTTGTTTCGGTCTTTGAATGACGTGTCTTTCCTTAACATTTTTATAACAAATTAAATGCAAAATAACGCCAACTACTGCCAGTATTGCTACTGCTACAGGATAACCAATCGCGTGGTTTGGAAATTGATTAACTAAAGGAATTACCACAATGCCAGCAACAAACAATGCAGCTTGTGAACCTAAATTTCTATATACAGATAGTTGCGTTCTATCTTCTGAATTAACTGTCATGGATGCTGAAAGTGAACCATAAGGTATATTCACGCAAGAATACGCTGCGTTAAATAACATATACGTAGCAAATGCCCAAATGACTTTTCCAGTTTGATCTAAATGAGGTGAAATAAATGATAAAACTGTACAAATTGCTAGAGGCACTGTTCCATAAAGTATAAAGGGCCTGAATTTACCGCGTTTGCCGATATTGGTTCTAGAATCTATATAAGTGCCTACACCTGTATCTACAAAAGCATCAAATATTTTAGACACTAGGAAAACCAATCCTCCATAGAATGCAGATATCCCTAATATATCTGTAAAAAATTTTAATAAATAAATTTGCCCCATATCGAACATCATACCGTTCCCTAGATCTCCCAAACCGTATGATAGTTTTTCTTTAAATTTCAGTTTGGGTGTAGCTATGTTTTCAAGTCTACTTTGAGTTGAATGTGCTTGCTCGGATGTTTTAGAAACCATAACCTATCTCTCCCTAATCGTTTAATATCGTGGTTGCCTATTATTGTTCATGTCATGCGATTAAAAACACTTTAGTTATAAACTGTCACACTATGTTTATAAAACATAGATGCATATCTCATTGGATTCACATTTCTATACCAAACCCTTTCATTCTTATATAAATCGTTTCCTCAAATCTACTGATCTCGTACAAATTTCAATTGCTAAACCAAACATATCATGGGTATATATCATCTTTTTTCTTAGAAAAGTAATTAATGTAAACGTTTTCTAATAGTGCTAAAATTTTTTCTACTCTATATGCAAACTCATTTTTGTTTCGTTCACCCTTTAACAATCTCCAATTGAAACGATAATGTTAACAACCGACAGCACATCAATATTTTTTAATTTATGTACATTTACTATCTGTATGACTGTCTACTGGGTTGTTTACAAAACACACGTTAATGATAATTCTGACTGTCGCAAATCACCTAGAGACTAGATTTATATTTGTATTACTCATATCAAATAAGACTACTCGTTCTATTTTGAATAAGTGATAGCTTAGCGTTCGTACTATGATTTGGAATGTGATGACGCGCATGCTACTTATGTCGTATTGATTGAAATTTCTGTACAAATTCACGTGTTTGGGCCACAATGATATCTTCTTCGCCTTCTTTAACATTTCGGGTTAAAGCACTACCAATACCGATTGCAAAGGCGCCATTATTATACCACTGTTCCATATTTTCTAACGAAATACCACCGGACGGCATCATTTTCGCTTGTGGTAACGGACCGTGGACATCTCTTATAAATTTAGCCCCTAGTAGGTTACCAGGGAACAATTTAACGACTTCAACACCATGTTGAAGTGCGTTTGTAATTTCTGTTACTGAACTACACCCAGGTAAATAAGGAATTTGGTATAAATGACATATATGAGCTACTTGTACATCGAAATGTGGGCTAACAACGTAACGCGCACCATTCATAATGGCTATACGTGCTGTTACTGCGTCTAATACTGTACCTGCACCAATAACAACTTCTTTGTTAAACTTCTTTGTTAATGCTTTAATAGCCAATTCTGCATAAGGTGTTGTAAACGTTATTTCTATATTCAGAATACCACCTTCAATTATTTTTTCGCTTTTTAATATTGCGTCTTCACTGGAATTCCCTCGGACAACTGCAACCAGATAATTATCGTTCATTTGTTGTAAAATACGTGTCTTTTCCATGCTGCTGCTCCTCTTCGTTTTATTTACATCGCTCAATTTAATTATATTTTTTATCTAATTCTAGTCAATTACTATAGTATGTATACATAACTTTGCTTCATTTATTTCAATACGCATTCGCTCGCCATAATAACTTGAAAAGTGTTGATAGTACTATATATTTGTATATTTTTTCACAATGCATAGTTAAACAATATTTTCTTAAATAAATGTTGTTTCCTACAACCTATATGGCGACTATTTTTGGTATATTCGATGTATTTTATAAATAAAATGACTTTTTTTATAAAAAAATGTCATAAACTGACAACTTTGTGAATTTAATCACTATTTCCCGAGGAAATGGCTAGTTTTTTTTAAATATGCGTGCTAACTTTAACAGTATAAAGAAAGCGCTTTATTATATTTTAACCTTCACAGCGAATTGTCGTTTCACACTTGAAGCAAACCATTATTAATTCATTTCTTTGAGTATGTAACATACATAGCTTATCTATTATTCAATGAATATAAAGAAAGTGCGTGTCTATATCTTTAATTAAATAATCATAATGATTGTAATTTTATTTGAGAGGAACATTTAAAATGATTGATTCTTTACCGAACTACCAACCTAAGTTCAAAAAACTAATTTGTGTTGATTCAGACGGATGCGCTATTGATTCTATGACAATAAAACACGAGCGTGCATTCGGCCCTGCACTTGTTGCAGAATGGCAGTTAGAAAATATCCAGTCTGAACTATTAAAACGATGGAATGATTTAAATTTATATGAAATCACTAGAGGTATTAATCGTTTTAGAGGATTAGAACGTATGTTAAGTGAACTTGTTGAACAAGGTATAAACATTGAGGGATACAAAGATATTAAGCATTGGGTCCAAACAACACATGCCTTCTCTAATCCTGCATTGGAAGAAGCGATACAAGCGAATCCTAACCAAATCGGATTAAAAAAAGCACTCTCTTGGTCGCATAACGTCAACGCTATAATCAAAACATTACCAAGCATAGGCCCGTTTAAATATGTACAGGAATCGTTGCAAAGTGCTTCAACTTTTGCTGATATCGCAATCGTATCGTCTGCAAATTTATCAGCAGTAGAATATGAATGGGAAACTTACAAGCTTACGCCCTATTTAAGCGGTATGTTTGCACAAGAAGCAGGCACAAAAGAATACTGTTTAGCACAATTAAAGCAGCATTATAATTTAGAAGACATCATTATGTTAGGAGATGCTAAAGGCGATTTAGAAGCAGCTCAATCACATAATATGTACTTTTATCCGATACTTGCAGGCCATGAAAACCAATCTTGGCTCGATTTCAACAATAAATATCTAAAATTATTTAAAGAAGGTAAGTTCAACCAAGAGATACAAGAAGCATTAAAAGATTTATTTTTCAATAATTTTGAAGGAGAGGAATAAATTATGGTTAAAGTAGATTTAACAGCAGCACCATATTATTTAAATACGGATCAGATAACATGGGTGGAAGAAACACTTAACAATTTAACAGATGAAGAAAAAATAGGTCAGCTATTTTTTAATTTATTTTCATTAGAAGGTGGAAAAAAGTTCTACGACGCCGACTTAACTAACGAAGATGTGCTTAAACGCTACCATATTGGAGGCGCACGTTATGAAGGTGGCAATAAAGAAGATGTGCAACACTTACTTAATGACTTACAAAAGCATACAAAAGTGCCCGTACTTGTAGCAGCAAACTGTGATTCAGGTGGTAATGGGGCATGTAAAGACGGTACCTACATAGCAAGTGCTGCACAATGTGAAGCAGCACAAGATACAAAAGTTGCCTATAACGCTGGCCTAGTATCGGCACGTGAATCTTCTGCATTAGGAGTGCACATTAACTTCGATCCTTGTGTTGATATTCTAAAAAATTGGCGTAATACGATTGTTAATACACGTTCATATGGCACAGATGCTGAAACAGTGATTAAATATTCAAGCGCATTTATAGACGGTTTTAACGCTGAACGTAACATGATCACGTGTATTAAGCACTTCCCAGGTGACGGTACAGAAGAACGTGATCAACACTTAGTGCTTGGCGTAAATGAATTAACAACACAAGAATGGGATGATAGCTTCCGTAAAGTTTATCAACATCATATCGATCGTGGTGTACAAATGATTATGGCTGGTCATATCGCACAACCTGCCTATTCGAAAAAATTAAACCCTAATCTTGAAGATAAAGATATCTTACCTGCAACGCTTTCTTCTGAGCTCATCACTGACTTATTAAAAGATGACATGAAATTTAATGGTTTAGTCGTTACCGATGCAAGTCACATGCTCGGTATGACCGCTTCCATGCGCCGTGAAGATTACGTCCCATTAGCAATTGCTTCCGGTTGTGATATGTTCTTATTTTTTAATGATTTAGAAGAAGATTATCAATTCATGCTTAAAGGCTATGAGAAAGGCGTTATTACTGAAGAACGGTTAAATGACGCAGTACGACGCGTACTAGGGTTAAAAGCACAGTTGAGCCTTCATAAAAAACAAAAAGATGGTTCAATTATTCAACCTAAAGAAGCGTTGGATATCATCGGTTGTACGGAACATTTGGAAATGCGTGCAGAAGCTGCAGATCTAGGTATTACGCTTGTAAAAAATACTTTAAACCAATTACCTATCCGTCCTGAAACGCATAAAAATATTATGCTTTATGTCATTGAAGGTGAAAAAGACGGCATTTACAAATCTGCTAACAACGTAGCAGACGATATTATTAAAGAACTTGAATCTCGAGGGTTCAACGTCACATTAAATGACGGTTCCACACGTATTAAAGGCAAAACGCTAGCATACCGCAACAACGTAGATGCAGCTTTAGTATTTGCAAATATTATTGGCTATGCAGCAGAAAACAACTACCGTATCAAGTGGGGCACTGCCATGAGTAATGAAATTCCATGGTACGTACATGAAGTGCCAACTGTGTTTGTTTCAACTAATTTCACTACACATCTACACGATGCAACAATGGTTAAGGCATATATTAACGCATACCATTCAAATCATGAAACAATCAAACAAACTATTGATAAAATCATGGGCGAGAGCGAATTCAAAGGCGCCTATAACGACTTAGTATGGACAGACAAATGGCAAGCAAAATTATAACCCATTATACCTGTTATCATGAAAAAATAAAATTATCAAAAAATAATAATCCTTTCAGAGTACACACAATAAGTGAAAACTTTGAAGGGATTGTTTCATCTTAATTTTAGTTATATTATATATTTCACAATTTCATTAAATAAAAACCACCTCCAATTTTACGGCTAATAACAAAATTTGGGGTGATTATGATAATATTTATTTTTATTGAGTGCGGTAACTTATGATTTATAACCAAAATCAGGTATATTTTCCCAACGCTTTTTAAAGTAATGCGCCACTGCTTTAGGACGTCGTTCACGTGTGAAGATACCTTTCTTATTTCCTTGAACTCTGATAATATCCGTAGATGTTTCAAAATCTGCAAAATTCCATGTTTGTTCACCAATAAACTGCGGATATTCATCTATTACTTCGTGGTTTGCTTCATAATATCGAACTTGATACTCTTCAGTAAATAATTCATCACTAATTGCATGTATCCCCGCTACCGTATCCGCTCCATATTCCGTAAACATAATCGGTTTATCTGGTTGTTTTTCAGTCCATCCATCTAATTCTGTTCTCAGGGCTTCTTTAGCTGCTACCAAATCACCTGTTTGTGTATACCATCCATAATATCTATTCAGACATAGTACATCTACTAAATCTTGTACTTGGCATGTGTCTGGTTGCGAAGTTAATATGGTAACTATTGTGACTGGTCGGTGTTGCGGGTCACATGCACGCGCTAAATGAACTAACGGTTCAAAATATGCTTTTGCCCCCGCTTCGGTAGAAGCAGGCTCATTAGCAATGGACCACATGACTACACAAGCATGATTTTTATCACGTTCGATTAACCCTTTAATCACTGATTCATGCGCTTCTTTCGTACCAATTTCTTCAAAAGTATTTCTTAAAGTAACACCAGACAATATCGTGCTAAAGTTAAGATGCACACCAACAGCTGTTGTTTCGTCTATTACTACAATACCTTGTTCATCTGCTAACCGCATCATCTCTTCAGAATATGGATAATGAGACGTTCGGAATGAATTACCACCAATCCACTTAATCAGATTAAAGTCCATTACATTTACAACTTCATTTAAGCCGCGTCCGTTGTAATATGTGTCTTCGTGTTTTCCGAAGCCTTTAAAATAGAATGGTCTATTATTAATTAAAAACTGCCCTTTTTTTACTTCTACAGAACGAATGCCAAAGCGCTCAGCATAACTATCTATTATTTGATTATTATCTAATAGCGTCACTTCTAAATGATATAAGTAAGCATTTAATGGTTCCCATAAGTGAGGTTGCTCTACTTTAATAGAACCGTTAAAACCAGATGTTTCAGCAACAATATGACCTTCTTCATCGATTAATCGAACTAATACTTCATCCACTGTGGCATTTGTAACAACCGTATAACCTACTTCTGCTATATCGCCTTTAAGCTCTGGTATAATTTCAATATCTTCTATAAACGTTCTAGGTGTTGTATAAATTTTAACAGGTCTATGAAGCCCAGCATAGTTAAAGAAATCAAAATTAGGTTTGTTCTTTTTAATTAAATTGCCATCTTTATCTGTCGTTTCACTATAGTCACCAACAGGTAAAGTGGTTTCGTCTAATATATTATTTACACATACTGTTAAGCGATGCTGTCCTGAATAAAACTGGTCATTTAATTCTACTTCAAAGGGCAAGAAGCCACCTTGATGTGATGTAACTTCTTGGCCATCAATATAAACAGTTGCTTTGTGAGTTGCTGAACCAAACCGTAAAACAATGCGCTCATTTGATAAAACTTTAGGTATCGTAAATGTTCTTTCATACCAAACATTTCCAACATGATTACGTATGTTTGTCGTCACGCCTTGGTCATTATACGAACCCGGTACTGCCATCACTAAATCAGTATTTAAGGGTCGTGTTACGTCTATCGTGTCCTGATTACCTTCTAACTTAAACTGCCAAATACCGTTTAAATCAATAATGCTTCTGTGTTCATTCGTTACTGGATATAGCATATCGATGCTCCTCTCATAATATTAAAATGTGAATTATCTATATTTCTTCTCTAAGCGCTAATTCTTTAACAATTTGTTTGTGCTTCTGATCCGTAAGTGGATATGCAAAGAAGAATAAGATCACTGCAATTAAACAAATTGTTGCGGGTACGACAAAGAATAAAACTTTCAAACCAAATATTGTATCTGGTGTCTGAGCCGCATTAGGGACGTAACCAATAATTGTTAACGCCATCCCTGGTATAAAACCTGCTAAACCTTGGGAAATTTTTCTTGTAAAACTATAACTTGCATAAATAATACCTTCAGATCTTAGCCCTGATTGCCATTGTCCATATTCTACAACATCTGCAATAAATGCCCATGTCACCGTATTTGGAATAACTAAAAACAATTGTGCAATCGTATTAATAATTAAAAACGGTACGATTTGTTCTGAAAATAGTGAGAAATTTAATATTTGGAAGATGATAAAACCACTTACACCGATGATCGCTGTCATCTTCTTACCTACTCGTTTACTTAAAAACGTTGTAAGGAACAACGCTGGTATTAATACAATAAAATTCAATGTACTCACAATACCAATTAAGTTATCGAATCCCAGTACGTTTTTGTAATAATACAGTTGTGCACCTTGTTGTAAGAATAAAGCTGTAATCGTTAATAAAGTATAAATGGCTAAGATAATAAATGGTCTATTTTTCAGTAAATTAAAAAACGCTTTACGACCTAGCCCTTTAATTTGAGGACGCTCTACTGTATGACGCTCTTTAACACCTTTATAACACAACATATGTAGCGTCACACCCGCAACCGCAAGAATTCCAACTGCAACTGGGTATCCGATGGCATGATTAGGAAAAAGACTCACTAAAGGAATGATAATAATACCTGAAATAAACATTGCACCTTGCGAACCTAAATTACGAAATACTGATAATTGTGTACGGTCATCCGCATTGATTGTCATTGAAGCAGATAATGAACCATAAGGAATATTAACGATAGAATAAGCAGCGTTAAATAATAAATATGTTCCAAACGCCCAAATAATCTTACCTGTTTCACTTATATCTGGAGAAATAAAGGTCAGCACCGTTAATATTGCTAATGGAATACTGCCATATAATATAAACGGTCTAAACTTCCCACGTTTAGAAAAATTCTTTTGATTGTCAACAAGCGTCCCTACACCCGTATCTACAAAAGCGTCAAAGAACTTAGCCACTAAGAATACCAGTCCACCTATGGCTGATGGAATTCCCAATATATCTGTATAAAAGAGCAGCAAATAGATTTGCCCCATATCAAACATTAGTCCATTCCCTAAATCTCCAAAGCCATAAGATAATTTCTCTTTAAATTTTAATTTTGGTGATTCGATTTCGTTAAATTTTTTCAGCTTAGAATTTGCTGGTTTTAATCTCGCTGTAACCATAAGGATTACCTCTTTCCACTATCGAAATCAAAGTTATGAGCTTTAACTTTGTCATTTCATAGTCAGTTTTAATGATTGTGGCCCTCAATCGTTATATCATCCATAAGTTTGAAAGCGCTTTCTACTATAGATAAATTTTTTTACCCCTATAAATTAATTCGATTTTTATTATCGCGTGTTTACATCTTTAACACATTATTTATAGAGAGCTTACTTTTATTATATTTTTAAAATAATAACAGTCAATGAAATAATAACAACGTTGTTATTATTAAGTAGTTATCTTTTTAATTTCTTTTCATTTTGAACTATAGTTAAAGTCTGTAACAACGCCAATCGAAATTGATACGTTACTTTGTATATTAACCTGAGCGAGATACCTATTATATACCTCTATCTTAATGTGAAGTGGTTTAATTTTAATGTTTTTTTAAAGATATTATCATATTTTTGATATTTTTCTAATTTTATTTACAAATTTTATTTGTAATTATTAATTTTTACGTTTTTTTAACTCAAATTTATTAGTAGAATTCTTTATGCTCTATGCGATATTTCAATGGCGTCACACCATAGTGCTTTTTAAAACATTGAGTGAAGTAACTTTGTTCTTTAAAACCAACATAATTTGAAACTTCAGATACAGTCATTTTTGTGCGTGCTATTAAGTCGCGTCCTTTTTTAACTCTTAAAGTTGTAATAAATTGAGACAGTGACTGATGGCATTCTTGATTAAAAATCCTTGATAAATAACTCGGTGCTAAATCTACATAATTTGCTAACTCATCTAACGTTAAATGTGTATCTAAATTTCTTTCAATATATTGAATCACTTTACTTATTTTAGGACTATACGCGTTTGCTTTTATCTTCATAGCTCTTTCAGCGTATGCTTTAACAATCGAATGCGTTAATTCATCTAATAATTCAATATCCATTGTTTGATCAATCATAGTCGCGAATCTAGCTGAAATTTCATCAATATGAATCAAACTAACCCCTGCTTTTTCACCTGCTTTACGACATAACGTATTAATTAAATATGCTTTATATTGCTCATTTGAAATATCGTCTTTAACTCTTCTCAAACCAGCGACAGATATATTCATATTATTTAAGATGGACAAAGCTTCTTCGACATTACCATTTTCAACCGCTGTCAGTAGCTGATTCTCTAAATGATAACGATATTCTATTTCTTGTAATGTGTAATCAATTTGTGCTTTAGATTCTGCTAATATTGCTTCATTAGTATGAAAACTAAAATCAATATCTACAGTTTCATAAACAATATTTCTCTTCTTTAAAAAGCGAATTGCTAAACGACACATTTTTGTGCTTTAACATGATGGCATAGTGGTACTTTTAATAAATATTGTTTCAGTATCGATAGTTTAGAAATTTTAATGTTCATACTTTGCAACATTTCATTACATTGCCGTTCATTTGGTCTTTTTTCCATATATGGCCCAATAATATAAACTTGTCTGTATTTTTTAAATTTGAAAATTAAAAAACTTACATTGAAACTATTTTTATAATGGTAAATTTTATTGCTGTGCATATGCACGATAAAATGTTTTAATTCGTTTTTAAATTGCTTCCTTGTTGTATTTATAAATGGTGTCTTGATATGGTTACTAATCCCCTTCATGTCATCCATATCATAACCTTCTAATTGAATACTTAATAATTGCAAAGCATGCATTTTCAAAATTTCTAGCGCTTCATCATTCATAAAAAAACACCCCATTCCTTATAATTGTATTATATCTAAATAATAAGGAATAGAGTATCAAATTAATAGAAAATTTCAAAAATGTTTTTCTTTACACTTTATAGACCATTATGATTTAAAACGTTTATAACAATATGGTTTTTTATTTATTTTTCTTTCCAAATTTCAATTTAAATGGTGCATAAAATAGGACGAAAATGAGAACTAAACCTAAATAACCAATTAAAGGATAGAAAATAGCTACAAGGTCTGTAAAGCCTACAAAACTTAAGCATAGTCCTACAAGCACTGTAATGGTATAGAATACTTTAAAACGCATAGAGTCTACTATCGTAAATCGTGTAGCGAATGCGTAAAACATACCTAAACCTGTATTGAAAATCATGCCAAATATCACGATTGCCATAATAACACCAAGTATTGGAGATATATGGTTCACAATGCCTAACATAGGCATTTCCATGTCGCCTACAATGTTAATTTGTGTGAAAATAGCTAAGTGACTTAATACAATCATGACACCTAAGGTTAAACCACCTAGTAGTCCACCAACAGCTGCGAGTTTGCTATTTTTTTCTGCTCCTCCCATAACGATTGCCATAGATGCGCCTACTGCTGTATTAAAAGAAGCATAATTGACACCTGCTACAAACCAATTCGGTAATGTAGATGGTTTAGCATCTGAAATTGTATCCAGTTCAGCAAATGGCACGTTTGTGGTTAAGAAACTATAAACCGAAATAATTAATATAAACAAAATTAAAAAAGGTGTAATATTCCCGATAACCTTAACGACACCTTCTACACGCAACATACCTGCAAGTATAATCAATATAGTCATTAAAATTGTACCGACGATTGATGGAAGTCCAAATTGCTGGTTTAAGTTTGAGCCTGCACCTGCAATCATTACCACGCCTACGCCAAATAAAGTGAAAATAATGACTAAATCAATAACCCAGCCTAGTATTTTTCCAAATAATGTTCCACCTGTGATATTATGTATGACATTTTTATGTGAGTCTGTGTTAAATCGGCTACCTAACCATACTAACATCATCCCCACATAAGCGAATAATGCTGTAGTGATGATCGCACCTAAAGTACCTAAAATACCAAAACTGGTAAAATATTGAAGTACTTCTTGCCCGGAAGCAAAACCAGCACCTACAATGACGCCAATGAAAGCACTTGCGATAAGTAATATTCTTTTCATAATTTCCCCCCTTATTGTGTCTACTATATACAAGTTAAGTGAAATTTCAACTGTAATATATTGATGTCACATTATGCTTTTTTGAAACAAACGCTTAGCATAGCTGTATATTTACGATTTGAAAATCACTATAATTATCTAATTTTATCATTTTATCTGTAAATTATGTTGAAATACCATATACAACTATATTTTTGGTACAAATGTACCAAAACTTCAAACCTATTTTTCAATTGTTATATAAAAAAAGCAGGCTAGAAATCACAAAAACTTTGACTGATTTCATATACCTGCGTTTTAAGCATATTAATTTATTTTAATACCTTTGGTTGACTGTATTTTGTGAAACAAACCCTTAATTTGATTGATAGGTTTGACCTATAGCAGTAAATGCTATAACGCAATCTACGTTTTTATTTCCTTTAATATACTATCTAAGTAAGTATCCACCATCAACCGGTAGGGAAACACCTGTAACATAATCTGACGCTTCACTTGCTAGGAAAATAAGTGGCCCCATTAAATTTTCAGGCACACCCCACTCGCCAGATGGAATATGACTTTTAATTTCTGGACCTCTCACTGGGTCTTCTTCTAATACTCTTGTCATATCTGTTCGAATATAACCTGGAGATAATGCATTAACTTGAATGTTATATTCTGCCAACGCATCTGCATAAGCTTTCGTGATACCTACAACACCATGTTTGCTTGCTGCATATGGAAAAATATTTTTACCTGCGCGGTAGGATTGCATTGAGCCTATATTAATAATTTTTCCTGATTGTTGTTTCGTCATCACTTTAGCCACTTCGTGAGCCATGTAATAAGATGCATTTAAATTGATATCAATTACTTTTTGCCAATCTTCATCTTTAAAGTCTATTACATTATTTCTAATCTGCACACCAGCATTATTGACAAGAATATCTATATTTCCCCAAGTAGTTACCGCTTCATCAACTACTTTTTGAGCAGCGCCTTGTTTCGTGATATCTTGTTGTATAAATGCTATATTGCCTTCATGATCATTTACCATTTGCTTTAAATATTCCCAAGATTGTGTCGATGAACTGACGATAGTTACATTTGCACCATACATTGTTAAAGCAATGGTATAATACATGCCTAATCCACGCGCGCCCCCCGTTACAATAGCGTTCTTGCCTTTTAAAGAAAAACTATTCAAATCAAATTTTGTCATCATTTACGCCTCTTTTCTCAATATTAATGATTTCTTTTAAAAAAAGTCCTTAACTATATCATACTGTTAAGGACTTAAAAAACAACTATTCATTCATACTGCTGTACTGAATATGACATTATACAAAAATACTTAGTATTAAAATAAACACGAGTCCTGAAACAGAAATCACCGTTTCAAGTAATGACCATGTTAAAAATGTCTCTTTCACAGTTAAACCGAAATATTCTTTAAACATCCAGAAACCTGCGTCATTCACGTGAGATAAAATAACACTACCAGCGCCAATCGCTAATACGACCAATGCAACGTTAACATCAGATGCTTGTAGTAGTGGTAACACAATACCTGTTGATGAAATCGCAGCTACTGTAGATGAACCTAAGGCAATTCTTAAAACAGCTGCAACGACCCACGCTAAAAGAATTGGTGACATTTCAGTACCTTCAAACATTTTAGCTATTGTGTCACCAACTCCGCCGTCGATAAGTACTTGTTTAAAAGTACCGCCACCACCAATAATTAGGATCATCATACCTATTGGATAGATGGCATTAGAAACTGAGTCCATTATTTCTGAATTTTTTCTACCTTGTTTCACACCCATCGTAATAATAGCAAATAATACTGCAATTAACATTGCTGTGCCTGCTGTACCTATAAAGTAAATGAATGATTCAAATCCATTCGTTGCTTCTTCATTACCAGTTATTAACTGAACGATAGTGGCTAGTAACATTAAAATAACTGGTGATATTGCAGTTAATAAACTAATTCCAAATCCTGGCATTTCAGATTCTGAAAATTCCTTTTGTGCGCCTAAAGCTGAAATGTCGCCTTCTCGGCTATAGGCAGAAGGTGTAATCTTTTGTGCTACTTTATTAAATAATGGTCCAGCCACAATTGTAACTGGAATCGCAATAATAATACCATAAAGTAATACATGTCCTAAGTTAGCTTGTAACTCTTTTGCAATAACCACTGGACCTGGATGTGGTGGTAAGAAACCATGTGTAACAGATAACGCCACAACCATTGGTAAGCCAAGTTTTAATTGTGAAACGTTAGCACGTTTAGCTATCGTAAATACTAATGGAATTAATAATACGAGTCCAACTTCAAAGAAAAGCGCTATACCTACAATGAAAGCTGCAACAAGCATTGCCCATTGTACATGTTTATGACCAAATTTTTTAATAAGTGTGTCAGCAATTCTTGTAGCGCCTCCGCCGTCAGCTAATAATTTACCTAATATAGCCCCTAAACCAAAAATCAACGCAATATGACCTAATGTACTACCCATACCGTTTTCAATGGTTTCAATAATTTTATCTAAAGGCATACCAAGTAAAATTGCAGTGATAATAGATGTAATAATAAGTGAAATAAATGTATTCAATTTTAAGAAAATAATAAGTGATAATAATACGACAATCCCTATAACCACAGTAATTAATGGCCAAATTGTTTCAAACATAATCGTTCTCCCTTTCAACACTGAAAACATCATCGTAAAGATATCAAACCGACTCTCTTTTTGATAACGCTTACTTTCGTGTTTAAAATTTTTATTTTTCTATTATGGTTAAAAGTACAGCTATAAATAGCTCTAGCCCAACTAGATGATTCAGTTCTATTTATAGCCTGTCTTTTATTTAATCTCTTTCTATTTTTGTTCCTTGTCTTTAGTTATATGTTCACGCTGAAACGTAGCGATTTCAGCATAACGGTCTTCTAAAGAGCGGCTTAAATTGATAAATATTGAAATCAGTTTCTGGTAAATTTTCACATTATCTTGATTAGGTTTATGATCATTTGTAGTTCCAACCATTTCTTCGATAATAGAAAAATCATCAATTTCACCAAGTGCTTTCATACCAAGCACGCAAGCGCCTAGACATGAACTTTCATAACTTTCAGGAACAATTAAATTAGTGTCAAAGATATCAGCCATCATTTGACGCCAAACTTCACTTTTCGCAAAACCGCCTGTTGCTTTTATTGTTGAAGGTGTTTCGTTCATCACTTCTATCAAAGCTAAATAAACGGTATAAAGGTTATAAAGCACACCTTCTAAAGCTGCTCTAATCATATGTTCTTTTTGGTGCGTTAAGGTTAAGCCAAAAAATGAACCTCTTGCGTCTGCATTCCATAACGGCGCACGTTCCCCTGCTAAATATGGGTGGAATATTAATCCATCTGCACCCGGTTTAACTCGGTTCGCAATTTTAGTAAGTACATCATATGGATCGACACCTAAACGTTTTGCCGTTTCGACCTCGCTTGCCAATAATTCATCTCGTAGCCAACGTAATACCACACCGCCGTTATTGACTGGACCACCAATTACATAATGATTTTCGGTTAATACATAACAGAAAATTCTTCCCTTGTAATCTGTGCGTGGTTGATCTATCACAGTTCTAATTGCGCCTGAAGTACCGATTGTGACAGCAACTTCTCCTTTTTTAAAAGCGTTGACACCTAAATTAGAAAGTACACCATCGCTTGCACCAACAACAATTGGTGTATCTTCATCTATGCCCATTAATGTTGCATAACGACGTTTCATTCCCTTTAAAATATGTGTCGTTGGAACAACTTTAGGTAACTGTGATGCACTAATACCTAATAATCTTAAAGCCGCTTTATCCCAATCTAAATCTTCAAGATTAAACATACCTGTTGATGAAGCCATTGATTGATCAATCACATACTCTTCAAATAATTGATAAAAAATATAAGTCTTGATATCAGCAAATATGGCTGTTTGGTTATATATTTCTTGTTGTTCATGTTTCATCCAAAATATTTTAGATAACGGAGACATAGGATGAATCGGCGTACCTGTTCTTCTATATATTGCATCGCCATCGTGTTTTTCCTTAATTTCTTCTGCGTATTTAATCGCACGGTTATCAGCCCATGTTAAATTTTCAGTTAATCGTTCATTACTCGCGTTCATTGCAATCAAACTATGCATTTGCGCACTAAATGAAATTAATTTCAAATCTTTTTTATCGATGTTCGCTTCTCTCATTACATATTTGATGGTCATTAACACGGCATCGAACAGTTCATCAGGATTTTCTTCTGAAACTTCTACGTTTGGTGTGTGTAAAGGATAACCGATATTATGTTTCATTATGAATTGTCCTTTTTCATCATAAAGGACAGCTTTAGTACTTGTAGTACCTATATCAACGCCAATCATATATTTCATGATTTTACCTCCTACTATCACTTCTTATTTTAACCAAAAACTATCAATATCTTCCCCAACGTCATCAAAGTTCAAATGAAATGCATTTCTAAGTTTTGTTGCATCTTTATCTGCAATCGCATCAATAAATACTTCGTGATTATGGTGGATTCGTTCAAAGTCTTCAGGTTTTTTATTCATACGTTCACGCATTGATAATAAAATAAGCGCTTCCATCACTGGCCTTAAGTTATTCCAAAACGTTTTCAAGTATTGATGCTTTGAAGCTAATATGGTTACTTCATGAAATTTCATATCATGCACTGTAAATGCTTCTGCATCCTCAAATTTCACAGCAACTTTCATCATCTCGAGCTGTTTTCGCATCTCTTTAACAATTTGTTTGTGATTACTTGCTTTAATTTTATTAAATGCAAAAGATTCTAACATAATTCTTAGATCATATAGTTCTTTCTTTTCATTATCATTAAATGGCAAGACATCTGCGCCCATACGCTCTAAATTAATTAATTGATCTTGTTTAAGTAGCTTAAACGCGTCTCTAACTGGAGAACGACTGACATTAAATTCTTTAGCGATTTGGTTTTCAGTCAGCAGTGTATCTGGCGTAATTGTCCCATCAACAATCCTCAAACGTATTTCTGAAGCAATCATTTCACCTTTAGATACACCTTCAAGCCATTGTTCTGGATATAAATATTTCACCGCGCCGTCACCTCATTATCAATTCGATATACTTGTATACAAGTATATTAATATACAAGCAACAAAAATGCAAACGCTTGCACTTTAAAATTCACGTCTTTATTTCACAAAAAAAGCGGCATGCCTAATTTGAATAGACATACCACTTTTTTAATATTAATTATTTGATTGAGCTCAATGTGTACCATTACACGCTCATTAATGTATTTGATTACAGTAACAGGATGACCTATTACCTTAATCGTACAAAATAACTTAAGTTAACGAATACAAGTTTGGGTTAAAAAATCTTGCCTTAGTTCAGACAGTAACTTAATTGTCAAAAACTTCAGTATGGATATTTTGCATTTTACTTTCAACCGTCGTTATTTCATTTGCACATTGTTTTAGAACTTCTCTATAATCTTCAGTATTCTTTTGATTTTTATAACGAATCTTGTGCTCTAAACTCGCCCACATATCCATACCAATTGTTCTAATTTGAATTTCTACTGGCACCTTTTCTACAGAGTGAGCTAGAAATACTGGTATTGAGACTACAATATGCAAACTTCTGTAACCGTTACCTTTCGGCGTTTTTATATAATCTTTACGCTTTATAAGTTGCACATCCGCTTGTTTTAACAATAGTTCTTCGATTACATAAATATCATCCATATAATTGCAAACAACTCTAATACCCGCAATGTCTAAAATGTACTCTTTAGCTGATTCAGTATTAATTGGATAACCTTTTCGGTCTAATTTTTTAATCAAACTTCTCATTTCTTTGACTCGGCGTTCCATATGATGAATTGGATTATGCTTATACATTTGTTTGAAATGATCATCTAAGATATCAAGTTTAGTACTGATTTCTTTAAGTGCAGAAGAATACAATTGTTCTAAAGATACAAAATCGATAACCATTTCAAATGCTTCTTCGTAGTTGTTTATATAGGCCAAACTCTCTTTAAATTCTGCTTTTAAATCATCCATATTTAGAGTAGGCTTGCGTTCAATGTACATAAATCGTACCTCCATAACTCTCACTTTATAAATATTATAGCTAAATTAAAATACATTTAAAATAAAATAGTATATAAATCAGCCATAATATTAGACTATTGAGACTAAGATATAAAGGAATTATTATCTTAGGGGGCATATCATATTAACAGTAGACAACTGTAAATACACGTGTATGCGAACGAACACTTTAAGTGACTTTCAAACGCCCACGCTCATAGTCATTTTTGATATTACTCATCCTTTTTGTGTTCAATGATTTCAGTTTTTCTATTATCTGCGATATTGCGTGCGCGTTTCATAGCATCTTCTTTTTTATCAAAGCTATCAGAAGCTTGTTTCGCATCTTCTGATTTTATTTTCCAAGCATCGTCTTCATAATACACATGTACGTCCTTATTATTTAATTTTGGATTGCTTGATTCATCTTTTTCATGTACTGTAATTTTTTTATTTTTCAACTCTTCTAATTCTTTTTTAGAAGCCGTTTGATACCAATTTTCTGCTTGTTTGGTCGCAATTGGTATCGTATTTTCTTCTTTATAGCCATCCTTTAACATCGCATTACCAATATCTATAGCTTTCTTCCGTTCTAAGGGCTCCATGTTTTTCCAACTTTGTGGGTAATCTTCCATAGTCCAAGGCATAAATTAAAAACCTCCTGATTATATTTATTAGTTTTCTTTTACCACCTTTTGTTTAAACTAATCAATCCTATGCTATTTAAATTTAATGAATTGTAAAATCAATATGATTTATCTTTGATTTATCGGGAATTAATTATAGGAAGTGTAATAGTTAAAAAAGGAGGTCAAACTAACATGAAGGTCACAATCGGGTTAATACCATCTCCTGACATGCCACATAAACTCATCAACAAAATATATTCTGAACTCCCAAAGGATTTTAAAAATCACGTTGATTCAGAGGTTGAGTGGCAGTTTGATATGCATATAGCATCTATGATTGGTACTGCTGAACATATGGATAAAGCCTTAGATATCGCTGCTAATATTAAAAAGCAAAAAAATTGGAATTATACTATTTGTATCACTGATTTACCTAATTTTTCTAAAAACAAAAGTGCGTTATGTGACGTGGATTTTGATAATAAAACGGCTTTATTATCACTACCAGCATTAGGTGCTTTTAAATTAAAAAATAAATTACGAGAATGTTTAATTTTTATAATTGAGTACTTGCATACTCCAGATAAAAATCAATTTGATTTAAATTCCAAATATTTTAAGCTAACTCAGTTTAATGAAGTCATTCCTAATGAGAAGAAATCACATCATAAATCACGCGTTATTGCTAAATCAACTATACTAGGTTGGTTTCATTTAATTTGTGGCATGACTTATGCCAATGAACCATGGTCTGCCATTTTTGATTTTAAAAAAATTATTTCTGTTTCTTTTGCTACAGGTACTTATATAGCCATTTTTTCTACACCATGGGATATCAGCTTAGATTATAGTTATTGGCGCTTTATTTTATTGATGTTTCTTTCTATTTTTGGAATGGTTGGTTGGTTGATATACTCGTACAAATTATGGGAACGACCAAGTCCGAACACGCAAAAACTTTATCGCTTTATATATAATATAACGACTTTTGCGACGCTTTCGACCATTACATTTTTCAACTTTATAGCGCTCTATATTCTATTAACTGTAAGTACATTGTTATTTGTACCACCAGAATTGTTTTCAAACTGGACGTCATTAAATAGCAAAGAACCTACTGTACTCAATTATATTAACTTAATCTGGTTTATAACTTCTCTAGGTATATTGGCAGGTGCTATGGGATCCACTGTTGAAAATGCTGAAAAAATTAAAAGAGTAACTTATTCCTTCAGACAATATTATAGAGCTAAGTCATTAGAACAAGAAGATGAAAATAACTCTAGTGACTATGCTCAAGATGATTATTATGAAGGAAAGAAACAATCACACCACGAGGAGGGATTAAATGAGCACGACAGTCGCTAAAATAGGTATTGTTGCCGCGCCAGGTATCTCTGAAAAAATTGCACGTAATCTTGAAATAGATTTACCGAATATACTCAGCAACCAATACGACAATTCAATTGAGTGGAAAGTTGAAACAGTCATCGACCCTTTAACAGGCTCTGCTGAAACGGTTCATGATATTTTTACTAAAATCACTGACTACCAAGATAACAATAATTGGAAATATACGATTGGGCTCACTGATTTGCCTGTCATTGAACAACAAAAGGTGGTTGCTATTGATATTAATAGACAAAATGGCGCTAGTTTAATTTCTTTACCTGCTTATGGATGGCGTCCTATCAAAAAACGTATTCAAAATTCTATTTTAGCTACGCTTCAAGCCATCGATGAATTTAAAAATCCAGAAAAAAATAGCGAACATCATCGGGGCATGCAGCTTATGAATGCTCAATTCCCTTTATCGAATTTACAAGCGCGTACTGTTTATTTTAAAGATACTACTTCTCAACATACACAGTATTATGTCTCTTCTCGAGCCAAAGGTATGTTTCGTTTAGTTAGTGGCATGACATTTGCTAACAACCCATCCAATATGCTGAAAAGCCTAAGTAGCGTTGTCGCAATTGCATTTACCACAGGCGCATTCGGTATTATTTTCACTACTATGTGGAACTTAAGTTTTGCGTATGCTGGATGGCGGCTGCTATTGATGATGCTTGCCGCTATATTCGGAATGATGATTTGGATGATTGTCGCTCATGGCTTATGGGAATCTAAAAAAGAAAGTAATAATAAAAGGATCACAACGTTATACAATTTAACTACGACTATGACTTTAACTGTTTCTGTAATGATTTATTATACTATTCTATTCATACTATTTTTAATCGCTGCGTTAATCGTGCTCCCATCGGGTTATTTAGGACAAACGTTACAATTAAAAACATCTGCAAATTTAACAATATATATAAAGCTTGCTTGGTTTGCGGCATCTATTTCAACCGTAGCTGGTGCAATTGGTGTAGGATTAAATAACGAAGCACTCATACTTGAAAGTACTTATGGTTATAGACAAAAGCAACGTTACAAACAGTTACATGAAGAACAACAACAATCAAAAGAGCAACAAAAACAAACACAAAAAGATATTCAAGAGAAAAAACAAGAAGAAGAACAAAAAGCGAGAGAACAAAGTGATTCTAATTAAATTTCAGACTACAGTGAGGCTCACCTCGTTTTATTTCAATGCTTATCCTATATAAATCAACCGAGTTAGCCCGAGTGATATGATTGTTTTAAATTTATTTAATTGCTTTTATCATATGAATCTATATTATGTCTTTCACTATAGCGTTGTCGTTATTTAAACACAAAAAGTCACCTCCATGACATATGGAGGTGACTTTTATTTGCATCATAAATATTTGTACCCTGAAATATGATATTGGTTATAAATAATTATAGACTAACGTTTTATATCCTATTAAGCGTAAGATAATTTAACTTCTTGTCTAGCATTTTTACAATTACTTTGAATACTCATTAGAGAAGTTCTAATATACATATATTGTGGTAAAGTTGTGAGTGCTTCAACATTAATGTTTGAACCAATTTCAAAATGTTTAGCAATGTTTTCAAACACTAATAAATATTGTCCCATTGTTTCATCATCAATATGGTAACGTTGTTCATTGCTTAAAGCTCTCGTTAACATAAAGCTTATTTCTTCCAATGCATAGATACTAGGATAATAGTATTGAATAACCATTTTATTACTAAATACTTCACCATTTGCACTACTGTAAATCTGTTTCATATTATTAAGTTGAACACTTAAATGTAGCATTTCTTTTTTATCACGTTCTCTTGACGAATATTTATTACTTGAGAATAAATAATGGAAGAGGACTGCTTCATTACGTGCCACTTTAGCAAGCGTGCCAGGTAACATTGATGAAGCTGTTTTTCTTCCTATGACGAGTAAACATACAACAGCAATCAGTATACCTACGATTACATCAATAATACGTGGTAACGCAATTAAGATAGATAGATGATTAGATGCTAATCCATTTAATAAAATAACTTGGATTGTAATAAATATTACAGCAAATGAATAATTAGCACCAACAAATATTTCTGTAATACCTGCAGCAACAGCTAAGAGTATAATAGCAACTGGAACGGGTGGCATAGATAGTAATATTAAAGAGAGTGCTAGAACTCCAATAATTGTGCCAATCCCTCTGGAACCTGCCCGTTCAAAGCTGTGTAATGTTGTTGACCCCAATAACACGGTATGTGTACTAAGCGGAATCCAGTATGCCTTATCAAAATCAAACATTAATGCTATAAAAATAGCAATGGCCATGATAACGCTATAACGCAAAGTATTTCTAAATACGAAAGAATCTATAGTAAGATTATTAACTAATCGGTGTCCATAAATAGGCACACGAATGTCTACTTCATGTTCTAATCGTTTTTCATCCGCATTCATGATAGCATCTACCTTAAATATGTTATCGACGAGTTTTTCGTATGTTTCTTCTATATCAACTTGTTGTGTCCATGTTTTGTTTGTCTGACCATGTGTAAATACCAAGTTGATCACGTAATCTGCCATCGCTCTAATTTCTTTAGGTAAAGGGCGTGCGTTTTCCTCATTTAATTCTAATAATTCTGAATGTATACCCTGAGCAATATTATGGAGCAATATTAAACGTTGAAATTCTGGAGATTTTTGAGATTTGGCAGAGCTTGCAGTAATCAGTTGATTATCTGTATTTCTAAACGCAGTAACAGCAAATTGTGATACTTTTGCAAATGCTTTAGGATCATCAAAATTATAAACCAATTGTTTAATAATATTATAATCATTTTTTATGGATTTAACTTCTGCAGATTCTTTTGATAGTAAAATGACGATGATAACTACAAGTGTTGCTAATAAACCGCCAATAAATACCGCTATACCTCTAGTTACAGCTTCTTCAGGCGCAACTGGTAAATTAATTGGCAAACTAAATGCTACAATAAAGAAAGTTGACGATGGGCCCGGAATGTTTAAGGAACTAAACACATAGTATGGCACAACTGCTACGATTAACAGCAATATTCCGAATATAACAGGTTGATTGACTGTTAAGGTACCGAGCATCATAGCAATTGCAAATACAATAGATGTTAAGAAGACAGTGCGAAGCTTGGACTTAGCAGTACCGCCAAACACATAAATATGAGCTAAAGTACCAGTTGAAATTAGCAGACCTATTGAAAAATACCCTACTAAGTAACCAATCATTAGAGGAAGGAACATTAATATACCTTGTCTAATACCTTTAGCAACATCGATTTTCATAGCATTAAATTTGGTAAGTGATTTTAAATATTTAATCAATGGTGGTACACATCTCCTTTTTATTTTTTAATTTAATTATTACATTTGATTTGCGTTTTCTCTAAAACATAAAAAGAGCGGGTTAGAAATCTAAAATTTATAATTTGATTTCATATTCCCGCCCCTTAAAGGTGATTTGATTTTTAAAAAAGCTTATTGATAGAAGCATCTAAACACGAGTTACTACTGCATTTTACCTGCTTTCACTCAAAACGATAGACATTAATATATGACTCAAATTACTTTAGCGCGCACAAGTATCTATGAAGGGGAAGTATCATTACAAAATCAGAACTTTTACAATTATTGATTGCGAAATCATATACACTCTTTTTAATGATTACTAAACTATTTTAACACTTTTATTAATTTCTGCTAGGGTGTTTCCTACAAAACGCTTAAATAAATATGTTAAATAAATACTACTTTACATTTTATTGAGCACTTATTCCGACTGTTTTATATCCTCATGAACAGTCGAATAATCAACATCTGTTTCTAAAAAGTCTTGATTGTTTACAGGGAAATGTTGCTCTAAAGTTTCAATATTGCTTATCTCTATTTCACCATGGTTCATTTCAAAATCTAGTACATGTCCACCTATCGTTTTCTTTTCATCTACAAAATGTAAATGGAAACCACCGGCTGCGATCCCATGGAAGAGCTGCGGCGCGTAAAAACCAACAATGGTACCCTCTATTTGATCATACATATACTCAGGTTGTTGCTTTGCTGATTCAATTAATTTCGTATACGGTTTCTCTTGTTTTGGCATCATTCTGACATGTACGCTTTCAAATTTCCCAGTTATTTTCACTGCCAAAAATATATTTTTGCTTTTAGCATGATACATTGCTTTATCTAATAAAGTATCTGAATCAGTGATATGTCTCACTTCAAAACGGTTATCTGGTTTGAAAGGTGTTACAGTAGAAAATGGTGTCATCTCATCACCATTTAATTGTTTGAAATTACCTTGAGCATCAGCATGGTATGCAACACCATCTAATATAATAACTTCGCCATCAGATCCTGTTAGGGTGCCTATGCCTAAATCGCCATGTTTTAAAACTTCATTGATTTTCATTGTGCCATCTAGCAATCCTGCCATCAGCGTACCGAGCGTCCCATGTTGATATAACATGATTTTTCTCTCCTTATATAAGTATCTTTTTAAGTGTCATACCTGTTAAAATTATTTACAACAAACTATTATACAATATAAATACATAGCATAATAACATTGTGCTTACAAAGCATAACAAGTTATGTAAAAAGACTGTAAACGTATGAGATTGGTTTACAGTCTTTTGATAATATATTATTTTCTTATAGCGATTTCTATTTCTGGTTCTGCAATTAAATAAGGTTCAACTTCTTTAAAAAATACTTGAAAATGCTCTGATTGATTATGCGCTTGTAAAGCCGCTTCATCTTTATATTTTTCTATAAAAGCAAATGTATCTGGCTCATCCGTTTTTTCAAAGTGAGCATAATATAATGCGCCTTCTTCTTTATTCGCTTGTAACACCAAACGCTCTACTAGGGCTAAGTAATTATCGCGTTGGTCGGGATTAACCTTCATTACTGCAGTTACTACAATCATATACTGGACCTCCTTGATTATGGTTTGTTTCCTTTTATTGTTTACCTAAAACGTACTTTAACAAACATTATAATTTATCCTTTTCAATAATTAATGGTTGATCTGGTTTTACAAAAAACCACATTACTATTGCAAATATTACAGGAATAATGACTAACTCTAAAGTCACAGTCCAACCTACAATATCAACCAACATACCTGCTAACAATGGGCTAAGCAGTGCACCAATATTTCCCCATAAGTTCATCCACCCTGATACAGAACCAGAGAAATTACGTCCTAAATCGGTTGCTGCTGCCCAACTCATACCAGTTGCAATACCAATCCCTCCCAAACATAACGATAGCCATAAAACATTAACTACTAAATTGTTAGTTTGAATTGACATAAATAATGAAATACAAAATACTACAAATCCAATAACGGCTATCGTTGCTCTTGCAATAAACCTAGATTTGCCTTTTTGTAATAATTTATCAGAAATTGCACCGCTACATAGAATAAGTAAAAACATAGCAATCCATGGTGCACCAGCTGCCCATGCCATATCAGGATCAGTTAGTTTTACATTGTACTGTTCAGTTAAATACGTAGGTAACCATATCAAAAATAGTGATACGACAAATTGCACAACAAAATACTGTGCTGCCAATGCGTAAAAACTAAAGCGTCTTAAAAATATATTCCAAGGCGCATTATTTTTTTCAATTTTGATAATGTCACGGTTTGCCATAATATATCTTTTTTCTGCTTCATTTACCATCTTATGTTGTTCTGGTAAATCTTTCGCAATGACTATCCATAACAATGCAATAACAATACCAATTGCACCAAAAATATAAAATACAGCTTGCCATCCAAACATATTAACAATCGCAATCGTTACTACTGGAGCGATAACAGGCCCAAAATAGGATCCTGCTAATAAAGCACTTGATGCGCGTCCTTTTTCTCCCTTTGCAAACCAAAATGAATTAAACACTGCATTGGAAGGATACATTGGCGCTTCACCAACCCCAAATAAAAAACGTACTGCGTATAATAGACCATGGTTTTTAACAACACCTGTTAAAATCGTGAAAGCACTCCACCAAACAAGCGCAATTGTTAACATTTTTTTCGAACCAAATTTTTCTGCTAAAAAACCCGAAGGTACTTGCATCAATGCATAGCCAAGCGAGAAAAATGAAGCTAGTAAACCAAATTGCGTTTTCGTTAAATTTAAATCTTCCATCATAGGACCAGCAATGATCGATATATTCGATCTATCCATATAAGCAATAACGCCTATAATAAAAAATGCAATAGCGAAATACCATCTTATGTTTGTTCTTTTTTGTTCCATGTTGTCTCCACACTTTCTCCCTATTTCACTAGTCATCATATGACCTATTGTGTGCCTAGATATTACCACAATATGAAATCGCTTACAATAACTTTTTTTCCTTTCATCAAAGTATTTATGGAAGTTATAAAATACACTGGCATAAACACATATAAAGTTTGAAATTATTTAATTTTGGTTAAAGTAACCTTTTAAGACAGTAAACCATTTAACTACCCATACATTATTTCGTTATCATTAGCTTCGCTTAAATCTATTAAATCATTTTAGTCTGATATTTTATTCAATTATGCATAATGTGATAACTTGGATTATAATGTATAAGTAATATAAAAATCATAGTTATAGTTATACTTTTACTATATAAAGGAGCGAATTTTGTCGCCATGGAACAAATACTGACAAATTTTATTAATACTTGGGGTTATACTGCGATTGCAATATTAATCTTGTTAGAAAATATATTGCCTTTCATACCGTCTAAAATTATTTTAACTTTTGCCGGTTTAATGACAGTTAAATCTGATTTGTCGATACCTTTACTCTTTATGATATCCACTATTGCGTCTTTGATTGGGTTAATACTACTTTATTATATAAGTAGCATTATATCTGAACCACGCTTATATCGTTTTGTAGATAAATATGGGAAACGGATTAAGCTAGGAGGTAAAGACATCGCCAGAGCGAATGAGTGGTTTAAAAAATACGGTGCCATTGCCGTATTTATTTGTCGTTTTATACCAGTGTTACGTGTATTAATTACGATACCTGCTGGCATTAATCGCATGAATATCATTTTATTTACTGTGCTCTCATTAATAGGTACGACAATTTGGAATATAGCCCTAATCTTTTTAGGAAGTATGTTAAGTAACAGTTGGGATGTACTAATGAATGGTTTACATACTTATTCATACATCATGTATATCGTTATCACCATTGCAATCATCTATCTGTGCATTCGAATCTATAAAAAGAATAGTACACAGCAATAAATATATACTTTCGTAATAATGGTTATATAACTTTATATTTATTTTCCATTAAGTTAAGTCATTAGGTGAAATGAGTTTTACCTGATTTTTCTATATAAAAAAGACTAACTTCCCCCTTAGAAGTTAGCCTTTCACGATCTATATTTTCTCCCTAAGCTTTAAAATACAAGCATTTTAAAGCATTTCTCTATTTTTGTTTAATATGATACATAGTTAATATTTTACCCCTTAATCAACTATGTTTAAGCTTTTTGATTGTCACCTTTAACCATTTGACGAACTTCTTCTAAATCGCCTTCAACGTCGATTTGAGGTTTCTTCGTTATTTTACTAACTACAATGGTAACAATTAGACTTGTTAAAAATCCTGGCACGATTTCATATAAATTAAAGAAATCATTAATGTCACCCAGAGGTTTAACAAATGCAATCCAAATGATGACTACAATTGCGCCTGATAACATTCCGCTGACTGCACCAGTACGACTTAAACCTTTCCAATATAAACTTAATAGTACAAGAGGTCCAAATGCTGATCCAAAACCAGCCCAAGCATTACCTACAAGATTTAGAATTGTATCGTTTGGTGTCCACGCAATCATAATTGATGCAATAGCGACTACAATTACAGATAGACGACCAACAAGCACAAATTCTTTTTCATGTTTTTTAGCCGCTTCTTCACCACGAAATAATTTATAAAAATCTTCGGTTAATGAACTTGAAGTCACTAATAATTGTGATGATATCGTACTCATAATCGCAGCTAAAATGGCTGCTAGTAAGAATCCACCAACAAGTGGATGGAAGAGTATTTGACCCATTAAAATAAATAATGTTTCTGGATCTTGAAGCGTTACACCACCATCATTGACAAATGTAATGCCTACAAGACCAACACCAACTGCACCTAATAAACTAATCGCCATCCAACTAATACCAAAGCGTCTAGCTGTTGGTAATTGTTTCACTGACTTAATAGACATAAAACGCACAATAATATGTGGTTGACCAAAATAACCTAATCCCCAAGCAAAGAATGAAATAATACCGATGATTGTTGTCCCTCTAAATAAATCTAGATTTGTAGGTTTTAATTCTGCAGCTTGTGATAAAGTATCTAACCCACTCAATTGCATCATTGCTACTATCGGCACCATTACCATCGCGATTAACATAATGACACCTTGGAAGAAATCCGTTAACGATACGGCTAAATAACCTCCAAAAAATGTATACGCAATGACGATAAAGGCAACTAATAATAGACTAAAATGATAGTCCAAGCCGAAGGCGCTATCAAATAATTTACCACCTGAGACCATCCCCGAGTGCGTGTACAACGTAAAGAATACAACAATAATACCACCTGAAATAATTTTAATCACGTTAGATTTATCATCTAAGCGGTTTCTAAAGAAATCAGGTAATGTAATTGCATCTCCTGCTTTTTCTGTATAAACACGTAAACGTGGCGCCACAACGAGGTAATTTATGTATGCACCAATTGTTAGACCAATGGCTAACCAAGCAGCGGATAAACCTGTAGTGTAAACTTCACCAGGTAATCCCATAATCATCCAACCACTCATATCGGATGCACCAGCAGATAACGCAGTAACATAAGGTCCAATGTTCCTACCGCCCAACATATATTCACTAATATTTCCCGTTGCTTTTTTATAACCATAATATCCAATAATTAATAAAACAACGAAGTAAGCACCAAGCATAATATATGTTTGCCAGTCTGGATTAACTTGGCTCGATAACGATGCTCCCAATGTAAACATAAAATAAACTCCCTTTATATAATTTTGTTACATGCATTTATTATACAAAAATTAAAAAGAATTTAAACCGTTATTTTGAAAAAAATTTTTATAACATAGAGACGAAATGCTGTAAATACGCCTTGAACAACTGTTATTAAAGCCTTCAGGCAAATTAAAATTATAATTGTAATTTTACATTTAAAAAGACAAATAAGTAATATAGTGATTCAAAAAAATGTATGTTTCCTACAACTTTTATGTTTATACCCTAAAATACATATTTGAGTAACATCAATGTCATTTTAAATATGACGTCACAGTGCTCTCAATGAATAGTTAAAAACTTAATACGCGTATGTTTTCATCCCTGACATCTTCTGCTAATATCGTAATTAAGCTTGAAATATGTTTGATATTCCAAGATGATTTATAACTAGTACTCATAAACGAATTAGAACTAGACATTCTCTCTAGAATAAATGCTACAATATCATATATACGATGAAAGCGGTTTATTATATAGAGATGAATAACAAAACAACTTAAATGGAGTGACATAAATCATGCATAATACAACAGAAAAAAGTGTAAAAGAAAGATATTTAGATTTGCTATCTCAACAATTTAATAATAAAGAAGAGTTAGCCACTGAAATTATTAATCTTGAATCTATATTAGAACTTCCCAAAGGCACTGAACATTTTGTCAGTGACTTGCACGGTGAATTTCACGCATTCCAGCATGTATTAAGAAACGGTTCAGGTAATGTACGTTCAAAAATCAACGATATATTTCAAGACACGTTAACACAAAAGGAAATCAATGAATTTGCTGCTCTTGTTTACTATCCAGAAGAAAAATTAAAGTTAGTAAAAAATAGTTTTACATCCAAAGAAAGTCTAGACGCGTGGTATATCACGACGATCAATCGTCTTATTAAATTAGTCACCTACGCCTCTTCAAAATATACACGTACCAAGTTACGTAAATCATTACCTCAAAATTACGTATTTATAATAGAAGAACTTTTATATAAAAGTAACAAATATAATAACAAACATTCTTATTATCAAACATTAATGAATCAAATTATCGAGCTTGAGCAATCAGATGATTTGATTATCGGACTATCTTTTACTATTCAACACCTAGTGGTCAATCATTTACATGTGGTTGGCGATATATATGACCGTGGTCCAGAACCAGATAAAATCATGGATACGTTGATTGATTACCCATCGGTAGATGTGCAATGGGGAAATCATGATGTACTGTGGATTGGTGCATATGCTGGTTCCAAAGTGTGTTTAGCCAATTTACTAAGAATTTGTGCGCGTTATGATAATTTAAATATTATTGAGGATGCTTATGGTATTAATTTACGCCCTTTATTGACTTTAGCTGAAAAACATTATTCAGGTGACAATTCTGCTTTCAAGCCTAAAAATGCTGAAGCATTATCTCAATCTGAAATTGAACAAATTACAAAAATCCACCAAGCGATTGCTATTATTCAATTTAAATTAGAAGCGCCTATCATTAAACGCCGTCCCGACTTTGAAATGGAAGAGCGCCTAGTATTAGAAAGTATCGATTATAAGCATAACGAAGCGACACTTTACGGTAAAACTTATCCATTAGAGCATACTTGTTTTCAAACTATAGACCCTAACAATCCTAATGAATTAACTGAAGACGAGCAAGAAGTGATAAATAAATTATTATTATCAGTACAACAATCTGAAAAACTGAAACGTCATATGACCTTCTTAATGCAAAAAGGTAAGCTGTACCTTCCATACAATGGTAACCTCTTAATCCATGGCTGTATCCCAGTAGATGAAAATGGTGAAATGGAATCTATGGTCATCGATGGAGAAAAATGTTATGGCAGAGATTTGCTTGACCACTTTGAATATTTTGTACGAGAAGCGTTCGATCATAAAGATATACATGATGATTTAGCAACTGACCTTGTATGGTATTTATGGACGGGTAAGTATTCTTCATTATTTGGAAAACGTGCAATGACAACATTTGAGCGTTATTTCATTAAAGATAAATCAGCACACAAAGAAACTAAAAATCCATATTATTATTTACGTGAAGATGTGAAAATGTGTAAAAAAATGCTCAAGGACTTTGGCCTTGACCCAGAAGAAGGACATATTATTAATGGACACACGCCAGTAAAAGAAATTGATGGTGAAAACCCAATCAAAGCTAATGGAAAAATGATTGTCATTGATGGTGGATTTTCAAAAGCTTATCAATCCACCACTGGTATCGCAGGCTACACGTTACTTTATAATTCCTTTGGTATGCAACTCGTGGCGCATCAACATTTTAATTCTAAAAAACATGTGTTACTTAATGGAGGCGATGAACTTTCTATTCGTCGTGTCGTTGATAAAGAATTAAAACGTAAGAAAATTCGTGATACCAATACTGGTCGTGAAATACAAGAGAAAATTGATGTTTTAAAAGTGTTGATGCACGACCGTTTTGTCCACTAAAGGTTCATAAATCACACACTTTTCATATCATAATCTAAATTATGATATGAAACATTTTAAGAGGTGAAGTTTAAATCAATGTTGATTTAAACTTCACCTTTTTTTTGATACCTTTTTAAATTTCAGGTCGCTTGATAGACTTTCGTTCATACAAAAAATACAAATGTATGTTTCATATAAACTTTTGTGTTTATTTCTCGTTTATTTTCAGCTAAAATAGGTACTTGTGATATTTTATTAAATAAGTGTTTTTTACAAAGTAAATTGTATGAAAGGATTCTAAGTATATGCCTAAATTAAAAGAAATGATTATAGTAGCCTTTGCCTTTGTAGGCGTTGTTGTAGGCGCAGGCTTCGCAACAGGACAAGAAATATTCCAATTTTTTACAAGTAATGGCAAATTCAGTGTGTTTGGTGTTTTTATTACTGGATTTATTATTACTATAGGGGGTGTGTTTGTTTTAAATACAGGGTACCGTTTGCGCTCACATAATCACACCGAACCTATAAAATTTTATCTTCCACGAACAATTGCTGCCATTTTTGATATTATATTAACTTTATTTTTACTTGCGTTAGCAATGATTATGACAGCTGGTGGTGTTTCAACACTTCATGAAAGCTTTGGCATACCTTACGCCATCAGTTCTTTAATTTTAGTACTTATTATATTAGCCACACTCTTTTTAAAATTTGATCGCTTGATTACCGTTTTAGGAATGGTAACGCCATTTTTAGTTATTATTGTAACAATCATCGCTATTTATTATTTTATTACTGGTAGCTTTGATTTTAATTCAGCAGATCAATACGCTAATAACGATAACCGTACAGATAAATGGTGGTGGTTTGATGCTATTAACTATGGTAGCTTACAAATTGCTGCTGCTTTTAGTTTCCTTTCTGTTATGGGAGGACGCTTAAAATACGAAAAATCTACAATATATGGTGGTATTTTAGGTGGCGCCATTGTTACATTTTTATTATTAATGTTAAACCTTGGTATGGTAACTGAATTTACAAACATAACAGACGTCGCACTACCTTCGTTATTATTAGCTAATCATATTTCACCTATTATCGGCACATTTATGGCGATTATTATGATATTAGTTATTTATAATACAGTTGTTGGTTTAATGTATGCATTTGCTTCTCGTTTTACAGAGCCATATCAAAGAAATTATTATATTTTAATCATTATAATGGCAATCGTTACATTTGCTACTACGTTTATTGGTTTTATAGAGTTGATTGGCAAGGTATTTCCAGTCATGGGTATTTTCGGTTTTATATTATTAATACCTATATTTATCAAAGGTGTTTTTCGTAAATCAAATCAATCATGATAAAGAACCCCAAATGATAATGACGCTATGATCTTCAGTCAGTTAGACAAGATAATACGTTAAATTCATCATCTGGGGCTCTTTTATAGTCAATATTTTACTATTAAATTCAGCCAACATTACATAAAATACGTAGCTTGTTATATTAATTAATCATCTTTTAATAATGATTGTCCTGCGATAATACCTTCGCGCGTCAATTCGTGACTATTTACCCACACTTGTTTTACAGTAGCGCCTCGATTTTCAAAAATATCTATAACATTTTGACTATCTTGAATTGAAACGATAGGGTCATTTTCACCCATAGATAATAATACTTCTACATTACTTAAGTCTTTATCATTTACTAAATCCACAGGGTATAATGGCGCATAAAGTAATGCTTTATTAAATGTAATATCTGGATGCAGTATCATACTAACCGCAATATTTGAACCATTTGAAAAACCTACAGGTACAGCATTAGTCAAATCGAAATGGTATGTTTCTGCCGCTTCTTTTAAAAATTGAATTAATCTGTCTGTTCTATAGTTTAAATCTTCCACGTCATATTGCCCTTCGCCATGACGTTTGAAGAAACGGTTCATTCCATTTTCTGAAATTTCTCCTCTTACACTCAATATATTATATTTAGGATTAAGCGCTTGTGCTAAAGGCAATAAATCATTTTCGTCACCACCAGTTCCATGTAATAAAATAAAGGTTGGTGCGTTTGGCTGGCCTTCTCTAAAAATATGTTCCATACTCTTCATCTCCTTTAAGTGTTTTTTAATTATATACGTATCGGTGGTAATAAACGTAATAGTTCATCTTCTCTTTCTTCGTATTTAGGGGGCATTATCAAGCGTGTACCTAAATCTTCGAAACGTTCATCGATTGTAAAGCCTGGCCCTTCAGTGGCAAATTCAAAAATAATGTCACCACGTTCTTTCATGTAGACTGCATTAAAATAATGACGATCTTTGACTTCAGTTACATGGTAACCTCTATCTAACATTTTCGTTTGCCATGCTTTATGAACATGGTTATTTGGCACTGACCATGCGATATGATGGACCACACCTACGCCCCAACGAACATGTTCATTTGGTACATCTTTTTTTACCATAACGTGATGTTGCCAATCGCCTACTGTTTTCAAATGGATATACATATCATTTTCATTTACACATGCTAAGCCCATTTCTTCAGTTAACGTTTGAACTGTTTGATATGGATTATTAGACAACATAGTAACACCATAAAAACCAACAATATCTATGCTATGCTTATCTAAAGCTTCCTTGTCATCTTCAACAAGCGCCAAAGGCAACTCATGTGCATCTACAAATTCAAGCGTATCTTTTCCAAATAATTGTGTTCTTACTGTCTCAATTTCGTGTACCTTTAGATGTGTTTCCCATTGCTTTAATGAACCCCGGGGCACCCTAAATGCAATATGTTGCACTTGTCCCGCGCCAGTACGGCCTTTATAATGATTGGGCCAGTTAAAAAATGTCAATATCGTGCCATTGTCAACGCCACCATTTGAAAAGTATAAATGGTATGTTGATGGGTCATCAAAATTCACTGTTTTCTTTATTAATTTTAAATTGAGAATATCTCGATAAAATTGAATATTTTCTTCTGGATTACCTACAATTGCTGAAATATGATGAATGTGATGAATAGGATCCATCTCCACCCCTCCTAGTTTATTATTAAAAAAACAATCCAAAAAATTTAGCGTGATCGTTTCGTATCAAAAGGACGTACTTCCGATTCTATATAATCACGTTTTTTCTCTAAAAATGGTGGCAATGCAAGGCTCTCACCTAATGTTTCATAGGGTTCATCTCCCATAAACCCTGGTCCATCTGTAGATACTTCAACTAATATATGACCAATACGGGCATACAATGCTTCAAAATAAAATCTATCTACTAAACCTGAATTTCCGATGCCATATTGTTCATATTTTTCTAACCATTTTGAAATAGCTTCATGGTCTTCTAATCTGAATGAAACATGATGCACTTCGCCGTAACCTTGTCTAGCTTCAGGGGCTGTCGTGTCTTTTCTTAAAAATACTTGACCACCATTGCCACCTTCACCAACTTCTAATACTGCAACATCTTCCTCTTCAATAATTGTTCTCATACCAAATATTTCTTCCAAGATTTTTTTGAAATCTTCAAAGTAGCTTACAGTGATTTCAATAGGTCCCAAACCATAAATTGCTTTATCAGTAGGTACTGGCCCTTTTTTCCATGGTTGTCCTGATGCTACGCCTTTATTATTTTCATCAGAAATTAATTGATAACTTTGTCCATCAGGCTCTTCAAATGGCAACACTTTTTTACCAAATAGCGCTTGTATGCCTTCATGTTTAACCCCATACTCATTAAATCGTGCTTCATAATACGCTAACGCTGCATCATCAGGTACGCGGAAGGAAGGACGCGTAATTGAATTTGTTCCAGAATGACCTTTAGGAACGTGAGGAAAATCAAAAAATGTCATATCTGTACCAGGTGAGCCGACATCATCTGCAAAAAATGTATGATAGGTATAAATGTCATCTTGATTTACTGTTTTTTTCACAAGTCTCATACCTAATACTTCAGTAAAAAATTTATAATTTCGTTCAGCATCATCTGTCATTGCTGTTACGTGGTGTATACCTAATAATTGATTATTTGTCATAATAAAACTCCTCTTTTTATATTTATCTCGATTTCGAAGTAATTTTAAATAAAATTTTTAAGTGCTAAGCCTAAATCATAGGTTGTGCACTTAATTTTTTCAAAACGTGCTGTAATGTTGTTAATTCTTCATCTGACAAAATTGAAAAAGTTGATTCTAATGTTGCAGCATGCTTAGGAAATATCTCATTCATCAATGTACAACCTGCTTCAGTGAGCGAAGCATTAGTCACTCGTTTGTCTTGTACATTTCGTATTCTTATTACATACCCTTTTGTTTCTAATTTATCTACAACATATGTGATACTACTACTCGCAATTAATACTCTATCACCAATACGTTGTATCGGTTGATCGCCTTTATTGTACAGTAACTCTAATACCGCGAACTCTGTCACATTTAGTCCATAACGTTGAATGTCATTCCTAACTATTTGTTCCAAATGATCGATAGTTCGGTTTAAACCAACAAATGTATTTAACGACGCTTTAGTTCGATTCATCACATCACCAACTTTCAATTTATTTCGATTTCGAGATAAATTATAATACTGTTTTTTAAACAAGTCAACACATTGAGTATAAAAATTATACTGTCATTTAAAAGTCATACAAAAATAAACTTACATTTGCTTATTTATTCAGTTTCTACCATTCAAATTAGTGGTATATATCATAATGTGGAGGTGTCATAATGAATCAATTATTTATAAACAATGAATTTGTAGAAAGCAAATCTACTGACACAATGGACGTCATTAACCCTGCAACTGAAGAAAAGATAGACACAATTACTTTCGCAACAGAATCTGAAGTTAACTCAGCTGTAGAAAAGTCAAAACATGCACAATTAGAGTGGGAAAAAGTGCCTCAACCAACACGAGCTGACCATGTAAAAATGTTAATCCCTTTATTAGAAGAACATAAAGATGAAATTGCAAAATTGTATGTTCAAGAACAAGGAAAAACACTTGCTTCGGCAAAAGGTGAAATAGATAAATCTATACATTTTATAGATTATATGACAAGCCAAAGTATGAATAATAAAGGCGAAGTCTTGCAAAACAGCCGTGAAAACGAAACGATTTTGTTAACTAAAAAACCAATTGGTGTAACAGCAGGTATTGTGCCTTGGAATGCGCCCATAATGGTGTTAATGAGAAAAGTGATCCCTGCTATTGTAACTGGTTGTTCTGTAGTTATTAAACCTAGTGAAGAAACCTCACTTGTCACGCTAAAAATTGCTGAACTATTTCGTCAATCTACTATACCTGCAGGACTTATTCAAATTCTTCCAGGTAAAGGAGAAGCGCTAGGTACGCAATTAGCTGAACACCCAGATATACAACTCATTTCAATCACGGGTAGCATGCGCGCAGGTAAATCAGTTTTTGCTAAGAGTGCAAATACAGTTAAAAAGGTAAATCTTGAACTTGGAGGTAATGCACCTGTATTAGTCACCTCAAATGCGAATTTAGATAAAGCAGTTGATTATATCGTTACAGCAAGAATTAATAATGCCGGACAGGTATGCACTTGTCCTGAACGCATTTTTGTACACAAAGCTATTCATTCAACATTTATCAATAAGTTAAAAGAAAAAATGCAGAGTTTAACTGTAGGAGATCCATTTGATAATAAAACAGACTATGGTGCGCTTATTAATCAAAAACAATTAAATAATGTGGATGAAAAAGTTCAAAATGCAGTTAACAATGGGGCTCAATTAATTACAGGTGGCCACATCATCGATCGTCCTGGCTATTTTTATGAACCTACCATTTTAGATCAAGTAGATCCAGAAGATAGCGCGTTTAAAGAAGAAATTTTCGGACCTGTGTTGCCAATTGTGCAATATAACAACTTTGACGAAGCCATCGAACAAGCAAACAACACAAATGCTGGTTTATCATCTTATATCTTTTCAGAAGATTTAAAAGAAATTATGACAGCAACCGAATCGCTTAAATTTGGTGAAGTTTATGCCAATTGCGAAGCAGAAGAAGTTGTAAACGGATATCACGCTGGTTGGAGAGAATCAGGTTTAGGTGGCGCTGACGGTGTACGCGGGCTAGAAGAATATTATAACACTACTGTTTCATATATTAGATATGATTAAGATAATTAGATATTAAGAAATGCCTCAACATTATGATTTAAAGTATCAAACTAATGTTGAGGCATTATTATTATATAACTAAATCTGTACTACTCGTTAAGTGCTTTATCTAAAGATTTCATATTTTCTTTCATCAATGATTGATAAGTGATTTCGTCATCACTTACTTCTTCTTTTGATAAAGTAGCCATATTGTGAAATTTTAGCGGTGTAGTATTGGACTCTTTTTGAATCACATCTGTTACTTTGGATGTGATATTTTGTTCATATAATACATAAGGTTGTTTTGTTTTATTCATATTTCGAACAATATTCATTAATTCCCGTTGGCTAGGTTCTTCATTATTCATGCCACTGACACCCTGCTGTTTAAAATGATAGCGATTAGCTAAATAACCTATAGAATCATGAGATATAATAACTGTGTCACGTTTAGGATGCTGTGTTATCTTTTTCATCTTATTATCAATTTGATTGATATCTTTTATCAATCGTTTATAATTCTGCATATAATAAGATTGATGTTTAGGATCTTTCTCTACCAAGTCATCTTTAATTGCTTTAACAAACTTTTTATTTAATACAGGGTCAAGCCATACGTGTGGATCTTGTCCTTCATGATTGTGACCTTCATGGCTATCATGGCCATCATGTTCTGTATGCGTTTCGTGCTCATGCTCGTGGTCGTGCTCATGTTCGTGTTCGTGACTAGCAATTAAATCACCATGATTAAGATCTTGCGCAACTGGTAACTTCAAACGATCATTATTAATTGAAGTTGCAACTTTTTTAGCAACTGGGTCCATTTCTTCATTTGAATAGATAAATAAATCACTTTTAGCAATATTAATCATTTCTTTTTGCGTAGGTTCAAAAGAATGCATGTCTGCTCCAGGTGGATAAATTGAATTGACATCTACGTATTTACCACCTATTTGCTCAGTAAAACTTTGAAATGCAAATGCCGTTGTATATATTTTAAGTTTATTGTTAGAACTGACGTCTTTTTTCTCAGTATTTATATTTCCGCAAGCACTCAACAATACGATAAATATACAAGTCAGTATAAATAATACTCTTTTTTTCAAAAAACGCCCCTCCAAATCGAAATTATTCCGTTAAAACTATAAACTTATTTTCTTAATTTTTCAATGGTTTTTACTTATTCTATAATAATTCTTAGCTAATTTTTCCCATAAATATAGATTAATTCCTATTATGAGTTTAACTTTAGCTTAAATGTGATATTAAATAAGTATGAAGTTAATCTACAAGGAGTGATTTAAATGGCGGAAATTAAACAAGGTACAAATAAATTTTATGTAGGCGATAATGAAAATAACCCTCAAGCTGAAATTACTTTTCAAAAACAAGGTGATAACCAAATCAATATTGATCATACAGGCGTACCAGACGAACTTGGCGGCCAAGGTTTAGGTTCACAACTTGTAAAATCCGTAGTTGATTACGCTCGCGATAATAATTTAAAAGTTACTGCAACATGCCCTTTTGCTAAATCTGTGATTGAGAAAAATGCAGAATATCAAGATGTGTACTCAGGTTAGTTTTTTACAAACTAAATTCAAATATAAGAAACGGGACAGAAATAAAATTTTAATTTCTGTCCCGTTTTTTAACCATTTTGCAATAAATACATATTACGATAAATACCATTTTGCTGAATTAATGTTTCATGTGTACCTTGTTCTACAATCCTACCATGATTCAACACCAATATCTTATCTGCATCTTGAATCGTAGAAAGTCTATGTGCGATGGCTAAAGTGGTTCTTCCTTGTCTCATCGTGTCTAGAGACTGTTGAATTTGTTCTTCCGTTTCGGAATCAATATTAGCTGTTGCTTCATCTAATATTAATATTCGAGGATTTGTAGCAATCGTTCTCGCAAATGCTAATAATTGGCGTTCACCACTTGAAAAAGCACTCCCTTTTTCAATCACTTTATGTTGATACTGACCTGGCAATTTTTCAATAAAATGATTAGCGTGCACAAATTCTGCAGCAGCTTTGACTTGTTCAAATGTCATCGTCGGGTGGTACAGTTTAATATTTGATTCCACAGTACCATAAAATACAAAAGCATCTTGCAACACTAATCCTATTTTCTGCTTTAATTCTTCTTTTGGTATTGTTTTAATTGAGTAGCCATCTATTTCGATAGCGCCACGGTTAAATTCATAAAAACGCATAAACAAATTGATGATTGAACTCTTTCCAGATCCTGTGTGACCAACAAGTGCAACCATTTCACCAGGGTTAACAGTAAAATTGATATTTTTTAATACATCTGTCTCACCGTCATAACTGAAACTAACATTTTTAAACTCAATCTTCCCTTCTTGGATGCCATGGTTTAATATTGGATGCTGTTTAGGTTCATAAGTACGGTCGTCAATCAATGTAAATACTCTACTCGCTGACACCAATGCCTGTTGTAAAATATTTAAATTCTGACTTACTTGATTAATCGGTTCAAAAAAACGTTCCATATATTGTACAAAGGCAAACACGACGCCTGCAGTAATTCCTGTGGTAAAGCTAATTATTCCAAAATACCCCAAAATCATAACTGTCGCAAATACAGAAATCGCGCTAATTGCTGGTCTCAATAATAGGCTATCGAGTTTTACTGTTTTTAACATATATTGGTAATGTTCATCATTAATATCATTAAACTCTTTATTTAATCGTTTTTCTTGATTAAATGCTTGGATTATCTTCATACCTTCTATAGATTCTGCTAATTTTGTATTTAAATCTGACAATCTTTGTCTTGATTTTGCAAATAAAACAGCTGAATATTTACGATAAATTGCTAGCATTATAATGATAATGGGCAGAAAAACCAAAGCGATTAAAGCCAATTTCACATCCAAAATAAACATCATAATATAGCTTGATATCATCATAAAAAATGCTATTACAAATGTTGAAAACACGCCTACAATCATATCTACAATGGTCTCTGTATCATTAGTCACTCTAGAAACAATACTACCTCCAGGCACTTTATCAAAATAGCTCATTCCTAATTTCCCTAATTTATTAAAGGCGTCAATTCTTAACTGTTGAATGACTTTAAAGGCAAGATATTGAAAAAGATATTGACTTAAATACATTGTTAAAGCACCAATAACCTGAATACTAATAAAAATAACGACAAGCCAAATCATCGATTGTTGAGGAAAATGGCGCGGCGTAAGATAATCATCAATAAATATTTTTACCATATAAGGTGTTAGCATACTTGCAATTGTTGATAAAGTTAATGTAAAGAATGCTAAAGCAATAATGCCTTTATAAGGGACTGTATATTTGAATAATCTAACTAAAACTTGAGCTTGATCTTTTGCAGTTAAGTTAACATTTTCAGTCATTTGCATCGCCCCCTTTCGCAAGGTCATCTAAATTACGAGTGAGTTGTTGTTGTAATGCTTGAGCTCGATACGTTTCATAATACCAACCTTTTTGATTCATTAATGCTGTATGTGTCCCACTTTCAACAACCGTGCCACCTTCCATTACAATAATTTCATCAGCGTGTTTCACCGCACTCATACGATGAGCCGTTATGATATTGGTTTTACCTTTCCTCAATTTTTCTAAGTTACCCAATATCACTTCTTCAGTTTGCGCATCTACCGCGGAAAGAGAGTCATCTAAAATTAACACCTCTGGGCCAATTAATAACGCTCTAGCAATCGAAATACGCTGTTTTTGACCTCCTGATAAGGAAACACCACGCTCACCTACTACCGTTTGGTATTGGTTCGGAAAAGATAGAATATCATCATGGATATGACTGGCTCTACTAGCTTCAAAAATACTATTATCATCGATTTCCTCATTACTAAAAGCAATATTGTTTCGAATCGTAGTTGAAAATAAAAAGTGTTCCTGTGGCACATAGCCGAACTGTGTGCGTAAATTTTTCACATTATAATCTCGTATTGGATAACCGCCATACTTAATTTCATTAGCTTCTGCTGTATCAAATTCTCTAAGTAGCAATCGGATTAATGTACTTTTTCCTGAACCAGTACGACCTACAATACCTACAGTTGAACCTTGTTTAACTTCAAAATGAACATCATGAATGCCATCTTTTTTATTACCCGGGAAATGGAATTTTTTGATATGAAATTCAATATTTCCTACAGGGCTTGCATCTATTTTAAAATGTGTATCTATACCATTTGGCGTATTACCTATTTCTTCAATCCGTTCATAAGATGCTTTAGCTCTTTGGACAATATTAAAAAACAAACCTAAAGCTAATAAAGGCCAAACCAACATACCTAAATATGTTGTAAAAGTAATGAGTTGACCTAACGTGATATCATGATTAAATACTAATTTCGTTCCAAAGACGATGGATAAAAAGTAACTAATTCCTATTACCAATGTAATTGTGGGGTCAAATAATGCATCAATTTTTGAAACTTTTAAATTTTTTACTACAACATCATCGCTTAAATTTTTAAAGTCCTTTTGATCACTTGTTTCGTAACCAAACGTTTTAGTTACTTTGATACCTGCAACACTTTCTTGTGTCTTATCATTTAATCTACTAAACGCCGCTTGTGCTTTTTTAAAGCCTTTGCTTAGTAGTGAACCATAATAACTTGTTAACAAAACCATAAAAGGCAATGGTATCATTGCAATCAATGTCAATTGCCAACTCACTGTCGCAGCCATTGTAATCACAACTGTTCCACCAGTTATTAAAGCATCTGCGATCATTAAAATACCTGCCCCTGCAGCATTTTGAACTGCCCTTATGTCATTCGTTGCATGTGCCATTAAATCGCCAGTCCTTCTATTTTGAAAAAAAATAGCACTCATATTTGTATATTTCTTATATAAAGAAGTTCTTAATATCTGCCCCAATTTTTGACTTGTGCCAAAAATTGATAATCTCCATACATACCTTAAAATATAAGTGAAAATAGCAACAAATACTAAAATGACAAGGTAAACAGCTAATACTTTAGGCGTTAATTTGTTCGTTGTCATCTGATCAATGGTTTTACCAATAATTTGAGGTGGTACAATTTCAATTAAAGCAATTAATAACAAAGTGATAAGTCCTAAAATGTATTTACTCTTATGTTGTTTAAAAAACCATCCCAACTTCCAAAACACCTGCATGCGCTCACCCCCAAAATTAATCCAATTGCTTATGCACACATCTTACCACAAGTTATTAAATGTAAATATACAAGTGTTTTTGCCTTTTTATAAAATTTAATCTTCCTCTGAGACAGACAAATTGACTCGGTATAATTTTTATATTAACTTATATTTATAAAGCATAAGTTAATATAAAGGAGCAAGATGATGACTTTTCACGATAAATCTGCAATACAAGTAACGAACGTTACACTAAATGTTAAAAATTTAACAGATATGGTTGATTTTTATACACATATTCTAGGCTTAACAGTTATGTCCAAAAATGAAAATACTGCGACTTTACAAGTTGGACTGAATGGTCATACAATGACATTATTCGAGATTCAAGACGGACGTCAGCCTTCTATCAGAGAAGCAGGACTGTTTCATATTGCATTACTATTACCTGAAAGAAAAGATTTAGCAGACTTTCTTTTTCACGTTTCTCAATTAAACATTCCAGTAGGTGGCGGAGATCACCTTGTAAGTGAAGCTTTATATCTTAATGATCCTGAAGGAAATGGTATCGAAGTTTATTACGATAGATCTGAAAATGAGTGGTTATGGAAAGACAATAAAGTAAAAATGGATACACTACAAGTAGACATTAATAATTTGCTTAAACAAAGAACAGAAATAGGTTGGAAAAAAATGCCATCTAACGCTAAAATTGGACATTTACATTTAAAAACTTCTGATTTAGAAATAGCTCAACGTTTTTATATTAACCAATTAGAACTCACACATATTTCCAATTTTCCCCAAGCTCTGTTTATGTCTACCAAAAATTACCATCACCACATTGCAGTAAATACTTGGCAAGCTAATATGCCTCGAGTTAAAAACGGTAAAAGTTATGGGCTGGCTCATATTGATATTTATAAACCTCATATCAACACTGTACGTATGTTTACAATTGATGGATTAGCTATTACAGTGCACAATCATACAGAATTAGTAGCTGATAAGACATAATCAAAACCACCCGTATAACGGGTGGTTTGTTCTGCGGCTATAAGCCTTTGTTACTGACCAGCCCTGATAAGGGCTCTGAGAAGATCAGCCATATGTACTACTTTCCCAGCAACCCTTAAAAGGGTTGTTTATTTTTTCTTTCTAGTTTCTTCGCCAGTAAATGGGTCTATATATTCGACAAGCGTTAATTGCTCTGCAACGATATCCTCTTGTAATTGATTACGAATATAATTTTCTATAACTTTTTTATTTCTTCCAACTGTATCAACGTAAAACCCTTTACACCAAAATTTTCTATTTCCATATCTATATTTTAAATGTGCATGTCTATCAAAAATCAATAAACTACTCTTCCCTTTTAAATATCCTACAAATTGGGAAACACTTAATTTTGGTGGAATACTAACTAACATATGAATATGATCTTTACATGCTTCAGCTTCAATAATTTCTACACCTTTTCTTTCACACAACTGTCGCAATATTAATCCAATATCTTTCTTTATTTTTCCATAAATAATTTGCCTTCTATATTTAGGAGCGAAGACAATGTGATACTTACAATTCCATTTTGTATGTGCTAAACTATTTGTGTCTGATGACATAAATTGCATCTCCTCATGTTGTTAATTTTGGTTGGCTGACCAAATATTATTTTAGCACGTAGAGATGCAATTTTTAATACAACGGTATAACCATACTGCACCATACGCATAGCGTATGGTTTTTTATATAAGTAAAAAGCTTGGAACAATGAAAAACAATTCATTGTTCCAAGCTTTATATTATTCAACCCATTCTACTACATGAGATTGAGGTTGGCGCACTTTTTCTTTTGAATCACTTTCTCTATAACCAAATGCAACCATAACAGATGGTGCAAAATGCGCTGCATCCATAATATTTTCCTCGATTAAGAATTGTGTAACTGCATCTAAATCAAAACCTTCTATAGGACAAGAATCAATATTCAATAATGCGGCACTTGTCATCATGTTTCCTAACGCAATATAAGTTTGCTTTTTCGCCCATTCTAATAATGTATACTCACTATCATTTATATGAAAATTTGTTTGGAAATTATCAAATTTCACTTCTGTTGCAGGTATGCTTTCTTCACTATATTGTTTGATTTCACGGATCATATGTTGTACGAATGGCGATTTAGAAGTTACATTTTTACGAGCCAATATAATTACAAAATAACTTGCAGTATCTAATTGCCCTTGTGCCCCCCAACTAATTTCTTTTAATTTATTTCTAATTTCGCGATTTTGTATTACCACAAATTTCCACGGTTCTAAACCTAACGAACTTGGAGACAATCTGCCCGCTTCCAATATTGTATTAAAATCACTTTCACTCACTTTTTTATTTGAATCAAAGCGCTTCGTTGCATGTCTAAAATTAAACGCGTTGATGATTGTTTGTTGCATATCATTCATTTCTTGTTTGCCATCCTTTCGAATTATATATTATACTTTTTAGTATAGGATAATTTATAATCCTGATTAAAATAATATGTTTATACTCTATACTAAATGTGAGCGAAAAACTTAATTATTAATTTTAAGTACTTCATCTTCAATAACAGATAAAACGCCTTGTTTATTATTTGAAGGCGCTACATAATTTGCGGCTTCGAATAATGAGGCATCCTCACAGTTTTCCATCACATAACTATAATGTGCTAATTGCAACATATCTAAATCATTATTTGCATCTCCAAATGCCATTAATTCATTTTTAGTTAAATCCCATTTATTTAATAATCTTTCTAATGCACTTCCTTTAGTCATGCCAGGTATAATAAGATCGATACTATCACGACCACTGGACACTAATGCTAAACCTTTTGAAAAGTAATTTTTTAAATCTTCATCGAGTGTAGGGTGTGTACCTCTATTAATATTTAAAGCAATTTTTACATATTCATCTTTAGGTAAATTTTGAAATGACTCAATTTCTTTCAATTGGCGATAATAAAAATGCGCCTCTTTTTTAAATGTTTCTCGGTTGTCTTTTAATATGTAAGCACTATCCAAACCACACACAATGATCTCTTTAATACCACGATCTATATTTAAATAGTTAACGACACTTTGGTAAAAATCTCTTTCAAAAGCTTGATAATCATATAACGTATTTCCTTCATAAATAACAGCTCCATTTTCAGCAACAAAAAACATGTTTCTATCACCAAAAATAGATTTCAATTTAGCATATTGATTACCACTGGCCGCTATAAATTTAATATGCTCGTTTTCTAATTGTTGAAAAATACGATTAAACCTTTGTTCATCGTATTGTTTGCTTGAATCTAAAAAAGTGCCGTCCATATCTACTGCAATTGCTTTTATCATATGCTTATTCCCCTCGAATCTTATGTTATATTTGTAACCTATTATATCTACAATAATCGCTGAATCAAAGTAAATAAATCGCCCATATACATTGATTTGTACTTCATTTATATCAAAAACTGAATAAAAAACAGAGCAGGATAGAAACCTTTTCTTACAAGATTTCGTAGCCCTGCTCTGTCAAGTATGACAACAAGTCACATTATCGCAATTTTTCAATCATTCATCACTAACATGCTAAACCTAACTAAACTATCGATGTATACTTCCTATTACTGAATCAATCCTTTAAAATATATGCAGAAATGATAGCTTGATTTAATTTAAATGTCTACAATTCATATAAAACTATAATATATAATTGAAAACTGTTTTTAACTTAATTTTCCTTACTGTCTTCTTTAAAGTGTACGATAGAAATATAATTTGTTTCTTCTTTGATATCATAAATAGTTAAACCTGTAATGTCTTTTTTCTTTCCTGGTACGACAATACTTATAATATAAGCGAAAATAAATGCTACTAAAAATGAAATGATAGACACGTAGAATGGCGAATTACCACCACCCATACCATTAAAGATATAGGCAAATATGATTCCAAATATTAATCCCATCAAAACACCAAACGTATTTGTACGACGTGTAAATATGCCTACTGCAAACACGCCTGCCAATGGTACACCTACTAATCCAGTAATAAGTAAGAATAAGTCCCAAAGATCATTAGAATCAGATGCAATTAAATAAATCGACATACCAAATCCAAACAGTCCTGCAAGTATAATTATCCATCTAGCAAACCCTACTTCACTTTTCTCATTTCCTTTTCCAAAAAATCTATGCTTAATATCGACAGAAATACAAGCTGAAATTGAATTTAAACTTGAAGAAATCGTTGACTGAGCAGCTGCAAAAATCGCCGCAATTAACAAACCTGCAACAAATGGTGGCATTTCAGTCAAAATAAAATATGGTACGACAGAAGATGTATTAAATCCTGTAGGCAAAGCAGTATTATGACTATAGAATGAATAAAGCATTGTTCCCATTCCATAGAATAATGGCGCTGATACTAAAGCTAAGACGCCATTTGTCCATAATGATTTTTTAGTCTCTGACATAGATTCAGATGCTTGATAACGTTGAACTACGTCTTGGCTTGCTGTATATTGGTGCAGGTTATTAAAAATATTCCCTAGAAAGATAATTGGGATTGCTGCTGCTGCAGTATTAAATTTCCAGTTATCCGTGCTAATAATCTTTTTATGCTCAAGCGCATCGCTCATAACAGTACCTATGCCGCCTTGAATGTTTATAACACCTAATATAATAATTGCTGCTGCGCCACCTAAAAGAATCACACCTTGAATAAAATCACTCCATACCACCCCTTCAAATCCACCAAGAAATGTGTACAATATACACAAAATGCCAACAAGACTCGCGACTACATATGGATTCATATCAGATACTGATGTAATAGCTAACGTAGGTAAATAGATGACAATTGCTACCCTACCGATATGAAATAAGACAAATAATAGCGAACCAATAACGCGAATACTAGGGCCAAAGCGAGCCTCTAAATATTCGTAAGCAGAAGTTACCTTCAATTTTTTGAAAAATGGTACATAAAAATAAATAAGTAATGGAATTATTGCTACAATCGCAATATTCCCCGCGATATACGACCAATCTGTTAAAAATGCCTTTTCAGGCGTCGACATAAATGTAATCGCGCTTAATGTTGTAGCGTAAATAGAGAAACCAACTGCCCAGGAAGGTAAACGGCCGCTAGCAGTAAAGAAACTATCTGTACTTTGACTTGCCCTTTTGGTAAAATATGCGCCTACTAACAGCATCACAACTAAATAACTAACAACTGCAACCCAGTTCCATATACCAAAACCAACTTGTTCCATTCATTTCAACCCCTTATACGGTAACCTATAAATTATACGTATTAATTAATGCTCCCAATTTTTCTCTATTATCTTCATCGAATGGTTTAAATGGTCGTTTTGGTACACCACCATCAATACCACGTGTAGCTAATATTTCTTTAAGTGTGGAATAAATGCCCATAGACAACACATTCTCGATAATGTCATTTGTATCATGTTGAATTTGATACGCTTCTTCAATCTCTCCATTTTTAGCTTTTTCAAAAATTTGTCTTGCACGTCTACCATTGACGTTATAAGTAGAACCAATTGCACCATCTACTCCAGAAATAGCTGCTTGTACTAGCATTTCATCAAATCCAGAAAGTATGAGCTTGTCTGGATAAGCTTTACGAATACGCTCTAGCAAAAAGAAGTTAGGTGCTGTGTATTTCACACCTACCACTTTTTCATGATTAAACAGCTCACCAAATTGGTCGATTGAAATGTTAACTCCAGTTAAATCTGGTATAGCATAAATAATTAAATTGTTTTGTGTGACCTCAATTAATTCGAAATAATAGTCTTTAATTTCTTCAAATGAAAAAGGATAATAGAACGGTGTAACTGCTGAAATAGCGTCATATCCTAATTCAGTTGCATATTTACCAAGTTCTATCGCTTCATTTAAATCTAAAGAACCTACCTGTGCAATCATTTTCACATCATCGTTAACAGCTTCTTTAGCTACTTTAAAAACTTGTTTTTTTTGTTCTTTATTTAACAAGAAATTTTCGCCAGAGCTACCATTAACATAAAGCCCATCTAAGCCTTCAGTTTCAATCGCATTTTGCACAATTTGCACTAATCCCTTTTCTTTCACTTGTCCTTTTTCATCAAACGGTACTAATAACGCCGCATATAATCCTTTTAAATTCTCTTCCATTGATAACCCCTCCATCTATGTATTTAAGTTATTATTCCTAGGCATTTATATAACTATATAATGCAATAAAAAACATCTTTTATTTTTCTATTTACAGTTCAAATTGTAAACGCTATCATAAAATGTGACAATAGCTTTTTGAAAAAATACATCATTTATCAATAATATTTATGAAAATAATTTTCAAAATAATTCAGTATATTTGATAATCTGAGGAGGTTTCATAAATGAATCTATATAATATCGCTATTGATATTGGTGGTACAGAAATTAAGGCAGCTGTTTTCAATCAACAGCTAAAGTTCATAGATTACATAAAAATACAAACACCGAATAATGTCGACACATTTATTAAAGATACAGTTTACGAACTTGTAGCAATGTTTAAAGCAAAATATGGCATTGAACCACTCAATGTAGGTATTTCTAGTGCAGGGGTTGTAGATGAGCATAATGGTTTAGTTGAATATGCTGGGCCAACGATTCCAAACTACACGGGGACGAACTTCAAAACTATACTCAAGCCATTAAATGCTCAAGTACAGGTTTTTAATGATGTAAATGCAGCGTTATTAGGAGAACTTTCATTTCATGATTACGAAGCACAAAACATATTTTGTCTAACGCTTGGAACAGGCATTGGAGGTGCTTTTTATAATCAGTCGTCTCAACTCTATAATGGCGAACGAAATCGAGCCAATGAAATTGGGTATTTGCTTTATGATGCCCAAACAAAAAAGACCTTTGAACAACGCGCTTCAACATCTGCTTTGAAATCACTCATGATAGAAAAATCCTTTGCTTATAAAGATGATGTACCCAAATTATTTGAACTAGCAGATCAGCAAGATGCGCTCGCCTTATCTATACTCAATCAATGGAGTGATTCAATCGCGGAAGGGATTGCCCAAATACAAATCATTTATGATCCTGGATTAATTCTTATCGGAGGTGGCGTCTCTTCACAAGGTCAAAATTTGTTAAAGTATATTATTCCTAAAGTTGCGCTTTACTTACCTGTTCAATATGGTCATGCTTCAATACAAACTACACGAACACAAAACCACGCTTCTCTTTATGGCGCCGTTTCTAAATTTTAAAAAATAAAGCTAAGGCATCAACAGATGCCTTAGCTTTTATTTACGTTATGAATAATAACAGCTGTAAAAAAGTAAAACAGCTAAAATTATTACTATTTTTATTCGTTTAAAATGATTTTTTTAGTATGTTGATATACATGATGCATGTAGTCATCTTCCAATAATAAATAACTCACAATATCGATTAAAAATAATGTTGCAATTTGAGTATTTATAAATTGGGTATCTCGATTTCTCGATTGATCAGTAGTAATTAATACTAAATCTGCACATTCTGTTATTGGACTTCCTTCATAATTAGTGATGACGACAACATAGGCGCCGGCGTCATGTGCGACTTTAGCTGCAGCAATTAATTCGGTTGTTTCACCACTATTTGAAATAGCTACAAATGTATCCGATTGCGTTAAAAGAGAAGCAAATATTTTCATTTGATGTGCGTCGGTAGAAACGTTACCTTTCAACCCCATCCTCATCATGCGATAATAAAACTCTGTAGCTGATAATCCAGAACTACCTAAACCTGCATATATAATTTGCCGGCTTCGAATAATTTGATTAACAAAGCTTTGAATTTTTTCATCAGAAATAAACTCTCCTGTTTGTTGAATAATATTTTGATGATATTTATGAATACGCTGAATTAATGGACTATTTTCAATCACTCTTTCTGACATTTCTTGCTGCAAATTAAACTTCAAATCTTGAAAGTTTTCATAATTTAACTTATTGCTAAATCGCGTAATAGTTGCAGGCGAAGTACCAATCGCGTATGCCAATGAATTAATTGTTGAAAATGTGTCATCAAATTCGCTGTTTTTAATATATTCTACAATGTATTTATCTGTTTTAGTAAACAAATGATGATAACGCTGAACGCGATTCTCAAATTTCATCATATACACCCTTTCCATCCCCATATTAGCTATATTATAAATGAAAATGTTTTTCAGAACAATGAAATATATTGATTATTATTTTCTCAATGTTATATTAAAACTATAAATCAATTAACAAATTAAGCATTTTATAAAATCTACTAAAGTTACGGAGTGTATAATTATGTTACCACAAGGATTGATTGTCTCATGCCAAGCCTTGGAAGATGAACCGTTACATTCGTCTTTCATTATGTCTAAAATGGCTCTAGCTGCTTACGAAGGTGGCGCTGTTGGTATCAGAGCAAACTCTAAAGAAGACATCATCGCAATTAAAAAAGAAGTGAATTTACCTGTCATCGGCATAGTAAAAAGAAATTATGCTCATTCAGACGTTTTTATCACGGCTACTAGCAAAGAAGTTGATGAATTAATAGATAGTAACTGTGAGGTCATTGCTTTGGATGCTACAAAACAAAGACGCCCTCAAGAAACTTTACAAGAACTTGTTTCATATATCCGTCATAATGCGCCAAACGTAGAAATTATGGCGGATGTATCTACGCTTGAAGAAGCACAGTACGCTGATACATTAGGTTTTGATTACATAGGCACAACACTACGTGGCTACACTTCTTATACAAAAGGGCATATTCTATACGAAAACAATTTCCAATTTTTAAAAGACGTACTAACACACGTCAATGCGAAAGTCATTGCTGAAGGAAATGTCGTCACGCCTGAAATGTTTAAGCAAGTTACAAATTTAAATGTTCACTGTACAGTGGTTGGGGGTGCAATCACACGGCCTAAAGAAATTACTAAACGTTTTATTGAAGCAATCGAAAAATAAACATTAAAAGCCTGTATTCAAGCGCACCTAAAGTAGGTTGCTATTGGAACACAGGCTTTATCTTTTTATTATTAAAATTACACCGCTTCAGCAATAAATATCTTTCTATCTTCCCACTCCCCCGTTTGCTCATTATAATTATCGCAAGTAATTAATGTCAGTTGCTTCTTGTCCGTTGGTTGCTCATCCAATATTTCTACCGCATCTGGTTTTACGTCATAGATTTCTGTAATCTTATATTCTCGTTGTGCTTCTCCAACTTTAAAATAAATCTTGCTTCCCTTTTTGGCTTCAGGTAACCTAGAAAATTGGTAATCCGAATGTCCTACCATTGTATGACCAGCAATCGCTATATTTTGATCATCTAATGATTCATTCTCCTCTGCAAAACTCACGCCCCTATCTAATTGTTCGGGCGTGGCTGGTCCAGGATAAACAGGTGTTTTAATATCTGCATCTGGTACTGATAAATAACCTGCCATTTGAGTTTTATCTTTAGGTATTTCTACTTTTTTATTTTTATTTTCTTTAGAATGTTTATCATAATGTTCTATTTTATTTTCATTGTCTTTTTGTGCGAAGTAATCATCTATTTTCGGTTTTGCAAATAAATAAATTGCAAATAAAATGAGTGCCACGCCAACTAATGTGACAAGTTTGCTTACCCATTTATTCATATAAATATGACTCCTTTTTCTTTGTAAACATATTCAATATAAGTATAGCACAACTTTTTAATAAAAAAAGTTACTTTATAACAACTTCCCAAGTTTTGAAATTTCAGTATAGTGGTATGTATGATTATGAATTAATTTATACAAAAAGGAAGTGTTTGTATGTCCGTACTTTCAAGTGACGAACGTGTTAAAATTTTATCTGATATGATTGAAATTCAATCTGTAAATGAAAAAGAACTTGATGTTGCGCATTACTTAGAAAAACTATTTAATAAACACGGTATCCAAACCCAAATTGAACAACTAGAAGGTGAATCTACGCGAGCTAACTTAGTAGCTGAGATAGGTAATGGGAAACCAGTCATCGGCGTTTCAGGACACATGGATGTTGTCACAACAGGCGATGATAGTTTATGGAATTATGATCCGTTTAAACTGACAGAAGATGACCAAGGTAGATTACATGGTCGTGGTTCAGCAGATATGAAATCTGGACTAGCTGCATTAGCAATTAGTTTAATAGAAATTAAAGAAGCTGGTACATTAGAGCAAGGTACAATTCGATTTATGGCAACAGCTGGAGAAGAAATAACAAGTAATGGCGCAGCTTTACTACATAAGAAAGGCTACATGGCTGATGTAGAAGCGCTATTAATTGCAGAACCTTCACAAGATGGTATTGTGTATACACATAAAGGGACAATGGATATACAAGTTGTATCCAAGGGTAAATCTTCACATAGCTCAATGCCTGAACTAGGCTATAATGCTATTAATCCTTTAGTAGATTTTATCCATTATTTAAACAATGAATATAGTAAAGTAGATATTAAGAGTGACTTATTAGGCACACCGACCATGAATTCTACAATTATAACTGGCGGAGATCAAGTCAACTCAATACCAGCTTATGCTGAATCATTGTTTAATATGCGTACAATTCCAGACTACGATAACAATAAATTCGAAAATTTATTTAACAGCATCAAAGATCGAGTAGAACAAGAAAGCAATGCTGATATCACTGTTAATCCTTATGTCAATCGTGATCCTGTATACACTAAAGGGGATAATGAATTCTTAAAATTAGCTAAATCTTTAGGCGATGAACACTTTGACCGAGATTTAGAAGTGACATCTTCTACTGCAACTACAGACGCATCATATTTAATGAAAGACAAAGACGACAACTTTTCATTTGTTATGTATGGCCCCGGCGAAACTGGGCAAGCACACCAAGTCGATGAATATGTTTATAAGCATACTTACCTTAAATTTATAGATTTATATAGTCAATTATTACCACAGTATTTAAATAATGCTAATTAATATGAATAGAAGCGTATAGATAATGATATCTTTTCTAACAAGTTTCCTAACCTCGCTTCTTGTAGGAATGGCTATAGGCTATCCTAGGATGAAACATTATTTATGTCCTAGAAAGATTATAAGAGGACGAGACGTTTATTAAATGTCTCGTCCTTTTTTCTATCAATTCGTCATACTATAGCTTAATTTTTTCTATTTTATTTCTAACCAATTAACTATTTCGTTTAAATTATTAACCGTTATTGTAGGTGTCTGTCCATTAAAATCGAAAAGCTCATTATGTCTATTGACCCAAACAGTATCAAAACCAAAATTACTTGCACCTGTAACGTCCCATGAATTAGAAGAAACAAACAAGATATCTTCTCTCTTCAAATGATAATATTTTAATATTAATGCGTAACTCGCTGGACTTGGTTTATATTGTTTAATTTCATTTACACTTATAACCGTGTTAATATAATCACCTAACTCAGAGTTATCAATCAATGGCATTAACATATTGTCATTTCCATTTGATAATATACCGACATCAATCTCTTTACTATTTAATAGTGATACCACTTGGGGAACTTCTTCAAAATATTCTAAATCTAAAAATGAATCAAATAATTGATTAACATCTTCCCTATTATATTGTATTTCATGGCTCTCCATTGTATAACGTAACGCTTCTTTTGTTAATTCATCAAATGGAATATAACGTTGCATAATTTGTTTTAAAAACATGTGATTTAATTGCGTTTTTCTCCATAATTTAGAAATTGATGTTGCTTGCGCATCATCAAACTGAACCATATCTTTCTTTAAAGAGGACATATCAAATAGTGTTCCATAGACATCAAAAATAATTGCTTTATACATAACGAACCTCCCTTTCTATTTACACACTTATATATTCATTAACACGTTTTAGTAAAATAAAACAATTTCTTCTTCAACAATTATTTATTCTAAAAAACTAAAGTTGCTTGATTTAACTATCCTTTATATTAATTTATTGTAAATTTTTCAAATATAGCATTAATACGCCTTAATTCGGTTATAAGAAAAGTAAGAGAGGAGGCAGTTTGTTATGAGAAAAACATTTCTATTTGATTTATTAAGTCTCTTTTTTATCGCAATTGGTTATATGTTAATCATTACGTTAATTCTATTTTCTTTTGACTTTTTAGAAATTCAAACAACTGGTTCAAGCTTTTTAGAAACCCTTAGTACAATAACTATATTTCAGTTTTTCAATCATGATATATTTAATGGGTTATTCACATTATTTTTAATTGTCTCTTTCTTATTGTTCTTGTATAAAACCATTGAACTCTATCAAAAAAATAAGTGAATGACTTCAAAAACTTTAACCCCCAAATTTGTCGCTCTATTTTATTTAAAATGCATCACATTTATTTCATTTTAGGTTTTTATGAATTTTATATTGTAACACTATATTATAAGTTATATAATATTCTAAGAGAATGTATTGTGCTTAAGTTTTGTAGTGCCATCTATCATCATAGTTATATTCCATTCCCATAATTAAACTTTATGCACCCATTTTCACTAATGGTATTGCACTACATTCTCAGCAAATGTGTAAAATTTTACTCATTTGAAAAGAGATCTAAAACCACTTTCAGGCAGTGGTTTTAGATCTTCTTATATGAACTATTTATTTGATTTTCCGTTTGGGTATACCATCACTTTTAATGAGCCACTCTTGTTCGTTCTCGCTCTTTCCATAGCCTCTTGCGCCTCTTCTAAATCGTATGAATCAGTGAACATGGTATTTAAGTCCGCAGTAGTAGATGATAACATTTCAATGCCCATAGGATAAGTATTAGCATATCTAAAAATGCCAACAACATTAATTTCATGATTAGCAATAAACGGTATGTTTAATTCGATATTTTCTTGTTGAGGTAACCCAACAATAGCTAAAGTACCGCCATTATTTAATGCTGCTAATGCGTTTTGTAACGCTGTAGGGTTACCGGCAGTTTCAAAGGCATAATCTACACCTTTGTTATTTGTTATTTCATTGATACGCGTAGCTACGTCCTCTTGTTTAATGTTTATAGCGTGTGTTGCACCAAGTGCTAGTGCTTCTTCTAATCTTATTTGTTCAAGGTCTGACACTATAATTTTTGTAGCACCAAACGCTTTAGCCGCTACAACAGCCATTAAACCTACTGGGCCCATACCCATAATTACTACTGTGGAACCTGGTTGAACATTTGCTCGTTTACATGCTTGAACTCCAACTGAAAATGGTTCATTTAATGTAGCTTCTTCAAAAGATAACTCATCCGGGATATGGAATAAGAAACCTTCGGGATGACTAATATATTGACTAAATGCCCCATCAATCGGTGGTGTAGCTAAAAATTCAACATCAGGGCATAAATTATATTTACCAGATTTGCAATACTCACATTCTCCACATGGTACACCCGGTTCAATAGCCACTCTATCTCCTTGCTTAAAATGTGTAACTTCAGATCCGACATCTGCGACTACACCAGCACATTCATGCCCTAAAATCAAAGGTTTTTCGACTACAAACTCGCCAACTCTACCGTGTTCATAATAGTGAACATCTGACCCACAAACACCTACTGCCATTACTTTCACTAAAACATCCGTTGGACCTATTTTAGGTACTTCAACTTCTTTAAGCTCCATATCAAAAGGTTTATTTAATATTGAAATATTCATCGTTTCTGGAATGTTATTATTCATTTCAAATTCCTCCTAAAGTTAATTAATATTTAATAAGTTTTGTGTTATTTCTTTTGTTTGCTTATATATCTTTCTATAAATTTCAAAATATTGATTATATAATTTATGATTATCTAAATTAGGCTTATAAGACGTTCCTATTTCTATAAATGTGTCAGTACAGTCTTCCATAGATTCAAACCATCCTAAACCGTAAGCCGCTAGCATAGCTGCTCCCATGCTTGGTCCTTCTTCGTATTTTAATGCAGTAACTTTAGCGTTAAAAATGTCAGCTTGCATTTGTAACCAGAAGCTATTTTTTGCGCCTCCACCTATTGAAATAATCTCATCAATCTGTCTACCACGTGCTCTCATATATACTATAGATTCATATAATGAATAAGTAATGCCTTCAATAGTGGCACGCGAAAAATCTTCCTCACTCGTGTTACTATTTATTCCAATAAAACTCCCTCTAATATATGCATCTCCGTGTGGCGTGCGCTCTCCTTGTAAATAGGGCGCAAACAATAAGCCATTTGCTCCAATGGCTGATTTAGTCGCTAAATTCAAAATTTCATCAAAAGACTTTTGCTTAAAAAATGTCTCTTTCAACCAATTCAAACTGTGTCCTGCACTTAAAGTAACGCCCATTGCATAAGACATGTTGGGCATAGCATGTTTAAAAAAATGAATATTATAGCCATAATCATCTTCATTACTCTGAGTACATGATAAAATCACCCCCGAAGTACCAATGCTGCACAACGTTTGCCCCTCATCGATCACGCCTGAGCCCAGTGCACCACACGCATTATCTGCGCCACCAGCAAAAACTGCAATATCTCCTGTTAAATTTAACTCTTTTTTTATATCTTCAGTAATATGTCCGACATAACTATGAGATTGTACAAGCGGTGGGTAAATGTCACCAAGCCCCAACTGATTACCAACTGCTCTATCCCAATCATTTGTATTCGGGTTAAGTAAAAGCGTACCTGCTGCATCACTATATTCCATAGATATATTTCCAGTTAATTTATAACGCACATAATCTTTAGGTAACAGAAATACCTTTAATTGTCGCCAATGCTTTGGTTCATTCTGTTTTAGCCATAAAAGCTTAGGCAACGTAAACCCTTCAAGTATTGGGTTTTTTAATAATGTGTTTCCAAACTTACTTTTTATTTCCTCACACTGTTTAGATGTTCGAGTGTCGTTCCATAAAATTGCATTTCTAATAGGCTGATAAGCATGATCTAAAGGAACTAAACTGTGCATTTGACCAGAAAATGAAAGACCACTAATTTGCTTATCATTCATTGTTTCTCGGTTAATTAAAATTTTAATGCCTTCTTTAACTGCAATCACCCAGTCTTCAGGGTCTTGTTCATTATAACCAGGGTAAGGCTGTATCAACGTTAAAGGAACGCTTGATTGATCAATGATATGCCCTTGCTTATTTGCAGCAATAATTTTTACTGAACTTGTACCTAAATCGATACCAAGCACAACATTTTCCATTTATATCTTACCTTTCTAATAGTTTTGAGTTTGGGTATTTAATGGCGTTATTTTACTATCATCAATGCCCGGTTGATGAACTTTGATATAATAAGTGATACCTGCGCCGACGAAATAACAAATTGCAAAGGCCCAGACTACGCCTACTTCATTGAATATCGGTAAAATAATAGTTGCAATTAAAGGTGCGATAAAATTACTTAATCCTGCAGCAAGATTATGTGAAGAAAGTGTAGCACCGATATGATTAGGTTCTAATGCAGTAAAAATAGCAAAAATTGGTACAAACGCTGACTGAGTAATACCAAATAAAACAGCACATAAAATTGCGATAGCAAATACATCGCCGCTGAGTATTGGTAAATAATAGAATAATAAGGTCGTTATTCCACAACCGATACAACCAAATATCATAACTTGGCGTTTCCATCCAATTTTATCAGCAATAACACCCCAAATGACATCACCTACAATACATGTGACATGCATCGTTCCCCATGTCCATAACCATTGTTGCATTGAAAAGCCTATAGTATCCGTAAATAACACAGGGAATATAATAACTAAACCAAATAAAGATAATTGATTTATAATTCTCACTATAAATACTTTAATAATATCTGGGTTTTTATATACGATACCTATATCTTTTAGAACTTTTGAATATCTTTGTTTTACCGATAACATTATATTTGGTTTCACATCATGTTTACCAACAACTATAAACGCTATTAAACCACCGACAAAAATCCATATTAATGACATCCATAATGTTCCATTAAATCCCATAAAAGGAATTGTAAAGCTAGGTAAGTAGGTACCAATAACACCCATGCCTACTGAAAACATTGCCCAAAACCATCCAATAGCTGTCGCTAATCTAGCTTTATCAGTGATATAAGTTACCCACACTAAAAATCCGTATAAGAATAATGGATAGCCTAATCCTCTAATACCATATAAAACAATCATCATTGGCAGACTTTCCATTCCTAACCCAAACACTAAAAACAACACATGAAATATTAACCATATTATAGTGCCTAAAGCCATGATTTTTTTCGGTCCATAAACGTCAGATAAAACAGCGGCAAGCCATGATCCAACAACAACCATCACACCATAAACAGTAAATACTAAAGATGCTTGGCCACCTGAAAAACCTATATCAACAATATTCTTTGATAAAAAAGCTTGTTCAATACCGTCTCCTGTCATAAAAATAAATATAGCAATAAGTGCTATAAAAATAATTCTTGGAATACCCATCCATGTTTTCATACTATTTTTAGAAATCGTATCGTTATTCAAACTAATTCCCCCTTTATTTTAATAAGACTTATAAATCAGCTTAAACGTTTAAGTTTTGGCTATGAAACAAACGGGATGGAAAACAAAAACTTGATTTCTTAAGCCCGTATTTATAATAATGCGTGTTATTTCTGAATAACTAAGTAAGTATCACTTATAAGGTTCAGTCGCCAACTACAGGTAATAATATTGCAAGTATCTTCTTTTTAGTCAAAATGATTTATCTGAAACAAAAGAACAAGATTCGCGAATTAATAATTTTGTAGACAGTTCAACTGAAGCAACCGCTTTACCTTGAATAAGATTATGAATCATTTCCCCAGCGACACGCCCTATTTCTTTTGTTGGTTGTGAAATTACAGATAGTTTCGGCGTGTAAATTTCATTCCAATAACTATCATCAAAGCCAACAATGATAATATCTTCGGTTATTTTCTTTCCGCTTTCTTTTATAGCTTGTAAAGCACCCAACAACAATAAATGGTTCGTTGCTACTATAGCTCGAACGCCCTGATAAATCAGCGCTCTTGTTGCGTGGTAACCACTATCAATTTGCGCATCTGTACCTAATTGTTGATTACTATAATAAATAAGTTGTTGATCTATTGTAATGTTATTTTTAGCTAAAGCTAGTTCATACCCTCTTTTTCTTTCTGACGTTGTGCTAATATCGGGATTAGCTAGTAGCAAACCTATATTTTCAGACGTGCTATCAACTATCCTTTGTGTTGCATTAAAAGCTGCTTTTTCATTATCAACACTTATAGATGGTAATGCTTCTCCATATATTTTCCTATCTATAGTCAAGATAGGGGTTTGATGCCACTCTTTTTTTAGATTCAATCGAGATTTCACAGGAACTAAAATAATAGCGCTTACATTTTGACCTATAAAAGTTTCAATTAATGCTTGTTGTTTGAGTTCATTTTCTTCTGATGAAACGACAGCTACATGTAAATGATGTTTTTGACATTCGTTGTTTAATTCTGTCAGGATTTCTGTAAAAAAAGGATTTTGATCAGGTACAATAAAAACAATCAGGTTAGATTGGCCCGTTTTTAAACTTCTTGCAAAATGGTTGGGTTCATAATTTAACTTTTCAATCGCGTCTAGCACTTTTTGTTTTGTCTTTATACCTAGTTCGGTACTTTTGTTATTTAATACATTTGAAACTGTTGCAATAGATACGTCAGCAACTTTTGCTACATCATGTAGCGTAGGTTTATTGTTTGCCATGACACTCACCTTAAACGTATAAGTAATAATTTGACTTATTTATGTCAACACGATTTATTGTAAATACTTATGTTAATTTTTGCAAGCGTTATCATAAAACTTTTTAATTTCATCTTAATTTTTATTAGTTTGTGACCAATTAACACTATTTTTAATTCATCAGGTCTTTTTATTAATCAAAATTAACTTTTTTCATTTTTTGTAAATTCTTAAAGTACGAATTATTAATTCAAACTATCACTATAATAATCTTCCCTTTTGACTCAACTATTTTTTCAGTGTCAATTGTACAATAACGTTAATAATTTAATGTGAGTCTCACATAATAAAGTAAAGGTGATATTTTTGATTAGTTCTCTGTCTATTAGGAATCATTATACAACTGAATTAGAGCGATGTATAAATGAGATTATTATTTTAATTCCTATAAATAAAGTATGCAAAATAAATTTAAATGGGACCGTAATAACTATAAATAACGGATGTATTATTAACAATGCAGACTTATATCAATACATTGATGTTGAAAATCTTGTAGAACTCAAAATTCCATTACCTTTATTTGTAGAAAAAGACAAAACCATTGCTAACGCATTTTTTGACTTTAAACAAATTAAATATGCAGAGCAATTTAGAAATTTAGTATTGCAAAAATTACATGATAATATTCAAGATAAAGCTGTTATGAATATTTATATATCAAATATTATTGATTTTTTACTAAAAGAAGCAAGAGTTAATTTAAAACATCCATATTTGCCATACTTATATACAAAACACCCTTTAGTTCAACGCTTAACCCAATATGTACATAAACATATTGATGCGTCTTTATCTACAAAACAAGTTTCCAATGTTTTTTATATTTCACAGTCCTACATCTCCATATTATTTTCTAAAATATTAAATATGAATTTTAAGCAATATACAAGTTCACTTAAGATTGCATTATCATTACATGATTTACTAAAAGAAGAACAAAGCATTTACGATGTTGCAATGAAATATAGTTTTACAAATGTTAGTACATATTCTAAAAATTTTAAAACTTATGTCAATGTACCACCTAAACACTATATTTACCAGTTTAGAAAGAATCGTTTTAACGAACCTTATCAAGTTTCATTAAAAACGCCGAATTTATCTCAAACTATTACTGAATTACATCATCTTTCCCATCAACAATATATCTCATCTAACCGTATTATTTTAGATAAACTTAAATACAATGAAAAATTTAATATGATGCACACTTTTATAAAAATTGAAGATTGGCATATGCTGCTATCTTTCAATCAGTACGATCTCCAATATAAGATTAAAGCACTGATTCCAAATCCAAATTTAATAATTATTCATACTGGTTTCGATCATTTAAACAAACTAGAGTATCAAAAAGTATTTAATGTCCTAAAACGGTTAACTAATCAAGGTTATGATATAACATTGAAAGTTGATAATTCATCATTATCTCAGACTATTGATTATCAAATCATTAAAATACTGGATTCATTATCAACTGTTAATGATAGCCTCTCACACGTCAGTTTGCTCTTTGTCACTAATCAACATACACTATTACAAACTCAAAGCTTGATTCAAAAATTTAAGCACCAATTTCCGAGCATCGAGTGTGGCGTAAATATTGATCGTTTAATTGAAAATGGAGGCATTTTATCCAAACTTTCGCAACGCATGAGCGCCCTAAAAGCAGATTTTTATTTCATCGATATGGATTGGTTAACATTAGGTAACATCATTTCAACAAAATGGATTAATTCAAAAAATGATTTTGATATACATCAAGTAGTCACATTGTTTTTAAGACGCATACATCCCACGTTGGCTAATAAAATTATATTAGGTTGTATAACTCATAAAACACTAAAGCATTATTATAATAACATGTCACCATCATCACATATTCTATTACTCCATTCTTTAATTGAATTTCAATCTTCCATCAAAGGCTTTGCTTTTCCATATTTTTCTGAAGATGATGATCAATTTATGTTTGTTAATCGTACTCATAGTACTATGCCGCTTGTACACATTTTAAGTCTGTTGAAACCATTTTTAAATCTGAATATAGTCAAATTTAAAAATGGCATTATAGGTAAATCAAAATATCATACGCATGTATTGTTATATAATCAACTTTTTTCTTCTACAGAAAAATCCTATTTAGTAGCAAATATTATGCATAACTTTATCAGTGACTTTCCTGTTTATACGCGTATTCTCAACCAAAACCATGGTATCATTTCTCATTTAATACCAAATAATCTTGATTTAAGTTATATTGACCCAAAAATACTAGAACAAATTAACAAATCAAATCATCCACTTTCTAAACTAAGCATGCATTGTCATCATGATCCGTTAACTATCAGAATGAATACATCAGAAATCCAATACATTATGTTCCCAAACGTTTAATCATACAAAATAGACAATAAAAAAACGAGATAGAAATCAAATAAAAAGTTATGATTTCTATCTCGCTTATATAACAACCACAAGCGTATGTTTTTAAACTTATTCAAAATGTTTATATTATATTAAAAAATGTTTGTAATTTCTCTATAGTATCGTTATTAATTTCATATTGTGCTTTAACTTTTCCATCTTCTAAATGTAAAATTTCATCTGTGCAAGACAGTAACATTTCGTAGTCGTGTGTGATAACTAACACTGTGTGCCCTTCATATGCCAGACGATTGATAATTTTACTCATCTCTCTCATATGGTGGCCGTCTAACCCACTTGAAGGTTCGTCGAAAACTAATATTTCTCGTTTAGTTTCAACTGCACTAGCTATTGCTAAGCGTTGTTTTTCTCCACCTGATAATGATAACGGATGTCTTTGTAAATGTTCCGAGATACTATAATTTCTAAGGCATCGTCTAATCATCTCATCATCTAATGTTGAGTTACTTAACTTCAACTCTTCTTCTACACTTTCAGCAAATAATTGATTGTTAACATCTTGAAATACCATATATACATTTGACAGTCTATGACGCGGTTTTAACGTTACTTGATTGTAATCCACTGTGCCTTTAAATTTTTTCTCAACCCCAGTTAAACCACGTGCTAATGTTGATTTTCCTGACCCGTTTCGACCAATAATTGTTGTTACCTTGCCTTTACTAATATGAACATCATCTATATTTAACGCTAACGGCTGATTTCTTTTATATTTAAAATAAAAACGATGTAAATTCAAATATCCATTTCTACTATTGAGGCTAGATTTTGCCTTTAATTGACGCAAATGAATCATTCGTAAACCTAAATTGGTTAACTGTACATGTGATAAACGATTAAATTGCTGATTATTATATATTTTCTTTATTGATCCATACGACATAACAATAAAGCGATCTACAATTTCAGTTAAATAATGTAAACGGTGCTCTGCAATTACAATGGTTTTCCCCTCAGATTTCCAAATTTTAAGCATTTGTTTTAACTTTAAAATTGTATTAAAATCCAGGTTTGAAGATGGTTCATCTAAGATAATCAGTTTGTGTCCATATACTTGAATCGCACTACAAGCAAGCAATTGTTTTTCTCCACCTGACAAATTAAATATATCTCTGTTTAAAAGATGTTCTAAATTAAATTGCTTTACGCTTTGATTAATACGTTGTTTAATTTCATTAGCTGGGGTGCCATAATTCTCCAGTTCAAATGCTAACTCACTCGTTGTATTCAAACAAAAAAATTGAGATCTTGGGTTTTGAAAAACAGAACCGCTTTGTTGCGTTAATCCATATACATCTTGAAGTTGTATATCCTTATCATTCATTAAAATTTGGCCGTCAATTTCTCCATTATAAAAATGAGGTATAATACCATTAAGCATCCTTGTTACAGTCGTCTTTCCACACCCTGAAGCGCCAGTTAAACAAATAACCTCTCCATCATCTATAGTAAGGTTAATATCGTTCAAAATATTTTGTTCGTTTGCTTCGTATCTAAAAGATACATCTTTAAATTGGATCATATTCTACCCTCACACTACATAATAAAAGGTACAAAGTAACAGTGTTATCATCAAAAACAACCAATCTAACCAGCGTATGTTAAGTGAAATAATGGATGTACGCTGATGTGTTAAATTTAAGCCTCGTGTTATTGAAGCAATCGTTAATTCATTACCAATTTTCACGACACTGTTTAACAATGGAACCACGCGGTATTCAACGTATTGAATAGGTTTTATAAAAGCAAATTTCAATGATATGCCTCTCATTTTCATAGCGTCTTTGATGGAAATTGACTCCTCTTTGATTGTTGGTAAAAATCTAAACAAGACTGCAATGGGTATAGTCACCTTTCTAGATAATTTTAACCATTCCAAGCCTACTATTAAGACTTCAATTTGTGTAGTTTTAAAAATATAATATCCCATTGCTAAAGACGGTAAAAACCGTGTAACAATACCCGAAGGTACAAAAATTAATAAAGTTGCAACTTGATTGTGATCAATAATTACAAAAGCCTCTCCATACCAAGCTAAGATGGTTAAACACAAGATAATTAACCCTACTGTATATTGTTTTATACATATTAGTAGTAATGGTGGTATGAACATTAATAGTAATCTTATATAAACTTCGATACCTGTTACTCCACCTGTTAAGGCAACAAGAGAAATCATCAGTATGAGGCCAATTTTAATTCTAGGATCTAAGTTAAATAAATGGTCTTGTCGGATTATGTGATTATACATATTAAATCATACCTGTACGTTTGAAATGTTTTTTTAAAATCATTTTTGAGATATAAGCTCCAATCACTGCACCGATAACCGTGGTAATAATAATAACGGGTATCATTTCAACTGAAAACAAACCAGCAACAGTCGTCTCATATTCAACACCATATTTTTCTTGAATAAAAGATAAATATGAAGTTCTCATAAAGTAAAATGGTATAAAAGTACCAATTGGCCAAAATGAAAAGATAATATAGCCTAAACAATTTTGTTTCCAATTCTTATAATGTCCCCAAGCCATTATGCCATCTGAAATCAGTATAACGGGGACACTAAACACTAAAGCTATCCAAGGATGGCCCATAATAGCTAATATCAAACTAACTATAATACCACATATAGATAATGCACCAAACTTTTGAACTTTTGAAATAAGCAACATGATAGGTATACCACCTACTAAACCAACCATTGCAGGAAGCAACAACATGAAGATGGGTATAATGCCTAATATGCCTGGAGGTGCTATAAAAATGAAATATATTGCCGTAAAGAGTCCAATATTTATTAAATCCTTAACTTCTAACTTACTATTTTCCATCAGAAACTCCCTCTTTACATCATTCACTAAATATTATTAATACGCGTAAACGTAACTAATTTGCTAAACTATTACACATTAAAGATACTATAATTGAAAATAATTATCAATTACAGTGAACTAATCTCTTACCTAAATGCTATTTATATAAAAAGAGATTAGGTTAAAAAGTTACGTGAGCCATGGCTTATGCATAAGTGTCACTAACTTAATAAATTAAATTGAGACTTAGAGCTTTAAAAGTATAATACAAGCTTACTTTTATTCAGACATCTATCTCTAATTTCAAAAATAATCATGATTTCGTTTTTGTATCGTAAACGAATCATGCTCTTTATTATTATAAACGAAAAATCCCTTAAAAACTAACTATCCATTTCAGTTTACAAAAGTCATCCTAGCGCTTAATTTTGCATTAAATAAAATAACTACAAACGTAAATTGAACACACTTTCTATTATCACAAATCTAATCCCCAAAGATTATATGTGTTATATTACATATTTTTAGCGTTATTCAACTTTAAATTTTCAGAATATATTTACAATTCGGAATTTTCTTAGTATATTCATACGTATCAGCATTCTATCGTTATTAGAAAATACAATGAAAGCAAACGTATAAAAAATGCTTAACAACACAAATTCACTTTATAAAAAGGGACTACAAGTGAATTCTTTTATTTAAGTTTTTACAACTTTTAAATCAGATGATATGCAACAAAACGTGGGAGGATTTGAATTATGGAAAAAATGAAAAAATCAGAGCAATTAATCAATCAGGATAGTCAATATTTTGCAAAACCAGGACGCATAAAATATTATCCACTAGCTATTTCTCATGGGTATGGTGCCACATTAGTAGATGTTGATGGGAATACATATATCGACTTACTTGCTAGTGCTAGTTCACAAAATGTCGGTCATGCACCTAAACAAGTAACAGAAGCGATCAAATCACAAGTAGATAAATTCATTCACTACACACCTGCTTATATGTATCATGAGCCTCTAGTAAAAATTTCAAAAAAACTTTGTGAAATTGCTCCAGGAAATTATGAAAAGCGCGTACTTTTTGGACTTTCTGGTTCAGATGCAAACGATGGTATCGTAAAACTTTCTCGCGCCTATACAGGCAGACCTTATATCATCAGTTTTGTTAATGCTTATCACGGCTCTACTTATGGTTCATTATCCATGTCTGCTATCAGTCTTAATATGAGAAAAAAATACGGTCCGATGTTACCTGGATTTTATCATATTCCTTTTCCGGATAAATACAGAGGTATGTTTGGTAGCCCAAATGTAAATACTGTGGAAGAATACTTAGCCCCCCTTAAAGAAATGTTTGAAAAATATGTACCTGCTGAAGAAGTCGCATGTATTGTTATTGAAACGATTCAAGGGGATGGTGGATTATTAGAACCAGTTGAAGGCTATTTTGAAGCATTACAAGATTTATGTAAGTCTCACGGTATTTTATTGGCTGTTGATGATATCCAACAAGGTTTAGGACGCACTGGAAAATGGAGTTCGGTGACGCATTATAATATCGAGCCCGATTTAATTACTTTTGGTAAATCTTTAGCCGGCGGATTACCGATGTCAGCCATTGTCGGTCGCGCCGAAATAATGGATACATTAGATGCCCCTGCGCATTTATTTACTACTGGTGCAAACCCAGTAAGTTGTGAAGCTGCTTTAGCCACAATTAGTATGATTGAAGATGAAAATCTGCTGCAAGGCAGTACTGATAAAGGCGCCTATGTACGTCAGCGTATGGATCAATGGAAAGAACGATTTGAATCTGTTGGGGATGTTAGAGGTAAAGGATTATCTATTGGTATAGATATTGTTTCTGATAAAAAAAATAAAACGCGTGATGGTGAAGCTGCACTGAAAATTTGTAACCGTTGTTTCGATAATGGTGTTGTTATTATTGCAGTAGCTGAAAATGTACTCCGTTTCCAGCCACCCTTAGTCATAACTTATGAGGAACTAGATACAGCGTTAAATATTTTAGAATCTGCCATTGAAGACTTAGAATCTGGAAAATTAAATGATTACGACATTGCTGGTCAAGGTTGGTAATAAATGGGAGGGACAACTATGCAACAACAAATCAAAATCACAAATATCATTAAACTTAGCGGTGCTTATATCGCTTACTTAATTGGTTCTGGTTTTGCTACTGGACAAGAAGTCATGCAATTTTTTGCATCTTTTGGTGTATACGGTATATTGGGTGCTTTAGTGAGTGCAGTACTATTTTGCTTACTTGGTTCAACATTAATGATGAAGGGTTACGACCTTCAATTAAAGCAACCAGGTCGAATATTTAAGTATTATTGCGGTAACATTGTAGGAACAATTATTGAATATTTTACAATTGTTTTCATTTTTAGCATTGTAGTTATTATGATTGCTGGCACAGGCGCCGTTGTAGCAGAACAATTTCATTTACCAAATTTAGTTGGCGTCTTAGGTATGGGTGTGGTAGCAATGCTTACAGTAATTTTAGGGTTGAATAAATTAGTTGATATTATTGGTACTGTTGGCCCAATTATTGTCATTTTAACAATAGGTATTTGTTTAATTGTCTTCTCCTCAAATATCGGTAATCTATCTAATATGCTCTATTTACCTGAAAGCGCAAAAAGCTTACAACCAACCAATCATTGGTGGCAATCTGGCGGACTCTTTTTCTGTTATAACATTTTAGCTGGAAGTATTTTCTTCTCACAACTTGGCCAACAATCAAATAGTAAAAAGGAAGCTGGCGTTACAGGTATTATTGGTGGGGCGGTATTAATGTTAACGGTCATTGTGATGATTATCGCGCTACTCGTACACTCAAATCATGTATTTGATTTAGAAGTACCAGTACTTTATCTAGGTAATACCATTGCACCGTTTATCGCGCTATTGTTTTCAGTATGTATTTTATTAGGTATTTATTCTACAACTGCACCTATGTATTGGTTAGTAAAAAATGAATTTATGAAATTAGTTCCTTCAAAATTAGGTGTACTTGTCACAGTTGTACTAGGCATTATATTTATTATTTGTGGTACGTTACCTTTTGGAGAACTCGTTTCAATTATTTACCCATTCGTTGGATACGTGGGCGCCATCGTTGTAGTTATCATCTTTGTCCGTACACTATATAACTATTTTACTCAAAAACAAAAAGCATAATTAACAAATGACACGCAGTCGTTTTATTCAAACATAAAAAAGATGACGTTCTAATCACTCAAAAGAACGTCATCTTTTTATATTTTAATATCTATTGCCTAAAGCAATATTATCTATTCCCGACGTCATGACCGATTTCTACTGTTTTATCATTTTTATTATAAACTGCAGCTTGGACGCTACCAAAGTTAGGGTCATTACGTTTTTCTTCAGTTTCAAAACCTAAACTATTAAATATATCTATGTCTTGTTTACTTGTTGCGTTTTCATAAAATACCTTGCCATTATCGTTGTAAAAACGTGGTTTATCAATCGATTCTTGTAATGTTCCGTCACCACGTAAATAGTCGATAATCACTTCGTTTAATGTAGTAGGTATTTTGTTTCCTCCAGGTGTGCCAATGCCCATGTAATAATCCGGTCCAACTATAATGCTAGGTGAAGTAAATGACCGTGGTTGCTTATGCTTCTCACCATAATTTGGACTTGCAGGATCAGAAGAGAAGTTACCTAATGAATCATTCATATAAAACCCTTCTTTCATATAGTCACCTGAACCAAAGAAACTCGCTAATGTATTGGTAGTACTTGCTATTTCTCCGTTTTTATCAACTACTACAAAATGCGTTGTACTTGTATTATCAACATTATTTGTATTGAAATCACTACTAACATTGATTTTGTTTAATTTATCTAAAATATAACCTTGAGAAAGATATTCATCATAGTCTTCATCTTGACCGTTGACAATATCTCTATTTCCATACATTAAATTTCTAGATTTTAAAATACCAGTAATATAATCTAACCGGTCATTTGATGCTGTTTGGCTATTTGTTGCTTCATCAATTTTTAACCCTTGTAACATCAGTGTACCTCCTAAAGGATTGGATGCAGCATAAACCGTATTATTTAAATATTGTGTACTAACTGGTTCTTTTTTCTCTGTTTTATAACTTTGAAAATCTTTTTCTGTTAATTTATTATCCATTTGTTTAGAGACGCTTTTTCCTACTTTATCATAGAAATAATCTGGCCCGTTATCTCTAATACCTTTTAAGGTTTTCGCTAAAGCTGGTTGCTTGATAACATCACCTTCTCTTTTGGTTTGTGCGCCATCAAAGAAAGGTGAATCTCTATCCACATCTGAGCCATATAACTTCAAACTTCTTTCGAGTTCTGAATCTACTTCAAATCCTTCTTCAGCTAAAGGGATAACATAATTCATCACTTTCTTTTTGTCCATCTTTCCCGCTTCATTATGCGCATCATCAATACCTCGAACGAAACCTGGCACGCCAACTTGGTCCTTTTGTTTATAATTAAACGAAGAGATGTCCTTGTATTGCCACTGTTTCGGTGCTACATTTTCTTGACCATCATAAGCTAACATTGCACCTCCGCCACCAAGCCCTGAAGAGTGTGGTTCCGTAATAGCTAAAGCATAAGAAACACCCATAGAGGCATCCACTGCGTTGCCTCCATCTTTCAATATTTTTTCTCCCACACGTTTAGCAATCGGATTATTTGAAGCAACACCGTAATTTTTATCTGATGCATCATGTTGATGATCAGCGATTTTATTCTCATATAAATCATCTTTATTATAATTATCTTTTTTCGTGACTAAAAAAAACATAAAAGAAATGATAATAGTAAGGAGTAGTATTACGATGAGCGTTTTTTTATTATAAATACTCATAGTTATGCTCCTTTAGATAAATACTGATGATGCGAAGTTTTAAGTTCATTTTGTTCATAGTGATCTAAACCTTCGTTTGCTCTCGCGAATACAATTAATATTGTGATAATAAGAATGACTGTAATTATTGTAAGACTTACCCAATGATCTTTAATGTTCATATACATAACCTCCATTCTCTTTTTTCAGTTCGACGTTTTCACCTTTGATGTTATTTAATAATTTGGTTTCTTCTATCTTGTTCGGTGTAGCTTTCGTTAGCTTACCGCCTACTGATTTGATAGGCGTTACCATAAATTTTGAATGCTCACCATTCCAATTTTGCTGAACAGCTAAACCTTGTTTATTTTTTGATAAGAAATCTTCTGAAGTTACATTTCCTAAACTATAAAAAATATTTGTGTCTTTATAATTTTCAATTTCTTGAACTACGGTATTATGACCAATAATAGTATCTGCACCCGCGTCTGCTAAAGAATGTGCATATTGTTTTTGTCTTGTCGTAACAGACCTTTCATCTGTCATGCCCCAATCTACATTAACAACCACGTAATCATTGTTTTCTTTTAATTTTTTTATTATCGGTATATAGATATTGGGTTCTAAACTGATGGATGTAGTATTTTTTAACGGATCTGCGTAGTCAGATTCAATATCTGTAAAAGATACATTAGCAATTTTCTTGCCTTTTATTGTTTGTTGTACCGTTTTACTATTAATTGGATTTGAGCCATTTCCAGTTAAAAAATTATAACCATTTTGTGCTTCAACAGCTCTACTAAAATCTCTAGCAGTAATATTATCAGTAACTTGATTAATAATATTTAAACTTTTTATATTTAATCCTTTTAAAAACATTACATTTTCTAAATTTTTATGAATGTTGGTTTTTCTATCATCTGAAAAATCCGATAACTTCAAACTGGCTGTTGAATAATCACTTCCATGTAAAAGGTCTTTAATAGAACTAAAAGTATCATTTAAATCATTTTTTCTTATATGTTTATTTAATTCCGCGTTACCTAAATATGTCAGTTTGATTTCTTCTCCATTTTTTTCCATAGCTTTAACAGGTTCAAAATCTTGATTTTTTAAAACAAATCCTAATAAAACAAGTGCAACAAGCAATATTAAGCCGGTATATATGGAATTTCTTTTTTTATGGCGTTTTGTCCATTTCAATACACGCTCATTTATAGAAAATCGTTTGGATTGCTTCATATCTCTGCTCCTTACTAATTAATAAAGCTATAAAAGAATAAGATAACGTACGTAATACATGTTAGTAACATACATGTGGATAGGGTAATAACGACGCCTTGCTTTTGTATTGTGTTCGCAATAATACCAGGAATCACAACACCAATACCGGACATTTCAACCATTTCAAACGGTGTTATTGGATAAATTAAATCAAATACAAATTTTAATACCATGCCTGTTAATATCATAGCAGCGAATTTTCTACGTCCATATAATATAACGAAGCGACTTATACCATGATTAACAATGAAGTATGTAATACAGCTAATGATTAAGACTGATAGTAGCATAATGGGTTGATCAAAAATGAGTGCTAGATACCCTGGAACGACTAAACCAGCAGGACTAATACCAAATTTTTCGGCAAAGATAAGACTAAGAACAATGCCTACAAATAATGAAAAATATAACTCTGAACCTATCATATTAATTTATCCCTTCTATATATTGCGCTATTTGTTTACCTGGTCCGTGAATATTACCTACACAAAATATCAATGCGTTTTTAGATTCTGTGTAAAGCGCATGTTCAACTTCTTTTATACTTTTGCCTTCAAAATTTAAATATTTTTTGTCAGGCAAATCATGCATCACTTCAGTGACCATTTGTGTGCTCTTTCCAGTACAAATTAATGTATCGAACGGTACATCTTTTACAAAGTCTTCAGCAAATTGTCGTGTTCGATCTACTCTGTCAGCACGACAATTTAAGACAATCACAATTTTTTGGTACGGGTAATTGTAAGATTCTACCTTATTTAAAATTGCTTTAGTAGACTGTGGTTCATTGGCTGCAAAAGCATTGACGTATACGTTTGTAGTTTCATTTGCATTAAAGTATTTTACTTCAACCGCGCCAACATCTGGCGGAGCGTTAAGCATACCTCTTAGCGCCGTATCACGATCAATACCTAAGGCTTCTGCCACACCCATTGCAATAGCCACATTATCTGGAAAGACAATGTACTCAAATTTTCTCAGATAGGATTCTGGTACTTCATCCTTATCAACAACGATTAACTTTGTCTTACGTCTTTTGGCAACTTTTGCAAAAAAGGGGGTGTAGTCATCTTTCATAACTATCAAATGCCCTTTATAAGGGATCGTAGCGGTAAATGCTTGAGCAACTTCATCTAATGTTGGTCCAAGCACATCCATATGATCTTCCATAACATTTACAATGACGCCAATATTAGCCTTCACCAAATCTTTTTGAAATATAATTTGATAATCAGGGTTGACAGCCATACATTCATTTACTAATGCATTCGCATTTTGTTTCACAACTTTTCTTACGATATCTCGTTGCTCACCAATATTTGCTCCTTGAGGTTTCCTGTATACAGGATATTCTCTAGGCGTAAACCAGTACATCATACGCGCGTCTGTACCAGTTGTTTTACCAATCACACGGTACTTATCTTCCCGTAAAATACTGTAAATCAAGCGGGTGATTGTTGATTTACCTCTGATGCCATTAATATTGATACGTATAGGAATCTTTGCTAATCTGTCAGAATGTCTTCGTTTTTCAACGATGCCTAACCAAAGAATGACGCCTACACAAATTATGATTAGTAGCAAACTTTGTCCCTCTTTTCCTGCTCATATTTTCAGTCGTGTACTAAAGTCATCAAGCTATTTGAAAACTTTAATTAAAAGAAATGGTTCAATGTGTTATAACCTTTCAATAATGACATAATATCATCTAGTTATTGATCTCATATTAAGTCTATAAAATATCTGTTAATTAAATGTAAAATTATATTTAATCTCCCAATAAACTCTTTTATAAAATTATATTTAATATAACAACAGTTCCTTTTATAACATTGATTTAATATAAAGTCTATAAGATATCTATAGATTAAATATGAAACACTATCTACATTTTATAAAAAGTTATATTTAATGCAATAACAATTCCTTTTATAACAATGATTGCACACTTTCATTAAAAAATAAATTTGAATGAAAAATTTTATAAAAATTTTTAACAACAAGTATTCACTCTTAAAAGAAATAAATACAATATTTACTTGAAATTTACATAGTATTAAAATTCAAATGTTATCTTGAAGTTGAAAGTAATCATAGGTTGTTTAGGAGGATGGATATGAGCAAGCCAGTAAAGTTAACTGTCTCACTGTATCTTATTGTCGTTGCACTTTTATGTTGTAGTTATTTAATTATGATTTTAGTAGGAAGTTTTCAAGGTAATGATATGCGCGGCGCAGTGCTTGATACAGATAACACAAGACATATTGAAAACGTGAATGAAACAAATAACGCATCGCAATCTACAAAATCATCTACACAACAAAATCGCTCTATTCCTAAAAATTGGCAGTCTCAACACATGAATCAACCTACAACTAATCAATTCGATACTATAAAAACATGGTCTTTAGATAACGCATCCTCTAAAAACCATGTTTAATTTTTAATAAAATCACTCGGCATATATTTTTAACAATACGTTCAAAATTCCTATAAAGATGCCTTTTTCAAATGTGTCTAATTTCAAAGTGTCTGATTTTTCAGATATAATAAAAGCGATAGATGTTTTATTAATTTTGGAAAAGGGGTTTTATGATGAGTAAATTTACTAAACAAGAAAAAATTCAAATCTTAGAAGATTTAGTAAGTATTAAATCAGTTAATGACAATGAAATGGAAGTATGTAAATATCTACAGAATTTATTATCAGAGCATGGTATTAAATCTGAAATTATTAAAATAAGTGATAGTCGCGCTAACCTAGTGGCTGAAATTGGTGAAGGCGCACCCGTGCTTGGTATATCTGGCCATATGGATGTTGTATCTGCTGGCGATGAAAACAAATGGACATACGATCCATTCAAACTTACAGAAGTAGACGGCAAACTTTATGGTCGTGGCTCAGCTGATATGAAATCAGGCTTAGCCGCGTTAGTACTCAGCATGATTGATATTCACGACCAAGGTTTATTAACACATGGAAAAATACGCTTACTTGCAACTGCTGGTGAAGAGATTGTTGGAGAAGGCGCAAAAGCATTTCATGATAAAGGTTATATGAAAGACGTGGATGCATTAGTCATTGCTGAACCTTCCCAAGATAGAATTATTTATGCTCATAAAGGATCAATGGATATTCGTGTCACTTCTCATGGTAAAGCTTCACATAGTTCTATGCCACAACTCGGTTTTAACGCTATTTCACCACTTGTTAAATTTGTTTACAAAGCAGATGAAGGGTTTAACAAGTTTAATAAAAATAATGACTTATTAGGTAATGCGATTATGAATGCAACGATTTTCAATGGAGGCAATCAAGTGAACTCCATTCCCGAACACGCAACATCCGAATTTAATATCCGTACCATTCCTGAACATGATAACGATCAATTTATTTCTTATTTCAATGAAATCTTAAAACAAGTTGCTACTGAAGAAACTGATATTGAAATTGACACTTATATGTCTAGACCCCCTGTTTACACTACAGGCCAAAATAAATTAATAGCACTTGCTGTTGAAATGGGTGAAAAATATCTCAATACAACATTACCAACAGAAGCTTCGCCTGGTGTGACGGATGCCTCAGATCTATTAGTAGATAAAGACGAAAACTTTTCATTTATTATGTATGGTCCAGGTACTGTCAGTCAGGCTCACCAAGTAGATGAGCATGTAGACAAAGAAGCATATTTAACATTCGTTGATCTATTTACGGACTTCTTCCCAGCTTATTTAAACGGTTCAAAATAATTCAACATGCTTATACCCTTTTTAAGGCCAAGCCATGATTTTTTATATCAGTCTCAATATAAAAAGAGCGAAGATACGCAACCACTATTTGATTGCATATCTTCGCTCTTTACTTTATAACTTTAATGATTCAATTGTAATTTCATCGCTGTAAAACAAAGTTTAAAATTTAATCTATAATTTCTTTTAATTTATGAATCAATTGTTCTCTTTCAGGAATAGGAAAAATAGGGTGAATGTGAAACAACTGATATCCAGGAATAAAAGAATGCTGAATACCTTGTTCATTTAACATTTGAGATAATTTTACAGCATCGGGATAAAGTGTCTCTTTCGTTCCAATGGAAATCGTAATGCGCCCTAGACCATTGAAATCTCCGTAAATTGGTGAAACTCTCCAATCTGTTAAAGGTAATTTATCAGCCCACAAATTAATTAAATATTTACTCCCCTCAATTCCTAGCATTGGATCAATCTTTTCATACACACGTGCTTCAGGATGGCTTAAAGTGCCGTCTAATACAGGTGAAATCAGCACAATATCACTTGGTTGTGTTAAGTTAACCGTTTTTAAATACTGCGCAAATGATAATGCTATTTGACCGCCTGCAGAATCACCTATAATAGTAAGTTTTTGTGCATTCACTTTTTGTTCCAATTCGTTTCGATATATAGCTTCTAATAATTCAAATGTTTCTTTATATGTGGCATGCGGTATTTTTGGATAGATAGGCATGATGACTTTAGCATTAAAAGCCGTAGCGAGTTTATCTATATATTCAAAATGGTATTTAAGTGGATTTTGGAACCAAGCGCCGCCATGAACATAGATTAATGATCTTTGTCGATTATCTTCTTTATCATTTACCACATAAGTTGTGACATTTTGTATCATTTTTGTATAAACTGTATTTTCAAAATGATAATCTGTTCCTTCATATTTACCTTGAGTTTGATGCTTAACTGCCTCAAGTGCTTCTTGTGCGTATGTTGCCTTTTCAAATGCACGCTTCATCTTCGTAACTCTAAGTAGCATTTCATATAAAAAACTTTTATAACTACGTTTTTCTACAATTTCAGCGTACAAATATGAAGTAGCCACACCCATACTTGTAATAGTAGCTATTTTTTTTAACATCTCATATGACCTCCAATATATCATTATCTGAGAGCAAGACAGAAGTTTTATTTCATAATAACAATGACATGCATCGCTTTACTTGGTATTCATAACTAGAAAAAACGGATATAAATAGATTTCAAATTTGCTATCTGCTGCCAGTAAAAATTTAATGCATCCTATTTATAAATCACTTTATTTTTTAGTAAAGTGTTTATCCTAAATTATATTAGTATGTATGAAATACACGAGTTATAAATGCTCTACATACAAAACCACATTTATCATGACGCAGTTTCATCCTATAGTTGAATCTAATAAAGATGCTTGGTTAATCATCATGGACATATATAATTCATCATAATAATGATCATCCATAAAAATAGATTCGTGTTTAATGCCTTCAATTTTAAAACCCAATTTTTCATAAAATTTTACTGCTGGCGTGTTCGTTGTTATTACAGTTAACTCTAACCGTCTTAACCCTTTACGTTCTGCCCATTTTATCGTTTCTTGAAACATCTTAGTCGCCAAACCTTGATGATGCATTTCATTAATTACACCCGTTAAGATATAACCTATGTGTTTTATTTTAGCTAATCTACTAATGTGCACTGATAAATAGCCAACAATGTCATTTGTTTCTGTTTTTACACCGATATAAAAATTTTGCTTAATATCTTCTATTAATTTTTCTTTATTAAAACTTCTTTCATCCGGTAAATAGAGCATATATTGTGTTTCTTGATCAATCTTTTTCATACAAGTATACAGCGCTTCTGCTTCATCTGGGCAAATTCTTTCTATGCGCATAAATACTCCCCCTTTGACTCTATAGATTAATCTTATCATACAATATTTTTATTATAGATGACACTTATAATTTAATTTAATCCGTTTTTATTTCGAACTATTCATTTTCACTCAATAGTTTTAGCATAAATTGAAACATCCCATTATTACTTTTACAATAGTAAGCGAATAACAGGATGTCTAAGTGCGTTACGTGCATATTTATTTACTTTATAGTCTTATGTTTTTAAACTTTCGTACATCATTGTTAATTGATGTTCTATTTGTTGCATATCAATAAATCTGCCTTGACGATGCATTTCTTTACCATTTAAAAAAATCAAATCTACCGGTACAGTGAAAATAGATAATTCACCTGCTATTGCTTCTACTTTGCTTTGATTAATTACACCTAATGGCACGCCAGGAAATCCACGTACTAAATCTTCTATTTGGGGCAAAACTGCATGACAAACACTGCAATTATCTCTCATTACGTGGACTACTGCGAGTGGATTTTGCTCAATAAATGATTGGTATTCATCAATTGAAGTTAATATTTGAGTCATTTAGAATACCCTCCTTAAATATAAAGTGTTTTATATTATGAATCATATGCACTAGAATTAGCAATATTTATGCTCTAAACTGCAGATGGCATATTTCAATCAACTATCTTTCCAGTCGTTTATAAATCTTTATTAAAAGTCGGGAGTAAATGTTGGATACGTGCTCTAGTTTCTTCAGTGTAACCTTGTAGACCACCTGTATGAATAAATAAAATCGCTTTTTGACCGTCATACTTTCCTTGTTTGATTTCTTCTACTAAACCACGAAATGCTTTTCCAGTATATGTTGGATCTAACACAACACCTTCTTGTTGTGCGATATCAATATAAAATTGTAACTCTTCATCTGTTGCTTGAGCGTATCCTAATCCGATGTATTGATCATTAATCGATAGCGTATCAAATGTTTTTATATCATCATCTAATTCATTAATGATTTCAATCACCTTATTTTTGAAAATAGACGCACTCTCATTGACAGCATATCCAATAATTTGAGTTGATAAATTATGTATATACTTTCCATACCACAAACCTGCATATGTGCCCCCAGAACCGACAGCTAGATTGATAGAATCAAATTGAACATTTAATTCATCTGCTTGCTTTACAATTTCTTCAAAAGCATTGATATAGCCATGAGCGCCAATCCAATCTGATGCACCGCTTGGTACTATAAAAGGCGTTTTATTTTCACTTTCTAAATCTTTACTTAATCGTTCCATTGCTTTTTCCCGAGACTGATGTTCATCAATCACATGTATATGCGCACCTAACATAGCATCTAAGAATAAATTCCCTTCAAATGCTTTTAGCGCTCCTCTTAAAACAAGATGACATTCAATATTGTATTTAGCGCACAAAGCTGCTGTTGCTCTAGCATGATTAGAGGTAATGGCGCCCGTAGTAATAATCGTATCATAACCATTATCTAACACGTATTGTATGGTATATTCTAGCTTTCTCACTTTATTACCTGATATTTCAGTTCCAGTATAATCGTCTCTTTTAATATATATATCTTTACCTAATGTTTGGCTTAATGTTTCTAATTTTTGAATAGGTGTACTTAAATTGGCCACGTTTAATTTTCTTTGTAACATATCATTTCCTCCTTTATCTACATTATTCATGGTCTTGGTATAAATACTGTTGATTCGCTATCTGATGGATAATAATAACCGTTAGGTATCGTCTGTAACTCGATTAAACTTCCCCATGGTGCTCTAACATATACTGTGCGGTTATCTTCAGTATCTTCGTACTTCGTATTACTATGCGGTTTTGATAATGGTTGACCACCAGCTTGCTTTATGCTTCTAAATGCCGATTCAAAATCATCTACATAAAATGAGATGTGCGTAAAGCCAATATCTTGTAACGTATCTGCGTTGTTTTGTGTTGCACGCACAAATTCAAACATCTCTATATTCGGGCCATGATTAAACACCATCATTCTTTTTTTAATAATTTTGGCTCCATGTTCTAGTCCTAAGACGTGTTCAACAAAGTCTCCACCTCTAGGATCATCCATCCTAGTTTGGCTGTCATAAGCAACTTGACCATCTAAAGCTTCTTTAAAGAAAGACGTTGCCTTTTCAATATCTGGAACAGTTAAACCAATATGGTTAATTCCTCTTGTTATCAAAACTTAAAGCCTCCTTTATACATTGCTGCTTACTTCATTTTCATATGTCATTTAATATAAAGATTACTTATTTAAAAACAACCTTATATAACCAACAATGATAGCGATTTAAAATATCTTTCATAAATATATATGATTTTAGTGATCTTGAGATAAATCAAAATCATCTTTCAATAACCTATACCGATTCATATCTCGGTAATGTTTGCCGTCATATATATCTTGAACATCCGTCGCGACAAAATGAAATCCGGCGTTTCTGGCTACTTTATTACTTGCCAAATTTCTAACGTCAGCAACAATTGTTAGTTTATTTAACCCTAGGTGGTGAAATGCATAACCACAAATAAATTTAACGCTTGCTGTAGTGATTCGTTTACCAGTATAACCTTTAGCAATCCAGTAACCAACTTCTGCTTTACTATTTTTAGTATCTATTTTATGTAAATCAATTGTACCAATGAGTGTATCTTCGTAATAAATTAAAAATAGTTGTCCTTTTTGTTCAGCTTGATGTTGAATCATCATTTTTAAATATGATTTTTCTTCATCTACTGTCATGTCTTCCGTTATAAAATCTAAAAATCTAGATAAATGTGAAAAGTTTTCTTGTATTGTTTGAAATAACGCTTTCGCCATTTGAAGATCCGGTGGTACTAGTGTGACTTTCGGCAAAATTGTTATAGATGGTCTGTAATGCATAGATTCACCTTCTTTAATAACGTCTTATTTATTATCATATTTGTAATTTCTGAATATTTCAACTTTTTAATGATTGATAACTTAAAAAATAAGAGCGACTTAGAAATCAAAAATCGTTGATTTCCAATTGCCGCTCCGCATAAGATTGACTTAATGCTATTATGAAAGTCATAAATTGATTTACAAATAAAATCTTTTATTTATATCATTTAACTTTTAACAACGTGTTCGCCTATAATTTGTTTCTAATAAGTTATCATTGGATATGTTACATTTAATAACCAATCATTAATGCAATAGACATGCCGATACAGCAAATAACTACCCAAACAACAATTAACTTCCAAGCAAATTTAAGCCATTGTGTATAAGTTATTTTCCCTACCGCTAATGCACCCATCAAGATGGCAGATGTCGGGAATAATACATTGCTAATCGCGTCTCCATATTGAAAGGCAAGTACCGTGATTTGTCTATTGATATTCAGTAAATCAGAGATAGGTACCATTAATGGCATAGTCGTTAATGCTTGTCCTGAACCGGATGGAATAAAGAAGTTTAAAAAGAATTGTAAAACAAACATAGTGATAATAACCATTGACGAAGGAACATCAGCAAGTAACGTGGTCATCCCGTGTACAATCGTATCGATAATGTGACCATTTTCTAAAATATAAATAATACCTTTAGCAAAGCCGACAATCATCGCGCCAAATAGAATATCCTTCATACCTTCTATCATCGCTTCAAACGTGCCATTAATACCTAAACCGCCTATTACGCCTGCAAGTAAGCCTGCCAATAAGAAGTTTGCGCTCATTTCATTAAACGACCAACCATAAGTGAAAATGCCATATACATTTAACACTATCGCTGCAACAATAAGTAACAATCCTATGCCTTGACGCTTCGTAAAGCGAGGCGTTTCTATTGCTTTTCCTGACTGGCTTTCAGTTTGCTCTAATTCATACACAATACTTTTGCTTGAATCATGCTTAACTTTACGCGCATATAACATAACAGTTGTAACAGCTGCTAACAAAATAAAAACATAAATAACAGAACGCAAACCCCAACCTGAGAATAAAGTTAATTCCGCAACAGATTGAGCTACGCCCACTGTAAAAGGATTTAGCATGCCTCCTATAAAGCCACTGGAGGCGCCTAATATAACCATTGCTGCGCCGGTCATCGCATCGTAACCTAAAGTTCTAGCAATAATAATACCAATAGGTACGAATATGATTGTTTCTTCTGCTAATCCGATAGAAAATCCTAATATTGAAAATATTGTCATCGTCAATGGAATCATTAACGCTTTGTATGAACCTAATACATTCATAGCTTTGTTCACACCATTTTCAAAGGCGCCTGTTTTATGTACAATACCAAACGCACCGCCGACTAAAAAAATGTAAAATACAATTTCGCCACCGCTGATTAGCCCTTCTGGTATCGCACGAAAAATATCAAAAAATGAGACACCTTGCTGTGATACTTCTTGATATGAGCCTGATACAACAAGCGTTTGTCCATCTTTTTTTTCGCGTGCATATTCTCCTGCCGGTATGATATATGTAAGTAAACTTGCTACTACTATAATGAATAGTAATAGTCCATATGTATGTGGTGTTTTAAATTTTAAATTTTTAAATAAAGATTTGAACATCTCAAATTACCCCTCACTTGGCGTTTCATATATTTGAAAAATTAACCCAAACTTCAACGAATGAATCCATCATTTCAATATAATTACTTATATCTATAATATTATACTTTATAGGTATTAAGCTGAATTTTCAATCAATTTTCAAATTATATCCTTATTTCATAGAACAAACTAACTTATAAAATAAATCAATAATAAAAGGAACCAAAATATCTTATGATGTCTTGCTCCTAATACTATATAAGCAGTAGACAACTAGACTAAAAATGTAAATAAAAAATTAATTCTAAAGCGTTACGCTTTTAGTTATTGCTTTGGGAGCACTTACGCATGCGCTTTACATGAGCTAAAGCTCATAATTCTTTTAACGTTTACCACACTTATGTATGAACTTGATTCATGTATCACTCTTAACTTAAATATCTTTGATATAAAAAAGAGACCCAGTTGGGTCTCTAATTGTTTTATAACCACTTCAACGTTTATACTTTGAGATTTTAACAAGACGCGAAGTCATTGAGCATAATATATTGTCTCTGCCACTCTGTCTACATTATCTACTTATTTAGAAGAAACGTTTAACAGCTGTAGAAATTGGAGGTAATTCATCTAAGTCTAATTTTTTATCTTCTGTAATAGATCTAAATGCCCATTTACCATAATTCATTGCTTCTTCATTTACAATTTTACCTGGTAATGGTGCTGCGGTTTCATCTACATAAACATTAACAATTGTTGGTCTATCTTCAGCCATAGCTGATTCGACAACTTCATCAATTCTGTTTGGATCTTTAAGTGTGTATCCTACGCCACCAAAGCTTTCAGCAAATTTTTCTAAATCAATATCAGTGAAGTCAATGGCGTATTCTAATTCACCTGCAGCTTGTTGTTCATATTTAATGAATGAAAGTTGTTCGTTGTTTAATACAAATAATGTCATTGGTAAATCATATTGCACTGCGGTAGCAAAATCTTGCATAACCATATCAAACGCACCATCACCAATAATACCAACAACTTGACGATTTGGATATTCACGTTTTGCTGCTAATGCTGTAGGTAAAGCACAGCCCATTGTACCTAACCAACTTGAGATAATAAATTTATTATTTACTGTTAAGTTTAGATAACGCGTAGACCATACAGTCGCTGTTCCAACATCTATAGCAAATATAGCATCATCAGTTCTAACTTTATTAATTGCACCCATTAAACGTTCTGGTCTAATTGGTTTGCTGTCATTAGCCATGTCTTCAGCCATCCAAGCGTCCCATGTAGCTTTTCTTTCTAATATTTTATTTAAGAAATCGCGGTTGGCTACATGTTTAGCTGAATCAGTTAATTGTTGTAATGCGAGTTTACTATCACCTAGAATACCCACATTTATATCAAAACGATGTCCTATATTTTCTGGATTTGTATCAATTTGTATAGCTTTGATGTTTTTCTTAGGTAGATAATCTAAATACGGATAGTTAGTACCTACCATGATTAATAAATCTGCGTTTTGAATTGCTTGATATGAAGTTTTAGTACCAATTTTACCTAGGTTACCTAAATTATAAGGGTGTGCATCTGGCAGAATCGTTTTCGCTGGTAACGTTAAGATTGTTGGTATTTTGAATGCTTCTATAAATTCACGTACTTCATCTTTGGCATGTTTTGCACCAGTACCAAGTAGCACAACTGGTTTTTTACTTTTATTAATTAACTTAGCCGCTTTTTTAATACTGCGTGGTTTAGGCGCTACGCGTGCAGGTGGTGCAGTGTCTACTTTTTGGTCTGTAGTATCTTTTACTTTACGTGTTAATAAATTATTAGGCAAGATTAAAACGGCTACACCTTTTTTCTCATAAGCTGTACGGATTGCTTCATTTACAATACCAAATATATCTTTATCATCTTCAGATACTTGGTGTTTATACACAGCTACGTCATCAACCATTTTATTAATATTCGTTTCTTGGAATGCTTTTGTGCCTAATGCTGTACTATCTGTTTGCCCTGCTAGAATTAATTGCGGCACGTTATCCATTTTTGCATCATACATACCATTTAATAAGTGAATCACCCCTGGGCCACCAATACTGAGTGCAACACCGATTTTACCTGTTAATTTTGTATACCCTGCAGCAGCTAAACTAGCAACTTCTTCATGACGCACATTAATAAATTCTATATTATTTCTTTCTGTTCTTAATCTATCCACTACTGCATCTATTGAATCACCAGGAATACCATATAAGTGATCTATATCCCATGCTTGTAATGCTTTTACTAATGCCTCATTTGCTTTAATTTTTGCCATTGTAAAAATTGCTCCTTCCGAATTTTAGCGATTTAATTTTTCATTACATAAAATAGTTAATATTTTTAATCATTGCTAGGTTTATACTTAGTATAAAAAGATCATGAGTATAGGCAGTACAATTGAACTCAATAACGCTGTCAAAATCATACCAATTGAACTAAAAGCACCTGCTTCTAAATCAATATCAAGCGCTTGTGCTGTACCAAATGCATGCGATGCGTTGCCAAATGTTAACCCCTTGGCAATTGATGTTTTAAACCTTCCAAATTTAATCAAATACGCGCCTAGAATACTACCTATTAAACCAGTAGCTATAATAAACAACACAGCAATTGCATCCACACCTCCCATTTGATGTGATACTTGAATACCAACTGCCGCCGTAATTGATCTTGGTAGCATCGTAACAATGACTTCTTTTGAATAGCCAAATGTTTTCAAAATGACGTATACAAATACGAAGTTCAATATCACAGCTGCAATAACGCTACTAAATATGATTTTTCCATTAGCTAATATTTTATGACGGTTTTGATACAGCGGATATGCCAAAGCGACCACTGTACAATTTAATAAATAGTGAATCCATTTACCGCCAATCATATATTGCTGATAATCTATATTAAATATTAATAGTACAATAATAATCCCAATGGATGACACTAGTGCTGGATTTAAAAATGGGCTTCTATATTTAAACTGTAATTTTTTTGCTCCAACGTACATACAAACTGTTAATACAATCATTATTATTGCTTTTAGAAATGTCATCTAATTTTGACCATTCCCGTATTGCTCAGTTTTAACCATTTTTTCAGCAATGTACCCTGAGATTAAAGCAACGCAACACGTGCCTATTACAATCATAATAAAGAATAAAATAAAATTGAGATTAATCATAGACGCAACATCCATAACACCTACTACAGATGGGACAAAGAAAAATACCATTGTTGCTAAGAAAAATTTAGAACCTTCTTCTACCCATTTTGTTGGGATTATTTTAAATTGAAGTAACAAAAAATATAAAATCAATCCAACAATACTACCTGCAATTGGAATATGGAAAATCATTTGAATCTTATTACCAATAAAAGTAATACCCATAATAATTAACGCTTGAAACATAATTTTGACTATCTTTAATGCTACCTGCAATACTCATCATCCTTTGTTCCTTTATTGTTTTATTCATTTCGTACTTTTATATATAACTATTTTATTGATTACATTATTAGTATAACGCGCCACAATTTATAATAAAAATATTGTTTTTTTATACTAGCTATTACTTTTATCTATGGAAACGTTTTTACATATTATGTAAGTCTATACTTTATCTAGAAATAGCCATATCTATCACAATTATTTACGTTATGAACTATTTATAAATGAATGCTTATATCTAAAAAATAACGGGAGCAGCACGGGACCAAATAGCTTTAATTGGATTCCCGTTCCGACTCCCACAAGTTAAATAAATTACTGTAAAAAACGCTATAATCATTCAGTAATGATTAACCTCATTTGTATATACCTTTTTCATGCAACAAAATATCTACTTTAATAAAGCGGCTTGTTTGGTTTCTCGCTTGTCTATATATTATAGTCGTTGTTTCATAAAATCTATCCATTGCCTAGTTGCATAACTTAAATATTTGTCCCTCTTCCAAATCACACCTAATTCCCAGCGCATGCCAGGATCTTCAAGTGTTATATTTTTAAAATTACTATCCAATAAATTCACAATATTTTCAGGTAAAATACTCACACCTAAATGTGCGTTTAACAAGTTTTCAATAAAGTTCCATTGTGAAATCTTTGATACTGTATTAGGGATATAACCAGCATTTTTTGCTGCTTCAATTATTTTATCGTTTAAATAGAAATCTTCATTAAATAGTATAAAATCTTCATCTTTTAGCATGGCCATTTTCACTTTCTGGTAATTAGCTAAATGATGCTCTTGATTCAAAACCAATTTTAACTCTTCTTGATATAAAGGCAACGAATGAAAAATAGATTGGTCGACTGGCAACGTTGTAATACCAATATCTATTTCATCATTAATCAGTTGATGCTCAATCATTTTGCCACCATTTTCAACTAAATTATAAGTGACATTAGGATATTGTTGATGGAACTCACCTAATATATGAATAAATTTATTCATATTCATGACAGCAGATAAACCGATGCTAATATGTCCTGTTTCTAAGCCAACTAAACTATTGATTTCTCTAGGTAAATCTTTATATAGCGCTAATATTTCTTTACATTTTTGATAAAAAACCATTCCAGCATCCGTTAGCACAAGTTGACGATTACTTCGATCAAATAACGGCATATTTAATTCTTTTTCTATATCTTTAATCGCTTTACTAATCGTTGGTTGTGCAATATATAAAGATTTAGAAGCGTTCGTCATACCATGCTGGTTTACAACCTCAACAAAATATTTCATATGCTTAATATCCATATGCGTGCTCCTCTATACCTAACTTCAATTTGTACATTCTAGTATACGGCTAAATTCTAATTTTTCAATCTTTTTAATTCACAGATATCATAAAAAGAAATTGACGTGCTAAGTTATCATTGTAGATAACTTAGGTTAACACAATAAATCATTTGTTATGGCGTTCATTACTGTTATTTATCGTTTTAAGCTTCATCATTAAACTATAAATGTCTAGTTTCTACTATTGAAATAAAAATAACAATCACCTTTTTTGATTTACCTTGAATTTTTTGTAATTAACGATACGCTTCTAATACTCAACCACATCTTAGCTTATCATGTTAAGTTTTAAGCCAAGTTTGCATTATCTGAGTCTTCTTTATCTATTTCTTTTAATTTAATTATTTTAAAGCCAACATAACCAAAGATAACTGAAATAATTGGTACCGTATAATTAACAATCGCAAACGGTGCGTATTCCATTACAGATACGCCTAGTGTTGATGCTATAAACACACCACACGTATTCCAGGGTACAAATACGGACGTTAACGTGCCACCATCTTCGAGTGCCCTCGATAGGTTTTTAGGATGTAAATTCTTTTCTTTAAAAGCATTAGCGTACATTCTTGACGGTACAATAATAGATATGTATTGTTCTGAGCACGTAAAGTTAGTCCCAATACAAGATATAATGACAGATGCAATTAATGAACCAGTAGTTTGCGCTACTCTTAAAATCAGTGAAATCAATGCTGATAGCATGCCTGAGTATTCGAGCACACCACCAAAAGTCATCGCTACTAAAGTCAGTGAGATAGTATAAAACATCGATTCTAATCCACCACGATTAAATAGTTCATCTACAAGTTTGTTTCCTGATTCGATCGTATAACCTGTTTGTAAAGCTGTTAATGCTTCTGTTATCGATCCACCTTGTACAAATATTTGAGCAAAGAAACCAAATATAATACCAACACAAATGGCGGGTATCGCTGGCACTTTAAATATGACTAGGACGATGACTATTAAAGGTATTAATAATAACCAAGGTGTTATGACAAAGTTATCTTGCATTGTGTTAAGGATTGCATCAATTCTTTTTGTATCAAAGTTTTTATTGCCATATTGCATACCCATAAAGAAAAAAGCGATTAACGCAATGATTACAGCTGGTATCGTCGTGTAAAACATATGCTTAATATGCTCGAATAATTCAACGCCTGATAAACCTGAAGCAAGATTTGTTGTATCAGACAGTGGACTCATTTTATCACCAAAATAAGCACCACAAATAACTGCGCCAGCAACCATGCCTGGAGAAATGCCCATGCTAATACCGATGCCCATTGACGCAACACCAACAGTTGCCATTGTGGACCAGCTACTGCCAATAGCTAATGCGACAACACTACATAAAATGACCACAACTGCTAAAAAATAACGTGGATCTATTAATTGTAAACCATAATAAATCATTGTTGCCACAACACCACTGCCAATCCATGAACCAATTACTAAACCTACAAGTATAATGATTACAATAGCTGGTAACGCATGCCGTATGCCTTTATACATCATTTCTTCTACTTCACGAAATTCATAGCCATGCATCATTGTCATTATAATTGCGACTGCAGTTCCTATCATTAATGGAATATGAGGTTCTTTTTCTAATACAGCCACTGTAAATAACATAGTAATAATCATAATTGATAAGGTAATTACTGCAGATGTCACATCTAATGGCTTCTTCGTATTTACGTTATCTTCGTCATTCTTATTTTTTCGCGTAAAAATAACGAACACCTCCCTTTGTTAATTAATATCATACTTAAAAATGAATACGCTTTCAATCGTGTATTTATAACTTTTTCATAAATTTTACCTTAAATATTTTACTATTACATCAAAATACCATGAAATTTTTTAATTACAACGTACTTATTTATTGCATCTATTCTTACCTGATCCCCTAAAGTACTACCACAAACTGACGTTGTCTTATATATTAAAATTTACTTTTTTTGAAAATTTTTTAAAATAAAAAAACCTGTAACTAAGCAATATCAAATGACTGCTCATTACAGGTAAATATTTTAAAGTTTGATTGTGTTTAATGAAATTGGTAGCTATGGTGTCCTTTAGCGAATCCTTTTACTGTATAAATCCAAGAGCCACCATCATTTTCAATATCATTTGAACAAATAATCAGTTGATCTGTTCCTGGAATAAATGCAGGGTGCGTTGAACGAAGCATATGACCTTGATCCCTTCCTGGAATCAATATTTGCCCTATTGGATAACCTCTCTTATTAAATACTAGCACTCTTCCTTGACCATACATTGCAACATATAAATTATCATCACTATCTATACAACACGAATCAGGACCTTCATACCCTGTGAAATGATAAGGTATAGACGCTCCAAATGGTGCGATGGTCACACCGTCTTCTAATAAATCAATACGATGTAATCGGTTCGTATTCGTTTCTGTTACCCACAATGTTTTTTCATCCGTACTAAGTGCTACACCATTGGCAACCGCTAAGTTTTGTATAACAGGTGTAATAGATTGAAAGTCTGGTGAAACATAATACACGCCACCTTTAGGATTTGTAGAATAACCTCTGAAATCCGTAAAATAAAACCCGCCTTTACGATCAAATACTAAATCGTCCACACAATATTCTGTTTCAATATCTGATACAATTTCTTGAATCTTATTGCCATTTGCATCAACAGCGTAAATACCACCTGAACAATCAAAATCACCTAAATAACAGACAAATAAACGTCCATCTTTATGTGTTTTAACGGCTGCTGGATTTTCTTTATGTGACTTTAATAATCGAGTTATTTTTTTATCAGGCAGGGCTACATGAAAAATAGTTCCCCCAAAAACTTCGCAAAGTATCAAGTCTCCATTTCTGTCAAAGCAGAGTCCTTCGAGTTGTAATCCCTTATCAGAAATTTCTAACCATGGTTCTGCCGTAATAGTTTGTATCCCTTGTTCATGAGCAAGGATAGGCACCTCACTTTTAGCGTTCCCCGTATATAATAATGAAGGTAATTTATTATTTATCATTAATCATTTCCCCTTTTTTTAATTTCTTCATATTTTAATTATATGGTATACAAAGTTTCAAATAAATCAATTACTTTAAAATTTACTATCTAATTTACTTATATGCAAAAAGCCCCTAAAAGTTAGATTTTCAGTCCAACTTTTGGGGCACACATCAAAATCATTCAGGGGTTATTTTAATATTATTGTTTTTGCAATCTTAATTCTTCTAACAATTGTTGTGCAACGGCTATATTTGCACGATCTTGTGTTTTTAAGCGTTCTGCTACTTGAGCAATTTCTTCACCTTGCGCACCTACTACAATTGCTAATGATTTATATTGTAAACTCATATGGCCTTGTTGAATACCTTCAGAAACCAATGCACGACATGCCGCAAAATTTTGTGCTAACCCCACGGCAGCAACGACGTGACCTAATTCTTGCGCAGAATCAACCTTCATTAATTCTAAAGACGCTTTTGCGATTGGTAATACTTTGGTGCCACCGCCTACAGTAGCCAATGTCATAGGCACTTCAATTGTCCCTACAAGCACTTGTTTTTCTTCATTATAATGCCACGTAGCTAGGCCACGATATTGACCGTCTTTACTTGCATATGCATGCGCTGTGGCTTCAGCCCCACGAGTATCATTACCTGTCGCCAACACTACAGCGTGAATGCCATTCATCACACCTTTATTATGTGTGGCTGCACGGTGAATATCAACTTGAGCCAATACAGATGCACGTTCCATTCTTTTGGCTACATCTTGACCATCACGCCCACCTTTTGACAATGCATCAACTGTGATTTCTCCCTGTACTTTAACGACAGATGCAGTTGCATGATTAGATAAAATGCTCATCAATATATCAACATGTTCTAATTCATTTTTTAAATATGCTGTTATCCCTTCTAAAATGGTATTCAACATATTTGCGCCCATTGCATCTTTTGTATCTACGTAAACTTTTAATGACAATAAGCCTTCCTCGGGGAATGTATCTATTTCAATTTTACGAAAACCACCGCCACGCTCAATTATTGAAGGATATACTTCATCCGCAATACGTTTCATTTGTGGTTCAAGTTGTTGAAGACGTTGTTCTAAAACTGCAGTATCTAACACACCATCAAATACAATTTGCCCAATCATTAAACGCTCACTAGAAACAACTTTAAAGCCCCCAGTTTGATTTACAAGCTTTGCACCATAACTGGCTGCTGCAACTACTGAAGGTTCTTCGACCATCATTGGCACAACATATGATTTATCGTCTACTTTGATTTCAGGTAATAAACCTACAGGTAATGTCCCTTGACCAATGACATTTTCTATAAGACTATTCGCAACCTCTTCTGAAATTAAAGGGTTATTGAGTAACACACTTTTATTTTCTTCAGATAACCATCCTTTAATTACTAATTCCTCTAACTTTTCTGTTCTGGACAAATGACGAAATGTCTTGCCTAATGGATCCATTAGTTATTCTCCTTTTCAATTTGGATTGCAATGCCTAAACCGCCACCGATACAGGCAGTTGCTACGCCCGATTGTTTATCTTCTTGAGCTAAAATATTAACTAAAGTTGTGACTAAGCGAGTACCGCTTGCACCAATAGGATGACCTAATGCAATCGCCCCACCATATAAATTTAACTTATCCTCAGATATACCTAAATGGTCTCTTACAGGAATACTTTGCGATGCGAAAGCTTCTGTCATTTCTACTACATCAAAGTCATCAATGACTTTATCTGTTTTATCTAATAATTTTGTCACAGCATGATATGGCGCATAGCCCATATACTCAGGATCACACCCGATTTCAGCATGCGCACCAACTATAGCTAAAATATCATAGCCTTCTTGTTTCGCATAGTCAGCATCCATTAAAATGATAGTTGATGCGCCATCGTTAATACTAGACGCATTACCACCTGTTACGGTACCATCTTCTTTAAATATCGTTTTTAATGTACTTAATTTCTCAACGCTACTATTTCCGCGAATACCTTCATCCGTAGTCATCATTTCTCCATTTACATCTTCTAACGGAACGATTTCATTATTAAATTTACCTGCTGCTGACGCTTGTTGTGCTTTTTGTTGAGATTCATTAGCAAAATGGTCTTGTGCTTCACGTGATACATTGTACTTTTCAGCAATTTTTTCGGCTGTAATACCCATAGGTACGTTTAAAAATGCATCAGTAAGGCCATCGTGCATAAAACTATCTACAGGGGCTTCGTCTTCATTAAGTACTAACTTAGGCGCGTTTGTCATGCTTTCTACGCCACCTACAGCTATTACTTTAGCTTCACCTAATTGGATTAATTGCTTTCCTAAAATAATAGATTTCAAGCCAGACCCACACACTTCATTAATTGTCATAGCTGGAGTTGTATTTGGAACACCAGAATGGATTGCTATTTGACGGGCAGGATTTTGACCACTCCCACTTTGCAATACATTGCCATAAATCACTTGCTCTATCATTTCTGGTTTAATATTAATTGCTGACATAGCAGCCTCCAGTGTTTTTGTGCCTAATTCTACTGCGGTATAATTGCTTAATTTCCCTCTAAATCTCCCGATTGGTGTACGTTTGGCACTTACAATTGCTATTTTTTTCATTGTTCGTCTCCTTTATCACGTGTTATAAATTATTGTATTTTATACGTATCATTTGGTATGATACAGTTGCTTATTTATATAAAGAAAGGTGTCGTTATGCTTTATGACAGTTGGTATTGATCAAATCAATTTTTATGTTCCAAGTTTTTATGTAGACATGGCTAAACTTGCTGAATCTCGACAAGTTGATCCAAATAAATTCCTTATTGGTATTGGCCAAAATGAAATGGCAGTGAGTCCTATGAGTCAAGATATTGTATCTATGGGTGCAAATGCTGCCAAAGATATTATTACAGAAGATGATAAGAAACAAATCAGCATGGTTATTGTTGCAACTGAATCTGCTATCGATTCTGCTAAGGCTTCAGCAGTTCAAATACATAATCTATTAGGTATTCAACCTTTTGCGCGTTGTATTGAAATGAAAGAAGCATGCTATGCTGCAACACCTGCTATTCAACTCGCAAAAGATTACTTAGCAAACCGCCCTGATGAAAAAGTTTTAGTCATTGCTAGTGATACTGCACGTTATGGTTTAGAATCTGGTGGCGAGCCAACTCAAGGTGCAGGCGCAGTTGCTATGATGATAACACAAAATCCACGCATTCTTGAACTAAATGATGATGCTGTAGCATTTACTGAAGATGTATATGATTTCTGGCGCCCAAGTGGTCAATCATACCCACTTGTAGACGGCGCGTTATCAAAAGATGCTTATATTCATTCATTCCAAGAAAGTTGGAATGAGTATGCGCGTAGACATCATATTTCACTAGATTATTTTAAATCCTTGTGTTTCCACGTGCCTTTTACAAAAATGGGTAAAAAAGCACTTGATTCAATTTTAACAGATGATATCGATGAACAAACCAAAGAACGATTAACATCAGGGTATGATGCAGCGACTTATTACAATCGTTATGTTGGTAATATCTATACTGGTTCATTATATCTAAGTTTAATTTCATTACTAGAAACGCATCATGAACTCAATGCTGGGGATACAATTGGCTTATTCAGCTATGGATCAGGCTCAGTTGGTGAATTCTTCAGTGGTAAAATAGTGGAAGGCTATCGAGATGCACTTGACATCGAAGGCCATAAAAATTTATTAAACCATCGTACAGAAATCTCTGTTGATACGTACGAAGCGTTCTTTAAACGTTTCGATAATCTTGAGTTTAATCACGAGGTTGAATTAGCAAATGAATCAAAAGGTATATTCTACCTTGAAAGCATTCATAATCATATCCGTAATTATAATACCTTAAATTAGAATTCAAATCACTTAATCTTATCTCATTCTTCCTCATTAACCGAAAATATAAATATATAACAAAATAGTCTAGAATATCATTTCTAAGATTAAGTAAAATGCACCTTTATTTTTAAAAATAAAGGTGCATTATTATATTTAACATTTGTCGCTTATCAATCTATATACTTGCCTAGATACCGTTTTCCTATCCTTTAAATTTAACGCTAAATATGACCATCACGCTCATAACCTAAATTTAAACATGTATGAATATAGTCTCTCAATTATTTTATATTTTAGTAATATATTTATCTCTGTTGAAAGTTTTAGAAATGAACAAGTACACTGAAATATCTAAAATGATTAATATCACAATATTTCTATATAAAAATATTAAAAAGGATGGTTTTTACGTTATTTTTAGTAAAAACCATCCTTTTTTCTAATGTAACTGAGCTATACCTATCCAATTCTTAGTAATTATTTAATCACGATCTTGGCTTTGGATATGTCTTTTTGGTTGTAAAGATAAGCCTAAATGTTTACGTTCTTTATTACCATCTTTGTATAAAGATATCATCATTAATATCACTACAAAACTGAAAGGTAAAGCAGAGATAATGGCTGCAGATTGTAATGCGTCTAACCCAGTATCTCCACCAGCAAGTAAGAGTACGTAAGCAATAGCTGCCAATGCAACGCCCCATACAATTTTTATAAAACCTGAAGGATTTAATGTGCCATAGGCTGTTTGCATGCCTAACACAAAAGTTGCTGAATCCGCAGATGTAATAAAAAATGAAGCAATTAAGGCTAGTGCGATAATTGATAGAATAAAACCGAACGGTAATTCATTAAAAATACCAAACAATTGCGTCTCGGGCGGCATTTTAAATATTTCATTATGAGATTGGCCAGTATCTATACCAGTCATACCGAATGCACTAAACCAGATAATACTAACCACTACTGGCACACCTAAAACTGCAATCACAAATTCACGAATACTACGCCCTTTTGAGATTCTCGCGATAAAAATACCAACGAATGGACTCCAACTCATCCACCAGCCCCAATAATAAATTGTCCAGCTTTGGAGCCACTCCGCTTTTTGCTCATTTAACGGTGCGACATCTAGACTATTAAAAATAAGTGAATTGAGATAATCCCCCGTGCCACTGGTCATCATATTTAATATAAGTACTGTAGGACCTACGATAAAAATAACAATAAGTAATAATGCTGCTAAAAACATATTTAAATTACTTAAATATTGAATGCCTTTACTCAAGCCGCTCCAGGCACTATATAAAAATAATACTGTAACTACAGCGATAATAATACCTTGAACTACAGCGTTATTCGGCACACCGAACAAATAATTCAAGCCACCGTTTATTTGTATTGCGCCAACACCTAAAGAAACTGCTACCCCTATGATCGTGGCAAATACAGCTAACACATCAACAATAACACCGATGGGACCATCTACTCTATCTCCAAGCACTGGTCTTAATGTCCTTGAAATTAATCCATTTTCTCCTTTACGAAATTGTGAATATGCTAAACCTAACGCAACTACGCCATAGACTGCCCACGGGTGAAAGCCATAGTCAATAAATGATGACCTAAAGGCTTGTGCCATTGCTTCCTTTGTTTCTGGATCTGCAGTCGGTGGAGATAGAAAGTGTGATATCGGTTCAGATGAACCATAGAATACGAGACCGATACCCATACCAGCGCTAAACAACATTGCTAACCAAGACACTGTATGAAATTCTGGTTTGTCTGTTGGTTTACCTAATTTCAACTTCCCAATCGGGCTAAACAACAAAAACACACAGAAACCTAAAATCACTGTGTATAACAACATATAATACCAACCAAATGTTTTCGTTACCCAAGTAGATATAACACCTGTAATTTCTCCAAATTTAGCTGGAAAAATAGCACCAATTATTACTAATATACCAACTACTAGTGCTGAATAAATAAACACACTAGAAAATGATTTTCTTGTATTTTCCAAATTTTCCACCCCTCTAGTATAAATAGGAAAGACGTTTTTTAGGATAACACAATGAGATTAATAAGCAACTTGGTGCTAAAATAATTTTTTATTTTTTAAAAATATAATTTTTTAAATAAAAAATGAAAGTGAATAGCATTTCTAGCTTTGGCTTTATCTTAACATCTAGTTACGCTAGCTCGACACTGATGAAATTGCATATATATACAATAATCTAACTTTCATATTTCTATGTTTTATACTTAATTGTTCTGAGCATAGAAAGCTACGCTATTTTGTGCGTCATTTATGGCTTAGTGCTATGTTTGGGTCTATAAAGTGGCTTCATATTGACTTGTTCAAGTTGTAATAGCTCAATTTTCGTATCGATGCCGCCTCCATAACCTGTAAGACTGCCATCTTTACCAACTACTCTATGGCAAGGGATCATTATAGAAATTGGATTGGTACCGACAGCACCGCCAACTGCTTGTGAAGACATTTTTTGTTTATTTCTTTTAATTGCTATTTTTTTCGCAATATCGCCATAAGTCACTGTTACGCCATATGGAATGTCTAATAAAATCTCCCAAACTTGTTCTCTAAATTCCGTCCCTGTAGCTTTTAATTCAAAATCAATTTTGGGATTATTTCCTGCGAAATATGCATCAAGCCATGTAATTGCTTTTGTAAATATGGGCAATTTTGCTTCTGTTAAAGGTTCATTATAATTTAATTCAAAATCGTTATGCTTGGGCAACCATAAACCTGTAATCGCCTCTCCATCTGAAGTAATTGCTATTTGACCGATTGGCGATTCATAATATGTTTTGTATTGCATAGAACCCCCCTTTCTCGTATATATTTATATTAATCATAATCCTTTTAATTTTCTATGTAAAATTATGAAATGTAATTTAGTTTTATAACGTAAAAAATTAAATAAAGCGAGATAGAAATCTAATTAAAAGAATTAAATCTCTATCTCGCCCCTAACCAAAATGATTTGGGTAGTTAAAAGCTGGTATAAACATATACCTAACGCATGCTTTCATATGTCGTTTATATAAAACTGGATCTTTTGTTTATATTCCAGAAACAGCTGGTAATTATACGTTAGCCATATTTAGTTTATTTTCCGTGTTGGTATTACAATCGCACTTGTTAGCACGCCGCATAATACTAGACAAGTACCCACAATAAAACCAATACCAGCAGCGCTGTGCACGCTTTGGCCACTCTCAATGATCCCAGTAAAAATAGAAGTCATAATCGCAATACCAAAGGCGCCACCTAATGTAGAACCCATTTTAAAAATACCTGATGCAACGCCAACTTTTTCAGGAGGCGTCGTAGATACTGCTGTACTTAATGCCGGTGTAGCAAATAATCCTGTGCCCCCACCAAAGAATACGGCACCAATTAATGCAATCACCACGTAAACAGGCGTATCAAAAAACGTTAAGCTGAATAACAGAACACCTAATCCTGTAAATATCGGTCCAATAACCATTGCACGCTTTGCGCCAAATCGTTTAATACTTTTTTCTCCTAAACGTATAACAAGCAATAATGAAATTAAATACGGCAACGTCAGTAAGCCAGCTTGGAAAGCTGTTAGCTTTAACCCACCTTGCACATACATATTAAATAGTGCAATAACGCCAACCCCAGTATTTAATAAAAAGTTAGCTACGACTGCGCCAATATACGGTCTATTTTTAAATAAATCTAAATCTATAAATGGCGCTTTTTTGACACGTTCTACTTTGAAAAATATGTAAATACAAATTACAAATACAACAAATAAAATCACTGTTATAGCGTTAAGCCATCCTATTTTGTAACCTTGGGTTATTACAAAACTAATACTGCCAATCATTATAATAAAAATGGCTAAACCGATATAATCAAACGGATTAGATTCAGCTTTATTTATACGACTTTCTGGTAATTTATTCAATAAAAATAACGCTACGATCGATAATATAATTGATAATATAAAAATCGATTGCCAAAATATAAATGTAGCCATGGCTCCAGCAAAAAATGACGATAGTCCAGTGCCACCAAATGCGCCAATTGACCAAAAACTCAATGCTTTCTGCCTATCGTCTCCTTCGAAGAAATCATTTACAATTGAAATTGTTGCTGGCATAATAATCGCTGCCGAGAAACCTTGTACAATCCTACCGAGTAAAAGTAGTACAACGTTTCCTGAAACAATAAGCATAAGTGAGCCAATAATACTTAATACTAACGCTATCCTAGTCATTCTTACTTTTCCAAACTTATCTGAAATATTCCCTGCAACCACCATAAACACGCCGGTAACAAATGAAGTTAAACTCACTGAAATGTTTACGATATCTGGGCTCGCATCAAATGTCGTTTGGATCTTAGGCCCAATATTTAAAAAAGATTGGGCAAACAGCCAGTAAGTTAATATAGATAATACAATACCAGTCAATAACTTACTACCTGAAACCTTATTCGTTTTCACTGTCATAAAAACATCCCCTATGTTTTAAAATAATAATTACTTTGAACTTACTTATTAGGAATTTTATAGATGCATCATTATAAAGCAAATTATTCAATTTATAAAATCCATATAGTTCAAATTTTACCATTATTTTGTACAAAGGTCAGATTTTTATCGTTACTATTACGAATTTTCTGATAATTTTAGCCTTAAATAATTTCTTCTTAAAATTGACAAAATCAAAATAATTTTTTGATTGCTCTTGCAAAATACTTTTTAAAATAAGACATTTCATGGTTACCTCTTTTATTTGTCTCATAATAAAATGAAGCATTTTCCGAAATCATTAATTCGTTTAATATACCTACACCTAATTCTGTCTGAGTGAACATTTCTTGTTTTATGCTAATGTGTTGTCGTCCCTCTTGTTCACCCACATACCAATAGATACGCTTATCTTGTTTTATAATTTCTTGTTGTTTCATAAATTCAACAAATCTTGGATACCATATCGATGGAGATATCAGTATATAATAGCCAAATGTTTCTGGATCTTTCAATAATGTATATAAAGTAAATAACCCACCTAAAGAAACGCCACCAATCCCAATATCTTTATGTTCTTGTGATATATTAAAACATTTTCTTAAATAAGGGATCAATTGCTCTATTATCCACTTTTTATAAGTATCTGCCCCTCCATCATAATGACGCCGTCTACTACTGCATGCCATGGTGTAAGTTCAAGTTTTCTATCATTCGGAACCAAGTCTGCAAATATCACATCTGCTTCAATGTCTTTAAATAATGCATAACCTTCTTGTACTAGCATAAGCGGATATGGATGATGACGCCTTTCGTCATAGCCTTTCGGTAGCTTCACTAGGATATCGTGTTGTTGAAAATGAATTTTAACTGTTTTCGTATTCATTTTAATCACTGCTTTCTTAACAGACCACAGAAATACAACATGGGTCATTATACAAAATTGAATAATTTTATATTATTATTTTTGGCGTATTCTAAAGCTAATATTTCTAAAATATTAATGAATGCTCTATTTTCTTTAACTTTAATATACTGAAATTTAAAATCTTTTTCTACTGCTTTAATATGTTTCAGTTCTGAATCATCTAATTCATGTTGTTCGATATAAGCTTTTCTAAATTTTGCAGTTCCAGTATCTGAAGCTAAATTAAATTGCCCTAATTTATCATATAAATCTTTTTGCGTTAATTTATAACCAGTCATAAATCCACCGGCTTGCCCAACAAAAATAGGTGTTTTGTTTTCAAAGATTACAAAAACGCCCTTTTGGTCTCTAACTTTACTTCGCTTATCATTATCAAATGTTAAAGCCTTAGAATGATCATATTTAAATAATTTTTTTAATTGCTTATTATAGTCTTCTAACAAGTCATTTATTTTTTTCTCGCCATTCAATGCAATCATCCCCTTCTATTTTTCATTTTACATATACACTAAATAGAGATATATTAAACCTTCATTTTTAATTGTTAGTTTAAATTGCATTCAAATTTATTACAATCATTTATTTCTGTTCCACAATATATGAAAGTGCAAAATCCCATACTTATCTCAAAAAAAGAGTGAGAAAGCGGTCTATGTTTAGGTCATAGGTTCCATTTTCTCACTCTCATAAATATCAATAGATGTTTAATCATTTGATTCAAATACATTGCTTAACCAAATATCTGTCACTTTAGTCTTCCTTCTATAGTAACTCCATTTTTATAACTTTCATCATTCAATATTTAGCAGGAATTGCTTTTATTTCAAATAATTTAATACAGTAATGCCTACCGCTTCAGCAGAAACACGCATCGCTTTTTCACTAATATTAAATTTAGGATGATGATGCGGGTGGATATCACCGTTTTCAGGTGAAGCACCTGCGTAGATAAATGTGCTAGGAATTGCTTTAGCATAATACGCAAAATCTTCAGATGGTGGTTGTGGCTCACATCTTTCAACATTGTTAATCGCATCTGTTTCTGCATTTTCTAATGTATCTACCACAAATTGAGTAAACTCAGGATCATTGTACAGTGCTGGATAATCATCGTGATAGTCTAATTCACATTCGACACCGAACATTGCTTCTAAACCTGCTGATAAACGGTTCACTTCTTTTTTAATTGTATTTTTGGTCTCATCAGTCAACGCACGTACATCGCCTTCTATTTCGATACTATCTTTAATAACATTAAATTGACCTTTACCATCAAATGAACCTATCGTTACGACCCCAGTTTCAAACGGGTTTAAACGTCTAGATACGATTGTTTGTATGGCATTTACAAAGTAAGCACCTGCTACGATACTGTCATTTGCTGTGTGTGGCGATGAACCATGGCCGCCTTGGCCATTCACTTTTAATTTAAAGAAGTCACGTCCAGTTTGTACGTTGCCCTCTCTGTAATATATATTGCCAGCAGGCATATGACTCATGACATGAACACCTAATACATGGTCGACGCCATCTAAGACACCGTCTTTAATCATTGCTTGCGCGCCACCAGGTGGCACTTCTTCAGCTGGCTGATGGATGACAACTACTTTGCCATTAAAGTCGTCTTTCATTTCGATTAACGTTTCTGCGAGTATTAACATGTATGCTGTATGTGCGTCATGTCCACATGCATGCATAACACCTTCATTTTTTGAAGCAAATGCTAATCCTGTATCTTCTTGAATTGGTAAAGCATCAAAATCAGCGCGAATTGCAATCGTCTTACCTGGTTTTCCACTGTCAATCGTAACTTTCAACCCGTTAGGACCCACATTTGTTTCGACTTTACAATCTTTTCCTTCATAAAATGATTCAATATATTTTGGCGTTTCTTTTTCGTGGAAAGAGAGCTCAGGATGTTGATGTAAATAACGACGTATTTCAATCATACGCGGTTCTTTTTCTTTCAATTTTTCAATTAAATGTTTCATCATGGTTATTCCTCCTATTGTAAATATATAATATCTAATTGCTATTATATACTTTTTAAACTAAAGCGTTGTATTTTAGAATTATGCTTTCATTTGCTTTTTAAAAGATGGTACTGTCAATAAAATAATAACAAATGATAAAAGTGCCATGATGACGTTCAGCCATAAGCCTGCCAATGCACCGATTTGCACGTTTGTTGCTGCCGTAACAACACCATATAATGCACCAGATAAAGCTATACCAAATGCGCCGCCTAATGAAGAAGCCATTTTATAAATACCTGAAGCTACCCCCACTTTATCTTCAGGCGAATTAGATATCGCCATATCTGTAGAAGGTGTTGCATAAAAACCTAAGCCTAAACCATATAATAAATAACCAATAATACATACAATGACATATAATACACTTGGTAAAAACGTTAATGAGATTAAAATAATACCTATCATATTAAAAGTAGTTCCTAATAACATAGGTTTTTTTGCGCCTACTTTTTGTAACACTTTTTCACCAACTCTAATCATCAATAATACAGTTACTAAATATGTGATTGATAAAAGCCCTGTTTGAAACGCATTAAAACCTAATCCCTTTTGAACAAAAGTATTTGCCACTAATAAGGCACCGGCCACGCCGTTAAGTAAGAAATTCGACAACGTTGCGCCTGTATATGCTTTATTTTTAAATAATTTAAAGTCAATAAGTGGGTTACGTTTTTTATTTTCAATTTTTATAAAGTACATTGTAGTTAATACAAATACAATAATCAGACCCAATATTAAAGGTGAAACAATGCCGAATGTACCACTTTGTGTAATAACAATATTAATACTTAACATCATCACTACAAAAAGTATGAGGCCTGTAAAATCAAATTTTAAATCGGTTGTATTATCTGATTTTGTTTCCGGCGTCCCTTTTATAAGTAACATCGCCATCAAAGCAATAATTATTGATAAGATAAAAATCCATCGCCATCCAATAAATGTGGCCACCATGCCACCAAATAATGATGCCAATCCTGAACCGCCCCATGAGCCGATAGACCAGTAACTTAATGCACGTTGTCTATCTTTGCCTTCAAAATATGTTTTCATAATTGCTAATGTTGATGGCATAATTGCAGCTGCTGATAAACCTTGAATCACTCTCCCTAAAATGAGTAATACTGGTAAGTTGCTAATAATGATTAATAGTGAGCCAATAATACTCAACCATAATCCAATATAAGTTATTTTCACACGTCCTACTTTATCAGCAAGACTGCCAGCTCCAACCACAAACATCCCTGAGAATAATGCTGTAATACTTACAGCGATACTGATTGTGCCAATATTACTATCAAACGATTGTTGTAACGTTGGCACTACATTTAATAATGATTGTGCAAATAACCAAAAAGTAACGACGCCTAATACAATACCTAATATTAATTTATTGTCGCCTCTATACGTTTGCACGTTTCCCTGTTGAGTCATTTGTTCGTCCTCCTAAATTATTTTGTTAAATGACAAATAGGGAAGATTAGCTCGATTAAAAAATGTGCTTGTTTATCGACATTTTCAATAAATGATACTCGCTATCCTCTCTACAAAACATCATAACGAGTACCATTTTTGAAAAATATAGAATATTTGTGTTTCTAGTATCTAATATTTTCTACTTATTTTTTTCATTTAAAGAAGACAAAAATGTAATATATCTTTTTTGTCTTTTCATTGATAACTAAAAAAGAGAGAAACATAAAAATCATTACTTACAATAAATAAATTGATTTCTATGTTTCTCTACCTGATAAATGATTGCAGTTCCAATAAATATGCTAAAGCATTTTATATTAACGGTTGTTCTAGGATGCGTTTTAAATTGTAACCCGCTATTTATATATAACAGATGGTATTCAAACGTTTTATGAAGATGATTAAAAGTATTTTTTAAACTCAATGATTTGTATCGCGTTGGTTTGTAACTTTAAATGATAAGACACTGTATCTACTATATCCACTTCGCTAACGTCTAATTTAGGGTAAGATACTCTATTCACATAATTAATAGTTTCTTCATCCATACCATGACGCGTATTGTATTGCTGCCAAACTTGATAAAGTGCACCATTATTTTTGTCCAGAGTTAAGTGTTTAACTTTGTAAGTGCCTTTGTCTGCATTCAAAATATTGAGTTGATACTCTTTATGTAGCAAATAATCCGATTTCTCATTTATAGTGTAGTATGGGTTATAATGTTCTGCATCCCATACCACGATTTGAAATTGATCATTACACCCTAAAACTATACAGTCTTCATTCTTAAATAGCACTTGTTTAAATAATTTCTTAAAAAACATACTTGTAAAAAATGCTGGTCTTTTTCCATCAAATTGGTGATATAAATCGATACCATTCAGCTCTGATATCACATCATTTGCATTATATTGGTGATGTAATTCGTGATTTAACCAATAACCAATTGCATGGATACGATGATTCATATCAATGAGTTGTTCAAAAATAATACCTGCTCTAAAGTATTCTCCGTTAGTGAGGTGCGTGTTACCAGTTAAAGTATTCCAATTAAGAAGCACCACTGGTATATTTTTATCCTTCACTCCTAATAATCGTGTCATGGTATTATATTGTGCGATGATATGTCTTTTTGCTAAATCATACTGTTTACTTTCTATAGATTTAAAATTAATAATATCATTTTGGTTTGCGTTAAACGCTATACTATCAATATTTGTGCTTGCTTCTGACAGTAGTTTTTTAGCTGTCGCTAACGCATTCATATTATCCATATCAATATTAAGTACAATATGGGCGAACTCAAAATATTGCTTAAACAAAGTGATAACGTTTAATATTTTCTGCGTATGGTTACACTTAAGATAAACAACAAGTTTAAAACAATCTCTATTAGGAACCGTATTATAAATATGTTCTAATAAGCACTTTAATTCTTTTGTGTATTTTTCAAATTGTGAAGGCAACGTTGGCGGATGCATTTCGATACCTAACCCTATTTGATGCTCATATAGAAAATTTAAACATTCATCCACTTTCATATAAGGGTGCATATTGGGAATCATTTCGTCACTTTCAATCACATTACGATCAACATAACCTTTTAATATAGGGTCTTTAATTAAAACATGATCTAATCCTAAATCGTGTTGTACTTCTATTAATTGTTTTCTATATCTTTGAATGAGTAACGTGTCAAAGCTCCCAATTTGAATAACATGTTGGTAATGTGATAATTGTTGGCTTAGATTATTTTCTAATGTAATATCAATTACTTTTTGATTATCAGGAGATTGAATGATGGTTCCAAGCGTTTGTTGTATATATGAAGATAAATAATATAAATACCTTTGATAGTTTTCAAATTCTGTTGTTTTTTTTATTTTCGTTGGGTGATCTTCACTTTGATATTGGGTTCTATATTGTGATGGTGTTAGCCCAGTATTTGCTTTAAAATACTTTAATAACATAGTCGAGTTGCTAAAACCATTTTTTAAAGCAATTTGTGTGATTGATGCATTTGTATGAACCAAATCATTTTTACAATGTTCTGTTCTAATATGATTAATATAATGATTAAAACCAATGCCCATGTGTTTCGTAAATAGTTTCGAAAGATACGTCGTACTCAAATGAACTTTTTCGGCTATTTCACTTAATGTAATAGGTGTATTAAAATTTTTTTCAATATATTGACATACAAATTCCAAACGTTCATCGTTAATGTCATTTTCAAGCGTTGCATTGTCATGTGTTGGTAAATAACGCACAATAATAAATATCAAATCAATTAATTGCTGTTCTAAATATAAGCGATAAAATTTCCCTTTTCTAATATAGACAATACCAATTTTAGCAATTGCATTAATAATTTGTTTATAAATCACACCTTGTAACGTTTGCTGATTTAAAATATACATTTTACCATTAAAGTCGTTAATATATTGTCGTAAATAAGCTTCCGCTAAATGAATACTGATATATAAAGCATCATCCTCTTCTATAAATTGATAACGTTCTCTATGATTAATAATAAATACATCACCTGCTTGAAAAGTCTGAAATTGACTCCCTCTTACAACTTTCAACGTACTTTTAAGCACTAATACCATACGTACGCCATCGTTAAAATTCACTACTGAATTACCACTGTCATTAAATTCTATATCGTAAAAGATTTCCATATCACACCTCTTTATTTAAATACATTTTAATAAAGTAAATATGAATTTTCATGTTCTTTTTTGATTTGTCAGTAATTAGACATAAAAAAAGAGCAATGCAGAAACCAAAATACGAATTGGTTTTCTACACTTGCTCTTTTAAAATTACGTTTAGTTTTTTCAGAAATGTTTGTAGCACATACCACATTCAAATTTTAACTGTATGCTCAAACTTTAAAAACTAATGTCTATTTATTTTTATTAATCGCTTTTTCAATTAACTCATTTAAATGACGAATATTTTCACTTTGTTGCGATAACAATTCAACAATTTGATCATCTGCATTGCCTTGTTTATTCACTTGCTTATTACGAGGTTTACGTGCTACAGATGATTGTATTTCACTTTCATCTTGTGACGATAATAAATCTTTTTTGTATAATTTTAAAGCTTCATACAAGAATTCAGGTTGTGTTGTTTGTTGCGCAATTTCGTTATATAATACTTTCGTTTTGTGATCAACGATAACCGTATGATTGTCTTCTTTAGCGTAACTTGGTTGCTTCTGAATACTAAATGAACGATCATAATTATCATGATGTGTGGACTGATTTATATTGGCATAATTGCTTGAAGGCATCTCACTTTGTAAAGCGTGTCCTTCAATATCTACATGCGGTAATATTCGGTTTAACCACGCTGGCATATACCAAGAAGCTTTACCAAATAATTGCGTTAATGCAGGAATTAATAATAGACGAACAATAAAGGCATCGAATAATATACCAAAGGCCAATGATAGCCCCATAGATTTAATCATCACGTCGTCTTGGAAGACAAATGCGATAAACACACTAAACATGATAAGCGCTGCAGCAACTACAACTGGACCACTTTCTTTAATACCTACTTTAATTGAATGCTCATTATTTCTTGTCTTACTGTATTCTTCGTGGATACGAGACATTAAGAAGACTTCGTAGTCCATAGCTAGACCAAATAGTAGACCTATTGTGATAACTGGTAAAAATGCTAATAACGGGCCGGTCGTATCTACACCAAATAAGCCTGACATAAATCCTTTTTGCATTACTAAGGTTGTGAATCCTAATGTCGCTACTAAGGACAGCACAAAACCTAATACTGCTTTTAACGGGATGATAATAGAACGGAATACTACCATTAATAGAACAAACGCTAATGCCACAATCACACCAGCAAATAATGGTATAGCTTCATTTAATTTTTGGGACATATCAATATTGATAACACTTTGTCCAGAAACTTCTGTTTTGAAATTATATTTATCTCTAGCATCGTCATCATAATCTCTTAAATCATGAACTAAATCATTTGTGGATTGTGCATTTGGTCCTTTTTCTGGGATGATTGCTACTAATGCATAATCTTTACTGTCGCTTAATTGGGGTGGCGTCGCCATATCCACATGATCCATATCATTAATATCTTTAGTTAAGCTTTGTAAATCTTTTTGTAAATCTTCTGGATTATCATTTTGGTCTTTCACATTCACAAGCATTGCGATTTGACCATTAAATCCTTCACCAAATTTATCTGAAACAATGTCATATGCTTTTTTCTGAGTAGTATCTTCTGGTTTCATACCGTCATCTGGGATACCAAGACGCATGTCATTAATCGGTATAGCAGCTACAACTAATATAATCAAGCCAATAAGCACAGCTGCTAAAGGTTTACCAACAACAAATTTAGACCATTTTGTGTCCACATCTCCATTAAACTCTGATTTCGTTTGTTTAGGATGAATTTTTTTATGGAAAATGCTAATTAATGCTGGTAATAATGTTAATGCACTAACTACTGCTACGAACACACTAATCGCTGAAGCAAATCCCATGACAGCTAAGAAATCGATACCTACAAGAGATAAACCACAAACAGCAATAATAACTGTCACACCAGCGAAAATAACTGCACTACCTGCAGTACCCACTGCTAAACCAATTGCTTTAATATGATTAGGTTCGCTCTTCACGATTTGTCGATATCTAAATAAAATAAATAATGCGTAATCAATACCCACTGCTAAACCAATCATTACAGACAGTGTTAAAGTCACATTCGGGATATCAAATGCGTATGTCAATAATGAGATGATGCCTACACCTGTACCTAAACCAAGTAAAGCGCTAATGATTGGCATGCCTGCTGCAATAAACGATCCAAATGTAATCAATAGAACAACAAATGCAACAATAACACCAATTATTTCAGAAGCGCCACCAATTTCAGTAGATTCCATGCCTGTACCCATGAGCTCAACTTGTACATTGTGATCCTCTTCTAATTTTTCAACTTGGTCTTTAACTTCATCTTTAGAGTCTTGTTTTAACGATGTTGCTGAAACATCATAATTAATGTCAGCAAACGCTGTAGACTTGTCTTCACTAATTTGTTTATTATCATAAGGATCTGTAATATCTTTAATATCCTTATCATTATCTTTAATGTCTTTCAATGTATCTTTGACATCTTTTGTCATATCTTGTTTTACGATGCCATTATCGGAGTCACTTTTAAACACAACTCGTATTTGAGCTTTTTCACTATCTTGCCCAAACTCATCTTCTATCTTGTTATTCGTATCTAGTGACTGTAACCCGTTCATAGTAATATCATTATCAAACTTCGGCGAACTTATTGTAAGCGGTATAATAATTGCTGCGAGAATAACAACCCAAGCAACTATACTCCACCATTTGTGCTTAGCAACAAATGAACCTAGTTTGTATAAAAATTTTGCCAAACTATTGCCTCCTTATTTAAACAACGTTATAGTTTATACATATAGTGTAGATTATTTCTATTAGTATCGTACATCTCTTTACCCTGTTTCAAAAAGAATTAAATATGCATTTCTGTATATTTAAACTACAAATTAGGAGAATTGTAGAATGAATGAAAAAGATTTACGTGTTATTAAAACAAAACGCGCACTCTCTCAAAGTTTATATGAATTATTAGAAAAACAACCATTTTCAACCATTTCAGTTAACCAAATATGTAATGAAGCGTTAGTGCACCGTACAACATTTTATAAACATTTTTATGACAAATACGATTTACTTATTTATTTAACAACTGATTTAACACAAGATTATTTTTCTACAGATTTGAAAGAACGAATCAATAATCCTTTTACGATTTTAAACAAATCGATAACTGATATAGAAGAATTCAGTAAAATTAAAAGTAAGCAAGAAGACGATAAAGAATTTGAACGTACGCTTGAGAATCATTTTATTCGCGTATTGCAAAATGATATTAAAAAGAATGAACACCGGATATCAGTAGATAAAATTGTCCCGATAGATTTAGTTTTTTATGTTTACGGCACTACCCTTTACGCATTTATGGAATGGATTCGCGAACATGATATCAAACTACCTTCAGAAGAAATTGATAAACTATTTCATAAAATGATTAATATACAAGTTAATGACATATAAAAAATAGAGCAAGATAGCAATGCTATCTTGCTCTATTTTACATTATGCCTTAAAACATTTCTGAAACAACTTTTTGTTCTAAGAAATTTAATAAGTAGTCTGGACTACCTGTTTTAGCATCAGTACCTGACATTTTGAAACCACCAAAAGGATGGTAGCCAACAACGGCTGCAGTACAGCCACGGTTAAGATATAAGTTCCCAACATCATATGCTTTCACAGCTTCAATCCAATTTTCACGATTATTAGTAATAACCGCCCCTGTTAAACCATAATCTGTATCATTTGCTATTTCTAGTAATTCATTAAAGTCTTTACCTTTCACAAAGCCAACAACTGGACCAAATATTTCTTCTTGCATGATTTGATCACTTGATTTAAGCCCAGAGAAAATAGTAGGTTCAACAAAGTAACCTGTAGCACCATCAGTGCCTCCACCTTGTTCTAATTTGCCTTCTTTTTTACCAATTTCGATATAATTTTTAATCTTATCAAATTGTTTTTGGTTAATAACCGGACCCATATATGTGTTATTTTCTGTATTACCTAATGTTAATGATTTTGTTAGTTTAACTGCTTTCTCTAACACTTCATCATATACATCTTTATGAACGATAGCGCGTGAACAAGCAGAACATTTTTGGCCAGAGAATCCAAAAGCTGATGTCACAATAGATTCTGCTGCTAAATCTGTATCTATATCTTTATCAACAACGATTGCGTCTTTACCACCCATTTCAGTGATGACACGTTTTAAAAATTGTTGTCCTTCTTGTACTTTTGCAGCTCTTTCAAAAATTCGTGTACCTGTGGCACGTGAACCTGTAAAGGTAACAAAATGCGTATGCACGCTGTCTACGAGATAATCGCCAATTTCTTTTGGATCACCTGGCACAAAGTTTACCACGCCTTTAGGTAAGCCAGCTTCTTCTAATACCTCCATTAATTTATAAGCTGTTAATGGTGTATCTTCAGCTGGTTTTAAAAGCACTGTATTCCCTGCAACCACTGGTGCTAATGTCGTACCAGCCATAATTGCGAACGGGAAGTTCCATGGTGGGATTGTAACACCAGTGCCGATAGGTTTATAAAAATATTGATTGTGTTCCCCTTCTCTATCTAAAACTGGTTTTCCATCTGCGAGTTCCATCATTGACCGAGCATAGTATTCAATAAAATCAATACCTTCAGTTGCATCGCCGACCGCTTCGTCCCATGGTTTGCCAGCTTCATACACCATCACTGCTGAAATTTCTTCTTTACGACGTCTAATAATAGCCGCAACTTTAATTAAAAACTCAGCACGCTCTCTATGCGTCCAACGCTTCCATGATTTATAAGCTTCGTCAGCAGCTTCAAATGCTTTGTCCACTTCTTTTGTTGTCGCTTTTGATACTTCTGCAATGACTTCAGAAGTGTTTGCAGGATTGATAGATTGGAATGTATCTTTAGTGAATATTTTCTCCCCGTTAATTACTAAGGGAAGTTTTTGATTTAATTCACCTTTCACTTTCTTTAAAGCTTCTTTGAATGATTCGACATTGTCATTGTTTGTAAAGTCAATGCCCGGTTCATTTTTATAATTAACAACCATTTTTCTACCCCCATGTTAAGTTTGTAAATAGAAAACTAAAATGGAAACTTTCCATTCTTGATTTCATTGTATAGGTATCACACAACAAATGCAATCGCTTACAATAACTTTTATAGAAATATATTGTATTTTGTCACTGTAGCCAATATGCTTTAATAATGGGTTTAATATGAAAAGTACGCGTTCTTATTTCATGGGTGAAACGTCCTTTTTCTTCATATACAAACTACCTTATTCCCTGTCAGAATGATTTATTATAATAACTGTATTTAAAAAACACTTTCGTTTAATTTCAGTCCAGCAACATGGTTGTAACGAAAGTGTTTTCAACTTATTTCCAAAATATGTCTATGACTAAACTAACTACTTCATAACTTATTTACTTATAATAGGATCATGTAGAAAGTATAATTCACCTATTTCTTATGTATTTTTTTGGATTTACTCTTTTTATTTGGCTGTCTAACTAATAATATAATTCCAGCGATAAGCCATAATAATGCCGTGAGCAGATTTAAAGTAAATACAGTTACAATAGCTAGTAATACAAGTATAACGCCAACTGTTTTAGGTAACTTATTAATTAACAATACAAATATGAGTGCTAGAATTGTCGTTATAATAACAGTCCCTAAAGCGATGATAAATAACTGACTTATGTTATCTAGCAATTGCGAAGTCTCTGTTTGCGTTAAGTTGTCACGGATTATATCTTGGTTTTCGACCGAACGCATCAACGAACTTTTATAACTCTCATCATTTAAAAATGGCGCTGCAATGGCCATTAAAAAAATAACTACAAACTGTATGAGAATACCTAACCAAGCCAATACTTTTTCCACAGTTCGCTTCATATTTAACCTCCTTAAAAACATCTATTTTCATAGGTTGTATACCCAACACTATACAAATTATTCACGTTGGCCTACCCTATAGTATAATATTTAAAATATATTTACAAAATTTTAAGCGAATACAGTTATGATGTTAGGGTAATTGCTTAATATAAATAAAAACAAAGGGATGATTTAATACTATTATGAATGACAAGAATGCATACGACAGAAAGAAAAAACATCGGAATCTTGTTTATATGATATCCGTAGCAATCATTGTCATAATTACTGTAATCGCAGGAAGTTTTCCTACGGTTTTCGGAACACATGCACAACAAGTTTACGATTATATAGCGAATCATTTTGGTTGGCTGTTCTTAGTAATTATTTTTATTTTAGATATCTTTTTAATTGCTTTAGCTGTTTCACGCTATGGTCGTTTTAAATTGGGTAATGATAATGAAGCTCCAGAATTTTCAATGATGTCTTGGATTGGCATGCTTTTTTCAGCTGGTTTAGGCGTCGGCATTGTTTTTTGGGGAGTAGCCGAACCATTAACACATTATTTACATTCACCATTTCCTGGTAAAACACCTGATGAATCTGCAGAATCTGCCCGTGTTGCTATGGGTTATACTTTCTTCCACTGGGGAATTTCACAGTGGTCTATATTTGCGATTGCTGGTTTAACAGTGGCCTATTTTCAATTTCGAAAAAAACGTAATGGCCTTATTTCAACTGCAATGGAACCCGTATTTGGTGAATCTTATAAACGCCCATACAGAAACGTGATAGATATATTAGCCATCATAGCTACTGTTATGGGGATAGCTACATCAATTGGTCTAGGTATTATGCAAATTAGTGGTGGGCTCCATCATGTCTTTAATGTACCGAATAATAATATAACAAAAATATCCATTACTATTTTAATGGTCGCTATCTTTTTGACCTCAGCTGTTACAGGCCTCAATAGAGGGGTTAAGTGGTTAAGCAATGTCAACATCGGTTTAGGCGCAATATTACTTATCTTTATATTTATATTCGGAGATTTTAAATTCATTTTAGAATCGTATACATTAGCGGTCGGTGATTACTTACGTCATTTCGTTGAATATAGTTTAAGAATTAGTCCGTATACAGGAGATAATGGCTGGATACAACAATGGACTGTCTTTTATTGGGCTTGGGTTATCTCTTGGTCTCCATTTATAGGCGGATTTGTAGCTCGTGTCTCACGTGGTAGAACTATCAGAGAATTCGTCATTGGTGTATTAATTATCCCCCCTTTAATTTCTTTTACATGGATTGCAGGCTTTGGGGGCACAGCAGTTAAAATTGCATTAACTAGTAACGATAACATCGCAAATATTGTTGATAAAGACTATACCGTTGCTCTGTTTGAATTGCTATCTAAATTTCCTATTGCTGATATAACTAGTGCTTTAGCGATTGCACTTATTTTTATATTTATCATTACAAGCGCTGACTCTACTACCCATATCGTTGCTGGTATGGCTACTGGTGGTATTGCAAATCCTAAAATTAAGCATAAAATTGTTTGGGGTATATTGATTGGTGCCATATCAGTCGCTATGACAATTGCAGGCGGTCTAACAAGTTTACAAACAGCCTCTGTGGTTACTGGTTTACCTTTCTCACTTATTCTGTTGCTTATGATTTTCTCCCTAATGCGTGCCTTACGAAGAGAACCAACAGAACATTTTAAAATGACTTATATCGATGATGATAAGGATTACTCTATACCATTAGAAGAACGTGAACGTAAAAACCCAACCCATAATGATCATCATTCAGTAGAACAAGCAAACGTTAAAGATGATAAACCTAATCACAAAAACGAGAGTAATCACTCAAAAAATAAAGACGATTAAATTAACAACGCATTTAAAAATTATTGATAATACACGATGGCAAAAATAAATTGAGCCATTATCAGTGATATGATTAATAAAGTTCTGCTCGACCTTATAACTCAATATTGTGATTGTAGAAGTGAAAACAAAATTAGTTTCTCTTCTATAATCATTTTTTGAATTCGCACAATATTCAGAAGTATTTATACAACTTATCGTTTAATTTTTGCTAAAATATATCTATATCCAAATGAATGGGAGGCACACTTGATGAATTTACAAACAGAACATCCAAGTACATTAAGGAAATTGATAAGTGAAGGTACACTCACAGGTCATACAAGTGGCATGGCTAAAGGTTATATTCAAGCAAATGTAGTCATATTACCATCTGCTTACGTGTATGACTTTTTAAAATTTTGTTTTAGGAACCCTAAAACATGCCCACTTTTAGACGTATCTGAAAAAGGATCTACGCATTTTCCTTTTTATGGTAAAAACGCTAATATAACTAGCGAAGTTGCTCAATATAGAGTATATCGTTATGGAGAATTAGTAGAATCCCCGGTCAATATTAAACATTTATTTAATGACGATATGGTAAGCTTCTTGATTGGTTGTAGTTTCACCTTTGAACATGCCTTATTAGAAGCTGGGCTTCCAATCCGTCACATTGAAGAAGAACATAATGTACCGATGTATGTGACAAACATTCCAGCAGCGCCAAGCGGCCAATTTTCAGGAAATATCACCGTAAGTATGAGACCGATGACCATGCAACAAGCCATAAAAGCAACTGAAATTACGACACATTTCAAAAATGTTCATGGCACACCTATTCATATCGGTGACCCATCAGAAATTGGCATTGAAAACATCACTCAACCTGACTTTGGAGAACCTGTTACGATTAAAGAAAATGAGGTCCCTGTATTTTGGGGATGTGGTGTAACACCACAATCTGTTGCTCTAGACGCTAAGCCCGAATTAATGGTTACACATGCACCTGGACACATGTTTATCACTGATGTACCAGATAGCCAATTAAGTGATTAAACCTATATACAAAGTTAATTAATTATTATAAAAAACGCGGGCATATAGATGTCACAAAACCCATTTGGCTCTATATGCTCGCGCTCCTATTTTTCTATAATCATTTGTTTTTTATAAAATGCACTTCATGTATCCATTTTACGTCAGTCATAAGTAATTTTAAAAATCTTGATGACATGCTTTGATTTTGACTATACTTAATTTTAACGTGCTTCAATATCCTCTTTTGTAACAATTGGATAATTCTTAAACCAAACGGAACATGCATAACCTACAATTAACCCTATAATACCTACAATTACACCATAGATAATTATTTTCATCGGATCATTGAACCCAAACATAACAAGGAAACCTGCAAGTGGCGTTGCCGTTCCGGTAGCATCATTGATCATGCCAGATGAAGCAATAACTGCCCCTGCTAAAGCACCTCCAATAAAGTTTGCTGTGTATACTGGGACTGGATTCGCAGAAACGACATCGGCTTGTGATAATGGCTCAATACAAACTGCAATCCTAGATTTACGATCTCCAAGTTTTAATTTATTAAACATCGTACCGTTAATAAAGGACGATGAAAATGAAACCATTGCCGCAATAGCCATTGGCATGCCTGTTAATCCTAATAATGCAGTTAACGCCATCGAACTTAAAGGCGCTGTGCCGACCACTGTAATTACGCCACCTAGTATGAGACCCATAATAATTGGATTAATCTCTGTAGAACTTTGAATAATATCACCAATCTTCAGTAATGAATTGTTAACTAATGGTGTAATCACTGTTGCGACCAATCTTGCCAACGGAGCAATAATTAAAATACCCACAATTAAATCTACGCCATCTGGTACTTTATCTTCTGCAAATTTCATTAAATAACCAATTGCATAACCTGCGACAAATCCCGGTATTAAATCTAAACCGCCACAAGCTGCTGCAATCACTAAAGCATAGACTGGTGAAACACCTATAGCCAAGGCAACTAAACCAGCTGCTGCGACGCCACCTAGACCTCCAGCTGCATCACCGAGATCACCTAAAAATTGAATCCCAAACAAATCGCCACCAACATACTTATGGAAAGCTTCAACTAAAAATGTGGCTATCGCTGCATTCGCTAACGCCCCCATGGCACGCATACCGTTAGGAGCACGATATGTAAATAATGTAAATAATACTAAGACTATTATTAAAAACAAGGTCCCTATTAAAATGTCCATGAATAATTCTCCTCTTCCTTTGAACTACTGATACGTTAAATTTGTGGAAATTAATAGTTCAACCCATTTCAAATAAGGCTATCAAATCTATTTATAACAAGTACATACAAAAATATTATAACTCACAAAAATCTAACCTTACCAATTTCCATATCTATATATTCTAACATAAATTTTTATTATATTCCGAACAATTTTATTATATTTAATTTAAGCTCCGCGGAACATTTTTTAAAATAGATTTAATTTATTTTAAAATTTTACACAATTTTTCGTTCTTTCTTTTTTATTAACTAAAACGCTTTTCATCCCACTCTCTCTAATTTCAATATAGTTAAACAGTCCGAGACATCTATTTATGCCCCGGACTGTCCTCACTACCATCCTAATCAAGTGATATATTTTTCATTATTTAACTTAAGGTATATAGCAATTTTATTCATTATCAATCGTCTTAATTGGCTTAGCTGGAGAACCCACTGCTAATACATTACTTGGGATATCTTTAGTTACTGTACTTCCAGCACCTATCACTGCGCCATTACCAATCGTCACTCCCGGCAAAACAATCACATTTGCTCCTATCCAAACATTGTCTCCGATATGTATAGGCAAGGCCTGTTCTAAACCAATATTTCTATCTTGATAATTTAATGGGTGTATTGCTGTATAAAAGCCACATTTAGGCCCAATAAAAACATGGTCACCGATAAAGATTTTACCACCATCCATAAAATAACAATCATGATTAATAAATACGTGTTTTCCTAAAAATGTATTATAGCCATAATCAGTATAAAATGGGCTCAGTAATTCTAAATGATTAGGTTCATCATTTAATAATTCTTTCAAAATAGCATGACGTTTTTCTTTATTACTTGGTTTCGTTTGGTTCAATTCAAAACATAAATCGTTCGCTTTGCTTCTTTCTTTCTCTAAATCCTCATCATAATTAGCATCATACCATTCACCTGCTAGCATTTTGTCTTTTTCAGTCATAATAGCGCCTCCAAACATGAGTTATATTTCTAGTATTCTTACTATATCTATCTCACTAATACACCGTCAACACACTCACCTCATAGCACTAAGCAAGATAACTAAGCCATTGATACATTAATGTACCAGCATAATTGCCAATCACGTAACCTAACGTTCCAATAATTAAGATTGGTCCCACTAAACTAGTCCATCCCTTACCTATAGCTAAGGCCGCAGCAGTAGTTGGTCCACCAGCTGTTGCATTGCTCGCTAGCAAAATCTCTTCTACATTAAATTTCAATAATTTTCCCAACATTAAACTTAAACCTAAATTAAAAATTAAAATGATAATTACAAAGATAAAAAGCAATGGCGCTGTTTTGATAATCGTTACAAATGAAGCAGGTGTCCCGATGACTACAAAGAAAATATAAATGAGGAATGTGCCAATTTCAGATGCACCAGCTAATTTTTCAAAGAAATCGCCCCATATAGCAACTACCACCAATGTTAAAGTAGTAAGTAACAGATAAAAATCGCCAAAAAATGATACTAGTATTACCAACCACACATTGCTTTGCGGGACCACATGTTGAATAAATTCTGAAAACTTAAAACTAACAGCAACGATTGCAATGGCTATAGCTAAAGAAAATGCAATATCTAACAATTGGATTTTTTTAGGTTGCCAAAATGCTTGTTGAGATCCTGAAGTATCTTTACCGCCATATTGTGTATTAAAATGTTTTTTAATATATGGTATGGATGGTATGGCGATTAATAATAAAAAATATAGTGCCATAACACTATTATCTGCTACGACAGTAGATGATATCATATCACTCGGCGCCTCTAATTTAGAGCTTAAAGCAGCAAAATTCACGCCACCACCTATATAGCTGCCTGTCATCATTGCGCCTAGTTTAGATAAATATGGCACCGAATGGTTCAGAATGATAAATGCTACGGTAGTTCCAATCATAGTGCCTACAGAAGCAATTAAAAAAATAAATAATAACCGACGACTTTCTTTCCAAATCTTTAAAATATTAGAACTAAAAAGTAACAATGGTATCGATAGAGGTACAACATAATCCCACACTGTATCGTAAACTGGAGAACTTGTTGGAATTACTTTAAAATTAGAAAGTAACATCGCACCGACTAACGCTATAATGGCTCCCGATATAGTACTTGCCCACTGATAACGTTGCTCTAAAAACAAACTCACTGTAGCCCACACAATGATAATTGCCCACAACACCCAAATATCATCTTTGGCTACGATTGTACCAAGTTCCATAAAATCACTCCCTTTTATATTTCTAATCTGTTCACTTATTCTAACAATAATTATAATACTTGTTTCAATTTTCTGAAAAATAAATTGTCATAGCTTTTCTGAATTGGTATTCTTACTATTGCAAGGGTACAAACAAGGGGGAAATTTCTATGAAACAAAAGATTGGTTTGATACTAGGACCATTGCTCTTTTTAATTTTTTACTTTGTCCCAAGTATTACAGATTTAGACGATGCGCCTAGAGCTGTGCTTGCTGTAACACTTTTTGTCGCAACATGGTGGATTACAGAAGCTATTCCAATACCAGCTACATCATTAATCCCACTTATCTTACTACCTTTAAGTGGAGGTACAAATGAAACGGTAGCTGCAAGCGCATATGCTGACCCAATTGTTTTTATGTATATGGGTGGTTTTATTATTGCATTAGCGATTGAAAAATGGAATTTACATAAACGTATTGCAATGACCATTATTGCTATGATGGGTTCTAACAGTAATCGTATTATTTTAGGAACGATGATTGCAACAGCATTTATCTCGATGTGGATTTCAAATGCTGCAACGGCTTTAATGATGTTACCTATTGCATTAGCCTTAATCCAAGAAATTAAAGATGCACAATTTTTAAAACCCGAGTCAGCACATAAATTTGGTAAGGCACTGTTGCTTACAGTAGCCTATTCTGCTTCAATTGGTGGCTTAGCTACTTTGATTGGTTCAGTTCCAAACGCAGTATTCGCAGCCATCGCATCGTCAAGTCTAGACAGAACAGTTTCATTTGGGCAATGGATGGTTTTCGCCTTGCCATTGACGATTATTTTACTTTTTATATTATATTTTTTAGTGACAAAATGGCTATTTAAAATTGAAGATGCAGACAAAATATCTTCTGATTTCGCTAGGAAATCTTTACATGATTTAGGACCAATGCGCTTAGAAGAAAAATTAACTGGCATTGTATTTTTATTTGTGAGTGTATTATGGATTGGAGGCGGCTTGCTTCCTACTTCTCTACATTTATCTGATACAGTGATTGCAATGACAGGCGCAGTACTATTGTTCTTAATTCCAGCCAAAACACATAAGGGCGGCTTACTCGTTTGGGATGATATGAACAAACTGCCCTGGGGTATATTACTATTATTTGGAGGCGGCCTTTCATTAGCAGCTGCATTCGAAGATTCTGGACTGACCAAGTGGTTCGGTGGTATGTTAGGTATTGTAAAACCACTGCCATTAATTTTAATTGTTATCGTGCTTACTACTGGTATCTTATTCCTCACAGAAGTAATGTCCAACACTGCAGTTTCAAATATGTTAATGCCAATTAGTATTGGGTTCGCTGCAGCTATTAGTCAAGATCCATTTATTATTATGGGGATTGTTGCAGTTTCATCAACTTGCGCTTTTATGTTGCCAATTTCAACACCGCCCAACGCAGCCGTGTTTAGTTCAGATGAGTTAGAAATGAAAGATATGGTAAAAGCAGGGTTTATCCTCAATATATTTACAATTATTGTCATATCATTCTTTGCTTACTTCTGGTTGCCGATTGCTTTCGGTCTCTAACTACCATTTAAGATATACTATAAAATGGACTACTTTGATTGATATATACTACTAAGGTACGATGATTTATAAATACTATAGACGTATGTCATCAATTAAAATTTCTATTATAATATATATATAATCATCAAAAGGAGTCATTTATTATGAAAACAATAATTAAAGGCGCCATAGCTATCTTAATTATACTAGGTGCGATAAAAACGTTCCAAGAACATGACGTCGCAGCAGAAACAAAGCATTATTACCAACAATTTAAAGATGGTGAAATACTGCAAAATATCGAAAATGTTAACTTTGACTCATTTAAAAATATAAGTGTAGATGATTTCATCCCTGCTGATTTCTTTTAACACAAAAGCGATTCATTTATATAAATATGTTTCTTAATATTAAATATATTACTATCTTTATATAATATAAAGGCAATTAACCAATACTTTTTCAGAGAGCAAAACATGATTTATATCTACTACTCTAAAAGTGAGCGTTGAGATAATAACGCTATAAAAGATTTGTGTAAGTTTACTTATATGCCGCCTATATCATATTTAAGAGGCTCGGGTGAATCCCACAGTTCAGCCCCAAAAAGATATCTTAAGTTAGAAATCTTTTTGGGGTTCATTTTATACCAATACTTCGTATCATTTTGCTCCCTTACTTTAGGTACGTCTTGAGTCCGTAGCCTCGAGATGTATGATCTTTCTATAGGTGTGTCGCCATCAATGCTATGTTGTAGATTACACGCCATAGATAAATTTAATAGAATTCCTTTAATCATATACAGTTTATTTCTTAAAGTTAAAACTAAAAAATATAATATTAATTTTTTCAATACGCAAAACTGGATTTAAGAAAATAGTAGTTCAATGAGCTACAAAATTTCACAAAACCAAAGAAAACGTCAACTTCTATATTTGTTCAATAGAAATTGGCGTTTGTTTTTAGTCAGAAGTGTTGAAGCCTCGCCCGCTTTTTTATTAAGAAGTAGTATAGTCACCACCATTAACATGAATCACTTGACCTGTAATATAAGAACTATCTGCATAAGATGCTAAAAACACATAAGATGGCGCAAGTTCTGCTGGTTGGCCACGTCTGCCCATTGGTGTATCTTCACCTTGATGTGCTACTTTTTCTTCTGAGAATGTAGCTGGAATCAGCGGTGTGTATATCGGACCTGGCGCAACTGCATTCACACGTATGCCTTGCTCCATAAGCGTAGTAGCTAAAGATCGTGTAAAAGCTACTATGGCGCCTTTTGTAGCTGAATAATCTATAAGATGCGCTGAACCTCTATATGCTGTGACACTTGTGGTATTAATAATAGCATCTCCGTCTTTTAAATGTGGCACTGCCGCTTGTGATAAAAACATCATACCAAAAATATTCGTTTCAAATGTTTCTTTAACTTGTTCTGGAGTGATTTCTTGGAAGTTATCTTGAGGAAATTGAACGCCACCGTTATTTACTAGGATATTCAAACCCCCAAAATCATTTACAACTTTATTAATGAGTTCTTTAGATGCTTCTACTTCCTTTAGATCATGTGCATATGCTTTTGCTGATACACCTATTGATTTCAAATTATCAACTACATTTTGTGCATCCTCATGTTCGTCGTAATAACCTATAGCAACATTTGCGCCTTCTCTCGCAAACAAAATAGCGACAGAACGACCAATACCAGAGTCACCACCTGTAATTAAAGCAACTTTACCAACTAATTTACCGCCACTTTTATAATTTTCCATTTCTGTTAGCGGCTGTGGTTCCATATCTTTTTGAATGCCAGGTTGTCTATTTTGAGTATAGCCTTTAATTTGTTTATGAAATTCTATTAAATTCATCGCATTACCTCCATATTTTATTACTCCCATCATTTAACAGTTCCCATGAATTATCTCAAACAAACATAAGAGATAGTAGCAGATACCACCCTTATGCTAAAAATGGTTGCTAATAAGCTAAATGTCACTACTTTAAAATAGAAGTAAGTTAACAATATAAAGTCGTAACCTAGATTTGAATATGGCTGTTAGCAATAGCCATATTCAAATACAAATGTACGAACGCCATGTTTTCAATCCCATTTATATTCAACAAAAAATGGAGCGAATCTTATTAAAAAATGATACGCTCCATCAGCTTTCGAATTTCACTATTTCTTATGATGAAATTGGTTCCAATTTTATATTGAGTGTTTCACAATTCGACTTGAATGAATAAAGGACATTATCGCAAATATACAATAAATGACTGAATATATAACCATTACAACATAAACTGGCGTCATATTAGCAGTATTATATAATCCCATAAATGCCTTTGCCGCAAAATACGCATGCAATAAGGAAACAACCAATGGCAATCCAAAATTAAAGATAATTTTGAGTCCGAGTCCTTTTAACATATCTTGATGCGTGTAACCAATTTTTCTTAAAATACGAAAATTGGGTATTTCATCCTCTGTTTCATCCATTTGCTTAATATAAATAATACACCCAGCTGCTACTAAAAATGCTAAACCTAAAAATGAAGTTACAAATAACAGAATACCGATACTTTCATTTAATTGTTGTTTTACCATTTCTTTTGGTTGTATGTTTGAATCAATAGATTGGGCAATTTTGGTCGCTTTAGTCAAATCTGATTGATGTTTCACATCATAACCATACTGTTGTTTTGTATCTTCGCCGTAGTGTTTAAGCGCATCATATTTCTCTGGACTAACTAACAATACAGGTCCACCATAGCTTACTTGAGCCATAAATTCAGTTTCTTCACTATCATCAATAACTTCAAATGTTTCTTTACCATGACCTTTTAACTGAATATCTTTATTTAGTTCATATTTTACAACACCGCTTCCAGCTGCTAAATTAATTAATTTGGCTTTATTACCAGATATTGCTTTATCATTAAAATATTCATTACTTGTTATAGATATGTCACGGATACTACTCATGCTGGTCTTTTGAAATACTTGATCTTCCAGTACTTCAGAACGTGTTATTTCCTTATAATCTTTCTTAACGTCAATATTGGATTGTTGTAATTTATGTTCAAATTGCGCTGACTTTTTACTATCGGTAAAATTTAAATCATGCGGCGCTGTCAATGCTACATTTTCATCTATAGTTGATTTACTAATAGCACCAAAACATAAAACCGTTACAGTAACTGCGGAAATTGTCGCAATAATCGTCAGTGACAATGCGTTTTTTTTCATTCTATGCATAATAGAAGAAGTGAATACAACATCTGTTATAGAAACATTTCCTTTTTTTGAACGCTTCAACGTCTTAAAAATAAGCGATACTGAGCTACGGAAAAATAGATATGCCCCTACAACCGTTAAAAACAAAATGATAAACGGTGTAAATACTAATAGATCCATAAATTTACCAAACATTTCCGTAGACATGTAATATCCAAAACCTATCATTACTATCCCGAGCACACCTGAAATGACTTCAAACACTGTAATTTTAGACTTTGTCATTTCTGTTTGCGCGCTATCATTCATCATCGTCAAAATGCTACGTTTACGTAAAAAAATAAAACTTTGTATTAATATTAATACAAACGATATTGCGATGAGCATCAATGTCTGCATAACAGCTGCAAATTCAAACGTTAGCGACACGCTTGTATCAAGGCTCAGCACTTTAAGCACGATCATCAACAGTAATTTCGAACCAAATATACCTATAATCATACCTATGATGCCAGTGCATATTAGCATGATTGCTTGTTCAATTAGAAGCATACGCATAATATTTCTTCTTGTTAAACCAATTAATTGATATAAAGCAAATTCTCTCGTTCTACGTTTAATAAATAGTTGGTTAGCATACATTAAAAATATGACAATAATAAAGAATAAAAATACTGCACCAATTTCTGAACCTTTTTGAATGGTTTTTAGCGAATCACCATTATTAATACTTTCTGTATATTTTAATGTTACAAAACTAAAATATAGAACAATGCTTACAATTAATGAAAATAAGTACATGGCGTAATGTCTTATATTTTGTCTTAAATTTTTTATGACGATTTGATTAAAACTCATTTGTTACACCACCTAAGGCAGTTTGCATATGAATAATATTTTTATAAAACGCTTGGTTGCTATCTTCTCCTTGATAAATTTCGGAATGAATATCACCATCTTTTAACATAATGACACGATTGGAATAGCTCGCTGCTACAGGATCATGTGTCACCATAACAATTGTGGCATTGATACTTTCATTTAAATCTTCTAGACGATTTAATAAATCTTGTGCACTTTTAGAATCTAATGCGCCTGTAGGTTCATCTGCAAATATAATGGCTGGTTTATGTACTGAAGCGCGTGCCGCTGCAGTACGTTGCTGTTGCCCTCCAGATATTTCAGTGGGATATTTATGACCTAATTCGCTAATACCTAATGCTTTCGTTACTTCATCATAATTCTGTTCTTTTTCTTGTTTAGATAGCTTTTGAATGGATAATGGAAGCATAATGTTTTCTTTAACTGTTAATGTATTCAGTACACTATAGTTTTGAAAAATAAAACCTATCTCTCGTTTACGAAAATCTGCTAATGCTTTATTACTCATTTTATTCATTTCATGGCCATTAATTTCTACAGTACCACTTGTAATATAATCAATAGAGCTAATAACATTCAGTAATGTCGTTTTCCCTGACCCAGATGGTCCCATAATTGTTACGAATTCACCTTTTTCGATTGTGAAATCTATCCCTTTTAGTACTTCTTGTTTTCTATGTTTGTTTCCATAATTTTTAGTTAATCCTTCTACTTTTAAAATGGACATGTTTGACACTCCTTTAATTACTGAACTTTTATTTATATTGCTATCATAACGTATCGACTTTATACTTTCGTTTGATTGTGCTAACAAATATAGCTTTTCAAATGACAAAACTGTCACATTTTATTTAGCAATAAATTATATTTTTAAAAAATTTTTAGTATAAAGTGCTATAAACTTTTACTATGCTATGTGCTATACTATTACAATTGACTTTTAATAAAGGAGCACAGATTATGTTAAATAAATTAAAAAGAGAATGGCTCACTGCTCCAGGAACAAATATATTAGCAGGTATCGTTGTAGCACTTGCGTTAATTCCTGAAGCAATTTCATTCTCTATTATTGCAGGTGTAGATCCGATGGTCGGTCTATACGCATCGTTTATCATCGCTGTCGTCATTTCATTCGTTGGCGGCAGACCCGCAATGATATCAGCTGCTACTGGCGCTGTTGCTTTAGTAATTGTGCCATTAGTCCGAGATCATGGCGTCCAATATTTACTGGCTGCCACCATTTTAATGGGTGTAATTCAAATTATCTTTGGTTTGTTAAAGGTAGGCAGATTAATGAAATTCATTCCAAATTCTGTGATGATTGGGTTTGTGAACGCATTAGCTATAATGATATTTATGACACAACTTAAACATATCTTTGGTATTTCATTACCCACATACTTATTTGTAATTATCACGCTATTAATTATTTATTTATTGCCACGTGTTTTCAATCGTATACCTGCACCCTTGATTGCTATTGTCTTACTAACTATTACATATTTAGTTACTGGTGCAGATGTTAAAACGGTTGGAGATTTAGGGGAAATTAAAAAAAGCTTACCGCAATTGTTAATCCCTGACGTACCATTTAATATGGAGACTTTTAAAATTATATTTCCTTATTCTATATCAATGGCAATTGTAGGTCTTGTAGAAAGTTTATTAACTTCACGTATCGTCGATCAAGCGACTGATAGTTATAGTAACAAAAATCAAGAAGCTCGTGGACAAGGTATAGCAAACTTTATTACAGGCTTTTTCGGTGCAATGGGTGGTTGTGCTATGATTGGTCAGTCGGTTATTAATGTGCGTTCTGGTGCAACCACACGACTTTCCACATTCACAGCAGGTGTGTTTTTAATCATCTTGATTATGGTCTTTGGTGATTGGGTTGTCCAAATTCCAATGCCAATTCTAGCTGGTATCATGGTGATGGTCTCTGTAGGTACATTTAATTGGGGTTCATTTAAATTTATACAAAAAGCCCCGCGTTCTGATGCATTTGTGATGATTTTAACAGTGGTTATCGTTTTATTTACAAGTAATTTAGCGCTCGGCGTCATTGTAGGTGTTATCGTCAGTGCATTATGTTTTGCTACAAAGATATCAAATGTCTCTGTTCAATATGAAGCCCGTGATCATCACATCTATTATAAAATTGAAGGACAAATTTTCTTTGTGTCTATCGACTCCTTAATGAACCAATTAGATTTAGAATTACGAGATAAAACGATTTATCTCGATTTTAGCCAAGCGCATTTATGGGACGATTCAGCTGTCAATGCAGTAGATACTTTAATAGAAAATTATAAAAAGAAAAATAATATTATCTATGTACAGCACCTTAATAAAGATAGTCGTAAAATCGTTTCCGAACTCAGCAAGGTCAATCAACAACATCTAATATAAGCTTGGTTTAAATCCTAAGCTAGCATCGTTTGTTATATACATTCTGGTGTTAGCTTATTTTATTTTGAACAAACACGTTGACTTTTATACCTATAGGGGGTATATTAAATTTAACAAATGGCTTAGATTTAATCATGCTATATATATTTATCGTAAAAGGAGGTAATCACTGTAATGGATAATAAGAAAAAAACGACATTAGGTATAACGGGTATGACTTGTACTGGGTGTGCAAATCGTATCGAAAAGAATTTAAATAAAATGGATGGCGTAGAAGCAAACGTCAATGTGACAACAGAAAAAGCAACCGTTGCATATAATACTGATACTACTTCCATAGAATCATTAACTCAAAAAATCAAAGACACTGGTTACGATGTAGTAACAGAAAAGACTGAATTGGATGTTATTGGTATGACTTGTGCTGCATGTTCAAATAGGATTGAGAAAGTACTCAATCGAACTGATGGTGTTGAACAAGCTAATGTCAATCTGACAACTGAAAATGCAACAATTGCTTATAACCCTGAAGCGACTTCTATTGATGATCTCATCAAAAAAATACAAAATATCGGCTACGATGCACAACCTAAAAAAGAAGCTTCAGCCAAACATTCACAAAAAGAACAAGAATTAAAAGGAAAACGGAATAAATTAATTATTTCAGCTATTCTCTCCCTACCTTTACTGTTAACAATGTTTGTCCACTTATTCGGACTACCATTACCAGGGCTTTTAATGAATCCATGGTTTCAATTCATATTAGCTACGCCTGTTCAATTTATCATTGGTTGGCAATTCTACGTAGGCGCTTATAAAAACCTGAGAAATGGGTCAGCTAATATGGATGTATTAGTTGCATTAGGTACTAGCGCTGCATTCTTTTACAGTATTTACGAAATGGCAAAATGGTTAGCTACTTCAAACTATACGCCACATTTATATTTTGAAACTAGTGCAGTATTAATAACACTTATCTTATTTGGTAAATATTTAGAAAGCCGTGCTAAAACGCAAACCACGAATGCTTTAAGTGAGTTATTAAGTTTACAAGCTAAGGAAGCTCGTGTAATCAGAAACGGCGAGGAACGTATGGTCCCTTTAAGTGAAGTTATTGTTGGAGATCATATACAAGTTAAACCAGGAGAAAAAATTCCAGTTGATGGACAAATTATCAAAGGCATGACTGCGATTGATGAATCTATGTTAACTGGCGAATCTATACCGATTGAAAAAACATTAAATGACAATGTGATAGGCTCAACTATGAATAAAAATGGTTCTATTACAATAGAAGCAACTAAAGTAGGCAAAGATACAGCGCTATCTTCAATTATCAAAGTAGTAGAAGAAGCACAAGGTTCAAAAGCGCCTATTCAACGTTTAGCTGATATTATCTCTGGTTATTTTGTACCTATTGTTGTCGGTATCGCTATTCTCACGTTTATTATTTGGATTGCTTTTGTACAATCTGGTCAATTTGAACCTGCACTTGTAGCCGCAATTGCTGTATTAGTTATAGCTTGTCCGTGTGCCTTAGGGCTTGCAACACCTACTTCAATTATGGTTGGTACTGGTAAAGCTGCTGAAAATGGTATTTTATTTAAAGGCGGCGAACATATAGAGCGTACACATCAAATAGATACAGTTGTCCTAGATAAAACCGGCACCATCACAAACGGTAAACCAATTGTGACTGACTTTGACGGTGACGATGAAACGTTACAACTATTAGCAAGTGCTGAAAAAGATTCAGAACATCCATTAGCTGAAGCAATTGTTAATTATGCAAATAATAAAGATGTTAATCTATTAGATGCCGAATCTTTTGAAGCTATACCTGGCCACGGTGTCAAAGCAACAATCAATAAAAAAGATATATTGATTGGAACACGTAAATTAATGACAGATTATCACATTGATGTAACAATGTCTGAAGATAACTTAATGAATTATGAATACGAAGGCAAAACTGCTATGTTAATTTCAATCAATCAAACATTGCGAGGTGTTGTAGCTGTAGCTGACACGGTCAAAGATTCTGCCAATGAAGCGATAAAACAATTACATGAATTAGGTATTTCAGTTACGATGCTTACAGGCGATAATGAACGAACAGCGCAAGCCATCGCTAAACAAGTTGGGATTGATTCAGTTATTTCTGAAGTATTGCCTGAACAAAAAGCTTCAAAAATTACATCACTTCAAGATGAAAATAAGGTTGTTGCAATGGTTGGTGATGGGGTTAACGATGCTCCAGCCCTAGTTCAAGCTGATATAGGCATTGCTATTGGTACTGGTACTGAAGTAGCTATAGAAGCAGCGGATGTTACAATATTAGGCGGAGAGTTACTATTAATACCGAAAGCAATCAAAGCGAGTAAATCAACTATAAGTAACATTAGACAAAATTTATTTTGGGCTTTCGGTTATAACGTCGCAGGTATTCCTATTGCAGCTTTAGGTTTACTTGCACCATGGGTAGCTGGTGCCGCTATGGCTTTAAGTTCAGTGAGCGTTGTAACAAATTCACTCAGATTAAAACGAATGAGATTATAATCAAACTTTGTGATAATAACTATATAATACCTTTAATTTAAGGAGGTGATTCATATGACAACAGAAACAATTAAAGTTGAGGGCATGAGCTGCGATCATTGTAAACATGCAGTAGAATCTGCACTTACAAACCTAGACGGTGTATCAACAGCTGATGTAAATCTTGATGCCGGAAATGTTAAAGTCGATTATGATGATAATAAAGTTTCCATGACAAACATGAAAGAGGCAATCGAAGACCAAGGTTACGACGCTAAATAAAAATTATATTTCTATCTGAAAATAATGAGAGGGAGCGAGACAGAAATCACAATTTCTAAGATGATTTCATTGTCCCGCTCCCTCTTCGTTGATTAGAAGAGTGGTGTACAAAAGCGGAAATCCATATATAAGTGTGATTAACTCAAAAGAAAGTTTACAAGAGCTAAAGTACTTGCGCCCACTTCATATTTTAATTCACACGAAACTTACTATCACCTGTTTTTATTACTTCTAATGTTGCATCCAACGCATCGACAATTAAATTTTCAACCGCAGCATCCGTATAGAAAGCAATATGCGGCGATATAATTACATCTTGTCTTTCAATCAATTTAATTAATAATTCATCATCTAACTGCGTATGGCGTTGATCACTTGGAAACAAACCTTTTTCACCTTCATAAGTATCCAATGCAGCACCTTTTAGCTTCCCACTATTTAATGCATCTACAAGAGCTTGTGTATCAACGATTATACCACGTGCACAATTGACGAACACAGCACCTGTTTTCATTTGAGCAAATAAATCTGCATCAAATAAATATGTATTGTCCTCTGTTGCAGGAATATGCACTGTGACAATATCTGCGTCTTTGATAGCTTCATTTATACTTTCTTTGTATGTTAAATAAGTCTCACATGATGATTGAGGTTCAATATCATAAGCCAATACTTCTGAACCAAAACCCTCTGCAAAGATCTTTCCAACAATAGACCCAATTCGCCCCGTGCCTATTATTGCGATTTTCAAATCTTTAATAGAGCGTGACATAATACTCGGTTGCCACCTAAAATCATATTGTGCAGTTTTATTTTGAATATCATTAAAATTCCTGATTAAGTTCAATGCTTGTGACACAGTATATTCTGCTATAGAATGTGGAGAATATGAAGGTACATTTGTTATAACTAATCCATATTGATTGGCTAGCTCGAGATCATAGCTATCATATCCAGCGCTTCTCTGTGCAATTTGTTGTATACCATAATCATGTAATTTCTTATAAACTACTTCATCTAATTCAATTTGTTGCGACAATGACAGCCCATCAAACCCTTTCATACGATCTACTGTTTCTGCTGACAACAAATCGCTATCTAAATCTACTTCAACTTGATTGCTTTCTGCCCAATTTTTAATAAAGGGTATATCTTCTTCTCTAACACCAAATAGTTTAATACTCGTCATAAATTGTTCCACTCTCACTTTCTTATTTATAAAGATGTTTTAAAGATTGAAGTCGCTCTGCCGCTTCCATTAACCTCTCGTCATCCACTGCTAATGAAATACGCACATAACCTCGCCCATGTTCGCCAAATGGTATACCAGGCGCAACTAAAATAGACTTTTCTTTTAATAAATAAGTCTCAAAACGTTCACTATCATAATTTTCAGGCGTTTTTAGCCATAAAAATATACCACCTTGCATCGGTTCAAACGGGATACCCGCTTCAATTAATTTAGCTGTAAATTTATCTCTACGCGCTTTAAAAATTTCATTTTGATACACTAAAAAATCGTCATAATGATTTAAAGCAAATGTTGCTGCGTCTTGTAATGCACCAAACATACCTGCATGCGTATGTGTTTGATATTTTTTCAACGCTTGGATTATATCTTTATTTCCTACTGCAAAACCCACCCTGAAACCTGACATATTATATCCCTTAGACAAAGAGAAGACCTCTACTGCTAAATCTTTAGCACCTTCTGATTGTAAAATGCTAGGGTTTTTATGATCAAAACCAAATGCACCATAAGCAAAATCATGAACAATCTTAGTTTTAGTTCCTTTAAATTGTGCAATTGCTTCATCAAATACATCTTTAGTAGCAACAGAGCCTGTTGGATTATTAGGATAAGTTAAGTAAACTAGGCGCGTATTTAATAAAACATCTGTATCTACGTTATGCCACTGTGGTAAATAATAAGGAGGCGTTAACACCAGCGGCTGCGGTTGTGCACCTGCTAATTGTACGCCTGCCAAATAATCTGTATAACCCGGATCAGGCAGGAGCACATTTTCACCTGGATTAACTATACAGGTAGGTAAAGCAACTAATCCATTTTTTGTACCATAAAGTATACAAACTTCATCTTCCTTATCTAGTTCAACACCAAACTGTCTTTGATAAAAATCAACAATGGCTTGTTTAAATGTTTCTTTGCCATGAAATGCTACATATTTTTGATTTTCTGGTTTTCGGATTGCTTCTGCAAAACAATCAAGGATACCTTTGGGCGTTTCACCATCAGGAATACCTACAGCCATATTAATCAATGGTAAAGGGCCATGTTCTATTGTACGTCCCATTGTTTTTCCAAAGTAGCTATCTGGAATTTGTGCTAATCGATCTGACATTACCATTAAAAAGCCCTCCTAAAATAAAAAACTATATGCCCCATTAAGTGGCATATAGTTTTACATGACACTTATCTTTCAAGCATTTCACTTGTTGAAAGTAGCACAGTACTCATAATGATAAGTCTGTTGCTGAAGTTTCTACGGGTCAACCCCCTCCACCTCTCTGGATAAGTTAATTTGTAATTAATTTACATTAATTTTATCAGAATATTCTAACATGTCAATTAGCATTCACCTCTTTTATTAAGATAAAAAAAGAGAGCAACTCATTTGAGTCACTCTCTTATATATCACCAAACATCGAGTTCAGTGCTGTAGATTTTACCACCAACCGTGGCTTGCACGGAAAGCAAGGGCAGCTTCTTCAGAACCATAACGTTGTTTTGCATAGTTAAGCATACCTTTAGTTTGATCAGCTACTGAACCAGTTCCCCATGATTCTTTAGTTTGACCTAAGCCTCTATAACCAGCTGGGTTAACCGCATTCGGGTTACCGCTTGATTCAGGCATTACGATTGAATTCCACATAGCTTCTGAACCACCAGCAGCTAAGAATTGAGCTTTTACTGATCCACCAGTTGAAGCAGCTGATGTTTGCGCTACTTTATAAGATTTTGTTGCTACGCTTGTTTGCGTAGTTCTCACGTTTGTAGACGCTGAAGCTTTTGGTGCTGCTACTGTCACTGGAGTAGCATATGATTGTTGTGAACGTACTTCACTTGCTGATTTTTCATTTGTATTTACACTTACTTCTGAGCTTACATCTTGTGTAGTGTTAGATGATGAAGCTTGTGTACCTGCTGCATGGTATCCCCATGACCACGTGTTACCGTCTGATGTAAAAGTAAATTCATTGCCATCTAATACGAAATTATAGTTATAGGCACCAGCATGTAACGGTTGTTGATCTAATTCAGCTGAACCGTTTAATGCTAACTCAGCTAAATGTGCTTTGTCGATGTTTTGTTCTGAAGCATGTGCTTGATTGTTGTCAGATGTTGCTGCGTAACCTGTTACGCCTAATGCTACTGCTAATGATGAAGCTAAGATTGTTTTTTTCATAGTAAAATAAATCCTCCAAATTTAAAATCTAATAAAATATATTTTTGATAGTTTTGTTGTCGTATTTGCTAAAATCTTTTAATATTTATGTCTTAATTTTTTACCATAGCTAATATATCATATAAATTTATCAATCGTATTACACTTATATAACAAAACTTTACAAAAATCATATTGCTTTATAACATTGAAATATTTTTGATTTATTTAGCGTAATACTTAAGAAAGTCTTTCTGAATCAGTTATATATCCATACTGTTATAGAAGGTCTTAAAATATAAAAAGCATTATAATTTCTATTATCTGAAAAATTACAAACCACACTGTTGTTACATCATTGTAATACGTATTTTCTATATATTTTTTATATTTTAGGGCAATACTTGCAATTTTTTTGTTAAAAAATAAAAAGACCTCTGATTTGAGGCCTTTTTACATTTCTTATGATACTAATAATTATATGTATACGATTAAATATTACAAAAACTTATTTCTTAACTCAGCTTTAGTCATCTGATTTACGCTAAAAATTTAAATATATCTTGGTGATATAACTTCAATACCCTCATATAAAATACATTGATTAAATAACCAATGATAAAAGGCACTACAAAGAACGCTATAAATACGATTACTAAATTCAGTAGTAATGAAGCTTCTATATGTCTAAATGCACTAATCGGCCCTACTAAACCGATGATACCAAAGCCTGCTGACTCTTTTGTACCAGCAATACCTAACAAAGCTCCAAAAAATCCTGTTATTAACGCGTTAGTAAATATAGGTAGTAAAATGATGGGGTGGCGTACCATATTCGGAATCATCATTTTAACGCCACCTAAAAATATCGTAAGCGGCACACCAGATCTATTTACTTTCAATGTTCCAGCAACAAGGACGCCTTCACATGCAACGATACCTAACGAAGCAGAGCCTGCAGCTAAGCCACTTATCCCAATAGCTAAAGCTGTTGCCACAGTAGAAATTGGCGAAATAATTAGAAAGCTGAAGACAAGCGCAATCAGCATTGACATCAATATGGGTTGTAATTCTGTAAATGTATTGACTAGGTTACCTATACCAGTAGTAATCATTTGTACATATGGAAGTATCGTTATACCTATTAAACCTGAAATAACACCTACTATCGTAGGTAAAATAATCAATGTTAAACTTCCAAAACGTTCGCCTATAACCAATATAAAAAATACTGCAATCGCAGCAGTAATCATTGTGTTAATTAAATCACCTACACCAGCAAGCATCCAAACACCATTTTTAAATTGTGCTACACCACTTCCCACAAAAGCAGCACTCGCGACTACGGCTGTCGCTAATGGCGTTAAACTAAATCGCATTGCAATTAATGCGCCAACCAATAATGGCACGGTAAATTGAATACCTAACACGACTTGAAGTAATGTTTCAAAAATATCATGTTTTGGTGCTAAAAACTTAAATAATTCTCCTAAAATAGCATTAGGTATAAGACCAGCAACAATAGCAATTGCTACTCCTGATAATACGTTATTTATAAATTGTTTTGGGCTTACTTTTATCATAGTAGCGCCTCCTAAGATGTGATAACTAAAAATATAACATATTATCATAATTTTCAGAATATTTATTTTTAATTTAATGTACTTTTATTTCAAATGGTTGTTATAAAAAAGCAGCGGGCATAGAAACCATGCATTTTATTATGATACTTTTTAAACAATTAGCTTACAAAAATGCTAATTAAAAGCGGGTAACTGCGCGCCCGCTCTATTATGATATGCATAATTCATTCAATATTTGAATATATATCGGTTACAATGAAACATAAGGTATTGTTTTAATTTTGCTTAAACACATAAACCATATAAATTAAACGTCCATACTTAATTTCATCAACTAGTTTGCTTCCATTCGTTCTCTAGTAAGCACTAAACCTTGCGTTTCATTTTCAAAAAATTCTAGTTTTTGAAGTGTATTGTTTTCTGGTAAAAACTGTTCAAATTGTTCCCAGATCCAAAATGCAATATTCTCAGCAGTGGTATTCATCGGCGGCAAGGCCTCATTAATAAGTTGACCATCTAAATAGGTCGCTATTTTTGATTTATAAATTTTATCTACTTCATTAAAATCTAAAGCTAATCCATAATCATCAATTTGGGACAAAATTTCTATATTAAATTGATAACGTTGATTGGCTAAATCTTTATGCACCGTTTGCGTAAAATATATTCGGTTATCACAAGTGAACTCGTAGTAATTTTTAATAAGCACCGCGTTACTACGATATTTAAATTGCTTAGGTGGTTGAACATTTTCAAAATTTGTCATATCAAATTCTCCTTTATCCATTTTATACTCTTATACCCTTTACTATAGAATATATGGTTAATGTTTCTGTGATTTTATTTAAGGCAATAGATATATAACTACATTTTATAAAAGGAGAAGATATATCTTATGACAATTCAAATTCAACGTATTTATGAAAAACCGCTTAAAGATGGTATACACATACTTGTTGATCGTGTTTGGCCAAGGGGTGTCTCAAAAGAAAAAGCAAACTTAGACCACTGGATCAAAGATATTGCACCAACAGCCGAATTAAGAAAGTGGTTTAACCATGACCCTCAACTTTACGCAGCCTTCAAAGAAAAATATGAAAAAGAACTACGTGAAAATAAGGATCAAAAACAAGCTTTCAATGATTTACAAGATATTATCGCTAACAGTAAGCAAGATGTGGTTTTATTATATAGCGCAAAAGACAAACAACATAATCAGGCCATTGTCCTACAAGAATTATTACAATAAGGTGTGATTCATTATGACTACGCAGTATATCAATATTCAAGATTACGCCGTTCAAGAACTCATGCAACAAGACCCTACTTTAGCAAAACTCATACAACATATTGGCAATATAGAAATACACCTACGCCCCGATCCATTAAAATCATTAATTCGCTCTATTATCGGCCAACAAATCACTGTTAAAGCTGCTGCTGCGATTTTCCAAAGATTTTCGATAGCTATTCATGACATTTGGTCTGTGCAAGTCATTTCAAATTTAAGTGAAACAGAAATGCGCAATTTAGGTTTATCTAAATCTAAAATAAGCTACGTTCAAAATTTATTATCCCATGTGGAACAAAATAAACTTGACTTCACAGCTTTAAGTCGTTTAAATGATTCGGATGCTAAACATGCATTAACTGAAATTAAAGGGATTGGGCAGTGGACAGCTGAAGTTTTTTTAATGTTCACATTGCAACGGCAAAATGTATTACCCATCTATGATGTTGGCTTACAAAAAGCTGCTCAATGGTTATATCAAACTTCAACTTTAGAAAGAAAAAAACAGCTCAAGCTCTGTAGAGAACGGTGGAGCCCCTATGCTTCCATAGGTGCTTTTTATTTATGGAAAGCCATTCATCAAAATCTTTTAAGTTATGATTCTATTGATTCACTTACAAATGAATGATTACGATTCAAACATAATATGACAAACATTTAACAGATTCAAATACAAGTTAATATCCGTTTTTCGAAATTTTGGAGTTCATACAGGACACAAATAACACCTCGTCAATCAATATAGTATATTCAAGAATTACTTAAAAATATAAAATCCCACTTCTCAAATAATCGAGTTAGTGGGATTTATACACGAATTTGGACAATTAATACTTAAATTAAACGCTATCTTTCTAGCCACCTTTTCTGAAATAGACAACAAATGATTTGAGAAGTATGCGATAACTGTGCCATCTCAACGGTTTTACTTCATTTGTTATCATTATAATCACCCTTATATTCAAACCATTTATTTTTTATAAAGACTTTCTTCTCCTTGTGGTAAAGATTCTATAAATTCTCTCGGATCTTCAGCGTAATCATTCCCAACGCCACCTTTCATTCTTTGAAAATGCAAATGTGGCCCAGAAGTCTGCGAACCCGTATTACCTGAAAGCGCAATGATTTCACCAGCTTTCACTTTATCTCCTGCTTCCACTTTAAACTCGTTTAAATGCATATACCATTGATGATACACACCATCTTCTTCCCTAATTTGGACTACTTTGCCTCCTAATTCATTATCAAATGTTCTAGTTACCGTACCATTTGTCGCAGCAGTAACGGGTGTATCTTTCCTTAATCCATAGTCTATGCCGTAGTGTTTGCCTTCAAAATCATTATATTTATATTCTCCAAACGATTCGGTTTCTCTACTCATATTAAAAACATCTTTATATGACTCGTCTCCATCTTCATCACGTGTGCCATCATTTTGTTCAACTAAGTTTTCTCTTACAAATTGTTGTATTGTGTCTAAATTTGTAAGCATTAATATCAACAGAACTAATATGACAATTAACAATATGATTGTTTTTAATGTATTTTTCAAATTGGGACTCACCTTTTAATTATATATTAATACCATAGTATACGTTTTTGGCAATGTGTTGCTAATCATTCAACTTGATAAAGCCTCATACTTTTGTCTTAAACTTAGTTAGTGATCACATAAAAAACGAGCGATATAACACCTATTTTTATCGGGTATATACGCTCGCTTACAATCATAATTCAATTTTTTTAAATATGAGTCTGCTTATAGCAGCATAACTTAATATAATGGTATTGAAGTGTTGGGTTATTTTAAATTATTGATTATAACTTCCTAATATATATTCAATTAAAGACCAAACACGTTCAACATCTACCGCTGTAGCAAAATAAGCATTTTTTTCTTTATTAGTGACATTGTTTAAATCAACAGACATCGTACCATAAGTTAATTGACTTTGATGTTCGATATCTATATGTGTTTGTTGCATTGTGAATAAATCAGGTTGTAATAAATACAAAATCGTGCATGCATCATGGATTGGACCGCCATCCATATCAAAATGTGTTTTATAAGTTGATTTGAAAAATTCTAATAATTCTACAACAAATCTAGATATTTCATTATCAATTCGACTAAATCTTTGAATCACTTCATCTGTCGCTAATACTTGGTGCGTGACATCTAAACCAAAGACATTAATTCTTATACCACTTTCAAAGACACGTTTAGCCGCTTCAGCGTCAACCCAAATATTAAATTCTGCCGTAGGTGTCCAATTCCCGAATGTACCACCACCCATTATCGTAATAGATTCAATAGATTGAGAAATACTTGGATCTTTAATTAAAGCCGTTGCTATATTAGTGAGTGGCCCTGTTGCAACAATTGTTACAGGTTCTGAACTTTGTTTTAAAGTTTTAATAATAACATCTGCTGCATGATGCTGTGTTGGCTTCAACACAGGTACCTCTGGTAATTTAGGTCCATCTAAACCAGAATCACCATGAATTTCTGAAGCAAATGAAGCAGGCTTTATAAGTGGACGGGTTGCGCCTACAGACACTTCAACGTCTCCTCTCCCCATCACTTCCAATACGTTAAGTGCATTTTTAGTGTTTTTTTCAACAGATTGGTTCCCAGCTACAGTTGTAACTGCTAATATATCAAGCGAACTATTTTTAGCGCCAGCTAGTATTAAAGCAATCGCATCATCATGCCCAGGGTCGCAATCCATTATTATCTTTTTACTCATTTACTACACTCCATCCGTTGTATATATTTTTAGATTTCAATTTAAGTTTGTTTATCAAGTTTATACTTTACTATTCCAATAGATTTTTATTATAGCGTGAAAAACATGCTATCCATTCACTATAAATTTTAAAATTGTCTTTAAAATCATCATACTACTTTTTTACTTTATTTGCCTAATTTTTTCCGAAAATTCAAACAAACAAACAAATGTATACTATCCATTTTAAAGTTAACTATATTTGCTCAATTCAAAAAAACTGGTAAATTAATAGCATTATACAATTTGAAGAAGGACTTAAATGAAAGCAACCCCCATTGGCGTTTTGGGTGCTTTATTTTTCTCTATTACTTTTATATTAAACCATGCAATGTCTAGCGATGGTGGCAGTTGGCTTTTTAGTGCATCACTTCGTTTTATTTTTATGTTTTATTTTTATGTTTCCTTTTCTATTTGTTATCGTGATGTTTAAACAACGCCATCACGTCATTGTATTACATATCAAACAACATTTTTGGATGTGGCTATTGTGGAGTTCCTTTGGTTTTGTTTTTTTTACGTACCAACCACTTTTGTATCCAACTATAGTCCAGGCTGGCTTATTTCTGCGACATGGCAATTAACCATTATCTGTGGGCTATTACTGGCTCCCTTTTTCTATGAATATATACAATATGAGCAGAAAACGATCAAAGTCAGAGAACGTGTCTCATGGCGTTCACTAGGAACGTCAAGTATGACGGTTCTCGGCGTTATTATCGTACAAATCCTCATATTTCAAATATCGACGTCCAAACCTTTATCTTATCTATTATGCCTTTAGTCGTTGCAGCCTTTGCTTATCCATTAGGCAATCGTAAAATGATGGCGCTTGTAGACAATGATTTAAATACAATTGAACGCATATACGGAATGACCTTAGTCACGTTACTATTTGGTTTATTATCTTTTTTATTGGCATATTTACACAAGGTGTACCATCTTCAAATCAAATGGTACAAACTTTTTTCGTCGCTATATTCTCAGTCGTTATTTTTCTACGCAACTCACACTGTGAAGCATAATCAAACTCAATTAGCTGCTGTTGAAGCAACACAATCAATGGAAATTGTTTTCACATTAGCTGGTGAAATGTTGTTACTAGGCTTGGTATTACCAGCATTAACAAGTTTAATTGGCATCGTCATTATAACTTTAGGTATTGTTGTTTATTGTTTCTTAAACAGTAAAATTAAAGAAAGCACCCTAAAAAAAGTATAATACTATAATCAAATTCGTTTTATTGACAACTTGTTAATAAAGCAAGATAATTTGACTGATAAAGATGCGCAAAGCACAAATTTGGAGGTTATTAAATTGACTACTACTCATATAGATCCTCGTATTATAAGAACAAAAAAATTATTAATGGACGCTTTTCGTGAGACCGCAAAGGAAAAAAAGTTAGCCTCTATTACTGTTAAAGATATTACTGAGCGCGCTACTGTTAATCGTGCTACTTTTTACGCTCATTTTTATGATAAGTATGACATTATGGATTATACATTGTCTGAAACTATCTTAAAAAATTTAAATCAATCTCTCAACATGGTCGCCGAGTTAGATGATATAGCATTATGTAAATGTTTCATTACGATTACCAGTTATATTCAAGACACTCATGAAGAATGCCGCCTAAACAGTGAGGCTTATGGAGAAATCGTAGAAAAGAAAATTAAAGAAGCATTGGAAGATATTTTCTTAAATTTAATGGTCGATAAACACCATAACATAGATAGAGAAACGCTTGCTACAAGTGCACGTTTTCTTTCGTGGGGTTTATATGGCATCGCCAAACATTGGTTCCATTCAAGTGATTTACCAGCTGAAACATATATCAATAATTCATTGCCTTTCATTACGTCTCAATTATCTAACTCAAAATAATATAATTTTTTAATTTTAATACTGCAAATCTCTGTTTTATATAATTTTCATTGTATTGAAAGCGTTTTATTTTACTGATATAGTTATTTTAAATTTAAAATAACTATATTTTTTAATAATTCTATACGAAGGCAGGGAGCAATTTGAATTCTAAAATGACTGTAGGCGGTAATAAATTAATTTTGGCACTAGTTTTATCTATTTTAACTTATTGGCTATTCGCTCAATCTTTTTTAAATATTGGGCCTCTCGTACAACAAACCTATACAACGAGTGATGCGTTACTTAATATTGCAGTTAGTTTAACATCTTTATTTACAGGGGTATTTATGGTGGCAGCAGGCGGATTCGCAGACAAATTTGGCCGTGTTAAAATCATGCGTATTGGGCTGACTTTAAGTATCATAGGCTCTATCTTAGTGATTATTTCTGATTTTACATTTTTACTATTACTTGGTAGGGCAATACAAGGATTTTCAGCAGCATGCTTAATGCCAGCAACGATTTCATTAATTAATACATATTACCATGATAAGGAACGACATAAAGCGTTAAGTATGTGGTCAATAGGTTCATACGGTGGGACTGGTTTATCATCTGTATTTGCAGGGCTTATTGCGACTTATATTGGTTGGCAATGGATTTTTATTGCGTCCATTATCGTGACACTCATTGTGCTTTTAATGATTAAAGATGTTCCTGAAGCAAAGGCTACGCAAAGTCATACTTCAAAATTTGATTTCTGGGGTCTTATTTTATTCGTTATAAGCACGTTGAGCATCAATATTGTGATTACTCAAGGCGGCGATATCGGATGGTATAATCCAACTATCATTATATTAGTGCTTGTGTTTGTTATCACATTAACCCTTTTTTATTTTTACGAAAAACGAAAAAGAGAACCACTTATTGATTTTTCTCTTTTTTCAAGTCGCTACTTTATCGGTACAGTGACATCTAATTTCTTACTTAATACATCTATAGGTGCCCTTGCACTTTATAATATTTTTACACAGCAACATTTCCATCTTACTGGATTCGTTTCAGGATTAATTACCTTACCTTATATGTTTGGTGTATTAATAACGATAAGAATTGGTGAGCGTATGATGGAAACGCATGAAGCTAAGAAACCAATGAAGTTAGGTTCACTCATAGTCACTTTAGGTATCTTACTCTTATCATTATCTTTTTTACCTACACCTATATATATTATAGGTAGTCTAATCGGGTTTTTATGTTTTGGTATGGGTCTGGGCTTTTTTGCGACACCTGGTCTTAATACAGCAGTAGTACATACACCTAAAGAAAAATTAGGTATCGCTTCAGGTATTTACAAAATGGTTGCAACTATTGGTGCTGCATTTGGTATTACAATTTTCACAACGGTTTATCTCGTTATTGATGAACATGTGTCTCGTACAACTGGTAGTTTCATTGCATTTTTAGTGTGCGCATTATTTATGTTTTTATCATTTATTTCCACACGTTTTATTATTCCAGAAGTCAAAGAAAAAGAATTATTTTAAATTAGTACAATGTTCAGTTTTAACCATTCATATAACAGACACCTCGTTTAATACGTTACATGAGCGTAATTTTATTAAACGAGGTGTTTTTATAATTTCATATTTATTTATATTTTCTAAGTCTATGAATTAACTATTATTATCGTTGATAAATTGTAATATATCACCAGTTAACGGTACGGCGCTATTACTTTCTCCTTCAACGCCACCATAATGTAAACCGATTAATTCATTATTACTGTTAAATACAGGTGATCCTGAATTTCCACCATATGTACTTGCATTATATGTTAATGTCTCACTATTACCATTGATTATTTCGCCAGAACTTTCCCACATGGTTGCTAAAGGTTTATCTCCAGGGTAACCAGTCACTGTTATTGGATTATCTTTAGAAACAGTTGAAGCATCCTGAATCGTCGCAGGTTCAACCACTTCTCCTACAGATTGGCCGTCATCATTTTTATTTAAATGAACAAGCACTAAATCAGCATCTCCAGGATATGCTTGTGTATCTTTTTCAGAAAATGTACCATACGGGAACTGACTATCATTTTCAGCAGCTGGCGCAAAAGATAGATTTCCATTAGAAAGATCCGCAACGTGTTTATTCGTTAATATTGTGTTTTCACCAATAACAACACCTGTAGCTATACTTTCACCCGCCTCTATATAGCCAATCGATTGATAATGTCCTGTTTGAGTATTTTCAATTTGATGTCGATCTTCACCCGGTAAGACGACTCTAGGCGTCATATTACCCTCGGGCTTATTATCGTTTGTTTGCTGTGTCTCTGATGATGTATGATTCAAAGTTTTATCTTGTGTTTGTGCATGTATAGATGAATTCACAGCACTTAAAAAAATGAGCAAGCTTCCTACGACTGTACTGACTATAAATTTTTTAATCAAAATGAACCTACCTCCTATAAAAGTGATTACGCTTTCAATTTACAGAACTTTTCAAACTTAATCAATTATTATTAATTCTTCATATCAATTTTATAGTTATTATAATATTTTCAAAATGAATTTATATCAAATTATTATATTTACGAAACAAGAATTAAACAACAACATCATCATAATGTTGCTTAAGCAATCAATCTATAAACATGTTGTTTGCATTATATTTGAAATGAGCATATAATCAATCTAAACAACACATGTTACTTAGTTAACTTTCGTTGTTTAATTTGATCTGATAGGAGGGATAGACGTGACAACAATCCAAACACACAATGGTTTCAAACGGACTTTTCGAAAGGGCTATTTAACCTTAGGTTTAATGTTACCTTTTGATGACTCTGAAAATATCGCATTGTCGTTTAATAAACAAGTCGAGTTAACACAATATGCTGAAGCACTTGGATTCACGAGCCTTTTTGTTAGGGATAATCCTTTATATAGCCCACACTTAGGTAATGTAACGACAAACTACGATCCGTTTGTATTTTTAACTTTCATCGCTGCCAACACATCAAAAATTGCTCTCGGAACATCTAGCATTGTTGCTACATTACGTCATCCAATTCATATAGCTAAAGCAGCTACTTCTCTTGATTTGATCTCAAACGAGCGATTGTTATTAGGTTTAGCAACAGGCGACCGTCAATTTGAATTTCCAGCATTTAAAATAGATTCAAATAACTTAAGTCAACATTTCCAATCAGCAGTTTCATCATTGAATGAACTATGGCAAACACACTCGCCTCAAATTTCAAATGATTTATTTGATTTGTATGAGGACTCAGGGTTACAAATATTACCAAAGCATAAACATATTCCTATGTTTGCGACTGGTTATGATAAACAAGACATTCATTGGCTTAAACAGCATATGGACGGATGGTTATTTTACCCACAGCCATTCCAACAGCAAAAAGATTTACTACAAAAATGGCATAACAATGGTATATTCAAACCTTTTATGCATCCATTAGTCATTGATTTATCAATAAATCCAGATGAACTTGTAAAGCCTGTTAAAGGCGGATATAGATTAGGTAGAAACACTTTATTAAAAATATTAAAAGCGTATGAACGTATTGGGACAAATCATATAATGATACAATTCATAACAAATGAAAGAACGTATAAAGATATATTAGCTGAGGTGGGTAATGAAATTATGCCACACTTTCCACCTCATCATACTCAGGAGGAATTAGTGAATGAAATTATTAGATAGAATTAATCATTTAGCAAATAAAGAAAAGTTACAACCTTTAACAGTTGAAGAAAAACAAGAGCAACACACTTTAAGACAAGAATATTTACAAATGATTCGTGGCCAAGTAGTGAATACATTTTCTGCCTTAAAAGTGGTTGATCCCCTAGGTGAAGATGTTACACCAGATAAAGTTTATAAATTACGTGAAGAAATGGGTACTTTAAACTTAGACTAAAGGTTAGAAAACAAGACAAATAGCGCATTTTTTAAAATGATTGTCTTGCCCGATTTGGCAAAGCAGACTGAGAAAAACGTTTAGTTTGAGAGAATTACATGACTATAAGCTCATGTATTGCTTATATTATATTTGTGACCGAGACATCAATGATGTCTCGGCCACTTTTATTTTAAATACAGTCATTGGTATCCTATAGTAATTTAATGATTTATTATTTTATCCATCGAACGTGCTACGCTATCAGCATACATACCACCAAATTTTAGTAAATGAACCATCAACAAATATAAGCGATAAAATTCAAGGCGTTCATTGACTCCATTACTTAACGGGTAATGTTTATCATATGCATGATAAAAATCTTGAGTAAATCCACCAAATACTGTAGTAATACCTAAATCAAATTCTCTATCACCGTATAAGGGCGCAGGGTCAAATAAAGCAGGGTCTCCATTTTCTAAAAACATGTAGTTCCCACCCCATAAATCACCATGTAATAAAGATGGTTTGCTTTTATGATTATCTAATGCGTTTACAATGACTGCTCTTACCTTGTAATATTTATCCACGTCCTCATCTGCCCATAAACCTTTATTTACCAAAGCTTCTTTTAAGTGATCTAAACGCTGCTCTACAAATATAGTCTTCCAATGATCTGACCAACTATTATCAAACGAAATATCTCCGCCTTCATAAGGCAGTCCAAAGCCAAATTTACCTTCTGGCTGTTGATAACTATGCATTTTAGCTACAAGCTTTCCTAATTCAGTTTGGCTGCCTTGCGTACCTTCATTTAAAAAGGTTAGTAAAAGATAAGCGTCACCGTTTACTTCTCCGTTATCGACAACTCTAGGCGCTGTGATTCCAGCTTGTTCGAATAAATCGAGTCCTGCTACTTCTGCATCAAAAAAGGTTTTACTTCTACCACGCTGTACTAATAAAAAATAAGGCTCTTGAGTTGTTTCTACTCTAAAGGCTTCATTGACGTCTCCACCACTCACTGGTGTAATTTTTTCTATATGTTCTAATGGGAGTTGTGACTGCCATTGCTCTTTCATAAAATATCCCTCCGTATTTTAAGCATCACTCTACTATTACCGTTTTTCGCTATATTTAATCAAATCTAACGCTTTTCGATTGATGTGAAACTTATATTAATTATTTTTATTTATACTAGGCATATGATTACTAAAATGCTAGTCTATTAAAGACAATTATTTTCATAATAAACGATAACTATTACATCATTTTTATCTATTACTAATTTCGATAAATGGAGCGATTATTACATGTATAAATTAATTAAACCACTTTTATTTCAATTCGATCCTGAAAAAGCACATGGTATGACTGTTAATGCGCTTAAAACTTCACAAAAACACTCTCAATTTTTACCGATACTAGAGAAATTATTTTATTATAAGCATGATATATTATCTCAAAATATTAAAGGCATCCATTTTGAGAACCCTGTCGGTTTAGCTGCTGGATTTGATAAATCTTGCGAAGTGCCAAAAGCGTTAGAAAAATTAGGTTTTGGCGCGCTCGAATTAGGCGGCATTACGCCTAAACCACAACCTGGCAACACTAAGCCACGTATGTATCGTTTAGTAGAAGACGATGCGCTAATCAACCGTATGGGGTTCAATAATTTGGGAATGCATAAAGCACTAAGTAATTTACGGAAATTTAATTATGAAACGCCTATCGGTCTTAATGTAGGTGTCAATAAAGCAACGCCGTATGAACAACGTTATGAAGATTACATAAAAGTCATCGATACATTCAAACATGATGTTGCTTTTTTCACTGTTAATATCAGTTCTCCAAATACAGAAAACTTGCAAAGCTTTCATGATAAAGATGAATTTTCTCAATTATGTTCAGCTATTCAAACTTATAAAATTCAATATGAAATTGACGTTCCTATTTTTATCAAGTTAACATCTGACCTTAGTGTAGGAACTTTAACACGCATGCTTGAATCCATCACACAAACTTTCGACGGCATTATGTTAGCTAATACGACTCAAAAACGTGAGCATTTGCAATCTGCTAATCAAAAAGAAACTGGCGGTTTAAGTGGCCGTCCTCTATTTGAACGCAATTTGCAATTGATTGCTCATACCTACCAAAAAACACAAGGCAAATTTTTAATTATTGGTACAGGCGGTATATTTAATGTAGATGATACGATTAAAATGTTACGCCACGGTGCTTCGCTTGTACAAATTTACAGTGCCTTAGTATTTGAAGGGCCGGGCTTACCAAAAAAAATTAATAAACAGCTTGCTCAATACTTACAAGCGCATGGCTACCGTCATATTAATGATATTATTGGACTAGACGTATAATGTATTTTTATTTTGCAATCAAATGACTTATTTAAAATATTAGTAGTGATATTGTGATAGTTTTTATATTATAGGGTAAACAAATATTGAAGGAGGCGCTACAATGTATAAAAATATATTACTAGCTTATGATTTTGATAATTCATTTAATAACGTCCCAAATGAATTACAAAATTTAACTACTGGTGTTGATGACGCCAAAATCACTATTTTCAATGTTATTCCTGAAGGAGATTTACAAACTTCTGTGCGTTATGATGGCGTACATTTTAAAGAATTAGCAGATGAAAAAGGAAAAACGTTAACACCCTTTGTTGAAAAATTAGAAGAACTGGGGTTAAAAACGCAAGTAAAATTCAGTAGCGGTTATATTAAACAAGCCATACTGAAAGAAATCGAAATGCATCATTATGATATTATTGTTATGAGTAATAAACGCGCGAAGTCAGATATTAAAAATGTGTTAGGAAACGTAACACACAAGATTGCTAATAGCGCAAATATTCCTGTCCTTATCGTAAAATAATAACCTATAATAAATTAAAAACTCATTGTTCATATAAATAACGTCTCATATGACGTTACTTAAAGACCAATGAGTTTTTTTATATAGTGAAAGAAATCAAACGACGCCTGACTTAGCTATCCTTGGGGCATTTGTGTTAAATAAGTTTCAATAACTTGTAACACCCCTGACTCGTCATTAGAGGGTGCGCGGTAATTTGCAGTTGCAGCAACTTCTGGGCTGCAGTTTGCCATCGCATAACTGTAAGGTGTTAAGGCTAACATTTCAATATCATTATTAGCATCTCCAAAAGCTAGCAATTCATTCGTTTGTATTCCCCAGCTGTCCAAAAGTGCTTCAATCGCGACGCCTTTATTCACTTTAGGAAGTATGATATCCAAACTATCATTGCCACTTGTCACAGCTCTTAGTTTCTCGCCATATTTGTTTTTCAAGCCTTGCATTACATTTTCTAAAAGTGTTTGATCTTTAATTCTAAGTGCCATTTTAACAAATTCATCTTGATTAATACTTTTAAAATCTGAAACCTTTTTTATATGATAATAATATTTATATAAAAATGACAAGAAATCATCGCTAACATAATCCAACACATACGCCGTGTTTAGGCCACTTAATACTACGTCTTGAATATGGTAATGGTTTATAATTAAATCTAAGACGTCAGCCACAAGGTGTTTATCAAAATAATGCGCTGTCACTAACGCCTCATTTTGATAAGTCACTGCGCCATTTTCAGCTACATAGGTTATCTGATTGTCTTTTTCAGGAAAAAATGAACGTAATTGTGCGTATTGATTACCACTCGCAACTATAAATTTAATATGTTTTTCTATCATTATTTCAAAAAGTTGATTAAAATAGCGTTCATCAAATGTATTATCAGATTTAAAAAACGTGCCATCTTTATCGACTGCTATTGCTTTTATCACATGCTACACCTTCCATTCTTGTACAAATCCTTATGACTTTGATTTTCTCACATTCCCAGACACACCACAACGACATTAAATAAACAAAGCACCATAGCAGCATGCATCTATGATTCACACTTTTTCTAATCTTTCCATTATTATTTAATACACAATCACTTGCTTTCCCTTAGCAGTTACACCACATAACATTCATTTTAGTATGAATGATGTGCGTCGATATGTGACATGCTATGATTCATTCATGATGCCTATTAATCGTGCGCTTCCATTTTTGTTAACGTTCTAATGCTTTCTAAATTCACTTGTTTTAAAAGTTGTTCGTAAGTGTTAAGTGCTTTTTTAGTTTCTATCTCACCTGCATCTGTTAAATAAATATACATGGCTCTTTGATCTTCTATACATTCTTGTCTATAAACAAACGCAATTTCTGTTTTTTCCATTCTGACAATCAGTCTAGACATAGCGCTTTGGCTTAAATCTACCACTTTAATTAAGTCATTTATTTTATACTTTTTATTTTCTGATTTATAAATTTCATATAAAACGTAAAATTCTTTAAGACTTAAATGGTATTGCTCTTTTAATTTTCTTTCAATCATCATTTCAATATAGTGTATATATTTGGTCATTTTAATCCAGTTGTCTATCTTTTGTTCTTTGTTCATCGTACATCTCCCCTAATTCAATCGAAACTTACCATTATTAAATCATACATTTCAATTATGTTATATCAAAAACAGCTTTGTTTTTAATTTGCCATTTTCTATCAGCAACATTTTTTATAAAATTCGAATCATGTGATGTAAATAATATAATTCCCGGATACTTATTCATAAACTGCTCTAATGCTGTGATTGTTTTTATATCTAAAAAATTAGTCGGTTCATCTAAAATAAGCATATTGGCTTTGGTAGAAAATAATATAGCTAAAGATAACTTAGTTCTTTCACCACCACTTAAATCTACACAAGAACGATCTAACGCTTCATTTAGTCCTAGATTATTTAAAATAGCACGTGCAAACGATGAGGTTGCGCCCGTTTTTTCAATTAAATATTGTAATAATGGTACATCATACATATCTTGGTAAGAAAGCTGTTGATAATATGCCATCTCAATTTTAGGTGAACAATCAATACTTGGGTCGCGCTGGTAAATCGTTTCAAATAAAGATGTTTTACCACTACCATTTTCCCCAATAATCGCTATATTTTTCGCATAAGGTATCTGAAAACGAGCATGTGATAATATGTCGTTACCTTCTTTGATAATATTCAAGTCTTGTGCAACGATCGGGTAATGATTATGCACATCATAGATTTTACTATGTGGAAATTGAAACTGATTTTCAGCTTGTGGTTTTTCGATTTTTTCTAATTGCGCCATGCGTTTTTCAATATGTTTAGCTTGCTTCTGTGTTGCTTTTTCAACTGTATCTTTTTGTTTAGAGCCGCTTAAACGGTCGGGCGACATACTTTTACTTTTATGTTTTGCAGAAGCCGTTTGGATTTGTTGCGCTTTTTTACGTTTATTATCACTTGCGTGCGCTAATCGTTTCTTTTCATTTATATAATTGTCATATTGCCTTTGTTGCTCCATATTTTCTAGTCCCAACTGACGCTCATACTGCGAATAGTTCCCTTTAAATACGCGTATTGTACCATCATTTTGTATGTCCCATATCGTGTCTACAACTTCATCAAGTAAGTCTCTATCATGACTCACTATAATTAAAGTGCCATAATAAAATTTTAGTGTCTGAATCAGATAATCAACACTCGCATAATCCAAATGATTGGTCGGTTCATCTAACAGTAGTATTGGGCTATAATTTGAAATAACAGTTGCGAGTTTGTACTTCGCCTTTTCGCCGCCGCTCATTTTACCAATTTCTGCCATAGGTAGCTGAAGTTCACTTAAAATACTGCCATCTAACGTATTTATCTCAATATTTTCTGGCGTATCTATTTGTTTGAAATATTGTATCTCTTCCTTAACATCAACGCTACCCTTTTCTACTAGGCTAGGTTGTGTGATCATGTTGAGTAATGTTGTCTTCCCAGTACCATTATTGCCAATCACTCCAATTTTTTCAAATTGATAAGCATATAAATTTTCTATTTTTAAAAAACGAGTATCAGTCAGTGATTGGTTAATCTGATGTAATTTGATTGTATATTGTTCCATGTTTAGTTAATACACTCCTTAAAATTAAAGGTCGTGTACGCAAAAAAGAGACAGGTTTCTCCCGTCTCATCCGCTATATAAATCATAAATGTTCTTTTAAAAAGATACTGAAATTTATAACTTATATTTAATTTTAGGAAAAAATGACATACTTCTCCCTATGAGATATCCTTGCGAACAAGACCTTTTTGAATGATTTAAATTATGCGTTATTCAAAAAGGCAATTCTTAGTCTCATAGAAGCTGTCATTTTAATCCTCCTTTTTCCATCAATTTATATAATGTAATATAACATTTTACATTATATTTCTCAATCAATGTACACATTTTGTTTTCATTTCACTTTAAATATCATTAAAAAACCATTCCAGCGTGTGTATCACCTAACCTAAAAACAATCGTGCGTCTACAAATGTTTGAGTTGATAATCACTACTAAAATGGTTTTATAATTTTTAATTAACTATTGTTTCAATAATTGTTTTTTCAAATCTTTACGCTCGTATTCTAAAGAATATGGATCATTTAACCAATAAATACCTTCATCTACTTTAATTGTATGTCCATTTTTGACAGCTTCGGTATTTTTCCATATATCTTTGTTTTCAAATGATAATTTACTTCCTTTGGCGACTGGCGTTACAACGTAATCTCCTGCCATGTCTGGAAGTTCTTCTTCAGATATATCAGCTAAATCATTTTTCTTAGTCGCTTGTTCTACGGTTTTTGGCATGGTTAAACCGAATGCATCATATAATACTTCACTACCGTGACCATATGTTTTACCAAGCGCATACACTTTTTTATCAAAATCTTTAATGATTGATACAGTCGTATCTTCCCCTATTGCATCTTTAATAGCTTTACCATCATTTTCTGTCTTTTTATTCCACTTATCAATCCATGCATTCGCTTTATCTTCTTTACCTACTATTTTTCCTAATGCCTGATGTTGTTCTTTATAATCATGTTTCATATAATCAAAGGCGATGGTTGGTGCTACTTTATTTAATTTTTTCAGGTTTTTATCCGTATTGTACGTAATAATTAAATCTGGTTTTAACTTTGCGACGCTTTCTACATTTTCAGCATCTACTTTTTCTACATCTTTAAATTTATCTTTTAATACTTTACTATCATCTACAATATCTGCAACACCAACAATATTTGCATCGAGTTGTTCTAAACCACCCGCGTATGTTGCGCCAAGTACAACAATACGTTTAGGGTTTTTTGGAATTTTTACTTTATCGCCTGAATCTTGAACGTACGTTTTTGTTTCGCCCTCATTCTTAGATGACTTGTTATCAGACTGATTACTACATGCTGACAACACCAAAATAAGCGCGAGCAATGGTAATAATATTTTTTTCATTCTTAAATACTCCCCTTTTCGATATATTTATAATTGAGTCAGAGACAGATGTCTAAGCCTTGAATCATGTTTCGTTCTCATATCCAAGCGATAATTGTTTTGAGATCATAGTCGGTTACTATGTACGTTACATTTCGAACTTTCTCTAGTTTCTATCCATAGGTTTTTGAGGCTAAGACAATTCATTATGTCCGATGTGCTTATCTCAATTGAATGGCTTTTACTTGTTAATCATAAAACAGCATACGCTTTAATAAATAGAGAGTAACTCTTTTGTATACTTATCACGTTGGTCATCAAACAAATCACCTATAGGAAAATCATCGACGATTTCGCCATCTTTCATAACAATCATACGCTCAACAAATTGATTTAAAAATGCAATATCATGAGAAATCATAAGTATACCTTTATTTGTTTGGTCGTAGTAATCTTTTAATACTTTAATCATTCTTTGTTCCGCTATAACGTCTAAACTTGCTGTAATTTCATCACAGATTAACATATCCGGCTCTAACATTAAGGTCCGTATCGTGTTAAAGCGTTGCAGTTGGCCTCCACTTAATTCGTCTGGAAATTTTTCTAGTAATGCATTTTCTAATTGCATATACGCCATTAAGTGCTCAAGTTTCTTACGAATAGATGCCGGGGAGTGTGTACCTTTATAATATTGTATAGGTTCTTCTAATGCTGTGCGTATTTTAAATTTAGGGTTAAAGCTATCATATGCATGTTGAAATATCGGAAGCATACTTAAGCCTTGCGTTGAAAAGTGGCCTTGGTAATGAGTTAACAAACCTAACATGACATGTGCTAAAGTGGTTTTACCAGAACCGCTTTCGCCGACAACGCCCACCTTTTCGTTTGGTGCTATGGTTAAATTGATATCTTTTAAAATTGGGGCTTGTTTATAAGCAAAGCGAATATGTTTCAACTCAATCATAGGCGCCATCCTTTCTTAATTGACTCCGTGCATCAAATAGTTCCAGGCTATACGGCTTCACATGCCGATTTTTAAAAGCCTGAACATGATTAAAATCTATTAATTTACCGTGTTGAATGACATTAATCCAATCACTAAAACCAAGAACATGAGATAAATTATGCGTGATAATCAATAAAGTCACTTGGTGAACGTCGGCTAAGTGTTTGATTAAATGCATTAAATTATAACCAGTTATTGCATCTAAAGATGACGTAGGTTCGTCAGCAATAATAACACTTGGGTTCAGCATTAAGACACTCGCTATTTGCACCCTTGCTAGTTGCCCGCCAGATAAACTAAAACGGTAGCGTTTCATCACGTGTTCTGGATTTAAATCTACCCATTTAAGCGCTTGTGTTACAAACTTATAAGCCACCGTTTTATCTACTTTGTAATGCATTTTATAAATCGCAAGTAATTGTTTTCCTAATTTGGTATGGTCATTAAAACTATGTGTGTAATCTTGGGATATAAATCCTATTTCTTTGCCTAATAAATGATGCATATTAGTAATTATTTCACCTTTATAATGTAATGCATCAAATCGCGTCGTTAATGTATCAGGTACTTGTTGTACTAATGCCTTTGCAGTCAAACTCTTACCAGAACCACTTTCACCAACCAATACATTTACCTTACTCTTACGTAATGCTAAATCAAGATGGTGTATAAGTGTTTTGCCCTTTCGTTCTTTTATAGTTAGGTTTAAGATTTCCAAAACGTTAATATTAGCCATCTATATCACGCTTTCCTTTTAATAATTTATCTCTTAATGCGTCACCAGCTAAATTAAACAATAAGATAGTGATTGTAATTAAAAATGCTGGCACAATCAATAGTAACGGGTAAGCATCAATATAATCTCTACCTGCATTGAGCATTGCACCCCATTCTGGAGAAGGTGGTTGTGCACCTAAACCTAAAAAGGATAGAGAAGAAATATAAAGAATAATTTTACCAAAATCTACTGTCATCAACACAATCATTGATGGCATCACTTGTGGTAAAAAATGTTTAAAGATAATGATGTGGGTTGGCACGTTAAACAACCTAGCCATTTGTATATAAGGTTTTTCAACTTCACTACTCACAATCGATCGTGTGAGGCGAGTATACGTCATCCATTTTATAATCGTGATTGCTATAACTAAATTCCAAATACTTGGTTTAAAGAAACTTGCCATGGCAATCATTAAGACAAATTCTGGGATACTCAATCCGATGTCAATAATTCGCATAATAATAGTATCAACAATACCTCTTTTATATCCTGCTAAAAGTCCAAGTGGGACACCAATAATTACAGTGATTAATAAAGTGATTAAACTGATCACTAACGTATATCTAGCCCCCACAATCACTCTCGATAGTAAATCCCGTCCATAGTCATCTGTACCTAACCAATGTGTACTACTTGGTAACTCTAATGCATTTCCGAGATGTACCTCTAGTGCGCTATTCATCGATACAAAAAACTGAGCTACAACTAATACCAAGAAATACAGCAAGAATATATATAAAATTAAATTTCGTTTATTTATTCTTTTCATTAAATTTCACCATCCTGTTGGTGACGTTTTAATGCATCCTTTGTCCTATTAAAACGACGTTTAGGATCAAGCCATAATAGTAATAAATCACTAATCGTGTTGGCCAGCACAACAAAGAAACCAATCATAATAACTGCACCTTGTACTACTGGATAATCTCTCGCTCTAATACTGTCTACAAGAAAATGACCTACACCAGGGATACCAAATAAATTTTCAATAACCACAGTGCCTCCAATCAAACTTCCTACAGACATACCTAACACAGTAATGACAGGTATAATGGCAGGTTTAAATAAATCTTTCCATAAAATGTAGCGCTCCGACATGCCTCTTAATCTTGCCGCTTCCACTTCTTTTGAATTATAAAGTTCTATCAAAGTGGAACGCATCAACCTTACATAATAGGCACTCATGCCTATACTTAATGCTATGACAGGCAAAATATAACCAGCCATTGAATCTAAACCAGATGACGGTAATACATCTAATTTTTGAGCAAATACATAAATAAATATGGTTCCTAAAAAGAAGGAAGGAATACTGACCGTAAATGAAGTCAATATTCTGATCCAAGTATCCAACCACGTATGATAATATTTCGCAGCCACAATACCCAATGGTAGCGCAACTACAAACACAACAATAATAGTTAGTACTGCTATAAATACTGTCGGTGGCGTGTAGAAAACTAATTCTTTAATTACAGGTTCGCCAGTCTGATAACTCGTACCAAAGTTTAATTGTACGATTTGTCCTAACCATTGAAAGTATTGAACTATAGGAGATTGGTTAAGTCCTAATCGTTCTTTAGTTTCTTCTATTTGGTCATTTGAAACATTTGCTACATCTAAATGTAAAACTTTATCAACTGGATCGCCAGGCGTAAGTTTCATTAAAATAAAAGTGATAGTAGAAAGGACAAATAATACGATGATCATTTGTCCAATTCTAGAAAGTATATTTTTTAATATCATTCTTTTTTATCTACCTTATAATCAATAAGATAAATACCTTCTGGTGTTGCTTTTAAGTTTTCTACATCTTTACTCATACCGACGATATTATCGTTGTAAGAAATATAGCTATTTGCTAAATCTTCATGTGTAATATCTAAGATTTGATTTGTGATTTGATGACGTTCATCTTTACCTACCGTTTTATTTAATTCATCAATTAATGCTGTGACTTTTTCATTATCATAACCACCTGCATTGATTGCACCTTCAGGTTTATATGCTTGGTTAAAGAAATATCCTGTGTCGCCTCTTGGAATCGTACCAAAACTATAAAGCGACGCATCCCATTGGCTTTGATCGTCAAGATATCCTTGAATGTCGTCTACATTACGCAATTGGATATCTATATTCGCTTTTTTAGCGTCAGATTGTATAACTTGTGCCATTTTCGGTAGTTCTGGTCGACCATTATAAGTTGACACCGTCAATTTCAATGGATGTTCTTTCGTATAGCCTGCATCTTCCATTATTTTCTTAGCTTGAGCAATGTCTTGTTTTTGTACTTTTTGGCTTTGAATAAAGTCTAATTTAGTATTAAATGGACCTGTGGCAGGCTCTGCGTAGCCTTTCGACACATTTTTTGTAATACTTTCACGATCAATGACTTTATCTAATGCTTCCCGAACTTGTTTAGTCATTTTATCGCTTGAATGATTATATAATAATAGCGCTGTTCTAAATCCAGAGACAGAAGAAACTTTTGTCTTATCACTATCTTTGAGTGACTTCACTTTTTCGACTGGTAAATCTGTGATTACATCTGCTTTTCCAGAATCTAAATTACTTGTACGTGCATTACCGTCTTCTTGGTATGTAACGTTGATATGGTCTAATTTAGGTTTACCTTGCCAATAGTCCTCATAACGATCTAGCTGTATCTTTTGTGATTGTTTATAATTTTTAATTTGATATGGCCCTGTACCTACAGGTGTTTTATTAACGTCACCTTTTGCTTTGGTATCATAAATAGCTGAGAAAGGACTAGCTAATTCTGAAATTAATTCAGGGTACGCTTCTTTCGTGTTTATCTGCAGTTCCTGCCCATCTACTTTAATATCTTTGATAGGCAATGAACCTTTGACTAAATCACTTTTTTTAATACTTTCTTCTAAACTCGCTTTAACGGCTTCTCCAGTCACTTTTTTACCGTTTTGGAATTTAATATCGTCTTTTAAAGTTAAATTTAACTGTGTTGGTGATGTTTGTTCGTATGATTCAACTAGCAATTTTTGCACTTTTCCGTCTGCTGTAGCTTTAAACAGAGACTCTGCAGCGCCTATTTTCACTGGGACATCCGTTTCATATGGTGCGATTGATGTGGTCTTGAGTGGCAACTCCACATCTAAAGTCTTACCTTTAGATTGGCTACCAGAACCGCTACAACCAGCTAAAATAACTGCTGTCGAAGCTAATACTGTGATGAGTTTCTTCATAAGCATACCTCTTTCCAAAAAAATTTATATTCAATTAATATCTTTTAATCAATCATGTCTATGATTATTATACTGCCATCGATAATTTAATTAAACACTCATTCTTCACTTTCTTCTGCTTTCTGGACACTCATACTATTACCTGCAAACAGCATAATCCATGTTGCTATAATAAACGGCAATGTAAAGACCGGTAAGCCAAATGGTGTTAGCAATGTAGTCATGCCTGCATGTATAACAACGGTGAGTAATACACCAAGTATAATACTCATATAACGAGGGATTCTCGTTTTAAATGCAATTCCCAATGCTAATACAGTAAGGATGACATTATAACCAAATAAACCATCATTAATTTGATCATGGTTCGCACCCAGCACTGTTACTGCTGCAAAGCCAATAACATTGGCAATGATAGCGAACATGCCAGCTTTTCTTGAAGCAATCAATATACCAATTAATATTAAGGCACCTGCTAAAACATTTTTTAATAAAAACACTTCACTAAAGCCTGATAAAAAAGCACTTACAAACTGAATACTATGGCCTGAAAAAGTAATTTCTTGTACTGTATCAGGTAATATTTTGACGTCTGCATTTACAAATCTAAATTGAAAGGACATCAATAAGACGACCCAACTAACAAAGACGTATGGCATCGTCAACATCGGTACTCCAAAGGGTTTAAAAAATTCTCTGAATGCAGAACCTAACGGCATAGTAATAATGACAGCTATTAAGACAATCAATAAGCTATACCATGCTGGCACTAAAAACAATGTCAATGCAATTGCTGTAAGTACTGGATTAAATCCGGCTAAACCAGTATTTATTTCTTCTTCCGAATAATTTGTATGCTTAGCTAACAATAAAGATATGATACTAGCTATTAATGCCATTAAGCCTACTTGCCAACTTCCTATAAAAAGGCCTAATAAAATAAACAAACCTGTCCATGCATTGTTTAACAATAAGACCTGCGCGATATTTTTCAGTAAAATCTGAATCGCATTCACAATGTCACCCGATTTCTATAAAATTTACGTTAACAATGATATACCAAACAACCTAAAATGAAAAGTCTCGCAATTAATTGTGCAATTTTTCAGTTATATCATTTGAAATGAATGTGTAATCCTTGTAGTTGCTTATTTTTACGTTTATTATTGAATTTGTAAGCACATAAAAAGATTATATTTATCATTTTTTATCATTTTTTGAAAGGTAGTGAAAATTGTGCATTTTACACAACGTGAACAAGATAAGTTAATGCTAGTCATTGCATCTGATTTAGCACGTAGACGTCAACAAAGAGGCTTGAAATTAAACTATCCTGAAGCAGCCGCAATCATCAGTTTTGAATTACTAGAAGGCGCAAGAGATGGAAAATCTGTTGCAGAGTTGATGAGTTACGGTAAACAAATATTAAGTGAAGATGATGTAATGGAAGGTGTTGCTGACATGTTAACTGATTTAGAAATTGAAGCAACCTTCCCTGATGGTACAAAACTAATTACTGTCCATCATCCAATAGTCTAAAGGGGGTTATATGATGAAACCAGGTGAAATTATTGTTAAACGCACAGAAATCGATGTTAACAAAGGCCTACACGCTACAGTAATTAATGTTAAAAATACAGGAGACCGTCCTATACAAGTAGGTTCTCATTATCACTTTTTCGAAGTAAATCCTGCATTAGATTTTGATCGTGAACAAGCGTACGGGAAACGTTTAGATATTCCTGCAGGTGCTGCGGTTCGTTTTGAACCAGGCGATGAAAAGGAAATTCAATTAGTTGAATATAAAGGAAAACGCAATATTTTTGGTTTCCACGGAGAAGTAAATGGCCCTATCGATGAAACACGTGTGTATAAACCAGAAGACGATTCCAAAGAAACAGAAATTATCGATGAGTCTAATTTATCAGAGGAAAATGCTAATAAAGAAAGTGGGTATAACAGATGAGTTTTAAAATGACGCAATCTCAATATACGAGTCTTTATGGTCCGACTATCGGTGATTCAGTTAGACTCGGTGATACAAACCTATTTGCAAGAGTCGAAAAAGATTATGCTACGTATGGTGATGAAGCTACATTTGGTGGAGGTAAATCCATCAGAGATGGTATGGCTCAAAATCCTAACGTAACAAGAGACGACAAAAAAGTAGCAGACTTAGTTATTACCAATGCGCTTATTCTCGATTACGACAAAGTAGTCAAAGCAGATATTGGTGTTAAAAACGGGTATATTATGAAAGTTGGTAAAGCGGGTAACCCTGATATCATGGACAATGTGGATATTGTGATTGGTGCAACAACGGATGTTATTGCTGCAGAAGGTAAAATCATAACTGCTGGTGCTATTGATACACACGTTCACTTTGTTAACCCAGAACAGTCGCTCGTAGCACTAGAAAGTGGTACAACGACTTTAATCGGTGGTGGTACAGGTGCTTCTGAAGGTTCTAAAGCAACCACTGCTACGCCAGGACCATGGTATATCCATCGTATGTTAGAAGCTGCAGAACAAATCCCGTTAAACGTTGGGTTTACTGGTAAAGGCCAAGCTGTGAACCATACAGCATTGGTTGAACAAATCCATGCTGGCGTTATCGGACTTAAAGTCCATGAAGACTGGGGTGCAACACCTTCTGCTTTAGATCATGCATTACAAGTTGCAGATGATTATGACGTGCAAGTGGCACTACACGCAGACACATTAAACGAAGCTGGATTTATGGAAGAAACGATGGCTGCTGTTAAAGACCGTGTATTACACATGTATCACACAGAAGGCGCTGGTGGTGGTCACGCACCTGACTTAATTAAATCAGCTGCTTACTCAAATATCTTACCTTCCTCAACTAACCCAACTTTACCATTCACACATAACACGGTTGATGAACATTTGGATATGGTTATGATTACCCACCATCTTAACGCTTCTATTCCAGAGGACGTTGCCTTCGCAGATTCTCGTATCCGTAAAGAAACGATTGCTGCAGAAGACGTATTACAAGATATAGGTGTATTTAGTATGGTAAGTTCTGACTCTCAAGCTATGGGCCGTGTTGGCGAGATTATAACACGTACTTGGCAAGTCGCTCACCGCATGAAAGAACAACGTGGTGCACTCGAAGGAGACAGCGAATATAACGATAATAACCGTATTAAGCGTTATATTGCTAAATATACAATTAACCCAGCAATTACGCATGGTATTTCAGACTATGTTGGCTCTATCGATGAAGGTAAGCTTGCAGACATTATTATGTGGGAACCAGCGTTCTTTGGTGTTAAACCTGATGTAGTACTTAAAGGTGGTATGATTAGTACTGCTATTAACGGTGATGCTAATGGTTCTATCCCAATTTCTGAGCCTTTAAAATATCGTAATATGTATGGTCAATTAGGTGGTAACATGCAAAGTACATCAATCACTTTTGTTTCATCAACTGCTTACGAAAACGATATCGGCAGAACATTGGGATTAAATCGTAAATTAAGACCTGTTAAAAACATTCGTAATTTAACTAAAGCAGATATGAAAAATAATAACGCTATGCCTGATTTAGATGTAGATCCGCAAACTTATGAAGTATTTGTCGATGGTGAAAAAATAACAAGTGAACCAGCTACTGAATTACCATTAACGCAACGTTATTTCTTATTCTAGGAGGATAAAATATGATCATCGAAGAAATTAAAGGTAATATCGCAAATCTTTCGCAAGATGAAAAAAATAAACATGTTGAAAAAGTTTACCTTGAAAATTCTGACTTAGTTAAACGTATTCAACGTGTAACTACAGATCATGGTAATGAAATTGGTATTCGTTTAAAACAACCAATTGATTTACAATATGGCGATATCTTGTATCAAGACGATACCAATATGATTATTATTGATGTCAATTCGGAAGATCTTTTAGTGATCAAGCCACGTACCTTACAAGAAATGGGCGATATCGCGCATCAATTAGGTAATAGACACTTACCTGCTCAATTTACAGAAACAGAAATGCTTGTACAATATGACTATTTAGTAGAATCATTGCTGAAAGATCTCGGCATACCTTATAGTCACGAAGACCGAAAAGTAAACCAAGCATTCAGACATATAGGTCATTCTCATGATTAATCACGCATATTTACGCCTATTTCAATTTTGTGATTCTCAATTTCCGACTGGTGCTTTTAGCCACTCATTCGGACTTGAAACATATATTCAGCGAGATATTGTTCATGATGAAGCATCATTTAAACAATGGCTTGAATTGTTCTTAACTGAACAACTTTCGTTTGCTGACGGTTTAACTATGCGTCTTGTCTATGATGCGCTTAATGAAAATGATACAGAAAAGATATTATATTTAGATAAAATACTTTTCGTACAAAATTTGCCTAAAGAGACTAGGCAAGGTTCAAAACAAATGGGCAACCGCATGGTCAAGCTAGCAGCAGAGCTTTATGATAGTGAATGGATAACGTGGTACCAAAAACAAAACAAAGAGAAGAAAGCCAAATTGCATCCCGCAATTTGCTTTACGATGCTCGGCCATTATCTTGGTGTCGATATAGAAATGATTATAGATTATTATTTATATCAAAACGTATCGAGCTTAACTCAAAACGCTGTTCGTGCCATTCCTTTAGGACAAACGGCCGGACAACGTATCGTCCATGATATGATTCCTTTCATGAAAGAAACAAGAGATCATATTATGACGTTAGACAAGTCACAATTAGGTATCACTGCACCCGGATTAGAAATCAACCAAATGGAACATGAAAATGTAAACGTAAGAATTTTCATATCTTAGGAGGGCAATTTAAATGACAGAGACAGTTAAAATAGGTGTCGGTGGCCCTGTAGGTGCAGGGAAAACGCAACTTATTGAAAAATTAGTAAAACAATTATCTAAAGAGTTTAGTATTGGTGTAATTACTAATGATATTTATACAAAAGAAGATGAAAAAATCTTAGTTAACTCAGGCGTATTGCCTGCAGATCGCATTATTGGCGTTGAAACTGGAGGATGTCCACACACAGCGATTCGTGAAGACGCCTCTATGAACTTCGCTGCAATCGATGAATTAAAAGAACGTAATGAAGATATTGATTTAATCTTTATTGAATCTGGCGGAGACAACCTAGCTGCAACGTTCAGTCCAGAGCTTGTTGATTTTTCAATTTACATTATCGACGTTGCTCAAGGGGAAAAAATCCCTCGTAAAGGTGGGCAAGGTATGATTAAATCAGATTTCTTTGTAATTAATAAAACTGATTTAGCGCCTTATGTTGGTGCATCCTTAGATCGTATGGCAGAAGATACAGAAACATTCAGAGGCAAACGTCCATTTGCATTTACTAACCTTAAAACAGATGAAGGGCTAGATAAAGTAATCGAGTGGATTGACCAAGATGTCTTTCTTAAAGGTTTAGCTTAATGGCTGATTCAAAACAAAAATGGACTGGTGAACTTGATTTAACCGTTTTTCATAACGGAAAAAAATCAGTTGCACGTGATATCTTTTTTGAAAAAGCGTTAAAAGTCATACGACCAGTCTACTTAAACGGCTCGGATATCCCTACATTTTATATCGTGAATGTGGGCGGCGGTTATTTAGATGGTGACCGTTATAAGATGGATGTCACTGCAGAAGAAAATGCAAGTGTGATTTTAACATCACAAGGTGCTACAAAAATCTATAAAACATTAAATGATCATGTCGAGCAATATCAGAACTTTACGATTAAGGATAATGGCTATATTGAATATGTAGGTGACCCAATTATTGCATTTGAAAATGCTAAATTTTATCAACATAACACATTTAATCTAAGCCCTAAAGCGTCATTATTCTATACAGATATATTGACGCCAGGTTATTCAAAAGAAGACAAAGATTTCACATACACTTATATGCACTTGTTAAATGAAATTTATGTGGATGATGAACTCATTACCTTTGATAATATGTTGCTTGATCCAACTAAAAATAAAGTTGGTGGTTTAGGATATATGGAAAACTATACGCACTTAGGTTCATGTTATTTCATACATCCTGAAGTTAACCAAAATCTTATAGACGATGTGTACGATCAAATTAAACATTATCAAAAAGAATATGATTGCCGTTTTGGTATTACTCAAATACCGACACACGGTTTTAGTATTCGAATATTAGCAAATAAAACGCAAATCATCGAGCGTATTTTAAATACAGTACAAACGTATGTTGGAAACCATATTTTCGATCGAGAAGTCAATTTCTTAAGAAAATATTAACTTTTATGTTTTAAATATGCATGAAGGATAACAATGTTATATAAAAAAAAACAGTCCGAGACATCTATGTGTGTCTTGGACTGTTTTCATATAGTCAGTAGCTGACTAGGATAAAAAACATTTATATTAAACTTTTAAGCATCGCTTCTTAATTTATGAATTAGTATGCCTCATGCAATGCTTCAACGCTTACATTTTCCCTACTTATCCTTGTCGGAATGGTACAACGAAATCATTTTAGCAACAATTGATTTCTGCCCCGTTCCTGCTTTTTAAATTATATTAAGCAACCACACTAAACTAATGACTAACAATACAATTGTCACAATATAAATAGCTAACTTTTCCGCTTTATTTAACGACTTTTCTTTATGTGTAAATAAACTAAATAAAGATCCGTCTTTACCCATAAGTAACGCTATGGAATAAACAAGTAAAATTATAGCTATAATTAACACTAAAAACGCGACGTATACCATTCACTTTTACTCCTTTGGATTTAATATTTTTAGTTTCATATACATTCATTTTACCTTAATATTTATGCTACAAAAATATATAGCTATTACAGACTATCCTTTACATATCTTGAAATGATTTACCTTGTTTTTTGATACGTTTCATCTTAAATGGTGCATAAATTAATACGATGATAATAATAATTCCCATATATCCTATGACTGGATAGAAGAATGTCATTAAATCTGTAAAACCTGCAAAACTAATGACGAAACCAATTAAAGTGAATATCGTATAAAATATTTTAAATTGATTCGTTTCAATTTCAGTGAAACGTGTAGCTAACGAATAAAACATGCCTAAACAAGTATTAAATATCATTAAATAAACAACAATTGACATAAATACACCTAAAATAGGGGAAATATCATTGACTAAGCCGAGCATTGGTAATGGTAAATGCCCCACTGTTTCAATTTTAGAAAAAATTGCTAAGTGGCTTACCATAATCATTAATCCTAATACAAAACCACCAGCTAAACCGCCCCATGCAGCAACTTTACTATTTCTCTCATTACCACCCATAACGATGGACATAGATGCGCCTAGTCCCACATTAAGTGAGACATAATTAACGCCTGCAATAAACCAATGTGGTACAGCTGATTTATGACTTTTAGCTAATGTATCTAATTCACTAAACGAACCTGACATCGTAAATAAACAATATATAGCAACGATGATAATGCAAATAATCAATAGCGGAGTAATGTTACCAATTACTTTCACCACGCTATCTACGCGTAGCATACCAAATAGCAGCACTAATATAACCATGAGCGCAGTACCATACACGGCTGGTATACCAAATTGTTGTTCAAAATTTGAGCCTCCGCCTGCAAGCATAACGACACCAAATCCAAATAAAGCAATGATTAGTACAATATCTACTAGCCATGCAATGACTTTGCCAAATACTGTACCACCAGTCAATTTATGTATAACGTCATTGTGTCCCTCAGCTTTAAATTTACTACCTAACCAAACCAACATCATACCTACATAGGCGAATAACACGGTAGAAACAACGCCTGCAAGTATACCAGCAGTTCCGAAACTCGTAAAATACTGTAATATTTCTTGCCCTGAGGCAAATCCTGCACCCACGATAATACCAATGAATGCACTACCTATTAAAAATATCCTTTTCATATAAATCTCCTTCGCTAATGTTAAGTTAAAACCACTTTCAAGCATTCACAAACGTTTGGAATATAAATAAATATTCTCTATACTCTTTTGATATTAGCTATAATAACTGAATTGATTATACACTTTAAGTTTTTAAAACGCTATTTGTAAAGCACTTCACGCTTATATCATTTTCTAGTTACTGAAGCCTTAGCAGGACAACACAAGCTTTAAAAGTATAGGATTTCTATTCCTTTCCATCTCCCCTTTGATTCCATAATTATAAATGATTATATAAATAACAAACATTTAAATTTGCAAGCGTTTACATTATTATAATAACTCACTTAATATTCTTTATCAATTTACTTCATTTTTAATGATGTATATTAAAATATAGAAATGATGTTAACATGTTTGTTGCATGCAATCATTCCTGAATTCAATCAATTTACTAACTTAAACTGTTGATTGCTGTTACAATAATATAGGTTACGATTAAATTTATATTATAGGAGTGATCTTGTGACAGAGGAATACATTTATAAAAACACGGTGCAACCATCTTGGATAGATCATAATAACCATATGCATGATGCACAATATTATTCCATTTTCAGTGATGTAGTCGTTGGGTTTTTTGAATCAGTCGACCTATATGTTTCTTATCGACAGACGCACGAAATTACTATTTTCAGTTTAGAATCACATATATCATTTTTGAAAGAACTTTTATTAGATGATGCGTTTTACGTTAAAGTACACATTTATGATTATGATACAAAAAGAGTACATTTATTTCTCACTATGTATAATGGCAAAGATGAGCGCGTCGCTACATATGAAGTCATAATGATCGGTGTTAGTCGTGTTACACGTCGTAGTATGTCATTCCCTCAGGCCATCTTAGACAAAATCGAATCAGCTTATCATGTTCAACCAACTTTTGAAGCACCTACACAATTAGGCCATGTCATTGGTATTACTAGAAAATAAAAGATACTACTTGAAACTTTTTAACTAAAACAAGCGTAACACAGACGTCCATACTTTAATTTCTGTGTTACGCTTGTTATTCTAGCTAATCAAACATATTTATTACGCTTTAAACATATAATAAAGACTTTCTTTGGTAAATGATAGATGTTGGTCATATGATCCACCACGATGGCCGTTCAAATCGATTAAATAGCCAATATTTAAATTCATTAACTGCGCAATTAATGTACGTACAAAATATTCTATTTTAACATCACGCATTTCACCTTGATCAATCAGTCGTTGGACCATTGGTTTTAAATTACTTACAAGACGTTTATTAAATATTTCAAGCACCACAGATTGAAATACTTCGCTCGTCATTGCTTCATTTAATATTACCTTCAGCAGTAACCTATTTTTATACATGAATTCAGAACGATTATCCACGAACGTGTTTATAAACGAACTCAAAGTATTTGTAGCTTTCAACTCATTCATAAATTCCATAGCGACAGTTGGGGCTATATTATCTTTGATTACAGGAAGCAACCCTGCATATAGAAGTGATTCTTTATTTTTAAATTGTTTATATACTGTACCTTCAGCTACACCTGCTCTTTTAGCGATATCACTTGTACTCGTCTTGTTATACCCTTTTTCACTAAAAAGTAAGAGTGCGCTTTCGATAACTGAACGTTGCTTTTCAGTTAAATGATTTAATTTAGGTACAATTTCTTCAACTATAGCTTTAATATTTCGATTCATGTTCATTCCCACCTATACTTAAACTTTTCTATACCGCTTCATACCTAGCACGTTTAAAATCAATAACAACACAAAAATGCCAAATAGTACGCATAAATGGATATAAATATCTTGTATTCCAAAGCCTTTAATCATTACATCTTGAATAGCTTGTCCTGTATAAAACAGCGGCATGACATGTGCGAAGTATTGTAACCCTATATTCATTGATGACACAGGTATTAACCCTGCAAATAGCACTTGAGGAACGATTACAAGTGGTATAAATTGGATCATTTGAAATTCTGAAGATGCGAACGTTGATAAGAGTATACCGAATGTTAATGCTACGAGCGCAGTTAATATAGTTGTAGCTAGCACTAACCAAACCGAGCCCTCTACAGCGATGTTTAATACATATATTGCATATATGACCACTACAAACGTTTGAATCACGCTAAACATGCCGTATCCCATAATATAGCCATAAATAATATGACTCCGTTTAATAGGTGAAGCTAATAAACGTTCTAAGGTACCTGATGTTCGTTCTTTTAATAAACCAATACCAGAAATTAAAAAAGTAAAGAAGAACACGAAAAATCCTATTAAAATTGGGTTTATCATATCAAAATAAGTAGCATCGTCACTACCATATAAATAATGCGTATTCATTCCTATTGGCTTACCTACATTTTGTTCATTACCTGATAAACTTTGCGCCATTTCAGGGTTATTAGCTGCTTGTGATTTGATATGATTTAAAGCTTCTTTTAATGATTCTGTATTTTCTTTCATTTGATTCATATTATGATTCATAAGCCATTGTTGATTAGCTGAGCTCATTACACCTCTATCTGTTGGATTATCATTTGCAAAGGTAACTTCTAACTGATCATTTTCCATATAAATAAACCCTGTTAAGTTATCTTCTTTAATTTTGTGTGCAATATTTTGGCTATTGTTAAATGATTCAGTAGTGATATCTTGACCATGCAATTCGTTTACCAGTGATTGGGGGACGTCATGCAGCCCTACCTTGACGCCATTTGTATTATCTGAAACCGTAAATATATAATATAATAGCGTTAATATTAAAAGTGGTGCTACAAGGAGTAACATTAGCGTACGCACATCCCTAATCGTCTGTTTAAAAATACGCTTAGCAATATAAAAGGCATTCATATTTAATCCTCCATTTTCAAGAATACTTCTTCAATCGTATCTGCTTGATATTGATCTTTAATATGCTGTGGTGTACCCATAGCAATAATTTCGCCGTGGTTCATAAGTAAAAGTTTGTCACAGCGCGTTGCTTCATCCAATACATGTGTAGTGACAAGAATACTTTTTCCTTCTAATTTTGCTGCGTTTAAATCTTCCCATACGGCTTGCCTTAGTTTAGGATCGATGCCTACTGTCGGTTCATCTAGAATCAATATCTTAGGATTTTGTAAAAAACTAATAGCTAAAGACAACCTACGTTTCATTCCACCAGAATAGGTTGAAACTTTTTTATCTAATGACGCTTGTAATTTCACCATATCACTACATATTTTCACACGCGCTTTAATGTCTTTTCTTTTTTTGATATAAATACTACCAAAGAATTCCAAATTCTCTCTTCCAGTTAAGTCTTCATAAAGCGCATCACTTTGTGCCATATAACCAATATCCATTAAAGTTTTCCTGTTTGGCATTTCAACACCATCTATTGTCACTCCGCCGCCATCTAGGTTTTCCATGCCCAACATACACTGAATTAAAGTTGTTTTACCAGTCCCAGATGGACCAATCAAACCAACAATTTCACCCTTTTCAAATGAAATATTTATATCTTTGAGCACTTTTTTATCACCAAAATTTTTACTTACGTGATTCACTTCAATCATCATCAACACCCCACTTCTTTCTTAGTGAGTAAACGCTCACTTTGAAAGCATCTTACCTCTTTTTTTACAAAGTGTCAAAATAGCAATGTTTTTCATGACGAATTTAGCATTGACTTTGACAATCAACGATATAATTGTTATTTTTAGATAGAACGGTCATTCTACTAAGAAAGTGTGAGATTATTGTCACAAAAAAGGCAAGATATATTATCAACTGCTGAACGTTTGTTTTATGAATATGGGTTTCGTGGCGTAGGCTTAAAACAAATTATTCAAGAAGCTAATGTCGCCACTATGACTTTATATAATCACTTTGATTCTAAGGACAATTTAGTCGAAGCAGTATTAAAACAACGTGAAGCTAGATATTGGTACTATTTAGACAGTTACGTAGAGAAGCAACCAAATCAGCCTTTTATCTCAGCAGTGAAAGCACATTGCGAATGGCTCAACGACCATTCATATAAGGGTGATATGTTTATGAGAGCGATTGAAGATTATGCATACACAGATAATGAAATTGAAAACATAGCTCGAGGGCATAAACAACGTTTATTAAATTATTTAGAAAAACTTGCGAATGATGCAGGCATCGTTAACGGTTTAGATCTAGCAATTCAATTTACACTATTACTTGAGGGCACAACGTCCATGACAGCCTTACTTGGCTCTAAAAAAGCAACATCACATGCTATAACAATGGCTGATTTATTACTTAACGAGGCTCATAAAGGCGTTTAATTTTTAAACGAGATCGAGAATAATTTATTTTATAACTCATCTCGTATTTTTTAAACCGGAAAATAGAATGAACATTCTATCTAATAAAGGAGGAATTTGTAATGAAGTTTTCTAAACTTGTGTTCCCTGGTATCGCTATGATAGCGACAACATATGGTTTAGGCCGTTTTAGTTTTGGGTTATTTCTACCAGAAGTCACTAATGATTTACATTTAACTGCTTCACAATCTGGTGTTATTTCATCTTTATTTTATTTAGCCTATTGTTTTACTATTATTTATTCTACGCTACAAACAGATAAAATTGGCCCTAAACGTATGATTATGCTTGCCGGTTTTTCTGTATTGATTGGTTTGGTCGGTATTGGATTTTCACCGAACGCAATCATTCTATCCATCGGCGTTATTTTTGCAGGTGCAAGTACAGGCTTAATTTCCCCACCTTATGGTTATACCATTTCTTTATGGATTAAAGTCCATGAACAAGGGAAAGCGAATACTTGGATTAATTCAGGTACAAGTATTGGTTTGATGTTCACTGGTATTACAGCAATGTTTGCTTTTATAGATTGGAGACAAACTTACTTTGTTTATGCAATATTAGCGCTTGCTGTTTTAATTTGGAACTACCTTATTATTCCTTCATTGAAAGAAGATATAAATATTCATACCGGTTCATTTAATATACGGGATATATCAGCTAGTACACGTATCGTGATAACCTCCACGTTGTTAGGAATTTCAACAGCTACTTTTTGGACATTTTCTAAATCATTTGTGCAAAATACAGGAAATTATTCTGATTTCGCCCTTTCTATCTTTTGGATTCTAATTGGATTATTTGGCATGATAGGTGGTATATCTGGCGCAATAATTGATAAACGAGGTCTTCATTATGCGTTTAATTTAGGTGTCATTGCACTCGCAATTGCAACGATTGCGCTTGCTTTCACTCCAAACATTTGGTTAATTCCATTTGTATCTGCCTCTTTATTTGGAATGAGCTATATATTCTTAACGGGTGTACTTCTAGTTTGGGGTATTAAAATATTTGTTAAAAACGCTTCTCTTGGTATAGGTATCCCTTTTTTAATGTTAGCTGTTGGACAAGTTATTGGTGCCTCATTGGCAGGGTTATTAATTGATGCATTTAATTTTATGTATACTTTTATTATTTATGGTGTCATTGGATTTATTCCACTTTTCATTTATCCTAAAGTTAAATTAGAAGAAAACCAATTACCAAAAGGAGACTACAGCCAACTCCAACACCAAAACCCCGAAATTATAAACCATGAACATATAGAGGACAGTGAAACGCACCATACAGATCATCAATATTACTAATTAAGCATAACCCAGGAAATATTAATCAATAAATGGTTTTATGGGTCATAGATAACAATATTCTTATTCCAAGCAACGCGCCTTCATTTGAAATGAAGGCGTATGTTTATATTTGAAACGCTTGATGGATATGTTACTTAGTTTAGTTGCTTGCGCACAACTACAATCCGATCCTATTACCTGTCAATTTTCCGCTTTTTATGAATTCTGACTTTATGATATTTAATCATTTTTTGTAACATACTTTGAAATAGGCCCAAAATAATTCTTACTTTTTCAGTAAGGATACTTGAAATAGAAGAAACCCTCTTGTATAGTGTTAATTATCAGAAAATTCAATTTTATAGGAGGACTTATATATGTCTCAAAATAATTGGCATTTAGACACTTTATCTATTCACGCTGGGCAAGAGGTAGATGACTTTTCAAAATCACGTGCAGTACCTATTTACCAGACTTCTAGTTATGTGTTTGATGATACAGAACATGCAAGAAAACTTTTTGCTTTAGAAGAACCAGGAAATATTTACACTAGAATTATGAATCCAACACAAAATGTTTTTGAGGAACGTATCGCCGCACTTGAAGGTGGTATTGGGGCTTTAGCTACCTCATCTGGCCAAGCCGCAATTCATTTAGCATTGCTCAACATTGTAGAAAATGGTGATGAAATTGTCGCATCTTCTAATCTATACGGCGGTACATATAACTTATTAAATGTCACTTTCAAAAAATTAGGGATTAAAGTACACTTCGTAGATCCTAGTAATCCAGATAATTTTAAATCGGCAATTACAGATAAAACTAAAGTTGTATATGCTGAAACAATTGGTAATCCTAGAATAGATGTTTTAGACATTGAGACAGTAGCTGATATCGCACATGCACATAACATTCCGTTAATTGTAGATAATACTTTCCCTACGCCATATTTATTACGTCCTTTTGAATATGGTGCAGATATCATTGTTCATTCTGCAACAAAATTTATAGGCGGTCACGGTACTTCAATTGGTGGCATTATTGTTGATAGTGGGAAGTTTAATTGGAACAATGGAAAATTCCCTGGTTTAGTTGAACCAGATCCAAGTTATCACGGTGTATCATATGCCAATGACGTGGGTGAAGCTGCTTATATCACAAAAGCACGTGTTCAATTATTACGCGATTTAGGTTCTGCAGTTTCGCCTTTTAATGTGCATGAATTTTTAATTGGTTTAGAAACATTACACCTTCGTCTCGAACGCCATTCAGAAAACGCACTTAAAGTAGCTCAATTTTTAGAAAACCATCCAAATGTCTCTTGGGTCAATTATCCTGGTTTAGAAAGCAATGCGTACCACGACCTCGCTCAAAAATATTTACCGAATGGTCAAGGCGCTATTTTAACATTTGGTGTAGATGGTTCTGTTGAAGATATTGCTAAATTTGTAGAATCTTTACATTTATTCTCTCATCTAGCAAATGTAGGAGATTCAAAATCATTAGTAATCCATCCGGCGAGCACTACACATTTACAGTTATCACCAGAAGAACAACAAGCTTCTGGAGTACTACCAGAATTAGTCAGACTGTCAGTAGGTACAGAAAATATTGATGATATCATTTCAGATCTTGAGCAAGGCTTATCAGAAGCTCTTGGAAAATAATTTTTTAAGTATGCTAATATTTAAAATAAATAGTGTTTAAATGAGGCGAGACATCAATGATGTCTCGCTCTCTTTTAGTATAAAGGCAGTATTTGTAAAGTATCGCCTTTAAATAACTACGTTTAAAGCGCTATTTTTCAAATTATTAGAACAGCCGTGTTTATGCATGAGCATATGCGCATGTTACCCATTTGCCATTATAGTTCTTATACAAAACTGCAACCCTTTCATTTTTTTCCTTATACGTGCGTGACAAGGGACTCTTTTCGAGAAATATTATGGCTATCCCACCTTTTAAGACGTCCTGGTAATCTAACCTCACACAAACCGAAGACTACTGGCAGCGTAATATTTCTTATGTATATATTTTCTGGTTTCTGAAAATTTCTCTTTGAAATTACATATTAATATTGCGATAATAACTATAATTATTTAATGAGTTGGAGGTGCCGTTTGGATAACTATAAAGATAAAGCAACCATGAATGTGATATTACTTGCAGGCAAAATCTTGTTATCTTCTGGAGCAGAGATCGCTCGTATAGAAGATACGATGAGACGTATAGCAATTTGTATGGGTTACTATAACAGTCAAGGATATGTAATTAACGTATTTATTAACTTTTCATTAAGTGAAGCACATGATACTCGCATTTTACGTATTGATAAGAACAGCACTAACTTACTTAAAATATTTCAAGTCAATGCCATTTCACGTAAACTTACAGGCAATCAACTTTCTATCGAAGAAGCGTTTCACTCACTTCAACATATTGATAGATCCAATTTAAGCATTCCTCTATGGAAAAAAGTCATTGCTGCAGGTATTATTTCATTAAGTTTTTTATACTTACAAGGTGGCACGTGGGCTGATGCGCTTACAACCATTGTTGCTGGTGCAGTAGGATTTTTGATAGTCGAATATATGCAAAGTAAATCTTTAACGATGTTTATACCTGAATTTATAGGTTCCTTTATTTTAGGGACAATAGTTATATTTGGCTCTGAATTATTTCATGTGAAGCAATCATTTGGCCCAGCTATGATTGCTTCTGTTATGCCCATCGTACCAGGCGTACTGATAACTACTGCTATTCAAGATTTATTTAGTAGGCATATGTTAATGTTTACTGCAAAATTCTTAGAAGCGTTAGTGATTGCTTTTGCAATTGGCTCTGGCATTGCAATCGCTTATTCCATTTTTTAAGGAGGCCGTATTTTGACGATTTTATTCACATTTTTATGTAGTTTTAGCGCATCCTATTTCTTTAATGTCATATACGACGCGCCTAAAAAATTATTTATTCCTGCTGGCTTTGCTGGTTCAATGGGTTACTTTGTCAGTTATATTTTAGAACAATCATTCGAAATAGATGCTATATATTCAAGTTTAGTTGGTAGTTTAACTTTAGGATTAATTGCGCAAATGATGAGCCGGATTTTTAAAGCGCCTGTTGTACTTTTTATGATTCCAGGCATTATCCCTCTAGTGCCAGGTAGTATTGCTTTTAGGGCTACACAACAACTTGTCACTTTAAATTTTACAGATGCAACAAATACCTTTATAAGAGCTATTTTAATCGCTGGTTCTATTGCCTTAGGCTTATTGCTTTCTGATCAATTATCTAAAACTTTAAATATTAGAAAATACATTTCAATTAAGCGAAATAGGTTATAGTTTTAGCGATTCAATACCACTACGATTCAAAAAAGCGAGACCCCAAAACCTTAATTAAAAATCAGTTGGGTTCTCGCTATCTATATTTAATAATAAGCTTATTTCTTATTGCGGATTAACAAAATAAAGCCCTGTTAATACATTTACTTTTAAATCACTTACTTTAATGTGAAATGGTTTCTTTTGGATTAAATGGTGCTTTTGTGTATAATCTTCAATCATTTCTTTATATGGTAATACACTTTGAGTCACCCCGCCACCAAGCACAATATGATAAACATTAAATATGTTATATAAGTTATTGCACAATTGTTGCGTTAATAATAATACTTCATCCATCATCCTCGTGATATTTTCATCTGCTTTATTCATGAAAATATCGATAGCTTCTCTCGTACTCACCTTTCTTTCTAATATATCACTCGCTTTTCGACTAATAGCTAATCCTGAAAGTTCATTTTCAACACAACCAAATTGATGACAAACAGGACATTGATAATTGCTGTCATTTTTTATAATCGTATGGCCAATCTCACCAAAATTGCCATCAACACCTGTGATAAGCTGGCCATTTCTGATATATGCCATCCCAATGCCAGTGCTTATCGTTAAATAGATGATATCTTTGGTCTCCGATTTGATGTATTGATATTCAGCTAATATAGCAGCATCTGTATCGTTTACAAAATGAGGTGTAAATTCACTGTGTTGTTTTATGTAATCTCCTGCGTTGAAGCCAATATAATCTTGCAAATTGGGTGGATTTAAAAATAATCCCTTCGTATAGTCACACGGCCCTGGCATAGCGATATTTAATGTATTTTGATCGATGTTTTTATAATTTTCTTTATATTTATTTGCGATACTCATAATTTCCGAAAACTCTGCTTCTGGATCATTTATATAAGTATCGAATTTTTGGCTTTCAATCACTGCTAAATGTTCATCTATAAGTCCAACAATTGTTTTGGTACCACCTATATCTGTACAAATTTTTAACATTCAGAACAACTCCATCATTCATTTTATAATTTTAATTATGAATAAATAGAGGTGGAGTTAAAACTAATTTGCCTTAAACTAAATCAGTCTTTCCCACCTCTTCATTTTATACGTAACTTATAATCATTGTCATTTCACCGTTAAATATTATGGCTTGATCTGTTGCTGTTAAGATAAAATGGGTCCCCTTTTCTAAAGTATAAACGTCGTTATTGATACTTATCTCACCGTTTCCGTCCACAATTGATACAAGGCAATACGTGTTAGGCTTTTCATAAGTCAACTTACCGTTCATTACCCAACGCTCAACAGTAAAGAAACTGTTCGAAACAAATTGCGTGTAATTTTGACCTTGAATCACTTCGTGTTTAGGCGTTGTGTTAGGCGAATTAGTTGAAAGATTAATCACTGATTTACTTTGTTCTAAATGTAAATCACGTTTATTACCTGCTTTATCTGTACGATCATAATCATATATTCTATATGTTGTATCCGAAGATTGCTGCGTTTCTAATATTAAGATACCTTCTCCAATGGCATGAACTGTACCAGCAGGCACATAGAAAAAATCTCCTGGTTTGACTTTAACTCTATTAAACAACGCATCAAACTGTTGGTGGTCTATCATTTCATCTAATTCCTCTTGGTCTTTCGCATGAACACCGTAAATAATTTCAGCATCTTCTTTAGCATCTAATATATACCAGCATTCTGTCTTACCATATTCACCTTCATATTTTTGTGCGTAAGTATCATCTGGATGAACTTGTACTGATAATTTATCATTTGCATCTAATATTTTGGTTAACAATGGAAACTTTGCATCTCCTGATACACCAAATAACGATTTATCTTCATCCCATACTGCTTCTAACGTCTTCCCTTTATGTTTTCCATTTTCTATTATATTCGTACCATTTGGATGTGCCGAAATCGCCCAACACTCTCCTGTATTCTCATAGGGGATGTGATAATTGAATGCTTTTAGAGCTGTCCCACCCCATATGCGTTCTTGAAATACTGGTTTTAAAAATAATGGCATGTCAATGAACCTCCATCTAAATATCTTTTAATATATTATAAATCTGTTCCTTACGTGTCGCATTTATTAAACTCTGACGAATGTCATCGTCCATTAAGGCTCTTGATAGTCTTTGTAATAATTTTAAGTGTGTGTCACTACTATCACTTGGGACAGTGATTAAAAATATCATTTGTGGTGATGTACCATCTAAACTTTCCCACTCTACACCTTGCTTATTGTTCATCACTGCTACAATAGGTGCTTTAACCGCATCTGACTTGGCATGAGGAATCGCTACATTCATACCAATAGCTGTTGTTGATTCTGATTCTCGTTTTAAAACATCTGTTTTTAATTGTGCTTTATCAGTTATATAACCATGTTCATTTAAATTTTCTATCAGTTGATCAATCGCTTCGTCTCTAGACAATGATTGTTCAGAAATATGAATTACTTTTTCATTAAAGACGCTATTGGCTTCTGATGTTTGCTCCTCTTCTTCTAACTTGTCATCCTCTTTACCTTGAGTTGTTTTATCAGGACTAGCCATGCTTGTTTCTACATTATCAGCCTCAACTGCAAGTGTTGGTGTTTTTCTTCTTAAAATTAAAACTACACTCATTGTAACAATACTACCAATGATTACTGCGATAAAGAACCATAATATTTGATCGATGCCTCCTAAAACTGCAACGATCGGGCCACCGTGTGCCACTCTATCACCTACGCCGCCAATGGCAGCAACTACAGCAGCAACCATAGCACCAATCATATTGGCAGGTATCATTCTAAATGGGTCTTGTGCAGCAAAGGGAATTGCGCCTTCCGTAATACCAAATAATCCCATTGTAAATGAAGCTTTCCCCATTTCTATTTCACCTTGATTGAACTTATGTTTATTTACAAATGTAGCAAGTCCCAGACCAAGGGGCGGCGTACATACCGCTACTGCAACCATTCCCATAACTGCATAATTTCCTTCTGCAATTAAAGCTGAGCCAAATAAAAATGCTACTTTGTTGACTGGGCCGCCCATATCAAAGGCAATCATAGCACCAACAATTAAAGCTAAAATAACAATATTAGTTCCTTGCATACTTTTCAACCAAGTAGTCAGTCCTTCAAAAATACTTGCAATCGGCGCACCAATTAAGAAAATAAAAATCAGTCCGACAATTAATGACGAAATAATAGGTATGATAATGATAGGCATAATCGGCGCCATCGCTTTAGGTACTTTAATATTTTTAACCCACTTCGCAATATAACCTGCAATAAAACCAGCAACGATACCTCCCAAGAAGCCTGCACCTGCATCACTACCATAAAAACTACCATCTGCAGCAATCGCACCACCGATCATACCAGGCACTAAACCAGGCTTATCCGCAATACTAACCGCGATATAGCCTGCTAATATAGGAACCATAAAGCTAAATGCTAAGTTACCAATATTTTCAATAGATTTCCAAAATGAATCTTCTGGTATCACTAAACCTTTAGATGTTGCTTCTCCGCCTAACGTTAATGCAATAGCCATTAACAATCCACCTACTACGATGAAAGGCACCATAAAAGAGACACCATTCATTAAATGTTGATAAAACATTTGCATGCCACTTTTTTGTTCTTCATCTTCTTGATTCGTGTTCCCACTACGATCATGATGAATATGTCCATCTCTATCAATTATACGTTGGATTAATTCTTTTGGCTTATGAATACCTTCTCTCACGCTTTCGTTGATAATTAATTTCCCGTCAAAACGTGATAAATCCACTTGGCGATCTGCCGCTATAATAATACCATCCGCTTCTTTTATTTCTTTTGCTGTTAAAACATTTTCGGCCCCAACGCCGCCTTGGGTCTCTACTTTTATATTGACGCCCATCTCTTCAGCAGCCTGTTCTAGTTTTTCTTGCGCCATATAAGTATGCGCTATGCCGTTTGGACACGATGTAATTGCTAAAATTTTCATAATGTCATCCTCCTTACACCTCATTGTAAACGCTTGCTTATATAGATAAAAAAGCATAATTGCCGTTGCTAGTGGCAATTATGCTTTAATTAATTTTATAATATGTTGTTTTAACTTTTGTGTTTCCATCGTCATTATTTGATCGACATCATGTTCACTTAATTTCGCAATGAGGTGTATTAATTTTTTCATAACAGGCGCATCGTTTTCTGTTATTACTAAAAAGAATACTAATTTAACTTTATGTTGTTTCCATATAAATCCTTGAGGGTTTTTGAATATCAGCACATGAGACTTCATAACTTCTTTTGGATTACCATGTGGGATGCTGATGCCATTACCAATATATGTAGAAGAAAATTGTTCGCGTTCTATTGCGCTCTGCATATAAGTTTCAGTAATCGCATATTGTTGCGTTAAAAATTCCTGAGCCTTTTCAAAAACATGTGAGGCAGCAACTTCACTTGTAATCGTCTGAACATCAAATTGAATATCAAATATTTCACTTTGCTTTAATACAGGATTTCGCTTGTGATTTATAAACGTTTTAATTTCGTTGACGTCACCATCAGAAAGTAACGGAGACACTTCAATTACTTTTAGTGTGTCTGGTAAATTCGTAGTATCTATTGGATGCGTTGTGATAAGTGCATCTATATTTGAAAAATCGTATGTTGCTAGTAACTCCAATCTTAAAGTATCAATAATTTTAATATGATCATCCAGGTTTGCAATCTTCGCTTCTAACAAACTAGATATACCTAATCCGTAATAACATGTAATTACAATATTAATTTCCTCTCTATTATTCCGATCAATAGAGGATTGAAAATGTAAAGCTAAAAAAGCAATTTCATCTTCGACCAAGCTTAATTTTGAATCTTTTTCAAGGTGATAGACTGTTTCATACAAAGCATTAAAAACAAATGGATAATATTTCTTTATTTCGTCCGTTAGTGGGTTGTTGATATATACATTTTTAACAATACGCAAGTAAGTTCTGCTGAAATGTGCATAAACATTTTCTCTTAATATGTCATCGTTTGTAAAGTTAATACCGATATGCTGCTCCATTTGATAAATCATACGATCAATATAACTTTCAACAAAAATGGTTTCTAAACCTAAATCATATTTATTAAAATAATAGCTAATAAAAAATGAAAACAATTGGGCAGTTTCATTAGATAAACGATAGGCTAATTTATAATTGATATCTTTGATACATTGTTCAGCTATTTCTTGCGCCTCTTCATTTACAACCCACGATGTTTCACTTGCCCTTTCTCTTTTTATAATAATAATCAAATGAATGAGCAATTGCTCAATGCGTAAATCAGAAGTCTGAATATCATGTTGCTTTAAAGTTGCTTTAATAATATGGAATATTGTTTTAATATGTGCTTGTGGCATTTCATTAAATATAAGTGCTTCGACTGTTTTATTTTTCGTAGATAACTGATTCAAATGTAATATCGCATTTCTGACATCCATTTCGTTACCGATTATTGTAATACCTTTTTTCTTTTTAATATCTACTTCTATTCCAAATGAACGACACCATGCTTGTATTCTGTTCACATAATCATGAGCTTCTTTTTTGGTAATTGTAAATTCTGTTTCTATTTGTTCAATTGTAATAGGTTTTTGATACATCAATAGCTCATACCCAAGTTTCAATAATATCTCATTTTCCTGAGTCAAAAATGTCTGAATCAACGTTTCTAATGTTTCCTCGCTATAACGATTATAATTGATTTTATATCCTTTTCCTTTAACGCTTGTAATCAAACTATTGATAATTTCACTATTGATGTATTGTATATCGTTTCTCACAGTTCTATTAGAAACATTTAAATAACTTGCAATCTCATCCCCACTTAGATAATAATTTTTGTTACTCATAAACAACTGTATAAGTTTTGTATGTCTTTTTAACATATATACACCACACTTTTCTTTTACTACCTACGTCTTCTGTAGTGATTATCCCTTATAATATCAAGTCAATTGTAGTCATAACTTATCATTTAAGCAAGATATCTTGATATAATTTGGTTTTTAATGATGTATATAAAGACGGGAATATAACATTAAATTTAACGTTATATTCCCGCCCTATAAAAACATATCTTGTTATCGTACGAAACAAGACATTTTTTAAACTATGCTTTCTTTCTACGTACTATAATTACGTCTTCAAAAATTATTCACTTGCTTTAGCAATGGTTTGTTGAATGTATTGATGTGCTTCAGTTAGTTGTTCAAGTTCTACATCACTCAACTGAACTTCAAAACGTTGCTGAATACCATCACGAGTTACTAAAGTGGGTAAACTAAAGGCGCTTTCTGCCAATCCATATTCATTACTAATTGAAGTTAATGGCATAATTGTTTTTTGGTTTAAATATATGGATTGAATAACATAATTGACTACTTTAGCAATCGCCGCATTCGTCCATCCTTTTTGATAAAAAACATCCATAGATACCTTATCAATAATTTCAATGATTTTCTCTTTATCAATGGGCGGTATACCAGCCAATTTTTCAAACTCATGTAGTTCCATGCCATGCACCCTTACTTTACTCCATACTGGTACTGCGTGTACACCATGTTCGCCAATTACAAAAGCTTCAATATTTTTAGGGTCTACTTGATAATATTTTGATATTAACGTTTTAAAACGTGACGTTTCTAAAGCTGTTCCTGTCCCGATTATCTTATGTGTTGGATAATCTACTTGATTGCTTAAATAAGTCATTGTATCTACTGGGTTAGAAACTAAAATAATAATCGCGTCTTGTGTTACTTGACTAATTTGTTCCATGACTGCTTTTATCATTTTACGGTTTCCTTGCGCCAAAGCAACACGGTCACCTACTTCAGGATCAGTCGGTACACTTGATGTGACTACAATAAATGCCGCGTCAGCTAATGTTTCATATCCTCCGGTATGTATGTCAATATGATTGGAATTAGGTAAACCTTGTATATGTTCGTGGTCCAACGCTTCTCCACTCGCTCTTTGTTCATTTGTATCAATTAATACAATTTCTGAAAAAATATTTAAACTCTGCACATCTGTTAAAACTTGACTTCCAACTCTACCAAGTCCAATGATGCCTAATTTTGTCATATATCCTTGCCCCCTATGTCTTTATATCATATATTAATTATCTCACTCTTTGGTTATTTTTCATACGAAACCACATCTTGGTTATACTCTTTTTCAATAAATTGCTTCATATCGTCAGACTGTAAAATTTTCAATAATGTTTGATATTCCTCATCATCTTTATGACCTTTTTGAACTGCAATAATATTTGCAAATGGAGATGATTTCCCTTCAATTGCGATGGCATCTTTATGCGGTGTTAAACCGTTATCAATAGCATAATTCGAGTTCATAATAACAGCTGCGCCTTCTTTGCTCTTATATGTTTTAGGTAAAAATTCTGCGCCTTGCTTATTATTAAATTTAAGGTTCTTTTTATTCTCTACAATATCATCGAATTTAGCGTCTTCAATGTTGACGCCTTTTTTAATTTTAATTAATCCTTTATCTACGAAAAAAGATAAGAAACGCCCTTCTTCTGCCGGATTATTCGAAACATAAATCGTAGACCCATTAGGAATATCTTTGATATCTTTATACTTTTTACTATAAACTCCCATTGGCGTCGTAAATACTTTTCCCACTTCTTCTATATTATAATTGTGATCATTTCTCTCCGCTTTTAAATAAGGGACGTGTTGGAAAAAGTTCGCATCTACGTCGCCTTTATCTAAAAGTTTATTAGGTACTTTATAATCATTAACCACTTTAATTTCCAAATCATAACCTTCTTTTTTCATTTCATCTTTAGCATGTTTTAATACTTCTCCATGCGGTGCTGGTGATGTGGCGATTGTAACTTTTTTATTTTCTTTACCATTGGATGAACTACACGCTACGAGTATTATTGTAAAAAACACTAATATAGCTAAGCTGATTAACTTTTTCATAACATCTCTCCTTAATATGTTTTAAAACAAAATGAACTCATATGTAAAAAAATACTTCCTCTTAAATAAGAGAAAGTATCCACCTTCTCTCATCTCCGAAAGTAAACATTACTTCCTGTGAATTAGCACCATTTCATTAAACGATGGTTGCTGGGTTTCATCGGGCACGTCCCTCCACCACTCTTGATAAGAGTCAAAACTATGTATTTGAGTTGTATTAATCCTAGCATTATACTCATATTTAGTCAATGAAATTTTAGAAAATTCTAATTATTAACCATTTTAAATAAATGGATAGAAATTGTTCCATGTGAAACGGATATATCTACATGATTAGTAATAAATAAATCCATTCAAATTATGTAAAATAATGCTAACTAGTAGGATTTTGGCGATTTTTCATTAAATATAAACAAACCTGTGACCATCATAATTTATATGATCATTTTAAATATGAGCTATTGATTGATGTTTAATAATAAATCACTTCGCAATCTTGTATGCGTAACTTTAAAGGAATAGTGGTATATAAATAGCAATATTTATTCATTAGAAAAACAAGGAGTGTTTAAGATGCGTATTTTAATCTTGGGAGCAGGCGGCATAGGAGGATACTTTGGTGGTCGTTTAGTAGAAAGCGGTAAAAATGTCACTTTCTTAGTAAGACCGAAACGAAAATCCTATTTAGAAAGAAATGGTTTAGTGATTCATAGTGACAATGGAGATTATAGCTTTAATCCACAGTTGATGACTAAAGAAGCAGAAACGGAACCCTTTGATGTTATCCTGTTGTCTTCAAAATCGTATCATCTTGACCAAGCGATTGAGGACTTAAAACCATTTGTACACGAACAAACTGTGATTATCCCATTACTTAATGGTGTCGCACATATTCCAAAGTTACAATCTATTTTTGGAAAAAATAAAATTATGGGCGGGTATTGCATCATTGAAACTGCCTTAAATACAACTGGTGAAGTCGTACAAACAAGCGATTTTGACAAACTTTTCTTTGGAGAATTGGATGGTACAGTTAGTGATAGAGCTAAACTAATAGAGCAATCTTTTTCCGGTTCCAAATCCGACTTTATGTTAAGTTCTGATATTAACCGTGGTATATGGCAAAAATATTTAATGATCACTGTTTTATCTAGCGTCACAACAATGATGCATGCACCAATCGGTCCTATACGCGACAGTAAAGGTGGCGTGGATTTCGTCCGATCTTTATATGAAGAAGTTGCATCTATTATACGAACTCATAAAGCACCACTGGATGACAATATCGTTGAAAAATATATGAAGGGGTTAACTCAGTTATCTTACCATTTCAAAACTTCTATGCAACGCGACATGGAAAAAGGATTGAATATCGAAGCTGACCATTTACAAGGTTATTTATTAAATCTAGCGAAACAGTATCAACTAAATGCGCCACTACTATATGCTTCATATCAAAACCACAAGGTATATAAAGAAATGATTCAATAATAAATACAAAATGGAGAGACTTGTAAATGGCATTCAATATGCAATCACACCCTTTGGATAACGCAACATACTTAAACCAACAAGAACAAATCGCTCAACCCAACACTGGTACGTAGAACTCTTGCAAAATGAACAAACAGTTATATCAAGTACTGCCGTGACTGCACTCAAAAGGAACACTTGGTCTTCTACAGAATTAGCAATGCCAGAAGCGCCTCCATTCAAAGAAGTTCCCAAATTACCAATGATAGATGTACCGCCATGGGTACAAAATTATGATATTAGAATCATTAAAGGTGCGCCTCGTGCCTTTACAAACGACAGCGTTACAGATTCTGTTACATTGCAATGGATAGAAGACATGCCAAAGAGAAAATTAGATTACCTATCACTCACATCCATTTGCGATGCTTTTTTCCCTAGAATATACGTCCGTCGCGAACCTTTCGTTCCGATTGGGACAGTATCATTAACAATCTATTTTCACATAGATGCATCAACTTTAGGTAAAGAGAGAGCGCAACCTGTGCTAGGACACACCCGTGCAATTAATTTTAATGAGGGTTTCTACGATCAAACCGGTGAAATTTGGAGTTCTAATGGGGTATTATTAGCTACAACAACTCAGCTTGTTTATTATAAAGCATGAATGTAAATTGGCATTAAAAAGGACGCGTCTACGAAATCATTTTAGAAAAATATGGTTTCTGACTCGTCCCTTGTTTTATTTATGATTGCTGTTCGTTTGCTTCTTTTTGATTTGTACGTTTTTGTAACATGATTGATACAGCTGCAACAATAATAATTAAGATAATGATGCCGATAATCCCTAAGTATTTAGCGATGTTTCCTAATACAACACCTACTACTAAGAAGTCTGTATCAGAGAATGTCGTAGCAGCGCCACCTAATTCACCTAAAAACGGTAGGAATAAAAGTGGCAAGAAAGTAATTAAAAGACCATTTAATGCTGAACCAGCAACTGCGCCTTTTATGCCTCCTCTTGCGTTACCAAATACACCGGCCGTAGCGCCTAAGAAAAAGTGTGCTACTACACCTGGTAAGATAACCACGCCACCGAATAAGAATAATATAAACATGCCAATAACGCCTACAATAAAGCTTACAAAAAAGCCTATTAACACAGCGTTTTGTGCATAAGGAAAGACAATCGGGCAGTCTAATGCTGGCTTGGTGTTAGGAACTAATTTTTCAGAGATGCCTTTAAATGCAGGTACAATTTCTGCAAGAATTAAGCGAACCCCAGTTAAGATAATAAACACACCTGCTGCAAAAGTAACACCTTGGATAAGTGAAAATACAATAAAGTTCTGTCCGTCGCTAATTTCTGCATGTACATAACTTGGTGTAGCAAATAACGCTGCTACAAAATAAAGTAATGTCATTGTTAACGAAATACTAATCGTACTTTCTCTTAAGAAACTCAATCCTTTCGGAAAATTGATATCTTCCGTAGATTTAGACTTTCCTTTAAATAACTTTCCTATTTCGCCCGCAGCCCAGTAACTCATCGTACCGAAATGCCCTAACGCGACTTGGTTATTGCCAGTAATTTTTTTCATTGTCGGTTGTGCTAACGCAGGTAATAATGCCATTATCAAACCTAAAATCACTGCACCAATAATCACAGTCAATGTACCTGTTATATGACCAACTGACAATAATATTGCTAAAAATGCAGCCATATAAAATGTATGATGGCCTGTTAAAAATATATATTTCAAATTTGTAATACGTGCAATAATAATATTTACAATCATACCAAAGACCATAATTAATGCTGCAGTCGTGCCATATTGTTCTAAAGCAATTGAAATGATAGCTTCATTATTCGGTACAACGCCTTGTACACCAAATGCATGTTGGAAAATTTTACCAAATGGTTCTAACGATTGTGTCACCACATTGGCACCTGCACTCAAGACTAAAAATCCTAAAATCGTTTTTATTGTACCTGAAGTAATATCAGTGGCTGATTTTTTTTGGACAATCAATCCAATAAAAGCGATTAAGGCTACTAATATCGCTGGTTGGCTTAACACATCAACGATAAAATCAAGTATTGGCTTCATCGTATTACCTCCTTACTGAATATTAAAGTACGTTTAGATCAGTTAATTTTTCATCTAATTTTTGTTGTAGTTCTTCTTTGTCTAATATGTTATCTAGTACAATCACGTCGCCTAGTTTTTGTGTATTTTCTTCTAAATCTCTACCGCATATAAATAAATCTGCCATATCTGGACTGGCGCTCATAACATCGCTATGTTCTACTTTAATATCTGATGGCGCATTTAAATTTTTCAATGCCTCTTGCGCATTCATCTCTACCATAAAACTACTTCCTAAACCGTGACCACACACTACTAAAATTTTCATTTTCATCATTCTCCTTTAAATATATTTATAATTTCAACCGGCGTTTGTGCTTTTAACAATACCGAAACGGTCTCTTGATCGCCTAAAGTCGTTGCTAAATGCCTTAGTATTTCTAAATGCCCTTCATTATCTACAGCGCTTAAAACAAAAATTAACGAAGCGTAATGCCCTTCTTCTGAAAAGTTAATATGCTGATTTAATTTCAACAAACTTAAACCTATCTTTTTTACATTGTCATTAGGTCGTGCATGTGCGATAGCTATTTCAGGTGCAATGACAATATATGGCCCTAGCTTTTCTACGCTATGAACCATTTCGTCAATATAATCTTGTTTAAAATAATCTTGCTCTTGTAAAGGACGAGCTGCAACACGAATCGCTTCACGCCAGTTTTCCACTTTATCAAGCACTTGCACTTTATCAGTTGATAAAATTTCTAATGTCATTTTTTCCTCCTTAATGTTGACTCACCTCATTGATACAATGCATGATTTCATTCATATCTCCTAAAAACAGTTTGTTTCTATACTGTTCGTCCATCACTAATTCACTAAATTGTCTTAATGCGTTCAAATGGATTTGGGGTTGTGCTGTTGCTAATGTCACTATGATAAAAACAGGATCATATTGGTTATGTTCAAAATGAATACCACCTTTGTAATGTACAATGCTAAACCCTACTGAACCTTTAACATGTGTTGGTTTAGCGTGTAATAACGCGATATGCGGGCTAATAACCATATAGGGTCCGAACGCATCGAGTTGTTCAATAATTTCTTCTGCATAAATATCATCTACAATTTGATCATCAACTAACGCTCCAACGCTTTGCTTAATAGCTTCATTTCTAGAAAGTGAAGGCTGGCATGTTAAAATCCTATTTCCTGGTAAAACGTCTTGCAATGTTGGTCCTAATCCCTTGATATCATTAACGTATTTTTCTCTTGAAATATTAATAATATCGTTCATTTGCTTTCGATCGTTTTTATCTAAAAATGGCGAAACATGAAGTACAGGTATCGATTCATGTTCAAATGGCACGGTTGAAATAATGTAATCGACGCCTTCATGTTTCAATAGGGTTTCGTTAATTTCATATATTGAATAAGCGTCTACAATTTCTAGTTCAGGGTAGATATGCCGTATCCTGCTTTTCAATAATTGCGATGTCCCTACACCAGATCCACAAAGGAGCACTACTTTTATAGCATTTGTTGTAATCGCTGAAATACGTTCAATAGCTGATGCAAAATGCAGCGTAATATATGCCAATTCATCTCTGTTAAAACAAATTTGATAATTCTCTTCAATCCCCCAAATATGATGTTGCAATCTCTCAATCATGTGATGGTACTGTTGGTGTATTTCATCTGTTAGTGGGTTTTTATGTGTCATGTCAAATTTCAATCGATGAATAGCTGGTCTCAAATGAACAATCAATCCATTTAATAATTTGCTATCATTCAATAAATCTAGTCCTAAATCAGCACTGATCCGTTCGATCAATTGTTCCGTCAAAATTTCTAAATCATCTACGTCTTCACTTGCATAGTTCATTTCTGACGTTTTAGCGCCTAATAAATGCAACGTGATAAAACCTGCTTCACTTTTCGGAAAATGTATTTCAAATTTTTCCTCTAAAGATGCTTTTATCAATAATGCCACACGAAATTGGTCTGTTTTTGCTAATTTTTCATATTCTACTTCGGGAATTTCAAAAACAAACTTTTCTTTAGCACGATGTATCGCAATTAATATGTGATAAATCAAACCATCTATTGCGCTTTGAACTAATTGATAATTTGCTTCAAATAACACTGACGTTACAGCCAATCGAATATCTTCTAGTTCTTTATTAGAAAAGAGTTTATGTCCTATTTGATGTGTATGATTTTGAAAATATTCGTGTACACATGACGCATATGCCTTGCGGTAATGTGTTTCTTCACCTTCTATAATAAATCCTTTGTTTTTGATATATGTTAACTTCAAATTATATGAGGCTAACCAGATTTGTACACTTTTTAAATCATCTACAATTGTTCTACGTGTGACTGAAACCATGTTAGCTAATGATTGGGAAGATGTCGGAATATTAGACTCAAACAATTTCAGTATGATATAACGTATGCGCTCTTCTTTAGAATAATGAATTGAAGTCGCTGTATATCGATTAGTCATATCATTGAGTGGCATTGTAGTTTCAATCTTGATACCTGTATTTTTATTTCTAAAAATAGTTAAATCTAATTTCTGTGCCATACTTTCTATATATTCTAAATCATATTGTATTGTCCTTTCTGAAACATTAAATTGTGTAGCTAACTGATGAATAGGTATAAACGATTCACGTTCAAGTAAGAATGTTAATATATGATGCTGTCTCTTGCTTAACACACGAGCAACCTCCTTACATATATATTGTAACCGCTTACTATTAATGATAGGTGTGTAATCTCTTTCGTCTCGTAATCCGAAAAGTTGCACACCTATCACAAGCAGTTACTTTTTAAAATTATAAATTAATCATTAAATAATTTGTATATAAATTATGTTAGTAATACAAAAAGTGAGAACATGAGCATCTGATATAGAATATTATATTTAAAATAAAGTATTCATATATTAACAATTGTGGTTATTTAACCCTATTTAAAAATTAAAAAAACAGTAATGAAACTCAACGTCATATCTTGGTTTCATTACTGTTCTTAATAAAAAATATTTTCACTGATTTATTTCTTGATGTCACTATAATATTTTTATATCTATTAACGGTTAATTGACCTTGCAATCATTGATAGCGTATGTCTTTCACCCCGTAACGCTTTACTCAATTCAAATATATTCTCCACCGGTGCTAGTCCACAGGAACTACCATCACCAATGTGTTGGATATCTACACCACATATTTTATTTCTAATCGCAAAATCTCTAATTGTACTGGGATCAGCGCTTTCTTGACTTGTACCAATAGCTGACATCACAAGCCCACCATTACGATGTACGACTTTCACAATATCTTTAAGTTGCGTCTCGTCAAAACCTGGGACTGTACCAACTGCAGGTACAAGTATCATATCTGCCCCTGCTTCAATGAATTTTTCTACATATGTTTTTGTAATAACAGGTTCATCTACGCCAGAGCTATGCATTTTTCCAGCAATAATTAAACCTGAAAAATGTGCGCTTGTACTTTCAATTGCTTCTATAATTTTATCATTGGTTACTCCAGTTGCTGGATTGCCTGTCATACAAATAAAATTGACACCTAATTGTTCGAGCGCTCGAACTGTCTCAGAGCTTGCTTGACGCCCTAGTGCAATATCTAAGTGTGCCTCGGTCATATTTGCACGTTTATCAACTGGTTCTAAGTTCACCCCTACAGGTCTACCAACTAAATATCTCAATGTCTCTATCACGTGCGCCCCTTCACCAATGTTTTTTACTTTTGGATTAAATGCATCAAAACCATTTAATAAAATCAAATCTGCACCAAACGCACGGGCTAATTCAGCATTAGAAATATCTGGCACCATAGGCGTTTCAGTAACGATGTTTTCAGATAAAACGACACGTCCAGCGCTAGCTTTAATACTCTGCTTCAATTCTTTGCCTGTCATTTCAATGAGTTCTGATGCGTTGGCGCTCAATAATCTTTTTACCATATGATATCTACTCCTTGTATAAGCTATTTTAGTTCCAACATGCTTTATAATTGAAATTCCAATTAATAAATATATTTCTTTTTACCTTTAAACTAAACGTGCTATATAGTTAATTATTTTACCATATACGCTATCGTCCGCTTATTTTAATTCTTTTTTAATAAAAAGCATTCTATATTCATTATCTGTTTTTAAAATTTTAAATTATTTAATTTTCAAAAACTGTAGCGTTTCATAAATATTAGTGTGATAATATATTTCAATATACATTACAAGGGGGAAGTTATATGCATTGTCCAAATTGCGGAAGTCCTATCGAAACATCAGATTTGTTTTGTGGGGAATGTGGGACAAAACTAACACAACAATCTAATAATACAAAGGTCAATTCGACTGCCACATCCCAACAAACACAGCATCATTCCATTTCAAAACAAGAAACGACACAACCTTCAGCTCAGTCAAATCATAAAAACGAAACATTTTCAACACACACAAATGTTATTTTAAATGAGTCAAAAAATTTCTTTTCAACTGCTTTCAGTCATCCAGATAAAGAACTTGCCAGCCCACACTATTTTTCTTATAAAACATTATTCAGTGTAATTATAGCTGGTTTTATATTGTCAATGATACTACTAGCCATTATTATCCCAGCTGAAATAGCATATATTATGAGCAGCAAAGCAAGTGTAGTTTTTAACATTACATTCTTCTTGCTCATAGCAATTACAGTGCTCTTTGGTATCACATTTGCTCTAATTAAAATTTTAAATATTAAAATAAGCCTACATAAAGCACTTTCAGATTTTGTATTAATAAACACCCTATCAGTGGTGATACTTTTACTAGGTTTACTATTTTCAGCAATCCATGTACCTAGTTTTGCAGTACTACTTATTATTATTTCTATATTATTTACTTTCATAGCACCAATATACTTAATTACCAAATATAGCCATAATCAGAGCATACGTATGCCAGTCATTTATTCTATGCTTATCTATATCGTTATCTTAGGCGTCATTTTACGCATCCTAGTCGAGGGTACTATTTCAAATACATTAAATGACTTAAGTTCATTTTTTAACACAGGTTACTAAGGAGGGAGTCAACCATGAAATATTGTAATAATTGTGGCGCAGAACTCAAACCAGGCCAACGCGTTTGTACACAATGTGGCACACCTGTCCAACAAAGATCAACACACCCAACACCACCAAAAAAATCAAAATTACCTATATATATCATCATTGTAGCCGTCATTGTTATTATAATTGCTTTATTTACTGCCTATAAAATCATCGATGCACAATTATCTCCAACTAAACAAGCAGAAGCAATTTCTAAAGATTTAAAAGACCAAGATACAGATAGCTTGGCCAATCATTTAACATCAAATGGAGATCCCATTTCTAAAGACGAAGCTAAAGCAATTTATAAATATATTGATGAAACAGATAGCGTTGATCGCGTTGCAGATGAATTACAAAATAGTGCTAAAAATGTAAAAAATCACAAACTAAATGATCATACAGTCACTGTAGGTGATACCTCCCTTATTAATATTACTCAAGATGATAAAAAATGGGGAATATTTAAAAATTACATTTTTAACGTAAGTACTGAACCGGTCTCTATTACATCAAATGAAAACAGTACACTTTCTTATAAACTTAACGGTGAAACAAAACAAGTTAAGTTAAAACAAGATAAAACAAAAACACTTGATGACTTCCCTATCGGTATATACGATTTAAAAGCAACACAAAACGTTGAGGATAAAAAATTCAAAGGCGTGGTTCATATCGATATGTCAGAAAGTAATAGTGCTGATCTACAATTCAAACAAAAACGTTTTACTGTAACTATTGATTCAACATACGCTAATTCAGATACACTCAAACTTTACATTAATGATAAAGAACAACCAAATTTTGATGAATTTGATTCAGAAACATATGGGCCATATGCACCAGATGAAAAAGTCGAAGTTTACGCTACAACAAAAGTTGAAGGTAAGCAATTCAAATCTAGTGTAGAAAACATTTCAAGTCCAAAAGAGGACGAAGATGAAATGGACGAAGATGAAATAGATGTTTCATTATCTTTTGATGACGACGCTATCAGTGATTACGAAGATAAAATTTTGGAAAAAGAGACTAACTCTGAGTCTGAAGATGACGATAGTGATTCTAGTTCTGAAGAGAAAGTAACACGTGAAAATGTTATAGATAAAGTAGAGTCTTATGAAGGGAGCGCATTAGATACAGATAATTATACTTATAAAGAACCTGAAAAAACGGAAGATGGCTGGGGATTCTCATTCACTGATAAAGACGGTGAATTAGCTGGTTCTTATACCATTGATGAAGATGGCTATGTTACCGAATATGATGAAGATGGAGAAGAAGTTGATTCAGGGTATTAAATCCTTTTATACAAGCTAGGGATAGAAATGAGCTACATCCAGTTAAGTAGACAACTCAATAGTTAAAATTGTATCTAGGCTGATTTCATATCATTTATGAGGTCAGCCATTTTTAACGTCATGCTTCCATTATTAAAGAAATATTAAAAAAATTAATGTTTAGACTACATTAGTGGGGTATACACAAAGTACGCAATATTATATTTAAAGAAAATTGAAGGTGAGACAATGAATGACAACCATTCTTTCAGTGATTATCCAAAAATCTTAAAAATTGAAGATGACGGAAAGATAATTGCCCTAGACAAAAATGGAAAAGTGAACACGGATTTAAATATTCACACTGTAAGTGATGAACAACAACAAGCTATTTTTGGAGATATATTATACCAGCCTTACCGTCGTACAACTAAAAGTAACCAGTTATATGATACGAATTCACAAAAAAGCCATAATCAAGAACCACATTATAATCAACAAGACCGTGAACGTGAATTATATTTATTAGATGAAAATAAAAAAGCTAAACGTAAAAACGTTTGGTTAGGTTTGGGGGTCATTGTCTTACTGATCGTTGTCATCATTTTTGCAGTTACCACGTATATAAACAGTGATAATAATGAACAACAGTCTACTAAACAGACAAGCGAGCAGCAGTCTGCTAATCAAAACCAATCAAATGATACTCAAGGTAGTAACGTCAATTTCCAACGCCAAAATAATGAAGTTAAGAAGGATATTCAATCATTAAAAGAGAACATTTCTAATTCTAACAATAACACCGATTCTAAGTTGCAAGCATTACAAGATAAAGTAGATAGTTTAAAACAAGAAGCAGATTCTAATAAAACAAATAATTTAGCAGAGAAATACCAAACTACCGTAGACGATTTAAAACAAGCCAAAAATGAAAAAGACAATGGTAACACTAATCAAATGCAAGCAGAGCTAGACAAAGCAAATCATAAATTAGACGATATAAAATCAAAGTTCTCTTCTTTATTCAATGACAAAGAAGATACAGATCGCACGAACAATAACGAAAGCTAAACGAACAATCTAACTTAAATTGAACACATATACAATTCAAGCTAATCTTTTTATATGCAACACCCATTATGTTTATTGCATACAAACGCGTCTCCATTTTGATTGGAGATGCGTTTTATTTTGATTATGTATATTTATTTACATGACATGTTCAAATCTATAACTTCCTCTTTATACTTCATTAACTACATGAAAAAAATTTTCAATGAGTGCTAATTAATCACCCCAAGCATTTATTTTTAGTATACAGCACACTGATTTTTAAAGGATTTTCCTCCCCTAAATGTTTATATTTAAATATTACAAAATTAGCAACTATCTTTTGTAAGCGTATACAAAACTGAATTTTCATGCTATTATCTTATAAAATTAAACAAAAGTTTATATTTTAAACTTAAGTTTAACTTTTACTTTATAGCAAAGGAGGTTCGTCATATGAATAAAAATGAACAAGCAGTTTTAGATCGCATTCAAGAAAACCCATTCATCTCACAACAAGAATTAGCACAATCTATTGGATTATCAAGGCCTGCCGTTGCAAATATTATTTCTGGCCTTATACGTAAAGAATATGTATTAGGAAAGGCCTACGTTCTAAACGAAGACTATCCTATTGTTTGTATCGGGGCTGCAAACTTAGATAGAAAATTCTACGTCCATACTGATTTGCAGTTAGAAACTTCTAATCCTGTAACCTCAACAAGATCCATAGGTGGTGTTGCAAGAAACATTGCAGAGAATTTAGGACGTATGGGAGAAACTGTTGCATTTTTGTCAGTAAGCGGAAACGATAGTGAGTGGGATATGATTCATAAATTGTCGAGTCCATTTATGAATTTAGATCATGTGCAACAAATCGAAAGCGCTAATACTGGTTCATATACTGCATTAATCAATAATGAAGGTAATATGGAATATGGTTTAGCAGATATGGAAGTCTATGATTATATTTCACCAGAATTTTTAATTAAGCGAACCCATTTATTAATTAAAGCAAAATGTATTATTGCAGATCTTAATATTTCAAAAAACGCAATGGATTTTCTATGTGCTTATTCAGAAAAGCATAATATTAAACTGATTATTATACCTGTGTCGTCTCCAAAAATGAAAAATATGCCTGATTCATTACATGCTATCGATTGGCTCATTATAAATAGAGATGAAACAGAAACTTATTTAAATATGGAAATCACTAATACAGATGATTTAAAAAATGCTGCTAAAAAATGGAATGACTTGGGCGTGACAAATGTCATTATTACTAATGGCATCAAAGAACTTATTTTTAGAAATCATACAGAAGAAGTTATTAAGTCTGTTACACCTTCTAACCATGTTGTTGATGTAACGGGAGCTGGAGACTCTTTCTCTAGTGCTGTGATATTCAGTTGGCTAAATGAACTAGATACTGAAAGCATACTAACAGCAGGAATGATTAATTCACGAAAAACAATTGAAACTGAATATACAGTGAGACAAAACTTAGATAAAAAACAATTATTTAGAGACCTGGAGGAATATAAAAATGAAACAATACATTGATTTTTCTAAAGAAGTGAAACAAGCTAAAGCAGAGAACAAACCCATTGTAGCATTAGAATCAACCATCATTTCACACGGTATGCCTTATCCACAGAATGTTGAAATGGCAACAAAGGTCGAAAATATTATACGCGAGAACGGTGCGATTCCAGCAACGATTGCATTAATCGACGGAAAAATTAAAATTGGTCTTGAAAAAGAGGAATTAGAGTTACTTGCAAACAGTGACAATGTTGCGAAAGTATCACGCCGCGATTTTACAGAAGTGCTTGCCACTAAACGTGTCGGCGCAACTACAGTTGCCTCAACGATGATGTGTGCTGATTTAGCAGCAATTCAATTCTTTGTTACTGGCGGTATCGGAGGTGTACATAGAGGTGTTGAAAGCACTATGGATATTTCAGCTGATTTAGAAGAATTAGGTAAAACGAATGTCACAGTGATTTGTGCGGGCGCTAAATCTATTTTAGATTTGCCAAAAACAATGGAATATCTTGAAACTCAAGGCGTACCAGTAATTGGCTATAAAACTGATGAGTTGCCAGCATTCTTTACGAGAGAGAGCGGTATTAAATTGAACAGCTCATCTGAAAATCCAGAAGATATTGCACGTATTTGTAAAGTTAAAAATGATTTAGATATTGAAGGTGGCGTAGTTATCGCTAACCCAGTACCTAAAGAAGATGAATTATCTAAATCATATATCGATAGTATCATTGAAGAAGCAGTTAAAGAAGCTGAAGCACTAGGTATTAGCGGCAAAGACTCTACGCCATTCTTACTCGGTAAAATCGTTGAAAAATCTGATGGTAAGAGTTTACACACAAATATTAAACTAGTTGAGAACAATGCGATACTAGGAGCTAAAATTGCAGTTGCTTTCAATCAAATGTAGGTGATCCTTATGTCAATCTTATTTGCCTTTACAGGTATAATTTTTGCATTATTTATCGCTTTTCTATTTAGTTACAATAGAAAAGCAATTGATTTTAAAAAACCACTCGTGATGTTAATCGTTCAAATCGTTATCGTGTTATTTATGATGAACACGAATATTGGTTTAACCATATTAACGGGGTTAGGTTCATTTTTTGAAGAATTAATTAATATTAGTAAAGCGGGCATCGACTTTGTATTCGGTGGTTTACAAAATAAAGGCGCTTCCACATTCTTTATTACAGTGTTATTACCTTTAGTATTTATTTCCGTGTTAATCGGAGTATTAAATTATTTTAAAATTCTTCCATTTATTATTAAATATGTAGGTATTATCATTAATAAAATCACACGCATGGGTCGTCTCGAAAGTTACTTTGCTATTTCAACTTCTATGCTAGGACAACCAGAAGTTTACCTAACAATCAAAGAAATGATTCCTAAATTATCTAAAGCTAAATTATATACGATTACAACTTCTGGTATGAGTGCTGTGAGCATGGCTATGTTAGGTTCGTATATGCAAATGATCGAACCTAAATATGTTGTGACTGCTGTTATGTTAAATATTTTCAGTGCCTTAATTATCGCAAGCGTAATCAATCCTTATAAATCAGACGACAGCGATGTAGAAATCTCTAACTTAACCGCTGATGAAAATATTTCCAATAATGCTAAAGCAAAGCCTAAAAAAATACCCTTCTTCCAGATGATTGGTGATAGTGCAACGGATGGTTTTAAAATTGCCGTAAGTGTTGCTATTATGCTGCTTGCATTCATCTCTCTGATGGAAGCAATCACAGTATTATTTAACTTTGTAGGCTTAGATTTTAAACAATTAATCGGTTTTATCTTTGCGCCTATTGCATTTATTATTGGTATACCATGGAGCGAAGCAGTTCAAGCCGGTTCATTGATGGCGACAAAGTTAATCACGAACGAGTTTGTTGCTATGTTAGATTTCCAAAAATTAGCTGGTGATTTAACACAACGTACACAAGGTATCATTTCTGTATACCTTGTTAGTTTCGCTAACTTTGGTACAGTAGGTATTATTGTTGGTGCAATTAAAGGCTTTAGTAATGAACAAGGCAATAAAGTAGCATCGTTTGCCTTACGTCTACTTCTAGGCTCTACACTAGCTTCAATTATCTCTGCATCAATGATTGGTTTAGTTTTATAAAATAAAAGACGATGGGTAGATTGGTTTATCACCAACCGCCCTCGTCTTTTTTTACGAGTTAAAAAAACCTAAGATGAAGTCAACGCCTTTAGCTAATGCATCAGCAATGCTAGTTCCCATTGTTATCCAATCAGCGTTTAAACCTGCTTTTACCGCTTCACTGATTGCGTTTACGAAATTAGACATTTAATACACCTCTTTCTCTATCACCTTTTATTCAAAGGTTGTTTACTTTCAACTAAATTGTAATACAAAAAAATAATATTGTTGTAGACGTTTCTTAACTTACGCTTTTTTATTCCTAATCGTCAATGCAACTCTTTTTAAATGAATAATATTTCCTATTTGTAACATTGAATCTTTAAAAATAATTATTTCTTTTATCCAAATGCATTATGTAATTTTTTATAGCGAATAAGCATTTAAAAACAATCTTTAATAAATTAACACAAAATAAGAGCGAGACAGAAACCCTAAAAAATTTCACGCCCCGCCCTACTCAAATATTCTTAAAAAAGTTATTATGTCTTAATATAAATATTTATCATTTTATTCTTTATGATTGATTGCTCTCTAACAACGCTTCCACTTCATTTTTAATTGTTGTGACATGGGGACCATAAACGATTTGTACGCCGTTTCCTTTTTGTATGACACCTTTAGCCTCTGTAGAATTAAGTATTTGTTTATCTACTGGGTCATCCGTTTTTAATGTCACTCTTAATCTTGTAGCACAACAATCAACAATATCTATATTTTCTTTTCCTCCTAAGCCTTTAATGATTGTTTTAGCACGATCTGTAGCTTGAACTGTTTCTATGGCTGCTTCGTCTTCACGACCAGGGGTTTTAAAATTAAATTTACTAATTAAGAATCTAAAAATAGCATAATAAATCATAAACCAAACGATACCTATAGGGATAACCCATAAGAAGTTTGTCTTAGCATTGCCTTGTAATACACCAAATAATAAAAAGTCTATAAAGCCACCACTAAACGTTTGACCAATCGTAATGTTAAATATGTCAGCCATCATAAATGCTAAGCCATCTAAAAAAGCATGAATGACATATAATACAGGTGCAACAAATAAAAAGCTAAATTCTAAAGGTTCTGTAATGCCTGTTAAAAATGACGTTAATGCAGCTGATAACATTAAACCTCCTACGACTTTTTTATGTTTCGGTTTAGCAGTATGATAAATTGCTAATGCTGCGCCACAGAGACCGAACATCATCGTAATAAAACGCCCTGACATATAACGCGAAACGCCTGAATAATATTTAGTCACGTCTGGGTCGCCTAACTGAGCAAAGAATATATTTTGTGTTCCTTGTACGAGATGGCCTTTGACCTCTAATGAGCCACCTAATGCAGTTTGCCAAAATGGTAAATAGAATATATGGTGTAAGCCAAATGGGCCCAACAACCTCAATATAAAACCAAAGAAGAAAGTGCCAATTACACCTGTTTTATCTACAATACCACCAACACCAAAAATCCATCCTTGTATCGTTGGCCAAATAAAAAACATAATAACTCCAAGTATAATAGAAGCGATAGCTGTAATAATTGGAACAAAGCGAGATCCTCCAAAGAATCCTAAATACGAAGGTAATGCTATTTTATGATATTTGTTATGTAAAAGCGCTGTCATAACACCCGTTATAATACCGCCAAATACACCCGTTTCTACCGTTTGAATACCCAGCACCATACTTTGGCCTTCTTCAGCTAAATTTCCTTTAGCTAAAGTCTCTGTAATGGTTAACAAGCCATTCATAGAAGCATTCATAATTAAGAAACCTAACATCGCAGCTAATCCTGCAGTGCCTTTATCACTTTTAGCCAAGCCTATTGCAACACCAATGGCAAAAATAACAGGTAGGTTTTGAAATACAATATTACCTGCAGAAGACATCAGTACGAATATATTTTGTAATAAAGCAATATTCAACATAGGGTAAGCTTTAATGGTATTAGGATTACTTAATGCACCACCAATGCCTAATAATAATCCAGCTGCTGGTAAGATAGCGATAGGTAACATAAATGATTTACCAAACTGTTGTGCCCTCTCGAACAATTTACTCATATGATTAACCTCCTAATTACCATCAATATACAGTTAAAGAAAATATTAATCAATGGTTTTTATATTATGAAAAACTTTTTCAAAAAATATTGAAAACGCTTCTTTGAAACATAAAAAATAAGAGAGATAGAAATTATATTTTTAAAATATAATTTCTATCTCTCTGTTTCTACAGTAATGCATCTGCTTATACGTCGCTTTTAAAACTTACTTTGCGCTCATATTATTTAAAATATATCGCCCAAAGTTCCTGCCATTATAGCTTTAATCGAATGTAATCTATTTTCTGCTTGTTCAAATACAACAGAATGTTTACCTTTAAAAACTGCATCTGTTATTTCCATTTCTGTTAATCCATGCGTTTTATAAATTTGTTGTCCTACTTCTGTGTGTACATCATGAAATGCTGGCAAACAATGCATCACAATAACATTTGGATTCATAGTATTGACGAGCATGGCTTCATTAATCTGGTATGGAAGTAAATCATTAATACGTTGCGTTTGAACAGATTCATCTTCTCCCATTGAAAACCATACATCAGTATATATCGCATCCGTTTTATAAACAGCTTGTTGGATATTATCTGTAATTAAGATTTGACTACCTGATTGTAATGCGTAAGTTTCAGCAAGTTTTTGTATATCTTGATGTGGAAATAATGATTCAGGTGCTGCAATATGAATATTTACACCTAATATTGCTCCAGTAACTAACAAATCATGCGCGACGTTGTTTCTTGCATCACCTACATAAGTCAAAGTCTTGCCTTGTAATGTACCTAAACTTTCTTTTAAAGTATAAAAATCTGCAACCATTTGCGTTGGATGCCACTCATTCGTTAAACCATTCCACACTGGCACATTTGCATGTTGTGCTATGTTTTCTACATCACTTTGATGATGTCCTCTAAATTCAATACCATCATACATACTTCCTAATACTTTTGCAGTATCTTCGGTAGATTCTTTAACGCCTAAATGAATATCACCTTGGCCAAAATGTTCTGGGAAAGCACCTAAATCATTTGCTGCCACACTAAACGCTGCGCGTGTTCTTGTAGATGGCTTTTCAAATAATAAAGCAATATTTTTCCCTTTAAGATATGGATGTGGGATACCTCGTTTTTTCTTCTCTTTAAGTTCTCCAGTAAAATCGATTAAAGTTACGAGCTCATCTAAAGAAAAGTCACATGTTTTCAAAAAACTTTTTCCTTTAAATGATTGTAGTTTTTTTAAATTTGTTGTGTACGCCCCAATGTCATCACTCCAATGTTTTTATAAGGTTAATATACATATTAAACCTAAATAAACTATAAATCAAGAATAAATATACTTTTTATTGCATATTATTAAAAAATGAAGTTAGCTTTTTCTTTTAAAAATATAAATAACCTCCCAAATGGTACATACCATTCTACACTGAAGTCCTATTTTATAACGTTTGAGGGATAAAAATTTTTAAGCATAAACACTGAGGCAGTTATTTTTTAGGTTATGATTTAATGCGCTTATTTTTAAAATTTTATAGTATATTGCATACATAATAGTTAATCCATGGAGGTGAACATCTATGTTAGATTTACTATTGTCTACTTTTAAACAAATTGCTGCTCAATTCGTTTCAGGCGGTTTTCAAGAAAAATAACTACATTTTTAACCACTCTGTCTCAAAAATTTGCATAATCATATCTTAAAGTAAATACAAAAAACAGGAACACGATATCCAATTTCATCAAATTGATATTGTGTTCCCGCTTTATATACCTTATTTAAAAATAAATAATCCAGTACCGTCTCACTTCAATTACATATTTTTTGAATGCTAAAGCCTATCGCTTTAATTGGTTTATTTTTAATTATGCAAAACATCGGCCTTAGTGCGTGCACGTTCTTCTGGTGTTTTTAAGAAACGTGTCATAATGGCGCTGGCAACATATAATCCAAATATCAAGTACATCATGCCTTGAACACCAATACTACTATAAAATAATGCTACTAAACCTGGACCAGCAAAAACGCAAAGACCTGCGCCTAAATTTAAAATTGCCATAGCTGGCCCTTTATCACCATCATGTACAAGTGACGGAACAAGTGCAGAAATAGGAACAAACCCTGCTAAACACACACCCCATAAAAAGCCTACTGTACCAACAATAAAGACGTTGCCTGTAAATAATTCAGGTACAAAGTAAAGACCTAATGTAAATACTGCACACCCAATACCACCGATATAAGAAATTGTATTTTTCCAACCTATTTTATCGCTTAAAGCGCCAAATATGAGGTTAAATATGATATTAGCTATAAAAATTGTTCCCCAAATATTTAACCAAGTTGTTGTTGCAATGCCTTTAGACGCTAAATAAATTGGTAAGAATAATGGGAAGGCATATTGTGCTGCTTGGTTAATTACTCTGACAACGCATGCCACTGCAACACGTGGTTCTCTTTTTAATATTGTGATACCTGCCAAAATCTCACTGATATGTTCTTTAAACCCGTGCCCTTTTTCTTCAACTATGAACTGATCTCTATTGACAAACACAGCTAAAAACGTACCTAATAGCACCCAAACAATCGCAGTCCACAATGTAAAGAAATGACCGAATAATTGAATCGCTAACGAAGAATAGAATGATCCTAAGACGCTTAATCCCCCTGTAAATACAAACCAGAACCAACCTACAGCTGCACCTAATCTTTTTTGTGGAGAGCGGTAAGCCACCCACACTAAAAAGGAATAAGCAAATAGTGGGTAGCCAAAACCTCTTATAGCGTAAGATGGGATCATGATGTTGTAATCCATTGTCGGAATGGCAAATCCAACAAATATCACATGTCCAATAATATATAATCCCGTACCTAACAACATTACTTTTCTCGGGCCGATAATTTCAACCAACACACCTGATAACCAAGAACCAATCGCTATTGTCACACCATAACATGTAGTCAAAATCGCTGTCTGTTGTACAGATAATCCATTTTCATGTAAATATGGACTAATCCAAGCTAATTCTAACCCATCGCCCATCATAAAAATCAATACACCAATATACCCCCATAACAAAGTTGGTGGCATACCTATTTTAGTCAGTTTATCACTCATTTCACACACCCCTTATATAAAACATCCAATCATTTATATATATTGGATTATCTAAAATTAAAATACTTGGAAACGCTTTCAAATATTATCATTATATTATTACATTTTTTCTATTAATGCAAATTTATTTTCGTTTGTTTTCGTTTATGAATAAATGATTTTCGAATTACGAAAATATCGTTTTATGTCATAGATTAAATACAAAGATACCAATATCTATGCTATCTAAATTGAAATATAAATAATATATTTTTTATAAACAATTGAAAATTCTATTGAAAACGGTTACAATGTATATTATTTAGTCATCATATGACTAGATGATTATTGATTATATGAATAAGGGAGTTTTATATAAAATGATGTTATTAGTCGCTTTCAGTGCAGTAATTGTACCTTTTATATTTCTAGTACTTTTACGCATGTCTGCTTTAAAAGGAATGATTATTAGTGCTGTCGTAGTTACTGTTTTAGGGATATTTGTATGGGGGATGCAAGGTAATGTTGTAATAGCTTCTATACTTCAAGGTACACACAAAACCTTAACTATTCTTTATATTTTATTTGGCGCGCTTGTTTTGCTCAATACATTGCGTCAAACAGGTGCAGTCAATCGCATAAATGCAGGTTTTAAAAAAATCTCTCCAGATATGCGTGTACAAGTTATCATCGTTGCCTTCTTATTTGGTTCACTTATTGAAGGTGCATCAGGATTTGGAACACCTGCTATGGTAACAGCACCATTACTGGTCGCTTTAGGTTTTAGACCTATAGTTGCTGTCGCTACTGCTTTAATCGCTGATAGTATTGCTGTTTCTTTCGGAGCTGTAGGGACGCCAGTTATTGTAGGATTAAGTACTTTAAAAGAAGCAAATCAAGCTTTTTTCCATTCTACTGCTGAACAAATCACGATACTAGACTTACTAAGTGGTATCTTTATACCTATTATCGTTATTGCTACAATGGTTATTTTCTTTGGTAAAAATAAAAAATTAAAATCTATCATTGAAATGCTACCATGGTTAGCATTAATTGGTATTGTATACGCTGTTTCTGCATTTATATATGCACATATCTTTGGTGCAGAGTTTGTAGCTATATTAGGCTCGTTAACAGGACTTGTTGTAGCGGTATTAACAGCAAGTAAAGGTTGGCTATTGCCTAAAACAATTTGGAGAGACGCTGCGGATGAAACTTACGAAGCTGATGTGAATGAACACTCTATGAGTTTGTTAACAGCTTGGGCGCCATATGTAATGGTTGTTATTTTACTCCTATTAACAAGAACCATACCAAGTATTGAATATGTCACAACGCATTTTCTTGATTTTTCTTGGAATAATATTTTAAATTTCTCAGAAATATCATCTGAATGGCAGTTCCTTTATTCACCAGGTACGATTCTAATTTTATCTGCACTTTTTGCAATTTTAGTTCAAAGAAAATCCTTTAAAAATATGGCCAATGCAAGTAAAGAATCATTATCTACCATTAAAATCACAGGTATCACGCTCGTCGCTACGCTTGCGATGGTACATGTTTTTATCAATTCTGGTATTAATATCAATGATTTGAATAGTATGCCAGAATATATTGCCCAAAATATGGCTGCCACTTTAGGGCCAATTTGGTTATTTGTAGCTCCATTCTTAGGTGCACTAGGTTCATTCATTACTGGTAGTGCAACTGTTTCAACGTTGACTTTTTCACCTATCCAGATGAATATAGCAAATTCCATTGGCGCTGACCCATTTATTGTCTTAGCAGCACAGATTATTGGCGCTGCTGCTGGAAATATGATTTGTGTGCATAACGTAGTCGCTGTTTGTGCCGTTGTAAATATGCCAGGCAAGGAAGGCAGCGTTATTAGAAAAACATTAGGTCCTGCGTTAATTTACTGTATATTAGCCGGTATAAGCGCTTATTTGATTGCTCTACTCTTCACGTAATATAAAGACAGCGCAACGTCTAGAATATAAATTCCAAAATTCAGCCCCCAAAAGATTTCTTTTTGGGGGCTGTTTCATATAAATGCTTCGTGTTGTTTTGCTTCATTGATACGAACATATTTTGAGTTTGTAGTCTCAAGACGTTAGCTATTCATGTAAGCTTGTCGCAAGCAATATTATGTTTACATATAATTGCCATAGATTTCTACTATAAATCCAACATTTTTATAGGCAATTTCACAAATATAGATTTAAATTTAGTCTATTTTTGTTTTTAATGTGGTGTTGCTTTTTACATTAAAAAGCAATCATCACTTTAGAAGATAATCGTGAATTGGCTGCTACTTCAAACGCTTCTTTATATGCTTCAATATGATAGGTTTGAGTCACCACATTTCCAATTTTTTCATTTTTTTCTAATACTTTTAATGCGTCTTCTATTTCACTATTAAATCTATAACAGCCACGATATGTAGCTTGTTTAATATTAATAGGGCTTAAGTTAATCGGTGCTGCTTTATCTTGTAAATTACCAACTTGTATAATAACGCCACCAATATTTATGGCTTTAAATGCTGTTGATATAGCTGGCGTTGCACCCGAACATTCTAATATGACATCATATTGGTCTTCAGGTACATCATTTTCCTTAATATTTAGTGTTTTGATATCTCCCATATCTTTTGCACGTGATAATGGTTCTTCTAACATATCCGTAATCATAACACTTTTAGCACCTAATGTATAAGCAGCACCTGCAGCAAGTAAACCAATCGGCCCTGCGCCAGAAACCAGTACAGATTTATCTTTTACTCCGCCTGCTAAATTAATAGCGTGCATACCTACACTAAGTGGTTCAGCCAACGCTCCTAGCTTTAACGATACCTTATCAGGCAAAGCTAATATTTGAGATTTATCGACCAACATTTTTTCAACCATTGCACCTTGTTGGTGAGGTAAATATCTGGCAGATCCTAAATAAGCACCATTTGGCCAAACTTCAGGGTTATTTGGTAATCTTTCAATTTTTTCACCATAAGTAGCTGGGTGCACTGTAACCTTAGTGCCTTTTGGTAAAGTTTCACCTTGATATTCCATATCTTCAAGTAATATGCCACTGAGCTCATGACCAGGTGTTAATGGTTCACGTATCACTGCTGGCCCACTAGCACCTTCTGCTAAATAATGTAAATCAGATCCACAAATACCCACGTACTTCACTTCAATCAATACTTTAGTATCATCTTCATGACTATTTAAAGTCTCAACATCTCTCAATTCGATATCTTCTTTTCCATTAATAAATACCGCTTTCATACTCACCTTACTCCTTTCAACTTTATAACATTATATTTAAAAGTAATACAAATACTAATCCACAAACTGAAATGGCCGTTTCTAATACAGACCAAGTTAAAAATGTCTCTTTCACAGTTAAACCGAAATATTCTTTGAAAATCCAAAATCCTGTGTCATTAACATGTGAAAAAATGATACTACCTGCCCCGATTGCAAGTGTGACCAATGCTAAATTCGCATCTGTTGCTTGTAGTAATGGTAATACAATACCCGTCGTAGATATTGCTGCAACTGTAGCTGATCCTTGTGCAATACGTAACAATGAAGAAACAATCCACGCTAATAATATGGGAGACATACTAGAACCGACAAACATATGTTCAATTGTCTTACCTACACCGCCATCTATTAAAACTTCTTTAAATGAGCCGCCTGCGCCTAAAATCAGTATCATCATACCTATCGGGATAATTGCAGAAGACGCACTATCCATCACTTGATTCATCGTTCTTCTTCTACGTACTCCCATTGAATAAATAGCAAATAATAATGAAATTAACATTGCTACAGGAGCGTTACCTATAAAATAAACAACACTTTCAAATTGATTTGTAGCACCATCTTGATGTCCTGTTATCATTTGAACAATAGTTGCAAACAACATCAAAATGACCGGTAATAAAGCTGTAAACACACTAATACCAAAGCCTGGTTTATCTTTTTCATTTATTGGAATTTCAGAAATAATATTGGACATATCTACTTCTTTTTTAAAAGCACTTGGCGATAATTTAGGTAACATATGTATCAATAAACCTCCTACAATGACAACTGTAGGGATAGCAATGATAATACCATATAATAATACTTCACCTAAATTAGCATTCAATTCTTTAGCAATAACAACTGGACCTGGATGTGGCGGTAAAAAACCGTGCGTGACAGATAAAGCAATCGCCATTGGAATACCAATTTTCATATGAGAAACACCCAATCGCTTAGCTATCGTAAACGCCAATGGAATTAATAATACAAGTCCTACTTCAAAGAACAGCGCAATACCTATAATAAATGAAGCTAAAATCATAGCCCATTTGATGTATTTTTCACCAAACTTATCAATAAGCGTGTCAGCAATACGATTCGCGCCCCCGCCATCTGCAATAAGTTTTCCCAAAATAGCACCTAGACCAAATATAATAGCAACACTACCTAAAGTGTTTCCCATCCCTTTTTCAACGGTTTCTATAATTTTGTCTAATGGCATACCTAAAATAACACCGGTGAAAATAGATGTAACAATTAATGCAATAAATGCATTTATCTTAAATTTAATAATTAAAATCAAAAGTACAATAACACCTAAAACAACGCCTATAAGTGGCCAAAATTCCCCAAACACCGAAACACTCCCCTCGTTTATTTATGATTAATATATTATGATGGCATAAATTATTTGATGTTTATTCCACATTATGAAATGGTATATCATATAAAGGAATCAACTAACATTATAAAGGGATTATGAAAACGTTGTCAATTCAATATTGAAAACGTTGTTATTTTAAGGAGGTAAATTATGTCAAATGTGCAATCACTTGATCGTGCTTTAAATCTATTAGAATTGATTTCAAAATATAGCCCAGTATCATTAAACCAACTCGTATCATTAAGCGGCCTATCTAAAACAACGATACACCGTTTAGTGCAAGCTTTAATTGAGAACAATTATGTAAAAAAAGATAACTTAACACATCAATATGAACTGACCTTTAAATTATTCCAATTAGGATATGCTAGCATACAAAATATTGATCACTTAAATATTGCTAAAAGTTTAATAAGTAAGCTTGCTATAGACGTTAAAGAAACGTGCCATTTAGTATTAGAAGATAAAAATGAAGTTTTATATATTGAGAAATTTATACCTGATGGGGCACAACAAACAATGTCTTCTAAGATAGGGTTGCGTTCGCCTATGTATTGTACAGCTGTTGGAAAAGCCATTTTATCTACTTATAGTGACGAAGCGATTCACAAGGTGTGGGATGCAACACAAATTAAAGCACATACCGAAAATACGATTACTAATGTAGAGGATTTAATGAGCGAAATAAAAATGATTCGCCAACAAGGTTACGCGGAAGATAAAGAAGAAAATGAAACAGGGATTTTTTGTATTGGTACATATTTTGTAAACTTTAGAAATGAAGTTCAAGGTGCTATCAGTTTATCTTTTCCTACTGCTCAAATTTATAAAAAAGATTTTCTTATATCACAATTAAAAGCCACTGCTCAATCCATTTCAAAGCATTTAGGATTTATTGTAACTTAAAGGGCATTATTTCAAATAAACTTCTTATTATTATCATATTGATTATTATTTTGATAAAGTACAAGTAAATTATTTCTTATATTGATATGTAAACATGAGGATTGGGTGGGATTCGTTTATGAAAATTGAAAGCATTAAATTATTCACTTCAGAATTAGCAGAGACATTCCAATTTTATGAAGAAACTTTAGAATGTCCCGTTCGTATGATTAATGAGGAGACTTTTGTGGTTGAAATTGGGGAGACACATTTGTATTTCCAACAATCTGACGAAGACGTCCAACCCTTCTACCACTTTGCAATTGATATTCCTTACAACCATTTTTATGATATGAAACAACATTACCAAAATATTTTATTCTTGTTGATGGAAGATGGTGCACATGCCACTTATTTTGAGTCTTTCATTGCACATTCGTTTTATTTTCACGATCCATCGGGCAATGTTGTTGAACTGATAGCAAGAATCTCTAATATTACAGATGAGCCTGAATTCTCAAGGATTAGTGAGATTGGATTCGTTTGTAATGAAGCAAATGAAGTGTTCGAAGCATTATCAAAGTATTATTTAAATACATATGAAAATCAGCCATTTATAGCAGAAGATTTGAATTTCATTGGAGACACCCGTGATGATAGCTTTATTTTACTTACTCCAGAAAATAATAAATGGTTATTTTCCGAAAAAATGTCTGAATCCTATCCAATTACGATACAAACGTCAGAGTTTGAATTATCAATGGATCAACAAGATCAATGGCATTTAATTACTTTATAAAACAGCCAAAACAAGTGGGAGAAAGATATCAAAAATCTTAAATTGATATTTTTCTCCCACTTTTTAATGATTATATGTTTAAAAAAGCTGATATAACAGTACACATTAACTGGGTCTGTCTACGTAATACAAGCCCAATGTCAATCATATAGCTACTGTTTCATTTCTCAACTTCTTAAGCAATCTATTCTTTAACTTGCGACTTGTCACTGACAAATTTCTTTAAAGTTTTATTTAAACCATCTCTTGCTTCTTGGTCATAATTATAACTACCATCATCATTTTGCGTGATATGCTTATCTAATATAAATCTGCCTTTATGAATCGTATCCGCACCTAGTTCTTTAATAACCGGATCAAGACTGTATTGAATTGCTAATACATGCGCAAACGTACCGCCTAAAGCTAATGGCAACACTGTTTTACCAGTAAACGCGCCACGTGGTAATAAATCTAAATATGTTTTGACTATGCCAGAATAAGCTGCTTTAAATACTGGTGATACAATAATGATGCCATCAGCATCTTCAATTATTTTATGTGTCTGATTAATTGATTCATCGGAAAAATCTGCAGTAATTAACGCTTCTGCGTCTAACTGATGGACATGAATAATATCTGTATCAATACCTTCATCATCCAAATACTTTTCTGCGTAATCTATGACACCTGTAAGTCGTGATTTTACTTTATTGCCTCCAGCAATAATTGCTACTTTTGCCAATATGATATTCCCCTTTCTAAATACATTTTTCATATAAATAGCTGACAGCTCAATTTATAATCATTATAAAATAACATTTAAATTCAAAAGCTTTATCCATATCACTATTCCAAGCATGTTTCATGCTTCAGTCAATATATGAAAAACCAAATCGTCGAAACATAATTCCGCTTCTTATAGCGTATCATCAAAAATGGTTTTAATCATAGTAAATGACTCTAATTTTCAATTTATAATCTATTTTGCCTATTGTAGTTAAACTATTCACATTATAAATCACCATGATAACTATTACGATGTTATTCCCATGGAAATAATCGCACCGCTATTCTAATCTACACAATCCATTCATTACTATTGCAAAAACGCTGTATACAAGCAATGCGACTATATTTTATTCTCTTTTCAATACAAATAAATTTATTATATTCTTTTTTAAAAAACCGTTTTACTTTAAAAAACATTTTTTATAGATGTATACTTTATTTAGTAATGCAAAGGAGTGATATGTAATGTGTACATTTTCAGAAAAAGAAAAAGTACAAATTTTATCAGATATTGTAGCAATGAATACGGTAAATGATAATGAAATCGAGGTTTGTAACTATCTTCAAAAATTATTTTCAGAGTATGGTATTGAATCGACTATAGATAAAGTAGATGAGCGACGTGCTAACCTTATTGCTGAAATAGGCGAAGGTAACCCAGTAATTGGTATATCCGGTCACATGGACGTGGTTTCTGAAGGTAACCGTTCTCAATGGACATACGATCCATTCACACTTACTGAAGATAATGGCTTTTTATATGGCAGAGGCGCAGCTGATATGAAATCTGGACTCGCTGCGTTAGCCATTGCACTAATTGATATGAAACAATCTGGGTCACTTAAGCAGGGTCGCATTAAGTTTTTAGCGACAACTGGTGAAGAAATGGAACAACTTGGCTCTCAAAGTTTATATGAAAAAGGTTATATGGATGATGTTGAGGCGTTAATCATTGCTGAACCTTGCCAAGATATGATGGTATACGCCCACAAAGGTTCTATGGATTATCGCATCACTTCATATGGTAAATCAGCCCACAGCTCTATGCCTATTTTAGGGACAAACGCGATTAAACCATTAATTGAATTTATTCAAGATATTGATGATGCTTACGCTAGAATCTCAAAGGAAGTCCAAGGTAAAGCGTTAAATTTCACACAATTCATAGAAAGAATAAAACCTTCATTACCTGCCACAATGGCGCTTGAAGAAGTTGAATCGGCGCTCCAAGGTTTAGTCATTAGTAACACATTAATCAATGGCGGTGTTCAAGTCAACTCTGTACCAGAAGAAGCAGATGCAGATTTTAATATTCGTACAATCCCTGAATATGATAATGAACAAGTCAAAGCATTGTTTTCAAATACAATAGAGAAATATAATAATAAGGGTGCACATTTAGCAAGCAACTTATACTTAGATTTAGACCCAGTCCTCACCACAGGCGACAATAGTTTAATTAATACGGCACAAACTATAGCTAAAACTGCCTTTGATAAAGATTTCATTGCTTCCCCTATTGGTGGCGTGACTGATGCATCAAACTTGCTCAAAGGTAAAGGTGAATCTTTCCCATTCTTAGTATTTGGTCCTGGTGTTAAACCACACCAAATTGATGAATGTGTAGAAAAAGAAAAATATTTAAAATTTATTGATTTTTATATTGAGCTTTTAACAAATTATGCTCATAATCATTAATCTTTAATAAAATATACACATTATAAAAAGGAAGCGAGATAGAAATCTATTTTTAATAGGTTTTGTTGTCCCGCTTCCTTTTTATATTGTCTTACATATAAATTATTTATTTTGTATTGTTGTGCCAACATTATGGCCATTTTGTAACTTTTGAATGATATGTGACTCACTCCCAGCAGCGATGACAACTTTTTGACATCCCATTTCAATTGCTTGAATCGCATCTTGTACTTTGGGAATCATGCCTCCGTATATTAATTTTTGTTCAATATATGCTTCAATGCTTTCCGCGTTTAGAGAAGCTTGGACTTTTTCATTAATTAAAACGCCTGGAATATCGCTCAATAAATAAATAGGTGCATTTAACGCTTGCGCAAGTTTATATGCAAGTGTATCAGCATTAATATTATATATTTGGCCTGTTTGTTTAAGCACGCCTATAGAAGCAATGACTGGAACAAAAGAATCAGTTAATGACTCTATAACAGAAACATCTATATTAGCAGGTTCACCAACAAAACCATATTGGGGATCTAATGGCACAATATCGAATAATTGAGCATCCATACCATTTATGCCAATGCTTTTAATATCAAATCGATTAATTTTATTAACTAAACTCGGGTTGACTTGGCCTATTAAAGTTTGACTTGTTACTGAAAGTACGTCATCAGTAGTCACTCTTAAACCATCTTTAAATTCCGATGTTACGCCTTGTAATTTTAATGACTGGTTGATGAAAGGCCCACCACCATGAACAATTAATGGCTTATAACCTTGTTTTTTTAATTGAACAATATCTTCAATTGTAGATTCATGTAAATTTGTTAGAGTGCTGCCACCTATTTTTATAATAATATAACTCATTTGATACACCCCTTACGTTCTGTACGATGCATTGATACGTACATATTCATATGATAAATCGCAACCATAAGCTGCTGCTTCACCATCGCCATCTCCAACAGAAACTTCTATGACAATATTATCTTCTGTTAAACGCGCTTTTAACAACTGCTCATCGAATGGTAAATGCATACCATGCTCTAACACTGGTAATTGACATAAAGAAACATTTGTCTCGCTTGGTTCTACATGTTTGGAAGCATATCCTATAGCCGTGACAATTCTACCAAAGTTTGCATCTTCTCCATGAATTGCTGTTTTCACTAAATTAGAAGATACAATACTTTTAGCAATCTTTTTCGCCTCTTTATCATGATATGCGCCTATGACTTTAGCTGTTACCAATTTCGTAGCCCCTTCGCCGTCTTTGGCAATCGATTTGGCAAGATATTGACTTACAAAATTGAAGGCATATATAAATTTATGCCATTCAGGATGATTTTCATCTAATGACTGATGATCAACTTGGCCGTTCGCCATGCAAAGTACCATATCATTAGTGCTTGTATCTCCATCAACTGTAATCATATTAAACGATTGATCTGTTGCTTGTTTTAAACAGTTATCTAAAGTACGTGCGTCGACGTTCGCATCTGTGGTGATAAAACCAAGCATTGTTGCCATATTAGGATGCACCATACCTGAACCTTTTGCAGTTCCGCCTATCGTGACCGTCTTACCATCAATTTCAACTTGTACTGATAAGTGTTTGGTTGTTGTATCAGTCGTTAAAATAGATTGGTTGAAAAATTGGCTCTGATTATATTTTTCGTTTAAAATATGCTGAGTTCCGTATTGAATTTTTTCCATAGGTAAAAACGAGCCAATAACGCCTGTAGAGGCAACACCAATTTTATATGGTTCTATATTTAATTGTTCAGCTGCCCATGCTTGAGTATCTTTCGCATCTTGCAAACCTCTTGCTCCAGTACATGAATTTGCATTAGCTGAGTTAACCACAATCGCTTGTAATGATTGATTCATATATATGGTTTCTTCAGTCACTATAAGTGGTGCCGCTTTAAAACGGTTAAGTGTATAAACACCTGCAGCCGAAGCTTCTGTCGTAGAATAAATCCATCCAAAATCTCTTTTCTTTCTTCTTAACCCTACGTGAAGCCCACCAGCAATAAATCCTAATGGCGAGCCTACATCCCCTTGTAAATCTATATTAAGTTGATTAAGCATATCTATCGTTTCAATCTCTTTCATCTCATCTCTCCTTTCATTTTATTAAGGATAAACTGGGAGTTGGTTCAAACCAGTTGTTTCATCCAATCCATAAAGTAGATTTAAATTCTGAATTGCTTGACCGCTTGCGCCTTTAACTAAATTATCAATAACGGAAACAATAATAGCCATTTGATTTATTTCATCTACGTATATGCCAATATCGCAGAAATTACTACCATAAACTTCTTTTGTCTTAGGATATATGCCTATATCCCTAACCCTCACAAATGGTTTGTCATCATAATATTGTTTATAAATAGCTTGTAGTTCCTCTGTCGTTGTGTACTCATTTAACTTTACATAAATCGTTGAGAGAATACCACGCGTCATCGGCACAAGATGTGGTGTGAATGTAACATTGATATCTTTCCCTGATAACGTTGAGATATATTGTTCAATTTCAGGTTTATGTTTATGTTTTCCTATAGCATATGCGCTGAAATTTTCATTCATCTCAGCATAATGTACATGTTGTGCTAATGAACGCCCTGCACCTGAAACGCCTGTTTTCGAATCAATAATAATCGACTCAGTATCAATAACTTCTTGAACAACGAGCGGATGCAAAGCTAATAAAATTGAAGTAGGGAAACAACCCGGATTAGCTATTAGCTTTGTATGTTGCCAATCCACTTCGCTCCATTCTGCAATACTATAACTGGCTGCATCTAGTTGCTGTTGCGGAGCGGCTTCCTCTCCGTAAAATGTTTTATACATATGTCGATTTGATAGCCTAAAATCTCCCGATAAATCAATCACTTTAACACCTTTATCCACTAAATCTGGTGCTAAATGTTTACTTACATTGGATGGTGTAGCAAAAAACACAACATCACAAGACACACCCTTTTCATCTAATGCAGTATAATTTAATATTAAATGACTTAAATGAGGGAACGTCTCACTTATCGGTTCATCGTTTTTAGAATGTGAAAATACATATTTAATCGTTACATTTGGATGATGCTGTAATAATCGAATCAGTTCAACCGCACCATAACCGCTTCCTCCAACTATCCCAATTTCTATCATTTCACTCTTCCTTTCTGAAAATTCGGAATTTTTAAGATGTTATTTTATTCTTTTCAAGTACTTCACTAATTACTTCAATCATTTTATTGATTTCCGCTTCATTAATTACTAAAGGCGGTGCAATTCTAATAATATTGCCTTGTGTTTCTTTGCATAGCACACCTTTTTCAATCATTTCTAAACAATAGGGTTGTGCTTGTTCTGTCAATTCAATACCAATAAACAATCCTCTCCCCCTGACATCATAAATAATTGGGCTATCGATAAGCTGTAATTGATTAAGCAATAATTGCCCTAATTTAGCTGAACGTTCAATTAAATTTTCATCAATCAACACATCTAATGCAGCCATCGAAACAGCGCATGCAAGTGGGTTTCCCCCAAATGTAGAACCGTGTGTGCCTGGCGTTAATACGTTCATAACAGCTTCATTTGCTAGTATTGCTGAAATAGGATAAAGTCCGCCACCCAATGATTTACCTAATAAATAAATATCTGGTTCTACGCCTTCCCATTCCATAGCAAACATTTTGCCAGTTCTGCCCAGGCCAACCTGAATTTCATCTGCAACTAATAAAATATTATGTTGATCACATAAATTACGGACTTCCTGTATAAAATAGTCTGGTGGTATATTGACGCCACCCTCACCTTGTATGGGTTCTAAAATAATAGCGGAGGTATGATCATTAATCAATGTTTTTAAATATTCAATATCTCCAAAATCTATATAATTCACATTACCTAATAATGGGCCAAATCCATCTTTATAACTATCTTGTGCAGACAGAGATAAAGCACCTAATGTACGACCATGAAAGTTACCATTCATAGCAATGATTTCACTTTCATTTTCTTTAATACCTTTAACATCCGAACCCCATTTACGCGCGATCTTAATTGCTGTTTCAACTGCTTCAGTACCAGTGTTCATAGGTAACACTTTGTCTTTATTAGCTAACTTACAAATTTTTTCTTCCCATTGACCTAAGTTGTCACTATATAATGCACGAGACACCATTGTAATCTGTTCACTTTGCGCTTGGAAAGCTTCAATAATTTTAGGATGACAATGTCCTTGATTAACCACTGAAAATCCAGCTATGCAATCAATATAACGCTTGCCTTCCACATCCCAAACTTGAGCGCCTTTACCTTTAGCTAATGCTAATTTCAAAGGGCTATAGTTATTCGAACTGTAATGGTCTGTTAAATCAAATAGATTATTCACTAAATCCACCAACCTCTTATTATTATTCTTATTTTTGAATTAATATTCATAAATAATACACTTTTATATGTAATAAGTCAAAGGTTTATTTCAAAAAAATCTTATGTAATATGCTTTAAAAACTGTTAATACAATAAAAATGTATCTATTGAAATTTTCTGATTTTTCAATAGATACAAGTAACTAATTGTATACAATTTGCATATATAGAAGGTATGAAATTGTGTTTTTATTTTAATTAACATGATCAAGCATTAAGTTGTTTTAATAATTGTGGTAATTGTGTGATATCTTTTATTATATAGTCTGCATTATTTTGCTTAAATATATGCGTTGCTTCTTCAATATAGGTGTTTCGTTCATGTTCTGTTAAATCATTCCATTGTTGTTCATTCAATCCAACAACGGAACTCCCTTTAATAACACCTACAGCTGTCACCCCTGCGTTGATAGCTTCTTTAATATCAGAAGCCGTATCACCTAATTTAATCACTTCTTTAACAGAGGATAATTTAAGTTGTTGAATATTTTTGAAAATCATGTATGGATATGGTCTACCATAACCATCTACTTGTTCTGCTGTAACTATATTATGAGGTGCATATCCTTTACGTTTAGCTTCAGGAGCAACGACTTCCATCATTTCTTTAGTATACCCTGTAGTAGAACCAATAAGGTAACCTTCTGCTTGCAGTGCACTTATAGTATCATTCACGTCTGGTATAAGATGCGTAAATGATTTAAGTTGCTTCATCAACGCATTTTCAAAATGAGCATATAATTGGTCGATATCTTTTTCTGTCGGCACATTATCAAATTCATCTCTCCAAGCTTGATGAATACGTGGCATTTCAGTCATCGCTTTGATATGGTCACGCTTTAACATTCCCATGGGCTCTCTAGCTTCTTCAATCGTAACCTCAATTCCCGCTTTTTTAAAAATATCAACAAATACATTTACTGGCGCAAAACACCCAAAATCTATCGTCGTCCCCGCCCAATCCATAATAATACCTTTTATTTTAGTCATAAATATTTACTCCTTTAATTTATAATTTTCTATATGCTGAATCATATTTTCAAAATCTTGACGATGTAAATCTCCAATGTTTCCAATCCTAAAGGAAGGCGTTTCCATTAATTTCCCAGGATATAATACAAAATGATGTTTTTTCATATATTCATAAAAGCAATCAAAATCAAAATTTTGATTTGGGTATAAAAAAGTAGTAATGATTGGTGATTGATATTGATTGTCTATATACGGTTCAAACCCCAAACGTTTCATAGATTGAATAACGAATTGATTATTAGAAGCATATCTTTCATTACGAACATGAACGCCGCCTTCATTTTCTAATTCTATAATTGCTTGATAAAATGCTGCCACTACATGTGTTGGAGATGTATAACGCCATTTACCACTGTCTTTCATTACAGACCACTGTTCATATAAATCAAGAGATACACTTCTTGCATTTCCTTTCGTTTGTTCTAAACTTTGTCTTTTAGCAATAACAAATCCAAAGCCAGGCACACCTTGTATGCATTTATTTGCACTACTAACTAAAAAATCTATGTCTAACTCCTCAACCTCAATTGGGATACCGCCAAAACTACTCATAGCATCTATAATTATTTTCTTATCAAACTTTCGTGCCAGCTCACAAATTGCTTCTATAGGATTCAAAATACCTGTCGTAGTTTCGCAATGCACCACAGCAATATGCGTTAGTGTTGCATCTTTTTCTAAAAGCTGTTTGACTTTTCCAACGAAAGGCGCCTCATTGTATGGTAAGTTTAACTCAGTTACGTTCTTTCCTGTAGCATATGCCATTTCTATCATTCTCTTCCCATACGCACCATTACTTATAATCAGTATATGATCTGTTGGGGACAACGCCGTTTGAATAATACTTTCTACGACAAAACTTCCACTCCCTTGTTGTAAAATAGATGTATAATTTTGAGCGTCTACTTTTGCAATATCTAATAAGCGTTGTTGAATACTTTGTGTTAAATTTTTATAGTCATCATCCCATGTGCAACGGTCTATTAGCATTTCACGTTTCACTGTATCACTCGTTGTCAAAGGTCCTGGCGTTAATAATTTTAATTGTTCCATTTAATCACTCCTATACATTGTTAGTTTTGCGCTTCCTTTTTAGCTTCTTGGAATATTTCTTGATGTTCCCCTAATAAATCTATCGTTAATCTACCATTCCACTTTTTGGGGTAAGTAGGTTGTTGCTGTTTTTCGACTTTCTCCCCTTTATAAAGAGGCACTGGGTATTGTTCTAATAAATCTTTACGCCCGTATTTTTGTATAATACGAATCATTTTCTCAGCTTTCTGTTGCTTTTCACCTCCTTTATTAACAACTGCTGCACCTTCTACTAACGAAAAGTTACCTTCTGTCGGATCAATATAACGAATGGGTTTGCCTTTTTTCTCGGCATCAATAGCTTGTGAACGTAACCCTACACCGATAGCTGCCTCTCCAGATTCAACTTTTTTAAGCGGCCCAGACCCTGAACTTTCTAAATGAGGACCGACATTGTTCAAGAGTTGTGTTAGTATCTTCTGCCCCTCTTTATTGCCATATTCATTTAAGATACTTTGTATCACCAACCATCCTGTGGAAGAGTCAATGACGTTCGGCATTGCTACTTGATTTTTATATTGCGTATTTGTTAATGAATGGATAGATTCCGGTGTTTCTAATCCTTTTTCCTTGATAACCTCTGTATTAACAAATAAAGAACCCATATTACCTAACAGTGGTGTAATATAATCTGGGTAAGTATCTGTTGTCTTTTTATTTGTACCTTCAACATCAGTAAACATGTTATTTTCTCTCTGTGCACTTTCCAAATAATAGGTTGCTTGCGTAATAATATCTGCTTCTATATTTTTTCCTTCCGCCATCATTTTCCCACCTAATTCAGCAGTCGATTGCGGTTGGACGATATATTCTCCTTTAAAACCATTACGGTCTAAAGCTTTTTCCATGACAGTAATAGCCTCTTCGTCTGCATTCGTTGAAATGACTACTTTATCTGTAGATGAACCAAGTCCAAAAAAGGAAAAATATAGGATAATGACAGTGATTAGACCAAGCACAATGATTTTCCACTTACTTTTCATTAGGCTCATCCTTTCTTTTCTAGATAATGTAGCCAACCGCTACTTATACTTCGTATACATACATTGGTAAGGAAAATTAAAATCGACAAAATAAATATATCCGTAAAGCGATTAAAATGTTGTAACTGATTTATTTCAGTCGATACGAGTTGGGTTGAAGTGGAAACTAAAAATATAACACCACTAATCGTAACCATTGCATTGATAAAGTAATAATTCATTATTTCAACGATTGTTATTTTCATATTCGGTAAAATGATTTTAAATATCGTCTCATGCCATTGATCTTGTAAAAGTGTACTCGTTATGTCCCACGAATGATTTAACTTTTCTAACGCACTTTTCGCCATCACATAGGGGGTTGTATAGTAATGAACAATAATACTAAAAACTACAATCAATAACGTGCCTTTAATTGAGCTATTTTGAAAAAACAATAAATAAGAAAGTCCTAATATCATACCTGGCACAGTGTTAGTGATTAGAGAAATCATATTTAACATCTGCCTACCTTTTACTTTTGTTCTCACAGTGATTAATGCACCCGTGAAACTAATGATGCTGCCCAAAAATGCAGTTGCTACCGCTACAAATAGAGATTGTATATAAACATCTAATAAAATTTCATCCTTGATCACATTTATAATATGTTTCAACGTAAACGCTAATTGATATGGATAGTCTTCAGTAAAAGGAACGACAAACATAACTAAGAAAATCAATAAAATAATGGTTGCAATTAAAACGGCAAATAAATTAATCCCCCTATCATGCCATTTTCTTTGAGGTAAACTGGTATGATTTATAGCTTGTTGTTGGACATTCCATCTTTCAATTGCTGTTAGAAATATAAATCCTAGCATTGCAGGTATAAGCATAAGCATTGCAATCACAGCACCTTCAGCAAATTTGGGAATAGATCCTAATATCATTTGATAAAGTGTCGTTGATATCACACTATAATTTGCTCCAATTGAAGCGGGTATGCCAAAATCAGTGAAACTTAAAATAAATGATAAAACAAAAGCATTACCAATTGGTACTAGTAATGGTCTTAATAGCGTATGGTAAAACCTTCTTACCTTGCCATCTTTCATCAGTGATGAAATGTAATAAAAGCGATGATCAACATAATTAAAAGCATTAGAAATGATAAGATAGGCAGCAGGCAACGTATAAATGATATAGCCAATGAACAAACCATTTTTGCCATAAATTGTAAACGGAAGTTCACCCAATATATTGGCTAAAATGCCTTCATCTCCAAATAAATACATTAAAATAAAACCATATGTAATTGTAGGGACAAGCATTGGCATTAACGTCATACGCTTAATATATGACTGTATCCATTTTGGTGAATGTGTCATATGGATGGCGTAAGACATAAAGAATGCAATCATCGTAGTAACGATAGCTGCACTTGAAGATATCTTCAGACTATTAAAAAGTGCATCGACTATTTCGAGATTAGTGAAAATGTTTTTGTAATGATACAGTGTCAATTGGCCTTCTAAATAAAATGAACGTCCTAATAAATAAATGATGGGTAAAAATAAAAATACAATGAAAAAAAGTAAAATTAAACTAAAGGTAATGCGTTGTGACCATAACTTATGCGCCATGGCGATCACCAAATAAACGATATATATGATCTCTTTTAATTTTCAATTGTTTTAATATAAATCTTTCAACAAATTCGCTCTTAGGATGATTAAGAATATCATTTGGTGTACCAAATTGCGCAACTTCCCCGTTCTCAATCACGACTACTTTATCTGCCATTGTTAATGCCTCTTCTGGGTCATGTGTAACAATAATAGTAGTAAGAGAGAGTGTCTTAGAAATCCTTTGGATCATATCTTTAATGGATTCTTTTATCACGCTATCTAGTGCACTTAAAGGCTCATCCATCAATAAGATTTTAGGCTCCATTACAATCGTACGTGCAATGGATACACGTTGCTTTTGACCACCAGACAATTCATGAACTTTCTTATTTAAATGAGGCCTTAGCGCTAATAGTTCAATTAAATCGGTTACCCTTTTATCATGAATACGCTTTTTTATATTTTTTAAACCATAGACTATATTTTCATAGGCACTCAAATGAGGAAATAAACAAAAATCTTGAAAGACAATATTGAAGTTTCGTTTTTGCATTGGTTTACATTGTATCTCTCTATTATTGTATAGAATTTGGCCTTGTGTCACCTCTGTTAACCCTAGAATCATATTTAACAACGTCGTCTTTCCACACCCACTGGGTCCCAATAAACTAACTATTTCTCCTTTTTCAATAGATAGGTTAATATCTTTAAGTACGTTATTATCGTTATAGCTTTTGCTAATATTTCGCAATTGCAGCACAGCTAACACCTCCTATTTGTTATACTAAAAGTATAGAATATGTTTATTGATTCAGTATTAATTAATTGTAAAAAATGATTAACTTTTGACCATATTATTACAAACTATTTACTAATTTTCAATTATATAAGGAGGGGAATCTTGTTGTTACCTACAGAAAGAAGAAAAAAAATCCTTGAAAAGCTTGAAAAAGATGAATTTTTAAAATTAAAATCACTTAAAGATGCATTACAAATTTCTATGGAAACATTAAGAAGAGATATTCAACAATTAGTCAAAGATGACTTAATCACGAAAGAGTATGGCGGCATTCGTCTTAAACAGTCGTCCAATGGTGAATCTATTATTGAACAACGTTTAGACTTAAATATAAATAAAAAAAATACAATTGCTTTAAAAGCAATTGCAGAAATATCGGAGGGAGATTGTATATTCTTAGATAGCGGGTCTACCACTTTACAAATCGCTAAACACCTTTATAAACTGAAAAACTTAACAATTATTACAAACTCAATACCTGTTATGTTACAAGCATTAAATCAAGGTCATACAATTATAAGTATCGGAGGGAAAGTGCGACAGTCTGAACATTCTATCACCAGTTTTGATTTTTTATTTAATTTTGACCAATTAAATATCGATAAATCGTTCATTTGTTGCAGCGGGGTATCCCTACACAAAGGGGTTACCGATTATAATTTAGAAGAAGTTGAAACGCGTAGAAAAATTTTAGATATTTCCAAACATACTTATTTAACTGCAGATAGTTCAAAAATAGATAAAATCGTTACAGTAAAAATTTGTGACATAGCTACTTTAGATTATTTTATTAGCGATGATCATATTGAAACAGCTAAATTAAATCATTTTAAAGATAAAGTTACGGTACTTTAAACTTACTCCAATGTGGTGCACTTAGTTCCAAATAGTTAATTCTATCTTCATAAGACACAGTATGGCCTATCTTTATAAAATAAAAGAAAGGAGCGGGACAAAAATCATATTTTTATAAAATGATTTCTGCCCGCCCCGGCAATGATGGCTAGAAAAAAGCATGGAAAAGATAAAACGTTTGCGTGAGCGCCATCAACTTAATCAATTAAAAAATACCACTTTAAAAGCTTGATATAAGCGTATTATCATTTCAGTCATCTACTGCCAATATTTAAGGATGAAACATTATCTATGTCTCATCCTCTTACACATGTATGCCTACGAAAAGCATGCAAACCTATTTGCGTTAGCATCGTTTATCGCCGTTATCATAGGAGGATCTAGTACATTGTCCCTCTATTTTTCAACATCATTTTTATATAAATAAATCCAGAATCAATACAACGATCAAACCTACAACAGAGGTTGTTAACAATAAAAGCCCCCATGTTTTAAAGGTATCTTTGATCGATATATTAAAGTATTCTTTAAACAACCAGAATGAAGCATCATTTACATGCGTGATAGTATTACTACCGGCAGCAGTTGCTAAAACCATTAGTACTGGGTTTACATTAAAGGTAGGAATCAGAGGGCCAACAATGCCTGCTGCAGTTATTGCTGAAACAACACCTTGCCCTGTCGCAATACGTATTAACGCTGTAATTAACCAAGCCATAATAAGTGGTGATATAGCCGTATTTTGCATAATACCTGCAATATAGTCACCGACATTTGCTTTTAAAATGATTTCTTTGAAAGCACCACCCGCACCTACAATAAATATGATTGTTGCTACACCTTTTAATCCATTTTCAAATGACTTCATCATTTCATCCATCTTTTTGCCTTTTCTTAAACCCAAAGACAATGACAGATGCAATAATGGCTATAATAAGGCTAATTTCTGCGCTCCCAATAAATGATACAATTTCGTGTAACAAAGTATCTTCAGTTACAAACATGTTCAATATTGTTGAAATTGAAATTAAAATAGCAGGAATTAATGGTATTAACAAACTCAAACCGAAGTTAGGCATTTCTTCTTCACTAAATTCCTTACTTTTTTTCAACAAAGGCGGTACAGGATAGTCCAATTTTTTCATGATTTTTGGTAAGAGTATACCTGCAATCATTACACCTGGTATAAAAACAATCATCCCTAAAATATAGACCATACCCATATCAGCTTGGTACGCATCTACAAGTGCAGTCGGCCCTGCTTGTGGTGGAAACAGGCTATGAGATAAAGTAGTAGCGGCTACCATAGTAATCGCTAATTTCATAAATGGCATTTTAGCTTCTACGGCAATACTTATAACTAAAGGTGCCAAAATCATAAATGCTACTTCATAAAACACAGAAATACCAAAAACAGCACCTATAATAATAAGTGCCCAATGTACATGCTTAGAACCAAATTTATCTATCAATGTAGAAGCTATGCGTTGGGCCGCGCCTGAATCGACCATTAGTTTTCCTAAAATCGCGCCAAAACCAATAATAAGCGCAAGGCTGCCGAGTGTTGACCCTAGCCCTTCTTTTATTGTGTCTAATATAGCCATGGGTTTCATACCATTGATTAAACCCACAGCAATTGCTGCAAAAATCAAAGAGAAAATACTATTGATTTTTAATTTTATATTTAAAAATAATAATAAAGCTACACCTAACACAAGCGATATTAACGGTAAATTTTCACTCAAAAATGACAACTTAAATCCTCCAAACATACTTTTTCAAAAATGAAAACGAATTCATAGGTGTATATTATATCTTTTTTTCTTCAAAATAACAACGTTGTTATTTTATGGTAAGTAAAAAGGATATCGTTATTGACGTATTGACCTCTTTCAAAGTTAAAATCTCACTTTTAGAAAGGATATCCATCTGCGATAACCAATATACTTTTCACTTAAATATGGATATTTATTGTTCATAGCTTTCATATCGCCATTGTTTATCTTGTAATACGTCTTTGTAGAAAGGATCAGAACCTATAACTTTAATACAATCTGCCAATGCTTCTACCTCGTCTAAATGATGCGTGGTCAATATAATCAAGCATTCATGCTTCATTTGGTTTAACAAGCGATGAATATCATACCTAGATTTTAAATCTATACCTACAGTAGGTTCATCTAAGATGAGTATTTGAGGTTGGCTTAACAAACCAATCAGTACATTTACTTTACGTTGAGTGCCCCCAGATAAATTTGAAACTGTAACATGTAAATCTTTTAAATTTAATTGTTTTATATATTTCATAATTAAATCGTCAGATATCGATCGTTTACATAATGCTTTGAAACAGTTAATATTTTCATTGACTGTCATATGTTCAAATAATGCAATAGCTTGAGGTACATATCCTATATTCTCTTGCAATTGTTTTTTAGATAACTTTTGACCAAAGTAGGTAATTTCACCTTGGTCGGATTGTTCTAGCCCTGAAATAATGTTCAATAGCGTTGATTTACCAGCGCCATTTTCACCTAATAAGACAGTTAACTGTTTATCTTCAAATGTCATATTAAGAGACTGGAAAATGGTTTTATTCCGATATTTCTTCTGCACACCTTTTAATGTTATCATCCCATCCCTCCTAAATCTGTATGACGATATAAATGAAACTTATGACAAGTCCATATATCAACGTCAAAAATAATCTATGACTCAATGTGTTTACTTTGAATAATAAGTAAGTAACCCCCGCTTCAAATAGCAAAATAATTAAAAATGATTTCGAATAAAATCCCCATGATAACGATTGGTTAAACAATATAGCGCTTATGACTAGTACCGCTAATAATAAAACTGTATGTGTAATAATATATGTAGCATACAATTTCAATTGACTGTATTGGTATATAAACAATCGGATGAGCGGACCATTTTGTTTTAACCTCTGATGTAACACAATTTGTATACTACTAACACACAACACGATCGCAAAAATAATACTTAATGAAATAGAAGTTTCTGAATGGTCTTTTACAAAATAATGTGCGATTTGAGATTGAGGTGTCTTTTTATTCAATGTATTATTTACTTTATTTAAAGTAACGTCATCACCTTTATACTCTAGATGACTTTTGATGATATTCGGAATTTGTTGTTCGTATAGTGACCTACTTATGATTTCTAATGTAATGTTACCAATAAAATCATCTCTTCCATATAATACAATAGTTTCTTTTAGATTATTTTCTTGTAGCCGCTGGCTAAAATTTTCAGGAATTTTCAAACTGACGGTTGCTTCTTTTCTATCTATATATTCATCTAAGTATGTTTCATCAGTTGGCACTTTAATTGTTGTAATAAATTCATTGCGTGTAATATTTTGGACTAATGCTTTAGAAACCGATGATTGATCCATATCTTGTATTGCCACTGGAATTTGAAGCGATTTATTCAATACTTTGTATACACTCCAAATCGATAATAAAGTGAACAATAAGACGCATAAAAACATTAAATGCTGTTTCCATTGTTTTTTTACAACTATGAAAAAATAGGGTTGAATCATAAACGATACCTCCCAACAACTATCCATATTAAGATGAGGATAGATAAAAGTATACTGCCATAAAAGGTGATTGACATATCCAAAATATAATTATTCAACACAATTTCTAGCATTTGGTTCGTCACAAAACTCAATGGCGAGGAATCAAATATTCCCAATATTGAATGTTTAAAATAAATCGTTGGTATCGTAAGACCAGATAGTACAAGGATTAATATGCTCAATATACTTTTTAATACATAGTTCATCCATTTAAAAGCAATCAAATCAATAATAGTTAACCAAATGATAATCATTAATACATAATAGATCAGCTGAATTATAATGGTTAACCAATTATAACTCTCAAATTGATTAGGTAATACTTTAAGCACCCATAAAACGCCGACAACTGCCCATAAGCTTGTATAAAATAGCGTAAATAAGCTTCGTATTAACGTTAATTTTTCAAAAGAAAAATGATACATGCACAATCTTGATCTCAATGCAGTCGTTTGATTCATTTTTAAAATTGTGAACAGCGACAAAGCTAAAATATAAATGGAAGCTAAGTAAGTAGTTACTACGTAATAACTTGCACTATCATATACATGGATTGGCTCATAATCAAAGGCACCAGTACGATTTAATCCTGTAAATAACAAGTCTGTCAACATCATTAATGTAGCTTCTTTATCTTTATGTGTTGCCAATGTTGTATATGTTAACCCTCCGCCCATCGATAACATTAACCTGTGATATACTGAGTCCGTTAACTGATTGATAACCAGGCTTTGGGTTGACTGTTTATCATATGTATATACTGAAATAGGTAAACTTCCATTTTTATAAAAAGCATGCGTCATGCCCTTTTCAAAAATATAATAACCTTCTAAATTTTTAGCTTCTAATTTGTTTTGGGCTTCCTTTTTATTATATTTTTTAATACTAATATCTTTTCCAAAGTTAGCGCCATCACCCAGTGACTGAAGGATAAGTTGTGTTTCAGGAGATTGATCTCTATCGACAACGCCAATTCTAAATTTTTCGTCACCTTGATTAAATTGCTGAACCACTAACAAAGTGGCAAGCAACCCTATAAGAATAAGCAATATATATAGTAGTAAATGCCATTTTTTCAATAAAAAAGAGTGGTAAATGCGAAACAATTGTAATGTTTTCATTTAACCACTCCCTTCTCAATTATTTTTCAAAGTCTTTAGCTAAATCTTTAACGATATCCTCTGCGTTTTTCGAAATTTCTTTCTGTAACTTTTCAAAATCATTATCAGACATACTATTTAAATCTTCAGCATCTGATTGGTCAAATTTAATATCATCTTTAAGCTTTGTTTCACCTTTAATATTAAATGTTACTGGTTCATATTCGATATCTGTAGTAAGTTTAAAATCTTGTTTTTGTGTATTATTCTTCACATCAGTTTCTAACTGATTGTTATATTCAAATTCAGTCGTTTGGTAATTCGCATCAACAACAACCTTGCCTTTATCTGTGCGTTTATCTCCATCTTGAGTTTCGTTATTTGTTAATTTAATTTCTGATTTCTTATAACTTTCGTCAGTGCCCACAGTATAACTATCTTTATATTTATCCTCGTCTTTTGTAGATTTACCTTTTAATGACAATTCAGTATCATCTGCAATAACCTTATAATCTACAACTAACTTATCATCATCAATTTGACTCTCACCTTCTAATTTCACTTCTTGGTTATTATTATCTTTAGCTGTGAGTTCACGTTTAAGAATTTGATTGTCTTCTTCCCAAATTACTGATTTAATACTCGGGAAATCATCTTTATCCGTATCTTTTACTTCTTGTAACGCATCATCCACACTATCTTCATAATCTTCAACTTTGAATTGATCTTCTGCAATTTTTTTAATGTCTTTATCTTTCTTAGCTTTTTCTAAAACTGATTTCAGAATGGATTTTGTCTCACTACGATTGATGTTTAATGTCACTTTATTAACATCTGTATCGTCACCATTTACATCAATTGTCTTTTTTTCTTTTTCAAAATGATCATCATCTAATTTATCTATAATAATATCTGTATATTTACTACTCAGTTCATCAATATCTTCTTGCGAAATTTGTGTGCCTGATAATAATGAATTCAAATTTAATGTATCATTTGTGATGACGCTATCACGATTGGTAGCACTTGATGTATCACCTGTTATTTTTTCATAAACATCAATGAGCTCATCATTTTTTGCTTTATACACATTATCAAATAACGGCGATGCATAATATTGGTTATCTTTATCTGCAGCCCATTGAAACTTCCCAATTTCATTGTCTGCAATCGTTGGATTTAACGCTAAAACTGATTTTTCTTTTTTAGGATCATGTCCCACTGTTAATCCTAATTCAGAAGCATCTGCAACGGATCGAGGAATACCTGATGACTCCAATAAACGTTTTGGCACATCTGCATTTGCTTTTAAATCAATTAAATATGACTCATCTTTCATTTTATCTTGAAATTCGAACTCATTTTCAAAACGATCCTTTGCGTATGTTTGAAATTGATTCGCTGTTTCTTTTTCACTTAATAAATATGTGTTCTTAGGTGTGTTTTTGGCAAAATAGTAAAAAGCAGCGCCCCCTATACCTGCAATTAATAATACCCCAATAACGACTACAATAATTATCTTTACTGACTTAGACATACCCTTCAGCCTCCCCTTAAGTTTTATTGTTTTTATAATACCACAAATGACTTAATAATAAATTATTTATTTGATTTTTCTTTTATTTTTTAAACTAACTTAAATTTTAATTTATAGTCATATTCACTTACTTCAATATACTATTACATTAAATAAATTGTGCGCCTTACATAAAAATATGAGGCTGGACATAACAATGTCTCAGCCTCATTCATTTATATGATATATTTTCTAATCGTTGTATGTTGGTCCTTGATATTCATGCTTAACTTCTTGCTCCCACCATAATGCGTCCTTTGGATTTTGAATGACGTCTTCAAAATCTTCTTGTGTTTCAACGTTTGGATATGATCCTCTTAGAGATTTATTTGATGTGGATTTAAACATAGTTAAGAAAATAATAAGTCCAACTACATTAATGAACATTAAATAATACGATGGTGCAATTTGTTGTCCGGTCGTTTCTACCAATGTAGAAAGTATAAATGGCGTTAAACCGCCAAAAATAGCAGCGCCGATATTATAAACAAGAGACAACGTACGTAATCTCACTTTAGTATGGAACATACTCGGTAATACTGAAGGCATAACGCCTTCAAATGTTGACATAAATAGTGCAATGATAAATAACCCAATCACCACGAACGGCAACATCGGTATACTCATTAACCAAAACGCGAGTACGGAGAATAAACTAAATCCAACTAAACCAAATATAATGGTACGCTTATTACCAATTTTATCACTGTACCAACCGAAGAAAAAAACAGCTGGTATCATAAGTAACATCGTAATCGTACTGAGTATAGAGCCCATCGTTCCACCTAAATTAATCGTTGCATTTAAGAAAGATGGCATATAAGATAACACCATATAATTAGCTACATTTAAGAAAGCCACACCTGTAAAGCAAACCACTACATCTTTCCAATAATATTTAAATATATCTAAATATGAATATTCTAATTCTTCTTGTTCTTCTAACGTAGACTCATATGCAGGACTTTCATCAAGTGATGAACGAAGGATAATACCCACAATACCTAATGGCGCTGCAATGATAAATGGAATTCTCCAACCCCATTCAGCCATTTGTTGATCGTTCAACAAGCTATACATCGTACCTGCTAATATGGCGGCTAAAATATTTCCAGCAAGTGTACCTACCTCAAGTCCACTGCCTAATTTGCCACGTGTTTTATCTGGCGAAGTCTCAGCAATATACGTCATTGCGCCTGCGTATTCCCCACCTGTTGAAAATGATTGAATCATTCGTACAACTAACAATAATATAGGCGCCCAAATACCAATTTGTTCTTGGGTCGGTAATAAACCAAGCATCAATGTTGAAGCTGCCATTAATAAAATAGTTGTCGATAAAACAATTTTCCGACCATATTTATCTCCTAAGTGACTAAAAAATATGCCACCGATAGGTCTTACAATAAATGCAAACGCAAATACAGCAAATGTTGAAACAATCTGCATTTCTTGTGGTAGATTACCAAAGAAATTTGCACTTATAATCACTGCTAATTGCGCGTATAGACCAAAATCAAACCATTCGATTGCATTACCAATACCCGTAGCTACAACCCCTTTTTTAGCTTGACCTGAATCTATATGATTCACTTTTTCTTTTTTAAACTTCACAAAAATAACACCCCTTATTTACTTTCATAAATATAAAATAACCTATACATTAATTTATAAACACTTGAATGATGTATATTTAAAATTTCATTTTATATATTTAATCAATTTAATAATCTATGCGTTGATAAACAAAGATATGTATTTGATACTTATTTGGTATAATCATTTTAAATAATCAAAATTGGAGGACTAAATATTATGAAGAAGGTTTATTTCAATCATGATGGTGGCGTAGATGATTTAATTTCGCTTTTCTTATTAATACATATGGAGGATATCGATTTAATTGGTGTCAGCGCAATTGGTGCCGATAGTTATATCGAACCAGCTACAAGCGCTTCTCAAAAAATAGTGAATCGTTTTTCAAAAACGCCTATTCACATAGCAGCTTCGAAAGAACGTGGTAAGAACCCATTCCCTAAAGACTGGCGTATGCATGCCTTTTTTATGGATGCCCTACCTATTTTAAATGAACAAGTACCTCAACAATCTCAACTATTAGCGGATTCAGCTTACGAAGATATTATAGAAAAAGTGAACATGAGCAAAGAAAAAGTAACATTATTATTTACTGGCCCACTTACTGATTTAGCTAAAGCCATTACTGTGGATCCAAAAATTGTCCATAACATTGAACGTCTTGTTTGGATGGGTGGCACATTCTTAGAAAAAGGAAATGTTGAAGAACCAGAACATGATGGTACAGCTGAATGGAACGCGTTCTGGGATCCTGAAGCAGTTAAAACTGTTTTTGATACAGAAATGAAAATTGATATGGTCGCTTTAGAAAGCACGAATCAGGTCCCAATGACGTGGGATATCAGACAAATGTGGGCAAATGAACGTCATTATACAGGCGTAGATTTTTTAGGTGTAAGTTATGCAGCTGTTCCACCTCTCACACATTTCCAAACAAATTCTACTTATTTTTTATGGGATGTTTTGACTACCGCTTATGTAGGTAAACCAAACCTTGTAAAGCAATATGATGTTAAAGCCTCTGTTTATACGGAAGGTCCTAGTCAAGGTCGTACTTATATCGATGAACAAAACGGGCGGTTACTTTCTGTCGTGAACCATGTTGAACATAACGATTTCTTTAATTACATCACAAAGTTAGCTAAAAAAGTAAAATAAACAAGAAGAAACACAGTCAAAGATTGTAAACTGACTGTGTTTCTTCTTGTTTATTTTAAAATTATTTCTAATGTAACCATTTATACATTTGGCTTTAACATGACTTACTTTAGTAATTGTTTAGTAGCTCTGCTCAGTTAGAAATGCATCGTTAATGTTGTCTTGTGTAATTGTTTTTAAACGCTTTGTTGTTACCTCTCCCTTATCATTTTGATTTAAACCGTGTTTGCGTGCTAATGCATCATTATATTGATTTAATGAGTACATTTTAAAATTATGCCTGTCATCTTTATAGAATGACTGCTGCATTTCATAATGAGTCACAAGCGACTTCCATTTTACATTATTGATTTCTATGCCTTTAGGTGTTTTTTTAATATTAAACGCTATATTACCACCGAGTATATTATTTTCATCACCTGTTGATTGTCCATTCAAAAAATTTCCCAGAGAATAAGCAACTAAGGTTTTATGATTATTTTTACCCTTTATCCATTTTACAGGTTGAATTACATGCGGATGTGTTCCAATCACTACATCCACACCAGCATCAGCAAATATTTTGGCATATTTTTGTTGCATTTGGTTAGGTTGGTGTTTACCTTCGTTACCCCAATGTGCCGAAACAATCACTACATCACTTTGTTTTTTAGCTTTAGCCACATCTTGCTTAATTTGTTTTTCATCAAAATAATTAATATAATACGGTTGTTTAGGTTGGATATCATTCGTGCCATATGTATAACTTAATAAAGCAACATCTACATTATTTTTATGTATCGTTTGAATTGTATTACGATTATTTTGTGAATCATACGTACCAAAATACGCTATGTCCTCAAATTTTTCCCAAAGGTTAATCTCATTTATAAGACCACTTGAACCTTGGTCTAATGTATGGTTATTAGACCCATTTACTAAATCAAAACCAGTGTTTGATATATCTCTTGCTATCGCCTCCGGTGTATTGAAACGCTTAAAACCAGATAATCCTTTACTGTCTCCGCCAATCGGAGATTCTTGATTAATAAAAGCAATATCCGCAGATTCAACATCGCTTTTAATGGGGCAGTACATCGGTTTAAAATCAAAGCTTCCATCAGCTTTTAATGCATCATTGTAAACTTCTGGATGAATTAAATTATCCCCTACTGCATAAAAAGAAATATTGTGATTTAAATGCTTTATATTAAGCACACAAAATATACTACCAACTATAAAAAGTAAAAATAATAAAGTAAGTAAAAACTTGTATTTCAGCACTTATAAAACAATCCTTTCTATTTAACATAATCTTAATTTTATATTTTTCACTATCAATTTAACCTATAAATACATATATAAACTTTTTATAACTTAATCAACTATAAAAACACCTCCGTATAAACTCATTTTAATATGAATACACGAAGGTGTTTTTGTATTTTTAGCCAAAAGGGAGCCCAATTTCAAAAATAGGAGATTTTTTATTTTACTCATAAATGTTTATATATCGCATGAAATCTAACTACCATTAACAAACAATGACCACTATTTATCTTAATTTACATTCATATTTATCAATTTAAATACATCCATTTTAAACGTATTTTGTAACCGTATCTGCCGATAATCTATAAGAATCATGCCCAGGATTTTTTGCTTTCCCAATCGCAACAATCATTACTGGTTCAAAACGCGTAGCGTCTAAACCAAAAGTCTCAGCAATTTGATCTTTTTCAAATCCGCCTATTGGATTCGTATCATAACCATGTGATCTTGCAACAAGCATCAATTGCATAGCTGCCAAACTACTATCTATTTTAATAATATCGTTCATTTCTGTACGGTTTAAACTTTGATATAACGGTAATATTTTCCCTAGCATTTCAATTTTTACATTTTCTGGCATATAGCCATTTAAAACTGCATTACTGTATATTTCTTCACCATACTCATAGTTTTTCATATCTCCTAATATAATAACCATAGCAGATGATGTGTCATTTTGACGTGTGTTAAATCGAACAAGTGGTCTTAATTTATCTTTGCCTTCTTCACTTTCGACAACTAAAAATCTCCAAGGTTGCATATTTACAGATGAAGGGGCTTTGGTTGCCTTTTGTATCATCTCTTCCATTTCTGTTTGAGGAATTTTTACATTTTCGTCAAATACTTTTACTGACTTTCTATTTAATACAATATCTTCAAAATCATTACTTTTCATTTTTATATCTCTCCTTAACTTTTTTCACAAAATCAAATTATACTCAATTTAATTAAATATACAAATCATTTGTTTAAGGTTTTATTTTTTATTTACTCAAAAATTTTTCCGATTAACGAACTCTATAAAGTCATCATTTTACATAAATGTTATAATTGAATTTGTTATAAAAACTAATTATCTATATATAATATATACATCACAAAATACGATCATAAAAAATCAATGGTTGATATTTTGAATATATCTTTATATTGTAGTAAAATAGGTAAATCCGCTTTGATTCTCAAATAGAATAATAATTAAATTATAAAATATCCTATTATTTAAGAATATGAACATTATATTTTACTTTAAATAATAAATAGAGATAATTGAAAAAGAGGTAAAGTAATGAAATCTATATCGGTCATTGTAACTTATTATAACTCAGAAGATTATATTGAAAATTGCTTGAATAGTCTAAAAAATCAAAGATTCCAAGATTTTGAATTAATATTAGTTAATGATGGCTCAACTGATAATTCAAAAAAAATTGCAAACGATACTATTAAAAATTGGGATCTTCCCATTAAAGTAATTGATTTAAAACAAAACTATGGTCACGCACATGCGAGAAATATTGCGCTACAAGAAGTAACGTCACCGTATTTTATATTTGTAGATTCGGATGATTATCTTGCGTCTTATGCGCTTGCATTTTATATGAAAAAATTAAACCAATATGATGCTTTAATCGCGCCTATCCATTCTTTCACTTTAGATGTTCCACAATACGTAGATCAAAACTTAGTGAAAGTAGAATATTTAAATACAAAATCAAAATCAAATCAATTTTTACGTAAGCATTCAGCATGTAATATTGTTTTCAAGACAGCAATCATGCGCGGCCACGACATTAAATTCAACGAAGATTTAAATATATTTATTGACTGGTCATTCATCTTAGAATTTATTAAATATGCTAATGGATTTGTAAGAGTCAGTAGGTTTCCTTTCTATATCAAAGGCGAAATTTACGACCCATTTGAAAAACCAACGTTATCTACACAAAGCTTTAACATTATTTTCAACGACTATGTATATAGTTTTTCTGATTCGGTGAAACGTGCACCATTAAAAGAAAATAAAAAATTCATCAAAAATAAAATGAAAAATTTATATAAGGATTCATTTGAACCTTCACTAAAGAAAACACCAGAAAGATATGAAGCTAATAGTGAGTTATTACCAAAAGTAACTAAACAATTAATGACTACTATTTTCAAAAGTGAAAAACCATTATTTATTTTAGAATCCTTAATGTTGATGTTTAACAAGAAAAAACCAGCATTTAAAATTAATAAGTTAAGAAAGAATGCACGCTTAGCTAAAAATGTTATTTTACGTCGTAAAAATAAAAATCGTTCATTGTATCTACTTACTGACAATGAAAATAAAGTCAAACCCAATACAATCGTGTTCGAAGCTTTCGGTGGTAAGAACTATAGTGATAGTCCAAAATATATCTATGAATATATGATGAAATACCACCCAAACTATGAATTTATTTGGGTGTTTAGCAAACCTAACCAAGTTTATTTACCTGGTCCTGCTACAAAAGTCAAAAAAGGCTCCAAAGCATATTACGAAGCTTATGCTAACGCTAAATACTGGGTTACGAACGCAAGATTACCATTATACTTAAATAAAAAAGCTAATCAAGTTTACATCCAAACTTGGCACGGAACACCGCTAAAACGTTTAGCTAACGATATGAAAGTTATCCGTATGCCTGGAACCACTACAGAGAATTACAAACGAAACTTCAAAGAAGAAACAAGTCGCTGGGATTACCTTATTTCGCCAAACGCGTACTCATCTAAAATATTTGAAACAGCTTTCTGGATGCCTCCAGAAAAAATACTTGAAATTGGATACCCTAGAAATGATGTATTAGTCAATCGCGCTAATGATCAAGATTATATTCAAGAAATCAAAGAAAATTTAAATCTACCTAAAGATAAAAAAGTCATTATGTATGCACCTACCTGGCGTGATGATGAATTTGTTAAAAAAGGTAAATATCTATTTGATTTAAAAATTGATTTAAGTAATTTGCAACAAAAAATTGGTGATGACTATGTCATTTTATTAAGAATGCACTATTTAATTGCTAATGCTTTAGACTTAAGAGGATTTGAAGATTTTGCAATTGATGTATCATATTATAGCGATATCTCAGAATTATATTTAATCTCTGATTGTCTAATAACAGATTATTCTTCTGTTATGTTTGATTATGGCGTTCTCAAAAGACCTCAAATTTTCTTTGCTTATGACTTAGATAAATATGCTAAAGATTTAAGAGGATTCTACCTAGACTATCATAAAGATTTACCTGGCCCTATTTACCAAGACGCCTATCAATTAGCAGAAGATTTACAACGCTTAGATCAAATTGAAACAGATTATAAAGCAAAAATAAATCAATTCCATGATAATTTCTGTTCAATTGAAAACGGTAAAGCATCGAAAGCCATAGCTGATTTAATAACACATGACAAGTAAATCACAAAACATATAATAACGCCGGTCGCATTAATTCTTTGCGATCGGCGTTATTATATATTACAACATTCATAAATTTTGATTATTTAATAACCTTTATCAGAATTCATTTTATTTTCTTCATTTATCTTTTTCGTCACAGCAAGCAATGTACCAAATGCAATACTGACACTCAGCATCGAGGATCCACCATAACTTAACAATGGCAGCGTTACCCCTGTTAACGGAATTAAGCCTGATATACCTGCTAAATTAACAAACACTTGGATAAATAAGTAGCTCACAATCCCTACACATATTAATTTATAAAAATGATTACGTGTTTTATTCGCATATATAAGACCTTTAAATAAAATAAAACCGTAAATAATTAAAATAAATAATACGCCTATTAAACCAAGTTCTTCAGCAATTACTGTGAAAATAAAGTCTGTATGCGGTTCAGGCAAATACCCTAACTTAGCCACACCATTACCTAGCCCATTACCACTAAATCCCCCATTACCAATAGACATAAGGGCACTTGTCAACTGGTAACCATCGTCACTCTCATACTTAAAAGGGTTTATCATAACGTTAATCCGTTTTAATCTGTATGTATTTTCTGAATCTATCATTAAAGTATAAATCAAATAAAAAACCATAGGGATTAAAGTAAACCCCATAACTTGCAACTTAACTTTATTTGTTATACCTGAATAGATAAGTATACAAGCAATAATACCTACCGTTAATACAGTACCTCCCAAGTCGCCTTGAAGTAAAACTAATACTAAGCCAATACCCAGTAAAAATAAAGGCGCAAAGAGGTAACTTAATTTATGATGCTGTCGACTCGTTAAACGTTGATTAATGATATAAGAAAGATAAAAAATAGAAGTTAACTTTAAAAATTCTGAAGATTGAACACTAAAAAAGCCTAAGTTTATCCAATTTTTTGATCCATTAACTTCTTTACCAATTAACACAGTTAAACATAACAGCACCAACGTGCCAAATACAATCAACATTTGTACTTTAGTGTGCTTTAATATATTGATATTAATAAATAATGAAACAACAATGATTAAAATACCTAAAACTAAAAAAGTAAATTGTTTTTTCATAAAGTAATCGCTTGGAATCGCTTGGCCACCAGTTAACGCCCCTTTAGCTGCTGGCACCATGCTGGCACTGTATACCATAATAACACCTATAACCCCCAAAATAATAAAGCTTATGATTAAACTTATATCTACGCCTTTTTTACTTTCATTTAGTTGTTTAAGCAAGTGCTTCAATTCAATCTCCCCTTAAAAATCTTTAAAGTCCAGTTAATCAAATAATAACTCTTTTGACAATGGTTTATATATAATTATTTTATAATTCAAAAAAACAACAAAGCATGCTTTAAACATTTAAAAAGGTTTTGTAAATAATATTTTTAGGTTTACCTAATAATATTATTTTGTTACATTAGAATAGTTGGAGGGAACAAAATGTTAGAAACAAAAAATATTACAGTAACTTATAATAATACAATTGAAGCTTTAAAAGATATTAGTTTAGAAGTCCCACCAGGTAATATTTATGGCATTATAGGACCCAATGGTGCAGGTAAATCAACGTTAATCAAAGCTATGTTAGATTTATTACCTCATTCTGGTTATACATTATATAATGATAAACCAATCAAAACACAACGTAAAAATTTATCTTACGTTGAGCAAAAAAGTAATATTGATACGACTTTCCCTATGAAAGTCATTGATTGTGTTATTTTAGGTATTTTCCCCACACTTAACCCTTTACAAAGACCGGGTAAACACGCAAAACAAAAAGCTGAAGAAGCTTTAAAAAAGGTTAATATGTATGATTACCGCAATAGACAAATCAGTGATTTATCAGGTGGACAATTTCAACGTATTTTAATTGCAAGAACAATTATCCAAGACGCTGACTTGGTCTTTTTGGATGAACCTTTCGTAGGTATCGATATTACAAGCGAAAATATTATCATTAAATTATTAAAAGAAATGGCCAGACAAGGCAGAACAATATTAATCGTTCATCATGATTTATCTAAAGTGAATAAATATTTTGATGGGTTAATTCTGCTTAATAAATCGTTAATTGCTTATGGTGCTACTTCCGATGTATTTACTGGAGAGCATATTAAACGTGCATTTGGTTCGGAAATATTAGTGTCATCAGAACAAGGAGGTGCAGACAATGATTCAGCAATTCGTGAGTGATGTTATGGAATTTAGTTTCCTACAACGTGCACTCATTACTTCTATTATTATCGGTATCGTCTGTGGCGTCATCGGTTGCTTTATCGTACTCAGAGGGTTAGCACTTATGGGAGATGCTATTTCTCACGCAGTATTACCAGGTGTAGCCATTTCTTATATGTTAGGCGTCAATTTCTTTTATGGCGCTGCATTATTCGGTATTTTAGCTGCACTTGGTATCGGATTTGTAAATCAAAATAGTAATATTAAAAATGACTCTGCAATCGGCATTGTATTTTCATTCTTTTTAGCGTTAGGTGTATTACTCGTTACCAAGGCGCAATCTTCTATTGACTTAACGGAAATTCTTTTTGGTAACGTCTTAACCGTTAAAGGCGAAGATAGAACTTTAACAATGATTGTTGCAGCTATTGTACTCATTATTGTCATTGTCTTCTATAAAGAGCTTTTATTATCTACTTTTGACTCTACTATGGCTGCCGCTTCAGGTTTGCCTGTAAAATTTATACATTATATAATTATGATTTTATTAACATTAGTAACAGTAGCTTCATTACAAACAGTCGGTGTTATCTTGGTAGTTTCTCTACTAATCACGCCTGCAGCAACAGCTTATCTATTATCCAATAGATTATCCACGATGATATTTGTTTCTGCATTTATTGGGGCAATTTCTGCAGTTATCGGCTTATTCTTAAGCTTTTCTTACAATTTACCTTCTGGCGTGGTCATTGTATTAGTTATTACAACGATTTTTATAGTGACATTCTTTTTAGCACCTAAATCAGGTCTCTTATGGAAATCCATTAAAAGTAAACGATCGATTGCGAGGTGAAAACGAATGAAAAAATTAGTTCTACTCATACTCACTTTAATATTATCTGTTATTTTCGTAGGTTGTAGTAGAGAAGATGATATTACATTAAAGTCTAATCATCCCCCTACACAAACCGACAAAGATCAAATTGAAGTCATTACTAGTTTTTCTATGATTGAGGATATGACTAAGTCAATTGGTGGCAAACATGTAAAAGTCACAAATCTTGTGCCTATAGGTACTGATCCGCACGATTATGAGCCAAAACCAGACGACATGAAAGATATTGCACGCTCAGATTTAATTTTGTATAACGGGCTAAATTTAGAAGGCGGGGACAAAGGTTGGTTAGCTAAGGTTTTAGATACAACAGACTATCAAAAACGTAACGCTGTGGCCGTATCCAAAGATGTAAAACCTATGTATATTGGAGATGAGGATAATAAAGAAGTTAACCCACACGCTTTCATCGATCCTTATGTTGGAGAAAAAATGGTAAAGGCTATTACTTCCTCTTTAATACAAAAAAATCCTGAGCATGAAGCATATTTCAAAAAAAATGAGGCACGTTATTTAAAATCGCTACATGAGATTGAACGTGATTACGATAAAAAATTAAACAGCATCCCCAAGGATAATAAGGTATTCGTGACGAGTGAGCAGGCGTTCCAATATTTAACCTCACGCTATAATTTAAAAGAAGGTTATATTTGGGCCATAGATACAGAAGAAAATGGTTCTCCAGAACAAATTAAGAATTTAGTTCAATTTATTCACAGAAACAAACCTCCTGTACTATTTATTGAATCTAATGTAGATAAACGGCCTATGGAAACTGTTTCTACAGAGAGTAATGTTAAAATCTATCCTAAGCCAATCTACTCTGATGAAATTGGCAAAAAAGGCGAAGATGCAGATACTTATTTAAGTTATTTACGCTATAATTTAGAAGTGATATCCGATGGCCTAAATTCAAAAAATAAATAATTAGTATATATCTTAAGCCCTCATTAATTTATAATAAATTAATGAGGGCTTACGTTGTTTTACACCTTTATCTTAACGTGTTAATTATTTTATTGTGCCTGCATCTTTATCGTGTACACCATGACGATAGAAATCAAGATATTCTGGTTCTAATGGTTGTTTACCTCTAATGATATCTGCTGCTTTTTCAGCCATCATTAAGACAGGTGAATGAATATTACCATTAGTTGTTCGTGGCATCACTGAAGCATCTACAACACGTAAGTTTTCCATGCCATGAACTTTAAATGTTTCTGGGTCTACGACTGACATTTCATCAGATTTAGGCCCCATTCTACAACTACATGATGGATGTAATGCAGTTTCTCCATCACGTTTAACCCATTCTATAATTTCCTCATCTGTTTGTACTTCTGGTCCTGGTGAAATTTCTCCACCATTAAAAGGATCTAATGCTTTTTGCGATAAGATGTTTCTAGCTACTCTTATTGCTTCTACCCATTCACGCTTATCTTCTTCAGTTGATAAGTAGTTAAACACAAAGTCTGGTTTTTCAAATGGATCTTTAGATTTAATCTTGAGATGCCCACGAGAGTTAGAGTACATAGGTCCGACATGCACTTGATAACCATGAGCAGTTGGTGCTTTCGTACCATCGTATCTTACTGCAATTGGTAAGAAGTGGAACATTAAGTTTGGATAATCTACTTCGTCGTTTGAACGAACGAAACCGCCACCTTCAAAGTGGTTTGATGCAGCTGCACCTTTACGTCCCAGAATCCATTGCAATCCAATCAACGGCATTTTTAATTTATTTAAACTTGGTTGCATAGAAACTGGTTCTTTACATGCATGTTGCACATAAACTTCTAAATGGTCTTCAAAATTTTCACCTACACCTGGTAAATGCAAACGTGGTTCTACGCCAACTGAACGCAAGTGTTCTGAGTCACCAATACCAGACAATTGTAATAATTGAGGTGAGTTAATTGCACCACCTGATAAGATCACTTCTTTAGCGTTTACTGTATGCTCTTTTCCATTTTTCTTAAATGTAACGCCTGTTACTTTGTTCCCATCAAAATTTAATTTCGTAACGAATGCACGTGTTTGTACTTCTAAATTTTTACGTTTCATTGCAGGATGTAAATATGCTCTAGATGCAGACACGCGGCGTCCGTTATGTACTTGGCTGTCAAACGGTCCGAAACCTTCTTGACGGAAACCATTTACGTCTGGCGTTTTATTATACCCAGCTTCTACGCCAGCGTTAAAGAATGCTTGGAATAATGGGTTGGAAGCAGGTCCGCGTCTCAATTTAATTGGACCATGGTGACCGCGGTACGGATCATCTTTAGTCGCACCAAATGTAGTTTCTAAACGTTTGAAGTATGGTAAACAATGTGCATAATCCCAACTTTCCATGCCTTCTGGTTTAGCCCATTTTTCATAGTCCATTGGATTACCTCTTTGATAAATCATACCGTTAATAGAACTTGATCCACCCAGTACTTTACCACGTGCGTGTCCTACTTTTCTACCATCCATATGTGGTTCTTCATTCGTTTCGTAAATCCAATCATAAAGTTTATTGCCTGCTGGGTACATCAACGCGGCTGGCATTTGTATTAACAAATCCCAAGGATAGTCACTACGACCCGCTTCAAGTACTAACACACTATTAGATGCATCTTCACTTAATCTGCCTCCTAATACGGAACCGGCACTGCCGCCACCAATAATGATATAATCGTATGATTTTTTCATCTTTAATATAGCCTCCTAATGCTTAAATATTATTTTAATTTATAATCGTCTTTTATTATGCTTTACCAAACCAATTGACTGGTTCTGGATTTGTATTACGAAGAATATGTTTCTCGACTTGATATTCAGCTAGTCCTTCTTTACCTAATTCTCTACCGATACCGGATTGCTTATAACCGCCCCATGGCGCTTGTGCAAAGTATGGATGGAAATCATTGATCCACACAGTTCCCATCTTCAATTGATTCACAACACGTTCAGCTTTACTAATATCTTGAGTGAATACGCCACCAGCTAAGCCATAAATAGAATCATTCGCGAGTTCAATCGCTTCTGCTTCTGTGTCAAAGCCTTCGATTGTTACAACAGGACCAAACACCTCTTCTTGGACGATACGCATTGATGTATCACAATCAGTAATTACAGTTGGTTCAAAGAAAAAACCAGCTTTTAAATCTTCGCGCTCTGGTCGTTTACCACCGATAGCAATTGTAGCGTTTTCTGATTTAGCAACTTCCAGATATTTTTCTATTTTTTCTCTGTGTTCAGCAGAGATAACGGGCCCCATTTCTGTTTCAGGGTTAAAACCGTCTCCTAATTTAATATTTTTAATTCTTTCAATTAACGCCGATTCAAATTGATTTTTGATATCGTTATGAACTATAATTCTCGCACCTGCCGAACACACTTGTCCTGCATGGAAAAATCCACCATTTAAAGCTTGATCAACTGCAAGTTCAAAATCAGCATCTTCAAAAATAACATTTGGATTTTTTCCACCTAATTCTAGTGCCACATTGGTCACATGATCTGCAGCTTGTTTCATTATATGTTTACCTGTTTTAATACCACCTGTGAATGATACTAAGTCTACATCTTTATGTGAAGATAATGGCTCTCCAACTTCAGAGCCTTTACCTAAAACTAAGTTAATTACGCCTTTAGGAAAACCGACTTCTTCCATTAATTCAAATACACGAATTGTCGTTAACGGCGTAATTTCACTTGGCTTCATTACTAGGGAACAACCAGTTGCAAGTGCTGGAGCAATTTTCCAAGATGCCTGTAGTAAAGGATAGTTCCAAGGTGTAATTTGAGTTACAACGCCTACTGGTTCTTTGATAACTTTACTCTCAGTATTTGGAATCGGAGAATCAATGATTTCTCCGCCATCTTTGTCTGCTAATCCTGCAAAATAGTTAAATACATTTGCGATGTCGTCCATATCTGCATAAGATTCTTCTAGTGTTTTACCTGTGTCTAATGTCTCAAGTCTTGCTAGCTCTTCACGATGTGTTTCAATTAATCCAGCAATAGCATTTACTTTTTTACCTCTATTTTCGCTTGTTTCTTGAGACCATGTACCCTCTTCAAAAGCGCGTCTTGCAGCTAAAATAGCACGTTCACTATCTTCTGCAGTGCCTTCTGCTACTTCAAAAATAACTTCTTGGTTATATGGGTTTATGATTTTTCTCGTTTCTTTACTTGAGCTGTCTACCCATTCTCCATCTATATATTGACGACGGGACAAATGATTTACAAGTTCCATTAAAATTACCTCCGTTAAGTTTGTTAAATTTTTATTTAACGAATTTTATGAACTTTATGTTATCATAGTAATTGAAAAAGTGTCAAACGAGTTTAAAAATGATAGGGGTTTATACATGCATCTTCTTTAAATGCTATGTACACTATAATCAATCCCTATTTATTTAATTATTGAACTCAACAAGTATTTGGACGGAGGTGGACAATTGGTACATTCGAATAATCCTGATTACCAACTAGAAGAAGCGAAAGATATTGTTATTAACGCTATTGGCGAAACAATGGACCTTTATGGCATAAACAGAAGTGTAGGGAACTTATTTGGGACAATGCTCTTTGAAGATAGCATGACACTTGATGAAATGAGAGAACAGTTACAAATGAGTAAACCAAGTATGAGTGCTGGTGTTAAACGACTTCAAGAATACGATATCGTCAAACAACAGTTTACACGCGGTAGCAGAAAACAACACTTTATCGCTGAAAAAGATTTCTTTAATTTTTTCAGAAATTTCTTTTCACGCAAGTGGCGTAGAGAAATTGTTATCAATTCAGAAGGCGTGCACGATGCAGTAGCAATTCTTGATAAAATTATTGATAATGATAAAGCAGATGAAGCTACAATAGCTGAAGCAAAAGAAGTTAAACAACAATTACTTGATACTTTGCCTTATTATGAATGGCTAGAGCAATTAAGTGATGCGTTAGAATCCGGAGAAATTTTCAAATATTTTCCAATGCCAGAAAGAAAAGAATAATTAAGTTTCCGGAGCGGTATAGCATTTACATTTTTCACAAGTGGTTGCGTTGTCTTTTTCTATCAAAAATATACATGCTTATATGCTTATATAAGCACTCCCAGGACTATGCAGCGGATTACAACTACTGTTTATCTGCTAATAAAGGCCGAGGCATTTTATGTCCCGGCCTGTTTTATATTTATAAAGCATAAAAAATACTCCCTTCAATATTTTCACTTTTAAGTGTCCATTTTGAAAGGAGCATGCATCTTCAATATTTTTATTTTACGTTTATAAATTATCGTCTTCTTTTTTCTCTCTAACTTGAGTAATCCTCAACGAACGTCTTTCAACTTCTTTATATTTTTCAGCTCTGTTTTCTAACTTCAACCGATCTTCGGATAACGTCCTTAAGAAGGCAATCATCATCATAATAAAGACCACAAGCACAGGTACACTCGCCAATAAGGAGGCTGTCTTCAGCACTTCTAAGGCACGTTCCCCACCTACTAACATTAAAGCGAACGGTAATAAACATAAAGCAAATGCCCAATATAAACGATTTGCTTTTAATGGTTCTCCAATTACTTTTTTCTGTGAAGCTGATGCCAATATATATGACCCCGAATCAAATGTAGTTGCCAGGAACAAAATTGCAGAAATTAAAAATAACGTAATAATTACATTTGGAAACGGCAATTGATGTAACACTTCAATAATTGTTGCTTCTGTACTATGTGAATTTAAATATTGAATAACGTCAAATGCACCGCTGATTTGTAAATAAACAGCATAGTTCCCAAAAATACCAAAGAACAACGCACAGCCTAACGTGCCATATATCAATGTACCTAACACCAGTTCTTTAAGCGTACGGCCTTTAGAAATACGGGCAATAAATAACCCAATAAACGGCGCGTACACGATCCACCATGACCAATAGAATATTGTCCATTGTTGTGGGAACTTCGTTTCTTCACGTCCGCCGACTCCGCCAAATGGTTCAATCCATGTCGCCATTTGGAAAAAGTTTTTCACCATATTGCCTAAGCCTGTAATCGAGGTTTCCATTATAAAGACAGTAGGACCGACTATAAATACAAAACCAAGTAAAACAAATGACAATATCACATTCCAATCACTTAGAACTTTAATTCCTTTTTTCAATCCTGAATAAGAACTATAAGCAAATATCGCTGTGATCATTAACAGAATGGCACCACGCATTATCATGTTATCCCCATCTATACCTGTCAATCGCTCAATACCTGCTGCGATCATTGGGACACCCAGCGCTAAAGAAGTCGCAGCGCCGCCTAACAAACCAAAGATGAATATGATATCAACGACTTGACCAATAAAACCATCTGTCTGACTTTTTAAAATTGGTCGTAGCGTCTGACTTATTTTATAGATTGGTTTTTTCTTCACAAATATAAGATAACCAATACATAATGCTGGTAACACAAATGTTGCCCAAGCTATGGGGCCCCAATGAAACATGCCATACATTGTAGCATAGTTTAAAGCTGTATCAGTCATCCCTTCAGCACCATGAGGCGGATCCTGGTAATAGAAAGCCCATTCTATAATACCCCAATACAAAATATCAGAAGCAATACCAGCGCAAAATAACATCGCCGCCCAACTAAAATTATTAAATTCAGGCTTATCCGTTGCTTTACCTAACGTAACATTACCGTATTTACCAAATGCTATGTATAATACAAATATTAAAGTAGCTAAACCTATGATGAGATACACCGAGCCTATCGTACTTGAAACCGCATCATTCATTGTTGTGATAATGTCTTGACTGGCTTTAGGAAAAACCATCATTGGAATTACTGCAATAAGTAAAATTACGGATGACCCTATAAAGGTCGTCCAATCCATAACTCTATTATTTTTCAAAATTTGACACCCCTTATAGTAAATATTATGAAAAAAATCGCTAACTTATTTTTTTATCGTTAGCGAAACGATATATTAATTCACAAACATGAGCCTAACGAACTTTAAATAATAATGCAAATTACATTCAAAAACACGAGAGCCAAAAGATGAATATTTATATAATAATTATTATTAGCGTAGCTTTGGTATTTGCTACAATCACGGTGTTAAGTTTAAATTTAACGAATTTAACGAAAGAAACAAATTTATTTTATGTATTTTTATACTTTATTTTTGTATTAATATTAATTTTATATTTTTTGAAAAACTCTTATTTTTCAAGTTTCCGGGAATGTTTTTCCAGTTACATAATTCTCTTATTTTATTACAATCATATTGTGTGAATTAATCATTGCGCGTTGAGGAGTGGATAACGTGTAGCATTACTATAAATGATATTGGAAAAATGCGTTTGATTTTAACGGACGTGCTAGAAGAAAATAATTTTGGTTTCCCTTTTTAGTCAATATACTCATCACTCTCATATTAACTTTAGGCGTAAACTATATGCTTAAGGTATCTACGAAAATCAGTGACGTAATTGAAACTTTCTTCACCGTTATCATTATTTATCCCAGATTTTGCGTTAACTACGAGAGGTATGCATGATATTGGAACAACAATGGCTTTTCCAACTGTATTTGCAATCTTGTACATAATATCGAAAGTACAATTGTATATTACGTTTAGTAATGAGGTTTTTTCAATATTATACAACTTATTTTTGGTATTTGAGGTATCGTACTCTTTATTTTAAGTATCATTGCGCTGTTTTATATGTCTATGACTAGTGACAAAACTTCTAATCAGTACGGGTGGTCTCGTGTATAATGACTTAAGTGATAATAAAATTTGCTACATCCCCCCTTACATTTTAGTTAAATTATTTTATAATCGATATGTACTATATTTCTAACAAATGAGGTATTAATCATGGATAAAAATAAAATAATAAATTATTGGGATAAACGTGCTACTTCTTTTAGTGACGATAAACAAGCAGAATTAAAAAGTGAACATGCTCAAAGATGGCTAGATGAAATCAATCAAATTATTAAAATCAAGTCTGGCATGAAAATTTTAGATATTGGAACAGGTGCAGGCTTTTTAGCTATTTTATGCCGTCAACAAGGCGCACAAGTAACTGGCATTGATCTCTCCCCTGATATGATTCAATCAGCAAAACAAAACGCCTCACTTTTTGATCAGCAAATTCATTTTCAAGTCATGGATGCTGAAAACTTAAAATTTGATGATGCACATTTTGATTTAGTTATAGCTAGAAATGTCACTTGGTTACTACCTGACACGAAAGCCGCCTACCAAGAATGGCTACGTGTTTTAAAACCGAAAGGCAAACTAATCAATATTGACGGAAACTATGGCAAAGACTCATTTGTAGATTATAGTGATCTGCCAAGCGATCATGCACACAATACACTAGGTGATGAGATGTTACAAGAAAGCGAAGATATAAAGCAGAGTATTTCGATCAATCACTATGAAAGACCACAATATGATTTAGACATACTTCAACAAATCCATACGCAATCTATTCATCTAGATACAGATATCTACAAACGTATTTATAAATCAGAAGATGATTTTTATAATCCGACCCCCATATTTTTAATAGCAATTACGAAATAATTGAATATCTTAAGTGCCAAAATATTGCTAATGATATAGATTTTTTAATATTTTAAGTCACTCAAAGCCTAGAACTTGCGTTGTACCTTAATTTTTATCATACTATATATGTATAATAGCTAAAGGAGTGGTAAGAATGAATAAAGAACAATTAGAAAAGATGAAAAACGGTAAAGGATTCATCGCTGCATTAGACCAAAGTGGTGGCAGTACGCCTAAAGCGTTAAGTGACTATGGCGTTACTGAAGACCAATATAACAGCGAAGATGAAATGTTTAAACTCGTTCATGACATGCGTACTCGCATCGTTTCTTCACCTGCATTCAGCTCGGATAAAATTGTAGGTGCAATTCTTTTCGAACAAACGATGGATCGCGAAGTAGAAGGTAAACATACTGGTGATTATTTAGCTGATAAAGGCATTGTTCCTTTATTAAAAGTAGATAAAGGCTTAGCTGAAGAAAAAGACGGTGTACAATTAATGAAACCAATGCCAGATTTAGACGATTTACTAAGTCGTGCAAACGACCATAAAATCTTTGGCACAAAAATGCGTTCGAATATTTTAGAATTTAATAAAGCTGGTATTGATCAAGTTGTTCAACAACAATTTGAAGTTGCAAAACAAATTATTTCAGCTGGATTAGTTCCAATCATTGAACCAGAAGTAAATATTAACGCCGAAAATAAAGCTGAAATCGAATCATATTTAACAAGTGCTATTTTAGCTGAATTAAATAAATTAAATGATGATCAATTAGTTATGTTGAAATTAACAATCCCAACTAAAGCAAACCAATACCAAGAATTGATTGAGCACCCTAATGTGGTTCGTGTAGTTGCATTATCAGGGGGCTATAGTAGAGAACATGCTAATGAAGTATTGAAACAAAACAAAGGCTTAATTGCCAGTTTCTCTCGTGCGTTAATCAATGACTTAAATGTTAATCAATCAGATGAAGAATTCGATAGAATCTTAGGCGAAACAATCGAATCAATCTACGATGCATCAGTAAACAAAGTTTAATATAAATATATTAACACGCTAATATGTTTATATTTCCCGGGAAATCATCTGGGGTGAAATAGACGTATTTAATATAAAAGCATAGTCATTAATTATGAAATCCCCCTCGAACATCAAAGTTCATGTTGAAGGGGGATTTTTCTATTTAAAATGTTGCTGCTTTAGACGTGTATATGTCAAAACAATTGTTATACTTTTAGCACGTGCACTTTTATGACGCAAATGTCGCCCATATATTATAAACGTGATTCATTTTTACGTGCTATCATTTTTCGTTTAACATTGGGTAAACTACTTGGCCATCTGTTTCAATAATCGGCATTGCGCCCCATTTTCCTAACTCATGCTGTTCGTCATATACATTTTGTTGATGATGCAACATAATATGATATACTTTCCAATTATGCGCGCCAAGCCAATTACTAATAATTAACCTATGACAGCGTGCTGGATGTGACTCAGCACACATAATCGCTACCCGTCGATGACTTGCTAATTGCTGTAATGCTTTTATGCCTTCTTGAAATGTCTCTGTCAAACTATAGTCTGCATAATTATGAAAAGATTCATTTTTCCATGCTTCATTAATTTTTCTCCCTATAGTATCTGAAGATGTTCTTCTGCCCCCAAGGTTAGGCATTACACAATATTCTACTTTTGCCTCACCTAACCATTGTTTTAACATCTTCTCATTATATTGTGTATGTCGTTTACTCGTCCTAAATGCTCTTATATCTATAACTTCTTCTATGTTATATGCATTAAGCATTGTGATAAATTGATTTTGACTATAATTAGAATGACCTATAGTGTAAATGTCATACATCGTTCCCACTCCTTTTATTTAAATCTACCCTTCAATATATCCATTTATTTGAAATTTTCATAAATTTACTTATATAAATTCACTATAAATATTGAAACCGTCTAGCCACAAGAACAAACAAACTATATAATAATATTAATTTACAACATATCAACACATTTTTAAGGGGTTTAATATATGAAAACTTATTTACACAGATGGATTATTGAAGCTTTAAGCTATATGGCTTTAGGTTTATTTGGTTCTTTAATTATTGGATTAATCCTAGAAACACTAGGGGGACAAACACTGTTACTACAATTAGATTTGTCATTTTTATCTGAAATAGGTAAAGTAGCAATGTCTGTCACTGGGGCTGCTATAGGTGTGGCGATTGCTTACGGTTTAGGCGCAAAACCGCTGATTGTATTTTCTTGTGTCATTGTAGGGACATTGGGTTATACAACATTTGAAGGAGGCCCTGTAGGCGCTTATATTGCCACAGTCGTCGTGGTAGAGCTGAGCAAATTATACGCTGGAAAAACAAAAATCGATATTATTTTATCTCCTCTTTTAACTTTATTAATTGGTGGTTTTATTGCAAAAGCATTCGGTCCTGCGTTGAACCAATTTATGACTGGATTAGGAAATATTATTATCGTTTCAACAGAGCAACAACCTTTAATTATGGGCATCTTGGTTTCAGTGATTTTTGGTTTAGCTTTAACCGCACCAATTTCTAGTGCTGCGTTAGCGCTAATGCTAGATTTAAGCGGTTTAGCTGCAGGTGCTGCGACCATAGGATGTGCTGCACAAATGGTCGGTTTTGCAGTCACCGGATTTAAAGATAACGGATGGGGCGGCACGCTTTCAGTGGGTATTGGTACGAGTATGTTACAAGTTCCTAACATCATTAAACACCCAATGATTCTACTACCACCTACTGTCACAAGTGCCCTTGTTGCACCTATTATGACGACGTTATTCCCAATGACAAATAATGCTGCAGGCGCTGGTATGGGTACAAGTGGATTAATCGGTCAAATTATGACTATCAACACAATGGGTGGTTCATTACGTACTTGGGTATTAATATTCGTCTTTCATATCATATTGCCCGCAATCATCAGTTTTCTCCTCTATAAATTCTGTTTGAAAAAGCAATGGATTAAAGCAGGAGATCAACTTATTCACATTGCAAACTAACAATAAAAATCAAAGCCTGGGGCATATAACATGTCTCAGGCTTTGATTTGCTATTAGCAGTTGATTATTAAATGATAAATATCTTGATATCACGCTTGTATTTTTTCTTAATGTGCTTTTACGAATCGAGTCATAGAGAAATATTAAAAATAGATGGTTATACCATCGCTTTATTTTACGTTATTCTTTATTAATATGCGCATTAATAGGCACATCCATATCAGATTTTTTTGTCTGTGTTATATATAAAATTGCTGCTATTACATACCAAGCTAATACAATGAGCCATTCTGAAGGCCAAGCTAATGAGGATGGCATGCCCGGTAAATATATAGCTATAAACAAAACACTTAGAATAATAGCTATGCTGCCAACAATCTTCCCATTTTTAATACGGTATGGTCTGGGTAACTCAGGTTGAACCTTGCGTAATTTCATAAATGAAATAGCCACTAGTAAATAACCTAATACTACACCTATACCGCCAGCATTGACAATCCACACAAGCGCTGCTCTACCTAATAGTGGCGCAACAAATGCTAGTATACCAAGAAACAAAATACCATGTGTCGGTGTCTTATACTTTGGATGTATAAATGCAAACCACTTTGGAATCATTTGATTTTTAGCCATGGCATATAATATTCTACTACCGCCAATAATAAACGCATTCCAACTTGTGATAATACCAGCTACGCCGCCTAGCACAAGTAAGACACCAAACCCACTATGACCAAACAAATTGACCATTGCATCCGCTGTTGCTAAATTGCTGGCATTTAAAGCTTGAGGCGATAAACCTGTCGCTACACCAAAAACAATTAGTAAATAAAAAATAACAGAGGCAATAATCGACAATATTAGGATGCCGCCTATTTTCTTCGCTGGCGCTTTAACTTCTTCTGCAATTTGTGGAATCACATCAAACCCTACAAATAGGAAAGGGATCATCATCAACACTGACATCGTACCGCCTACACCATTTTCAAAAGGTTGTAAATGATTAAAGTTGCCGTTAAAACCTGCCCCGAAGACGAGTAACAAGCCTACACCTACTATAAAAATTGTAAAAACAGTCTGTATGATCGCTGCAGGTTTAACACCGAAATAATTGAGTGAAGTTAATACCACACTACCAAGTGAACCAATAATAACCCAAGTGAGATACACATCCCAACCGGCTACGTTCCACATTAATCCTTGATGTTGAAATGGAATAACGTAGTCAATAACGGTGGGTAAAGCGACCGCTTCAAATGTAATTACAGAAACATAGCCGAATAATACAGACCAACCAGATATAAACGCAATACCTGGGGAAAATGCTTTTTTAACAAAAACAAATCCTCCACCCGTTTCTGGAATTGCTGCAGCTAATTCTGCATATGTAAGTCCGATTACAATTACTAAGAAACCACCAAGTAAAAATGCTACAATACTACCTACAAAACCAGCTGTTGATACCCATTCTCCTGATAATACGACCCATCCCCATCCAAGCATGGCACCGATTGCAAGAAATAAGACATCAACAATATTCATCGTCTTATTAAATTGAGACTTCATTTAACATACCCCATAACATTCATCAATTTAAAAGTGAACCTATGAGATTGTGGTCAATAGTTTGACCACTTAATCTCATTATCACTCATTTATTATTTTAAACTTCTATGTCTTCCTTTGTTTATTAACAGCACTACTTTGTCGTCATCTTAAATGCCAATTGATAAATATTTTGTTTCTAAATACGGTTCTATGCCTTCTGTCCCACCTTCTCTACCATAACCACTTTCTTTCAAACCACCAAATGGCGCATGCGCTGCTGAAGGTCCGCCGTCATTCCATCCAATAACGCCATATTCTAATTCGTTATATAATTTTAAGCCAGTTCGATAATCATTTGTAAAGAAATAAGACGCCAATCCGAATTCAGTGTCATTAGCCATTTTTATCGCTTCATCTAGATCATCATAAACCATAACAGGTGCAACTGGCCCGAATGTTTCTTCATGCATTACTTTCATACCTAAATTTGCGTTAGAAATGACCACTGGCTTTAAGAAATTACCTTTTAATGATTGTATCTCATCAAGCGTACGTGATAGCTTACCACCTTTCTCTTGGGCATCCGTAATATGTGTCAGTACCTTTTTGACTGCATTATTATCAATTAAAGGACCAACTTTAACATCATCTTGTAAACCGTCACCTACTATTAGTGCATGCACTTTATCAATCAATTGTGCTGTATATTGTTCTGCAATATCTCGATGCACAAAGATACGATTAGCACAAATACAAGTTTGTCCAGCATTTCTAAATTTAGAATCAATTGTCCCTTGTACTGCCGCTTCAATATCAGCATCTTTATGAACAATTAAAGGTGCTAAGCCTCCTAATTCCATCGTTACATTCTTCACACTTTTGGCTGATTGTTCTATCAGTGATTTACCAACCGCTGTTGAACCAGTAAAGGTTAATTTATGGATACTTTCATGTGATGTGAAAATATCCCCAGCATCTTTACCTGAAGCAATAATATACGATATAGCATCTTTAGGTATGCCAGCTTTATGTGCAAGTTCAACCAGTTTAATCGTTGTTAATGGGGTTTTCACTGCAGGTTTACATATTATCGTACAGCCTGCTGCCAATGCAGGTGCCATCTTACGCGTTATCATTGCTGCTGGAAAATTCCAAGGCGTAATTGCACCGACTACGCCAACTGGAAATTTATCTATCACTATTTTTTTGGATGGCGTATTGGCAGGTATTGTTCGACCATATACTCTCTTTGCTTCTTCTGCATACCATTTAACGTAAGCATTAGCATAAGTTACTTCACCTTTTGCTTCATCTAAAGGTTTGCCTCCTTCTAACGTAATTAATTTCGCAAGATCATCTTGATGTTCATCAATCAGGTTAGCCCATTGATACAACTTTGCTGAACGTTCGTGTGCGTCAACTAATTTCCAATCTTGGAATGCGTCATTCGCGTGTTTAATTTGTGAATTGATTTCATCATGGTTCGTGTAATCCAAACGTTCTATAACTTCATTTGTAGACGGATTAAATACTTCTAATTGTGTCATTACGATTTCTCCTTTTCGATGATTTATATTATGAGGTATGACTTATCTATACCCTATATTTAAAAATAAATTTTTAACCGTTCATATGCGTTTGGGTAGTACCCACTACATTTAATGTATTGGTTAAAATGGATAAACCTTGTTGCAATTCATCTTCTGAAATGACTAAAGGTGCTAAGAAACGAATAACATTCCCTTTAATGCCAGCAGATAATAATAGCAAACCTTGTTCATTTGCCGTTTGAATAATTTTTCCGGTTAATGCTTTATCAGGTTCACCCTTCTGTTCATCAATAATTTCACAAGCAACCATAGCCCCAAGTCTTCGAATACGAGCTATATATGGATGCTGCTTTGCTATTTGATATAAGTAATCTTCAAGTTGCTCGCCTAGTTTTTCGGCTTTACTATTTAAATCTTCTTCTTCTATAATTTCAATGACTTTTAAAGCTGCTTCACATGCTAAAGGATTTCCAGCATAGGTGCCGCCTAGTTCTCCAGGTGCTGCACTATCTATCATTTCTGCTCTCCCAACCACACCGCTCAATGGAAAGCCTGCTGCTAAAGATTTAGATACTGTTATTAAATCTGGCTCAATACCAAAATGTTCAATCGCAAACGTTTTACCAGTTCTTGCAAAACCTGTTTGAATTTCATCTGCAACAAAAATAATTCCGTTAGCTTCACATATATTTTTAACAGCTGTCACGAATTTTTTATCAGGTATAATAAAGCCACCTTCGCCTTGTACTGGTTCCATTACAATACAGGCAACTTCACTTGGATCTACTGTTTCAATAAAAAAGTCATGTAATTTTTGTATTATTTGATCGACATAAGCTGCTTTCGATAATTCTTCAGATTTTTCAGAAATATTAGGGTATGGTGCTTGGTAAACAGCTGAGGCGAAAGGTCCAAATCCTAATTTGTAAGGCTTTACTTTACTCGTCATAGACATCGTCAAATTAGTACGGCCATGAAACCCTCTCACAAATGATACGACCGCTTGTCTTCCAGTATACTTTCTAGCAATTTTGACCGCATTTTCTACAGCTTCTGCACCTGAATTAAGCAAGATTGTTTTTTTAGCAAAATCACCTGGTGTAATTTCAGTTAACTTTTGCGCTAAATTTAAGTAACTTTCATACATAATGACATTGAAGCCAGGATGTATAAACTTATCTAATTGTTCTTTTAAATGTTTCGTTATTTTAGGATGTGTATGACCTACATTTAATGTACCAATTGCACCTGCAAAATCAATAAACTGATTACCTTCTACATCCGTGATGGTAGCACTCTGTGCATGCTCTGCAACATGTAAGTTGCCATTGCCTACACCACGCGCTACATATTGTTCCCTTTGTTTTTTATAATGTTCAAATTGATTTATCATCAATCATCCCTCCTTGTTAACTTAATTCAAGATTTACAGTTTCCTAAAAATTTAAGGGATTATTGGTATAGTGTAAAGAACCAGTTATATCACTTTAATGGTACCAGTTTATTCCCAGAGCACTTCCTTTAAGCGTCGTACAGCTTGGGGTATCTGTGCCTGTTTGATTTTTGAAAAACCTATAATAAGCGTTTTATTCGTCTTATTATTTTCAAGCGGTTCTACAGAAAATCGGTTTAACGTATAAAGTTCCAATCTTTTTTCTTTGGCACGAGATTCAATTTCAGCATAAGAATATGTGGTGTTGATTTCCACGATGAAATGCAAACCCGCGCGTGTATCTTTAACTTTAATATTATTTTTAAACACATTTGTTAGTTGTGCTATAAGGTATTCCCTTTTCTTTTCATATAAATGATGCATCTTTTTTACATATTTTTCATAATGTCCTTCTTTGATCATTAAATTTAATGTCAGTGCATTAATCATTGAGAAATCAGGTATCATATTTAAGTTCAACATCTCAAATTGTTTCACTAATTTAATTGGTAAAATCATATAACTCATCCGTAATCCAGGCATTAAAGTTTTAGAAAAAGTACCTAAATAAATCACACGTTCATTTTTGTCAAAACTAAACAATGAAGGTATATTATCTGTTTCATATTTAAATTCACTATCATAATCGTCTTCAATGATATAACTATGTGTTTCACTTGCCCAATTCAAAAGATTAATACGACGTGAAACAGGCATAATTGTCCCCATAGGAAATTGATGTGATGGTGTCACTATAACAGCGCCGGGTTGAACTTGTTTGATTTTATTAATCGATATACCTTTATTATCTAAAGAAATTGGTTCTAAATGTGCGTGTGTTTGTTTAATCAAAGACCTAAATCTTGAATAACCCGGGTTTTCTACTGCAATTTTTATACCCTTAGGTAATAGCTGCATGAGTTTTGTTAATAAAGTATTCGTACCAGAACCAATAACGATTTGTTCTGGATGACATTGTATGCCCCTTTGATAAGATACTAATTTAGCAATCGACTGCCTTAGCTCAACTGGGCCTTTAATATGAGGTATCGAAGATAAATAATTATCATAATTTTGAAATACACGTTTAATCAATTTAGTCCATAAATCGACTGGAAATGCTGCAATATCCGTACTCATATGTGAAAAAGAGTACTCAAAACTATCTTCAGTGGGAAGCTCTTGAACTTCCAAAGCGATTTGTGCATTTGGATCCACAATCAACTTGTCTAAAGGTTCAATAAAATATCCTTTTCGCTCTTCAGTATAAATGTAACCTTCTGCTAGCAATTGTTCATACGCAGCTTTCACACTATTCACGCTGATGTTTAAATATTTAGCCATATCCCTTTTTGAAGGTAATTTCTCACGGCTCTCATATTTGAATGCAAGTATATCTTCTTTTAATTGACTATATAATTGTCGATAAATATATTGACCTGCCTCACGTTGCATCCAATCCCCCCTTGTTTTCATTCTAATTTATAAATTTTTCCTCTTACATCGCTTACATTATTATAATAAAAACGAGAACGGGATAGAAATCAAAAATGCTAATTTGATTTCTAATACCCATTCTCGTTAGAATGATAAATGATTGAAATGCTGAGTTTTATCGCTCACCACACCAATAAAATATCGATTGCGCACCTTCAAAACAATACGATTAACTATGTTTCAGTCGTAAGGCAATTTAATTTTTATGTCGTGGGAGTGCAATATATCTGATTGCTTTCAATTTTTTATAAAATTGGAGATGCTAGTTTTGCAATAGATTGCTTAAATTTAATCCAAGTTGAACGTTGTTCGTAACGTGCTTCTGTGAGTTCTTCTGATACTTTCAAATCTTCCATAAATGCAGCTTTCAGTTCTTTCACAATCTTTTCATCATACATAAAGGCATTAATTTCAAAATTTAATTCAAAACTACGCACATCCATGTTTGATGATCCTACACTAGCTACTTCGTCATCGATAATCATCATCTTAGAATGAATAAAACCATTCTCATAGGTATAGACTTTGACGCCGTCTCTAATCAATTGAGCAACACTTGTAATCGTTGCCCAATATACGAAGATATGGTCCGGTTTATTAGGTATGATTAACCGAACGTCGACACCAGCTTTTGCAGCTATACGTAAGGCGTTAACATAACCTTTATCCGGTATAAAATAAGGACTGTGCATATAAATAGATTTTTTTGCATTCATAATCATTTTCATATAACCAAACTCTATTTGATGCCAATTATCGCTAGGCGCACTGAGTGCGATTTGCAGTGGAACATCTCCGCCTTGATTTGCGTTATCCGGGAAATACTTGTCAGTATATTCGAGTTGTTCACGGTGGGATTGAGAATTCCAATCATGTATGAAACTTAATTGTAAAGCGTCTACGCCATCGCCCTTAACTCTTAAGTGCGTATCACGCCAGTAACCAAAGTTCTCGTCTAATCCCAAATATTCGTCACCAATATTAAATCCACCTACATAACCGGTCATACCATCGATGACTAAAATTTTACGGTGATTTCTATTATTAACTCTAAAATTCACTAAAGGAATCTTAGCTTGGAAGAAAGCTTCAACTTGCCCACCAGCTTCTTGAAATTTTTTGAATTTAGATTTATGTACTGATTTAGAGCCGACTGCATCATACAATATTTTAACTTCTAAACCTTCTTCAGCTTTTTGCTGCAAAATATCAACGATTTCAGAACCTAAACCATCTAATTTCAAAACATAATATTCTAAATGAATATAATGTTTTGCGTTACGTAAATCTTCTTTCATTTGATCGAACAACTGATGGCCATCAGTATAAATGTCAACATTATTATTATAACTTAAAAATGTAGGTTCTTTTGTTAATAATGTATTTACAATATCTGCGTGCTTTTTTATTAATGGAGAATCGGAATTGTTTATCTTATTGGTAGAATCTAACAATTGTGTTTTCATACGTTTTTTTATATCATCTATCTGGTTATTGTGAAAACCTTGTTCACGTTTTTTTCGTACACCTCGCCCAAAAAAGATATAGATGATAAAACCTAAAATGGGCACGACAAAGAGTAAAAAAAGCCAAGCCCATGTTGCAGTAGCGTCTCTTCTATCTCGGTCTAAAAAAACAATAACAAAAGCTAACGCTATATTAACGACAAAGAAAAATGCAAGTATTCCTCTATAAATTGGGCTTACACTTGGATCAAATATTAATTGCATACAGACACCTCATCATGTTTATTAATTATTAATGAATACTAAGTACTTTTTGTGATTTTGTATATTAAAATGCAGCACAATTTATTAAGCTCAACTATTTTAAATGTATTAAATACCAAGCTAAAGTACGTTACAAAATATCGTACAATATTTAAAATAGACTGTCTATTCTTCCATCGTTTTCTCTATCGTACGATTACGACCAGCTTGTGATCCAAATAATGTGATTAACAATGAAGTGATTAATAAAATACTTAATGATGCCATCCATTTGCCTGTTGCATCATGTAATACACCAAACAATAATGGGCCAACAGCAGCAAATATATAACCTACTGATTGCGCCATACCTGACAACTTAGCTGATGTTTGGCTATGTTCAGTTCTCAAACTAAAGAATGTGTTTACTAGGCCAAATGCTATACCACTAGCAACACCGATTAATACTGTTGAAATGAGAGCAAATTCTGGTTTAAACAACATAATCGAGACGCCAATCACAAAACAAACCCCAGTCAAAAATGTTAATAGGAATTGCGACTTCATTTTAGTAGCAAAAATTGGAGTAATAAACGTTAAAGGTATAATTGCTATTTGCATTATAGATAAATACATGCCTGCTTCATTAATCGACATACCATTTTGAGATAAGTACGCAGGTAACCAATTGATTAACGAATAAAAAATCAGTGATTGCCCGCCCATAAGCATGGTGATTTGCCATGATAACGGAGACTTCCAAACATTAACACTCTCTTGTGGTACGGAGGCTGTTGTATCTTGCTTAGTATTTAATTGAAACATCCATATAATGATTGTTATCAGCGTAATCACACCTATCACGCTAATAGCAATGTTGTAATTAAATGCTTTGACAAGTGGCGCTGTTCCATAGGAAGATAGCCCTCCAAATACATTCATAACCACTGTATAGTAACCCGTCATAATACCTATATGTAAGGGGAACTTCGCTTTAATAACAGCGGGCGCAAGTACATTGCCAAAACCAATACCAATACCGATAAGAACCGTACCTATATACAGCCATGAAATACCTATGACTGAACGTACAATAACACCAATCAGTATCAACCATAAAGCTACAAAAATCGTTTTCTCTAATCCAAAGCGATTACTTGTTTTCGCAGCAAATAATGAAACAATTGCAAATGCAATCAATGGTACTACTGTAATCACGCTAACCGCACTATTAGACATGGCTAAGTCGTGTTTAATATCAGGTAACGCAACACCAATCGAAGTAATAGGCGCCCTAAGATTCGCGCCTACAAGCAATATGCCTATAAATAATAACCAATTAATCGGTTTTACTTTTCTATTATTTTCCATTTTGTCCACCTTACTTAACTATTTTCATAAATAACATTATATATGGTACAATATGTACGTTATAATGTAAATAGGAGCGATTCACTTGTATAATATTCAAAATATCATTGCCAAAAATATTGCTGATTATCGTAGTAAACATCAACTTAGTTTAGATAAAATGTCTAATTTAACTGGTGTTAGCAAAAATATGCTGAGCCAAATTGAAAAAGGCGTGTCCAATCCAACCATTACTACGTTATGGAAAATTGCCAACGGGTTACACCTCTCTCTTTCTGAACTTACATCAACAAAAAAAGAGTGTGTAGATTTTGTAGACGAGTCAGACATCGTACCTATTATGGATGACAACATTAAAATCTATCCTTATTTTCCATATAATGATAAGAATCACTTTGAAATGTTTAAAATGGAAATTCAACCTGGTGGCAAAATGGACTCCGATGCACACCATGTGCAATCAGAAGAATTTATCATTGTTAACACAGGCAGTTTAAAAATTGAAGTCGATGGAACCACTTATACAATTAGCAATAACCAAGCTTTTCGTTTTAACAGTGATGTAGCTCATAGCTACTGTAATCCAACCAAAGACGTTGTTACATTTACTGCCACAATTCATTATCAAACGCCATAGTTATTGAAATTGATATATACAAACTGTATTCGAAACCATCCATAAATATAAACGAGAATAACAAACATTGATCTCTCTAAACATACCTTTTCACCTCCTGTCGCCACTTCTAGTGTGTATAGATAATTATTTAATACTAATATAGGCCAATTCAATGAACTATTGCCAACAGATAGGGAGCGGGACAGAATTCATTTCACAAAATATGAATTCTGTTTTGTTCTCTATTTTTGTATAGATCAATTCATATTCAATAATAAAGTTAATAAAATAACTATAAATATATTTTCATTTTATATTGCCTTTACCGCAAAAATTATGTCATATATATTTGACATAATCACATCATTCTAACTATAAAAAAGGCAGTGAGTCCGTAAATTGAACAAAGTAAAACATTATCGAATCCAACAAAAAATATTTCAACTTTCTTTAGCACGTTCATCAGGTGTCTCACGACAGACGATTAATATGGTTGAAAATAACAAGTACAATCCTTCATTAAACTTATGTATACATATTGCGAAAGTGTTAAATGTCACGTTAAACGATTTATTTTGGGAGGAAGAAACGAATGAATAAAAAAGACAAATGGATTTATCAAAATTTTGCTGGTTTAATTGGTATACCAGATGAGTACCAGCGGCATGAAATAGATAAGTTAATGGCAAAAATTGCTATCATTGCTTTATATACACTATTAGCTTTAGTATATTTATCTATTTTTCTAGATATTGAACGCGCATTTTCATCTCCGTTCACCATTGGCGGTGTACTATTAATTATTATTTTATTTTGTAGAGTGAGCATGAACCAATTCAGCGCTGACCCCGTAGAAATCGAAGTACATGATCAATATACATATCATCAATTGCTCAAAGAAACACGGAATAAAAGAATTATTTTCTTAGTTATTGCTTTAATTTATATGCCAGTTACCGCAACTATCGTTGCACCTATCCTGGCAGGTAATCCCTTGAATTTTAGTTATTTATTCAATATAAGTACTTATTTACCATTTTTAATGTGGGCTATTTTTACCGTTGCAAAAGACTCACGTGTAAAATTAATAAAAAAAGAGGAGGACGCTGATATTGACTAACGAAAAAATACTCCGCTTAATTCCAAATTATAGATATACAGATGAATATGAACGGAAAGTGTTATTAAATATATATGCCAAACTATATGTATGGATATTTTGGGGCACTTTGATTATTTCCACATTGGACATCTTTGTTTCTATGTATCTAAAACAAATTCCAGTCGTTAGTATACTTGCAATGATTGCATAAACCGCAGCTTCGATTGTGTTTACTTCTTCACTTCGCAATAAAAAAATAGATCGTTTTGAAGTCGATTCTAAAAAGGGATACCAACGATATATTAAAAAAGCACGTAAAGGAAGTTTCATATTTGCATTTGCTATGTTTATTGTCTTCAATATAAATAATTACTTAATCCCGTTTGTCATACATCAATCTCTCCCTGAAAATTCAGAGTTAACTTATCAATTGTTAATTTTTGCTACGATTGCTGCTATTGCTGGATGGATAATATATATGATATCCAAAGCCAAGATTACACGTACGTATAAAGATTAAAAGCTAACATAAAATGACCCGCATGACTTTTTATATTATAGTCATGCGGGCAGTCTTAAATACGACTTTCTATTCGTTCATCTCTGCACGCTATAAAAATCTTTCTATATAGAATGCTGATTCCTCTATAGATTTATGTTCAGTGTTAACTACAATTGCATTCAACTTGGCAAACATTTCTTCGGCGTACATCAATTCTTCCTTGATGCGGTCAATACTATTATAATCAGTTGGCCCGTGTAATCCCAATATCTTCACGCGCTCATTCCGAATATTTAAAATATAATTAGGTTTGGCTGTTAAACCAAATATTTTGAGTTCTTTATGTCTAAAAACCTCATCTGGTATATCCACTTCTGGTACCAAAGGGATATTTGCTATCTTATATCCTTTATTTGCTAAATACATACTAAGTGGTGTCTTTGAAGTACGAGAAACACCTATGATTAAAGCGTCCGCTTCTTCTATGTCAGTAAAATGTTTTCCGTCATCATACTTAACAGCATATTCTATGGCTTCAATTCTTTTAAAATAATTTTCGTCTAATTTGCGTAATGCACCACTTTCTAAAATTGGTGAACAATTCGTTCGTCGCTGAATAATACCGATTAAATCCGACATGTAATCAACATATGGAATTTGTTGTTCAAGTGCATATTGCCGGCCTCTTTTATTAAATTCTGGATTCACTAAAGTCGTTACAACCACTGCGCCGCGTTTTTTGGCTAATGAAAGCACATTAAGTAATTCATCGTGATTTTTGATAAAAGGAAACTTTTTTATCTCAACATGAACTATATCCGGAAACTGCGTTAATGTTGCGTTAATCATACGTTGTGCAGTTTCTCCGATTGAGTCGGATACAACAAATAGGCTTAGTTGTAATTGCTCAAAATCATTGGACACGTAATCTACCACCTTTGACTTCACTTTGTGCCGTAGATAGTAAGGCACCGGGCACTCTAAACGGTGAGCAAGAAACATAATCTAATTCTAATTGGTTAAAATATTGTATGGATCTATGGTCTCCGCCTAACTCTCCACACACACCTATTTTAATCGTCGGATTTACAGATTTCGCCTGTTCTGTCGTCCGTTGAATTAATTGCCCTACACCCTCTAAATCTAATGTTTGGAATGGGTCTATATCTAATATACCTTGTTCTGAATATGCATTTATAAATTTACCAGCATCATCACGTGAGAAACCGAATGTTAATTGCGTTAAATCATTTGTCCCAAAACTAAAGAAGTCACATTCTTTTGCTAAATCTTCAGCAATTAGACACGCCCTCGGTGTTTCAATCATAGTGCCAAGCAAGTAATGCGCGCTTTCATCCATTTCAATTTCTAATCTTTCTATTTTATCTATGATTTGTGCTTTTAATGTTGTAAACTCTGACACAGAAGAAACAAGCGGAATCATAATTTCAGGTTGGCAATCAATGCCTTGTTGTTTCAGTTTCAAAGCACTCTCGACAATAGCTTCTGCTTGCATGATATAAAGTTCTGGATAAGTTATAGCTAAACGACAACCACGATGACCTAACATAGGATTCACTTCATTTAAACTTGCTATATAGTGTTCCAATTCTGAAACAGATACATTAAGCTGACGCGCAACACTGTGTTTTTCCTCTGTTGATTTAGGTAAAAATTCATGTAGTGGCGGGTCCAGCAAACGAATGATAGTTGGACGTTCGCCCGACAGTTTTAATATTGTTTCAAAGTCTTCTTTTTGATATTGCTTAATCTTATTTAAAGCATTAATCCTATTTTCTTGTGTATAAGATAAGATAAACCGTCTCATTTCAATTAAACGTTCTGCCCCAAAGAACATATGCTCAGTACGGACTAAACCGATACCTTTCGCTCCAAATTGGTAACCCGCTTGAATATCTTGGGGCGTTTCTGCGTTCATACGTACGTCTAACCTTGCCACTTCTTCTGACCATTGCATAAACGTTTCAAAGTCTTTGCTTCTTTCAGCCTTCGTTGTTTTAACTTCATCCAAATAAATGTCACCTTTAGCACCATCGACTGAAATAATATCACCTTCATTTAATGTACCATTTGGATATGTTACTTTTTTATCTATGATATTAATCTCAATATCCGAACATCCTGTCACGCAACATTTCCCCATCCCTCTTGCGACAACTGCTGCATGAGACGTCATGCCACCATGTGTCGTAACAATTGCTTTACTTGCAATCATACCTTCAATATCTTCAGGAGAAGTTTCAGGCCTCATCAATATAACATGCGCTCCTTGCTCAGCTTTTAATTTTGCAGTTTCAGCCGAAAATACGATTTGACCGCTTGCTGCGCCAGGGCTCGCTGGTAGTCCCATCTTAGAAATAATAGTAGCCGCTTCTAATGCATTATCATCAAAATTAGGATGCAGTAATTGGTCTATTGATTTTACTTCAACATTCATAACAGATTCTTTTTTTGAAATAATCCCTTCTTCTACTAAATCTACCGCAATATGAATCGCTGCATTAGCAGTACGTTTACCATTTCGGGTTTGCAAAATATAGAGTTGCTCATTTTCAATTGTAAATTCAATATCCTGCATATCTTTATAGTGCATTTCTAATTGTTGAGCAACCTTTAAAAATTGTTGGTGAACGTGAGGCATCTGCACTTTTAAAGTCTCAATATTTTTTGGTGTGCGTATACCTGCCACAACGTCTTCGCCTTGTGCATTTAATAAATATTCACCAAACAATTTCGCTTCCCCAGTAACTGGATTGCGTGTAAAAGCCACACCAGTACCACTTTGATTGCCACTGTTTCCAAAAACCATCTCTTGAATATTGACAGCTGTACCAATACCATATGGTATCTCATTTAACTGACGATATACACGCGCTCGGTCGTTATCCCAAGATTTAAACACTGCTTCAATAGCCTCAGTCAATTGCACAATAGGTTCTTGTGGAAATGGTTTATAAGCCTCTTCTAAATATACGTTTTTATAATACTCACAAATTTCTCGCAATCCTTCAGCTGGAATATCTGCATCGTTCTGATAATGATATCGCGATTTATATTGATTAAAATATGTATCAAATAATGCCATCGGGATATCGTATACAACTTCACCAAACATTTGTAACAACCTACGATAACAATCATATGCGAAACGTTCATCGTTCGTCTTTTCTGCTAATATTTTAACATTATTATCATTAAGCCCTAAATTTAATATTGTGTCCATCATACCAGGCATAGAAATTTTCGCGCCACTTCTTACAGATACTAACAATAACGCTTCTTCGGAAGAAAATGATTTTTTAGTGCGTTTGGAAAATGCTTCTAATTGTTCATGTAATGATTCCATAACCTCTTCTGAAAGTTTAGAACCATGGTTCAAATATTCAATACATGCTTGCGTCGTCAGTGTAAAACCATCGGGAACAGGTAAACCTAAGCGTTTCATTTCTGCTAAATTCGCACCTTTACCACCTAATAAATCTTTCATTGCTTTTTTGCCTTCATCAAATGCATAAATATATTTTGACATACAAAAGCACCTCAATCTTTTAATGTGTCATACTAATTATTATTGAGTATGTCATATTAAAATCTAAAAAACAACTAAAAAATTACTATTATATACTTATTTTGCTTTAAAACCCCAAAGTGATTGAATTCAGATTAAATAAAAAAAGCCTAAGCAATACCATGACGCTGTATTGCTTAGAACTTTAAATTTTCCAGTTTATTGCCATATTTAAATTTAAGATATCAATTATGTCACTATGCAACTATGATTTATAAAATAAGTGATATATCATAGGTAGTCTTCATATCAACTACCATACTACAATTAGCACTTTAGTTAATAAAATTGAAACACACTTAATTCTATTCAATTATTACTGTTGATATAAACTGGTTTAATTAGTGGAAAATAATAAATAAGTAGGATAAATAGAGCGTTTTGCGTTAAGAACTATAATACTTTTGTAGTTAGTAGTTTAAAATATAATTTAAACTGGCATAAATAGCATAACAAACTATTTTTAAGTAGGTAACTGGTTAATATATAATCATTGGGCGGTTTTTTAAAAGCTACATTTCAATATGTTATCAAAATAATACTCAAACGGAATGACATACTACATCATAGCGTATACATTTTCGGCGTTATGCTTTAGCATTTTAAAATTATAGATGCTCTTCTTGTTTTACATAAGGTTCACTTCCAATATCTTAAAATTCACTAAGAATCCATTAGTGTATGTGTTATCACTTAATTATTCAAAATGGCGCCATTTTTTCATAGATTTTATGATTAATCACAATTTTTTTCACATTCAAAAACATTCGTTTTTAAAATTTATAGTATTTAAAAGTGATAACTTAATTTAATTATATTGTTGAGGCAGTTTTTTGTAAAGCGCTTTTTATCGTTTTAACAAAATACAGCCGCGTCACTTCTTCAATTTTATCAATGGTTGTTAATATTTTTATTTTATTACTCATATTTCGCTAAATCCCCTTCTCTTAATCCATTTACATGATTTACTCAACACCACATAGCAATTTGTAACTTAACCGCATCAGAGTACTTTTTAGGGTTTAAACCTGTTTCTTTTTTACACTTTTCTAGTCTGTATAACAGCGTATTTCTATGAATGTATAAATATTTTGCTGTCTTTGTAATATTTAAATCATTATAAAAGAAGCTTTTTAACGTATCTATACTCAGTTGATCCATCTCCCCTAAAACTCTCTTTTTATAGCGCTGCCTTATATTTTCGTCTATTTGGTATAACAATGTTTTTTCTTCAATATCTTCAAATGAAGTCATCGCTTCTCCGTTTTCATTTAACATAAATACCAATTCGCACTCTTCATAAGCATTTTTAAAATCTTTTAAATTTTTAAATATCAGACTCGAAGCCATGTAAACTTTCAATTCAAGATCCTGAAACACTTGATATATATTACTGATTTTTTTATCTAATTCTGAAGTAGATTGATCCATAGCTAGAATGACAATTCGATTGTAATTTGTGAATGCAATTGTAAATGAGCGACCATCTATACTACGAGTGAGTGAACGAACGATACTATTTCTAGAAAACATCTGTTTTTCTATATCGATAATAACGCACTTTTTAAAAGTCAATAAATTCATGTTTAGGTGTTTTATCAAATATTGTATAAATGATTTTGAAGCTTCACTTTTTAACAATTCTTCAATCAGTAATTCTTGAGTCCGTATTTGCCCTTCCAATTCATATGTAAAATAATTCTGATACAACAATAATTCTGTAGACATTTTAACTAAATCTGCTACATGCATTAATTGATCTGGATTGCCTGTTATACCTATGACACCCACAATATTATCTTGAAAAATAATCGGCAAATTAACACCTGCTTGCGTCCCTTTTAAGCAGACACTGTCTTCTTGGGTAATTACTACTGTTTCTTTTTGTTTCAACACTTGCCTAGCGCCTTCATGTATAATACCAACACGCTTTTGATCAAAGGAAGCAATAATCACGCCATTGTAATCCATAATATTAATATTACTGCTAGTTCTTTTAGCTGTTTCTTTAACTATGAAAGAAGCCATTTCTTCAGTTAATACATTCATTTTCTCACTCCCTTATAATTTTTATACAAAATTAGAATATTAATTTTGTATAGTTTAACCCTATTTTCTAGAAAATGAAATCGATACACTAAAAGAACACGTAATAGAAAACGCTTTCTAAAAAGGAGCAACATAATCATGGAAATTATTTTAGCACCAGATTCATTTAAAGGTAGTATGAAAGCCAGTGAAGTAACAAACTATATGAAAGAAAGTATTTTAGACATATTTCCTAAAGCCATCATTCATGATTTACCGGTTGGAGATGGCGGCGAAGGTACATTAGAAGCCTTAATTAATGCAACTAATGGTGTACTTACTTCGATTGATGTTACTGGACCTTTAGGGGAAAAAGTGCTTGCGCAATACGGCGTTATAAATAACGATACTTGTGTAATAGAGATGGCAGAAGCTTCCGGGTTAAAACATTTATGTGAAGATGCACTAAATCCACTGGTAACGACAACATATGGAACTGGCGAATTAATTCTACATGCATTAAATAAAGGGTATAAAAAATTTATCCTAGCTATAGGTGGATCTGCAACCAATGATGCGGGCGCAGGTATGCTACAAGCGTTAGGCGCTGAATTAACAGATAATAAAAACCATTCATTAACGTTAGGCGGTGGCGCATTAAAAAATTTAAATCATATTGATTTAACACATTTTGATTCTAGAATTGCTAATTGTAAATTTATCATTGCTTCGGATGTTCAAAACCCTTTGGTAGGTCAAAACGGTGCATCTTTCATTTTTGGAAAACAAAAAGGTGCATCACCAGAAGATATAAAGCAATTAGACCTTAATCTTAATCACTGGGCAAATCATGTTGAAAATACAACTGGGATAAAACTTCATGACTTGAAAGGAGCTGGTGCAGCAGGTGGTCTTGGGGGCGCATTCAAAGCATTTTTTCCTAGTTATTTTAAAGATGGTATTCAAGTTGTTATAGAACACATTCAATTTGAAAAATATGTAAAGCGCGCTGACCTAGTTATTACAGGGGAAGGAAAAATTGATTATCAAACGTTTTATGGAAAAGCACCTATTGGTATCGCAAAATGTGCTCAAAAATATAACGTGCCTGTTATTTTTATAGGGGGAGCTGTAGAAATAGATATAACAGACTTAAAAAATACTGGCGTAATCAGTGCTTTTAGTTTAAGTAATGGGCCTATGTCATTAGCAGAAATCTTTTCAAATTCGGAAAAATTAATAAAACAAACAACAAAGAATATTGTAAGTACATTTTTCCATAACCATTAACATATTAAGGGGATGTTTGTTATGAGAATTAAGGATACAATAGAAAAAATACCTGGCGGGCTGATGGTCGTGCCATTATTACTGGGGGCTTTTATCAATACGATTGATCAATTGCATCTCAAGCCAATAATGAATTTGTTAAAATCCTTAGGCGCCCCCAAAACTGAAGAAGGCTACTATGAAATGCTGCAAATTGGTGGATTTTCACAAGAATTATTTAAAGATAGCGCACTTGTCTTAATAGCTCTATTTATTTTTTGTGTAGGAAGTCAAATGAACTTAAAAATTGGCGGCAAAGCATTAAAAAAAGGTATGCTATTAACAACAACTAAATATTTTTCGGGTCTAGCAGTGGGTCTTTTATTAGGTTTGCTATTTGACCCTTGGAATGGTTTATTTGGATTATCTACAATAGCCATTATTGCAGCAATGACAAATAGTAATAGTGGCATGTATGCTGCTTTAACTAGTACATATGGCAATCGTTCTGATGTAGGCGGTTTGTCTATACTTGCTATTAATGACGGTCCATTATTAACGCTGATTTCACTAGGGTTTATTGGTACAACATTTCCTATTATCTCATTTATTTCTGTTTTGTTACCATTAAGTATAGGAATGATTTTAGGAAATCTTGATCCTAAAATTTCAGAATTTTTACGCCCAGGCGAAACCATACTTATTCCCTTTTTTGCTTTTTCTTTAGGCGCGGGTATGAATTTAGCTGAATTCTTTAATTTTTCAGTGTTATCAGGCGAATTAACACTAGCATTATTAACTTTTATTTGTACTGCATTTACAGGCGTCATTGCCTTTAAATTATTCAAAGAAAAAAGCGTCATTGCCCCTATTTCTGAATCTTCTACAGCGGGTAATGCTGTGTCTACACCTGCAGCAGTCGTTGCAGCCGCTTCAACTGCTTTAGCAAATGGCAATTTAAGTCAAAATGAATTTGCCATGATAGAAAAAATAGCACCACTCGCTACGGCACAAATTTCAATTTCGGCCATAACAACAGCGATATTGTGTCCAATAGCTGTTATTATGGTAGATAAATATCAAAAAAACAAAGGTGTTTATGGCACAAATGAATATTTTACTCACAAATCATCTATTAATGCGAATGAACAGCGCAGTTCACGCGTTTATGTAAGCGCTTCATATAAGGAGGATGAATAAATTTGAAAACCGAAATATTATATGGCAAATCAAATCTTAACGTTGAATTACCAGACAATAGCGTATTAATTGAACCCACCCCTATTCCTGCACTTGAAAACGACATAGATGCGATACGCAGTGCATTGCAGCATCCTATTGATTCAGAACCACTGAGTGATTTAGTCCAACCAAACCAAACGGTTTCAATCGTAATTAGCGATATCACTCGCCCCACTCCAAATCATGTACTCGTACCATTAATTATTGAAGCATTAGATCATGTGCCTTTAGAAAATATTGTTATTATTAATGGCACTGGTACGCATCGTGACCAAACTAGAGATGAATTAATACAAATGCTCGGCGAGGATATTGTTAATCATGTTAGGATTGTTCATAACCATTGTAATGACAAAGAAACTTTAAAAAAAGTAGGCCAAAGTAAATACGGGTGTGATGTTTATTTAAATAAAGACTATGTTGATTCTGATTTCAAAATTGTAACTGGCTTTATTGAACCACATTTTTTCGCCGGCTTTTCAGGTGGTCCAAAAGGTATCATGCCTGGTATTGCTGGCATAGACACAATTATGACGTTTCACAATGCTAAAATGATTGGCGATATCCGCTCAACATGGGGCAATATGACAGATAATCCAGTACAAGATATGACGAGAGAAATTAACGCAATGTGCAAACCTGATTTTATGTTAAATGTCACGTTGAATAAAGAAAAGGAAATTACAGAAGTATTTGCTGGTGAATTATATAAAGCACATGATAAAGGATGTGCCTATGCTAAAAAGCACGCTATGTTTAGATGTGATCATCGTTTTGATGTGGTCATCGCTTCTAATTCAGGTTACCCGCTAGATCAAAACCTATATCAAACAGTCAAAGGCATGAGTGCCGCTCATAAAGTGGTTAAAAAGGGTGGCAGTATCATCATGTTATCTGAATGTAGCGATGGTTTTCCAAATCATGGTAATTATGCAGAAATACTTAAAATGGCAGACACACCTAAAGCACTTGTTGAAATGATCAACGACCCTAACTTTGCTATGTTAGACCAATGGCAAGTACAAAAACAAGCCGTAATTCAAACTTTTGCACATGTTTATTTATACTCCAAATTAACCGACCAACAAGCAAAAGATGCTATGTTACATCCAGTTTCAAATGTCGAAAAAACATTAAAATCTTTAGAAGAAAAATATGGAAAAGATATGACGATTGGTGTTATGCCACTCGGCCCACTAACCATACCTTACGTAGAATCGTAATATTTAAGTTTTAAAGTAATTATTAAGGAGGCAATTTAAATGATGATTCAAATACAAAATAAAGAAGAAAGACTTGAAAATATCTTAAAAGAAATGAAGCAAGTGATAGTCGCTTTTTCGGGCGGTGTAGATAGTAGCCTTGTCTTAAAAAAAGCAATTGATGTATTAGGCAGCAGTAATGTCAAAGCAGTTATTGTTAAATCTGAATTGTTTAGAAATGAAGAATTTAATCAAGCTATACAATTAGGACACATACTAAATGCACATATTATAGAAACTGAAATTGCAGAATTAAAAGAACCACACATTGTTGAAAATACACCTGACAGTTGGTATTACAGTAAATATTTATTGTATGCAAAACTTGAAGAATTAAGAAAAAATAATGCGTTTCATTATGTTCTAGATGGCATGATTATGGATGACATTTCAGATTTCAGACCTGGACTTAAAGCAAGAACTGAATTTGGGGTGAGAAGTGTTTTACAAGAAGCCGATCTTTATAAAGATGAAGTACGAGAATTGAGCAAATTACACGATCTTCCTGTTTGGAACAAACCAGCACTTTGCAGCTTAGCTTCTCGTATTCCTTATGGAGAACCTTTAAGTTTTAATAAAGTAAGCAAAGTGAATGAAGCTGAAAAATACATTCTTAGCTTGGATATAAATCACGTTAGAGTACGTTATCATCATAATATAGCACGTATTGAAGTTGATGAAACTGATATTCCTACCATTATCCAACACAGAAATCAAATTACTCTATATCTTAAAGAACTTGGATTTGATTATGTAACAATCGATTTAGAAGGTTATCGTACAGGTAGTATGAACGAAGTTATGCATACCCATGACTGATTTAATAACATAAAGGTGGCTTAATTATGACAGATCATTATGATTCCATTGAATCATTACTGCAAGCTGTAAAGACAAATCAATTATCCGTTTCTGATGCTAAAGCTGAATTAAATCAATATGATGAATTAGGTTTTGCAAAGATTGATTTGCATCGAAGCAAACGGCAAGGTTTTCCCGAAGTCATATTTGGGGAAGGCAAAACTGAAAAACATTTGATTAAGATTATTCACTCACTATTATTACACGAGGAAACGGTATTAATTACTAGAATAAATAGTGAAAAAGCGAATACTATTATTACAAAATATCCTCAGTTAGAATACCATGCAACAGCAAATATTGTGTGTACACGCTTAAATTATATACACAAAACCGAACGGCAAACAGCCATTATTTGCGCTGGTACTTCTGATCTCCCTGTTGCTGAAGAAGCCGCCGTGACAGCAGAAGTGATGGGGATATCAGTAAAACGATTTTACGATGTTGGCGTTTCAGGTATACATCGACTTTTCGCCCATATTGAGGATATACGCGCCTGCAATGTTTCTGTAGTAGTTGCCGGCATGGAGGGTGCGTTGTCGAGTGTCGTTGCTGGTTTAGTTGATCATCCTGTGTACGCAGTACCAACCAGTATTGGATATGGTGCTAATTTAGACGGGGTCACGACGCTACTTTCTATGGTTAATTCTTGTGCGCCTGGTACAAGCGTCCTTAACATTGACAATGGCTTTGGTGGAGGGTATAACGCTGCCATGATTATCAATATGCTAGAGCACCATTCAAAGATGGAGTGATTTTATATGACAAATGCAATTTATTTAGACTGCCACGCTGGTATTGCTGGTGATATGCTTTTATCTTCACTTGTAGATTTAGGCGCAGACGTCGCTTATATTGAAACTCATTTACAACGTTTACCGTTAAATGAGTTTCAAATGCAATTTTCAAATCAGAATAAAAAAGGCATTCAAGCCAAATACTTAAATATAGAATTTAATGAAGCGCATCATCATAGAACTGCTTCTGATATTTTTAAAATAATACAAAATAGCCATTTACCAAATAGAGTCAAAATGCGTAGCCAAAAAATATTTAATACCATTGCTCAAGCAGAAGCTAAAATTCATGGCATGTCAGTAGAAGATGCCCATTTTCATGAAGTTGGCGCTATGGATTCTATTATTGATATTATTGGTGGATGTCTTGCTTTAGAAAATTTAAATATTGATGAAATATACGCTTCTCCTATACCAACGGGAGGCGGTAAAGTAAACATCGCTCATGGACTATATCCGGTTCCGGCGCCGGCGACTGCTGAAATTTTGAAAGGTATCCCACTTGCTTCGTTCGAAATTGATAGTGAATTAACCACACCAACAGGCGCAGCTTTTATTAAAGCATTAGCGTCTAAAATTGGCCCTTTACCTTCTATCACAATAGATCATATTGGTTATGGTTGTGGAACAAAAAATTTCGACTTTCCAAATATCTTAAGGGCAATTCAATTTAAAACAAAAGATAACACACCAACACAAGTACAAGTCATTGAATGTCAAATAGACGATATGTCTGCAGAAATGTTAAGTTATTTTCTTGAACAAGTATTTGAAGATGGCGCGTTAGATGCCTACTTTACTCCGATTACTATGAAAAAAAGTAGACCCGCAACAAAGCTTACTATCATTAGCAAAATTGAAAACGCGTCATTTTTTGAAGACTATGTCCTTAAAAACACAACTTCTCTAGGCGTCAGAAGTTATACAGTTAATCGTAAAGTGCTTCATAGACAATTCGAAACGGTTCATACTAGCTATGGTGCTATTTTAGTAAAAACTGCTATGTTAAACGATAAAATCATTAAAGCAAAACCCGAATTTGAAGATGTACGAAACGCTGCTATTCAATCAAACACACCTTTTGTACAAGTATATGACCATATCAACCAAGAAATTCAAAAACACATACAAATTGGTTGAAATTTCATTAGAAAAAGACCCCACTGAACCAATTACTATACTGAGACTCTAAAAGTTACATTTTCAGTTTAACTTTTAGAGCACAGATTATACATTGAGTGGGGTTTTTAATATCATTATTTATCTTTTTTATGATCAGACTGTTTAGCATTTGGATTCGAATATTTTTCCGGGCTATAATCCGCACCTTTTGTATAATTACCTGATGCATCCCATAATAAAAATTCATCAATACCATGATCTTTTAGCGCTTGGATTTGTGCTGTTACCTCATCTTTATCATACACTTTATAACGCCCCTCACCTAAGTAAGAAGCTGTAAAATCTTGAAGCCATGGACGAGATTTAACTTTTTGGCTATCTATCCCTTTAAGTGCTTCTTTTTCTTTATCTAAATAGCGATCTATAGTTTTATATGGTTCTGTATCTGGATTTCCTAATCCAAAATCACCAGGGTTCCAATGTGATGGATAAATCATCGATGAAATAACATCGACGTTTTTAGCAATCTTGGGAAAGCTTTGTCCAATACCTGGTGTTTCTTTAACTGTAGCTGCGTACCCAAATACATCTGCAGACGTTTGAACATCATATGATTTCAAATCTTTACGTGCTGATTTTAAAAATTCTGTAATCGTATCTACCCGTTGTTCAACCTTATTCAATCCACTCTCTTCGTATTTACCACTCGAATATTGTAATGATTGATCTTTATTTTCGAATCCTTCTGGAAAACGGACGTAATCAAATTGTATTTCTTTAAATCCTGCCTTGGCGGCTTCTTTTGCTACATTTAGATTATAGTCCCATACATTAACATTAAATGGATTTGTGAAACTGTCTCCCCCTTCATTTTCCCATACGTTACCTTCAGATGTTTTAAATGACCAGCCAGGTCTTTGATTTGATAGTTTTGAATCTTTGAATGTAACAATACGCGCAATTGGATAGATATCATTTTTTTCCATTTCTTTGATGATTTTTTTGGCATCTATTCGGTCTAAAGTATTACTACGAATTAATTTATTATCGCTTTTCAAATCCATCGTAATATTACCTTCGTCATCTTTGACATCGATAACCATCGCATTCAATTCCGTATCGTTTATGAATTTAACCAGTTCATCAAATTGTTCATTACTTGTTGCGCCTGGCGCAACATAAATGCCTTTTACACCATCTTTCGGATAATCGATTTTACTATATGTATCTTTGCTTGATTGGCTTGTTTTCTTATCTTTACTGCTATTTTTCTCATTGTTCGAATCATTATCATTGTTACAAGCAGACATTACTAGTGCCATTGCCAATATAATTGTTAGAAATTTCCATACGCGCATCGACTTACAACCTCATCCCCAAATATTTTACTAAAAAAAGATTTTTTAATATTATTATATTTCACACTACCTACGATATATTATTTTAATATTTTAAGCAAGGCGAATTACTATTGTGTGTCACGAGGGGGGACCATAAAAAAGAGCAAGACAAAAATTCAATTTTTTAAAAGAATTCATTGCCTTGCTCAGCTATTTATATACTGATTTTTTAAATTTCACTTAATAGATGGACCTATATTAATGTTAGCGCTTGATAACGCCTTCTCTAAAACATCTACCACGCAAATACTATGTTCTAATTGTTTTAAAGCAAATTCAGTATTTTGATTACGGATAACTTGCTCAATTTTCACAAATTCCTCATACATCCGGTGGTTATGTAGATTGACTTGATAATACTGTGTGCCGCCCGTATGGTATTTTAGCTCAAATGCCTTTAATTCATTCGTTGGTCCTTTAATATGGATAGTTGCTTGATCTCCTTGGATATAAGATTGATTATCTGAATTAGAATCTTTAGCTCCGATACAGACAACTTTCATGCTATCATAATCTAGTTGTAAAATTCCGGATGTATCAATATTATTTTCTACATTTGCATAATATGCTACTTTACTGGGCTCACCAAATAAAGCCAATGCTAAGTGAATATTATAAACATTGATATCCATTAATGCGCCCCCACCTTGTTTTGGGTCAAATGCAGGCTGAATCATACCTTTTTTAAAATCATCATATCTTGAAGAGTACTGTGAATAGTTAAATTGAGCAATCTTACAATTCCCAATTTCTGAGATAGATTGTTTTAACACGTCATAATTACTTAAATATAAATTCGTAATTGCCTCAATGATAATCACGCCACGCTCTGCCGCTAAATCTTTTAAAGCGATTAACTCTGATTTAGTTAATGTAAATGGTTTTTCACAAATCACATGTTTACCTTCTACTATCGCTTTACGCGCATAATCAAAATGAAGGTGATTCGGTACAGCTAAATAAATCGTATCTATACTTTCATCTTTTAAAAATGCTTGATAGTCTTCAAAAACAGACTTTATTTCAAATCGTTCTTTTAATTGAGCGACATTACCCGAGTTACGACCAGTTGTAACTATACTTTTTATTTTTATTTCGGGTATTTCTGACATAACTGGCAGTGCTTCTTTGACAATTTTACCTGCTCCAACTATACCAATGTTCATAACCATCCTCTTTTCATTGTCATTTTAATTGTTATATCATATGTGTCTAAATAATGACTGATATTTCTCTATTTTATATTAATAGTTTATATAATTAAAGTTTGTGCATCACTTATAACATTTCTCAATTTTTTATAAAAATTAAATAAAAAAGCATCCCATTCTAGGGACACTTCTTAATCTCTCTGCTCAGAAGATTTATAACTGGTTAAAATTATTTTCTTGAACGTCAGTTATTTTAGCAACCTCTATAGTTTGTTCTTTAGGCTCTAATACGTGTATATATTGTTTATCGTCGTTATCTTCAACCTTGCTCACCTTTATACGGTCATGCTCTGTTGTTTCAATAATAATTCGACCATGTTTATTTAAAGCCTCTATAACTTGTTGTTTATCCAATATTAAACCTCCTTAAGCAATAAATAATAGCTTAATATTTGTTTACCCATAAAACAATTTCTAAATCAGTCACTGCTCAAATTTTTAGTTTAATAAAAAGCAGGATGTAATCTATTTATTCAAAAAAATGTCATGCCCACTTCAACATCGCTTAATATTTTAACTTAATATCAAATCTACAAGTTCTTCAGCAGAAGTTTTACCAAAATAGTAAGCAACATCGATTGCACTTAAAGCCTCGAGTAAATCTGCTTTAATGACTCGTACACCAATGAGTTGTTGCTCTACTTCTTTAATATTACCTTGACCAAAGAAATCACCATAAATACGGCATGCAGCAATGCGGCCTTTTTCAACTGAAAGTGTAATATCAACTGTGCCGGCTGCTAATTTTGCATCTCTATTATATTCATAACGTGGGGAACGCCCGTAATTCCATTCCCAGTTTTTATATTTTGAAGCGACCATTTCATCAATAGCTTGCCAATCTTTTTCTGTTAATTCATAACGTTTAGCATTATTGATATCGTCTAATTCTAATAATTGTTCAACCATCAAATCTTTAAATTCGTGTATGGTAACATCTTGATATGCTGCCGCCAAGTAATCTCGTATATTTCCAACTCTTGATCTTACGGATTTAATACCTTTTGATTCAATTTTTTTACGGTTGGGCTTTAATACTTTGACCATAGGTTCATAATCGACATCTAATAAGAGAGAATAGCCTCCATAGATACGGCCTTGTATTAAGGTCATCGCAGCTCCCGAAACTTTCTTGCCATTAATTTCTAAATCATTACGCCCACTTTGGACGACTTCAGTAGCTCCAAGATGATGTAGTGCATTAATTGCTGGCTCATAGAATTTTTGGAAATCGCCGTAAATCGAATTATCATTTTGTAATAGACAACACATATTTACCGCACCGCGATCTACATAAACCGCACCGCCACCTGTCTCTCGACGCATAACTTGTATGTCATGCGCATCTACATAATCTTGATTAATTTCTACTGCTGTATTCTGAAAACGACCTATCTCTACTTTGGGGTCGCAGTAATAAGGCAATAAAATATCATCGTCTAAAAATATATTTTGACTAACATAGACCTGCATTGCTGTACTAACAGCGCCATCCGTAATATATTCGCCATTTCGAATTGGTTCAATTAAATACATAACTTTCTCCTACTTAGTTAATTTATTATTTGCTTCTGTAATTAATGTCGAAATATCATCAGTTAAATGTACTGTTCTTTTACGTATGTTTTGCGGTATACGATACGCTTTTTTATTCAACGTCATAAATAGTGCATCGGGATTATGGCGTGTCATTCGCTGAAATGGATGTTTCACAAATTGCGGTGTTGTGTACCCAATACCGATTTCTAAATATAACACTTTGCCTTCTTTATGGTTTTCGAGAAATTGATTATAACGCTTGAGTTGTGCTTCAAAATCTGCATCTTCAACCATCCCTACTTGTGCTTTTCGCTTATTTATTTCCATTGGTGCATCACACTTTGGACAATGCGGCATAAGTTCGCGTGGTACTTCCATATTAGATTGTGCTTTAACCATTTGACGGATAGCTGCATCATCTCTATACGTTTCTGCGTGACAATGTTGGCTACATTGCCAAAGAATATATTCTCCTTGAATATGAAACACCTTATTTAAATCATAATTAGCTACTGCAAATGCATTATCTGCATTTGTTGTAATAATATGATGTGCTTTGTCTTTTAGTATTTCTTTTAATGCGATATACGAAGCACCTACTGGTTGGTCTAAGTAATTCAATGCAACGAACCGACTTTGAAAGGCCCAATATTCTTGCCAACTTTCAAATGTATGGAGGCTTGCTTGTAACATATCAAAAAAACCGTACTTTTCTATAAAGTCTGGAAAATTTTGAGTAAATCTTTTGCCAATATAAGTAAAACCATCTGATGCCGACATACCTGCGCCGATACCAACAACCACTGCATCTGCTTCATTGATAGCTTCTGCTAAAACATCAGATTGACTATTATGATTGGTTGATATGGCACGCCATGTTGATTCAGTCATAACGTTTTAGTTCCTCCTTGTATAATTGAGCATCTGTATCAGTATACACATTAAAAATAATATTCATATCGATGTTATGCTCTTTTTTATATGCCAATACAGTATCAATAGCAATCTTTGCCGCTTCTACTTGCGGAAAGCCAAACACCCCTGTAGAGATGCAACAAAACGCAATACTATCTAAATGATGTTGTTCTGCAATTTCTAAACAACTACGGTAAGAACGTGCCAACAAATCCTTATTCATGTTTGAGACTGGTAATTTATGGATTTGTGGTCCTACTGTATGAATAACATGTTGAGCAGGGAGATTATATCCTGAAGTTATTTTAGCTTTGCCTATACCTTCTTTTTTACCTTGTTGTTCCATAAGTTCATGACACGCTAAACGTAACTGTACACCTGCTTTTGTATGGATAATGTTATCAATACAATTGTGATTAGGCTCAAAACAGCCTAATAACCGACTATTAGCTGCATTCACGATAGCATCTACTTTTAATTGGGTAATATCACCTTGCCATAAAAACACATCATCGCCTATAGATGGCGATAATGTGTCCATAGTAGTCATAAAATGATTATTATACGTTTGTAAAAACGCATCTTGAACATTTAAATACATCTCAGAGATAGGTTGAGGCGGTCTTATATTTGCAAGTCCCCTATACATTTCCCATTGGGCTGTGTCACTCTCTGGCAGGTCTAATGTAGCTTCACCATAAGCTTCACGCCATAAGTATTCAATTAAATACGATAAACGTTCTTGTTGTTGCATATATTATGCCTCTGGAAGTGCATTAAATGCTGCTTCGTCAACATTTTCTAATTTAATTAACCAATTTTCTTCTGGCTTTTCTGAATTTAAAATTGTCGGTTCGTCTTCAGCTTTGGTGTTACGTTCTACAATTTTGCCTGCTAAAGGAGATTGAACGTCTAGCACTGTTTTAGAAGCCTCGATACTAACAATTTCATCGTCTACTTCAATATCATCATTACCCATAAATTCAACATAACCAACTGTACCAATGTCATCTTGTAATTCTGGTGTCATACTATAAACATATTGCTCTCCTACTTTTTCTACCCATAAATAATTCGCTAATTTTTTCATAATCATAACTTCCTTTCATAAATCATTATAAATATATTTCTGCAAGTAATTCAATTGCTCGACAACGCGCTTCGATACCTGGTATTAAAGGCACCACCATCACTTCATCAGCGTCAAATTTTTGTATCATACTATCTAATCGTAGTTTTACAGTATCTTTGGTACCAACAATCATACGCGCACGGCCTTGAGTTATTTGGCGCTTATCCCGCTCTGTTAGGTGATACGCGTTTGCTGTATCAATTGTAGGCATGTGTTCAAACTCAGCAAATTGTTGTTTACCTAATAGCCAAATGTCTAGGCTTTTACCTAAAGCTTTAGCTTCTTCTTCTGTATCAGCTAAAGCAATAAAAACAGTGACCATCACAGTTGCATCCATATTCAATGAAGAGGGTTGAAATGCATCACGATAGATATCGACGCTATCTTTCGCTCTATCTATAGCGTTAGCGCTAGGTAGCAAAAATGTACCTAACGTGTACCCCATGCCTTGTGCACCTGCTTTTTTAGCAGATGCCACACTCGTGCTTAGTAACCACATCTGAGGAATGGTACTTGTGCTTGGTTGCGCTACAACATGGTCATGTCGTTGTTTAGTTTGCTGTTCTGTTAAATACTGACGGACGTCTTCAATAGACTGCCCGTAGTCTAAAAAGCGTGCTTTGGTTTCGTTCATAGCTTCTTTCACATATGATGTACCTGCATTATTGCCTATCCCTAAATCAACTCGGCCGGGATGTAATGCTTCTAACATACGAAAATTCTCAGCTACTTTATATGGACTATAATGAGGTAACATGACCCCACCAGAACCCAAACGAATTTTTTTTGTTTTATTCAATATTTGCATCATTAACAATTCTGGACTACTACATGCAAATGCTGGAACGTTATGATGTTCTGTCATCCAAAAACGCTTATAACCGAGTTTGTCAGCTAACTGTGCTAAGCGAATAGTATCTTGTAAGGCATCTTCAGCAGTTTTGCCTTCATCAATGATAGCGTAATCTAACACATTAAATTGGACCACTTGAAATACCACCTCCACTAATCATACATCATACGATACGCTTTGTTAACGTCCATCCTTTAAGTAAGTATATTTGAGTATCTAACCACTTTCAGTTAAGATAAATCCAATACATTATCCTCATCTAATAGGATAACCCATATAGAGAATTTTTGTTAGATTTTGCTTGAAAAATTCTCTACTTTTTTAATTATTTTGACCCTAATCTCATTAAGTGTTACTTTAAAATTAATTATTACAACGAAGATAGAGGTTTTAGTTATGAACACTAATTATGATGCATTATTTGAACCATTGACATTACCGAACGGGGTTATTTTAAATAACCGTTTTGTTTTATCTCCAATGACGACCAATTCTTCCACACAAGATGGCCATATTACAGAACAAGACATTAAGTATGCGCGCCGTCGCGCACATTCTGCGCCACTTCAAGTTACTGGAGCTGCCTACATTGAACCCTACGGACAATTATTTGAATATGGATTTAGTATTACTGATGATCGTTGTATTCCAGGGTTAACCACATTAGCTAATGCGATGAAACAAAGTGGCAATAAAGCTATACTACAACTTACGCATGCTGGTCGTTTTTCAAACCAAGCCATTTTAAATTTTGGGCAAGTCTATGGTCCAAGCGCTATGACGTTAAACACACCAATCAAACATGAAGTATTATCTATGTCTAAAGACAAAATTAAATCAGTAATACAACAATATGCCGATGCGACTTCTCGAGCGATTAAAGCAGGATTTGATGGCGTTGAAATTTCAGCTGCACAACGTTTATTAATACAAACCTTTTTCTCTACTTTTTCTAATTTAAGAACTGATACCTATGGCAGTCAAACTTTAGAGAATAGATCCCGTTTTGAATTGGAAATATTAAAAGCGGTTCAAGCTGTTATTGATCGAGAAGCACCACCTCAGTTTATCTTAGGTTACCGTGCGACACCAGAAGAAACGCGTGGTAGTAAGGTAGGTTATACTGTTAGTGAATTTAATCGTCATTTAGACTGGGTGTTAAAAACTGCCGATATTCAATACTTAGCAATTGCCAGTTGGGGTCGCCAAATTTACCAAAACAAAGTGCGCTCAGAGGGTAAGCATAAAGGTAAGTATGTTAATGCAGTCGTTTATAAATATATTAATGGACGTGTCCCTCTTATTGCTAGCGGTGGGATTAATTCTCCTGAAAGTGCATTAGACGCCCTACAAAATGCAGATATGGTTGGTATGTCCTCACCTTTTGTCACAGAACCGGACTTTGTTACAAAATTAAAAGATCATAGACCAGAAGACATTGATTTGCATGTCACTTTAGATGACATAGATGAATTAGCCATCCCTTATGCAGCGTTTAAAGATATTGTAAAAATGATGGATTATGGTGAAGGTTTAAAAAAAGAAACACGCGATGAGTTGCGCAAACTGGAAACAAATTACGATGCAGTGAATTATCAAGAAGTGGAAACAGAAGATGAGAAATAGACCTCTTTTTGATATTATGATATCAACGCCAATATAGATAAACAGCGTTTAAAACCTTATTTAACAACCTATCTTCATTTAGTAAATGGTTGTAAAAATTATAGAAGACCCTGAGATTACAAATGACTGTCTCAGGGTCTTCTAGTTCGCTATCCTTACATTTATTTTTGCCAAATCGATTCTATTTCTTCTAATGTTTTACCCTTCGTTTCGGGGATAAATTTCCAAATAAAGAGACCGGACAAAATACTCATTAATGCGTAAAAACTATATGTCATTGTCCCACTGATATCCATCATGAATGGATATGTGGAAGTGATTGTAAAGTTGGCTAACCATTGTACTGCAACTGCAATGGCCATAGCAGCACTTCTAATTCTATTAGGAAATATTTCTGATAACAATACCCAAATGATAGGTCCCCAACTCATCATAAATGATGCAGTATAAATCACCATAAATACTAATGTAATCACACCAAATGTACCGTTGGCTGTCAGCACACTCATTCCAATCATACCTATAGCCATACCTGTTGAGCCAATAATCAATAACGGTTTACGTCCAAATTTATCTACATATAAAATCGCAATTACGGTAAATATAACATTAACCAATCCCATGACTACTGTTTGTATCATAGAAGCGTTGCCGCCTGCCCCTAAATTTTCAAAAATTCTTGGTGCGTAATATAGGGCCACATTGATACCAATAAATTGTTGAAAAATTGATAACACGATTCCACAAATGATGACCGTTTTGCCAAAGCTAAATAATGGCGCTTTTACATCATTACCTTTGCGCTTAGTAGATAAAATATCATTCAATACATTTTGCGCATGCTGTTTAGAATTGTATATCTTATTTAGCACTTCAAACGCCGCTTCATTTTTATTAATTAAAGTTAAATATCTTGGTGTCTCTGGCACCATAAACAATAATATAAAAAATAACGCTGCTGGAATAGCTTCTGTTATAAACATATAGCGCCAACCAATAGCGTCTATCCAATGGGATGTTTCTCCAAATGTAATACCATAGTTCACAAAATAAACGACCAACATACCGAAAATAATCGCAAATTGGTTCCAAGAAACAAGTGTTCCTCTTATTGATGATGGAGAAATTTCACTTATATACATAGGAGAAATTGCGGAAGCTAACCCAACGCCTATACCGCCTATAATCCGGTAAAAATTAAACATTAATAATAAACCTAAACTAGCATTGCCTTGCTCAAAGAATAGAAATTCTGGATACCCAGATAATATGGCTGAAATAATAAATAATATTGCAGCTATTTGTAATGATTTCTTTCTACCTAGCCTACTTGAAAAGTTGGATGATAATAACCCGCCAATCACACAACCTATCAAGGCACTTGAAACAGTCAAACCATGAATAAAACTACCATAATCAGCTGTTAAATAACGTTGTAAAGACTGTTCAGCGCCTGAAATAACAGCTGTATCATAACCGAACAACAGCCCACCTAGAGTCGCAATCAATGCAATCGTTACGATGAATTTTTTATTATTATAAGATGACATTTGCCCATCCCCTTATTCACTACTTGAATTGAACTAGTTTATCTGATAATGCTCGCGTACTTCTGTAAACATCTTGATATATTTCATAATATGATTGATATAAACCAACATTATGATCGTCTGAATTTATAGATGCGTTATAATTAATCCACATTTCACTCATATCACTAAAGCTATCAAACCATTGTTCACCCATAGCAGCTAGCATCGCAGCGCCAAACGCTGGACCTTGTTCTTCAGTTCTAGTAGTAATTTGAGCATTAAATACATCAGCCTGTATTTGTAACCAGTGTGGGTTTTTTGCGCCTCCACCGATGGATACAATGTTTTGAACGGCCTTACCTTCACCTCTTATGATTTGAATACTGTCTTTAATTGAAAACGTAACTCCTTCTAAAACAGCGCGTTTTATATCTGCACGCGTTGTATTCGCGTCTAACCCAATAAAACTACCTCGTATTTTGGCATCATTATGCGGTGTTCGTTCACCTAATAAATATGGCGTAAAAATGAGACCATTTGCACCAATTTTCGATTCACTTATTGGTCTTAAAAAAGTTTCAAAATCTTCTTCGTTGCTAAATAATTGCTTAATCCATTCTAGACTGTATCCTGCAGATAATGTGACACCCATAATATATTTTTGATTAGGCACACAATGATTAAAATAATGCACTTTGCCATCATTTTCATAATTTTTATGATTAATAATTGAAAGCGCCACGCCTGAGGTACCAATACTTACTAACTGTTTATTCTCATCTGTAATACCTGCACCTAACGCACCACAAGCATTGTCTGCACCACCTTGGTAAACATTTATTGTTTCTTCCCCTTTATAACCAATTTCTTCCATAATTGATTGGGTCAATGTACCACTAAATCCATGTGATGGAATGATATCTGGACAAATGGTTGTATCAATATCTAATTTTTCTAAAATGGTAGTCGACCAATTTTCTTCTTTAACGTTAAACATAATTGTACCAGCTGCATCTGAAGGCTCAGAATAAAGGTTACCTGTCAACCTATATACGATATAGTCTTTAGGCAACATAAATTTATAAATTTCATTATAATGCGCTGGTTCATGAAGCTTAAGCCATATTAATTTGGGCAAAGTGAAACCTTCAATTACGGTATTCTGTGTTTCATTAAGCAAAGTCTTCAAACCAATTTTTTCTTTAATATCTGCTACCGCTTGAGATGTTCGTGTATCATTCCATAATATAGCTGGTCTAATTACTTGCCCTTGGTTATCTACAATTACCAAACCATGCATTTGACCTGAAAAACTGACACCAGATATTTGATCAACGCCATACTGAGTTACCAAGACTTTTAAACTTTCAATAGCTGCTTCATACCAGATATTTGGGTCCATTTCACTATAGCCAGTATGTGGGTGTTCTGTTTGATAAGAAACGCTATAACTAGACACAACATTGCCTTTTTGATTAACAACTATACTTTTCATACCGCTTGTCCCGACATCTATTCCAATGACGTATTTCATTTCAATCAGTCCTCATTATTAATATTTAAAATATATTGATTAATTTGTGATTTAATCACTTCCAAATGATCCGATTCATTATCGATTGTCGTAAGATTTAAAGCGTGATTTTCTAAATCCTTGAAGGAGACTTCTCCATCAACAATTTGTTTGCCAATACCACTAGCAAATGAAGCATATTTTTTGTCTATGATTTTTTCAAAAAACTGATCTTCAATCATTTTAGACGCCACTCGTAAGCCTAGAGCAAAAGTATCCATACCAGCAACATGTGTTAATATCAGATCTTCTTGTTTAAATGATGTACGTCTTGGTTTGGCGTCAAAATTCAATCCTCCTGGATTAAGTCCACCATTTTTCAATATTTCGTACATTGCCAATGTCGTATCATATACATCTGTAGGGAATTCATCGGTGTCCCATCCTAATTGCGGATGTCCTTGGTTAGCATCTACTGACCCTAAAAGCTCATTATCTCTTGCATAGCGTAATTCATGTTGGAATGAGTGACCTGCTAAAGTAGCGTGGTTTGCCTCAATATTAAATTTAAAATGTTTATCTAGGTCATATTTTTGTAAAAACGCATGAGCTGTCGCTACATCTGTATCATATTGATGCGTTGTGGGTTCTTTAGGCTTGGGTTCAATTAAAAATTGCCCTGTATAACCGATTTCTTCTGCATAAGCAATTGCCATTTTAAAGAATTTAGCTAGGTTATCTAACTCTAGTTTCATATCTGTATTTAATAAACTTTCATAACCTTCACGCCCGCCCCAAAAAACGAAATTCTCTGAACCTAACGTTTTTGCAATTTCTAATGACTTCTTCACTTTTGCTGCTGCGTATGCAAAAACATCTGCATTTGAAGAAGTCGCAGCTCCGTGCACAAAGCGTTGGTGCGTAAAGTTATTTGTTGTATTCCAAAGTAATTTCTTACCTGTTTCATTCATTTTATTTTTAATTAAGCTTACTATTTCATCTAAATTATCGTTTGATTCTTTCAATGTTTTACCTTCAGGAGCAATATCAACATCATGGAAACAGAAGTATTCAACACCTGTTTTTTCCATAAATTCAAAGATAGCTTCTACACGCGCTTTCGATTTACCCATTTCATCTAAATCATCCCAATCTCTAGTAGCTGTTCCTACCCCAAAAGGATCAGATAAATCTGCAGTAAATGTGTGCCAATAAGCAACGCTAAATCTTAAATGTTCTGCCATCGTTTTTCCACCAATGTTCTCATTAGCATTATAATATTTAAAACTAAATGGGTTACTAGATTTAGGCCCTTCGTATTTTATTTGTTCAACGTCAAAGTAAGTCATTAGAATTCCTCCTCAATTTTCCTCCTTAGTTAGTTAATTTAATAAACTAACTAACTTTGAGTATAATATAACACCTCCTCTTCTTTTTGTAAACGCTTACTTAAGAAAATAAAAAAGTAGGATAGAAACCAAACACTTAAATTTGGTTTCTATCCTACTTTTCGAAAATAAATTAATAAATTCTATTACTAATAATTAGTGAAAATATCATACCCGCTCTTTTTTAATCAACAATACCTATGTTTTGAGTTATGGATATATCTAGAAAGTATTAAAAATTAAGTTTTATGTTATCAATTTTTAATACTTTCTGTGTTATTGCAAGGGTTGCTCCCAACAATGTCGAAAACTTAACGTTGGAAGTCAGGCATATCTCTACATTTTTATTTGTATATGTCATAAAAGCTGATTTAATAGCTTCTAAAACGTCCGGTAATTCGTTAATTAATGGACAATTGATATAAATAGCTTCTGGATTAATTTGCATATTTAGATTATATATCAGTATGGCTATTCTCATTGAAAACTGATTTATTTCGTCTACTACAATCTCATTTTTATCATAATATAACTTTTTTAATGCTGTCATGGTTAATTTTTGGTTCAACCTTTCTTCAAGATTATGAACTAAAGCATCTTGAGAACAGATATCTTCAATTTTATGAAATGTTTTATGATTATTTTGAATAACCGAAACGAGCGTTTTTCCAATTTCACCTGCTTCACCATCTGTACCTCTATATAATTTTTTATCAATAATTAAACCCGCGCCAATACCTTTATGTATACTAAGTGTGATTAAATTATTAACTTCTAAGTCATTATTTTCATTACATTCATAAATTGCGGATAAATTCGCTTCATTTTCCACTATGATAGGCACATTTGCGATATCTTTAATACTTTCTGTAATTGAAATATCTTCGATTTCATGAAATGGCAAATGAACAATTTCTTGGTTATTATTAACGATTCCGTGGACAGAAATAGATATACCTAACAACCCATGATGCGTACCATATTTTTCATCTGTATTAATGTGTTGTTTTAACAAATCTAATACATGGCTCATTTTTTTATTAGACAATGGTATAGATTCATGTTTAAGTATTTCACCATTAAAATAGTTATAAATCATTTCAATTGAGCCGTACGCAATATCTAAAGAAATCACGTAGCCAAAATGTTTATTAATTTCTAAAAGTATCGGTTTTCTCCCTCCACTCTTAGTGCTTTCTCCACGTCCTACTTCATTCACTAATTTTTTCTCTTTTAACTTATTTAATATGCTCGAAATCGTTGCTTTATTAATATTTAAATCTTTAGATATTTGAACTCTAGAGATGAGTTTATTATTAAATATTTGTTGTATTACTCGTCTTTGGTTTTCATTTAAATCTAACGCGTCTATTTGTTTCAAACTAACACCACCTCTATATTAACTCTAAAAAATAAGTACAGTACTTTCAATTTAATTACAAAGTTTAATTTAACTATAGCACAAAATATTTCTCTAAACACCTTATGACGCAACCTATAGTTATTCAATTTTCTTTTTCAAAAACAAATATTTAAGTAGTCACCATTTTTAAAGAAAGCGTTTACAAAATTAAAGTTAGGTGGTAATATTTCACTCAAGTTGGTTTGTTTACTAAATTAACTAACTTAGGATAGATGTTTTTACTAGGGGGGATTAAATGAACCAAACAGTTGATGCAAGTTCTGGAGAAAAAAGTATTTTAGTAGATTCGAAAACTGAAACAAAGCGGTTACGTACAAACGAAAAAGTAGTATTTGGTATAGGGGACTTCGGTGCAAATTACAGCTGGACCTTCATTGCGTCATTCATCATTATTTACATGACTGATGTTGTAGGTGTCGCTGGTTCAGTCATTGGCACTATTATACTCATTTGCCGTTTTGCAGATGGCGCTTCTGATTTATTTATGGGGAGCGTCATAGATAATACTAATACAAAGATGGGAAAAGCAAAGCCATGGGTCTTTTGGACAGCACCGATATTAGGTGTTTTGACTTTTTTATTGTTTAATATTCCTGACTTTGTAGGTTATAGCGGCAAAATTGTGTATATTTTTATTATTTATTTTTTGATTTCTGTCGTTTTTTATACTGCTAATAATGTTGCTTATTCATCACTCATTTCATTTATGTCAAAAGATGAAAAAGATCGCGTATCTTTAGGCAGTATACGCTTCATTTTTTCTAATATTAGCGTGCTTTGTATTACAACTTTTACTACTTATTTAGTAACTCTTTTTGGTGAAAACCAACAAGGTTGGACTTATACTGCACTGGTTTACGCATTTTTATGTGCTGTACCGTTAATGATAACTGGTTACTTTGTTAAAGAAAGAAATATTGCAACAAAGCAGTATACGTCAAAAAGTAAAACAAAACGCATACCTTTTACACTTATACTCAAATCATTACTTACTGAAAAATATTTTATTATCACCATTGCGCTCTATCTATTATGGTATTTACGCCAAACTGATAATAGTATGAGAATTTATTATGCAACTTACATCTTTGATAACGCCAATATCATGGCAATATTAAGTATATCTACACTACTTCCTACTATATTAGGATTACTCATAGCGCCTAAATTTGCCGAATTATTAGGCATTAAACAAAGTATTATGATTGGTCTAATTATTTCCATCATTTCTTATATTGTGATGGGTGTTTTCTCAGAGAACTTAACCATGTTGATTGTCGGATTAGTAATTAATGGCATCGGGTTAGTCCCTTTCACGGCAGCTTTAAGTGGTATAGTTGCAGACGTAGGAGATATCATATATTGGAAAACTGGCGTCCCAGTACAAGGTTCTATATTCAGCCTTGCTAGCGCGGGTATGAAAATAGGGTCTGGTTTACAATCTGCAATTGTCGGTTGGTCATTATCCGTTGGTGGTTATGTAGCTGGTGCTGCGGTTCAATCTGAAAGTACAATATTAGCAATTAAGTCCATGCAAATTTACTTCCCATTATTAACAGTGGTATTAATTACGATTATCACACTATTTTTAAATTATGAGAAGTTTATTACACAAATTAAAAATCAGATACGCTCAAATAAAGTAGGTACTTTACGATCTAAACAAATATATAAATAAAGGAGTATTTTCATATGAATCATTTAATACATGTCTCTAAAAATGGGTCTGATTACGGGCTGGGCACAGCATCTTCACCCTTCCTCACTATTGATAAAGGGGCTTCAATAGCTTTACCAGGTGATACTGTTATTGTCCATGAAGGGGTATACAGAGAAGCAATCAAACACATAAATAGCGGCTCAAGTGAGAAACGTAGAATTACATTTAAAGCAGCTGATAACGAAAAAGTAACTATTAAAGGATCAGAAATAATAAATAATTGGAAACACGTTGAACAAAATATATGGAAGGTCGATATTAATAACCAATACTTTAATGGTTTTAATCCCTTTGGTACAAAGCTTTTTGGTGATTGGTTAGTCGTTGATAACGGTAAAACATTAGGCCAAGTTTATATAAATGGTCAAGCCTTATTTGAAGTAAATGATTTTAATAATGTGAGAAACCCTAAAACTGTAAACGAAATATTAGATCATTGGACCAATAAATTAGTCTCTTTTGATTATACTAATGAATCAAAATACGTTTGGTATGCAAAAATACAAGAAGATACTACGACTGTTTACGCCAACTTCCAAGATTACAACCCAAATAACGAATTAATTGAGTTTAACATAAGACCTCATGTTTTTTGTCCGAATAAATCACATACAAACTATATTACAATACAAAATTTTGAAATTGCACACGCAGCAACACAATGGTCACCTCCTACTGCTAATCAAACTGGCATCATTGATACACATTGGAGTAAAAATTGGATTATAGAGAATAATCATATACACAATTCCATGTGTAGTGCTATATCAATAGGCAAAGAAATCTCTACAGGTGATAATTTCAACACTTATAGAAAAGACAAACCCGGCTATCAATATCAAATCGAAACTGTATTCAAATCTGTAAATAGCGATTGGAACAAAGAGACAATAGGTTCACATATTATTAGAAATAATGTAATCCATGATTGTGGTCAAAACGCAATCGTGGGCCATTTAGGTAGTGCTTTTAGTTTTATTTATAACAACCATATTTATAATATTGGAAACAGACGAGAATTCTTTGGTCATGAAATTGCAGGCATAAAATTGCACGCAGCGCTTGATACGCAAGTATATAATAATTATGTTCATCATTGTTCTTTAGGTATGTGGTTTGATTGGCAAACGCAAGGTACTAGAATTAGTAAGAATATATTTGCACATAATACTAGGGACTTATTTGTAGAAGTGAGTAGCGGCCCTTATTTGGTTGACAATAACATTTTAACAGCTGATTACGCATTAGATAATCATGCTCAAGGTGGTGCATATATTAATAATATCATTAGTGGTGAAATTGTTCATAAATTAATGTTAGATAGAGCTACGCCTTATCATGTGCCACACAGCACTTTGATTTCAGGATTTGCACCAGTTTACGGTGGTGATGATCGTTTTTATAATAATATATTTATCGGAAAAAACGGTATTAAAAATATTGGAACTAGTATCTTCAACGACTATACTGTATCATTAAAAGAATATATAGACTTAGTTTCACAAGAAGAAGGAGACCACGAAGCTTTTCATAAAATCAAACAACCAGTATTTATTAACCATAATGCCTATTTTAATCAAGCTGAACATTTTGACAGAGAACAGTCATTTATTCAAGACAACGCGTTTAATCCAAATCTTAATATTCAAGAGGACAACTCGGGCGTTTATTTGGATATGACGATTCCTGAATCATTGCTGAATTTCAAGGGGGATATTCATTCCACATACTCTCTTCCTAAAGTAAGACTAGTAGATGCTGATTTTGAAGATATTGATGGTAGCCCTTTAACATTAAGTTCCGACTTATTAAATCATTCTAGAATTGATATGGCTACACTAGGACCAATCCAACAATTGCGGGTAGGAAAAAATCATATTTTACTATGGGAAAAAGATAATAATACAAAAAATAGTATAGATTAGTTAATAAATGAGGCCCTTTTAAATATTTCATTTTAATAGCATAAGCAAAAACTGAGCGGTATCATGTAATCGTAACACCTCTCAGTTTTTGTTTATATCCTTTTATTGCAATGCTGAAATAAAACGTTCAACGCCATCTTTAACAGTACTTGGGGCACAAGCTACATTCATTCTTAAAAATCCTCTTCCTTCTTCGCCATATTTTGTACCAGGCTCAAGTGCAAGTTTTCCTTTTTCTAATAGCTTATCCATGATTTCTGATTCAGTTAAACCTGTTTGTCTATAGTCAATCCATAATAAATAAGTCGCTTGCGGTTTTTTAATTTTTATCTGCGGTATCGCTTTTGTAATTTCGGCAATAGCGTAATCCATGTTTGATGAAATGATATGCAATAATTCGTCTAGCCAATTTTCACCGTAAGTATAAGCTGCTTCTAATGCAGCTGCTCCAAATGGACTAATGCGATTAACACCTAATCCATGTGCTGTAAAATTAGTTTCTAACGCATGACGAATAGCTTGATTTGGTGAAATAATCAAAGCTGCATGAATACCCGCTAGGTTAAATGTTTTCGTTGGTGCTGTGCAAGTAATAATTTTTTGAGATGCCTGGTCGGATGCTAACTTGCCTAACGGTATATGTTGATATTCAGGAAATACTAAATCAGAATGTATTTCATCTGATAATATCAATACATCATATTTAACACATAATTCAATTATTTTTTCCAACGTAGCTGTTGACCAGACTACGCCTCCAGGATTATGTGGATTACACAATATAAACATGGTTATGCCTTGTTTTAATTTTTCCTCAAAATCTTCAAAGTCAATAGAGTAGTTACCATGTTCTTCTATTAAAGAACACACTACTAATTCTCTATCCATGCCTGAAGGCAAATTTGAAAACGGTGGGTAGACTGGAGGCGTTATTAAAACACGGTCATCTGGCTTTGTAAATGTTTCAATAATAGACGCAATGGCAGGAACAACCCCTGAATGGGCGATAACCCATTCTTTTTCAATATACCAATGATGCCGTTTCTCAAGCCAAGATTGTATTGCGTTTTTACACGATTCATCTAAATAAGAATAGCCAAACACACCATGTTCAACACATCTTTCCAGCGCTTCAATGACAGGTTGTGGCGCTTTAAAATCCATATCTGCAATCCACATTGGTAATACATTTGAGGCGTCTTTAATGTTATATACTGATTCCATAGTGTCCCATTTAACTGATTTTGTCTGTCTTCGATTAACAACGTTATTAAAATGATAAGTCATAACGACCACTCCCTTATATAAAATCCCTATTTAATCATTCTTTTTCTTAAAAACATAAAATACCCAAAAACAACGTAAACGACTGTTAATAACGTAAATAAAATTTCAAACATCATTAAAATGTATAACAAAGCTTTTAACTGCTTAGGCATGCTTACTTGATGCATAAAATTAAAATAAGCAGTTGCTGTTGTTACCCATGGAAAGGTTAAAGCAGAAAACGAAAATCTAAAATTTATTGTTATAAGCTTAGGAATAAACGTTAAAGAAACTACAAACAATAGCTGAGATATCACAAAACCAAATATGGCAATTATTGTTTCTATATGCGTTTCACTTAGTAAATAACCATTGAAACACAGTGCAGCAGGTGCAGCTATAATGATTGACATTGGAAATTGATTTTCATTATATAAACGCCATGTTTTTTTTATTAAAACGATTGCTACTAATATTATAAAGCATATTGTAGCAATATATACGATCATTTTACCAAACATTGGATAAAAATCTCCTGACGTTTCAGATATAACTCCGATACCTACAAACGTTACAAACCAACTCGTATTCGGTATAACCTTATCTTTCCTATGTAAAATAATATGGTAATAAACAAATCCCATTATAATGATGAATTGTACTACAATCGTTATCCACCATAACCATATCATTCCTACAAATTCAAATTTAAAATGATGATATATAATATAAATAATTGTCATTAAAGCCATCGTAAAAGCTGGAAAAGTGGCGCAGATATTACGATCAGTCAATTCATCCAAAACTAAACGTGGGTATAAAAGACATTTTTTTATAAAGAGCAACAAAACAATACAACTCAATATAAAAAATACTGTAGCTAAAATATTCCAAGACATATTAAATAACAAATTACTTAGAGAAACTAAACCTAAAACTAAACCACAAATAGCTGTCGGTAATGCTTTAGTTAATTTATAAAACATACTTTTTAATCCTTTTACATTATATAGTTATATTATCACTATACTATTTTAATACTATTATTGCGTTAAATAAGATTATAATTAATTAATTTTAATAAGTTAATATCCATTGTTTGCTTTCACTTAAAAATATAAAAGGACCTGAAACATAAGGTTAATGTCTCAGATCCTTCAATAAAATTGATAATAATTACCTAGATTGAAATTAGTTTATAACAAACTTTTAAAGCGCTGAGCCATAAATAATGTGTCAGTCTTAGATTTCATTTTGACAGTAGATGAATGTAATGAAAATGCAAAGTCTATTGCTTTAAAAAACTACTTTTGAAGTTTCACTGCTCAATTTTATTGAGTTATTGATACTTATACATGAGTCTTAACTCATGTAATCTAATGCACTTGGATCTAGTAGTGCTTATACAAGCGCTTTAGCTCTATTACGCTTTGCCATAAAGGAAAAGAAATCTATATAGAAAAACGAGATTTCTGCCCCTCTCCCTTCTCACGTATTTTAAAAATCATCTACTTTACTATTTATCTTTTTCAGAGTCAATTTTGTCTGAGAATTTATTTAATTGTTTTTCAGCAAATGATTTTCCACCTATGCCAAAAGCGATTGCGAAAGCAACTGCAACGGCACCTAAAATTAATAAGAACGCTACGTTTACAATGCTTTGCGCAAAGTTTAATTGGTCTAAAGTCATAAATACGGAAACGATAATAACTAAATATTTTACAATTTCAGCTAACATACCATTTCCTGTAGATTTGTTAATTAATTTAGCAATTAAGTTACCACCTATTAAACCTAATCCTAAAATAATCGCTGCTGATATTACTAATGGTAAATAACCGATAATAGCCGCGCCAATTTGATTTAATACCGTTAAGTTCACTGTATTTAATGCTTGAACAGTGAAAAATAAACCAATTAACGCAGTGATAACCCAACCTGTTGCCACTGGGATATCTATACTTTCTTTGTTTTCACCAAAATTCACATAACGGTTAAATTTGCTCACATTTAGGCTTGATAAAATATTTTTTACTAAAGTACCTAAGACTTTTGCAATAAAAATACCGATTACTAGTATAATAACTGCAACAATAATTTTAGGTGCAAAGTTAAGTATACTACTCATCATGCCTTTAATAGGTTTAGACACCGACTGCATATTTAATGAATCAAATACAGATGATAAAAATAGCAAGAACACTAAGAAGTAACCTAATTTACCAAATGTTTGTATTAATCCAGAAGATTGTGATTCTCCTCCTTCATTATCTACCAAACCCTTCTTTTGTAGCCAAGATTCAAAACCTAATGCACTTAGCCCTTTCACAATAACTTTCTTGACAATTACTGCAATAATCCACGCAATAATTAAGAATATGATTGCGCCTATAACATTTGGTATGAAGCTAATAATACTATCTAGTGCGCTCATTAAAGAATCTAATATTTTACTCATATCGATTGCCCCCTTTTTTTGACAGATACCCTAGTAAAATAAAATTAATCATATTCATATATTTTTTAAAAAAATATTTTTGTGCATTAAGATAATACTACCTATCATTTATTTATCAAACAGCAAATAAATATATTGCGAAGTAATTAATTATGAATTAAACGAACTTTCTATTAAATTAACCCTATAATTAATTTTTTATTTATAACTATTAATCTTCTATAATATCTAAACCTTCACTTCTCAATTGTTCAATTTTTACTAGCATCTGGTTGATTGCTTCTTCAGAATGACTTTCCCATGAACCTAATTCTGCAACAATTTTCAATGGCTCACTAGAACGATATGAACACGTTGGGTTGCCAGGAAACTTCTTGTCTGTAACATTGGGATCATCTTCAAATTCTCCTAGTGGCTCTATGATATAAATGTGTGCATCTGCTTCTTCTTTAGCTAATGCTACAGCCAATTCAGCGCCCCATTTTGCTGCTTCTAATGTTCCTGTAAAATAAATATAATTTATGATGCGGTCTTGATAATTAGATTTTTGCAAAGGATTTAATAAATCACCTATCTGCAACTGAGCTTTTGTGCCATGTAAATATAAATCTTGTTCAAATGCTTGTTTTTGATTTTCCATAAAATAGCCCCCCCACATTTCGCTAAAGCGTCTTACTATTATATGTGCCAATTAATAAAAGAAGTAGTCTATAATATTTATTTTTCATATAGTATAATAAACACAAAGGGAATATTTAATTATAATTATTAAACATACTTCCAACAATATCGTACATAGTCTTATATAAAATGAGGACACAAAATTACACTACCATTTTGTATCCTCATACTATTATATGTCGATGAATTAACTATTTAAATGTACTAATTCATCCGCTTTATCTGTGAAAATCCCGTCTACGCCCCAATTAGACAATTGATTAGCCCTCATCTTGTTATTTACTGTCCATACATTTAATTCATAACCAGCATTTTTAATTGAACGTACACGATTTTTTGTAAGCTTTGCATCTTCTATATTTACAATATTTGACCCGCAATAATTTAAAAGCGTTCTCCAATCTCCAGTAAATGCTGCAGCTTTAAAAATAACCGCACGTTTATATTGGGGCATGAATTGCTGTGCTAATTTTACTAAAACAAGATTAAAACTTGATAACAGAACATCTGAATCAGAGTTTAGCTTTTTTAATTTTTCAGTAACTTGTCTAATCATACTTTCAGACAAATCGCTGCCGTTGTCACCTGTTACACCTTTCAATTCAATATTCAAATTCATTTTATGGTTATTAGCAAATGTAATGATTTCATCGAAAGTTGGTAATCTTTCATTCTTATATTGCGAATGGAACCAGTTTCCTGCAGAGGCTTGTTTGACTTCATCATAGTACATGTGCGTGACTTCACCAATCATATCCGTTGTTCTATCTAAAAAATCATCGTGAATAATAATGAGCTTTTCATCTTTTGTTATAGCAACATCTAGTTCAACCCACTTGAGCCCAGACACCTTTGCTGCTGCTTCAAATGCTGCTAACGTATTTTCGGGAGCTTTACTTGGTAAGCCTCTATGGCCATATATTGTAAACATATCATCTTCCCTTTCAATTAGACTTTAGTGTAATTATGATATGTCATTGATCATAATTCAAATAATCTAAGTCATATTTGAAGCCATTACATATTGCTTTAAGCTAAACATAGTTAATAAAAATCGCCTCTGATATCCTTTTAAAGATATTCAAAGGCGACTGATATGTCATATATTATGATTTTGAATTTACGTATGATGTTGGGTCAACTGAATACTCGTTACCGACGCCACCTTGCATACGTTGGAAGTGTAGGTGAGGTGCAGTAGAATTACCTGTGCTACCTGAAAGGCCAATTTGTTGTCCTTCTTTCACCTGTTGCCCTTTTTGAACATTTAAGGAATTCATGTGCATATACCATTGATAGTTATCACTGTTTTTCTCTTGGATTGTAACTTGGTTACCACCACCATAGTTACTCCAACCACTTTGGATTACAGTGCCATCAGCCAATGAATAAACGGGTGTATTTTCAGACATAGCATAGTCAACACCGTAGTGTGCGCCTCCGCCATGATAGCTACCGTATGGTTGTAATTGGCGATGCTTAGTTAACCAATTTGCTGAGTGCGTCTCGTTATTGCTCGTACTGTTAGAAGTCGTTGATTGACTTGTAGTGTTTTGTTGTGGTGCGTTTGTAGTGCTTTGTTGCGATGAATCTTGTTGTTGTGATGTGTTTTGTTGCGGTGCAGCTTGTTCTTATTGTTGCGGTGCAGCTTGTTGTTGCGGTGTAACATCATTACTTGATGTAGCATTTTGTTTCACATCATTATGACCATTATTTTGTGTATAGCTGCTTTCATAATTGTCTGCTGATGTATGATTTTGTGTATTATCTACACTGTCATTTGAATTATTTTGAGTTGCTTGAGCAGTTTGATTCGTTCTTTCATCGTTGGCAATTTCGTTATTTTCTGGCGCTTCATTTATGTCATAACCTTCAGATTGAACTTCTGAGTGGCTTTGATTGCCAGTGTAATTATTATCATCTGAAACATTTACATCATTAGTATTTGTAACATTAGAACCTTGATCGTTCATTGGGAAATAATAATAGTGATATTGTCCTTCATTATCGATTAAATAAAAGTAATATTGCTGTTGATCAAACATAGATTGGTCCCAGTTACCATCTAATGTGTGATGATAGTTCCCATTATCATCTTGATCAATATAACCGTAATTAAAAATATCATTATAAGATTGATTACTTGTATATTGTGCGTTAGATTGATTGTTTTCTGAAGCCTGTGCTTCTCCTTGTGCAACGCCAATTGCTCCTAAAGATAACGTAGCAATTGTGGCTGTAACCATTTTTTTCATAATTAATAAATCCTCCCAAAAATTTTACTTACATCATCGTACCAAAGAATCTGTATAAAGAGAATAGTAGAAACTGTTTTTTAATTTTCTAGTAATTTATTTGAGATGTGATATAAATTTTTTGAAAATTCCTTATATAACAATAGATAGCGCTTTCGCAAATTTAAGTTAAGCACAATCTTTAGTTAGTACAGTTACTTTCGAACAAGTACAACAGTTTACTTTTTACTTATTTTTTGTAAATTATTTTTGTTATTTTTCTAAATTATTACAAATCATCTTTTATAATTGCTTTTAAATTTAAAAACAGTGTTTTTTTGATATGGTGCATTACATGCTAATATGGAATTATTAAATAAAAGTGGGGTATGCAATATGGATGGTTTACCAAATAATTATGTAACAAAAGGGTCAAAAACTTATATTAAAATAATCGTTGCGCTTTTTATCTCTGGGTTTACAATATTTTCTATACTTTATAGCGTCCAACCCTTAATACCCCATTTTACAAAATCTTTTAATGTAAGCGAAACTATGGCTAGCTTAGCTTTATCCTCTGCAACATTAACCCTTGCGTTTGCAATGTTGTTTTTTGGCGCTATTTCGGAAGTTCTTGGACGAAAACCTATTATGATTTTTTCAGTGCTTTCTGTGTCCATACTCGCTTTAATTCAACCTTTTTTGGCAGATTTCAATACTTTTTTAATTGTACGGCTGATACAAGGTATATGTTTAGCAGGACTACCTTCTATAGCTATGGCTTATATTGGTGAAGAAATCTCACCTCACAATTTACCTGAAGCGATGGGCATTTATATAAGTGGCAACGCATTCGGAGGCGCTTTTGGTCGTATTTTCACAGGATTTATCTCTAGTATTTACGGTTATCAAGTTGGTTTAATCACTATCGGCATAATTAGTGTCATTGCTGCTATTGTATTTACTTTTTTACTACCAAACTCACAGCATTTTGAAAAACAACGATTTTCAGTAAAAGCATTATTAATAAGCTATGCCCAACATTTGAAAAATGTCAGACTATTAAAACCTTTTATGGTCGGCTTTTTATTATTAGGATGTAATATTGCAGCGTTCAATTATATTGGCTTTGTTTTAGCAGATGAACCATATCGATTACATGATAGTCTTATTAGTTTTATTTATTTACTCTTTTTAATAGGTATGATTTCTTCCATACTTAATGCAAAACTTCGCTCAAAGTTAGGCACTTTAAACGCTTTGAAATTTAGCATTTTGTTATTAATAGTTGGTATATGTATTACATTATTACCACCATTGTCATTCAAAATACTTGGTCTCGCATTTAGTGTATACGCGTTTTTTAGCGGTCATGCTATCGCAAGTGCTGTTGTTGCCGGAAGAGCTGAACATCATAAAGCACAAGCTTCTAGTTTGTATTTATTATTTTATTATATGGGGTCTTCTGTAGGTGGCACATTAGCAGGTTATTTTTACAGCCTCTTACAATGGCCCGGCGTTGTAATAATGATTACGAGTTTTATGATAATTGCATTCATTATTTCACTTACCATTAGACAAAAATAGAGAGCAAGAGAGAAATCACATTTTTAAATGGTCTCCTTATCTTGCTCCCTATCAAAGATACCTAAAAAGGTTATAAAAGCTTAATACAATTTTTATACTAGACGTCAATTGCTTATATCCAGTTTATGGTTAAGGTATATGTGTTCATCACTTAATCTCAGTTTCCTTATTGTTTCAGTACTTTCGTTTTAAACGCTTAAATTAACTGGTCTGTTCCATTTGCGCTTCAAATTTATCGAGTAGCGCGCGAGCCTCGTCTGTCGTATTCGTGCTCATCAATTGATGTCTTAATTCACTCGCGCCTCTAATGCCCCGTACGTAAATTTTAAAGAATCTACGTAATGGTTTAAACAAACGTGATTCTTCTTTTGAATATTTGTCAAATAGTTCAAGATGTAATCTCAACAAGTCTAAAAGTTCTTTGCTGGAATGTTCTCTTGGTTCTTTTTCGAACGCATATGGATTATGAAAAATACCTCGACCAATCATGACACCATCAATGCCATACTTCTCAGCTAGTTCAAGTCCTGTTTTTCTGTCTGGGATATCTCCATTAATCGTTAACAAAGTTTCCGGGGCTATTTCATCACGCAGCTTTTTAATCTCTCCAATTAGTTCCCAGTGTGCATCCACTTTACTCATCTCTTTACGCGTGCGAAGATGAATGGACAGGTTTGCAATATCTTGCTCGAAAATATGCTTCAACCACGCTCTCCACTCATCAATTTCAGAATAGCCAAGTCGCGTTTTAACACTCACTGGCAGTCCACCCGCTTTAGCTGCTTGAATAATTTCAGCTGCGATTTCAGGTCGCTGAATTAGACCTGAACCTTTACCTTTTGTTGCAACGTTCGCCACTGGACACCCCATATTTAAGTCTATTCCTTTAAAGCCCATCTCTGCCATCGCGATACTCATTTCACGGAAGTGATCTGGCTTATCTCCCCAAATATGAGCAACAATAGGTTGTTCGTCTTCAGTAAATGTTAAGCGCCCGCGCACACTGTGTACACCTTCAGGGTGGCAAAAGCTTTCTGTATTTGTAAACTCAGTGAAGAATACATCAGGTCTGCCCGCTTCACTAACAACATGACGAAAGACAACATCTGTAACATCTTCCATCGGTGCTAAAACAAAAAATGGACGCGGCAATTCACGCCAAAAATTTTCTTTCATATATATTTAAACCTTCTTATCTATTAATATCTCGAATTTTTATCCATGACGATATTACCACAAAATGTCAACTTACACAAAAGGAAGATATCTAATGAAAAGCCTATCCAGACAAATCGCACTAGCAATATATTACAATAAGATAAGAAACTCTGTTATCATTCATAAACCATATTTGACATAAAATAATATTCTATCTCGTTTGAAATTTGATAATGTTCCAAAAATTATAAGTAAAATTAAAACAGGCTAATATATCACTCTAACTTTTTCAATAAATTACTTGGAAACAACAGAATGATTTAACTTCCATTGTTCCCCTGATAGCTATATATACTACTTAACAAACCTACACATAATATGAAGGCAGCAAAAATTAGCGATGCATTGTAATCCCCTGATTCACCAATTAATATACCTGAAAGTGCTGGCGCAATCAATTGTCCTAAACTGTAAATCATTGTTAATAAAGCTACCAAGTTCACTTTATGATTACCTTGAAACATAAGTGTTTGTGCTTTAGACATGAATAATGTTGTTAACCCAAGGAATGTTGCTCCAAAGAACAGAGAACTAATTATTAAGCTCACTACATGCCCTGAAAAAACAGGTAGTATCACAGCAATGATTTGTAGTACAAATGCAAAATATATTGCTTTCGCATGCCCTACCTTATTTGCCATCATAGACCATAAAATCGTAGAAGGCACAGCACCTAAACCTACAAACATCCAACTTAACGCTGCGTAATCGGTTAATCCAGGTATTGATTTAACGATGGCTACTAAGAATGTCCCTGTAATAATATAACCAGCGCCTTCACAAAAATAGGCGATTGAAAACCCCCAAATAAATTTTTTCTTCACTTTAATTGTTTCGGTATATTCAATATTTTTTGATTTGAAATTTTTATTTTCGATATTGTGATTTTCGCGCATACCAAATATAACAAAAATCCCTATCATTAAAGAAAAAATGCCTAGTGATATCCAAGTAAGTTTCCATGTGCTCGCTGTAGTAAATAAGAAAATAAAGATACTACTTGTAAAAATACCTAAACCTACGCCACTATATAACAGACCTGAGATGCCATCTTTTTTCGCTATTCTTAAAGCTTCAAGCGTTACATTCGATGCTAAAACAAAAACTGTACCGCTTGTTATTCCAGAAACCAAACGCACAATACACCATAGTAGAAAATTATCAGAAAGTCCCATCATTAAAGTCGAAATAATATTTATAAATAAATAAATTTTCAAATCCGTAACCTTACTAAACATAACAATCCATATAGGAACAATGGCGCCTATCAAATAACCTAGATAATTAATCGTAGCTAGTAAACCAGCACTTCGGTCATCTAAACCTCTTGTTTGCTGCATAAATGGCAAAATAGGTGTATATGCAAAACGTCCAATCGCCATTACTATAAATAAACAAATCACCCCTAATAAAAGTTGCCGATAAGCATGTTGCATCTTCTCCACACCTTTCGATTGTAGTGAGTCCATTATACGCTTAAATTCCATATTTACACTTACCAAATTTCTAAAATTTATAAATCATATTGATACCCTTTTCATTTTGAAATATTAAGTATAGAATAGATTTTATTCGTATTTAGAATTTTCGGAATATTTTAACTAGGAGGGATTGATATGAAACAACAAAATACACTTTGGAAAGATTGGAGATTACATGGCATTGTATTAATTATTATGATTATTTCCGAAGTCATTGGTGCGCATAAAATACCTTTAGGCATAACTTCAATCCTTTTGTTGCCAGTTGTTTATGCAGTGTTACTCGGATTAGGGGTTTATTTCACGCCCATCATCGGTAAAAAACAAGCTAAAAATTCCGAACCAATGGTATTTATTTCAGTAGCACTACTCATAGCAAAATTTGGTGTAGAAGCAGGGCCCGCATTACCTAAAATCATTGCAGCTGGGCCTGCTTTAATATTACAGGAAGCTGGCAATTTAGCTACGATTATCATTTCATTACCATTAGCTATATTATTAGGTTTACGACGTGAGTCTATAGGGATGACTCATTCAATAGGTAGAGAACCCAATTTAGCGCTGATTACCGAAAAATATGGTATCTCTTCCCCAGAGTGGCGAGGCGTGATGTCTATGTACATATTTGGAACCATTTTTGGGGCGATATTTTTTAGTATCTTTTCTGGTATTTTGATTTCCATTTTACCATTTAGTCCGATTGCTTTTGCCATGGCTACAGGAGTAGGAAGTGGCGTAATGACTGCAGCTGCTCTGGGGCCTTTAGTCGAAATGTATCCTGACCAAGCTAACACAATTACCGCATTTTCTGGCGTAAGTAATCTTCTGACGTCAGTGACGGGACTTTATATTGGTATTTTAATTGCTCTACCTTTAACCCGAAAATATTATAGCTTGATTATGCATGTTAAATCAAAATTCACAAAAGATAAGGAGTGACTGTGATGTCTTCAAAAGTTATAAATTGGATTCTCACCTTATGTATAGTAGGAATTATTTCAATTTTTAGTAATTGGATTGGGTATAATGTCATGCCTTTGGAGGCATTACCCGGCATCCTTGCATTAATGGGTGTCGCCTTATTAGGATTGGTTTTACGTGATATCGTGCCTTTAAACATACCAAGTATTGCTTATATTGGTATAATAGGTTTAATCATTACTATGCCTGGGGTTCCTGGATCTTCTCACATCGTTGAATGGACTGAACAAGTAGATTTGCTGTCATTAGCCACGCCAGTTGTTGCCTATGCAGGCGTTTCAATAGGGAATTCATGGGCTGACTTCGCCAAGTTAGGGTGGAAAACCATTGTTATTGGTATTGTTATTTTGCTCAGTACATATATCGGTTCTGCGCTCGTAGCAGAAATTGTATTAAAAATTCAAGGTCTAGCTTAATCAACTACAAATAACCCCCAGCTTAAAATAAGTTAACTGGGGGCTTTAATATTAAAAATAACAACGTATCTAAATATAATAGATAAACATACCAAAATTTAATAAAAATAATATGATGGCTGGGATTGCTTTTTTAATTGGGTCTTTACCTAAGAAAATCAGCGATAAGGCCCCAACAAACATAGTCACACCTAGTAATACACTAGATAGTAGTGCAATCACGTTATATAAAACGCCTATAAGCATACCAAGACCGCCTACAAATTCGAATATACCTGTAATTTGGTTAAAGATAGGTGGGTAGCCGAGACGGGCAAAATCTTTTTTCATTGCGCCAGACAATATTTTAGAACCTGTCATGATAAAAAATATACCTAATATAATTTGCAATATAATCATAATGATCCCCATTTTAAAAACCCCATTTCAATTCAATTTTTAGTTGCTTCACAAGATACAAAACCAGAAATAATATAAGGTGTGACACGTTTAATATAAGTTTCAGCAGAAATATCACTAAAGTTTTGACACCATTTTTCAGAAGCGCTGTAGATACTCGCACTTAACATACTTGCTGCTAATTGACGCGTACTATCATCCTCAAAATGAATGTCAATCAATAATTTATAAAGTATACTCTCCATATGCGCTTGAACAATATTACTTATCGTTTCCGGATAACTTCTGTGACACTTCCTATTTAAAGACAATTGGAATTCTGCTACCGCTTTAAAAATATTAGCAATGGTTGTTTCGTCCAATTGACACTGTTCAAAATATTCGTAATTTAAATTAATTAATAGCTCTTCAGAAAGCGCTTTATCCAATAAATCATAGATGTCACTAAAATGATAATAGAAAGTGGCTCTATTGATAAGCGCCTCTTGGGTAATATCTTTTATGGTTATGTTTTTAAAATCTTTTTCATCTGAAAGCTTAATAAAAGCTTGCATAATAGATTTTCTAGTTTTAATAACTCGCAAGTCTGATTTTGATTGTAGCATTCGACTCCCTCATTTTCTCCCAACATTAATTTATAAATGTTGGATATTCAACATTTATTACAATCTGTTGGTACTTATTATTCATATTACTACTTATTATAAGTGTATATCAATTTAATCAAACTTAGGAGGATAAAAATATGGTTAACAATATGGTATGTGATATCTATTCAGGCGTTTGTAAACCTAACGAGGAAAGTGAAATAGAAGCAATTAACCTAAACATAGATAGCCCTAACTTAACTTTATATTACGTAACTGACCCTATGTGTTCACACTGTTGGGCATTCGAACCTACTTTAAATAAACTTTTAGTACAATATGGGCATTTATTTAATTTCCAAATGGTAATGGGGGGTCTATTAGAGGAATGGGGAGATGGGCCAATCGACCCAGCTAATGGCATTTATAAACCTGCCGATGTAACACCACACTGGCAAGAGGTAGGAAAGTATTCACGTATGCCTATCGATGGTACCATTATGGAAATCGACCCTGTGCAATCTTCATACCCAGCATCACGTTTATATAAAGCAATCCAGCAAATAGATTCACCTACTACCGCTATTGAATTCATTAGACTCGTCAGGGAAGCAGTATTTGTATTCAATCAAAATATTTCGAATCCTAAAGTACTTAAATCGATTGTACAGGATTTATATAAAAATAACGAAACGATAAACACTGCAACTATTTTAGATTTAGCAAATAGTAAAAAAGGTCAAGAACTACTTCAAGATGATTTTGACTTAGTAAGACAATTAGGTGTTAGAGGTTTCCCTACTATTGTAATAGTAAATAGTGATAATCAAGGCACTAAAATTGTAGGCGGCAGAGATTTAAATGTGTATATTAGTGCAATCGAAACATTAAACAACAATGATAAATCAGCACCAAAACCCCTACCAGACTTAGGGTTGTATTTAAAAGCACAGCATAGATTGTTTTCAAAAGAAATTGAGTTTATGTATAACATCCAACAAGGTGAAGTCGCACAATTTATCACACGTCATTTAGACCCATCTACCTATGTCGCTAAAAATATGCTTGGCGAAGATTACTATGAAACCACATTAGATTAATGTGTAATATATACCTAAAATATATGACTATTGGAACCAATCACTACCCTTTGGTTTCATAGTCACTCTATTATATGGACAACTATTTTATAAAGACTTAGTGGAATAAAATTTACTATTCGGCTACTATACTAAGTCAAATAAATTTATGATTATAATTTATGATTATAATGTAAAAATCAAATTACTTTAATTATCTTTCTTTCCTTTTTAAATACTCCTTATACTTAAATGTTTCTATATTATTAGTTACGATAATATTTTTATGAAGTTGCATTTTAAGGTACCTACTCACTTCACAAACTGCATCCACTTCTAATGACTTAAAATCATTCATTTCAAGTAATAGAAAATCTAAATCTTTAACTTTATTATTCGTTTGAGAAAGTAAATTATAAATATTTCTTAAAAGACTCTGTTTATAATTCTTTTTTGAAATTGTTACTACTCTTGAATTTATAGGTCCTTGTTTCCTATTGCGTAAATAAAAAAGTATATTACCCTTGCTATATTGAATAATAACAAACATATATTAACCCCATTTTATTTTTATAAAGTCTATTAAATTTATACACATCAATCACAATTTATAAACATATTTATTTAATTTAACTCAGTTTATTAGTTTATTAAAAAAATAACATTAATTAGCTATTGGGTATAATAAATTTGAGGCCGAAACATTATTTTTTTATGTCTCGGCCTCACTCATACTTATATTAATTTTCTGTTTGTAAACTGATGTTATTTATCTTCTTCTTTTTTTCTACGACGCTTAATAAATAATAATAATGCGCCCATACCAGCAAATAATGAACCGAATAGAGTAGCATTGTTTTCTTCATGCTCCCCTGTTTTAGGTAATTCGGATTTATTAATATTATTTTTATTAGCTACGTTATCTTTTTCTTTTTTATTAGAATTGCTAGTCGCACTTCCTGAATTATTATATTCCGCATTACTGTTTTGATCTACCTTAGAAGTTTGCCCCGTATTTGAAGATTGATTTACGCCTGATGTTTCACTTGTATTTTGTTTTTCTTCTGGAATCGCTCCTTCATTTGTACTTGTTGCTTCACCTTTATCTGATGTTTCATCTGTATCTTGCGCTTCTCCTGTACCTGGTACTTTATCTGCGCCTGGCACAACTGTATTTGTGTTTTCAGAAGTATTTCCACTTTGATCTGTAGCTTTAACTATGATGTTTTCTCCACCATTTAAGTTAATATTTGTTGGAATTTCAATCGTATAATTACCTTCTTCATCAGCTGTATCAGTCACTGTTGTGCCATCTGGAAAGGTTACTGTTACTGTTGATCCTGCTTCTGCTGTTCCTCTGATTGTCTTGTCTTCACTTGTTACTTCATTCACCGTTGGTGCCTCTGGTGCTGTCGTATCAGTAACCGTTGTTGTCGCTGACTCTGATGGGTTACCCGCTTTATCTTTCGCAGTAACTATGATGTTTTCTCCACCATCTAAGTTAATATCTGTTGGAATTTCAATCGTGTAGTTGCCTTCTTCATCAGCTGTACCTGTTGCTGTTGTTCCGCCTGGGAACATCACTGTTACCGTTGATTCTGGTTCAGATGTTCCGCTTACCGTTGTGCCTTCACTTGTTACTTCATTCACCGTTGGTGCCTCTGGTGCTGTCGTATCAGTAACCGTTGTTGTCGCTGACTCTGATGGGTTACCCGCTTTATCTTTCGCAGTAACTATGATATCCTCTCCACCATTTAAGTCTACATTAGATGGAATTTCAATCGTGTAGTTGCCTTCTTCATCAGCTGTACCTGTTGCTGTTGTTCCGTCTGGGAACATCACTGTTACCGTTGATCCTGGTTCAGATGTTCCGCTTACCGTTGTGTCTTCACTTGTTACTTCATTCACCGTTGGTGCCTCTGGTGCTGTCGTATCAGTAACTGTTGTTGTGACAGAATCTGATGGGTTACCCGCTTTATCTTTCGCAGTAACTATGATATCCTCTCCACCATTTAAGTCTACATTAGATGGAATTTCAATCGTGTAGTTGCCTTCTTCATCAGCTGTACCTGTTGCTGTTGTTCCGTCTGGGAACATCACTGTTACCGTTGATCCTGGTTCAGATGTTCCGCTTACCGTTGTGTCTTCACTTGTTACTTCATTCACCGTTGGTGCCTCTGGTGCTGTTGTATCCACAACTGTTGTCGTCGCTGACTCTGATGGGTTACCCGCTTTATCTTTCGCAGTAATTGTGATGTTTTCTCCACCACCTAAGTTAATATCTGTTGGAATTTCAATCGTGTAGTTGCCTTCTTCATCAGCTGTACCTGTTGCTGTTGTTCCGTCTGGGAACATCACTGTTACCGTTGATCCTGGTTCAGATGTTCCGCTCACCGTTGTGTCGTCACTTGTTACTTCGTCCAACGTTGGTGCCTCTGGCGCTGTCGTATCAGTAACTGTTGTTGTGACAGAATCTGAGATATTTCCATTACTATCCATAGCAGCTACTAATAATTCTTCTCCACCTGTTAATTTCACATTTTCCGGTATAGCAATTGAATACTCACTTTGCGCATTGGCTTTTCCATCTGCAGTCTTACCGTCTGGGAAGGTTATAGTTACCGTTGAACCTGGTTCTGCTGTTCCTCTAATTGTCTTGTCTTCACTTGTTACTTCGTTCACCGTTGGTGCCTCTGGTGCTGTCGCATCCACAACCGTTGTTGATGCTTGAGTTGATTTATTATCGGATTTATCTTGGGCACTGGCTTGAATTTCTTCTCCACCTGTCAAGTCCATATTTTCTGGTATATCAACTATAAAGTTACCTTGTTCGTCAGTTTCTACATCGACTGTAGCACCTCCAGGGAATGTTACGGTCACTGTTGAATTTGGTTCTGAAGTTCCAGCAATTTGAGTATCTTCACTAGAGACTTCATTTATCTTTGGTGCATCTGGCGCTGTTGTGTCTGCTACTGTTGTCATTGTCGGTGCTGAAATATTATCGTTTTTATCTGTTGCAACGACTTGTAACGCTTCACCACCATCTAAGTTAATATCTGATGGAATTTCAATTGAATAATTGCCATCTTGGTCTGCTCTACCTGTCGCAGTGCTATTATCTGGAAATGTTACAGTCACTGTTGATCCTGGTTCTGCCGTTCCACTGATTGTCTTGTCTTCACTTGTTACGTTATTTACCTTAGGCGCGTATGGCGCTGTTTCATCTTTAACAATGGTTTTCACTGGATCGGTTTCATTACCAGCGTCATCAGTGGATGTTACTTCTAACTCTTCTCCGCCTTTTAAGTCTATTTCATTAGGTATTGTAACAACATATTTCCCATCTGCGTCAGTTTCACCAGTGGCTGTTTCACCGTTAGGGAATTTAATTGTCACGGTTGTATTAGGTTCTGCTTCACCAGTGATTTGCGCATCTTCACTTGTCACGCTATTCACTATTGGCGGTGCAGGCGCTGTTTCGTCTGTTACTGTAGTTGAACTTGGTTGTGAAACATTACCTGTTGCGTCTGTTGCTGTAGCACTAATTGTTTCTTTGCCTTGTAGATTTTCGCTTTCTGGGATAGCTACTGTGAAGTTACCATCTTCATCTGCTATTGTTTCAGCAATTGCACCACTTGGAAATGTTATTTTGACTGTTGCGTTTGCTTCTACTTTACCTGTTACTTCAGTACTTACACTTGTTACTTGACTTATTTGTGGTGTATCTGGTGCTGTTTTATCTATCACATCCGTACTACCAGATTCTGAAACATTACCTGCCACATCTGTTGCTGTAGCTTCAATCGTTTCTCCCCCTTTCAATCCTTCGTTTTCTGGAATAGCTACTGTGTAAACTCCATTTTGGTCTGCTATTGTTTCAACAATTGCGCCACTCGGGAACATTACTTTAACTGTTGCGTTTGCTTCTGCTTGCCCTGTCACTTGATTACTATTACTTGTTACATTTTCTAATGTAGGTGCATCAGGTGCTGTTTTATCTGCAACTGTTGTTGTTGCTACAATTGATTCATTACCTGCTTCATCTATTGAAACTGCTTTGAACACTTCTCCGCCCTTAAGAATGACACCACTTGGTATATCAGCTGTATAATCACCTTGATTATCAGCTTTCACTGAAATTTTACCCCCACCTGGGAAACCAAGTGTCACTGTTGAGTTAGGTTCTGCTGTACCTGTTACTTGCGTATCGTTACTTGCTACTAGATTTATTACTGGTGCATCTGGCGCGGTTTCGTCTGTTACTATAATTTGGCCAGACTTTTCACTTATTTTGCTGTCTTTACTAGCTATTGCTGTTAAAACTGTGCCAGCTGGCAGTGGTTGGTTTAAAGTGATAGTTGCTGATGAACCATCGTCAGGAATTTGAACTGAGCCAATTTCATTATTATTATTGTCTCGAACAGTAACAGTAGCACCTGCTGTCCCGTTGACGTGAATTTCTGTATCATTATCATCAACTGGGTTGATTGACGGTACAGGAACTTTAGAAAGATCTATAATATTGAACGTGTTAACTTCATCGTTTTCATAGTTAGGCGAATCAATGGCAATAGTATAAGTACCTTCTGGTGATTGTGGAATTGATACATTAAACTTACCATCGGCGTTAACCGTAGCACTACCAATTACTTTCCCGTTTTCGTTAATCACTTTAGCTGTTTGTGTTGCAGCGCCTTCTTTTAGTGGAACTGAACCTGTTACGACCGTGTCTTCATTTGTAATATCAGCAGCTTGAGGTTTCCCTACTAATGGAGATGTTTTATAATTAATAACTTCATCACCATCATTTTTACCATCACCGTCTGTGTCTTCGTTTTCAGGGTCTGATAAAGCAACTTGACGTTCATATCTGTCTAACAGACCATCTTTATCATAATCTTGTAATGCTAATGTTGACGTTCCCAATGTATGATTAATAAGTTGTCCATCGCTATCAGTTAAATAACCTGCAAATGTAAAATCATCTTTTTGTTTTGTAGTTTCTCTTATTAAGTTACCTTGATCATCATATTGTGCATCCTTAGTTAATATATTATTTACACTTTGATTTAATTTAATAACAATACGCACACCTACTGTCTCCGGTAATCCATTGTTAAACTCAATTAATTTATTTAAATTATCACTTGTTATCATTCCATTACCGTTACTATCAAGTTGTATATTTGCTACTTTATCTTCTGAATGATAAGACTTATCAAAACCAGATAAACCTTTATAGTCGTAAGTATGCAATTCTACACTTTCGATGTAAGGTAATAAGTCTTTATCAATCTGATAATTATATGACCATTGCTTACTTTTCGTTTTACCGTACGTAAAGGTACCATTTTTCATAATTTGTTGGTCGATTATAAATCCACCATGTTCTCCAGGTGCGTCATCATATGTTGCTGAACCGCTACTTGCCTTAAAAACATTTTTGTCTTCATCTGAGACATTACTTTCTAATTGAACTAAATCATCATCAGCTGTAGTTAATAAATAACCGCTACTCTCGGAAGTTCTTACAATTTTATTATTGATTGAATCGCGAACAAAAATTTGGTAATTTAGTTTATTATTATCTAAATTTCCGGCTTCATTTAAAATATTTCCTACTGTATCATCTAATTCAATTTTTCCATTTGTAGCAGTATATTGAGATAAAATCTCTGCTCCTCCAAATAAACCACCATTTGCTCTAATAAAATTGACTTCCCAAGTATTAGTTAACTTGCCATTTTCGTCATGTAATCTTATAAACTCAACAGGGTTTTTTCTACCACTTGGATTAGCAGTAATTTTTGTAACATGCTTAGAAATGATTGGATCCAATTTCAAGTCTATTTTATAACGATTGCCAGAATTCGCTCCTGACATATAACTATGAATATCGAACGGGATAACATTGCTATCTAACATATCTTGAGAATCTAAATGCTTTGGATCAAAAATTAATGAGGCAAATGTATAGTTGTCCATATACCCTAAAGATTTTTCAACTTCTTCATTTTGTTCTACTGCAGCGCTTAATGCAGTCGGTGTAGCCATCGAACGTAACCTCGTACGTTTTGAGGTAGCTAATGTTTTTACATTGTCTTGCTGATTTGCAAGTTGAATAACAGATGCTTTTAAAATTTCAGTATTGATTTCTTCATCTGTTGCATTTTTATAGTCTATATCTGTATCGTTTAAAATAGCTTGTGTTTCTTCATTAGGCAGTTGACTATTTAAATAATTTTTAATCGTTGCTTCTTTATTATCATTTTTTGATAATTCTTCTGTTAGCTTTGATTGTGCATTATCTTTTTTATCCGTTATTTTCTCTTCGTTTGCTTCTGTGGCATTTGCCTTTTCAATACTTTGCTTTATATTTTCTTGTGAAGCAGCTTGTTTGGAATTATTAGAGGGGTCTTTCGTTTTTTCGGTAGTATGCGCTTTTGAATCTAGTTTGGCTGATGCTTCTTTATCTTCAGATGATGCTGTAGACGATGTCTTGTTTGTAATTTCTTTTTTCGGACTTTCAGATGGTGATTTTTTATTAACGTTATTATTAAATGATGTTTCGCTTTCAGATGTTTCTTTTTGAGATGCGTTGTTATTTATATCATTTTCATTCGTTGTTTCTTGTGTTGTTTCTTTCGATGTCTCATCTATATCTCTTTCTACTTGTGCTGATTGCTTTTCTTCATTATCGATTACTTTTTCTTGATTCGAATTTTTTTCATTTTTGGTTTCAGTAGCATGTGTTGTCTCTTTCGATACCTCATCTATGTCATTTTCTACTTGTGCTGGTTGTTTTTCTTCATTATCAATTACTTCTTGATTCGATTTTTCTTCATTTTTGGTTTCAATAGTTGATATTTCATTGCTAGTTGTATCTTGTTTACGTTCTAACTCTGTATTTTCAAACTTTTCTTCTGTATCTGTAGTTCGGCTTTCAGTACTATTTGTTGCTTCATTGTTATTTTCCACGCCTTTAATATCTTCGACATCCAGCGCTTCCCCTTTATCAGAATTATCAGTTTTTTCATCTGTTTTAATCGTAGCTAATTCATCTGCTTGTGCTTCGTTACTAACGCCGAATACCAATGTTGCCCCGATTAATAATGATGCAGTTCCAACTGTAAATTTTCTAATAGCATACTTATTTAACCTATTAGGTAAAAATCCTTGATCATTTTTCATTTTTTCCCACCTCATATTAAGTTTTCACAACTTTATTGTACTTAACTAATAAATAAATGCAAGTTATTTTTAAATGTTAAGTTAATTTTAATAAAATAACATGCACTTTACAATATTTCGTTGCTTAGTTTCACGACACATTAATTTAAAGATAGTTATCTACAAAACCCATTGTACTGTCACAATACACAAGAATAATAAACATAAATACATGTAATTCACAGTATAAATGAACACTATTAACCTCAAAACAAAAGTGTTGTTTTATACCGAAGATATTATATAAACTACGGTGCACAATGTAAATACAAAAAAATTAAGTTTAAATCTTAAAAATTTTAAGAAAATTCACTTCACTTTTTAATACATATCTTTTTTTCTTTTAATATTTTGTTTACTTAGTAAATTTATGATTTTGATAATTAAATTTCATAATTTGTTCACACTCAGTTCATAAATTTTCTTTAAATTATAGTCATTAACAATCTGGAGGTTATAAAAATGAAAAAATTAATGTATAGTTCAATTTTATATACTATATTAGGTATGCTAAGTGGCTTGTTTTATCGAGAAATGTCTAAAGCAGAGAACTTTAGTGGTTATTCACAATTAAATGTAACTCATACACATTTACTAGTATTAGGTACAATCATGTTTTTAATTTTCCTAGTTATTGAAAACCAATTAAAATTAACTAAGCACCATACGCTTTTTAATTATTTTTTCTATGTGTATCATGTAGGCGTCTTAGTAACAGTTGCTATGCAATTTGTTAATGGTATTGCAGTTATGAAAGGATTCAGTGTTAGCCCTGCTATTGCTGGTATTTCAGGGCTAGGACATATCACAATCTCAATTGCTTTTATTTTATTCTTTGTATTATTAAATAAAAGTATAAATGCTAATGCTCATCAAAATAAATCATAAATAAAAGGTCGGATTCATAGTGATATGACAAAATGATTCCGACCTTTAAAAATATTATTAAACATTGCACAATAGTAGTTATGAAACGACAAATAACATTAGTATACCAAGTAATACTAAAAATACATAAATCCATTTTTCAAAATTATGCGGCGTTGTAACATAAGATAAATACTTTCCAATCATCACTGAAATAATTAAACAAGGTATTGATAATAAAAATAGTGACAATGTTTGTGATGTCCATATACCGCCTGTGATTTGACCGATGACAACAAAAATTGCTGTTATTAAAAAGTGTGCTTGCACTGTACTTTTAAATGCTTTAATACCCCACCGCGTCATCGTTCCATAAATCACAACTGGTACGCCATGAGAATTATATAAGCTCCCTAACATACCTGAAACTATCCCAGTAATAAATGCCCAAATTTTAGATTTCAATATAATATGAGCATAATTTTTAAAATAAAGTGTTCGTGCCAATGCATAAATACCATATAAAATTAAAAATATACCAAGCATAAATTGGACGTTACCCGCTTCAAAATGTCTTAAACACCATATGCCTATAGGGATACCAAGTAAACTTCCTATCAACATCTTACATAAAACTTTATATTTTATCGTCTTAAAATCATAAAATATATTTAAACTAGCTACGAATAAACCTGCTAATCCAATGGTTGAAATAGCTGTATGTGTGTCTAAACCTATAATCGCAAGTAATGGCATACTAATCAGTGCTTCACCAAATCCAAAATAACTTCGAACTAAGCCTCCTAAAAATATTGCTATCAAAACGAATACTATAAAAAAATCCATTTATATACTCCTTTACATTGACTTTCAACTATAATGGATATAATCCTAACGATAATTATTCATGTTATGCTTATCATCTAAGAAGTCATCTTTGTTTACAATATGTAGAACCTATGACTTTCTTATTATATGTGAAGTGACTGTTTCACTACATTAATTGATGTTATTCTCATTGAATTGATTGTTTTTTGAAATAATTTTCTGAGTATCATGAGCGTTTATTTTAAGTAAGATATGAATTAAATATGAAATCGTCTATACAGTTCACATCTGTATTTGTATAGGTATTTGAGTTTTTATGATATTTTAGAATAATGGTTATTTGTGTTTAAAATATTTAATGGAATGAGGTTATTTATGTTTTTAGCTTGGAACGAAATCAAACGAAACAAATTAAAATTCAGTCTAATTATTGGTGTATTAATAATGATTAGTTATTTGCTTTTTTTACTTTCAGGTTTAGCAAGTGGCTTAATGAATATGAATAGAGAGGGTATTGATAAGTGGCAAGCAGATGCAATTGTACTGAACAAAGATGCAAACCAGACCGTTGAACAGTCTCTCTTTAATACAGATGACATAGAAAATACATACAAAAATCAAACAACTCTAAAACAATCTGGTGTCATTGTTTCTAACGGGAACAATGAAGAAAATGCACTATTATTTGGTGTTACAGATCACTCTTTTTTAGTACCGGATATGATTGAAGGGAAAAAATTCAACTCAGATAATGAAGTTATTGCAGATGAAACATTGAAAGATAAAGGGTTTAAAATTGGAGATAAACTATCTCTATCTCAATCAGATGAAAACTTAAAAATAGTAGGCTTTAGTGAAAGTGCAAAATACAATGCTTCTCCAGTATTATTTTCAAATAATAATACAATCCAAAAAATCAATCCTTCCCTGGATAAATCTACGACAAATGCAGTAGTTGTTAAAGATAAAAATTGGGATAATCAATCGTTAAATAACAACTTGGAAGCAATTGGAATTGAAAGCTTTGTAGAAAATTTACCTGGTTATACAGCACAAAACTTAACCTTAAACTTTATGATTTCATTTTTATTTATTATTTCAGCAACCGTTATTGGCATATTTTTATATGTAATTACATTACAAAAAACAAATTTATTTGGTGTATTAAAAGCACAAGGGTTCACAAATGGCTACTTAGCAAAAGTAGTATTATCACAAACATTCATCATTGCTATGATTGGTACGCTTATCGGGCTTATATTAACCTTAATTACAGGCGCCTTCTTACCAAGTGCTGTACCAATTAAATTTAGCGCCGTGACGCTAATAATATATGGCGTTGTACTTATCGTTGTTTCATTAATAGGTAGTCTGTTCTCTATACTAACAATAAGAAAAGTCGATCCACTGAAAGCAATCGGATAAAGTAGGAGTGTATATGAAATGTTAGAATTCAAAAATGTTACAAAGTATTTTCAAGATGGAAATCAAAAAATAGAAGCTGTTAAACCTACAACTTTAAAATTTAACAAAAACGAACTTATTGCTATTATTGGACCTTCTGGCTCTGGAAAAAGCACATTCTTAACAATGGCCGGTGCGCTTCAAACCCCGTCTTCTGGTGACATTATTATTAATAATAGTGAAGTTTCTCAAATGTCTCAAAAAGCGTTAGCAAATACAAGAATGCAAGAAATTGGTTTTATACTTCAAGCAACTAATCTTGTACCATTTCTAACCGTAAAACAACAATTCAAGTTATTAGAGAAACAGAAAAAAGATGTGTTAAGTCAAACTGATTATAATCAACTTATGTCACAATTAAACCTTGAAGCAATTGAAAATAAACTTCCAAGTGAAATCTCAGGGGGGCAAAAACAACGTGTAGCTATTGCCAAAGCCTTGTATACGAAACCCTCTATTATTTTAGCTGATGAACCAACAGCTTCCCTAGATACGGAAAATGCTATGGAAGTCATGAAAATTTTAAAAGAACAAACACTAGATAAAAATAAAACATGCATCGTGGTTACCCATGACGAACGCCTCACAACATATTGCGACAAAGTATATCATATGGAAGATGGTGCATTAAATCTCACTTAATATGAGTGGACTCGAGACATAAATACCTGTTTTCAAAATCAAAACCATCCGTATAACGGGTGGTTTATTTTTAGATATAAACCTTTATTAATGTCCTTTTTAAATTTTTATACTAAATTCATTCCTACAAATTTTTTATAAACTATCCGTAAGTATTTTTCATTTCTATATTCTACTCATAATTATTAGTATACTTTTTATACCTTTCAGTTTATTATTTGTTTAAAGGGAAATAAATATTATGATAGGTAATTATAAAAATGGAGGTGCAATTATGCATATCATTGGTCATCATCATATTTCAATGTATACAAAAAATGCAAAGAAAAACAAAGACTTTTATACTCAAGTATTAGGTTTAAGACTAGTTGAAAAGTCAGTTAATCAAGATAATCCTAAAATGTATCACTTATTTTTTGGAGATGAAATTGGCTCTCCTGGTACCTTGCTTAGTTTTTTTGAAATACCACTTTTAGGTAAAAACCGTCCAGGCACGGACTCAATACATCGTTTATCGTTACTTATCCCTGATGAAAATGCTTTAACATTCTTTAAAAAGAGACTCGAGTCTTTTGGTATAACTTGGGAACCGTTGATCTATTTAAATCAATCAGCGATTTCTTTTAAAGATATTGATGGGTTAGAAGTGATTTTATTAGTAAACAATAATTACAAAACGCCAAATGCTTGGAGAAAAAACCCATATACTCAAATTCCAGAACGGTATCAAATTCTCGGTATGGGGCCAGTTGAACTAAGAGTTAAAAACGCTCAAGCAACACTTAATTTTTTAAAAGAAACCCTAGCGTATACGCAAAGACAAGATATGGCCGAAACAGTTATGACTTTAGATGAAAAGGGGTTATACACTGATTTCGTAGTTGTAGAGCAGCAGGGAGAACGCGCACGTCCAGGGCAAGGTTATATACATCATATTGCGGTTAATACACCCAAAAGCAATGATCTAAATGCTGTTTATCAAACAATAAATCAGCAACCTGGAAATAACTCTGGCATTATAGATCGTTACTTTTTCGAATCATTGTATTACAGACAAAACCACATCTTATATGAATTTGCAACAGCAGATCCAGGTTTTACATTGGATACAAGTATTAAAAACTTAGGAAAGCATCTTAATTTACCCGATTTTATGGAAGATAGAAGAACAGAGATTGAAAATAATCTACACGAATTATAAAGGATGATATTATGGCACATTTAAAAATGAATGAAAATACGCCCCTAGAATTTGGTCTTTACTCATTAGGAGACCATTTATTAAATCCGCATAACGGAGAAAAAGTGAGTTATGAACAAAGAATTAATGAACTCATAGAAGCAAGTCAATTAGCTGAGCAAGCTGGTATTGATGTGTTTGGTGTTGGTGAAAGTCACCAAGAACACTTTACGACTCAAGCACATACAGTTGTCTTAGGAGCAATTGCCCAAGCAACGAACAAAATCAAAGTTTCTAGTTCTTCTACCATTATAAGTGCTACTGATCCTGTAAGAGTATTTGAAGACTTTGCTACTTTAGATTTAATTTCTCACGGACGCGCAGAAATCGTAGCAGGTCGCGCATCCCGAACTGGTATTTTTGACTTATTCGGATTAGATCTTAATAACTATGATGAACTTTATGAAGAAAAACTCAATTTACTAATGGAATTAAATAATACAGATAAAATTACTTGGTCAGGAAAATTCAGGCCTGATTTGAATAACATGAAAATCTTTCCTCGTCCAATAGATGACACATTACCAATTTGGCGCGCTGTTGGTGGACCGCCGGCAAGTGCTATCAAAGCTGGTAGACAAGGCATACCGATGATGATTACAACTTTAGGAGGCCCATCAATGACCTTTAAAGATTCTATAGAACAATATCGATTGACTGCCAAAGAAAACGGTTTTGATAATTCTTCTGAATCTTTACCAGTCTCTACAGCTAGTCTCTTTTATACTGCAGACACAACGCAAGAAGCTTTGAGAGAATTCTACCCTCATTTAAATGTGGGTATGTCATTTATAAGAGGTACAGGTTACCCAAAACAACAATTTGCTAATGCACCAGATTACAGAGATGCTTTAATGGTTGGTAGCCCTCAACAAATTGTCGAAAAGATTTTATACCAACACGAATTATATAATCATCAACGATTTATGGCACAAATAGATTTTGGCGGCGTGCCTTTTGACAAAATCATGAAAAATATAGAACTCATAGGAAATGAAATCATCCCCGCTGTAAAAAAACATTTAAACTAATAGGAGGTATACTATGAACGTCGTGTTACTATCTGGTTCTACAGTTGGTTCTAAAACAAGTACTGCCATGAAATATCTGGACGAAGCCGTAACAAATCAAGATGATGCACTTAATATCCAATTATTCGATTTGAAAAATTTAGATTTATCTTTTAGCGATGGACGAAATTACTTGGACTATTCTGGAGACACATTAGAATTAACTACCGCTTTAATGCAGGCTGATGTTATTTTTATAGGTTTTCCAATCTTCCAAGCATCTATACCAGGAACATTAAAGAACGTATTTGATTTACTTCCAGTCAATGCATTTAAAGATAAAATTGTAGGTATTATAGCTACTGCGGGTTCTCCAAAACATTACTTAATTGCTGAAACACAATTAAAACCAATATTAAGTTATATGAAAGCATACGTTATGCAAACTTATGTATTTATCGAAGAACGTGATTTTTCTAATGGTACTATTGTTAATGACGACATTATATTTAGGATCAATGATTTGGCAACATCAACCTTGCGTGTTTCTAAATTATATAATCAGATTTTAGAAGAAGAAAATGATCAATACGATTTTTAATTCATAATCTACTATTTTATTTACCTATAAATTCAAAGACCCGAGACATACTTTTATGCCTCGGATCTTTTTTGTCCTATATAAATAGTCATTATTAAATTTTAGCTATTTTTTTCTGTATCTTTCTTTTTTGCTTGTCGCTTTCTTAAGATCATCATTGAACCTATAGCGCCTAGTAAAGTTCCAAAAATCCAACTATCTTTATTTTTTCCACCTGTATTAGGTAAATGAGTTAGTGAATTCATACTATGTTCTGAACTTTCATTAGTCTCATTTTTCATTATTTGCAAATGATCTGTGACTATATTTAATTGTTGCAGTCCTGTATGAAGTCTTTCATTTAATAGTGTGTTATCTTTACCATTTAAATTTTGTACTTTCACATTTTTATTTATAAGGTTATGTGAGTTTGAATTTTTGATAGTATTGTCCAAATGTTTATTTACTTTAGCATGATTTTGACCCTTTATGTTTGATGATTGTATATCTAATATACCATTGCCATCTTTATCATTTATTGATGATGAAGTCACTAAATTAATTTGATCTAAACGTTTTTGTAAATCACCTTTACCTGCTGTACCATCTGGTACATTATTGAGTTTTTCTGACGCATTTGCCTTAGCTGTTTTCAATGCTTCAATTAGTTGATCTAATTCGGCTTTTTCATCCAGGTTTACTAAACCATCAGCTGTGATTTCAGACAACTTATTATCTGCTGCTATTTTTGCTTGTTCCACTGCCTCAATTGCTTGTTCTGCCTCAGATAATTGTTCAGTATCTAAGACTCCGTTACCGTCTTGGTCATTTATTTCTGGTGAAGTCACTGTACCAATTTGATCTAGACGTGTTTGTAATCCATCTTTGCCTGTTGTACCAGTTGGTACATTGTTCAATTTTGTCGAAGCTTCTGCTTTCGCTGTTTCTAATGCTTCAATTAGTTGATCTAACTCAGCTTTTTCACTTGGATTTACTAAGTTATCAGACGTGATTTCCGCTAACTTATTATCTGCTGCTTTTTTAGATTCTTCTACTACCACAATTGCTTGCTCCGCCTCAGATAATTGTTCTGTATCTAGCACTCCATTACTATCTCGGTCATTTATTTCCGGTGCTGCCACTGAATCAATTTGGTTTAAGCGTGTTTGTAGTGCGACTTTACCTGCTGTACCGTTTGGTACACTGTTTAATTTCGTTGAAGCTTCTGCTTTCGCTGTTTCTAATGCTTTGATAAGTTTATCTAACTCAGCTTTCTCATTTGGATTTACTAAGCCATCAGCTGTGATTTCCACTAGCTTATTATCGACGACTTTCTTAGCTTCTTCCACTGCTTCAATTGCTTGCTCCGCCTCAGATAATTGTTCTGTATCTAGCACTCCATTACTATCTCTATCATTTACTTCTGGCGCTGTCACTGAGTCAATTTGATCTAAACGTGTTTGTAACTCAGCTTTTCCTGCTGTACCGTTTGGTACACTATTTAATTTCACAGAAGCATCTATCTTAGCGGTTTCTAATAATTCAATTAATTTATCTAATTCGGCTTTCTCATTTGGATTTACTAAACCATCAGACATAATCTCAGACAACTTGTTATCTGCAGCTTGCTTAGCTTGTTCTACTGCTGTAATTACTTCTTCTGCTGTAGACAACTGCTCTGTATCTAGTACTCCATTGGCGTCTTGATCATTTACTTCTGGTGCTGTCACTGAAACAATTTGGTCTAAACGAGTCTGTAAACCTGCTTTACCTGTCGTACCGTTTGGTACATTATTTAATTTTGTTGAAGCTTCTGCCTTAGCTGTTTCTAACGCTCCGATAAGTTGATCTAACTCGGCTTTCTCACTTGGATTTACTAATCCATCAGATGTGACTTCTATCAATTTGTTAGCTGCTGCTTGCTTAGCTTGTTCTACTGCCACAATTGATTGTTCTGCCTCTGATAATTGTTCTGTATCTTTAACCCCATTACCATCTTGATCATTCACTTCTGGTGCTGTCACTGTACCAATTTGGTTTAAGCGTGTTTGTAATCCATCTTTGCCTGTTGTACCGTATGGTACACTGTTCAATTTCGCTGAAGCTTCTGCTTTAGCTATTTCTAATTCTTCGACAAGTTGATCTAATTCGGCTTTCTCGCTCGGATTAATCAAATTATCGGCTGTGATTTCAGTTAACTTATTATCGACGCCTTTCTTAGCTTCTTCCACTGCTTCAATTGCTTGTTCCGCCTCAGATAACTGCTCTGTATCTAGCACGCCATTACTATCCTGGTCATTTACTTCCGGTGAAGTCACTGTACCAATTTGATCTAAACGTGTTTGTAATCCATCTTTGCCTGTTGTACCGTATGGTACACTGTTCAATTTCGCTGAAGCTTCTGCTTTCGCTGTTTCTAATGCTTCGACAAGTTGATCTAATTCGGCTTTCTCGCTCGGATTAATCAAATTATCGGCTGTGATTTCAGTTAACTTATTATCGACGCCTTTCTTAGCTTCTTCCACTGCTTCAATTGCTTGTTCCGCCTCAGATAACTGCTCTGTATCTAGCACGCCATTACTATCCTGGTCATTTACTTCCGGTGAAGTCACTGTACCAATTTGATCTAAACGTGTTTGTAGTGTGTCTTTACCTGTTGTACCATCTGGTACATTATTTAATTTCGTTAAAGCATCTGCTTTCGCTGTTTCTAATGCTTCGACAAGTTGATCTAATTCAGCTTTTTCACTTGGATTAACCAAATTATCGGATGTGACTTCTGCTAACTTATTATCGACGGTTTTCTTAGCTTCTTCCACTGCTTCAATTGCTTGTTCCGCCTCAGATAACTGCTCTGTATCTAGCACGCCATTACTATCCTGGTCATTTACTTCTGGCAAAGTTACTGTACCAATTTGGTCTAAGCGTGTTTGTAATCCATCTTTGCCTGTTGTACCAGTTGGTACATTGTTCAATTTCGTCGAAGCTTCTGCTTTCGCTGTTTCTAATGCTTCGATAAGTTGCTCTAACTCAGCTTTCTCGCTCGGATTTACTAAGTTATCAGACGTGATTTCCGCTAACTTATTATCGACGCCTTTCTTAGCTTCTCCCACTGCTTCAATTGCTCGTTCCGCCTCAGATAACTGCTCTGTATCTAGCACGCCATTACTATCTTGATCATTTATTTCCGGCGCTGTCACTGAGTCAATTTGATCTAAACGAGTTTGTAATCCATCTTTGCCTGTTGTACCGTCTGGTACACTGTTCAATTTCGCTGAAGCTTCTGCTTTTGCCGTTTCTAACGTTTCGATGAGTTGATCTAATTCGGTTTTCTCGCTCAGATTAATTAATCCGTCCGATGTGATTTCAGATAACTTATTATCTACAGCGTTCTTAGCTTGTTCTGCTGCTTCAATTGCTTCTTCTGCCTCTGATAATTGTTCGATATCTAAGACTCCGTTACCGTCTTGATCATTTACTTCTGCTGCTGTCACTGAACCTACTTGGTCTAGTCGGCTTTGTAACTCATCTTTGCCTGTTGTACCGTTTGGTACATTATTGAGTTTTTCTGACGCATTTGCTTTTGCCGTTTCTAATGCCTCAATGAGTTGATCTAACTCAGCTTTTTCACTTGGGTTAACCAAATTATCGGCTGTGATTTCTGCTAACTTATTATCGACTGATTTTTTAACTTCTTCTACTGCTGTAATTGCTTGTTCTGCCTCTGATAATTGTTCTGTATCTTTAACCCCATTACTATCTCGGTCATTTACTTCCGGTGTTGTCACTGAAACAATTTGGTTTAAGCGTGTTTGTAAATCCGCTTTGCCTGGTGTACCGTCTGGTACACTGTTCAATTTCGCTAAAGCGTCTGCCTTAGCGCTTTCTAATGCTTCGATGAGTTGATCTAACTCGGCTTTCTCACTTGGATTTACTAAGTTATCAGACGTAATCTCAGACAACTTGTTAGCTGCTGCTTTTTTAGCTTCTTCTACTGCCGTAATTGCTTGTGATGCCTCTGATAACTGTTCTGTATCTTTAACCCCATTACTATCTCGGTCATTTACTTCTGGGATTGTCACTGAACCGATTTGATCTAAGCGTGTCTGTAATCCAGCTTTGCCTGGTGTACCAGTTGGTACACTATTCAATTTCGCTGCAGCTTCTGCCTTAGCGCTTTCTAATGCTTCAATGAGTTGATCTAACTTAGCTTTCTCATTTGGATTTACTAATCCATCCGATGTGACCTCAGATAACTTGTTATTTACGTCTTGTTTAGCTTGTTCTACTGCTTCAATTGCTTGTTCCGCCTCTGATAATTGTTCTGTATCTTTAACCCCATTACTATCTCTATCATTTACTTCTGGGATTGTCACTGAACCGATTTGGTCTAAGCGACTTTGTAATCCATCTTTGCCTGGTGTACCATTTGGTACACTATTCAATTTCACTGCAGCTTCTGCCTTAGCGCTTTCTAATGCTTCAATGAGTTGATCTAACTCAGTTTTTTCATTTGGGTTAACCAAATTATCGGATGTGACTTCTGCTAACTTATTATCGACAGCTTGTTTAGCTTGTTCCACTCCTACAATTGCTTGTTCCGCCTCTGATAATTGTTCTGTATCTAAAACACCATTACTATCTCGGTCATTGACCTCAGGCGCTGTTACTGAAACAATTTGGTCTAAACGAGTTTGTAATCCATCTTTTCCTGGTGTACCGTTTGGTACATTGTTTAATTTCGCTGAAGCTTCTGCTTTCGCTGTTTCTAACGCTTCGATGAGTTGTTCTAACTCGGCTTTTTCACTTGGATTAACCAAATTATCGGATGTGACTTCTGCTAACTTATTATCGACGGCTTTCTTAGCTTCTTCCACTGCTTCAATTGCTTCTTCTGCCTCTGATAATTGTTCAGTGTCTAAAACACCATTACTATCTGTATCATTTATTTCTGGTGCTGTCACTGAGTCAATTTGATCTAAACGTGTTTGTAACTCAGCTTTTCCTGCTGTACCAGTTGGTACGTTGGTTAATTTTGTTGAAGCTTCTGCTTTTGCCGTTTCTAATGCTTCGATAAGTTGATTTAACTCAGCTTTTTCACTTGGATTTACTAATCCATCAGATGTGATTTCAGTTAACTTGTTATCTACAGCGCTCTTAGCTTGTTCTACTGCCTCAATTGCTTGTTCTGCTTTAGACAACTGTTCTGTATCTAGTACTCCATTGGCGTCTTGATCATTTACTTCTGGTGCTGTCACTGAAACAATTTGGTCTAAACGAGTCTGTAAATCTGCTTTACCTGTCGTACCGTTTGGTACATTATTTAATTTTGTTGAAGCATCTCTTTTTGCCGTTTCTAATGTTTCGATTAATTTTTCTAATTCGCCTTTCTCAGTTGGATTAATCAAATTATCGTCTGTGATTTCAGATAATTTGTTATTTACGTCTTGTTTAGCTTGTTCCACTCCTACAATTGCTTGTTCCGCCTCTGATAATTGTTCTGTATCTAAAACACCATTACTATCTCGGTCATTGACCTCAGGCGCTGTTACTGAAACAATTTGGTCTAAACGAGTTTGTAATCCATCTTTTCCTGGTGTACCGTTTGGTACATTGTTTAATTTCGCTGAAGCTTCTGCTTTCGCTGTTTCTAACGCTTCGATGAGTTGTTCTAACTCGGCTTTTTCACTTGGATTAACCAAATTATCGGATGTGACTTCTGCTAACTTATTATCGACGGCTTTCTTAGCTTCTTCCACTGCTTCAATTGCTTCTTCTGCCTCTGATAATTGTTCAGTGTCTAAAACACCATTACTATCTGTATCATTTATTTCTGGTGCTGTCACTGAGTCAATTTGATCTAAACGTGTTTGTAACTCAGCTTTTCCTGCTGTACCAGTTGGTACGTTGGTTAATTTTGTTGAAGCTTCTGCTTTTGCCGTTTCTAATGCTTCGATAAGTTGATTTAACTCAGCTTTTTCACTTGGATTTACTAATCCATCAGATGTGATTTCAGTTAACTTGTTATCTACAGCGCTCTTAGCTTGTTCTACTGCCTCAATTGCTTGTTCTGCTTTAGACAACTGTTCTGTATCTAGTACTCCATTGGCGTCTTGATCATTTACTTCTGGTGCTGTCACTGAAACAATTTGGTCTAAACGAGTCTGTAAATCTGCTTTACCTGTCGTACCGTTTGGTACATTATTTAATTTTGTTGAAGCATCTCTTTTTGCCGTTTCTAATGTTTCGATTAATTTTTCTAATTCGCCTTTCTCAGTTGGATTAATCAAATTATCGTCTGTGATTTCAGATAATTTGTTATTTACGTCTTGTTTAGCTTGCTCTGCTGCTTCAATTGCTTGTTCCGCCTCTGATAATTGTTCAGTATCTAAAACCCCATTACTATCCTGGTCATTTACTTCTGGTGAAGTCACTGTACCAATTTGATCTAGAAGTGTTTGTAATCCGTCTTTACCTGTTGTACCGTTTGGTACATCGTTCAATTTCGTCGAAGCTTCTGCTTTCGCTGTTTCTAATGCTTCAATTAGTTTATCTAACTCAGTTTTTTCACTTGGATTTACTAAGTTATCAGACGTGATTTCTGCTAACTTATTATCTGTTGCTTTTTTAGCTTCTTCTACTGCCGTAATTGCTTGTTCTGCCTCAGACAATTGGTCTGTGTCTAACACGCCATTACTATCCTGGTCATTTACTTCTGGTGAAGTCACTGTACCAATTTGATCTAGAAGTGTTTGTAATCCATCTTTGCCTGTTGTACCGTTTGGTACATTATTTAATTTCGTTAAAGCTTCGGCTTTCGCTGTTTCTAACGCTCCGATAAGTTGATTTAACTCGGCTTTCTCACTTGGATTTACTAAGCCATCAGATATGATTTCAGATAACTTATTATCGACGGCTTTCTTAGCTTCTTCCACTGCTTCAATTGCTTGTGCTGCCTCAGACAGTTGGTCTGTGTCTAACACGCCATTACTATCTCTATCATTTATTTCTGGTGAAGTCGCTGTATCGATTTGATCTAAGCGTGTTTGTAATCCAGCTTTGCCTGGTGTACCGTCTGGTACATTGTTCAATTTCGTTGAAGCGTCTGTCTTAGCGCTTTCTAATAATCCAATTAATTGATCTAATTCAGCTTTTTCACTTGGATTAATCAAATTATCGGATGTGACTTCTGCTAACTTATTATCTACTGCTTGTTTAGCTTGTTCTACTGTCGCAATTGCTTCTTCTGCCTCTGATAATTGTTCTGTATCTTTAACCCCATTACTATCTCGGTCATTTATTTCCGGTGTTGTCACTGAAACAATTTGACTTAAGCGTGTCTGTAATCCAGCTTTGCCTGGTGTACCGTCTGGTACACTGTTCAATTTCGTTGAAGCGTCTGTCTTAGCGCTTTCTAATAATCCAATTAATTGATCTAATTCAGCTTTTTCACTTGGATTAATCAAATTATCGGATGTGACTTTTGCTAACTTATTATCTACTGCTTGTTTAGCTTGTTCTACTGTCGCAATTGCTTCTTCTGCCTCTGATAATTGTTCTGTATCTTTAACCCCATTACTATCTCGGTCATTTATTTCCGGTGTTGTCACTGAAACAATTTGACTTAAGCGTGTCTGTAATCCAGCTTTGCCTGGTGTACCGTCTGGTACACTGTTCAATTTCGCTGAAGCTTCTGCTTTTGCCGTTTCTAATAATCCAATTAATTGATCTAATTCAGCTTTTTCACTTGGATTTACTAAGCCATCAGATGTAATCTCAGACAACTTATTATCTACTGCTTGTTTAGCTTGTTCTGCTGCTTCAATTGCTTGTTCTGCCTCTGATAATTGTTCGATATCTAAGACTCCGTTATCGTCTTGATCATTTACTTCTGGTAAAGTTACTGTACCAATTTGATCTAAGCGTGTTTGTAATCCAGCTTTGCCTGGTATACCGTCTGGTACATTGCTTAATTTCGTCGAAGCTTCTACTTTAGCTGTTTCTAACGCTTCAATGAGTTGATCTAACTCAGCTTTCTCGCTCGGATTAATCAAATTATCGGATGTGATTTCAGTTAACTTATTATCGACGGCTTTCTTAGCTTCTTCCACTGCCTCAATTGCTTGTTCTGCCTCTAATAATTGTTCTGTATCTTTAACCCCATTACTATCTTGGTCATTTACTTCCGGTGTTGTCACTGAACCAATTTCACCTAAGCGTGTTTGTAATCCAGCTTTGCCTGGTGTACCGTCTGGTACATTGTTCAATTTCGTTGAAGCGTCTGTCTTAGCGCTTTCTAATGCTTCGATGAGTTGATCTAACTCGGCTTTCTCACTTGGATTTACTAAGTTATCAGACGTAATCTCAGACAACTTGTTAGCTGCTGCTTTTTTAGCTTCTTCTACTCTCGCAATTGCTTCTTCTGCCTCTGATAATTGTTCTGTGTCTAAGATGCCATTACTATCTCTATCATTTACTTCTGGTAAAGTCACTGAATCAATTTGATCTAAACGTGTTTGTAACCCATCTTTGCCTGTTGTACCATCTGGTACACTGTTCAATTTCGCTGAAGCTTCTGCTTTCGCTTTTTCTAATACTTCAATTAAGCCGTCTAATTCGGCTTTCTCGCTCGGATTTACTAAGCCATCCGATTTGATCTCAAATAACTTGTTATCTACGTCTTGTTTAGCTTGTCCTACTGCTGTAATTGCTTGTTCCGCCTCAGATAATTGTTCTGTATCTAGCACGCCATTGCTATCTCGGTCATTGACCTCCGGTGCTGTTACTGTACCAATTTCATTTAATCGAGTTTGTAACCCATCTTTACCTGTTGTACCGCCTGGTACATTATTGAGTTTTTCTGACGCATTTGTTTTAGCTATTTCTAATGTTTCAATTAATTTCTCTAATTCAGCTTTTTCACTTGGATTAATCAAATTATCGGATGTGACTTCTGCTAACTTATTATCTACTGCTTGTTTAGCTTGTTCTACTGTCGCAATTGCTTCTTCCGCCTCTGATAACTGTTCTGTATCTTTAACCCCATTACTATCTCGGTCATTTACTTCTGGGATTGTCACTGAACCGATTTGATCTAAGCGTGTCTGTAATCCAGCTTTGCCTGGTGTACCGTCTGGTACACTGTTCAATTTCGCTGAAGCTTCTGCTTTTGCCGTTTCTAACGTTTCGATGAGTTGATCTAATTCGGTTTTCTCGTTCGGATTAATTAATCCGTCCGATGTGATTTCAGATAACTTATTATCTACAGCGTTCTTAGCTTGTTCTGCTGCTTCAATTGCTTGTTCTGCCTTTTTTTTCTTAGATTTAGTTAAAGCTTTATTAATCCTTGTAGCTACATCATCGATATCGACAGACTGGTTTGTTATATTCACGCCTCTAAGCACATTAGGGTCTATTGTATCACTAAGTATATATCCAAATAGTTTATCTTTCTTAACATCTATATAATGGTTAGCATCAAACGATATATAGAATTTAACTGTACCACCAGACCCGCCACCAGTATTTGGGTTGCCGTTAGAACCACTATGTGGACGTGTATATGAATAGTAACCTAAATGGTCTTGTTCTAACATCACTCTTTCTCTACCTTCATATTCAGCAAAAACTTTTTTGATTTTTTTATTTAAACTTTCATTTGGCCTTATAGCATAATTTTCAAATCGGTAAGTACCTCGACCTTTTTCTTTCGATAAAACCATAGTTGCAATGAGCACATCACTATCGTCATAAAAAATATCATCTTGAACTATACCAAAATGATTTTTCGTCACGTCAGATTGGTTCGTAAATGTATAAACAGCGCGATAATCATCATTATCTCTGTTCAAAGTCAGATCTTTCATTTTATACAATAATTGATTGATATTATTGGCTTGGTATGCATTAAGCTTTTTATTAGTAGCTATTCCATAATTACCGTTAAAAATAGCATCGTAAGAAAATTTATTGTTTTTAAGTACGGTTTGCCTAATGATATTTCTTAAAAATAACTTTCTTTCTTCTTCAGTTAACTCATTTCTATTTTTTTCAACCTCTCTTATAGCTGTTGTAATAAAATCACCTGCTTGTACAGAGGTGTAATTCAACTTAGGATTGTAGCCTATTTTTCGTATATTGTTAAAGTATAATAATCTATCCAAACTTCTAGCAACTCGTGATTTGGGTTTGTTTGGATATTGTTGTTTTATATTTTCTTTATTTGTTTTAATATTTTTATTTATAGTTGTTTCTTCAGCGTTTTTAAAACTCATAACTTTTGCACTTGAATTTGTAAAATTCACATTTTGTTTACTGGTATTTTCCCCTGTATTATTACGATCATTAGTTTCAATGTCGCTTTTTATTGAGACGTTAGGCTTTACGGCTGATGTTTTTTCTATTTCGTTATCGTTTGACAATATATTATTTTCTTTATCATTTAATAATTTGTTTGTTTGTTTAAAATTACTTTCAGATGAACTTTTAATTTGTTTTTCTGTTTGAACATCATCACCTGTTTTATTTTCTTGTGGTTTTATATCATTTTGATGTTGGTTTTGTTCAATTTGAGGCTTATTATGTACAATATTTGGGTCTTCTATATTTACTTTTTGGTCTTCTGCATCTTCTTTGTTAGGAATGTTATGAGGTACATTTTTAGATATATTATTATTCGATTCCTGGCTAATCGATGCGCTCTCACTTTCATTATGTGTTTGACTATTAATAAGAGTGTTTTTCTCCTCATTTTTATCTGGGTTAACTTGTTTATCTATGTTATCTATATCATTTAATGCTGACTTATCTTCACTTTCCAACATGTCTGCTTGTGCTTCTCCACTTTGGCTAAAAATCAATATACTGCCTAAAAGTATTGAAGCAGTTCCAATATTGAATTTCCGTATAGAATATCTGTTGTTTCTTCTTGCAATATATTCTTTAAATATTCTCATAGGTATTTAATACTCCTTTTAATTAGTAAATTACCATCGCGTTTAATTCAATAGAACGCAATAAAAATTTCTAAAACAATTATAATTTGTTATTTTAATAGCTCATACTACTCGAATTATCTTAGTAAAAAAGTAAAGTGTTTTAGTAAAATTTCGCTACTTTAATACGATATAAAATTGGACATAAAAAAGCGCATATAACACCAAATTAAACTTTTGGTTTCATATACGCTCAAATAAATAATTAAATTTTTCATAATGCTATAAGATAGGTAACAGTAGATTAACTTATAAGTTAACTTAATTTATTAACTATTAACCCTTTTATTGGTTCAAAAATTGTCATTTCTTTCTTATCCAATAATGCTTCTGTTAACTGTACTTCTGTGATTTGGTTGGTATCATACCATTTAATAAAAAATGTGCGTGTCGTTAAATTGAGTACTGTTTGGTATAAAGTATAATGTAGACCCTCGTCTTCATCTCTGACAGCACCTTTAGGTATACTCATTATCTCTAATAATTTAAACGCATTTAATATATCATTTTCTGAGCTGTTATCTTCTTCTAGGTAGTTTTTTAAATACGCGATACGGACAAAACGTTCAGCTGAAGTATAACCACCTGGTAAACCAAATGTCCCGCCCTCATTTCCTAGCGATTTTAAAGCGATGTTTGCAAATTTTTCTTCTTTAGGTTTTTGAGGTGAAATGTTTATGTAATTCTTCAAATTTTCATAATGCCAATTTAAATCTGGATTATTAGTTAATACAGCTACTGGGTTAGCGTTGATTACTATGCGTCCTTCATTAAAGGTTAGCTCCACTGTTTTGCCAGTATCATCAGAAATATGATAATGAAGTGGAGGAACTTCTGATATGTCATTTAATGTATGTGCTACCACATTAACTGATTTTGCATTTTCTATTAGATCTTCAATATTTTGGTTGTATCCTAAAATCCAATTAATCACTTCATTTTGAGCAATATTCATATAACCTTCTTTAATCTCGCTTGCATAAGAAGCATAACCTCTAAAATATTGAACCGACGCACCGACTCCATGTTCATTAACGCCATCTCCAAATAAAAATCCTTCCATATCACTGCCTGAACCTACGAACCCATATAATGTCTCACCTTTATAATCAACACGTGATTCCCAATAATAATGACGTGGTTGTACTGCTGGGTTACCTTTTAATTGATAAACAAAATCCATGGTGCGAGCTAATATAGCTTGATTATTTTTTGAAAAAAATGAAAAACCTGTACACATCTGTAATTGCTCCTTTATTTAAATATACTTAAATATGATGAAATCATATTTTAACGTTAACTAAGATTTTAATTAAATTTAATTTATATTAATAGCAATTCGCTTACATAATAAAAGAGACAGCTCGCATAGAAATAAACGCTTATCATGTATATTCAACAACTTTATTATTTTCTAATGATTTATGTACATCTATAATACGCTGATTTAAAGAACCTTTGTAAGGTAAGTTAGGCTTATATAAATGATTAATAAAAGGGCCGTCGATAAGCACATCTATATTTTTTAAAAATTCAATTCTTAAAGTTTGATCATTTGCTAAATATTCAAATAAAAATCCAGTCCATACCCATAATGTTTTACTATCACCAAAACGTTTTCGAAATGCTTGCGCACAAGTAAGTGTGACATCTAAATTACAAAATGGCTCGCCACCTAAAATACTCAATCCTTCTATATAATCTGGCTCACAATTTTTCAAAATTTCATTTAAAGTTTCATTGTTAAATCGTTCTCCATATTTAAAGTTTTGCGCTGCTTTATTGTAACAATTTAAACATGCAAATGGGCATCCTGAAACATACAAACTACATCTAACGCCTTCGCCGTCTACGAAACTTTGTCTTTCTATTTTTGCTATATAACCTTGGCCTTGTGTAATATTTAAAATCGTCATATCGACCGGTCTTTCATATGTTTGACTCTTGCGCACATTTCTTTATGTCTTCCTTCAATCGTAGGACGTTGCACTGGATTGCCTAAATAACCACATGTTCTTTTTACTACATCTACTGTTTTAGGATCATTATTACCACAATCTGGACATTGATATCCAGTTTTAGTAGTTTTAAAATCACCTTTGAAATCACATAAACGACAATGATCTATAGGAATATTTGTACCTAAATAGCTAATTTTATCGTATGAGTAATCCCATACTGCTTCTAGTGCTTTTATATTGTGTGTTAATTTTGGGTATTCACAATAATGTATATAACCTCCACTAGCATAAAAAGGATAATCTTTTTCAAAATCAATTTTCTCAAAAGGTGTTATGTCTTTTCGAACATCATAGTGGAATGAATTTTGATAATATCCTTTACTTGTAATATCTGCTATATTTCCAAATTTTTCCCTATCTAATCTACAAAAACGGTCTGTTAACGATTCACTTGGCGTACTGTATATGCTAAACCAAATATCATATATTTCAGTCCATTTGAGTTGATAGACTTTCATCGCTTTTAATATATCTAATGTAAAGGCTTTTCCTTTAGATGTTTTTTCCCAATTAGCGCCATAAAATACAATAGCGGCTTCATACAAACCAATATAGCCTATTGAAAGCGTTGCGCGTTTACCTTTAAATAAGGACATCACACTATCTTCATCGGTCAAACGATGTTTAAAGGCGCCATTTTTATATAATATGGGTGCATTGTCTGGAGTTGCTTGTTCTAAACGTTCAATCCTATAAACTAGTGCATCGTGCATCACTTGCATGCGTTCATGAAATAATTTCCAAAAAGATTCCATATTACCTTTTGACTCTAAAGCGATTCTAGGTATGTTAAGCGTCACTACCCCCAAATTACATCTACCATTATTCTCTCCTTCACCATCTACATTTTTCCAAAGTGGTAAAAATGAACGACAGCCCATTGGTGCTTTAAAATCACCTAATATTTCTACCGTTTTATCGTAATTTAATATATCCGGATACATTCTTTTTGTAGAACATTCTAATGCTAATTGTTTAATATCGTAATTCGGATCGTCTTTACTATAATTAATGCCTTTTTTAATAGAAAATACTAACTTAGGAAAAATGGCAGTAATTCGATCTTTACCGAGCCCTTTAATACGTGTTTGTAATATCGCTCGTTGAATCTTTCGACTATATCGATCTGTGCCTAATCCAAAACCGAGCGTGACAAATGGCGTTTGGCCATTTGAAGTGTAAAGTGTATTAATCTCGTACTCCAAACTTTCAATAGCATCATCGATATCTTGTGTAATTTGATAATCAATATACGTTTCTATATGCTCTTTTTCGACAAATTGCGCTGCTAATTTACGATGTTTTATTTCATTATATTTAGCGTAGCAGCTTAATAGTTCATCCACTCTATCAATTGTGCAACCACCGTATTGGCTACTAGAGACATTCGCAATAATTTGCACCAACTGCGCTGAAGCAGTTTGAATCGATTTTGGTGAGGTCACAGAAGCATTTCCTATTTGAAAACCATTTTTCAACATACTTTCAGCATCAATTAAGCAGCAATTTGTAAGTGGTTGAAATGGATGGTAATCCAAATCATGGAAATGTATATCCCCATTTGTATGTGCTTCTGCTACATGTTTTGGTAATAAATAGTCTAAGGCGTATGACTTCGAAACAACACCTGCTGTTAAATCTCTCATAGTAGAAAATGTAGCACTATCTTTATTTGCATTTTCATTTATCACTGTAGGATCTTTTGTAATAAGATTTGTTAAATCCTGTTCAATTTTATTCATTTTGCCCCTCTTTTCTATATATTGTATTTAATTTATAATCTAAGACACAATATATAGTGTTTCAATTCAAAAGAAGTCAATTAACAAATCCGTCACAACTTTGTTAAGAATTTTCGAACATTAATTTTTATTTAAAAAAATTATACATTAATCATATTAGTTATCTATTATTAATATCATAAAAAACCTGAGACATTAACTTGTCCCAGGTTCTTTGACTAATAACATGAAAATAATAATAAATTCAAATATTAATCTAGAATAATATTTGGGAAGCATAGATGACAACAACTACAGTAATGGAACTTAATAAAGTAGATAAAAAGACAAGTTCTGCTGCTAATTCTGGATAATTATCATATTCTTGGGCAATAACAGAACTATTTACTGATGTTGGCATTGCAGAAGCAATAAATAGTGTTTGTGCAATAATGCCTTCTATACCCATAATTTTAATAATTATAAATGCTATTATAGGACCAACTACTAATCTCACAAATATAAAAACATAGGTCGATGGCCATTTGAGACTGAAATTGATATTAGCAATCTGTGCACCAAGCATAATTAAAGCAATTGCAATCATTGCATCAGCCACGTAATTAGCTGGTGTCCAAATAAATTCCGGTACGGGCACATCAGCATAATTTAAAGTAATTGCAAATAGTAAAGCGTAAAGCACTGGCATTTTGAAATAGCCTAACATAGCTTTGAGTTTACCAATTTGGGCAGACTGAATCGCAAATATACCGTAAGAAAAGGTGAAAATATTTTGTAATGACAGTACGATTACTTGTACTGACATTGCCAATGGATCCCCTTTGAACACTAAATCGTTAACTGGCACCCCATAATTGCCAGAGTTAAAAAATAATACACTATTCGTTAGTGTTGTAGCTTCACCTTTATCTCTCTTTTTAAATAAAGTTAAAATTTTACCAACTAAAAAAAGAATAAATATGTATATAATGAAAAAAGCTACTATATATAATAATAAATGTATTTCAAAATTCGTCTTATAAAACTTAACAAAAATAAAACCCGGTACAAACACATATATATTCAATTTTGCTAATGTTTTTAAATCTAGGGTGAATTTTTTCTGTAAGACAAACCCCAGTATAATCATTATAAAAATAGGTAGCAACACAGTTCGCAATATGTATAACATTTCACTCATGGTAGAACACTCCCCTTTAAGAAAAATTATACATGAGTCATATCTATTTTTGTTAAAAATGCATCAAATGTTTTATTTATAAATAGGCGCCGCCATTTAATAGTACTAAGCATTTATACATTACTATTAAAATTAGGAGCGAAATAGAAATCAGAAAATTAAAATATGATTCCCTACTTTTGCTCCTATAATGATACCTAAATTTTTAAAGTTTCGTGTATAAATTAATTTATACACTTATCATTTAATAACTTCTTATAGTTTACGATTATAACCTTGAAAATTATTTTATTTGCCGTTATTACTATCTTCTTTTTCGTTTTTATTTTCATTACTTATGTTATTTTCACCTTTATTCTCTTGTTCTCTTTTGTTTCTTTTCTTTTCTTCCATAATTGACATAACTATAAACCCAATGACCAATAATGGTGTAAGGATACCAATCATCATCATCATTTAACTCACCCCATTTTATTAATTTCACTTTTAATTTTTATACTAATACTTTATTACCAATTTACACGTTTTTAGAAACTTCCTCAATAGAACAATCAACCTATTTTTTATCTATGAAAAATAGCACTTTAAAGTTTTACTTTTAATAGCTACTTTAGATGAAGCATATCAAACACTCTCCTACCTCTTAAAAATTTAATTATTTACGCTTAAATGCACTATCTATTTTCTTTTCTAAAAAATAGTTGCTTTTCATGCTGTCTCTTCTCCTCCTATTGTTTTTAAACTTTTATTTATATATTATAAAAGTAAAGTAGCATAAAAGAATTTTTATAAATGATTATAACAACATAAAGCAAAACGAGATAATTCAGAGCAAAATAGATATTTGGAAAACCTTATGCATTAGTAAAAATATATTGTTCACTAATTTTTCGATATTTTCATTACTATTATGAGTTAAAATCCAATATATTATAAATAAATATATATAATATCCATTTTTTTACTTTAGCATTATAATTTGTCATAGTTTTGCGATATTAATTGACTATTCTACTAATGAAGCAGTAATATTTTAATAATAAAATTCTATTCAAGACTATTCACAAAAATGTCTCTTAGCATGATAGGTAATAAGTGCAACACTATAAATGCAAAGGGTCATCTTTGTTTAATGTAAATTAAACCTAATTAAATTTTGCGTTTATCAACCTTTGGGAGTGGAACAAATGAATTACAATCAAATCATCTACGCTGAATATGACAAATTAGACCATTTAAATACGCCTAATTTTTCAAATTTATATTTAGTTATTTCAGGTGTTTTACATTTCCAAAAGTTAGATTCAGATTATGTATTTCAACGTGGTAATGTTTTTGTTGTTTATGATTTTGAGGAAAACTTAATCATTCACAGAACAGGAATTCTTGCTTGTATTTCAATAAATAATTTAAGTTATAATCGTTTTTCATTAGTAAATAGAGAAGACCTAATAAATAAATCTCAGAGATCTAAACTTATAACTGAAACTTATATAGAGACTTTGAAAGCCATTCTTAAAAATGATTCATTTAACAGTGACATTGGCGTTATTAAATTAATTAATTATTTTAGCCCTACAAAAACACGTTTACATACCAACTTATCCTACTCAAATAAATTAATTAAAAATGTTGTTGAATATATTAATCAAAATTACAAACAGCCCTTAACACTTGATATATTAGCTAAAAAATTTTTTGTGAATAACAGTTATCTATCTAGGGAATTTTCAAAAAAGATGAATATTTCTTTAATAAAATATATTAAAAAGGTAAAAATTTATAGTCTTTCTAGAGAATTACTAGATAATGGAAACGGAGAATCAACATGGCGTAATTATGGCTTTCGTTCATATAATACATATTTAAGAGACTTTAAAAAGGTGATGAAAATGACACCAAAAGATTTCATCAAACAACACACTTATAAAAATGAAAATACTAGTATTGAACATCATCATTTATATAATCAACTACAGCTTCTTTTAGATGATATTAAACCTACATAATATGCCATTTAAATAACAAAACCAAGCTTTCCTTTAAAAGGATCACTTGGTTTTGTTGGTTAATATTTATATTTATTATCGTCATCTGAATCTGTATATTTATCTTTAATTTCTTGTTGTTCGTTCTCTTTTTGATCTTCAGACAACACATATGAATTATTATGCTCATTTACTTGCGAGCCATCTTTAATATAAGGGTTAGCATCATCTTCTGCATCTCTCGTATAGATAGGATCTCTCGGTTTTCTCACGAGCAACATAATACCTGAAACTAGCCATAATATGGCATTAATCCAATTACCAACAAATGAAATAACGCCTACAATGATTAGTAAGATACCTGCCGCCTTTGCTTTTTTGCCAATTAACACCGCACCAATGATCGCGATAATTAATAAAATAATTGATAACACAAGTCCTGCTGTTACCAGTCCACTAAGCATATTGATAACCGCTTCTCCATTTTCGTATGTGATGGTACTGTCGCTTTCCATCATCGACTGTATCATGGCATCTTTCATTGACCCGTTTCCGAATAATGGTAGGAAAATCGCAAGCACAATCACGCCAAGTAATTGGAGCCCGATACCAATCCAAGCAAGCACGCGTTCAACAGTTCTTTTCATCATGTTACACTCCTTGTCATCAGTTTATGATTTTTTCCAATTAGTACACTTTTCAAATTATATAATTCAGTATACTAATCATTAATATACAAGTCCATGTATAACACAAACAATTTCCCAGGTAATTATTTACTTTTTCTAAAAGCATCATCAATACGTTCTAACTGATTTACAAAATGTTCTATTTCCTCAAGTGTAAATCGGTTACCTAAACGTTTTTTCACTTCCTCTGTCATTGTTTCAGTAGCTCGTTTCAAAAACATTTCACCTTCAATACTTAACTGTACTAATTTAATTCTTTTATTATTCGAATGTGCTCTTTGCACATAACCCATTTCTTCAAGTTTACCAATACGTTTTGAAGCAGCTGTTTTAAATATATTTTGTAAAGATGCTAGCTCATTTATCGTAACTTGTCCTTCTGTTTGGATAATTCTCATCGCTTCTATTTGTTCTCTTGAAAGTAAGTTAGTCAAGCTAGAGTCGTTTACCATTTCAACAATTTCTTTATTTAAATACAACATGACGGTTTGAAATTTACGAATTCCATGCTCAATCGATTGATCTACGTTATCCATAACATTACACCCCTATATCACATTATTTGAATTTAATAGAAAATGGTAATTTATCTCGTCTATTAAACCATATTAAAACTAAATATTGTAATAACATCATTACGATAATAAGGGTAATGAGCAATGCTACGACAAATCCAAAGTCAAAGTGACCAGCATTTGTAAATATAGCTTCCCTATAACCTTGAATAGCGTAAGACATTGGTGAGAATGGGTGAATCCATCTGTAGAATGTACTTGAAAGTTCAATTGGGAACATACCTTCACTTGCACTTAACTGTAAGATTAAAAGAATCATGGATATAAATAATCCTATTCTATCTAAGAACAACATCAATAATGAAGTTATAGTGATTGCGGCAATCCCCCATAACAACCCAACTAATATAAATTTCCATACATTACCAACTGTCATATTAAAGACAAATAGTACCCAACTACTCATAAATAATGCAGCTAGTGCACCTTGAACAATATATAAGGCAAATTTGCCTAAAACTTGTCTTGTTGCGGATGTATCTTTACTAATTGTTTTACGTAATGGATAAATCGCACTAAATGATAATGCAACAACAAATAAACTTACACTCGCCATATAAGGAACAATCGTTGCCCCATATTGATCGGCGTTAGTGGGATTATTTTCTTTTACTTTAGTAACATCGTTAAGTGCTTTTTCATTTTCTGATTCAAATGATACGTTATTTTGCTGACTAACAGCATCATCAATTTGCGCTTTCAATTGATTATTATTTTCTTGAAGTTGTTGTAAGCCATCCGTTACTTGTTGATTACCTGTCAATAATTCTTGAGCTGGTTGTCCAATCATTGGCAACAATTGTTGAATGCCATCGGTCACCTGTTGGTTACCATCAATTAATTGGTTTTCCGCATCTGACATTTGTCCTAAAGCATCTGATGTATCTTGGTAACCTGATTGTGAATCCTTAGCAGTAGCAAATAATTCATTCAAATAATTTGACCTAATATTATCTTTGATTGTTGTAGTGACAGTATTGATCGCTGAGTTTGCAACTTGGCTACCTGTATAACTAGAACCTGGATTTACTTTAGTTTCTAGGTTAATTTTTTTTGGATTTTCATCTAATATTGTCGTTGCATTAGCTGAAGCATTTTTTGGCACAATAATTGTGCCGACGCTTTCGCCACGATTCAACTGTTTATCCGCTTCTTTTTCAGAAACAACTTGGAATTTAAAATTGTTATTATCCTTAAGTTTATCTACTAAATCATCACCAATAGTAATATCTTTGTTATTGAGTGTAGCTTTTTCATCGTGGTTTACTACAGAAATTTTAAGGTTTTCTGTCTTGTCATATGGGTCCCACATTGATCCTACAAACAAAGCCACATAAAGTAATGAAATCAGCGATATTGCAATTAAAGAAATTAGCAACATTTTGTTTCTAAATATAAATCTAAATTCATTTAACATCTTTTTCAACTACCTTTCTATTTATATCCCCCACACGCCATTGCTAGTTTTAATTATTTTACTGAAACATTGATCCAAACGTATTTTAATGCATAGTATGCTATCGTTCATAACTAGCAAACACTTTCAAAATCAATTAGTACACCCCTTGTACATTTTTGTATCATACGCTTATTCAAAAAAATTGTCAAACAAATTTTTGGTTATATTAAACAAAAATAATTTCAGAAAATTCAGTTATTGTGGTTAATTTTATATTTTTTTAATGCTATGATACTTATTATCACTTTATTTAGGGAGGGAAAGGACAATGTGGAGTGAACCTATTATTTCAGCAACTGCATTATTTGCTCTGATTGCATTTGGGGAAATTATTTCAACATTGACAAAAGCTAGAGTCCCAATGCTTTTAACATCTATGGTCAGCTTTTTATTATTAAAATGGGCAGGTATATTCCCTGAAAATATTCTTGATTCGGCTATTTTACCTTCATTAGGTGCATTAGCCATAGCGCCTGCCATTATGCATATGGGTACCATGATGCCTTTATCAACTTTAAAGACACAGTGGAAGGCTGTTATTATTTCACTATTTGGCATTGTGGGTTCAACAGCTATGATTTTGATCATCGTTACCTTAGTTTATGATTTTCGCATTGCTGCTTCAGGTGTAGGCCCTATTTCGGGCGGTATTGTTGCACTACTAATAACAATAGATAAATTAAATGAACTAAATTTGAGTTATCTTATTGTTTTACCTGCACTTGTCCAAGGGCTACAAGGTGTCATTGGCTTACCTTTAAGTTCTATTATTATGAAACGATATGGCGCACATTTCTTAGAAAAAAATGCTAAACATTTGCAACCAAGTTCACAAGAAGAGGTTGAGATCCAAACATCAACCGTACATACTTTACATGATAAATATCCTATTTTACGAAATAATACGCTGAGATTATTTATTATGTTTGTGCTTGCTAGTTTAGCTTTTATCATCGGAGAATTTACACCAATTCATTTTACGCTTATCAGCTTATTTTTTGGTATTATTGGCTTAAAATTAGGGTTATTTGAACAAGCAGAATTAGAAAAAAATAAATCATTCACTTTAATCCTTGTAATTATTATGTTAATTGTCATAGGTTCGATGGGAGATATAACACCTCAAGACTTGTGGCATCATCTGCCAGCTATTTTACTCATTTTACTGATAGGTACATTTGGCATTTTAATCGGTGGCGCAGTTGCTGCTAAATTAATCGGTTGGCGCTATACAAAAGCTCTGCCGGTAGCTTTAACGGCATTATATGGCTTCCCCGGAGATTACATGCTATGTGAAGAAGTCAGTCGAAGTTTAACAAAGAATCAAAAGGAACACGACGCACTTTTCAAAGAATTACTAAGTCCTATGTTAATAGGTGGATTTACATCAGTAACAGTAGCGTCAGTTGTTTTAACAGGTATATTAATGAATTTTATTAAATGATAAGGGAGGCATTTTAAATGCTTATAAAAAATATCAATCTTATAGATGGAACTGGTAACGAATTACAAAAGGAAGTGGATGTGCTTATTGAAGACAATCAATTTAAGACTATTGGTAAAAATTTAGAAAACTCAAACCATGAAATTATAGATGGTCGTAACAAATATTTATTACCAGGGATGATAGATAGTCATGTCCATATTATGGAAGAAATGAGGCCATTAGATGAAAAATTAACTACTCCTTTTTCATATACATTTTATAGAGCAATAGATCACCTTAGACGTACAGTAAATTGTGGTATCACTACAGTCCGTGATGCCTTAGGAGCTGATCAAGGTATTAAAGAAGCAGTACAAGATGGTTTAATATTAGGACCTCGCATGCAAATTAGCATTAATGCACTAACAATTACTGGCGGCCATGGAGACAAATTAACGAAGTCTGGTATTACTATGCCTAGTTTTATTGAAGATTACCCTGGTTTACCTACTGGCATATGTGATGGAGTGGAAGAAGTACGTAAAAAAGTAAGAGAAATGCTACGCGCTGGTGCAGATGTAATCAAAGTACATGCAACAGGTGGTGTAACAAGCCCTACAGATCATCCAGACTTTACTCAATTTTCAATTGAAGAGCTTAAAGTAATGGTTGAAGAAGCCCAATTCAGAGGTAACCGTAAAGTAATGGCACACGCACAAGGCTTACAAGGTGTGAAAAACTGTATTGCCGCAGGAATTCATTCCATAGAACATGGCATTTATCTTGATGATGAAGCAATTGAAAGTATGAAAAATCAAGGTATATTCCTTGTACCAACTTTGCTAGCGCCAGTTTCTGTAATTGAATTTGCAGATGAACTGGGCATGTCTGAGGCCTCTATTCAAAAATCAAAAGAAGTCCTAGATGCACATACTTCTAGTTTTACTAAAGCTGTTAATGCAGGTGTAAAAATTGCAATGGGTACGGACGCTGGTGTATTTAAGCACGGAACGAATTTACGTGAACTAGCATTAATGGTTGAACACGGTATGACACCGATGCAAGCTATTGTAGCTTCAACTAAAGTTTCAGCAGAATGCCTTGGTTATGATGATGAAATAGGAACAGTAGAAGCAGGGAAAAAAGCAGATTTTATTATAGTAGATGATAACCCATTAAATAATATTGGATTACTTAAAAATCCAAATAACATAAAAATCGTAAGTATTGATGGCAAGATTGTTAAAAACTACGACGAAAATTAATCTTTTATATTCGGTTTTAAAGATAAATATCGTAAAAATAGAAAATTAAGTAATAAAATTAAAAATCAATACCCCGGCGTGTATCATAAAAATGGATACTCGGCGGGGTATTTAAATTAATAATTTTTAAAATTACCCTTTGACTTGTGCAGTTGTTTGATTTGAGTGATGTGATTCTCCAATTTTTTCAATTTCTTCAAGTGTGCGTCCCTTTGATTCCGGTACAAATTTTTTCACAAACAATACACCAAGGATACAGATAACGCCAAATATTGCGAAGACTAACTGTTGTGAGAAATATGCTGTCATAATTGGGAAAAGTAATCCGACTAAAAATGACCCAACCCAGTTTAATGACGAAGCTGTACCTGAAGCAAAACCTCTAATTGCTAATGGGAATATCTCTCCTACAATGACCCATGTTAATGGCGCCCAAGTAAATGAATAGAACGCTACGTAAATACTTAAAAATACTACAATCAATAACGGGTTGGCATTAGGTAAAACCATATGGATGATTGCCGGTAAAATAAATGACAATCCCATTACAGTGCCACCTAACATTAATAATGTTCTTCTATTAAATTTATCTGCTATCCAAATGAATAATAATGATCCAAGCACAAGAATGATACCTTGAATAATAGGCCACATAAGTGCTGAACTTGCTGATCCTCCAGTTGCTTCTTCTACAATTAATGGAATGTAATAAAATATTGCATTTGCACCTTGAAATTGTTGAAAGGCTGCAACGCCAAGCCCTGCAATCACAAGATATTTATACTTTCCATTAAATAAAGTGGCAAGTGAATGCTTAACTTCGTTATTTCGTTCTTTTTGAATAATATTTTCAATTTCTTTTAGTTCGTTTTCAATATTATTATTATTTCTCAAATTACTTAATACTAATTTTGCTTCTTTAAATTTATTATTTTTTATTAAAAACCTTGGAGATTCCGGTAATTTCAATACACCTAAAAATAAAATTAATGCAGGTATTGCGGCAGCACTAAGCATCAATCTCCATCCAATCTCGACTGGTAAATCTCTTAAAAAGTAATCAACAATATAAGATAATAACATACCTGAAACTATCATCGTTTGATTCATACCAGATAGTTGACCGCGATATTTTGCTGGTGCCATTTCAGACATATAAGCTGGTACTAATGCTGAAGCTGCACCCACAGCTAAACCAAGTATTACTCTTGATATAATTAAAAAATAATTACCTTCATGAGGCGCAATACCCGATAATATGGAGCCTACGATGAATATCATAGCTGAAATTAAAATCATCTTTCTTCGCCCTAGTTTATCTGATAATCTCCCTGCTAAAATGCCACCAAATATAGCACCTAACATAACTGATGATGTAATTAATCCAATAATAAAACCACTATTGATACCCCAATCTTCTCTTAAAAATGGTAAAGCTCCTGTCATAACACCAATATCATATCCAAATAAAATACCCCCAAATGCACCAAAGAAATAGATAAAACGATTTGAAACTTTACTGTTTACTTTCATCCCATTCACCCTCTTTTTTGTTCGAACACCAATTTTAACTTTGTGATGCGTTGCAATAGATAATTTAATTAATCAATACATATTCTGTATCAAACATATTTAATAGCATTTCAATTTGTTCTGTATTTAATTTCAATGATAATACGGTATGATGGCCGCCGCCTTCTTTTATCCACTGTTTCACACCTTGTTTCAACGATGGTTTCACTTCCCATAAAACTCTAGCGACTGGTAAATAAGGCGCGGGTTCTTTTAATGATTTTGCCTCTATTTCATTTATAATAAATTTGAAAGACGTGCCTAAATCTAGCATTGTGACAACTACACCTTGGCCTTGTTTACCATCAAACACTAATCTTGCTGGGTCATGCTTATCCCCAATTCCTAAAGGATTCACGATAATTTTAGGTTTATTTTCAGAAAGTGTAGGGTCTACCTCTAACATATGTGATCCAAGAATATGAGATTGATTACTTCTCAAATCATAAATATAATCTTCCATAAATCCTGTTGCTTCGTTTTGTGCAACTATTTTTAATAATCTATCGAGTGCAGCCGTTTTCCAATCTCCTTCACCAGCAAAACCATAACCTTGTTCATTTAATCTTTGTACAGCTAGACCAGGTAATTGTTTCATCCCATGTAAATCTTCAAAATTAGTAGTAAATGCAGTGTAATCACCATCATCTAAGAATCTTTTTATCGCAACCTCGTATTTAATTTGCTCTATAACAGAATCATTAAATGCTTCTTCGCTATAATCCCTATAATCAAATTCGTACAAATCTTGATAAACCTTAAACAATTGATTAACTTCTGAATCTGTAACGCTACGGATATATTCAACTAGATCTCCAATACCATAATAGTCAACTGTCCAGCCATATTGAATTTGCGCTTCGATTTTATCTCCTTCAGTAACAGCAACATTTCGCATATTGTCACCAAATCTCGCTACTTTTAAATTAAAGCTTTCATTATAAGCATTAGCAACAAACATCCAATCCTTTAATTGTTGTTGAACTTCTGAATCTCTCCAATGACCAAAAATAATTTCATTGTTTTTATTTAATCGACGATTGATATACCCATATTCCCTGTCTCCATGTGCAGATTGATGTAAATTCATGTAATCCATATCTATTTTTTCCCAGGAAATATTTTCATTATATTGCGTTGCGAGATGTAACAACGGCTTTTGTAATAGTTTTGTACCCCTTATCCACATTTTTGCTGGAGAGAATGTATGCATCCATGTAATAACACCTAAAACGTCATCTCTATAATTTGCTTCTTTCATAATTTCAGTAATCACATCAGATGAAATAGCTAATTTAGTTTGTAATTCGATTTCAAATGGTAAATCTCCTTCTGAATTCAATCCATCTGTTATATTCTGCGCATTTTCTTGGACTTGGGATAATGCTTCATCACCATATAGTTCTTGAGAACCAACCACGAACCAGAATTTTTTTGAATTATTCATTATATTTCCTCCTTATTTTTGACCATAATATGCATTCGCACCATGTTTTCTTTCAAAATGCTTATCAAGTATTTCTTGCGGTAATGTTTGGGCAAAAGGGTTTAATTGTCGTGTAAATATATTCATTTTGCATATTTCTTCTAATACTACTGCATTCATGACTGCGGATTGACAATCGTCTCCCCAAACAAACGGCGCATGACCACGTAATAATACTGCAGGTACTTCATGTGGATTGATATGCTTTTCTTTAAATGTTTCAATGATCACGTTTCCAGTTTCATATTCATAATTTTTATTTATTTCTTCAGGTGTTAAAAATCTTGCACATGGTATTGCGCCATAAAATGTATCAGCATGTGTCGTCCCCATTGCGGGTACTTCTAATCCAGATTGTGACCAAGTTGTTGCCCAAGGAGAATGTGTATGAACCACACTCCCAATATCATCAAATTTTTTATAAATTACTGCATGTGTTGGCATATCAGATGAGGGTTTCAGTTTTCCTTCCACCACCTCACAATTCAAATTACAAACAACCATATCTTCAGGTTCCATCTCATCATAATTAACACCACTTGGTTTAATTACAAATAATTGTGACGCTTTATCAAAAGCGCTAACATTTCCCCATGTATATTTGATTAGCCCTCTTTGAGGCAATTCGAGATTAGCTTTATAAACTTCAGATTTTAATGTTTCTAGCATATGCTTTACCTCCTAAATGTTTAGAGAACAAACGCTCTATTGGTAATCCAAGTTTCATTTTCTCTACATAGTTATTAAAGTGATCTACTTCTTGTTTAACTGGCGATAACGTTTCTTCTTCAATATTTACAAAAACTACTTCATTTAAAAATTGTTCTAATGTTTGCATTGTTTCAAGCGATGTAAAATAAGAAAGTATAGCTATTCCCCAAGCTCCTCCTTCACTAGCTGTATTCATAACTGTGATATCGTTATCCAGTGCTGAAGATAATACCTGTTGCGCAACGCCTTTCGTTTTAAAAATGCCCCCGTGAGCGATTAACTTTTCTAACTCTATTGATTCATTTTTTTTCAACATATCCATGCCAATTTTCAAAGTACTGAAAGCACTGTATAAATGCATTTTCATGAAATTAGCTAAATTGAAATTGTAATTTGGTTCCCTTACAAAAAGTGGATATCCTTGTTCGACATTTGTAATATTTTCTCCTGAAACATAGTTATAAGATAATAATCCACCAATATTATCATCGCTATTTAGAGAACTTCGGAATATTTGTCCGTACAACTCATCAGATGAAAAATCTACTCCCATTACTTTTAAAACTTCGCTAAACAGATTCATCCAATCGTTAATATCAGAAGTGCAATTATTTGTATGAATCATTGCCACTTCATTACCATTAGGTGTCGTCACTATATCAATTTCAGGATATTTATCTTTCAATTCTTGTGATAAAACCACCATTGAGAATGCGCTTGTGCCAGCAGACACATTACCTGTATTTGTAGCAACTGTATTTGTAGCTACCATACCTGTGCCTGCATCACCTTCAGGCGGACACATGATACATCCAGATTCAAGCTTATTAGAAGCATCTAAAAGTTTAGCGCCTTCTTTGGTCAAACATCCACCACTTTCTCCGGACACGCTTACTTTTGGTAATATTTTTTCAATCGGTTTATTAAAACCATGTTCTTGAAATAATTGATTGGTTACATTAATCAAATCAGGTCTATAATTTTTCTGATTAATGTCGATAGGAAACATCCCTGAAGCATCTCCAATGCCAAGTACTTTTTCCCCTGTTAAATACCAATGTACATATCCAGCTAATGTAGTAATATATTCCACTTGGCGCACGTGTCTTTCATTATCTAAAACACCTTGAAAAATATGTGCAATGCTCCATCTTTCTGGAATATTAAATTGAAATTTTTCGCTCAATATAGCAGCTGCTTCACTTGTGTTTCCATTTCTCCAAGTTCTGAAAGGCACCAGCAGATCTTCATTTTTGTCAAAAGCTAAATACCCATGCATCATACCACTAATACCTATGGCATTTACTTTAGTTAGCGTAAGATTATATTGCTGTTTTAAATTTTGTGTCATATCTTCGTAACTTTTCTGCAAGCCTATCCAAATATCATTAATTGAATACGTCCAATAACCGTTTATAAACTGATTTTCCCATTCAAAACTTCCTGTCGCTACTGTGTTTAAATTTTTGTCTATAGCAATGGTTTTTATTCTAGTAGATCCCAACTCTATGCCAATGGAAATATCTTCACTTGATAAATTCATATTCAAATTGTTCAATTTCTCACACCCCTTTGCAACCGTTTTCAAATATATCCTATAATATTTGTCCGTACATGTCAATATATTTTAAATTGTGTACGGACAATGACAATTAAAAAACTCAAATCAATATATGATTGATTTGAGTTTCTAAATTTTTTTAACTGAATTCCGTTCGATAATATATGTGTCGAGGAGTATGGAGTCTGATTTTTCATTATTTTCTATAGCGTTTATTATCCACTTTGCCGCTTTCACACCTAATAATTCTTGCGGATGCGACGTACTCGTTAAATTCATCTCACTCAACCTACTAAGGACTGAATTATCTTCTCCGACTACAGATATATCTCTTGGAACACGTATATTTTTTCCTTTTAATCGCTGGATGATATCGTAAGCAATTTCGTCATTATAGCAAACTAAAGCGGATATATTAATTTTCCGTTCAAAAATGTGCTGAACAATCTGTTCAATAACTTGTATTTTATTTTCTGTATCAAATGTATAAATATGTTCACCTTTAAAAAGTATAGTATTGGCTTCAAATGCATCAAAGTAACCTTTCATTCTCAATTTCCCTTGATTATCATCAATTTTCGTAATCAATGCAATATTTTCATGTCCATGATCAATTAAATATTGTGTTGCTAAATAACCTGATTTAATATCATCAATCGCAATAAAAGGTAAATTTAATTCGTCATATTTGGCATTTATCATTAAAATAGGAATATCTCTTTGTTTAAATAATGAATAGTAAGACAAATTGGGATTATAAACGTTACTCTTAGTCGGTTCTATAATAAGTCCGGAAACACCTTGGTTTAACATCATATCCAAGCATTTCTTCTCTTCGTCATGATTATTATTAGTACTCGCTAATATTAATGAGTAACCTTGTTTCTTCAATTCATTTTCTAAACCCCTAATTATACTAGGGAATATATAATCTGAAACATATGTCACGATTACGCCTATTTTTTTGGAAGCTTTACTTTGGTTGGAATTCAAAAAATTATAACTGACATATGAACCTGAACCTTTTTTCTTTTTTATAAAACCATCTTGAACAAGTATATTCATTGCTTGTCTTACAGTATACCTGCTTACATTAAACTTACTTTGGAACTGTTTTTCAGTAGGTAAAAGCATACCTGCATGGTAACTTTTATTAATTATTTTTTCTTTTATTTCATCCGCTACAATTTGATATTTTGGCTTATTCATAGTTAAAAATCTCCTAATATTACCATATTGTTATAACAATGCATATTATAGCATACGCCATATTTTCTTACTGAACACAGCTTTGAATTGATAATTATGTATATTGAGGTGCTATTATTTTAATCAAATTATTGTATGATCAATTTTACGCTGTAAGTATCAATTATTCACCAATATTCAAAAAGATAAAAAGGAGGTGTACATGCACACCTCCCTAACGTATTTAAGATTCATTTAAATCGTTTGTTACTATTTGTATTTATTAACAAGTTCTTTTGGTAAATGACAATAATCGTTTGGGAATCTTGATAATCTATCTTGGTTTTCTTCTGCACTTCTCACGTAATTTGTTAGTGGTAATACCTCTGTTGCAATAAGGTGATGGTCTTCAATCGTGTCTATATAAGCTTGCGCTTCCTTTAAATGTTTAGCATCTTCACTGTATAATCCAGTTCTATATTTTAAACCAATATCTTGACCTTGTTGATTGACACTGTATGGATCAATAATTTCAAAAAGATATCCCATTAAATCTGAAACAGATACCTTTTCAGGATCGAAACCAGTTTTAATTACTTCTACATAGCCATCATATTCACCATCGAGTGTGTCTGTAATACCATTTGCTCTACCCCCTTCTGTTTGAACCACGCCCGGTAACGTCTTAACAAATGCTTGCACACCCCATAAACATCCACCTGCTAAATATACTGTTTCCATACTCATCTCTCCTGTTTAATTCTATTTTTTTCTGTCTGTTATTGAAAGTATAGTAACCATAGTTACACAATGCAACGTTTCATATTTTTTAGATGATTGATTTTAACTTAAAAAGGGAACATTAAATAGATGATAAGGAGGTATTATATGCCTAAGGTTAAAGAAAGATTATTAGAAGATATCGAGGAAAAACCTTCGCGAACTGATAGTGACTTTAATTCTGAGGAAGAACTGCAAGAAAATGCTTTTGAAAGATTAGGTAAAGATGTTGTTATTATAGAGATATTAGCAATTATGAATATCGTTTTTGCAGTCAGTACAATTAGTTTGATTGTGGCACTCATCTTTACTAATAAAAATAAATAACTTATGTTTATGCTCTTTTCAGCTATCATCTTTTGAAGATGCTATGCTTGGAAAGAGCATTTTTTTATATTGATTATATGAGCGCACCTTTAAAGCATTTATATAAATATTTGATTTTACAAAATTTTTAAATTGAATATTGTCCTTTTTTTGTTACAATATAGTGAGGATAATTTCGTCATTTTATAAAAATAATCAATCAATGTTAATTTAATCATATTTATTATGAACTACTGTCGCACGAATACCGTCAAACTAATAATTTTATATAAAAACTATAATAGAAAGATATAGATTAGAGGAGATCGAATTATGGATTATAGAGTATTATTGTATTATAAATATACAACAATTGAAGACCCTGAAACTTTCGCTACAGAACATTTAGATTTCTGTAAAGACTTAGAGCTTAAAGGACGTATCTTAGTATCGACTGAAGGTATTAATGGTACTGTTTCTGGAACAATTGAAGCAACAGATAAATATATGGATGCATTAAAATCAGATCCAAGATTTGAAGGCATTACTTTCAAAATCGATGAAGCTGATGGCCACGCATTTAAAAAAATGCATGTTCGTCCTAGAAAAGAAATCGTTGCGTTAGATTTAAATGAAGATATCAACCCTAAAGAACTTACAGGTAATTACTTATCACCTGAAGAATTCAGAGAAGCATTGTTTGATGATGAAACAGTGGTTATCGATGCGCGTAATGATTATGAATATGATTTAGGTCATTTCCGTGGCGCTATTCGCCCTAATATAACACGTTTTAGAGACTTACCAGACTGGATTAAAGAGAATAAAGATCAATTTATGGATAAAAAAATTGTTACCTATTGTACAGGCGGTATTCGTTGTGAAAAATTCTCTGGTTACTTACTAAGAGAAGGTTTTGAAAATGTAAGCCAACTTGAAGGTGGTATTGCTACTTACGGTAAAGACCCAGAAACAAAAGGCGAATATTGGGATGGCAAAATGTACGTATTTGATGAACGTATTAGTGTAGACGTCAACCAAGTTGAAAAAACAGTTGTAGGTAAAGAATGGTTTGACGGCACGCCTTGCGAACGCTATATCAATTGTTCAAACCCTGAATGTAACCGCCAAATCCTGGTGTCCGAAGAAAATGAAGCACGTTATTTAGGCGCTTGTTGTCATGAATGCGCTGAGCATGAAAGTAACCGTTATGTTAAAAAACATAATATCAGCGATGAAGAAAAAGCAAAACGTTTAGAAAACTTTAAACAACTTGTATAGTTTCTTATTACTTAAGTATAAAATAGAAAATTAATTTTTATAGTAGATTATGATTACACCTTAACGAAGATAAACAAACTTGGAAGCCAAAGCCCATTTTCAAACTAATGGTTTGTTACTAAAGTAACTTTTAAAAATCATGTTTTCTAAAAGGCTTCGTTCCAAATATCTACTAGTGATATTATAGTAACGGCCAAGACATAATTTTTGTCTTGGCCTTATTTCATTTCTATATATTTATAAGTTATGCTTATCAATTCTAATCACAAACCTATATTTTACTTATAATAAATATATGCTAACTTAATAGTAAATCAACAATTAATGATTATTAATATGTATATTACTTAGAGATAGAAGGTTGCTTATGTTTATTTTTATACTTTTAGAAGTTATATTACCTATTTTACTTCTAATATTATTAGGTTTTTTGCTTCAAATGAAATTTTCATTTGAACTCAAACATTTTTCCGCTTTAATAACATACTGTTTAATGCCTGCATCAGTATTTGTGAATATTTATCAAATTCAAATTGATATTGCTCTATTATTAAATATCCTATACTATATTATTATTTTCAGTGTTGTCTTAATTTTAATTGGAAATGTATTGTCTAAGATTTTGCGTTTAAATAAAGGGGAAAGTGCAGCGTTAAAAAACAGCATTTCTTTAATGAATTCTGGGAATTATGGTCTACCAGTCAGTCAACTTATATTTAGTCAAAATCCAATCGGTGTTTCTGTACAAATTTTCACTTTAGTATTCCAAAATTTATTAACTTATTCATACGGCATGTACAATTTGCTATCAGCAAGCAAATCAATGGCTGACATCACTCGTGGATTTTTGCGTCTTCCTGTGTTTCATGCACTTTTATTAGGCGTAATTTGCCAGGTTTTCACCATTGACCTACCGCATACGCTTTTAATACCACTTAATCAACTTTCGGATGGATTTGTAGCTATTGCGCTTATTTTATTAGGCGCACAACTTGCTAGAATTAAAATTAACTTTTTCCATCGTGTTATCACGTGGTCACTGATTGGTCGTTTATTGTTGAGTCCATTAGTTTCTTTAGCGGTTATTTACTTATTAGGGTTAGATGGTGTGATAGCTCAATCACTCTTTATAGCTAGTTCTTTCCCTACTTCAAGAAATACTTCTACAATCGCCATGGAATACCAAATAGAGCCTGAATTACATGCACAAATTGTATTGTTTTCGACATTATTTAGTGTTTTCACAGTGACCATTGTCATCTTTTTATCACGTATCTTATTTTAAAAAGTAGACGCGGAACGAGACAAACCTTATCTTCTTTACTTTCAACTATTTTCAATACGATATTAAAAGCCGAGACGTTATAATAAGTCTCGGCTACTATTTATATATTAATATCCAATTTTAAAAATATGTTTGTTTTCCATAGAACTTTTAAAGTTTAATAAAATGATTTTATTGACATGTGCATATTTTATACGATACCTACGTAATCTTTTACTATTGTAATTTCATGAAGCCATTACCTAATACATCTCTCACATCATGAATGACTAAGAAAGCATGCTCATCATGACTATTTACAATTTTTTTAATTCTGGCTAACTGGTTTTGAGATACTACAACATAAAGCACGTTAGTTTCTCTTTGTTCATAGCCACCTACCCCATTCAATAATGTGGAGCCACGTCCAGTTTCCGCATTAATTTGTTTACTAATATCCGCGTTAAAATCCGAGATAACAGTAATTGCTTTTTTCGGATTAAATCCTTCTATGACAAAGGACATACTTTTTTCAACAATAAATAACATCACAATTGTATACAGTACATTTTGAATTGGTAATACAAATAAAAATGATAATACAATTAATGAATCAAGAATAAATAAAGCTTGTGATGTCTTTATCTCACTATACTTATTAATGATTTTTGCAATAACTGATGTGCCCCCTAGCGTACTACGTGCAGATATAACAAAGCCTGTACCTATACCAATCAACACTCCTGAAAAAATAGTATTAATAAAATCAGATTCCAAATTTAATTTTAAAGGTTCTGTAATTCCTAAAAATAGTGAACTCGCCACTACTGTAACTAGGGTATAAACTGCGGTTGTCTTACTTAAATATTTCCAACCGACAATGATTAGTATCATGTTAATAATAAGTGTTGTTAAAGCTGGTGTTAAGCCTAAAGTATATTTTAAATTAAGTGAGATACCTACTGTGCCGCCCTCGCCTAAATTTGAAGCTAAAACAAATGTATTTACACCTATCGCAATAATAAATGTGCCCAGTAGACAGAAGCAAATATTTTTTAAATGGATTTTATATAACATTGCGCCAACACCTCTTTCTATAAACTTAATTAATGTTTAAAACTGTCTTTTTTTAAATATAAGTGTGCTATAACCGACAACACAAAAAGAGAGCGGAACAGAAATCACATTTTCTAAAAAGATTTCGTTGCCCCGCCCCAACAAAGGTGACTAAAATAAAGTACCAAATCTTTTCTTATGGAATAGCAATCTTCATAAACGAATGACTTGTACCAAGAACCAAGCATAGTATTACAGTAAAATAAGAAATACAAATACTTTAGAAAGCCTATTTTTAAAGCTACATACTAAATGTATTTTTATTTCAATGATCTATTGCCAATATCATAAATCACCTTAGGATCGTTATTTATATCCCAATTTCGATTGTTTCTGTTAAATTTTACAACACAAGCATATATAATAATAAAAATGTGTATTTCTTTCAATACATTCGGGTTGATTTTTTATATTTATGAAGTAATTGTACTTTGTTTAATACAATCAGTTGATCATTGATATAAATATCCCCTTTCCTTTCTGGTACATCATATGGTTTTAAATAAAATTTTTCACACAAAAAACCCCTAGATTCTAATATTAAGAACCTAGGGGTTTCGCTTTACCTTAAAATCAAATACTTTTGATTACTGACTTATATTAAGCAGTTACCCATTGTGAAGCACCTTCAGATTCATAAAGGTCCATTGCTGCTTGGTCTTGTACTGATTCTGGAGCTTCTGTTGGTGATTGACCTTGATATTCAGCTGGCGCTACTGAATCCCATGTGCTTTGTAGGAATTGGTATTTACCTGCCGCACCTGAAGATGGGTTTACAGCTTTAAGATCGCCACCTGATTCACGCTCTGCAATTTGTTTCAAGTGATCATTTACTTCTACTGATGAACCACTTGATGCTTCACTTGAGCTATCTGATGATTGTGTTGAAGCTGCTTCTTGTTGTGGTTGTTGTGTTGATTCAGTTTGTGGTGCTTGTTGTTGTGCTGGTTGTTCTGATGATGCTTGTTGTGATTGTTCACTTTGTTGTGGTTGTGCTTGTTGTCCTGCATTATCTGATGATTGTGCTGATGCATCACTTGATGCATTTGAATTTGAGCCTTCCCCATAGCTCCATGACCAGTTTGTACCATCTGATTCAAAATTATAGTTTGTTCCATTTTGGTTGAAGTTATAATTATATGAACCATCATGTAATGCTTCTGCATTTAATTGTGATGGATTATTTTGTGCTTCTTGTGCTAATTGTGCTTGATTAATACCTTGTTCTGATGCATCTGCTGAATTTCCTGCCGCGATTCCTGTTACACCTAATCCTACTGCTAATGTTGATGCTAATACTGTTTTTTTCATTATTAATAAATCCTCCTAAGAGATATACTTTTAATTGTTTAATTTGTGTTTTCGTTTTTGCAAAATTACTTTTCTCAAATTTGCTAGTTCCCACTGTAACATCTATAAAATGCTTGTGGGTTACAGTGAAGTTAAAAAACAACTAGGTTTTTTACGTCTTAATTACATTAACGGCGCGCTCTGAATTAAATAAAACCTATTTTAAACTCCTTCATGCCAGCGAAAAAAGATAAATTTATATTTAACCAAATGTAACAATTGTGTAATCAGAGTCAAAATATTATATATTTACACTTCTCAATATATAAATTTTTATATTATGTCCAAATCTTTCAAAGCATAAATATTTTTATGTTGATTACATATAAATAAGATTGAATTTATACCCATCTACTGATAACATCTTAATTTGAATTATTTTAAAATATTTTAATTTTAAACTACGAAAAAATTATCACTATATAATGTGTTGGAGGAATTAAATGTTTAACAACGTTCTTTACGAAGATAATCATTTATTAATGGTAGAAAAGCCTATAAATGTTCCAGTACAAGCAGATAACTCAAAAGATCAAGATTTATTATCCATTTTAAAAAATTATATAAAAATACAGTACAATAAACCTGGCAATGTCTACCTTGGTTTAGTACATCGTCTTGATCGACCTGTTGGAGGGGCGATCGTATTTGCTAAAACTTCTAAAGCAGCTTCTAGGTTATCAAATGAACTAAGAAAACAAAAACTACATAGAACCTATTTAGCAGTTATCCATGGTGTTCCTTCAAAAAATGAAGGCGTACTTCATGATTATTTATGGAAAGACAGAAATAAAAATATCGTATACGCTGTTGATTCCCAGAAAAAAGATGCCAAAGAAGCTATATTAAATTATAAAGTCATCAAAACTATTAATAAAAAAACTTTAATTCAAGTTCAATTAAAAACTGGACGCTCACATCAAATTAGAGTTCAATTTGCAAACCAAAACTTACCATTATATGGTGATCAAAAATATGGACAAAACATCAATAAGCATGGTCAACAAATTGCCCTTTGGGCATCCCAATTAAGTGTCAAACACCCGACCAAATACGAAATGATTTCTGTAACTTCTACACCAACTGGAAGTATTTGGAAGGAATTTTTATAATTTAGCTTTTAAATTTTCACCATTATAACGCATATGTTTATTTAAGTTTTCATTTGTATTTAAAAAAGATACGAAATCACATTTTCTAAAATGGTTTCGTATCCTGTACGGGTAGGCGGAAACAACTAGGAAAAAGAGACGGCGCTTTAAAAGTAGTTCTTTAAAAGTTTAGGGTATGTCCCTTTTAGCCATCTGCTATTAATATAAATTAAGAGCCTAGGATATCAATTTATCCCAGGCTCTTAATTTATTGTTTAATTTTAAGTTATTTGCTTTAAATTTGTATTATGCAGTAACCCATTGTGAAGCGCCAACTTCGTTGTAAAGTTTAACTGCTGCAGCATCTTGTACTGATTCTGGAGCTTCTGTTGGAGATACACCTTGATATTCTGCAGGTGCTACTGAGTCCCAAGTGCTTTGTAAGAATTGATATTTACCTGCTGCACCTGATGATGGGTTTACAGCTTTAAGATCTCCGCCTGATTCACGTTGTGCAATTGCTTGTAAATGTGAATTAACGTTTACTGATGAACCACTTGAAGCTTCATTTGAGCTTGATGATTGAGTTGAAGCTTTTGTTGTAGCTTCTTGTTTTGGCTGTTGTGTTTGCTCAGTTTGTGGCGCAGCTTGTTGAACTGGTTGTTCAGTTGATGCTTGCTCAGTTTGTTGTGGTTGTTCTACATTAGTAGATTGTTCTGATGAAACGTCATTTGAACTAGAACCTTCACCATAGCTCCAAGACCAAGTTTGACCATTAGATTCAAAATTATAGTTTAAACCATTTTGATTAAAGTTATAGCTATATGAACCTTCATGTACTGGTGAAGCATTTAATTGTTCTGGATTAGATTGTGCTAATTGAGCTAATTGTGCTTTGTCTACACCTTGTTCAGCTGCGTCTGCTGAGTTTCCTGCTGCAAATCCTGTTACACCTAATCCTACTGCTAATGTTGATGCTACTACTGTTTTTTTCATTTTTAAATAAGTCCTCCTACAAGTTAATTTTTATATTTTTAAGAATTTATTTTCGCATGATATTGAAATCCAACTTTTGTAAAAAACAATGTTGTTTCAACCAATTTCCAGTAAATACTATAACATCTATAAAATACTTGTAGGTTACAATGAAATTAAAAAAACCTTATCCGTTTTACATACTAATTACATTAAATTGTATTTTAAAACAAAACGTTTCTTTGAAAAATCCCATTGCAAAAGTCAACAAAGATATTTTTGTATGTATACACTCTGTAATATAAATGTAATTAGTGTGACAACTATCTCCAATTAAAAAATATATATTCAATTAATTTTACCTTGTACATTTCAATTTACTTATTATAACGCTCTCTCTAAAATATATTTTGGCACATAAAAACATCACTCCCTTTAATTTGATAATGCTATTTTAATATGTGCTAAATGATGTGCTTCATGCCATGCTAACTTAGCAATCTGTTCGGAAACTTGATTCTTACCTTCTCCTTTAAGCGTAAATGTACGTTTCAAATCATCAGTAGTTAAAGTATGACCAACAGCTACAATACGTTCATTGATACCTTCCATTATTCTAAGTGAACATTCCACTGGAAGGTTATTATCTTCCAACTCGACCCATTCATCTTGTATAAAAGGCTCCACCATTGGATTATTATCTGTTAAAGATAGTTTTAACCGTTGATACATATTTATTTGTGAATCAGCAATGTGGTGAACAAGTTGACGTACTGTCCAACTTCCCTCACGATATTGCTTGCTTAATTCTGATTCATTTAAATCATCTACAACTTGTCTTAAACGGTGTACATACCCTTCAATGTCTCCCAGCCATTCTTGAACATCTTCTAATGTCACATTATTAGGTAATTCTAATTCACCAATAGGAAATCTAACATTCATATTTATCACCTTTTTTAATTTTAAATATTTCTATGGCAACATTACTCTTTTTCACCATTAGTATTGCTATTACCTTTTCAACAATATTTAAACTTGATTCTTTATATGGTTATCTTAGTATTAGTTTATTCGAGTGAAATTTTATCTATTTCTATATTAGATATAAAGTATCTATTCATATCCAAAAATATTATTTCAAATTATATGATCAATTCTGCTTTTTCAAACAAGTATGTGCTACAGAAGTAAACTCAATGCATCAAAATTGTAGTTAAAAGGAAATGTTTCGTTGTTAATAAAACCCTATTTATTTACATGCAGAAATTCACAGTATTAGTATGGGGTTGTATCTTAAATAAGAGAGGATGTCTGTCATGACAAATAAATCATTTTTCTTATCAAGTAATAGTGGCAAAGGTATATATCATTATTTTAACAATGAAGCTCAATCATTAAATTATATATACATTTTAAAAGGTGTGCCTGGAAATGGTAAATCTGAAGTATTAAAAAATATTGCAAATTACCTTGAGGGAGAACAAAGACCTATAGAACTCATTTATAGTTCATTTGATTTTAAAACGCTAGATGGACTTATTGTTTTAGATAGAAATATAGGTATTTTTGACGGTAATTATCCTTATCCTATGGAACCAGCGCTGCCTTATATTTCAGGTGAAACCGTAGATTTAGCCACTGCAGTAGACCATTCAAAACTTCAAAACAATTTAAAAGATATCAAAAGTCTGTTTAATGAAAAAGAACAATTATTAGAAAATTATGCTACTCACATTAAAAAATCAAGACAATTACATGACAATGTAGAATTCTATTTCAGTACTTCCATTGATATTGAAAAAGCACAAGCGCTTAACAATCAAATTTTAGAAAATATTTTCGGAAAATCTTATCAAGAGAAAGAAAGTATTGTTAAACACAGATTCTTTGATACCATTACTGAAAATGGTAATTTTGATTTTGTACAAAACCTAACAAGTAATCTAACCAAACGTTTCTTTATTAAAGGCCGCCCAGGTTCAGGTAAATCCACGTTGCTTAAACAAATTGTGTCTCAAGCTATTGAAAATGGCTTTGATATCGAGCTATATCATTGTGACTTTGATCCTGATAGTTTAGATATGATTATTATACCCGAATTAAGTGTTGCTGCCTTTGATAGTACAGCACCACATAATTATGACCCTGAACGTTCTGGAGACGAAATCGTAGATACTTACCAATCAATTATAGATAATCAGATAGATGAAAAATACGCAAATGAAATCGCTGAAGGTACTAAGCAATGGCAAGATGCTTGGAAAGAAGCCGCTCATTTTCTAAAAGAAGCTAAAGAAAAGCATAAAGCTATCACTAATCTCTATAAACAAACCATTGACGATGAAGAAATTAAAAATAAAGAAAAACACATTATTGAAAGTTTATAAAAACTTCAACTATTTCTTTGTGCTAAATTTTATATTAATGACAGGCGTAATAAATAATTATATATAAATAAGTACGATGTTATAAATGATAAATTCTAAAGTATAATCACTGATTCTCTATTTTTTATTTCACTTTAATTTTGATAATTAGATATCATTCAAAAATATCATAATAAGCTTAGGATATAAATATAAGGCTAGAACGTTCATGTTCTAGCCTTATATTTATATTAACCATAGATGCCTAAATTAAAAATAACCTTACAATAAAATTTTTAAAACCTTTTAAATTGGCATCACAGTACACTATAAAATAACGTATGATTATTCATTTTCATTATTAAACTTATTTTGGTAATGCTTATTACTTACTGGCCTCTTCGTAATTTTATTAATATAATTATCAATTACTGTACTCAACTTGAAAAATTTTGCTTCTCCTGGTCACTTCCTAACACCAACATCCTATTTTCTAAATAACTTTACTATCTAATCAACATTTGTTAGCCAATCTGAGTTAACTTATTATCCTACAATTACTAGCACCCCACGTTGTCTAATACTTATGTTCGGTCATGCCTTCAACGACGTTTCACGGAAAAAATGAATAAAAACAACCGAACGGTATCATCAATAAATCGCAAACTTTTATGAATTTTTCTCAAATATAATGAAACAACTTAATAATATTTGTATCCTTATTGTGAATACTTTAACAAGGGAGGAAATATTTGTGGCTAAAAATGCAGCAATAAAGACAACACCTCGTTTTAAGCCTTTTTGGTTAATAACAAGCATTGTTGTATTAGCAATCGTGATGTTTTTACCAACACCAGAAAACTTACCGTTTATGGCTAAAAGCGCGTTAGCTATATTAATATTCGCAGTTATATTATGGGTAACTGAAGCAGTCGCTTATCCAGTTTCTGCGACTATGATTGTTGCCTTAATAATATTGTTATTTGGTTTCAGCCCTGGACAAAATTTATCTGAATCTTTAGGAAACCCTCAATCAAATGGCGTATTATTAAAAGACGATGCGCTTTTTGGAACGGGAAACGCTTTAAAACTGGCCTTTAGTGGGTTTGCAACAAGTGCACTCGCATTAGTTGCAGCAGCATTGTTTTTGGCAACAGCGATGCAGATTACACAACTACATAAACGTCTTGCTCTCATCATTTTGTCTATAGCAAGCAATAAGACAAACCGTATTGTTCTCGGAACGATATTAGTAGCTATATTTTTAGCATTTTTCGTACCTTCCGCTACTGCACGAGCTGGTGCAGTTATTCCGATTTTATTAGGTATGATAGCAGCATTTGGCGTTTCTAAACAAAGTAAACTAGCCGGCCTTTTAGTCATAACTGCTGTACAGGCCGTCTCAATTTGGAATATTGGTATTAAAACAGCAGCAGCACAAAATATCGTCGCTATCAGTTTTATAAACGATCAACTCGGCACTGACATTTCGTGGGGACAATGGTTCTTATATGCAGGGCCATGGTCAATTTTAATGTCTATTGCACTTTATTTTATAATGCTTAAGATTATGCCACCTGAAGAAAAAGAACTCCCTGGGGGTAAAATATTAATTCAGCAACAATTAAAAGAAATGGGACCAATAACAGGAAAAGAATGGCGGTTAATCACCATTTCTATTATGTTATTAATATTTTGGTCTACTGAAAAAGTCTTCCACCCTATCGATTCGTCTTCCATTATACTGTTGGCTTTAGCTATTATGTTAACGCCCAAAATAGGCGTTATGACTTGGAAAGAAGCCGAGAGCCGTATACCCTGGGGCACCATCATTGTTTTCGGCGTAGGTATTTCATTAGGTAATGCACTATTAAAAACGACAGCTGCACAATGGCTAAGCGACCAAACTTTTGGCATGATGGGGCTCAATCAATATCCCATCGTGGTTATAATTGCATTAATTGCGCTTTTCAATATTTTAATACATTTAGGTTTCGCTAGCGCGACAAGTTTAGCATCAGCCCTAATTCCAGTTTTCATTTCGCTAACTACTACACTAGATTTAGGAAATCAATCTATTGGTTTTGTACTAATACAACAATTTGTTATTAGTTTTGGATTTTTATTACCTGTAAGCTCACCACAAGCCATGTTAGCGTATGGCACAGAAACTTTTACTGTTAAAGATTTCTTAAAAACCGGCATACCTATAAGTATTATTGGCTATTTACTTATTATTTTACTGAGTGTGACTTATTGGCATTGGCTTGGGTTAATTTAACACACAAATCATATCTTTTTGGTATAAGTTATAAAACGAGCGTTCATTTTGAACGTTCGTTTTATAATTTATAGTTATTTAGTAAACCAACCATCTTTTACATTCAATATATTATTTTAATTTAAAAGCTAATTAACGTATAATTGATAAAATCACAATTTCAAATTAATAATTTTTTTGAGTATTAGCACTTATCACATAAATGCGATGGTAAGTGCTTTTTTTATATCAAACACAGTGATGTACATCAAACATGATGTAAATTGTGTCTAATACATGTACAACTCTTGGACGAGCTGTGCTAAATTAAATGCAACAACAAAGGGGGGATTCAAAATACACGCAGAAAACTTTGATATCGTTACTGAAATGATTAAAAATCCAAAGATTAAAGGCAAAGACTTAGAAACTAAGTTCAACATTTCGCGTAGACAACTTGGTTATCGTATTAAAAAAATAAATGAATGGTTAACTGAACAAGATTGTCCAATCATTGAACGTACAAGTCAGGGTTTCTTTATTGTTGATGATATAATTAAAAATTTTCTTAATGTATCTATTGAATCTGTTCAGCAGGAAAATGAGCAAGTATATACAGCTTACCAACGCGCGCATCTCATTTTACTCATGTTGTTTAAAGAAGATGAAATATTATCGTTAAATCATTTTTCTATCGATTTAAAAGTAAGTAAGAATACCGTTTTAAATGACTTAAAGAAATTAAAGCAATTATTGAAAGCTTATGATGTAAAGCTACAGTACACAAGACAGGAGGGATACTACTTAAATAGTAATGAAATCGAAACTAGAAAGTTATTTATTCGCTTAATAGATAAAGTATTCACATTAAATATTGCTCAAGGAGATATTTTAAAAAGTCTCTCTTTTGATGAAGACAAGTTACAAATCATCGATCGTCAGATTAATAAAATTGAACAATATTTAGAGAATAAATTTATAGATCAGAGCACTGAAACGTTACGTTATAAACTATATTTTATTCTTAGAAGAATTGAATATAACAAAACTATATCGCCCATTTTAATTGGATATGACGATTTATCTGACACTGAGGAATATCAAGCAACCGAAATATTAACAGCTAATTATTCAGATATTCCGCGACAAGAAAAATTATTTATTACATTACAATTATTGTCTACTAGTGTGCATTGGTCAGAATTAAGCGATGCTAAATTTTTACCTGAACTTAAATTAGCGTTAGAAACAATGATGAGTGAATTTGAAAAAATTACATTTATAACATTTGAAAATCGCGAGTCTTTATTAAATCAATTAATGCTTCACATGAAACCTGCATTTTACAGAATTAGATATGGGCTATCTGATGTAGATAGTTTACAGAATACTCTGAAAGAAGACTATAAAGAATTATTTCATTTAGTTAAAATTTCATCAAAACCAATGGAAAAATTCTTTGACCAAGCTTTACCAGATAATGAAATTGCATATCTCACTATGCTAATTGGTGGAACTTTAAGAAGACAAGATGAAGATATTGAGAAAAAGGTGAAAGCTGTTGTGGTTTGCACACAAGGGACATCGATTTCTCAAATGATGTTACAAGAATTACGCAGCGTCTTTCCAGAATTCATTTTTTTAGATGCTTTATCATTAAGAGAATTTAATAACTATGCATTGAATTTTGATTTAGTTTTTTCACCAATGCATGTATTAACTCATAAAAAACTTTACATCACTAAAGCTATTCTCACTGCTCAAGAAAAACAAGACTTGCGACAACTTGTCTTCGGACAATTAAATCATTCATTTGAAACTGATTTACAAGTAGAAAAAATGCTATCTGCTATTCGCGAACATGCCCAAATTCATAATGAAGCAGCATTAATAAATGAAATCAAAAGTCAATTTGAAAGTGTTCACACATATGCATCAATTAAGTCATCATCGATTTCATTAACTCACCACTTCAACTTACAAGATTTATTACCTAAACATCATATCCAATTTGGGAGCAATATTACAGAAGTAAAAGAAGCCATACGTCAGACAGCTCGACCACTTTTCATCCAAAATTATATCAATAACGATTATATTGAGGCGATGGTTGAATCATTCGATGACACATATATGGTTATCAACCAAAATATTGCTATACCTCACGCTGAAAACAACCAAAATGTAAATCGTACTGCGATGAGTATGTTGATATTAGACAAGCCGTTACTATTAAGCAGTGACATAGAAGTGAGTGTTTTTGTAGTAGTAGCTGCAACAGATAAATTCAAACATTTAAGACCTTTATTACAATTACGTGATTTAGCACAAGACCAACATTGTATTAAAAATATCATTCAAACTGATTCAAGAACTTACGTTTTCGAAACGATTCGACAATTTTCAAAAATAGATTAAAGCAAAGGGGTCACGTCTATGGAAGATTTAAAAATTGACGCCTCTAACATCGTTATTGGATTAAACGCTATATCAAGTGAAGACGCTTTAAGTCAATTAGCTGATTTAATGCAAAATAATGGTTATGTTAGGCATTCTTATAAAGAGGCAGTCATTAATAGAGAAAACACATTTGCTACAGGGCTACCTACCGTATATTGTTCTGTAGCCATCCCGCATACCGATATTGAACACGTTTATCAAAAAACTATCGGTGTAGCAGTATTAAAAGAGACTGTGCCCTTTGTCATTATGGGGGAAACAGAAGAAACAACAGATGTTAAATTGATATTTATGCTTGCAATGGATAAGGAGGATACACAGTTATCATTACTTCAAAAGTTAATGCATATTTTTCAAAACGATCAATTACTTAAATCTATTGCAACATCACAAGATAAAACACATATCGCTTCAATTATAGAAAAAGCATTGGTCTAAATCTTTTAAATAATAAAAAAAATAAAAACTAGGAGGATTTTATTATGAAACAAGTATTAGTAGCATGTGGTGCTGGAATTGCAACGTCAACTGTAGTAAATAACGCAATTGAGGAAATGGCTAAAGAACACGATATTAAAGTTGATTTAAAACAAATCAAAATTTCTGAAGTCGGTGCGTATGCTGACACAGCTGATTTATTAGTGACAACAGCAATGACACAAAAAGAATATGACTTCCCTGTTATCAATGCACGTAACTTCTTAACTGGCATTGGTGTTGAAGAGACGAAGAAAGAAATCTTAGGAGTGTTACAAAGTTAAAAAATTAAGTAAATCTCTATCTAAACTTAGAATGTTGGAGTAATTAATTCTCTATTTGTTTATATTTTCGTTACACAAAACTTAATTTACTCCGATATCATTTTAAACTAAAGAGGATGGTGTATGGGATGAGTAGATTTGTAGATTTTATTCAAGCCTTTCTAGATTTGGGAGCAACAGTCATTTTACCGATTGTTATATTCTTGTTGGGATTATTTTTCAGGCAAAAAATCGGTGCTGCATTTAGGTCGGGTTTAACAATTGGTGTAGCATTTGTTGGAATTTTCTTAGTTATAGATTTGCTTGTAGATAATTTAGGCCCAGCTGCCCAAGCTGTGGTTAAAAACCTAGGGGTAAGCTTACATGTCATAGATGTAGGATGGCCTGCGACTTCTTCTATAGCATGGGCTTCAAGTATCGCTGCTTTTATTATTCCATTAGGTTTAGTAATTAATATTATTATGTTGCTAACAAAAACAACTAAAACAATGAACGTTGATATATGGAACTTCTGGCACTACACATTTATGGGAGCAATGATTTATGCAATTTCTGGAAGTATTTGGCAGTCATTAGTTGCAGCTACCCTATTCCAAATTGTTTGTCTTAAAGTAGCAGATTGGACTGCACCAATGATGAGTAAATTCTATGACTTACCTGGTGTTTCTATCGCTACAGGCAGTACGATTTCATACGCACCAGGCATATTTTTAGTGCAAGGTATTCAAAAAATACCTGGTTTAAACAAATTAAATGCTGATCCAGATACAATACAGAAACGTTTTGGGGCATTTGGTGAATCTATATTTGTTGGCCTAGTATTGGGACTTATTATAGGACTACTAGCAGGTTATAACACAGGTGATGTTATCAACTTAGGTATGTCTATGGCAGCAGTAATGGTATTAATGCCACGTATGGTCAAAATTCTTATGGAAGGTTTAATGCCAGTATCAGAGTCTGCACGTACTTGGCTAAACAAACGCTTTGGTGATCGTGAAATTTATATTGGTTTAGATGCAGCAGTAGCATTAGGGCACCCAGCAGTAATTGCCACTGCATTAATCCTGGTCCCTATCACTGTAGTTCTTGCTGTCATATTACCTGGAAACAAAGTTTTACCATTTGGTGATCTAGCTACTATACCTTTTATCGTTGCTTTTATTGTTGGAGCGGCGCGAGGAAATATTATTCACTCCGTAATAGTTGGAACAATAATGATTGCGATTTCTTTATACATCGCAACGGATGTAGCACCTATATTTACTAGCATGGCAGACGGTACAAACGTAAAAATGCCATCAGGGTCATCTCAAATCTCAAGTCTTGACCAAGGTGGAAATATACTGAATTATATTATCTTCAAATTCTTCAGTATTTTTAACTAATATATAGGAGTTGACTTGATTATGAAAGCACTTGTTAAGACAAAACCAGGGTTTGGTAATTTAGAAATATTAGAAGCAGAAGTTCCTTATCCTGGCGCCAATGAAATTAAAATAAAAGTTGAATACGCAGGCATTTGCGGTACAGACATTCATACTTATGAAGGACATTACAACGTAAAATTTCCTGTAATCCTTGGCCATGAATTTTCAGGACAAGTTGTTGAAATCGGTAGCAATGTAAATCATTTTAAGATCGGTGACCGCGTCACTTCAGAAACGACGTATTATGTTTGTGGTGAATGTCAATATTGCCAAAACGAAGATTATAATTTGTGTAATTATCGTAAAGGATTAGGGACACAACAAAATGGTGGCTTTACAAAATATTTAATTGCACGTGCAAATAGTGTACATCGCCTTCCTGACAATGTGTCCTATAAATCTGCAGCTATGACAGAACCTTTAGCATGCGCGCATCACGCTGTTTCAAAAGTAAATATTAAAGCTGATGATGTGGTCGTCGTTATGGGGCCTGGCCCAATCGGCTTACTTGTAGCGCAAGTTGTAAAGAGTAAAGGCGCTAATGTAATTATCACAGGCCTAGATCATGATAAAACACGTCTAGATAAAGCCTCTGAATTACAATTGGATCATGTGATAAACGTTCAACAAACAGATTTAAAAGAATATGTAAATAGTATAACAAATGGTTATGGCGCTAATGTTGTACTTGAATGTTCGGGTGCTATTCCTGCTGCAAAACAAGGGTTAGATTTATTACGTAAAAAAGGACAATACGTACAAGTTGGTATTTTTAAATCCTCAGAAATTCCATTTGATTTAGAAAAAATTGTTCAAAAAGAAATTCGTGTTATTGGAAGTAGAAGCCAAAAGCCCGCTGATTGGGAACCTTCATTACAACTATTAAGTACTGGTGATGTAAATGCTGAAGCATTAATTACTAAAGAATTAGACATCACACAGTGGAATGAAGGATATAACCACATCAAAAGTGGAGATGGGATTAAAGTATTATTACGTCCAGTAGAGTAACTCTAACTGACTAAGAAAGGATGATTAACATGATGGAACATATGCTTGATTTTATGCTTGGACCAATGAGAGGGATCACATCATTTTATATGGATCATTTGTTATATTGCAATATCATCGTTATTTTCAGTTATTTTGCTTCTAAATTTTTCAAAAGAAAAAAATCAACTTCATAAAATGATTTAAAATATCTTTTAATAGGGGGGGACGCTTTTGAAAGCTCTAAACCTTTATGGAATTGAAGACTTACGCTATGAAGATACACTTATGCCTCAAATCAACGATGTTGATGACGTAATTATTAAAGTAGTCGCCACTGGGGTTTGTGGATCAGATAATTCTCGATATAAAAAGTTAGGTCCATATAAAGAAGGAATGACGTTTGGTCATGAATTTTCTGGTCTAGTTGAAGCAACCGGTTCTAAAGTTAATCACTTACAAATTGGAGATGCTGTCACAGGCTGTCCGGCCATCGTATGCCACCAATGTGCGCAATGTGAAAAAGGTGATTATTCTAGATGTGAACATTTATTTGTTATTGGCTCCTATCAACCTGGTTGTTTTGCAGAATATGTAAAACTGCCGGCTAGTCATGTTTTGAAGCTACCCGCTAACGTTGATTTCGATACTGCTGCAATGGTAGAACCTTCTGCGGTAGTCGCACATGGTTTTTACAGAACTAAAATGAAACCTGGAGCAACGGTAGCTGTCATGGGTTGTGGAAGTATCGGGCTTTTAGCAATACAATGGGCAAAAATATTTGGTGCAGCTAAAATTATAGCTATTGATATCGATTCACATAAATTAGATATTGCACAATCACTTGGTGCAAACTATATCGTTAACTCAAAGCAAGAAAACTTAGACAAAGCAATAAATGACCTTCCTGAAAAAGTGGATGTCGCAGTGGAATCTGCCGGTTCCCCTTTCACTATTGGTCAAGTATTAACATTACCTACTAAAGGTGGAGAAGTTTTATTACTAGGCATCCCTTATTCTGACATAGAAATAGACAGAATACACTTCGAAAAAATACTACGTAATGAGCTAAATGTCATTGGTTCTTGGAATGGTTTGTCAGCTCCGTTTCCTGGTAAAGAATGGCATTCGACGCTACATTATATGTCTACTGGCGATATCATTAGTGAACCCATTATTTCAGATAAGCTGCCTCTTGAAAAAGGCCCAAAGATTTTTGATGCCCTCGTTAACAACAAAAAGCGTTTTGATAAAGTGATATTCCACCCATAAAGTCTATAATTATAAAACAAGAATACTTAAAACGTACTAAGAGTAGCTATGAAGAAAAGAGGCGGAAACATAAACAATGTGTTAACCTTAAACTTCGTGATGACAGTAGATAATCAAATGGAAAATACGCTTATACAAGCGTTTCAGCTTTTGTATTCTTTTTTCCTAGCTATTCTTACCAGGAGTAGGCCAATGAACACATTTTATAAAATGTGTTCATTGGCCCGCTTCCTTTTAGTATTATTTTAAAACGCATTCTGATTGAGCCACTGACCGCCATCCATCGTCATACAAGCACCATTAATGTAACTAGCTTCCTCTGATAATAAGAATTTAGCTAATCCTGCAATTTCTTCAGGTTCGCCCATACGACCTAACGGCACGCTATTCAGTGTTTGTTGTCTCGCCTCTTCTGATAAACTTAATTTTCCTGAACCCCCTGTATTATCTATAGGCCCTGGTGCGATAGCATTTACAGCAATACCATATTTAGCTCCCCACTCTACAGCTAGTGTTCTAGTCATAGCTAATACACCTGCTTTAGCACTGGCGGAATGTATAACACCCGGACCAGAACGCCAAGCATAAGTCGCTACCATATTGATAATTCTTCCTTTATGTCCTTGTTCAATCCATTTTTTACCAACAGCTTGCGTACAATACCACGTCCCATTTAAAACAATATCTACAACAGAATTCCAACCATTCGTTGATAAATCTTCTGCAGCACAAATAAAATTTCCTGCTGCATTATTGACCAAACCATCAATTTTGCCATATCGATTAATGGTTTCATCTACGGTATATTGCACACGTTCAATATCACGTACATCCATATCAATACACAAAATTTGTCCTTTTCGTTGTTCAATTTCTTCTTTCGTAGCTTTTAAACGTTCTAACGATCTACCTGTTATAACTACATTAGCATCTTCTTGAGCAAACCGCTTCGCCATTGCTTTCCCCATACCACTACTACCACCTGTAACCATAATCACTTTATCTTTCATATGTAGTCTCCTTTACAAACTGATTTAGTAAGCGCTTACATTTTAATGATAAGTATAACAAAGTTTAGATTTGTTTTCTCGTAAGATGCGTTGCATACTATGATAATAGTACTGACAACAACCAACTACTAACGATTATTATTACATGTTTACCGGCCTGTAAGGATGTATCGCTAAATACTTAATTCATAAGTGATTAAATGAATACTTTCAATATTTTAGATAATGTTTATAAAAACAAACCAAATTGATTTAATTTATCTCCTAACTTTTGTGTATTTATCACAGAACTATTTTTAAATATTTTTAAAATCTTCTCTATCATTATATTTACTACATTTAACAATATATATTGAGAACGCGATAATCCTTAAAGGTAAATATATCAAACAAACCAACTCTCACCATCTAATAAATAAGACACGGTCTGTTTATAAAGATTATATAGACCATTTGGCTTAAAATCTTTGCACTCTAACCTTAATTTTTATAGTTATATCTTTTTTAGAATTTAAAAATGAAAGTTAGTAATACTAGCTAATAAAAATGATATCAAGACGTTTTAATATTCAAATCTTTATTTTTCAACTATTGAATTAATAAACGTTTCTTTATCAACGGAACCTCCCTTATCTAATTGTAATGCTAACCTGTTATTTAATATTGATGTGTCTTCGGTTGTTTCCTTTAGTATATTTATTAAATCTAGTGGTTCATTTATATCAAAAAGATTATTTTGCGCAGTTACTAGTTTATTATGTGCAGTCGTTTTATACCCTAAAATTAGTAAATTGTGGTCAAATGCTGCTCTTACAGAATCTAATATCTCGTTGCCTTTATTAATATCTAAATAAACATCGCATTTATGGTACAATTTGATTAAATTATCTTTTTTAGAATTGGGGTACAAAGCAACATTTGAATATTGATTAAACTTCATTAACACTTGAGACATTTCAGTTATAGCAGCAATATGAAAGTCTAAGTGAGTATTCATTTGTACAATTTTTTCCAAATGTGGTATTTGATCAGAATTAGTAAGTATTAAAACTTGGTTAGAATAATGATTCGGTTTTAAAAACTTATATACATATCCAGATTGAGATACTCGATGGCTCAAATTTTCATTAATGGAGTTTACAACCTTCTTATAAACTTCGTTACCTGGAACAATTACGCTATAAGTACTATGCTCTTTCGATAATATATTTTCCATGTGGTGAATCACCTCATTTGTAATTCTTCCTTGCCAAAATAAATAATGGTTATTTTGAATACTTAAATTATTAATAACTGCAGATGATACTGAAAATGAATTGATTAAAAATCTTTCTGATTCTAAACCGGTAACTTTCAAGTAAAAATTTACCAATTGTATTTTTGAATGGAAAAAATATTCTTTTTCTTCCCAATTTAAAACGATATCGTTTGTAACAAAGTACTCAGTCATAAAGTTTTCCTTTTTATAGTTAAAATAACGTTTTAGTATTCTTCTATGCGTCTTGGGGTCTAACAACACTTCTGCATACTTAAACCCGTATTTGTTATAATAATCAATAAACTGCGTATGCCCAAGTTCATTTAACCATTCAACACGCTCAACAACTCTATGTTTATAATTCTTTTTATATATAATCCTCGCTTTTATTTCACCTAAATTTTTGACGGCTGCGTCATTATTGTTTCCATCAATTGACCAAAACCTTGGTGTTGGAACTTGGTTGAAAAACAATGGCTTGATTGGCAAATTTGTATTATTAGAAAAAAATTTATATGGCGTTTCCACATCTTCAGGGAGAAAACCATTATCTTCTATAACAATTGTTTTTCTATGTATATCAGAAAATTTAAAAGAATTATAAAGCACAATTGTTTGTTTGTCGAAAACCTCAAATAAATTAATCATAAAGCACCTCTTCAATCAAGTCATCCCACTTTCCCTTTACAGTTTCTAAAGTAAAATATTCTGCAATTTTATAAGAAGCATCATGGAAAGAACATGTGTCATTTTTAAAAAATTGAATTATTGATTCTGCAAGTTTCTTCACTATTTCAGATTCAGATTCTGCATCAATTTTTATTGGTATTAGATACCCATTTTCATGGTCTTCAATAAAAGTAGGGTTTCCGTAATTCACATTAAAACCAATTAACCCTAGACCTGAACCTACTGCCTCCATCAACGTTAAACCGAATCCTTCACTAGTTGATCCCGATATAAATAACTCGTATTTTTCATATAAATGGTTTAAGTTTACATGGCCATGTAAATTTATATAATTATCAGCATTATTTTCATGAATAAGATTATTGATTCTTTGCTTTTGTGCACCTTCTCCATATATATCAAACGTTATTTCAGGGCTTTGCTTTTTAGCAAGTACAACAGCTTTAACTAACCAATCTACATGCTTTTCGTTTGCTAGTCTGGAAGCTGTAATAATTGAATATGGTTTTCGATAAATAGGTTTATTTAAAGTTTTCAAATTACCTACAGGGACTATATATATTTTCGGTACTATTGTATTATATTTCTCAAATTGGGATTCCAGTAAGCCCTTTTGAATTGCAGTTGCAGTAATAAAAAAATCAATTTCATGGCAATTATTAAATACATATTCATAATGATTATTCCAAAGTATATACTCCTTATTTGTAGCAGATACGTTAAAATGTTCCGCGTGAATAACGACACCTAATTTAGCAGTTTTTTTATTTTGTAATATAGTTTGAGCAATATCTTTTGAACGATCTAATAGGATTATATCATTGGAGGATAACTGAAGCTTTTCCATAAAATATGTGATTAGTTCTAGCTTGGAATAAAGTATTTTATCTTTAAACACAAACATACTATCATTCTCATTAAGATATTCATTATAAGCAACTGACCCATCTTCGTTATAAAATACTCTCATATACAATTTAGCTACATTTTCTTCAGGTGTAAAGTACTCAGAAAAGAGACGTACGTAAGAATAATAATCTTTGCGTAATAATTTTCCTCTTGAAATATAGTCCACTCTATCCACGACATCATTTTCTTCATTCTTCATGTAACAAACTATATAGTTACTATCGTTATTAAAGAAATACTTTTTAACTTTTCCTTCATCTTCTATTCTTGTAACTGCAGAATTAAGTAATTGTATAATGTCATTTAATTTAACACTTGTTGGTGCTATTTTTATATCTGTAAAAAATTGATATAACCATATTACTTCGTCATCATTAAACCCTAAATTTTGGGTTAATGTTTGTATATTTTCATTATTTATGAAATCTAAAAACACGAATTTTATTTTTTCTTCTTTTTCTCTTAAGGCTTGCGCTCTATATAGTTGGGCGTACTCAACACCACTACTTGCCCAGCCTATTCCAAAATTTATGTTATATACTGTCACCTATTACACTCCCATAAGTTAAGTTTAAAAGTATGTTTAATTAAACAAATAATTTTGCGATACTAAAAATCATTATCACCAATATAATAAATGTTCCTAAAAATTTAAGTGTTAAGAATTCTTTTTTTACTTTTTTCTCTTCCACTTTAGCATCATACTGTTTTAATTCTTCTTCAATTTGTTTATTAATTTGCTCTAAGTTTGGTTCGTCTATATTTTTATTCATATATTACACTTCCTATAATTAGTATAGATATTTAATATGACAAAACAAGCCAAGGAGATTCTCCTCAGCTTTATTTTGCATTGATTTTAAAAATTACTATTTGTTGTCAGTTTCTTTTTTACGGCGTCTCATCAGTAATGCTAAACCACTTAACCCAGCCAGAGTTGCTATTAATCCATTATTCTTGGATTCATTACCAGTATTCGGCAACTTATCTTCTTGATCTTTTTTATCTTTATCTAAGTCATTTTCCGAGTTCTTATACAAAGTTGATGCAGGAATAATTTGTGATTGGTTGATTGATTCTTCATTATTCATAAATATTCCATAGTCATTTCTTAATTCTGATGCGCTCAACGATTCACTCTCACTTAATGACTCAGAATCACTCAATGATTCAGAGGTACTCAACGATTCACTCTCGCTTAATGATTCAGATGCGCTCAACGATTCGCTTTCACTTAATGACTCAGAGGTACTCAATGATTCACTCTCACTTATGGATTCGGAGGTACTCAATGATTCACTCTCACTTTGTGACTCAGATGAACTTAGCGATTCGCTCTCACTTAATGACTCAGAGGCACTTAGAGATTCACTCTCACTTTGTGACTCAGAAGCGCTCAATGATTCGCTCTCGCTTATTGATTCAGAAGTACTCAATGATTCACTCTCACTTAATGACTCAGAGGTATTCAATGATTCACTCTCACTTAACGATTCAGACACGCTCAATGATTCGCTCTCACTTTGTGATTCAGAGGCACTCAATGATTCACTCTCACTTTGTGACTCAGAGGTGCTTAGTGATTCACTCTCGCTTAATGACTCAGACGCGCTCAATGATTCACTCTCACTTAATGACTCGGAAGCACTCAATGATTCGCTCTCGCTTATGGATTCGGAGGCACTCAACGATTCGCTCTCACTTTGCGATTCAGAGGCACTCAATGATTCGCTTTCACTTAATGACTCAGACGCGCTCAATGACTCGCTTTCACTTTGTGACTCAGAGGCACTCAACGATTCACTCTCGCTTAATGATTCAGAAGTACTCAATGATTCGCTCTCGCTTAATGACTCAGAGGCGCTCAATGACTCGCTTTCACTTTGTGACTCGGAAGCACTCAATGATTCGCTCTCGCTTATTGATTCAGAGGCACTCAATGATTCGCTTTCACTTAATGACTCAGAATCACTCAATGATTCAGAGGTACTCAACGATTCACTCTCGCTTAATGATTCAGAGGCACTCAATGATTCGCTCTCACTTAATGATTCAGAGGCACTCAATGATTCGCTTTCACTTAATGACTCAGAGGTACTCAATGATTCACTCTCACTTTGTGACTCAGATGAACTTAGCGATTCGCTCTCACTTTGCGATTCAGAGGCACTCAACGATTCACTCTCACTTTGTGACTCAGATGAACTTAGCGATTCGCTCTCGCTTATTGATTCAGAGGCACTCAATGACTCGCTTTCACTTTGTGACTCGGAAGCACTCAACGATTCACTCTCGCTTAATGATTCAGAAGTACTCAATGATTCGCTCTCGCTTAATGACTCAGAGGCGCTCAATGACTCGCTTTCACTTTGTGACTCGGAAGCACTCAATGATTCGCTCTCGCTTATTGATTCAGAGGCACTCAATGATTCGCTTTCACTTAATGACTCAGAATCACTCAATGATTCAGAGGTACTCAACGATTCACTCTCGCTTAATGATTCAGATGCGCTCAATGATTCGCTCTCACTTAATGATTCAGAGGCACTCAATGATTCGCTTTCACTTAATGACTCAGAGGTACTCAATGATTCACTCTCACTTTGTGACTCAGAGGCACTCAACGATTCACTCTCACTTTGTGACTCAGATGAACTTAGCGATTCGCTCTCACTTTGCGATTCAGAGGCACTCAACGATTCACTCTCACTTTGTGACTCAGATGAACTTAGCGATTCGCTCTCGCTTATTGATTCAGAGGCACTCAATGATTCACTCTCACTTATGGACTCAGAGGCACTCAATGATTCGCTCTCACTTAATGACTCAGAATCACTCAATGATTCAGAGGTACTCAACGATTCACTCTCGCTTAATGATTCAGATGCGCTCAACGATTCGCTTTCACTTAATGACTCAGAGGTACTCAATGACTCGCTTTCACTTTGTGACTCAGAGGCACTCAACGATTCACTCTCACTTTGTGACTCAGATGAACTTAGCGATTCGCTCTCGCTTATTGATTCAGAGGCACTCAATGACTCGGAAGCACTCAACGATTCACTCTCGCTTAATGACTCAGAGGCGCTCAATGATTCGCTCTCGCTTAATGACTCAGAGGTGCTCAACGATTCACTTGAGCTAAGGGATTCAGACTCGCTTATTGATTCAGACTCACTACCATCATCTTCTAAAACTATCGTATCATCATTACCATTATTTGAAAGAAGATCAACATCTATTAAACCTGTTCCTACAGCTGAAGTGAAATCATATTCATGCCTTCCTGGTTGATTTGACCCGGGTAATATACCTCCTTCTGTTAATGAGTTTAAATCTATGTTCAAATTATAAGAAACTCTACTTCCAACACTTAAATTCAATAAATTTCTAACACTCCCAAAAATCACTCCAGTGTTAGCATCAATATTTAGATTATCACCGTTAATCGTGCCTTTATTTCTTATAGCTCCTAAAACGCCTGGTAGGTCATAATCTAATGTGACTGCGTTTTTGAAGTTAGGATTTGTCATTAAATTATAAAATTGTTCTGGTAATTGAAAAGTTGGATAAGTATTTCCTACTCCCAGACTTACTAATGGATACCCTTCTAATTTTAAACTTAACACTCCATCATTATGGCTCGCTATCAAATCCATATTATCTAAGAGTGTAACATCTGCAAGAGCAGCCATTCTTATGTTTTCATTAATAAGTTGGTTATTTTCAATTGCTCGTTGTTGAATTGTTACATTTGTTTTGTTATTTTCTTTTCCTGATTCATCTCGCACTGATTCAACAGTTTCTTGTCTATCTCCCTTTATTAATTCTAGATTTTTTTCCAATTTTGTTATTTCTTTGTTTTCTTCTGTCTCTTCTGATGAAGGTGCCTTATCTTCTTCTACTTCTGGATTGCCTTCTGTCTCTTCTGATGAAGGTGCCTTATCTTCTTCTACTTCCGGATTGCCTTCTGTCTCTTCTGATGAAGATGCCTTATCTTCTTCTACTTCTGGATTGCCTTCTGTCTCTTCTGATGAAGATGCCTTATCTTCTTCTACTTCTGGATTGCCTTCTGTCTCTTCTGATGAAGGTACCTTATCTTCTTCTACTTCTGGATTGCCTTCTGTCTCTTCTGATGAAGATGCCTTATCTTCTTCTACTTCTGGATTGCCTTCTGTCTCTTCTGATGAAGGTACCTTATCTTCTTCTACTTCCGGATTGCCTTCTGTCTCTTCTGATGAAGATGCCTTATCTTCTTCTACTTCTGGATTGCCTTCTGTCTCTTCTGATGAAGATGCCTTATCTTCTTCTACTTCCGGATTGCCTTCTGTTTCTTCTGATGAAGATGCCTTATCTTCTTCTACTTCCGGATTGCCTTCTGTCTCTTCTGATGAAGGTGCCTTATCTTCTTCTACTACTTCTGCCCTTTCTTGAAGAGATTTATCCATTTTATTATCATATTTAATTGATAATTCCGAATTTTTTTGTGTCTCCTCCTGAGTATTCCCTATATCAGTAATTTCTCTGTTCTTACTTTCTTGAAAGTATTCTAATGATGAGTCACTCTTTTTAAGTGAATTCTCATTCCCTATATCACTATCAGATAGAACTGAAGTTGATTGCCTTTCATTATTTTTTCCCTCATTAGCCTCTGCAACATCTCCAGTTGAATAAATCGTTAGACCAATCAATATTGATCCAACACCAACGCCCAATTTTCTTATAGAATACCTTCGTCTTTCTTTCACAGCAATAATTCCCCCTTTTAATAAGTATAATTACATATTACATTGCATTCCTGAAAAATACTATATGTTTATTAAAAAACAAATTATTAGTCTTGATAATTACTTTTTATTTTAAAAATTAATTAGTAATATATTTATTTAAGATATATATTGCATCTTTTTTCTGATGAAATGTATATCATAGTAATCAAAAGAAAATATGCATATTATTATAAAAAGTCAAAAATTATTTTTTAATAAATTATTTCATTTGCTCAATTGCTTTTCTGCTTTTCACAATTTTCTCCTAATCTTCAATAATTTTTACTGTTAATGTATTCACTTGTACTCTCCTGACAATATAATGTAAAATTACTATACAGCACTTATAAATGTCTATACTATGATTTATATGCATAATATAGGGTAAATATTTATATGTATATCGACGTATTCCATAGTAGAATATGTTCTATGACTAATATGTATTTTTACATGTAAGAATAGCGTAATATAATAGTAAATAAAGACATAAGATGAGTGACAATGTGTGACACACTGTTACTGATGTTATTAAGAATGAAAGGTGAGGAACTATGGCTAAAACTGAGTCAAAAGACGTCATTCTTATTGGCGCCGGCGTATTAAGTACTACATTTGGTTCTATGCTTAATGAACTTGAACCGGATTGGAATATTAAATTATACGAACGTTTAGATCGTCCTGGTGAGGAAAGTTCAAACGAGCGTTATAACGCAGGTACAGGGCATGCTGCACTTTGTGAATTAAATTATACAGTTCAGCAACCTGATGGTTCAATTAACATTGAAAAAGCAAAAGAGATTAATGAACAATTCGAAATCTCTAAACAATTCTGGGGTCACTTAGTTAAAAATAAGTATATCGAAAATCCTAGAGAATTCATTCATCCATTACCACATATCAGTTTTGTAAGAGGTAAAAATAACGTCAAGTTTTTAAAAGACCGTTACGAAGCTATGAAAAACTTCCCTATGTTTGATAATATCGAATATACTGAAGATATAGAAGAAATGAGAAAATGGATTCCATTAATGATGCAAGGTCACAGCGCAAGCGATATTATGGCTGCCAGTAAAATTAATGAAGGTACAGACGTAAACTTTGGTGAATTAACTCGTAAAATGGCAGCAAACCTTGAAAAAGACCCGCATGTAGAGGTTCAATATCATCATGAAGTACTTGATTTCAATCAACGTAATGACGGTAAATGGGAAGTTCATATACGTAATGTGAATACTGGTGAAACACAAACACAATTGGCGGATTATGTATTTATCGGTGCTGGTGGTGCCGCTATTCCATTACTACAAAAAACAGGTATTCCTGAAAGTAAACACTTAGGCGGATTCCCTATCACAGGCCAATTCCTAACATGTACAAATCCAAATGTTATTGAAGAACATGGTGCCAAAGTATATGGTAAAGAACCGCCAGGCACGCCACCAATGACTGTACCGCATTTAGATACACGTTTCATTAATGGTCAAAAAACACTATTGTTTGGACCATTCGCAAGTATCGGTCCTAAATTCTTAAAATATGGTTCAAACTTAGATTTATTTAAATCTGTTAAACCATATAACATCACAACATTATTAGCAGCGGCAGCGAAAAACTTACCGCTACTTAAATATTCATTTGATCAAATTTTAATGACAAAAGAAGGTTGCATGAATCACTTGCGTACTTTCTACCCAGAAGCACGTGATGAAGATTGGCAGTTATATACTGCAGGCAAACGTGTTCAAGTAATCAAAGATACTGAAGAATACGGCAAAGGATTCATCCAATTCGGAACAGAAGTTGTAAATTCTGAAGATCACTCTGTCATTGCATTACTTGGTGAGTCACCAGGTGCATCAACTTCTGTATCAGTTGCATTAGAAGTATTAGAGAAAAACTTCTCTGAATATAAAAATGACTGGGAACCTAAAATCAAAAAAATGATTCCTTCTTATGGTAAATCATTAATTGATGACGTTGATTTAATGAGAAAAACACGTCGTCAAACTTCAAAAGATCTTGAATTAAACTATTACGAATAGACTTTTGATTGCTTAAGTGTGAAAATCTAAAATGAACTTAGACTAAGATACGATTAAACACCTATTTATGAACCTACACTCATAGGCTCATTTCTGATACATCTTGTTCTAAATGTCTCTAGAAATTGAGTCATTAAAGTAATCATATCGGTTTCTTATGTCTATTGTTCATTGGCATTTTTTAAAGATACTTTGTTATCATTGATTCACTTAAAGGAGCGAAATTTATGAAAAAATTATTAATTGTTGTGGCCATAGGTGCATTAGCATTCGTAGGCCTTAAACGTTATCAACAACATGTAAACCAAGCGCCAAATATTGAATATTAATAAAGCTTGTAAGCCGTCACAAGGTAGTTTCACCTGTGACGGCTTTTTTATACTGTACCGCAAAAAGATGGCTATAAACTTGTGGTCGTCTATAGCCATGCTTTTTTTATAATATACGCCCTATTTATCTCTCACCTTTTAACTCTCTTTCTTTTAATACATAACTCAATAAATCCAACATAATACGTGCGGCAGTCTGACCTGTCATACCAGTTGGGTCATAAACAGGTGCCACTTCTACTAAGTCAAACCCGACTACTTCATTGTGTTTTGCTACTGCTTTTAATAATTCATTCACTTCGTCATAAAGTAAACCGCCGGGAGATGGTGTACCAGTGCCAGGTGCAATAGAAGGATCAATACCATCGATATCAATTGTAATATATAATTTTTCGCCTTCCGGAATTAATGCAGCTAAATTTTCAGGACCCTTTTCACGCATTTGTTTCGGCGACAAAATAGTTGCACCATAATCACGAGCCGCATCTACATCTTCTTTTAAACTACTGCTAATGCCTCGGATACCATATTGGTATATGTTTTTTACATGATCCATTTCAGACAACCTTCTAATACAACTGCCATGACCGTATCTTTGTCCTGAACGATGGTCAGCCCAATCTAAATGTGCATCGATTTGCAACACATGGAATGGTCCCAAAGCTTCAACACCTTTTCCTGTAGCAGCAGTAATTGAATGATCTCCGCCGATAATGACTGGCATGACACCTTTATCAACAATTTTTTGTAATGTTGCTTCGGTGTTATCATGACTTTGCATAATGTCTCCATGCACGATATCCACGTCACCTACATCAAATACTTTCCATTTTGGCCCTAAATATGTGATATCATTTTCAATATCATAAGCACCTTCTAGACCAAAGCTATATAGTGTAGAACCTTCTTTCACGCTACGTGGCCCCATACGAGCGCCTGATTTCCATTGTGTTCCCATATCGTTAGGCACACCAATTACTGCCACATCTGCGTTAATATCTGATAATTTTTCAATATTATCACACACTGGATATTTACCAAATGTACAAATACCTGTAAATGGTAAATTTAATGTTTGTTTTTCTTCTGGTTTCATCATAATAAAATACCCCCGTTTAATTAAAATGTGTTTATATACAATCAGCTTTCATAGACTTCTCATACATTGTCACCATCAAAATAACAATTGAAATAATGCCGAAACCTAATGGTGTTAACATACCAAGTGCACCCGCCAAGTGTTCATTGTGAAACAGTTCAGCAAATGAAGTATATATTGCGGTAGAAATAGCAATACCAAATGAATAACCTAAAGAACTAGCCATTTTGTAAATACCTGAACCAATCCCTACTTTGTCGTCGTTTACGTTAACCAATAATGTATCTAATGAAGGCGTTGCATACAAACCAATACCAATACCTGCAATTAAAAATCCAATAAATACAACGATAATGTATGGTAAATTAGGCAAAAATGTTAATGCTCCAAAACTCATACCTACACTCGCTATAATAATTGAGATAAACATTGGTTTATAAGGGCCAATTTTCTGTAATAATCGTTCTCCTACGCGTATCATCAACAATAAAGCTATAATATTGCCCAACGTCAGTAACCCTGTTTGAAAAGCCGTAAAGCCTCTTCCAATCTGAATATATGTGTTCGCTACAACAATGGTTCCAGCAATACCATTTTGCAAGAAATTGGTAAGTACAGCACCAGTAAATGGTTTAGATTTAAATAACTCAAAATCTATAAATTGATGTTTTCTTGTTCTTTCAAAAAAGATAAATATGAGTGTTAATATGATAGATGCAATGAATAATGCCACAATAGGAAAGCTTGTCCATCCTAAGTCTTGTCCTTGTGTCACAATAATATTAATAACTAATAAGGTAACTACAAAAATTGAAAAGCCAATAATATCAAATTTTTCTTTATTTGCTTTAGCAACTTTCGTTTCTTCTATATTTTTCAATAAGACCATCGCAATGACTGCAATCGCAATAGAAAGAATAAATATCATTCGCCAATCAAAATAGGTAGCGATTAATCCACCCACAAATGTAGTTATACCGCCACCGCCCCAAGAACCAAATGACCAATAACTCAAGGCACGTTGTCGTTCACTTTCTTGAAATGTTGTCTTAATCAATGCTAATGTAGCTGGCATCACAAGTGCCGCAGATAAACCTTGAAGCACCCTTGCAAAGATCAATAAAACAGGTTCTCTTGCCAAAATGACAAGTAATGAACCGACGATGCTAATAACTAAACCAACGTAAGTCATTTTCTTTCTCCCAAGTCTATCTGAAATACCTCCGCCGACTACAATAAACAACCCACAAAATAACGAAGTTAGACTCGTGGAAATATTTAAAATACCTGACGAAACATTTAGATCTTTTTGCATTGTTGGAATGATATTAATCATTGATTGTGCAAAAAGCCAAAATGTTAATATTGCCAAAACCATGCCTAAAATATACAAATCTATTTGTCTTTTAGCTTTCATGGCAATCCCCCTTTGATTTGAAGGTTCCTTCAAATTAGTTGAAGTTTAGCACCATGTTTGCAATTCAGCAACTTTGTTTCTGAATAGTCTGACAAATTATAATTGGATATTTTTTTAAAAAGTATTGATATCATAGTGTTTATTTAGGTGATTTTGTTATAAAGTACAGAGGGTTATAAAATTTCTTTATGCGCTTATAAAAACGATTACAAATAGTAAAAAATAAAACGCTAAGCAGCTTAAAAAACCACTTAACGCTATTTTAAATTACTCTATTTCAAAATATATCTTACAAAATGATATAAAGTTTTTTATATCATTATTCATTGCTTCTTCTCTATACAATAACCATGTATTTCTTGTGATACTATCACCGTTTTTAAATTTCAAATCCTTAGTATAAAACGAATCATTATCTAAAATACATGATTTAGGAACGATAGCATATCCCATACCTTTCTCTACAAATTTTTTACATATTTCAATTTTATCAGCTTGAAATATGTTTCTAGCGTACGTATCGTAACGTTCATTCCACCAATCATTGATTGATTTAGTAATTGAATTTTCTAGCTCAATATAGGTGTTGAAATTTTGATGTGATTTATAAACAATTCGGTATTCTTGATGTAAATGTTTCAAACTTATCGGTTTTTTACTAATAATTGTTAATGGATCACGTTTCAATAATATTTTCTGACCATATCAATCATAGTCACCTGTTAAAATCCCCACATCAAGATCATTATTTTCCATTTGTTCCAAAATTTCGATACTCCAACCACTTGTCATAGATATATAAATATCTGTATAGGCTTGATAATATTGTTGGATTAATTCTGGCATTGTATATATAGCAAAATTTGTATTTGCTCCTAGTTTCATATTACCTTTCAAATTTTCTCGAAGTTCATTAATATTTGATTTTAAATTTTGAATTTCAAATAAAACTTTATTAGAAAATTTGACTAGATACTCTCCCTCAGGTGTGAACTTAAATTGATTTCCCATTTTTTCAACTATATTAATCCCAAAATCTTTTTCAATTTTTTTTAACCTATAGGAAAGTAATGGTTGAGACATAAATAATCGTTTGGCAGCTTTAGTAAAACTTTGTTCTTTATTAAGCATCGCTAAAATTTTATAATCTTCTTCTTGCACAAAGCAATCCCCCTTTGCTTAAAACACTTATACTCATTCTACATTATTATTATTATATTTTCTTTTTTTATAATATCCGAGTATTGGCTGAGAATTAAAAACATATTTTTATCGTTATTCGATAAAAAAGTATTGAATAGCGATAAAATCAAGATATAATGTAGATAGAAAATTAAAAAGGAGAATTGATATGACTACAATTAATAACAAACATTTTAATATTTTAGTAAAAACTTTAACTGTTATCGCTACTATCGCTTTAGTATTAACCACGCTTATTATGTTACCAATTTTTATAGCAATAATCGCAATTTTAATCATCCCCTCTTCATTTATCAATACGCAACTCGATAAAGCAGATAAATCTTTTTGGGTTGATTCATTAGGCGTAACTGCGCAAAATATTATAAATTATGATTTAAATAGTATTACTTTTTCAAAACCATCTGTTATATTAATACTATTATTAATGGCTCTATTAACCGCTTTGTATATTGTAATTATTGATCAAATAAGAAAATGGCTTAAAAATGTGAGTAGAGGTTATATTTTTACATATAAGAATGCTAAGATAATTATTTTAATTTCATACTGTTTCGTATTATTAGGCCTCTTTGAATCCATTATTAAACTAGCTGGCAATTTTGCGATGTATCATTTTTTAGGACATAATAGTAAATTATATGCACTCATCGATAAAGATATCGAAACTTTCAGTGATTTCTTTTTTAATTTCAATTTCACGCTTATATTTGCTGGTATTATTATTTGGGTGATTGGTAATGTATTTAAATATGGTGCATTTTTGCAAGATGAATTTGATTATACTGTTTAGGAGATTTTATAAATGATTGTAGTTCGATTAGATCGCATATTAGCCGATAGAAAAATGAAACTTAGTGAATTAGCAAGCGAAATTGATATTACAGTAGCAAATTTATCCAATTTAAAAACAGGAAAAGCAAAAGCAATCCGTTTTTCTACTCTAGATGCCATTTGTAAAGCACTAGAATGTCAACCTGCTGATATTATAGAATATACTGATAATGAATCGTGAGCAACGAATAACGAACAGAAATCTTATTCTCTTTGTAAGGGCTGGTCATTCTACTATGGCGGACTATAGTTTGATAAGACTTATCATAAATTTTTCTTTAAAAAGCGATTAACAAGGAGCATATTATATGTGCAGTTAGATTACACGTTGCTATACAGCTTTATATCTTAACTGGTAGGCTCACGTGTGTATGGCCTCAGACTCCCCACCTGCTTATAATGCTTTTTATAAATAATAAGCGTGTCTCAAGTATTCATGCTTGGACACGCTTATACTTACTTACCTTTAATTTTTAATCCTCTATAGCGATTAAGGGCGCCACAGAACTCTTGTTTTCTAGGCAATGCTAAGTTACCAGGATGTCCATCATGAGGTGAGATAACCTCTAATCCTGTTTCATCAATAAGTTCAAAAATTTTATCAGCTGCTTGAGACACAGTGTCTTGTTCATTTAATAAATTACTTTGATAATAATCAATCATCATGGCTAAACAATTGGTTTGGCTTGAGTCGACAAGTTGCTCCAAACCAGAAATATCGATACGTGCTTTACCGTATAAAATTGTATGCATACCTTTCACTTTAAAACGTTGGTCTCTGCCTTTATTAGAAAAGCTAGATTTTAATGGAATTCGTTTGGGTATTTCACCAAATTGATAATGAAGATAATGTCCTGGTTGATAGTTATCTGTCTCAGCAATTGCTTTAGCTTTATCTGTAACATCTTTTAGTATATATTCATCCATCATAAGTACTTGATCAGCTACTTCAAAATAATCACCTGAACCGCCTACGATTAAAATCGTTGAAACCTGATGATTTTCAAACAAAGGCTTAACTTTATTAGCAAAGGGTGTAATAGGCTCTTTGTCCGGCGCTATTAATTTTTGCATTCTAGTATCTCTAATCATAAAATTAGTCGCTGAGGTGTCTTCATCTATTAACAATAATGATGTTTGTGATTCTAAAGCTTCCATTACGTTCGCAGCTTGTGATGTACTACCACTGGCATTTTCAGTAGAAAATTGCGTCGTATCTTTTTTACCTGGTAAATTATTGATAAATGGTTCTATATTCACCTTTTCAATACTACGGCCATCTTCTGCGCGAATCTTCATTGCGTCTTCACGTGTAATTATCATTTCACGACCATCCCCAGGTACATGATGGTATACACCACGCTCTAAGGCCTCAAGTAATGTAGACTTGCCATGAAAGCCACCGCCTACAATCAACGTTATACCTTCAGGTAAACCCATTCCTTTAACTATTTTACCACTGGGTAAAGTCATTTGAATTTCAAATTTTTCAGGGCTTTGGAATAAAACAGCACCAGGTAATGGCTTGCCAGATACACCACTTTTTCTCGGTAATATTGAATCATTAGCCACAAAAGCGACTAAATGTTGGTGTTCAAGTGTTTCACGTATAAATTCTTGGTCTGTAAACAAAGTCACTTGTTCATTTAAGGCCGCTTGATTCACATGTTTATATAATAATGATTGTTCTACTATTTTGGGTAATAAATCTAGAAATATATGATCAGCTACTTTTCCTAAAATCTTCCTTCCAGCAGCTGGTAAACCAACTTCAAAACGGACTTCAATATCACATTTATTGATGATTACAGAGGACCGTTTTAACATCTCTTGCCCACAATGATCTATAACAATATCTGGAGTTTTTTTCGAAAATTGATCAGATTTAAGGACGGATTTAATGCGATCGCTAAACGTTCTTGTTAAAAAATCAGAGACAGCAATGATTTTAGCCGATGAGTCTAATAATTCATTAGGTATTTTAGCAATATCTCGCTTCATTTTGACACGTACTTTAGATGGTGGTGCGTATGGATCTGCTTGTATATGATCTATAGCTAAACGAAAATGGTCAAATTGATATTCACCTTTGAGCCGTTTATATGCGCCATATTTTTGCCCATCTAACGATTTTAATAATTTTTCAAATTCCAATGCATTTTTCAACACGCACACTCCTTCAACCTATGTTAATGCTTTGTTATTTTATACCCATGTTAGCAATTAGTTGAAACTATCTATCGTATCAAAATCATTACATTATAGTGCAAATGTGAATCGTTTAAAAATTTTAATTTAAAAATTAAAAGATGTAATTTATTTCAATTTCACGCAATATTTTCGTCAGTTTTACCATAGCCTATTTCCCAGAAAATAGTTACTATCAAATTGAATAAACTTATGAAAGGAGTATCTTATATGCAACAAGAAACAACACCCATCCATAAAACATATTGGATTACGTTAGTTACTAATTTCACGTTTGGTTGGCTCGTGATTTATGCTGCCCGAACTATTCTAAATCCTATTATGGGAGACATCAAACAGGCATTTTCATTAAACAATGCACAGTTAGGTTTAATTATGAGTATCTTCTTTATTGGTTACACATTAACGCAAATTCCTTCAGGTATTTTAGGAGATAAAGTCGGTCGTAAGACAATACTTGTACCTAGCATGCTTATTTTCGGTATATTTACCGCCGTTACCGGTATGATGCCATCTTTCTTCCTATTCATGTTTGCTTGGCTCATGGTAGGCCTAGCACAAGGTGCGTACTATGGGCCACAATATGCCCTATCTTCGGAAGCAATCCCTGAAAAACATATCACATTAGGTAGCGCACTGATTAATAGTGGCATGGCTTTTGGGACATCCATTGGATATTTTATCTCAAGTTATACGGTTCAAGAGTTTGGTATGCATTGGCGTGTACCTTTCTTTATTATGGGCATTCCAGTGCTTATCTTAGCTTTGCTTATGTATAAAGTAATCAAAGAACGCCCGAAGGAAATCACCATTTCTAATGAATCGGTTCAAGAACCATTTAAATTTTCAAGTTTGTTTAAAAATCGAAACCTTATTTTAGCGTATATTATTATTTTCTGTTCTATTTATGGTTTTTTTATGATTATCACATGGTTACCTTTTTACTTAGAAACTGAACGAGGTATTAGCGGCGCACAAGTCGCTTTTGTCGCGTCACTTGTACCTTGGGCAGCGATACCTGGCTCTTTATTCTTTAGTTGGTTATCTGATCGTTTAGGTAGACGTCGTCCAGTGCTCATTATCATGTTGCCATTAGCATTTATTTTCACAATATCTATAGTGATGTTTAATAATTTATGGGTTTTATATATCGCTTTAATTGGGTATGGTGTTGTTGGAAAAATAAGTACTAACCCTGTGCTCATCGCTGTGGTATCAGCCAATGCGCCTAAACATGCATTGAGCACTTCTTTTAGCGTCTATAACTTTATTGGTATGACCGCTTCTATATTAGCGCCTTATTTAACAGGTTACTTAACCGATTTAACTGGCAAAATGGCAACTGGTTTCTACCTAGCAGCTGGCCTACTCATTATCGGATTTATTTGTGCTCTTTTATTAAGAGAGCATAATAAAATAAAAGTAAGCTAATTTTAAGCATTGGGCTATACTCATAGTCTTCTCGTTTAATAAACATAGTATTCATATGATGACTAGGTTTTAGAGCATTTTGATACATCTTATTCGAAATCTAGTCATTTTTGTTGTTCATCACTTATTATAATTATATATAAATAATATATTCGATTGACTTATTTCAAATTAGGCTAATTATAATCTTCAATAAAATTGAGCTGAATCTCTTGTCATTCTTCTATTTTCACTTTGTTAATTGCTTGATTAATTGCTTTGGCCATATCTAACATAGTCGCACTATAATTAGACTCGTCACTTCTCGATTGGCTACTTAAATCATTATTAGAGAATAACTGTTCTCTTAAAGCAGTTGTCATTTCAATTTGTACGCCCTCTCCTTTTTCATTCATATTGGCTGGATTACTATTTGCACGACCTTCAATTAAATCAGGCGCTTCTTCTGCTTTAATTCCTTTGGATTTTAATTCATCCGTTATCTCTAAACGTAATGCTTTATCCTTACCTCCTATATAAGCAATCGCTTTATCCCCTTTATAACCATGGATCATTACACTATATTGCTTATCTGAAACCATGTTGTGCAATACGTCATTATTATAATTTACTGATGTGACATGTAATTCAGAGTTATTTTCACTTCTAATACCTTCAAACGAAAAATAATCATAGTTGCCAAGTCGGGCAGTATATTTTGCTAACTCTGTAGTACCTGGTTCAATTGCGCCTCCATGCATAGCTGCAATAATTGTATCGCTGTCATTTTTTTCTGTGTTGATTTTCCAATCAACACCTTCATTTGTTTCTTTTTGGAGCTCTTCCATAGATTCATATTTATCAGGATTTCGGTTAGCAACTTCATAATTAATATGGTATGCATTTATGGTGTTTGGATTTTCAATGTTGTGTGTTTCAGATGCATCACTTTTATTTGAGTTAAAAATCAAAATACCTAAAACATTTAATATAAACAAACTACTCACGATAATCATTTGATTCAATTTAAAATACTTTTTTAAAATATTTCTCCTCATGGTTAACCCCCTTATTATAGATACAGATATGCTGAATGTGAATTTAAATCAAATTAAAATATTTTAGTTATTTTATATTTATGTATTACCACTTACTTTATTAAAATATCTAAACCATAATTAAATTTTTCAATTAGACGTAGAGATTATAAAAATACAAACTCCCCACAAAATCAAGTGTGTTTTGTGGGGAGTCTTACTTCATTTATTTAAATCTCAATTCAAATTGGAAGTGGATATGTTTGTCGTTTAAACGGTAAGCTTCGCTTAATTCTGGTCCGCAACTATTCGAGCCGATACCACTTTGCGCGTAATCAATATATAGATAAGTATCGCCTTCTACTAGTTCATCTTTATGCGTTGTATGCGTTAGTTCTTCTAATGTGTAATGTGTTACATTGAAGCTGAATGGTTGTTCGCTGGATACCACAATTTGATGTTGGTCACTTGAAATGTTTGCATAAGTTGTACCGTTATGACTACCTGTTTCTTGTGGTTTGATATGATTACCACCGTTATCTGTAACAGTTGTTTCGAAATAATCTAAATAGTTCGCTATACCTTTGTCTGGGTAACCACTAAATGGTCCACTGCCGTAATAGGTTACTGATTCAAATGCTTTTGGCAAAACCATAGCTAAACCAAACCTAGGTAAAAATGGCCCTTCTGTATCTTTTTCTAAATCGTAATTCACGTTAAGACGTCCATCATTATACACTGTCCATGTCATTGCCCCCTGTAGTATAGGAGGGACGACATCATTAATTATTACAATTTCAAAAATAACACTGACCGCATCATCAGTTTCTACAATTTTATAATCACGTATGCGAGTGATTGCGTCATAATACCCTAAATACGCCCAATCCTTTCTAATATTAATATCATTATCTATAGGCGCACGCCAAACATTGTTTTTTGTAGGTTGGGTTAAAATAATCTCATTTTTATGGATAACAGATGCTAAGCTACCATCTGCTTTATTCAATACATATTGGCTATCATTTGTTGCAATGGTAATACTTTGATTATTTTCTTTATAGCTTAATTCACCACTTTCTCGAGTAGTATCATATCCAACTGGTTGTCGTTGGTAGACAATTTGGTCATGACCTAGTTCAAAATGATTGTGGCGTAACGGTTCTTCATTTTTCAATTTATAACGTAATAACACATCACTTAATTTACTCATTTCAATATAGTCACTTAAATCAACATCTTTTATACTATGTGGTCCAAAGTTATTCATCATAATTTCAAACGGCTTTTTGTCACCACTTAAATAAGTCGCTGTACCTTCAATAGTTAAATAGTGCTCTACACTACTGAAATCTAGTTGATTACGTAATTTTAAAATACCGTCCGCTTCATGTATTACTTTGACAGGCCTATGTTCGTGTTTAAATTCATAATATCCTTCGTGCGGTATACGATCAGGAAAAACAATACCATCAACACAGAAGTTACCGTCATGCAGTTTTTCTCCAAAGTCTCCGCCATATCTAAAGATAGGATCACCATGATGTTGACCAACTTGGATGCCATGATCACACCATTCCCATACAAACCCGCCAATAAAACTATCATATTGTTCTACAAGTGTTTGATAAGCGTGCAAGTCACCAGGGGAATTCCCCATTGCGTGTGCGTATTCGCAAAGAATAAATGGTTTATCTAAACTGGGGTCTGTCAGATATGTTGTTTCTATTTCTTCTGGTGAAGGATACATTCTACTAATCATCTCAACATTTGATAAATCATATGATTTTGACTTGTCTCTATGGAAAGTGCCCTCATAATGTAATGGGCGTGTCGCATCTAATGTTTTTGCGTGTGCCATAGCTTTGACCATATTCACACCAAAGCCTGATTCATTGCCCATAGACCAAGATACAATCGAACTATAATTCTTTAACGGCGTAATCGATGCTTCAATGCGTTCAATTATTGGTATTTCATACTGCGGGTCATCCGTAATAATGTTAAAGTTATCTGTATTTTCATCACCATAAAGCCTAACAACACCATGGGTTTCTAAATCTGCTTCGCTCATCACATAAAATCCGTATTGGTCTGTTAATTCATAGAATAATGGCGATTTAGGGTAATGTGCTGTACGAATCGAATTAAAATTGCCTTGTTTCATCAATGCTAAATCCTTCATAAATTGTGATTCACTCATCACATAACCTGTTTGAGGATCACTATCATGATAATTAGTACCTCTAAATTTAATAGATTGGCCATTGATATAAAATTGGTTGTTTTTGATTTGTATTTCTCTGATACCAACTTTTTGTGTAATAACTTCTGTTTCTGTAGAAAGTGTCACAGTATATAGTGTTGGATTTTCAGTTGACCACAATTGTGGTGTTTCAATTGTAAAGCTATAGTTGCTTGAAATATCTTCTTCTTGAATCAGCACGCCTTTAGGATTATATACGTGTGCCTTAACTTTCTCCAAATCTTGTTTATCTTCTAATTTAACGTCAATTGCGCCTTGAGTTAGCAATTCATTGACACGTGTTTCAATTTTAAAATCGTTAATACGTGCTTTTGCACGTTTTAAGATATAGACATCTCTAAAGATACCTGAATGTCTAAACATATCTTGGTCTTCAAAATACGTGCCATCTGAATATTTTAAAACAAGTACTTGAATCGTGTTGATACCATCATGAATCAGATTGGAAATATCAAATTCAGAAATCGAATGAGAAATTTGGCTATAACCAACAAATTGATTATTGATCCATACATAAAACGCACTATCTACGCCTTCAAAATTTAAATGATAGTCACTTTTTTCATCATATGTTGTCACTTCAAATGAGCGTGTATAACGGCCGCATGGATTCTCTTTAGGTACATACGGCGGTTCAAATGGTATCGGATATTGTGTATTTAAATATTGTATTTGATCATACCCATATAAATTCCAAACTGACGGCACGGGAATATGATGTTTATCCACTTCCCTCGTCGCATTCAAACAGTCTGCCAATGTATTAAAATATTCAAAACGCCAATCTCCATTTAATAACGTTACATTATTAGTTTGATAACGTGTTTCTAGACGATAAGCGGCCTCTCCTGGTTGATAAGGTATATAAAATGCACGACGTGGCAAAGTATTTACATGTTGAATATCTATATTTTCATGAAATTGTTGTTCTATCATTGATTATTTCCTCCTTTATTTACTCATACGTTCTTTGTGTTCTCTCTGACGCTTGTTTTGCAGTGTCTTTTCTATATCCGTTAAGAAATCACCTTTTAAATGAAAAGCTTTATGATATAAAAATGCAGCTAAAATTACGAAAATGATAGGCAATACGATAATTAAAATACGTAGCCCATTAATTGTCAGCGCTGTTTGCGCTTCATTTGGTGTATAGCCTAAAATGGATAATCCAAGGCCTACAATAAGCGCAGCTACAGCTTGTGAAGTTTTTGTTAAAAATGTATTCGCTGACGTAATTACACTTTCATTACGCTGTCCAAATTTAACTTCACCGTAATCGATAACATCTGCTAATGACACCGTTGTAATACCAATCATAAATCCTGACCCAATGCGTAGTAAGCCTGCGCCTACAATTACAGTTATTACGTTTTGTGGTGCGACAAAACCTGAAATTAAAATAAATAATAAACCTACAATGATGAGTGTAATTGAAGTATTAAAAGCTTTGGTTCTCCCTACCCATTTGATATAGCGTGGTAACATTAATAAACCGAGCATTTCACAAAGAATCATTGCATTGAAAATAGCAAATAAATGCTCTGCATTTACTACATATTTAAAGTAATAGATAATAGAACCATTTAGTGTCTGCAAACAAAGGTTAAATGTTAGTAAAACACCCATAATTGCTAATAATTCTTTATTTTTAAATAAAATTCTACCAATATCTTTAAAATTCACCTTAATACCTGTTTGTTGTTCCATTTCTTTATCTTCGGGTACTTTCCATACTGTGACACCGATTGTGAATATAAAAACAGCACTACAAATAACCGCAAATACAAAAATACCTATTGAATCACTACCTTTACCAAATATATCACCGAGTTTATGTATAAAAAATAAACCAAATGTCCCTACAGTAAATGCAGCTAAACTTGCGAAAAACCTTGGTATTACGGATATTTCCTCACGTTCTCTAGGATTATGCGTTAAATTAGGCAACCAAGACCAATACGGTATATCCATCATCGTATAAGTCATGCCCCATGCAATATATATAATTGATATATACACATACATCGCAGTTTGTGGTAAATCAAAGTTTGTGAATAATAAAATTGTAACAATAGCATTCACTATCGTTCCGATTACTAACCAAGTTTTAAATTTACCAAAATTATTCCGTGTATTATCGACAATCACCCCCATAATTGGGTCATTAATCGCATCCCATATTCGTGCAACAAAAAGCATTACACCCACAAACGCTGGGCTTAAACCGACAATATCTGTGATATAAAACATTAAAAATACACCAACAATGTTGAATATGGCGTCCTTACCTATGGCACCGAATCCAAAAGAAAATTTTTGCATGCCTGTTAAGTGTCTATTCATTTTTTTCACCCCTGAAATTTATAGAATATAAAACGCTTTCATAATGTGTTAACTTTATTTTATCAATCATTTATAAAAATTATGAATAGCATTATGATGATAAAATATAGCAAAATGTTTCATTTATACTTAAAATGTGATTATATAAACTATATAACTATAATTTACGAGGTATTCTATGCAAGTGTTATGGAAAAAATTTCAAAAAAAGCATATTGATGCAGATTTAGTAGAATGCGGCATTGAAATTGGCGTGCCAAATGTTGGTTATAAATATTCAGTAATCAAAGAATTTGTTTTACATATCGTAACCCATGGCGAGGGTGTGTTTATATACAATGGTAAAAAACATGCATTAAAAGAAGGCGATATGTTTTTATTAGAAAAAGGGATGGATGTAGAATATAGACCGTCGTTTTCTAACCCTTGGACATACTATTGGATTGGCTTAAGTGGTAAACAAATTTTAGATTATTTACAAAGGTGCCATATTGTAGATAAACATGTCATTATGAATCAAGAGACGTCCGAAATAAGTCATACTATCCAAAAAATATGCAACCTTTCAAAATCAATTGATACAAATAATTCCAATGATATTTTAATTATGCAATACTTATATGATTTAGCTTACAAATTACAAAAACAATTTCCTAAAATATTTTCAGTAAATGTCGATATTATTAATGAAGATATTCAAAACGCGGTTACCTATATCAATGCAAATTACCAAAATAATATTATGATTGTGGATGTAGCGGATTATGTCAATGTAACACGTAGCCACTTATTTAGACTGTTTAAGAAAAACTTAAATTGTTCTCCTAAGGCATATTTAACTTATATTCGAATGTATCATGCTTCCCAATTATTAATTCATAGCAATATTTTAATAAATGAAATAGCGCGTCAAGTTGGTTATAAAGATCCACTCCTTTTTTCTAAAAGTTTCACGAAACATTTTAAAATTAGCGCTTCTGAATATCGAAATCAGTTTGCTAATCAATGCGCTTGGAAAACTTAACGTATTTAATTACAAGCATAGCAAATCACCGACATTTCAACATGGATGAATTTTTATACTGACTTTAATCTTTTTTATCTATTCCATATGCTTAGTTATATAAGCAAACGATGTGCTTTATTTTAATTGCCCTATATGTTTTGGAAAAGCGGGTTATTTATAAAATTATAATGATTATGTTATAATTATCTCAATTTTCAAAATTTAAAAAGAAAGGTGTTTTAAGTAGGCCATTGCAGGTATTAATTATCGGAGGCGGTGTCGCTGGGCTGCGTATCGGCACTTTACTTTCAGAAAACAATATCTCTTTCAAAATTGTAGAATCACGAGAAAGATTGGGCGGAAGAGTGCTAACTAAACACGACAATACCGAAGACTATTTTGATTTAGGCCCCACGTGGTATTGGCCAGAGACCGAAAAGCATATCGAATCCCTATTAAATACATACAACCTTTCTACAATCGAGCAATATAATGAAGGCGACAGTTTACTAGAATTATCTCAAAATCAACTACCCAAACGTATTGCTGCTTCTAATGTAAATAATAGAAGCAAGCGAATTGTAGGCGGTGTTAATGCGTTAGTAACAGCATTAAACAACCATATTTCTGACGATCATATTATTTTAAATCATAAAGTTGAGTCAATTTACCAAGAAAATCAATCATCTTATTCTGTTGTTACTTTAAACCAATATAGCCAGACACATGAAACATTTCATGCTGATATCGTTGTCTTAACTGTGCCACCTAGATTAGCCCTTAATTCAATTGATTTTAGACCGCCTCTCCCAGAGCCATTACAAATGGACTTACTTAATAAACCGACTTGGATGGGTGCGCAAGCTAAAATAGTGGTGACGTATCAATATCCTTTTTGGAGAGATGAAAATCTTTCTGGTAATGTCGTCAGTTGGGCAGGCCCATTAAGAGAAATTTATGATGCTACTACATCTTCTGGCAAAGCTGCATTATTTGGTTTCTTCAGTCTTCCTCCTGCTGAAAGAAATTCAAAATCTGAAGTATCGATTAAAGAGGGATTCATTCAACAATTAACCAAACTTTTTGGTAGTCAAGCACAAGCATATGAACAGATTTTATATAAAGATTGGTCTCAAGATGGTCATACTGTAACTGAAGGCGATAAACTTAATATCGAAAGTTTTCCGAGTTATGGTCCGCCGCCAAAATATTTCAGCAATATGCTTTTTGCTGGCACAGAGTACGACGCTGTCCATGGTGGCCATATTGAAGGCGCATTGTCCTCAGCAAATCAAATTTCCCAGGAAATTAGAAATATAGTTAGCTCATCATCAAAATAAAAAGTGGGACAAAAATCATATTTTTATAAAATGATTTCGTTGTCCCACTTCTTATTTATAATATAGTTCAAACGTATTTGGCGTTTTTAGATCCTCAATATGCGTTTAGCTATTAACTTCCCCTTGAATACGAATAGATACATCTGCTTTTTTTAATAACTTACCAATCGTACATCCTCTGTCAGCTATCTCAAAAAGTCGATTTACTTCTTCAAAATCTTTTTTGTCTGCGTTTTCAGGTAAAGTGATTTTAGGATAATGTATAAATTCGAATGCTTTGTTTTCTAATTCTTTAATTTCAGTGTCCATTTGTACATCTACTACTGAAATCGTTCTTGCTTCAATCGCATACATTAATGTAATGATATAACATGATGCTGCTGAACTTGCTAACAATTCTTTTGGTGTCGCGCCTTCTCCAGTGCCACCTGATTTAGTTGCTACTGCAATCTTTGCATCTAAATGCTCCGTTTCTACTTTTCCAAACCCTTTAATGTCACCGTTCCAATTTGTTTTTATTACAGCCATGATAATGTCCTCCTTTTTATTATTTGTAAAGCGTGGCATACCATAAATTTAATACAAAATTCATTTATTAGTAATAAAATTTGTTTTATTATCATATCAGCACGCATTAAGCTTAAAATTTCATTGCCTTTATCACATATTGAGTAATTATAAAGGCTATTTAGATAGTCATTTATATCATAATTAAAATGAAACTACTTACTATTACTTATATTATTCCCATTAAATCATTTACCAATCTTTATTATTCATTTTTTAAACATATATATCTATACATAAAAAAACGCTAAAACGATTAATCAAAAAGCGTTTTAACGTTTTTATGCATTATAGATTAAGCAAAATATTAAATTTTATGATGGCACCTCTGTACGTTTGGTACTATGCTTTCTAATTGCTGCAGCTATCACTGTAGAAGCAGCGCCAAAAATCATAAACCCAATAAACATCCACATCGTTGTATCTAATTGGATACCTTCATGTAAATATAAAATCTCTCTTAATGAATTGGCATAATGCGCAAATGGGTTCCATCCAACAATATATTTTTGATAGAAATCAGGTAACATTTGTTTTGGTAATGTCACTAATTGCATACTGAAAAACATTAAAAGGAAAAAGATTGGTATAGATTTTAAACCGAGCCAAGTCATCGTACCTAATATAAGCCCTACAAACCCCATAATTGCTAGAGCAACAAATGTAGCTGTCGTATTTGTGTTGTTAAAATCAAAGCCCAGTACAACTTCCATAAAGTAAATGTATGCAAACGCACCTACAAATGCCGTAACGATCGTTATAGCAATTTGTCCTAATGAAGCAATCATGCGGTGATGTATTGCAATATTATTACTCGTTCTGAATGCAAAAAAGAGCAATACTGAAATGAGAATAGAACCCATCCATACTGGCATAAACATTAAGAATGGACCATTGCCACCTGCTTGATGACTACTTATTTTATTTATTTTTTCACTACTTACGTTAACTGGATGCGTTAAACTTTGAACGTCTGATGCTTTTACATCAACATCTTGTTTTTGTAGTATAGACAAGCTTTGTTTTGTAATTTGTTGGTTTACGTTATCACCCATACCTTCCAATAATTGAGAAGCCATTTGCGATATTTGTCTCCCTCCGCCATCATTGACCATTGTTTTAAAACTCGCTTTTTGAGTTGTTATTTTCTGGTCGCTTCCAGATTCTGTCATTTTTTCCTGCATTTTTTTCGCTTGCTCTGCTGGTACCTCTCCAGATTGAACTTTATCTTTCATTTCTTGTTTTTTAGCGTCCATAACTACATTTTGTGTTTTACTTAGTGCATGTTTTGAAAAATCTTTTTCAATAATTGCTGCACCATAATATTTTTGATCTTTCATGCCTTTTTTGATATCTGCTTCACTATCAACTTGAACCCATTTAACCGCATCTGAATTGCTGTCCATTAATTTATCTTCTAAATGCTTACCTATATTAATATTTTTTCCTTGTATGTCAGTACCTTTGTCTTGGTTGACTATTGCCATCGGAATATCTTTAGGTTTTGGATTAAATGCTGGGTAAAAAGCAATTGAAAAAATAACAAATATTAGAATAGCTACAATAGGTGCAAGCCATAGTAATTTACTTTTAAAAATATTCATCTATCGTCCCTCCTATTTAACAAACACAGTGTTGAATATTTATCACTTTGTCTATTATAATAGGAAATAAGCCGTATACAATAAGCAATGATACGCAAGTCGTTCATTAATGAACACTTTATCTATAAATGTCTATTAAATATAAAGGAGTTTCAATTTATGCCAGAAGATAGACGTGTCCGGAAAACACAAAATGCGATTAAACAAGCGTTGATTCAATTATTAAATGAAAAAGATTTAGATAAAATAACGATCAGTGATATTACTCAAAATGCTGATATTAACCGCGGGACTTTTTATCTTCATTATGAAGATAAATATATGCTTTTAAATAAGATGGAAAATGAATATATTGAATATTTATCAAATACACTAAATACAAAGGATAAATTCTATGTTGGTATGGATGCTAAAGCATTTGCACGTATCTTTACCGAAGAAAAATTAAAAAAAGTTGTACTTCACATCGATGCCAATTTCGAGTTTTATAAAACCATCTTTTCATTAGAAAGACGTAGTCAATTAGAAACAAAATTAAGCCAAGTGATTTATCAAAATATGAAAAAACATATCGCAACTAAAGATACGATAGACGGTATTCCGCTAGACTATTTTCATAGTTATGTCTCAGGTGCGACGATATCTTTTATTAAATATTGGGTCAAAGATAATCGTAGAATCGACCCTTACACGTTAATAGACAGTCTAGTCAAAATTATTTTTAATGGCCCATTAAGACTAATGGCGAAAGAACAATATAACGTTCGCGAATGATAAGTTAGATTATTGTTGAAAGCCAATGCTCCAGTTAATTTCATTATTATAATTAACTTGAAAATAGTAATAGCGTTTTGATTCAACATCATAACATATAAATTATTTTAATAAGTGCTGTTTAAGGACTTATTATTTATCTATGTACACTTTCAAACTTGAAACGAAGCAAAAAACACTTTTTTAAAATGGTTGCATCGACCATCTTATTAATATGACTAGTAAAAAGAATACAAGCACTAGCTTCATGATAAGCATCTTTAAAATTAAAAAACGTGTTTTAAGTAAAATGGTTTTTAAAATTCGTACTTTTAATAAACGCATTTTCATTGCAATCAGCAATTGTCTACACGATATTCACGGCTAAGTGACTATTTATAGCTCAATTTTCATGCTCAAAATATTTTGACTACTGATCATATTCTCGGCTATATTTAATGTATTATCATTTCAAAATCACATAACTAAGGGAATGTTTTTATGAAAATCACTAAAATCTTAAACAATAATGTTGTATTGTCCAAGATTAATGGGGAAGAACGTATCGTTATGGGAAACGGATTAGCGTTCGGCAAGAAAAACGGACAACAACTAGAACGTTCAAAAATTGAAAAAGTTTTTCGGTTAACGAGTGAAGATCAAGAACGCATGTTAACTTTATTAAATGAAATCAATCAAGATGTGCTTTTAATTACTGAAAAAATTATAAAATCGGCAAACCAACTTTATGAGTCACCCGTTTCAGAAACGATTTATATTGCACTAACTGATCATATTAATTATGCAATTGAACGTACGCGTGATGGTTTTGATATTAAAAACCCATTACTTTATGAAATACGTTCACTATATCCAAAAGAATATGAAGTAGCTCAAAATGGATTACACGAGATTAATCATTATTTCAACGTTACGTTACCAAAAGATGAAATTGGATTTATTGCTATGCATATTGTGAATGCCAGTTTAGATGAAAATATTGCCAATATTTATGAAATCACTAAAATCATTAAAAGTATGCTTGATATCGTTCGTTATCATTTCAATCTTGCTATCAACGAAGATGAGCTAAATTACTCTAGGTTTATGACACATCTTAAATTTTTTAGCCAAAGACTAATTAGTCATCAATCTTTAAACGAAGTTACAGATGAAAGTCTACTAGAAGCTTTAAAGCAAAAGCACGCTAAATCAGATGCTTGTGTAGATAAAATTGCAGACTTTTTACTCAAACATTATCATCACCAATTATCTAACGACGAACGCGTTTATTTAATATTACATATTGCGAGATTGCTAAAGTAATCGATGTAAGCGTTGACATATTTTTTTATAGAGGCTATACTGTATTCAAACTTATATTTTGTTACTTTTGACGTTGCTATCAACGTTTGGGGTTGTAACTTTAAGTAGGCAAAACCCAGAGTAATGCATTACGAACCTAACTAGAGGTCCGTATGTGTATTATTCTGGGTTTTTTTGTTTTTATTTAGCTAAAGCTAGCCTAGATATTTGTTTTTAAATAAATTACGTTAATTGATTGGCCACAATCGACGTATTAAACTTATTTATCCTTTAAACAAAACGAAAATTGAGGTGAATTTATCAATGAAATATGAAGATTTAGCAAAAGATATCGTAGAAAAAGTGGGAGGAGAAGAAAATATTAATTCTCTTACCCACTGTATTACACGTTTACGTTTTAAATTGAATGATGAAGATAAAGCTGATACAGAATATTTAAAACAGCATGATGAAATCGTCACAGTAATGAAATCAGGCGGACAGTACCAAGTGGTGATTGGTAACCATGTCCCTGATGTATACGATGCAATTACTAAAATAACACGTTTAGGCTCAGATAATGAAAATCACACACAAGAGGCTAATTCAGGTAATATGTTAAATCGATTTATTGATTTAATATCTGGTATTTTCCAACCTATTTTGGGCATTCTTGCAGCTGCTGGGATGATTAAAGGTTTCGCTGCACTATTCTTAGCACTTGGTTGGTTAACTGAATCATCTGGTACCTATCAAATATTATTTGCATTGGGAGATGCATTATTTTATTTCTTCCCTGTATTTTTAGGTTTTACTGCTGCTAAAAAATTTGGCTCAAATCATTTTATTGGTATGGCCATAGGTGCAGCCATTGTATACCCTTCATTAGTATCTGCAATGGAACTAGGAGCTAAAGGAGCGCATATACTTTTTGCTGGTACCATTTTTGAAGTAGAGTCAAATTTATCATTTCTAGGTATACCAGTTATATCTATGACCTATACATCAAGTGTTATTCCTATTATTGTTGCGATTTATTTTGCAAGTATCCTTGAACGTAAATTGAAACGTATTATTCCAGATGTTGTTAAAACATTCTTTGTTCCATTTTTCACTTTACTCATTATTGTTCCACTGACTTTTATAGTGATTGGACCTATATCTTCTTGGATCGCTAATTGGATTGGTTCAGGAGCAATAAGTATCTATGAATTAAGCCCTATATTAGCTGGTTTATTGCTAGGTGCTTTTTGGCAAGTATTTGTTATATTTGGAATCCATTGGGGGCTTGCTGCAATTATGATTAACAATGTTTCTATCATTGGGTATGATATTATATTCCCACTTATTTTTGCAGCATCTTTTGCTCAAACTGGTATTGTTATTGGTATTTTCTTAAAAACAAGAAATACTAAACTGAAATCAATTTCTTTACCAGCTGCTATTTCTGGCTTGTTTGGTGTGACTGAACCTGCAATTTACGGTGTTACATTACCTAGAAAAAAACTCTTTATTTATAGTTGTATTATTAGTGGCTTATTTAGTGGATTTGTTGGTTTCGCAGGTACAAAATTATACTTTATGGGCGGACTTGGCATTTTTGGTTATACCACATTCATTGGCGATAATGGCTTAGATTCTACGTTCTGGGCTATTGTAGTTGCTTCACTATTAGCCGTGGTTGTCGGTGGTATCGTTGGTTATATTGTCCATTCTGATAAAAAAGAAACTAAAGTACAAGCTACCGCACCAGAATCAGAACAACCTAATAATGATCAAAATAGTAATGATACAGTCAATGCCATAAATGAAAATATACCAGAACCCAAGGATGACTTTATTGTTGCACCTGTGCCCGGTGAGATGAAAAAGCTTGAACTTGTTGATGATCCAGTATTCTCATCTCTTGCAATGGGTAAAGGCGTCGCTATTAAACCTTCCTCGGACATCATCGTGGCTCCGTTTGATGCAACTGTAGAAAGTCTATTCCCTACTGGGCATGCAATCGGTCTGAAATCAAAAAATGGGACAGAATTACTCATTCATATAGGTATTGATACAGTGAAATTAGATGGTTTAGGCTTTGAACCATTAGTAAATCAAGGCGATATCGTTCAAGTCGATCAACCGCTTATACAATTTGACTCAGAAACAATACGCAACCATTCATACGATGACATCGTCATGGTTGTAATAACCAACACAAACGAAACAAAAGACGTCGTTATACAAGCACAAAACACAATTAAAGAAAAAGACTCGCTCATCTCTGTTATTTATTAATTTCAAAAATTCAAGGAGGTCAATGATATGTCAGTATTAGGTAAAGATTTTTTATGGGGCGGCGCTATCGCTGCCAATCAAGTTGAAGGTGGATATGATAAAGCTGGTAAAGGACTAAGTCTTGTAGATTTACTTCCTGCAGGAGAAGCACGAAAAGCACCACTATTTAATCCAGCTAAAGGGTTAAATAACAGTTTTGATTTTTACCCTAGTCACCAATCTATTGATTTTTACCATCGTTATGAAGAAGATATCAAATTATTTGCTGAAATGGGATTTAAAGCATTACGCTTTTCAATTTCTTGGCCTAGGATTTTCCCACACGGTGATGAAACTGAACCGAATGAAAAAGGTCTAGCATTCTATGATAAGGTATTTGACACTTTAGAAAAATATGGTATTGAACCGATTGTTACTATTAATCATTTTGATACGCCCTATTATTTAGCTGAAATTTATGGTGGATGGTATAACCGTAAAACTGTAGATTTCTTTTTAAATTACGCTACTGTCCTATTCAATAGATATAGTCATAGAGTTAAGTACTGGATTACACATAATGAAATCAATATGATTTTGCATATTCCTTATATTGGTGGCGGTTTAATTATCCAGGAAAATGACAATAAAAACCAAATCATGTACCAAGCTGCCCATCACCAACTTATTGCCTCAAGTCTTGCTACAAAAATTGCTAAAGAAATTGATGAAACAAACCAAATTGGCTGTATGTTAGCAGCTGGTGACGTGTATCCCAATACGTCACATCCAGATGACGTCATGGCTGCACTATCAAAAAATAGAGAACAATATATATTTATAGATGTTCAATCTCGCGGTGAATATCCTAGTTATAGTAAACGTATGTTTGAAGATTTGGATGTATTTATTGAAAAACAGACTGGTGACGACGAAATTTTAAAAACATACACAGTAGATTATATTTCATTTTCTTATTATTCAAGCCGACTCGAAAGTGGAAATAAAGAAATTAACCAAAACAAAGAAGCTGGGAACGCCTTTGCTTCACTTAAAAATCCTCATTTAGAAGCGTCAAATTGGGGCTGGCAAATCGACCCAGTGGGGTTAAGAGTAACAATGAATCAGATATACGATCGCTATCAAAAACCATTATTTATCGTGGAAAATGGCCTAGGTGAAATCGATAAAGTCGAAGAGGATGGCAGCATTCATGATACTTATAGAATTAAATATTTAAGCGAACACTTAAACCAAATGATTGAAGCGGTGAAAGATGGCGTACCATTGCTTGGATATACTTCGTGGGGTTGTATAGATTTAGTTTCAGCAGGTAGCGGTGAAATGAAAAAACGCTATGGCTATATTTATGTTGATCGAGATAATAAAGGGCATGGCTCTTTAAATAGATTACGTAAAGATTCATTTTATTGGTATCAACGTGTTATTCAAAGTAATGGAGACAACTTATCATACTAATTTAAATATAAAGGAGTATTAAATATGGGAAAAATCAAAGGATTTAAAAAAGGATTTTTATGGGGCGGCGCTACAGCTGCTAATCAAATCGAAGGTGCGTATAATTTAGACGGTAAGGGCTTATCTAGTGCGGACTTCACAGAATATATTCCTAAAGACCAGCGTAGCGGAGATAATAATATGGAAGTAACATCCGATTTCGTTGAAAAAGTTACTTCCGGACAGTATCAAGGTCGCTTCCCTAAACGTGATGGTATAGATTTTTATCATAACTATAAAGAAGATATTAAACTATTTGCTGAAATGGGATTCAAAGCATTTAGGATGTCCATCAATTGGGCACGTATTTTTCCAAAAGGCTACGAAAAAGAACCTAATGAAGCCGGTCTCGCTTTTTATGATGATGTATTCAAAACATTAAAATCATATAATATCGAGCCTGTTGTAACGCTAAGTCATTATGAAACACCTTTTGGTTTAACAGAAAAGTATAATGGTTGGATAAATCGTAATGTCATTAATCATTTTGTTAATTACGCTGAAACTGTTTTTAATCGTTATAAACATGACGTAAAATACTGGATAACATTTAACGAAATCAATGTTATTAATATTTCGCCTTTCACAGGTGGTGGTATTATTTCAGATAAATTAGATTATCCTTTAGCAGCTTCATACCAAGCGCTGCATCATCAATTTGTAGCGTCTGCACTAGCTACTAAAAAACTAAAAGAAATAATCCCGAATGCCAAAATGGGTTGCATGATAGCCCGTATGAAACATTATCCATATACTTGTAACCCACAAGATGTTTTAAAAGCGCAGCAAGAAGATCAAATGAATTTAATGTATACTGATGTACAAGTTAGAGGTGAGTACCCTAACTATTACAAACAATTTTTAGCAGATAACGGAATTGAATTGGATATTCAAAATAATGATTTAGATATCATTAGACAGCATACAGTTGACTACTTATCATTTAGTTATTATATGTCTATGTTATCTTCTGTTTCTCCTGAAGGACAAACTACGCAAGGTAATTTAATGAACAGCTTAAAAAATCCTTATCTAGAAGCGTCTGATTGGGGTTGGCAAATTGATCCGATTGGTTTAAGAATTGTGTTAAATGAGCTATGGGATCGTTATCGCGTGCCATTATTCATTGTAGAAAATGGTTTAGGCGCAGTCGATGAAGTGGTTGATGGCGCAATACATGATGACTATCGTATAGATTACTTAAGCAAACATATGAGTGAAGCTAAAAAAGCTGTTCAAGATGGTGTAGATTTAATTGGTTATTTATCTTGGGCGCCAATCGATTTAATTTCTATGTCTACAAGCGAAATGACAAAACGTTATGGCTACATTTATGTTGATCAAGACAACTATGGTAATGGCAGTATGAAACGAATAAAAAAGGATTCATTTGAATGGTATAAAAATGTAATTTCAACTAATGGCACATCATTATAATACATTCCATTTATGAGCGGGCACTGTTCTAGTGCTCGTTTTTTTATAAAAAATACCAACGACTTAAGCGTTGGCATTATCTAAAAATTAAAAGTACGTATATTATTTTGTTTTGCGATCAATATCTAATTCGGTTGTAAATTTGGGTGTTTCTTTTTTAAATAAATATGATCCATTCCGAATAGATGCAATACAATCCACACGTCGACGTTGTGCTTCAAATACATTTGGGGCATCCAGTACAATAAAGTTCGCTGGTTTCCCTTCAGATAATCCATAAATATCACCCAATCCCATTAATTTTGCTCCATTATAAGTAATTAAGTCAAAATTACGTGGAAAATCTTCTTCGCGCATTAATTGTGTCGCATGTAAGCCGTTATCTAAGATATTCATTAAATTACCAGAGCCAGCTGGGTACCATAAATCAACAATTGAATCTTGCCCAAAAGCGATATTAATCCCATTATCTACAAATTCTTTAACACGCGTTAATCCTCTTCTTTTTGGATAAGTATCTTGTCTACCTTGTAAATATAAATTTTCAGTTGGACAAGAAACAAAATTCAACCCAGATTGACGGAATAACCCCATCATACGAAATGCATAAGCATCATCGGCTGAACCAAACGAACAAGTATGTGAAGCTGTGGTTGATTGACCGTAACCTTGTTTCATCGCTTCTGCATTTAACTTTTCTAAGAAACGCGCTTGTGTATCATCCGTTTCGTCACAATGGACGTCAATTAATTTATCATATTTAATAGCAAGCCTAACGATTTCTTTAATGGATTCGACCCCTTCTTCTGGGCTCCATTCATTATGTGGGATACCTCCAACACAATCTGCACCTAACCGTAAAGCTTCTTCAACTAAGTCACGCCCCGTTTTACCTTCTTCTTTAAAAGAGTACATACCATTTTGTGGAAACGCTACGACTTGAATTGTAATATTATCTTTTAATTCATCTCTTACTTCAAGCGCTGCTTTAATACCAGTTAAGTTTGGATCCGTACAATCTGTTTGTGCACGAATGTACTGTGTTCCATAACCTGCAACATCATTCACTGCTTGGCGCATACGCGATTTCATTTCTTCTTTTGTCGTGCCTTTCTTATAATCATTCCATAAATCAATAGCCTCAAACAATGTGCCAGAGGTGTTTTTGATTTGCGGATCTTGTCCTGTAAAGTAGTAATCTAAATGAAGGTGAGCATCAACATACGGCGGCAAGACTAATGCCCCTTCTAAATCAATAATTTCATCGGCTTTACCAAGATTATTGCCAAAAGCCTTGAACTTACCATTTTCTACTAAAATTTCTGACGCCTTATCATGTTTATAAATTGATACATTAATGAATTTTTTACTCATTAATCAAACCTCCTATGCTTTTCTACCATAAGCCTTGAGAGACATTTAAGCAATTGATTTCCCAGGCAATATATTTTTTGTCCCTCTCTCAGTTTCCTCGTACTATAAATGCTTTAACGACTTAGGATATAATAAAATGCTGACACATACCATCGTTAAGATGGCGTATCAACGTTTTATTTAAATGGACGGCACAGTTTTATAAAAATAAGTGCTTACTTGAATCATCATTTAATTATCATCTGTGATATACGCTTTAATTAACTAGACGTTTTCATAAGGAACCTTACGTTTTATAACGGTATGGGCGGTTAGTATATTTTTTTAAAACTACAATGTTTCTAACATACATTATTTTGAAGTTTACTTTGTAATGTTTAATTCATGTTTTATCTAAATAAATTTTTGAAAAAAGCCGTGAATTTGTTTTCCTCTTTCTTCAATGAAACATCTACCTTTGGCGCGTGTGTACCCTTAATAAATTGCCGTTTATAAGACACGTATGCTTTGCCTTTTTTATCCACATTCAATTTCACGTTCTTCATCTTTTTAGGGACAACGTCGTACAAATCATTTTTGACATGATATGTTTTATCGTTAATTTCATGTTCGCCTTCGCTTAATACTTTTCTATATTCATATTTATCAAATTGTTTATTGATATGTTTATTAGCTATTTTATGACGTTCGTTTTTTGCTTTATTGCTTGGGAAAGGCTTAACATTTAAAATGGCTTCATTAAGACGCAAACCATCACGTTTACTCGTTAACGCTAGACTGTAGCCTTCATCACTGGTCCCCGTTTTTAAACCATCCGCCCCTTTTAAGTCAAACCGTTCTCCTTTTAAAGAAAGATTTTTAGTTTTCAATTCTGTATCAAATTGATTATCTTTCGTCTTAGAACTATACGTTAAAACCTCAGGATGATCTTTTAATAAGTGTTGCATTAAAATTGTCATATCTTGTGAAGTTGTCTGAGTCTTACGCTCTTTTTTATATTTTTCAGGCGCATATTGATGTAATAGTTGATTATCTGCACCTGTAGGATTTACAAAATGCGTATGTTCCATACCAATCTTTTTAGCTTTATCATTCATTTGATTTGTAAATCTCGACGTTGAACCAGCTATTTTTTCACCTAAAATCAGTGTCGCTGCATTACTTGATTCTAAAGTGATCTGTCTTAAAAATTGATCAATAGTATAAGCCTGTTCTGCCTCTAAAGGGACGCTTGCTAAATTAGGTAACTCAGACATCTTTTCATAATCTGGCGTTATCTGTATTTTGTCTGATGCTTTTATATCCCCATTTTCTATAGCATCAAAGGTCAAATACATGGTCATCATTTTAGTTAGAGAAGCTGGATCTGTTACTTTGTCATCATTAGATTGATAGAGAATTTGACCAGTTTGAGTTATCACACTAACGCTTTCTGGTTTATATTGGTCACCATATGTATCTTCGGGCGTTGCTGATTGAGCTATTGCTGAAGATGTTGGTATCATCATAGTTAAAGAAAGTATACAACTTAGAATCACCACGCTTATTTTGTTTAACACTTATGTTCATCCCTCTCTCAGTGATTTATAATAAGTAGCCAAAATACCTTAAATGTGAACCGTATTATTTTGGGTATAAATCTAAATATTCCTCTAATGTTTCGCGATGATTATATAGCGTTTTAGCTGTATCTTTTCCTACATATCTTATATGCCAAGGCTCATATTGATAACCAGTTATATGCGTTTTGTCCTTAGGATATCTTACAATAAACCCGTATTTATGCGCATTACGTTTTATCCATTGTCCTTCTTCTGTTTTACCAAATGATTCTTTGAAGTTGGTATCTGTGTTCTCAGAAACAACATCATATGTCAAACCAGTTTGATGTTCTGAATGACCTGGTTTAGCACTATATTTATTGGCAGCTTCTTCTCCATCTCTTTGAACATAACGATTAAATAATTGTTCTTGAGTTTGATAACTTCTAAAACCACTTGCACTTGATAAATGATATCCTTTCTTATTACCGGCGTTTAATAATTTATGTAATGCTTCACGGGCCACTTCGTTCTCACCCGGGTTAAAATGTTCTGGTAAGGAAATATCTTTATTTACAATTAAAATCTCGTCGATATAAGTAACACCGTTCTTAACTGTTTTATTATGTTCACTTTCTTTTTTTTGACTTTGCTGTTTTTCATGTTTTTTGCTATCTGTATGACGGGGTTCACTCTCTTGGTTCGAGCATCCAACTAAAATTAAACACAACATGATAACCAATAATTTAAACTTATTCATTGTTACTCCTTCAGAAAATAAATTTAAAACTAATATAATACACAATATAATAGTTAAGCAATTAATTGCATTCACCATTAATATAACACGCGGTACACAAGAGACAAAGTTTTTGCTAGCATTTTTATCTTTTATTATTAATAATAGCAAAACTATAACGGTTAAAACGTTATTTCTTTTTTAATAACATATGATTTATAAAGACAAAAGAACTTTGTAGCAATAGCACAAAAATGACATAAAATATACCAATCTCTTGTATGCTAAAAAACAGTTACCATCCTGAGTTTGAGAATGGCAACTGCTTTTACGTTATATATTCAAATTGTTAAGTTGAATGTTTAAATTATTAATAAGTAGACTTTATAAAAAATGTCTATAATATTTATTTAGTATACCCTATATCTTGAAATAGTTTATTATAGTTTTCTACAGCTTTTTTATGACTTAGTTCTGATCTGGTCTCAACGTGGTCAAATGGCTCTTCTACAGTTTTCACCATATATTCTGTAAAGGCGGTAATATCGTCCGGTTCAACTAGATAACCATTTTCCCCATGTTTAATAATTTCTGACGGCCCATACCTCACATCATAAGAAATTACTGGACAGCCAACTTCAATACTCTCCATTACAGTTAACCCAAACCCTTCAAATTTGCTTGTTAACAATGCAGCTTTTGATTTTTGGAACTCTTTTAAAGGCGTATTTGTATATTCATTAATCTCTACTTTATCTTGAATACCAAATTGCTCGATTAAGTCTAACAATGCTTCTTTCTGCCCGTCTTCATCTTTTCCAAATATTGCTAATTTCATATCATATCCATTGTCTAAAAACTGTTTATATGCCTTAATTAAATGATCTATTTGTTTAGCTTTACCTAACCGTCCTAAATAGATAAATCTATTTAATTGCTCAATATCATTATCGCGCGGATAGGGCTCCATGGAATGGGGTATAATTGCAAAACGATGCTGATCAATCGCTGTTTCTTTTTGGATATCATAGGTTTGCTTATGTGTTAATATAATATACTTTTCAACTTTGTCAGAGTGTTCTAGTGCAAATCTATAAGAACCTTTGATTTTTTCTCCATTTAGATGACTACTATGAAATACTAGAATATTTTTCGTAGCATTGGATTGCGTTAATAATGGTTTATCTAATAATCTTGCATCATTAAATACGATGTCGTTATCATTAAAACGTTGTCCAAAATAATATTTAAATAAATCCCTCTCATTACTAAAAGCTAAATAAGGTCTGCTATTGTTGTATATTTGTATATAGTCTAACGTGTTATCTTTATCATTTTTAAAAAACTTTTTACAATATACATTTTCCTGTGTGTCAAAATATACTTCGTATGATTTTGCAAACGGGTTATGTATATAATAGATTTTTCGATGTAATTGACCAAACATATTATATTCCCAGCGTTCTAATCTTTTTTCACTAATTGGCGACATAAAATCTTCAAATTGTAGAACATCACTAGACTGATAATATTTGCGATAAAGTACAAATTGATTTTCATTAAAATAGCGTATGACACTTCCATTTTTTGACGGTTTATCCGTTAAACCTTTGATTTTACGATTTGTCGTTTGATATTTTGGTTGATTTTTAAATTTCTTTTTAGGTGTCTCTAATAGTTTAAAACCACTCAACCAATCATATAAATTTTCAAACTCTGTATTTTTGGTTACTTTTCCCTCATTAATGAATTTTTCATATACTGAAGGATAATTTGCGTTATAGTTCGTCGTAAAAATTTTATTGGTTATACCTAATTCCGTATCCATTAATTTAATACGGCTTAACAACGCTTTCGTTCTACCACCATGTACTGGCGGCAATGTACTTGTCACTGTATAAATCATGCTTTTCCCTCATTTTCATCCCTATTATTTATTACTTTATACTATCATTTTACATTTTTTAATACGACAATATCAGAAAAGTGTTTTCTTTTAATCGATAGTAATTACTAATCAAAATAATTGAGTTTAATATGTTTATACTGTATTAAAATGCTTTTATTTAGTATAGCCGATGTCTTGAAAAAGCTTTGTATAATTTTGAATCGCTCTATCATGGCCTAGTTCTGGTCTTGTGTGTACATGAGTGAGTGGATTATCTATTATCTTAGCCATATAATCTGCAAATGCTTTAATGTTATTAGGTTCAACCAAGAATCCGTTTTTATTATGATCGATAATCTCTGAGGGCCCATACCTAACATCATAAGAAATTACTGGACAACCAACTTCAATACTCTCCATTACAGTTAATCCAAAACCTTCAAATTTGCTTGTTAAAAGTGAGGCTTTTGATTTTTGAAACTCAATTAAAGGGTTATTTGTGTATTCATTAATATCTACTTTGTCTTGAATACCAAATTGTTCGATTAAATCTAACATTTTCTTTTTCTGTCCCGCTTCATCTGGCCCAAAAATTGCTAATTTTGTTTCATATCCATAATCTAAAAATTGTTTATAAGCTTTGATTAAATGATCTATTTGTTTTTGAGCCCCTAGTCTGCCTAAGAAAATAAATCGATCTAATTTCTCTACTTTGTCAAGAGATTTATAAGATTTAATAGAGTGCGGAATCACATTCAAACGATTTTGTTCAAGAGATAGCTGATTTAAAATATCTTCTTTTTGTTTTTCCGTTAATAATATATATTTTTCTACTTTTTCAGAATGGTTTAAAGCAAATTTATAAGCATTTTTAATATGTTTACCATTTATATGACTATTATGAAAAACTAAAATGTTTTTAGTAGCGTTCGTTTGATTTAACAACGGCCCATCTAATAATCTTGCGTCATTAAACACTACATCGTTATCACTAAAACGTTGTTCAAAATAAAATTCAATCAATGCTTTTTCATCACTAAAAGCTAAATAAGGCCTGCTATCCTTATAAATTTGAATGTAGTTTAATGTATCAGTATCAAAATACTTTTTACAATATATATGTCCCTTCGTATCAAAATACACTTCGCATAATTTTAAAAAAGGTTTATGGGTGTAGTAAATCTTTCTATGCAATTGACCAAATTCATTATATTCCCAACGTTCTAATCTTTTTTTACTAATGGGTGACATAAAATCTTCAAATTTAATCACATTACTATCTTCGTAGTATTTTCTGTATAATACATAATTTTCATCATCGTAATATCTCATAACATTTCCATCATCATAGCTTTTATTTTCTAAGCCTTCAATTTCACGATTCATTGTTTGATATTTTAAATTTTTTTTAAATTTCTTTTTAGGTGTCGTTAATAAATTAAAACCACTTAACCAATCATATAAATTTTCAAACTCTGTACTTTTCGTTACTTTTCCTTCATTAATGAATTTTTCATATACTGATAGGTAATTCGCATTGTAATTTGTCGTAAAAATTTTACTCGTTATACCTAATTCCGTATCCATTAATTTAATACGACTTAATAACGCTTTTGTTCTGCCACCATGCACTGGTGGCAATGTACTCGTTACTGTATAAATCATGCTTTCCCCTCATTTTCACTATTGTATTTACTTAAATCGTTATGTTTCATGTTACGATGCTAGTAAATTAATTATTTATTTTGAATGATTTAATAATTATGTCCTATATATTATAAACTACCATGTATAAAACATCTAATATTATTTAAGCTTACATTTATTTTCAAAAAAGTAATATTTGAATATCTAATTAAATATTTAAGTAATCCGTCATTTTATTTTTTGCGTATACTACTCATTTAATTTCTATTACCTTACTTTTAAATTCTAATAAATAAGCAACGCTTTTCATAAAAAACACTCTCGTACCAATTCATTTTAATATGAATTCAACGAAAGTGTTTTTAACTTCCTTCTCCAAATAGGATTTAGTGCAACACATCTATCATGTATTAAGCAGATTACTTATATTATTATAATTTAATTAAAACTTGGCCTAGATCGACTGTGCCATCACGTGATGATTTAATGTCGTGTTCCCCAGAATTTGTGACAATAACTGGTGTAACATCGCTTTTCGCATTTGCTTTAATATAATCTAAATCAACTGTCATAAGCATTTGACCTTTTGTAATCTCTTCGCCTGACTCTACATGAACTTCGAAACCTTCTCCCTTTAATCCAACCGTTTCTAGACCGAAATGAATTAATACTTCTATACCTGCTTCAGATTTTAAACCTATCGCATGTTTGGTAGGGAATACAAGTTCTACTGTTCCATCGAATGGTGCAACAACTTCCCCATTTTCAGGGTAAATGGCAATACCATCCCCCATTAATTTATCACTAAATACTTGGTCAGGAACTTCACTTAACGGTACTACGTGACCCTTAAGTGGCGCATAAATGGTTTCCCCTTCAATAGCAACTGTTTGATTCGTATCTTCATTTTCAATTGTCGTCTCTTCAGGTCTGGTAATGTTACCCGCCATAATTTGTGCCATATCGTGTTTGATTTGATCTGATTTAGGCCCAAAAATAGCTTGCATATTATTACCGACTTCTAATACGCCCGAAGCGCCTAATTGTTTTAACGCTTCCACGTCGACTTTAGATTTTTCATTAACTTCTACTCTTAAACGTGTAATGCACGCATCAAGATGTTTAATATTTGCATTACCACCCATTGCATCTAATACTTTAAATGGTAACTCATTTACTGATACGGTATTACTTTGCAGTTCTTTATCTTCTCTACCGGGTGTTTTATAATTTAATTTTTTAATAATGAATCTAAATATAAAGTAATAAGCAAACGCATAAACGATACCTACTGGAATGACAAGCCACCATGCTGTCTTATTTGGTAAAATATTCAGCAGTAAGAAATCAATAAATCCACCTGAGAATGTATAACCTAAATGAACATTTAACACATACATAATCAAGAAGCCAAATCCGTCTAAAACTGCATGAATAAAGAATAAAAGTGGTGCTACAAATAAGAATGAGAATTCTAATGGCTCCGTAATACCTGTTAAGAATGAAGTTAAAGCACCTGATAACATCAGCCCACCAACTACTTTACGATTTTCTTTCTTTGCTGAGTGATAAATCGCTAGTGCTGCGGCTGGAAGTCCGAACATCATCACTGGAAATTCTCCACCCATAAATTTACCAGCAGTTAATGGCACGTTTTCAGTAATTTGAGCAATAAAAATACGTTGGTCCCCATGGATGATTTGTCCTGCAGCAGTTTTAAAGCTACCAAATTCAAACCAAAATGGTGCATGGAAGATATGGTGTAAACCAAATGGAATCAATAGACGTTTAATAAATCCAAATAAAAACACTGCTATACCAGTATTTGAATCTAATAAACCTTCACTAAACGCATTTAAACCATGTTGAATCGTTGGCCAAATCCACGCCATTGGAAACGCTAGTATAAACGCGCATGTTGCCATCATAATGGGTACAAATCGTTTACCAGCAAAGAATCCTAAATAACTCGGTAACGAAATATTATAGAATTTATTATAACACCATGCAGCAAGCGCGCCGATAATGATACCACCGAAGACACCTGTTTGGAGTGTTGGAATACCTAATACGCTTGCATACCCACTTGCTGCGTCATTGACATTGTCAGGTGTAATACCTAAAAATGCGCCCATTGTCTTATTCATAATCATAAAACCAACAAACGCAGCGATTGCAGCTACACCATCGCCCCCAGCTAGACCAATGGCCACACCTAACGCAAAGATCATTGGCAAATTATCAAAAATAACAACACCAGCGCCCTCCATCATTTGCGCTACATGTTGGAAACCATCCGCTTTAACAAAAGGTATATAGGATTGTAATACTTCTCCTTGTAAAACCGTACCAAATGCTAATAACAAACCAGCAGCTGGCAAGATTGCAACAGGTAACATGAGTGCTTTACCTATACGTTGCAGCTGACCAAAAAATTTCTTCCACATACTGTATAATCCTCCATTTTCAAGAAACTCTATTTATTTCATAAACTGAGCTATGAATTTATGTGCGTTTCTATGTATTTGCGTCAAAACAAGTTTAAAGACACAAAAAAAGGCATGAGTAAATAAACTGAGCTTTTGCTCGGTCTAAGTACTCATGCCTGATCGAATCAGTTACACGTGCTTCATTTATTATTGTGTTAAGTGGTTGATATGAAGTGTCAGATATACAACTTCCGCTTCATATACTGTTACACCTAATTGTTTTTGCATCATTTTCATTATCTTGACCGCTATATTATAGCACAAGGGGTAATGCGCTTTCAACATATTCTCAAATTCAGTTTGTGACTTGATCGTCTCGCCTTTACTAAGTCTTCTAATTAAGAATTGAACATGCCTAATAAAGCGTTGATATTGTATAGATGACATATCTATAGATTGATGTAAATCATGCTCTATAATTTGAATGCATTTGCTAATTAAATCATTAATATGATTCATTTGGCTAATCGTTAAATTTTCCATATTAGACGCAATATGTAATGCAATAAAACCAATTTCGTCTTCTGGGAATTGAATTGGTAACACTGAATTAAGTTGGTGAATAACTGAAGCGGATATTTTATATGCTTCAGGGTACAAGTGTTTGGTTTCCATCGTAAATGGATTACTAATATATTGGTTTTGTTTCAACCGTTTATATGCAAATATAATATGATCTGTTAGTGAAACAACTAAATGATTACCGTCAATTTCTATATCTGAATTGGTAATCATATTAATTGCATCAATAACCGCTTGGATAACAGCGTCATCTGCTTCTTCAATGAGCGCTTTATAATGTTCTTGTTGTGTCTTATGTTCCAATGCATAAATTTTTTCTATCATTGCTTCGTCATCCACGACCATCCCAGGTTTCTTATTAAAACCGATACCTTTGCCAATAACTACTACTTCTTTTTGCTGACGTGTACAAATAATAACATTATTGTTTAATGGTTTTTTAATATGATATTGTCCCATCATAAACACCTTTCTTGGTTAATGCTTAAAATTATATAGTTTATTTTAATCAATTAAAACTATGATGATGTACGTTTTTATTAAAATGAAAGATATGCCATAAAAAATACCCAAATCGCATACATAAGTGCAACGTTAAACTCATTTCCATCTTTACACTTAATAACTATTTGGGTAGTTATCTGTTAAAAAGTAATCGTTTTAAATACCATATTAAACGTTTATTTCTCCAAATTCTCAAAATACTTTTGGAATGACTATTAAATTTAAGATTCTCAATTTGTAACGTGGTATGTTTCATGTGATATTGATGCTCTAATAATCGAGATATATTATTATATGGTTTCATATGCTTTCTCTTCAGAAGCGCTATCAAACACTACATGAGCGCTCAAAAGGAGGGTGTTCTGTGGTGATAACATGGTTAGTGCTAAACATTCAAAAAAGCAGCTCGTATTTTCAATCTCAGAAAGCCAAAGATAAGCGAACAGTTGATTTTTCCAGCCGCAAAATAAATAGCTACCATAGACAAGCTCAATGCTAAAACGTCACTTAACATATGAAATGAATCTAATATCAACGTTAAAATGTTGGAAACCATGCCACCGATAAATATTACTACTATAAATATTAATGTGATAATTAAAGTTATCCATATTGTAAATTTAGAGTTTTGCTTTGTTTTTCTGTAATCAAAGTGATGAAAGTATGCTCCTCTACGCTTTACATACCCCTCCTATTGGCTTTATACAACAAACTATTTTTATATGTATATATACAGTTGTTACAACCCATTTATATTATAAAACGTTTTAAAAATCATTTGTCATACTATTATATTATTTATTTTGGCCAAAGTTTACCATACACCGTCCCAACACTCGCAATATAATATACATGTTCTCCAATCATTTAATTATAAACTGTTTATTAAATATAGCAGGTAATATATTGTCATCCATCTGTTCAATTATAAGGATTGGGATTGTTCTACTTTACGTGTATCAACGGAAATATCTCTGTCCGCAAACACTTTTTTAGCTACAGTTAAGGCATTTAATACACGTGGAAATCCAGTATATGGTATTAATTGTGTGATGACTTCGACAAGTTCTTCTGCTGTCACCCCTGACGTCAATGCGGTATTCATGTGTAACTCCAATTGCGGTTCCGTACCTTGTGTAATCAACGATGATACTGTCACCAATGCACGCTGTTGGTTGGTTAGCCCGTTACGTGAGTATATGTCACCGTATGCGAATTCCATGATATATTTTGATACATCTGGTGCAATATCTTTAAGATTTTCAGCTATCTGTAAATGTGTTGTGCCTGTTTCTGATGTATATGTCATTAATTTATCTATACCTTGTTGGTATCTTGTCTTTTCCATCGTTTATCACTCCCATGTATTCATTCAAATCTATCTCTGAACAATTAATACTATAAGATTGAACAAACGATTTGTTAAATACATAATCGTCATCATTGCTATAACTCATAGTTATAGTACATCTAAAGATCACTATCTAATATATAATCAATCAAAGCTTGAGTAGCAAAAGAACGATGACTGCCTTTTTTTACAATAATACCTACTTTCCAAGGTATATAAGGATCGGTGATGGGTAATGAAATGATTTTCTCTTTATTTATTTTGCGATTAAGTGAGCCAGGAAAAAAAGTAATCCCCAAGTTATTCTCCACCATATCTTTGATAAAATCCCATTGCGAACTTTTATATGCAATATGCGGTTGAAAACCGAAATCATTACATTCCTGAATAATACGATCATGCATTGTAAAGTCTTCAGTAAATAAAATCATGGGCTCATCTTTAACATCCATCATTGAAATCTCAGAATGATTTGCAAGTACATGAGACTTGTGCAAAAACAACATCAATCTATCTTGAGTCAATGGAATAACATCAAAATCATTTTGGTCCACAGGTAACATCACAATACCGCAATCTAAATCTCCTTTATCTACAAGATGAATTACGTTGTTTGTCCCCTCCTCTGTTAACGCCACTGTTATACCTGGATAGGCTGAAGCAAACCCCTTCATAATATTAGGGAAAAACATAATTCCAATGAGGGAAGGCAAACCCATTTTAATGTGACCGCTTTTAAGCATTGCATTATCTTCTAAACTTGAAATTAACGTTGAAATTGTATTAAGTATTTGTTTACCATATTGATAAACAATTTCTCCAGAATCAGTCAGTCTTACACGTTTATCTGTACGGTCTAACAATTCGACACCAAGTTCTGTTTCAAACGCCTTAATTGTTTTACTTAACGCTGGCTGGGAAATATGTAATGTTTGAGATGCTTTGGTAAAACTACCTTGTTGTGCAACTTCTAAAAAATAACTGATTTGGCGTATTTCCAAGTTTGTTCCCCCCTTTCACTATTACTAAAAGTTATACCTTTGATTATATTTATTCATTTTACTTATCATTTTTATAGATGTAAACTAAACATTATAAACAATGATGGAGGGATAGATATGTTAAAAAATAAAGTAGCAATGATTTCAGGATCCGCTAGTGGCATCGGGTTAGAAATTGCTAAAGTCTTTTTAAACGAAGGTGCAAAAGTCGTGTTTACTGATATTGATCAAGATAAATTAGACCATGTCGTTCAATCATTTCAAACAAAAAACTTTGAATGTATAGGTATTGTAGCTGATGTTTCCGATGAAGAAGATGTTAAAAAATTAGTAAATCAAACTGTAAAACATTATGGCCGTATTGATATATTAATCAATAATGCAGGTTTGCAACATGTAGCAAATATAGAAGATTTTCCAACTGATAAATTCAAACAGATGATCGATATTATGTTGGTTGGCACTTTTATTATGACTAAATATGTGCTACCTATTATGAAAAATCAGCAATATGGGCGTATCTTAAATATGTCTTCTATTAATGGACTTGTCGGCTTTTCTGGCAAATCTGCTTACAACAGTGCCAAACATGGTATTATAGGTTTAACAAAAGTGACTGCTTTAGAAACCGCACAAGACGGCATTACTGTCAATGCAATATGCCCTGGTTATATTGATACGCCACTCGTGCGTGGCCAGATGGAAGATCTTGCGAAAACGAGAAATGTCAGTATCAAGCAAGTATTGGATGAAGTGCTATTTCCGTTAATTCCTCAAAAACAACTAGTTGATATACAAGAAGTAGCTGATTACTCTGTATTTATTGCCAGTGACAAAGCTAAAAGCGTTACAGGTCAAGCCATCGTTATTGACGGCGGTTATACAGCACAATAATCTTCTCAACCTAAAAGTCTATTGGCATAGTTCGAAACAGCATGTCAATAGACTTTTTTATATATTTTATTTTTTCACGTGAAACACTTCGTTCATTTTAAACTCATATAATCAGTTGTTTTCATTAATTGACTATAGTGAACTCAGGCATCTGAATACTGCCCCGTTGGTTTTCAATCTTACTTCTTCAATCTATGCTTATTCTATCTCTATCCTAAAATGGATCAAGCTAGTTTTCGTTTAATCCAATAAAGGCCATACCATGTAACGTGTTTCCATTGTCTCTCTTTATTATTCTACTTCGCCTGTGGATGGGTTAAACTGTTTAATAGATTCTTTTCTTAATGCGTCTTTTTGTTCATCGCTAATATCAAAGTCGTTATTATACAATGTGCCTTCCCAACTACCATACATAGGATTTGGGAAAATAATGTATTTCTTACCAAATTCGTCTTTGTGTTTTTGCACAAATTTTTCACGTTCTTCAGCAGTAGGTTTTTTAGGTTCTCCAAAATCTAACAAGTTATCACCAAATAACATAACTAACTTATGGTCTTTTTCTACTGCTTGTCTACGTGATTCTTTACTTTTATCATTTTTACCTTTTAACAAAATATGATCTTCTGTTGCTTGTGGAATACCCTGCGCTTTTAAATTCTTTTGTGTCGCTTTAAAATCTTTGTCTTGGTCTCTATCAGAAATATAATAAATAGCTATCCCTTTTTGATCAGCGTATTTTAGAAATTCCTTTGCACCATATACAGGTTTCGCTGTTGCAGCTTCTACCCACTCGTGCCAACCTTCTGGATGTACTTTGTTATTTAAGGATGCATAACCTTGATAAGGAGAATTATCTAAAACTGTTTCATCTAAATCTAATGCGATTGCAAGTTTATGATCCCCTTTATTCTTTTTAATTTCTTTATCTAATTGGACTTGGGCGCTGTTATACCCTTGCAAATACAATGCTTTTGCTTCAGCGGAATTTTGATACCATGAAACAGCCATCGTATTTTCAGTACCTAAATTCACTTTTTCTTGCTGCTGATCCTGTTGTTCAACGACCGGTGCACTGCCCCCACTAGCGTTAGCAATTGATGTGTATGTAGAGAGTGGCGCAGCAACTGAAAATACCGCTGACAGTGAAAATGTCACAACATATTTTGAAAATTTATTCATATACTCACCTCATAAAATTTGATATATATTATATTTTAAAGAATATATTAATTTAAACAAAATGTGAATAGTTACTTTAAATATTATATTTTTCACATTGCCATAAGAAATATTTCATAGCTCTTTTTTGTAAATACACGTTTGCGTTGATCATTAAAAAAATTATTGCTAAATATATAATTTTTTTCCATTCTTTTTCTTTACAGCACTTTTTTATAAGGGTAGATTGATAATTGTAATGAGTAATCTGTGTAGAAAGAAGGAAAGTTCAATATGCAAAATTCAATAAGATACCGCAAATTCATTCTCCCCCTTGTCATCGGTATACTGATTTGGGCGCTGACCCCCCTTAAGCCAGAATCATTAAGCATACAAGCTTGGTATATGTTTGCTATTTTTGTATCAACTATTATCGCTTGTATTACGCAACCTATGCCAATTGGTGCTGTATCCATATTAGGTTTTACTTTTATGGTGTTGACTGGTGTTGCCGATATAAAAACGGCTGTGCAAGGGTTTGGTAATAATAGCATTTGGCTTATTGTCATAGCCTTTTTTATCTCAAGAGGCTTTGTAAAAACAGGACTAGGACGTCGCATCGCTCTAAGATTTGTGAAACGATTTGGTAAAAAAACATTAGGTCTCGCCTATGCGCTTGTAGGTGTCGATCTTATATTAGCCCCTGCTACACCAAGCAATACGGCCCGTGCGGGTGGTATTATGTTTCCAATTATTAAATCTCTATCAGAATCATTTGGTTCAGACCCTAAGCAAGGATCTGAGCGAAAAATGGGCGCGTTTCTAATTTTCACAGAATTTCAAGGTAATTTAATTACTGCTGCAATGTTTTTAACTGCTATGGCTGGTAATCCCCTCGCTCAAAACCTTGCAGAAAGTACTGCTCAAGTACATATAACATGGATGAATTGGTTTTTAGCTGCCCTAGTCCCTGGATTACTTTCTCTCATTATTGTTCCATTCATTATTTATAAAATATACCCACCAAGTATTAAACAAACGCCTAACGCTAAAAATTGGGCAGATAATGAGTTAACTAAAATGGGCAAAATCTCAATGCCAGAAAAATTTATGATTGTCATCTTTATCATAGCATTGACGCTTTGGGTTACAGGCAGCCTAATTCAAATTGATGCTACATTGACTGCATTTATCGCACTATCATTATTACTCGTTACTGGCGTATTAAACTGGAAAGATATTTTAAATGAAACAGGTGCATGGAATACATTAATCTGGTTCTCAGTACTTGTATTAATGGCTGATCAATTAAATAAACTAGGCTTTATTCCATGGTTAAGTAAACTGATTGCAACAAGTTTAGGTGGCTTTAGTTGGCCAATCGTACTGGTTATGTTACTCATTTTCTATTTCTATTCACATTATCTATTTGCTAGCGCTACTGCTCATGTTAGCGCAATGTACGCTGCACTGTTAGGCGTTGCTATTGCAGCCGGTGCGCCACCGTTATACAGTGCGCTCATGTTAGGTTTCTTCGGTAATCTATTGGCTTCGACAACACATTATAGTAGTGGACCTGCGCCAATATTATACGCGGCTGGTTATATAAGCCAAAAACGTTGGTGGACAATGAATTTTATCTTAGGTATCGTTTATTTTATTATATGGATTGGTTTAGGATCTCTTTGGATGAAACTCATCGGCATTCTGTAATACACTGTGCCGGTTCTAATTGAGTCTAGAACAAGTCAAACACTAAAAGAATTAAACAGTATAACCATTAGCTAGATAGATTGCCTTCCACTCATAATCATCATAAAAAACGCTGTATAAATGTATACAGCGTTTTTTCAAGTTATTTTTCAAGCGTTTAATCGTTGTAGTAAGACGCTCTATTAATATATTTTATTTTTTAATCATACTAGTTGTCCCATTATTCATTAGATTATAAAAATGATCAATCAGATCTTCTTTAGAAATAGGTGTGCTATCTTGTACCCAGTGCTTAATGAGTGAAATGCCTGCTCCCGATACATATCTCATAAAATTTGTTTGTTTTATACAAAACGAAACTTTGAGTTCATCATTTTAGACATACCTAATCACTAGATAGATGCTACACTTAAGATAAATATTGTGAATATTTTCACATAATAAAAGGAGACTATTTTTATGAAAAAGGTTTTTATCGCAGGCGCAATCCCTGAAATGGGACTTAGTCAACTTGAAAAACATTTTGAGGTTGATATGTACACAGGTAAAACGTTAATTTCTGAAGCATTATTAATTCAAAAAGTTCAAGATGCAGATGCATTAATCACTTTATTGTCTACTAACGTGAGCCGAAAAGTCATTGAATCGGCGCCAAAACTAAAAATCATAGCTAACTATGGTGCTGGTTTTAATAACATTGACATCCAAGCTGCCCGTGAACGCCATATTGATGTTACGAATACACCGATTGCTTCCACAAATGCAACAGCAGATTTAACGATGGGCGTTTTATTGGCTGTCGCTCGCCGTATTCCTGAAGGCGATCAACTTTGCCGTAACGAAGGATTCAATGGTTGGTCCCCTTTATTCTTTAGAGGACGTGAAGTATCAGGTAAAACAATTGGTATTATCGGCTTAGGAGAAATCGGTATGGCAGTTGCAAGACGTGCTAAAGGGTTTGATATGAGTGTGCTTTACACAGGGCCAAATCGCTATAAAGATAAAGAAGCTGAATTAAATGCTGAATACGTCACACTCGATGCACTTTTAGAACGTTCAGATTTTGTAACTATAAATTGTTCGTATAATGAACAATTAAAGCATATGATTGATTACCAAGCGATTCAAAAAATGAAACCAACTTCATACTTAATCAATGCATCTAGAGGGCCAATTGTTTATGAGGCCGAATTAGTCAAAGCACTTAAAGAAGGCGTGATTGAAGGTGCTGCACTGGATGTATTTGAATTCGAACCACAAATAACAGAAGCGCTTAAATCAATGAAAAATGTAGTCATTACACCACACATTGGTAATGCAACTTTTGAAGCAAGAGATATGATGGCTGATATTGCAGCGACAAACGTAGTGAAACAACTTAGCGGTGAAACACCCAATTATATTGTGAACTGACAGGAGTGAAAGCTATGTTACACACATCTAACCGTTTTTTTAAAATTAATGATTTACAACATTTTTCTGATGAAGCAGCGAAAAAAACAATATTCTATGAATCAACACATTCAGCCGGTGCTGTTTGGTGTCTAAAACCAGGTCAAACATTGCCTTGTCACACACACAAAGATGCAGATGATGTTTGGATGGTTCTCCAAGGCAAAGGTACATTTTTCACAAACAATAATAATCAAAAAACCATCCAAGCAGGTGATATATTTGTATCATTTCCAGGCGATGCCCATGGTATGACCAATACAGGCGACGAAGACTTTGTGATGCTAGGATTCGCTACCCCTATGCCACTCGACTTTAACCCCTATGAATGCCCTCAATAGCCATTATACAAATAAAAACCTAAGATGATTTGTTATACTAAAAAGGATTGGCGAGTACCGTAGCTCCCAATCCTTTGCTTCAATGGTGGGTAGACTAACCTCTCTCCTGCAGTAAATGCGTTTCCTATTTTTTAAATCATACTTTGTTGCTTTCCTTTTAACAATTCGTAATATAATCGGTAAGCTTTAAACAGGCAACTGCTCTGTATCCTTTTGTGACATCGTTCGTAATTCAATGACATGGTTTTTAAGATATTACTTTTAATTCAAATGGTTGCCAAGGTTCAAGTAAATCTAATAAAAAATGCTCTTCTTTTCTAACATGGCCTATGACATTTTTATAACCTTTGTTTACCATATCTTGTAATGCGATTTGCATTTCACCTTTGTAATGCCCGTATGCGTCATTACAAATCATAATATCTCCTTTAACAATTTGGTTTGTACTATTTGGAGGGAAATCTTCATTTTTATAATGCACACGACTCATAGTTGAACGTATCACGTAGTCTGATACATCCCCTCGGTTAAAATGAAATTCTTTTTCGATGACTTTTCTATCTAATGACGTAATATCATTACTCAAATAAACATCAAAGCTAGGCATAGTCAAATTAATTTCTGAGAGCGCTCGCAATTCTGATTCAGAAGCAAATGCGTTACCAATCAATAAATCATCTATTACATTTGTCATTAATAAATGCTTGGCTTGTACTGTTGTAAGTAAATTTCTATGGCTTTCTAAAGTAGGCAAACCTTCCATAATCTTCCACGGCCCTATCTTTCCTTCTTGTGAAGTCACAAAAGCTGCAGTTTTAATAGCATTTTTTTTATAAGACTCGCTCGTAGTTATCAAACGGTTGTAAGATAAACCAGTGTATGTTTGAGGATAAAAGTTATGGCAACCTATAAGTTGGTTCAAATTGGGTTTATAACTTAAGACATCTTCAATAAAAGTTGCGCTCACACTGATATTTAATTCTACAAACATATGCTCTTGGTTATAACTCATTTGTGCTATTTCTTGGGCTGAAAACCCAGCGTCCACGCGTATGCCTGATACACCTAATGATTTAAAAAAGGATAAATCTTTAGGCGTTAAATTCAAATCTTTAAACACTTTATGATTAATATCTGCAATAACTATCATATTGTTTTCTGTAGCAACTCTAACAACTGATTTAAACTTTTGAAATACCGCTTCATCATCATTTTTTACTGATAATAAATTTGTGAATACACGTTTAAACCCATATTTCGCACTTAATTCAATATAATGAATCATTTCTTCTAAACAAGATTGTGTCGGATAAACTGATATTCCTAATTTATGCATATACATTTACTCCTTATCTGATTTATACAAAATGCCTCTCATTTGTCGTTTATCAATAAGTACACGTGATTTTTCAAAAAAGAGAATACTTGCAAATATTAATAAAAACAACATAGCGCCCCACCCCAATATATTAATCTTTTCAAATATCAATACTGGGACAACAATGATAAATGGAATCGCTACAAGTAATACCCATCTATTAAAATTGAATTTGTTTACTATAAAATGAGCTATTTTGTAGCAGCAAAATACAAGAAAAAACAATAATATAATATAAACAAATCGTATCATATCAACACTTCTCTTCTAATTTTTTATATAAAACAATCATTTTTTCAATTAAATTTTTCTCACTAATGGCTGTCATCAAGTGATCTTGAGCATGAATCATTAATAACGATGTTTCTACTTTGTCACCATTTATTTCAGATTGTATAAGCTCTGTTTGTATATTATGTGCTTTACTCATTTCTTGCTTCGCTTGTTCCATAAATTGGTTGGCTTGTTCAAAATTAAATTCTGTTGCCGCATCAAGCGCTTCATATGCTAAGCTTCTTGCATTTCCACCATGTGAAATGATTTCGAATATAGATTGTTCATTTTGCTCGCTCATCTAATCCCCCATCTCATTTAATCATCGTTTAACGGATCGTTTATGTTACCTTGTTCTTGTTCTATCATTTTACGTTCATACATTTTGAAGAATGGATAATAAATGATAACTGCTACTATAAGGTTAAATACTACCAACACAAGGGCTCGCCAATCACCGTTTGTGGCAAATAATGCACCCAAGGGTCCGGGTAACGTCCACGGTGCTAATATTGTAATCTTTGCAATCAAACCTAACTTAAATACAAAATAAGTAATCGTTGTTAAAATCAGTGGAATGCCTATAAATGGTAAAGCAAGAATCGGATTCATTACTAATGGCGCACCAAATATAAGTGGTTCGTTAATATTAAATATGCTGGGTATAATGGAGAAGCGACCGACCTTCTTCAAATATTCTGATTTTGAAAATATCATCAATATACACAAACTAAGTGTTGCGCCTGCCCCGCCTATCCATACAAACCATTGGAAAAATGGTTCAACAATAATATGTGGTAACGGCTCACCTGCAGCTTTAGCATCGATATTTTGGTCTAATAAAGAAAACCAAATGGGTTGGAATACTGCACCCATGACAGCCACGCCATGTATACCAGCTGACCATAAAAGCACTATGAAGAATACTGGGATTAAAGCGCCTAATAAACTGTCACCCGCAAAATTGCCTAATGGTTCAAAAATTTTATTAATAATCGCATTTAAATCTATATTTAATATGACTCTTACAAACCAAGATATAACGATAATCACTATCGCAGGTACCAAAGATTCAAAAGAACGTGCAACTGATCCCGGTACTTGGTCTGGCATTTTAATTGTAAAACCTGATTTCACTACTAAACGCATCATTTCAACAGCAAATATCATTGATATAATCGCTACAAACAACCCGGATCCACCTAAGTCAGCCATAGGTAACACGTAACCCATTGCATCCCTTTGAGGTAATTTATCATCCAAATTAACCGGTAAAGTCATCATTAGAAATGCGGCAAGTGAAAGTAAGCCGCCTGCCTGCCCATCCATTTTATAGGATTTCGCCAGACTATACCCCATTGAAAACGCAGCATAAACTGCCATTAATCCTAACGTCATCCTATTGGCTATCATTATTTTTTCAGCATGTGGTTCTACTAATTTTTCCAAAGCAGGTATCGGTGGCGATGCAAATAAAGTAAAAAATGAACCAACAATAATTAAAGGTAGTGTTGCAATAATACCATCGCGAATAGAGGTCAAATGTCTCTGTTCGGATGCTTTAGCCATGGGTGGCATCAATACTTTTTCAATCCATTTCAAAAATTTCTGCATAACATACACCCTTTGTTCACTTATTTAGCTTAGCGCTTATGCATACGTTTGTATTTGCTTTAAAATCTTAGGCGCCCCTATTGGCGTATATCCCATTGGATCTATGACATCTACAGGTTTATTTGCCGCTGCTCCCACCTCTTTGAATTTATCTAATCGATGTCTCACTTGAGGCGCTACTAAACCTAAATCATAGTCAATTATTTGATTTTCAAATGTTTCCGTTCCAACTGCTTTAATTTCTAAATTAAAATTTTCTTTTTCTGCTTCTTTCTTTACAGCGTCAACAATCATAGAACTAGACATACCACCTGAACAAACCATTAATACTTTCATATCAATACACTCCTCTAATATTTTCTTTTTTTAACTTTAACTGCTTGTCGTGTGTTCTCTAACAACTTCGTATACCTTTCATAATTTCTACTAGCTAATGATATAAATAAAATATCTATAACATTTAACATTGCGATGCGTGAACTCATAGCTGCACTCCTCACTGGCTTTTCTACAGAACTAAAAAACAAATTAATATTTGCTAAATCAGCTATGTAATTCTTACTATATTTAGTTATAGAAATAATTTGCGAGCCTTTGTCACGAGCTAATGACAGAGACTGTATCATATCTTCTGTTTGCCCCGTGTTCGAAATGGCAATGACAACATCTTCATTCGTTAAATTAGCACTCAATGTCGCTTGTTCATCGTAGCTCTTACCAACCTCGCACCATTTATCAATACGTGTTAACTTCTGTTTCAAATCTTCTGCGATAATAGATGAAGCTCCAATACCAAAAACACAAATTTTCCTAGCTTTATTTAATATTAATATTGCTTGCTCTAGTTCCTCAGGTGATAAAATTTGAGCAGTATTTTTTATAGATTTAATGTTACTTTGAGAAATGCTATTAATCACACTTTCTTTTGAATAGTTCATGTTTAATTCATCATAATCAGGGCCTCTTTCGTTGGCGTTATTAAGTTCCATTGCAATTTTCATTTTCAAATCTCGAAAACCCTTACATTTAATTTTTTTAGATAACCTAACAATCGTCGCTTCACTGACATTTGTTAGGTTTGCTAGATGTTGTATTGAACTATTGATTGTTTCATGCGGGTGATCTATAACATATTGCGCCACCCTATATTCCGATGGATTCAAATTCGTTAACGATGATTCCAATAATATTAAAGTATTTCTAATAACCATCACCTCTTTAAAACAATATTTCGTATTATTTATAATCTACAAAATATTGTTTCGTGTGTCAAATTAAATTATTAATGTATATTCACACTTATATATGTCTGCTTATTTTGTTAATACATTTGGTTATGCTATAAAAATCTCCTATTAATATAATTGTTTCTCTAATCAAGCTACGCTCTTTTTTGTATTAAGTGTACATATTCATCCTTGTGTTACCATTGCTTTTTCATTAAATAAAAATGGATTACAGGGTGAAGCAGACTTCGTGATTACCAATTTTTTAGTAATGAGTTATTAAAATAGTATTGATAGCGTTATGATTCATGACTTTAATTCAAAGAAGCTCACACTAAAAGCATGTTTTAATTTCACGAAATTTTTTTATAAAAAAGTGAACTTATCACGTTAAACATACGTATATATTAGTGAATAGCATAAAAAGGGGGCCTTACGTACAAAGTGAATGTGATGATACGTTAATTTGTTACTTGTTTTCAGGCGATTCGAAATTGATCATTAAATATAAAAAGGGGCGAAAGTTTATGAATAATAAATTATTATTATTTTCATCATCAGCAATAGCTACAGGTTTATTGTTAGGTGCAAGTAGTACAGCGCAAGCGAACGAAGGTATGAACATGAACCAAGATATGCATGGCGATATGAATCAAAACGACATGAACATGAACCATGACATGAACGGTAACATGAATCAAAACGATATGGGCATGAATCATGACATGAACGGTAACATGAATCAAAACGATATAGGCATGGATCATGATATGAACGGTAACATGAATCAAAACGATATGGGCATGAACCATGACATGAAAGGTAACATGAATCAAAACGACAGGGGCATGGATCATATGGCTCAAGAAACTATGATGCCTTATTACAACTATAATGGCTATACAATTTATGATGGCCAATTTACTCAAGACTATAACTTTGTAAGAGCACTAAAATACGACAACGTGATGATTGATGGTTATAAAGTTAATACAGCCGCATCTGATAAAACGGTTGATTCTAGTAAAAAAGTTGATAGTACAATGGTAGATATGAATAAAGACGGCCAAGTCGTTCACATTACTTTTGATACAAAACCGAATACAGTAAGTAAAGACATGTTCAAAAAAGCACATATGTCTAACCACATGACTGATGAGGGCAAAACAGATAATGGTTCATATATGGCTTATGAAACAAACAATGGTATGTACAAAGCTTTCTTTGACGACCAAGGCTATCTGATGAAAGTGATGATTAGCTAATTTAACGAATCTTAGTTAATATGCACCCTAAAAGTTGGATTTAATAAATCCACTTTTAGGGTGCTTTTTAATTATATTTTAAAAAGTATACCGTTTTCATAACATCACATTAAGCAAGCATAAAAGGAAGCGGAACAGAAATCGTATTTTTATAAAATGGCTTCGTTCTCCCACTAGGAATAAAGCATACGAATGCTAAGACTGTTGAGGACTTTACATTTCCATTTTAGCCACCATCTGCCAATACAATGTTAAAGGCTGAAACATCGTTTGCCTCAGCCTCTTTTAAACATAATACTCCTTTTTAAAAATAAACCATTTATACCTTACCTCTATAATAATGTTTTAATATACTGCTCATCATCATGCTCATATTTTTTACCTTTATAATTTTGCGGCTCATTAATGCCTGTAAGTAAAATAATTTCTTTTTCCTTATCTGTTGCGTATAAAAGTTCTTTTATCCCTTCTTTTCGAGAAACACCTTTTAAAACATCATTCACCTTATAACTTGAAGGTAAATGTTTAACCATCATATTAATAATTGTTTTAGGCTCTACATACCCTACTTGTTCAGCAGCAAGCATTAATTTATTAATACCATCAGGCACATTTGATATCGTTCTTTCTACTTTATCGAGCCCTCTAAGCCCAATACCTGTGACCATAACATTCAAATTTCTTTCTATACTTTCACTATATTTCAAAGCATTGTTAATCGATTCTTTGATTGCTAAAGAAGTATGCGCAAAATCTAAAATAATCACATAATTATTTATTTTAATAATTTGAAAGCGATGTAACGGCGATTCAATTACCATTGCAGCTTCAACTATCTTTTGAATATCGAAATTCAATTTATGCAAAGCAAATATACTTGCAGCCAAATTAATGTAGTTATGTCCCCCTTGAAAACGTGGTTTAACTGTATATTGTTTTTGATTAATAACGATATTAATTAAATCATTCTCCATATGATAATGATAATAGGCCGATGGATGACTTGAAAAATGGAACTGGTCTTTTACAATACTGTGATATGATTTTGTATCTAAATTAACTAAATTGGATAAGCTCAAGTCATCTAATCTTAATTTGGCATTTAAATAATTGCTTATACTACCATGATATTCTAAATGTTCAGGGCTAAAATTCGTAAAAACTGCTAAATCATTTTGAATAAAATCTGCCCGTCTTTGGTCTAATGCTATAGATGTAGCTTCGTAAACAATATAATCATAGTTTTTATTATAAAAATAATTTATGATCTCAGCCATTTCAAAATACATCGGTGTGGTCTGCGTTGTATGATTGAAATTAAGTTTATGATAATAACAATCATATACGCCCATTGTTCCGATAATAGCAACTTTTTCGCCAAGTTGTGTTAGTAAATTACCAATCATGTGGCTCGTCGTAGTCTTACCATTAGTCCCTGTGACAGCAATAAATTTCATCCCTTTTATAGCTGGATTATAAAATAATTTTACCAAGTTATTAGCAACTTTAGGGAAATCATCGACATAAACGATAGGTATATTCAATTCAAAATGTTTAAGTTTAGACGGGTGTGCATCTGTAATTATAAATAGAGGCTTCATTTCGTAAGCTTGTTGCATATAATAAGTTGCATTCTTTGAGTCTTTTAATATAAAAATAGTTTCTGGGTCTATATCTTGATACATTGAAGTGATCTTTTTACAAACTTTGTTGGTATCTAACTTTACACTTTCAGAAGTTTTTGATGCGTTTTTTCCAATACTTAATAAAACTTCTTTAATAGTTATTTTCATTGTTCTCCCCCACCTTATTTAATAATTTGCTAAATTAATTAAAACGTTTAGTATTTTTATAAAAAAAGTAATTACAAAATATTCGTAGAAAAACGCAAAAAGGATCACATCAATTTGTGATCCTTTGAGAAATTTTTAAAATTTTATTTTATTAAATTTTATTACTCGCCATAATCATTTGTCCCTTAGGCTCATTATTATTTGGTGAAGGTTCTAACGTAAGTGCAATCGTGTCATTCTCATCTACATCCATATCACTTAAATCAAATACAACCATACCTTTATCATTCTTCGTTGCAAATGTCCCTGCAGGATAAGGTTTATTATCTTTGATTACCCAAACTTGATAGACTTCATTACCTTTTGTAGCTTCAATGTCGTTGGCTTCAACCATTAATTTACTATGTGTTTTATTACTGGATACGTAAGCTTGACCTTGTGTCTTATCTTCATCCATAGATTTCAAATTGATGGATTGAGCGTCATTCGTATTAATCATTGGAGTAGATTGGTTTTGCGATTCCTTTTGTTTAAAGTATTGAACACCATTTCCTATCAAAGATAACAATAATAATGCCGCCATAATGCCTACAGAAATCCGTCGGAACAAAGGTATTTTAGGTTTTTTATCATCGTTTTGTTTAGGTGATGTCGTTGGCTTTTTATATTGATGTGTTTCGCTTGAATCGCCCATACCACTTTTATATGATTGTGCAGCAGTTAAATGGTTATCATCCTCTTTATCCTGTTGTTTTTCAACTTCTGAATTTGTATCGGCACCATTTTCTTCGTTTAAAACTGACTCTAAGATTCTTTGTTTCATACCCGTCGGAGGGTCAACTTCTTTATTACTGTAAGAAAGAGTTTGATGAAGAATATTAATACTATCTAAAGTTTCTTTACTTTCAGATGACATATTCAATTCTTGTTCAACTTGCACTTTTTCACTTTCACTTAACTTATCATTGAAATATTCATATATTTTATCAACTTTGTTATCTTTCATTTTCTTCACTCTCCCTTCTCAAAAACTTTTTAATATAGTTATTTAAATGTTTTATTGATAATCTCAGTCTACTTTTCACAGTACCTAAAGGCATTTTTAATTTATCTGCAATTTCTTGTTGGCTCAACCCCTTGTAATAAAATAAGGATATAATCTTCTGTTGATCTTTGTTCAAATATGAAAGCATCTTTTGTATTTCCTCAGAACATTCCTTATCTAATAAATCATATTCAGGTAAACTACTCGTTTGGATACCTTGAAATGTTTCATCAAATTGGCTTTCTACGACCTTTCTTTTTCTAACAATATCAATCGCTCCATTACGACATAACGTAATAAGCCAAGTTGATAACTTGCCCCTTTCTGGTTTGAAAATTGCTTTTTGATGCCAAATTTTCATGAAAATATCTTGTAAAATTTCTTCACTAGATTGCTTATCTTGTGTAATTTTGTAAGCCAAATTAAATAATACTGACTCGTAACGATCGTATAGAATTTCTAGACACTTACTATCTCTTTTTTCTACGATCATTTTATATAGATCATTTTCATCTTGCATGCCTTCCCCTCCTTATTATAAAACCATCTGCAATACGCAATTTAATGAATATATTACCTTTCAATAAAAGTACGTAATTTTAAAACAAAAAGTTCATCTTAATAGATGAACTTTTGCTTATTTCTGATTATCAAAATAATTAACATTTGATACTCACTTTAATAAATCTACATTTCATCATAACTTATTATAAGAAATAATGTGTAGATATTATTTTCAAAATTTTTAAATTTTTTTGTGCAATATTATATATTTTTGAGGACTGTATTAAGTAGGCTTTCATAACTTAATATATTTTTTAATAATACTATTTAATCTAACTGCTGAATCACTTTATAAAAATCATTATTTAAAATGTATTTATTTTGAATTTGTCTTTATATCCCATATAAAACATTTATTATTGTGCTTAGCTTTCTGACTCGTTTTTTACTTAACGAACAATAATTAACGCTAGAGATGTCATTGTTTCATAAACAATAGTTTTTAACTTTAATATATGATGTATTTAACGTTTAAAAAATCAAATAATTCTGAATTTTATCTGTTATAATAATATCTTAATTTAATTTTTATGGGAGGTTCAAAATGATATGATGAAACGAATATCTATTAATATTCTAACTAGAGTTGAGCGTGCAGGTAATAAATTACCTGACCCTAGTATGCTTTTCTTCTTGTTATGTCTCATTGTGCTTGGTTTATCTTGGGTTTTATCTTTATTTAATGTCCAAGCCACACAACCAACAAATAATAAAACAATTCATGTGGTCAATTTGCTAAATTGGGAAGGTCTAACGAAAATATTAACAGAAACCATAAACAACTTCGTAACCTTTCCAGCCTTAGGTATGGTCTTAGTTGTTATGATTGGTATGGGACTTGCTGAAAAGACTGGGTATTTTGAACATTTATTACATAGTGTTGTCGATAAGACACCACATAAACTTGTATTACCATTTTTAATTTTAATGTCTATTTTAGGCAACGCTGCAGGTGGCGCTGCGCCTATGATTATGCCAATGCTTACGGCAATGATTTTTATTAAACTAGGCTATCATCCAATTTCTGGATTAATTATGAGTTATGCTGCAGTTGAAGTAGGTTATGGGGCAAATTTAATCATAGGCCTAGACGATGCGTTATCATTTTCATTTACACAATCTGCACTAAAATTATTTGAGGGCGATATATCAATTAATGTAGCAATGAATTGGTTCTTTATGTCTATATCGACTTTTTTATTAGTCCCAATTATCTATATCTTAGCGAAAAAAGTGACCATACCCCGTTTTCAAAATTTAAGTATAGATAAAGATACAGACGTTAGCGTAGATAAGAAAACATTTACTACGCAAGAGGGTAAAGCACTGTTATGGTCGAACTGGATGTTAGTGTTATGGTTGGTATGTATCGTTGTTATAGCCATACCTAAACATAGCTTTTTAAGAAATAATGAAACTGGACAATTGCTCGTAGACTCACCTTTAATGAACGGCTTTGGTGTGATACTCTTAATTACTTTTGCTATTCCTGGTATTATTTATGGAATTAAAAGCGGAAAAATACAAAATAGTAAATCATTAGGTAAAATACTGACACAAAGTATGTCTGATATGAGTAGTTTCATTATTGTTATTTTCTTTGCCGCACAATTATTGGCTTTCTTTGATTGGAGTCATATCGGTCAAGTTATTGCGATTAATGGCGCTAAATTACTACAACACCAAAGCGGTGTCACCTTAATTATTGGATTAATTCTACTTACAGCAACAATCAATATTTTTATGGGTAGTGCTTCCGCCAAATGGGGCATCTTGGCGCCGATATTCATCCCAATGTTTGCAACTTTAGATTTTCATCCTGCATTTACCCAAATGGTTTATAGAATTGGTGATTCGATCACCAATCCGATTACGCCTATGATTCCGTACCTTCCCTTCTTATTAACTGTCGCACGTAAATATAATAAGAAAATTGCACTCGGTACCTTAATCGCAAATTTATTACCATATAGTATTATTGGCGGGCTCATTTGGACTATCTTTATGATCATTTGGTATTCACTCGGTATACCTGTAGGACCAGGCGGACCGATTCATTTAGGTGATTAAATATTTTAATAAGATCGGTTTAACCTAAATTGTACTAACAAAAGTGATTGAAATTCTTAGCTTTTGGTTTAAAATCATTAGTATAACTATCGGGAAAGAAGTGGTTTTATGAAAAATAATAAAGTTACTCATTATTTAAGTAAAATTGAATACTTAGGTAACAAACTCCCTCATCCTGTAACTATATTTTTAATTTTTACTGTTATCTTATTTATTTTGTCACATATTTTATACACCTTAGATATAACGGTTGATTTTAAAGGTATCAATCCAGACAACAATAAAGTAGAAAGCCAAACCATTCATGTTATTAGTCTACTTACTTCCTCTGGTATTTCTCATGTATTTACGAATGTCGTTGAGAATTTCACCTCGTTTGTTGCGCTTGGCCCCGTGCTAGTTGCCATGTTAGGTGTTGGCGTAGCAGAAAAAACCGGTTACCTTGGTGCATTTATCCAAAAATCTGTAGCTAATGCCCCAAAATCGCTCATTACGCCTACGATTGTATTACTAGGTATATTATCAAATATAGCCGCTTCAGTAGGGTATGTTGTTTTAGTACCACTCGGGGCCATGGTCTTCTTATCATTTAATAGACACCCTATCGCTGGTTTGGCAGCTGCTTTTAGTGGAGTTGCTGGTGGGTATTCTGCTAACCTATTTTTAGGTACTAATGACCCCATTTTAAGTGGTATGACAACAGAAGCAGCACAAATTATAAATCCAAATTATATTGTCAATGCTACGGACAATTGGTTTTTTATGTTTGTATCTACTTTTTTAATCGTTATCATTGGTACATTCATTACTGATAAAATAGTCGAACCTAGTTTAGGGAAATACGATTCACCTAAACATACAACGTTTAATGAAATTAATAACAAAGCTTTCAAATGGGCAAATATCTCATTAGCAATTGTGCTTGTTATAATAGGGTTGATGGTTGTGCCATCCAACGGTATTTTAAGAGGTGACAACGGGAATTTTATAGACTCTCCGTTTATACATAGTATTATATTTTCTATGATGCTGATTTTTTTAATACCAGGTATTGTTTATGGCATCATTGATCACAAGATTAAAAACGATAAAGATGCTGTTAGATTAATGAGTGATTCGTTAACAACTATGTCTGAGTTTATTGTCTTAATCTTTTTTGCTGCTCAATTTGTAGCTTTATTTGAATATACAAATATTGGCACAGTGCTATCTGTAAATGGCGCTGAATTATTAAAATCCTTGCATGTTAATGGGTTAACAGCGTTAATTATATTAATATTGATGACCACAATGATCAATATACTGATGGCTGCTGATTCTGCAAAATGGGCTTTAATGGCACCGATTTTTATACCAATGTTTATGCAGTTAGGTGTTACTCCAGAAGTAACTCAAGTCGCCTATCGTATTGGTGATTCGGCTACGAATATCATTTCACCATTAATGCCGTTTTTCCCTTATATCGTTTCTGTAGCTGAAAAATACAATAAACATAACGGCATTGGTACTGTGGTATCCGTTATGCTACCGTATTCAATTGTTATTTTAGTTTTATGGACAATTTTATTTATCATTTGGTATCTATTAGGTATACCTGTGGGGCCTGGTACAAATACTACAATATAAAAACTAAGATATATTTATATTTTCAAAAATTGACGTAAGTGTAATCAAAGGATTTGCAAAATTCGGTCAGACGTTACTATTCTAATGGAGTGATAGACATGAATCAGAAAATTGAACAATTAAGGGGCATTATAGATAATGCTGATAAAATCACGTTTTTCACAGGTGCAGGTATATCTGTGGCAAGTGGCATCCCTGACTTTCGTTCTATTGGCGGTTTATATGATGAAATTTCAAAAAATGGTTACTCCCCAGAGTACCTATTAAGTGAAGATTATTTTAAAAATGAGCCAGAAGGTTTTATTCGTTTTTGTCATCAGTATTTACTATTTGCTGATAAAGAACCGAATGTCGTACATCAATGGATTGCTCAACTTGAAAGAGATCATCAATCACTAGGTGTTATTACACAGAATATTGATGGCTTACATTCGGATGCTGGCAGTACCCAAACAGATGAACTACATGGCACATTAAATCGATTTTATTGTCTGCAATGCGATCAAAAATATACAAAACCCTATGTCATTGATAAACAATTACATCAATGTGAAATGTGTGGCAGTATCATTAGACCCGACATCGTGCTTTACGGAGAAACGCTAAATCAAGACACTATCTTTGATGCGCTACACAAGATTAAAGCGGCAGACACTTTAGTAGTCTTAGGTTCTTCGCTTGTCGTTCAGCCTGCCGCTGGTCTTATTTCAAATTTTGATGGCAAAAACTTAATCATTATTAATAGAGACCCTACACCTTACGATAACGATGCAGATTTAGTGATTCAAGATGATATGATTTCAGTCATAAACAATCTAAACGATATATCATAGTTTTTGTAGAAATCGAGCAAAATCGTGTATTCTAAAATATAATCAATTCGTAAATGATAACTATGTTAAAGATAAGGCATCATCAGCATCTTGCATTTAGCGAGTGATTACTGATGATGCCTCAATTCAATGTTCTTTTCCATATAATACGCTGGAAACAATTATTCTAACCAATCATATATTTTGGGTTATACCTATTGAAGAATTAAGTATCATAAACGGTAAATTTTAAAGTTACTGTAAAGCACTCTTTATAATATCGACACAAATTGACATATCTAGCGCATTACCAGTCAAAGTATCTGAATTCAGACATAAGTCATATTCACTTAATTCAGCTCTTGTGATATCTGTATATTGTTGATAAAACGCTGCACGTGATTGCTCTTGTTGTTGAATAAATGCTTTTGTGTTTTCTTCACTTTGGCCTGCAATTTTAACTGCTCGTTCAATTTTCTTAGCAATATCAGGTGCGTAAACATATACATTTAAGAATGAAACTGCATCTTTTAATATATAATCTGCGTCTCTTTCCATTAGTATACATGGCCCTTTATGCACGATATTTAAAATGACCGTCTGATAGCCATCAATGATTTTTTCTATATCTATTTCCGCTACTTCACCATATTGATCAAAGTTATGTAGAACCTGTGTGTCAATTTCAAGGTATTTAGCAGTTTCATTTAATAAATCTACCTCGCCATAAAATGGAATGTCTAATGTTTCTGCTAACTGTCTAGCAATTAAACGCGCGCCACTTCCGTATTCACTTGTGAATACTATATATTGTCTTCCCATTTTTCCACCTCTATGATTTCATGTTATTCAAACTTTAATGAAGCTCCATTTGTCTCAATTACTTTTTGATACCAATAAAATGAATCTTTTTTATATCTATTATAAGTGCCGTTGCCATCATCATCGACGTCTACATATATAAAGCCATACCGTTTTTTCATTTCACCGGTGCTTGCAGAAATAATATCGAAAGGACCCCACATCGCATATGCCATGACAGGTACTCCGTCTATCTCAATTGCTTTTTCCAGTTCTAGAAGATGTTTTTTTAAGTATTCTATACGATACATATCACGTACACTACCGTCTTGTTCAACTTTATCTACTGCACCTAAACCATTCTCTACAATCATTAACGGCAATTGGTAACGATCATACAATAAATTTAAAATATATCTTAAACCTGAAGGATCGATAGACCATCCCCAATCGCTTGTATCTAAAGTCGGATTTTTATAACCTGTTTTCACACCGTTTAACCCAACAAATTTTAAAGGTGTATCTTCTCCCACAACGTGACTTAAATAATAACTAAATGAAATAAAATCAACAGTACCAGCACGAAGTTCGTCTAAGTCTCCATCTTCAATTGGCAGCGTAATATGGTTTCTTTCAAACTCTTTTATTTTATAATTTGGATAGTAGCCACGGCATTGAACATCAGCGTAAAAAAGCATCTGATGCATAAATTGGGTTGTACGAATGACGTCAGCAGGATCGGGACTCGCTGGATATGCAATATGTCCGTTATACATCATACCAACTTGATATACTCCGCTCATATCGTGAGCAAGTTGGACTGCCTTGGCACTTGCCAGAAACTGGTGATACGCAGCAGTCATCCTAGCTTGTTCAGTATCTTCTTGAATGCCACCAGCCATCCAAGGTTTCGTTGACATCACATTAATTTCATTAAAGGTAATCCAATATTTCACTTTTCCCTGATAACGTTTGAACACTGTTTCACAGTAATTCATAAAATAATCTACAACCTCACGGCTCAACCATGAACCATATTTTTGTAAACCTAATGGCGTTTCAAAATGGGACAACGTGACAATTGGTTCTATATTGTACTTCAAGCATAAATCAAATATATTATCATAAAATTGCAACCCTGCCTCATTCGGTTCAGCATCGTCGCCGTTTGGAAAAATTCTAGACCACGCAATAGACATGCGATAACATTCAAAACCCATTTCAGCAAAGAGTTTAATATCTTCTTCATAACGTTCATAGTGATTTACACCATGATGACTAGGGTAATGTTTTGTCTCATCAATAGTTTGAGTTACTTCTCTTGGCTGTCCATATTTCGATGACGTCATGACGTCAGCAGTGCTCAACCCTTTACCATCTTGATTATATGCGCCTTCGCATTGATTTGCAGCAGTCGCCCCGCCCCACATAAATGATTTAGGAAAACTCATAATATACCTTCTTTCTATTATTTTTATATCTATTTCAGCTAATATTTATTATTTTTTCGCCATGTGTCATAGTTTGATTTACTATGGTCTCCACATCATCAAATTCAGCAGTATTCGTGATAATAACTGGCGTTGTCGTTTCGTAACCAGCATCATTGATTTGTTTAGAATCAAATTCCAATAATAGCTGTCCTTGCTTAATTTCTTGACCGTTTTCAACTTGTGGAAAATAAAATTGGCCATTTAATTCGACAGTATCTAGTCCCACATGTATTAAAATTTCTACACCCTCATCACTCGTAATACCTATCGCATGATGACTATCTAACAGTGCTGTAATCGTGCCGTCAACTGGCGCATAAACCTTACCTTCTGTCGGCTTAATCGCTACGCCTTTGCCTAACAGTTCAGCAGCAAACGTAGGGTCATTGACTTCATTGAGTGGAATAACCTCCCCAGTTATAGGTGCATTTACGTGAGCTCCTGTAAATGTATCTTTATCAGCAATTTGGTTATTATCTGAAGCGTTGTGCTGTTCTTCTACGTCTAAAGTTTCTTCATTAATACCAAGGGTTAATGAAATTAAAAATGCAACGACGAAGGCAATGATAATACCGATAATGGCATGAATTAAAACGCCAAAACCATCTGGTCCAATATAACCTGGTATCGATAAAATGCCTGGTGGTATCTGCGCAAATCTTCCTACTCCTGTGATACCATAATACAAACCACCTACACCGCCACCAATCATAGCAGCAACCAGTGGTCGTTTATATCTTAAATTGACACCATAGAGTACTGGTTCAGTAATTCCGAAAATCGCAGTGAAACTTGTTGAACTAGCTAATGTTTTTAATTCTTTATTTTTAGTTCTAAAAACAATTGCAAAAGCAGCTCCTGCCTGTGCTAAATTGGATACAAACATACCAGGGCCAGCGATTGGGTCAAAGTTTTTAGAAGCAAGTTCGTTAATTCCTAATGAAATTAGAGCATAATGCATACCAGTCATAACAAGTAGTGGCATAAATAATCCAACTAATGTAGGAACTAACCAACCTACATGAACATTCAACGTTGCAAAAATGTAACTTAAACCAATTCCTAAATAGTTCCCAATCGGTCCTAAGACAATCAGTGTTACGACGGCTACAATAAGAATCGTAAACATAGGCACTAATACAATCTTAATGGCTTTAGGTATAAACTTATTAAGTTGTTTTTCTACAAAACTCATAAACCAAATAGCAAGTATGATTGGAATAACTGTTGAAGCATAATCAACTAAACCCACAGGCATCCCTAAAAAGGAAACACCCTCTCCTGAAGATTTTCCTTCTTTCACTATTTGAATAAATGCTGGATGCAGCAATACACCTCCGATAACAATGGCAATATATTGATTAACATTAAATTTTTTCGCTGCAGAAACAGCTAAAATAACCGGTAAGAAATAAAATCCAGCATCGCCTAGTATGGTTAATATTCTATGCACAGCTGTATCTGAATTGGTTAACTTAAAGGTGTCAATAATCGCAATTAATGCTTTGATCATACCTGAACCAGCTAATACAGGGATAATAGGTGTAAATATGCTAGCAATCACGTCTAACAATTTAATAAATATATTTTTATTATCTACTTCGTCTTCCCTGTCATTGTTATGATTGTCTTCCAAGTTACCTTCTTTCATTAAATTCTTATAAACATCTTCTACCTCGTTACCGATAACTACTTGATATTGCCCTCCCTTATCTACAGTATCAATAACTTCTTTCATTTGTTTAATCGATTCATTGTCTACCTTGCTTTGTTCATACAATGTAAACCTTAGCCTTGTAGCACAATGTGTTACATGTTTAATATTTTCTTTACCGCCAACATGTTTTAAAACATCTTTGGCCACTTTTTGATAATTCATATTTGCACCACCTAGTTGTTAACGCTTACAATTTCAATTAAAATTTTTTCCCTTAATAAAGTCATTAAATTGTCTTACAATTTGTTTCCTAAATTCTGTATCTTTTTGTACAATCCAAAAATCTCTACTTAAGTTTAAGTTAGTCACATTAATATTTCCTAGAACACCTAATGCTAATTCACGTTCTACTGCAATTTTCGGTAGAAAACTAATCCCTAAATTTGCTTCTACCGCACTTTTAATTGTTTGTATGCTGCCTAATTCCATAAATGATTGAGCATAGGTCATATTGTGTCTTTCTAACTCATTCTTTATAATTTTCCTCATCCCAGACATTTTTTCCCTAACTATAAATTGTTCTTTAAGTAAATCGCTTAATTCTACTGAATCTTGTTTCAATAATTTATTTTGACTTGAGCATATTGCGATTAAATTGTCTTCTGCAAATTTATATACATCATATTTTTCTATTTGGAAAACACCTTCGACTAATGCAACATCTACTTCATTTAAGTTTAATTTTTCAAGAACTGATGGTGTATTACCAATGGATAATTCAATTTGTACATTCGTATTTTGCTTTTTAAACTCACTGATAACTTGAGGTAATAAATATTCTCCTATAGTAAAGCTGGCTCCAATAACCAGCCTATGATTTTGCTCATTGAGTTCATTCTGTATTGCTTGAAATGCAATTTCATTTATTCTAATTAATTCTTTCGCAAACGGGTAAAATGTTTCTCCTGCTTTAGTTAGTTTTAGTTTTCGCTCATTACGATCAAATAATGTCACGTTATAATAATTTTCTAACTGCTTCATTTGTTTCGTTACAGCTGGTTGAGAAATAAAATAGTTTTGTGCAGCTTGAGTAAAACTTTTTGTTTCAGCAACATCACAAAATATCTTTATACTTTCAAGATTCACTTTCTCCCCTCCTCTTTAACCTTATATAAATTCTAACACGAGTTTGATACTATATAGCATTCCTTCTAGTAATAGGCTATAACTAATCCTTATTTGAGTTTTGTCAAACCTACATGAGAAGATTAAGAAAAAATGATAGGGATGACAAAATGACTTTAAGTGTAATTTTGGTATTACTGTTGATCAGTATCTTTGCTGGCGCTTATGGCACTATTATTGGAGCTGGTGGGGGATTTATCTTTGTACCGTTCTTATTGATATTATTTGGTTTAGAACCTCGTATAGCTGCTGGTTCAGGACTTGTAATTGTTATGATTAACGCTATTATCGGTGCTATTGGTTATACTAAACAAAAAAAGATTGCTTTTAATCAAGGCATCACAATTGGTGTGAGTGCCATACCTGGCACGTTTATAGGGAGCTGGTTATTACAACACTATTTTTCTAATGCTTTTTATATAATTTTTGCAATATTATTAAGTGTGCTAGGATTCTTTTTACTTTTTAAAAATTTACCTATTAAATTTAACAAAAAGAAACCCGCACACACGTCTACTGCTTCACCTTCTTTTAGTTATTGGTATATACCTTTAGGGTTTTTGATGGGCGTTATATCTAATTACCTAGGAATCGGTGGTGGTTGGCTATTAGTACCTGTTCTCATATATGTTTTTAAAATGCATCCAAAAGAAGCCACCTCAACATCTGTATTTTCATTACTTATATATACAACTGTAGGCGCTATAACACAAATTTCGATTGGTAATTTAAACTGGATGATCGTGATTATTGGGGGGATAGGCATTGCTATTGGTGCTAAAATCGGTCTGAAAATTGCCGAATTTATACCTGAAAGACGCATCATGCAACTGCTCTCAGCTGTTCTTATTATTATGGGTATTCGTATGTTTTTCATGTGATTTTTTAAATAAAGTTAAAAAAATACAACTAACTAAAAAATGATGGTTTCTACTGTATGTCAGTAAAAATCATCATTTTATTATATTTATATCTCATAGCAGCTCACTCATCTATTTTTTGACGGTATTAATGAACATAGGAAGTCAACTGCGTTTTAGCTTACTATTAAACATCCTTATAACATAACTAACTATACATCATTTAAATATTGTGCAAGTTCAATAAGATCCAAACTTTGTTCATTTCTTAAAAAGTTTACATTTAAAGCACCGCTTCCTAACCTATAACAATCTAAGGCATCAGCATCTTTAAATATTTTGTATAGGTACAATGCTTTTTCCGGATCCTGTAGTTCCGATTTGAAGGAGGCTTGCGCTTCATTATCATCTTGATCATGACAAGCCATAATATAAGCAACTGTGTCATTGTATAGCAAGCCATGTTTTAGACAAGATGTTTTATAATATTTAGCCGCTCTCAAACCATGCCCTTTGTCCAGACCTTCGTCTAATCTTCTTGTATCATGGAACACTGAACACGTTGCAAGTTGCTCACACTGATCACTATCCAACTGCAATCGGTCAGCTAATATCAAATTATAAAACATAACTCTAGCGCTATGCTGTTGTGTATGCCAAATGCTATCAGTTAGCCAAAAATCCACAGATTGCATCATAAATCTTTCCCATTTTTTAAAGATATCACAACTACGTTGGCTTAAATACGTTTGTAAGGGTAAATTAATATTCATTTGTACACCCCTTACCTTGACGTTTGAAAGTCACTAACTCACTTAAATTGTGTGCTATATCCCCAGGTACAGATAACGATTTATCTTGAATTGCTAGTGGTATAAATATTTCTTGTGCTAAATTAAAAGTAATGTACACTACATTGTCCCTTTGTTGAATCCATTGCATTATTGGCGCTTTGATTAATTGATTCCGACTGCCTATGCCTAACTCTAGTACTACAATTTTCTCTTCCTTAGTCGTATGAATAAAATGTTCAAACGCTTGGGCTTGCAACTTCCAATCTTCTTGTTTGATAAAATAATGATTTGTCTCTATATGCATTGCCATTGGCCCGTGACATCGAGGGCATTTTGGTAGTATATTTAAAAGCGTTTGATCATCAAGATTATTATTTATCTTTAATAACAATTCACTTATATCGTATAATTTGTTATGATATGCGCGCGCACATTGTGCCGTCTTACAGTTACCTTCAATTTCAAAAATTTTTGAATTCTCAAAGCCTGAATATTCAAAGTGATTATCTATATTTGAAGTAATTACAAAATAATTTTTATCACTAATTAATTCATATAAATGTTTCATAACTTCACTTAATTGATAATCTGCTAAAAAATACTGATATAGTTTACTATAAAATTTCCAGTAAATAAGCTCACTCGGATAAGGGTAAAATAATCCCTCTACAATATTATGAATTAGATACTCCTGTTTGAATGATGAAAAATAATCATTAAAATTTTTATCGTCAGCAAAAATATGAAACCCCTCTGCTATCGACAAACCATTACTTGCGCTTATAAGTACTTTATCTGCAGATTCCAAATGTTGAGTAATATTTTCTGTAATCATATATGCTCCTTTAAAGTTAACTATAAATTAACGCTGTTTTCTAACGTTTGTCGATACTTTACACTATCTCCAAGCACTTGTTGAATATCTTCATGAATAGCCTGCCCTTTATTCTCCAATTTTTCCGGTAGAATAGCATCTTTAGGATTGATGGTAATATAATAAGCATTAGGCCACATATAAGTTAAATTCCAAAATGGTTCTTTTATAAACATTGGTGTCATTGGCCCCACACCCAACTCTAAAAACAATACACGTTTATGTTTTACCATTAACAAATACTCATTTAATTTTTCTAATTCATTTTTATATTTTGTACCTTCTAAAAAGACAAATGATCTTACCCATAATTCCATATTTCCTCCACAAGAAGGGCATATTGGAATATCATCAGAAGGTATTTGAGCGTCTATTATTTTAGTGCATAAGTTATGTGCTTCTTCTGAAAAATCATAAACTTGATCATGACAGCGTTGCGCACATTGGATATGTGTCCAATCACCTTGTATGGCGCTCACCTTCGTTTCAGGAAATACATGGTAAAATTGACGATCTTGATTGGTAGTCAAAATATAGTAATCCTTATTCTGAATTAATTCAAATAAATTTTCATATGGTTTGGCCATCGGAGCTTGTGAAACAAAATTAACTAACCTTGCTAGATAAGCCCATCTTTCCTCCAACGTTTGAAAACGATAATAAAACCCACCAAAAATACTATCTATACCATATTTAATAGCAAAATCTCCGAAATGTTCTCGAAAAGCAGCATTGTCTTCATACCAATTATAACCACCTGCAGCAGACATTCCTGATGCACCGCCGACAACAATAGCATCAGCTTGTTCTATTTTTTCAACTAATGTTTTTATATGCTGTTGGTATCTTTCAGAATACATAATTTTTCCTCCTTATACTTTACCGATTAGCAATTATAGTCTAAACTTTGGGTATCAACTCAACAAGTATGCACTTTTTATATATATACTATCTTAAAAGGAAGTGTAACCATGGAAAACACTCATCACCATAGTCATTTGAACGATACGTATTTTGATTACACGCTGTCGATTATCAATGGAAAATGGAAGCTAACCATTATTTACTATTTATCTACGTATGAAGTGGTACGTTTCAATCAACTCAAACGCTATTTAGGTAAAATCACATACAAAACGCTTAGTGACTCTTTAAAAGAATTAGAGCAAGATGGACTCGTAAACAGAAAAGCTTTCCCTCAAATCCCGCCTAAAGTGGAATATAGTCTAACTGAAAAAGGTAAATCCTTATGGCCAATTATTGAAAATATGTGTAGTTGGGGCGAACAAAACAAATACTAAATATTATGATTTAATTTTGCATATACAAATGGACGCTAACACTGTAAATAAATGTTAGCGTCCATACTATTTTTCCAAATGATTTAAATAATATTGCTCAATAAATTGTTCATCTTTTTTGAGTTGGTTAACTGATAAATACAAGGAGTAATTTCCATACTCTAACAATTTTTGTAATAACGCATTCAACTTTTCATTCGAAGATACTTTAAACTTCAAATGATAACAACCATCGCCTGAAATGCTATGTGCTTCAATGATATCATTACAAGTCGTTACAAAATCAATAAAATGACCATGTTGCGTGGTCTTCATATATATTATTAAGAAACCTACCATTCCATTTTTGAGGCTTTCTTCGCTAATGTTTATAGTGTATGATTTTATAATACCTTCATCTTCCATTTTACGAATACGGTTACCTACTGCTTGACCTGTCATGTATATCTGTTCTCCTATATCTTTCCATTGAGTACGTGAATGGTTGGCTAGTATTTTCAATATTTGTATATCAGTACTATCTATTTTCATTATTGAATCTCCTTTCATCAAGCAAGTTTTATCACCTAATTCATTTCATAACCTTATCGATAACATCTTGTTTTTAATATATCATTATAACTGTACATTAAATTCAGTAAAGGACGGATAAACATGAATACAGCTTTAATTATTGTAGATATTCAAAATGATTATTTCCCAGGTGGTAAATACCCATTAAGTAATCCTGAAAATGCAGCAGAAAATGCTAAAAAATTATTAATGTGGTTTAGAGAAAATCTTAGTGAAAATATTTACCATGTTCAACATATTGCACCTGATGAATCATTAGGATTTTTCGCTCCTGATACGGAAGGTGCAGAAATTCGAGAAGTTGTACAACCACAAGACAATGAAACGCTGATCGTTAAACAATTCCCTAACAGCTTCGTTAATACGGGACTACATGATAAATTGCAAGCTCAAAATATAGAACATGTTGTAATTGTTGGTATGATGACGCATATGTGTATTGATGCTACCGCTAGAGCTGCAGCTGATTTAGGTTATAAAGTATCAGTCGTTGAAGATGCATGCGCTTCACGCGAATTAACTTATAACGAGCATGTCGTTAAAGCAGAAGATGCCCACTATGCATTTATCAGTGCGCTAGACTTATTATATGCTGATATTTATACGACAGAAAATTTTATTCAACAACAATAATGTCAGCTTACAGATCCATTCAAAGCGAAAATATATAAACTAAAATTTTACTATTTAATATCTGTTTTTATCATTTTCTTTATTAAAACGATATTATATCGATGTTACAGTACAAAGATATTAGCATTATATACGACTATATCTATAAAAGCGTATCTGCATTTATTATTATGCTGATACGCTTTTCCATTATTTACAGTTAAATACGATTCTACTTTTAACGCTTCAAATTTAACCATGTTTTTAAAAACGACACATTTACCACCATACGGTCAGTATCCGGTTAGACAACCCGAACACTGACCCGTTAGCATATAGTGCCTTTCACTATATGCTTTATCTACATCTCAATATTAAACTACAAAAGATACTTATTTAAATTGTTTGAATTTATCCATAACATAATCTCTACTATGTTTATGGTTTACGATAGCTTCTGGGTAATCTTTACCAATTTCAACATTATAATTTTCTTTCAACTTGTCTTTGTGCTTTGTTGGATTATGAATATATTGACTAGGCACTTCATTCAATATTTCTAACTGTGTTTTAATAAAATATCCTTGCGCATCGAAGCGTTCGCTTTGACGTATCGGATTAAACATTCTGAAATATGGTGCTGCATCTGTTCCTGTTGAAGCAGACCACTGCCAACCATGTACATTGGATGCATTATCATAATCAATAAGGTACTTTCTAAAGTAATCTTCACCCCAAGTCCAATCTATAAATAAATTTTTCGTTAAGAATTGAGAGACAACCATCCTTAATCGATTGTGCATATATCCAGTACAATTTAATTTTTTCATTGCAGCATCAACGATAGGGTAACCTGTTTGTCCTTGTTGCCACGCCTTAAAATGCGATTGGTTATAGGACCACTGCATATTGCGGTACTTTTCGGAAAAAGATTGAGTTGCAGTTTCAGGGTATTGCGTCATTAATATATAATAAAATTCACGGAACATCACTTCTCTGATAAAAGATTCATAGCTGCTTTCATCACTATCATAACCTTCAAGTAAGTCATTTATAATGGCGTGAATATCGAGCAAGCCATATGCTAAATATTTTCCTAACCCACTGACAAAATCTTGTGATACATCATCTGCCAATTGCTTATAATAGGATATATCTTCATCTAAAAACCGATGCCATGCTTTACGTGCTGATTTTTCCATATCTTCATTATTATCTAATCGCAACTCGCTTTGATTGAAACCTTTTTCTGCATTTTGGCTTAACTGCTTATATTGATAACTTTTAGCAGGTGTATGTATGACATTTTTGCGGTTCGCTTTGTAAAAACGAGTAAAAACTTTATAAGGTTGCTGTTGCTTGTTTAATGTCATTAAAGGCGTAAAATAATGATTCACACGTTGCCCAATCACTTTGATTTGATGTTTTTCAAAGACTGTTTTTATATGGGGGTAGTCGTATGTTTCTTTGTGATAACTCATAATATCTTTAGCGATTAACACATGAGATAAATCTAAATCATCGACTAAAGATGCTAACTTTTTGTATGTAATAACATAGGGATAAATGTCACGCTTTTGTAAAGCAGTTATAAAACCTTTGACTACTTTATAATAATCATTACGTTTTACCTCTGCTGCATCAGATAAATCCTCTAGAGGTAAAATAAAGTATAATTTGTCTAGTTCATTTTGATGCTCTGCTACAAAATCAAATAATGGGTTATCTTTCATTCTAAAAACGCGATTAAGTATAACACCTAGCTGCATGGTCACATCTCCTCATTTTATAAATATATTTTTGAACACTTTGCAAAACATGCTCATTCATATTAAATTGCTGGAATATAGGGTTAACACCCGTTATTGTCTCTCAATAAATATCGCAATATCACAAATGTTTTACCTCATGCTTGCACATTACAGATATAGGGTATGTATTATATAGAGGTGATTGTAATATGAATAAAGAAGCAGTACAAAAAGAAATTGAAAATATTTTAAACCATTCTAATGTTGGCGTGTTATCCACGGCTCATAATAATATGCCAAATAGTAGATACATGATTTTTTATAATGAAGGTCACACACTATACACTAAAACAAGTATTGATTCTAACAAAGTGGCTGAATTTAAAGACAACCCCAAAGCGCATGTTTTAATAGGTTATGACGAAACAAAAAACCGTAGCTTTCTTGAAATAGAAGCAGATGTCGAAATTCTAAAAGATAAAGAAACGATTGATTGGATTTGGCAAAAACAAGATAAGACATTTTTCGACTCTAAAGAAGATCCTAATTTGTGCGTACTAAAAGTAACACCAAAAGCGATTAAAATAATGAACGATAATGCGTTAGATACCCCTCAAACAATTACGTTTAATTAATTTAAAATAACACGGGCGCTTAAATTTACTTCAAAATAAAAGTAAATTAAGCGCTTGTTTTTTAAATACCGTTATTGATATCCTCTAGCATTGCATCCACTGTAATTTTAGCGCTCGTCAAGACGATAGGAACACCTGCGCCCGGATGCACACTTGCCCCAGCAAAATATAAATTTTTGTAATCTCTACTTACATTAGGTGGTCTATAGTAATTACTTTGTGCTAATGTAGGCATTAAACCAAAGGCAGCCCCAAATTTCGCATTATAATCGCCTTCAAAATCTTTAGGCGTATAAATCATTTCAGTGACCACGTGTGCTTTTAAGTTTTCCAATGCTTTAATGGTAGAAAGTTTATTATAAATAATATCTTTCACATATGCGATTGTTGTCTCATCAGACCAATTTGCATCACTTGTTTTCAATTCTGGGACAGGCATAAGTACATAAACACCTGTCTGACCTTCTGGTGCTAATGACTTATCCTCCACGCTTGGCGCATATACATATATGGAAGGGTCAGCTGGTATTTCCCCGGAAAAGATTTCATTTATATTATTATCAAAATCCTTAGAAAATATAACATTATGTAACAAAATTTCTTCAGATAGATCTTTATCAACACCGATATACATTAAAAAGGCGGAACAAGAATAGTCCATGCTGTCAATTTTTTGTGTTGTGTATTTTGTAGGTTGATGTTTTTCTTTAATCAAATTGGTTGCAGCATATGGAAAGTCGGCAGTACATAGTATTTTGTCATATTTCTTGATCTCTCCATTTACTTTTAGACCTTCCACACGCTTAAAACGTGTATCAATGATAATTTCTTCAACACTCGCTTCTGTATGGATTCGAGTACTTAACTCCTCATTCAATGTTTGAAGTGCTTTGACGAAGCGATACATACCACCCTTAATAAAATGTACACCAAACATTAGCTCAATCATTGGGATAATAGAATATAAGGAAGGGCTCCGTTTAGGATCAATACCTATATACAATGTCTGGAATGCTAAGATTTTTTGTATTTTTTTATTATCAACATACTTTTCAATCAAGTTATCTGCTTTATCAAATGTTTTTAATTTCATTCCTTGATATAAAGTAAAAGGATTGTAAAAATCTGTAGGTTTTCTAAATGTTCGTTCTAAAAAGTGTTTCCGTGCAATTTCATACCTTTCGTATATGTCTGTTAAAAATGACATAAAGCCATGTGTTGAGCCAGGTTCAATTGCTTCGAGCATATCCCTTAATTGTGCAAGATCTGTAGGCACACGGATTTGGTCAGATTCGCTAAAATACACGTCATATATATGAGATAATTGTTTAATTTCCAAGTAGTCGTTCATATTTCTATGTGCATAATTAAAAACATCACGATAAATTTCAGGCATCATTACAATGGTTGGTCCCATATCAAACGTAAATCCGTCTTTCTTAATTTGGTTCATTCTGCCGCCTATCTGTTTATTTTTCTCATATATATCTACTTGGTGTCCGTTTGCTGCTAACCTTGAAGCTGCAGCTAAACCCGAAACACCGCCGCCTATAACTGCAATCTTCATATTGTTTCACTCCTATTGTATTTTGCAATAATATCTCTATAAATTTTTAGTTTTTTCACTTTACTTACATATACCTTTTTGTGTAACGTATAGCCTGACTTTCTCACTTCTTCAAGAATTTCAAGGTAGGCATAAGCCGCTAATTCAATAATGTAACGAACATCTTCATCAAAATGTACAACACCATTTAATGCTATGTTATACAGTTGCATTGCTTCATGGGCGTAACTTTCCCATAAGTCTATATAATTTTGTGTGATGCCCTCACTGTAGATAGCTTGAACATCGACCTTATATTGAGCTAATTTAGTTTCACTGAGATAAATTCTACCATTCTGGAAATCTTCGCCCACATCTCTTAAAATATTAGTTATTTGTAGTGCTTTACCTAAAGCAATAGCAGCGGCTTCAGCTTGTTTAGGGTTTGCTTCTCTTTGTGATGCTAAAATAGGTGTTAGACATTCACCAACAGTACCAGCCACGCCATAACAATAATGATATAAATCAGTATCTGTGCGCATCATTGTTAAATCAGAGTCTTCTTTTACATATTGAATCAAGGTCCGTAATGGTTTTTGCGGGATTGCGTAAGTATCCAAAGTGTCATTAAATGCGTTCATAATCGCCCCATCACTTTGATAACTTTGAGCATGATGACTATAAATACTTTCTAAATCATGCGCTATATCACCTAATCGTTCAAGGTCTTTATACTTATCTATACTGTCATCAATCATTCGACACACTGCATAAATGGCCCATATCGCTTTTTTTCTTTTAAGTTCTAAAAAATCAAAGGCATAAGAAAATGTCTTTGAATGTATCTTCATAATATTGTGACAGTGTTTATAATCTCTCTCTAATTGATTCACTTGTTGTCCTCCTCGAAAATACGTCGGCATCCCTTTCCGTTAATATAAAAATTAATCTATAAATCTATTTTTCGGCCTTTCCAGTGTATGCGTTTGAAAATGTTGATATCTAACCACGATTTAAAAAATATTCCTACAAAACATACCAAAAGCAATGGATGACAAATACTCGCAATAAAATTAAAATTGCCAGTTCTTCGAATAAATATGTGGAATTGCCACGCATACATAAGATATATAATGATAGCTAACATTATATATATGAAACCTAACTTGGTAGCAAATAAGATAGTCAGAGTAGATATAATGGATCCAAATAACCATAAAAATACTAAAGCAAGTGTAGATTTTTGGGTCGCTTTGGAACCAAGGGCAAAATGTTTACTCCAACCTTCTAATAGTGTTACGAACCCTTGCGGATACATTCTAAAATTAACTGCCCCTTGTCCTTCAAACAAATCAACAGGTAAATTAAAATCATGATATGCGTTACTTAAGGCAAAACCTTCGATCACTTTATCTTTTGCATTTAAATGACCACGTGTCAGTTTATAATCTTGCTTATTAGTTAAAATTAATGGCCCGAACGCACTTTGCTTATTATTCAAAGTCTCCGTTATTGAAAATTTGTTCATTCCTACAATAGTCATCAAATTAAATATTGCAGAACCATTCTCATATATTTGTTTTATCTTATGGAAAGGTTGGATAGAAAGTAATCCTTTATCTCCTTGTAGATGATATTGGTTTACTATGCGCCATATGCTCGTTTCGCTTGTAAATTGAATATCAGCATCCACAAACATCAATAAATCATTTGTTGCATATCGGCTTCCTTCCCAACAAGCATGTGATTTACCTTTCCACGTCTTATCATTGTTAACCATATATACTTTTGCGCCGTAATGTACTGCAATGGCTTGCGTATTATCTGTCGAACCATCATCCATGACGATAACTTCTATACGCTCGTTCTTAGGTATACTGTTAAACAATTTAGGCAAATTTGCCGCTTCATTTCTCGCAGGAACAATAACACTGACGGCTGTCTTATTTTCCTTTATTTTACTAGTAATCGTAGCGCGATACATGTACATACACTTTCCGCTTAATATGGAAGCTAAAGTGAATACTATCGCTATGATATAAGATATCATCTGTTATCAACTACTTTCTTCAGCGATAATAGCTTCTGCAACTTGCATACCGCTTAGCGTAACCATCGGCATTCCCGCTCCAGGATTTACAGAACCACCTACAAAATACAAATTTTTGAAGTATTGGCTTTTTTTCGGAAACTTAAACCCTTTATTCTTTTTCTTATTCGATACTACACCATAAATGGCACCTTTATTAGAACTATAAGTGTTTTCTATATCATGCGGCGTCCACACATCTTCATAGACGATATGTTGTCTTAAATTTTTCAAGCCCATAGACTCTAATTTATCAAGTATACGCTCACGAAATTGGAGATATGCCTGTTCACTCAATGGCTGCGCTTGAATATAAGGTATATGTGGTAAAATTTTTATATTTTCATACCCTGTAGAGGCCTGTGAGTCATCTGTTTTATTGGTATTGACTACATAAATTGTCGGATCTTGAGGCAAAACATATTGGTGAAAGACTTCATCAAAATTATTTTTCGAATGGTTAGAAAAGAAAAAGTTGTGATGTCGGAGTTCTGGATAACTTTTGTCTACACCTAGATGCATCACATAACCTGAACTCGCGGGTTCAAACTTACGTTCTAACTTATTTATTTTATTTTCATCAAAATTCAATAAATTTTTATAGACAGGAATCACTTCCATATTAGATATAATGTAATCTGCATAGATGTTTTTGTTATTTGCTAAGGTTATTCCAGTAACTTTATTTTCACTATTATAATTTATACGTTTTACATATGCATCAAAATGTATAACCACGCCTAATTCTCGTGCTAGTTGCTCCATCGCACCAGCTAATTTATGAATGCCCCCATCTACATACCATAATCCTTCAGCATGTTGCATTTGAGGCAGTAAACTCAACACAGCCGGAGCGTCATAAGATGATGAACCTACATACTTGATAAAGTACCCTAACATTTTTCTTAAATAAGGATTATCTACTCTTTTATCAATAGCTTGTTGCATGGTATGAAAGTAATCAAATTTTTTCAATGCAGTCAATGGCCCATGATAACGAATTATTTCAGAAATCGTGTCTAAACCTTTATCAAAATAACTCTTTTCAGCCGTTTCATGAATCTGTTTCGCATAGTTAAAAAACGCAGTAAGCTGCTGTATATCCTTATCTGTGACTGTCTTATTATTTATCAATGTATCTTGCATAGATTCATATAAATCTATCATTTCACCATCAGGATAGACGTTTCTTATCTGCAAATCTAATTTACGAATGTTCACATAATCTGCTAGCCTTTTACCACATTGCTGGAATAAACGTTGAAATATTTTAGGCATAGTTAAAATAGAAGGGCCAAGATCAAAACCAAAATCTTCCGTCTCTAATCTATTCACTTTTCCACCAATGTGATTATTTTGCTCATATAAATCCACATGATAGCCTGCTTGAGCCATTCGAATTGCACTAGCGATGCCGCCTAGCCCGCCTCCAATAACAATGACTTGCTTATTTACCATTTAATCTCCCTTTCTTTTTAACTTTCTCAAATAAACACGTTCCAATTTAGGGCGATTATAGCGCTGCACTATGATGCAAGGTACATTAGCTATAACGACATATACTAGATTTATCATTTTTACGCTGCTTGATGACTTTGCAAATACAATAACAGGCGCTATAGACAGCAAGTGGACAAACTCCGCACGTCTCGTTTCTAATATAAATTGGCGTACTTCGTCCGCATGACTCGATTTATCAAAGTTTGATTTACTGATAATAGTCGAATTTATACGTTGGCCATCCGGCAAATGATTTTTCCAATATTGGACTTTAACGACTTTTTGCCACAATTGGCCTTCTTGTTCAATTGGCCAACTTTTAAAATATATATGCCCGTTTTCTAAACATTTACGGCTTATATATGTGCCAAGTTGAGCAATAATCATTTGAATAACAAACCAGTATAGCGCATTATATATTATCTTTTTCATCAATTTAGTGCTCAGTTTTTCCTGTATAGTTTGGGTTCTCTTTATTTAAAAACCAGTTACCTGCTGTTAAATACGTCGCAAATGCGCTCCAAAGCACGTATGGCACAAGCAATATGCCAGCAACTTTCTTCACATTGAAAAATTTTACAGTTGTAGTTACTACTGCACCAAGCAATACAACACTCTCTACTAATGCACTAAAGCGCAACTTATATTTAAAGTACAAGATAGACCATAAGTAATTAAGTCCTAATTGCGTATAGTAAATGCCTTTTAAAGTCTTACGCTCTGATTGATTAGTCACTAGTACATAAGCGACACCCATCGTTGTATAAAGTATTGGCCACACGATAGGAAAGACATAGCCGGGTGGTGAAAAAGGCGGTTTGACATTTTTTTTATAGTCTTTACGTGCATTTTTCACTGCAAATTTGCCCATGAACTTACCACCGAAAATCGGCGTTATAACTTTAGTGGTTGATTTGATAATATCGATTGCTGTCATTGTTCATCCCTCTTTTTTTTATAAGTGAATATCTTTATATATAACGGCTATAGTTCGGCGTTAGACATATTATTTTTTTTAGCTAAATATTTTTTTAATCCGTATAGTTTTAATACAATCACACCTACAATAACGACTGGTAAAATAATTTTTTTCATATTTACACTTCCTTTTCTAGTACTTTTTTTAGTTTCTAACTTGAATTTGAAAAGATTCATTACACTTTTATGCACTTTAGCTTGTGTATACTTATAAACCCACCAAGGCAGCGTCGGCTCATATTCTTGTAACGCTATCATACATTCATTGCTATAAGGCAACCTTCTAAATTCTAATCTTGCGTTGCCACCATTTGAATCTAGCGCAAAATCTCCACCGACAATGCGATACAAAATGCTATCCTCATTAGATGCTACGCTATCTTTCCTTAGTAAAAGTAAATCTTTACCCAAACATGGTATTGTTATTGAGAAGTCGTTTTCATTAAAATCACTATTAACGACATTTAATGTGATTTTGTTTAAGAAATCAGCATACAATGCCGTCACTTGACTCATAGTCATATCTTTAGGCAAGGTTACTCTTGAAATTGCTCGAACATCTTTAATCGCACGCTTGCTTGATTTTTTACGCTTCTTCTGTACAGTGTTTTCTTCCGCTAAAGCGTTACGTACACTCGTTTTATAATCGATTTTTCCAATAGAGACACCTTCGACGGTATTTTCTTCATTTCTTACCATATCGTGAATCAAACTATCCATAAGCGGATAAACCATTTCTTTCGGCACCCCAGAAATTAATTTCACCCAATACTTACTTAACCAAATTGGAATAATAGGTAAGTCTAAAGTAGGTAAACGTTTATCTAATACTTCAGCCGTTTGTTTGAATAAGTCTTTATATGTCATATGATTTGGTCCACCAATATCAATTGATTCATTGGCTTGTGGATGACGCGCTACGATTTTATAAAGCCCATTAATCACATCTTCAATAGCCACTGGTAATGTTGTGTTATACGCCCATTGCGGCAATAGTAACCCAGGTAGACGTTCTACTAATTTTTTTAATATTGGGTAAGAACTACCTTTAGAGCCTATAATCAAACCCGCTCTTAAAGTACTTACTGGTACGCCATACGCCCCTAAAATACGCTCACACTCTAGGCGACTTCTTAAATGTGGCGATAATTCATTTGTCTCAGGAATTAAACCACTCATAAACACAATGTGCTTAACTTGATTAACACTAGCTGCTTTTGCAAAATTATCTGCTAACAACGCATCCATATCTTCAAAACTTGCTTGCGTTAATTTAGCTGAAGGCATCATAGAATGGACTAAATATATAGCGATATCCACGTCTTTCATTACTTCTGTTATCTCATTTAAATCAAATAAGTCGGCAGACTTCCAAGTTACATTTTGTTCGTTCGTTTTATGCTCTATATGTCTAGAAATAGCGATAATTTCATAATTTTCTTTCAATTTTTTCATTAAATGGCCACCAATATAACCCGAAGCGCCCGTTAACAGAATTTTTTTCATATATTTAGCCTCCGATTAAAAAAGACGAGCAGGGAAACTTTACTTCAGCTCATCTTTTACATAATAAGCTCACTTGCTCATTATTAAATAAATTTAGTATACATCATAAACACATCGTGTTTATTGGGTTTATTTTACCCTTTTACAACAAAATTAATCGTTTGAGATTAAATTAAGCACAATTCGACGACTTCAAAACGTCCTCACTCATTGTCTTCTATGACTTTTTCATTCTTACCACGACAATAATAGCAGTTATAAATAATAATAAACTTGCAGTAATTAATGTAACATCTAAACTTAAATAATAGTTGTTATTTTCTATATAGATACCATAAAAAGGCCATATCAATACCAGCGGGTATAGCCAATCTTTAAAAGATATTGCTATAAAGATACCAATGATCGTTGCTAATATCAACGCAATCATTGTCCAACTTAACTCATCTAAACCAAATATTGTTTGAATATGATTATTTAGCGCTAAAGAAAAAATATTAACAATTGTGGCAACCGTCGTCCAACCAAAGTAAATTGAAAATGGCAAACGGTTATACCCTCGATAGTCAGATAATATCACATACATTCGAGCAATATTATAAAGTAACGCTAAGATAACGATTACTGATACTAAGAACCATTGTTGTGTATAAACAATAATCCAAGCACTGTTTAACAGGAAGTTAATGATAGGAAGATACTTCAATCGACTTACGATTTTTTTATTATGCGAACGTATCATCAATAACTTGATTAGCCATGCTAAAATAAGCACATAAATTAAGCCCCAAATTGCAAACGCAAAACCAGCAGGTTGAATCATTGCTTGTTTGTCTTCGGCGATATTTCCGATATTGCTACCACTTAAATAATTAATTGCAATCATAATTAAAAATGCAATAACATATAAAAGCACCCATTTTCTTTGCCTTGTCATTATAAAGCCCCCTACATTGCACCTATTATAATCGTCCTTATATCATTATTTCTTATTTTATAATCACTATTTTTAGATGCGCATTGCGTTATCACTTGCTCATTATAAACAATGAAAAAGTGCGTAAAATACCACTTTATACTTTTCCCTAATTCCAAAAATTCATTCTTAAATAACATAGATAACACACTTTTTCTCTATACGCTTTTAAATACTATATTGCTTCACTTATTTTGGCCCAAAGCATATCGCAAATAAGGTAACAATTACTTTCACTGAATTTGACGCTTTTTTATAAAAAACACTTCCATTTAAAATCCAAGATAATTTGGATTCAATGAAAGTGTGCATGGTTCACTCTATTTTTTGGAAGTAACTTAAATCACTGGCTGGGCTTAACAAAGCGCCCGAACATTAGCTTATCGGAATAAAAAGACCTTATACTAAGTTTTTAAAGAAGGTAACAATGCGTTTTCTTCAACATCATACAAATAGCAGGTAGCATAACAAACATTCGTCTATTTCTTTTTATTATCATCATAAAATTTTCTATATGATTTTTTAAAAGAGTTGCTGTCACCTGTCACGATCAACTCACACTAAATTGATATGTTAATTACATATTCAAATTTAGTTGGCAATCTTTATTTTAAAGTTCTTAATTAAACTAGAATCTTTTAGATAAGTCACATCGTAAAACATCGCCATGCAATAAATAAAATAAATAAGTGTGGTTGCCTCTACTTGATCCAATACATACTGTTCTTTTAGCTTTTTAAATAATTCCTTTTCTGACGGTTCACAAACCTTTTTAAAGTAACCCCATACATGAGAAAATGCGTTAACGACAGACCCTTTACTAGGTTCAATCAATAAAGCACTATGAATCATGTCTCTCACTTCATAGTATTCATATTTATCTTTCATCATTTTTCTGATACGGTTATAGCTGTTTTGATCATGCCACATAACTTCGTACTTGTACTTTTTCCATAACATCTCAATGTCATATCTATGCTTGATACTTATCACTCCTTTAACGATAGACTACAAGCTTTATAGAACCAAGTTGCTTTGGCTAATTTGAAATGTAGCAACCTAGTAATTAACCCATTTTATGTCTCTCTTTTACACGGGGGGAATTTTACAAATTAAATGGATTCCTCGCTATATCGACCTTTGTTATGATTGGTATTGCTTCAAGAGCGCTTGGTAAAAGTCGTTAAGTGCTTTATTGTCACTCACTTGGAACATTTCATTTGGTCTTAAGTTTGGATCTTTGCCATTATGATCTTTAGGTGCAAAACCAGAGGACAATGTAACATCTTCTGAGTGCGTAAACTCATATTCGTATACCTTGCCATTATCTGCAAATAAATATTTTGTGACAGGTTTGTTCGTATCCGCCACTTTATTATAACCTTCAATATTAGATAAAGTTTCTGCATCTTTATCTATACCCGTTGTTCCTTTATGGGATGTATAAGTTACCGCCCCTGTTACTGTATGCAAATCGAATGCTTTCGCCCCAGGTTTGTCCCTATTACTCACTTGAATTTCACCATCTTCGCTACCAGCGTACCAATCTCTATCAGACATACTACCATTACCAAAATAACGGTTTGAGACAGCTTTATGATTATCTTTTTCATGCTCATCAAGCCATGATAAGAGCTCTTTTTTAATCATTTTTTTATCTTTATCTGTAATAAGTTCTTTGGAAGATTGAGTTTTTTCAGTATGAGCGGCTTTCTCCTCCGATTGCTGCGTTGTTTGTTTGCTATTACTACAACTAGCTAAAACGAGACAGAACAATGTCATGAATGTGATGCATTTTACTATTTGTTTCACTATATATCAAACCTCAATTTCCCAAGAAATCAAACGACCTAAGCTAGGCTAATATCAGCTAACTTAGGCATTGATTTAATTATTTATTGTTTTTTTGAATACCAAATTCGTCTACTAATTCAATATTACGCTGTTCACCGTCGCTGATATCGCCATTTAATTGATAGATTTTAACTTTTAATGTATTACCTTCTACTTCATAAACTGAGAAGTTTTGCGAAGAAGAATCACGGTTATTTGAATGACTATCTTTAAATGCATCTGTTTCTTGAGGTTGTTTACCTACTTTAAATAGACTGTTATAGTGTTCTAAATCTTTTTCAGTTAACCAACTCAATTCTGGTCTCACTTTTTTAATATGCTCTAATGAACGATCATAAATACTGTCATACTCTTTTGTACCGCCTGTATTTGGTAACACATACACTGAACCTTTTGGATTATTATAATAAGTTACGTTATCATCACCAACAAATTGCTTCGTATCTTCTTTTTTAGCATTAACGAAACTGTTTTTAGTTGAAGTATGTTCAAGTGGATGCGTACGAGATAATACATGATCATGGCCTTGTAACACTAAATCAACATCTAAATCATCTATTTCTTTTGTAAGTTCTTTTCTAATTTTCTTCACGTCTTCGTCTGATAAAGCGTGATAAGATTTAGAATACATTGGTTTGTGTAAATTTAACACAACCCAATTTGCCCCATTGTCACGTGCTTTTTTGATATCTTTCTTAATCCATTCCATCTGTTTTTTACCAATGGCTTTTTCATCTGGATTGTCTTTAGATTTTTTATTGTCATTGGTATTTGCAACAACCATGTGAGCACCATTATAATCAAATGAATAATAAGAGCCGCCATTAACCTCATCATTCTCTTTCGGCACGTTCACGTGTTCGTTGAACTTAGTTAATAATTTCTCATCCTCTTCGTTCAGCGCATATTCATCATGATTCCCTGCTGCAGCAACGACTGGCAATGACATGAATGAAGGTCTGGACTGCTCATATAAATCTTTCCATTCATCCTCAACTTCTGCTGTTTCTACAAAATCACCTGTGTGTAAAGCAAAGCTTGGATCTCCGGCAGTTTGAATTGCATTCATTAATGTATCAGCGCCAAATGTTGCTTCGTTTCTTACATGCTCATTCCAAAATGCGTTTTGTGTATCTGTATATTGTACGAAATTAAATGGGTCACCTTTTTTACCAGCCGTTTTAAATTGTCCTATCTGGCTCTTTCCCCCTTTTTCACTACCTACTTTATAATAGTATTTCGTATTCGGTTTTAAATCTTTTGCCTGCGCTTTGTATGTATATTCTGCTTCGCTTATTAAATTTGTTTTACCATGCTTATCACCACTCATCCATTCCGGTCCACCAGCATGTTTATCTGTATAATAACCGTTTACTTTTTCCTCACCATTTCTGTCTTTGATAGGTTCACCTTCATCATTTTTAGCAATGTCTTTAAAAATAATATGACCATGTTTATCTCTTTCAAGATATTTTGATTTCACTTTTTTAGGTTTCACATCAAATGTTTTTGCGTTTTTAAAGTTTTTTGACTCTGATACCCATACTTTTGAATCTTCAAATTTATCTGAGGTATACCAACTAAATCCCATTTCTGTCTGAGGGTTCCCATTTATATTTGTAATAACACGATTGGGTTTATTCTGTTTCTTTATATCTGCAACTTCAGGCTTTTTATCTAATAGTTTGATTTTATTATCATTTTCTTGTTGTGTTGTTGTAGTATTGTCTGCCGGTTTTCCAGCGCCACTAGCCTGTGCTGTTTGTGGGGTAATAATAAGACTAAATAATAAGACAAAACTCGTTGCAGCACGAAATGCAATCGATTGATGCTTTTTCATATGATATCCTCCTCTAACTATTTCTTTATGGTCTTGTCTCATCATTTTAGCAATACTCTTTTAACCCTATATTAAGTACGTATTTAATATGTAAATTTCACATTAAAGTTATATATTTATATGAACATAAAATTATTTTATATAACCAAAAATCAGAAGCGATTATTAAATAATAAGAAATAAAAATACGATTATAAAGCTAAACTACTATACATATATTTTAAAAAGATGGTTTTGCGAAAGAGGTAAATATATAGTTTATGAAAATAGGCTTAATTCATCACACGAAATCTTAAAAAACTAATAACAATCAAAAGGCTATATACAATATATCAAACTTTGTATATAGCCCTAATTTGATATATAAGTGTTTTATATACCAAACGAATATTCAGTATTTTAAATTAATAAAACAATCATAAATTTATAATAGTCGAGATTTGATAGTAGTGATGAATAAAATTTCATATTGGTTAAAGCATTGATTCTGTGAATAAGTTAATTTATAGTAGCTCAATCTCTTATGTTGAAACTTTTCACTTGAATTTTAGCCAAATCGATACTTATTAGCGTATTATTTTCTTCTTGAACAAAATTGAATTCTGTTTTAAAGTAAGCCTTGCTATCAGAAAAATAATATTTAACCATATACTTATTTTTATGCTTAAAATATTCATAAGAATAATTAGGTGTAATAAAATGGAAGATTTTTGCTAAATAACTATTTTTTATATATTTATTAATGCTTTGGTAAGTGTCATTTGTATATAATTTTTTTCGAAGCGTTTCTAAATCTTTAGCACACAGTAAATTACAAAATCGTTGTACATCTCGTTGAATGATACTGGTTATAAAATCTTCAATACATTTTTCTATTTTCACGGTATCAACCCCTAAATATATCATTGTAATCTTTTAAACGTTAAATCAAAGTTGGAAATAAATATATCATTTTCTAATTTAAGACTTTAATATTTAGAGGAAATAATATATGTGGTACAAGAGGAATTAATTATTATTAGTTATATCTTTTATGAGCTACCTTAGCTAGCAATTAATCAACACTCTTTTTTTAAAATGCCTTAGTTAATGTGCTAATCATTAACTGAAAAAAGCTTAACATTTTTCAATACCATTTTTATACAAATTATTGTTATATGGTCTAAAAATTTTGTTATGGGGCAATAGACATCGGTCTGATTAATAATATTTAGTCCATTTCTAAGCAGTAATGTTTCAAATATTTATGGGTTGTGTCACCGTTAGAAATCAAAACATCAGTGTCTCCAAACAACTTTCTTACTGTACATGTGTTAGAAATAATTAATTCAAATAAATATATAATAAGACGTAACAGAATTTAACCCTGTTATCATATAGACTTTCTTCTAAAATACCTCCAAAAATTATAAAATAGACGGTGAGACCCTGGGAGTAATCTGATATAAATTTCTCTATATTAAATTTCTCACTTTTGATTTTAAAATCGTTTTGAAGTCCGTATTATTGGTATTTTATCTAATAATAAGTGTAGGGACTTCTGTATTTTTGGATATTTTATACGATGCATTTCCTAATGCATCTTTTGTTTTAAATTTAGTATTTCGGTTACTTAAAACTATTAAATCATAATCTTTTCTCTTTAATTCGTTGAGTACTTCTTTCTTAACGTTGCCACAAATATATTTTGTTTCGTAACGGAACCCACAAATTTCTAAATCTTCAAGAAAAGGTTTGAATTTCCTTTTTTCTTCCATAACGATTTTTTTAAAATGTTTATTTTGATAAGCGACAGATTTTTCAAGCAATTGCTGAGGGATGATAACGAGCACAGTTATTAAAGTATTCTCTTCTTTAGTGTCGTTACGCTTATTACTAATAAGGTTATTTAGTTCTTTTACGGCCGTTTCAAATTTTTCTTCGCAATCGTACGCTAATAGTATATTTTCATACATAATGACACAGACTCCTTTTTTCGCTTAAAGTAATCTTTTTACAGATCCCTCATATGAATCATATTATTTTTTAATTAATGGCTTTTATTTTACATATTACCTAGGACTAAGTCTTATAATTGATAGTCCTTTTCTATAGTTAGAAATTATATTTTGTTAAATTATTGAAATTTTAAATTCGCGTCGAGGGACAGTTTTTATGGCTTATCTTTTAATTAATCACTTTAAGCTACAAATTATAGACATCTTAGATTTCTATAATGTGGAGCCTTTATATATTCCAGTGGATTTTTAATTGGTTTGCTATTGGGAATTTATAAATCGTTGATAAAAGTTAATGTTTTATTAGAAAAGTTTGTTTACTTGAATAGTTCTATTTCTTAAAAATAAGAGTTTGAATTATCACGTGGAGCTTTATTATCAAAATGTGCGTTTTTTGCTAGTTTTTTTATATTAACTATTATGCGCATATGGAGTGTCGATTAATTATTATATATTTTTAATCTTTTAAATTCGAACTGTATATATTTATTATAAAGAAACATTGGAGTATTTCCTTACAATTAAATCTACTAAATTGTATACCACCTTTGATTGTTATTAAACATCTAGGGTTCTTTACAAGTATTTTAGCTATCTTTACATAACCACTACTATATTTACGTGAAGCGTTACATATTTTTAAAAATTATAAAAAGTTATGGTTCAGCCTCAATAAATTATACATAAAGATATACTACATAAAATTGGTTAAATACTAATCATTTTGATTCACGTATTTACCATGCTTTGGCAAAATAATTTCATCTAAATGATTATTTAATTCATCTAGCTTTCTCTGTGCTTCATGATTTTTTAAAGGACGCCCATGTCCAGTAGTTATTATCTCGGGCTTCAATGCTAATAATTTACGAATTGAGTCTTTGACTTGTGCCCAATTGGTCGTAAAATATCTAGGGGGTCCATAAATAGCTTGTTTTTGTGTTAAAACATCCTTTAAATTATCTTGTTTAACTGTCGTTATTGCATCTCCTGCAACCAACAAACTATCCTCCGCTCTGTATAATGATATATGCCCTGGCGTGTGCCCAGGTGTATGCACCCATTTAAAATCTGGCATATAAGGGACACTAAAATCTTCTGGTAACGCTTTAATATATCCATCTAAATTAATTGCTTTATTCGGAAAAATTTTTGACATTTTTGAAATTAATCCACCATTTACTGTAGCATCTGGTGCCGGGTAATCTTTCGCTCCTGTTAAATAAGGCAATTCTTCTGGGTGTGCATAAACTGACACATCCCAATATTTAATGAGTTCAATAATTGATCCAACATGATCAAAATGACCATGTGTTAAAATGATTGCTTTTGGTTTTGCATGACTTCCAAAACGTGCTTCTGCTTCGCGGATAATTTCTTTAGACTTTCCAGGCATACCCGTATCTATTAACACAAATGACTGAGAAGAAGGTTCGCCATAAAATACGATATTAACTATTTGCGTTGTATATTGGTATAAATCTGAGGCAATTTCTACGCCTTTTTTACTTTTAATAGATGAAACAGGCAGACTTTTATAATCTTTTCCATAGTACATTACGTTTTGCATATTTAACCGCTCCTTTGTCATTTATCTGTTTTCTCTTTGTTAGCGCCATTTAACATTCAAAAGGTTCAAAGTGTTTATAATATATTGCTTAGCTTTATGTTCCCCTTATTAAATTGATTTAATTTATTTAACGTCGTCGTCATATCAATTAATCCAAAACATTATTTAAGTTAACTATATCGGCGAAATATAAAATACAGTTTAAGAAATAAGCTGTTCTGTATAAATCAAAATAAGTTATTTTAAATATATTTTTAAAAAACATATTAGTCTTAATTTTGCCAATAATTCTTAAATTAAACACTTTAATCACTATAGATAGCAGCGTTTAATTTATAAATCAGTTACATATTTAGTTAATTGGCATACATATTATTTTATGGAGAAACGCATTGAATCATTTATAAAATAATTTCATTTAACCATCGTTTAAGTTCTTTTCAATGATTAAACGACCTATCAAACACAAAAAGCGAGTCAGAAATCTATGTCGCTACAAAGATTTCTGGCTCGCGCTCATATTAAATATCAATGAATGGGCTTGGTAATCGTATATATTATATCGTTACGGTACTATTCCATTACATCACTTTTTTCTGCTTTTTCAGTTGCTTTTCTCATCAATGGATCTGTAATCGGCTTAAAGATGACGCCAATTAATAAAAATCCTATACCAAATAATGAGAGTACGGTTAATTTTTCAGTTAAAATTTTAGGGACAGGTCCACCAACCGCTTCTCTTAATGCGTCTATTGCGTAAGAGAAAGGCAAATAAGGATGGATCGCTTGGAAGAACTCTGGTGTAACTTGAATAGGGAACGTTCCTCCACCACCTGCAATCTGTAGAACAAGGAAGATGATTGCAATTGCTTTCCCTGGGTTGCCTAACAATGATACTAAAGTATAAACAATTGAAACAAATACGATGGAAGAGAATACTGAGATGCCAATAAACCAACCAATTGATTCCACTTGCGCTTTCAGTATCACTATATCTCCAATAGATACGATAAGTGCTTGAATGATACCCAACAGATAGAACAATCCACTTTTACCTAAATATATTGCTCTTGTCGATAGATATGGCGCTAATGATTGGTGTTTATTATCTGTCGTTAATAAGCTCACCATTAGTAACGCACCTACCCATATGGCTAACGCTGTGTAGAATGGCGTACTCGCTGAACCATAGTCTTTCACAGGGAATATATCTTTTTGGTCTATATCGATTGGATTAGCAATCACGTTCGCTTGTTTTTTTAAATCGTTTTTCAATAAATCTACCATTTTATCTACTGCATCATCATCTTCGATCTCATCAAATAGATCATTCGCCTTAGCAAGATCTTTTTCAACGTCTGGTAATTGATTACGTGCGAAATCTGCTAAATTGTGTAAGCCTTCTTTAGCCCGTGGTTGATTCGCATCTAAAATATCTACTAATTGATCATAACGATTAAATAGTGTAGGTATTGTATTATTTACCGTCGCTGTTGTATCAGACAACTGCTGTTCTAAACCTGGCAAATCATTTTCGATAAATGACGCGGCGTTCGCAACACTTTGTTCAAATTGCGGGTAAGCATTTTGTGCAATTTCCATTGCATCCATATAACTTTGTTCAATAACTGGCAGTGCACTTTGAATCGTTTCTATTCTATCTTTGCCAGCAGTTAAAATACTTTCTCCAGAATTTATCACTTGATCTATCGTATTTAATTTCGATTGAACTGTTGATAGTCTCGTATCACCCTCGTTTAATACGGACATTATATCGTTAGATATGTTGAGCAATCTTTGGTTTAATTCGGTTTTAATATAGTGCCTTAAATCATCTAGGCTACTATTTACACGTGGTAGATCTTTAAGTAGTTCTACTGCTTCTGCTTTACCTGAACTTCCATTTGAAAGTGCGTCACTGAGTTGATTTTGGTTTTTAATTAAATTGTTAATCCTGTTATTTGCTGATTCTAATGTTTGAATTTCATCTGATAAATCCACGTTTTCTCTCTCTTCTAGCTCTGATAATATATCTATAAATTGCTGATTAGATTTGCTTGTGACTTCGAGCCTAGATTTAATATGATCTAACGTTTTTTGGAAATCTTTAGGTTTATCTGTAGATAAAATGCCATACGTAACATTTTTCAATGCTTCTATGTCTTCTTGGCTACTTTCAGCTTGTTTATCGGTGTAATTAGATAGCGATAATAGCGATTCTGATAAGGAAGATGTCATTGCACTGACATCTTTACTACTTACCGTTGTTTCATTCTGATCGTTTTCATTATTGTCGCTTTGATTGTTACTTATTTGCGAAGTTTTAATATTTGAATAACGATCTGATACCGTAGTACTTTGTTGCTCAGTTTGCATATTGTTTTGTAATCGATTATTAACATTTTGATTTGCATCTTGCGCATTATCAACGACTTCTTGATAGCTTTCAACACGTTGCTGAATCGCAGGTAAATAACCTTGTGCATCATTCAGCCCTTGTAAGCCTGCATCTACTCCAGCACTTGCAATGTCAACGCCACGATTTATTTTTGGAAAGGCTTCTGGCACATCGTTAGAGGCAACATTAAGCGCATTTTCAATATTTGGCATGTAATCATTTAATGCTAATATCAATTTGGCGCGCTCATTTAATGCAGGTATTGCAGCATTAACTTGATTTAACTTATCTGCCGCATCTATAACTTCGCCTTTATAGTCACCTAGTTCTCTAAATCGATCAGCGTAATCGTCAATTTGATCTTGGTTTTCATCTAAGTATATAAGCGTATCTGCAAAATCGTTAATTTTTGGCATAGCCTCATTAGCTTTAGAGACTGCGTCTTCAATTTTATTGATTGTTGGAATTTCTTCCTCAAGTTTCACACCTAGTCGGTTTGCTTCATCTAATAGCGCTTGTGTCACCGTTTCATTAAACTGTTCATTTGCTTTTTGGACAATAGCACTCGTACCAGCATCGGTCATTTTCGGTGCAATGGCATTAAGTTTTTGGTTTACTTTATATTCTACATCGGCTTGTTGCGGGTCTTTTCGAAGTGTGCCAGTAATTTGGTGTGTAAACTTATCTGGTATGTAAATGGCAGCATAGTACTCTCCCATCTTCAAATCATGATCAGCTTTTTTCCGGCTTACAAATTGCCAATCAAAGTTATCGTCTTTCTTTAAGGTATCGGTAATTTGATTACCCACATTCACCTTTTTATCTTTTACTGTATCTCCCTTATCCTCATTCACAACGGCAACTTTAATATTTTTAGTATTACCATATGGATCCCATGTCGCTTCCAAGTTAAACCAAGCATAAAATGAAGGAAGCAATGCTAAACCGCCTAAAATGACTAAAACACCAGGCGTCTTAGCAATCTTTTTTAAATCCATAAAAAATAATTTTATTGCGTTTTTCATTTATACACCTCTGAAACTGTATCTATTTATCTATTCTTATATTAATTCAAATTACTATTTGTTTATTACATATAAATTGATATACTGAATGCATTAATACAATTTATTCAATTTATGGTTGAAAGGCGTCAACTAAATGCGAGACTGTTTCTAGTGTACCAAGACAAACGCTAGTTTGTACATAGTAAATAATATATTTTAGAAAAGAGGTATTTTCATGAAGCAACAAAAATTATTAGTCTGCTTGCTTTCAACTTCTTTACTTATTCCATCATTCCCTATCAACGATGTTAATGCCGAAACGTCAGAAAAAAGCACGACGGCTTCCCAATCAAATGATGCGCATAAGGGTAAAGAGCAGGATAAGGAACAATCTAAACCATCTGAATCTGATCAATCGCATTCATCTCAAAACAGTCATACTGAAAAAGAGACATCTGATGACGCAAAAGATACGTCTAATGATGATGACAATGCGAAAGATAAATCTAATGATGATAAACAAAATAGTGAACAGAAACAAAATCGTACAAATAATGAAACACCTAACGACGGTACACGTAATGCCAGTCATAAAAACGATAGACATACATCTTCTGACAAAGTTACGCCCAATTCAACTGAAAATACATGGGACGTATCCGCATCTGATTACCGTTCAAATCTATTAGATATGTTTAAACCAGCGCCTTTGAAGCGTGATAATCACAGTTTATCTGAATTATTAGATCAATTATTTTCTAATAATGATACAATGCGATCAAGTTCCCCTATAGAACAAAACGATGCGCAAAATGAAGACAGCAATAACCAAACAACGTATCCTACGTCGATTGATCAAACAGATCCAGAAGATACAAATACGATAGATGCTAACGGTGATGACGATGGAAATGCAGATGATCCAGAAGAAAATAATGAGGATACATCACAAGAACAAGATAATACTAACAACAACGATATCGAAGATACAACGCATCAATCAGAAAACAATGATATGGATGATGGTAGTGACTCAAACAAACTGACAGATGCTAAAAACCAACAACACGACGATACTGAATTAGATTCACAACAAAAACAATCTCATGAGAATGCAAATCGTGACGATGATAATCTAAATGACCAGCAGAATGAAACACCTAAGCGCGATAATAACGTCAAAACGGGGGACCAATCAGATTCATCATCTGACGATAAAGTATTAGAAGCAATCTTAGATGAATACAGTGAGGATGCTAAAAATAATCAAAAACAGTATGACGCTCAAAAAGAAAGTGCGTCGAATGATGATGCTGACGATAAGAAAAGTAGCTCTGACAAACAAACATCAAACAACCAGGCCAATCCACAGTTACCTTCTAAATCACAATTAGCAAAAAAGGAAAAACCAACTCAATCATTTGAGCACGACATCAATCAATCTGATATACGATCTACTGCCGTTTTCCAACAATGGCCAAATTTATCAGACGATGATAATGCTGCAAACAACATAACCATAACTGAAAATAAAAACACACGTGATTTCATTAAAAACATCGCACAAGATGCACATGACATCGGGCAAAATGAAGACATTTACGCGTCTGTGATGATAGCTCAAGCCATATTAGAGTCAGATTCAGGCATGAGTATGCTTGCGCGTTCACCTCATTTTAATTTGTTTGGTATCAAAGGTACTTACGAAGGTAAGTCAGCTAAGTTCAACACACTTGAAGATAATGGAAACAATACATTCCAAATCTCAGCAAACTTCCGTAGTTATCCAAGTGAAAAAGAATCATTAGAAGATTATGCTACATTAATTAAACAAGGCATCGATGGTAATCAAAATATTTACAAACCGACGTGGAAAAGTGAAGCACATAGCTACCGTTCAGCGACTGCCCATTTAGCTACCACATACGCGACTGATTCACAATACGCAGACAAATTGAACAGTATTATCAAACACTATGACTTAACACAGTTAGATCATAAACAAATGCCGAATTTAGATGATTATAAAGTGAATAACGACAATGATGATTCAGATTTCAAACCATTTTCAGAAACTACAAATGATACGCCTTACCCCCACGGTCAGTGCACGTGGTATGTTTACAATCGTATGGCACAGTTCGACCAATTTGTGAGTGGAGACTTAGGTGATGCAAGAAATTGGAATAATCGCGCCGAGAGAAAAGGTTATACGGTGGCTTCAACGCCAAAAGCACACACCGCCGTTGTATTTGAGGCAGGCCAACAGGGTGCAGATGCGATGTACGGTCATGTAGCCTTTGTAGAAAAAGTTAATGATGATGGTTCTATCATTATTTCAGAGTCCAACGTTAAAGGGCTCGGTGTCGTTTCTTATAGAACTATCGATGCAGATGATGCAAAGGAATTAAGTTATATTACAGGTAAAAACAATTAATTTAAAATGGCTTTTTCCGCCAAAATAAATATGCGCCATTCAAAAGTTTCACTTACAAGTGTTCACTTTGAATGGCGCATTTCACTTATATTATAGTGAACGGTCTGGCCCACGTTCCATATATTTATAATTTACGATTCTTTTGATTTTTTACGCTTAGCAAACCATATGAGTCCGCCACCTACAGCTAGCAATACAACGCCAAATAGGATGGTTGATTTTTTAGCTACGGTGCCTGCATCAGGTAAAGAGAAATTACCCTCATCATCGAACAAACCACTTAAAAAACCTTCTGATCCACCCAGAGACAAAGCGCGGCCAGGTGAAGGGTTAGGTATATCTCGGACGCCATCTAATATATTGTGGCCACTGAGTAAACCGCTTAATAAACTTGGCGTTTCAAAGCGTTGTACATCGTTACCTAATGTCGGTGTTTCTATATCTTTGTCTAACAAACTGCCACTCAATGTATTCGAAAGATTTGGTGTATGTTTTAATGGTTCGAATATACCATGTATATTCTCTTTAAATTGACTTATATCTTTATCTACCTTTAATAAATCATTCAACTGCTGATCAACGCCAGATTTCATTAAGTCAACTAAGTTATGCTTAGCGTCTTCTTTTTTAGCAATAACATCAGCAAGCGCTTTAGCTTTCGCATCATTTAATTGAGTAGCCAACATCGTTTCTAAAGCTTTACGTTTATTTTGAGATTGGTCTAATATCTGTTCTAAAATATCATCACTTGTAACATTGTCGCCGAAATAATGTTTCATTAATGCTACAATTTGATCATTAGTGGGATTGTCATGCATAATTTTTTCAGCGATTTCGGATGCATCCGTATGGTCTAATTGTGTTGATAATATGGTTTTAATTAACGCTTCTTTATCAGTTGTTTCATTAAACATAGATTGTAAAATATCATCACTCGTAGTCGTAGATAAGTCATCTAACTGGCTAATCACTTGACTTGCAATTTGTTGGTCTGTTTTACCATCTGTATCTATGCGTTCCAATATAGATTGGGCACGTTTTTCGTCAAATGTATCGTTAACAATATTCTTAACAGCTTGTTCTTTATTATCTACAGATTTTAAATGATTCAATACAATATCATCTTGTTCTTTTAAACTTTGCTCTGTTTGCTTTATTTCTGCCTTCAATTTCTCTTTATTTTCAGCCGATATTGAATCTCGCTCAGAAAGCTTAGATTCTAATGTTTGTAGATTCGCAGCTTTATTTTCGACATAATCATCTAAATGATCTTTTGCTTGGGAATGGCTTGTCATCACTTTATCAATATCTTTTTTAATTGCCTCTAATTGTGGCGTTGGGTTATGCTCAGCATAAGACGTATTTTTTAATACACCACTGTTTGGGTCGTTCCCTTCAACAGTGTTGTTATCCTTTTCTGAGATTGTAGTTGGATTGCCTTCCTCTTCACTATCTTTGGCCTCCTGTGATACTTTAGGGCGATCGTTTAGTTTGCCCCCGTCAACTTTATTAGACAAGGTAACCACATCATCAACCAATTGGTCTATGTTTTGTTTTGTATCTTTGCTAGGTGTACGCACATCAGACGTTTGCGCTTGACTATTATCTTGGTTTATTAGGGCTTTATTGTCTGTTGGTTCACTATGAGTAAAATTTTCTTTATTAGCAATTGGTTGTTTTCGGTCATCTAGCGCATACTCGACATTTTCCTTGCCTTCAGATGACGTATGTTTATTTTCCTCTTCTATAGTAGCATCATCTTGTCCTTCGTCTTTAGCAGATGCTTTATTTTCTTTATGTTCTTTGATGGTTTCATTGTTATCATTTTTGACTTTTTTCAATATTTCTTTAACTTCTTCTATACTTTTAGCATCCGTCATGTCTTGAATAGCAGCTTGCTTTTGACTGCCTTTAATATGCTTTAATTTTTCAATTTTTTCTTTACCTGCTTGAATGTGTTTTTCTAATGATTGTGCGTTATCCAAATGTGTTTCAATGTTCAAATCAGTCTTATCTTTTGCCTCTGCTGATGATACTGGGGTCAAACCATATCCAATTAAAGTAGTACTCATAATAAGTGCGATACTGGATAATTTAAATTGATGATTTAATCTGGCTTTATTATTTAAATGATGATTGCTTATCTGTTTCATTAAATTCACCTTTTCCCTAGTTATTCTCCCCCATTATATCGGTTATATCATTTTATTCAAAGGGCAATATCATCTTGATTGGTTTTATTAATAAAATCACTTTCCAAAAACCATTATTTGTTAATATTCCCGTTTAATAATTATATAAATTATATTCCTTTCTTGTGTCTATTAATGTTTTAGTGATATCGTTTTATATTTACACTTTCAATACCATCTTTGAGCACAAGCTTTAATGGTTTCAATCATTGCTATTTCTGATGATGACAATGTTTTAGATTGATGATAGACCAAAAATGTCGCAATGCCTTTGTTATTTACATCTACTGCTTCTCCAGTAAATTGTTTACGCTCCAACTCTTTTTTTATTGAAAAATAGGGGAAAATTGAAATACCTAATCCGTGTTCTACACATTGTTTAATCGCTTCAATGCTTTGAAATTCAAAGCTATCTTGTACGTCCCAAGAATTAATTTTAAAGTATTCTTTCAGCATTGGCTGATAACTGCAAAATTGGTCTGAGTATAACGCTGTATTTAAATTTTGCTTGCTATTACTATAAGCTAAAATCATTCTTTCAGTATTTAATTTTTCAATATAAAAAAGTTTATTTTGCCAATTTTCATTTTCTAATATAAGCGCTAAATCTATAACACCTTTTTGAAGGTGTGCTTTAATATCATTAGGTGCTACAGATTTCAAAGAAATTTGGACTTTAGGATAATTTTTTTATACATTTCTAAAATTTCTGGTATTCTACATATCATTAAAGATTCAGATATACCTATAGTTAGTCGGCCTTTTGGTGCATCATCTAAATCCTCAATTTGATAGTAGATTTGTAGTAATTGCTTCACATAAGGTAATAATTTCTCACCATAATGAGTGAGCGTGACATGATTACCTAAGCGATTAAATAATTCGTGTTCAAGTTCTTCTTCTAAATTTTTTATATGTGTGGTTATAGTAGATTGAGCATAATCTAGCTGATCCGCCGCTTCTTTAAAACCTCCATGTTCTATAATACTTTTAAAAGTAATTAATTGACGAAATTCCATTTGTATCTCTCCTTCAAAAATATTGAACAGATGATTCAATGATTTCAATTTTACTAAACTCATGACTAAAGTTAAAATGGATTTATTGAATTTATTAGAGGAGGTCAAGAACTGAATGTTTTTTCAACCATTAGATACTTTAAATGTTAAAAACAGAATAACTCTCGCACCTATGACACGTATTAGCGCCACATTAAAAGGCATCCCTACATCTGAGATGTTGAATTATTATCGTTCTTTTGCTGAAGGTGGCTTTGGCTTAATAATTACTGAAGGTCTTTTTATAGATGAAACACATAGCCCTGGGTACCAACACCAACCTGGTCTTGTAACTCAAACCCAAATCGATGCTTGGAAAAATATCGTGGATGCAACGCATAAAAACGGCTCTAAAATGATTGCTCAACTTATGCATGCTGGCGCGCTCGTACATGGTAACGCATTTGGTTATACGTCTGTCGGACCTTCTTCAATTGTGCCTAAAGGAGAAAAAAGCCCAATGTATAATGGCGAAGGTAAATATCCAACGCCTGAAGCTTTATCTGTTGATGGTATAAAGGATGTTGTACAAAGTTTTGTGAAAACTGCTAAAAATGCTCAATGTGCAGGATTTGATGGTATTGAAATCCACGCTGCAAATGGATATTTATTAGATCAATTTTTAACTACGTATACCAATCAAAGAAATGATGATTATGGCGGTTCATTAGAAAATAGAATCAGAATGATATTAGAAGTTATTACAGCTATTAAGTCAGAAGTCTCATCGGATTTTATTGTGGGTATCCGTATTTCTCAAAGTAAGGTAAATGATTTTGACTACAAATGGGAAGGTGGCGAAAAGGATGCTCAAGTTATTTTTGAAAATCTAGCTGACTCCGGCATTGATTATATCCATACAACAGAGTATAAAGCTTGGCAACCTGCTTTCAATGATAATACACTTTCGTTAGCTGCTCTCGCTAAACGTCATACTGATGTTCCCATTATTGCAAATGGGCATTTAGAGGATATTGAAACGGCCATAAGCATGCTTAAAAATAAAGAAGCTGATTTAATTGCGCTTGGTAAAGCTGCTTTAGCCAATCATACTTTGCCTCAAAAAATACATGCAAATCAATCTTTAAATGAGTTCAATCCAGATAAAGTTTTAAACCCTGACGCAACGCTTAAAGATTTTGAATTAAAATAATTTATTAATTATATGAAATTTTTCCAATTTTAATATGGCATTTTTCATTGGTAAAAATTATTGCCATATAAGTTTGTTAAATTTAATAAAGCGTGTTTTTTGAAGCGTTATCGACAGAAAGCGTTCAGTGTGCCGACCAAATTTTAACTCGTGATAATAAGCTATATTATACGCAAAGACAGTGAACTCACGTTATTAGTTAAACAACTATATATTTAATCAATTACAATATAAAGCCAGAGATATATTAGTTCTTTTGATCTCTGGCTTTTATAATTTAAGTGTCAAAAAAATTGATATAAATTAAAACGATACATAGTTAAATTTTAATACATTTTGTTTTTATCCTATTTAATGATCTAGGCCCCACTCACATATAGTTTCTAAAATTGGGATTAAAGATTTGCCCTTTTCTGAAAGTGAATATTCTACTTTAGGTGGTATTTGTGGGTATTCTGTTCTAATTATAATGTCGTTTGCTTCCAATTCTTTTAACTGTGTACTTAATGTTTTATAAGTTATAGTACCTATCATTCTTTTCAGCGCGTTAAATCGAACCTTTTCATTTTCAGCTATTAAATAGAGAATTACCATTTTCCATTTACCACCGATAATAGACATTGTATAACCAAAAGGCGTATCGTCAATATTTTTTACTTTCCCATGAAATGCTTGCATACTCATTAAATCACCACCCATATACATTATTTTAACACTAAAGAAGGTTGAAACATAAATCATGTTTCAACCTTAAATATCGTATTAGCAGTAAACAATAAAAATGCAAATATACTTATATCCAACTTTTAAATAGACATTGATACAATAACTTCAGCTTTTGTATTCTTTTTTCCTACACATACTTGATGGATTGGAGTGAAGAAATCATTTTATAAAAATATGATTTCTCTCCCTTCCTCTTTAGTTACTCATTTTTTAACAACGGTAATTTGCTCAATAGATGACGTAACGCGTTAGCATCCCAAGGCATATGTTCTGTAATACCTAAACCAACGACACTGGTATGCTTAGAAACATCGTCAATGAGCCTGCCAATTTGCCCCAAATTCATTTCACCTTCAGCCCAGTTGATAGAAATTGGTTCTGGACTGGCAAAAATCTGGGAACGGAATCGGTTTGGATCCAATATATCGACATCAAAGTGAACGATTAAATGTCTAATACTGTTATCATTTATCCATTTTATAACAATATCACTATCTCCTTCAAAATCTTCAGGATATGCTACTTGGATGCCTAATGCTTCAATCCGTTCAGCCTCATAATCTTTTGGCTTAATACCAGCTAACATAACATTTTGAGGTTTCAATGGCATTTTCACTTTGTCAGCAAATGCTTGATCTCCTTCTCCTAACAAATTACCTAATACCATTGTATTGGCATTTTCCATTTCTTTCGGGGATGAAATATCCCCATGCGAGTCTATCCATAACACACCGACATCCCCACCATAACGTTCATTAAGATAAGCATAAGGTGCTTGTCCAACTAAACAGTCACCACCAAATATTACAATATTATCTGGTTGATGTTGCTCTATTAAATGTTCTGCTGATTGCAATTGTTTTAATAGTGCCTGACGTGCAACTACACCTTCCTCAGTTTTTAATAATTCAGGGTCTGATTCTATAGGTACCTCTACTAAAGGGTCATCGCTTTTTGGCGCTAACCACGATAAGAGTTCTGCTCCTAAAGCATATCCTGCCTCATTATTTCCACCTTGCCACTGTGGCATCAACATACGTAAAGTACTATTAGCCATTGTTCTTTCTCCCCTTTTCATATTTCGTTATTGATTATCTTAACCTACCTTTATTATATTACTCATATAATTTGATGTAAGTATGCACTTTTATGCCACCTACTATCTTAAATGATAGTAGACCCATTTTGAGTTATTCGCTTTTTTAAAATTGAATAGGAAAAAGCGTTCAATTATGTCTATCTAACAATATTGAACGCTTTAAGTATATGAATGCATATGTGCTATTTAATTTTTAGATTTTATATAATGAATTTCCGTTCAAATCTATAATATATAGGGTACCTTAAACACGAACGTAATCTTTCTTTCCAAATAATGTTACAAGTAATAATATTATAGTTGAAAGCGGCAGTCCAATTAAGATTGGATGGAGGCCAAACGGATGACCAAGCAATTGCCAAACGACTGCCGATATCAGTCCACTCCACATTGATATATTACCTGCCATTTTTGAAGGTTTTTGCCAAAACAATCCAAAAACTACAGGCGCTAGCAAACCTGACACGGACATCGCAGTGCCTGTGACCATAAGATCTACTAACCCAGGAATCATGAGGGACAACACTAAAGCAATCACAGATACGATTAAAACCGAGATTTTGCTATATAATAGCATTTTCGTTTGACTAAAACTTTTAACGTTTGGTTTTATAATATCGTTAGCAATCGATGAAGCACCTGCAATAAAGAAGGAATCAGCACTTGAAATGACTGCTGCTAATAATACTATAATCATGATTACGACTACAGGAAATGGAAATACTTCTTGAATAACATGATAATAGACCAATGGTGTTTCAGTTATATTTAAATTCAAACCAAACTTACTATATACACCAATAAATACAGTCATGGCGCCTAATAACACAGCTATAATCATCGAAATCCAGTAACCATTTCTTGCCGTTTTCAAATTTTTGGCCACCCAAATACGTTGCCAAACATCTTGTCTTATAAATTGATAAAACGCTAATGTTAAAAGATAGATTAAAATTTCATTAGGCGTAATATTAAGAAAATCTAACATTTGATTTTGGTTACTATTTTGAGCGTTGGCTTGAATACTACTCCAACTTCCTGAATAATAAATCACCACAAAAAATAACACTACAATACCAACCGTAAGTATGAGACCTTGAACAACATCTTGCCAAACGACCGCTTTTAAGCCGCCCAAATACGTTTTTATCGTTAGCAAAATCCATCCTATTATAATTCCAGTTGTCATATTTAGTCCCGTCGTTAAATTTAAAATAGAAGCAATCGCAACAAACTGCATGCCTGTCATCGCACAATAAGCAAAAAGGAAACTAAGCACCGTAGGGATACGTGCTGATTCCCCGTAGCGAAGTGCCGTATAGTCACCGATGGTTACCATATTATGTTGTTCTCCTAATAGCCTGATGCGTTTCAAGAAAAATACAGCAAGGACAATAACCGCACTTATCATAGTGATATGAATCCACTGTTGTCCCATACCTAATGTATATCCATTTTCCATATAGCCTAATAACGTAGCTCCTCCGACGCCCGTGCTAACGAATGTTAAAATCAATGGAATAATGGAGACAGTCCTGCTCGCCATATTATAGTCATCATACGTTTTAATTTTTCTTTTTATGTATAAAGACATGAGCATTAAAAAAATAAAATAAACCGTGATAATTAAACCTAAAGTAAATTGTTCACTACTATTAAACACTACAATTTCACCTCATAAATATATTACAATAGTTAAACCTATTGTTACTTTTACTTAAATTAAACTTTACTTAAATCTGTATGATTAAAGTCGCCTTTATACTATTGAACTTTTCTTTAAAAAAGTCAACATCATGTATTCTAAATTTTAAAAATACTCTAATTTTATTTATTAATAATTTAATATTCACAGATATTATATTGAGTAGAAATACCTTTACTAATGTTAATTTATGAAAATATGCATACAAAATTTTAACCGCTAACAATGTAATTTTAATTGTTGGCGGCTTGTTGTATAAGGTTCTTTTCCTAGATTACTACACGTTGAATTAATTTTTGAAAGGCTTACATCGCATGATATCGTTACTTAACGCTTCACCTATATTGAAATTAAGTTTTCTCATATTATAAATCGCCTGTAAGGAATTGGGCTTTACCATTGAAAAAACTCCAGTCTTCATCCGTATTTTCAACGAGACTAATCATTATATCTTCTTTACGTATATTTAATGATTCATTTAATGCTTCTGCTAACTTTTTATAAAACTCAATTTTTTGATTCTTTGTTCTAGGCCTTGTAATTATAGTAAATACAATCACATGTTCCGTCCTAGAAACACCTAAACCTGTATCTAATATTTGCATTTCATAATCCTCATGTTGGTTAACAATCTGATATCTGTCACCAATTGGCGCTTGAAATGCGTCTAACATTACATCATAAGTGATATCTAAAATACGTTTAATTTCTTCCTTTTCTCTACCTTTAATCATATCTAATTTTATTAGTGGCATATGCATTCTCCTTTAAAATAATTCGTCTATCTATTTATCTGTATATGCAATTTTCAATACAATGATTACTGCAATAAACATTCCTATAAAGCCGTACAACCATATTGTTAGCATTTCATTAACAAACATTAATTATTACCTTCTTCTATAGCATATTTTTTATTATCTTTAACCTTAATTACAAATGAAGCAATTGTAATCGTTGCTATACCTATAAATGTTGCTACTGCACCTGCTGACATAGTACTTGGGATAATCCCTCCAAAATAAATAATTAAGTACGAACTTAAGCCTACAAACATAGACATTTCTGCAGCTCTAGCTGGCGCTTTATGCTTGGCATAAATAGCATGTAAAATAGGCCCTAAAGTTCCGGCAGCAATACCCGATATACCGATCCACATAATATCACTCATGTGTTTTGGAGGTTGTAATACTAATAAAAATGATAACAAACCGACAACAGGCACACTGATTTTACTAATTTGAAATGCAATTTTATTGGCTTTTGCCTCACTAACGTTAACAATTTTTCTTTTAACCAAAAATTTCAAAAAGATATCGTTCGCGAAAACTGTGGAAATAGATACAAATAAGCCATCTGTTGTTGACATAGCTGCTGCCAATATAACCACGCCAAAAAGTGCTACAATCACTGCTGGGAAAGCCCAAATAATATATTCAAGAAGCGCTAAATCTGAAGTTTCAATACTATTATCAAGTGCTACACGACTGAATACGCCCCCGAACAATACTAATAAGCAAAGACCGGTCACAATAACATACGTGTTGATCATTTTTCCTAAGTCTTTTTCATTTTTAAGACCTAATATCTTATTAAATAAATGAGGCGCAGAAGCAAACGCCCATTGTATGATGATAGCACCTAAAACCATGCTAAAAGAGTTAAAATGTACAGAGTCTGGATTAAACACTTTAACTAAATTTTCATTTTGATTACCTAGATTATGAACGATACCAGAGAACGTACTTGTAATACTTCCTTTCCAAAAGATGACAACACCAGAAACAAAGACCACTACACCTGCAATTGCCATAATGATAACTTGTATAGCATCCGTATAAATATCAGCAAGCGCGCCTCCAACGTAAACGTACAATACAACGATAACTGCGATAAAAACAAGTCCACCAAAGTATGACATACCCAGTAAATATTCAAAAATCCTTGCGCCTGCAACAAACTGACTAGCGATATAGAAAATATTAAATAGTAAGATAATACCCGTACCTACACGTAAAATATCACTATTATAGAAGTCCCCCAACCAATCTGGAAGCGATAAAGATTTTTGCTTTGTATTCAATTTTCGTACTTTTTTAGCGACCATTAACACACCTGTGGGCCCACCGATAAACATGGCTAAAAATAGCCATAAGTTATTTAGTCCCCATTCATAAGACCAACCAGGATAACCTAAAAAAGTTGCTGCGCTTAAATAAGTTGCTGCAAATGATAATCCGAGTACTCTAGGGCCAATAGCGCCGCCCCCAGTTGCAAAGTCAGCGATATTTTTCATTTTACGAGCGCTCACATAACCAACAGCAAACATGACTACCATAAATAATATAAAACCTATCCATGTATAAAGAGAAATTGCATCCATTCGCTTTTACTCCTTTTTTAATTTATATGTGCATTTTTATTATTTTTTGCTGGATGATTTTCTTTTATTGTTTTATGACCTTTGCCAAACATATGCTCACGAAGTGTGCTTCCTTCATACTCTGTTCTATATAAACCTCTCTTTTGTAATTCAGGAATAACCTCATCAACAAACTCTTCAAATGTGCCCGGAGAATAACTCTGAGCGATATTAAAGCCAGCCGCTCCACCCTCAATCGCCCATGTTTCAAATTGATTTGCTACTTGTTCTTTCGTTCCTATAAATTTAACCGTGCCATTTCCAAGTCCGTGGTTTTTCACAGCTTCTCTTAAGGTCCATTTATAGTTTGGGTCTTTAGTATAAATATTAAGATTACCTTGCATGGCTTCGGTCTCAATGTCTTCTATATACTGGTCTGGGTCATATTCAGAAAAATCAATGCCTGTGTGGCCACTTAATAATGAAGCTGAGCCTTCGTAACTGATGTGTTCTGTTAATGCTCTATATTTTTGATAGGCTTTTTCTTCAGTTTCTCCAATAATAGGAAGCACCATAGGAAAAACCAAAAGATCTTCCTTATTTCTTCCGTATTTTTCTGCTCTTGTGTGTATATCATTGACATAGTTTTTTAATGATTCTAATGAAGTATGTTTTGTAAAAACCGCTTCTGCATGTTTAGCTGCAAATGTTTTACCTTTTTCTGAAGCGCCTGCTTGAAATAATACGGGCGTTCTTTGTGGAGACGGTTCAACCAAATGAGGCCCAGGAACACTAAAAAATTCACCTCCATGGTTAATTTTATGTACCTTGTTAGCATCTGCATATATATCACTTTCTTTATCATTAACAACTGAGCCATCTTCCCAACTATCTTCCCAAAGTTTATAAACAACCTGGAGGAATTCATCTGCTCTATTGTATCTTAAGTCTTTTGGCAACCTTTCTTTAAGACCTAAATTAATGGCTTCACTTTCTAAGTAAGAAGTTACAACATTCCAACCTAATCGCCCATTTGTTAAGTGGTCTAATGTAGATAATTGTCTAGCTAAACTATAAGGTTTCGCATATGTGGTAGATATTGTTGGCGCAAATCCAATATGTTTTGTAACGGCAGCCATAGCAGAAATAATAGGTATCGGATCATGCGCAGGCAGCTGAACTGCATGTCTAATTGCAGCATCACTCGATCCATTATAAACACTATACGTTCCTAATACGTCTGCAATAAATATAGAATCAAATTTGCCTCTTTCTAATGTTTGTGCAATATCTGTCCAATAATCTAATTGATTATGATTCGCGCCTTGATCTTTTTCATGTTTCCATAATCCAGATGAATGTGGAGACGGAGAGTTTTGCACGAATCCGTTAAAATGTATCTGCTTGTTTGGCATATATTATTCCTCCTATATTGTAGTTGTTTTTATCATTTATACTCATTGTTGAGGGGATATAAAGATCAGGAATGACTTTATTCATTTTCTATAACAAATTTTAATAAATAGAATTTTCTGAAAATATCTATGCTAGTTAATATAGCTAAAATTATATACGACGTCAATATTAAAATTATAATTTCTATAAGGATAGTCGGGTTTTATGGTATATGACTTTTATTTTAATAACAGATAATGAAAGTTAATAAGCGCATCATACTTACTGAAGCGATGCCCATTACAGGAAGTGATTCCTTGGTTGATAGCAACCATATATAAACATTAAAATTCGTGAAAATAAATTTTTAATTTGAAATGATGAGCGCCCGCTTTTATAAAAATTTTTAGCTATTAAAAAGGAGGGACCGCAATACGGCCCCTCCTTTTAATTGTATTTATCACAATAAACACCCATATTAAATTTATCTAGATATACATATGTGTGGTATAAGTTTTGGTCATTTTAATATAAGCCTTTAAGTTCATTGCTTGTATCAATAAATATATTTTTAACTTGTTGATAATTACTCAATGCTTCTTTATATGTTTCACGCCCGATTCCTGATTTTTTATAACCACCAAATGGTGCACCTTCAGGCACTTGGTTATACGTATTAATCCAGATTCGACCTGTTTTTACAGCTTTCGCAATATTTAATGCACGGTTAATATTTTGTGAAAACACGCCTCCTGCTAGACCGTATTCAGAATCGTTAGCGATTTTAATTGCTTCTTGGTCGTCTTTCACTTTGATAATCGTTAACACTGGTCCAAATATTTCTTCTTGTGCCAATTTATGATCATTATCGTTAACTGCTATTAATGTCGGTTCTAAGAAATAACCTTTATCTAAACCATTACGCGTTATACGTTTACCGCCAGTTAAAATGTCAGCGTTAGATTTTTCTGCATAGTCAATATAAGACTGGATTTTTTCCAATTGCTCTTGGCTCGTTTGACTGCCCATTTGCGTATTTTCATCTAATGGGTCGCCAACCTTAATATTTGAAAATGCTTCTTTCAGTCTTGAAATTAATTCATCATAGATGCCTTCTTGGACGAGTAAGCGTGATCCAGCACTACATACTTCTCCTTGGTTAAATAAAATGCCTAGTTGTATACCTTCAACCGCTAAATCTAAGTTTGCGTCATCCAGAATCATGTTGGCACTCTTACCACCGAGTTCTAACGTTGCAGGAACAATACGTTTTGCCCCAGCTTCAGCTACTTGATATCCCACATTGGTTGAGCCAGTAAATGATAATTTATCCACACCTTCATGGTTGAAAATGGCATTTCCTGATTCTGAACCTTTACCCGTTACGATATTAACGACGCCTTTAGGTAAAATCTCTTGGAAAATCTTACCTACCGCTAATAAGCTTAAAGGTGTAGAGGAAGACGGTTGAATCACAATTGTATTACCTGCTGCAATAGCTGGCGCAATCTTCCACGCTGCTAATAACATTGGGAAGTTCCAAGCTACAACGGCGCCTACCACACCTATAGGTTCATGACGTACAATACTCATTGTATCTTTATCAATATCATTAACTGAACCTTCATGTGTCTCGATAACGCTTGCAAAGTAATTAAAATGTTTTGCAGCATACGGTATATCAATGCCTGCCGTTTCACGAATCGGTTTACCGTTATTTAACGTTTCAATCGTAGCAATTTTGTCTTTGTTTTCCATTATTTTATCGCTAATTTTTCTTAATAAATTAGCGCGTTCTGTTTTAGATGTTAAACGCCAAGATTCAAATGCTTCCTGTGCTGCTGCCACAGCTTTATCTATGTCTGCGTCATTAGCTTTTGCAATACTTGATAGTGTTTCCCCTGTGGCTGGATTTACAACTTCCAACGTTTCACCACTGTCACTATTAACAAACTCGCCATTTATAAATAAACCATAAGTCTCATCAATATAATCTTTACTATTTACTGTCATTAAAATCTCTCCTTTGTTTAAATGCTTTTTGCAGTAATACTTATTTAGATTACTATGATACTAATGATGTCATATTATTATAACTTAAAAGAAAGCGCTTATTAAATTTTTAAATTCTTAATTATTTTGGTTTGCAAAAGCTTTAGCAATTTCATTGAGTTTTGCTGGTGCATCGTGTATATCCATATGAACTTCTACAAAGTGCATAATATTCGGAGTGTCATCAATATCTTTTAATGTTTTTTCTAATTCAATACTTGTTGTTACATTGTGTATTTTGACATCATCTTCTTTCATACCAAATACAAATGGTAACATTTTATAATCCCACATATTTATATCATTGTATGATGCTGTTTCGCCATGAATTTTACGCTCAACGGTGTAACCATCATTATTCACTACAAATATAACTGGTTTTAAGCCTTCACGAATCATTGTTGATAACGCTTGAACCGTTAATTGTAACGAGCCATCACCAATTAACAACAAATTTCGGCGTTGTTTATCTGCAATTTGTGTACCGAGCGTTGCAGGCATTGTGTAACCAATTGATCCCCACAACGGTTGACCAATAAATTTATTTTCTTTATACAAGGCTAAATCATACGCACCAAAGAAAGATGTACCTTGCTCTGCAAGAATGATGTCCTTGGGTTTTATAAAACTTTGCATTAATTTGAAATAAGTTGATTGTGTTAATGGATGATCAATTAATTCAATTTCTTTATGTTCGGAAACGTGATAATGTGGATAATTTACATCACTGACATAATCCATTTCTAACAACCCTTCTAAGAGGTCTGTCAGTCTCACCTCTTCTGCATGTAATGCATCCACTTTGAAATTGTGATGGTTAATCATAATCACATCATCTAAATTAAATTGATATGAGAAACCTGCCGTTGCAGAGTCTGTGAGTTTAGCGCCAATATTTAAAATAACATCACTACCATTTACATATGATTTGATTGGCTCGTCTGAAATCTCACCATCATATATGCCCATATAGTAATCATTTTGTTCGTTAAACGCACCTTTACCAAGGGATAATTGTGCGACTGGAATGTGCGTTTGATTAACAAATTGTTCAAGTGCTTCATGTAAATCAAAACTATTAATTTCATGTCCTGCAATAATTAATGGCTGTTTTGCAGTTTTCAATTTATCTTCTATTCTTTTAATATAGCTAGAAACATCTTGTTTTTCCGGCGTTACATAACAGTACGGCTTTTCTACTTCAATCTTTTGGGCTGCAACATCAATAGGTAGATGCATATGAACCGGGCGTTTTTCATTTAATGCTGCATCAATTAATCGTGGTATTTCAACTTGTGCATTTTCAGGTGTAATATATCCTTGGGCTGTTGTAATGTGTTTGTACATTTTACGATAATCGTCGAAAGTGCCTTCACCCAATGAATGGTGCACATATTTACCAGCTTTTTCGACTTCGCGAGTCGGTGCACCTGTAATTGCTATGACAGGCACACGCTCCGCATAAGCTCCTGCTATACCATTTACAGCGCTGAGTTCACCTACACCAAATGTTGTAACCATAGCGCTAATACCTTTCATTCTTGCGTAACCGTCTGCAGCATAACTCGCATTTAATTCATTTGTATTACCTACCCAATCCATGTCATCACGATGGATAATGTCATCTAAAAAGGTAAGGTTAAAATCTCCAGGTACTCCAAAAACTTTATCAACGCCTACAGCACTAATCGCGTCCATTAAATATTGTCCTACGCGTTTTTGCATTAATCATTTCCCCTTTTTCTCTTTATTTCTTACATTGCAAATATAACGCGATTAATAATAAAGGTCAAAAATGTTGACTTAATTATCGTGAATTTTCCTTTTCAAATAAAAAAACATAGTGACGCCCCACTATGTTTTAAAAATTAATTTTATTTATTTTTTTACATCATCTTTTAGATATTTTACTTCCTGAAATCCTGTACGATAAGAAGCAAATGCTTCCATAATTGCATACCAATCATTACCAACTTTTTTTTGAATATCTCTAAACAAATCGTTTTGTGCTTTATTTAATTCATGAACTAATTTCGTACCTTTTTCTGTAGGATAGAGTGCTTTAACACGCTTATCCGCTTCGGTTTGTTTTTCGATAATAAATGCTTCATCCTTCAATTTTTTCAATGTTGCATGGCTACCTTGTTTAGAAATTTCCATACTTTTCAAGAGATCTTTAATTGTAATACCCGGCGCTTTTTCGATAAAAAATAAAAATCTATGGTGTTGTCTATTCAAACCATATTCTTCGATTATTTCATCTGCTGTATTTACAAAGGTTTTATATGCAAAGTAAAACAACAAATTTTCATAATCGTTATTATTTTCTTCCATAATTCACATTCCTTTTTGATTGTTATTTATCTTTTAGTTATTTAAATCATAACGTAATAACTATGATTAAATGCACACGTACGATATGCGTCGCTCAGCTAATAATAGTCAAATGTGCTGATACGCTAAGATATAGCCTATAAATGTTACTGTTTTGGTCGATAAAATGATAACTGTCTATTTAGTATATGCTTAATTTTATCATAACTTATATTAACTGATAATAACTTTAAACAATCGTACATGTACGTTCAGACATCACGCCCAATCATTATACACGGCTATGATATGCTTTTTTAAATTTGAATTTCACTTATTTAGAAGGTGATTACAACTTGGATACGGCTCCCTCATTTATAAGTGACATCTTTTATAAGTTATTTCAATATCATCCGACCAATGATACTATGCTTTTGCATATCATATGAGTGTTTTTACGATTAAATATAAAAGGTTAAGTGAACCATTATTTCTCTTAAAAAATTGTATGGAAGTTGAACAATTATAAAAGGAATGACTCATACTTAATTTCAGTAGCAACCATCCTTTCTTTGTGCAATTGTGGTGATTTATAAAAAGCAACCAACTCTAGCGTTTTTCATATCAACTTTACGTTATATCAATACTTTCTCTCCATTTTTCGCATGATGCTTAACCGCTCCTGCTACCTCATGAGCAACATGTGGATTTAATGCATGTGGAATGACAAAATCCGGTGTTAGTTGCTCCTCCCCTATGGTGTCAGCAATTGCCTTAGCCGCCGCTATTTTCATATCTGTGGTGATTTCATTTGCATGTGCGTCTAACACACCTCTAAAAATACCAGGAAAAGCTAATAAATTATTGATTTGATTCGGGTAATCTGAACGCCCTGTACCAACAATAGCCGCACCAGCTCCAACTGCTTCTTCTGGGTATATTTCTGGCGTTGGATTTGCTAATGCAAAAATAATCGGGTCATCGTTCATCGATCTTACATGTGCTTCCGTTAAAGCTTTTGGACCTGACACACCAATAAATACATCTGCATTTTGTATAACATCATCCAATGTCCCCTTTTGGTCATCGGGGTTTGTACAACTTGCAATATTTTGTTGCGCTTTGTTCATCCATGTTTCTGCTTTGTTCAAGACGCCCTCTAGACTAACCAGCGTAATGTCTTTATACCCAGCTTCTAACAATAACTTAGCAATTGCGATACCCGCTGAACCTGCACCATTAATAATAATTTTTGCATAATCACTTTCTTTTTGAACAACTTTCAGTGCATTAATTAACGCTGCAAGTACAACGATAGCTGTGCCATGTTGATCATCATGAAACACTGGAATATCCAGCTCATCAATCAATCTTTTTTCAATTTCAAAACAACGTGGCGCAGCTATGTCTTCTAGATTAATCCCTGCAAAATTAGGCTGTAATGCTTTTATAATAGATATAATTGCTTCAGTATCTTTTGTATCTAAAGATATAGGAAATGCGTCTACATTTGCGAGTTGTTTAAATAAAATACTTTTACCTTCCATAACTGGTATAGCTGCTTTCGGACCAATGTCTCCTAATCCAAGTACAGCCGTGCCATCCGTAATTACGGCAATCATATTACCTTGTGCGGTCAATGTATTTGCTTTTGTTTCATCTTTGGTAATGGCTTTACATACTTCAGATACCCCTGGCGTATATACGACACTCAAATCTTGTTCAGTGTTAACCTCTACGCTACTTGTAATCTCTATTTTACCTGAATGTTCATGATGTAAAGTGATTGAATCTATATTTTCATTTCTCTCTGACATGTTAGTGACCCCTTATATATTATTATGATTTAACTTAAAATTTTCAATAAAAATGTTGCTATGATAACCGTTGAAACGCCACCTATCCTTGTCGCAACTTGTGCAAATGGCATGAGCGCCATACGTTTAGACGCTGATAATATGGCTACATCCCCGGTACCGCCTAGACCACTATGACAACCTGTGACAATAGCAGCATCTACCGGGTACATTTTCATCAATTTACCTACAAAATAACCTGAAATAATCATCGTTAATACAACTGAAGCACATATCACCACGTATGCTGGCGTTACAATTTTAACAACGTCTTCTAAAGGTATGTACAACATCCCAAGACCTACCATTAATGGCCACGTCAAACTTGTAGAGACAAATTTATATAAATTATGTGCGCCATTCTCCATTTTATGAGGCATGACTTTCAAACATTTAATCAACGTTGCAAATAGAATCATAATAACTGGGCCCGGTATACCAATGAATTTTTGACCAAGTGTGCCAACAATAAAGAAACTACAAGCAATCAGCAACCCTGCTCCCATAAGTGAGAAATCAATTACTTTATCTTTTTCTTTTTTATTGTCTATACTTTCCTCAGTGCTTTCAGATTTTACTAGTTTTCCATTGCCAGAAAGTTTTGTATATTTTTCTCCTACGCGCATCATAACGCCTGCAGTAACAACTGCGAATATATTACCAATTACGGCTGCTGGAATCATTTGAGAAACGAATGATTCAGCTGAGTCTCCTAATATAGATGAATACGCAATGGATAAGGGTAGAATCCCTTCACCGATACCACCACCAATAATAGGAACAACGATATAAAATAATGTGTGTTTTATATCATAACCTAACAATAAACCAACAAATAAACCTGCAGTAACTGCTAGAACTGTTCCCACTAGCAAAGGCACAAACATACGCGTAAATCCTTGAATTAATACTTTGCTATTCATACCTAAAATACTTCCAACTACTAAACAAGAAATATAGAAATATAAGAAGTTAGACGTCTTCATCAACGTCGTAACCGTTTCCATAGAAGTCGAATGAATCACATCCAAAAAGACTAAAATAGATGGGACAAGCAAGGCCAAAATAGCTGGCCCACCGATATCTTTTAAAATCGGTATTTTTTGGCCAAGGTCTCCTAGTAAAATACCTAAAATCATGATTACAGCAAATCCTCCAATCATGTCTGCAGGTAATGTATTATATATAGAAGCAACGAATATAATTGCAGCTAAAATTAAATAAAGTGGTAATGGCAATACACCTACTTTAATATTAATTAACTTTTTTGCTATACTTTTAAACTTATTATTTAGCGGCACTTCCTGATTAGTAAGCGCTTTCAAATTTGTTTTCGTGTCCATGACTACCCCCCTCATTATCGATAAACCCATTCTATTCATAAGAGGAGCAAATTTATAGTTTATGAAATTTTAATTATCTTTTTGTAATTAAAAAAACCGAATTAAGTGTATATCCCTTTTAATTCGGCAATTTTTTCACATCAATCCATATACGCTTTTAAATACTTCAAATGGTCCTGCTTTAATTTATACGAATAAATCGGACGACCGATACCATAATTTAAAGATTCCTCTAAGACTTCTATTTCCGTTAAAAATTTTAAATATTTTCTTACAGATACTCTCGAAATATCAACATGCTTTGAGATTTCGTCTGTAGAAAATTCATTGCCTTTAAAATCATTCATTTTCTTAACAATTACTTGTAATGTTTCTTTCGTAACACCTTTTGGTAATTTAAGCTCTGATTCATTCCCAGCGATTGTTTTATTAAGCAATTCACCATCAATATCAGATTGGTTGATATTCTCCGTTTTATTAAAAAATGTCTGCCCTTTTTTATAACGTAACAATGATTGCTTAAAGCGCTCAAATTCAAAGGGCTTGATTAAGTAATCAACAGCACCGTATCGAAATGCAGTTTGGATTTGCTCAACATCTGAAGCTGCTGTAATGAGTATAGCATCTATTTTATAACCTTGTTCTCTTATATATTTAAGAAATGTTAACCCATTTTCTTCAGGCATGTATATGTCTAATAATAATAAATCAACCACTTTATTTTCTATGATACTCATAGCTTCTTTAACATTTTTTGCGATATCTACTGAAGTTTGATTATTTATTTTTTCAATAAATTGCAGATTAATTTGTGCAACCATCGGATCATCTTCAACAATTAATATATTCACCATTTATGATCTTCCTTTTCTGAATAGCTTATAACGACTGAAAACGTCACGTTGCCTTCCACATTAGAAGCTATATTAATATCTCCATTGAGTTTCTCTACACTTTGTTGAACAAGGTATAGTCCATATCCTCTATGCTCGCCTTTAGAAGAATAGCCCTTTTCAAATATTTGATGAGCCAGCTCACTTTTTAAACCTAAGCCTGAATCTACGATATCTATAGTTAATGTACCGTTTGTATATTTCAAATGGACATCAATCGTTTTCTGTTTAATAGCAGATACCACTAAAGAATCTATACTATTATCTATTAAATTACCTATAATCGTAATCATTTCATGCGTGATATGCGAATGTTCCGGTTCAGGGATGGTGGTATGACTCACAATAGATAATTTAACATGCTCTTCTCGCGCTAAACTTAATTTGCCTATTAAAAAACCAGCCAATGCAGCATCTTTGATTTTCGAATCAAAACCACCCGTATAACGGGTGGTTTGTTCTGCGGCTATAAGCCTTTGTTACTGACCAGCCCTGATAAGGGCTCTGAGAAGATCAGCCATATGTACTACTTTCCCAGCAACCCTTAAAAGGGTTGTTTATTTTTTCTTTCTAGTTTCTTCGCCAGTAAATGGGTCTATATATTCGACAAGCGTTAATTGCTCTGCAACGATATCCTCTTGTAATTGATTACGAATATAATTTTCTATAACTTTTTTATTTCTTCCAACTGTATCAACGTAAAACCCTTTACACCAAAATTTTCTATTTCCATATCTATATTTTAAATGTGCATGTCTATCAAAAATCAATAAACTACTCTTCCCTTTTAAATATCCTACAAATTGGGAAACACTTAATTTTGGTGGAATACTAACTAACATATGAATATGATCTTTACATGCTTCAGCTTCAATAATTTCTACACCTTTTCTTTCACACAACTGTCGCAATATTAATCCAATATCTTTCTTTATTTTTCCATAAATAATTTGCCTTCTATATTTAGGAGCGAAGACAATGTGATACTTACAATTCCATTTTGTATGTGCTAAACTATTTGTGTCTGATGACATAAATTGCATCTCCTCATGTTGTTAATTTTGGTTGGCTGACCAAATATTATTTTAGCACGTAGAGATGCAATTTTTAATACAACGGTATAACCATACTGCACCATACGCATAGCGTATGGTTTTTTATATAAAGTAATATGACCATGCTCTTGGCTACCTAATTCAACAATATCATATATATATTGTTTTAAATCCTCATAATGTTCCATTTGCAACATGCCAGAAATCACATGCAATCTATTACTGAACTCATGCGATTGTGCGCGTAAAGTATCTGCATATGTCTGCACACCTACTAATTGTTCGGAAAGCTTGTTTACCTCTGTCTTGTCCCTAAATGTTGAAATCGCACCAACAATTTCTTTATTTACAATAAGTGGCACTCTATTGACCAAAATCTTTACACCATTAATATTCTGCTCCTCATCTCGTTCCGGTTCACCTAATTCAAGTACTTTCGGTAGCTGTGTAGACGCCATATAATCGTCAATCTTCATACCGATAGGGTTACCTTTCAGATTTGCTTGTTTAAATATATCCATCGCTGATTTGTTCACTAAATTAATCTTACCTTCCTTATCAACAGCCACGACACCTTCATGAACAGATTGTAACATCGTATTTCTTTCTCCAAGTATCTTAGCAATCGTCGACGGTTCTAAACCCAGTAAAATTTTCTTAATATACCTAGAAAGCATGTATGCACCAATAGCTCCGACAATCAACCCAATGATTGAACCAACGATAATCTTCTTATTGCCATCTGCAAGGGCTTCATAAACACTTTTCATTGGCACACCAACAGCCACGACGCCAACCTGTTTTCCATTCGCATAAACAGGCGTAAATGACCTCAATGATTCACCCAGCGTTCCTTTAGAAATAGAAGCACTCACTTTACCATGAAGTGCTTCTTTTTCATCGCCACCTTTGAAATGTTTACCAATTAACTTTTCATTAGGGTGCGACATTCGGATTCCCTTCATATCCATCACAACGATAAAACTCACATCCGTTGATTGTTGTATGTCAGATACGTAAGCTTGTATACTGTTATCATTGTTTTTCTTTTTCAAAGTAGATTGCACCACTTGAGACTGTGCCACCGTCTTGCCAATAACCTCAGCCTTTTCTTCAGTCGTTTGATGTATCGTATCCCTAATTGTATTACTAATCAATACGCTAGTGATAAGCAATGAAACCAATACGACAATACATACTACAATAATGATCAACGTGCTTAACTTTAACCTTTGTTTCTTCAAAGCCCAACCGCCTTTAATTTCTAGTTCTTAAAATGTTTTACATAAGTATTTAATTATTAAAAATATATCATACTTTTGAAAATCAATTTAAGTAAATATTAAATTAAAATTTGGAAGAAATAAAAGGGAAATTAATTTAATAATGATATGGCTATTACTTTTTTCTGATACATTCAAAATATAAATATCCATTTTCTCTTTATAAATGAAATTTGTTTAGTAATAGTAGAAGTTTGTTAAAATGTAGAGAACTATTAAATGAGATGAATACATTTTGAAAAAATAAACTGAAGTCGTAGGAGCCGTTATCTTCATGGAAAATAACGTATTATGTACGCAAAGAAACGAAAATATGAAGTTACCTCTTTTATTGAGCATTAATTTTTTCCATTTTTAATATGTCCTTGTTTTCAGTATCGATATCATAGTAATGATATTGGGTTCTAATTAAAAAACTGGGCGTAAAGCCCAGCCTTTTAAGTGATTAATTATTTATTTTCATTGTGCTTGCTACGTCTTCTGAATAATAGTAATGAACCAAATGCTGCAAATAATGTTCCAAGCATTGTAGTATTATGAGTAGTTTCTCCAGTTTCTGGCAGTGCTTTCTCTTTAATGGCGTCTTGTTTACTGCTCTTACCTGAGTCTATATTTACACCTTTATGTTTTAATTCGCTATTTTTAACATCTGTTTGTTTACTGTTCTTCACTGCGGTATTTGTATGAGCTTCATAAGCTTTATTTCCAGACAAGTTTACGCTAGGTTCATTTTCTAGGATATTTTCATCTTTTGGCGTTTCAATTTTTTCTTTATCTGAACTATTATTAGGAGACATGTCACAGTTTTCACCTACAACGATATTCGTTGGACCAGATACGTTACCATCTTTATCTTTTTCAACAGCAATAATGATATCACCTTTATTTAGGCTTACTCCTTTAGGTACATCAACTTTCCAATTACCATTTTCATCAATTGTTCCTTCTGATGTACTACCATTTGGAAATGTGACTACAATAGTATTGCCTGGTGTACCATTTGAACCTGTGATTTCAGTATCATTATCATCTACAGGATTAACTGTTGGCGCTGGAAGTTGGATTATATCATCTACCGATACTTTGGATGGCACAGTTTCCGAAGAGCCATCTGGGTATGTTACTGTCACTTGAATTACTACTGATGTGCCAGTCATAGCATTTTTAGGTGGATTAACAGTTAATTCACCAGTATTAGCATTCACAGATACTTTCCATCCTGCAGGGACTTGATTAGTAGCTATATCATATTTAGAACTATCTGGCATTGTATTGTCACCAGTTTGCGGTACTTTAACTGTTTCACCTGGTTTAACAGTCGCATGAGCGTAACCTGGGTTGTTTATATTCGCTTGTGTATCTGCTCCAACGATTACTGGTACTTTAATGTGGTCTGTTGTGCCATCTGGATACGTCACCGTTACATCTACTTCGGTTTTACCTGGCGTCTTACCGTTCGGTAATTGTGTTGGGTCATCCACTGTAATAACCGGTTGGTCTCCTTGGCTTGGATAACCTGGTACGGTCACTGAATTTGTCACATCTTCCGCTGTTGTCGGTGTACCGTAATCTTTCTTGATACCTTCTGTAGATGGTTCATACACTTCATTTTCTGCTTGACCTCCAACAGTCACTGGTACTTTAATGTGGTCTGTTGTGCCATCTGGATACGTCACTGTTACATCTACTTCGGTTTTACCTGGCGTCTTACCGTTCGGTAATTGTGTTGGGTCATCCACTGTAATAACCGGTTGGTCCCCTTGACTTGGATAACCGGGTACCGTTACTGAACTTGTCACATCTTCCGCTGTTGTCGGTGTACCGTAATCTTTCTTGATACCTTCTGTAGATGGTTCATACACTTCATTTTCTGCTTGACCTCCAATAGTTACTGGTACTTTAATGTGGTCTGTTGTGCCATCTGGATACGTTACTGTTACATCTACTTCGGTTTTACCTGGCGTCTTACCGTCCGGTAATTGTGTTGGGTCATCCACTGTAATAACCGGTTGGTCTCCTTGACTTGGATAACCGGGTACCGTTACTGAACTTGTCACATCTTCCGCTGTTGTCGGTGTACCGTAATCTTTCTTGATACCTTCTGTAGATGGTTCGTACTTACGTGCATCTGTTATTTTAATGATAAATGAATCTGCTGCAACGTCATTACCACCTACAACAAGATAAGCTGTATAAATATCACCATCTGTTGCCGTATCTGGTACTATAAATGTGGACTGTTTTTCGCCTTCTTTTAAAGATGTAATATCTGTTGTTTGTTGAACAATATTACCTTTTTTATCTCTCCACTCAATGTGTGTTGGAAGGGGTGATAACTTACTACCGGTCAAATCAATATTCACTACATCGCCTGGAACCGCTGGACTATTCGTATTATTAAAATCAATAATTTCTAAATCAATCTTTGTAGTTGGTACTAATGCAAAATTCACGTTATACCACATTGGATTTGCAACCAAATTTTGTGCAGGTGCTGTTTGTGGTGTCCATGATAAGTTACTATTTGGTGTTCTAAATTGTGGACTCGTATAAGAAGAATAAGATTTTATCATATTACCTTCGGGGTCCATGACATAACCATAGATATATTGGTCATTCAGTGTGCCATCAGGGAATCTTAATGTGTATTTACCGCCTTCATCTGTTTCACCATAAACGGTTGCTGAAATATATTCAGGATGATCTGTTAATAAATTTTTAGCAGCGTCAGCTCTCTCACTTTCTGGTAAACTTTCCACTTGGGCTTCATATGCTTGCGCACCTTCACTGGTTAAAGAAGATATAACTACTGTATAACCAACAGCTTGTGGGTCATTGCCGTTGTCATTAGGCCCTGTAGCAGAGTTAGCGTAATCTCCTGCACCCGTTTCTAACCAAACTTTCCCTGAAATACTATTTTTAGCATTTAAATCTACTGACGGTGCACTTATTGGCCCCAATTCATCATGTATCCATTCAGAACGATCTGCAGCCATATATCCATTTGTAGAGTCAATAGCCATATAAATACCTGTACGTTGCATATTCGTACCAATTAATGGAAATTGGCCTAAGTTTGAACTACTTACAGAATTTACATATGAACCTGGAAAAAATCCACCCGCTTGTCGAAGCATAGATACATTATTACCATTTGGTGTTTGGAAATCTTCAATCCATAATCTATAATATTGTCCTGCAATTGCATGATATTTATGTTCTTTACCATTTGCATCTATCCATGCTTCTCTTAAATCAAACGCGTATGAACCTGGTCCAACTTGAGATCCATCAGCTGAGCTTAATTGATTTGTTGTACTTGCAACATAAGTAGGTGAGACAGCTCCGTCGCTATCAATCCATTGTAAATAAACTTTGGTACCTTCTGTAACTGGTGTTAAACCATTTGCCATAGTAGAGGGCGTACCATGATCAACTAACCATGCTCTACCCGACAGTGTATTTGGCGCATTTGTAGCGTCTGTTTGACTTTTTATGTAACCATTTGCAATTGCATCGGCTTCAATCACTTGTGAACCAGAATAAGGCATTAATGCACTTGGTACATCATTAGCACTAATATTTAAAGCTTCTGTATTTCTTGGTGAGACTGATCTTAACGCTGTTGCAAATCGTTTATTTGCGTTTTGTTCATTTGCTAATTGGTTTAACGCAAATTGTAATGCTTCAGTAGTCATATTTTGTGGATCTAAGTTTAATTGACCGATTATTTTCTCAGCTTCACTATCAGATACATTGGCTACTTTAGCGTAATCATTTTTTGCTGATTTCGTATCATTTATGTTAGCTGTTGCGCTTTCTTCTTTAATTGGCTCTGTTTGGGATGCTACTTCTGCCACTTTTTTTCAACTTTTTCTACTTCTGGATTTACTTGTGGCACTATTTCTGTTGTTTCGTTTTGAGCTTGCTCTGCTTTGGGTGCCACTTCTGCTGTTTTGTCTTGAGCTTGCTCTGCTTTTGAAGCCGCTTCTGTTGTTTTGTCTTTAACTTGTCCTGTTTGGGGTGCTGTTTCTGCTGCTTTTTCTTCAACTTGTTCTGCTTCTGGATTTACTTGTGGCACTATTTCTGTTGTTTCGTCTTTAACTTGTCCTGTTTGGGGCGCCGATTCTTCTTGTGTGCTTTCTTCTATATTTTTCTCTTGATTAGAACTATCCCGATTTGTGCTTTGATTCATAGTCGACTCATCAGAAAGTTCATCCGACGTCATTTCTTCCATTTTTTGTGTGTCTTCTGCTGCATTCGCTTCCTCATTTGCTACACCAAATATTAATGCTGCCCCTACTAGAATCGATGCTGTTCCTACTGTGAATTTACGAATAGAATACTTATTTAACCTATTAGATAAAAAATCTAATTTTTTACCAGTCATTCCTCTATATCTCTCCTTTATAAAAATTACCAAGAAGTAAAACTTGTATAGATCGTTAGGATTTTCATATGACACATAAGCTATATTTAAAGCTTCTCCCTAGTATCGATTCATAAAAAAATCCAAAATTACTAACTATGAATATTAGTATTTTGAAAGACATTTAGATGAAAACACACACACCAAATACAACAATTATTTAGATTTAAAAATTAACCACTCTTTTCATTTTTTATAGAATATTTATAGTTATGGTAATCAAAATAAATCTCTTTCTTTTCAAACCATTCGTCATTGTCGTAAAAATAATTCCTGATTTCTTGAATATCTCTTTTGATAGTCCTTTCGCTTACTTTAAATTCAGCAGAAAGTTCCAATTTATCCAATTTTTTATGTTGTATAAACCGTGTGTATATACTCAAAAGCCGATGCGAACGATTCAACTAAGTCACCTTCTTTCTTGGTAAAGTTATTATACAACCCGAAAGGGACGAATATTGGCCCAACTATATGTTTTTTACATATTTTTCTCTTTTTTTAAAATTAGCGCAACTTTGAAACAAAACGATTTAATTATGCGCATTTAGAAGTAAAATAAATAAATGAACGATCCATCCACTTTTATTTATTATCTTTGAGAAATCATTAACTTATGTAAAATTGAGAAAGATGTCCTTTTACTTAGTAAGCGTAAAGTTAGTAAATAGATACATTATTCAAAGCGCAAATCAGGCCAACTAATATTTAAGGAATAAGGAAAGTGTAGGATGAGCATTGATATAGTGGATTTTAAAAGGGATAAAAAGCGAGGCATTTTAAAAAGCTCTTCATCTTTAATTACGGATGAAGAGCTTTTAATCACATATTAATTACTATATGTTTATTCTATATTCATATATACGACATGTGTGCGTAAATATTCTTCTAAGCCATGCTTGCCGTCAGCACCGCCAATGCCTGAATGTTTAACACCTGCATGGAAACCTTGCATAGCTTCAAAATTTTCTCTATTAATATACGTTTCGCCAAATTCTAAGCGATCTACAGCTTTAAAGACTTGTTTCATATCGTTAGAGTAAATAGATGAAGTCAAACCAAACCTGCTATCATTTGCGAGCGCTATTGCTTCATCAATAGTTTCAAAACTCACGACGGGTAATACAGGTCCGAAAACTTCTTCTTGTATGATTTCCATGTCGTTATGACAATCTGTAATTACGGTTGCTGGATAAAAGTTACCTTTACCTTTAGGTAGAACGCCGCCACATGCTAAGTGTCCTCCTTGTTGAATAGCTTGTTCTACGTGATGATGCACATTTTTTTGGGCTTTTTTATTAATTAGTGGTCCCATATCATAATCACTATCTAACGTGTTACCGTACGTTACTTCAGCCATTTTTGCTACTAATTTATCTACAAATTGATCTTGTATGGATGATTGCACATAGACTCTTTCTGCGCAGTTACACACCTGACCGCTATTGATAATACGTGAATCAATAATATATTGTACTGCTTTGTCAATGTCAGCATCTTCTAAGACAATGGCTGGTGCTTTACCACCTAACTCTAAATTTACTTTTGTAACATTGCGGCTCGCCGCTTCCATGACTTTTTTCCCTGCACTTTCACTACCTGTAATCGATACGAGTTCAATTGCTTCATTGCGTGCGAGTTCATCACCAACAACTTCGCCGGCACCATTGACTAAGTTGAAAACCCCTGGCGGTAAGCCTACTGTATCTAAAATCTCAGTAAAAATTAAAGCGTTAATAGGCGTCTCTTCTGATGGTTTTACGACAATTGTATTACCAGTTACTAATGCTGGCGCCATTTTGCGTGCGATTAAAAAGAATGGGAAATTCCAAGGTAAAATACCTGATGTAACGCCAAGCGGTTTTTTATACAATAAAATATGCTCGTTTTTACGATCGCTTTGAATAATCTCACCTTCAAAACGACGCGCCCACTCCGCCATATAATCTAAATAGTCAGCAGTAAAAAATACTTCTGTACTGGCTAAATCACGCGTTTTTCCGCCTTCTTTGATAATGACTTCCGTTAACTCTTCGTTACGTTCGCGTATTCCCGCGGCTATTTTCTTTAAATATTGTGCTCTTTCAATAGCAGGCACTTCGCTCCAATCAATTTGTGCTTGTTGTGCACTATAAATTGCTTCTTGAGTATGCAATTGTGTACCTACATAGGTTTGTCCAATAATATCCTCTGTCGCTGGATTTATAACATCAATTACGGGTGCTCCTGGTCGCTCTACAAATTGGCCGTTTACATAATCTTTAATTTGATACATCACTTAACCCCTCACTTCTTTTAAATTATTTGCTTGCGCTGCTTCTTTTACTTGAATGTTTGCACTGTCGCCATAACGCTCTTTTTCAATTTGTGTTAATGTCTTGCCTTGCGTTTTCGGTGTTAATACTAAGCCTATTATAGTGTGAATGGCTAAGAAACTAATCATAATTATACCGGTAACTTTAAAACCTAACGTCGCCAAAATCGTCGGTAAGACAAAGGAATAAATTGAAATACCAGTACGTACAATAAAGTACATTAATCCTTGTGCCCCTGCGCGGTACCTTGTTGGGAAGAGTTCACTCGTCCATAGTGCATAAAAGGCTTGCGCTCCAATACCTGCAGATGAACCCCAAAGTACAACGAACAATATGAGTGAAACCCAGTTCATTGGCGCAAATGTTAAAATTAACCATGCCACGATACCCATAACTGCGCCAACGCCAAATAATAGTCGTTGATTAACTTTATCTCCTAACTTCATAAAGCCAAAGTATGTCGTCACTACTGTTAAGAACCACAACACGGCTTGTAAAATGTTCGCTTGAGCGCCAGATAAACCGCCAACGCTTTCATAAATAAATGGCATAAAATAACCCATAGCGCCAGAAGTTAAGTTCCAAAACAGGTAAATACCCATTAATAATAACATCGCTTTTAAATTCACAGGGTTGGTAAATAATTCTTTAATTACTGATGTTTTTTTAATATCATGAGCCGCTTCTGCTTTCTCTTTCGCTTTTTCTGCTTCCCAAATTTCAGATTCATTCATACCTTGACGGATCCACCAAGTTACACCTGCAATAATGAATAGATGTAAAAAAATCAAACGTGAACCTAACAAGCCCATGGGTGCAACAATAACTGCTAATAAAAAAGTGATTGCAGGGCCAATGGACCAAGCCAGTTGTGCTGTACCTACACGTTTCGCACGCTCATCTTCAGGCGCTTCTTCTGCAATATACGTCCACGCAACAGGCACGCCGATACCAACTGCAATACCGACAACAATAGTACCAATCAATAGCATTGAGAAGTTAAATGATAAAATAATTGCTAGTATGCCTAACATATATAGAATTAAATCATATTTGAAAATAAATTTACGTCCCAATTTATCTGTAATTGGACCGCCTATCAATGCACCAATTGCTGCTCCCAAAGCATTTGCACTCAATGCACTCAACAAACCAATTTGCATGTTATCAATATTTAAATACGCTTGCCACAGTGATAAACTACTCGCTGCGGCAATGATGGAACCAGCTTCGATATAGTTCGCCATTGCAATCGCAATCGTTGCCACCCATCCTGTTGTTTTTTTAGGTTTTAAGTTCATTTTTCCATCCCCTTTTTTTATTCTAGGAAAAACACTTCTGTTAACTCGATTGACTTCGGACTATTATCATCATTCACATTCATAATATCTGCCATATACTCCCACCACTGACGACATATCGTTTGTTGCGCAATTTCAGCGTGTAGTGTTTCATCTTCTATTGTTAAGACCGAAAATAATTCACCGGTACGTTCATTTAAATAAATATGATAATCACTCACACCATGGTCTTTTAATAGTTGTTTCATTTCAGGCCATATCTGATCATGGCGACGTTTGTACTCTGCGTGACACCCTTCTTTCACATACATGACTGAGGCTAGCTGTGGCATTACTTCACACCTACCTCTAAATAGCCGGCTTTTGGTTCTACATTAAACCCTTGTGCAAGTGCGCTAAGTTGTTCATCACTAATTTCTTGCTTCGTGCCACCTTGCGCTTGAACATACGTATAAACTTCTGCTGCTTTTTCAATTGTTTCAATCAAACCAAATGTTTCATCTAAGTCTTGTCCAGCACCAAAAACTCCGTGAAATGGCCATAATACACTTCGACAATATGTCATTTTCTCTGCCGTTAATTGTCCGATTTCTTCTGTTCCAGGGACTACCCAAGGAATAACGCCGATACCATCTGGGAATACAACTAAACACTCTGTACACATCTTCCATAACGTTTTGGTCAATGCTTTTTCATCTAATTCATGTGCAAACGTCATCGCAATCGTGTGTGTCGCATGGCAGTGCATGATGACTCTATGATTTTCATCAACTGCTAGGCGTTGGGCATGATTCATTAAATGCGTGGGCAATTCACTTGTCGCATATGCACCATTCACAAACCCCCATAAAATGTCATAACTTTTACCATCAGCAGCGATTTGAATTAAACCAAGTGTGTCTTGAGGATCGGCTTTAATATTTTTAAAATATTTTCCTGTTCCTGTAACTAATAAATAGCGTTGTGCTAACGCCTCAACAGTAAACGGCAAGGCAATATTACGTGTGTTTCCCGTGAAACCATCTAAGAAAAGTGCTACTTTATCATCATCAATAATCCACGAGATATTACCTCCGTTACGTTCATCCCAGCCTTTGTTGTACATCACATTAGTAATATTGCATAATGATTTAACCATAGGCGAATCGATAAATTTTTCCATTTATATCCCTCTTTCTGCCAATACATTTTGTTCATAATCTTTAATAGCTCCATACCAATTTAAACCTGGCTCTACATCATTTCTAAGACAAAATTCATCCCAAATAGCACCAAATAAATAAGTTTTCATTTCTTCTTGTAATGCTAAACGTTGCGTAAAATCTCCAGTTAGTTCAGCTTCTTTTAATTGTGTCACCGGGTCTAATAGTGCTTTTAATAATGCTTTTTGCATATTTCTAGTACCAATAACCCATGCGGCTACACGGTTGATAGAAGCATCAAAGAAATCTAGGCCTACAGTTGTCGTATCTATTAAGTCGTTATAAATTAATTCTTTAGCTATTTCATTTAATTCATCATCTAACGTTACGACATGGTCGCTATCCCATCGCACCGGTCGTGACACATGTAAACTTAAACCTTTAGTAAATAATGACAAAGCTGATAATTTGTTAGACACAACTTCAGTTGGATGATAATGACCAGCGTCTAATAGAATTTGTTTATTGCGTGTTAAGCCATAACCCATATAAAATTCATGAGATCCTACTACATAACTTTCTGAGCCGATACCAAATAATTTACTTTCCAAAGTATCTACGTTATAGGCTTCATCAATGTCTTCGCTAAAAATTTCATCCAAACTATTCATTAAACGTTTCCGCGGTGTCAGACGATCTACAGGTGTATCTTTGTACCCATCAGGTACCCATATATTAGTAATTGACGCTTGGCCTAATTCTTGACCAAAATAAGCACCGATTTGGCGTGCACGTTTACAATGTTCAATCCAAAAATCACGAATTTCTTGTTGTGGGTGTGCTAATGTTAAGCCGTCTGCTGCTTTTTCGTGACTGAAGCACGTTGGATTAAAATCTAACCCTAAACTGTGTTGTTTCGCCCATTCTACCCAATTTCTAAAGTGCTTAGGCTCAATCTCATCTAAATCAATCGTTTCTTCTGTTTCAGCATAAATACTGTGTAAGTTAATTTTATGATTTCCTGGGATATGTTTAAGCGCTTCTTCTAAGCCACTGCGTAGTTCTGCACCATTACGTGCTTTACCAGGATAATTACCTGTTACCGAAATACCACCTGATAGTTCCTGATTAAATAAAAAGCCTTCGATATCATCCCCTTGCCAACAATGAATAGAAATTTTAATATCCTTTAATTTATCTAATGCGGCTTCTACGTTAACTCCTATTGATTCATATTGTTGTTTTGCTAATGCAAATGCTTCTTTATAATTTGTGTGCATATTGTGTTGCCTCCTTAAATAAATTAATATCAGTGATTCTGTCTGTTGTATCTTTAGGTGTCATGATATGTTGCAGCATGTTTGACTGTGCAATCGCTTGTCTCGCTTCTGCTATATCTTTAAATTGTTCTGTCGCGATCATTATGGCTGCTAAGTTACCAAAAACTGTAGCTTCTACAGGGCCTCCAATAATATCGCAGTTCGTATAATAAGCTGTAAGTTCATTTAAATATTCATTATTAGAGCCACCGCCTACAATATTAATAACTTCAATCGTCGACCCTGTTATCTCATTCAATGCCTCTATAGAAACTGCATAAATGATAGCTAAATTTAAATACACTGTTTGTGCTAATTCTCCTATAGTTTGTGGAACGGATTGTCCAGTCTCAATGCAATAGGTTTGAATAGCTTCAACCATGTTATTTGGATTTATAAAGCGTGCATCATTAAAATCAACGAACACTTTAAAATCAGTATGTTGTTGTGCCTGTTTTACCATTTCGGGAAATGTATAATTCTTGGGCCAATCTTTACGGACTCTTTGGATAATCCACATACCTATAATATTTTTCAAAAACCTATAAGTTCCTTGAATCCCTCTTTCATTGGAATAGCCCTGATTAAAAGCATTTTCAGAGACAATAGGCTCTGATAATTCTTGACCAATTAATGACCACGTCCCACTGGATAAAAATGCCCAATCTTTCCCACTATGACCTACTGACCCTAATACTGCAGAAGCAGTATCATGCGACGCGGTCGCATAAACACACGTTTCTGGTAAATTATGCAACTTATGAATATCGGGTCTCACATCTCCAAGATATGTGCCAGGTTCAACCACTTCTGCAAACTGTTGAGGCTTGATATCGACTATTTCTAACAATTCATTATTTAAGTTATAGCCATATAAGTCTAATAATTGTGTAGTACTTAAATTAGTAACTTCGTTAGTTAATCGCCCAGTTAAGCGAAAGTTTAAATAATCCGGAACTAATAAAATATATTCTGCTTGTTGTTTTACCGATTTACATTCTTCGTATAACTGAAATAACGTATTAAATTGTAAAAATTGAATACCCGTCTTGTTATAAATATCGTGCTTAGTTATTAATTGAAATACTTTCTCCATTGTATGGTTCGTACGCGTGTCTCTATATGACACCGCTTCTTGCAAGCGCTTACTTTTATCATCTAAAAAAATATAGTCTACCCCCCAGGTATCTATACTTAAATAACATGAACCGACGCCTAGCGTTTTGGCTCGTTCGAGTGATATTATAATCTCATCAAACAAATAATCAACATCCCACACTTCTTGTTGATTTTGTGTGGTGAATCCATTAGCAAAACGATTAATTTCTTGTATTTTGATATCTCCGTCTTCTACATGCGCTAGGACTGCTCTTCCACTTGACGCACCAATATCAACTGCGATGTAATTTTTCATTTCTTCACCTCTTTGGTTTACATTATAGAGCTATAGTTATCATAAATCAACAATAAACCACACATTTTGTTGTTTGTTGTTGTTTATAATGGTGATATGTGAGGTTTTAGGCTAGGTTATGCTATACTAGAGAAAAACAAATTAGGAGCAATGACAGATGAAGCCTTTTGAACGGAGAAAAAATTTACTGAATGAGTTATACGTAAACAACGTTGTTTACGTAAGTAAATTAGCAGAAACATTTAATGTCTCTGAAGAAACTATCCGCAGAGACTTAGAAAAATTAGAAAAAGAAGGCATTGCTGAACGTAATTACGGTGGAGCTAAATTATTAAAGTCTGAAGAACTACCTTATTCTGTTCGCCACACACGGAATAAAGAAGCCAAGCTTAAGATTGCTAAAAAAATCAATCACTTTATTGAGGACGATACTAGCTTATTTTCAGACTCAAGCTCAACAGTTATCGAAACGTTAAAACAATTCGCAATTACTGATAAAAAAATCCATATTATTACAAACGCAGTCAATGCCTTATATGAGTTAAACCAGTCATCACTCGAAATTAATTCGACTGGAGGTAAACTCTTAAAACACTCATCAGCATTAGTTGGGCCGCAAACAATTGAATCCATTCATAAATTTAATCCTGACTATGCTATTTTAAGTTGTAAGTCCTTAACTAAAGATGGCATGATTACTGATTCGAATGAGTATGAAGCGCACATCAAAGAGTTAATGATTAGCAAAGCCAATAAAGTTATTTTAGCGGTCGACACCTCAAAATTCGATAAGACCAGTCTTATTACATTCGCGCAATTATCTGATATTGACTACATTGTCACTGATACAGAACTCGACCACACATGGCAGAACATATTCGCTAAAGCGTCAACGATTGTGTTATAACCAATGTTTGGCTACACCCACGCCAGACTTACTAACAACATCAAACACCCACTACTTATGCTGTACACAAAAGTAGTGGGTGTCTGTCTTTATTAAAAATATTGTAGTGTTTCTTTGTTTATCGGTGATAGAGCATTTTAAATTGGTTGATGCTTTCATGATATTCATGTGCTTTTTTAGTAATACGCTAGTTTCTCCAGCTGAAAAAGTTGTTTCAAATATTGACACTTTTTCCAAGATTGTTTAGCGTTATACCTCAAGATAATTAATTTATATAATGGTATAATTATATAAAAAGGAAGAGGGTTTATGAATCATTAGAATTTTTCATAAAAGTTTAAATATTAAATCGAGACATATAAAACATGGAATTTTAATAAGGCGATATGCTTTCTATTCAACATAATTTAACTTATCGGAAGCGCGTATGCTTACGTGTTTACAGATGGTATAATAATGGAGTCGCCTTAACTTCCGGCGATATTTTCGACGGAAGGAGGTGAAACCTATGGTAATTCTCTTTGTTAGTATAATTGCACCTGTGATTTCAGGATGCATTGTTGCGATCTTCTCGTTCTGGCTAAACAATCGTAACAAATAATAAGGCGACATAGTTGCACCAAAAAATCCCCTCACTATTTCCGGTAGTGAGGGGATTGGTGTACCTATGGAACTCTCTTTGTTATTTACATTATAACATCATAGTATGGAGAAACGCAAAAACAGGATTTTAACTTCTTAAAATAGGCTGATTAAGACATAGACAATTAGGTCGCTTATCTAAAATTTCTTCGGATAGTAAATCAGTGTCTATGAGCTTTTTTAACTCTTATTGTTTCAACTTCACTTTGGAAACCCATTAATAGCATTATTTAGAGGGATATTAATAAATTTTAAAAAATATACTAAGTTACTATACTTAAAAAAGTTAGAAAAAGCAAAAGGAGACATCCTTTTAGCTAGGCAAAAACATCAATATGAAAAGATTATATGATGTGTTACAGTATGAATGAATTTTACTTGAAGGAGCGATTTTTAGGTGAGTAAAAACAAACTGTACCTCCTACTTATATTACTAGTTTGTATAATAGTAGCAGCTATATGTGTGCCAATTTTAATTAAAAATGGTAGTTATTCAGTACTAGTTTCAGCGTCTATCCCTTTTATTATTTTAATTATATATTTCTTTGTAGAAAGAAAAAATGATAAGAATGATAAAGATAAGTAGAATAAATTTAAAATTATATTATCAGCATAAAAGGAGTGAATTTATGAGTAAAACAGCCGCGTTAAATCTTTTAGTTTTTATATTATTAATCATATTTGCTTTAGCATTTGTTACTAACATTTTTGGAAAATTGACTATATATATCATTATTATTCTTCCTATTATTATGCTTGTTTTAGGAGTTTATTCATTAGTAATTAATGTCAAAAAATATAACAATAGTAATAACTACATTAACAATAATAAATTTAAATAGATAAATACAAAGCCCGAATGTTAGGCACTGAATCCTTTAAATGAGCATTTTAGAAAACAATCATAATAAAAGATTGTTTTCTATATTCATTAAGAACTGTGTTGTTATTCGAATAATTGTTAATTGAAGTATTTTGCGATAAAATTTTCAATAATAACATTTAAGTTTTGAGGATGTTCCAACTGTGGGAAGTGATTAACGTTTTCCATTTCTAGCCACTCTGCATTTGGTAAGTTTTCCACAATTTCATAAACGCTTTCTTTAGTTGAAACTATATCATCTTTTCCATGAATAACTAAGATAGGAACGTCTAATGATAACAATTTCGTATCTGCAGTATAATACAACATTGCTCGTGTTTGGTTTTTGAAAACAGTAGACTGCCATTTAGATGCCTCTAATGCAATTTCGCTTGAACAACCTAAACGTTGGTAAAATTGTTGAGCTTCGCTAGGTGTCGTCTGAGAAGCTGCAAACATTTCCTCATTCCCTCCGGCTTTAAGTACTGATTCTCCTGTAAAAGGACCTCCACCTGCCATTATAATCCCTTTAACGAGTTGCGGATATTTTGTAACGAAAGCTAATGAAGCTAAGCTACCAATTGAGTGAGCAACTAATAATATAGGTTCAGCAATATTGTTTGCATCAAGTACAGATTTAAGGTCTTCTGCGTTTTTTTCCATAGTATAAAATGATGAATCTACAGGCTTACTTGAAAGACCGTAACCTCTATTATCATGTGTTATGCATAAATAACTTTCTTTTAATAGTTTAACTTGATCTTTCCAAACATCATGAATGCCCATATAACCTGATTGAAAGACTATTGGTGTTCCTTCACCTTGTCTTTCATAGTATATTTCTAAACCATCTTTAGTGTTTATCCACGCCATAATAATTCCTCCAAATTTTTGTATATATTTATCTTAATTGGTTGACCTATCTGTTTAAATATAAATTTCAAAGAGTTTTTAACTAAATACTTGAAGATTGAAAGTGAGCGTTAAAAATGGACGAATTAGACAAAAAAATAACTAGAGAATTAAAAAATAACAGTAAAATTTCAATGAAGCATTTGGGAGCAAAAGTAAATCTAACTAGTCAGGCAGCAACAAATAGAGTGAAAAATTAGAGGATGACAACGTTATTACTGGATACACGATTGTTTTAAACCAAGAAGCATTAGACTGTAAAGTCCATGTATTTATTAATATTTATACTCATAAAATTTCTCATAATTCATATCTTGATTTTATTCAGGAAGAAAGCATTTTTGTTATGAATAACTATAAAGTTATAGGAGATCCATGCTATCTTTTAGAGTGTCGTTTTCCGAACAGACAATATTAGAATGCATTTCTAGAACGATTAAATAAGCACGCAAACTATAATTTTTTAATGGCAATATAAAAATTTTTCTCTCAAAATTAAAGAAGGTTTACTATAATTAAAGCGAATAGAATAGACAAAGGCACTATTTACAAGCCTTTATTATGTTAATAAAATGAAAAACTAGAAATCATGAACTAATAAGATTTCTAGTTTTTGTGTCGTTTTACATAATAAATGATTACTAGAAACTATATTAAAAAGGCTCCTTATCGAATAAGGAGTTTTTTAATCGTGCCAAAATCAGCAATAAGGAAAGTATATTAATCTCTGCTGGGTATATCTATTATGTTTCACTCGGGTTTAAACATCATGCCTTCAGAAACTATTTGTACAAAACGCCAACCCTATTTTTTATTTCTTTTTTGGGCTGCACCGTTCAATTTTTATAAAAATAATGAATTAAGTCAAAGCTAAAAGGCTTGTCTCCTACTTAATATAGGAAACAAACCTTTGAAATTATATACTAAACCAAATTACAATTTTTAGGATTGCGTACATGCATATGCATTCAATGAAATTGGTTTTAATTGACTACCGCTAATTAGATAACTTCAAAAGGAATCCTCTCCCTTTTTTATAGGTTATAAGTGGCTTGAGTGTCCACCTTGCATTACCCAATAAGTACCGATAACAGTAATTAAAGTAATGATAAGCGCAAATATAACTTTAAACCCTTGTACGTTTCCGTCTTTACCTTCAGTTAAGTGCATGAACATTAATAATTGTACTGCAGCTTGTATAAAAGCAAAGCCAAAGATGATTGTAATCTTAGCATTAAGTGCCATTGATGTATATAGGGTTACGAATACTGCTAAAAGAGTCAGAACGATTGAGCCAATAAAGCCTACTGTGTGTTTTACAATTGTATTCATCCGCTAAACACCATCCCTATCATATATACGGCAGTAAAGATGAAGATCCAAACAACATCTAAGAAGTGCCAGTATAAACTTACTATAAATAACTTAGGCGCATTGTCTTTATTTAGTCCACGCATGCCAACTTGGATTAATAAACAAATAATCCAAATAATACCTAATGAGACGTGGGCGCCGTGTGTTCCTAAAAGTATAAAGAAACTAGACCAATAAGAACCGATTGTTAGGTTAACACCTTCTGATACGTAGTGTGCAAACTCGTAAATTTCAAATCCTACGAAGACAACACCAAATAATAAAGTGATAATCATCCAAATCGTCATTAATTTTGCTTTTTCTTTTCTCATATAGTAAATAGAAATACCACAAGTATAAGAACTAATTAATAACGCAAATGTCATTATCAAAACGAGGGGTAATTCGAACATTTCAGTCGTCATTTTACCGCCATAGTCTCCACCATGTTGAAGTGTTAATAGGGTTGCAAATAGCGTACCGAATAGTGAGACTTCTGCTGTAAGGAATATCCAAAAGCCAAGTCTATTTAAATTACCTTCATGCGAACGTTGGTCAATAGTATTTGCATCATGACTCATGACGTACAGCCTCCCTTTCTTTTATACGTTCGTTAAGCAAACGTTTTTCGTTTTCTGCTACTTCAGAAGCTGGGATATGATAACCGTGGTCTACTTGGAAACTGCGGAAAATCATAGTACCAAAGATACCTATTAAGCAAATAACAGCTGGGAGGATTGTTTCAAAGATAAGGAAGAAGCCCCCGATTGTGAAGAGGATGCCCATCCAAAAACCAACTGGCGTATTATTTGGCATATGGATATCAGTGTAGTTGTGATTATCTAAGTAGTGTCTACCGTGTTCTTTCATATTTACAAATGTATCATAGTCATTCCAATCTGGTGTAACAGCAAAGTTATATTTAGGTGGCATCGCTGAAGCAGTGGACCACTCTAATGTACGTCCTATACCGTACCAATTGTCGCCAGTAGCTTCACGTGGTGATTTGAAGAAACTATATACGATACTAGCAACTAAGAACGTAAAGCCTAATGCCATCATGAGTGCCCCGACAGTAGAGATTGCGTTTAACAACCACCAGCCGTCTTCTGGCATATAAGTGTATAAACGACGTGGCATACCATCTAATCCAAGGATGAATTGGGGTAAGAAACAAACGTTAAAGCCAATAATGAAGAACCAAAAACACCATTTATTTAATGTTTCGTTTAACTTAAACCCAGCCATCTTAGGCCACCAGAATATGAGTGCGCCTAATAAACCGAATGCAACACCAGCTACTAATGTGTAGTGGAAGTGTGCAATTAAGAAGTACGTATTATGATACTGATAGTCTGCTGCTGCCATAGAAAGCATAACACCAGTCACTCCACCTATTAGGAAGGTAGGGATAAATGCTAGCGCAAATAACATTGGTGACTCAAGAGTAATTCGACCTTGATAAAGCGTAAATAACCAGTTAAAGATTTTAACGCCGGTTGGGATACCAATCAGCATGGTTGTGATTGAAAAGACTGAGTTAATTAATGCACCATTACCCATTGTGAAGAAATGGTGAACCCAAACTAAGAAACTAAGGAATGCGATACCTGCTGTTGCCCATACCATACTTTGATGACCGAACAGACGTTTACGAGCAAATGTTGGGATAATCTCAGAATATATACCGAACGCTGGTAGCACAACAATATAAACTTCAGGATGGCCCCACACCCAAAAGAAGTTAGCCCATAACATTGGCATACCGCCATTTGCGACTGTAAAGAATGCAGTATCAAAGATTCTATCTGTTGTGAACAGTGCTAATGCCACTGTTAATACTGGGAAAGCCAATATAATGAGTAATGTGGTAATGAAAGCAGTAACCGTAAACATTGGCATTTCCATAAATTTCATGGTAGATGTTTTACATCTGATTATAGTAACAAAGAAGTTAATACCAGTCATTAGGGTACCTATACCAGTAATTTGAATTGCAATTAAGTAATAGTTGACTCCGGGCCCTGGGCTGAATTCTCCTGCGAGTGGTGCGTAGTTCGTCCAACCAGCTGCAGGTGAGCCTCCGATTATAAATGACAGGTTGAATAACAACATACCTGAGAAGAATAACCAGAAACTTACGTTATTTAATACAGGGAATGCAACGTCTCTTGCACCAATTTGTAAAGGTACAATAACATTCCATAAACCAAAAATGAAAGGCATTACCATAAAGATAATCATGATGACGCCATGCGTACTAAAGACTTCATTATAGTGATGTGGTTCTAAAAATGTATTATCTGGAATTGCTAATTGTGTACGCATCATTAAGGCGTCAATACCGCCACGCACGAACATTAATACAGCACAAATTAAATACATCACGCCGATTTTTTTATGGTCAACCGATGTGAACCATTCTCTGTATAGATATTTCCATAATTTAAAGTAAGTAATTACTGCGATCACTGCGATGATAGCGAACGGTGCACCAATTTGTGCCATTGTAACCATCCAATCGCCATGAACGAGCAATTGATCCCATGGGAAATTCATTAATGTCCACCTCCATGTTCATGGTCTTTTTTCTCAGACTCTGATGCTTGTTCGTCTTTAGCACCTTCTGAGATTTTTTCCATTTCGTCCATATTATGTGATTCTTCATCTTTAAACTCACTATTATATGGTTCATTATTGCCTAGAATCATAGCTTTCATACCATGACGTTCATAGTTTGCGTTTGTGATTTGTGGCTTACGTGCAGGTTTATTAGGTTTATCTAATACATCCTCTTTTATTTCTTCTGGTGTATTAAAGTTTGGATCTTTCTGTACGTAATTGAAACGATCATAAGCATAGAAAATATACTCAGGATCAGCTGCTGGATCAACAAATGCCATATGCGTACCACTGAAAGTTAAGTTTTTGTTTTCAGTAGTTGGTAAAAGTTGTTTATCAAAGGTATCTTGATCTAATTCCTTTTGACTTTGAGCATCTTTTACCCAATCCTTAAATTCACTTTGGCTAACTGAATTGACATCAAATGTTTGGCGAGCGAATCCTTCACCGTTGAAGTTTGAGTTACGTCCTCTGAACGTTCCTTCTTCGCTAGCAGTTAAAGTCCAATCCATTGTCATTCCAGTCATCGCATATTTTTGACCGCCTAACTGTGGAATCCAGAAACTTGTCATCATATCCATTGATTGGAGTTTGAAGACAACAGGTCGATCTTTAGGTATGGTTAAGTGGTTAACAGTTTCAACTTTTTCTTCAGGATAACTGAAGAACCACTTATAACCAGCGCTTGTTGCATAGACAACAAGGGGATCATCTTGTTTTTCCGGCGTTTCTTCATACATGTAAAGTGATTTTACTGTAGGAATAGCTAAAGCGATAACAATGATCACCGGAATAATAAACCAAATTGTTTCAATTAAAGCGTTGTGGTGCATCTTACCAGATTCGTCTGTTTTGTGTAATCTATATTTATATAGAAACAAAGCAAACATGATAAGCACAGCAGCGATTATAACAAGCATGAAGATGATTGAGTAAATAATCAAAAACTTCGAGTCACTTGCTACCGGCCCTTTTGGGTTTAAAACTTCTACATTAGAACAGCCACTAAGTACGATTAGTGAGCCAAAAAGTAGAAGCAAAGACTTAAATTTCGACACTTTTTCAACCTCCTAATACTACAAATGTAGGGTTTATCATCAATTACAAATTTTACGTAATATTTATAATTAATTGTATAAAGTTAAAACCGTTATCTTAATCATCCTTTTTATTAATATTTAAACTAAGTTTATTATTGAATTAATTTAATGATTAATTTTAAATAAATCTTATGTCTTATAAACATCCAATAGATGTTTCGACAAAACTCAGTAATATATAATTTTTAAGTAATGATTCTATCTTGGCTGAAATGGGATGCTTACCCTATAGTTAGAGATATCATCACGCTGTTAGCAAATATGAAGCAAAACGATGGAGTACTACCAAACCAATTTTCTTCATCCTGCAAACTTTCGTTCGTCCTAACCCTCTCTGATTAGTTTGTAATTGGCTTTCTGCAAATTTCAAACCCTTTTTTATTTAATATATTGGCAAAAACAATTCTTTACTGAATTACATAAAAAAGGCTGCTCTCATACTGTAGACCTGAAAACAGCCGAGAACTTATTTATCTGGTTGAGTGAATTTAGTTCATATAGTGTTATCAGAGCCTTTTTAAACAGTACCGATGCCAATAAAATAACTCCCCCCTATAAAGATATGACATGTAGGTAGATGGTTTGCTTTTACTGATTTCTTGGTTTTTCTGTTCTGCTTACTCTTCACTTACATCTGTCCCTAATCCCTTGATAATGCTCAGAAGTATATTTATTTTTCAACTACCTCAGCATTTTTTGAAGTAGATCGTAGGTTTAACCACCTCCAACGTCTATCTTTATGCTCGTCTTCACCCGCATTTCCAACTTCTTTATTCATTTTGCTAATCAAAGTTTTTAATGATTCTAATATCTAAAGTACCAAGCAACTGTATGACTAAAAGTAAGTTTTTAATAGACTTTGAAACATCTGTCTTTTGGATAGCAGTAACAATATGATGCATGATTCTCAAAACACCTATCCAGAGCAACAAGCTGTGCTTCATGGACTTCATTATTCGTGGTTTCAACCACATATCCTGTCTTTAATTATGTAGCATATGTGCTATTAAGTTCACTTTGGTAATACAAGTTTTAAGGTTCCTAACATTTAGATAATAGTAAAGACTGAGCAGTGCAATATTTCTTTTCTCTAAATAGTTTCATTTTTCCCTAGAACACAAAATACAAACATTAATAGGCATTCTCTCTAAACAAGATACAAATAAGTATTTGCATGTGTCAGTATTAAGGAAAAGAAAGTGACGTAACTAGTGATTATAAGAAGATCAATTCAGATCAACGGGCACAACCAGTTTATATGAACTGATTCCAATTTGTGGGAGTAAAATAAAAATACTTTCGTTGAATGCGTCATAAAATGAATTGATACGGAGATGCTTTTTCTATAAAAAGAGTTACTTAATTATCAGAAATTAGGATTAAAGCTATAGAAATAAAAGCTGAAAACCATGCTATAAAAGAAATTATGAATGGATTAAATATTCGAGATAAGACACTAGTTGATAATAGGTGGAAACGGCACAGAAATGTCGAAATCCATAAGTTTGAGTAACAAGCAGGTAAACAGTATTGATGTGACAAAGATATTGAAGCATTAAATAATGAAGCAAAACAGGATACTTCAAAAATGATTGATAAATGCGTGGAATATAACGGTGTGAATATATCATGGTTTCCAAAAAACTGCCTCTTTTGCGTGAAAAAAATTCATTAATTTGCACTAACTTTAGTTATTTTTATAATTTTTCGAGTATACAAAATTTTATAAATAGGAAATATTGGTATTGATGGCTAGTAATGCGAGTTTAGGCGCATCAGATTGATTTGTTTTTCTGAACATAAAAAACTCGTTTTGAACGTAGCTTCTATTTGATTATTTTGTATTTTAAGTCTGTTTTCAAAATCGCGGTCACAATAATGCATAACGCCACTCTCCTATATACGTTTTCAAGAACCCAACATACTCAAGCGAATTTTAAAAGACGAGAGTAAAGCTAATCCGTTTAAAATACAGATTTAAAACCTAAAAGCGCAATCGATCTACTGCTCTCTATAACTATAAAAAATAGCTATGAAAGAAATCTATCGTCATAGATTTTTTCATAGCTAAGCTTAATTTATTTACTTTAACTAATATAGTAATTATTTTGTCATTTTAATAATAATTCTACCTGCATCACCATTTGCTAATTGATCAAAACCTTCGTTTATCTGTTCAAGTGAAATGACATCACTGATTAATGGATCAATGTTAAGTCGATTATGTTGATACAGACTAACAAATCTAGGGATATCACGGTCAGGAACACAGCTTCCAACATATGAACCCTTAACCGTTCGTTCTTCAGCTGCTAAGGTGACTTGAGGAAATGATAACTCTGCTTTTGGATTAGGTAAACCTGTTGTAATTGTCGAGCCACCACGTTTTGTTATTGCATATGCAACTTGCATTGCTGGTACTGCACCTGCTGTTTCAAATACATATTCAGCTCCACCATTAATATATTGTTTAACTTCTTCTATAACATTTTCATCTCCTGAATTAAATACTGACGTCGCCCCTAAAGTTTTGGCAATTTCAAATTTATCTTCATTTATGTCTAAAGCAATAATTTCATTAGCTCCTGCCAATTTTGCTCCTATAATAGCGTTTAAACCAATACCGCCAAGCCCTACAACTGCTACATTGCTGCCTGGTCTAATCTGTGCTGTGTTAATAACTGCTCCTATACCTGTAATGACAGCACAGCCAAATACTGCTGCGCGTTCGTAAGGAATGTCCGAATCAATTTTTACAATTGAATTGTCTGATACAACAGCGTATTCTGAGAAACCAGAAACGCCTAAATGGTGATAAATGGCGTCATTATCTTTAGATAAACGAGACCCTCCCTCTAACATTTCACCTTTTTCGTTTGATATTGCTCCGTTTTCACATAATGCTGGTCGTCCTTCACGACAGGGTATACACTTACCACAACTTGGGATAAATGTACAAACAACATGATCACCCACCTCAAAGTCGCTTACATTTTCACCTAGTTCTACAATCTCTCCTGCTGCTTCATGTCCTAACGCCATAGGCATTGGTCGTGGTCGGCTTCCATTAATCACTGATAAATCAGAATGACATAAACCTGCTGCATGGATTTTAATTAACACTTCGTTTTTCTGAGGAGCGCCAAGACTTAAAGTTTCAATTTTTAAAGGTTTCGTTTTTTCATAAGGGCCTTCTATGCCCATGTCATATAATACTGCTGCTTTTGTTTTCATTTATTTTCACACCCTTTAATCATAATAACCATCAGTAGACTTTCTAAAAAACTCAAATTGATGGCCGCCATGACCAAACCAGATTTCTGCGTTTTTTTCTTTTGCTAGTCTCTTAATATATTCAACTGAATTAGCCCAACCAATTGAATCATAAATTATTCTAGGTATTTGCAATTTAGGCGCCATACTTTCTTGTGTATAAATGGCATCAGAAGCTAAGATTAAAGTGCCTAACTCTTCACTTTCAATTTCAAGGCCAATCATAACCCAAGCATGCCCACTACCAAAATTCAGCACCTTCACTCCAGATACAAGCATCAAATGGTCTTGGTCGCATGCAATTGTTTGCCAAGTTAAATCACTTTTAATCCAAGCATCAATATCACTCCAAATATATGCGCCTTCTTGTTGGTTACGTGCGTAGCACTTCATCGCGCCACTAAATTCATCATCATGGACAATGACAGTTGCATTTGTAAAATATTCTAAACAACCTGCGTGGTCTAGATGTAAATGTGAAGCGACTACTATATCAACATCTTTAGGATTTACGTCCAATTGTCCTAGCCTATTGGGTAAATGATATGATTCATCTGAAAAATAAAGGAAGGCTTTCTGTGTAGCATTAATCCAACGACCTTCTTTTCCCATTGAATTAGGATTACAAGCAATGTCAAATAAAATTTTAGCACCTGGATGATCTATAAAAGATGATCTATAAAAACTGTATAAATCGGAATTTCATGTAGTTCATTTTCTTTATTTGGATTGTGGAGTGTCGCTTGGTTTGGATTAGCTATCATAAGATTTTTATCCATTTGCATTCGTCCATTATCTAAAACATAGATTTTCATACGATCTTTTTTTATATTTACCAATATAATCAACCCCTTAACCTATATATTACCCTCTTTTTTGTAAACAATTTCGATTTTTGAGTAAAATTTTTATTGGTAAAACCTTGTTACTTTTATGTTTTACATAATTTCCCTTAAATTCTATGTGTATTTAACACATGGTAGCCAAATAATTTGCTTCAGCTATAATAGCTTTTATCTTTAGATAACTTTTACCATTACCTTCCAATATAACTAGTCACAACGGCATATGTTTATTTATATATAATTTATTTCTGATATTATAAAACCAACTAGAAATGCCAGCCCTAAAAAATATATAAAAACTCTCTTTCAATGTATATATCCTTGAAATAAACTAAAAATTAAACTCATTTTTATATTTAGAGCAAGAAAGGTTATCCAATAAGGACAGAACAATTATTATGTTAAAATACGTATAGAAACATTTAAATAGAAGTCTTAAATGGCAAGGATTATAAGGGAAATAAAGCATTTAACGAAGAGATTGCGAGGAAAATAATGGATTCATATAAAAAAGATTTTGAAGAGCGTAATAGGAAGTTGAAAGAGTTCCAAGATTTATTTGAAAATATATTTATCTACATGAAAAAACAAGAAGACTTATTCCCAAAAACACCATACAATCTAAGTGCTAGTCATATTCTTATTCTTACTTACTTAAATAAAGTGGGTAATTGTACAGTTTCTGATATTACAAATTATCTTGGAATTTCCTCTGGCGGTGGTACTGTTCTAACAAATAACTTATTGAAACATAATTTAATTAACCATTACAGGTCAAATAAGGATAAAAGAGTAGTTTTACTTTCTCTTACTAGTCAAGGTGAAGAGATTGTAGAACAAATCATTAAACAGCGGTCTACCACTTTTGTAGGAATGCTTGAAAATTTAGATGAAACGGAAATAGAGCAAATTCTGGATGTTTTTCGTAAATTAAATCATAATTTTTAAACCCTATTACATACGCTATGTGCTAAAGACTTATAGTTTAAATATGTCTATGTTATTGAGAAGAATTCTCATTGACACCCTATTTAGTTCGTGATAAAGTCTTACTTAATAAGTATCTTAGTTAGTAAGTTAATATTCAAATAAAAAAGTTTTTTCATGAATTATCATATGTAATTAAATAAGGAGGGTATGTAATGCAGATATACTGGACTAAAATAAATAAAATTATTGAAGAAACGCCTGAAGTTAAAACATATTTATTGGATTGCCCAGAAAACTTTACGTGGGAAGAAGGTTCCCATGTCCACTTCGCTCTGAAAGGGTTTAATGATGGAGATAAACCAAATCGTAATTTAATTCGTCATATGTCAATCTCTACTATACCGCAAGAAAACGTGATTGGTATCACTACGCGCATCAAAGAGCAGTGTTCTGAGTTTAAATCGATTTTATTAAATCTTGAAGTTGGAGATGAAGTTGCGATATTTAAAACTCATTCAAATGTACCACTTAAAAGAGCAGACAAAAATGTTTATCTTCTGTCTTCAGGTGTCGGTCTAGCAACATTCAGACCACTTGTGCTTGATTATTTCGAACGCGCTGGCAACGTCAATCAAATTCATTCATTGAATATCGATTCATCAAAAGATTTCTTATTCCCTACCATTTTTGAATCTGCCGTTGACAAGAATTTCACTGCGCAGTTTGTCGATAATCGTAAAGATTACTATAAAGAAGTGAAAAAACTTGTTGCAGATAAAGATGGCCTCTTCTATATTGTCGGCAGCGATGAATTTCTTTTGCAGAACATCGCAGTATTACGAGAACAGGGGATCAAGCCAGAACATATTATGCTCGATAAGCATGAGCAACAACTACCTGATTTTTTACCATCCATTTAAATAAAGAGTAATTTTTTGTAAAACAATAAATAGATGTCTCATTAACTGGCACAAACTTAAACTAGCGAGATTATCATTGTACGATACTCGAAAGTTAGCGGAAGAACTAACTTTTGGGCGTCGTTAGTCAAAAGATAATCTTTTTTGTTATTATGTCAGAAATTTACAATTAAAGTATTTTATTGAAGTTATTAACTAAATTAATAACTTTTTTTACGTTATAATTGTGCCTCTTAATAATCAAAGCATCAATAACAACTTAATGATTTACGGATTCAATATGCTTAATCTAAAGTTATCAATATATAGCTTAAAACGACAATTAATTTTTATAAAACTTGAACCTCAAAAACTGTATCACTAATGATATGTTTCTCCTTGTTAATAGATTGCTGAAAAAGCGTTTCTCATGAAACATTTCAGATTATAGAATTTAATAAAGCTGTTATTACAATAGCTGTCGGTTATTATACCAGTTATACATTAAGTTATCGTGCTCTATTTGAAATATAAAAATATGATATACATACGCATTCTCCGACAATTTATCGTTCGGGGATATATCGTTTATCCCTTTACAACAGAAATGCATTCACATATTTTGTCGTAGGACATAGACAACGCATATTTATTTTATTTTTTCCATTTCCCTCAACTTTTAACCTTTGTTTGTAATGAATAAGACACTCTTTTTATAGAAAAACACCTTTGTATGATTCATTTTAAATGAATTCAACGAAAGTGTTTTTATTTTATTCCCATTATTTGGGTCCAGCTCAAGCACATGGCTTAAAATATTGTTTTTATTTAAAATTACCAAATTGACTTGATATGTATCGTTTATATTAAAAAGATTAATTTGTATTTATATCATTACAAAAATCTTAAAATAGTAATTATTATTAGCTATTTTTAAACAAATGATGTCTTCAGTCATTTAAAAATGAATAATACAAGTCGGAGTGTAGCTTAATCTACTACAATCCGACTTCTCCCTATGATGGACAGTTTTCAACTTTATCCTTGTTATTCTGTTTTCATTTTTCTTAATACATAGTCTATATCATGTTGAATTTGCTGTGGTTGTTCTCCGATATCATAATTGTATTCCAATGTTAGATGGGCATTGGGTGTGTACTTACGGTATGTCTCAAAGAAGTGTTCCACATTTAATGTGCCATCGTTTAATAAATTATGATCGTCATGCTTACCGTCATTATTGTGTAAATGATAGAATTTAATTTTGTCTTGAAGTTGCTGTATCACATAATCTAAATGCCACCCATTTGCATTTGCGTGTCCAATATCAATCAATACGTTGTTCGCGTGTTCTTTACAAAAATTGATAAATTCTGATTCTGTTAATAATTTGTTTTGCTTGGTATCTACACCCACATTTTCCACTAAAATATTGACACCTTTGTTTTTAGCTTCTTGTGTAATATGGTCTAAATTAAGTTTTGTTTGGACAATCATTTGTTGCTTATCGTCAATCGCGATGTTATTTACATGATAGACGATATCTTTTATTCCTAAGTCTACACAATGTTCAATGGCTAATCGAATTTGTTCTAAGCTATATAAATCTTCTTCCTTTGATCGTGAGTGTTCTACATCAAATATTTGTTCATGATAGGTTAAGTATCGATTTGTATCTTTACCTAAAGCAAGTAATTCTTTCATATAAACTTTATCTTGGTTATTCGCAAAAAGTTCTATTCCTAAATCTGGGTTGTCCTCTAAGAGACCATAAATAGGCGTTAATCCACTTCTTATATATGCATTGGTACTTAAAATGAGTGCCATAATTACCTCTCCTCTATATTCATTTCTGTATTTGGATCAAACAATGTTACTTTACTCATATCAAACTTAATATTTACTACACTTTGTTCTGGTCTTTTATAACTTTTTACAGTCAGCATTTGTTGATTGATTTTTCCAATAAGACTGTAACTTTCTCCTAAATTTTCAATATCTTCAATTTCAAATCTTATTCCTGTTGGTTCTTCCTTTATATAAATTGCTTCAGGACGAATACCTACTAGTAGCGAACGACCTTCATAGGTCTCTAAATTTTGTTGATTTAAAGTCTTCGCATCTATATATAGTTTAGACTCAAATATGAGTTGGTTTTTCTCATACTTTGCATCGAGAATATTCATCGGTGGCGTACCGATAAAACGTGCTGTAAACACATTACTCGGATGATTATAAACATTTTCCGGTGTATCGAACATTTGTATTTCACCCTTATCAAATAATGCGATACGATCAGCTAATGCCATTGCCTCTAATTGATCATGTGTCACAAAAATAAAAGTATGCTGATACATATCATGTAAATGTAATAACTCTCTCCTAGCAGACACACGCAGTAAAGCATCGAGGTTAGACAGAGGTTCGTCTAATAAGAAATAAGAAGCATTCTTAACGACTGCTCTGTCTAAAGCAACTCTTTGACGTTGACCACCTGAAAGTTCGCTTGGTTTACGTTCTTTTAAGTGATTTAAATCTAATATAGAGAGTGCTTGATGAAGGCGTTGCTCAATATCTTCTTTGGGTATTTTATTACGTTTTAATGCATAGGTAATATTCTTCTCTACGCTCATATGTGGATATAACGCGTAGTTTTGGAAAACCATTGCAATATCTCTTTCTCCCGGGGCATAATTTGTTACATCCTTATCATCAAATAGTATTTGGCCGTCTGAAACACTTTCTATGCCAGAGATCATTCTAAGTATTGTAGACTTCCCGCAACCAGAGGGGCCTAAAAACACTACGCGTTCCCCATCATTTATTTTCAAAGTTAAATTCTCAATCACTTTGGTGTCACCAAATGATTTGCATAAATTTTTCAATTCTAAAGTACCCATTGTAAACCTCCTATTTAATCCCACTTGCAGTGAATGTGTCTATAATCATACGTTGGAATAATAAGTATACGATGAGTGGAATGGCCATCGTTAAGACACTCAAGGCCATCGCTACTGTAAAATTAGTGCCACCTTCTGAGCTTACAAACAATTGTAATGCTAAAGGTAATGTATAATTTGCTTCACTTTTCAACATTAAGTTTGGCCATATATATTCATTCCATGACAAGATAAAAAACCAAATACTTGTTGATGTCAGTGCAGGCTTAGTAATTGGCACAATCACGTCTTTCATCGTATACCAAACTGAAATATTATCCACTTGCAAGGAGTCTAACAATACTTTTGGTATATTACGCATAGATTGCGTTAACATAAATATGCCAATTGCATCTGCAAGCTGGGGTAAAATAACTCCCCACCACGAATCTACAAAACCTAAACGCGCCATAATAATATAATTCGGGACCATCGTGACAGTAAATGGAACAAATATCGTTGCTACGAGTACCATATAAGTTACTTTTTTAAATTTGAATTGATAGAAAACAATAGCGAACGCTGCTAAAAATGAAATGATTACTTTCACTATCGTGATCACACTGGCAATTACGAACGTGTTTGTTGTAATTTGCAACAATGGAATATCGTTAATTAATTTGTCGAAATTCTCCATTGTAAATGGCAATGGTATTAAATTAATCATAGAATCGTATGCGTGGTTTAGTTTTTTGAACGCATTACTTACTGCAAAAATAATTGGATAAATTGCTAATAATATACATGTGATGAGTACGATATGTGCGATAGAAGGTTTAATTTTCATACTTTACTCTCCTCTCAACCACTAAAAACTGAATCAGTAATAGTGAAAAGAAAATAATCAAAGTAATCGTCGATACAGCAGCAGAAACGCCTGTTTTATATAAGGTAAACCCTTCGTGATAAGCATGATAAATTAAATTACTACTTTGATAATTGGGGCCGCCTTTTGTAATTACACTGATAGGCGTAAAAACGTACTGCAAACCTTGTACTATAGTCATGATTAAAATGTAAAAACCGGTCGCCGAGCTCATAGGTAGAATAATATCTATAAAAATACGTGAAGGCTTCACGTTATCTATTTTTGCTGCTTCAATCATCTCTCTCGGTATGCCAATAATACTGGAATATAAAACCAAGAAATTATAACCAAAGACTTTCCACGCTACAATCAAACTAATGACGAAGATGACCCAACCATTCGTCGTCGTCCAATTTGGTATCGATATGCCAAATATACCTAGCACTTGTGCAACAGGACCCGACACTGGATTAAGTACCCACAGAAACACCATCGCGCCTACCACAAGTGAAATTACAGAGGGTATAAACAATACAGTTTGATAAATACGTTTTCCTTTGCCAATAAAGTAATCCACAATAAAAGCAAAAATATAAGTTATCATTGTATTAAATACAACTAGTAATGCAATATAGGCAAATGTCTGACCGATAATCATATAAAACTTAACGTTTGTAAAAAGTTCAATATAATTATCTAAACCTACAAATTCTTTGTTTGTTTTAATCATGTTCCAATCAAAAAAGCTTAAATATACGGTATAAATCAAAGGTATAATATTAAAAATTAAAATAATGATTACAGATGGTAGTAATAGTGCATAAGGCAACCATTTTTTATTCATTACTTGTACCTCCTTAATTGGTTAATCTAATTCCTGGTTAATTCTATTTTGCGTTGCTTCCATGATTTCCTTTACATCTGCATCTTCACCGAGTATTTTATCTCGCATATCAATAAGTTGTTGCTCCGCTTCTAAACCGCTATTACCAGGAAACGCCGCCCAAGGCACAACATCACTCATTTGGTTGATTGCTGGTCGCATCATCTTATTTTCTTCAACATAAGCTTTTAAACCTTTCGGGTTATCTACAACATCATTACGTGGCGGCACGTATCCCGTCCCTTTCGTCCATTTCGCCACATTTTCAACTTTGTATAGATATTTCATAAACTTCCACGATGCTTCTTGCTCTTCTTTAGTATCTGACGTAATGCCTAGCATTGCACCCCCTGCGGGAACTGCTTTCACTTTACCTTTCCAACTTGGTATTTCAATCGCTTCAACATCAAATGTTGCATTATCTTTAATGTGTTTTTGTTTCGCATTTGTAGTAAATAGCATACCGACTTCACCATTGATAAAGCTTTGTTGACCTTGTTCATCATTAGTATGTAATGCGGACTTATCGTTCACCATATCTTGCATCATTTGATACGCTTCTATACCTTCCTGGTTTGCAAATGATGCTTTTCCATCTTTTACGATATTGCCCCCATTACTATCAACGATTGCTTGTTGTGCCCAACTATCTGCAGGCTCTTGTATAAAGATGCCATATTGATTTGTGGTTTCTTTAATTTTTTTTGCATAGTTTTGAACTTCTTCCCAAGTCTTCGGCCCATTTGCATCAAGATGCGCTTTACGTAAAATATCTTTATTTATAAACATAACTGGACTACTAACAGAATATGGCAGTCCTAGTTGTTCTCCGTTTTCATCCTGGGCAATTTTTAAAACCTTGTCATCAAACTTTTCTTTTATAAACTTTTTATCTTCTGGAAATGATTGATTGATAATCTCTTCGGGTGATGTATATTCAAAGTTGTCTTTGTAATAATTTTTAAAGGACCAGCCTATTTGTACAACATCTGGGGTTCTACCCCCTGCTGCTTCAGACATCATATTCTGTATCAACCCTTTATACATATCTGGATTATATTTAGCTTGCACATAGACGTCGTCACTTTGTTTATTAAAATCATTTACAAGTTCTTTTACTGTTTTTCCACCTTGAGTTTCAGCGTTGACATGCCAGTACTCAATTTTCACTTTGCCATCTTTTGTCTCTTCCTTACTCCCTTCAGCGCTACAACCTGCTAAAAACAGTAATGTTATACACAAGAGAAAACTAAATTGCTTCATTCGCCTTAATCCCTCCAAAAAAAATAGCCAAATAAACGTGTCAATACACGCTTATTTGGCTCTCCAATTGCCTATCACTTCACTTGTTATGTTTAATGTAACAAATGTATATTAATATTTATTGATGCTCATGTAAAAAATCAGTAAATTCTCTCTTCCACATTGCTTTATTTGCAGTCGATACACCTAAAGCGCCATCTTCAAGCGCTTGAGTTAAATAAGTTTCACTATCTACTAATCCACCCATAATAATAGGTATTTTTACTTTTGATTGAATAGATTCAATTAAAAATGAAGTAATCGTTGGCATCATTTCTAACATATCAGGCTGACTTACTTTAGCAGTATTTATAATATTTTCTTTCATATCGTGATCGGCTAAAAAGAAACGTTGAATTACGAAAATATCATTCTTTTTCGCTAATTTTACATGGCTCATTTTTGTCGTTATGATACCTTCCGGTTGAATCATTTGTTTTATATATTTAAAACCAAAATCATCTAATTTTAATCCTTTAATCTTCTCCACATGAATATAAACATCAATTCCATTTGACTGATATAGCTTCACGTACTCTTTAATATTTATGAAATTACCAGTTAAAATAAATACTGCTTTCAAGTTATCTTTGTATTTCAATACCTTTTCAAGTTGGTTTTCCTTGGTCACTGATGCAATCACTACTTTATCCTTTTTCATTTTACCCTCCGCATTTTAAAGAATTAATACATGATATCCCTCTACATTTTCTCTTAGACTCTTTAAAATTCAATTATATATTAGTCAAAATGAAATCGGGTAGAAAAACATAATGTATAGCCCCCAAAATAGTAATGTAGCTCTTCAATTAAAATTATATTTATTTTCTTATGAGTGATTTAATAACTTTGATTACGCTTGTTATTACAAAATTTTAAATATCATTGTATATAACGAAAAAGACCTGTGTAGTTTTGTTTTCGATAACGCATCACTTGATTAAATGCTTCATTGATATCAATGCCACGACGTTTAAGCTCAATTTGAACTAATGGTAAGCCATTAATTAAAATTGTGACATCATATCTCGCTTTGTATGTATCTTCTACGGACACCTGATTAGTGATTTGAAATTTATTTTGACACCAATTTCTCGTATCTAAAAATGATAAATACACTTCAGATTCATCATCTCGTTTCAAAGGCATCTTATCACGTAATATACGCGCACTTTCAAAAATCCCCTTACCATTAATCATCGTTAACAAGCGTTGAAACTCTTTATCTGTTAGAGGTTCTCCATTTAATTTATCAGCGTGACGTTCATTTAATATAGAACGAAAATTATCTAATAGTTGTTGTTCACTTCTAATCGTTACAGTTTCATAGCCATTTGATTTCAGCTGTTCCATCATTTCAGTTTCTAATGCAAACTCACTTTGATATACCATAACATCCCCTACCTTTATCTCTATTACAATCGATTATAATATATAAATAGATTTAGGTGGTGTAAATTTCAAAATTTAAGTAATCTCATTAAAACTTTCGCACTCATCAAATTGTTCTATACTATTAAAGACTTAAGTAAAATTAATTTTATATATCCAACAATCATTAATCACACCAATTTTTATATTCTTCATACAATAATTTTTCGTTACTAATATTAATTGCTTTCATACACCTTATATTCTTAATCATTGTGATAACCGCCATCAAAATCAAGAAACCAAATATCCAAGCACTATTCAACTCAAATATTGGCATAATAATAAGTCCAACAATGCCAATTAATAATGTTAAAAACCATCTAACAACATCAATTACTAGCAGTGAAATTTTCTTATTAAACACACTTATATTTTTCAAACGGTAAATACTATCAGAAATAAAGTAATTATTTTCAATATACTCTTCAGTTATCGGTATACCAATTTCTCTATATTTTTTTCTATAAAATTTAATAATATTTTTTTCTTCTAAGCTATCTTCTAATATTTGATATTTTAATATTCTTTGTGAGTCAATTATTTTTTGTTTAATTAGTAGCCCGGAAATATTTGACACTTTCATCAATGTAAAACCTATTCTAAGTTTTGATTGATACAACATTTCCACCATAAGTGAAATAAACAATAAAAATAGTGAAATACCTAGAAAAAGCATACTATAAGAATTAAAATTAAATAAATTCCAATCACTATCATAGTATGCTTGAACAAATAACAAATATGTAAACAACGAGTAGGTTAACATATTAACTAAAAAAATAGTAAATAATGTAAAAAATTTATCCAGCTTATTTGTCAAAATCCTTCTTTCATAGTATGAATGAATAAAGTATGTTATAGGTCCTAATATAGTCATTATCCCACCTATAATTTGCCAGTATTTCGATAATATATGAATCCACTCCATTACAACACCTTATTTCTAAATAAATTCATTTTATTATGAATCATCAAAATTCTTTTATAAAGCAGCTAAAAACCTCATCACTTATGATACGCTTCTGCTTATCGGTTAATGATGCGGTTTCTTTTTTATATTGTTTTATCGTCAATCTTAAACATATAAATTAACTTTTGAATTAAATGCAGTATACATTAATTTAGGGAGCGAGACTACGAATTCAAAATGAATTTTATCCCACTTCTCATACATGCTTAGTATCCCATTTTATTCACTAACGATTTGTCCTTTGATGACATAATCCTTTTGGTTAACATAAAATCTCACATCTTCATTTCCAATTTTATACATATATTTTTCCCTCAGATTGATGTAGATGTATACTTTGGTTCATCGTAATGATTCAATATTTCCTTTTGCTCACTGACTTACCGTCTAATAAGAAGAAAACACCATTCGTTTTATGATTAGAAAACTCCGTAAATTGTTGGATTGTGTAAATCTTTATTATTTTTAGTAATCTTGTAATTATTAATCTTGAAGTTATCAGCTTTTTGAGATGTTTTAAAATTCTTATCTAGAATAAAATTACTTTGATTTGCTGTATAACCACTGTAACTATAATAAGGTTTCACAGATTCTTGCGCATGTGCTTGAGTGATATTAAATAATTCGGGCGTTACGAAAAAGCCCAAAACTAAACTACTAGCTAAAATAAAGTTAGAAACTTTTTTCATAAAAACCCTCCTCATATTTGTCTTACAGGTCACGTTATTACATTAATGTTACAATGTTGCGATAGTATCACATGATAAAATACATTTTTTATTTCTTCTTACACTCATACACGCAAATTAACTTATGCTTTTCTTAATTTAGAAGCTTATCACTATAGAAAAATTGAAAAGTAAATGTCTGATATGAGCTTATTTAAACAAACAGCACATAAGCGTTGTCAAGAGAATCATTTGATATACATCGATTTTAAGTGTAAATATTAAAAAATCGCCTGGAACAAAAAGTAATGTTCCAGGCGTGGCTATGATAAGTCTTATAATAGTTTCGCAAGTGCGACCATGACAAATTGTAATGGTAAACGAATGACATGCTGCTTAACACTATCTGTTTCATCTTTGTAAGAGATGTTCTTACGTGCAGCGTAAATATTTGCAGGAAATACGAGCCAAAGGAATCCTTGTACTACTTTTCTTACGCGTGATCTATTTTTAGCACCGAGTACATAAAAAGCAATTATAAATTCTAATATGCCCGAATACTTAACTATTGCGTGTTTGAAAGGTAAATAGGACGGCACGATTTTTAAAAACATATCTTTATTTTTAAAGTGTGCAACACCACTTTTATAAAACAGTAAACTAAATATGAATCTTACGATGATATTTTTCATAGCCTTTTCCTATTCTTCAGCGACTTTGACAACTTGTTTACCAAAATTCTCTCCTGTGAATAACTTTCTAAATGCAGAAGGTAAATTGTCAAAACCTTCATCTATCGTCACTTCAAATTTAATTTTACCTTCAGACACCCATTGTGCGAGTTGTTCGCTTGCTTCTTTAAAATGATCAGCGAATTGTGCTACTACAAAGCCTTGCATCAATGCTTGATTTTTAATCAACGTTCCTTGGATACGTGGTCCAATATCGTCTTTTTCATTATTATATGCTGAAATTGCACCACATACCGGAACGCGTGCAAATCGATTTAAGTGTTTAAACACTTCATCAGAAATTGCGCCGCCTACATTTTCAAAATACACATCAATACCATCTGGTACAGCCGCTTCGAGTTGCTGTGCGAAATCATCTTGTTTATAGTCAATGGCCGCATCAAATCCTAATTCATCTGTTAAATATGCTGTTTTCTGCTTACCACCAGCAATACCGACAACTTTTGCGCCTTTAATTTTAGCAATTTGTCCTACGACAGAGCCTACTGCACCTGATGCAGCTGACACGACAACCGTCTCGCCAGATTGTGGTTGACCAATTTGAAGCAATCCTGTATAGGCCGTCATTCCCGGCATGCCTAAAACACTCAAATATAAATGTAATGGTACATCTTTTGATGGCACAGGGGTCACATCGTCTCCATTCACTGTATTTATCTTTTTCCATGGTAATATGCCTGTGACATAATCACCGACAGATAGACGTTCATCGTTCGATTGTGTGACTTTTCCAACAATATGACCTTGTAATGGCTCATTCACTTGGAAAGGTTGAACATAACTTTTTGTATCATTCATTCTGCCTCTCATGTAAGGATCTACAGATACATAAATGGATTCTACTTGAACCTCACCTGCATGTGGTTCTCGAGTTTCTATTGTTTCAAATCTAAATACATCGTCTTGTGGGATACTTTGTGGTCGTTTTGCAAGTACAACTTGTTGATTATTCATTTATTATTCCTCCAGATATTTAGTCGTTGCGTCTGATAATGACAAATCACCATTGATGATTTGGAATTCGTGACCTTGTAATGCTTCATCAGTTAATACAGAAACAAGCACTTCTGCTACATCTTCTCTTGTAATAGACGGATTTTGTACATTTTCAAATTGCGCACTCATATTGAATTGTTGCGTTTCATGTTCGTTTGTTAAAGCGCCTGGATGCACAATGGTATATTTTAAATTTGCATGTCTTAAGTAGTCATCCGCATAATGTTTAGCAATGGTATATGGTTTCAAGTCGCCTGACGCATCAAACGCTTCTCGACGTGAGTCGTACGTTGATACCATAACAAAATGTTGACGACCGACGTGTTCACTTGCTTTAATTGCTTTCACTGCACCGTCTAAATCTACTATGATTGTTTGATCGTCACCTGTGCTTCCACCAGAACCGACGGAAAAAAGGATTTGATCATACGGTTTAAATAATTCTATTAATTCATCAATAGATTGTTTTGCAACATCAATGTAAGTTGCATCAATACCATCTGCTTTTAAAACTTCAACTTGTTCTTCTTTTCTAACACCGGCAGTAAAGTCAACGTTTCGTGCTTTGAGTTTGCGTACCAGATGTTGACCAACGCCACCATGAGCGCCAATTATTAATGATTTCATGTGTATCGCTCCTTTTTAAAATTATTGATTAGATAAGATTTTTAAAGCATGTTCAGCAACTGCATGTCCTGATTGAGGATTTTGACCAGTGACAATGCGACCATCTACGACTGCGAAATTACTCCAGTCATCCTCTTTTTTAAAATGTGCACCGTTACTAATAAATTCGTCTTCTAATAAATATGGAATGTATTCAGTTGTACCATTTGCTTGTTCTTCACTATTTGTAAAACCAGTCACGTCTTTATGACGAACGAGGTAATCGCCATTTTCTTTAATGTCGAGTAGACCAGCCGCACCATGACATACAGAAGAGAGAACGCCTTGGTTATTGTAAATACTTAACGCAATGTCGTTAAGTTCTTTGTTATTTCTTAAATCCCAAATCGCACCATGTCCACCTGCAAAGTAAATGGCTTGATAGTCGCTAGGATTAACCTCTTTTGGAGATAATGTTTGTCCAAATTGATTCATATAATCGTGATCCGTATAATATTTCCAGTCCTCAACACTCATCATTTCAGGGGTAAGACTGACAGGATCAATAGGTACATATCCACCGTTGGGACTTACGAAATCAACATCATAACCTGCATCATAGAAGTCTTTCGCAAAATGCGTAACCTCTGAGAACCACGCACCTGTAGGTCTGTCTAAATTATCATATTTCGCAATGTTTGTTACAACAATTAAAGCCTTTTTCATTGTCTTTCCTCCTCATTCATGTTTATATAGATTACAATATCAGTTAAACCTTGGTTTAAGAGAAAGGATATGCTTACATGAAACAATATTACATTGAGTATGTCTCAGATTATTGCAATATACCTAAAAGCAAACTGCGTTATTACGAGAAAAAGAATATCTTGAAACACATCGACAGAGATAGCAATAACAAGCGTTTATACACAGACGACGATATCGAAATGATTAAATTTATCCAGTGCCTAAGCAAATTGAATATGCCATTAAAAGAAATCCGAAAAAACACAGACATGCTTTATCAAAACCAAATAGATGTCCCAAGCGTGTTACGCGCACACCTAGAATTCTTGAATGAACAACGGAATTTGATTAGTAAACATATCGACTTAATTGAACAAGAATTACAAACTGCCATGACCGAGTGACGAAGGAAAAGGGATGTGTGAATTAAAAGAACGATGAGAAGAGTACGGAGGGATAGTGAATGAATAAGCATAAGGAAATTGTAGATTTTAAAGGTGGAGTGCGTAGATAAAGGGCGATAGGTGGATAGGCAAAGCTGGAATGAGTCAGAAAATTGCGTCGGGTGGATAAGCTAGAATAGAATGAGTGAGCGATGGATGGATAGACTAAAACGGTTATAATATACCTTATACCTAAAATTTCAGAGTACTAAAACTATCTTATCTGCCATCTCTTGACGAGTTCTGCTTATCGGTTGTTGATGCGGTTTTTTGTAATTGATTTTTCGTACAGCTAGATAAAACGATATATTACTACTATAAATACTTTACGTCTAATATCAACTAGTAGCATAAATGCTTAATATATACAAAAAGCTCTATCAAGTTGTGGGACTTGATAGAGTATATTATTTGTTATCTTTTTACATAAAATTATTTATTGGTACTTTTGTAATTTCAATTACTATCCCATTTCATAAAATATTCATATTCTTGAGTTTCTGCTTCAAATTCCTTAGATCGTATTTCAAATTGATGTTTTGTATAAAAACGAATGGCTCTTTCATTCTTCTCATATACATGTAAATTAAGTCCATTATAATCACTTTTTAATCTTTCCAATAAAAACCTTCCTATACCTTTATTGCGGTAATTATCTGTAATAAAAAGACCTGCAATATATTGTTCATATAAGCCAGCAAATCCGACAATTTGATTATCAGCATAATACACGTAAATTGTTGAATCTGAGAACATTTTTTTCACTTTATCTAGGTTATCAATCCAATACTCACGTTTTATAAAATCATGAGCTTCCAAATTAGAATTTAACCATATATTGGAAATTTTTTCTATTGACTCAAAATCTAAATTGTCTAATTTCTTTATCAATGTACTCGCCCCCTATTTAAACAATTTCAAAACATAATTAACTTTTAATCTACCATACCTGCCTTAATCCATTCATCAAATTCTGTACGCACAATATTTCCTTGGTAATATGCGCCATTTTGGTTATCATGATTTTTTCTCCACCAATTTTTAGAATTTTCATTCTTTTCAACATCAATATAATTAGTGTAAAAAGTGCCTGACATCACAATAGGACAAATTCCCTCTTTATTACCAAGATCTGCTAAATTTGACGCTGTTGTTACTGCTTTTCCAATCCATACAAAATCATTTATACCTGAACTCTTTCTACCTGCCTTCACTGCCAAATTTTTATCTGCAGCCAAACCAATACCTGCTTTGATATTTGGAAGATTTCTTTTATCTAATAATTTATTCAACATTTTTAAATAGGTATTAATGTAAACTGCACGTTGGTAGACATCATATATTTCTTCTTTGCTAGCAGTTGAATATACAGCAAATACGCAATCTCCCCTAATACCAATTTCTTTCAATTCATTATCTTGAGTATCCTTTTGTAAAATCTCTATAACTTCAGGCGTAAAGCCTCTAATCACATTGGCAACATCTACTTCACTATTTTCTGTGAATAATTTAGTAGAATTTCTTAAATCTATAAAAATTGCACTAAGCCAAGCTTTATAACCATTCTCATATGTAAAATTATCATTATTAGGGAATCTTTTCACTTCATTTATAAAATTAGTATTCTCTAAGATTTCTTCAACTTTTTTCTTTCTTGACTTGTAATCATAGCCTCTTATTTTCATATTTAAAAACCTCCCGCTTTAACTAAAATAATACCGATAAAATGCAAAATCAAAATTCCTAAAATTCCCCAAAGTACTAATGCTAAACCTTTTTTATAGAAATAATATTTTTTTGTAGATATTTTTGAATTTATATAAATCTGGGATAAAATATCCTGGATTTCTTCTTCTGATGTCCTATTAATTCTTTGCTTTTTATACTCAGAATAAGTCTTGCTTGAAATGCTTTCAAAATAATATAAGGAGTCATTTTCTACCCCATTATAAGCCTTAACAGATTTTTTAACTGGGGAAAAGCACCCTAATTATATTATATACTCCATAAAAAAATAAAAAATAGACCGATCCTTCAAACATTAAATAAATTAAATTCGAAAAATTTATGTTGTTCAATACGTTTAATACTATTTCTTTTTGACTATCTAAGAATAATTCAGAAGAAATAGTAACAATAAAAACTCCTAACATTGCTAAAACAATTGAAGCTTTTGTATCACAACTCCTTATCCATTCTAAATGTCTATCTAACTCGTCTAAAAGATCATTTTTTAAATTATTGTTTTCCATTAAATTAATCATCCTTTTAAAAAATTTAAAATTTTGTAAATTAATAAATGTATTCTTTTAATTTCTATTGTTCAATCCACTTTATAACGAAATTACTTAATACAAATAATTATAACAAATCAAGAACCTATGTTCTCTCTATATATTCACAATTCTTAAGATATAATTATTTAAAAATTAGAAATGAGTGATTTGATGTATAGCAATTGGGGACATGAGTTACAATCAATAATTGAAAATATGGATACAAAGGAAGTAAAAGAAGTGATGAGTCAAGCAAGTAAATCTTATGAGGAATTAAATAATAATCGCAACACTCGTAACAAGGTAAAATATCCAATGATTTTAACTGACATAGTTAAATATGAATTATATCTTCTTGATGGATGCAGTAATGCAAATGAAGAAAATAAGCAAAAAAAGTGGGAAGATCATGATTTATTTGTGCCAACTAAAACTAACTTTTCAGCAAATTTCAAAAAGTTTTGCCTTGCACTTGGTATTGATTCTGAAAATTTTAAAATTGGAAAATTCTATGCATTTAAATGTGATAGTAAATTTGTTATACATGATATATTGTCGAATAACTCTGATTATATCCATTTTTTAAAAAATGGCGTTAATAAAAAAGATATAGAATCTACAAATAAAATTAATGATAACTTATATTATTTTATAAAAAATGAAATTACTAATCCTATTGATTATAAAACTGCTATGACAAATTACTATTTATATTTCTTAATCGATTCAAATATCGAAGTTGGTATAAAATCTAAGGTTATCGATATAATAACAGCTCCAAATGTTAGCAGTGCTCAAAAAATAGATATAATTAATTACTATATGGATGAATTAGATGAACTCAAGGATGAAGTTAATGTAAGATTAGCTTCATCTCAATCTTATAGCTATAGTGACTATTTAGAACAAGAACGCCGTGTTCAAATTGACGTAAATCTTGCGAAATATTTAACTAACAAAGAAACTCAAGCATCTGCCCCTAAAGCCCTAGTCATTAGATTATTAAGTCAAAGTGAGTTAGTAGATACACCAAAGTACACCAAAGAAAATCGCAATAAACTTATTGCTGAATTAAAAAAAGCTTTAAATTATCATTATAAGAAAGATATTGATAAAGATGAAGATAATCAATCTGAATATTTTTTTATAACAACTAAATAGTTATCATTATTAAAGAAGTGCCGATTTTCATCGGCACTTCTTTTTTGTCAATATATTACACGAAAATTTTTGTATGGAATTTTCAAGTCTATTTTACAGACTTACTCTTCACACTATTACCTATATAGTTATATATGTATTCGGCCGATACACAAATTAATACATTTGGAGGTAAATAATTATGAAGTACAAAGGTGAAGAGTTTAACGAACTTAAAAGAAGACGTTTAGGTGTTGCTTTCAGTCTATCTGAAGACACTACATTTACATTTCATGACTTAAAAATAAAAACTGAGACATGTTCAACTGAATTACAGCAAGAAGTAGGTCGCTGGTTTGCATACTTTGTAAAGCACGCACCAAATGTTCCATTTGTCATTATTGGTAAGAATAGTAGCGGGAACTTAGTTTACCGTAAAACAGGGCCTAATCCAATGCGTCACAAAAGTAACTGGAAAGGAGGTGGGTTCTAATGAACCCTTCAAACCTACCTTTCAAACTTGGGAATGCTATTTTGACTATGGTCGGTTGGTTTTTAATTATCCCTGCCAAGAAAAACGAAGATGAGGATAAAAAAGTTTTCATATCAAGCCCCATTGTTATAACAGCAAGATTCATAGATCCAGAGACTAAAGTTGAAAAAATTATTTTATCAGATTTTAATAATACCGAACTAATTGAAGAGGCTGACATTCTGTCATCACAAAAGCTTCCAAGCATTATCAAATTTGGATTCAATATAAATGAAAAATATGTCAGAGATTTAGGGTTTATACTTCAACAAATGCGAGCTAAAACTTCTGTATCATCAATGTATCAAGGTGTTGGTGTAATTAACACTGAAAACTACCCTATCATATCGTTGGATGAACCTTATGTATCTAAAAAGATACAGCGTTCCTTAAATGAAGAAATCCTATGCGATATACAATACGATCTACAACCTAAAGGCACTTTTGAAGGCTGGTGGCAAATGTATCTTGATGAAGTAAAAGGGAACTTGTTACTGGAGCTCGCAGTGATTTTTGGTGTTTCATCATTAGTCATAGCCTACCTTAAAAACTTACATGAAATTGAGTTTTCCGGTACCATCTATAGTTTCCGAGGTCAATCCTCTTCAGGTAAGACTTCGGCTGCTACTCTAGCCGTCTCTATATGTGGTAACCCTAATAAGGGAAGCAAAAGTTTGTTCCGATCTTGGAACGGTACACCTAATGCCTTAGAAGCTTATATAAATAATAATTATGGCGTGCCTATCGTCTTAGACGAACTTTCTACTTCTAGATTGGGTCAATTCACTGAGATTTTGTATAGTCTATCTGAAGGGCAAGGTCGTCAACGTGCAAATATTCATGGAGGTATTAAACCCATCAAACAATCAGGTACGTCAATCATCAGCACATCAGAATTTAGTATATTCAATAAATCTGCACGTAATGATGGTTTGAATGTACGTACAATCGAAATATCTGAAGCCTTTACGACAAGCGCTGACAATGCAGATGCCATTAAAAAAGGCATATCAGCGAATTATGGTCATGTCATGCCCTTAGTAGCTGAGTATCTACTCAATCGTGAACAAGAAGTCATACAATGGTTCCGCACTGAGCACCAATGGTTCAAAACACGACTAGAAAATGAAACCAGCAATACAGGTATTCGCATGTTCAAGCGATACGCAACAATAACGACATCAGCCCGCATATTGGAACGTGTAATCGCAACCCCAATCGATTTGGACGCAGTTAGAGAATACTTAGTGAATTATCATTCAGATTCAGTAAATGAAAGGTCTCTCGCTGATAAATCAGTCGAAACTATTGTTCAGTTTGTGGCACAGAATAGAGGCAAATTTTCTGAAGATAATAAACTATCAACGATGACAGAAAATTATGGACTTATTGAACTCAAAGATGGTCACATTCAAGTCAAGATGCTTAAAGATGTTTTTAAACACATGTTAGAAGAAAACCAATATCAAGATGTACAAAATGTCGTCAATGCGCTACGAGATAAAGGACATATTCAATCTGACCGTAACCGAAAAACGACCAAACGGAGTGTCAAGGATGCTCAAGGAAAATCTAGGAGTATTGTATTCTATCATCTTAAATTGGATAAAGAACTTGCACCCATTTTTGGCTTAAGTTCCAATACAGAAACTTTCACATCACCGCAATTTGATGGTAATACAAATCCAGATTTGCTTAATAATTTTATTAAACAAGCGAAAGAAAAAGAAGCAAGTGACGATTTAGAAATATAAATTTGAATATTATACCGCTACAACGCTCTATGCGTTGTAGCTCATTAAATCAACTGGAGGAATTAACTATGAATGTAATTGTATTAGCACATAATATTACAGACGAAAGATCTGAAGTTTTAGAAAGTATGCCAATTGATGACATTAAATCATTCTGTAAATCAAATGGTTGTAAAATTACAAAATATTATGACGACGATAGCCAATTAATAAATGACATTAAACTTAAAAACATCAAACCTAAACGTATTGTCTTTTGGGGCATTTATGAAGATTATCCTGAATTGTATAGACTCTGCTCAAAGCGAAAAATTGAATTCATTACAATATTTCCAATGTTGGTATAACACTTTTACTACTATCAAAGTCAATTGGGAGGAAGAATATGGACGAATTAATCACATTACTCGCTGATTTAGTGATTGAAGAAATCAATCACGCTGATGACTAATAATAACACCCAACACCTTATTGGTGTTGGGCTTATGTGTAAATTCATTCATAAATATATATTATCACTGTGGAAGGAGGAAACAGGATGAAACAAGCAATGGGTTACTTACGTCAAAGTACAACAAAACAACAATCACTTCCGGCACAGAAACAAGCCATCAAGACATTAGCTGAAAAACACAATATTCAACACATCACATTTTATAGCGATAAGCAATCAGGACGCACTGATAAGCGAAACGGTTACCAGCAAATTACTGAACTGATTCAACAAGGACAATGTGACGTACTATGTTGCTATCGTCTGAATCGACTTCATCGTAACCTAAAAAATGCATTAAAACTCATGAAATTATGTCAAACGTATCATGTTCATATCTTAAGTGTTCATGATGGTTACTTCGACATGAATAAAGCTTTCGATCGGTTGAAGATCAATGTTTTCATCAGTTTGGCTGAACTTGAATCAGATAATATTGGCGAACAAGTCAAAAATGGCCTTCGAGAAAAAGCAAAACAAGGTAAACTGATTACGACCCATGCACCCTTTGGCTATCACTATAATAACGGTATTTTCATGATAAACAACACAGAGGCATCAACCGTAAAAGCTGTATTCAGTTATTATCTTCAAGGCTATGGTTATAAAAAAATTGCACAGTACTTAGAAGCTGACGAGAAATTCATCAATCGTAAACCCTACCAAGTACGTAGTATTATCATGAACCCCAATTATTGTGGTCGAGTCATTAATCAATACGGGCAATATGACAACATGTGTCCTTCTATTGTTTCGACAAGTATATATGAACAAGCTCAAGCGATACGGTCACAAAAGCAACTCAAACGGACATCATCAGCTAATCAACTCAAACAAAAAATCAAATGTCCTTATTGTGGTTCAACGTTGACTAATATAACCATTAGAAAAAAGCACCGTACATTACGTTATTATGTCTGTCCACAAAATATGAATGCATCTCGTTTTGTCTGTGAATTCAAAGGAATCAACGCACAATCATTAGAAGCGAGTGTCTTAGCTACATGTCAAGACTTCTTTCAAAATCAACAGTTGTATTCAAAAATCAACCATACAATTCAACAACGACTCAAAAAACAAAAAGACATAGAAGCTAAAAGTACACTTACGCAAGAACAACTGATAGAAAAATTAGCCCAATGTAAAATTGATGCAGAAACATTCAGAGAACAAACGCAATCATTATGTCAACAATCCAAACCTATATCATCAATCCATACGCATCAAATTCGAAAGGCTTTACAAAATGTCATTCAACAACGTTTCACGTTAAACATGTTGTACCCTTACATCGATGAAATTCATATTACCAAAAGTAAAACGCTTACAGGTATCTATTTCAAAAATGAGCCCTTAAACATCGTCAATCAAACAGCACAATCATCGATTGCTTAATCAGAAAGGATGAAAAAATCATGCAACAACTCAAACAAAAACGTGTCGGTATCTATGTTCGTGTATCAACAGAAATGCAAAGTTCAGAGGGGTATAGTATCGACGGACAAATCAATCAAATCAAAGAATATTGTAACTTCCATCATTTCGAAGTCAAAGATATATACGCTGATCGTGGTATTTCAGGAAAATCTATGAACCGTCCTGCACTTCAACGTATGTTACATGATGCGAATAAAGATCATATCGATTGTGTTATGGTGTATAAAACAAATCGACTCGCACGTAATACATCAGACTTACTCAAAATTGTCGAAGATTTGCATAAGCAAAATGTCGAATTTTTCAGTTTGTCTGAACGTATGGAAGTCAATACGAGTAGCGGTAAACTCATGTTACAAATACTTGCGAGTTTCTCAGAATTTGAACGTAATAACATTGTCGAGAACGTATTCATGGGTCAAACCAGACGTGCACAAGAAGGCTATTATCAGGGGAATTTACCGATAGGATATGACACAATACCAGATAGTAAGCACGAACTGATGATTAATCAACATGAAGCCAATATTGTGAAATATATCTTTGAATCTTATGCCAAAGGTCATGGTTATCGTAAAATAGCCAATGCACTCAATCATAAAGGTTATGTAACTAAAAAAGGCAACCCTTTTAGTATTTCAGCTATTACTTATATTCTCTCAAATCCATTTTATATCGGCAAAATTCAATTCGCAAAATACAAAGATTGGAATGAAAAGCGTCGTAAGGGATTGAATGATAATCCAGTAATTGCTGAAGGTAAACACGCTCCTATTATTAGTCAAGAGCTATGGGATAAAGTACAATCACGTAAAAAACAAGTAAGCCAAAAACCCCAAGTACATGGTAAAGGAACAAACCTTTTGACGAGCCTAATTTTTTGTGAGAAATGCGGCGCCACATATGCTGCTTCCACTACTACTAATACACTTAAAGATGGCACCAAAAAACGCATTCGCTATTATTATTCATGTAGTAATTTTCGCAATAAAGGGTCAAAAGTGTGTTCCGCGAACAGCGTACGAGCTGATGTAATAGAAAAATATGTTATGAATCAGATACTGGAAATTATCAAAAGTGATAAAGTTCTCAAACAAGTTGTCGAACGTGTTAATCAAGATAGTCAAATTGATATGGCTGCACTTAACCATGATATTGCTTATAAACAAAAACAATTTGATGAAGTCCAAATCAAATTAGATAACTTGATAAAAACGCTTGAAGATAATCCAGACTTAACGTCTGTTCTTAAAAATACGATTCATCAGTATGAAAAACAACTCAATGACATTACAAACCAAGTCAGTCAACTCAAGCAACAACAAAACCAAGAAAAACCATCTTACGATACGAAGCAAATCGCTGCCCTATTACAACAAATATTTCAAAACGTAGAATCAATGGATAAAGTACAACTCAAAGCATTATACCTTACGGTCATTGATCGTATCGATATTCGTAAAGACGGTAATCATAAAAAACAGTTCTACGTTACACTCAAACTCAATAATGAAATTATTAAACAACTTTTCAATGATACCCCACTCGACGAAGTGCTCCTCAGCACTTCGTCTTTATTTTTGCCTCAAACGCTCTTTCTTCAAATCTAATACAAATGTATTGTCCTTTCGTCATTCAATAACACTCATCTAACAAATATATTCAACACGCTAACAAATCATGGCTCAATGTGAAGCTTATATTGATATGACGAAAGAACATCCCAAAATAAAATACGAGCGGGATAGCAACGGTATTGGATAACTTCATGTATAAGAAGGATTACGCAAGCGTAATCCCAAAATCCCATTATTATTTATAAATAAATAATATAAAAAGAAAAAAGTAAATCATAACCACACCTATTAATCCAAATGATATATAAATATATAGCTATATTTCCCGAGAAATGAGCGGGATAACGGGATTTCCTTGTCATATCAACAATTGTCATGACTTTCGATTGGGATCTTTTCTGTATTTCAGTGGGATTTCTAGGCGAAACAAATCGTATTTCAAACTTATATTATCAAAATGATGTATCACATGCATACATCCATCAAACACATTAGGAGGTCATAATGATGACACTAGAACAACAACTCAAGCACTATATAACCAACTTATTCAAACTGCCAAAAGATGAAAAGTGGGAATGTGAATCTATCGAGGAAATCGCTGATCATATCTTACCTGACCAATATGTAAGGCTTGGGCCACTCAGTAATAAAATACTTCAAACCTACACCTACTACTCTGATACACTTCACGAAAGTAATATCTATCCATTCATCCTCTATTATCAGAAGCAGCTCATAGCCATCGGCTATATCGTTGAAAATCACGATATGGATTTCTTATATCTACACAACACCATCATGCCCCTTTTGGATCAACGATACTTACTAACAGGAGGACAATAAAATGCATAAATATATCAAACTAACACAATTAGTCATCACTATCCTAAGCGAAATCATTACATGGATGAAAGAATCAGAACGAAAGGAAAACGCTTATGAATAAATATATAACACGGGGGATTGCCAATAGCTTACCTATCTCCTTACAAAAACAATTATGGCAACTCGTCTCTAAACGTGAAAACGAACAGTCCAAGGAACTAGAAGCAATAGATTACTTTCATATCTTCCAGTTCAACATGCATAATGATCAATTATATATCAAACACAAACAAGAACGTCCTGAGTACATCAAAACACATAAAGCTAATTATTCAAAAGCTATCAATATAAATAAGGTCTATATTATCCGAGAAGATGATGTAGACCTTTCTTATTACGTCATGTTATTACCAGAAGAATACTAGAGGAGTGAATATTACATGAAAACAATAAAAAATACATTAGAAACTGAAGCCATATTCAGTGAAGATAAAATGCATCGCTATCTACTTAAGAAAACATGGGACAGTGAAAAACAAACACTTACAATCATCACGATGTATCCAAATTTTATGGGCCTTCTTCGTATAGACTTAACAACTCAGCTCATTATGAACAAAGTTTCAGAAATGGATGAATTTGGCTCAATCAATTTTGTGAATCTATATTCCAATATTACAACACCCCTCAATCTCAAACATCTAGAAAACTCCTATGATAATCATACCGATATTCAAATTATGAAGGCAGTGAAAGAATCGGATGAAGTAATATTAGCCTGGGGTGCTTACGCTAAAAAGCCCGTTGTTGAAGCACGTGTCAATGAAGTATTAGAGATGTTGAAACCACATAAGACGAAAGTGAAACAACTCATGAACCCAGTAACCAATGAAATCATGCACCCCCTTAATCCAAAAGCAAGACAGAAATGGACTTTGAAAGCATAACCCATATATGGAGGGAAACGATGAAAGAAATCAATATTGTTTCACTACAAATGATAAAAAGAGATACATTAAATTATCTAAAAAATCGTATTTCAAACCCTGGTGATGCGGCAGAAATTATGCGTTCATTCATTGGAAACAGTGATCGAGAACATCTCATACTTATATGTATGAATAGTAAAAACGAACCTACACATATTCAAACACTATCGATAGGTTCTATTAACCAAACAGTGATTCACCCCAGAGAAACATTCAAAACAGCGATGCTCAGTAACGCCAACAGTATTATGCTAGGACATAACCATCCAAGTGGAGATGTAACACCCTCTCCTGAAGATATCAATGTGACCGAACGATTAATGCTCATCAGTGAAATGATGGGCATGTTATTTTCTCAAATAGTAACGCCTATTCCATTAGAAAACATAATTTAAAAGTAGAGGTATAGCCGTATTTTGTCATTACCGCTATTTCTTCACTTATCAATATTTATAAAATCTCTTTATATAAATGTATTTATCTAAAAAATATTTTTCACAACTTTTATTAAATATACGGAGGATTGACTTATTGTGACAAACCTATTTTGTAATATATAACTTAAAGGAGGTGACATATTGGATCGTGCATTTCGAATATTAACAATATACCATCGTTTACTACAGAATAAATCCGTCAACAAACAATCACTTACATTAGAACTCAATAAGAGTCCTAGGACGATACAAAGAGATATCGACGATATCAGAAACTTCTTATATGAAAGTAAATCGTGGATCAGTACACCTAAAGCAATCACGTACGATTATAAATCAGAAAGTTATAAGCTCGAACAAGATAAGCATGAAAATATGCATTTTATGTATGATATTTTGACTGCTTTATACCTGACGACACCCAAATTAAGTCATTACTTTTATCAATATCTTAAATTATTAATCATCAAACATCATTCAGGTCATCGAACTACATTACTAAAATATCTTGACCGCTTTGAAATTGATAAAAATCAAACAGGTATTTTGCCAGCATCATTAGTTGTTCGCGCAATGAATGAAATTTATATAGATGATATTAATCAAATGAATCTGAGTTTGTCTGAAAAATCTGTGGATATACAAGAAAAATCAAAGTTACAAACCTATATCACGTTTTAAATCGGTAAAGATGTGTGGTCAAAAATGCATCGATATTATCAAATTCATGTAATAGAAAAATATGATGCACATTATCTTATTGTCACTTTCAAGATGACAAGAGTCGAAGCTATTCAACTCCGTTTTATATATCGATCCAATATACGTATCATTTCACCCCCTGATTTAAGAGAACAAGTGATTGATGAATTACTTTTACTACAATTAACATATTTAAAACAACAAGTTCAAAAGTAAACCAAGCAGACAATGTTTTACAAATAATATTAATAATAATGAAAGGAATGATAATCATGAGTAACATCATAAAAACGATAGGCAAAGGCATTGGAAAAGGTGTCGGTGCAGCAGCAGGTCTAGGTATTTTAGGTTCTTATTTCAAAAGAACTTTCACAATAAAAGGACCACTAGGTAAAGAAATAACAAGAATTATAGAAAATCACTTTAGTGAACCTGTAGAAATCAAAGCATAATATAGAGGTAACCATTTTCAAAGACACATTGATTTCAAAATGTGTCCTTTTTTAAATTATTGTAGAATAAATATAGAAAAGCGTAGCAAAATAGATTAATATAAGGGCCTGGATATAAATTCCAGGCCCTTATATTAATTGTTACAGCAATTGTTATTATCTTCTTGCTCTTTTTCATCTTTTTCTTTTTTTTCGTTCTTTTCCTCAATTTCTACCGAACAACATGACTGTTCTTGAGGTTTTATTTTTTTTAATGCGTCTTTAATACCCATTATTTCACCTCCTTTAAATAATGATATTCACAATCAAACCTGTAGCAATGGCTACAATTAAAATTGCAATAATGAATGATATTACAAATTTTTTCTTGAATAGCTTAGATAGCAATACGACCTCTGGAATACTTGCACCAGCACCACCAATTATTAATGCAACTACTGTTCCTAGCGACATACCTTTTGATACTAATGCTTCGGCTATAGGTAACATTGTTTCTGGTCTGATATACATAGGGATACCGATAACAGAAGCAATAAACACCGATATAAAACCATCACCACTTGCATACTTAGTTATAAATTCTTCAGGTATGAATCCATATATAAAGGCACCAATAAATACACCAATAAATAGATAAGGTAACATTGGGTATAAAAATGCCCACGCATCGTTTAATGCTTGTTTAAAACGAGATCCTGTTTTATTAGCAAAAAAGCCATCACCTTTAACATTGACCCCTTTATAACTTTCAGCTAAATTCATTTTTGAAAATACTAAACCTGTTAAAATACTGAAAATTGCTAGTACTACAAAATAAACAATGGCTACTTTCCATCCTAATAAAGCCCATAACATAAATATCATTAGTGGGTTCATTAACGGTGAAGCAATTAAGAAACTCATTGCTGGACCAAAAGGAACTTTGGAATTTAATAGACCTGCAAGTATTGGAATAGTTGAACAAGAACAAAATGGTGTAACAGCACCAAATATCATACCTAATATATAATTGACGACTTCATTAGGTTTGCTCAAAAGCTTTATAATTTTTTCTTCTGAAACAACTTGTTGAATCAGACTTACTATAAAACTCACTACTATAAATAGTAATAATAATTCAAAAAATAACATCAGAAATGTTTTTATGAATTCCATAATTGAATCTATCATTAGTATAACGCCTCCGAATTCATTTAATCAACTTTTCTTGATATATTAATCAAAAAAATTTGATTAATTCTATGTTATAAAGAAGATACTTAAGGTATCTTACAGCAAGTATCTTCATTTAAAACCACCTGTATTTGTTGCTCATTAATTTTATAATAATTCCATGTGCCATGCTTTTCAGCAATAAGAATATTTGCATCTACTAATTTTTTTAAATGATAGGAAAGTTTAGATTGTTTTAACGCTAATAATTCTTCTAGATCACAAACACATAAAGATTTTGAATCGCTTTGACGTATTGATTGTAGAATTTTAAGCCTGATTTTATCAGCTAGCGCATTAAACATCTGTTCATAAAAGTCTAATTGTTCTTCCTCACTTCTATTAGGACTGGACTTAATAATTTCCATTAAATAATCACCTCTCTTATATATAGATATTTCTATTTTTGTTTGAGTTCTTGTATTACTTGATTAAAATGAGTTTCTGTTATTTTACCATACATGTCAGGTTCTCCTTTAAAGAACTCATTTTTCATATATGATATAGCTTCTTTTAAAGAAACTTCTCTTGATATCATAATTAGATTTAAGTAGCTAACAAAATAATCAACAGATAATGTACCTGCATGATTTATTCTCATAAAATCGAACTCCTTTATAAAATACTAAAATGATACATCAATTTTTTTTGATGTATTAAATATAAATTATTATTTCAACTTTTGCAAGATAATAAAACTAGTTATTTAGGACGCATTCTAATCTAATACTAAAATTAGTCAAAAAACTACATAGACATAAAGCTATATAGATGTTAATCTATGTAATGAATAGGAGGTATATTTATGTCTTATAAAGAATTATCAGCAATATTAAAAGTTTTATCAGATCCAAGCAGGTTAGAAATATTAGATTTACTTTCTTGTGGTGAACTATGCGCTTGTGACTTATTAGAACACTTTCAATTCTCACAACCTACACTAAGTCATCATATGAAGTCATTAGTAGATAACGAATTAGTTACAACACGAAAAGACGGCAACAAACATTGGTATCAACTTAATCATGCTATTTTAGATGATATTATTCAAAACTTAAACATCATTAATACATCTAATCAAAGATGTGTATGTAAAAATGTGAAATCAGGTGACTGTTGATGACCATTTTAGCAATTATAATCTTCTTGTTAACTTTAATCTTTGTGATATGGCAACCAAAAGGTTTAGATATTGGTATTACAGCTTTAATTGGAGCTGTTGTTGCTATCATTACAGGAGTCGTAAGTTTTTCCGATGTATTAGAAGTAACCGGTATTGTTTGGAATGCAACTTTAACTTTTGTAGCTGTTATTCTTATTTCATTAATATTAGATGAAATTGGTTTTTTTGAATGGTCTGCAATACATATGGTCAAGGCTTCAAACGGTAATGGCTTAAAAATGTTTGTTTTTATTATGTTACTTGGGGCAATTGTAGCAGCATTTTTCGCAAATGATGGTGCAGCTTTAATCTTAACTCCTATTGTATTAGCGATGGTAAGAAATCTAGGGTTTAATAAAAAAGTTATTTTCCCATTCATCATTGCCAGTGGCTTTATCGCTGATACTACATCACTACCCTTAATTGTAAGTAACTTAGTTAATATCGTTTCTGCAGATTACTTCGATATTGGATTTATTGAATATTTTAGTCGAATGATTATTCCTAATATATTCTCTCTGATTGCTAGTATTCTCGTTTTATGGTTATATTTCAGAAAATCTATACCTAAAACGTTCGATACAGAAAATCTTTCACATCCTAAAAATGCAATTAAAGATTTTAAATTATTTAAGATTTCATGGATTGTATTAGCAATACTACTTGTGGGTTATCTTGTTAGTGAGTTTATTCAAATCCCTGTATCAATCATTGCTGGTATTATTGCTATTATCTTTGTACTGTTAGCTCGCAATTCCGAAGCTGTGCATACGAAACAAGTAATTAAAGGTGCACCATGGAATATTGTCCTATTTTCAATTGGTATGTATTTAGTCGTATTCGGCTTGAAAAACGTAGGCATCACCACAATTTTAGCTGATGCATTATCCAATATTTCAAGTTATGGACTATTCAGTAGTGTTATGGGCATGGGCTTTATATCTGCTTTGTTATCATCAATTATGAATAATATGCCTACAGTTTTAATAGATGCAATTGCTATCGGACAATCGAATGTAGTTGGAACAATTAAAGAAGGTATGGTTTATGCGAATGTCATAGGTTCTGATTTAGGACCTAAAATAACACCGATTGGTTCTTTAGCAACATTATTGTGGCTACATGTCTTAACACAAAAAGGTGTGAAAATTTCGTGGGGAACATACTTTAAAATTGGAATTATCATTACTATTCCGGTCCTATTTGTAACACTCTTAGGTTTATACCTTACACTAATCATATTTTAAGAAAAGAGGCTTTAATTATGGATAAGAAAACAATTTATTTTATATGTACAGGAAACTCTTGTCGTAGCCAAATGGCTGAAGGTTGGGGAAAAGAAATATTGGGTGAAGATTGGAATGTCTATTCTGCTGGTATTGAAACACATGGTGTTAATCCTAAAGCAATAGAAGCTATGAAAGAAGTGGATATTGATATCTCAAACCATACATCAGATTTGATTGATAGTGATATCTTAGAACAGTCAGATTTGGTCGTAACATTATGTAGTGATGCAGACGATAATTGCCCTATATTACCACCTAATGTTAAAAAAGAACACTGGGGCTTTGATGATCCAGCAGGAAAAGAATGGCCAGAATTTCAACGTGTTAGAGATGAAATTGGAAAAAGAATACAAGAATTCAAAGAAACGCTCGTTTAATGTGAGCGTTTCTTTATATTTAAGTCATACATTTTATTAATAATGATTTCATTTCTATATCTTTGATATAATAGTATACCATTTTCCCATCCTTGTAAAAATTCAGCACGTCTCTTTTATACAGGGCTCTCAAATGATGTGATGTTGAAGCTATACTCAAACCTAATGTTATAGATAAGTCACAAACACATAATTCTTTCTCTTTAATTAGAGCTAATATAATTTTCAGCTTATTCTCATCACTTATCTTTAATAATGTATTGATAAGCCGTTGAGTTTTTTCTTCTTTTAAAAATCTTAAAGCATAATTCACTTTTTCCTCATGAACACAAATGACGTCACAAATTTTATTGTTACTCATATTAAGTCACACCTTAATTTATAATATAAATCCTAATATTGTTTGTATGGTTTCATTTTCAATAATAATAAATAAGCCCAATGCTATGTAAATAACAGCCATAATCCAACGACTGAATTTCTCAACAATTTCACCCACACCAGGAATTCTAGCTAGTTTTTGTGCTGTGAATACTAAAAAGAAAATTAAAACTAAAAATACAATTAAGGTAGTCAGTAATTCAATAATATCCAATGCTACAAAATAAGGGACAAATAAACCAATATTATCTGCACCACAACTTGCAATTGTCACTAAAGAAACAGTCCCTACTAATTTGGACAAACCTTTTTCGTTTAATTCTTTTTTTGCTCTTTTTTCACCTTCACAATCATCATAAATAGCAACTTTTATACCTAAGTAGATGGGGATTAAACCTAATAAACCTAATATCCATTTCTCTGGAACATAATTTAACACAAAAGCTAAAAATAAACTGACTAATATGAGGATAATCGATCCTAAATATTGACCTATATAAATATCCCTAAATTCTTTTCTAGTCTTTGCTCTAGCAAAAAATATTAATAAAATCACAAATAAATCTACCGCAGTTGCAATATAAAGTATTGCCGCAGTTATAATAGTCTGAACCATAGAGCACCTCATTCAAATATACATTTGAATGAATTGTATCATATATTGCATATCTTATGAATAATAAATATTAGAACCGAAAAGTGACACTTTAACTTATAGTAAGGGGCTGTGTACATACGAGTGATTTATAGATTCTTTGAGAATACGACTTAAAGCGATTTTAATTTGTCAGTTCATTGCATTTTGTTTTTTTTAACAATTTCACTAATAAGAAGAACCTTATAAAAACCGCATCATTTATGATACGCTTCTCCCTATCAGTGATATTACTAAAAAATATATTAGTAATTCCAAAGATTAATAAGACGTTTATTACTTAAAGTTTAATCAACAAATCTGTCATAAAAAAATTATAAATTCACCCACTTTTAGCATTATTTGCTAAAAGTGGGTGATTAATTATTTTTGGATAAAAAAACCATACGCATAGCGTATGGTGTAGTATGGTTTTATCGTTGTATTAAAAATTGCATCTCTACGTGCTAAAATAATATTTGGTCAGCCAACCAAAATAAACAACACGAGGAGATGCAACTTATGTCATCAGATATAAATAGTTTAGCACATACAAAATGGAATTGTAAGTATCACATTGTCTTCGCTCCTAAATATAGAAGACAAATTATATACGGAAAAATAAAGAAAGATATTGGTATAATATTGCGACAGCTGTGTGAAAGAAAAGGCGTAGAAATTATTGAAGCTGAAGCATGTAAAGATCACATTCATATGTTAGTTAGTATTCCACCCAAATTAAGCGTTTCGCAATTTGTAGGATATTTAAAAGGAAAGAGTAGTTTGTTGATTTTTGATAGACATGCACATTTAAAATATAGATATGGTAACAGAAAATTTTGGTGTAAAGGTTTTTACGTTGATACAGTTGGAAGAAATAAAAAAGTTATAGAAAATTATATTCATAATCAATTACAAGAGGATATCGTTGCGGAGCAATTAACACTTGTTGAATATATAGATCCTTTTACTGGCGAAGAAACTAAGAAGAAAAAATAAAACAACCCTTTTAAGGGTTGTTAGGAAAGTAGTATATGTGGCTGATCTTCTCAGAGCCCTTATCAGGGCTGGTCAGTAACAAAGGCTTATAGCCGAAGAACAAACCACCCGTTATACGGGTGGTTTTGATTATTCAAATTTCATAAATATTTTTTAAATATATTCACACGGAAGTATTTTATGATATTAAATCAATCGTTCTTTGTCTATTAAATCCATCTCCGAATTCAAAAAATGATTCAACTCTTCTAAGGTAAAATTTACTCATTTTATAATTATTTTTCTTGATTTTCATTAATTCCGAGACTAGCGCTTGAGAATCATTAACAACAGGGCCGAATCCATTCTCTAAGTAGTTAAAATAGCCAGGTTCATAAGCAGAATATGAATAGATTTCATTAATATCAAAATGATAATACAGTATAGGTTTTTTTAAATATGCAACATCAAATGCAATAGATGATACATCCGTAATTAAAATATCAGTATCGCTTATTACTTTTTTATAGTCAACATGATCTATAACTTCGATATTAGGTAATGTATCAAAAAACTTAGAAAATCTTGCTTGCATTCTCGGATGTAAACATAAATTTAATTGCACATTATTTTTCTTTGCTATCTTTTGAATTTCAAAGTTAGATAAAAATTCAATTAAACTTTTAAAGAATAAACTGTTTAAAAATTCATTGTCACTTGCACCTAATAAATGCGGTCTCCATGTTGGCATAATAGTAATATTTTTTTCTTTCTTCTTCTTATTATTTTTTAACAAATCAAATCTAGATAAACCAGAAAGTAAAACTTCATTTTCACTAAATCCATATTTTTGAATAACCTCTTCTTTTTCTTTTTTGGCACTTGTAATAAAGTAATCCATAGGTTTATTACGTTTATGTAGTAAGTTAGAAAGGTCATTTTGAAGAATACCATGTTGTAAAAAAATGAATTCAAAATCTAATAACTCTCTTATGAATTTACCATTAATTGTGCCAAAAGGATTGTTTAAATAAGCTTCAGAATGAGAAGAAAATACTTTTTCTGCCTTAAACATTAATAGATGATGCTTTTTACTATTAAAGCCCACAACGTTTGGTCCATATTTTTTTTGTAATTTTATGTAGTCTTGACTTGATGCATTAATTAAAAAGAAAGGTGTTACGTCTTTTTTATTATTATAGACGTAATCAAATAGAGCTTCTGCATTATCTCCAGCTTTATCTAATCTATCTATAAATAACCAAATTTTTTTATTATTGATTTTTTTATTAATAATACCTATCAATTTATATATTCCAGATTTTCTAGTATTATGTTTTTTTAATAAACCTAAAATATTTTTAATAACTGGGATTCTATGTTTTTTAGAATTTATTATTTTGTTGTTGTTTATTAATTTCAAAGTTCGATTTTTATATTGCCTAAATGGAATCTTGGTATTACTGAAATTTGTATGCTGTGTTTTACTTACTTGTTTAATATCTTCCAGTGTTTGATTATTAATTAAATATTTCACTTCTATCGTCTTAATACTATCGTGCAAGTGAATATCAAAACGATAAAATTTATTAAAGCTGATATTCCTATTTAAAAAAGTTTGTTCAGTAATAATTGTATCGTTATCAGGGTGTATTATTTCTTTTTTATTAATAACTAGTACCGGTGTAACATCTATATTCATATTAATATTTGGTAAACTAAATCCACACTTTAACACTGTGTTTTTTTCATAAATATATTCGGTTTTAAGATACATATCTGTAATATTCTTAATAAAAATATTATTTGAAAAGATTTTATAGACACCGTCTTCTTTACTTATATTAAAATTATAGCCTTCATATTTTACTGCTAAAATGGCTACTCGATATACAGCATTAATCTGTTTTAAATTAGGGTTATTAATTACCTCATCATCTATTACTTTAAGAAGGTTAATGATTCGTTGGGTATATGCTTCAATTTGTGTGTTATTTAAAGTTGATAATGTTGTATTTTGGTATTTCAGACGATATTGTAAGTCATATAAAATCATCATTTGAACATATTTAGGGAGATGATTTCGTTTATATTCATTCGCTAAATAATTATGAAATTTATCAAGTGTATGACTATAATAGTTTTGTCTCTTTAAGGCAGTATCAATCGCGGATGATTCATCTTTTCTTTTTCTATACCAATAACATCCTTGCGTGTAACTCATTAAACCGATTCTAAATGTCCTTCTCAAAACATTAAAAACAAATTTGGCATCTTCTCCGTATTTTAAAGTCGTATCAAATGTTAATCCTTTTAACGCAGACGCTCTAAAAAAAGCTGAAGATGCATTCATTTGAATATGATCATAATCAATATTCAAGTCTACAATTTTATTTTCTTTATTTTCATATTTGAAGTTTAAAGGATGTTCACCCACCATACCATCAAAGAATCTTAATCGTGTTGATATGACATCGATTGTCGGATTCTCTTCAAAGAAATGATATACATTTTTTAATGTGGTTAACCCCCATTTGTCATCGGAATCAATAAAATTAATATATTTTCCTTTCGCATATTTTAAACCAGTATTTCTTGCAATTGAAACACCTTCATTTTCTTTAGATATATACTTAATATTATCTGGATATAATTTTTGGAATTTAGATAAAATAAAATCAGAATCGTCCGTTGACCCATCATTAACTATTATAATTTGAATGTCCTTTAATTCCATAGATTGATTTATGATACTGTTTAAAGATTCATGTATATATTCTTGGGTATTATATACAGGTATAATAACACTTATTTTAAAGTCATATGATTCATACAATAACTCATTTAAGCTAATGATTTTAATATCCATTTTTTCAAATACATTTAAATCGTTTAAGTTTTCAAAATTAATTATTAGGTCGAACTTTTCTTTAAAGTCACTATAATGAATTTTATATTTTGAATTTGTATTATTAGCAATAATAATCTTTCTATTATCATTTTCTAACATACTGGAAATTTGTTCTAGTTCTTTAGCAGAAGAAAAGGTCCCATATATCAAAACTGTTTCCATTTTATATCCCCTCTATAATTTATATTATTCCATTTGTAATTTTAATAAACTAATTATATAATCATCATTTATACCAAATTAAATCGCTATTTTTACATTCTTTTCACCATCATATAATTCATACTCGAAAACATATTTATAAAACACAATTATTAAAATTTAAATGTTCAATTACATTTGTTATTTTTACTTTTTAACTGTTTCAATTTCTAGTCCCTGTAAATGATCAAAAATCTGTGTGTTAGAACGTAACTACACATCATCACTTCATTGGATGATGTTGTTACAGGTTGTAGTTTTTCAACAAATCTATTAATACTAAATAGTCTTTCTTTTTGAAATTTGTGAATCAACAATACTACATCTTCGAATATTCTTTTATGATGGGCTACGACTATAATAATATCTTCAGTACTTGCTTCTACTACATCTACTGAATGTGTTGGATATTAGGTTTTATTATGATATATAACATTTCTTTAGGCATCGCTTTAGTTGCTGGTAAAAATCTTGTGCCTAGGCCCGCCGCTGGTATTATTGCCTTTTTAATTTTCATAATTTATTTCCTCCCTTTATCATTTAAAATCACTTATAAAAAGCCCAAATTTTTATCAATAGATCTTATACTTAATAATCAATAAAAACTTTCTTAAATATTATACTTGAATAAAAAGACATCTTTTTTAGTATAACAAAATTTAATAGAAAACATAAAGTGACATTTAATACATTTTGAATTTCTTTTAATAATAAAAAAATATAAAAATGAACTCTATTTACATGAATCTTTGTATTGAGATTACATCTTTAAAATATCCAAATTAAGATTTCTCTGTTTATAATTTATTTAACAGATTAGAGAAAAATTGAATGATCGATTGAATAATTTCCACAATACCGTCCCATATGCGTTGAAGGAGATTTCTATTTTCTTCTGTATTCAAATCTTTGGCTTTATCCTTCGCTTTATTCAATAAATCATCAGAGTTTTTTTCAATATTTTTTAATACATCTTTAGCATTTTGTTTAAATGCTTTAGGATCGGAAGTTAAGGCATTAGAGTTTGCCACATTCACCATATTATTATTAATCATTTGAATTTGATTATTTGATAATATTTCTGATAAACCACGTTCATCGAGGACTTTATTAACAGTGTCTTCAACTTGTTGTTGTGTAATTTGTTTATCTTGATTTTGTTTAATATCTGCAAGTTGTTCTTTAATATCTGCTATAGAAGCATTTAAAGCTTCATCTGAATACCCATCTTTACCTTTATTTTCTTCCGAAATTGTACCTAAATCATTCATTTCTTGGTTTGAATTTTGAATATCTTCAGTATTTAGATCGTTACCTTTTTCTTCATAAGCTTTATAAATACCTGCTAAAGCACCTTCACCCGTTACTGGTTCTACAGAAGCTATATGTATTTCTGCATTTTTAATTCCTGCCGTAATTGCAGCATTTTGATATTGTTCAGATGTCACTTTTGTAATGTTATCTGGTGTATCAATTTTCACATCAACACCCTTACCCCATTTTTATGTTCAATTGTTGCACTTGAATAAATATAACTTAAATTACTACTATTGGGGATATAATTACTCACATCATTGACGTTAACACTATAAATTTCATAGTTATCATCAACACCTAAATTATCTTCAGTTTGTTGTAAATCTTGCCCTTCTAGGTCAGCACCTTTAATAAAAACAGGTTCATCCCAATCTGCTTTATTATCAGCTGCTTTAACAACTCCTGAAGCTGATAACAATAATGTAGCTACTGCTAAACTAGTTACTGTTTTTTTCATTTTCAAATACACCATCCCTTAAAATATTTCATATATTTATATTAATCGTATCCAATAACATGTTTTTGGATTGTTTCAATCATTTCTGAATCAGCCTGTGTCATGTCATACTTATAAATTTGGTTGAATCTTGGATTATAAATACCAATGTAACGTATATTCTCAAAGATAGGCTTTTGAGATGCCTTACCCATTAAATAATATATCACTAATTGAAGCGTACTATTTTTCTGTGGCAATTGTTTTGAAACTTTAAAGTCCCACAATGTATCTTCAGTTAGAAAGTCACCATCTCCAGTGTTAATAATGCTTGTATAACCCCCCTCAAATGTGAAACCATCCATTTTAACTTCACCAATTTGATTAAAAAATGAAAGACTTCTCTTTATAAGTGATTTTATATTATTAATTGTGTCTTGATCTGGAATTTTAAATTCTTTAGGCATGCTACCTGCTCTATATACCATATCGTAATTTACCAATTGACATGCTTTAATAATAGATAGATCATCATTATCATTAATATCTTTTAACAATGATTCGGCTGTTTGTAATTCCCCAGCTAATTTTGCGCCAGTTAACGATATGGCAAATGATTTTTCTTTGTCTTGATTTATAACCATACGAGTAAGGTAGTCTACGACTAAACCAATTGTTTGAGGTGCTATATTTTCATATTTTGTATCTATAAATGTTTCTGGTTCTAGTTGCTTAACTTCAAATGATTTTCTGTTTAAATACCCACCACGGGGTTGTTTAATTTGTGAAATTCTTTGTGTAACACTAACCAATTAAAGACTCCTTTTGATAATAATATTTTTATATTTATGAAGCGTTTGAAGTTTCTTTGTCATTTTCTGAACTTTTTGATTCTACATCTTGAGATTGTTCATTTTCATAGTTGTTACCATCGGTATTTTCATCATTGTTTTGGTTATTATTTTCTTGTGTTGCATCTGAATTTTGCTTATCCTCGCTAGATGGTTGTCCTATTTGTTGATTTGGATCCTCACGTTCCTCATTTTGCGAAGCTTCCTCGTTACTATTTTCTTGCTGTTCTTCATTATTTTGTTTTTGATTGAATTCATCATTATTTGTTTCAAAGTTGTCTCGGTTTTGTTCATTTTTTGTATTTTCATTCGTTGATTGTTTACTATCATTATCTGTTTGATTATTTTCTTTTTCATTTCGAGACTGGCTGTTATTTGATGTTGATTGATTTGATTCATTGTCATATTCTTGTTCTTTTTGTCTATAATTACCTACGATGTTTGAAAGTTCTTTATATTTTTGTTCTGGAACATCAGAAGTAGCAGTTTCAAACTCAGGCATCCCTTTTTTGTATACGTAAGTATTATAGAAATCTAAAGTTATATTGTAAGCTTTTTTATTTATCTTTCCATCATTTGTTTTTATAAGGCCATCTGCATGCGTACCAGCACTACCAGTACTTATAATTTCTCCTGTGTTTCTATCTATAATTGCGTGGTGCTTAACAGATTCGTTTATCCCACCAAAAGGTGTTTCAATAAATATTTCATCCTCATTACTTTTATCTTTATTGTAAATCAGTTCATCTTTATTTTTAGTGAAATTAAGTATATCTTCAGAGTTAAAAGCGATAGATTTTGCTTCATCAATTGTTATAGGTTCACTATTTCGATTATTTGCTTCATTTGTTGTTTCTGCAGTATTAGAATCACCTTGAGGTTGATTTTTTGTATTTTGATTGTTTTCTGCTACTTCATCATTTGATTGCTTTTCAGTTTCATCTGATTTTTTATCCCTTTCCTGTGTTTGATTTTGATCATTGTCTTTTTTATTATTATTGTCTGTATTTTGACCGCAGGCACTTAAAATAATAAAAGAAGACAAACCTAACATCCCTAACTTTCTAAATTTCATTAAATACATCTCCCATATGTAAGCTTCACTTTCAATGTTATCAAAAAATAAAGCGTTATCAAATACAATAAAATAAAAATATACTATACTTAATACAACTAATATATTGATACTGTAATAACAAATGATTCATCTGTTTGTCTGTATTTCCATAACAATTTAAATGTTATAATTATTAATAAGATAATCGTTGATCATAATAGAAAAAATAAATTTAGGGGGATGTTATGGTATATCAAAGTGAATTTGCGTTAGAAACTGAAATGATGGAACAGTTAAAATCCAACGGCTATGAAACGGTAACGATCAGAAATGAACAACAATTATTAGATAATTTCCGTTCGATATTGAATGAACGTCACGCTGATAAATTAAATGGGGAACCTTTAACAGATAAAGAGTTTCAACGCTTGTTAACCATGATTAATGGTAAAGGCATTTTTGAAAGTGCCCGTATATTACGTGATAAAATGCCTTTAAAACGTGATGATGAATCTGAAGTGTATTTATCATTTTTGGATACGAGAAATTGGTGTCAAAATAAATTTCAAATCACCAACCAAGTATCTGTAGATGACACATATAAAGCGAGATATGATGTCACAATTTTAATTAATGGCTTACCATTAGTACAAATTGAACTTAAACGTCGTGGCATTGATATCAATGAAGCATTTAATCAGGTTATGCGCTATCGTAAACAAAACTACACGGGCCTTTTTCGCTACATACAATTATTTATTATTAGTAATGGGATCGATACACGCTATATCTCTAATAATGATGGCGAAATATATAAAAGTCATATGTTTTATTGGAGTGATAAAGAGAACAATCATATCAATACATTAAATGAATTTACTGAAACATTTTTAAGACCGTGCCATATCGCTAAAATGATTTCACGCTATATGATTTTAAATGAAACAGACAATATCCTTATGGCCATGCGTCCATATCAAGTCCACGCTGTTGAAGCCTTGATACGTCAAGCTACAGAAACAAGTAACAATGGTTATATTTGGCATACGACGGGCAGTGGTAAAACATTAACTTCCTTTAAAGCGAGTCAAGTGTTGTCAGAACAAGATGACATCAAAAAAGTCATCTTCCTTGTCGACCGTAAGGATTTAGACAGTCAGACCGAAGAGGAGTTTAATAAATTCTCTAAAGGTTCCGTGGATAAAACGAATAATACGGCGCAGCTCGTTAAGCAATTAAAGGATAAGAGTTTACCACTTATTGTCACAACGATTCAAAAAATGTCTAAAGCAATTCAAAATAATGCAGAAGCATTGGATCAATATAAAACAGATAAAGTGGTATTCATTATTGACGAATGTCATCGTAGTCAATTTGGAGATATGCATCGCATTGTTCGTCAACATTTTAATAATGCGCAATATTTTGGTTTTACGGGTACACCGCGTTTTGAAGAAAACCAAAGTCAGGATGGTCGGAGTACTGCGGACATCTTCGGTCGCTGTTTACACACTTATTTAATTAAAGACGCGATTCATGACGGTAATGTATTGGGCTTTTCCGTAGACTATATCAATACCATTAAAGCTCAGAATATAGATACAGAGACAGACGAATTGGTTGAAGGTATTAATACTGATGAGGTTTGGTTATCTGATCAACGCGTTGAACTCATTGCGCGTCATATTACAGAAAATCACGACAAATATACAAGAAACAGACAATATTCAGCGATATTAACCGTTCAGAGTATTCCAGCCCTTGTGAAATATTATGATACGTTTAAAAAGATCAGTAAGGATTATGAACATCCTTTAAAAGTCGCAGGTGTGTTCTCTTATGCCGCCAATGAAGAGCGTAATGAAGGAGAAGTAGATGAGGCACATTCTAGAGAAAAATTGGAAGAAGTCATCAAAGATTATAATGATAACTTTGGCACCAATTTCTCGACAGATACCTTCCAAGAATACTTTAATCATATCTCTAAAAATGTCAAAAAAGGTGTCAAAGGCAACAAAATTGATGTTTTAATCGTCGTTAATATGTTTTTAACAGGCTTTGATAGTAAGGTATTAAATACATTATATGTCGATAAAAAATTAAAATATCACGACTTAATCCAAGCCTATTCACGTACGAACCGCGTGGAAAAAGAAACTAAACCATTTGGTAAGATTGTGAATTATCGTGACTTGAAACAAAATACAGATAACGCCTTAAAGCTGTTCTCTCAAACGGAAGATACAGATCGTGTGTTAATGAGAGATTATGATGAATATAAAGCGGAGTTTGTTGATGCATTAGCTGAACTAAAAGCTGTTGCACTAAAACCTCAAGATATGGATCAAGTTCAAGATGAAAATGAGAAAAAAGCGTTTGTGGAGGCTTTCCGTTTAGTTTCAAAACTCGTGCTGAGATTGAAAGCCTTCGATGAATTTAACTTTACAAAGGCAAATATCGGTATGGATGAACAAGAATTTGAGGACTATAAGAGTAAGTATTTTGCGATATATGACGAAGTGAAGCCTAAACGAGGTGAAGTTGAAAAAGTCTCTATTCTCAACGATATTGATTTTGAAATTGAAATCTTACGTAATGATCGAATTAATGTCTCCTATATCATGGATCTCGTCAGACAAATTGATTTAAAAGATAAAGCAGAACAGCAGCGTAATCGTGAACAAATTAGACGTATGTTAGACAACGCGGATGATCCAACTTTACGTTTGAAACGGGATTTAATTCGCGAATTTATCGATGACGTTATACCTGAATTGTCTGAAGAAGACAATATAGATGAAGCCTATATCCTATTTGAAAAAGCGAAACGTGAATCAGAATTCAATCAATTTGCACGTCAACAAGCAATTGATGAACAGATACTTAAAGATATCACAGGTGAATATGAATATAGCGGTATTGTCAATCAAGATCACCTTAAGGACCTTGTGGGTGATAAAAAGTTACGAGAAAAACGTCAAACGAAAAAAGCAGTCACATCATTTGTCGAAGAAGTGACGGAGAAATACAGTAGCTAGAAAGTATATCAAACCTTTGTGATAATAAATATTGTAGAGGTTTTGATATGTGCTATAAACACATAAGCTAATTATATAAACAAAGCAAAAAGCATTTGAATAAATGGAGGAAATAACATGTCAATTACAGAGAAACAACGTCAGCAACAGGCTGAATTACATAAACGCTTATGGTCCATTGCTAATGACTTAAGAGGGAATATGGACGCAAGTGAGTTCCGTAACTATATTTTAGGACTTATTTTCTATCGCTTTTTATCAGAAAAAGCCGAAACAGAAGTTGCGGAAGCATTGTCAGGTGAAGATTTAACATATGAAGAAGCTTGGGAAGATGAAGAATATCGTGAAGACTTAAAAGCTGAACTCATCGAGAATGTGGGTTATTTTATTGAGCCGGAAGACTTATTCAGCAGTATGGTTAAGGAAATTGAAAATCAACGGTTTGATATTGAACATTTAGCACAAGCGATTCGAAAAGTAGAAACGTCTACGCTTGGTCAAGACAGTGAAGAAGACTTCATTGGTTTGTTTAGCGATATGGATTTAAGCTCAACACGTCTAGGTAATACGGTCAAAGAGCGTACTGCCCTTATAGGTAAAGTGATGGTTAACTTAGGCGACCTACCATTTGTGCATAGTGATATGGAAATTGATATGTTAGGTGATGCTTACGAATTTCTAATTGGCCGTTTTGCGGCCAATGCGGGTAAAAAAGCCGGAGAATTCTATACGCCACAACAAGTGTCAAAAATCTTAGCGAAAATCGTTACATTAGGTAAAGACAAGTTAAGAAATGTCTATGACCCTACGTGTGGTTCAGGCTCATTATTACTACGTGTGGGTAAAGAAACAACAGTCTATCGTTATAATGGACAAGAGCGTAACAACACAACCTATAACTTAGCTCGAATGAACATGTTGTTACATGATGTGCGTTATGAAAACTTTGATATTCAAAATGATGACACGCTAGAAAATCCAGCATTTTTAGATGAAAAGTTTGATGCTGTGGTAGCCAACCCTCCTTATAGTGCCAAATGGTCTGCAGATAGTAAATTCAATGATGACGAACGTTTCAGTAATTACGGTAAACTAGCGCCTAAATCTAAAGCAGATTTCGCATTTATCCAACACATGGTGCATTATTTAGATGATGAAGGAACGATGGCGGTAGTCTTACCGCACGGTGTCTTATTCCGTGGTGCAGCTGAAGGTACGATACGTAAATATCTTATCGAAGAGAAAAATTATTTAGACGCGGTCATTGGTTTGCCTGCGAATATCTTCTATGGTACTTCAATTCCAACTTGTGTCCTCGTACTTAAAAAATGTCGTGAAACAGATCAAGATGTCCTATTTATTGATGCATCTAATGAATTTGAAAAAGGTAAAAATCAAAACCATTTAACAGATGAGCAAGTTGAAAAAATCATTGATACGTATAAAAACAGAGAAACAGTTGATAAATATAGCTATGTGGCAAGTATCAAAGAAATTGAAGAAAATGATTATAACTTAAATATTCCTAGATATGTCGACACATTTGAAGAAGAAGAACCGATTGATTTAAACCAAGTTCAACAAGAACTGAATCAAATCGATGATGAAATCGCAGACGTAGAACAAGAAATTAACGAGTATTTAAAAGAATTAGGAGTGTTAACACATGACTAATAAAATTAAAAATGTACCTAAGTTAAGGTTTCCAGAGTTTAAAGGTGAATGGGGAAGCATAGAATTAGGAAATATAGCAGAAAATTATACGGGTGGTGGAACTCCCAGTACTAAAGTTAAGGAATATTGGGAAGGAAACATACCGTGGATTCAAAGTTCAGATCTTAAGATTGATGATGTTAAAAATGTAGAATTTCACAAGTATATAAACAGTGTAGCTATAGAAAATTCTTCAGCTAAATTAATCCCTGAAAATTCAATAGCTATTGTAACCAGAGTTGGGGTTGGAAAATTAGCTTTAATAAGAGATGAATTTTCTACTAGTCAGGATTTTTTATCATTAAGTAATTTATTAATAGATACAAATTATGCATTATATGCGCTATACAAATTAATTAGAAAAGAATCGACTAAATTACAAGGAACTTCTATAAAAGGTTTAACTAAAAATGATTTATTAAGGAAACAAATAAAAAAACCTCTAGATATAAATGAACAAGAACAAATAGGATATTTCTTTAGCAAACTTGACCGACAAATTGAATTAGAGGAACAAAAGTTAGCGAAATTAGAAGAACAGAAAAAGGGATATATGCAAAAGATTTTCTCACAAGAACTACGATTTAAAGATGAAAGTGGGAATGAGTATCCAGAGTGGGAAGAGAAAAAACTATTTAATGTTGTAAAATACCTTAGTTCTAAACGTAGTTCTAACTATTATTCAGAAGATATTATTCATGGTCAGTATCCAGTTTATGATGCAGTTCAAGAAATTAGTAGAGATACGAATTTTGATATAGAAGAATCATATATTTCGATATTAAAAGATGGAGCAGGTGTTGGCCGTTTAAATCTTAGACCTGGTAAATCATCTGTTATTGGAACAATGGGCTATTTACTACCTCAAAATATCGATATTAAGTTTCTGTTTTATTATTTGAAAACAATGAATTTTAATAGATTCGTTATTGGAAGTACAATTCCTCACTTATATTTTAAAGATTATTCAAAAGAAACAATATTAATTCCAATAGATAAAAGTGAACAGATTAAAATAGGCTCTTTTTTCATAAAATTAGACAGTATTATTAATAACAAAGCGAAGAAAATTAAAGTACTAAAACAGCGTAAACAAGGTTTTTTACAAAAAATGTTCATATAGATTCTGATAATGGCCTATTATGTTAATTGAAATTAGAAAAAAATAAGCATTAGAGCATCCCTCACCGCAAAGTGAAGGATGCTCTGTTTTTATTGTAATTAGTATAGTCTTTATTTTGATAGATAATTATTAATGATTGTCTGTAAATCATTGTTAAGTACCGTTGTAATAGAGTCATCATTTATAAAATCATCATAGATTTTATCAAGTATTTCCTCATCATCGATGGCTGTGAAATGATGCACCAGACCTTTTACTATTGAAATGTAATTTTGAGATGCTAAACAACTAGCAATTATTCGCCAGTCCGATTGTTTAGTTCCATGGTTCATAGATAATTCTCCTTTATTTTAGTGTCCATTTTTGACGCGCTTTAGGGTTCAGTGGATGCATGACTTCACTTGTTACTGGGTTAATGAGCTTTTTTACTTTCTTTTTATGAGGTTTTAACATTTCCATCACTTGTTCAACACGTTCGACGACAACTGGTCGCTTCGCATAGGCACCATAAGCAAGAATCACTGTGTCACTTTCACTTATCGCTTTCATCAAGTGAATATCTGTGTGCTCATCGTATGGCTCTTTGATATGTTTGAGGTTTTCTGGTGTTTTGATATTAGAGAATAGGTTCACAAGATATACAGAACCATATTTATCAGACTTCGCTAATTGGTTAAGAATTAGAACGGTTGTTAGATCGAGGGAAAGTATGCCATCTAAATGAGGGTACATCGTTATGACTGTACATGCGGATTTCTTTTCATCCCACGTCTTTTTGAGTAAGTAGCGATGTTGTTCATCGTCGCTAAATATAGCTTCTGTGTGTATCGTACTTTTGATTGTATTCATAGTATTCACTTCCTTTAGTATTCTTCCGGTAGTAACATGACGTAATAAGAAAGGTCTACATCATCTTCTCGGATAATATAGACCTTATTTATATTGATAGCTTTTGAATAATTAGCTTTATGTGTTTTGATGTACTCAGGACGTTCTTGTTTGTGTTTGATATATAATTGATCATTATGCATGTTGAACTGGAAGACATGAAAATAATCTATTGATTCTAGTTCCTTGGACTGTTCCTTTTCACGTTGTGCTACAAATTGCCATAATTGATGTTGTAATGCAGTAGGTAAGTTTTGGACAATACCACGAGTGATATATCTATTCATAATAGACTTCCTTTCGTTCTGATTCTTTCATCCAAGTAATGATTTCACTTAGGACTGTAATAACTATTTGTGTGATTTTTATATATTTATGCATATTATTGTCCTCCTGTTAGTAAGTATCGTTGATCCAAAAGGGGCATGATAGTGTTGTGTAGGTATAAAAAATCCATATCGTGATTTTCATCGATATAACCAATGGCTATGAGTTGTTTCTGATGGTAGAGGATGAACGGATAGATATTACTTTCGTGAAGTGTGTCAGAGTAGTAGGTATAGGTTTGAAGTATTTTATTACTGAGTGGGCCAAGTCTTACGTATTGATCAGGTAGAATATCATCAGCAATTTCCTCAATGGATTCACATTCCCACTTTTCTTCCTTTGGCAGCTTGAATAAGTTGGTTATATAGTGCTTGAGTTGTTGTTCCAGTGTCATAATTATGACCTCCTAATGTATTGGTTTGATGTAATCATGTGATACATCATTTAGATAATATATATTTGATTTTTATTTCATTTCTCTCACTTTTGTCACTAAGCACTAAGTGGTAAAAGTGGTAATTTGGTCGATGAAATAATTGTTTCGACCGTCTATTTCGAATTGGAATTTGGGCATAAAAAAAGACCCCCAATCTTTTTTCAAAGATTGAGGGATAAGACTTTCATCAATTTTATATCGTACCACTTTCACTTGTTTATCTGTCGTAATTTCAATCGAGTCAATTAACATTTTCATAAGTTGATTTTTAGCTTCGGGTGTGGCTTTTCTAAGATATACACTGAATCGTGTTATCATCAAAATGAGTCGTCCTTTTAACTTATCAAAATTGGGTATATCATCCTGGGATTGATTTGCTTGTTGCGCTTCTTTAATTTGTTGATCTAATGCTTCTAACTGCTCGTTCATTCGACTTTGTTTATCTTTCAATATGTCGCTATCTATTTCCTCATCCAAATACAAATCTAATAATCGTTCTTGTTGTGATTTAAGCTTAGCTTTTTGTTTTTCTAAGCTATCAGTGTCATATTTTATTTCTGCTTGATGACTATGCTTTTGTTTCAGTTCTTCGATCACATTTGACGCAATCTGCTTGATAATATCTGGTTGAGACAGAATACGATTCAAATGAACATTAATTACACGCTCGACGACTTCGGCATTAATGGCGTTACTATGACATGCTGAACTACCTGAGCGATTGAATAAGGAACAAATGTAATAGCGTTTGATTGTCCGTTCTTTCGACTTTTTCGTTTTATAATAAGTCCGTCGACATACCATATTATTGCCGCACTCTGGACATTTAATGAGCCCACGAAGGTAGAAATCTCCACCAATAGGTCTGCCCGGTTTAAAACTTTTAGAAGCTAGTTTCTCATGAACTTGATCAAATACCTCTTCACTTATAATGGCTTCATGTTTACCTTTGACCAATATCACATCATTTTTATCACTTTTGCCACTTCTTCGCTGTACAGCCCAGTTTTGATGGTTATTGAATCTGACATAACCTTTATAGACTGGATTATTCAAAATGTATTTAACACCATACACTGAAAATGGCTTTTGATTAATAGTACGATACCCCTTTTGATTCAGTACTGATGTAATGGCTTTGAGTCCTTTATTATGATTCAAGTATAAATCGAAAATTTCACGTACGATATTAGCTTCATTTTCATCGATAACCAAATCATTTTTCTGTGTAAGTGGATTGAGTTTCAACTTGTAGCCGAGCACTCTACCTGTAATAGCTTCTCCACTACGCGCTTTAGCATTCATCGACATCTTGACATTACTAATCAATGTTGAACGCTCAATTGATCCTATTAGTCCAAACATTGTAACGAGTACTTCTCCAGAAGCATTGGATGTATCAATATTCTCAGAAATCGATTTATAACCTACGCCATGCTCTTTGAATTCATGAATAATATTAAACACGTCTCTCATTGAGCGAGAAATACGATTCAATTTCCAACTTAATACCATTTCGATTTTATTATCCTTAACATCTTGTAATAGACGTTTCATTGCCGGACGACCTTCAATATTTTTACCTGAAATGCCTGAGTCAGTATATGTCTCATAGTCATAACCCGGGAAATTTTTCACAACTTCTTTGATGAGTACTTGTTCCTGCTCCTTTACAGAATAACCATGTTCTGACTGCTCAGACGTACTAACGCGTGAATAAAGTGCAATTTTACCCTTCATATCATACCGCTCCTTTTATTAGATTATTGTTACAGACCATCGGTCTTGTAACATCACATGGATAATATATATTTATAACTTCGTTTCATTTTTATCACTTTTGCCACTTAATAATATGAGTACTACAGGCATTAGCCTGTAGTACATAATTAGCTTACTTACTTTTATTCATACGCTCTTCTATAAGAGGTACAAGCACTTCTACAAATGCTTCAATTTGTTCATTATTCATCGTCAAAGTCCTCCCAACCTATGTCCAAATCATCTTCGTATAAGAATTCATCGTTTGTTACATTTTCGCTCTTATCGAATGAAATGATATTATTTTTGCCTGAATTATTATGAAGATTCTTTTTTTCGGTTTCTTTCCATCCTAAATCGACCCAATATTTATAGCCATTATTTAGTCTACTTTGTACATTAAAGTTAGCTTGAACCAAATCCTTAATAACTTGAGAGCTTATATTAAGTTCTCGTTTAACAGCATTATTGAGTTCAGGTAAATAAACACGAGACCCTGATTCATTTTTTATTAATTTTTTTAGTAACTTAATACAGTCTTTTTGACTTGCAATACTTGCGGACCTGCTAGAAACAAATTCATATCCAAAATTTAACCAATCGTGAGTAATTTCAGTGACACGATTATTTTCAAGATATTCGATATCTGCTTTTACAATCTGTTGATACACATGCATCAAATAAAGAAAAATTTCTTTCTTCTCACTCTCGAGTTTATCAATTAATGAAGTATCCGCTTTTTCAACATAATACTCACATGGAATAACATTAATTCGACGCTCTAAAGCTTTCGCATGTTCAGGAGGAAAATTAAGTACTGCATTTGTACCAAAAACAAGTTTCAAATCCAATGTGACTTCCACTTGAGTTTTCCCTTTACGATCAACATGCATTGATTCTACAGATAATAACTTTTTGAAATCATTTACAATCTGTTCTTGAACCCTAGATTTCCCAATTTCATGACTTGCCATCAGGCTTTTGTCAATTAAACTTTCTTTGTCAAAACGACCTTCAAGCTCATTAAGTGGCTTAGACACAATATCTTTGCTATAGAAAAATGATTTAACTAGTTCAATATATACAGATTTACCATTCTTAGCTCCACCATATAATATGAGACCTCGACGGTATTTAGTATCAGCCGTCAATAACACTGCTGTATGTTGAAAAAGAAAGTATTGTAAGTCATCGTCATAATTCGCAAGTTCTAACATATATTGATTGAAATGTTTGGGTATCTGGTCAGTAATCTCATCATTTTTATCTAACGCTAAATTTAATCGCGTTTTTGGAAAAATGTCGATTGAATTTTTAACGACTTTGAATGTATTAAGATCGAACATATTTTCACCACAACCAATATAGTGCTCGTTCTCGACAAGTTCTTCTACATCTGTTGATTTTTGCAGACCTTCAACCACATTATTCAGTGCACTTTGCGTAGGCGTATAACCGATTAACAGTACTTGTATCATTTTTGATACAAATCCTTTTAACTCGTCTTCACTTAGCTTTTGCCAACCGTTAATTTTGAATATATACAGTTCCGAATTGAAGCGTTTGATATGAAAAACTTTTATCATCATGTCTATTAATATTGTGTCACTTGGTTTCTTCTTAATACCGAAATAGCTATAGATGTTAGGTCGATAATCCGTATCTTTTGGGATATTAAGTCGTAACTGATCGATAAGTTCGTTATACACTGTTTCACCTTGTACCGTTTCTTCTATTTCATCATCATTGCCAATACTCATGGTTAGGATAGCAATCAGACCTTGACGGTCGACTGCCTCCTTAGCCACACTTATTATTTTTGTTAACATATCGAATATATGTTTCATTATAATATGCCTCCAGTTTCATTTAATGTTGCTACATCGTGTACATAATAATTACCGTTATATTGACCAATAAAGATTAAATGCTTTCGGTCAATGTAAGGTTCATATGTTTTGTGACCCACGCTATAGTTGCTATGATTCTTTAGCCAATCATTTATTGACACCTGTTTAGCTGTCGCATGTGTTGAAATATTACGATTCACGTATACAATCTGATTGTTCACTTCAATTTCATACGTGAATTGGTGTTTTACTTCACCTGAGAAATCTGTTTGGCTCACAGAATGTAACGTAGCTACATATATATTATTTTCTTTAAGTGGTGTAATACTTGGAATGTGTAAGCTTTGTCCTCTATCATTATTCATGGTCTACGCCTCCTATTTCTTCCACTCTCACATGTGCAAATTCACCATTGAACAACTGGTTAGCCGTATCTTTCATTAACTGACCCACATTTTGTGCAATTTCTTCATCTTCACATTCAATCATAATCGCATCGTGTATCGGTACTATAATCTTGAACGTTTTTTGATCGCACTGTGCTTTGTACACTTTTAGCAGAATGTGCTTGAAAATATAACTCGCTACAGTTTGTACGTAGATTGCCATAATACTGCTACCTTGAAATGCGCTCATATCATGTTCAATGCCGTAAGGCATAGGCATGGTTTTATGCTCTTCGATTTGTTTCTTAAGTTCAATGACTTTTGTAAATTGGCTGACCGCATCCAACCATTGCACTTCACTTACATAATGTTTCAACTTGAATTTAGGACTATTGAAGTTGCCACCAAATAGAAACGAACCAATAAATGCACGTTTAACAAATACTCGTAGCTCATCTGGTAAGTCTAATTCACTTAGCAATGCATCATACAGTCCGTCTTTCTGATTTAAAAAGTCAATCAGTTTTGAATCTTGAGTCATGTACGCTACAACTGATGGTTCAAACGATTTAAAATCGACTGTATACACCTTCTTAAATTTTGAAGGTAAAATCGTATGTTGTACTGCTTTAGGTAAGCCTTGAAGATTAAAATTTTTAGTTGTAATTCGATGTGTTCGTGTACCAATCAACGATAATTGCGTATATAATCGATTCGTACCATTTAATGCCTGTTCTAACCTATCAAATAGCTTTTCGATCTTATCAGAATGTTCATCATTCTTGGCTCTTTCAAACATTGTTGCTTTGATATCGGGTAATTTATCGATATTAAGCGAAATAGGTTCTGATTCAATCTCTTCCTTTAATGATCCCAATCCTTGCTGTACTTCCACGTATTGGTCTAACTTAGCTTGTTCATCAGCTAAAAGTGCATTATATTTTTGATCTAACTGCTGGCTGAATTGTTGTTGTAATAGTTGAACGTCATCTTGGTTAGATGATTTGTCCATTAACCACTGCTGTGTTTTGTTACTTTGAGTCAACGACATCAGTTTGTCTCTTGTCTCCATGTAAATCTTCTCCTTTATGGTTAAAAGTGGCGCGCTCACTTTCAACTTAAAATTTGTTCAAAACGTGTTGACAAGACAATCTTAATACTAAATAGAGGTCGTTGATGAAGTGGCAAAAAAATTCAAAAAAATTCCCACCAAGCAAATAAGCTCAATCCCTTTATATGAGGGATTGAGCTTATCAATTATTAATCAATTTTCTACTTAACTTCAATTAGAGCTTTTCCGGTTATTCCTTCTTTTTAACAGTTGATTCTTAAATTGCTTCATTAACATTGCCATTGGGATGTTATTTTCGTGCGTCTTAGTCACTTCAATTTCATTATTATATGCATTATAAAATGATTTATATTCATTAATATAGCCATTTTTCATATCATTATAATGTTCAGTCTTATTAATGTATCGGTCTATCAATGTTACAACTTGCTGCATATCATCCATAAAATATTGGAACATTTCATTGTCTATGTGTGAATGATTTTTCTGATTTAATACTGCTGCAGAATGAAAGTCTAATCGTTTACGTAACTCTAGTAAATGCTTTCTAATTTGTTCATCTTCATTAAAAAACTCAATATTGTCATTAATGACCTTTATCTTATTATCGAAGTCATATTTTTTAGATTGTTTATTTAAATTTTCCTTTTTGTTAAGCTCTTTATCTATCATTTTCGATACATCTCTAAGGAAATAATGCTCCATATCTCTAAATGTTTGTGTTCTGTGATGCGGTTTAGCATTTCTCATTCCCCATCCATCGGCAGCTCGTTGAACTTTATTTAGTATGTTAACTAATAACCAATCTAATTGTTCATCTCTATCATAAATAAATGCTCTCTCTTCATCTATACCTTCAGTTATTACATTATCTGTTAATTGATTTACAAAATAATTATATCGAAAATCATGCTGACTTGACCTTTCACTCGTTTGATGATGTTCATTAATTCGTTCATTATATTTGCTTTCTGAAAATGATGAATAAATAGTTTCGTGTATAGCAAATGCAATTTTATCACTTAATTCCACTTGTTTATCTATAGGTAATTGACTCATTACTTCAGAAGCTAATTGTAACTTATCGTTTATTTTACTCCCTGAATCAAACACCTTTTTTACATCTTGGTATGCTTTTTGTGCATGTATATGTAACTTTAATGGTTTAAATTCAATTTTATCTATGTCATTCTTAACATTTTTAATAAAATTCGCATATTGGGTAATATCAATATTTTTTATCGCATCTTTTCTCAGCCTTACATCTTCATCCGTAATTGCTTTTGGTATGTTATCATCTGTCATATTATTTAATAAGACACATAATATATCAAAAGCAATCCCATTGAAACTATAAGCTGCCCTTTCACTTTCCCCAGAATTTTTTTGAAATTTCTTCATATCAACCTTATAAATATCAACTAATTTATCAATTCTTTTCTGCAATTGAGCTTTATTTTTAAGACCTAAAGCTTTCTCAAGATCTTTTTTTGTATATGTTTTTTGAATTCTTTCTTTGAAATTAGATTTACTCAACCTATTCACCTCTTCGATTCATTACAATTAATATCAAAAGCTATTAATTAGTAAAGTTTCCGATTGCCTTATTAAATTAATTATTTGGGATTCTTTCAACATTTGGTCTTCAATTATTTCAGCCGAAGAATGATTGATTGGATTGTATTGGCGTAATCTATATAATTCACTCAAAAAATTATCAATGTTTTGTTTTTTATAATAATTTGGATTTAGTTCTTCAAAATCCTTTTTTACATTATTTACTTTATAATGTCTATGATAATCTGGTAACTTTCTTTTAGTATATGAAATACCTTTATAGCACATTAGTAATGAAACTATTCTATCAAAATAAGTTTTATAATAAGCAAATGCTTCTAGTGTATCACCATTTTTGTCATGAACTTTATATAAAAAGTAAAGATACCATACTTTTGAACTATTATCTGAAAATGCATTCTTTAAATTTAAGTTTAAAATATAGTTATATTCTTTATCTAGTTCTTTTAAAAAATCCTGTTTACAATATCTATCAATGTAATCAATAATTTCTGAATCTACATCTTTAACTTTACTCATTAAGTCATTATGTTGAAAATTTCTCAACAATAAGTAATTAATACTTATTGATACATCAAAAGAATTAAATTTTTCCTTATTAAATAACTCATTTAATAAAAATTTGATTAACTCACCATTATTCGTCTTTAATATAATTCTTAAAAATATATTGATTTTATAATTTATAAAATTGTAATCAGTTAAAATAAGTCGTTTTATTTTACAAATAATTGCTTCATCTTGAAATAACTCATCTTCATAATATGCTAAATATCTAAGTACTTCATCTGAAGAGTATGTAATACCTTCTTTAGTAAAATATTTATCTAATATTTTTTTAAAATTTTCATGGTTGTGAGAATACGCTAAGTTATATAAATCATCTAAAAAATAACTTATATTATTTTTATCATAGAAATAAGCAATGTCAATTTCTTTTTTATTAACGTAATGATTATACAATGCAGCATTCAATGTCTCATTTACTTCGTTAGATTTTCCTAGTTTTGTTTTATTTTCATTTAAATTTAGTTTAACTTTTCTATATGCATCAATTACTGCATTTTTAATCCTTGATGATACTAAATTTAATTCATCTTCCATAGAGTTAAAAAATATATATAAATCATCTACATAACGAATAATTTGGAAACTTTCTATTTGAGGTTCATTCTGTAATACTGTCTCTAATTCATAATCAACCTTATCCAAATATATATAAGTTGCTAAATAAGATAAACTTGCACTATTTTCTACAGTAGGAAATTTGTTCCCACCGATTTGTTGTAATAATCTTTTGTAAATCAAACTACTACGTGTATCAAGTACTTCTTCTCGTTCGTTTATTAATTTAAATAATAAGTTTATATCAATAGCATCAAAAAAATTGCTAATATCAAATTTATAAAAATTATCATATACACTTGAAAGTGCGTTTATATCTGCAAAAAATTTATCATAACTATTCTTATAAGAAAATTGATTTTCATTTAAATCACCTGAATAATAACACCGAACATTTTTCGACTTACGAGTGTATTCTTGATTGATATGATAACCTATTGCTTCTATGTAAAGATATACAAACGGAGAAACAAGAGACATATTTCTAAAAGAAGCACTTGTCTTTTGAGAGTAGTGAGATGGAAAATTAAAAGTGTTATATTCCTTAAAAATAGCTCCATTTTTAATAAAATTTTCAAAAAATTTTTCACTTGATATTATATTCTTACTATTTTCTGTTAACTTCGAAAATGGGTACCACTGAATGTAACTTTCTAGTTTTGACCCATTTAAATTAAAGAATGATTTACATACTTTTTCCCAATCATTGAAATTTATATTAATCACTATTAAAATCCTTCCAATTAAATTACAAATTTATAATTATAATCCATCTTTATTTTTGGCTTTTATTTTAAAATAAGTTGTTCAAAATCTAATTTTTAGTTTTATTTGTGATACGCTTCTGCTTATCGTTTAATGATGAGGTTTTTGTAAAGTTTAAATAAAGCTCTTATTCATTAATTTATCAATTGAAAAGAAACATAATAAAAAGTATCAACCTTTTAAAGCTGATACTTTTCTAAATATTTTTAAAGCTAAGACTTCGCACAGTAAAGCTTTTAGCTTTAATTTCATTAAATTATATATTATATTCTTTTTTATATAAATGAGTCATTGTAATAAAAGCAATAACACCAAATATAGCTAATAAAATAAATGCTAGGTGACTTGAACCTGTCAAAGATGAAGTATATGTAATTACTAGTGGAGGGAAAAATCCTCCCAATCCGCCCATCATCGATACGACACCATTTGCTGATCCTGCTGCATTTTGGAAGTATGTTGGTACTAATTTAAATATTAGGCCATTACCAATACCTGCGCAAAAACTAATTAACAAACATCCTATTGTAAATAATGCAATGTGACTTGAGATACCTAATATAACAGCACCAACAATTAAAAATATAAAGTCCACCATTAATGATTTTATAGCATTTGTTTTATCACCAATAATGCCACCTATAGGTCTTATAAATGTTGCTATTGTAATAAAAATACCTGTTCGAATACCTGCATCTACTTTATCTATACCGAAATGATTGACTAAGTAGTTAGGTAAAAACAAGCCAAATGCTACAAACGAACCAAAAGTTATAAAATACCAAAGACTTAAATAATATGTTTTATAGTTAGTGGCAAGTCCAAATATTTGTTTTAATGAAACTTTTACTCTTTTCTCATTGCCATCTCCAAGGAAAAACATCAAAATGGCAAACAAAGCAATTATAATTAAATAAAAACGTACAGTGATTTGCCAACCAAATACACCAGCCATTGGTGGTGCCAAAAATGAAGACACAGCAGTTCCAATATTTCCTATCCCATAGATTCCATTTGCTAAGCCTACTTTATCTTTGTCAAAATATTTCGGCAAAGAAGTAACGCCAACTGAGAAAACAGCGCCTCCAACACCTAAAAAGAATCCTGAAGTCATTAACATATTTGAAGATTGTGCTTGTCCTAATAAATAAATCGGGAAAAGCAAAATAACAAAACTCCAGAAAAATACCCACTTAGCACTAATAAGATTAGTCAAATATCCAAACGGTACTCTTAATATTGAACCAAGTATAACGGGTATTGCAACAATTACAGATAATTGCGTTTCAGAAATTTTTATATCCTGTGATATATAAGGCATAAGCGGAGATATAATACTCCATGCCATAAACCCAACTACTAAACTTAAAGTTTGTAAACTAAGTTGAAAACTACCATTTGTCTTATACATGTTATCACCTTCAACCTTTGTAATTTGTTGATATTTCTAAAATAAATGACAAATATTCTTTAATTTGAATTACACAAATGAATACTTATAACGCAATTAAGTCAAATTTTAAATGTAAAAAATATCGAATAACTTTCCCTATTTTTAATTTTTTATAAATTCTTTTTTCCTCTTTGGTATTGATTTCTAGCTCTATATTGTTGAGGTACACGTTTTAAGTATTTTATAGGAAAACTGAATATGTGTATTAAATTCGTAAATGGAATAGAAGCAAACAATAAAAATGCTGAAATTACATGTAATCTAAAGATTAAAGGAGCTTCCCCCATTAAATTATATTTAGGTTGGAAAATAAATAAACTTCTAAACCATGGACCTATTGTAGCTCTATATTCATATGCAATGACAGTAGTATTATATATAATTGTCATATAAGCACCTATTGCTGCAACTACTAAAACCATTATCAATGAGAAATAATTACCAAAAGACGTATGAGCACGAATTCTTTCGTCTGTTATTTTTCTATATAATAAAATAATGTCACCTACTACAATCATCAATCCTGCGAAACCACCAGCAACAATAGCTCCATAATGATACATATGATCTGTAATACCTATAAATTCATAAAATTCCATAGGTATTACCATTCCCATCACATGACCAACGAAGGCAAAGACAATCCCCCAATGAAACAGTAAAGAGCCAAATTTTAGTTTTTTTCTCTCAAAAAATTCTGTAGAAGGTGCTGTCCAACTCAATTGTCGAAATGCATATCGGTATAAAACACCCAAAATCATTATGGTAAGCGTAATGTAGGGGAAGATTATCCACCATATAATATTTGTCATAGAATTTCCTCCATATTAATTGGGATGATAAAACAAAATTCCTTATTCATACATTATTGGATAAGGCATATTTTCAGTGTCAGGATCTTCTTTTTTGATTTCTTCCATTTCTTCAGTTGTAGGTTTATCAAACACAAAATCAGTAAGTAAATTTAAAATATTTTTATAAGGATTCTTTTTATCTAGTGATTGATTAACTTGCCATGTAGCCTTTCCTAAACGTTTCATAAGTTTGTTGTGAATCTTCTCATCAGTAGATACAGCTAAAAGTTCATATAAAGATGGTAGATAATCAGCAAGTTGTTTTTCGTCTCGTTCCAATCCAGCTTGACTAATAATAACTTGGATTTGAATTAATCCGCCACCTCTCATAGAATCATCACCATACTCATGAGCTGTTAAATAAAGCCCTGTATCTTCTTGCCAATCAAAAGTACTTACATATAATTGTTGGATGTCTTTTAAAGAATAGCTTTCTAAATCATTAAATACTAAATTTATTAAATTTTTTGCATCTTGTGAATCAACGTCATTTTTATATAAATCTTTCAATTCTCTATATTCACTCAGTCTATTTTTTTCAGGATAATCGAGAAGATATGCCGCGATAAACAAAATAACTTGCTGTTCTTCGCTTATCATTTTCTAGCCTCGCTTCCATATTTCATTCTCATCATAGCCGGATGTAATCCTTCTGGAGGCGCTAAATCTTCTAAACTACAAGCCCCTTGTTCATAATAATTTTCTTCTTTATTTTCTCGACGTCCTGTAGGAATAACAAATCGTTTTTCATATTTCGCTACCCCGAGTAAATCTGCCATATCTTCTAGTTCATCAACAGTCAATCCAGACTCTTTTAACAATTTGCTATGCTCTACTTCACTTATACCACCAACATTTTTTGAACGCATATGAACGCGCATTGCTGCTGTTTTTAGTAAAGTTTGTCGTATAACTTCTGTATCCCCCGCCGAAAGAATAGAAGCTAAATATTCAAGCGGTATACGCATATCATCAACTGCTGGAATATAACCATCTGCACTCAATTGATTTTCATTTGTAATATGACTCATAATTGGGCTTAATGGTGGAACGTACCAAACCATTGGCATCGTTCTATATTCTGGATGCAACGGTAAAGCAATTTTCCATTTTATAGCCATTTTATAAACTGGTGATTGCTGAGCAGCTTCAATCCAAGCATCAGTAATACCTTCTTCTTTTGCTTTTGCAATGACTTCTTCATCAAAGGGGTCACAAAAACAATCTAGTTGTGCTTGATATAAATCTTGTGGATCTTCAACTGAAGCTGCTTCTTTCACTTTATCTGCATCATATAGCACTACACCAATATATCTAATACGTCCTACACACGTTTCTGAACATATAGTAGGCAGCCCTGCTTCCGTTCTCGGATAACAGAAATTACATTTTTCTGCTTTATGTGAATTCCAATTGTAATAGACTTTATGATAGGGGCAACCGCTCATACAAAAACGCCATCCTCTACATTCTTCCTGATCAACTAAAACTACACCATCTTCATCACGTTTATATAATGCACCTGAAGGACATGAAGCTACGCAAGATGGATTTAAACAATGTTCGCAAATTCTTGGTAAATACATCATAAAAGTTTTCTCATATTCCATAGCAACATGCTCTTGTTTCATTTTATCTATGTTTGGATCCATAGGAACAATTTCACTACCACCTGCTAAATCATCGTCCCAGTTTGGTCCCCATTCAGGCTTATCTATAAATTTACCAGTAATTTTTGATTTTGGACGCGCTACAGGAAGATTTTTAGTTCTAGGTGCAAAATGAAGGCGGGCAAAATCATGTGTCCATGGTTCAAAATAATCATCTATTGTAGCCATATCTGGGTTATAGAATATATTAGCAAGTTTTTGAATAGGACCGCCTGCTTTTAGTTTTAATCGCCCGTTCTTCATTTCCCAACCGCCTTTAAATCGATCTCTGTCTTCCCAGCGTTTAGGGTAACCAGGACCTGGACGAGTTTCTACATTATTGAAATACATATACTCTGTCCCTGGGCGATTTGTCCACGTGTTTTTACAAGTTACACTACATGTATGACAACCTATACATTTATCTAAATGCATAACCATTGCTACTTGTGATTTAATCTTCAAGCCAATCAACCTCCTTGAGTGGTCTAACAATTGAAACTGTGTCACGTTGATTCCCCGTTGGACCATAATAATTAAAGCCATAACTTAATTGCGCATAACCGCCTATCATATGTGTTCCTTTTGGATGTATGCGTGTAACACTATTATGTGTCCCGCCGCGTTTTTTATTAATTGTATTACCAGGAACGCCCATTACTCTATCTTGAGCGTGATGCATGTAAGCAACACCTTGAGGAATTCTATATGTTGTAACTGCTCTTGCAACCACAGCTCCATTACGATTATATAATTCAATCCAATCATTATCGTATATACCTATAGAATTCGCATCATCTTCGTTTAACCACACCGTTTGCCATCCACGGAACAATTGTGTCATTTGGTCAGTATCAGTAAACATTGTATGAATACCCCATTTTTGATGTGGCGTCAAATAACGTAATTTTATTGATTTACCTGTATCTGTTATTCCCTTTTCATTTTTTAAATAAGGACCTGAATACAGTGGTGGGATATATAATGGCAACCCCTCTCCATAATCAAGCATAACTTCATGGTCTAAATAAAAACTCTGTCTACCTGTTAAAGTATGCCATGGCAATTTAAATTCTACGTTCGATGTGAACGGTGAATAACGTCTGCCATCATTTTCTAGGCCAGTCCAAACAGGTGTCGAAATTGTTTGACGTGGTTGTACAGTAATATCATCTAATGTCAAATCTTCTTCTTCGCGACCTTTTGAAACAAATTCAAAATCTTTACCTGTCTTTTCTTTTAGTGATTTCCAACCTTCTACAGCACGTTTGCCATTTGTTGTACCTGACATAAGTAAAATCGCATTACAAGCTTGTTTTGCTGTTCTCATATCAGGAAGACCTTTCCCGATATTTTTTCTATCTGCTTTTCCGAGTCTTTTGAGTAATTCATCATACACTGGTTGGCCAGGTATTTTTACGCCCTTCGCACCATATCCATTTTTTAAATTTGGACCAATTGTTGACCACATATCATAAAGATTAGGATAATCTCTTTCCACAATTGTAAAGTTTGGCATCGTTTGCCCTGGAATAGCTTCTACTTCACCTTTTCTCCAGTCTTTAACTTTTCCGTATGGTTGCGCTAATTCTGATTTAGTATCATGTCCAAGTGGTTGCATAACTAAATCTTCACTTTTAGGTAAATAATCTTCAGCTAATTCTGAAAATGTTCTTGCAATTTCTCTAAAAGCATCCCAATCACTCTTTGTTTCCCAAGGTGGTGTAATAGCTTGATTAAATGGATGTACAAATGGATGCATATCCGTTGAACTTAAGTCATTTTTTTCATACCAAGTGGCTGCTGGTAACACAATGTCAGAAAATAATCCCGAGCTTGTCATACGGAAGTCCATACTTATTAATAAATCAACTTTACCTTCTGTTGGAGTATCATTTAAATGAATATTTTTTGGTTGCCAAGAATTTTTTGTATCCGTTAAGATCGAATCGTCCCCACCAATCATGTGTTTAACAAAATACTCATGACCTTTACCACTATCTCCAAGTAAATTTGAACGCCAATTAAAAAACACTTTAGGGAAAGTACGTTCATCATCCGGATTTTCTATAGCCCAGTTTAACTTACCTTCTGATAATTGTTTAGCGATATCATTAATAGCTTCAGCATCGTCAAGGTTTCGTTTTCTTGCATCATTAATTACATCCAAGCTATTCTCAGTTAGTTGTGGATACCCTGGTAACCACCCTAATCTCACTGATAAAGCATTAAAATCTGCAGGGTGCATATTACTAAATTTTCCACCCCATTCAAAATTATCTTGATCTTCATCAGATTCATATCTGAATTGATCTGTTGCAAAGTAAAAATACGAAGTACCATTCATATGTCTTGGTGTACCTTTCCAATCATTTGCGAAAGCGACTTGAGCAAATCCTTCCGAAGGTCTTACTTTTTCTTGACCAACATAATGAGCCCAACCCCCTCCATTAACACCTTCTGTACCACACAGCATAATAATATTAAGTATTGCTCTATAAATTTGGTCACTATGATACCAATGGTTTGTACCCCCACCCATCGCAATCATAGCTTTACCTTTAGTAAGTTCAGCAGTTTGCGCAAACTCACGAGCAACCTGAATCACATGCTCTTTTTTTACACCAGTGATTCCTTCTTGCCATGCTGGTGTATAAGGTACAGTAGAATCATCATAAGTAACATGCATGTTTTCATCTAAACCTCGGTCTACACTTGTATGAGCCATCATCAGATCATATACCGTAGTCACCAGGAGATTATTGCCGTTTTTATCTTTAATTACTTTAGTTGGCACTTTATGTGTCATTGATGACTTATCTTTTGTTGCAAAATGCGGGAAATCAACTGAGTCCACGTTGTCAGATATATCTATAAAGCTAAGTATAGGATTGACTTCGTTTCCTGATTCATCTTCTAATTCCAAATTCCAATTTTGTTTTCCATCCCATTGATGACCGGCACTACCAATTGGAACAACAGGTTTTTGTGTATTTTCATCCCACACTACTGTTTTCCAATCTGCTAAATCATGATCGTCAGATAAATCTGAAGCTCTCAAGAAATTGTCTGCTCTCAGACCGCCATTTTTACCTTTCAATTGGACAAGAAATGGTAAATCTGTGTATTGCTTTATATATTGAGTAAAATAAGGTGTTTCTTTATCGACATAGAATTCTTTTAAGATAACATGTGTCATTGCCATAGCAAGTGCACCGTCCGTGCCTTCTTTTGCTGGCAGCCACATATCAGCAAATTTTTCATATTCAGCGTAATCAGGACTAACACCAACAACTTTAGTACCTGCATAGCGAGATTCAACCATAAAATGTGCGTCAGGCGTTCTTGTTTGTGGTAAATTTGTCCCCCATATGATGAAATATTTAGAATTATACCAATCTGCACTTTCTGGAACATCAGTTTGATCGCCCCACACTTGAGGAGAAGCAGGAGGTAAATCAGCATACCAGTCATAAAAACTAATAATTGTTCCACCAATTAAAGATAAAAATCGAGTCCCTCCTGCGTAACTTATCATTGACATAGCTGGAATAGGTGAAAATCCAGCAATACGATCTGGACCATATTTTTTTATAGTATAAATAGATGAAGCAGCTATCATTTGACAAATACTCTTCCAATTTCCTCTTATAAAACCGCCTTTTCCGCGTGCTTTAATATATTTCTGCTTTTTTTTCTTATCACTGACAATATTTTCCCAAGCTTGAACTGGGTTTTGTACTTCTTCAAGTTCGTTTTCCCATAATTCATATAAGTCTTTACGAATATATGGATATTTAACTCTAGTTGGACTATATGTATACCATGAATAGCTTGCTCCCCTAGGACAACCACGAGGTTCATATTGTGGAAAATCGTCTCCTGTAGAAGGGTAATCAATTTGTTGTGTTTCTTGAGTGACAATACCGTCTTTCACGTAAATTTTCCAACTACAAGATCCAGTACAATTAACACCGTGTGTCGAACGTACTACTTTATCATGTTGCCAACGATTTCGATAAATACTTTCCCAATCGCGAGGTCTAGGACTTTCTTCAGTCCAATTATTGTTTATTAAATTTCCACGTTTTAAATGTTTAAGTTTATGTAGTAATTTATTATGCTTTTTATCCATCAAGACATCTCCCCATCACTCTTAGAAATCGGATTAAATCTTTCACCTGTAATTTTAAATGCTCCGTTACCCTCTTTTAGTTCTTCAATAAAAATTTCAAATGTTGGTGCATTTGCAGCAACTAAGATGAGTCGTTCAATTGTATTATTGTCGTTAATATTATAGATTTTCTCTATCATTTCACCAGAAATTGAGCCAAATCTCATACGCAAAATACCTATTAAGTCTTCTCTATCCTCTATAAGCATTGCTTCATTTTCCATTGAAAACATATCATCCCCCCTATTCATTATGGCATTATCATTTTGAAATATTCTGAAATAAATATTCGATGACATGCTGCTGTTGTATATTTAAAAAAATTCAATATATCATTATATGGCGCTTCAAGCGCTTGTTTCTTAAAATAACAACTTGTACCATGTTTAAATGTTTCGCCATAACGGACAGAAATTTCTAAATTATCCCCATCTACAATTGCAGTAGCATCAACGTCAAAAAAATGTATATTATTCTTTTCTAACTCATTCACCATTAAGTTATATATATCTTCATTAACAAATCTTAATGGTTTTTCCTTTTTCTGAATCATTTTATCCCTTCTCCTTACTTGCAACCCAAGCTTCTTCATCTTCATTGTGTAAATCATCCACTTCTATCATAGTATAAAATTTTACCAATACTTCATGATTCATTTCCTCATTTTTTAATGCTAACTTAATTTGTTTTGCTAATTTTCTTAATAAGTCATGGTCTCTTTGAAGTCTGTGCATAATTTTTATTTGAGAGGGATTATCTCCTGCTAATTCAGGGTATAATCCTTCTTCTTCAACATCGGCATGAGCAAGAACTCTTGCTTCCCAATGTTCTAATAAAACATATGCAATTTCTAAAGCTTTGTTTCTTTGATTCATCGTTTTTTTTAGCACTGCTGTAATCTCTCTAGCTTCATTTAAAGAAGCTTCATGAATAGAATTATGACTTTCGGACTTTTTCAAACTAGGACCTGCCATTTAACGTTCCCCCTATCATATATGCTTATATTATCTCCTTATAATGTAATGCTACACCTTATTGTTATTGTAAGCAACTCTATTCAAAACAAAATTTTACATGTTTGTTTTAAAAGTATGAAAATTGCTAAAATTTTCACAATTTAAGCCAATAGTTTATTGAATTGTATTTATTTTAGTGGTTCAATGGAATTAAAGAACAAAAGGAGGAATTTGATGCTTACGAAAGAAGAAAAAGATATTATTCAACAAACCGTACCTCTATTACAAGAAAAGGGTGTAGAAATTACTTCAATTTTTTATCCTAAAATGTTCAAAGCTCATCCTGAATTATTAAATATGTTTAATCAAACAAATCAAAAAAGAGGCATGCAATCATCGGCTTTAGCGCAAGCTGTTTTAGCTGGGGCTGCTAACATTGATAACTTAGATGCGATTAAACCTGTAATTATGCCTGTTGCTTATAAACACTGTGCTTTACAAGTTTATCCTGAACATTATCCCATTGTCGGTGAAAATTTAATCAAAGCAATACAAGATGTTACAGGATTAGAAGATAATGATCCTATCATCCAAACATGGGTTAAAGCTTATGGAGAGCTTGCAGATGCATTTATACAGATTGAAAAAAGCATATATGATCAAATGTTATGGATTGGCTTTAAACCTTTTAAAGTTTCTAAAATCAAACAAGAGTCTCAAGATGTTAAATCATTTACAATTGAATCTTCAGAGTATGATTTAAGCCAATTTAAACCTGGACAATATATTACTGTAGATCTTTCTAGTGAAAAACTACCTTATCGAGCTAAACGTCACTATTCAATTACTTCTGGTGATGAAAATCATTTAACTTTTGGTGTTAAACGGGATACAACTGACGAATACGAAGGAGAAGTTTCAACCATTTTACACGATGAAGTCAATGAAGGTGATATGATTAATTTGGCTGCACCTGTCGGTGGCTTTGTTTTAGAAGATACAAGTCATCCAAAACTATTCATAGGGTCTGGAATTGGAGTAACGCCTTTGGTAGCGATGTTTAATCAAGCCTCTTCAGAAGGCCTTGAATCACAAATGATACAGGTTGGAAGTGATGAGGCACACTTACCTTTTAAAGAAGATTTTGAAATGATTGCTCATAACAACGTTAGTGCAAAATTAGAGACACATCTAAAAAGTAAACATGGCTACTTCAATTCTGATAATCTAAAAAACTACTTAATAAATGACCCTGAAATTTATATCTGTGGTGGAACGAGCTTTTTACACTCCATTATAGATGCATTAAAAGCTCTAGATCATGATATGAACCACGTTCATTATGAAACATTTGTGCCGAGATTAAGTGTCGAAGTTTAAAGGGAGTTATCAAATATGAAAATCAATCAAAGATATATTAAAGTATTTGTGCTGTATTTAATAAGTAATTTAATTTCAAATATACTCGTTAAAAATAACAATTTAATTAAAGTAATGTCGCAAATATTTATAGGTTACACACTTTTTGCTTTAGGTTTAAAATATTTAAAAAAATTAAAAACAAACTAAATTTTTATAAATTTACCAATCAAGGTTAAGTATATTTATACTTAACCTTTTTATTATAGTTAATGATAGTTTAACATTTAAAAAATGGTAGCTTGCTTTGTTAATATTAAATTTGGATTATTTATATAAAATTACTCTGTTGTAGTTGGATATACAACTTCTCCGTCATATTCAATAATAGGTAAAGCTCCCCACTGCCCTAATTCATGCGGTATTAGCGCTACTTTATCATTATTATTTACAATAATATGAACGACTTTTTCATTATGCAACTCTAGCCAATTACTAATAATCAAACGATGACATCGTGAAGGATGACGTTCTGCACATAACAAAGCAACCATATGATTTTCTTTCTCTTTCATCAATATATTGATACCTTCTTTAAAATTTTTAGTCAAAGTATAATCTGCATAATTGTGAAATGATTGATTTTGCCACCCAGCATTCAAATTTTCTCCAACTATATTTGAACGTTTGCTTCTTCCACCTAGCAATGAAATGTGTTTGTATTTTACATTATGTTCTTTTAACCAAACAGAGAACTCATTTCGATTATACTGTGGATTGTTTTTACTATTTGGAAATGATCTCACATCAATAATTTTTGTTATCTTCGCTTGTTCTAACATCTTTAGAAATGTATCAAGCGTATAATTATAATGGCCTATCGTAAATATTGTCATTTTATTTTACCCTCCATGACTTATAAAATATAAGTATTTTTAAGAAGTATATATCATACAATATGATTTTTAGTTTTATTTGTGGTAGGGCTCTGCTTATCGGTTGTTGATGCGGTTTTTTGTAATTGATTTTTCGTACAGCTAGATAAAACGATATATTACTACTATAAATACTTTACGTCTAATATCAACTAGTAGCATAAATGCTTAATATATACAAAAAGCTCTATCAAGTTGTGGGACTTGATAGAGTATATTATTTGTTATCTTTTTACATAAAATTATTTATTGTTACTTTTGTAATTTCAATTACTATTCCATTTCATAAGATATTCATATTCTTGAGTTTCTGCTTCAAATTCCTTAGATCTTATTTCAAATTAATGTTTTATATAAAAACGAATCGCTCTTTCATTTTTCTCACATACATGTAATTTTAATATATTATAATTTCTCAATTAGTGTCGCAAGTAATGTTGTACGATTGACTACTTTTGACGTATTGATATGTTCATTACGTGCATGTGGGCCACCACCAACTCCACCTAAACCGTCTAAAGTTGGTGTACCTTGTGCTGCAATGAAGCTACCATCACTACCGCCACCTACTGCAACTTGTTCGAGATCAAAGCCAATCTCTGTTGCATATGTTTTAGCCTGTTGAAATAGCATTTCTGTTTCCTGTGTTTTTTCCATAACAGGACGCACTTCGCCACCATCGATATTAACTTTAATGTTATGATTGTGCGTTTCTATGTGATGAATGGCCTTGTCAATTTCTTCGCCCGCTTTGTGATTAGTCACACGCACATCTACTTTCATTTCAGCAAAATCAGGTCGCACGTTAATACCCGTACCACCAGTCAACTGACCTACGTTCACAGTTGTTCCCTTGTCATAATCCGTTAATCTCTCTAGTTGTAACGTAAAATATGCTGCTTCTAAAATAGCACTTTCTCCTGCTTCATGATCGTTACCAGCATGTGAACTTTTACCGTGAAATTGAATGGTATAACGATATATACCTTTACGAAAAGTTTTTAATGCGCCTTGTTCCCCAGTTGCTGCTTCAGCAACCATACCATATGTACTATGCCGCGCTTCTGCTTCGATATATGGTCGAGATGTTGGTGACGCGATACCTTCATGATCTCCATTAAAGATCGCTACGATTTTCTTATTAGGGGAGATATCATTTTCCTTTAAAGCTCTCAAAGCCCATAAATATTGAACAATGCCTGTTTTCATATCAATAATACCTGGGCCATAGATGACTTCACCATCTTCTTTTAGTGGTAAATCACCTTTATTCCATACAGTGTCAAAGTGACCGCTAAGTAAGATTTGTTCTTCACCTTCTCCGACTGTGAAACGAATATGATTACCCGTTTCGTGTTGTTCAATGGTTTCTGGTTCAATATTTAAATAGGATTTAATTTTATCTTTGATCCAACTACCAGCTTTATCCACTGCCACTTTATCTTTAGTTGGTGATTCTATTTTTACGAGTGCTTGAATATCTTCAATGATGTCTGCTTTATGCTCTGTTAAATATTGTTTTATATTACGCATCAAAACAACTCCTACTCTACTAAATTATTGGATTGATCATTTAACCGTTCTATTTGTTGAATACGTTGTTTAACTTCATCGTGATATGTTGTGCGGTATTGGTTGATTATGACATTTAAAAGACTAATCACCGGTGCTATTTCGTTATATCCACTAACATCTCGATTCGTTTTACCAAAAAATGTTATATCTGCTGATTTATAGATTGGCGATACTTGGGCATCAGTTATGGCAATAGTTTTTGCCCCCATCATCTTAGCTTGATTGAAAAAGTGCACAGTATCTTTATGATATCTAGGAAATGAAATAGCCAAAACGACATCATCTGATTGCATATCTAACAAATGTTTGTTCATATCATCTTTATCTACTACTTTCACCTGAGCTTTATAATTTGATAATACATAACTAAACCAATATGCCGAGGCATATGATGTATTATTTCCCAGGACATAAATCATCTTAGCTTCATGTAAATATTGTACCGTGGTTGCGATATCCGCATCATTCAATGTATTTGATATTTCTTGTATCAATTGCATATCTTTGGACATTGTATTCACATGCTGAACTTCTGACGTTTTATCAGTGCTTTCTGTATGGAACACATAATCACGCACATAATTTTGCATCTCTGTATACCCTGCAAATCCAATCGTATAAGCAAAACGAATAATTGTTGCTTCACTGACTTGTGTCTTTTTTTGCAGTTGGGCTAATGTCAAATAACTACTTTCGTTTAGGTTTCTCAAAATAAAACGTGCCACCTTCTTCTTACCAGGTGATAAACTATCAAAATGAGCCTCTATTAATGTAACAATATCTTGAGTCATAACGGCTTCCTTACCTTTCAGTATTATTTTCAGCTATACGCACCATTCGCTCACCTGCAAAACAATATCTTGAATAATTAATCGCAGCAATATAACCATCAAAAGGTGCTTGAATGCGTTTATTATCTAACATACCCAGTGTATCACCCTTTTTACAATGAGTACCAGAAGACATCATCGCTTTAAAAAAAGCATGTCGATCTGATTTAAGTGTTGTCATTTTTTTATGGAAGCAAACCGTTACGTCGTCATTAGCTGCTTCACTGTCATCATGTATCACACCTTTTTGAGACATAAATTGAAGTAAACGTGATTCACACAATGCTGCTGCTTCAAAATCAACCATGCCATCAGGCTGCCCGCCCTTTAATTCTACAAGTAGCGCTTGTTGCCCTCTTTTACATGCTTCCAAAAAGAGTTGACCAGCAGCACCTCCAGAATGTACGACGTTCGGTATACCTAAAGCTAACGCTAGAGGCTGTTGTTGCTCATATTCACTATACAATGACATGACATAATTCGAACCGTGTTGCCCACAGCAATGCAAATCTATTAAATAATCTGCACCTTCTGTAGACTGCCATAGCGCATGCGCCAATTGCATCGATTGCGAACCATCTTTATCTCCTGGAAAGATTCGATTTAAATCAAGTTGATCGTAAGGTGATGTTCTTGATCGATCGAAATATGCAGCTTTATTACAAACGGGTATTATTTTAACACTACCTGACGGCTCATGCTTATTAAAGTAGTCAATTAATTGTTCTGCTACGTATATTGCAGTTTGTTCTACGCCATGTATACCTGCAGTAATAACGATGGATGGGCCTTCACCTTTGCCAAAATTCCAAACATCATACGTAGACAAACTTGGACTTTGATAAGTAATTGATTCCATTTGCTAACAACTCCGTTTCTATATTTTTTCTATTAAGCTGGACCATAATTAATTAAGACTGCCACAATAACAAAGATAATAGCTAAAAAAGACCAAATGAATACTAAAGGTAACGCAAATTTAAACCATTTCGTGAAAGGGACACCACCGACTGCTAAGATAGCCATCAATGTTTCAGAAACAGGTGTAACCATGTTTGTAATACCATCACCCATTTTGAAAGCAATAACTGCTGTTTGACGTGTCACACCAAGCACATCTGATAATGGCGTCATTAAAGGCATAACTACTGCAGCTTGACCACTACCAGAAGGTATTAGTAAGTTAAAAATCACGTTGAATAAGAACATAGCAATTGCCCCCAACATCGGTGACAATTGACTTAATGGAACGAACAAAGCATGAACAACGGTGTCTAAAATTTGTCCATCTTCCATTAATATCGTAATAGAACGTGCAACACCAATGATTAATGCACCAAATAATATGTTTTTAGCACCACTCATAAAGGTATCTATAAATTCATTCGGTTTCTGCTTTGCTACAACTGCAGTTAAAATACCATCTATAATAAATAAGGCAGATAATTCATTAACACCCCATTCTAGTCGCAATGAACCATAAACAAATACTAATATTGTAGCGAAAAACAAGAAAATAATAATTTTATGTCTTGTTGTTAATGGTGGTCGTTCCTCTGGATTATCAGTCATTGACTTTGTAAACTTTTCTTTACCCATCAAACTTTTACTTGGATCTTTCGAAATTCTTTTAATGTACCAAATAATATAGGCTAACGTTATGATCATAAATACAATAAACATGATTATGCGCAACCCAACACCTGAGAATATCGGTAGTTTGGCAACGGACTGTGCAATACCTAAAGCAATGGGATCAAATAATGGTGCAACGGCACCTACGAAGTAACTCAGGTATACGATTGCTACACCAGCAATTGCATCTAATTTCAATTTTTGAGCTAAAATAACACCTAGTGGAATAAATGCAATCACTGCATTCGCACTTACACCAAATGCGTGTATCAATCCGAACGTAATACCAATAACGATAATAAGTGTGTATATATTACCACCTGTTTTATCGACCAATTTTTGTACTGCTGCGTTAAATGTACCCTGCTTTTCAATAACTGCAACGGATCCTCCCATAATTAATACTAAGAAGATTAAATCTGCCGTACTGATTAACCCTTTGGGTATAGCTTTAAAGAAATCTAAAATATTTAAAAATCCACTATCTATATATTTAAAACTTCCTGGAATTACTGCATCATTTGCCCCGCTCGTCTTAAAAGCCCCTGACGGAATAACAAATGTCAAAAGCCATACAATAAATAATAATACGAAGAGAATGACAAATGTATTTGGAACAGCAAATCTACTTTTTTTCATAATAAATGCATCTCCTTCTAATAGAAAGCGTTTTCAATTATCGATAAAAATTAAATACTTCACTATATTCATAAATGAAGTATTTGCTACATATTATCACATTATATGTTTAGTTACAAAGTAAAATTTAAGTGTTAATTGAATATAGGAGGTGCTGATGCTAAATTAAAATTTTTTTCCTTGTCATTAGACTAGACCATTGAACTGGAAGCCATATTATAACTTATCTGCATTCATTTACTTTTTCAACTTAACTTTAATTTGACTTTCACTCCTCATGATTATTCAATGCATATAATGGCTATATCATATATAAACTAGAAATACCATTTATATTCATTTTTTATAGCTAATTTATTTAAAATCTTCTACAGCTTCAAAAAACAAACTCACATTATATTCAATATTACTACATTTAGTTTTTTGTCTGGGACAATAATATTTTTTATAATTATTAATTTTAGCTCTCATCATATTTTTTTCAATAGATATTGGTGTTTTTATTAATGCTTTCATGGCACTTTGAAATCTAACTACTTGACCTTTCACATATTTATACCTTTGGACAGCTTGCTCTATCAACTTTCTTTTTTTATTATAATCCGTTTCGTTCTCACACTCATCTACTATACTCCTAATCAAACAAATCCTAACAGTTGGTAATTGTATATCTATAAGTAAAATTATCAAATACTCTTGAATGAATTTAATTATTCTCGACTTATATTTTGCAACAGATTTCTTTTGAGCAATTAGAGATTTCAGATATAAATCAATCAAATAAAATAGTTCATTAAAAAAAGCCCAGGCATACTCCATTTCTAATGCTACATAACTTATCAATTGATTAGGATAATTATAGTAATTAATTTCACTATGTAAATATTTCCAGTGCTGTTGTAAATTTATATAGGATAATTTTGGTCCCAATCGCACATATTCTTTGTCTTTTTTTGAAATAGTATAGATACTACCGAGCTTTGTACTTAATTTTTTTTGCGTCTTATTTAATTTAGATAATTCATCTGAAGTAATAGATGAATTATAGCTCCAAGCTGCATCTTCTTTCTTAATGGCTAATATTGATTTTAGCTGTTCCTCATTTAAAAACGGTTTAAGACTAAAGTTGTTATTTACACTGTTAATAAATGTAAATAAATTTAAATTGTTATAATTTTTGTTTATATATCTAAATTCTGCATCATCCAACAAGTAATCAAAATCACCTTTACAATATTTTTGCATGAATAATACCCTATCCACCATTTGATACTTATTTAAATCGTTTAAGCTTTTTATCAGCAACACATCTTCATATACTAGATATGACGTATCGTAGTTAATTATATCGATAAAATCATCGCTATAAATAATTACGTCTTCCAAAGTAGGTATCACTCACATACCCCTCCCTCCTATTTTTTGTTCCGCGGTAAATCTATTTCTTTCAATTAAGCTTATTATAGCAATCGATTGAATAGGTGTTAACTTGTTTAATCAGATTGACTCTTTAAAAGTTATTGGAGGAATTTAAAATGAAAAGTAATGCACAAAACTTTTTATACAGAGCATCTATTGCAGTTGCTTATCAATTTCCTGAGAATAAGTGTTTTCATTATAGCGATTTGCGTAAAAGCGTGAATCATATGTGCAATACGGCTGATCAGCAAGAAGCTGCAAGACGTTTTGCATACTGGGTTAAAAATGCTGATGTACCATTTGTTATAGTCGATCACACTTATCCTATCACATATAAAAAAGTGAAAGTTGGTAACAACTAATGACTGACAATATCTTCGAGCAATATCCATACTGGTTAGATTCAACTGCATGGTATGAACTTATTCGAGCAAAAAACAAAAATGACGAAGATAAGATAATTCGTTTATCTAGTCCAATCATCATAGAAAACAAATTTCTCGACCCTACTACAGGGGTTGAGAAATTGACTATCACGGATGGCAAAAATATTGAACGTATTGAAACGTCAGATATTCTAACGACACAAAAGTTACCTAGACTGGTTATGTTTGGGTTCAGCATCAATGAAAAGTACATTAAATCGCTAGGTAATGCACTACAATTAATGCGTCAATCACTGCCCATTTCTACATTGTATACAGGTGTAGGTGTCTTAAGTACTGATGAAGGTACTGTCATTTCATTAGATGAACCATATCTTTCAAAAGACATCGAGCAGTCTCAGGCTGATGAAATCATTTGTGAAACAAAGTATGACTTACAACCTAAAGGTACATTTGAAGGCTGGTGGCAAATGTATCTTGATGAAGTAAAAGGAAACTTGTTACTGGAGCTTGCTGTGATATTTGGTGTTTCTTCATTAGTGACTGCGTTCTTAAAAACAAAGCATGAAGTCGAATATTTTGGCACGGTATTTTCATTTATGGGGAACTCTAGTACGGGTAAATCGACTGCAGCGGCATTAGCAGTTTCAATAGCAGGTAATCCATCTAAAGGTGACCAAACATTATTCAGAGGTTGGAACGGCACCCGTAATGCAATTGAAGGATACTTAAGTAACAACTTTGGTGTTCCTATTGCCTTAGATGAATTATCAGCAGCTACCTTTAAAGATACAAATGGTTTACTTTATTCCCTAGCAGAGGGGCAAGGTCGTCTACGTGCTAATCGAGAAGGAAATGTAAAAAATCCTCACCACTTTGGATCTAGTGTGATTAGTACAGCAGAACACACAATATTCAAAGATGCTAGTGCAAATGACGGTCTGAGAGCAAGATGCATAGAAATTTCTGATGTCTTTACTACAAGTGCTGACAATGCAGACGCCATAAAAAAAGGAACATCGAAAAACTATGGACACGTAATGCCATTAGTAGCTGAATATCTTCTAAATCGTGAATCTGAAGTAATCAATTGGTTTCATTGTGAACACGATTGGTTCAAAACACAGCTTAACAATGAAACAAACAATGTAGGCATACGTATGTTTAAGCGCTACGCCACCATTACGACATCAGCAAGAATATTAGCACGTGTAATTGCGACACCCATAGATTTGGATGCAGTAAGAGAGTACCTAATTAATTATCACGCTGATTCCGTAAGTGAAAGGTCCCTGGGGGATAAGGCCATCGATGTAATTGTGCAGTTCGTCATGAGAAATCGTGGGAAATTTGCTGAAAATGGAAAACTCTCAACAATGATTGAAAATTATGGCCTTATTGAGCTGAAAGACGACCACATTCAAGTCAAAATGCTTAAAGATGTTTTTAAACATATGCTGGAAGAGTATCAGTTCCAAGATGTGCAAAATGTCGTCAATGCTCTACGAGATAAAGGACATATTCAATCCGACCGAGGTCGTCAGACAACAAAGCGTAGTATCAAAAATACTCAAGGTAAAACAAAATCGATTGTATTCTATCATCTTATATTGGATAAAGAACTTGCACCTATTTTTGGCTTAAGTTCCAATACAGAAACTTTCACACCACCGCAATTTGATATTAATACAAATCCAGATTTGCTTAATAATTTTATTAAACAAGCGAAAGAAAAAGAAGCAAGTGACGATTTGGAACTATAAATTTGAATATTATACCGCTACAACGCGCTATGCGTTGTAGCTCATTAAATCAACCGGAGGAATTAACTATGAATGTAATTGTATTAGCACATAATATTACAGATGAAAGAGAAGCCTACTTAGACGAACCTATTGATACTGTAAGAACATATTGTAAAAAACATGGTTATAAAATCACAAAAGATTATAACGACGATAACCAATTAATAAATGATATTAAACTGAAGCACGTCAAACCTAAACGTATTGTCTTTTGGGGCATTTATGAAGATTATCCTGAATTGGTCAGACTCTGCTCAACACGAGGTATCGAACTCATTACAACGTTTCCAATGTTGGAATAACACTTTTACTACTATCAAAGTCAATTGGGAGGAAGAATATGGACGAATTAATCACATTACTCGCTGATTTAGTGATTGAAGAAATCAATCACGCTGATGACTAATAATAACGCCCAATACCTGATTGGTGTTGGGCTTATGTGTAAATTCATTCATAAATATATATTATCCCTTTGAAAGGAGGAAACAGGATGAAACAAGCAATGGGTTACTTACGTCAAAGTACAACAAAACAACAATCACTTCCGGCACAGAAACAAGCCATCAAGACATTAGCTGAAAAACACAATATTCGACACATCACATTTTATAGCGATAAGCAATCAGGACGCACTGATAAGCGAAACGGTTACCAACAAATTACTGAACTGATTCAACAAGGACAATGTGACGTACTATGTTGCTATCGTCTGAATCGACTTCATCGTAATCTAAAAAATGCATTAAAACTCATGAAATTGTGTCAAAAATACCATGTCCATATCTTAAGCGTTCATGATGGCTATTTTGATATGGATAAAGCATTCGATCGGCTCAAACTCAATATTTTCATCAGCTTGGCCGAATTAGAATCTGATAATATTGGCGAACAAGTAAACAACGGGATAAAAGAAAAAGCGCGTCAGGGTAAATTGATAACTACACACGCCCCCTTTGGTTACCACTACAAACGTGATACATTCACGATAAATAAGAATGAATCACCAACGGTAATTGCCGTATTCAATTACTATCTTCAAGGTAATGGCTATAAAAAAATTACACAGTTCTTAGAAGAAGATAACAAACTACTCAACCGGAAACCTTATCAAGTACGTAATATTATTATGAATCCCAATTACTGTGGTCGTGTTATCAATAAATATGGACAATATGACAACATATTTCCGTCTATTGTTTCTACAAATATGTACGAACAAGCGCAAGCTCTACGATCGCAAAAACAAATCAAACGAACACCTTCAGACAATCAACTCAAACAAAAAATCAAATGCCCCTACTGTGGATCTAAACTTACCAATATGACCATTAGAAAAGGGACGCATTCATTACGTTACTATGTCTGCCCAAGAAATATGAATGAATCACGTTTTGTTTGTGACTTCAAAGGCATCAATGCACAAGAATTAGAAACAAGTGTTTTAACGACTTGTCAGGACTTCTTTCAGAACCAACAGCTATACTCAAAAATCAACCAATCAATTCAAAAACAACTCAAAAACCAAAGAGACATAGAAACCAAAAATACACTAAACCATGAACAGCTGATAGAAAAATTAGCCAAAGGCAAAATTGATGCAGAAACGTTCAGAGAACAAACGCAATTATTACGTCAACAATCTAAACCTATATCGTCAATCAATGCATTTCAAATTAAAAGGACTTTTCAAAACGTCATTAAACAACGTTTCACGTTAAACATGTTATACCCTTATATTGATGAAATTCATATCACAAAAAAGAAAATACTTGTTGGCATTTATTTCAAAAATGAACCTTTAAACATAATCAATCAAACTACGCAATCATCGATTGCTTAATAGATGAAAGGATGAAAAAATATGAATGAAATGAAGAAGAAAAGAATCGGAGCGTACATTCGCGTGTCCACAGAGAGACAAGTGGAAGGTTATAGTGTAGATGGGCAAATTACACAAATAGAGCAATTTTGCCAATTTAATGGTTATGACCTCGTTGATATATACGCAGATCGAGGTATTTCTGGAAAATCTATGAACCGCCCTGCACTACAGCGCATGTTACAAGACGCAAAAAATGGAAAGTTAGACTGTGTGATTGTTTATAAAATAAATCGTTTAGCACGTAATACTTCCAACCTACTAACAATAGTCGAAGAACTACATCGCCAAAATGTTGAATTTTTTAGCCTGTCTGAACGCATGGAAGTCAAAAATTCGACCGGCAAACTATTATTAAATATACTTGCAAGTTTCTCCGAATTTGAAAGAAATACAATTTTAGAGAATATTTACACCGGCCAACATCAAAGAGCTTTAGAGGGCTATTATCAAGGAAATCTTCCATTAGGATATAATAACATACCTGATAATAAAAAAGAATTAATTATTAATCAACATGAAGCTAACATCGTTAAATATATCTTTGAATCTTATGCCAAAGGTCATGGTTATCGTAAAATAGCCAATGCACTCAATCATAAAGGTTATGTCACTAAGAAAGGTAATCCATTTAGTATTTCAGCTGTTACTTATATTCTCTCAAACCCATTCTATATTGGTAAAATTCAATTCGCGAAATACAAAGATTGGAATGATAAACGACGTAAAGGCTTGAATGATAATCCAGTGATCGCTGAAGGCAAACACACACCTATTATTAGTCAAGATTTATGGGATAAAGTACAAGCACGTAAGAAGCAAGTAAGCAAAAAGCCACAAGTTCATGGAAAAGGGACAAACCTCTTAACAGGGATTCTGCATTGTCCAAACCCACAATGTAACGCACCCATGGCTGCCAGCAATACCACCAACACACTTAAAGATGGTACAAAGAAACGTATTCGCTACTATTCGTGTAGTAACTTTCGCAACAAAGGATCAAAGGTATGTTCGGCCAATAGTGTTAGAGCCGATGTCATTGAAAAATATGTTATGGATCAGATACTGGAAATTGTCAAAAGTGATAAAGTTCTCAAACAAGTTGTCGAACGTGTTAATCAAGAAAATCAAGTCGATGTAGCTGCACTTAACCATGATATTGCTTATAAACAACAACAATTTGATGAAATAAACATTAAACTAAAAAATCTAATTCAAACCATCGAAGACAATCCAGACTTAACATCTGCACTCAAACCAACCATTCATCAATATGAAACACAACTCAATGACATTACAAACCAAATGAATCAACTCAAGCAGCAACAAAACCAAGAAAAACCATCTTACGATACGAAGCAAATCGCTGCTTTATTACAACGAATATTTCAAAATATAGAATCCATGGATAAATCGCAACTCAAGGCATTATACCTTACGGTCATTGATTGTATCGATATTCGTAAAGATGAGAGTCATAAAAAGCAATTCTTTGTCACACTCAAGCTCAATAATGAAATTATTAAACAACTTTTCAATAATAACTCGCTCGACGAAGTGCTCCTCAGCACTTCGTCTTTGTTTTTGCCTCAAACACTTTACCTTACAATTTAATAAAAAAGCAAGATGCATTTATGCACCTTGCCTATCACTTATCTTCATCATATTCAAATGGAAACCTATTTGGATCTTCCATAAAACGCTTTCTCTTTTCCTCGAATTCATGGATATCTTCTTCATCTGCAACAGCATCATCATAATTCAACCCTAGATCATTCAAAGCTTTTTCAAAACTTACATCTTCTATCTGCATATGAGACCAAACTTTATCGGTAATGTATATTCCATCATGCAAATGATAACCATCAATAGAACCATTCATTTCATACTTCAAGTCATCATCTGAATAATGGCCATAGTTATTAAAATTTACCACTAGCTTCAACTCCTTTGACTTTCACTTTATATTACACTAAAGGTTAAAGTTAGTCAAAGTAAAATCGGTATGTATTTCAATTAATTTTTCCTTTGTCCTTTCGTCATTCAATAACACCTATCTAACAAATATCTTCAACACGCTAACTACTCATAACTCAATGTGAAGCTTATATTGATATGACGAAAGAACATCCCAAAACAAAATATAAGTGGGATAGTAACGGGATTGGCTAACTTCATGTAGGAGAAGGATTACGCAAGCGTAATCCCGAAATCCCATTATTATTTATAAATAAATAATATAAAAAGAAAAAAGTAAATCATAACCACACCTATTAATCCAAATGATATATAAATATATAGCTATATTTCCCGAGAATTGAGCGGGATAACGGGATTTCCTTATCATATCAACAATTGTGACGACTTTCGATTGGGATCTTTTCTATATTTCAGTGGGATTTCTAGGCGAAACAAATGGTATTTCAAACTTATATTATCAAAATGATGTATCACATGCATACATCCATCAAACACATTAGGAGGTCATAATGATGAGACTAGAACAACAACTCAAGCACTATATAACCAACTTATTCAAACTGCCAAAAGATGAAAAGTGGGAATGTGAATCTATCGAGGAAATCGCTGATGATATCTTACCTGACCAATATGTAAGGCTTGGGCCACTCAGTAATAAAACACTTCAAACTTACACCTACTACTCTGATACACTTCACGAAAGTAATATCTACCCTTTCATTCTCTACTATCAGAAACAGCTCATAGCCATTGGTTATATTGATGAAAACCACGATATGGATTTCTTATATCTACACAACACGGTCATGCCCCTTTTGGATCAACGATACTTACTAACAGGAGGACAATAATATGTATAAATATATCAAAATTACACAACTCGTCATTACAGTTCTAAGTGAAATCATTACTTGGATGAAAGAAGCAGAACGAAAGGAAAACGCTTATGAATAGATATATCACTCGTGGTATCGATAACAACTTACCTATCACCTTACAACATCAATTATGGCAACTTGTAGCTCAACGTGAAAACGAACAGTCTAAGGAACTAGAAGCAATAGATTACTTTCATATTTTCCAGTTCAACATGCACAATGATCGACTATATATCAAACACAAGCAAGAACGACCAACATATGTGAAAACTCATAAGTCAAATGTCAAACATCCTATCAATATCAATAGGGTCTATATCATTCGTGAAGATGATATAGACCTTTCTTATTATGTCATGCTTTTACCCGAAGAATACTAAAGGAAGTGAATACTATGAATACAATCAAAAGCACCATACACACAGAAGCAATTTTTAGCGACGATGAAAAACATCGTTACTTACTCAAAAAGACTTGGGATAAAAACAAACCCGCATGTACAGTGATAACGATGTATCCTCATTTAGATGGCGTATTATCACTCGATCTTACAACAGTTCTTATCCTCAACCAATTAGCAAATTCTGAACAATATGGCGGTGTATATCTTGTAAATCTATTCTCTAATATCAAAACACCTGAAAATCTTAAGCATATCAAAGAGCCATACGATGAGCACACAAACATTCACTTGATGAAAGCGATAAGTGAAAGTGACACAGTGATTCTAGCTTATGGTGCCTATGCGAAGCGGTCAGTTGTTGTAGAACGTGTTGAACAAGTAATGGAAATGTTAAAACCTCATAAAAAGAAAGTCAAAAAGCTCACTAATCCAGTAACGAATGAAATCATGCATCCACTTAACCCTAAAGCACGTCAAAAATGGACGTTGAAATAAAAGGAGGATCATCTATGAACCATGATACTACACAATCAGATTGGCATAGGGTTGCTAATTGTTTAGCATCACATGATTACGTTTCAATAGTAAAAGGACTAGTACATCACTTCACAGCAATTGAAGAGGAGGAAATACTTGATAAAATCTATGACGATTTTATGAATGATGACTCTATAACAACGGTACTTAACAATGATTTACAGATAATTATTAATCATTACCTATCAAAATGAACATTATATTACTTACAATAAAAATAGAGCATCCTTCACTTTACGGTGAGAGATGCTCTTATTACTGTTTTTTTTATTTTAATCTCTGATAATATAGAAGTAGAGAACTTCAACTTTTTATCTACTAAAGGAGATATACATAATGAATGAATATAAAAGACACCACCAAACATCAATCAACGTCCAAAAACAAGCCAACCTTATTTGGAACGTTGCAGACATTTTAAGAGGATTATATAAACCCCATGAGTATGGGAAGGTCATCTTACCAATGACAGTCATTAAGCGTCTTCACGATACGTTATTAAAAACGCGAGACGAGGTTCTTAAGACCGCAGAAAATACTCAATCAATGAATAACGTGATGCGAGAACACCTTTTGAAGAACGCTTCAGGTTATTCATTTTATAATACAAGCTTATATACTTTTGAAACATTACTCGCAGACCCAGCAAATATTGAATCAAACTTTAGAGCTTATCTCAATGGTTTCTCTGAAAATATGCAAGATATTCTCGATAACTTTAAGTTCGACGTTGAAATTACGACAATGGCAGATAATGATGCGCTATTTTATGTGATTCAAGAATTTAACAAAGCAGATGCATATCTAGGTCCGGACAAGATGACAAGCACAGATATGGGATACGTGTTCGAGGAGCTTGTACGAAAATTTTCGGAAAGCTATAACGAGGAAGCAGGAGCACACTTCACGAGCCGAGATATCATTTATCTCATGACTGATTTATTGCTTATCGAAGATAAAGATACTTTCTTTAAAGAACATGTTTTCAAAACTGTTTACGACCAAACAATGGGAACTTCTCAAATGCTCTCAGCAATGACAGAACGTATTCACGATATGAATGATACTGCAGAGGTAGCTACATTTGGTCAAGAGCTAAACCCTGAAACTTATGCAATTGCGAAAGCAGATACAATGATTCGTGGTGGAGATCCTGAAAACATGGCACTTGGAAGTACATTAACGAGCGACCAGTTTGAAGGATTTACATTTGATTACTGTATCTCCAACCCACCATTTGGTGTCGATTGGAAAAAGGACCAAAAAGCAGTAAAAGTAGAACACGAACTTGGTGAACTCGGTCGTTTTGGAGTTGGATTGCCTCGAGTTAGTGACGGACAGTTGCTGTTTCAACTCAATGGTATTTCAAAGTTAAAGGAAACAGGACGCATGGCAATTATTCACAACGGTTCTGCCTTGTTTTCTGGAAATCCTGGTGGAGGCGAGAGTTTAATTCGTAAGTACGTAATTGAGAATGATTGGTTAGAGGGCATAATCCAACTTCCTAACGACTTATTCTACAATACAGGAATTTCAACATATATTTGGATTATTACTAAAGATAAATCTCCAGAACGTCAAGGGAAAGTACAACTCGTTGATGCGTCCAATATGTATGAAAAACGCCATAAGAATATTGGTGAAAAACGCGTAGATATTTCTGAAGCATGTCGAGAAATGATTGTGCAAGCTTATGGAGAATTTGATAATAAAGAATATTATCTAGGAGACAGAACAGTAGAGTCAAAAATATTTGATAATGAATCATTTGGTTTTACTCAAGTCACTATTGAACGGCCTCAACGAGACGAAAACGGAGATATCGTTTATAAGAAGAATGGAAGCAAAAATGTAGACACGAACCTTAGAGATACAGAAGATATTCCTCTAACAGAAGATATAAATGAATATTTTGAACGTGAGGTATTGCCGTTTAGTTCAGACGCATGGGTGGATCGTAAAAAAGATAAGGTTGGCTATGAAATTCCCTTCACGCGACTTTTCTATAAGTACACAGCACCAGAGCCATCAGAAGTCATTGCTGAACGCATCAAAAAATTAGAGGAATCAATTGTCGCAAACTTCCAAGCACTATCAGGGAAGGATGTGGAAAATGTTGACTAGGAAAATGAAGGATAGCGAAATTAAGTGGATTGGGGAAATACCAGAGGATTGGGAAATTAGAAAGCTAAAGTATACACTTGAAGAAAGAAACGAAAAGAATAATCCAATAATTACTGATAATATTTTATCATTATCAGTCGAAAGAGGAATCTTTCCTTATGCAGAAAAGACTGGTGGCGGAAATAAATCCAAGTCGGATCTAACAGCCTATAAAGTAGCTCATCCAAATGATATTGTAATTAACAGTATGAATATATTAGCGGGTGCAGTAGGACTATCTCGATACACGGGTGTTGTTAGTCCCGTGTATTATACGTTATACACAACTTCGGAAGAAATTAATATAACTTATTACTATTATTTATTTCGAACAAGAGAGTTCCAACGAAGTCTTTTAGGTTTAGGCAATGGAATAATGATGAGAGAGTCATCTACAGGTAAATTGAATACAATTAGAATGAGAATACCTATGGATAAATTAGCTGGTTTATTTCTTCCCCTACCTCCTAGGAGAGTTCAAGACTTAATTGTCAAGAGTTTAGCAAAAGACATAAAAGTTGTAAATAAATTAATAAATCAGACCGAACAATCCATCAAAGAACTAAAAAATTACAAACAATCACTCATCACAGAATCGGTGACAAAAGGCATAGACCCGAATGTGGAAATGAAAGATAGTGGTATTGAGTGGGTTCGTGATGTTCCAAAAAATTGGGAAGTTAAACCTATAAAATATTCTGTAAATGAAAGAAAAGAACAATTGAATTCTCAAATGAATCCTTACGATGAGATAAATTATGTTGATATTAGTTCGGTTTCCTATGCAAAAGGAGTGGAAAAAATAGAGTCTCTTAAATTCAAAGATGCTCCTTCAAGAGCAAGAAAAATCGTTTATCATAATGATATTATCATTTCTACAGTTCGAACTTACCTAAAAAGCATTGATAGAATAAATTATAATATTCCTTTAATTGTTTCTACAGGTTTTTGTGTTTTAAAACCTAGAAATCATATCTCAGCTAATTTTTTAGAATATGCAATTAAATCAGATTACTTCACTAATCAAGTTGAACAATTTTCAACAGGTATTGCTTATCCTTCAATTACTAGTCGAGCTTTATTGTCACTAAATTTTATAGAACCACCTTTAAATGAACAACAAGAAATCTTCAAATATCTAAATGATAAAGTTGATACTATCGATAGACTTATTGAAGATAAAACAAAAGTCGTTGAAGAATTAGAGAATTATAAGAATTCATTAATTTACGAATATGTTACAGGTAAAAAAGAAGTGTAAGGAGTGATATCAGTGATAAAAAATAGAGAAATTAATTTTGAACAAGACATAGAAAATAGCCTTGTTCAAAATGGTGGTTGGGAATCTATACGATTTCAAGACACTTATTACGATGCAAATATCGCACTTGACCAAACAGTATTATTAGAATTTGTAAAACAAACTCAACCCAAAAATTGGAAGCGGTATGTAGCCATCTATCGTACTTATGCAGAACAGAAATTTTTAAAACGCCTAAATGAAGAAATCACGACACATGGAATCTTACATGTTCTTCGTAAAGGAATCAGGGATCGAGGAGTTTCTTTTAAAGTTGTTTACTTTCAACCTGCATCATCTTTGAACACAGAAAACATTAAAAAATATGAAGCCAATCGTTTCCAATGCGTGCGCCAATTTCAGTATAGTAATCAGCATAGAAACACCATTGATATGGTGTTAATGATTAATGGAATCCCCCTTGTTGCGTTAGAACTTAAAAATCAATACACAGGTCAAAATGTAGAACATGCGAGATTACAATTCGAACAAGATAGAGATCCACGAGAATTAATTTTTCAATTTAATACTCGTTTTCTAGTATATTTCGCAGTAGATCATTTTAATGTGTTAATGACAACAAAACTTGCAAAAAACAGAACTTACTTTCTTCCTTTTGACCAGGGATCTAACGGTCCTGGTCATGTCGGAGGCGCAGGAAATCCACCAAATCCTGATGGCTATCCGACTTCTTATTTATGGGAAAATGTACTCACAAGTCATCAGTTATTGGATATTATTGAACGGTTTATGAACTTAGAAGAGAAGAAGAAACTACTGATTTTTCCACGTTATCACCAACTGGATGTTGTGAAAAAATTAATATCAGATACTCAGCATCATGGTCCTGGAAAGAATTATCTCATTCAACATTCTGCTGGTTCGGGTAAGTCTAATAGTATTGCTTGGTTGGCATACCATCTTGCTTCCTTGCATAATGACGAGAATCAGCCGATTTATTCATCGGTCATTATTGTTACAGACCGTACTGTTTTAGATCGCCAACTTCAAAATACATTAATGAGTTTCGAGCATACCACTGGACAAGTCGAAACTATTGGAGATAATAAAACTTCTCAAGATTTAAAAACAGCTATAAATGATCAAAAGAAAATCATTATTACTACATTACAGAAGTTCCCAGTAATTTATGATGAAATAGATAATACAGCAGGTAGAAGCTTTGCGATTTTGGTCGATGAAGCGCATTCTTCTCAAACAGGAAACAGTGCACAAAAATTAAAACATGCGTTAGCAGACAAAGAAGCTTCTTTAAAGGAATACCAAGAATTTGAAGAAAGCGTTGAAGATCAATCGCTAGATGATCAAGATCAAATTGTTCAAACGCTACTGTCTCAAGGTCAACATGATAACTTAAGTTTTTTTGCTTTTACAGCTACACCAAAAGAAAAAACCATTGAAATGTTTGGAACAAAACAAGGAGATGGTTCCTATCATCCATTCCATATTTATAGCATGAGACAAGCCATAGAAGAAGGATTTATTCTAAATGTTTTACAAAATTACATGACATACAGTACTTCCTATAAAATTGCGAAGTCGATTGAAGAAGACCCGGAATTGCCAAAGACAGAAGCTGTTCGAGCTATCGCTAAATATCAATCTCTTCATCCTTGGGTTCTTAGACAAAAAGCCGAGATTATGATTGAACAATTTAGATCAGTGACACAAAAAGCAATTCAAGGTAGAGGAAAGGCAATGATTGTGACAGCTTCTCGACTCCACGCCGTACGGTATATGCAAGAATTTAAAAAATACATCAAAGAAAAAGGATACACAGATATGGATGTGTTAATCGCTTTCTCAGGTACAGTAGAAGATGATGGAATTGAATATACAGAGCCAAAGATGAACTTAACACAATCTGGAGAACGCATCCAAGAAAATCAACTGAAAGAAGCATTTCATAGTGAAGACTTTAATTTATTAATTGTCGCAGAAAAATACCAAACGGGATTTGACGAACCTTTACTTCATACAATGTTTGTCGATAAGAGATTACGCGGAGTAAAGGCAGTCCAAACATTGTCTCGCCTCAATCGTACTATGCCTGGAAAAGCAGATACTTTTGTTCTTGATTTTGTAAATACTGAAGAAGAAATATATGAAGCATTCCAACCTTTTTACGAAGCAACTTCTCTAAAAGAAGAAATTAATATTAATTTAATTTATGATACACAGAGTAAACTCCGTAAATTCCATATATACAATGATGATGACATTCAAACAGTCATGAAATTAAATCGTCAGGCAAAACAAAAACAAAATGATCAATTACTTGGTCGATTGAGTAGTGTGTTACGTCCCGTTATCAGTAGATACAATGATCTTCCAGAAGATGTTCAATACGATTTCAGAGTTACACTAAGAAACTTTAACAAATGGTATAATTATATCGCTCAAATTGATCGTACTTTTGACAAAGAGTTACTAGAAGAAAGTATTTTTACTGGTTTTTTATTAAAATTCATTCCTAAAAAACAACGCAATTATATCGATATAGAAGACAAAGTAAAGTTAGAATACTATAAATTGCAAGAAGATTTCAGAGGAAATATAGAACTCGTCAATGAAGATATAGAAAGTGGGCAATTGGCTCATCCTTCAGAAGTGAGTGCAACTGTTGAACCTGAAGATGAGTACGATTCTTTAAATGAAATTATACACAAAATCAATGAACGTTTCCCAGATGATTTTACTCAAGGCGATAGAGTACTCGTTGAAAATATGCGAGAAACATTGATAAACAATACAAATGCGAAACTTGTAAACATGGCTCAAAACAATAGCGAAGAAATGTTTGCGAATAGTTTATTCCAACAACAATTCCTAGACTTCTTGATTGATCAATATAATCAAGGAGAAGCTGCATACTCTAAAATGTTTGGCAATAATAGAGATTTTTATGACACTGTTTATCAACTACTAGCAAAAGATTATTATAGATGGCTGCGATCCCAAAAAGCAGATAATTTTGCTTAAATTAATTATTTTTAAACTAACTTAAAGATTGTTCACAGTCTTTAAGTTAGTTTTTGCTAAATTTTTAATTTAGCTATAGTCTCTCATCCCAAGTTCACTTTCATACGATATGTTTTTTAATATTTAGTTATTCTAAAATTTCTAAATTCTTATAGGATTTTTAAAAGGTCATAATTTACTTGCATGGAGAAGCAAATCACCTACATGCTCTAATTATAATCTACTCAATAAATGCCTCGCATCTTCATACGTCTCAATAAATTCCTATAACTCCAATTATTTCACTAACTATTTCACTTGCCCTTGTTACTCACTTCTGATTTTCAAATAAATTAAAGGATTCTAATATCTGATTAAATTTTTCAAGAAAAAACCGCATCACTTATGATATGCTTCCCCTTATCAGTTATTTTGCTAAAAATTTTATGTTTCTCTGTTACCTTTATCATCAAGTATGATATTGAAACAACATATCATCATTTGATACTCGTATATATAAGAAATAAATAGCAATAAGTACATGCTTGCATGAATCTAGTAAACATCATGTATTCCTTTGAATAACCTAATTGATATGAAATTATTACTATCTTAAACTAATAAATTCAAAAACACGGCAAAGCTAGAATTTGTACTAACTTTACCGTGTTTTTAGTACTGAAATACATAATGTTTTTCAGCACTTATTGAGGTCCTTGATAAATCACACTTCTTTAATAACATCTTTTTATTTATTAATTGTCTTTCTGTAAGATTCAATTTCATTTGTGAATCTAGCGGTATATTCAAAGTCATCAATATCCTTTGAATAAATTAAATTTCCATATAATTTATTAAAGATTAATACTTTACCAAATAATTTTAATAAACTGTTTGGTAATTTAATACTCATACTTTTCTTATTTTGCAATTCTCTCATTTTAAAAATTGCATGATTCGTATTTAAGTAATCATTATTTTGAGGATGTAATATACCTGAACCTTCATTCTCAATAAGTTCATTAATATAAATCTCAAGATTTTCAATATATATGCTACTTCTTTGATTATCAATCCGAGGATATAGAGGTAAAATTTTAGATATTTTGATTAACTTGCTAAAATTACCTGGTGCTGATTCCCCATAAATCATTGGTGGTCTTAAAACAGCTACCTTAAATTCATTTGATTGAATTTCACGTAACATTTCTTCTGCACGTAGTTTTGATATTCCATAAGAAGTTGTTGGTTTAGTTAAAGTGTTATTATCTATAATAACTTGTTTACCTACTTCGCCATCAAGTCCAAATACTGACATTGTACTAAAGAATATAAACTGATTTACGCCTTCGGTTTTAGCTTTTTCAGCTAGCTCTTTAGTTAAATGGTAATTTACATTCATATAATCTACCATAGTAACATTTGGGTTATTATTGTGTACAATTGCTGCTAAATGTATAACGACGTTATATTTACTAAAATCTAATGCTTTCCACTGATTATCTCTAACATTAATTTGATCAACAACATGACCTTGTGCTTTTAAATAATCATTTATACGATTCCCAACATATCCATTCTTACCAGTGATTAAAATTGTTTTTCCCATTAATGTTTCACACCTTCAGATGTTATCGTGTTTCTAATCGTTTTGTATATAATAAACATATCTAAAATGAAAGTTTGGTTTTCAACGTAATATTTATCATATTGAACTTTTTGATCATCTGTAATATCATCTCTACCCATAACTTGCGCTAAACCTGTTAAACCTGGCTTTACCGTATGCACATTTTCATTTGTTCTTTTAGCAATCAAATCATATTGATTATATAAAGCTGGTCTTGGACCAACTACAGACATATCACCTTTAATAATATTAAATAATTGAGGCAATTCATCGATTGAAGTTCTTCTAATAAAACGTCCTGATTTAGTAATATACATATTTGCATCAATTTTATCAGTTGCTACATCTGGTGTTTCAATTTTCATAGATCTAAATTTATAAATATTAAAAATTTTATTATCTATACCAGGTCGTTTTTGTTTGAAAACGATTGGACCTTTAGATTCTAGTTTAATTGCTATAGATGTAAAGATTAATATTGGTAAAAAAATAAAAACTGCAAATAAAGAACTAGTAAAATCAAATAATTTTTTCAATTTTCCACCTCATTTGTACTTATTAAATATTTTTAATTGCTTCTTAATAACAAGTTCTTCATTATAGATAGAATGAGCTCTTTCAAAACTAAATTCTTTATAATCATTTAATAATTTAGGATTATTTGACAGAATTTCTATATATTTTGCTATTGCTTGGCTATCATTAATATCAAATAGATAACCATTTTTGCCATGTAACACTTCTTCCCTTGAACCTCTAATATTGGTTGCTAATATTGCATTTTTCATAGCCATCCCCTCAATAATAGATCTTGGCATTCCTTCTCTATATGATGGCAAACAGAACACATCGCTCATAAACAAATGTTCATTAATATTTTTAATGTGTCCTGTAAAAATTATATTTTTATTTGCTTTGTATTTTTCAAGTTTGTTTACTGTCTCAGTATCTCTTTCACCTTCAGGTAAACCACCGATAACTATAAATTTTACATTTTCAGTTTGTAAAAATTTATAACTATCTAAAAAATCTAGTATACCTTTTTCTTTCACTAATCTACCTATAAATGTGACTACAAGATCGTCTTCCCTCAATCCATATTTTTTTCTTAAGTTTATGTTACGCTGTTTTTTAAATTTGCTGTAATTAAACTTATTAGTAATGTCTATACCATTGCTAATATGAACAAAATTATCACTGTTTTTCTTAGATAAAAACTTTCCTGATTTTGCAACTTCAAAATCTTCTTCACTTTGTGTGAATATATAATCCGTGCAGAATTTTCCTACATATTTCTCAATTTTATAAAAAAAATTATACTGCTTATTTGACATACCTTCGTGAAAATAAAAACCATGTGCCGTGTAAATTATCACTGGAACTTTAGCTATTTTAGCAGCAATTCTTCCTAAGACAGAAGCTACAGGAGTATGCACATGCACTATTGTCGGTTTGATGTTTCTAAATAATTTCACTAGTGAGATTATCGATTTCAAGTTATTAATTGGACTAATTTTTCTATCAATTTTAACCTCATGAAAATAAAAATCATTATCTATTAATTCATTATAATAAGGACCTTTATTTGATACACAATGAGTTTCAATCCCTTTATTTTGAGTAGCTTTAATTAAGGGCTTTAGCAAAGTTTCTAAAGTTACATCGACCGCCACTACTTGAACAATCTTCATATTATAATCTCCAAATAGTTTGATTTACTTTTAAATCATTATCTTTAATTAGTCCTTTTATATCAATTATAATACCATTGTCATTTAATAAATTTAAATATTCATTTTTATTTTCAACATAATCATTATGTGAAACTGCAAATATTAGTGCATCAGATTTTGTCATTTCATTTTTATCTATTAAATCAATATCGTATAATATTTTTGCAGTTGCTTTATCTGCTTCTACATCATTAACTTTAACACTCATCCCATACTCTTCTAGTTCTCTAACGATATCAATAACTTTAGTATTTCTTAAATCAGGACAGTTATCTTTGAATGTTAAGCCTAATAAGTTAATCGTCATACCTTGAACTTCGATACCTTTTTTCAATAATTCTTTAATAATATTAGCTACTACATGTTTAGCCATATTATCATTGGTACGTCTTCCAGCTAATATTACTTCTGGATGATGTCCTAGTTCTTGTGCTTTATAAGTTAAGTAATATGGATCTACACCGATACAATGTCCGCCAACTAATCCAGGCTTGAAGTTTAAGAAGTTCCATTTTGTGCTTGAAGCTTCTAATACTTCTGTAGTATCAATTCCAACTTTATCAAATATAATTGCGATTTCATTCATTAATGCAATATTTACATCACGTTGTGTATTTTCAATAACCTTTGCAGCTTCTGCTACTTTGATTGATGACGCTTTATGAACTCCAGCTTTAATTGCCATACTGTATACTTCAGCAACTACATCTAACACCTCTGGCGTTTGACCAGAAACAACTTTTGTAATAGTTTCAAATGTATGTACTTTATCTCCTGGATTAATACGCTCAGGTGAATAGCCAACAAAGAAATCTTTTCCACTAGTTAAACCAGAGAATTTTTCAAGTACTGGTACACAATCTTCCTCTGTTGCGCCAGGATATACAGTTGATTCATACACTACTATAGTATCTTTTGTTAAAGCTTTACCAACTGTTTCGCTAGCTTTGATCAACGGAGTTAAATCAGGTTGATTGTTTTTATTGATAGGAGTTGGTACTGCTACAATAATAAAATCAACTTTGCTTAGTACTTCTGGTTGATTAGTAAATAGAATATTACTTTCTTTTAAATCATTATCAGTCACTTCATTAGTACGATCATAGCCACTTTTCAACTCATTAATTCTTGTTTCATTAATATCAAATCCAACAACTTCTTGTTGTTTCCCAAAGGCTACAGCAACCGGTAACCCTACATAACCTAGTCCAACGATAGCTATTTTTCTCTTCATGTCATAATCTCCCTTATTATCTTTATTTATAATAATCTAAATACCAATCAACAAACTTATTAACTCCATCTTGAATTGTAGTTTCTGGTTTGAAATCAATATTATTAAATAATTCATCTACATTTGCATAAGTTTCTGGTACGTCCCCTGGTTGTAAGTCCATGTAATTCTTTTTAGCAACCTTGCCTAGCTTATTTTCAATTGCTTCAACAAATTCCATCAATCTAACTGGACTATTGTTACCGATATTATATATTTTGTATGGTGCATAAGATGAACTAGGATCTGGATTAGCCCCAGACCATTCAGGATTTGGTTGTGCTGGTTTCTTAACTAATCTACTTATAGCTTCAACAATATCATCAACATATGTAAAGTCTCTCATCATGTTACCGTGATTATATACGTCAATACTCTCATCATTCACAATAGCTTTCGTAAATTTAAACAATGCCATATCTGGTCTTCCCCACGGTCCATATACAGTAAAAAATCTTAACCCAGTAGTTGGTAAATTATATAAATGGCTATATGTATGAGCCATTAACTCATTAGATTTTTTAGTAGCGGCATATAAACTTAAAGGATGATCAACATTATCAGAAGTTGCAAACGGCTTAGAAGTGTTAGCACCATAAACAGAGCTAGATGAAGCATAAATTAAATGTTCTACTTTATTATGTCTTGAACACTCTAATATATTAGTGAATCCAACTATATTTGAATCAATGTATGCTCTAGGATTTTCCAAACTATAACGAACACCTGCTTGAGCAGCTAAATTAACAACTATTTGAGGCTTTTCATTTTTGAATATTTCATCCATTGCTGAATCATCTTCAAGATTAATTTTATAGAAAGTGAAATTTTCTGTACCGATTGATTTCAATCTATCTTCTTTAATTGTTACATCATAATAATCATTTATATTATCAATACCTACAACCTTGTGACCTTGTGATATTAATTTTTTTGATAAATGAGAACCGATAAAACCTGCTGTTCCTGTGATTAGAATTTTCATATTATATCTCCTTTATTTTTTTTATGGGAACACCAACATACAATGAGTTTTTTTCTGTTTTTTTATTAACTACAGCTGCTGCCGCAATAACATTTCGTTCTTCTATTATTGAATCGCCTAATATTCTAACCCCTGAACCAATCCAAACATCATTTTTTATCATTATTGGATTTTTAGTTACATGATTATATTTAATAGGTTTATTAATATCATCCCAAGTATGACTAGAAGAAATTATAGTAGAATGATTTGCAATTGAAACATTATCGCGAATAATTACATTACCAAAAGCATCGATATAATTATATGCGTGTATACTCACATTATTTCCAACACTTAAATTTTGGATATTTTTTAATGTAACGTATTTACCGATAAATACATTCTCTCCTATATTGTTAGCATATTTTTTTATATATAAATAACGATATAAAATTGCACCTAACGATTCACTAGTGCTAGTTACATCCCAAATAATATTAAGAATTAACTTTGGTATAATATTAATTGGGATTTGTGCAACTTTTATAATTTTTTGCCTTAGCTTTTTTTTGTTCATATCAATCTCCCTTTAAAATAGAAATATATAACAGTAGAAGGCAACAATAATAATATAGACAACAACTTATTTGTTGTACCTTGAAATTGATGTTCTTTTTTAAAACCTGTATGAATCCACGAAATATCAAATAAAATTATATTTTTAATTTTTTCTTTGTTATTAGGTAATAACTGATGTCCGATTTTTCTATATTCGCAATAATTTTCTGCTGACATAAAATATTGTTTTTTTATCTGAAATGTCAATCCATCTGATAAGTATTCAACGTATTTTAATGGCTTATTAATTAATTTAAAATCGAATTTCCTACTGTATTCAAATAATTGATATGAAGGCGGCATATGTTTAGAATTTCCATACTGTGGAAATGTCATGTTTTTAATAACATCTGTCCTAAAGACATAACATTTATCGCCCTTAACGTTATGTTTATAACGTAAATCTACCCAGTTAACAAAATTTATTTCCGGTAATTTTTCTCCTACAATAGATCCATCTTGATATGTATCTAATGCAATAAATCCTGTCATCTCTTTATTTGTTTTGAACTCTTCAATTATAAACTCAATTGTATCCTCATAGAACCAATCATCACTGTCTAAACAAGTAAATATATCGCCATTAGCATTTTTCATTCCAACATTTGTAGCAACGTGTTTTCCAACGTTTTTTTGTTTTATATATTTGATATCAAATAAATCTGTCTCTAGACTTTTCACATATTCTTCAGTATCATCTGTTGAACCATCATCAACAATTATCCATTCAAACTGCTTTGAAGTTTGTGATAATAATGAATCATAAAGTCTTGGTAAAGTGTCTCTTCTGTTATAGGTAGGTGTAAATATAGTTACTTTCATATTATCCCTTTCCGAAGCTATAGATTGTATTTAAAAACTCTTTTCCTTTATCGATTTCTTCTACTTTATTTTTAATAATATTACTTTTCATAACTTCTAATAGATGAAGTTTATTAGCTAACTTCATAATCTTATTTGCAATTTCCTTACCATCCATATTAACAATAAAGCCATTTTTCCCATTATTAATTTGTTCATATACAGTTTCAAAGTTTGTTGCTACCACAGGTTTACAATAATAGAGCGCCTCATCAATTGTATTAGACTTTCCTTCAAATCTTGAAGGATGAACTAAGAAATCCATTTTTTTAATTATATTTCCTGTATTAAATACAAATCCCAATGGTTTTACAATTTCATGGAGCTCGTGCTCTTCAATTTCTGTTTTAAGCCAATTACTTAATTTCCCAGTACCTACGACATACCAGTTAATATTTATATTATTTTCTTTTAAAATCACAGCTGCATCTATTAATAAATCTAATCCTTTTCCAGTATCTAATCTGCAAATCGTACAAATATTCAATTTATTCAAATCAATTTCTAGAGGCTTACTTTGTATATTTTGATACAACTTAGTCGGTAAGCTATTGTAAAAAACTTTTGGTTTAATATTAAATAATTCTTCAAATATGTTTGCACACAATGATGAAACTGATAACATACCATCTACTTGATCAAAATAAGTAGAATCTATATCATTATCTCTTTTTAAGACTCTATAATCTGTTCTGATCCAGCCTAGTTTATTTTTTGCATTAATATAATCAACAATATAAAAAACTGAATGTCCGCCAGATACACCAATAGCAAAATCATAGTGTTTTCTGTTTTTTTTACATTTCCATTTGTTTTTAATCCAAAATATTTGTTTGGCTTTGACATTTTCTTGTAGTTTCAATAAGCTTTTTATCAAAAAAATTATGACTTTTAAAATTAATATTGGATGAGTTATGTTTCTAGCCATATTTTTTATAATGTTTTCTTTAGATAACATTAACAAAGAGAATTTAGATGGAACCTCTACAATATTTACATAACTCGGTAGATACTTACTTAACTGCTTCTGATTGTTCAAAACCATTAAATCAACTTCAACATCTTTATCTTCCAATTCATACATCAGATTAAGCAAGCTTTTTTGCGGACCACCAAAATTAAAATTATTTACAACAAATAGTATCTTCATCAAATCCCCACTCTTTTTAATTTATTTCATTGTCATAACTTTCTTTATCTTTTATTATGTCTTTGATAACATAATAAACCCAGTACCAATTATTAAAAAATAATTGCACAAATAATAATGGTAATATTAGATTTATCAAGCTATTATCAACAAATTCAAGAAGTATAATCTGTACAATAATAGTCACTATAGCTGAAACTAAAAAATGTATGTAGTGAGGAATACTATTTTTAGTAGTAAGAAATGTTGTGAATAACCCTTGATTGTTATACAAAAATCTATAAATAATCACTAAGATCATTGGTATTATAGGTATTAATTCATAATTTTTATTTATTAACTCTAAAATATATCCACCCATAAATACTAGTAATACAAAAGCTGTAATATTAAATATATAATTAGTCATCATTGCTTTTTTGAAAATTTCTACAACTTCGTAATATTGATTTTTCACTCTTAAATAATTAATTTTAGACAAATAAGTATTAAAATAAGAGTTAGAAATAGTAATGATTATAGTCAATATTTGATTAAAAAGTCCGAACCTACCAGACATTTCAAGTGATAAGTAGTATGAACTTAAAATTATTGGGAAATTTATTATTAAGTAGTTTGTAAATGATAGAATTCCTGTTTTCATTGTATTTGGTAACAACGCCATAAATATTTCTTTATTATAGGATATTTTAATTTGCTTTTGAGTATTATAAGTATCAGTCGAAAAATTATAGTATATTTTGGATTGCGCTATTCTATTTACGATTACCGATATTAAATATGCTAACGACACACCTACAATTCCCATTCCAAAAATTAAAAATAAAATTGATAAAATTAATTGTACCGATTTAGTTAGTATAAGTATTTGATTATATGATTTAATTGCTCCAATACCTTTTAACAAAGCATTCCAGTATGAAAATGATATATTCAAAATAATAGACGTCATATACAAAAAGTATGCAGTTAAAGCACTTTGTAATTCAATTTCATCTTTAGATATTTCAATTATATAAATTGTGCCAATTGTTGATAAAAATATTAACACTATTAATCCCATACAAAAATATATAAATTTAACAGTTGAAAGTACTTTTATAAAGTATGTTATGTCAAAAGACAATTTGTTATTATTGTAACTAGCTTTTTTTATTTCACTAGAACCAGCCCATAAATAACTTATATTCCTACCTATTACTGTTTGAAACCCAAAATCTATTAACATCGCCATTCCATATAATGATGTAAATGTGTACCACAATCCAATTTCATTGATATTTAAAAATTTTAAAATAACTGGTAATAGCAATAAATTAATTCCATGAACCATTCCTAAGCTTAGATATCCCCAAAGTACATCTTTTTTTCCGATATTCATTTTTTAACATCCCTACCTAACCTAATGCGTTTATTCAGTATATTTATAACCATTAAAACAACAAAAAAGTTTGTAAAAAATGATATTAGGATTGTCGCATTTGCCATATTAAACAATGCAAATTTAAGACATAAATAAACTAATATATATATATTGAACAAAGAATTATTTTCAACTATTTTTTTATCTAGATACATAATTATTATAATTGTTGCTATTGAAAAAACAGGCGCTAAAATATAACCAAAATATAGATAACCTTGACCTATCATAGGTAATATTTGATCTTGAATTCCAGTTCTACCATAAAAGTTAATATTATAATTAACTATTGCACTTTGAAAATCCATGAAATATTTACTTATAAATACAACCGATTTAAATAAATCCGCTAAAATATCATCAAAGTTAAATGGTTCATATATCAGTCTAGTATTTAATGAATGTGATACGTTAGCTACTCCTGAAAAATACAATTGCAAATTACTATTCAATTCATTAAATCCTTTAGATAATGAACTTAAACTTCTTTCACCGGCAATTGTTTTGGTCTTTAAGATACTTGTTAAAATGATTAAAACTAATGAGATAACTAATGAAAATAAACCAATTAATCTTCTATAAGGTTTATAAATTAAAAAAACTGTAAATAAACCTGTAACTAAAGGTAATACAATACTAAACCTACTAGTACCAACCATAAATGATGAAGATACTCCAACAACAAATAACGATAAAATTACAAGTGTCAAAGATTTCTTTTTTGTGTAATATTTATACAATAAATTAATTAAATTTACCGTAAAAACTAAATGGCCTAATTGTACTATTATAAGTAAAAATGAATAAGAAATTCCTTCAACCTCTTTACTTTTCAGCTTAGTTGCTGTCCATACAAACGAATATCGACTAAGTATTTCTGGGAAAACTAAAATAACTACTAGAGCTACGATGACAAATAACCAACTAAATAAACTTTTGCTAGGTTTAATTAACTTAATTTGATTCTGTGAAGATTTATAAAATCTCTTTTGAAATATTAAAAAAGTTATAAATATAAGTATCATCTCATATATCATTAAATTAATAGCTCTTGATTGTACCTTTTCAGATAAATATAATCCTGAATTCAGATTCACTCCATAAATCGACATTAATAAGGGTGATATTGAATACCTTATTAGCATAGAAAAATTTAAAATAGTAATACCTATGTTTTTAAAATTATATTTTGAAAAGGAAGGTATAATTAAAAAAAGTAAAACAAAACACAATGGTAAAAAAAGCAAGTTTTTGGGAATATCATTATGATTTAATAAACTAAATATTATACTTATAATTGATAAAAATACGGTAATAATTCTATATATATTAATCATTTTAAAACTTCCTATTAGCTATTTTTATTGTTTTCTTTTTAATATCACCTTTAACACTTAGTATTTCATTTATATATGTATTAACTTCATTTATTTCAATTTCTTTGACTTTCCCTCGATAAATCTTCTCATACACTTGCTCCGGATGTATTTCATCTTTATTCAACAATTCTTCAAATAATTTTTCACCTGGTCTAATACCACTAAATTCAATACCTATATCTTCTTCATTATAACCACTTAGTCTGATAAGGTTTTTAGCTAAATCAACAATCTTAACCCGTTTGCCCATATCTAGCACGAATACTTCTCCACCTGTTGCTAATGCTCCAGCTTGTAATACTAATCTTGACGCTTCTGGTATCGTCATAAAGTATCTTGTCATATCTGGGTGAGTCACTTTTACTGGGCCGCCCGCTTCTATTTGCCTCTTAAATAATGGTATTACTGATCCTCTTGAACCAAGCACATTTCCAAATCGTACTGCTACGAAGTCCGTCTTACTTGTTTCATTGTTCATACTTTGTATGACCATTTCTGCTAATCGTTTAGAAGCACCCATAACGTTTGGTGGATTTACGGCTTTATCTGTTGATACCATTACAAATTTACTTACTTCTGCTAATTTAGCTGCTTCTGCTGTATTTCTTGTTCCTAAAACATTATTCTTAATTGCTTCTTGTGGGTTATACTCCATTAATGGTACGTGTTTATGTGCTGCTGCATGATAAACAACGTATGGTTTATAAGCTTGCATGACTTCTTTCATACGCTCTTTATCTTGAACGTCTGCAATAATGGGTATGACTTCTATTTCTTCTTTATATAGTCCAGTAAGTTCTTGATGAATGTGATATATACTATTCTCTCCATGACCAAGTAGCATGATTCTATCTGGTGTGAACTTACATACTTGTCTACATATTTCAGAACCGATTGATCCACCTGCTCCTGTTACAAGTATCGTTTTGTGTGTTAGTTCTTTTGAAATGGATACCATATCTAGCTCTACTGGATCTCTTTCTAGTAAATCTTCAACCTCTACTTTTTTCAATTGATTAACTTCAATTTCACCTGACATAACATTTTCTATGTTAGGCATTTTAAATACTTCTACATTTGCACCTTCACACAACTTATTGATTTCTCTTAATCTCTGTTGTGAAAGTGTCGGAATCGCAATGATGATTTTTTTAATATTAAATTTCTTTACTAATTCTGGTATATCTGTAACGTAACCTTGAACTTTAACGCCAGATGTGATAGACATTTTTTGTTTATTTGAATCATCATCTACTACTAGAACTGGTTCCATTCCCATATATGGTGTATTCATCATTTGACGAATAAGTAATGAACCACCTCTACCGCCACCTACTATAAGAGTTGGTTTCTTTTTACCTTCTTTACTAATAAATGTCTTTCTATATATTCTCCAAGACAACCTTGACCCACCGATTAACAATAAGTGCATCATCCAAGTTATAAAATACAATCGTAAAAAAGGTGCTTGTTGTGTAAATATTGGAACAATTATCCCTGTAGCAACGATGGAACTTGTAACTGCTTTAACGATTAATATTAATTCACTAATACTCGCATATTCCCAGGCTCTATGATACAAATCAAAGATTTGAGCGAATACATGATGCGATATAAGTAAGATGAATGATGATAAAATCAATACGTTAATTGAGTAGCCTTTAAAAAAGGGTTCTAAGATGTAATATCCTAAAAACACTGAAAAAGTTACAATTATTGAGTCTATGAACAACAACATTATAAGTCTTTGCTTAATTGATATATATTTCAATTCTCATTCCCCGATTTCTTTAATTAAAATAGACCAAAAAATTTATTCCTCTTAAATTCAATGGGTCTTCCCATAACCACACTCTTGTCTTGAATCATTGACTCATTATTATTTAGTAACACGCTTATAACAGATTCAATATTTTTTAATTTAGGCGTGCTAAACAAAGCATCCAAACTAAATGGTCTACTTTCTGAATGATGTGCATCTGAAGCAACAAAATGTACTAAATTGTGTTCTAACATTTGTATAGATAATTTTTGTATATTTTTACCAAGCTCACCTGTTAAAGATGAAGCAGTGATTTGACTTAACGCACCATTATTTATTAATTCATAAAGTAAATTAATATCTTTAGCAATTGATTTATTACGCTCAGGATGCGCTATTATCGGAACAAAACCTTTAGTTTGAATTTCATACAGAAGATTCTTGGTGTAGTGAGGTACTGAATTAGAAGGTAATTCTATTAGAAGATATTTAGATCCGTTAATGCCTTTAACTTTATGTTGCTCTATATCATCCAATATTTGGTCAGTTATCCTGATTTCTTGACCAGCATATAATTGGATTTCTAAGTCTTTGATTTGTTGATTATGTTGTAGCTTATTAATTCCCCATTCTACATCAGTAAATATATTGTCATATCTAGGGTGTAAATGATGTGGTGTTACAACAATACCTTTAATCCCTTGTGCTCTTGCTTGCTTTAATAAAGCAATGGTTACATCTAAAGATTGCGGCCCATCGTCAAATCCTACTAAAACATGATTATGGATGTCAATCATTTTTCATCTTTCCCGTAGTAATAATAATAACTAGATGATTTATCTTTAGGCGCTTTATTTAACACAACTCCTAAAATTTTTGCACCCGCTTTTTCAATGAGTTCTTTACCTTTTTTCACTGCGTTTCGATCATTTTTTTGTACATCTACTACATAAACAACATATTTAGCAATTTCAGAGAACAACTGTGCATCTGTTACGGTATTTACTGGAGACGTATCAATAATAATAAAATCATATTCTTTTTTTACATATTGAAATATTTCTAATAAGTTTTCTGAACCTATTAATTCTGAAGGATTTGGTGGAATCGGACCCGCTGTAATTAGATCCAAACCTGAAATATCTGTCTTATGAATTGCTTTAGAATAATCTGTTTTATTAATGATTAAATTTGACAAACCATCAATGTTCGTCGTACTAAACATATAATGCTGTGTCGGTTTTCTCATATCTCCATCTATCAACAATGTCTTATATCCAGCTTGTGCATATGTGATTGCAACGTTAGCAGAAATTGTTGATTTGCCAGCTGATGGTTTTTCAGAAGTAACTACGACAGTTTGAACATCGTTATCCGCTGTCGAGAATAAAATGTTCGTACGAATACCTCTGAATTTTTCACTTATTACTGATTTAGGTTTATCTGCTGTAATAAGTGGTTTTACATTTTCATTTTTAGCCATATTCTTACCTCCCCTTATTTACTAAAGTCTTGTATAGTGCCTAATACTGGTAAATCCAATAATTCTTCTACATCTTCTTCCGTTTTTATTCTCTTATCTAAGATTTCTTTCAAGAATATTATAACAAGTGCGATAATTAAGCCTAAAAAAACACCGACCACTGCATTTGTAAACGGTTTAGGTGAAACTTTATTCCCATTATTATCTGCTTTAGAAAGAATAGAAACATTATCTACGTTCATAATTTTATTAACATCTTTACTAAAGACGTTCGCTATTTCATTAGCAACTTTACCCGCTGCTTCACGACTTTCATTTTCAACAGTTATGTTTAAAATTTGTGATTCTGCTTGATTGCTAACTGTGAGCATGCCTTCAATTTCTTTACTAGAATACTTACCCTTTAAATTTTTAGATACTTTGTCTAATATTCTTGGACTTTTAATAATTTCTGAGTATGTATTGACTAGTTGTAAGTCGGATTGCACTTGTTGAGCCATCATTTCGCTGTCTGTTTCTTTTTGGTTAACAAGTACTTGTGTAGAAGAAGAATATTTAGGTGTCATAAATAAAAATGTCATTACCATACTTAAAACAAGAAAAACTATCGGTAAAATTATTAAATATTTCATATTTTTTTTTAATATTCCAAATAGTTTATTTAAATCAATTGTTTCTTCCATAATACCCTCCACAATTTTGATTTGTACAATTTTGATTATACACCTTTATTGTAAGTTTTCAAATAAATTTCAAACTAAAAATTATTAATTCGTTCACAAAAAGTAATAAAATTTTATAAATATATGCTAATAGAATCTCGTTAATTAAGTGGAATTCGCAATTTTTTAACAAGCCACATATAGCAAAAAATAAAGTTATCTTTAAGGTCATTAAAGATAACTTTATTTAAATCGCTATGATACTCTACATACGAACGTTTCAATACTAGGGCTTCTACCAAAGTTGAAACAATCTTGATAGAAGCGTATTTTCAATTCAGTCATTGTCTGCTAATACATTAAAAATGCCTGGGACAACTTATCATCTCCCAGGCTCCACTCTCATTATACAGCAATATTATTTATTTTCTATCAAAGTATCTGTATCGTTTAAATGCATCAATATTATATTAATCTATTTTGCTACGCTTTTCTACAATTATTTTTGAAAATTAGCTAGTATTATTTATTAATATTACTTATATGTCCACTTACTTCGTGCTTTTGGATTAAGGGGATGCATGATTTCATTGGTTGCTGGATTTACGAGTTGTTTCACTTTCTTCTTATGTGGTTTCAACATTTCTAATACTTCATTAACACGTGCTTCGACGACGGGTTTTTTAGCGTAAGCACCCCATGCTAATATCACTTCATCCGATTCTTTCACGGCCTTCATAATTTGAATATCTGTATGCTTATCATATGCGTTTTCTAAATGTTTGAGATTGATAGGGGTTGTAATATTAGAGTATAGATTCACAAAATTGATTGAACCAAATGTTTTCATTTCTGAAACTTTGTTTATTATGAGTTGAGTTGTTAGATCAATATTGAGAATGCCATCATAATGTGGATACATTGTAATGATCGTAATTGTTTGTTTTTCACTTTCCCATGTTTTCTTAAGTATATAGCGATGTTGTTGGTCATCGCTGAATATGGCCTCTGTTTCTAATGTACTTTTTATTGTTTCCATGTAATATTCTCTCCTCTAGTATTCTTCCGGTAATAACATCACATAATAAGAAAGGTCTACATCATCTTCGCGGATAATGTAGACCTTATTCATACTGATAGTTTTTGAATAATTAGCTTTATGAATTCTGATGTACTCAGGACGTTCTTGCTTGTGTTGGAAATATAATTGGTTATTGTGCATGTTGAACTGAAAGATATGAAAGTAATCTATTGCTTCTAATTCCTCGGACTGTTCGTTTTCACGTTGTGCTACAATTTGCCATAATTGGTGTTGTAAGGTAATAGGTAAGTTATTGGCAATGCCGCGTGTCATGTATCTATTCATAAGATATCTCCTTTCGTTCTGATTCTTTCATCCATGTAATGATTTCGCTTAGGATTGTGATGACTAATTGTGTGATTTTGATATATTTATGCATACTATTCTCCTCCTGTTAGTAAGTATCGTTGATCCAAAAGGGGCATGATGGTGTTGTGTAGATATAAGAAATCCATATCATGATTTTCATCGATATATCCGATAGCTATGAGTTGTTTCTGATAGTAGAGAATGAAAGGATAGAGGTTGTTTTCGTGAAGTGTGTCAGAGTAATAGGTATTAGTTTGAAGTGTTTTATTACTAAGCGGCCCAAGTCTAACGTATTGTTCAGGTAGAATATCATCAGCGATTTCCTCGATAGATTCACATTCCCACTTTTCACCTTTTGGTAGGTTGAATAAATTGGTTATATAGTGTTTGAGTTGTAGTTCTATTGTCATTGTTATGACCTCCTATAATGTGTAATGATGTAATTACTTGCTACATCATTTTTATAATATAAATTTAATTTTCTGTTCATTTCATTCACTTTTATCACTTATGACAAAGTGGCAAAAGTGGTAATTTTGTCGATAGAATATTTCTGTGTACCATAAATAATAAAGTGAATTTTGGGCATAAAAAAAGACCCCCAATCTTTTTTCAAAGATTGAGGGATAAGACTTTCGTCAATTTTATACCGTACGAGTTTCACTTTTTTATCTGTAGTAATTTCAATAGAATCAATCAACATCTTCATAAGTTGATTTTTTGCTTCTGGTGTAGCTTCCCTTAAGTAGACACTAAATCGGCTAATCATCATGGTTAAACGGCTTTTCAGTTTATCAAAATTTGGTACTTCATCTTGTGATTCAGTAGCTTGTTGCGCTTCTTTAATTTGCTTATCTAGCATCTTTAGTTGTCCATTCATCTGACTTTGTTTTGCTTTTAACATTTCGCTATCCATTTGATCATCTAAGAACAATTCTAACAATCGTTCTTGTTGTGTTTTAAGCTTAGCTTTTTGTTTTTCTAAACTATCAATGTCATATTTAATTTCTGTTTGGTTACTATGCTTTTGTTTCAGTTCTTCTATCACATTTGACGCAATCTGCTTGATAATATCTGGTTGAGACAGAATACGATTCAAATGAACATTAATTACACGCTCGACGACTTCAGCATTGATGGCATTACTGTGACATGCAGAACTCCCTGAACGATTGAATAAGGAACAAATGTAATAACGCTTGATTGTCCGTTCTTTGGACTTTTTCGTTTTATAATAAGTCCGTCGACATACCATATTATTTCCGCATTCTGGGCATTTAATAAGGCTACGAAGGTAAAAATCTCCGCCAATAGGTCTGCCTGGTTTAAAACTTTTAGATGCTAATTTCTCATGAACTTGATCAAATACTTCTTCACTTATAATGGCTTCATGTTTTCCTTTGACCAATATCACATCATTTTCGTCACTTTTACCACTTCTTCGTTGAACTGACCAGTTTTGATGATTATTGAATCTGACATAACCTTTATAAACAGGGTTGTTCAGAATATATTTGACACCAAAAACCGAAAATGGCTTTTTGTTGATGGTACGATATCCTTTTTTGTTCAGTACTGTTGTAATTGCCTTAAGTCCTTTATTATGATTTAAGTACAAATCGAATATTTCTCGAACAATGTTAGCTTCATTTTCATCAATAACTAAATCATTCTTCTGAGTAAGTGGGTTAAGTGATAACTTGTAGCCTAAAACTCTACCTGTAATAGCCTCTCCACTACGTGCTTTGGCATTCATCGACATCTTGACGTTACTGATGAGTGTTGAACGTTCGATTGATCCTATAAGACCAAACATAGTAACAAGCACTTCTCCAGATGCATTGGATGTATCAATATTCTCAGAAATCGATTTATATCCTACCCCATGCTCTTTGAATTCATGAATAATATTAAAAACGTCTCTCATTGAGCGTGAGATACGATTCAATTTCCAACTTAACACCATTTCGATTTTATTATCCTTAACATCTTGTAATAGACGTTTCATTGCTGGTCGACCTTCAATATTTTTACCTGATATACCAGAATCGATATAAGTTTCATAGTCATAACCTGGATAGTTTTTCACAACCTCTTTGATGAGTACTTGTTCTTGCTCATGGATTGAGTACCCATGCTCCGACTGCTCTGACGTACTAACGCGTGAATAAAGTGCAATTTTACCCTTCATATCATACCGCTCCTTTTATTAGATTATTGCTACAGACCATCGGTCTTGTAACATCATATGAATAATATATATTTATAATTTCGTTTCATTTTTATCACTTTTACCACTTAATTATATGAGTACTACAGGCAGTTGCCTGTAGTACGTAATTAGATTACTTACCTTGATTGATACGTTCTTCTATGATAGGCACAAGCACTTCTACAAATGCTTCAATTTGTTCATTATTCATCGTCAAAGTCCTCCCAACCTAAGTTCAAATCATCTTCGTATAAAAACTCATCATCTGTTACATTCTCATTTTTATCGAATGAAATCATGTCATCTTTTTTATCAGTTTCTTTCCAACCTAAATCAATCCAATAATCGTAGCCATTGTATAGTTTGGTTTGAGTATCAAAGTTTGCTTGAATTAACTGTTTAATAACCTGAGAACTCACCTTTATTTCTTCATTAATAACTTTATTTAACTCGGATACTTTGATTCGTGATCCTGGTTTGATTTCTATAAGTTTTCTGAGTAAATTAATACACGCTTTCTGATTTGCAATACTTGCTGATTTACTAGAAACAAATTCATATCCAAAATTTAACCAATCATGAGAAATTTCAGTAACACGATCATTTTGGAGGTACTCAATATCATTTTTTACAATTTGCTTATACACATACATCAAGTAAAGAAAGATTTCTTTCTTTTCATCCTGTAACTTTTCAATTAAGTCAGGGTCAGCTTTTTCAACATAATATTCACATGGAATAACAGCCATTCTACGCTCTAATGCTTTTGCATGGGATGATGGAAAATTGAGTACAGCATTCGTATTAAAAATGAGTTTTAAATCTAACGTAACTTCTACTTGCGTTCTTCCTTTACGGTCAGCATGAATTGGTTCAACAGATAGTAATTTTTTGAAATCATTCACAGTTGCTTCATCAACATTAGCTTTCCCCACTTCATCACTTGCCATAATTCGTTTACCAATTAGGCTTTCCTTATCGAAACGCCCGCCAAGTTCATTAAGTGTTTTAGATACGATATCATTACTATAAAAGAATGACTTAACTAATTTGATATAGACCGATTTCCCATTTTTTGCAGTTCCATACAAAACAAGTCCACGACGTAGTTTAGTATCTGCAGTGAGTAACACCGCTGTATGTTGGAAAAGAAAGTATTGTAAATCAGAATCGAAATTAGCAAGTTCTAGCATATATTCATTAAAATACGGTGGTATCTTGTCAGTGATGACATCACTTTTATCTACTGCCAAATTCAAGCGTGTTTTTGGGAAAATTTCTATGCAATTTCCCACTACTTCAAATGTATTCAGATTGAACATGGTTCTACCACAACCAATGTATTGTTTATTCTCAACAAGTTCTTCTACATCTGTTGATTTTTGTAAGCCATTCACTATATTTGTCAAAGTACTTAGTGAAGGTTTATAATCTACCAACAACACGTGTATCATTTTAGATATCAACCCTTGCAATTCATCTTCATTTACCTTTTGCCAACCTATATCTTTGAAAATAAACAACTCTGAATCAAAACGCTTGATATGAAAAATACTTATCATCATTTCCACTAATATTGTGTCATTTGGCTTTTTTTGAATGCCAAAATAACTGTATATGTTAGGTCTATAGTCGACATCTTTAGGAATGTTAAGCTGTAGCTTATCGATAAGCTCGTTATACACCGTTATAGCTTGTTCAGAATTATCCATTTCATCATTTCCAATACTACTTGTTAGGATAGCAATCAGACCTTGACGGTCGATTGCCTCCTTAGCCACACTTAATAGCTTAGATAACATTTGTAATATATGGTTCATTATAATAATCCTCCATCTTCATTTAATGATGCTACATCTTGTACATAGTAATTACCGTTAAAGCAACCTACATGGATTAAATGCTTTCTATCAATGTAAGGGTCATAATTCTCATGAGTGGAGCTATAATTACTGTGACGTTTAAGCCAATCATTGATTGACAACTGCTTAGCTGTCTTTTGTGTTGAGATATTACGATTCACATATACGATCTGATTATTCACTTCAATTTCATATGTGAATTGATGTTTCACATCACCTGAGAAATTTGTTTCTCTCACAGAATATAACGTAGCTACATATATATAATTTTCTTTGAGTGGTGTGCTATTTGGTATTTGTAAACTTTGTCCTCTATCATTATTCATGGCCTTCACCTCCCAGTTCTTCCACTGTCACATGTGCAAATTCATCATTGAACAACTGGTTAGCTGTACTTTTCATTAGCTGAGCAACATCACGTGCAGTTACTTCATCATCACATTCAATCATAATCGCATCGTGTATGGGTACAATAATTTTAAACGTTTTTTGTTCGCATTGTGCTCTGTACACTTCCAATAGAATGTGTTTGAAAATATAACTCGCTACAGTTTGTACATAAAATGCCATAATACTGCTACCTTGAAATGCGCTCATATCATGTTCAATGCCGTAGGGCATAGGCATGGTTTTATGCTCTTCGATTTGTTTCTTAAGTTCAATGACTTTTGTAAATTGGCTGACCGCATCCAACCATTGCACTTCACTTACATATTGTTTCAACTTGAATTTAGGGCTATCGAAGTTGCCGCCAAATAGAAACGAACCAATAAATGCACGTTTAACAAGTACTCGTTGCTCATCTTGTAATTCTAATTCACTTAGTAATGCGTCATACAGTCCGTCTTTCTGATTCAAAAAGTCAATCAGTTTTGAATCTTGGGTCATGTATGCTACAACTGATGGCTCAAATGATTTAAAGTCAACTGTATACACCTTCTTATATTTTGAAGGTAAAATTGTGCGTTGGACTGCTTTAGGTAAGCCCTGAAGATTAAAATTTTTAGTTGTGATTCGATGTGTTCGTGTACCTATCAACGATAATTGTGTATATAATCGATACGTTCCATTTAATGAATGATCTAATCTATCAAATAACTGTTCGATTTTATCAGAATGTTCATCGTTCTTAGCCTTTTCAAGCATTGTTGATTTTACATCGGGTAATTTATCGATATTAAGCATAATGGGTTCCGATTCAATCTCTTTCTTTAATGCTTCCAATCCTTGATGTACTTCCACATATTGGTCTAACTTAGCTTGTTCATCAGCTAAAAGTGCATTATATTTTTGATCTAACTGCTGGCTGAATTGTTGCTGCAATTGTTGAACATCAGTTTGGTTAGATGATTTGTCCATTAACCATTGCTGTGTTTTGTCACTTTGAGTCAATGACATCAGTTTGTCTCTTGTCTCCATATAAATCTGCTCCTTTATAGCAGAAAGTTGCGCGCTAACTTTTGCTTTAATTTTTTATTTGTCTTGGCCTCGACAATGTTTAATCTATCAAAATTAATTTCCGAAGTATCTGAGTATCTGAAAAAAAAGAAATAAGAAAAAACCCCATAAACGCTTTTATAACAGCGTTTATGGGGTTTGAAAAATCACTTTGATTTTCTCTTAGCTATAACTTCTATATAAATAAGATTATTTGGTTTTCATACCAAATCTGCGATTTTTAATTGCTCTTTTAAAATTTTCGACAAAAGGCCCTACCATAAAATTATCGAAGTGACAGTCAGATTCTTCTACCTTTGACAATGTATTCAATGTTTGTGTTACAAAAAAACTACCTTGCTCCTTTATTTCATTTCTTACAACCATTTGAATATTTGAATAATTTAAATTCACTTCATCAGTGCTTATATATCTGTCGATTTTAATAATTGCATTATGTACATCTTCGATAGCATACCTTATAAAATCGTCATTAATCTTATCTATATATTTTGGGTTCAAATTATATTTCATTAATTCACTTTCCAGTTTTTCTAAATCAAATTTAGCTTGTAAAAAATGGTCTAAATAGCTCGATTGTTTATTAGCATTTTCTAAATTGGCTTCTATCGTTTTGATTTTCTTTATAATAGCACTTTGATTTTCAATGCTTAAATTATTATTTTTATAATATAAAACATTGTATTTTTGGATATCTCGATTTAATTTGATATTATTCCAAAACTGATAACTTTTATAAAAAGATAATATGTCCCACCTATGGTTACTTTTTAGCAGTTCATGATCAATCAACTTAGATATATTTTTAATAGAATCTTTATGTATATTTTTCCTCAATTTGTTTTTCTTATCTAAACTTTCTTTAAAATAAACGTCAGCTCTTTGTGAACGCTTCAACATATCTACAATTAACCAATCAAGCTCAATATGTTCTGTTTCATCATAGTCCCACATATCTTTAATTAAAGTATCTATAGGTAATTGATTCTTCTTATATAAGAGGTGATTCAATTCATAATCATTCTTTGTATCCTTATCTTCTTTAATTCCTTTTATATAAGCCCCTAATTCATCATTTTCTTCAATTTGGTTGTTTCTATGCTCTTTTGCCATAAATTGAAAAATTGTTTCATCTATAGATTTTAATACTTCATTTTGTAGCTCAATTCTTTTATGTAAAGGCAAAGGTTTCATATATTGGTATAATTCTTGTTCCTTTTTATTAATTGATTCACCAATGCTTAACCATGCTTTGGTATTTTGATATACATCTTTCATATGTATGTCTGCAATTAATCTTTTGTATTTAATTTCATTGATAGATTTCATTAACTGATATGTATATTCCATGTAACTAGAGGCATTTATATTTTCAATCATCTCTTTTTTAGATTTTCCATTTTGTTTAAAATTTTTGGAATTTATATCCACTGGGTAATAGTCAATACTTTTGAGTAACACCTTTATTAATTCTTTTGCGACGCCGTTAAATGTATATTGATTATTTATATCTTGGCCTTTGTAATTGTGAAAATTTTTCATATCAATTTTAAAAAGGTTAGAAATTGTATCCATTTTTTTATTGAATTTATGTGGAGTAAGTTCTAATTCTATGCGAATATCTTCCTTTGAATATAATTTTCTTACTATCTCATTTGATGACATTGCTTTTTAACTCCTTTTTAAATTTTACTAAATAATTGATTTAATGCTGTAAGTATTTCATTTTCAAATTTGCTACCTACATTTTCAACTATAGTATATAATTCTTTATTCGTATTGCTTAAATCAATAGTCAAATATTGAGTTTCATTTCTATTCATACTTATATAACTGTATTCCAATTCGATTACTAAGTCATAGTTATCAGGTAAAATTATGCACGTCGAAATTTGATTAGGCATATATGTTTTATCTTTTTGAGCATTAATAAATTTTTTTAAGTAATCTTGATTTTCAATCCCTTTTACACTTATCTTATTAATTTTTGCTGGGGAATTACCATAATTTTTAATTACAATTTTTTTGACAAACTTACCTATATAATAGCCTTCACAATATACACCAATATAACCTTTATTTTGTGTAATATATGCTTTTCTTGTATATATGGCAGTTATAATAGCTGCAGCACATGCAAAAATCGCAACAATAATTGAGCATATTGAAATTATTATTTCTCTTTCCATCTCTAAACCACCCTCTAAGTTGTTCGCAACTTATTTTTTAGTTTTATTTGTGATACGCTTCCCCTCGCATAATTTTAAACGCACGGTAGACTTGCTCAATTAAGATGACGCGCATCATTTGGTGTGGAAAAGTCATTTTACTAAATGACAAGGCGTAATTGCTTCTGTTTAAGACGTCCTGGTGTAAACCATTGGACCCGCCAATAATAAATGTGAAGTCGCTTTGTCCTCTAGTCATTCGTCCTTCTATTTCTTTAGCTAATCCTTCAGACGTCAGCATGTTCCCTTTAATTTCTAAAGTTACCACTGTAGATTGTGGTTTTACTTTTGCTAGTAAACGTTGGCCTTCTTTTTCTTTGACTTGTTCTACTTCTTTATCACTCATATTTTCAGGCGCTTTTTCATCTGGTACTTCTATAATTTCTATTTTTGAATAAGCACTAAGTCTTTTTTCGTATTCAGCTATTGCTTGTTTCCAGTATTTTTCTTTTAATTTACCTACTGCAAGTATAGTAATTTTCATTATTTGCCTCCTGTAAAAGCTTTAAGAATCAGTAGTTATTATACTTATCCACAAGTTATTCACTTACTCACACTATTCCCTCTTATTATAACAGGAATGTATACGATAATTTAAAAATATTTACGTTATTTTCACAATTATACGTGTATAACTTGTTTGTTTGTGGATAACTCTGTGTATAATGTGGGTACTTCTATATTAATTGTGCACACCTCTGGATAACTTTGCATAATTTAGTGGATAAGTTACTGGGTGTCTTACATACTTATTCACATAATTTACGTATTTTTTACATTTTGTCTGAGTTATTCTTGCTATAAGCGAAGTTATCCACTGTTTATAAATTATCAGATAAATGCATATATGTATAACTATGTTATTAGCCTACTTTAAATTATTTTATATTCCAATTATCTTTTGTTTTAATTTCTTAACCACAAAATAGCCTATACTCTCATTGGAATATAGACTAAGACTTCTATCATATTTTATTTGTATAGATACTAAATATATATTCGTTACTTAAAAAATCACTAAACTTATGCCAAATTTAAGATTACAACAACTTGCTGTTGGCTACATTTAGAAATGCTATGTCCTACATCTTATATGAATTTACATTAGTCCTTGGCAAACGCATTAAGAACCGCTAAACTTTTTGGTTAATACTACTAAACTATGGTTTACATTAGCTGAGGCTAATGCATTAAGAGCCGCTAAACTTTTTGGTTAACCCTACTAAACTACAGTTTACATTAGCCCTTGGCTAATGCATTAAGAGCCGCTAAACTTTTTGGTTAACACTACTAAACTACGGTTTACATTAGCTGAGGCTAATGCATTAAGAAGCGCTAGGTCCCACAACCTATGAGACCAAGCGCTTCTATAGTGTATATATTGGTGTGGCTTGTGCTTTGTCTGTGTCGCAGAGGAGGACTTCTTTTTCTGTATCGATATCGTGTTCGTTTAGGACTTGGCCGACGCTCATGCGGGCAAGGTCTTTCATGTTATTATCTTGTGATAAATGGGATAGGTAAATGCGTTTGGTGCTGCCTGTTATGACATCTGTCATTGCATGTCCTGCATCTTCGTTGGATACGTGTCCCATATCGCTTAGGATACGTTGTTTGGTTTTCCATGGATAACCGCACATGCGCAGCATATCAACGTCGTGATTGCTTTCAAATACGAAAGCGTCGCTACCTTGAATCATACCTTTCATGCGGTCTGAAACGTAGCCTGTATCAGTAAGTATCGTGAATTTTTTATAATTATTATGGAAAATATAGAATTGTGGATCTATGGCATCATGAGATACGTTAAAGGACTCGATATCGAATCCTGCAATAGATTTTGTATCGTATGGATTAAAAATGAATTTCTGATCCATTGGAATTTTACTGTCTTTCTTTTCAATCGCTGACCATGTTTTTTCGTTTGCGTAAATGGGCAAGCCGTATTTACGTGCTAAGACACCGAGGCCTTTGATATGGTCTGAATGTTCATGTGTCACTAAGATGCCATTTAAATTTTTAATTTGTTTGTCGATTTGTCCAAATAGTGCTTCCATTTTTTTACCTGTTAAGCCTGCATCGACAAGGATACTACCTTTATCACTTTCTACATAAGTGGCGTTTCCTGTACTACCACTCGCTAATACACTCATCCGTATCAAGCGATTCACCCTTTCTAATCTAATAAACCTATTTGCTTATATGCTTAAAGGCAGTCTGCGGTTTATGTGCCCTTAGCATGCCTTCCGTATAATTATTGATGTTTTTATAATAGCTAAAATGAATTTTAAAATATGTACTTATCACTTTTTCACCATTTATAGGTGTTTTGAATTCATTTTTATAACATGATATCGTCTCGTGTTTTTGCACATTCATACATTATCATTTAACAATAATCTATTTTAACATACTTTGATGCTTAAACTGAGTTTATTGTTTAATAAAATAGCTCATTTTTAAAATGCCGCTTCTCTATTTTTATAGAAAAAGAGCGGTATAGAAATCAAAAATGATGCGTTTAATTTCGTATATCCGCTCTCTTATCGTCAGTGGTTAATACAAGTTTTATAAAACTGATTGATACTACTGCACAATGTTTTTAATCACGCTGCAAAAACTACAAAAATATCACTCTTATTATTCTTCAATAATTTTCGGGCTATCTGATATGGCTTCGACGTAGTATGTCTTGAACTCATTTGCATGCTTAACTTTGACTTCCCAATTGGCTTCTAATACTTGAACGTTAGGCTCCTTAACGACGGTGTAGTAACCCAGTCGGATGTTGGTCACTTCATCGTTGCGTTTGAGGTAACGATTGTAATAGAGTGCTTCAATTGCGCTTCTAGCTGTGTTTACTTGTTTCTTATCATTATTGGCACCTTCTGAAGGTGCTATGGTTTTCATGGCTGTTTGTCTATAGCTGGAAGCTTTGCCATCATCATTAATGTTAAATTCAAGTTTAGCTTTGCTATTATTCATTATTGGAAAATTGTTGTATGTCTGTTCGAATGTGACGTGATCATCGTCAATCTTACTCATTTCATAATTTTTGCCTTTATAAACACTATCTTTAACATAAGATTTTAAATCTGTATATTGGTCGTTACTAACATCAATAGGATTGTTAATATCACCTTTGATTTTCTGACCAGAATCTTCACTCGTTACATGTGAACGTGATTTAGCATAGGATGAAAAGTCGTTAGATCTCGCGGTCAGCAACTGCATTTTAATGTTTTTAACGGTTGGTAAGTTATCAGGAATTTCAATTTTTTCTTGTTTAAAGTTAACTGCGTTTTCGTCGGCGCTGTCATTAATGTGTGATTTATTCACTTTATCAATATAGATAATGATGAGGCTAATGTTCACTAGAATAAATACAAAAATAAATAAGGTTTTCGTGTGTTTCCAGTTCATTTATTCTAGCCCCCCATCTTTGTATGCAAGCCATTGGCCATCGTACTCTACATACCATTGTGGATTGAATTCACTGTTGCGTTGAATTTCGATATCGCCGTTATCTTTCTTATCTTCCATGCTGTAACCTATGGTCATATTGGTTACCTTTTCGAATTCTATTTCAGGATTATTAGCTAGTTCAGAACGGACCGTTTCAGCACCAGGCAAGTCTACTTCCTTTTCACCACTATCAATGGTTACATTGGCTTTTAATAGTGTACGTGCGTAACCAAAAATACCTTTATTACCCCAAGATACTTTTAATGTATTTAAATCGTCATCGTTAAATGTTGGTCGACCATTTAAGAACATTTGATATGTCAATTCACCACGTTTATTGTCGGTGTGGAATAATCTGAAATCATCGGTAAAACCACCGTGATTATTGATATATGCATAGGTACTTGGCATACTGTCTTGCATATTATTTGAACGAGCTTCATCTTCTGAAAGATTCGTATAGCGATATTTTTCAGTTTCATCGTTGTAATTTGCAACGCCTGTATTGTTATTGTAAGTCACTGAACCACTTCTTGAACTACGTACAACAACTGAATCATTAAATAGAATAGAATTCATTGTATCTACACTAATTCGATTAAAAATCGTGTGATAAGATTTTTGTCCTTTTGGTGATTTAGGCGCAAAAATATGTGTTGCCTTATCGATAGTATCTTTATTCGTAATAATTTCTGTGTATGGTTGCATTTGTTGTTGTTGTTTTTTCATCGCTTGTGAAAATTTATCTGCTTTAACCGTCGTGGTCATGCGTACGACGTTATGTCTATCTTTACTAATAGCATAAAGTTTAATCTTACCATCTTGATTATTATCGATTAAAAGACGATCAAATTTAAAGTTGTTTGGTACTTTAGCATTAATATTTAAAACTTGTCCTAAGTATGTGGCTAACGGCATATCATACGTAAAGTCTAATACTAAAAATTCATCGCTTAAATCTGGAATAATTAAATTATGGTTACTGTGCATTTGTTCAGCATGTAAAACGCGGTGGTTTTTTAACGGCTGAATTGTTTCTTCAACATTGCTACGTGTTGCTTCCATACCTTCTGTGTTTTCGCCTTTAGAGTGAATGACTTGATATGGCGTAACCACTTGAGACATCCCTTGGTCTAAAGGTTTACCAATTGTATTTGATTTTGCTTCTTTCTTACTATTATCATCTTTATCCACGTTCGCTAAATCAGGTGAAAAGTTCCATGTCATATACGTTAAAATAGCGCTCATCAATACTAAAAGAAACAGTATGATAGATTTAATCAACTCTTTACTCTGCATCCCAATCACCATCTTCTAGTACTTCACATGGAAGTGTAATAAAGATTGACGTCCCTTGTCCTTCTACACTATTCGCCCAGATACGGCCATTGTGCGCTTCGACAATTTCTTTAGAAATCGCTAGTCCTAGACCTGTACCACCCATTTTACGTGTACGGGCTTTATCCACACGGTAGAAACGATCAAAGATTTTATCTACTTTGTTAATAGGGATACCAATACCATTATCTTTAACACGAATTGTCATACGATTATAAAGCGCGTTCTGTTTCACGTGAAACTCGACGCGTTTATCACCACGTGAATATTTCATCGCGTTGGTAATCACATTGTCGAACACTTGTGTCATCTTATCTGGATCAATTTCTGTAAAGATAGTTTGATTTGGAATTTCACGGACAAATGTCGTGTCTTTAGCAGACATTTCATGACGGTTGATAATTTTATTGATAAACATATTGAAGTCGACAATTTCTTTAGTGATTTGGTCTGATTCATTGTCCATTTTAGATAATTGTAGTAAATCATTTACAAGTCGAATCATACGTTCTGTTTCTTCACGTGTGACGGATAAGAATTGTGGCGCTAATTCATCGTCTTTCCATGCACCGCTTTCTAAGGCCTCGATATAACTATTCATTGAGGTTAATGGCGTACGTAGTTCATGTGACACATTTGCTACGAATTCACGGCGTTCTTGTTCAACTTGTTGTTGTTCCGTAACGTCATGGAGCACAGCAATATAACCTGTCACGAACCCAGTTTCTTGTATGATTGTGCTGAAGTTAACACGTGCAATAATACCTTCACTTTCATTGATATCCAATAAGAAACTATCGTTGTTTTCTTGGATTTCATCTAATGAGAAGTCTTCTTCTAATTTAAGCATGTTTAACATATAATGACCGATAATGTCTTCTTTTTTCATGCCCATCATTGTCAATGCCATGTCGTTCACAATACGTACACGACCACGGCGATCGGTTGCGATAATACCGTCACTCATATGTGTAATAACTGAGTCTAAACGGCGTTTTTCACTCTCAGTATTTGCTTGTGCTTCTTGTACTCGTTTTGAAAGGTTATTGAAGGCTAGCGCGAGTTCACCAATTTCGTCATTACCATATATTTTAACACGTTGCGTATAATTACCTTTAGACATTTCCACCGTTTGGTTACGCATATCTGTAATTGGTTTGGTAATTGTGCGCGCAATAAAGAAACCTAATATAACTGTGATTAAAAGAGAGATACCTGTCCCAACAATAAATATCTGATTGATATTACTTAATTGGTTATAAACATCGTTTATATCTGCTTCAATATAAACATTACCAATCGTGCCGTCGTTTGATGTCTTCACTGGTAAATTGTAGACCCACACACGCTGTTTACCGTTACCATAGTCTTTTAATACCGTATGGCTATTAATTTCCCCTAAAGATAAGGCTTTTTGTATAGAACTATCATTAGCTTTTTGATTAATTAGACTACGCGTAGACTGCTTCGAGGTAGCCATAATAATTTGGTCTTTATCAATAAAACGGATTTCTTCTATTTCTTGTCTATTCGCATACTCATTTAATAAGTTTTGTACTTCTTTTTGAGCATTAACTGAGTTATCTTCGTCATAGACTTTTTCAATATTGATTTCTATTTGTTTCGCGTACTGCGAAATATTATTTTTAAATGTTTGCGTTAATTCTTTTTCTAGACTATTGGTAAAGTATAAACCGATTATCTGCATTCCGATTACGATTAACAATACATAGACAATAACAAGTTTCGTGTGTAACGATTGAAAATGTTTAAGCCATTTCATTTAACACTATCCCCTAATCATGTTGTTGGAGGAAATATCCAACACCGCGGCGTGTCACTATATATTCTGGATGAGATGGATCATCTTCAATTTTTTCACGCAAGCGGCGAATTGTTACGTCTACTGTACGTACGTCACCAAAATAGTCATAGCCCCAAACCGTTTGTAATAAATGTTCGCGTGTCATTACCTGACCCATATGTTTAGATAAATAATGGAATAACTCAAATTCACGGTGTGTTAATTCGATATCTGCACCGCGTTTTTTAATAGAATACGCATCTGGGTAGATAACAATATCTTTGATTGTAATTTCATTAGACGCATCATTCACTTCTTGTGCTGGTTGTGAATAATGGCGGCGTAAATTTGCTTTTACACGTGCGATTAATTCACGCGTACTAAATGGTTTCGTTACGTAGTCATCAGCCCCAAGCTCTAGCCCTAAAACTTTATCAATTTCAGAATCTTTTGCTGTTAACATGATAATTGGCATTTCGTATTTTTTGCGGACTTCGCGACATACTTCCATACCATCACGGCCAGGTAACATAATATCTAATAAGACAATATCTGGTTCTTCATCGTATATTAAATCTACTGCGTCGTTTCCGTCGTATGCACAGTATACTTCATAGCCTTCTTTTTTTAAGTTGAATTCTAAAATATCAGCAATTGGTTTTTCGTCATCTACTACCACAACTTTTCTAGCCATATTTATAAACCTCATTTCTAAATTGTAGTACATTTACATAAATTTCTACGCATTTCTCTATAATATAATTTACCATTTATAGCGTGCTAATTCTATTTTTCTATACAAAAAATAAAATTGGTATATTGTAAAATTATAACATTTTTTACTATTAAATGGGTAATTATCATAAATTATAGTCATATTCAGTCTATATAAAATGATATCATTGTTCGACCTTATTGCCTATAGCGCAAAAATAAAGTGATACATATCAGAGAAGACGTATGTTTTGTCATTCTAATGCTTTTAGTTATGACTGAAACATGACGGCCTCGATCCTGTATATGCATCACTGATAGAGTTATATTTTTTTAGTTTTTTAACGAACAGCGATAAGATAAATCCGATAACTGTCAATCCAACAATAAAGAAGCATGCGTATTGAATACCGTACGCCAGTATGACTTCTTGTTCAGCATTAGGATGGTTTGTACCAAATGCATGCATCGCAGTCGTATAAATGGTAATCGCGATGGCAGTACCAGCTGAACCTGCCACTTGAATTAAAGTCGTAATCGTCGCCGAACCGTCTGCGTAAAGGTGATGAGGTAATTGATTTAAAGCATTTGTCTGTGCTGGCATCATCACCATAGATATACCAAAGAAAAGCACCATAAACGCTAAAATAATAGCCCAAACAGGGGTAGAAACTGAAATCATCAATGCAAAGGCCATCGCTGCAATAAACATCAGTAAAAATCCAATAATGCCAAAATATCTTGCGCCGAATCCATCGAATAAAGACCCTACCACAGGTGATAATACTAAATTGATAGCATTACCTGGCAATAAGATTAAACCGGCTATAATGGAATTAAATAGCAAAGCGCCCTTTAAATAAAGTGGGAGTAAGATACCCATAGAAAGTACGCATAAAATAGTTACAAAAACCATTACAGCACCTAAAACAAACATGGGATATTTGAACACATTTAAATTTAACATGGGCGAATCGATTTTAAATTGACGTGCAATAAAGATTGCCAATGCAACGACGCCTATAAGTAGTGGTAGCCATACTATGATATTTGTAAAAGAGGCTTCTGCTAAAGAACTTAATGCAAAAATTAACCCTGCAAACCCTACCGTAGATAAAGCAATAGAAATGATATCGATTTTAGGTTTTGTAATTTCGCCTACATTTTCTACCTTCGAAATAGCTAATAATAATACAATAATATATAAAATAGCACTAATCCAAAAAATAAAATGCCAACTTGAAGCAGAAATAATAACACCTGAAAGCGTTGGTCCAAGAGCTGGTCCAGCAGTAATAACCAGTCCCATGATCCCCATTACGGCGCCCCGTTTTTCTATAGGGAATATAAGCATTAATACTGTTACCATGATTGGTAATAAAATCCCTGTACCGAGTGCTTGTACGATACGTCCTAATAAAAGGAATCCGAAACTCGGTGCAAGTGCACCAATAATGACACCTAATAATGATAACAGAATACCAGTAATAATCAGTTGTTTGGTATTAAACCATTTAATTAAATAAGATGATGCGGGGACTAAGCAAGCCATTACGAGCAAGTACCCCGTCGTAAGCCATTGCACGACTGCAGCTGAAACTTGGAAATCTGTCATAATATCTGTTAAAGCCATATTTAACGCTGTTTCACTAAACAGACCCATAAATCCACCAATCATAAGTACGAGTGCGTACATTTTTGGATTTTTTACTTTTACTTGTGTAGCCATTTAATATACTCCTTTTAATGGTCAAATGAAGTATAAGTATCATTGAGAGACTTAAGAATGCTTAATATGTATACGTAATGCATTGGTACACGATATGACTAGTAATCATTCTTTTTAAAAACCTCTATGTTCATAACTTATTCCTATATTACCATTCAAATTTATTTGTATGATTGAACATTCACAATTTGAATTTTGAAATTTATACATTGCCATTTTCATTGGTATGTATAGATATTTTAGTTGCTTCAAAGCAATGTCCTTGAATAATCAACTTACTTACTGTAGCAAAATTTTATAATTATTGTCAACTAAGTTGACGATAATAAATTTTAAAATAAAAGTATTGAAACCACATTTTATGAAATGGCTCAATACTTCATTCGTTTCATTTATTTAGGGTCATTCTCTTTTAAGTCTTTGAGTTGCCAATCTTGTTGTAAAATCATTTTAAAACTCTGGAATTGCTCGGGACCTATCATCGCTTCAATATGTGTTTCAATTAATTGTTTATAAGTCATATAGCGTTCTATACATTTGATACCTTGATATGTCAGTGACACACATTTTTCTTTTTTATTATGGGTCATATTTTTAACTTTAACCAATTCTTTTTCTTCTAATTGTTTAATTGCTTTATGAATAGCTTGTCTCGTTAAATTCACAGCTTGTGTTACTTCTACAAATGTTAATGTGCTTTCATATAGTTTAGCCATGATATACCATTCAGAACTAGAATTGTGTATGCCATTGATGTCGTTTGCTTTAGTTTCTATAATATTTCGTAATTCACCGTGTCGTTCACTGATGGTATCTAGCATATCTAAATCCTTTAATTTTGGATCTACAGTCATCGTCTCACCTCACGTTTATCCCACTTATTACTTTCTAGTTTAACCTTTTTGATTTTAATTGTATAAAAAAGCGTTATAGCAAGATGGTAACCAAGTAAAATATATTTCACTAAAATGAGTGCGTTGGTCTGTCTTGGCAAACACTATCAAAATGCATAAAAGATGGCATGAGCTTAAGCACGTAATAAGTGTCGCTTTTCGAAAGCTTGTTATAAGCGTATTTTTATCTCAGTCGTTTACTTCCCATATCTGGTTTAAGTTTGACATGTTTTATGTTCAAACCACATAAAAAAATGCCCATCCTATTGGATGGGCAATACGGTCTCGACGGGAATCGAACCCGCGATCTCCTGCGTGACAGGCAGGCGTGTTAACCGCTACACTACGAGACCTAAAAAAATGGTGACTCCTACGGGACTCGAACCCGTGTTACCGCCGTGAAAGGGCGGTGTCTTAACCGCTTGACCAAGGAGCCTCTCTTAAGCACAAGATAAATTATATCAACTCTTATTAAGGATGACAAGCTATTTTTAAAATTTATTTAGTATAATTTTCTAACATTAATGTATAAAGTAAGAAAACAACATTAAATACTGATAAAATAGTATTTATCCGCCTTATTTATCTTTTTAAAACGGATGTTATTTCGGTTATAAACTCATTTCATCTTTATTTAAAAATCATTTATATTTTAAAATCTAAATAATAAATACAAAATATTTTTGTTTTAAATATCTTTTGCTAAAATTATATCAGAGCAGGGCAAAAGTCACATTTTCTAAAATGATGATGCCGCCCCGCCAAGGCTAGATGACTAAGACGTGTTACAAAAGATGAATCGCTTATATAAGTATTACTCGTCTTTATAGAAGACTATACGAGCTCAAGGTTATGTATACGTTTTGCTATGGCTAAAAGATGACATAGGCATAAGCCCATGCATAAGTATCAATCGCTAAAGCATAAAAGGGGATATAAGTGCTAAGGTGCTTACATAAGTTCTACTCCTCTTCGTAAGTAAGTGATTCATGAGCCAAACTCGTGTATAAAAAGTGCGCTTTATCATCTACTACCTATATCATATTGATGTCGAGATACCGAGACTTTATTGAGGTCACGGCCTCACAACATACAAGGAGGCGCAATATTGGCAAAAATATTATTTGTTAACCCAGGTTCTGCTGGGCATGTTAATCCAACCATTGCAGTTGTTAAAGAATTAGTGAAACGTGGCGAAGAAGTCGTTTATTATGCAAGTGATTTGTACAAAGATAAATTAAGTGAAACAGGCGCTGAAATTAGAACATTACCTACAGAAGCTATGATGAGTGCATTCACTCATCATGAAAATCATCACTTATTTAATGTCATTAATGGCTTATTGAGAACAGTAGATATTATTGTTCCACGCATTTTAAGAGAAACTAAAAATGAACATTTTGATTATATGATTCATGATTCTATGTTTAGTTGTGGCTATATACTTGCACAGAAATTAAATTTACCATCTGTTTCATCTGTTTCGTCTTTCGCACATACAAAAGCAACATTTGATACATTTATAAATCATTTAACTTCTACCGTGAATGCTGAGGAAATCCAACAAGCTGACGAAACATTTGAAGTATTAAAAAATCACGTAGAGAGCACATATAATGTCATTGTTCCTTCACGTTTTGAAGTCATGAATAACCCGGGAAATATTAACATTGCTTATGTGATGAAAGGTTTCCAAATCAATTATGATACTTTTGATCCAAATGATTATAAATTTGTTGGACCTTCAGTACTTAAACCTAATGTTTCTGGATTTATGGACCAAATCGATACAACGCGTCCAGTCATTTATATTTCCCTCGGGACAGTTTTCAACCAAAATGCTACTTTTTTCAATCATTGCTTTAAGGCTTTAGCAGATATTGATGCTTCATTCGTCGTTTCAATTGGTTATCGTAATCAACTCGAAGATTTTGATATGATACCATCTAACTTTACCGTTGCACAGTACGTTCCTCAAACAGAGTTATTACAACATACTGCCTTATTCTTAACCCATGCAGGCATGAATAGTACAAACGAAGCTATGTTGATGGACGTGCCGATGTTAGCTTTTCCGCAAAGTGCCGACCAACCTGTTGTCGCCCAGCAGATTGAAAAGTTAAATATTGGTCGTCAATTAAATACAGAAGATATAACGCCAGAGCAATTAAAACAAACTGTGCTGGACATGCTAGCAGCATTACCATATTATCAACAAAATATTAAAAAAGTTAAATCTGTACAATCTAGTGATAAAACAGGTTATCAATTAGCAGTTGATCATATTCTAAACTTTCGTGATCAACACTTAACACAATCTAATATTTAAACAAAAAGCCCCTTGCAGATATGCTAATTTGAAATAGCCTTTGCAAGGGGTTTGTATATTTAAAATTTTATTTTTAATTCTAAAGGTTTGGGCATCTAACTAAGTAGCTTACCATAATGATTTCAATAAGTTTGTTTGGTTACGGTCGGGCCCTACAGAGAAGATAGAAATTTGAACATCACATAATTCAGAAATGCGTTCTAAATATCTGCGTGCGTTCATTGGCAATTCTTCTAATGAACGGCAACTTGTAATATCTTCTGTCCAACCTGGTAATGTTTCAAAGATTGGTTTGCAACGTTGTAAATCTTTCAAGTTCGCAGGGTATTCTGTGATTTCTTTACCATCTAATTCGTATGCTGTACAAATTTTCACTTCTTTAAGACCTGTTAACACGTCGATAGAGTTAATAGAAAGGTCTGTAATACCGCTTGCACGACGAGAGTGACGTAACACGACTGAGTCAAACCAACCAACACGACGTGGACGTCCTGTAGTTGTACCGTATTCACGGCCAACTTCACGAATATGGTCTCCATCTTCATCAAATAATTCTGTTGGGAATGGGCCATCACCAACACGTGAGGTATATGCTTTACATACGCCAATAACTTTCGATACAAATGTTGGTCCTACACCGCCACCAACAGTGACATTACCTGCAACAGGATTACTTGAAGTAACAAATGGATACGTACCATGATCGATATCTAACATTACCCCTTGTGCGCCTTCAAATAATACTTTTTCTTCAGCTACAAATGCGTCATCTAAAACTTTTGCAGTGTCTGTAACAAACTCTGCTAAGCGTTGACCTGCAGCATAATAAGTTTCGAAAATTTCTTCAAATGATGGACATACTTTATCAAACATGCCTTTGAAGTAGGCTGATTTGTATTCAATATTTTCTTTTAATAATTTTTCAAAAGTTTCTTTATCTAATAAATCAGCAACACGGATGCCAATACGTTGTGCTTTATCTACATAAGCAGGTCCGATACCTTTTTTCGTAGTGCCAATTTTATTATCTCCACGGCGTTCTTCTTCATATTCATCTTGTTTTATGTGATAAGGTAAAATAACTTGAGCGCGATTAGAAATACGTAAATTATCTGTAGAAATACCTCTTTCATTTAAACCGTCTAACTCTTTCAATAATGCGACTGGGTCGATAACGACGCCATTACCAATCACTGCTAATTTTTCTTTATAAAAAATACCAGATGGTACTAAGTGCAATTTATATGTTTCTCCACCAAATTTAATTGTGTGGCCTGCATTGTTACCGCCTGAAAAACGTGCAATAACATCTGCTTGTTCAGCTAAGAAATCTGTGATTTTACCTTTACCTTCGTCTCCCCATTGTGTCCCAACGACTACGATTGATGACATATGAGCACCTCCAAGTTTTTCTCAATTAACCATTAAGTATTCTACCAATACCAAACCGATATTGCAAACAAAAATCGAACATTGATTTTTTACGTTTTTTTAGTTTTTGGTAAATATCCAAATTTCACTCAACACACTATAAACTGACTGTTATCAAGGTTTTCAAAGACTTTTCTTTCAAATGCTAATACATACTTCATAAAATAATAAAGAATCAAACACAAACAAAAACCGTACAATAAATAAACCTGGTTATTTATTGTACGGAAAAAATAATTTTATTTCTTTTTCTTAACCCATATCTGCATGTGCATAATCGATGTCTGTAAATTTATTATATTGTTTCATAAAGTGTAGTTTCACAGTACCTGTTGGGCCATTACGTTGTTTGGCAATAATAATTTCAATCTCGCCGTTATCGTCATTGGTTTGAGGTTCATAGTTCGTATCTCCATCGTCGTCTTCCTCATCTTCGCCACGATTATAATAGTCATCACGGTATAGGAAGGCAACGATATCGGCGTCTTGCTCAATTGATCCCGATTCACGAATATCGCTCATCATTGGTCGCTTATCTTGACGTTGTTCTACGCCACGTGATAACTGACTTAGTGCAATGACAGGACATTCCATCTCTCTCGCAATCGCTTTGAGCGTACGCGAAATTTCAGATACTTCTTGTTGTCGGTTATCTGAAAATCTCGAGCCGCTACCTGATATTAATTGAAGATAGTCTATAACGACCATATCCAAGCCATGTTCTTGTTTTAAACGGCGGCATTTTGAACGGATATCTGTAATTCGAATGCCAGGTGTATCGTCAATAAATATCTTCGTTCTAGATAATTTACCTACTGCAATCGTAAAACGATTCCAGTCTTCTTCGGTCATCATACCTGTTCTTAAACGGTTGGAATCGACGTTCCCCGAACTACAAATCATACGTGTTGCTAATTGGTCAGCACCCATCTCAAGTGAGAAAATACCTACTGAAAAATGGTCTTCATGCGTAGCTACTTTCTGAGCAATATTAAGTGCGAAGGCAGTCTTACCAACAGAGGGTCTAGCCGCTAAAATAATTAAATCATTGCGGTTAAAACCAGCTGTCATTTGATCCAAATCTCGATAACCAGTTGGAATACCCGGCGTTTGACCACTATTTTGGTCAAGCAATTCTGCGTTTTCATATACTTCTCCAAGTACGTCTCTAATATCTTTAAAGCCGTCGCTTTCTCTTGTCGACGATAATTCTAAGATACGACGTTCGGCATCGTTTAGTATTGTATCTAATTCTAATTCGTCATTATAACCGTCGTTCGCAATACTATCAGCAGTTTGTATTAATTTACGTTTTGTTGCGTGTTTAAAAACGATATCTGTATAGTATTGAACGTTTCGTGTTGTTGGTACATTACTAGATAATTCTGCTAGATATTGTGGGCCACCCGCTTCATTTAGTCGCCCTTCGTACGACAACTGATCCATAATTGTAACCACGTCAATATCTTTATTATCTTCGTTGAGGTTCATCATGGCTCTAAAGATGTGTTGATGTGCGCCTCTATAAAAGGACTCAGGAAGTAAAACTTCCTGAGTTCTGTTTATCAGTTCCGGATCTATGATAATGGCACCTAAGACAGATTGTTCAGCCTCATTACTGTGGGGCATTTGATTTTGTTCATACATTCCATCCATTATGATTACACCTCATATCTCAATCCGTTTTTATTGTTCAACTGTGTGTACACGAATTGTACCTTCTACTTCTTTATCTAATTTAACTGGCACATTTGTGTAACCTAACGCATGGATACCATTTGGTAAATCCATTTTACGTTTATCTAATTTAATATCGTGTTGTTGTTGTAAAGCTTGAGCGATTTGTTTTGTGCTTACAGAGCCAAATAATTTTCCACCTTCACCTGTTTTAGCAGATACTTCAACTTCAATATTACTTAATGTTTCTTTTAATTTTTTAGCATCTTCAATTTCTTGTTGACGCTCAGCTTCAGCAGCTTCGTGTTGTTTTTCTAATTGTTTTAAATTACCTGGCGTCGCTTCAACTGCATAGTTTTTCTTCAATAAGAAATTATTTGCATAGCCTACAGGTACGTCTTTAACTTCGCCTTTTTTACCTTTGCCTTTAACATCTTGTGTAAATATTACTTTCATGTATTTTCACTCCTACTCATTTGTTCTGTTATTGCTTGTTGTAATTGTTCTATTGCTTCTTCGACAGTTACATCTTTTAATTGGGTCGCTGCGTTAGTCAGGTGACCACCGCCGCCGAGTGCTTCCATTGTCAGTTGAACATTAACTGCACCAAGCGAACGGGCAGACATACCGACTAGGTTATCTTCTCTTCTAGCAATTACATAAGAAGCCTCTACGCCATCTAAACTTAACAGTTCATCAGCAGCTTGTGCAACTGTGACAGGATGGTAGATTTTTTCATCTGAACCGTGCGCAATGGCTACACCGTGATCTTGTAACTTCACTGTTTGAATTAATTCTGTACGATTAATATACGTATCTAAGTCGTCTTTCAAGAAATGCTGCGTCAAGATTGTATCAGCACCATGTGCCCGTAAATAACTTGCCGCATCAAATGTTCTTGAGCCTGTACGTAATGTGAAATTACGTGTATCTACGATAATACCTGCAAACATAATCGTCGATTCTAAACGTGTTAATCTTTGTTCTGTCGGTTGATATTCTAGTAATTCTGTCACTAGCTCTGCGGTAGAACTTGCATATGGTTCCATATAGACGAGTAATGGGCTAGAAATAAAGCTTTCGCCACGTCTGTGATGATCAATCACAACTTTACGATTTGCTTTATTTAAAATATTTTCATCAATGACCATTTCTGGTTTATGTGTGTCTACAACCACTAAAGTTGTCTTAGATGTCATAATATCCCATGCTTCATCTGATGTTATGAAACGATCTTTGAGTTCTGGTTTTTCATCTACAGCATCCATTACACGGCGTAATGTCGGATCAATATCCGAATCATTTAACACAATGTAAGCATCTAGATTATTCATCATAGCGAAGCGTGATACACCAATCGCTGCGCCTATAGCATCTAAATCTGGGCGTGTATGTCCCATAATAATGACTTTATCGCCTTCCATTAAAATATCTTTTAATGCGTGGGAGATAACACGTGCTCTGACACGAGTACGTTTTTCCATTGGGTCAGTCTTACCGCCATAGAAACGCACATTCCCATTCATATTCTTAATCGCAACTTGGTCACCACCACGCCCTAGCGCTAAATCGAGTCCAGATTGTGACAATTCTCCTAAGTCGATTAAATTCTCAGAACCTTCACCTACGCCAATACTTAACGTCAATTGTGCACGGTAACCCACGCTTTTTTCGCGTAATTGACTTAGTATACTAAAGTTAGACGCTTCAACTTCATCTAAAATATGTTGATTTAAATAAGCGACAAATTGATCAGAACTATACCGTTTGAAATAGATATTATATTCTGTCGCCCATCTACTTATCACACGCGTAACCATTGAGTTAATCTCTGATCGTTGTGTGTCATTCATATTTTGAGTGATTTCATCGTAGTTATCTAAAAATAGTGTGGCAATGATTGGTTTAGATGCTTCGTATAATGCTTGTGTGTGTACTTCTTCTGTTATATCGAAGAAATAAAGTACGTGTTCTTTTTCTGAATATCTTACACGGTAGTGATATTCATTTTCTTGAATTTCAACTTCTTGTGTCTTTTCTAATTGCTTTAAGATGTTAGGATATACTTCGTTGACTGGATCAGAAATAACATTTCGATCCAAACGCTCTGACATAAATTGGTTCATCCACTCTATGTTTTCATTTTCATCTAAGATAATCATACCAATCGGTAGCTTTTTAATAGCAGTGTTGCTACTTGCTGAAATTATTCCGCTTAGACTATCTACATAGCTATCCAGTTTTTGTAAAGCTTGTCTTACCATCAGTGCTGTCCCTATAATAATCACAAGTAAAACAACGGTGGCTATACCTGCAATCAATTGATTAAAAATAAACCAAACGACTACAAGCGCTATCGCTGTCAATACCATGATTATAAATGGTAAAATCAACGCTTTTTTAGTGGATTGACGGTTCATTCTTCCACCTCAAATCATTTTTTAATGATACGTTTTAAATTGATGCATAAATCTACAAAACCCAGGAGACTTACAATATGTGTTAATGGTGTTAAAATTGTCCCCACCACCATTAGAATGATAGTAAGTGCTGGCGGCATTGATTTTGCCTTTCCGAAAAAGTGAATCACACTTAACCCCTGAATATACATACATAATGATAACACAGTTTGAAAGTTTAATACGATAGTTTGAAATGCGCTTGGCTCGGTTGAAAACATAACACATATTAATACAATAATATATATCCATAATACAGAACGCTTCATTTGCCAAGCGTATAATGGTTTGAATATGGGTGTAGCGATTTTGAATTTACGCAAGATTGGAAAAGTAATAATTAAATTGATTAATATTAATAGAAAAACGCCAATAATAATATAACTTGGTAATTGAACTGATGATTGGCGGAATGTTTCTTCAAACATTTGTTTATAATCTGCGCTTACAGAAGCGCTAGCAATCACACTATACATCTGGTCTTTAAATGGTTTAATTAATGATGTAGCGTTTGGTATTTTTTTTAATGCTTGTAACATCATAAATGCAATTAACGCAATAATACTAATATACGTTGTTGTTATATAAAGTATACGTTCTTTAGATGTACGTTCTTTTAATAATTGACCCACTACAAAACTCACTACAAGCAAGAGGATCATAATGCTTAACACGAATATATTACCCAGCAATGTTGTTAACACAACTGTAACCACCGCTGTCAAAGCAAATGATTCTACAGATTTATGCCATAAAATAATACCTGGAATTGTTGCAAATAAGCCTAACAGCAACCCAAGTGGTGGTAATATATGTAAAGCTAAAGCCACTATAATTAACGTAATCACACTAAGTATAGTGGCTTTAGTATCTATTTTAGAAAACAAGTTCGCCACTCCTATACTAATTTTGTCTATGTTTATTATTTTAACCTCTTTAAAACTTTTATACAATTATTGACAATCCTTTTTAATAGAAGTTCCATTCAAACTATAAAATTCAAAAATAGACTAATACTTCAAAATGTACTTTTACGCATTAATTTGACCAAAATGCCTCATTTATTTCTGATGTTATGCTATAAAAATAAGACGTCCTGGTAAGGCAATCACTTCACTCTTTTAATCAACTAGAAAGCCATCTTCCAGACGTCTTATTTTTCCACGTACATCGTAACCATATATTTATTTTCTTTTGAATTTGGATACTTTTAAGAAATGATATAAATTGGGCGCCCAATCATTAAAATTAAGTAAAAAGCCATCATGTCCTACATTGTCCGGTACAAAGAAGTGTTTATGGTATTTAAAGCGAGCACCAGTCGCATATACCAAATCATCTGGATATAATAAATCATCTGTAAATCCCATCGTCATGACTTTAGTATCAAGACGTCCAAATACTTCATCTACATCTTTGCGATCTCTATCTATATCATGGCTATCTAAGACATCCAGTAGTGTTAAATAGCTCAATGGGTCAAAGTTTTTCTTGAATTTGTTACCTTGGTGTTTTTGATAATTCACAACTTGGTCCGGCGTAAAGCGTCTATCATAACTCTTAGACGAACGATAAGTTAAAAAGCCAAGTTGTCTTGCTATACTCATACCCTCGCTGTGATCTAATTGAATTGCTTGTCTAGCAATTTCATTAAATGCACGACTATATGAAGATGTTTTGTCTGTAGCAGCTAAAATAACTGCCTTATCGACCTCAAATTTATGGTTGTATAATAATTCTAATGCTTGCATGCCACCTAAAGAGCCTCCAATTAAAATATTAATTCGATCAAACCCTAACGTTTTAATACCTAATTCAATTGCATGTACAATATCTCGTAAAGTTAAATGTTTAGGAAAGTCTGCATCTGTAAGTGCCGAACTAGAACCATATGGGCTCCCAATGACATTGAATGTTAAAAATTGATAGTCATGAATAGGCATATAACCACCATCTATAATGCCTCTCCACCACCCTGGATTATCATCCGTGCCATACGTCAAATGATTACCTGTTAATGCGTGGCATACCAGCACTAATGGTTGCCCTTGATACCCAACATGCTCATAACGTAATTTCAAATTTAAAATCGTTTCACCTGATTCTGTTGTAAATGGCCCTAATTCCAATGTATCAACTGTATAATTTGTCATCATTTACCTCCTACCTAGTAAAAAAACTTCTCACCTATTTATAATAAGTAAGAAGTTAAAATACTTATTATTCGACGAGTCGTTGGTATTAGCACCGTGCTTTAAAAGCCGGTTGCTGAAGCTTCATCGGGCCAAGTCCCTCTGCTTCTCGAAATAAGATTTAGTTTTAATTGTTAAAAAAAAACGACGTATATAAAAGTGATTTACTTCATCAATGACGCACGCGTACTTCAAATTTCATAATTTTCTAATTATTGTCATTCTAACGGATTTTGGGATGTACTTCAATCATATATTTAAAATACCCATCTTAAAATAGCCATGAGCAAGATGCCGCCAACAATTGTCATCGTTAGACTTCGTGTAATGACTGCGATAATAATTGTTGGCACCATAGTAACTAAAAAAGGGATATTAATACTATAGATCATTGTTCCTTCATGTTGCTCTAACACACCATCTATAATTAATGCCGTAAACAGTGTGATTGGAATAAAGGATAACCATTTTACGATTGTTTCCGATAATCTAATTTTAGTTATTAATATAAAGGGTATGATGCGTGTTAACCAAGTAATCACACCGCATAACACGATGATTAATAACATGTGTAGGGTCGTTGTCATTTATCAATCACCACCCCTAAAGCAGCAGTAAAGATGGATGCTAATATAATGGCTACATATGAAGGCATGAAAAAGCTTAAAACAAACATTAGTATAATCACGCAAACGATTAATACTAGATAAGTCCTAATTTGTGATTGTTTAATAGTATCAAACTGCGATACAGCCAAAAATATAAACATCGCGGTAATCGCAAAGTCCAAACCAAAAGCATCGGGGTTAGTTATGTATTTACCAAAGACAGCGCCAACGATACTTGCAAATGTCCAAAATAGGTATGCTGTGATATTTAAACCATGTAGCCAGCGATCATTAATTTTTTCTCCTTTTAAATGTGGCGTGATAGCAACACCGAATGTTTCATCAGTAATGAGTGTAGACATCCCGATACGATTCCAAAAACCATAATCTTTATAACTTGGTGCAAGTGTCATACTTAATAAAAACATCCTTGAATTAACAATAAACGTAGTTAATGCAATTGCAGAAATGGGTGTCCCAGCAATGACTAACGCACATATAATAAATTGTGCAGCACCTGCGTAAACGAGTAAACATAACAAAATAATCTCGAGTAAATTAAAACCCGAAGCTACTGCTACAATACCAAATGAAAGTCCAACACCTGCATAACCTAACAATGTAGGCACACATTCTTTGACACCTTGCCTAAAAGTTAAATGTGTTTCCATAACGCCACCTCCTAAAGTTTTTGTAATAAGAAAATAATATGACTATTTTAATACGACTCGTAAAATATATTCAATGCTTTTAGACATCTGCTTGTCTTACGTTAGACTAACCGAAGTGTTAAAATGCTGTTTTTATAATAGTTTTAATTTCAGAATTTTTAAATCATTATTTTAGACGTCCCTCTTATAGTTAAGTAAAATGCTGTTTTTCTGTATTATTATCTATGATTAACCATTTAAATTGATCCCTCCCTACCCTTTCTCCAAATTAAAAAAGCAGGAATAGTAATCTCGCAAAGATTACAATCCTGCTTTTTTAAAGCTAGATGATGCTAAGCTCATTTTAAACATTCACGTAGTTTATCATGATATTTAAACTTTAATTCATCTTTCTATTTAACTGGGCGTATAACTGTTTTACCGCCCATATAAGGCACTAATGCATCTGGAATTGTTACTGATCCATCTTCATTTTGATAGTTTTCTACAATTGCAGCAAATGTACGACCTACTGCTAAGCCACTGCCATTGAGCGTATGCACTAATTCCGGTTTTGCTGTTTTATCACGTTTAAAACGAATGTTAGAACGACGCGCTTGGAAATCAGTAATATTTGAACAAGAACTGATTTCTTTGTATTCGTTATAACTTGGTAACCAAACTTCTAAGTCATATGTTTTACTTGAACCAAAACCGATATCTCCTGTACATAAAATAACTCTACGATAAGGTAATCCTAACTCCTCTAAAATTGATTCTGCATGTTGTGTCATTTCTTCTAATGCGTTCCAAGAGTCTTCTGGTTTTTCAAAGCGCACCATTTCTACTTTATCGAATTGATGTAATCGAATTAAGCCTCTTGTATCTCTACCTGCAGAACCCGCTTCACTACGATAACAAGCTGATTGGGCAGTGAATTTAGCAGGCAACACATCTGGCTCAATAATTTCATTACGATAATAATTCGTTAATGGCACCTCTGCAGTTGGAATTGTATAAAGTCCTTCTTTTTCAATTTTGAATAAATCTTCTTCGAATTTTGGCAATTGTCCTGTACCATACATAGAATCGGCGTTCACTAATTGCGGCACCATCATTTCAGTGTAACCGTGCTGTGTCGTATGTTTCGTTACCATATAGTTCATCAATGCTCTTTCTAATTGAGCACCTTCCCCAGTTAAGAAGACAAATCTAGCGCCAGAAACTTTTGCGCCTCGTTCGAAATTAGCCATTTGTAATGATTCAACTAAATCCCAATGTGCTTTTTCTTCAAAGTCAAATGCTCTTGGCGTACCCCAACGTTTTAATTCTACATTCTCTTCATCAGAATCGCCTTCAGGCACATCATCATGAATGATATTTGGGATACGTGATAATAAATCTTCTAATTCTTTATCTACTTTATTTAAATCTGCATCTAATTGTTTGATATCATCGCCTAATTTACGCATTTCTACAATAACGTCATCTGCATTTTCTTTATTACGTTTTTTCTCAGCGATTTCGCCACTCACTTTATTACGTTTCGCTTTCATTTCCTCAGCACTGCGAATAAGTTCACGACGCTTATCATCAAGTGCTAATACATCATCCACTACTTTTGCGTCCATACCACGTTTTGAAACTTTGTCTTTTAGTAACGTTGGTTCGTTACGAAATCGTTTAATGTCTAACATATCACTTTCCATCCTTTCAAATGTAAATATTTTCAGATTGAACACAAAAAAGACCACATCCCTATACAAGGGACGTGGTCTTTACGCGTTGCCACCCTATTTAACAGTCAAAAAAGACTGCACTTTCACAAAAATAACGGTTAAATCCGATTGTTCTTCTTTATAGTAGGTAGATTCATATTGACACTGATTGCTTGTTCTCACCAACCACAAGCTCTCTGAAATCAGACGATTCAACACTACTTATCCTACGAACAATAACTTTATTGAGTTGTTTTAAATATAGCAAATAACGCACCATTTTTCAAGACTGATGACATTGAAACAATTAAATTTCATTTGAATAAGCATGATCTAGTAAATATTGTGCAACAGCTTCGATATCTTTATGAAATTGTCGATCTTGTGTTATAGAGGGTACTACCTTGCGTAAAGCTTGATATTTTTCATACGTTTTAGGTGATAATTTTTCAATATCTTTATATTCTACTGCTTGAAGTGCAATAATAGCTTCTATTGCTAGCACACGCCGTGCATTTTCAATCATTTGATAGCCATGGCGAGAGGCAATTGTTCCCATAGACACATGATCTTCTTGGTTAGCTGATGATGGAATGGAATCTACACTCGCTGGATGTGCAAGTGTCTTATTTTCTGAAACCAAACTCGCTGCTGCGTATTGCATAATCATCGCACCGCTTTGTAGTCCTGGTTGTGGGCTTAAGAATGCTGGCAAGCCATTGTTTAATTGCGGATTAACAAGTCTTTCTAGTCTTCTTTCTGAAACATTAGCTAATTCGCTAACACCCAGTTTTAAGAAATCCAGTGCAAAAGCAATTGGTTGTCCGTGAAAGTTCCCGCCAGAAATAACGAACGTTTCATCATCTTCATCAAATATTAATGGGTTATCATTAGCTGCATTCATTTCAAATTCAAGTTTTTCTTTCACATAATTAAATACCTGGAAGCTTGCGCCATGTATTTGTGGGATACAACGCAATGTATAAGCGTCTTGTACACGAATGTCTCCTTGTGATGTAGTTAATTTTGAACCTTCAAGCCAATCTAACATACGTGCTGCAACATCGATTTGTTCTTTGAAATGACGTACTTTATGTACGTTTTCATGGTATGCGTCTGTTATACCATTTAATGCTTGATGTGTGAGTGCAGCAATCCATTCTGCTTGATAACCTATATATTCCGCTTCTATATAATTAATCACACCTTGAGCAGTCATGGCTTGCGTGCCATTAATTAAAGCTAAGCCTTCTTTAGCCTGTAATCTTAAAGGGGTACGATTTAATAGATTTAAGACATACCGGCTGTCTACTTCCTCGTTTTTATAATATACGCTGCCTTCTCCGATTAGCGCTAAAGCTAGATGTGAAAGTGGCGCTAAATCTCCAGAAGCACCCAGTGATCCTTGTTGAGGAATAATAGGAATGATTCTATTGTTAATAAAGTATATGAGTTGATCTACTAAATCGACGGTCACACCAGAATGACCTTTAAGTAATGTATTTAGACGTAATACCATCATCACTAATGCAACGTCTTGTGAAAAAGGTTTTCCTATCCCACAAGCATGCGAACGAATTAAATTCACTTGTAATTGATTGTATTCTCCTTCATCAACCCGTACGTCACTGAATAACCCGAATCCTGTCGTTATACCATAAATCGTTTCTTTATTCTCTATAATCTTCTCTACGGTTGCTCGGCTTTGTTTTACACGCTGGTATGCATCATCCGTCACACTAACTTCATCGCTTTGATATAGTAATTCCTTTATTTTATTAATCGTTAAACTTTCTCCATTAAGTTGCAATGTCATATTTTCATCTCCTTGCTTTTAATGTGTTTCAATTAATTTGAGTATACGCTTACAAAATTTTAAGGACAATAGGTTAACGCATATCCGTAACATGGTATTAAATTAGTATTTTAATAAGGCAAAGTAAGTGATTTTATATTTTCTAAAAACAAATCCACGCTTAATACTTCTAACTATTGACTAAAATGCAAACCAGGTATAATATTTTCCATTGTATTTATAAAATAAGTAACTAGGGTAAATATAAGAATAGACTACACTTTGATAATGCTTAAAACCACGTATTATTTTATCGAAAATAATAAACTTACTCATAAAAAAATCAAATCATTAAAATAAGCTAAATTGATCATAATTTATATCTCTAAAGGAGGTTTCAATGTTGGAAACAATTTCATCCGTAAGTATTCCTAAGCGTAAAGACGAGACACATAAAGGGGATTATGGCAAAATTCTGTTAATCGGAGGCAACGCAAACTTAGGTGGGGCAATTATGCTTGCTGCACGTGCTTGTGTGTACAGTGGTAGTGGTTTAATCACAGTAGCTACACATCCAACCAACCATGCAGCGTTACATTCACGTTGCCCTGAAGCAATGGTCATTGACATCAATGATACAAAAATGCTCACTAAAATGATTGAAAACACAGATTGTATCTTGATTGGGCCTGGGTTAGGATGTGATTTTAAAGGAAACAATGCCATCACGTTCTTATTACAAAATATCCAACCACATCAAACACTTATCGTGGACGGAGATGCAATCACTATATTTAGTAAATTGAAGCCAGATATTCCAACCTGTAAAGTTATTTTTACGCCCCATCAAAAAGAGTGGGAACGTTTAAGTGGTATTCCAATAGAAGAACAAACTCACGAACGTAATCGTGAAGCGGTTGATAACATTGGCGCAACAATTGTGTTAAAAATGCACGGCACTGAAATCTATTTTAAAGATAGTGAATGCAAGCTTCCAATTGGTACGCCAGCAATGGCTACAGGTGGCATGGGCGATACACTTGCTGGTATGATTACAAGCTTTGTGGGACAATTCAATGACCTCAAAGAAGCAGTCACAAGTGCAACTTATACGCATAGTTATATTGGTGAAACATTGTCTGATAAAATGTATGTTGTACCGCCATCTCAACTGATAAGTGAAATTCCATATGCAATGAAATCATTAGAAAATTAAATAATACAAAAAGAGTGAGACAAAAATCTATTTTTCTAAAAAGAATGCATTGTCTCGCTCCTTACTAAAATGACTAGGGTTGAAAATATATATTTTCAATCCTAGTCATATGCTACCAATATTATATGAGCCTGAGACATTTCAATATATGCCTCAGGCTCATTTCTTGGATTACATCATTTAAATTTACGTTTCATCATTATCTTCGTTATCAATGTCTTCGTTGATACGGTCCATAAAGTCTTCTCTTACTTCTTGGCGACCGTCTTCATCTGTTTCATCCTCATCTTCTGTTTCTGTGTGGACAATATCCTCTGATAAATGATCATTTACTACTGATTCTGATTGTTGATTTTCACTTGCATTATCAGTACTTTCAATTACTTCATCATCTGTTTCTTGTAGCTCGTTTTCTTCAGCTTCTTTTTCTTCTTCATCTACTTTAGCTACCGTAGAAACAAATTGATCTTCGTTTAATTTAATCAATCTCACACCTTGTGCAGCACGGCCATTTTGTGAAATATCTTCTACGCCTATACGGATAATGACGCCTGCATTTGTAACAATCATCAAGTCTTCTTTACCTTCAACTGAAGTAATACATACTACTTTACCATTACGTTCTGTGATTGTTGCAGTTTTAATTCCTTTACCGCCACGGTTTGATAAACGATATTCACTTACTGGCGTACGTTTACCGTAACCATTTTCTGTTACTACAAGGATTTCGTCATCTGTTTCTGCTTTAGTAACGTCTAGTCCTACGACACTATCGCCATCTCTGAGCGTAATACCTTTAACACCTGCAGCTGTACGCCCTAATGGACGTAATGCTGTTTCATTAAAGCGGATGAGCGAACCATGCGATGTACCGATGAGAATATCTTCATCCCCGTCTGTTAATCGTACTGCTATCAATTCATCGTCCTCTTTGAAACCAATAGCAATCTTACCGTTTTTGTTAATATGTGAGAAGTTACTTAACGCTGAACGTTTAACAATACCATTCAATGTTGCAAACACTAAATAATCTTCTTCACTTTCTAAATCTTTAACAGCAATCATTGTGCTAATTGTTTCGTCATTATCGAGTTCTATTGCATTGACTACTGGAATACCTTTAGACTGACGCGAGAGTTCAGGAACTTCGTATCCTTTTAGTTTATAAACTCTGCCTTTATTTGTGAAGAATAGGACATGATCATGGGTGCTCAATGTTACAAGCTGACTTACAAAGTCTTCTTCTAGCGTTTGCATACCTTGTACGCCACGACCACCACGATGTTGTGCTCTATATGTTGAAACTGGTAGACGCTTAATATAGTTATTGTGGCTTAACGTAATAACAATTTGTTCTTCTGGTATAAGGTCTTCATCTTCAATGTTATCTAGACCACCCAATTGGATTTCCGTCTTACGTTCATCACCGAAACGTTCACGTACATCAATTAATTCGTCACGTACAAGTTGTAATAATTTTTCTTCATCTGCAAGAATTGCTTTTAACTCGTCTATATAAGCAATTAATTCGTTATATTCAGATTCAATTTTATCTCTTTCTAAACCTGTTAAACGTCTTAAACGCATATCTAGTATTGCTTGCGCTTGTCGTTCAGTTAATTTGAATTGTTCTTGTAAGTTTGCCATTGCAACCTTATCAGTGTCAGATTCACGAATCACACGAATAATTTCATCAATATGATCTAAAGCGATTCTCAAACCTTCTAAGATATGAGCTCGGTCTTGTGCTTTTTTCAAGTTGTATTCTGTTCTTCTTCTAACGACTACTTTTTGATGTTCAAGATATTCAACTAATGCTTCTTTAAGGTTAATTAATCTTGGCCTACCATTCACTAAAGCAATCATATTCACGCCAAAGGACGTTTGTAATGGCGTTTGTTTATACAAGTTATTTAATATAACACTCGCGTTTGCATCTTTACGTATATCAATAACCACACGTACACCAGTACGTAAACTTGTTTCATCACGTAAATCTGTAATGCCTTCAATTTTCTTATCACGTGCTAATTCAGCGATTTTTTCAATCATACGTGCTTTATTGACTTGGTAAGGCACCTCAGTCACAACGATACGTTGACGGCCGCCACCACGTTCTTCAATCTCAGCTCTTGCACGCATTTGGACTGAACCACGTCCAGTTTCAAACGCCCGACGTACGCCACTTCTACCAAGAATGATACCTGCTGTAGGGAAATCCGGTCCTTGAATATCTTCCATTAACTCTGCAATAGTAATATCCGGATTATAACTTAAGCTTAATACACCATTTATAACTTCAGTTAAATTATGTGGTGGGATATTAGTAGCCATACCAACCGCGATACCTGAAGCACCGTTTACTAGTAAGTTAGGGAACCTGGATGGTAAGACTGACGGCTCTCTTTCATTACCATCGTAGTTATCAACAAAATCAATCGTATCTTTATTTATATCTCTCAGCATTTCAAGTGTGATTTTAGACATGCGCGCTTCAGTGTAACGCATTGCCGCTGCTCCATCGCCATCCATGGAACCAAAGTTACCTTGGCCATCAATTAAAGGGTATCGATAGCTGAAGTCCTGTGCCATTCTTACCATGGCTTCGTATATTGATGAGTCTCCGTGAGGGTGATATTTACCCATGACGTCCCCAACAATACGTGCAGATTTCTTATATGATTTATCAGGTGTCATACCTTGCTCGTGTAAGCCGTAAAGTATACGTCGATGTACTGGTTTCAAACCATCTCTAACATCTGGTAGCGCACGTGAGACGATAACGCTCATCGCATAATCTAGGAACGACTCACGCATCTCATTTGTTATATTTCGTTCATTAATTCTTGATTCAGGTAATTCAGCCATCAAGATATCCTCCTTCAAAAATTCAGTTCATTGTCTTAGAAATCTAAGTTTGCATAGACTGCATTATCTTCAATAAACTGTCTACGATTCTCAACAACATCGCCCATTAACATCTCGAAAACTTGGTCAGCTTCTATAGCATCATCTAACGATACTTGCAACATCGCTCTATTCTCAGGGTTCATTGTAGTCTCCCATAATTGATCGGCGTTCATTTCACCAAGACCTTTGTAACGTGCAATAGACCATTTTGGACTTGGGTCTAATTGCCCTTTAAGTTTTTCTAACTCACGTTCATTAAACACATAGTATTTTTGTTTTCCTTGTGTCAACTTGAATAATGGTGGTTGTGCGATATAAACGTATCCTGCTTCAATTAATGGTCTCATAAAGCGATAGAAGAATGTTAATAACAATGTTCTAATATGCGCACCGTCTACGTCAGCATCCGTCATCAAGATAATTTTATGGTAACGTGCTTTACTGAGATCAAATTCTCCACCAATACCAGTACCAAAAGCAGTAATCATAGAACGAATTTCATTATTGTTTAAAATTCTATCTAATCGTGCTTTTTCAACGTTTAATATCTTACCACGTAACGGTAAAATTGCCTGTGTTTCCGAGTCACGTCCAGACTTAGTAGACCCCCCGGCAGAATCACCCTCGACAATAAATATTTCACTGCGAGAAGGGTCTTTACTAGAACAATCTGCTAGTTTACCAGGTAAACTAGAGACTTCTAAAGCAGACTTACGGCGTGTCACTTCACGCGCTTTTTTAGCTGCAAGGCGCGCTTGGGATGCCATAATGCCTTTTTCTATTATTGTGCGACCCACTTGCGGGTTTTCGTATAAGAAGCGTTCAAAAAGTTCAGAAAATATACGGTCTACGACTTGACGTACTTCAGAGTTACCAAGTTTTGTTTTAGTTTGTCCTTCAAATTGTGGGTCACTGTGTTTAATTGAAACAACAGCTGTTAAACCTTCACGTGTATCTTCACCTGAAAGTCTTTCTTTATCTTCTTTCATAATTTTACTATTAATCCCATAGTTATTTAATACTCGAGAAAGCGCACGTTTAAAACCTTCTTCATGCGTACCACCTTCATACGTGTGGATGTTATTAGCGTATGTTAAAAGGTTTGTAGCGTAGCCTTTGTTATATTGAAGTGCAATTTCAACTTCAATATCATCTTTTGATTGATGTACATAAATAGGCGCTTCATGGATAGGTTCTTTATTTTCATTTAACATTTCAACGTAAGATCTAATACCACCTTCATAGTGATATGTGTCTTCGCGGGTTTCCTCTTCACGTTCATCTCTTAATGTGATTGAGATACCTTTGTTTAAAAATGCAAGCTCTCTAATACGCTGTTGCAATATTTCATAGTTGTATGTCGTTGTTTCAGTGAATATCTCAGGATCAGCTTTAAAACGAATTGTCGTACCAGTGTTTTCATCTGTTTCTCCGATGACTTTCAAGTCAAACTGAGGTATACCTTTTTTATATGCTTGATGATATATATTTTCATCTTTGTAAACATACACTTCTAAATCTTCAGACAACGCGTTTACTACAGAAGAACCTACACCGTGGAGACCGCCGGAAACTTTATAACCGCCACCACCGAATTTACCACCAGCGTGTAATACAGTTAAAATAACTTCAACAGCAGGACGCCCCATTTTCTCTTGTATGCCTACAGGGATACCACGACCGTTGTCTGTTACTTTAATCCAATTGTCTTTTTCAATAACGACGTCAATTTGGTCAGCATACCCTGCAAGTGCTTCATCAATACTATTGTCGACTACTTCCCATACTAAGTGATGTAGCCCTCTCTCTGAAGTTGAGCCTATATACATACCTGGTCTTTTACGAACCGCTTCAAGACCTTCTAATACCTGAATCTGACCAGCACCATAATCTTCCGTGTTGTTCACATCTGACAATGCTTCCACCTTCACTTTCTGTTACTTTATAATTTCGCCTTTATTAATGCGATAAAGTTTAGCGTTTTTCATAATTTCATGATCAATGCCATCAACCGATGTTGTAGTCACAAATGTCTGCACTTTATGTTGAATTGTGCTCAATAAATGAGACTGACGTGAATCATCTAATTCACTTAATACATCGTCTAGCAATAGAATGGGATACTCGCCTACTTCAATATTCATCAACTCAATTTCCGCAAGCTTGATAGATAAAGCAGTCGTTCTTTGTTGCCCTTGTGAGCCGTAAGTTTGTGCATCCATACCATTTACGTTAAAACCTAAATCATCTCTGTGAGGCCCAAATAAACATACACCTCTATCTTTTTCACGATCTTTATTATCATCTAGTAAAGTTAAGACTTCCTCTAAGCGTTCTGTCTCACTTTTTTCTTCACCATCTAGCTTGATGCTAGGTAAATACTCCAATGACAGTGTTTCGTTTTCGTCAGTAATACCAGAATGGATAGGCTTTGCTAATGATTCAAGTTCCTTAATAAAATGTTCACGTCTGAGTGTAACTTTGAGTGCATATTCTGCAAATTGTTGGTTTAAGACATCAAGCATAGTGCTATCTGTCTTTTGCCCGTATTGCAATTGCTTCAAATAATTATTTTTTTGTTTTAAAATTCTTTGGTACTGAGACAAATCATTTAAATAGACTGCTGAGATTTGCCCAAGTTCCATATCTATAAATCTGCGTCTTATTTGAGGTGCCCCTTTGACAATGTTCAAATCTTCAGGTGCAAACAAGACAACATTTAAGTGACCAATATATTGTGTCAGTCTACTTTGCTCTAAGTGATTGATTTTTACTTGTTTACCCTTTTTAGTTATAAACATTGTTAAAGGCATCTCACCATACCTATAACTAAGTTCACCCTCTATTTTAGCATAGTCACTATCAAAACGTATCAATTCCTTGTCATTTGACGTTCTATGGCTTTTTGCCAATGCTAAAGTATATATAGATTCTAATAAATTTGTCTTTCCCTGAGCGTTTTCACCAATCAATATATTGACTTCAGGATGACAATTTAAGGTGATTGACTCATAGTTACGGTAATTGTCTAACTGGAGTGTCTTTAATTTCATTCTTCACCTTGGTGTATAATCAAAAATGAACCGACTTCTGGTATTTCGATGTTATCTTGATGGTTTAACTTCTTACCACGACGCGTTTCACGCTCACCATTGATCATTACTTCAAAATCTTGCAAGAACCATTTCGCTTGTCCGCCAGACTCAATAATACCTTCTGTCTTTAGAAATTGCCCTAAAGTAATGTCTCCATCAACAATTACTTCTTCAACCAAATCAATCACTCCATTCCTTTTAAACTCATCTATATATTATACCTTTTTTTTAGAAAAATTTCATGTAAAATACAGTTAGAAAGCGTTTTCTTGTGTGTTATTTTTACTTATTTCTGAAATTTATTTACAAAGGTGTTTAGAATAACGTATTACTCATATATTATAACAAACTTTTATTCATATTATTCGATTTCTTTAGAAAAATATTCTAACTTTAAAATTAATTATTAACAATTTTATTAACTATATATTAAATCATCACTTTTAAGTGTAACGATAGCAAACTGTTACATTAATCTATCATTTTGCATTTTAAAGCGTTTCTAAGCTCATTTATTAATTTTAGGCATCTAAGTTCGTAATAGACTGCTAAATGCTTATATTAAAGCTCTAAATAGCTTGTAGATAGTTAAATATATTTAATGCACTAAAATATGCTTTGTTAATATACACGGTTTATTTTGGTGAATTACTTCTAAAAATTATAAAACTCACTTAACTCAAGCTTCTTCATATAAAAAAGAGACCCATCTGGGTCTCTTTTTGCCTATCATACATTGCCTCTATAGGATTAATTCTTGATAATTCTTTTTTTAGCCATTCTCGTTGATGTACAAAAAGAATTTTTTAGAAAAGTATAATACTTACGCTTTCTTATAAGATTTTAATATGTTCTGATCGGTAAAATTAATTGCGTAACAGAGTCATCGTCTTTTGGTTTTAAGATAAATGGTTTCATCGTGCCAAAGAACTCAACTTCTACTTCATCATTATCGATCGCTTTTAAAGCATCCATCATATATTTAGAGTTGAATGAAATTTTTAAGTTACCGCCATCAACATTATTAGCTTTCACTTCTTCTTTTACAGTACCTATTTCTGGAGATGTTGAAGATAATTCAACTAATTCACTACCTGTGCTTAATTTAATAACATTATTTCCACCTTCACGTGCTAATAAAGATGCACGATCAATCGCATGGTAAAATTCGCCATTATCTATACCAATTTTGATTTCATAGTTTTCTGGGAATAAACGTGAAGTATCTGGATAATGACCTTCTAATAGACGTGAAATAAAGTTTACATTACCCACTTTAAATAAAACTTGGTTTGATGCGAAGAAAATATCTATTTCTTCTTCATTGTCTGACATAATTTTATTTAATTCAGATAAGGCTTTACCTGGAATGATGACATTTTTGTTTTCAGATGCATCTTCTAAAGCGACTTTTCGCACAGCCAAACGGTGTGAGTCAGTAGCAGTGCATATTAATTCATTATCCTGTATAAGCCAGTTAACCCCCGTTAGTACCGGGCGTGTTTCTGAGGTGGACACAGCGAAATTAGTTTGTGCAATCACGTTTTTTAAGACTTTCACAGATAATTGAATTGCATCATCGCGTGAAACTTGTGGTAATAACGGGTATTGATCTGGGTCTAAACCACTTAAGTTAAATTCTGAATGTCCAGAAGTGATTAAAGTTTGGAATTGTTCATTCGTTGATAATTTAACTTCTTTTCCTGGTAGTTTTTTAATAATATCTACAAAGAAACGACCAGGGAGTACAACTGAACCAGTTTCAGCAACTTCAATGATATCTTCTCCGTCAACTTGTTTAGGAATAGTGATTTCAATTGAGATTTCTGAATCTGAACCAGTGAGTATCACTTCATTGCTTTTAACTTCAATTTTTATACCAGTGAGTATAGGTAATGTTGTTCTTGGTGAGATTGCTTTTAGTGTATCATTTAATTGATTTATAAAATAATCTCTTCTAATTGTAAATTCCATTTTTTAAACTCCTTCCAGTCGTTTATATAATAATTATATAGGTTTTAAACCCGTAGTAATAGTAGTAGGGCTTGTGGATTAGGGGATAACTCAAATTATTTCACGTATGCCATCAGCTGATAACTGTGGATAACTTGTGCACAGTGTGTATTACTTTTACACATTGTCCACAAATCAGAGCAATACGTCAATTTGTTATATCTCCCAATTTATTCGTTTAATCTGTTATAGTACAGTCGATTTTATTGGTTTCTAATCTCTTTTTCTAAATTTTCAACTTCTTGTTTAAAGGTTGGATCATTATTGATATCTTTCACAATTTTTTCATGAGCATGAATCACTGTCGTATGGTCACGGCCACCAAATTCTTCCCCAATTTTAGGCAAGGAGAAATCAGTTAATTCACGTGATAAGTACATAGCAATTTGGCGCGGATAGGCAATTGATTTTGTACGTTTTTTCGCGCTAAAGTCTTCAATTCTTACACTATAATATTCGCCAACAACTTTTTGAATATCTTGAATGGTGATTTTTTTAGATTTAGGTGCTTGAATAATATCTTTTAAAGCAGCAGCAGTTAATTCAGTTGTGATTGGTTGTCCTTGTAATTTTGAAAATGCTAATACACGTGTAAGCGCACCCTCGAGTTCACGAATGTTAGATTGTATTTGATTTGCAATATACGTAAGCGCTTCAGTAGGAATATTAATATTTTCTTCGCCAATTTTTTTCTGCAAAATTGCCATTCTTGTTTCATAATCAGGTGGCGTTATGTCCACAATTAGCCCCCATTCAAAACGAGAACGTAAACGATCTTCTAATTTAGCAATTTCTTTTGGAGGTCTATCACTAGAAATAACAATTTGCTTATTAGCTTGATGTAAGTCATTAAAAGTATGGAAAAATTCTTCTTGAGTTTGTTCTTTGTTTTGAATAAATTGTATATCATCTATTAATAGCACATCGATGTTTCGGTATTTTTCTCTAAAACGTTCAGTTTTATTATCACGAATTGATTTAATAAACTCATTCGTAAATTTTTCACTTGATGTATAAATAACTTTAGCATTCGGGTTATTATCTAAAACATAATGACCAATAGCATGCATTAGATGCGTTTTTCCTAACCCTACACCCCCATATATAAAAAGTGGATTATACGCTTGCGCAGGTGCTTCTGCTACGGCTAAACTTGCAGCGTGGGGGAATCTGTTGCCAGGCCCAATGACAAATGTTTCAAAGGTATTGTTTGTATTAAATTGTTCATCGCCGATTCTTGCTACATCGACTGTATCAAAGTCTATTTCATTTTCATTAGATTTTTGATTGCTATTTTGTTTCTCTTCAGATTTTAAACTTTCTAATTCATCTTCAGAGTAAAAAACTGGCATGATTTCATGCCCAATAGCTTCATATAATGCAGATTGTACTATTTCAACGTAATGTGTTTTCAACCAATTAGCTACAAAAGGATCATCAATCACTATGATAGCTTCATCATTTTGTAATGAATAAAGTTTTGTATCTTTTAGGAAAGTTTGATAGCTAGGATAGCTGACTTTCTCTTGAGCCAATGTTAAAACTTTTTCCCAAATTTCTTGTTCTGACATAATAACAAACTCCAACTTTCTAAATTTTAAAAGTTATACACAAAAATAACATGTGTGAATAAGTATAATCACAAGCTGTTAATAATTATCCACAACTTACACACAATCAGTGGATAACTTTATCATATACATAAGTTACTCACAGGGTTTTTGTATATTTTTTAATAAAATAACCCTTTATTTATCAATATTTAGATAACTTATCCACATAATTATACTTTTTAACAATCACCTCTGTCAAATAGGTGTGAATATGTTGCTAAATCGTAAATAACTCTGTGAATAGGATATAAATTATCCACAAAAACAATCATCTTATATGTGTATAAGTGGATAACTTACAAGAATTCATAGTATAC